>OZ242025.1:0-2443739 GCA_965204895.1 Dehalococcoidia bacterium
AAAGTCCAAGCGCCGTGCGTGGTATAATTTTCCGATGAAGGAAGACCTCGCCGCATCTGGCCGCCTTGTCGTAGAGCGCCATTCACTGGGCACGCGCGAGGCGCTCTGGGACATCATCCGCTCCGCCAAAAGTGGAGACCCATTGACGCCGGTTACCGTGGTGGCTCCGTCCCGCTACGCCAGTCTCAGCCTGCGCCACGACCTGGGCCGGCAGGGGTTCGCCAACGTCAAGTTCATTGAGTTCCCTATGCTGGCCGAGCTTTTGGGGGCCACCTCACTGGCTGGGCGGCGTCCTCTCACCGGCGTGCTGCAGAGCATCCTCCTGCGGCAGGTCCTGGAGCAGGCGGACGGGCCGTTGGCCCCGGTCCGGGACCACCCTGGCACTCAGAGCAGCCTGCGAGCTTCCTTCAGCCAGCTTCGTCATCTGGAGGAAAGTTCCAGGAAAAAGCTGGAGTCTTTTGGAGGCATCTCAGGTGAGGTGGCGCGGCTATACAGGGAGTTCAGGGCGGCCACCGGCGATGACTGGTACGACGCAGAGGACCTGGCAACGGGCGCTGCCGCCGCAGTGCGCCAGGGCGCCGCTCCTGCCCTTGCAGACCTGGGGCACATCGTCTTCTACCTTCCGCGCAGGGTTAGTCCGGCACAATCCAATCTGATGACGGCGCTAGCGGAACGGGGCCTCTGCTCCATAATCCTGGGCATGACCGGAGACGAGTCCGCCGACGTACCCGCACGCGAGATAGCCGCAGGCCTGGCTCCAATCATCGGAGAACCGGATGGCCACGTAGAAGTCGATGCCAGACCTCCCGCTCCGGCGGGGCAAACCCACCTCCACATCGCGCCAAACTCCCACGAGGAGCTGCGATGGGTTATCCGCAGGGTCATCGAGGAAGCCACGCTGGGCGGCGCGCCGTTCCACAGGATGGCAATCCTCTATCGGATGGAGAATCCCTACGGAACCCTGATCAGGGACGAGCTTCGGTTGGCAGGACTGCCGATGGCCGGCCCTGGGCGGGACTCGCTCGCCGACACCAGCGTGGGGCGCACTCTGACGGGCCTGCTGGAGCTATCCCAGGGCGACTTCACCCGGGCGGAGGTCATGGCGTGGCTCACTGACTGCCCGGTGCGGCCTCCGGGAGAAAGCCGGCCCGGCTTCAATCCCAGCCGCTGGGACTCTCTTGCCAGGAGGGCCGGGATCATAGGCGGGCTGGACCAGTGGCGGGACCGCCTTGGAGGCTACGCACGGCAACTGGCCGAGGACGCCGACCGGCGAGAGGCGGACGGGGAGATCACGGAGGCGCGGGCCTACCGGATGAGGGAGGAGGCCGGCGTCGCAGAGGCCATCCTGGAGTTCGTCGAAAGGCTGGCGGCGGACGTGTCGCCACCGGCGGCCGGGAGCCC
Organism: Dehalococcoidia bacterium; assembly: GCA_965204895.1. Taxonomy (GTDB): domain Bacteria; phylum Chloroflexota; class Dehalococcoidia; order Lucifugimonadales; family UBA2985; genus DAOUJW01. The sequence continues at coordinate 1,402 of OZ242025.1, forward strand.
CTGGTCGGGCTATTGCGACTGGGCCGCCGGTCTCCTTGACAGGTACCTCTCTCCGGACATCACTGATTTAGAGATTGGATTCCGCGAGAGGATAGACAGGGCCATGGACGAGCTTCGCGGGGCCGACCGCGTACGCCCCTCGACGACGCCTGAGGAGTTTCGGAGGACCCTGGCCGACTCAATCCGGACGGTGGTTGGGCGCCTGGGAGCCACAGGGCAGGGCATCTTTGTTTCCCCCTTCGCGGCTGCGGCGGGAATGAATTTCGACGTGGTGTGGCTGGTTGGCATGATTGAGGGTGGCGCGCCGCCGTCTCTGGCCCCCGACCCGCTGCTGCCGGAATCCGTCTGGCGTGAGGCGGGCGGGCCACCACGCAGGGAGGAGCGGATCGCCCAGGAGCGCTACGATTACCTGTCGGCGATGGCTTCTGCTCCGCGACGCTTCCTGTCCTACCCCGTCGCCGACGCGGCGTCGCAGAGGCAGGTACATCCATCCCGGTGGCTGCTGGAGCAGGCGACGGCCCTGGAAGGGAGGCCCGTGCATACCAACGGGCTGGGCAGGCTGGGAGACCGCGACTGGCTCTCCGTGGACGTCTCCGCCGAGCGTTCCCTGGCCGATGTGTCCGGTACATCCCTGGCCGACGGCCACGACTACTATCTGAACCGGCTCGTCCTGTGGCGCAACGCAAAAGGGCGGATGGGAGCTCACCCCCTGGCGGGCAGCGGCGGGCTGGAGCGGGCTGACCGGCTGGGCCTGAGCCGGTACGCGCCTGGCCTTACCGAGTTCGACGGCAATCTGATGTCCGTGGCGGCAGAGGCCCGCTTCGCCGGGGCCCTGGAAGGAGCGGCGGTCTCTCCCACCAGCCTGGAGGCATGGGCAGCGTGTCCATTCCGTTACTTCCTGGGCTATGTCCTCCGCCTCAGCGCACTGGAGTCTCCGGAGGAGACCGCGGCAATCAGCGCTCTGGACCGGGGGAATCTGATTCACAGAATCCTGGAGCGATTTGTATCGGAGGCCCAAGACTCAGGCGCTGCCCCCGGCCCGGGCGCGCCGTGGGGAGAGGAAGGCTATCAGAAGCTGATGAAGCTCGCCGAGGAGTCTTTCGCCGAGGCCGAAGCCCGCGGTGTAACCGGCAAACCGCTGCTCTGGGACCTGGCCAAAGAGGACATGAGGGAAGACCTGTCGACGTTTCTCGAGGAAGACGCCCGGCTGAGAGCGAATAACGACACCGGGTCTGTGAAGCTGGAAGCCAGGTTTGGCATGGGAGGGAAATCGCCGGAGGTCACGGACGAGGTTACGGGCTTGAGATTCCGGGGCTTCATCGACCGCTTGGACGTGAGCGCAAGTGGCGACTCCGCCCTGGTCATCGACTACAAGACCGGCAGCAGCTACTCCTACAGGAACCTGGAGAGTGACCCCATAGACAACGGGAAACGGCTGCAGCTAGGGGTTTACTCCCTGGCCGCCCGCCGGTTGTTTCCCGGAGCTGCCCACGTCCGAGCCGCGTACTGGTTCACCACCAACCGGGCAAATTTCGGGCTTTTCCCGCGGCAATTCTTCGACATCGACGACGAGGAGACCTCCGAGCGGTTCCGTTACGGAGTCTCCGCCATCGTTGAGGGCATCCGGTCAGGGGTTTTCCCCGCAAATCCCGGCGCCCCGGGCGACCGGGGCCAACCGGAAAACTGCCGGTACTGCGACTTCGACTCCCTCTGCCCTTCACGGCGGGTCGAACTATGGCGCCGCAAGCGGGAAGACCCGTTACTTGGCTCATACCTGCGGCTGGCATCGGGAGGCCCTTCTGACGCTGAGGAAGGAGGGGACTAGCTTGCAACAGGAACCCTCCAACGGCGCAGACCTGGCTGCCGTGTTCCGCCCGAGCGACGAGGCGGCCAGGCAGGTCATTGAAAGCGAACTGGGGGAGACCCTGTTCGTGGAGGCCAGCGCCGGGACCGGAAAGACTCACAGCCTTGTGGCCCGGACGGTGAACCTGGTGGCGGAAGGCGTGACCACCCTGGACCGCATCGCAGCCATCACCTTCACCGAGGCCGCCGCCTCGGAGCTCAGGCACCGCGTCCGCGAAAGGCTTGAGGTGGAGGCGGAGACAACCGTGGACGAAACTCGCAGGGAGCGCTGCCGGCGGGGCATCACTGATCTGGACCAGGCCACAATCCGCACCCTGCACTCCTTCGCCGGTATGCTGCTCCACGAACGGCCCCTGGAGGCTGGCCTGCCGCCGGGTTTTGACACTACCGACGAGATAGCCGCCGGCCTCAGGTTCGACGAAGCCTGGGAGGAGTGGCTGGATGCAACCCTGGAATCCGGCTCCCCTCTAGCTCCTCACATCTCCCTTGCCCTGACGCTGGGGCTGTCTCTTGAGCAGCTCAAGCAGGTGGCGCGGTCATTCCACGAGAACTACTCCGACATGAGGGAGGCGGAGTTCGGAGCCGGGCCTGCGCCGCAAGGCGATGCCGCCCGTATCGTGCTGGAGCGGTGGCCGCAGGTCGAGCGTCTCTGCGGCTTCTCGCGCCTTGGAGAAGATGACGATCTGTACAACCACGCCCGGGGAAAGCGGGGAACCCTGAACAGGCTGTCTGAGGCCAATGCTGGCTCGGTCACCTCCTTTCGGCTCTTGCAGCATCTCCTGCCGCTGAAACAGAACCGCGGCAGGCAGGGCGATTGGGACACAGACCCGGAATCCGGCGTCAACGCCTGCAAGTCCCTGAAGGACCTGCTGGACGAGTTGAACGAGACCGTATCGAGGGAGTTGGAAAGCGCCCGGCGGTACGCCCTCGCCCAAATCCTGGGCGGGTTGCGTGACTTCGCCCTTGGGTACGCTGAACGGCGTCGGGCGGAGGGCAGGGCGGATTTCCACGACCTGCTGGTCTGGGCCAGGGATATGCTTCGTGATCAGGTGGACGTACGGGACCACTTTCGCCGCCGTTTCACCCACATCCTCATCGACGAGTCCCAGGACACCGACCCCATCCAGGCCGAGATCGCCATGTTCCTGGCTGAGGACGTCGCCCCAGGAACCGAAAGCAGCCAGCGTCCTGCGTCGTGGGAGAGAATCAGCCCGGAAAAGGGAAAACTGTTCGTAGTGGGCGACCCAAAGCAATCTATCTACCGCTTCCGCCGCGCCGACGTGGAGCAGATGCGTTTGATGCAGGAGCGGATGGAGCAAGCCGGGGGCCGGACCGTCAGCCTTGTGCAGAATTTTCGCTCCCAGCGTCCCGTTACAGACTGGGTCAACCACCTGTTTGCGCGCTGGATGGGGGAAGGCGACCCCGGCGACGGCGCGGGATACGTCCAGGCTGACTACGAGGCGATGACTCCTCGCTGGCAGGCGGCCACGGAAAGCCCTCTGAGGCCGCGGGTCTGGGCGCTCTCAGACGCGGCCATTGACGCTCCGATTAACGAGGTCAGACAGCAGGAGGCCGCGGAGATAGCCGCCCTTCTGAGGCAGATCGTAGATCAAGGTTGGCAAGTCCTGGACCGCGACGCCACTGAGGAGGCGGGCCGTGAGACCTACCGGGCCGCCGGGTACTCCGACATCTGCATTCTCATGCCGGCCCGCACAGGGCTGGCCTTCCTGGAGAGGGCAATGGAGGACCTGGACGTTCCCTACCGCCTGGAGAGCGCGTCCCTGGTGTTTGAGACCCAGGAGATCCGGGACCTGTTGAACTGCCTCAAGGCCATTGATGACCCGGCTGACCAGGTGGCGACGGTGGCGGCTCTCCGCTCCGTGGCCTTTGGCTGCTCAGACGTCGACCTGTTCACCCACTACCGGGACGGAGGGCGGTTCGACTGCTTCTCCGTTCCACCGGGTGAGGCTGCCGGCCCGGTGTGGGAGGCCTTGTCGGTGTTGCGCCGCTTCCACGAGGACCGGCTCTGGCAGTCCACCGCCTACCTCATTGACAGGTTTGTCAGGGAGCGGCGGCTGATGGAAATCGCCTCCGGCCACCCCAGGATGAGGGAGCAATGGCGCCGCTACCGGTTTATGGTGGAGCGGGCCTGGCAGTTTGCCGCCGCCGGAGGAGGCTCCCTGAGGGCCTACATCCAGTGGGTTGAGAACCAGATGGCCGAGAGAGCGCGGGTGACCGAGTCGCCTGTCCCGGAGTCGGACGAGGAATCGGTGCGGGTGATGACCACCCACGCCGCAAAGGGGCTGGAGTTCCCGATTGTGGCGCTGACCGGCATCAACTCCGACAGGGGATCGCGCGTGGATGCAGTCCTCTTTGATCGCAGCAACGGAAGGGTTGAAGTGGGAATTGGCTCGCAACGGGACCGCGCCAGCACGTCCGGCTATGAGGAGCTGAGAACCAGGGAGGGCCTGATGGCAAGCGCAGAGGACGTGCGCCTGATGTACGTGGCTACGACCAGAGCGCGCGACCATCTTGTACTCAGCCTGCGCCGGTCTGCCAACAGCCGGGGCGAACGGACCCGGGCGGCGGAAATCTCCCGCCACCTGTCGGACTTCCCACACCTCTGGGAGCCCGTTGCCCTGGCTCCGACTCCCATCCCGCAAGGCGGACACGGCGAGCTTCCGGGCGCCCACGCCGTGCAGGCCGAACCGGAGCACACCGTCGAAGCCTGGGAGCAATGGCAGCGGGAGCGCGAGGAGATGGTGAGAGCCTTGAGCCGCCCGTCGTACGCCGCCGCCACCGGCCTCCGCAAGGCAGGGGAGGAGGACAAGCCGGAGCAGGAGCACGTCGAACCCTGGCGAAGGGGCAGGGCGGGGACTTCAGTGGGCCGGGCGGTCCACGCCGTCCTGCAGTCCATTGACCTGTCCACCGGAAAAGGGCTGGAGGAACGGGCCCGCGCCCAGGCCGCCGCCGAGGGCATACCCGGGCGGGAGGCTGAGATTGCCCGTTTGGCCCGCTCGGCTGTGGAGAGTCCCATAGTCAGACGGGCAGTGGCGTCAGGACGCCTCTGGCGGGAGGTGCCCGTGGCTGCGCCTGTCGGAGACGGATCGCTGCAGGGGTTCATAGACCTGCTTTTTGATGAACCCGACGGCATGGTGGTGGTGGACTACAAGACGGACGCCGTGACGGCAGGCGAAGCGCCGGACTCCGTGGCGCGATACCGCCTGCAGGGCGGGGCCTACGCCTATTCCGTCCAGGAAATCACAGGCAGGCCGGTCAAGGAGGTGGTCTTCCTATACCTCCAGCCCCGGCAGGAAGTCAAGCTGGAGGGTCTGCCTGAGGCTATGGGAGATGCCGTGGATGCCGCCGAAGAGCTGCTGGCTGGAGGCTCTGAGTAGGTCTCTACAAGCAAGCAACCGACGTGGAGTATCCAGGAAGGATTTGCGATCCGCCTTGTACCCCTTCTGTTTACGGCATCGGGCGCGTTCAAGGCGGTTTGCCGGCAAGGCGGGTTTCGCGGCGGCGGGCCTGGCGCTCCTAGATGCGGCGCGGCGCCAGTGGAAGGCCAATGTGCTCTTAGTTGGGCCGATTCCGCGCCTTTGAAACAAACTCTCTTCACCATCTTCGTCGGCGTCAATGTACGCTCGTACAACGTTTATGGAGAGAACTGCCGATGCGCACTGCGCACAATGACCGTTCTCGGCGATTATGTGAGGAGCGCAACGGAGGCGCTGAAGCCCGCCGGAGGGCTGTGGAATGGGGAAGATCGCAAGGAGCGGGAATGCTTACGGCGCTGGGTCTGTGATCCCCGCGTCCGCTCCGTCGCCCTCTCCCGGGAGGGCCGCGTATGGATAGCAGAGAAGGGCGCCGTCGATGGGAGAGACGCTGATGTGCGCCTGTACGTTGAAGACCGAAGCGAGCACGTCCTCCCGAATGACCGCCGTGGGAGGGCCCTCCTCAACAACGCGGCCATCGTGCAGGACCACCAGGCGCTCCGCGTACCGGGACGCCTGGTTCAGGTCGTGCAGCGCCATGACCACGGTAAGGCCGTGCTCACGGTTCAACGCCTGGATGAGGTTGAGCGCCTGGATCTGATGATTCACGTCCAGGAACGTGGTGGGCTCGTCCAGGAGGAGGATGCGCGGCTCCTGCGCCAGGGCAAGCGCAATCCAGACCCGCTGGCGCTCACCCCCTGAGAGGCTCTCCAGGAGGCGGTGACGGAAGCGGCCGGAGGACGTGAGATCCAGCGCCCGCTCAACCGCCGCGCGGTCACTGTCCGAACGCATCCTGAGCGGGCCGGTGTGGGCATACCGGCCCTGTTCGACCAGCTCCTGCACCGTCATCCCCGGAACGGCGCCCGGCGATTGCGGCAGCATCGCTATCTGCCGCGCCACCTGGCCGGGGGACATTTTGGCGATGGCTGCGCCATCCAGCAGCACGGCGCCCGTCTGGGGGCGCAGGAGGCGGGCCAGCGTGCGAAGCAGGGTGGACTTCCCGGACCCGTTGGGGCCAATGACGGCTGTCACGGTCCCCCGTGGAATGGAAAGCGACACCTCGTTCAGCACCGGACTCTTACCCAGACGCACGGAGATGGCCTGGGCGTCCAACAGGACCGCGTCTTGCGTCATCGCGCCGCCCCCCGGCTGAGGATATAGAGGAAGAACGGCGCGCCCATGAACGCCACGACCGCTCCCACCGGCAGCCCTGGCCGGTGTTGCGGCGCAGGGAAGGGCGGACGTATGGTGATCCCCTGGGAAACGATGTCCGCTCCAATGAGCAGAGCCGCGCCCGCCACCGCGGCCACCGGCAGCAGGCGGCGGGCATCCTCCCCGGTCAGCCACCGCGCGATGTGCGGGGCCACAAGGCCGAGGAACCCGACCGCTCCCACCACCGAGACCGCCGCCGCGGTGAGCAGGGCGGCGAGGCAGAAGAGCGCGGTACGCGTCGCGTTGACCCGCATCCCCCTGGCGGCGGCCACGCTATCCCCAAGCTGGAGGACGTTCAGAGGCCGGGTGGCCAGCAGCGCCAACGGCAGCGCCGCCACCGCCCACGGCCACAGTTGGTCCCAGTGTACCCAGACGCGGCCATTCAACGATCCGATGATCCAGGGGAGGATGCCTCCCACGCCGGCCTGGGCGCGCAGCATGATGAACGCGGTCGCGGACGAGAAGATGGCGCTGACCAACACTCCGCTGAGCAGCATACGCAGTGGATGGATTCCGCCGCGCCAGCTCATGGCAAATACCAACGCGCCCGCGCCCAGGCACCCAAGCAGCACTATGAGGGGCATGAAACGCCCAGGGTGCGGAAGTCCCCAGAAACCCGCTGTCCACAGAACGGCGACAAGGATTCCCCCCGCCGTCACGCCGGTGATGCCAGGTTCCGCCAGGTTGTTCCGCATGACCACCTGGAGAACCGCCCCGGCCGTCCCCAGCAGCGCTCCGGCGACGATGGCGATGAGCGACCTGGGAAGTCGCAGGTCCCAGACCACGGTCCGATGCAGGTCCTCGGCCTGCCGTCCCAGGAGCGACGCCAGCACCTCGTCCGGCCCCAGGCGCACCGTGCCCGTGCACAGATGCACGACGAACAGCGCTCCGATGAGCGCCAGCCCGACGGCTAGCAGCACGGGGAATCGCCTGGCCCCCCAGGCGCGCCCGTCCGCTGCGCCCTCCTGCCTGTCCGTCGCGTTAATGGTCGCTCCTTAGAATCCTGTTTCTGAGCAGCAGAAGCAGGACCGGCCCGCCCAGCACCGCCGTCCATAGCCCAACGGGCGTCTCCGCGGGGGCAATGGCTAGTTTCGCCCCAACGTCCGCCATCGTGAGGAGCGCAGCGCCCATGAGCGCGGAGAAGGCCAGCACCTTGCGCGGGTCCTCACTGCGCAGGGCCAGCCGGGATAGATGCGGGGCAAGGAGTCCTATCCATCCGATAGGGCCGGTGACGGCCACCACCGCAGCCACAAGCCCTGCGCCGAGCAGGAGGACCAGCGTCCGCACGCGCCCAACCCTCATCCCCAGCGACTGCGCCGCATGGTCGCCCAGGCGGAGCGCGTTCAATGGCCGCGCCAGCAGCAGACCCAGGGGGAGGCAGACCGCCACCCAGGGCGCGACGATCCAGACGTGCTCCCACGTCCTGTTCGCCAGGCTGCCCAGCAGGAAGTAGAACAGGACAAGGACCGAGCCGCTTGTCCCCGCCAGGCTGATGAGGGCGATGATGCACGCATTGATGAAGGTCGCCACTGCGGCGCCGACGAGCACGACCTGCATAGGGCTCCGCGCTCCCTTCGCCGCGATGATCACCACGGCCCCCGCGAGCAGGCCGCCCGTGAGCGCCGCCCAGGGATAGAACACCAGAAGCAGCGGGACCTGGAAGAGGGTGACGACCGCCACGGCAAGGGAGGCCCCGGCGGCCACGCCAAGAAGCTCCGGGCCCGCCAGCGGATTTCTCAGTCCGTCCTGCATCATCGCCCCCGCCAAGCCCAGTGCCGCCCCGCTGAGGATGGCGAGCGCCACCCTGGGAGCGCGTAACTCGCGGACGGATAGCCGCGCCAGGCGCTCCGCCTCCTCTCCCCAGAGGATGCCCCACGTCTCCGCCATCGAGAGCCGGGGTATGCCGTTGGCAAGGGATACCGAGGCGGCCACGAATATGCACAGAAGCAGGCCCGCGGCAATCAGAATCAGCTTGACGGGCTCCCACCGAGCGCTCACGGGCCTGTCTGTCACTCCCTGGCTGCTCCCGGACGAGATGCCCTAGCTGCCGAACACGTCCGGGTAGAGCAGGGGCATTGCCTCATCCAGCACCAGGCCCAGGGAGCGGGTCCCGCGCCCGGTGCTCCAGAGACTGAAGCTGACATCGTGTACCTCGCCGTTCTGGACCGCTGCAAGCTCGCTCCACAGCGGGTTCGCGGCCAGCTGTTCCGCCAGAGGCGGCGGCTGGAACCCGGGGAAAGCGATGGTCTGAATGAAGATTACGTCAGGGTCAACACTGAGGACCCCCTCCAGGGAGAACTGGATGCCGCCCGACGCGTGCCCACCACCGTCAAGGGACGGGTTCGGCCAGGGGTAGCCGGTCACTTCCGCCAGAAGCCCGCCGGTCAATGAGGCATCCGTGTCGATGCCAAAATTGACGTCGGAACCATACATCACCAGGGCCGTGCGGTCCATGGGCGAACGCGCCTTGTAGTCTTCCAGCTTGCTCAGGAACCGCTGCGCCGCCTCATCAGCCTCCGCCGAGCGTCCCATCGCCTCCCCGATCTCCTTCAGGTAGTTGATGGAGTCCTCATAGGTCAGCGGGTTCACGATGTAGAGCGGAGCGATGGGACGCAGCGCGTCCCGCAGGCCGTCATGCACGCCGGACAGCCCGATGACGAGGTCCGGTTCGACGGCGGCGATGTCCTCCAGGTTAGGCTCGAAGAACGAGCCGCCGATCAATTCGAACGCATCCGCCCTGCTGCCGAAGAACCGCGGGTCAGAGGAGAGCGGGTCATTGACCGCCACGGGCTCCAGTCCCAGCTCAGCCAGGATGTCCGGGCATATCTCCGTGAGACAAGCCACGCGGACAGGCCGCGTTGTGAAGGTCAGGCGCTCCCCCGTGCTGTCCGTCAGCGAGATGGTCGAGGGCGTCGCCGTGGGGGGTACCGGCGTGGCGGTGGGCGCTTGTGTGGCCACCGGCTGTGGAGTCGCTGTTGGCGCTGCCGTCGCGACAGGCGCCTGTGTGGCCGCGGGCTGCGAGGTCGCTGTTGGCGCTGTTTCGGCGCATGCTGCCAGCAGCATCAGAACCAAGCCTACGATTGCATACTTCATAACACCTCTCTCCTATGTGCTTATTTGATCGGTCGGCTGTGGAGGCACGACTTCTTCGCGTTCCGGCCCCGCAGCGTGGTCACAATTCGGTCACTGATGGTCACAAGGGAATGGCCCTCTGCTGGAAGGCGACCAGGCCCGCGTACACACCTCCGGCGGCGAGCAGGGAGTCGTGTGGGCCGGCCTCCACTGTGCGCCCCTCCTCCAGGACAATGATGCGGTCGGCGCTGCGGATGGTGGACAGCCGGTGCGCGATGATGAGGGAGGTACGCCCGGCGCGGGCGCGGGCCATCGCCTCCCGGAGAAGACGCTCGTTCTCGACATCCAGGTTGGAGACGGCCTCGTCCATCACCAGAATGGGGGCGTCCTTGAGGACCGCCCGCGCGATGGCGATACGCTGCCGCTGGCCCCCGGACATCTGGACACCCCGCTCACCGGCGTTGGTCTCATACCCCTGGGGCATCCGCATAATGAAGTCATGCGCCAGAGCGACCCTTGCGGCCTCCTCCACCTCCGCGTCCAGGGCTTCCGGGCGCGCCAGGCGGATGTTCTCTCGGATGGTCATGTTAAACAGATAGATGTCCTGCGGCACCCAGGCGATGAGATCGCGCAGGGCGCTCTGCGGGAACGCCCGGACGTCATGCCCGCCGATGGTGATTGCGCCGTCCGTGACGTCCCAGAACCGCATGAGCAGATGGATGCAGGTGGACTTCCCCGCGCCGGAGTGCCCCACAAGGGCCACGCTCTCGCCCGGCTCTACGGAGAAGCTGGCTGCGTCCAGCGCCGGAGGCAGATCCGGGGCGTAGTGGAAGCTCACAGCCCTGAACTCGATGCGAGGCTCCACCGGGCCTTGAGGTGTCGCAGCCTCCGTGTCCCGCACCGGAGCGGGCGCGTTCAGCACGGTGAACACCCGGTCAGCCGCCGCGAAGACCACGCCAAGGCTCTCCGCGATGCCGGTGATGTTGGTCACCGGCCCGAAGATGAAGATGGCTAGGATGATGACGACCGGATAGAGCGCGGGAGAGAGGGAGCCGGTGGACACCAGGTAGGCTGCGGCAATGACAACGCTCACCATCCCCAGCGTGATGAGCGCGGACGTGACTGCGTGCTCTATGCCCGCTCTGCGCCCGTGGGAGACCTGTGCGCTCACCAGGCTCCGGCTGCTCTTTAGCAGCCCTTCCAGGAAGCGCTGTCCCTGCCCAAAGGCCACGACCTCGCGGAGTCCCTGAACGCCGTCCACCACCTCCGCGTTCAGCGAACCCAGGGTCTCTCGCAGTCTCCGGCCCTGGGCTGCCGCCCGCTTGCGCAGCCAGAAGGGAACGGTTGCCACCGCCAGGGTCGCTGGGAGCAGAGCCAGGGGGAGCAGCCAGTGCATCGCCGCGAGGGTCAGGAGCGCCCCCACCGGCGCCACGACCGCCACGATGAACGTGCCCACGGTGTGAGCGTAGAACCACTCGATGGTGTCCACGTCGGCCATCGCCGCGGTGGATAGGTCGCCGGAGCGCCGGTCGAGAAGGTAGCCCGGCGCCAGCCGGTCCAGGGCCTGATAGAGCCAGATGCGGAACTCCGCCAGGATGCGGTAGGCAAGGTCGTGCGCCAGCCACATCTCCGCCCAGGCCGCCACCGCCCGTCCGGCCACGACCCCGCCAAGCACGAAGGCGCTGAGGTAGAGCGCTTCAGCCGTCGCTCCCGTCGCCACTCTCCCCACCATGAACGCGCCAATCCCGGCGGCGGCGATCATGAAGCCTTGGTTCAGGATGCCCGTGAGCACGGTGATTCCCATCAGCCAGTAGTACGGGCGCAGGATGCGGAGCAGCTGCCAGAACCCGGACCCCCATCTGCCGCTGCGCGGAGCGAACTCCCATTCCCTGGTTCGATTGCTCGCCAGGGCGCTCACACGGCCTCCTGCTGCGCCAGGACGAGGCCGGCATATGCGCCGCGCCGTTCCATCAGCTCCTGGTGGCGGCCGGCCTCAACCACCCGCCCCTCGTCCAGGACCACGATGCGGTCGGCGTGGACGACGGAGGAGAAGCGGTGGGCGATGGTGATGGTGGTCCGGCCCTGGGCCAGCCGCTTCAGCGCGTCACGGATGGCGCTCTCGTTAACACCGTCCAGGCTGGAGGTCGCCTCGTCCAGGATGAGGATAGGGGCATCCTTCAGCAACGCCCGCGCGATGGCGATGCGCTGGCGCTCACCCCCGGAGAGCTTCGCTCCCCGTTCTCCGACCACGGTCCGATACCCCTTGGGTAGCGCCGTGATGAACTCGTGAGCGTTGGCCGCCCGCGCCGCCGCTTCCAGCTCTCCCGGGGAGGCTCCGGGCTTCCCGAGGCGGAGGTTGTCCTCCACCGTCCCATGAAAGAGGTAGGTGTCCTGGGACACCACTGCGATGAGGCCGCGCAGCGTCTCCAGGGGGTAGTCGCGTATGTCCACGCCTCCAATCTCCACGCGCCCCTGCTGGGGGTCAAAGAACCGGAGCAGCAGCGCAGCCACGGTGCTCTTTCCAGCCCCCGACTGACCAACCAGGCCAAGGCTCTGGCCTGCGTCCAAGCTGAACGACAGGCCGTCGAGCGCCGGCACTCTGTCCGGGTGGTAGGCAAAGGTGACGTTCACGAAGGCGATGGACTTCGGCGTGCTCGATGGCTCGGGGTGCGTCGGCGTGGCCTCACGGTCAGCCACCTCAGGCTTTGCTTCCAAAAGCGCGAAGATTCCCGTGGAGGCGGACACGCCCATGTAGCCCTTATGCCAGTAGGAGTCCAGCTCCACCAACGGACGGAAGCACTCCCCCGTGAGGAACAGCACCACAAGGAGTCCCGCCAGGCTGAGCGCTCCGTCCGCCACCTGGAACGCGCCCACGGCGACGGCCATCGCCACGCCTGCGCTCATGGCCAGCCCCACAACGCCGTTGCGTATCATGGAGATGGAGAGCTGCGCCATCGTCGCCCGGTAGAGGGCGAGCGCGGCGTCCTGGAGGACCCGCCCCCGGCGCTCGCTGGCGTTGAGCGCCTTCAGCGTGACCATTCCCTGCATGCTGTCCACAAACTGGGCGTTGAGGTCCGTGTACGCACGCCAGTGCCGCTGGCCGTACTCGCCCAGCAGTCCGTCCCACAGGCGCGGCGCCAAGGGAACGGCCAGCACGCACACCAGCACGACCACGCCCACCAGGGGGCTTAGGACGCAGATGTACGCCACCACGGCCAGGGGCACGACCACCGCGACAATGGACTGCGGCAGGTAGTAGCCCATGTAGGCCTCCAGGGCTTCCACGCCGTCCACAAGAGTGGACTGCACCGCTCCCGTCCGCGTCCGTTCCATGTACCCGGGGCCGAGGGCAAGAAGCGCACGGTAGAGCCGTTGGCGCAGGGCCACCTTCACCTCCGCGGCGGTGAGCATGGAGCTCATCTCCCGCCACCGGAGCAGCGCCGCGCGAAGCGCCGCCAGCAGAGCGACAACACCCACGAGGGCGAGCACCCCCGTCCACGGCTCGCCGGCCAGGATGCGGCTGACCACCAGGGCCACGACCACCCCCTGCGCGATGAATGTTCCGGAGATCGCCAACCCCAAAGCCACGGTGAGGGCGATTCGAGCACGCGCCCTCTCCGTCAGTGCCAGCATCTTCCTATGGACCATCATCCTCTGCGTCGTCCTCTCGTGGCTTTCCTACACTTGCAATTGCAGATTACTGATATGATATCTCATATATGTATCTTGCTGGACACGCATATTGTACATTTTAGATAGTGACTATTGATACTATGTATCGAGCAGCCAGACAGAGTATCACCTCCCGGAGAATGTGTCAAATGGAAGACGCTATCCGGTGAAACGGCTTAACGGACGGCAAATCGGCGGGGGTGAAAAGGCGGGGCGAACTATGTGGGGACTATATATGAAAGTAAACAATAGCTCCGCTGTCGCGGTGCGGATGAGGGAAGGCGACTATGCCAAAGCCCTCTAAGCCATCACCCGACAGCCGTGTAAGGAACTGTTACTTCGACGCCGCAAAGGGTTGACTTCCCTCACGGATACGTAGACACGAGAGGCGGACCAGTGAGCCCGGCGCTGTCCAGCACGGGCCAGGAGCGCGCTAGCGGCCCTTGAAGTTGGGCCTCCTCTTCTCGATGAAAGCGCGAACGCCCTCCTTGTGGTCCTCCGTAGCCCGTGCGATAGCCCCAGCCTGGGCATTGCTGGCGAAATGCTCCCGGAAGGTCTGATGGGTGGCCTTGTGAGTCATCATTTTAATGAGGCCCATCTGGACGGTAGGCCCCTGGGCCAGCTTTGTAGCCAGCTCCATTGTGGCATCCATCAACTGCTCATGGGGCACGACTTTGTTGGCCAGCCCAATGCGATAGGCCTCCTCACCACTGATAGGCTCGCCCGTGTATGACATCATCAGGGTGTTGGAGATGCCAATGAGACGCTGGAGCTGCCAGATGCTGCCGTCTCCCGAAACGATGCCGTTGCGGATGAAGGCTTCGCAAAATGCGGCCTGCTCCGAGGCGATGCGGAAGTCGCATGAGATAGCTATTCCATCCCCTATGCCATAAGCGGGCCCGTTAACCGCAGCGATAGAGGGTTTCTGCAAGTTCCACAGCTTCCAGATGATGGATGGGCCTTCGAATTGCCCATGCTCATAGGCGTATCCGGCCGGGTCCATCCGTTCCCAGACGCTGGGCTCCGCAGGTGGCGCTGCCGATTCCTCACGCTCACGGATGCTCTGATTGAAGCCCTTAACATTAGCGCCGGAGCAAAATGCGCGCCCCTCTCCCGTGATGACCAGGCACCGGAGATCGGGGTCCTGGGCCAGACGGTCGATTTCAGATTCCGCCTCCTGGGCCAGCTGGCCACCCCAGGAGTTCCGTGTAGCGGGGTCGTTCAGAGTCAGAATAAGCACCCCGTCCCTTGTTTCTGAGCGAATAAACTCGAAAGACATGATTCCTCCATCGATTAATGTACCCACGGGAGCGCCGGAGCCACGGAAATTATCTTATGTTGCCTACAGCGTGTCAATTTGCTGAGGTAATCGTAGAGCGGCTGTGAAGCGAGGCCAGAGGTACAGGAGAAGTGGTGAAGGGAATACACAAGATAGCTCTTGACGTTCTCGCGCTCAGGACTTATGTTAACCGCAACCCGTGCATCGGGTGAGGCGGGAGCCCCTGAATTGGGGATGCAGTTGCAGTAGGGAGGTATTCTATGGACTTTGCAATCCCACACTTCGAGTAGCAGGAGCAGTTTCGTCTGCAGGCAGACCGGCAGCAATCGGAAAGGAGTGGAACGAAATGGCGATTACAGCGTTGGAAGCGGTTAAACTCTCTATTGACGGTCCAGTGGCGATCATAACCCTGAATCGACCGGAGCGCCTGAATGCCGTGAATACGGAGCTGAGAGAGGGCCTTCACTCTGCCCTGGATGAGGTGGCAGCCAATGACGATGTCCGCGCCGTCATCCTCACGGGCGAAGGCAGGGGGTTCTGCGCCGGGGCAGACGTCACCGGCATGCGCGCCCTGGCGGAAGGGGACCAGGAGACCTTGCGTCAGCGTCGGGAGCAGGAGGCACAGGCTGGCATGCAGCGATACCCGGCCCGCTCGCTTCCGGTCCACATCCGGGCGATTCCACAGCCCGTCATCGCTGCGCTGAACGGCGTGGCTGCGGGTATGGGCCTCTCCATCGCCCTTAGCTGCGATATTCGCGTCGCTTCGGAGCAGGCTCGCTTCGCCAGCATCTTCATCAAGCGGTCCATTATGCCGGACACGGGAGCAACCTACTTCCTGCCCCACATAGCGCCAAGCGTGGCGGCGGAGATGGCCCTCACGGGCAACGTGTACGATGCCAAGTGGGGCCTGGAGAAGGGCCTGGTCACCAAGGTGGTCCCTCACGACTCTCTGCTGGCGGAGGCCAGGGTGTACGCCGACACGATTGCGGGCAATCCGCCAATCGGGGTGCGCATGACCAAGCTCCTGATCCAGCGCGGGATGGACGCCGACCTCCAGCAGGCCTTGACCAATGAGAGCTACTACAACTCCCTGGCCTCGCAGACCGACGACCGCAAAGAGGCCATACTCTCCTTCCTGGAGAAGCGGGAGCCTCAGTTCAAGGGAAGGTGACATCCTCCTCTCGTGCTGTAACGCAGCGTACAGAGCCGGCTGCGTCTTCATGCTGCGAAACTCAGCCGACCGCGGGCAGGTCGGTGTCTTGGCCTGCCCGCCGCGAGGGCTTTACCGCGCCGGATGTCCATCTGAGGCCGGCTTTACGCTACCACCAGCGGCACCCGCATCTCCGACCGGGACAGGCCGGAGTGTTGCGACTTCTCATCCATGATGGACCACATACGCGAGTCCGGCCCGTATGCCACCACGTCACACCCTGTGGAGATGGCGATCACGTCCCCCATACGCTCCCTGACTGCGGGAGAGATGAGGCCCGGCCCGAACAGCTCCAGGTCTTCGGCCTCCTGAATCGAGATTAGCAGGAAGCGACTGCCGAGGCGGCGCTGGAGGGCGTCCAGGTCCGCCATACCGGAGCCTGCCCCGACGTGGAGGTACAGCACCCTGGCGTCGCCGGAGGGCGCAAACCTCAAAGCGCCAGTTATCCGGTGAGAGGGCATGAGCCGCCTCCTCGCGCCAGGTGGAGCGTCCAGCAGGCCGTGGTCTGCGCTTACCACCAGCTTGCCCGCGCCCCGGAGGCCGTCTGCCAGTTTCTCCATCTCGGCGTTAACCCTGGCTACGGTCTCGATAGTCCGTGGGTGCAACGCGCCATGCCTGTGGGCTGCGGCGTCTATCAGGGGCGTGTAGACGAAGGTGTATGTGGGGGTGGCCGCGCTGGCGACCCGCGAAGTCACCAGGTCCACGGCCTCCCGCAATGACGAATAGCCATGCCGCGGCCAGCCGCCGCTGAGGTAGACGGAGTAGACGCTATTGGCAATCTGGCGCGGAAACAAGCTCAGGGTGTCTCGCTCGACGCTGCGCACCAGTGGAGGCAGCAGGTAGACGTCGTCCGGCGTGACGCCCAGGGAGGCCAGCGGCCGCGCATCCGACCTGGCCACGAAGGGCAGGGCGGCCGCGGCCCCCCCAATCTGCGGAAGGTGTGTCCACCAGCCGGTCACGCCGTGCCTGGCAGGCCACTCGCCGGTGGCAAAGGACGTTACGGCGGGCGCAGTGGAGGACGGGAACACAGTCTGCAACTCGGCGCGAAGGTGAAGGCGCAGAAAGGCCTCCTCCGGCAGCGCTTCAACCTGCTCCGCGCCCATGCCATCGACCAGCGCGAACACCAGGTGGTCGGCGTGGCCGATGAGGCGTTCCACCGCATGGGAGTTGTGGCTCGGCGTAACGCCCCGGGCGCCGGCAAGGGACGCCAGGGCCCTCGCAAGGTCCACCATGTTGGGGACCAGATGTGAGGGGCGCAGCAGCAGTCCCCCGTCGAATGCAGCCAGAAGCTCGTCTAGATCGCTCATTTTGGCGCCACCAAACCGGACGCGATTCAACGGTCCGGACAGTCTCTAATCGCCGTGTATGCTATCATGGATTTGAAGAACGTGTCGTCCCGGCGCGGAATCGGCCGCCCGGAGGAGGCCCCTTCGCCCGGGCTGGAGGCGTAGCATGACGGACGTAACGGAGGCCGCGGGAGCTCCATCGCCTTTTGAGCAGCTGGGCGCCGCCTACGACCGGTTCGGGCCCGACGAGCGGGCGCTTCACGAACGGCTGCTGAGCATGGTGCAGCAGCCGGACGCCGTGGTCGTCCACACAGAGGCGGCCGGTGACGAACGCTGGACGGTTACGGTCTGCACGTCGGACTGGGTTGGGGCGCTGGCCACCATTGCCGGCCTGTTTCCGGCGTACGGGATGAACATAGAAGACGCAGACGTGTTCACCCTGCGTCTGCCGGCCGCTCCACAGGCTGCGCTTCCACGCCGCGGTGTCTCCGGGCCGGCTGGACGGCGGACTCGGAGGACGCCCGGAACAGGGCCGGCGCCCATTTCGCGCAGGCTGCTGGACGTGTTCAGCGTGCGCGCCTTCTCCCCCGCCAGCGACGACGTGTGGGAGCGGTTCCAGGCAGAG
Source organism: Dehalococcoidia bacterium (assembly GCA_965204895.1). GTDB lineage: Bacteria > Chloroflexota > Dehalococcoidia > Lucifugimonadales > UBA2985 > DAOUJW01. The sequence continues at coordinate 19,115 of OZ242025.1, forward strand.
CTGCAGAGGTTCGTGGCGCTGCTGGCGGCGGGACGGAGAGAAGCGGCCCGAGAGCAGTTGATCGACAGAGTCAGCGAGGCGCTCCTGGCATCCGGCGGCCACAGCGAGCGCGTGTATCCGGTGTCCATAGAGGTGAGCAACGACGCGTTGCCGCACCACACGCAGGTTGTAATTCGCTCCACGGACACGGTTGGCTTCCTGTACGCTTTCGCCAACGCCCTTGCCGTGCTTAACGTCAACATCGAGAGGGCAGAGATACGCACCGTTGGCGGGGAGACGCAAGACGTGTTCATGGTGACGGGGCGCGACGGCGGGAAGATTACCGGCGAGGAGGACTTGCGCAAGGTACGCGTGGCCGCCTCCCTCATCAAGCAGTTCACTCATCTGTTGCCGCATTCGCCCAACCCGGCGCTGGCGCTGCGGCAGTTCAACGCTCTGACGCTCCAGATACTATCTAGGCCGGACTGGAGCAGCGGCCTGCAGGACCTGGAGTCGCCGACGGTGCAGGGCGCCCTGGCGCAGCTGATGGGCGTGAGCGAGTTCCTGTGGGAGGACTTCCTGCGGATGCAGTACGAGAACCTGTTTCCCGTCGTGGTGGACGTGCCGTCGCTGGACGAGGCCAGGCCGGTTCAGCGACTGGAGGAGGACCTGAGCGTCCGTCTGACCAGACTGAACAACCACTCCGAGAAGGTGGACGTGCTCAACGGGTTCAAGGACCGCGAGATGTTTCGCATTGACCTGCGGCACATCACGGGCCGCATCGGGTTCAATGAGTTTGCAAAGGAGCTGACCGAGCTTGGCGAGGTGATGGTACGGGAGGCGGCCGCCCTCTCATACGCAAGGCTGACCGAGCAGTACGGCGAGCCCCTCCTCCCGGACGGTCGAGTATGCGCCTGGTGCATCTGTGCGCTGGGGAAGTTCGGCGGGCGCGAGATGGGCTTTGGCTCGGACGTGGAGCTGATCTTCGCTTACGAGGGCGAGGGCAGCACGGCTGGACCGGACTCGGCGCCAAACGCCCGTTTCTTCGGCGACTTCGTGAGGACTTTCCTTGGTACGGTGAGGGCTCGGAGAGAGGGCATCTTTGAGGTGGACATGCGCTTGCGGCCCCATGGCAACGCCGGGGCCCTTGCCTGCACCCTTGACGGCTTCCGAGACTACTACTCGGAGGGCGGCGCGGCGCGCCAGTTCGAGCGCATGGCCCTGGTGAAGCTGCGCCCGGTGGCGGGCGACGCCGCGCTGGGCGAACGCCTCACCGCAGCGCGCGACGCCTTCGTCTACTCCGGCAGGCCACTGGACGTTGAGAACGTCCGGCACCTGCGAGGCCGCCAGGCGAATGAGCTGGTGCAGACGGGAGCGCTGAACGCCAAGTACAGCCGCGGAGGCCTGACCGACGTGGAGTACTACGTCCAGGCATGGCAGGTGGCCCGGGGCCGCGAGGACGCAGCTCTGCGGGCGGTCAATACGATGGACGCGATAGCCAGCCTGAAGGAGGGTGGTTACATCACACGAGCGCAGGCGGGCGAAATGGAGGAGACCTACGGATTCCTTCGGCGACTTATAGACGCGCTGCGAGTGGTGCGAGGCCACTCCAAGGACCTGACGGCGCCCGCGGTGGACTCTCGCGAGTTCGCCTACCTGGTGCGCCGGCTCAAATACGATTCAGCGGAGAGGCTGCGTGACGCCATCGCCGCGCACATGGGCGCGGCGGAGAGGTTGTGGGAGGGCGGAGGTCCCGGCGCGCCATGTCCAGACTGAGCGGCATCGAGGACCTTGGCAATGTTGGCAATCAGCAATAATGGCACACTTTGAACCCCGATAGCTCAGGGGGCAGTTGAGGGTCTGGCGGCGCCGCTCCAGCTTGCCATTAGTCTGGGGGTGGAGTGGAGCAGCCGAGGCGCGCTTGAAGCTCACCATGCCCGGGTAGTGGCTGAAGTCTATGGACACGTGGAATTCATCCCCGCCGGGTTGGTGGCTGCGCCGTACTTCCTGCCCGTGACGACTCCAAAGTCTCCGCGCTGCTGAACGCTCAGGTCCACCAACAGGCCATCCAGGGGAGCCGGGGCGGCTGTCAGGGTAAAGGCAGCGGGACTGCCTTCAAACACCGCCTTGCTGGACCACCACTTGCACAGTCGCGGAAGTCGGCAGCAATTCAGAGCGGTGATATCCTCCTCCGTCTTGCAGAGAGACTACAACAACCCTGTCCCGGTCATCTCTCGTGGAAAAACTAAAGACCGCCTCAGTCCCTCCCTTCGGGATAGTCACACTGTTGGTTCTCTCTATCGTGCTGAAGCTGAGGCCATCACTTGAATATGTCCGCTCATGGATAACGAGATTCACACTGACCTGTTTCAGTACGGGCATATCGGCCACGACCCGAAACTGCGCATCGCCTCCCGCACGTACCGATGAATTTACAGGCTCTATGGAAATCTCAGGATTGATTATTCGAGTCAGCTCAACCGTGTAGGTTTCACCGTCTTGAATGTTGTCGATTCCAGGAACTGAATATGCTTGTTCATCTCCAAAAGTGCCATGTGTCAAACGTCCACCGGATTTGATGCCTGTTGCATTGGTCAGATGCAGGCTGTACCTCACGCCTTGAGATGGCAATTCCGGGCGTGTTCTGAAAATTACCGTCGGAGAATTGGGCAAGTTGTAAAAAATGTAGTCAACGGCATAATCGACACCGTCTATCGTGAACTCCCTGCCATCGGCGAAGGAACCGTAACCTTCCCAACCGGTGACACCTTCAGGGTAGCGGCCAGGCACAAGGTATCCCACGACGGACTCGTCTGCTGTTCCAGCCGTCATCTGCGTCGTCCAGACATCGGTGTTCAAGTTGATGCTCATCTGCACGGCCGCGCTGGTTGGGAGACTGTCGTGCAAACGATAGCTGAAGGCAGAATTCGATTCCACCGGCTGCGACGATGCCTGCAACTCCGCCGTGACGTGTCCAACCGAGTCTGGTTGCAATGCGCCGGTCGGAACGCTGAAATCGAATGACGCCACGCCGTTGGAGGATTGAAGATTCGTTAACTCTACCGTCCTTGTGCCTGACGAAACGTCTGCGATGTTTGCAGAGCTGATGCCCACGTTCACCGTTCGGTCTGGCGGAGACGGGACTTCCGTTTCCATGTTGATGCGGAACAGCGCTGATTGAGAAGGAGCAATGCTGCGAGATACAGGCTCGATGCTCAGCTTCGCAACGTCGTCGTCCATGATCCGCATAAGCGCGAATGCCCGCCCCAATGCGGCGTTCTGCGGGTTGTACGCTTCTATGCAAAACACCTCTTCGTCTGCCTCGTCTACGTCATCGTTTATCAGTTGAACCGGTATTTCAATGGTCAGCACCCTATGTTCACCAGGCATGGTTTGAAAAGTCACCGTGCCGGACGGAGCGATGAAGTCTTCGCCGGGCGTCGCCAACGGAATGTTTGGAGACAGGTTGCAGCTGTTCTGGTTCTCTGCCAGACGGTAGCTCACCGAACGCGCAGAAGCATCAGACCCTCCGCTGAGAGCGATCGATGCTATGACGGAACCGAAGTTTTCGCCTCCTCTGTAGTCGTTTTCGCTAAGCCCGATTGAAGGAGTCGATTGCAGCTGCACCAGATAGCTCTGCCCGGCTTGAATGGCTCTGCTCCCATAAACCGAATAGGTGTTGCCTGGTGGTGAGGCATTGCTGCTCAAAGGTCCGCCGAATTTAATGCCCGTCGCGTCTGTCAAATAGAGCTCTAATCCTGCGCCTTGTCCGGGCAACGCCGGTTCCGTTCTGAGATGCAACGTCGTTGTCCCTGTCGCTGTCTCTACCGGGAAAGAGGAGAGGTTAATGACAGAGTATTCAGTCCTGTCTATGGCGAATGACCCAATGACGAGCGCGCCATAACCGTTTGGGTTCTCTTCCCTATCGGTAGGCCCGCCTTCCCCACTCGCAAGGAATCCTGCCTCGCCAAGTAACCGTGCAGGCCCAGCCGTCATCCGGTCCGCCCAAACAGCGCTAGGACTAGCATCGGTCGAAACTCTTTTTTGGTAGCCGAACTCCTGCCACGTGGCTGTTCCGTCGCCGTCCAGGTCTGCCTTCAGTATTGGATAGCTGATGGACGCGCCGAAGTCCCACGGGGAATCCGCGCTCCCGTCCCCGTCCAGGTCCGCGTTCCAGCCGGAGTAGATGCCGGTGTAGCCTGTTGGCTTCTCCAACTCCGACCTGAACTTGGGGTGGATATCATCGGTCACAGTCTGATGGCTGTTGCGGTCGAAATAGACCTGTGTCAATGTCCCGCCGTCGGTCAATCCAACCGCACCGTGGACCAGGGATGAGCCGGATGCTGAACCCCGCGAGTAGGAGGAGCTGACTTCGCCGCCGTTGTGTCCCACCAATCCGCCCACGTGCTGGTCGCCGGTTACGGCCACGTCCGCCCAGTTTGCCCGCATGACGCCCTGGTTGCTGCCCACCAGTCCGCCTGTCTGGTTGACGCCGGTGACCGACCCGGTGGCGTAGTTGGCCGATATACGCGTCTGGCTGCCCTGCGCGAAGCCCACAAGCGCTCCAACGTCCCCAACGCCCTCGTCTGTGGACGTTATATCGACGTCGTTCAGTCCAACGTGGTGGATGTAGGCGGCGCCGTTTATCCAGCCAAACAACCCTACTCGCTTGGCAGTGCGGTGGATATTCAGATTTCGGATGGCGTAACCGTTGCCGTTGAACTCGGCGGTGTATGGAGCATCGTCGTCATGTCCTATGGGTCTGAAACCCGCGCCGTCGTCATAGGGCCAGTCTCCTCCGTCGAGCTGCCCGTTGCCGTTGGCGTCGTGATCGATGTCAGCAACCAGCTCATAGCCCTTGCAGACATTCGGGCAGCCCATGTCAAGGAGCGCGTCTGGAAATGCCTCGGGGTACTGTTGAGCGCTCGCCCACAGCACATCGCCGTCACCGTCAGGATCGAAGCGGATGGCGTTGAGTTGCACCATACTGCTGATCTCAATCAGGTTGTCGTCGTCGGTGTCGTAGTCCGTGGCGCCCCTCGGCGCCTGGTCCTGGCCGGGGAACTCTTCAACGGTGTAGACGCCGTCGCCGTTCTTGTCGGCCTTCAGCTTGGGGTAGTCCCGGTTCGTGCCGAAGTCCCAAGGATCGTCTGCGTTGGAGTCGCCGCGCACGTTGACGTTCCAGTGCTCGTAGATGTCGGTGTAGCCAGTTGGTCTGACCAGTTGACCAGTTGATCTTGCCCATTGTCTTGATTCCAGATGGCGGTTGCCGTCGAAGTAGCTGTCGGCATTAGTCCCAGGCGAGTAACTGTTTGAACCCCCACTGCACAGATGTGCTACCGGATGGCCCACTATCCTATTATCTGGAATAGTTTCGATGATAGAGCCTAATGAGTACGACGCTCTGACGGTACCGTCCGCTGCCCCATTGGTGTAGGCACAACCCACAATTCCTCCGAAGTATAGGTACGGACGGGTGAAGGGCGGGGTCACTATGGTTACGTCCGTCCAGGTCGCGACTACATAGCCCGACAACTCACCCACTAATCCGCCTACCCAGTAGCCGTTCCCTGTTATCCGGCCAGTAGCATAAGACGACGACACCGAACCCAGAGCGGCAGTACCCCGATGCTGATTGAACTGCTGATGATTGTTACCGACGCTGCCGGCCACTATGCCTACCTTGTAGCCTCCGTCGATGTATGCATCCTTCATTCCGAGATTTCGAATGTGTCCCGAAACGTGTCCGAACAACCCCAGGTAGTAATCAAACGTACGACGAATATACATATTCGAAATCGTATGCCCGTTACCCTCAAATACCGCGCTGTACCAAGCAATTCTATTTGACCAGTCTCCCCTATTACCGATAGGATGCCAGCCGGAACCGCCGTTCCAGTAGGTGTCGCCACTATCGGCTTGTCCGTTGCCGTTGGTGTCGAAGTCAAGATCGGCGACAAGTTCGTAGCCCGTACAGTGTCCGGGACACCCCATCAGCCTGATGTTGCCCGGTTGGGTAATCTGGCGATTGGGGAAAGCAGCGTCGAATTTGTGAAAGGTGGCAACGTCAAGGCCGCCATCCCAAACGCCATTTCCATTGAGGTCATAACGCATGGCGTCGAGTTGTTGCAGGCTTGATACTTCGATCAGGTTGTCGTCGTCGAGGTCGTAGTCGGCGTACAGCCCGAAAACGCTGGGCTGCCCGACCCCCCAGAGGGAGGCCTGAACTTTTTCGCCGACGGTCAGGGACAGCCCGGCCAGATCAAATTGGTACAGTCCTGAAGTGTGGTAGTCGTTGGTCCCATGGAAAGTGTACTCGGTGTCTCCGATGCGCAGGATGTAGTTATGAGCGGGCAGTTGAAGGTTTCCGCCGCTGCCAACGCCGCTTGGCCGGAATCTCACTGACACCATCGAGACGTCGGCCAACAGGTGTCTGACCCGGTATCCCGTGTCGCTGATCTGGAAGTACGAATCCTGGAAGTTGTCCCCCAAGGCCCCTGTCTGTTCGGCAGGATTGCCGTCGCCGATATAGCCCTTGCTTGTATTATCGATATGGAGTCCGACGGTCAGCGTGGCGGACCAGATACGGGTCTCGACCGTCGGGGTCTGGGCCTGCACGGGCTGGTGGGATTCAGACAGGAGTAGCGCGGACAGCGCCACGGCGACCGCGAGGAGCAGGAACAGGCCGGTGGGCCGGCGCGCCTTCATGACAGAACTAATATTCGGGGGGGGGGGGGGGGGGGGGGGGGGGGGGGGGTAAGCGCGCGCCGCCGTGAAACGGCGCGTGTCCACCTACCGCCCTGCCGCCGGCCCCATTCACCGAATGCCGAGCGTAGACATTTCATGATACAAACCCTCACATACATCTAGTCTACCTAGTATACCAAAGTATGTGTGCAGCAGGCGTGCCGTTGGTGTGCCCTTAGGGGGTTTTATGCGTGTAGTTTCTATGCTTTTTGGTAAAATGGGCCTGTTCACGGGCAGAGACGGCGGCTCCACGCTCAGGACCCGAAAACCCCCCGATGGAGGTGATGCTATGAAGGAAGCCGACCGGCTTGTACGGGAGAATGGATCCCTGCGCAGGAGCCTCGACCCCACGCGGAGGGCGGTCGTCTTCCTTCAACTCGTCACCCCTGTGGAGGGTTTTCAGGCATCGACGCGGAACCCGCACGTCTCTCTGTCCGGGCTGCATACAGACCCATTCTGCGCTTTCTTACTCAAAAGCACACAAACTGCACATATAAAGCGGCCTAAAAGCACATAAACTGCACACTAATCGGAGTATAATTGAATATACTGGAGTCGAGTATATGTCATGCTCCTATATCTGAGGAGAAAATCACAGCTTGTACAGGGTGGCCCTGACGGTTCAACTCCTTGCCTGAAATACAAAAGGGCCGCGACAGCCTCCCTCGCACGCACTCCTTCATGATGAACCACAAGGAAGATTGGGAGGACAGAAATGCTACTTGCATCTCCTACAATCCGCATGACCATGGGGCTGGTTCTCGTTGCTGTGAAACGCCAACGGCTCCTGGCCACGCTGGCAGTGGCCTGTCTGCCTCTTCTTGCTGCCGCCTGCGGCGGCTCTGAGGGTCCCACTCCCACCCCGCGGACCTCGCCCGAGACGGACAGGGCGGCTCTGGAGGCTCTCTACAACTCTACGGACGGCCCCAATTGGCTGCGCAACGGGAACTGGCTCAGCAACGAGCCCATGAACAGATGGTTCGGCGTCACCACTAACGATGACGGGCGGGTCGTCGGGTTGGAGCTCGGCGCAAACGAGATGTCCGGGGAGATTCCGCCGGCGCTGGGAAACCTTGACAGGCTGCAACTCCTGGACCTCGCCGAGAGCCAGACCTCAATTGAGATGGAGTTCGACGTCAGAGCCAGCGGCCTTGGTGACCTGGTTGACCAGGTATCTCAGCAGGCGGGCGACCAGATCAACGACCCGTCAAATGTGGTTGTGCAGCGGAACTACCTGAGCGGGTGCATACCCGACAATCTGCGAGGCCAGCTGAACATGGAACTATCCGACCTCGGCGGCCTTCCGTTCTGCGGTGGGCCTGGAGACGTACGCGACGACCCGAGGGACTCCGGCTCTTCCGGGGCGTCCGACGGAGTGGGCGTCGTCCGATCCGATCTTCATTATGTCCTTAACGCAGCCCACCACGGCCTCCTGGCAGAGGTTGAAAAGTTCATCCGGGACGGCGGAGACGTTAACGCAAGAGACGACGAGCACGATTTCCCCCTTGGGGAGGCTGTAAAAGGATGCCGGGTTGCACTAGTGGATACCCGCGACGTGGGTTTCCCAAGGGAAAACGCCGAGGTAGCGCGGCTTCTGATAGACGCCGGGGCTGACCCCAGCGCTATGCTGCCGGGTGCAAGACACGTAGACATCAACGCCGATGGGAAGATAGACCTCGTGGAATATTTCGACCGAACCCCGCTAATAGTGTCAGCTGCCAAAGGAGGCTGCCAGGAGGTGGTGCAAATCCTGCTGGACGCCGGCGCGGACGTGAACGCTCAAGACACATATGGCGACACTCCTCTTCACGAGGCAGTTAGGGAAGGTCATACGGAGGTAGTGCGGATTCTGGTGGACGCCGGCGCGGACCCATACGATCGAGGCGGATCTAGGAACACTCCCCTGGCGGAAGCCATAAGAGGGGGTAACCAGGAAATTATAGAGATTCTGAGGTAGGCGCTTGGGCCCACGCCTGGGCCAACCCCCACGGCTACAGCTACGCCCGCGTCCACCGCCGGCTCCCCTTCACCCGGCGTAATGACCCTGCGGCACGACGACTTCGGCATCCACGTGCAGGCGACGGTCATGGGTGTGGAGAGGGGTTATGAGGGACACGGAAGTTCGGATTTCTGGCTGGAATCCGGCAATGAGTGGGTACGGGTAACACTGGAGGTCAGGAATATGGGTGACTGGCATCAAACCTTTGATTCAAGTGACCTTGCCCTGGTGGACGCAGACCACAGGTTGTTGGGAGATGCCTCCGGCGCGCCGGAGGCGGAAACTTCCCTGTATTATATGGTCGCCGGTCCGGGAGAGACGGTCCAGGGGGACGTTGTTCTGCAGGCGCCGATTGGCGCCACCCCGTTGATCCTGCGGTTCACCTTCATCTTCTTTGACGGGTACGTGACTCTGCCGGAAGACGGGGTGACTTCATGATCTGCTGGAACGAACGGGCGCGACCGCAGGCCCGCGCCCGTCAGAGCTTCGCAAATGAGGCTCTCAGACCCTTTCGCGCTGGTGTCGGTGGTCAGCTACGTCTGCTGATCATCGGCATTGCGCTCCTGTTTCTGATTGGGTGTTCAGACGACCCTACGCCCGCGCCGTCTCTGACGCCCGCGCCGACGGCAACTTCCGCACCCGTACCCACAGAGGCGCCTACGCCCACACCAACGGCGACTCCCACGCCCATACCCACCGCAACCCCTACGCCAACGCCGTCTCTGACGCCCGCGCCGATGGCAACTTCCGCACCCGTACCCACAGAGGCGCCTACGCCCACACCAACGGCGACTCCCACGCCCATACCCACCGCAACCCCTACGCCAACGCCGTCTCTGACGCCCGCGCCGATGGCAACTTCCGCACCCGTACCCACAGAGGCGCCTACGCCCACACCAATGGCCACTCCAACCCCGGAACCAACGTCTACGCCCGCGCTTACGCCGACCAACACACCCACCCCTGCACCCACGGCTACGCCAACTCCGGCGCCCACACCGACCGCGACGCCAACACCCGCGCCGACGGCAACCCCCACCCCCACGCCCACGCCCGTAACTATCTCCTACCTGAAGGAACTGCTCGTAGGTGACGACCTGCACCCATCGGTCGCACGCAATATCCCGCAAGCGTTCCAGTTGATGCACCGGTACGCGCTCTCGCTGGGACTGCGCGAGAGCGAAATCACGAGGGATCTCAGGGTCTACGTCTTTGGCAGAAACCTCGATGATTTCATCGCGCCGTGGCAGCAGGCATTCGGCGGTTCCGCGGCCGAAGCGCGAGGTGACCTGACCAGGGAACTGGCCGGGCGCAGCGCCTTTGCATGGCGGGGCAGATACATATGGATACCCGCCGCGCATCGCGGGACACAGACCGCGGCGCGGCAGATGAAGACGCCCGCCCACGAGCTGGTCCACGTTTTCTCATCCAACCTGAGCGAGCTCTCGAAGGGAGGGCCGGACCACCTCACGCCCCCGGCCGGCCCTGAGTGGATCAACGAAGGCGGCGCGGACTACCTGGCGTACCGGGCAATCTCATGGGGAGGCGTGTTTCCCTACGCTATACTACGGGAGCAAGCGCGCCAGGGGGCCTTGAGCGTCAAGCCGGAAGGAGGACTGGCGGAGCTCGGGAGCGAAGACGGGCTGGACAAGTATTCAGGTAGCTACGACTATTCGATGATGGCCGTGGAGCTGCTGGTCTCCGAACGGGGCGACGCCTCCTACATTGAGTTCTACCGTTCATTGAAAGAAGGGACCACCTGGCAGGCGCAATTCGAGAAGGCTTTCGGTATAAGCGTCGAGGACTTCTATGTGAAATTCGCGGAGCACGAAGCAGCCGGGTTCCCGCCATTGGAGAGCGCCACGCCCGCCTGCCCTGCGGAGTCCCCGGACAGGGACGCGCTGGTTGCCTTCTACAACGCAACGGGCGGCAGAAACTGGACCAACAACACCAACTGGCTGAGCAACGCGCCGGTCTGCCAGTGGCACGGTGTGTTCACGGATGCCGACGGCAGGGTCATCATCCTGTCCCTCGAAGGTAACGGCTTGAGCGGCGTCATTCCGCCGGAGCTGGCCAGCCTGTCTCATCTACAGGAGCTGTACCTGGGATATAACCGGTTGACCGGCGCGATTCCGCCGGAGTTGGGCAACCTCCTAAACCTGACGCGCCTGGATATCATACTCAACAGATTTGGCGGCACGATTCCGGCAGAGTTGGGCAGCCTCTCCAACCTGAGATATCTGGAGACTAGGGGAAACGAGTTGAGTGGCGCGATTCCGCCGGAGTTGAGCAATCTCTCCAACCTCTTATGGCTGTCTCTTTCGTACAACCGGTTGACTGGCGCGATTCCGCCGGAGCTGGGCAGCCTCACCTACCTGGCACACCTGGATCTGAGGCGCAACCAGTTGACCGGCGCGATTCCACCGGAGTTGGGCAACCTCTCCGGCCTGGGGAAGCTGGAGCTCGCGGGAAACTCATTCACGGGTTGCATCCCGAGGGGTCTGCGAGATGTGCCTAACCATGATCTCGATGACTTATCCCTTGCGGACTGCGAGTAGGAGTAACGGAGATGCCGAAACCCATAGCAGGCCTGCGGAACCTGCCCAAGGCAGAAGGCTGCGGCTAGGTTCTGCGCCTACATGTCCAGCACCAGGGCCAAGGTCAAAGTCCTTGATTTTGTCAAGCGTGGTGGGCCTGGCGGTACCGTACTGCGAACTTTTCAATACTCAGTCTCGATTTAGATGTCAGCAGAGGCATCTATTGTTCCATCAGTGAGTAGATCACCGGGTCAGGCGGACCGTCGTAGGCTAATTCTCCATCGATTAGTAACAGAATCCTTTGGCCGTGGCGCAGCGCCATCTGCAAGTCGTGGGTGATGAGAATCAAGCCATTGCCTTCGTCAGCCAGGTTGGAGAGCATCCTGAAGAAGATATCTGTTCTTGAGTAATCTATTCCGTGCAGGGATTCATCCAGCAGAAGAAATTCTCGTTGCTGCGCCAGGCAAAAGGCGAGCCATACCCGCTGTTTTTCTCCCCCGGATAGCTGGGAGAATGGCATATCTGCAAAGGACTCAGCAAGACAATTTCTGAGGCACTCTTTTACAGCCTCTTTGTCTTCTGAGCTAAGCCTCCAGCCAATGCTGCGATCCGGATTGAAACGCCCTAAAGAGACCAGTTCTCTCACGGTCACAAATGGAGGGTCTTGAAGGTCCTGTGGCAGATAGGCTACGTGTCTCTTTACTTGGGCAAGTTTCCCGGACGCGCCTCCTTCACTCAGCGAGACTCGGCCTTCTGTAGGGGCCAAGCCACCTGCAATGAGCCGCGCAAGAGTTGTCTTTCCTGCGCCATTGGGCCCCAACAGACATACGAATTCTCCGGCGGCTATGGAGACCGAGACCTCCTTCAAGATGGTCTTCTCTCCATGCGAGTAGGACACACCTTGCACTTCTATGCTGAGCTTTGTCTCATCGCGCATAGCGGCGCTCACTGCAGCCTCCTGGCCACCCATATCATTACCGGCGCGCCCAGCGCTGTAGTTACAAGGCCGACGGGTATTTCCGCAGGCATGAAGGCGAGCCTTGATATCTGGTCTGAATATAGCACTATCAAGGCCCCAACGGGTATAGAGACAGCCATGACGGTTCGAGCGTCGTTGCCCATCATCAGCCTTACGACGTGAGGCGTCAGCAGGCCCACGAAGCCGACCACGCCGGCCAAGGCTACCGCCGCGCCTGCCAGGACTCCGGCGGAGGCCATAGCCGCCAGCCGGGTGCTCTTGGGATTCGCCCCCAGTTGGCCGGCAAGCCGGTCGCCAAGCACCAGGAGGTTCAGTCGACCGGCCGCCAATGCGGCAAGTACAACTCCGAGTACTAGGAACGGGATGACAGGCATGACGTCGGCCCAGCCTCTATTGGCCAGACTCCCGCTGAACAGAGCCAAAGCCTGAAGGCTGAAGACCCTTGCGTGGGTAAGTATCGCGGCGGCTACCGCCAGAGTCAGGGCCCCTATGGAAACTCCAACCAGGGCGAGTCGGGCGGGGGTCAGGTTCTCTCGTGAAGCCAGGAGAGAGATGAGGATGCCGCCAGCCAGGGCGGCCACTACCGATAGGGAGGTTAGCCCCCAAGCGCCTGTTTTGAGAACTCCGGCCAGGGCCAGAGCCTGTACAATTGCCGCTCCACCGCCCAGTCCGAATAGTTGGGGGTCTCCCAGAGGGTTGCGAGTTGCGCTCTGGATCAGAGCCCCTGAGGCCCCAAGACACGCGCCAACCGCCAGAGCCGCCACGACACGCGGCATCCGGATGGATCGCACAATAACCTCGGCCGTGGGGTCTCCGCTGTCGGTGAACAGGACCTTAAGGAGTGTCGAGATTCCCAGGTTGGCAGTGCCTGAGACAACTCCCACAACGCAGCCTGCCGCTAGAGCGACAGCGAGGCCCGCCAGTAGTAGAGGCCGGTGGCGCAACTATGAGGAGCTTCCTATGATCTCCGCCATAGTCTCCACCGCCTCGGCAATGCGCGGCCCCGGGTTGCGCAGGAAGATCACGTGGTCGATTTCATGCAACTGACCACTTGAGATGGCCCCTAGTTGGGAGAACCCGGGTATGCGAGGCAGCATTGCAGAGAGCCGCGGCGCGGGTTCCGGAGCGGGTGTGATGGTGAACAGGAAGTCCGGGTCTATGGTGAGGAGTTGCTCGGCGGATATAAGGGCGAAACCCGGGAAGGTCCCGCTGTCTGGCAAGTCGGCGGCCGGATTCGACAGCAGCAGCATGGCTGCTATTGCGCCTGGATACGACTGCGGCTTGGCGGCGTACAGGTTCCTGTCGGCGTCCGAGATCAGAATCAGCACGCTCCTGCCTTCTCCCACGCCTTCAACGGATGCCAAAACTCGCTCTGCAATATCCTGCGCCGCCTGATCAGCCGCCTCAACGTTATCGATGATCTGTCCAATGAGCCTTATGCCCGTGGTTACGTCCTCCAGGGAAGTTGCGCGAACAGCCACCACCGGAGCGCCCAGCTGCGACAACGGCTCCAGGAAACGGCCCTGGGTCAGGGCTTCGATGATTATCAGGTCGGCTCCCTGGGCGGCAATTGACTCGAAGTTGGGTGAGTAGGCTCCCCCCAATGCCGGAAGGTCGACAACCTCAGAGGGGAAGGTGGAGCTTGAGTCGCGGGCGATTGCCGTTCCGCCTGCGACGTACAGCATCTCTGTGGCAGTTGGACTAATGCTCACGATCCGTGTTGGCTCGGCCGCAATCTCTACGGTTCGCCCCATCATATCCGTTACTTGCAGCGGGTAAGTCTCAGGCACAGGCTCCGGTGTAGCCGTAGGTTCAATACTGGGCGTGGGGATGGACGTCGGTGCAGGGGCCAGTGTAGGTGTGGGGGCCTCTGTGGGGGTTTGGGTAGGGGAGGGTGACATCTGCGGAGCTGTGGGAGTATTAACGGGTGTAGCAGTAGCCATTGCGGTAGCGGTGGGAGGTACAGATGTTTCCTCCCCGGAGCCCGGTTCTGAACATGCGGCTATGGTTAATGCTAATGCCAACATCATGGATAAGAGCCGGACTCGCATTCGGAACATAGTGTGCAAGTTAGTCAATCAACTCTCCTGATTTTAGTCTCGGCAAATGCGTTCAGTTAGCATAACCTAGCCGAGAAGAAGATGTCAAACAGGTAGCATATCGTGGAACTGGTCACGTTCCCCGGATCAGATATGGGGCGCGGCCGGGAGGGTAAGGCCTTTCGTTTGTCCACTCGATGATCGAATCTGCTGGACTCGCCAGCCTGGGAGTCCACTATGTCAAAATGCATCCACAGAATCTTGTATTAGTCTCTACATTGCTATTGACAATGTTAACACTTAGGATTATAGTGCGGTCGGCCATAGAGAGTCATGTAGATACATGCGTATGATGTAATGTTGCACTAACAAAGGTGCGCTTATAGCTCAGCGCCGGTTCGAAACTACACCTCAGGTAGAGCGTATTAAATGCGAAAGGAATCAGGGAGGATAAACATGCTGAAGAAGGTACTTGCGGCTTTGCTGATCATACCGGTCCTGGCCTTTGCGGCCTGCACGGAGGAGGAGCCTACCCCAACGCCGCTGCCAACCGCCGTCCCGGTCGAAGACGTCAAGAGAGCCGTAGTGGATAACTACGCGGCTGGCGCCTACGCTTCTTACGCCAGGAGCCTTACTACCGCCAGGGAGCTTGATGCCGCCATTGACAGCTTCATTGCGGCGCCTTCGCAGGTGCGGCTGGACGCCGCCAAGCACGCCTGGTTACGGGCGCGGGACGACTACGGAGTAACCGAGATATATCGCTTCTACGAGGGGCCTATCGATAACGAAGAGAACGGCCCGGAGGGACTCATCAACGCGTGGCCACTTGATGAGTCCTACATAGACTACGTGGATGGCGATGCCGGCGCTGGGATTGTCAACAAGCCGGAGGAGTACCCGGTGATTGACGCCGATCTGCTGGTCTCTCTCAACGAAGAGGGCGGCGAAGAGAACGTCTCCACGGGATGGCACGCAATCGAGTTCCTGCTGTGGGGCCAGGACCTCAACGCCGACGGGCCCGGCTACCGACCCGTAGAGGACTACACGGTCAACGACAATGCGGACCGACGCGGCGCCTACCTTGCTGTGGCGTCGGACCTGCTGCTCAGCCACCTTCAGGACATGGTGGATGCCTGGGCCCCCGGTGGGAATAACTATCGCTCCCAGTTCGTGTCCAAGGACTCCAACGAAGCCCTGACGGACATCATCACCGGTATAGGCGAGATGAGCCGCGGCGAGCTCGCAGGAGAGCGCATGACGGTAGCGTACGAGGAGCGGTCCCAGGAGGACGAGCACTCCTGCTTCGCCGACAATACCAACGCCGACATTATCGCCAACGCGCTGGGAGTCCAGAGGGTGTACCTGGGTGAGTACGGAGACGTTTCCGGCCCGGGCGTCAAGGACCTCATTGCCACGGAGGACGAGGCCCTGGCGGAGACCCTGGCAAGCGAGATAAACCGCTCCGTTACCCTTGCCAGGTCCATTCCCAATCCCTTTGACAGCCTGCTGACGGAAGACCTGCCGGACAGCGACGCCCGGCGCCAGGCGGTGCTGAACACTATAGTAGCCCTGGAGAATCAGACTGACACCATAGTAAGCGCTGCCCAGATGGTGGGAATCACGATCAGCGTCACATAGGAGCAAATGCGCCATTGGGGCTACCCGGAGAGTCCTCAACCGCGGCCGCTGGCAGCAATTCTGCTGCTGGCGGTCGCATCTATGCTCATCGCAGCCTGCCAAGTGGGCGGTGACGAGAACATAGATCTGAGCCTCGTGTACAATGAACGCCTGGGGGGAGACACAACGGCCTTCACCTCCAACAGGAGCGCCTTCGAGATGTCGGCGCGCAATTTGACCAACGAGCTGCGCCGTACCTTCGAGGTGGGGGACAGCTTCTTCAACCAGAACTGGGTGGCCGCGCCGGCCAGCACCGAGGCCAGGGACGGCCTGGGGCCCACCCACAACGCCCTGTCCTGCTCCTCTTGCCATACCCTCGACGGAAGGGGCAAGCCGCCGGACCATCCGGAAGACCCTGAGCGCGGCCTGCTCCTGCGCCTGAGCATCCCGGATGGACAGGGCGGCACAGCCGATGAGCCAAAGTACGGCGGGCAGCTACAGGACAGGTCCATCCTGAGCGTGCCCGCTGAAGGACGCATACTAATCGTATACATGGAGATAGAGGGTCAGTACCCGGACGGAACGCAGTACAGCCTGCGGCAGCCCGTCTACGGCATAGAGGACCTGGCCTTTGGCCCCCTTCACCCGGACGTCCGGATATCGCCGCGCGTCGCGCCTGCGACCATCGGAATGGGACTGCTGGAGGCGATCCCGGAAGAGAGCATTCTGGCTCTGGCAGACGCTGACGACGCCGACGGCGACGGCATATCCGGTCGTCCCAACTACGTATGGGACGTGAAGAGGGGTGAGACTGCGCTGGGCCGGTTCGGGTGGAAGGCCAACCAGCCCACCGTAGAGCAGCAAGCGGCAGGCGCCTTCCTGGGAGACATTGGCATCACGTCCAGCATCTTCCCCGACGAGAACTGCCCGCCCGTCCAGGAGGAGTGCAGCAAGGCCGTCAACGGAGGTTCTCCGGAGATACCGGATGAACGCCTTGCCAAGGTGACTATTTACGTGCAGACCCTGGCCGTGCCCGCAATGCGCGACTTCGAAGATGAGACCGTCCAGCAGGGGGCCCGCCTGTTCGTCCAGACCCAGTGCTCCGTGTGCCACACACCGCGCCACGAGACCGGGGACTTCCACACGGTGGAGCCATTGAACAACCAGGTCATTTTCCCGTACACGGACCTGCTGCTGCACGACATGGGCCCCGGACTTGCCGATAACCGCCCGGACGGACAGGCGACGGGCAGCGAGTGGCGCACCCCGCCTCTCTGGGGCATTGGCCTTGTAGAGACGGTGAACGGCCACACCATGTTCCTGCACGACGGCCGCGCCCGCAGCCTGGAGGAGGCCATCCTCTGGCACGACGGCGAGGCCGAGGGTTCTCGGCTGCTATTCATGGAGCTCACCGCGGAGGAGCGAAATGCTCTCATCAGATTCCTGGAGTCGATCTGAATTGCAGCGCACTCTCGCACGACTCTTGCCGGTCTTATGCCTGCCTCTGTTTGTCCTGGCGGCGTGCAGCACGGAGGAAGCTGCATCGGACAGGGATGTTCTGATCAGCCTCACGGACGAGGTCGTTGTCCCTGCCTACGAGTCCCTTGCTCAGGACGTGGCTCAGCTTGACCGGGACGTGGATGCGCTGTGCGAGGCTCCAGGTGAGGCGTCCCTGGAGACCGCGCGAAAGTCCTGGTACGACGCCAGGGCGTCGTGGATGAGGACAGAGGCAATGTGGTTCGGGCCGATAATGGACAGACGCTCAGTCAGGCTGATGGACTGGTCGCCGACAAACGTCATTGGTATAGATGAAATACTGGCGGAGGGCCGCGTCCTCACGGACTTTGAGGTGCGCGAGGCGCTGGCGTCCAACCTTCGCGGCTTCGGCGCCATTGAGTACCTGCTCTTTGGGAATGACGACCTTGCCAACCCCGGGGCTCCCGGACCGCGCTGCTCCTATCTGACGGCGTTGACGGAGGTCGCCAATAAGGAGGCTAACGCCATCCTGACCGAGTGGCTGGAAGGAACGGAGGGGCGGCCACCCTACAAGGACTACTTCTCCGACAGGGCTAGCGTTGCAATTCTCCCCAAGGCAGCCGTAGCCGACGTGGTGCGCACCCAGGTATTCCTCATCCGGGATGCTGTGGACATGCGATTGGCGTCAGCCCTGGGCCTCCGAAGCGACGCACCAGACCTCACAATGGTTCCAGGCACAGCCGCCGACAATGGCCTGCAGGACCTTCGCGATGAGGTTCTCGGAATGCAGGCCGTCTACGAGGGCAGGGGAGAGGAGGGCTTGGGCATATCGGACCTCGTTAGACCTCTCTCGGAGGACACCGACCAGAGGCTGAAGGACCAGTTTGCGGCTGCAATATCAGCTATCGATGCCGTGGAGGGCACACTGCGAGTTGCCACAGTTGAGCGGCCTGACCAGGTCCGCAGCGTCCATGAAGCCCTTCAGAATACTCAGATAACCGTTTCAACCGAGGTGGTCAGCCTCCTGGGGGTGTCCGTGGGATTCACGGACACAGACGGCGACAGCCAGCGCTAGGGGGTCAGTGGCTTTGTCTAATGCAATTGCCGTACGGGTGCGCCGTCCGGGCGAGAGGCTTGCCCAAGAGAGTGGGAGCGGCCTTGCGAGCCGGGTCATGCGCGCAGGGCTTCAGCCCGTCTCACCGGACTCCCTGGCTGTCTTCCGCATTATATTCGGGCTGCTGGGCGTGGCCTCGGTTATCCGTTTCGCTGCCAACGGCTGGATCGACGAGTTGTACATTGAGCCTGCATACCACTTCAGCTACTACGGGTTCGGATGGGTAAAGCCCTGGCCCGCCTGGGGCATGTACCTGCACTTTGCCCTCCTTGGGTTGGCGAGCCTCGGCGTCGCCTTGGGGTACCGCTACAGGCTGTCCATAGCGGCGTTCTTCCTGCTTTTCACCTACGTCGAGTTGATAGACAAGACCACGTACCTCAACCACTACTACTTCGTCAGCCTGGTCAGCTTCGTCATGATATTTCTGCCCCTGAACCGAGCGATGTCCCTGGACACGCGGAGAGCGTCGCCAGTCGACGCACGGCCATCCATTCCAATGGCCGCGGTGTGGATGCTCAGGGCGCAGATTGGCATGGTCTACGTCTTTGCAGGCATTGCAAAGCTCAATCCGGACTGGCTGCTCCACGCTCAGCCGCTGCGGATATGGCTCTACAACAGCGCCGACGCGCCCCTTGTGGACTGGCTGGTAAGGGAATCGTGGCTTCCGTACGCCATGAGCTGGGCCGGGGCTCTATTCGACCTGACCATAGTGGGCTGGCTGCTGTACAGCAGGACGCGACCCTTTGCATACGCCGTTCTGGTGGCCTTTCACGTCGCAACGGGTCTGCTGTTCCCCACCATAGGGATATTTCCCCTGGTAATGGTCGGGGCGGCCCTCATCTTCTTTGAGCCTGACTGGCCGGCGCGCCTTGCAAGGCGTCTGCGCAGTCAGCCCGGAGCGCCGGCAATATACGTAAGCGCGCCTGCTCATCGGCCGGAGGACGGGGCCCTCTCGTTGCCAGTTCGGGTCGTTTTCGTTCTAGGAGTCGTGTTCCTGTGTGTTCAGGCAGTGCTGCCGTTGAGACACCTTGCCTATCCCGGCAACGTCCGATGGAACGAGGAGGGATACCGCTTCTCCTGGAGGGTGCTTGTCACGGAGAAGACGGGTCTCGTGAAGTTCCGTGTGAGCAGTCCATCCATTGAGGGAGAGAGATTGGTCTACCCGGAAAGGTACCTGACGCCCGTTCAGGTGGAGCGCATGGCGACCCAGCCGGACATGATTCTTGAGACCGCGCACATAGTACGGGACGACTTCGCCAGTAGAGGATACGAAGGGGTCGAAGTCAGAGCGGACGCGTTTGTAACTTTCAATGGCCGGCCGGCAGCCCGCCTGATCGACCCGGACGTCGACCTTGCGGATGTAGAACCAGGCATTGCACCCAAGCATTGGATATTGAACAGGCCAGAAGAGAGGTGACCAACGAAATGGATAGTTCTCAGCCACCAACAGAGAGTGAACGGGGCCGCCCCAGGGACTCATCGGCCCGTAGAGCAGGGATCTTTCTGCTGCTGACGGCGGCTGCCACCGTGGTGATGGTTTATGCCCGCGTCGCCGCAGACGCAGACCGGGACACGCTGCTGGAGTCTCTGCACTCGATTGCAGCCAACAAGACCATGTACAGCCTCACTGGCGCTGCTCGGCTGGTCTCCGGAATAACGTTAATCGCAGGAGCGTGGTTCCTGTTGAGGACCTGGGTTGTTCGAGAGGGATTCGGGACTGCTCTTGTGCCTTACCTGTTTGTGGCGTCTGGGGCGTTCACTGCTGTGTCAGGCGCGCTCGCGCTCGCTCTAGCGTCATACGCAACGGAAACTCTCAGCGCAGTTGACTCCTCAACTGAAACGGCGGCCCTCCTCCGATGGTTCACCGGCAAGGTTGGATTCGCGGCAGCGGGCCTGGCGCTGGTGGCTGCGGCCCAGCGTCAGTGGAAGGCTGGCGGCGATATACGACGGATTGCTCCGGCGTCGGCGCTGATTGGCATAGCAGTGCAACTCATCTGGGTGGATGCCGCAACAATCATGCACCGGATGTCAGGCGTCGCCTTCTTCTTGTGGCTGCTCCTTATAGGCCTAATGCTGGTGACGGGCAGAGTGGAGCGTCACTTTGCGGCCCGGCGCTGAACTTCCTAGAGGAGAGCTACCTGATGCACACAGTGTTGCCGTACCCTGGCCATAGCGTAGTCCGTGATCCAAAACAGTAGCCGTGAAGCACAAAAGGTAGTTCGCGTTGCGAAATACGTGCATATATATGCGGATTGAGGAGGGAAGTGGAGCTGAGGGGATTAGGATTTAGCTACGAACTGGCGGCATTTTGGCATCTTTTCCCACCTCCTTTACCACATTCTCTGTCCTGATTTTGCTTTGAGTCCAGCCAGCTAGGCCGAACTCTCCAAGATCGAGCCCTTTGACGGCGTTATTGACGAGATTTCGCTAGATGACCTCAGGCTTCTTAGTACGCCAGATGTCGACCAGTCAATTTTCCCACAAGTTCCACTTCAACTCCGCCATTTGCAGTGATATGATATGGTGAGTTTTTTGTAATCATCACGAATTCACTCAATTCACGAGGAAGACGATGAGCCTTTTACCCCCAAATGAATCTCCCAACGAAGCAGAGACGCTCAGGAAAGAGAACAACGCCCTTAGAGACCGGCTTGCCAAATTGAGAGAAGCAAGCGTCAGCATCTCCGAAGACCTCGACACCGAAGACATCCTCCAGGATGTCATCAACAGCGCCTCAAAGCTCACTTCCGCCCGGTACGGTGCGCTTCTGACATTTCAGCCTTCGGGGGGTGTTCGCGACATCTACACTTGTGGCCTATCGCAGGAAGAACGCAAACGCATGACGCAACCTCCTCAAGGACTCGGCCTTTTGGGATACATGAGCAGGGCCGGGGGTCCCGTCAGATTGAAGGACTTGTCTACCCACCCTGAAGCCGTGGGGTTTCCGGAAAACTACCCCTACATGAGGACTTTTCTGGGAATGCCTATCTACCATCGAAGCGAGCACGTCGGCAACCTTTATCTCACGGAGAAGTCGGGAGGACAGGAGTTTACACAAGAGGATGAAGACGCGGCGGCAATCATTGCTTCTCAAGCTGCCTCGGTAATTGCCAACTCCCGAAGGTATGAAGCGGAGCGCCGGGCGAAGGCGGATCTGGAAACTCTGATGGAAATCTGTCCCGTGGCGGTTTCAGTCTTCGACGTGCGACTGGGCGCGATCTCCTACATGAACCAGGAGTCCCGACGTATTGTGCAGGATGTTGCGCCTTCGAATGATGTCCTTGAGAACATCTTCCAATCTCTGAAGTTTACCCGGCCGGACGGGAGAGAACTTTCCTTCGCAGAACTTCCGGGCACCAGGGCAATTCAGAGCGGCGAGACCACGATAGCCGAAGAGATAGTCGTCCGTCTCCCTGACGGCACGAAGCTTACCACTTTGGTGAATTGCGCTCCCATCTTCTCGGAATCGGGAGAAATTGTGTCGGTTCTCACAGTAATGCAGGACATGACGCCATTGGAAGACCAGGAGCTAAGACGGGCTGAATTCCTGGGTAGGGTTAGTGAAGAGTTGCGAACGCCCTTAACCACCATCAAGGGATCCGCCATCGCCCTGAGTAGCATGGTGGAGGCAATGCAGCCAACAGAGCCAATTCAGTTGTTGCGTATTATCGACCAGCAGGCAGACTTGATGCGAGGCCAGATCAATAGCTTGATAGAACTGACCCAAATTGAGACTGGAACATTATCCGTAATCACGGAACCTGCGGACGTGGGAAGATTGATTGAACTGTCCTGTGCAGAGTACCTGAGAGACCATGCTGCGATTAACATCCAATTGGATATCGCGGAAGGGCTGGCTACTGTATTGGCGGACAGGCAGCGTATCAGCAAGGTATTGCACAATTTTCTCCGCCAGGCAGCTCAACACGCGGGTGGGTCGTCTTCCCCAGTCATAGTGTCTGCAACCACCGCCGACATCTACGTCGCAATCTCAGTCTCTGTAGAAGGTCGAGTTGCTCCGCCCGAAAGAACCCCCTTGCCCATCAATGCGACTGAACATCATCAGTTGTTCGAGAAGGCCACACAGGCCCACACGAAGGCAGCCGAGCTAGCGTCCCACGGCGAAGGATTGGCGATGGCCTTTTGCCGCGGTGTTGTTGAGGCACACGGAGGCCGGATCAAGACGGAAGTCGACGAGCAAGAAGGCAGGCTGTCTCTGACATTCACCCTCCCATCAGTGGAACGAGAAATCCTGTCCCCTGACATAGGGGAGTTGATCGACGAACCATTGCCGGTCTCCCAAGAGAGAATTCAGATACTCGTCGCAATTGAAGACCCAAAGTTGCTGGGCACAGTTCGCAGAGTTCTGTCTAACGCGGGCTACGGCCCCGTAACATCAGCCGGCCTGCAAGATTTCGAGGAACTTGCGTTGTCGGAAAGGACACAACTGATCCTCCTGGACATTGCCGGCAGAGAAGAGGAGTGCTTCCACATATTGCAGCGCGCCAGGAATTCGATGAGCCTTCCGGCAATTGTGTTCTGCGACAGGGACGATGAGGATTACGTTGTGCGCGCTTTTGAAATGGGAGCGGACGGATATATGGTGAAGCCATTCTCGCCTTCCGAGTTGATTGCAAGGATAAAGGCGACCCTCCGAAGGTGGACCGGCAGCATTGACCCTGCCGCCGGCAAGACGTTCCAATTGGATGACGTGCTGATCAATTTCGATGAGCGCACCGTTTACGTGTCAGGCCAACCGATTCAGCTGACTGCGAAGGAGTACAAACTACTCACCGAACTCTCCAGTTCCGCAGGCAGGGTTCTCATTCAGGACACGCTGCTCCACAGGGTTTGGGGGCCGGAATACTCGGGGGAATCCCAACTGTTGCGTTCCTATATAAAGTCCCTTCGCCAGAAACTTGGGGACGATGCAAGGAATCCCACGTACATCTTCACCGAGCACGGTGTCGGTTACAGAATGGCAAAACCTTCTCCCGGGGCCGATCATTCCGGCTCCGGGAGGTCGGACCCCCGAGGTACGGAGGTAGGTTCCCAAGGGAGCAAGCCAACCCTGACCCGGCTCCGGCGCTCCTCACAACGACAGGACTTCAGAAACTAGACCAATCCCAAGTTGCGGCAAGTAGCCACCCGTTTCCTTGGAGGGCCGTCCCGTCAGCAATGCGATGTGAAGCGGCGCTTTCGGATGGTGTTGCAATCGGAAACTGAAGGGATGGTTAAACACCCTCAGCACGATTCTCCGGGGCGCGGGCAGGACTCGCGATGTCAGAGGGCTGGGCTAGGTTGCCTGCCTGCGGGGAATGTCGGCGGGCTTCACCTCCGCTGCTGCCCTGGTACACGAACTGAAGGAGGACCCATCTCTGACATTCGCCCGCTGCACCTCGGTCGAGAAGTCCGGGTTCGGGTGCAACGAGCGAAGATTCGGAACTATCGGAACGATTGCAGGAGTTCCACAAGTCGTCCTACTCCGACAGCGAAACCTCATAAGCCCCAGTCATCCAATCAATGCTTGATCTCACTACTATGAAGTACGTGCCGTCCTGTTCCGGGGTGAAGGTCACCACGGAGCTCTTCGTGCCCGATTTCCACTTGCCAGTTGCAACCATTTTGCCCGTGCCGTCATAGATCAAGACCTTTGGGGACCGAAGCTTGCCTGCGCCCTCTACTTCAGACGCTTCAACAGTGTAGGTCGTTCCTCCTGTAAGGGAGGTCCTGAACCAGTCCGTGTCGCCTCTGTAATCGATTCTGGCATTCTTGCTCTCGCCGACGGTGATTGAATCGTGGGTGCTGGAGTTATCGGGCTGGCAATCATCCTCAACCTCCATCACCAGGAGGTCATACGATCCCATGTCGTCTGCGAATCCCATCACTGAGGCGTAGTAGACCCCGGCGGATTTGGCGTAGTAGTGAATCCGGGCTTGCAGTTGAAGGCCTGACGGGACCGCCAGCGTGCCCTGGATGTAGTTCGCGGTCTCATCGCCGGTGTACAGTCCAATCAAAATAGGCTCCGATATAGTCCTGTAGTTGCCGCCGGCCGCGCTCTTCACCACGATGCGGTACATCTGGTCCTCTTCCAGGGTGACCTTGATCCAGTCAACATCGCCGGGTTCTCCTATGGCGCCCCGGAAGTGGTGCCTTCCCCTCTTCCCGGAGCTCTTGTGCGAGGGGAGCACCTCCGCAGCAGCGCCGGTCGACGTGTCGGCGGTGGCTTCGTCCTCGTAGCTCACGCTCAGGCGGTAGCCTCCGGTTGCGCCGGTCCCGCCTCCCACCACGATGTAGTAGGTTGCCTTTGTGGCCTTGGCCTGCCCATCCGGCTTGGGTTCGTGATAGACTTCCGAGGAGTTCGCGCCCTGACCGCCAGGGAAGTCTGCCGTATCGCCAACCGGCACAGCAGTCCCGTGGACCAGCTTGAACAGCCCCATCAGCTTGGGGCCGGTGAGCGCTCCGTCTCCGTTGTCAACTCCTTCCAGGTTGAACCGGTATAGCTCGTCGGTCACTAGGTCCACTGCGAATACGTCAAATAGCTCCGCGCCGGCGATGTCGCCCGTTGCAGAGCCGCCAACTCGCACTTTGGGAGCGGAGTCGGTGTTCACCCGGGAGACAACCAATGTGTGCTCCCGGGTATCGCCGCTCTGGGCGGTGACGGTTATAGCCATCTTGGCAGCCAGGTGCGGGATGCCCAGCTGATGCCCATCGGTGTCAGTGTCGTTATCTGCGCTGTCGTGGCTTGACGTGGCCTTCAGTTGCGCGGCCGCCCATGCGACCGTTGCCTGGGTGGCCGCGCTATCCACGGTGGAGTACCAAGCGCCGTCCTGGGTGGAGCCGGCGGCTTCCACGTCGTCAACCACAACTTTGCGCAGGTCGGCGCTGTCCGATACCGGCATGTTGTACGAGTACACCTTATTTGCCACGCTGTCGGACACCCACATCGTCTCACCGTCAGACCAGAGCCCAAACGTACCGCCCAAGTCCCCATTGCGGATAGTTTGGAAGTCCTTGTCAGGCTCAGGTTCCCCGGTGAGCATGTTCAGGGCCCGTATCTTGTCGTGAGCTTTATCCACGACCCACATGATTGCGCCATCGGACCAGATGCCCCGGGCATTTATGCCTTCAGTGCCTTCCAGGGCGTCAAAGTCCTTATGTTCGGCGCGCGTCCCCGTGCCCAGGTCGTAGGCAACCAGCCCGCCGCTCTTTTGCGAAAACCATAGCGTATCCCCGTCCGACCATACACCGTAGTAAATGGAGAACCCAACCTCCGGCCAGTCCAGGTCCTTGCTCTCGTCCCGGTCGCCGGTTTCGGAACTATATGCGTAGAGCTTTCTGTCCCGAACGTCGTACACCAGTATGGTCGCGCCGTCCAACCACATGCCTCCCGGCGAATCCTGAGCGGGGTCAAGAGTGACATCCAGGTCCGGGTTGCGGGCTTGTTTGACAAGATCGTAGGCGTACAGCTTCAGGTCAACCTCGTCGGCTATCCACATGGTGGAGCCGTCGGACGCAAGGCCTCCGGGCGATCGATTGCCGGCCGTGTACAGCGTGTCGAAGTCGTCAAAGGTTTTCCATCCAAAGGGGGCAGGGTCCTCCCGGTTTATGCTGACCGTGTAATTTTCCGTTGTAACGCCGTCCTGGGCCAGCACGGTTATGGTGACGACGTTGGCGCCGGTCTCCAGTTCCACCTGATACCCGCCCAGGTTGGTATCTGAGTCTTCAGGAGTGAATGAAACGGATGCAAAATGCTGCCGTGGGACTCCTTGCACTGCCACCTGGTTGACTCTGCTCGGCACGCCCCGCGAGTAGCTGTGGGTATCCGGCTCAAAACCGGGCAGTACCCGGCCGCCAGCAATTAAGGTGCGCAGTTCCGCGTTGTTGGAAACGGGCATGTTATAGGAATAGACCTTGCCGTCCTCGCTGTCTGCCACCCACATGGTCTCGCCGTCGGACCAGATGTCGCGCGGGCTCGTGTTGCCGGCGGCGATCAGTCGCCGAAAGCCTTTCGCCTGGTTGAGCTCGGATTTTGGGGCGTCGTAGGCAAAGATGAATTTCCTGTTGGGGTCTGCCACCCACATGGTCACGCCGTCGGACCAGATGCCGGCAGTGTGGTCCTGGCCCGACGGTTCCAGGGCATTGTACTTGAGTTCCGGTTTCTCCTCGCCGGAGCTGAAGTCATACGCCTCCACCACACCGCCGTTAGAGTTGGAGATCCAGACTGTTCTGCCGTCGGACCAGACGCCGTAATAGTCATCGTCCTCGTCCCCAAAGGCTCCGAAGTCTTTCTCCTCGTCCCTGGCCCCGTTTTCCAGATTGTAGGCGTACAGCATCCTGTCCTCGTTGTCCAGTACCCACATTGTCTCTCCGTCCGACCAGATGCCCTTCGGGTCTGTGTTGACCGATGCCAGGCCAATGTCACGGTCGGACTCGCGGTCCCCGGTTGCCAGTTCGTAGGCATACAGCATGAGATAGTCTCCCCCGGACACCCACATGTAGGTCCCATCAGACCAGATTCCGCCGGGGGATTCGCCGTAACCCAGCACATCCTCGATGTCCGGCAGAACTGCCCAGCCTGAGATTGCAGTGGATGCGCGGTTTATGGTGAGCGTGTAGTACGCGGTGGTTACCCCGTCCTCGGCGGTTACCGTGACTGTTACGCTATTGCCGCCAACTTTGAGATTCACCTGGTGGCCGTCAAGGATATCGTCAGCGTCCAAAGGGCTAAAGGAGACATTGGCGTTGGAGTGGCCAGGCGTAGCAGCTAGCGTAACCTGATTTGTGGAGTTCTCCACACGGAACAGGAATTCGGTTGCGCCGGGGCCTACGCCTGAGACAGCCGAACCATCCACGGTGATTGAGCTGAGGGTAGCGTCCGACGAGGTTTGCTGCTGGCGGGGAGTCTGGCTGCCTTCGCTCTTGGCTTTCTTTTCGGACGACTCCTGCTGCTGTCCTCTGGGCTGGTTTTCTTCCTGGGTCGGTCCGGGGGTTGGCTGGGGCGCGAGTACCGGGGCCGCCTGGGTCTCGGCGTTGGCGTAGCTCGACCGACCACTCAGCCCCGCCGGGTTCCTGGCCTTCACGCGGTAGACGTATCTGGTTTCGGGGGAGACAGAGGTGTCGGTGTATTCCGTATCCGCGTCGCCTGTGTTGTCCTCAATAGCGACGAATTCGGCAGCGCCATGCCCGTCGCCGTACGCGTCGCCGTCCCGTGAACGGCGCAGCACCTGGTAGCCGGTGATGCTGTGGTCTCCCGGGTCATCCCATGAAATGGTGATTGAGGCATGGGACGCGGAAGAGACGTTCAACCCGGTGGGACTCTCAGGGACTCCAGGCGTATTTGCTCTGGCATAGTTTGACCGCCCACTGAGGCCGGCGGAGTTCCTGGCCTTCACGCGGTAGACGTATCTGGTTTCGGGAGAGACAGAGGTGTCGGTGTATTCCGTATCCGCGTCGCCTGTGTTGTCCTCAATAGCGACGAATTTGGCAGCGCCCTGCCCGTCGCCGTAGGTATCGCCGTCCCGGGAGCGGCGCAGCACCTGGTAGCCGGTGATGCTGTTGTCCCCTGAGTCGTCCCATGAAATGCTTACCGAGTAGTAGTTCTCCAGGGTAACTTCCAGCCCTGTAGGCGGGAGGGGAGGCTCTTCACTCTGGGCGAGCGCGGGATTGGAGAGACTGGGGTTGAGCCCTGCTGCAAGCGCTAAACAGAGGGCCGTCAGCAGGACAAGGCTTCGTACGGAACACCTGGATACTCTCAAGAACACAGTTGCCACCTCCATATATGAAATCGGTCCGGCGTGGAGAAAAATTCTCCAATGGAGGCGCTGTCCTGCGCATTATTAGTCGACTGGATTCAAGCCCTCCAAGGTTTACTCTACACACAGGTTGTGAGTAGGTAGTGAAATCCCTGGAGAAAAAAGTGGATTTTCTGTGGTGATTTTGTGACGCCGATTGGCCTGGCAAGTTTGTGCAGAGTTAGGACCAACACCCAGGCAAATCCGATTCTCCGGGCAATGTACAAGATTGAACTCAAGGTATACCAAGCCAGCAACATTGCCCCTTGGGCAGCAACAACGGCGGCTTTCGCCAGGTGGAGGAGACCCTCCCGGAGGGGTTCAGCTACGCCTGTACCACTCTCGGAGAAGGCTTGGCCACGGTCGATGGGCAGTCTGAAAGACCACGCCTTTACAGTGAGCGGTGGCAGTGTGACCAAGGCACGGCGCTTGGAGCGGAGCAGCGCCACGCCCAACATCCGGTGGGAGATCACCGTAACGCCGGACGGTTCCGCCGACGTGGTAATAGTGTTGCCAGAGACCACAGACTGCGCCGGACAGGGGGCCATCTGCGGCCCAGACGACAGGAAGTTATCCAATCGAAGTGAGTTTACTGTCAACGGCCCGAACTAGCGGTTCATTCACAGAATGGCGCTAGCTGTTCCTGGTCGGTATGATGAGTTGGCGCGATCCGTAGAGGAGCATTCCCTCAGCAACCCGTTGGTGGGCCTAAGTTGACGGTAGACAGAACCATCTTCGAATTGTGGCTTCCCATGAACTCTATTCCTGCGCATGACTGATAGAAGATCGGCGTTCCATGTCTGAGAAGCCGGGACATGGCCCTAATGCAAGCGAGGCGGCGCCTCTAGCACGTCCAGGATATGTGCCGCATAGTATACGCGATTACGTCGCTGCTCTCGCACTTGGGCGACGATGCCCGCCCCTTCCAGGCGGTCGATTGCTCGCTGGGCCGTTGTGAAAGCTACCTCCAGTCTTTCGGCGACGCCTCGTACCGTCCAGAACGGGTTTTCAACGAAGAGGTCCAGGGCCCTCTCGGGAAGCCTAGACTGACTCCCGGACAACTCTCGCTTCCACTGGGAGAGCAGGGTGTCTAGGCGCTGAGTCCGTTCCACCGCATCTTCGGACTGGAGGGTTATCCCTCTCAGGAAGTAGGTCAGCCACTCCTCCCATTCTCCGCGCTCGGTTACGCCGAGGAGGCGTGCGTAATATTCCTCCCGCGTAGCCTCAAAGTAGGCACTCAGGTAAAGCAGTGGTGAAGGGATAATCTCCCGTTCGATCAGCAGCAGCGTGATGAGTAGACGTCCAACCCGTCCATTCCCGTCGAGGAAGGGGTGAATCGCCTCGAACTGAGCATGGGCAATACCAGCGTGGACCAACGGCGGCAATGTATCGTCACGCAGGAACCTTTCCCACGCGTCCAGACATGGCATCAACTCTGGAGGCGGCGGTGGCACGTAGGTCGCGTCGTCTAGTGTGCATCCCGGCGGCCCTATCCAGTTCTGGCTGCGACGAAACTCTCCAGGCGTTGCCGCGCCGCCGCGAACACCGTGCATCAAGCGGTCGTGCATCTCGCGCACGAGGCGTAGCGACAGAGGCAAGGAATCTAGGCGTTCAACGGCGTACTCCAAGGCCGTCACATAATTCCCTACTTCACGCAGGTCAGCGGGGCTTCTTTCAACAGCTGCCCCGGCCTCGGCAGCCAGCAGTTCTCCAAGGGTCGCCTGAGTCCCCTCGATACGACTGGATAGGACAGCCTCTTTGCGGATGAAAGGCCGGATAAGGAGGTGTGGATTGGGCAGGCGCCGCCCTTCTCCAGCAAGTCTGCCGACCGCTCGGTCTGCGGAAGAGAGTCTGACTGTTAGCCCCTCGTCCCATGTCAGCGGGGGTGGGGGTGGTGCTGGCACAAACGCCTGATACCCGCCGGGGCAGCTGACCAAGCGGCCATGAGGCTGACGTTCGTTGAGGTATACCACGTCGTGACCTTATTAGCGGAGATGAAAACAGATGTCACTGTTATTATCGCATTCAGTGCTTTTCGGAAACAAGTGCTCAAGAGGGTGCGGCTTGGGCGAGCTTTGTCAGCCAGTGTTCTCGGATAGTCTTTCCAAGTGCTGGTTCTTTCCCTGCGTGGCGAGCTACGATCAGTCTCGCGAGCCTCCAATCCCGACTGTGGCAGGCTCTGGCAGCAACTCATACGTCAGCTCGTAGTTAGGGAACTCCGGGTCCATCAAATGGAGTTGGCGACGGACAAGCTGGCGGAATCGAATTGCCGGCTCGACACAGTAGGAAGCAAAATCTCTGTCGTCCAAGCGGAGATCGGGGAAAAGGAGTCGTAGAAGACCCGCAGCAACTCGTTGAATCGCTTTCTCATCTCTGATGTCTTCGGTACCCAGCACCCTGACACGGGTGTTGGCGTATCGGTCAAACTCGTGAGAAGAGCGGAGGGCATGCAACGCTTCACTGAGGTAGTCTGCCGCCAGGCCGAGGCCTGGTGCCAAGGCCACGTCACTGACGTTTATTTTGGGAAGTTCCCATCCAGGTAGGAAGGCGTGAATGCGATGGATAAACGCAGTCTCGCGCATTGGTTTGGGCAATTCCTCCAACCAGTGACTCCGTGCGGGCGTTCCCGACTCGTTTAGTTCTATGTTCCCCAGAAACACGATGCTTGCCGGTGCTGCCACCTTCTTATGACCTCTGTGATATGAGCCACTTTCCATGTAGTCTTTGAGGATTCCCATGGTTTCATTGGGCTTCTCAAATCCAATCGTTTGAATTTCGTCGAACACCACCACGTCATTGAGCGCAAGCAATCCAGGCATCGATCTTGGACCGAGGTTGTAGAATAGCGCTGCTGGAGTTACTGTGCCACCCGATATCACGTGTGAGTAGTATGAGATATTCTTGAAGAGGAACGTTTTCCCTGTGCCCTTAGGTGCGAGCTCCATGATGTTCAAGTTGGCTTGGGTAATTGGCAGCATTCGGCACAGGAGAAGGAGACATTGGTCTCGAGTGTACGCCGCCGGATTGAGTCCCTGACTCTGAACGAGGACATCTATCCATTCGTCGGTATCAAAAGGAGTGCGCTTCTCCATATACAAGGCAAGATCGAAAGATGAAAGCTGGATGGGTTCGAATGTGTCCATCCGTACGACCATCTTCTCGGACTCGTCGTCGTGCTCGTATACGAGCCTCCCTGCACCCCAAACTCCGCCTGCCAGTAGCATCGGATGGCTGTGAACAATCTGATCTTCCACGAGGGCATCTCTAATATCAAGAGAGGGCACGCTCAAGACAAACCGATTGCGACGGAGGTCTGTCACCACAGTGAACTCGTCGATAATTGTGTACCGTCCCAAGGTTCGTAGCTTTGCTTTGACCTCCTCTCTCTTACCTTGAGGAGGAAGATGCTTGGACACGAACTCATGCATCCTTTGGCGAGCCTCCTCAGTTACCCCGTCAGCAAAGAAACGCCTCACCAGCCACTCGCTTACATAGGAAGGCAGTGACCGAATACCCTCCTTACCAACTAGGGTCTTATCGACCACGACAGCATAGTACTGCCTACGCAGCTTTTCCTTCAGATCGGCGTACATCACTTTCATCTCCCTTCAAGGTCGTCGAATAGTTCATCAGCCAGGTGTTTGCCTGCCATCCGTTCCTGCTCACTTGGTTGCACCACTACCCTGGCGTCGAATGCATCACTTCTCTTTGCTGCAACAACCTCGTACTCGAGCAGACCCTTCACGTCATAGGTTCCCGATGTAGGCGGAACCACAGACAAATCAAAGGCTACCGTCTGTTTCCTTGGGAGGGGGCCTATCTGCTGCCAGACCTGAAGAGCGTCAATCCTTACCATGGCAGTCTCTATGTCACGATCATTTGGATTCTTCACGATCAGGCGGGCCTGACCAGCACTGGCTGCGACTAGGTTGACAGCATCAAGCCGCGCAACTACTTCGACCCAAGCAGGTTGCGACACCGCAACCTCCACTACCGGCACAATGGTTTCAAGCATCGAGGCGCCTCCGTGAAGGCGCATAGCACCGGCAGCGACTGGAGTAAGTCGGCGAGGTAATAGAAACGTCAACTGCGGCGGGAGGCGAAAGCGGGAACCTGAGAGGATGTGCCAATCCGACTCTAGAGCCTCCCGAATCGAAGGATCCAGGTAGTCATCGCAGAGGATTAGGATTCGGTTGTGACTGACCTCTACAATCCCATCCTGAGAAAGATACTGGGGAATACCCGCGGCTTCGCTGCGAAAGTTATCGGTCCAGCCATGATCGGCGGTAACAAGCAGCCTAATACCAGCCGATGACCTTGCATACGCATCTGTTGTCTTCAAGGCATCGAAGACCCATCGGGTCAAGTCTTCTACAGCGCTCTTCTGATATTTCTCGAAAAGGCCGTTGTCCGAGTTCTTATGAAGAAGCCCATCGACTTCGCCGTAAATGAGGCAATAGACACTGCTGTCTTCAGCCAGAGCCTGCATGACATCACTGCCACTTCGGACAACTCGGTAGACGCCATCTGGAAACTGTGAGCGAAACGCCACTTCTCGGTCCTTTCTTGACCGCGCTGATATGCGTTTCCAGAGGTGCTTGTCGGACGCAGAGTATATCGCCTCTGTTGGACTAAGGCTCACCAGCGAGAGCATAGCCACGTCGGTTATCGTCGGAAGTGCGGCAACACATGGCTCCAGCCTGGCTGAGTGTGCTCCGTGCTCTCGCAGCGCTGCTTCAAGAAGGTCGGTGAGCGTGTGCCATGACGCACCATCTATAATGAGCCATATAATGCGAATGCCATCCGTAGTGCATCGTTGGATACTTCTTTGCACGACCCTGTCGGCTAATGGGCTGCTTGGCATCAGCGAGAGATCGAAGAAGTGCTGAACAAGCCAGTCGCTGTATTGCTCATCAACATGGACAAGCCTTTCTCTGATTCCCGTGTCGGTGGAAGAGCGCGCTGCCCGCCAAGCGGGTAAGAAATGTCCCTTAAAGAAGTCAACAATCCGCTGCCATGTCTCATCGATGCGTCCTTCCACGGGTGGAAACACGAGTTGTCGCTTGACCGCCCATGAACTCTCCAGCTCACTTAGTTGGTCGGCATAGCCAGCCTGCACCAGTAATCCAAATCGGTCACGAATCTGCTCAATTGGGACGACATCTACCTCATTCTTGAGACGCTCGACAAGGATGTCGAGTTCAATTTTGAGTGCTCCCGATACATAGGACAGATACTCCTGGATGGGAAGATTGATGAGCACATCATGGATAAGGGTATCCAAACGGTCCACAAGGTGTGGCGGCAGATCTGATGGGTACGGTAGAGCTAACGATGGAAAGGCAGGAACCGGACCAATAGGTACTTCCGGGACAAGTTCGCGATCACGTAGCGCCCGCTCGAACACTACGGATGGGTATCCCGCGAGGAGTCGCCCAACTAAGACCGCATTCGCGGTCAGTGGGCCGTGCTTACATAGCCATCCCGCTAGGACGCTGCCGGTACGTTCCCATGCGGCAAGCGAGCTTTGAAGACTACGAAGGACGAACGGCTTGCGCAACAGAGAAGGATTCTGGCATAAAGCGCAAAGCAGGCGGGTTTCTCCTGCTGGGTCAAGGGCTGGGTACCCGAAGGCGTCAATACCAAAGAGTCGGTTGAGAATCCAATCCGTGATAGGGAGCGCCGTTGGACGCTGCTCGTTGAGGAGGTCGCCGGCTCGTACGATGTCATCATCAATGCCTGCCGGAAGCTCACCTTCCCGCCTAGCCAACTGAGCTACCAAGTCTGCAGATTCTTCAGTAACATTGGCCGGATAGCTAGCCCTATAGCCGCCCAGATGACTCGTTAGGGCTGGGTCGCGAACGATGACTATAAGAGTCTTTTCCTGTGATCGGGCAGCTTCCTCAATCCGCATCGCACTCCTGGCCCAGTCTGGTGTGCTGCATAGGACCATGCTTCCAGGGAGGTACTCCATATTCCCGGCGAAATCGTAGATGATTCGGAGGCTCACGTTTCGGACACCTCTTCCTCATCGTGGATGACGGCGCGCATCCTCTCAACGAGTTGCCGAAAGGATGGACCCCGCGTCCCATTCTCTATTGAATGGCGAACATCCTCCAACGCGTCTAGGAGCATTCGGACAGAAGCTAGGGTAAGAGGAATCTCTTGTGTATATGCGGGATCCTTCGGCACTTCGTCCGATTCTGGAGACTCGGGCTCCTTGGTAGATGGCCCCTCTGGGGACTGTGATTCCGGTGTCTTTTCAGGCGCAGGGCGAGGTGCCTTAGCCAATTGTTCTATACCACTGAGGGCAGCGACGACCCTTGTGCCAAGGGTGCCAAGCTTGCCGTTGCTCGCGAGCTTCTCAGGGATGATTCTAACCAGGAACTCTGGGTCTTCGAGTTGACCGTCTCGGAAGCCTTGGCCGAGTATGTCGAGCAGACCGTGGGCAAAGGTCTCAAGAACATCTGGCCTTTCTTCGTCGCGTGCTTTGGCTACTACACCAACCTCGTGCCACCAAGCCCTCAAATCCGCCCTGATCTGTTCCCATTCTCTCCGGCGGAGCACGCCTTCTGTCCGGGATACCTTCAATGAGCCGGCATATACTGGATTCTTGATGCTTCGCGCCGTGCGGTCTGCCACGGCGTGAAGGTAGCCGCGCTCGTCGTCATTGAGCGACAGAAGTTTGGGTACGACGACAGCGAATCCTTTACCCTCCGTATCTATTAGCTTCTTAAGGACTTCCTGAGTCTGCGACTGCTGACGACCATTGAACTCGACAACCGCTTCGGAGTTCGTCAAGAACGTGGCCAAGTAGTAGGCGAAGAGATCTCGTGGGAGCCAATACGGAGGATGGCACAACTTCCGAACGGTGTCCCTGATGCGCTCAAAGTCGTGTCGTCCCTGAGGAAAAGCCTGTTCGAGTGCCTCATAAACTTCGGCACTTTCGCTTTGGACCGAGGGGTTAGGCTTCGCGACGGACGCAAGCACTTCCGTGTCAGAGGGTCTCGGCTTACTGACATTGACCAGGCCGAGGGGGACCAAAGCTTGGTCAATAATCTGATCAGGCTTCTTCTTCTTTTGCACTCTCAGACCAAATTGCTTCGGCTTTGACAACCTCAGAACCACCTCGGTATCAATAGCTTGCATGCCAACCACATCCCGCGACTTTACTCCTTGTGGGAACTTGGCTCCGTAGTGAAGTGCAAGCCTATCAGCCAATTCAATCATGGAAGGTGGGGTTTCCATGGGAGAACCAAAGGAAGAGTACCACTTGAAGTTCGCTATCGAGGCAAAGCTATCTAAGGCGTTGAGCAGGGCCCCCAAACGACGCTTTCCCTCGATGTCCAAGGCTCGTGTTCCCAAATAAGGACGTTCTGACTCCAACGTTCTCACGGCCCGGACCGCACGCACGGCCTCGGCATTCTGGAAGGGTGTAGTGGGAACCGCTACGCACATCCCTAATGAGGCCAAACGGGATGCAGACTGCCGCGCCTCATTGAGTGCGGTACCTTGTTCATTCTCTTCCTCGGTGACAACAACTACATACAATGATGTAGGGTCGGCAGTTTGGGAACTTTTCGCTAAGGTGTCGGCTAGCGATGAGACATCGCGCCAGCTTATGGGTTTCACGGAGAATCGGCGACGGACTGAGTACTTCTGTAAGAAAGCCGGGGCCTCCAATTCTCCAGAAACCGACAGGGCAGGTCGCCTGCCAGGCTCCCCGATAGCGGCGGCGTGACCCGCGTAATTCTGCAACTCTGTCAGCAGGTCTTGGGCAGAGACGGGTCCAGCATGTCTGACCACTTGGTTCAGCCGAGCCTCAACCTGTCTCCTCGTAATGGCCCCGGCCTCAGTGAGGCGATAGGCCCCATTCTCGATGAAGACGTGTCCTTGGTCCTCCAAACGGCTGAGTGCTTCACCCACTTTGGCGCTGTCAGACTCCGCAAGCAGGTCGGCGAGGTTTGCCGCAGTAGATGAGCATGGAGAACGCGAGCCGAGTACATGGAGCAAAACGAGTAAGTGCAGCACACGCATGGATAGAGAGTCACTGCGATTTTCGTGTTCAGCTTCCTCATACCGGCTGTAGGTGTCGGCGAGCTCTTGCTCAATCTCGCTTTGGAAGTATGGAAAGAGCCGGTCCAACGTGAGGAGGCTCAGACTACCGTTCTCCTGGCACGTCGGTTCTTTCAGAAACGCCCCAAGTCCTCGCTCCTCGGTGGGGTCAACAAACTTGAAAATTGTCCGCTCATACTGGCCGAGAGTGTCGGCGAGTGGTCGCAAAGCAGCGATGACACCGGGGTGGAACGGATAATAGCCCCATACTGCCTTCTGGCTGTCTGCGGGATAAGTCGGATGGTATGCCCGCTGAAGCTCTGCAAGCTTCGCCCAGGAAGGATGCATCTTGACAGCATCCTTTTGCCTTCCACGCTCGTGGAGAGCACCCCTGATTAAGTCCTCGTAATGCTCTCGCCGAAGCTCGAAGGTTTCGCACCTACCAAGGAACGTGTGGAAACGATTGTAATCGTCCGTAGTTCTAAAGCTCTGCGGAATGGTCTGTGTGGCCATCACCATGAATGCGCTTTCACAGCCATGTATCCATTCAACAAACTCTGTAAGCGTAGGATAATCCTCGCCCCGCGCTCGGTCGTTGACCCATTGCCCGAACTCATCAAACAGCACAAGCAGGCCGCTGTAGGGTTTTCCCTTACCTACCATCTCTCTTGCAGCTTCCGCATAGACGGCGGAGGGATTAGTGGCGCCGAGGCGTGTGTAGGAGGTGCCAATGGCAGTCTCATACACTTTACGGAACAACTCGAGATGCTCACGACGAGAGGTGATGCCACTCCTCAAGGCAACTACATCGAGCGCAGGTTCCGTAGCCTGCAATGCCTCTTCAAAGCGTCTCTTGAGATCATGCTGGTCGGGCATAGATAGCCAGTCAAGGTATTGGGCGGCTCGGCTGAAGTCAGACGGGAGCTCGATATCCGGTGGCATCGCTTGCAACAGAGCCTCAACCAGAGCGTCCTGTAGGGACCCTTCGACCTTCGTACCCATCAGTACCACAACTAGGAACGGAGCTTCCTCGGTAAGTGAGGACAGTTGGGCTCTGAGGTTAGCGTTGGTGAAGTTCTTCAGCACCTCACCATTGCGCTTGGAGGTGAATAGGTCATAGGTGACCATTAGGTTGAGCGAC
Organism: Dehalococcoidia bacterium; assembly: GCA_965204895.1. Taxonomy (GTDB): domain Bacteria; phylum Chloroflexota; class Dehalococcoidia; order Lucifugimonadales; family UBA2985; genus DAOUJW01. The sequence goes on from OZ242025.1 coordinate 56,592, forward strand.
TTGCCGACTCCGAACGGCCCCAATAGGATGAGATTTCGCTTCTTCTGCGGAAGCAAGCCAGCAATTCCTCGGTAGAGGAGTTGGAAGAACCGAAAGTCTTCATCGGTATAGACGTAGCTGTCCCTACATGCCCGTCGATACGACGCGTTCTCTACCTGGCGCATATCTATGAATGGTAGGAACTCACCTCTCACCTCTACGAGATCGCCAACTTGCTGACCTGTTGCCACTACCATTAGTAACCTCCGTCATCCTGTGGTCGCCCATACTCAGGAACGCGTTCTCTGAGAAATGCTCGGTCTATCTCTGACCCTTCCAGATAAACCCACTTGTCTGCTGATCCCAAGAGTTCAGTTATTGCTTCTTGAGTAATCCAGCTTGCATCTTCAGGGAAAAGAGGAACGACGAGTACGACAGGTTTTGAGAACATTACGGTGCGGAGCGCTCGCACTAGTAAGACTTGCTCTGAGTGTTCTGTGCTGCTGCGCGGACGCAGCAGGCGTAGAGTCAGATGTAGCTTATCTACTACAAGGAACGAGCTATTGCTTTTCTCGCAAATTGAGTAAAGATAGTTGGTCAAGGCGGTTGCACCGAGACGCGAGGGGTCGTAGGTTATACCAGATTCTGCGAGCAAAGTGTCGAGATGATCTTGAAAGTTGATATATTCCCCACGGGATTGTGCAAGCACCTCTGCTACTTCTGTCTTCAGGTCTTCGTAGGTACCTTCAAGATCGACATCGGGACCGAGGAGCACAATAGCCTTCGTGCGTGAACTTCTACGCTGGGCAATCTCCACACGTTCCAGCAATTCTTGAAGAGCTTCCAATTGTGAAACACTGAGGTCGTTGTCAATCGCTTCATTCATACATGCGCTCCGCGATGTCTTCAGGGTGTCTCGACCCAGTCCACACAACCTGGTTCAGTCCGGCTGACCAGGTCACGCGGGCGAGCCTCTCACTCTCCAGAGCCCCAAGCGCCTCCTCTACTTCTGCCGGGCTCCAGAAGAACACTCGGGCGACCCTGCCCGATGAGGAGAGTTCACCTAGACGGTGATACGGGATATTGGGACGAGCCCGTTTGGCTAGGTCATAGGCGACAATCAATGGATCAAGCGGTTGCCGATGCAACAGCAACTGACGACCTCCAACACCGGACTGACCGATCAGGTTTAGCCGGCCAAATGCTCTCATTGAAGTAAGGGCTCGCAAGGAAAGAGCAGCGTCTCTGTTCCGTTGTTTGGTCGCCGACGACCCTAGCCCGACACCTAGTGAACTCAACGCCTCCTCAATATCTCTGGATTCCATAGTTCGACCGTCAGCGAAAGCGTTATGGAATACGTGGTTGACGAGCGCATACCAGACTTCAGCAGAAGGGTTAGTAGAAATCTCGTAGTAAAGAAGGCGTGCTGTGGTTTCGGTAGCCATTTCAGGGTCGCATTTCAGGATGATTTGTGCTAATGCGGTAGCTGTAACGCTATGCCGTGAAACGTCCAGCATGCCCATGGCATCGAGCCAACTACGGAACCCGAATATCTTGGCCGAGTTGTACCCCAGAGTAGCTTCAGCAGTCGCCACTGGGGGCCTGTCCATCTGGCTATAGAAGCTCAGCACTCGAGCGGCAGTCTCGAAGTCAAACGACATATTTTTCCCGATTCCTAGCGACATTATGACACCGTGTTCCGACGATGCTCGATCTCCCACAGCGCCACTGTCTGGGTAATCCTGTCGCGCAGGTCATCCAGGGCGCGACCGGTATCATCGCCCTCATCACCGTGATGCTCAACACCGGGGGCTATCACAACACTTGGAGTGCTCGCTCCGTCTATGAGAGGAGACGACTCTCCCTCACTGTGGTTGCCGTAAGAGACCATCGCAGCCTCCAGCAGACTACATATACGCTCAAGGCGAGCCACTATGTCCCCAAGCTCCGATACAGATGCCACATCTTCTCGGAGTTCCGAAGGGGTCTGTCCCAGGCTCTGGCCTTCACCGGCCTCTTCAGCGACGAGGATGCGATAGAGCGTCTCGCGTGCTTTCGTTTGCTCACTTTCGATCCGTACGGCGTGGTCTTCCAATGCAGATAGGCGATGCCGCAGGGCCATCGGGTCCTCAAGCCCCATATTGCCGATATCCAGATCAGTGGAGGGCTCAAGGCTCTTCCTGATGCTCCGAATCTCTTCCTGTAACTGGGAATTGAGGTCGTCCAGTGGCAACAGCGGAGCAACGAGCAGCTTCACGCGTTCAAGAGACAGTCCACCAACGTGTCGCTGGACAAGGTCCAGGGGAACGCCCAAGTCGGTCAGCGCCCTAATGAGCAGTAGACGCCACAGATGCGTCTCGCTATATCGAGCACCTCGTCCCCTGCCAGCTTGAGGCAGCAGGCCACGACCGATGTAGTAGTAGATTGTTCGTCTGCTCAGCGACGTTGAGGCGACGAGTTCATTGAGTGTATAGGTCAATGTGCAAACTCACTGTTGGATTGCACATAGTGTATCAAGGCAATAACCGCCTGTCAAGAGGCCCTTAGGGAATTAGGAGTATGACACTGGATGGTGCCTTATTGGGCGGTTATGTTACAACCAGTGCAGATGCCGACCACGGTTAGGGCTATGTGAAGCAGTGGCCAGTCTCGCAGAGCCCCTCATCCTGGTCGTCCCCATGGTCATGACCGTTGACCAACCACTGTTGACGAAGGTTCGCAAGTGGAATTTGCTTCCTGGTAAGGAAGATTGGGTCTCTACCCAATTCTGCCTGGCGGACATTTATGAGGTGCTCTAACTTCACAGCGTCATCGAAGGAGTCTGGGGTTTCTTCCAAGGTCTCTTGCCATCGCTCAATGCTCTTCAGCGGGCAGAAAACACAGGCGCTGCGCGGCGGCACTGGCAGGCCCGCCTGCTCAATGATCTCGATGCACCCTTCTCGGAGGAGGCGATGGTCTATCAATGGGTAGATGTTGGTGACGTATTTGGTTGGGCTGTCACGCATTCGCCAGACCTCGTCCCAAGTCATGGCAAGCTGGGCAGTGACCTTCTCAAAGCCGAGCTCTTGACGCAGCAACTTGTGGATTGGACGTATCTTCCAGCGCTCGGTACATTGGCGACGTCCCAAACCCTTAGACGTAAACGCGGGGATCGGCACGCTTCGTTCAACAACCCAATCGTATAGCGGACCTGCATTGGACGTGACGCGTACGAAGGGAATTCCGTGGTGGGCTGCATACTCCTCATACATCGGAAGGACACGGTAAGTGCGTGGGTCTTCGCTGCCCGGGTCTGCGAAGACGATGAGATCGGCCTTGGGTTCGATTAGTCCTTGGGCATTGAGGATTAGTAACGCCGCACTTGGCGGTCCGCCACCGAAACTTAGATACGTGACTGACTTCCCTGCCTTCGATGCCTGTGGCAGCTTCAGTGATATAGGGCTTGGCGTTTCTGTGTGGGTGTCGCTCCTTTTCAACCCATTTCCATTTGACAAAGTCACAGAGAACCCTCCTCTAGGAGACGGCGCAATTCTGCGGGCTCGACGTCGAGGGCCTTTGCCAGAACCCGGATAGTACGGGGCCGCGGTCTCGTTCTACCGTTTTCGAGGCGGGAGATAGTGGTGAGGGTCAGTCCCGCCTGACCAGCCAAGTCCTGCTGGGTCATCAGCCGTTCTTCTCGCAGCTTCCGTAAAGCGTGATTCATATAGGAAGTTTATGTTATGGCCTAGTAAAATACAAGCCTTTTGATGGTATCTAGTTCGTAAGTTTGGGGTCAAGCTAGAGCTTCACATAGCGGCTACTCGGCTTAATCGGCTCACCGGCTAGAGATCCGCTCTCGCCTACAACACCTGCCTGTGGCTCCGTGGCCTCGTCGCAGTGGCCCTTGCCGCACCACAAAACTGCGTTCTATACAAGGGCTTGCAGGGCATTACATGCGAGCAATTTCTCGTTCACAATGAGATGTTGGGGCATTGCCGAATGGAGCAGGTGATTGATCGTCGCGGAGCCAAGAACAAGAACGCCGAACGGCACGACACCGCCCGGACCGCGCTTCGAGAGAGCGGTCCGGGAATACGTGCGCGCCTACGCATTGCTGCACGGACGGCGCAAGGCAGCCGAGCACCTGGGTGTGTCCCGCCACACCCTGTGGCGCTTCCTCGAACGGGGCCACATGGGGCACGCCGTGCCCGTCGCCGTCCTGAACTCCGTCGGCGAGAGCGCCCGGGCGATTGGGGAAGCCACCTTCGAGCTCATCATCGACCTGGAGGGCCTGCGGCCTGACCCTGCGCTGCGCTCCCTGCGCCAGGGGCTTGAACAGGCGCTGGTGCTGCTGTGCGCCACACCCCTGGCCACGGTGGAGGACTTGTCCCGCTTCGGCAGGGTTCCGGCTTCCACGCTCCGAGACCGGCTGAAGAAGCTGACCGAGCGAGGCCTCGTGGACTCCGTGGCGCACCACCTGAGCGTCCTGGGGACTCGCCCTCAGCGCCGGTACTTCCCCACTGAGAAGGGCGTCATCGCCGGAGGCATGGCCACCGAGGGCCGGAATCATATGCTGAGGACCTACCCGGTGTCCAAGCAGTGGTTCCGGTTGTTGGCAGAGCGACTGGACGCCGTGGCCGTGCTCCACCGCGTAGCTGCCATGGCCGCCGACGCCGACCCGCATGGAGACCCGGTGCGGGTTGACCACTACCGCAACGGTCCCTACGACATGCTGGTCACCCTCTCCGGTGGCCGCAGCATCGGCGTGATTCGCCAGGGACCGGCGCTGCCCACGTCCAGGCTACGCTACCGCCTGCGGAGCATCGAGCGACTGGACAGTGACGAGAAGCCCTTCGTGACCCTCGTGCTGACCCACGCAGACCAGTCCACCCGCAGGGCCATCCGCTCCCTGGGAGACCCGTCGGAGCACCGCAGGACCTTCGTTGCGACGGAGGGGGAGCTGCTAGCCGGAGACCACACGGGAGTCGTCTGGCAGCAGTGCGGAAGCGGTATGGGCGAGGCCGTGCGTATCGACACCGACGCATCCCTGGCGGGCATCTTGGCCCATGCGGAGCGCCTGCTGGACTCGTCCTACTCCTTCCTCCGGGACAAACCCAAGCCGAAGCCCGGCGCCCTCTACCCCTCCGGCGTGCAGGCCTCCATGCCTAACTCCACTGAGCAACTCAAACCATCGCTCTCGGTGCAGTTGACCGGCGCCGAGAAGGACGCCCTCGACCTGCTGGCCGCCTGGCCCCTGTGCACCCGCGAGCAGATGGCAGGACTGATGAAAGGCGTCACCCTGCGCAGGGTGAACCAGGTGCTCCGCTCCCTGTCCCAGCACGGCCTCGTCCGGTCCGACGAGCCCCTGCACATACTCACCGACGAGGGGCTGACGTACCTGGCCCGCAGGGACCGTGCTGCCGTGGGCCTCACCCTCGACAGGTGGAGCGCCGAGCCTCTGTACCTGAACGCCGACATTTACGCAGGCACCGCCGTACGCGCCCTCGCATCCCAGATGAAGCACCACGCCGGCGTCGTCGACTTCGTTGCCGGTCTCTCTGCCGAGGTCGCCCGCTCCCCGGACCACGACCTGTTCGACCTGCTGCCCACGTCCCGGTCCAGCATCGGCTACCGCTACGACTGGACCACCTACGTCATCCACCCCGACGCCTCCTTCACCCTGGAGTACAAAGGCCGGTGGCGTCCCTGCCTGCTGGAGTTCGAGCGGAGGGCCACGACGCCCAAGCGTGCCCGAGCCCGGCTGAAGTCCTACCAGCGGTACTTCGACAGCGGATGGGCTGAGCGAGACCACGCGAGACGCCCGCCCCGGGTGCTCTTCGTCTTCGAGTCCAAAGACAGCGAGAAGGCCTTCCTGGACGTCGCCGACACGGTGAAGGGAGTCCCCATCATCACCTCCAACACGAAGACGCTTGCGAAGCGTGGCATCCTGGGCGACTCGTGGATACTTCCGCCCCCTCACTCCCTCGACAGAAGGCCTCTGCCCGCTCTGGACCCGGTGGCATAATGTCCACTACGCCGTTCCGACCACTTCCTGTAGGGGGTGTCCCAGCATGGCTGCTGGGACAACTTATTGCACTTTTGCAACCCATCCGGCACCTTACGCCCTGCCGTGTTCCAATTGGTGCAGAAATGACATGTCAGGGGAATGGCCAGGCATCCCGCTCATCCATTGCCCTTCAGCTTGGACTCACAGCTACACCAGCCTCACCGACGACCTCAATGACTATCGCCTCGAAGGTCACAGAGGCATGTTCCACAACTGTCCCCAGTCCGTTCCGACTACTTCCTGTAGGGGGACAGAAGTGCATTCCCACACCTACGGTGTCAGCCCCCAACAGGTGGAAACGTGGCAATTGTTGCAGCGCCCCGGAAGGGCTGGAAGATCGGTTGCCTGTTGATGTGTGGTAAGACACCGTGCTATAATGATGGGTGAAGAGAGTATTCATGTCACCAAAGCTATCGAGAAACACCGAGACCATTACCTTCTCCCTCCCACCGCCGATGGCCGAACAACTCCGTCAGGTGGTGAAAGAGGAGGAGCGCACCGTGAGCGAGCTCTTGCGGGAGGCGATCCGCCTGTACATGGAGGAGAGGGAGTGGCGCAGACGGGAGCGGATGGAACGGCTGCGCTCCCGCACGACTACAGAGCAGGAAGATACAGGGAGGAGCACCTGATGAATGACCAACTCGAACTGATACCGGCGGCCCTCTACGCCAGGGTCTCCAGCGACCGCCAGGACGTGGACCTGTCCGTGGCCGCACAGTTGCGGGCGCTGAGAGACTACGCAGAGAAGAACGGCTACCACGTCGCCCGCGAATACATCGACGAGGCCGAGAGCGGACGGATAGCGGATCGGCCCCAGTTCAAGAAGATGATTGACGAGGCCAGCAAGCCCTCGGCTCCCTTCAAGGAGATATTGGTCTGGAAGTTCTCCAGGTTCACCCGGAAGCGGGAGCACGCCGTAGCCTTCAAATCCATGCTCCGGCGCAAGGGTATCCGCGTAGTGTCCATTACCGAGAACGCCGACGACTCCGCCACCGGCAGGCTCCTTGAGGGCATCATCGAGAGCGTGGACGAGTTCTACAGCGAGAATTTGGCGCAGGAGGTCGTCCGAGGTATGCGGGAGTCTGCATCCAGGGGCTTCTGGGTCGCCAGCAGGGTTCCCTACGGATTCAGCAAGGTCATGGTGCAGGACGGTGCCAAGAAGCGGCCCACCCTCGAACCCGATCCGGCTACCGCTCCCGTCGTGGAGCGCATCTTCGACATGGCCGAGTCTGGCAAGGGAATCCTGGACATGGCACGCACTCTCAACGACGAGGGCATCGCCAATCCCACCGGCAGGCTCTGGACCAAGAACGGCGTCCACATCATCCTCAGAAACGAGGCGTACACCGGAACCCTGGTCTGGGGTGTCGACGCCAAGGACAAAGCCGAGCCGGTCAGGGTGGAGAAGGCGTTCCCCTCCATCGTCTCCAAGGCCCGGTTCCGGCGAGTGAACCGGAAGCTGCGGTCCCGCGCTCCCCGGAGGGCGCATCCTCGCAGAGTCGGCAGCACCTACCTGCTCAGTGGCCTGGTCCGGTGCAAGAGCTGCCGCAGGGCGCTCAGCGGCCAGGATGCCAAGAGCGGGAAGTTCGCCTACTACGTCTGTCAGTCCCTTCTCAAGCGGGGAAGTGGCACCTGCAAGACCCCCAGGCTCAACGCCCGGCGCTTCGAGGAGAAGGTGGTGGGCAAGATTCGGGAGAACGTGCTCACCGAGTCCAACATCCGGGCGTTGGTGAAGCTGGTGGACGAGGAGATGGACGGCGTGGCCGCCGAGCAGAGGCAGAAGCTGGAGACCATCGAGGCGGAACTGGCGGATGTGAAGCGAAGACTGGGACGGCTCTATGACCTGGCGGAAACCACCGACCTGGACATCGACGACTTCAAGCCCCGTATTCGAGACCACAGGGAACGCCAGGAGAGGCTGGAGGCCACGGCTGAGGAGGCGAGGGCGTTGCTGTCGCAGCGCCGGGAGGTCCTGGACGATGTGGAGACCATCACGGCCTACGCCTTGGACATGAGCAACTTCCTGCACGAGAGCAATCTGACGGAGCGCAGGGCATTCATCGAGAGCTTCGTCAAGGAGATCGTCGTGATGCCCGACAACGCCGTGGTGCGCTACACGATTCCGATGCCCGAGGACAGCCCCATACCCGGAAGCGATGTAGAGGAGATGGCCCTGAACGGCTCGGTTCTGTCTACCGTCAAGTTTGGTGGAGCTGGGGGGACTCGAACCCCCTACCTCTTCAATGCCATTGAAGCGCTCTCCCAGCTGAGCTACAGCCCCACGCCCGCACAATATAGCAAAGGCCGGATATACGCGCAAGCGCAATTTGAGTTCAGGCTTATCTAACCCGGCCCGCGGCCACGAATATCGCTATCACCAGGGACAGAAGGAAAAACAGGTTGGGGAACGTGAAGACGAAGACCAGTGGGCTGACAAACCCCGCTACAACATAGCTGAGCACCATACACACCCCGGCTATGTATTGAAGGTCTCGTCCCCGCTTGCGGTTCACCGATGCGCTTATTCCCTCTCCAATCAGGTAGCCGACCCCGATGGTGGCTATCCACGGCAGGAACGGGATGCGGAGTATCTCAAAGAAGAGGAATCCCCACACGGCGCCTATCACCGCCGCAAGAACTACTCCCACCCCCACGGCCCTTAGATAGGTCGACGTGCCGCGCTCGTAGGTGGGCAGCTTTCGGACGTTGGCGCAATCGGGGCACCGGGCGCCTACGGGGGTGTGCACCAGGCACTCGGGGCAGATGAAGTCGCCGCATTTCCCACAGGCCAGGCGCGTCTCCACCCTGGGATGTCGGGCGCAGAAGGTAGGCTCTCTCTCAACCATCCTCTTGCACCTCGCCGGGCGTTCTGTGAACCCACTCGTCCCGAGTGGAAACGTCCCTGTCATAAAGGAGGCGATTGAGGTAAACCCTCCAGCCCCCTTCGCCGAGGGCGGGCAGGTCCCTGTTGGACACAAGCCTCTTGAGCGCCACCAGGACAATCAGACCGATGCACAGCACAGTGACGCGCTCAGGTGACCGGAATGCCACGCTCCATATCGGAAGGGTAGCTACGCCGATGCCCACCCATAGGGCAGAGCTTCGGAAGATCAGCCACCCCACAACAACCAACAGGCCACCGGCCACCAGCTCCTTGAACGCGAGAACCAGCAGCACTCCCACGACCACCGATATGCCCCTTCCGCCGGTGAACTTGATGAATACCGACCAGTTATGGCCGGCCAGGGCAGCCAGCCCCGCTATCACCGGAGTCCACTGGTCGGTGGTCAATTGCTGGGAGACGTAGACGCTGAGCGACCCTTTCACCAGGAAATCGAATACGGTCACGGGTACCACCGTCCACTTGCCCACGTGCTGCCACGCGTTGGACGCCCCGACGTTCCCGCTGCCGAATCGTCGGATGTCGATGTCTTTGAAGACTCTTCCCAGGATGTACGACACGGGAACGGAGCCCACAAGATAGGCTGATAGGATTATCGCCGCTTCTTTCATAGAATCGTGTTTATCGGTTAGGACTCTTGTAGACTAAACCAACTCTAATAGAAAATGAATGGCCTGCAAAGGTGGGGTAAGGGAGAGGACAGGGTGCAAGTTGTATTCGCACGATCGCTAGAGGCTGATGCCGGCCTCTCGTCCTGCCAGTGAGAACAGCTTCCGGGCTATCTCCATTGGAGGCCCCACGCTGCCCGGCTCCACCTCGTCCGGCGTGCCGAGGGCGTGGTAGTCGCTGCCACCCGTGGGGACGAGGTCGTACTTCCGGCAGAGGCCGAGGAGCCCCTCGACCTCATCTGGCGTGTAGTCCTTGTAGTAGACCTCCATGCCCACCAGGCCCGCCCCTTTAAGGACCGGCAGTTGCCCTTCGGGGTTCTGCACGTACCGAGCCGGATGCGCAAGCACGGGCAGGCCGCCCACCTCCAGTATCATGCGGACGGCGTCGTCAGGCGCGAGCTTGGGCCTTTCGGCGTAAGCAGGCCCGTTGCGGCCTATGTACTTATCAAAGGCCTCCTGTGGATAGGTGATGTACCCCTTCTCCACCATAGCCTGGGCGATGTGGGGACGCCCCACGGCGCCGCCGTCGGAGAGCTCCAGCACACGATCCCAGTCGATGATGATTCCCAGTTTCTCCAGGTTATCCACCATTCGACGCCCCCGGTCCATCCTCCCTTCCCGGAACTCCGCCAGCGTCTGCTGTAAACCGGGGTCAAAATAGTCTATGAAGTAGCCAAGAACGTGAATCTCGTTGCCGGGTATGTCCGTGCTCAGCTCAATGCCGGGGATGATGGTGAGCTGCGGGTGCTTCTCTGCGGCCTCAAAGGCTTCCGCGAGGCCCTCGGTGGAGTCGTGGTCCGTGACGGCCACGACTCGCAGGCCGCGCTCGGCCACCAGGTCCACCAGCTGCGTTGGGGTCAAGCGACCGTCGGAGTAGGTGGTGTGCAGGTGCAGGTCTACTTCCGCCATTGCTAGTCCACCTGCCTGTCGACGCGAGTGACCGCGGTTGCTTTGCCGGTGTCGTCGTCAACCTCAATCATCACGGAGTTGAACTGAAGTGGCCCGCCTGCAACGGTCAGCCGCCTGGGAGTCTGGTCCAGAAATCGCACCAGCACGTCCTCCACCTCGCTGCCGATAACCGAGTCCCTGGGGCCAACCATGCCCACGTCCGACACGTAGCCGGTGCCCTTGGGGAATACGCGGTTGTCCACGGTGCCCACGTGGGTGTGGGTGCCGGTGACGGCCGTAACCCTGCCGTCCAGATACCAGCCCAGGGCCATCTTCTCAGACGTGGCCTCTGCGTGAAAGTCCACCAGCACCACCTTGTGGCTGTCTCCGACCCGCTCCAACAGGCTGTCCATAGCCCTGAATGGGCAGTCAAAGTTGCCCACGAACACGCGGCCAATCAGGCTGACCACCAGTACGTTGCCCACGCTCACACAGCCCCTGCCGGGCGTCGAGGGCGGGTAGTTGAGGGGTCGCAGTATGGGGATGTCCTCGTCCAGGTAGGGGATGATGGCCTTCTGGTCCCAGATGTGGTTGCCGGAGGTTATGACGTCCACGCCAAGCTCAAAGAGCTCCTGGGCAACATCTATGGTGATTCCAAAGCCGCCGGCAGAGTTCTCGCCGTTTGCCACCACCAGGTCTATGCCGTACTCTTCGCGTAAACCCGGAAGAAGGGTTTTGACGGCCCTTCTCCCGGGTTTGCCAACTATGTCTCCAACCATCAAGACTCGCACTTGGCTATCTCCGGCACAACGCCTCAATAGGGTAGAGCACACCCATTGGCCCCAGCCGGTGGAGAGGGAAGTCCTCTCCTATCGGGCGTACTCCACCGAGCGGGTCTCTCGGATAACCGTGACCTTTATCAGGCCGGGGTATACCAGGGTCTCTTCGATCTTCTTCACAACGTCCCGCGCCAGCTTGGATGCGGTCACGTCGTCCACCTCCCCGGACTTCACCATAATCCGCACCTCGCGGCCGGCCTGTATGGCGTAGCACTTCTCCACGCCGGGGAAGCTCTGGGCCACCTCCTCAAGAGCCTCCAGCCTCTTGGCGTAGTGCTCCAGGGTGTCCTTGCGAGCGCCCGGACGCGCGGCGCTGATGGCGTCTGCGGCGGCGACTATGAACGCCTCCTCAGACCCGCGCTCCTCGTCATGGTGCTCCATGATGGCGCGCTCCACCTCCGGCGGGATGCCGTACCTGCGGGCCACGTCCGCGCCGATCTCGGCGTGGGTCCCCTCAACCTCGTGGGTGAGGGCCTTGCCAATGTCGTGCAGCAGCCCGCCCGCCTTGGCCACCTCCACGTTGATTCCAACCTCCGCGGCGAGCATCCCGGAAAGCAGGGAGACCTCCACGCTGTGCTGAAGGATGTTCTCTCCATAGCTGTACCGGTACTTGAGCCTGCCCAGGAGCTTGACAAGCTCCGGGTTCAGCCCGCGAACCCCGGCGTCGAATACTGCCTTCTCTCCCTCCTCCCGTATGTTGTCTTCCACTTCCTCGCGGGTCTTCTCCACCACGTCCTCGATTCGAGCGGGGTGTATCCGGCCGTCGGAGATGAGCTTGGTAATGGCCTGTCTCGCCACCTCCCGCCGGATGGGGTCGAAGCAGGAGACCGTGACGGCCTCCGGTGTGTCGTCGATGATGAGATCGACGCCTGTCGCGCTCTCTATAGCGCGTATGTTGCGTCCCTCGCGCCCTATGAGACGTCCCTTCATGTCGTCGTTGGGTAGGGGAATTACCTTAACCGAGTTCTCAGAGACTACGTCGGAGGCCAGGCGGTGAATGGCCAGCGTCACGTGCTTTCGGGCTTTCTGGTCAGCCTCTTCTCTTGCGTGCTGCTCAATGTCCCGGTAGCGACGCGCCACCTCGTACTGGATTTCATCCTCCGCCTTCCGCAGAAGAAGGTCCTTGGCGTCGTTCATGGAGAGAGCCGAGATGTTCTCCAGGACGTCCATCTCCTGGCGCTTCAACTCCTCTATTTCAGCCTCTTTCGTCTCAAGGCCTTTCTCTCTGTCCGCCTGAGCCTTCTCCCTGCGATCCAGATTGTCCGCACGCCGCTCAGTGTTCTCCTCGCGGTTGGAGAGCCTTCTCTCCTGCCGTTGGAGCTCCGAGCGACGATCCCTAAGGTCTGCCTCCACCGAGGTGCGATATTGCAGGGCCTCCTCCTTGGCCTCAAGTAGAACGCCCTTCTTCTCTTCCTCGGCTTCCTCCAGTATGCGGGAAGCCTCTTCACCTGCATACTTCACACGCCTGCCAGCGACACCAGCTCTGACAAGGAACCCGGTTGCTGCCCCTATCCCCAGGGCGGCCAGGACGGCAAGGACAAGTATGAGCGCTTCCACTGTCCTTCACCTTCCTTTCTGTCCAGACCCTCAAAAGGCCTGGAAAATTAACATGCCCGCAAAGCCAGGGCACAAGGGAATGGTAATCCTCCCGCTACGGAGTGTCAAGGACGGGCAGGGGCGGGAAGCGCTTCTTTTGTCCGGGCCAGATAGGTAGATTATGGTGTATAATCAAGCCTGAAAGACTACCCTGTATTTTCGTGGAGCATCTGGAGGCCGAATATGACGGTGTGGGTGATTCGGGCTGGAAGAAGGGGTGAGTACGAGGAGCTATTCTTGTCCCAGAGTATAGCAGGAGCACGTTTTGCCCTGGGACAGAGCGGAGCCGAATTCAAGAGCCGGGAGTCGCTTCGAGAACACATGATGTCCAGAACCTCTGCGGATGAAATGAAAACCAGGAACTGGGCGAGCCAGGTGTGGAATTTTATTCACGCGATTCGGGACGGGGACATGATTGTGCTGCCTCGGAAGGCCCCCAGGGTTGTAAACGTGGGCAGAGTATCCGGGGATTACGAGTACAGAGAAGGGTCGGAGGTCCCTCATGTCCGCCCGGTGGAATGGGAACAACAGGGAATCCCGCGCTCGGATTTTGATCAGGATTTGCTGAATTCCTTAGGTGGACTGGCAACTGTATTTCGCGTGCGGGCAAGCAATGCGGAAGCGCGCATTGCCAGCATATTGGACAAGAACCTCAGAGGAAACATACCCACCGAACCTGAGCCCGTCTCCTCAGCTATCACAGACGATGAACTCAAGGTAGATTTGGAAGAGCAAATCAATGATCGAATAATAGACCGCATCCGTCAGAGATTCTCTGGCACCCGGCTGGAGTACCTGGTTGCTGAGATCCTGCGCGCGTCAGGCTATCGCGCGCTGGAAACGAGACAAGGACCAGACGGCGGCATTGATGTCGTGGCCGGCCAGGGCGACATGGGCTTTGGCCAGCCGCGGCTATGCGTCCAAGTGAAATCCGGCCGCAGCGCTGTAGACCTGCCCGACTACAACCGCCTCCAAGGCAGCATCGGGTCTTTCGGAGCCGACCACGGTCTGTTGGTCAGCCTCGGCGATTTCACAAGAACAGTCCGTAACGAAAATGAACGCTCTTTCTTCCAGATACGCTTGTGGGGGCCTACTGAACTGGCAGAAAAGCTGCTGGAAACCTATGATGAACTTCCGGCAGACATTCGGAGCGAGATACCACTCAGAAACAGGCGAATTCTGGTAGAAACGGAATAGTAAAGCGCGTCCTAGCTCTCGCCGGCGTAGCACTCCGCGCAGCGGCACAGCCTGCGAAGCAGCTCAAAGGGGTAGATGCCGGAGTCGTGGGTGTCGCTCCAGAGGAACTGCAGGGCGTAGCGACCGACCTGCATCCAGTCCAGGGCCTCAACGTCAACGGGTATGTCACTTTCCGAAACCATGCGTCTTCCCGTCATCTCCTCCACGCAGGCGGCGCAGCAGCACTGGCCCCTCAGGTAACGGTAGGGGTACTCGCTGGCGTGGCCGTCGTCCCACACAACGTAGATCTTGTCCTCCAGCCTGACCTCTTTTGCCTGCATCGCTCAGCCCTCCGCCCCAAGCGGGCGGCCGCCCAGCACGTGCAGGTGCAGATGCGGCACCAGCTGCCCCGAGTCCAGCCCCTGGTTTATTGAAAGCCTGTACCCGCTCTCAACAACGCCCTCCGACCGCGCCACGTCCTTTCCCACAAGGAGCATGTGGCCCAGGAGCGTCTCATTTTCAGGAGGGACGGTGTCCAGGTAGGTGACGTGCTCTAGGGGTATGACCAGCACGTGGGTGGGCGCCCTGGGATTTATGTCCCGAATGGCGATCACGCTGTCGTCGCGTTGCAGGGTATCGCTGGGAATCTCCCCGCGGATGATCTTGCAGAAGATGCAGTCTTCGGCCATGCCTTGAGTCTCCTGGAGCGCCGCCCGGCGCTACCCCATATTCACCGACAGATAGGTGGTGGTGCGCTGGATGCCGCCGATGGTGTGGATGCTGCCCGTCACCAGCTCTCCGATGTGGTTGAGGCTGTCCGCCTCCACGACGGCCACGATGTCGTATTCGCCGGTCACGGCGTCGGCCTCTCTAACGCCGTCTATCCCTCGAAGGGCGTCAAGCACGTCCTTGGTCTTGCCCACCGCCGTCTCTATCAGTACGTAAGCCTTCGTTCCCATTGCATTGCCTCCTTGCTTTCAGCCCTCAGGTAGATCAACTCGCGCCTACCGGTTGTCTAAATCCGCCGTGTTCCAGAGAAAGCGTCCGGTGGAAAGGGCCACTATCACAAACAGGGTGTCCACCAGCGGGAAGTAAATTACGTGGGAGGTTACTGCCTCCCCCGTCTCGCTGTCCGGGTTGAGCGTCCAGAACCACTCCCAGAAGAACAGCATAGCCAGCGCGATGGAGGCGAAGTAGGTGGTGCTGATGAGCAGGTTCTCAAGGTCGCTGTACCGCCAGTCGCCTATGGCAAACCTGCGCCTGAAGTTGACCACCAGGCACAGGATTACCACGCCGGCCATGAACCAGTTGAGAATCTCCCAGACCGGGTACTCAGGGGAGCCGTCGTGGTACACCGGCGTCAGTATGAAGTTGAAGAACACGGCAAACGCGGTAACGACCAGGTAGGCCGCCAGAAGTCGTTTAACCAGGGGCATAGTCTGTACCTCCTCAACATAGAATCACAGCCGCGGCTGTGGCGAATGGCTCCCTCACAGGGATGTCTCCTGCAATTGTCCTCTATTTGAGTTGACCCTGTCAAAGAGTTCCAGGACCTCTTCAGACGGCTCCGGCGTCAGGCGTGAAACGACCACGGCTACCACCATAGCCGCCAGGAAGCCCGGCGTGGCAGGCTGTATGTCCCAAATACCGGAGGGGCCGCCGTCCATGAAATACCATATCGACGCCAACGCCGTGCCTACCGCGATGGACGCAGCCGCTCCCTGGAAGTTGAACCTGCGCCAGTACAACGCCAGTATAATGGTCGGCCCGAAGGCCGCGCCCATTCCGCCCCACGCGTATCCCACCAGGTCGAAGATGGACTCCGGCCATATTATCGAGACCGCCACGGCAATCCAGCCTATGACCACCAGCAGCAGCCGGCCCAGCCACACCCTGGCGTTGGCCGAGAGCCCGTAGGCCACTCTCTTGATGAATGGCATGTCATCGGTGGCGACGGCGGAGGCCAGGAGCAGCTGGGAGTCGGCGGTGCTCATCACCGCGGCGATGACCGCAGTCAGCAGTATGCCGGTCACTACGGGATGGAAGAACACCTCTGAGACCAGCAGGTAGATGCGCTCGGCGTCGGCCAGTTCCGTGGTCGTGCCCGCGTGGGCCAGGGAGGTGTGTGCGAACAGGCCAACCATTATTGCAAGGCTGTAAACCGACACCAGCCAAATCATGGACATGTTGCGGCTCTGGGGGATCCTGTCCTCTCGCTCAATGGCCATGAAACGCTGCAATACTCGCTGCGCGCCGAATGCTCCGAACGCCCACCCCGTCGTGGAGAGCATAAAGACCAGGGTAGCCGCCGCGCCTCCTTCGCCTGTCAAGGGGTTCAAAAAGCTGCCGGCGTGGCCTGCCGCGTCTGTCAAGGGGCCGTCGATAGAGCCGGTCAGAACCACGACGATCAGCAGAAGGCTGGCTAGCATCAGCAGCGCCTGGAACACGTCCGTCCTGGACACGGCCAGGAACCCGCCGATGAGGGTGTATGAGGCGACGGCGAAGAAGGTCAGCAGCACGCCGGTGTTGGCCTCGATGCCGAATATCGTATCCAGCAGCTTGGAGCCGCCCACCAGCCCGGAGCTCACGTAGAAGACCACGAAGAAGACGGTTATGAACGACGTGAGGGCCCGCAGCATCCCGGTCGTGTCTCCGAACCGCACCTCAAAGAACTCCGGGATGGTGAGGACGTTGTTGGCCTCTATGGTGTAGCGGCGCAGCCTCCTGGCAATGAGCAGCCAGCTCAGCAGTAGTCCGGTTGCGGCGGCTACAGGAGTCCACATCGACACTGCGCCGTCGGTGAAGGCCAGGGCGGGAAGGGCAAGCATGGTCCAGGCGCTGGTTGTCGAAGAGCCGGCGCTGAGCGCGGCGGTGAAGCTGCTCAGCCTCCGGCCGCCCAGCACGTACTCCGACATGTTCCTCATGCGCCTGGCTCCCACCAGCGCAATGCCAATGAGCAGGGTGAAATAGGTGCTGAAACCCAGAATCAACCAGGGGTTATCCACAACGCTCCCGATGCCCGAGGTGCACTGGCTCTACGCTCCTTTGGCAACATCCGCCTGAGCCGCGGCGATGTCCATGAGCGCCCTGGCAAGCTTCTGCGGGTCGTGGCGCGTCCGCACGTCCTCGTCCACCACGTCGGACAGGACCACCGCGCCTCCAAAGCCGTCGATGTGCTGGACAGGCTCAACGGCCTTCTGGCGCGATTCCACAGGCAGCCCCTCGACGTTGCCGTTCACCAGCACGTGGGTCACGGCCACCCCCGAATGGCTCTGGAAGGCGCTCAAGTGCTCCGGGACGCCGTAGCCGTCGGTCTCGTGGGGCTGGGTGGCGACGTTGCACACAAAGACCTTGGGCGCGGGAGAAGCGGAGACGGCCTC
This sequence comes from Dehalococcoidia bacterium, assembly GCA_965204895.1. GTDB lineage: Bacteria > Chloroflexota > Dehalococcoidia > Lucifugimonadales > UBA2985 > DAOUJW01. The sequence goes on from OZ242025.1 coordinate 74,066, forward strand.
GCTGACGCCCCGCAGCAGGAAGCAGGGGATGAGGCTGGTGTAGAGGCTCCCCGGCCCAATGACTATAAGCTCGGCGCGGCTTATGGCTCCCAGAGCGGCCCCTCCGGCCGCGGCGCCATCAGGCTCCAGCCAGACGCGCTCCAGGGGGTCGGGCGCGTGGCCCACGGAAGACTCGCCTCGGAGGGCGTGGCCGGAGAGCGTACTGCCCATGAGCACAAGGCCCGTGTCATCGGACACCGGGACAACCCGCCCGGACAGATCAAGCAGCTTGGCCGCCGCCTCCAGGCCCTGGCTGAAGCCACCGGCCTGTTCGTAGAGAGCCGCCAGGAGCAGGTTGCCCAGGCTGTGGCCGTCCAGCGAAGAGTTGCCGTTGAAGCGGTGGTTGAACAGGTCTTCCAGCACAGGCTCTCCCTCGGAGAGGGCGACAAGGCAGTTTCGTGCGTCGCCCGGGGGCGGCATCTGGAAGTCCTGCCGCAGCCGGCCGGAGCTGCCACCGTCGTCTGAGACGGGGACTATCGCCGTGAGGTTGTCCGTCTCGCGCTTCAGGCCCCGCAGCACAGTCGATTGCCCGGTGCCTCCGCCGATTGTGACTATACGCAGTCCGCTATTCTTGTCCTTGGTCATGTCAGTCGTGGTCGCACGGTGTCGCCTGGCTTCGTCAGATAAGCCGGCGCAGCCCGATGCTGATGTATTATAGATAGTATGACTTGAAGGAGGCAATTTTGCCATACGCAAAGCTGGAAGACGTAGAGCTTTACTACGAAGAGGCAGGCCAGGGCTATCCCATTGTGCTGGGACACGGCGGCTTCAGCGACATTACGGAGTGGGACCCGCAGGTGGAGGCGCTGGCCCAGCGCTACCGGGTCATCCGCTACGACCGCCGGGGGTGCGGCCGTTCGCGGCCCAAGGACGCTCCGCAGCTTGCGGAGCTCTGGGTGGAGGACCTGCGGCAGTTCATGGTGAGCCTTGGGCTGGAGCAGGCGTACCTGGGCGGGGTGTCATACGGCGGAATGCTCCTAATCGAGTTCCTGCTGAAGCGCCAGGAGATGTGCAAAGCGGCGCTCATAGTCAGCGCGACGGCCCGGGGCAGGGAGAAGACGTCAGAGAGATCGATGTACTTCCCCAACAGGGTGAACGAGCTGTCGGCAATCACCGCGCCTACGCTGGTGGTGCAGGCCACGGACGACTCCACGTTCCCGCCGGCCCACGGCGAGGAGATGGCCTCCCGCATGCCCAACGCTGAGCTTGTGGTGCTGGAGGGCGACCACACCATCAACAACCTGAACCCGGTAGACTTCAACCGCGCAATGCTGGAGTTCCTGGAGAGGCAGATATGAAGTACGCAGTAATCATAGAGAAGGGGCCAAACAGCTACGGAGCGCAGGCGCTGGACCTGCCGGGGTGCGTGGCTGTCGCAGAAACGCGGGACGAGGTGTGTAAGTTGATTCAGGAGGCAATTGAGCTCTATGTTGAGGCCCTGCAAGAAGAGGGCCTGCCTGTCCCACAACCGCAGTTTTATGAAATGGTGGAGCTGCCGGCATAGACGGTTTGCCTTCTTTCAGCTTGCCGATGCTGGAGTAACTGAACAGGCTTGATAAAGGAACAGCAACGTGAGTAGAGACCCCGGGCCCCACAATCGAAGGCCGGATGATAGGGATAGAAGCCTTCTGGATGAGGCCGCGGCGTTCGCCTTATACGTATGGTACGCCTTTCTGATTGGATTGCTGACCGCCCAGCTTGTCCTGATGCGGCAGTACCTGATCATCCTCAGGTGGCTAGCGGTTGGGAGAAGGTTTCTATGGGCGCAGATCATATTCTCGGTTGTGGTTGGAAGTATAATAGGCGTGATGGCGGGCTCGCTCATTGTCAGGTATTTCTTTGAGTAGCCCTGTCAGGCGCAGCCACGGCCACCAATATGACGCGGAGGACGCAATGCAGAAGATAAGACTATGGGAAGTCAGCGACGGGAAGCTAGCCGAAATACAAGGCAACCGAATCCCTTTGGAACAACAATTGGAAAACTGGTTGCAAAGCGATTTTTCGGTGATAGACCCTGACTTGTTAGTCATTGGTAGGCAAGTTAAAACCGATTCTGGAAGTATAGATCTGTTGTGTCTAAACAACAGAGGTGACACAGTAGTTGTGGAGTTAAAAAGAGGCAAGACTCCGCGCGAAGTGACGGCTCAGGCCCTGGACTACGCGTCTTGGGTGAAGAACCTATCTGGCGACCACCTGATAGAAATGTTTGAGTTACATTTCCAAGGTAAGGGATCGCTGGCATCAGAGTTCCTAGACAAGTTTGGCGAAATCCTGCCTAACGAGCTTAATGTAGAGACACATATGCTGATAGTAGCCGAGGAGATTGATCACATCACTGAGAGGATCATTAGCTTCTTGAGGGAAAAGGATGTGTCTATCAACGCGGCCACGGTACAACATTTCAGGGACGAAAGCGGCCGACAGATACTGGCCCAAGTGTACCTGTTAGAGCCTGAGGAAGCAGAAGCAAGGGCGCAGGCGAAACCGAAAAGGGCATCCAGAAATACGCTAGCCGAACTTGAGGCAATGGCTGATGAAAATAACATTGGCGAAAGGTTCCGTCAGGTGAGAGAGGGTGTTCGGGATATTCTTCTAGCTAGACCGTACTCAAAGAGAATCTGGTACGCTAAGCGGCTTAGTGACGGCAGGCAACGGACTGTATTGATTGTTCCGGCTGTTCCAGATGAGGAAGGCAATGGGCTGGCTTTTATCGCTCACGCTACTAGGTTCAAGAGCTACTTGGACGTGGATATGGAAGAATTGGAAGCCTGGCTCCCCCAAAAGAGCGCACGAACACATAGCGTAAGGGACTGGAGCGGTAGTTCACCTGAGGAGAGGCAGAACGCGGTTGGCTTGACTGGGTCTTTTCAAAACACCGCTGAGGTGGACAAGTTTATTAACGGGTTAAGGACGTGGGTTCAGAGAAATGAGTAGACGCCCTTGCGCGCTCACTCCGCCAGAGCCAGCATACGCGCCACGAACTGCTGGACTATCTCGGCGTCGTTTTCCCACTCCTCAGGCTCCATGAAGCCGTGATAGAAGTTGGCGTGGAACTTCTGCGCCGTAGAGATCCCCGCTCGCAGCAAGATGTCGTCCTGCTCCCGGGCTATCTGCCGAGCTGCACTCACCATCTTGCGATGTGTCCCACAATCCTGGCCCCGCTGCATGGCAACAGCCATGATCGCGTGGGACGCTGCGCCCCACATCTTCTCCGACGCCTGAAGCGCATCGCCCGCCGCGAACTCGCGGTCGGCTTCGTCCAGGAAGGCCCTGGCCGTCTGGGCGTGCTCCTGAGTCAGCAATGCGTCGCCTCCGCCCTGTGAATGGGTCAATTATAGCAACATGGCGGACTTTAAGGAAAGCGTTGCGTCATCGCACTCCAACCTCGTCATTGAACCACCGCGCTCCGTGTAGTAACATAGCCGAGACCCATCACCACTCAGCCCCCATAAAGAGGACTGCTATGAACAGCTACAGGTATTCCCAGTGGGACGGCTCCCAGCAGGTCTTTGAGCCAACGGAGGACGACCTCATGGAGGAGATGGCCGACGACCTGATGAACCACGGCGACGTGATGCGGTCTCTGCGCAACCTCTTCCAGCGCGGGATGCAGGGGGAGTTCGGGCAGCGTATGCAGGGGATGCGCGATATGCTTGAGCGACTGCGCTCCCGCCGCCAGGAGCGTCTTGAGCAGTACAACCTGGACTCGGTGATGGACGAGCTGAAGGAGCGACTGGACAAGGTCGTCGACACGGAGCGGCAGGGGATAGACCGGCGGCTGGACGAGGCCCGCGAGCAGATGGCGGAGTCCACGCCGGAGGAGGCCGCCGACCGCGAGCAGCTGATGAAGATGCTGGAGGACCGGGCGCAGCGCAACCGGGAGACCCTGGACAACCTGCCTCCCAACCTGGGCGGGGCCATCAAGGAGCTGACCGAGTACGATTTCATGGACCCGGAGGCCCAGAGCCAGTTCCAGGAGCTTCTGGATATGCTCAAGCAGCAGATGATGGAGAACACCTTCCAGAACATGCGCCAGCAGCTTCAGGACATGACGCCCCAGGACATGGCCGCCCTCCGCGAGATGCTGCGTGACCTCAACCAGATGCTCCGTGACCGGATGCAGGGCCAGGAGCCGGACTTCCAGAGCTTCATGGACAAGTACGGCGAGATGTTCGGGGACAACCCGCCGCAGGACCTGGACGAGCTTATGGAGCGGCTCCAGCAGCAGATGGCCCAGGCGCAGTCGCTGATGAACAGCATGTCGCCGGAGATGAGCCAGCAGCTTCAGGAGATGATGCAGTCGGCGATGGACCAGGAGACGCTGAACGAGATGATGCAGCTGTCGGCGATGATGAACCAGCTATACCCCCCGGACGACCTGGCGAACCGCTACCCGTTCATGGGCGAAGACCCCCTGACCTACGACGAGGCTATGGAGCTTATGGGACAGCTCCAGGACATGGACGAGCTTGAGCGCCAGATACAGCAGGCCATGCAGCGCGGCAACATCCAGGACCTTGACCCGGAGACGATGGAGAACCTGGTTGACGAGGAGAGCCGCCGCAGCCTTGAGCAGCTGCAGCGCCTGGCCAAGATGCTGGAGGACGCGGGCTACGTGACCCGCAAGGGCGACCGGCTGGAGCTCACGCCCAAGGGCATTCGCAAGATAGGGCAGAAGGCCATGAGGGACGTCTTTTCCCAGTTGAAGCGGGACCGCCTGGGCAGCCACCAGCTGTACCTCCGGGGCGCGGGCGGAGAGCACACGGGCGAGACCAAGACCTACGAGTTCGGGGACAACTTTGACATCCACCTGGAGCGCACCGTGCGGAACGCCCTGCTGAGGGACGGCGGCGGCGTGCCCATCAGGCTGACGCCGGCGGACTTCGAGGTGCATCGTACGGAGCACATGACCCAGGCCTCCACCGTGCTGCTCCTTGACCAGAGCCGCTCCATGGGGCTTTACGGCAGCTTCCAGTCGGCCAAGAAGGTGGCGATGGCCCTGGCCTCCCTCATTCGCTCCCAGTTCCCAAGGGACAGGTTCTACATTGTGGGTTTCTCGGACTACGCCATAGAGCTGAAGGAGGAGGAGCTTCCCCAGGTGTCGTGGAACGACTGGGTCTCAGGGACGAACATGCACCACGCCTTTCTGCTGTCGCGGAAGCTGCTGTCCAAGGACAAGACGGGCACCAGGCAGATCATCATGGTCACCGACGGCGAGCCGACCACCCACCTTGAAGGCGACCGCGCCTACTTCAGCTATCCGCCCAGCTATCGCACCATCCAGGAGACGCTGAAGGAGGTGAAGCGCTGCACCCAGGACGGCATCACCATCAACACCTTCATGCTGGAGAGCAGCTCCTACCTCATCGACTTTGTGGACAAGATGATGCGCATCAATAAGGGCCGGGCGTTCTACTCCACGCCCCAGAAGCTGGGGGAGTACGTGCTGGTGGACTACGTCTCCAACCGCAAGCGGCGGATTGCGTGAGGGTATCCACACGCGCGTTTACATATTGCCAACACTGATTGTTAGGTGTATCATAGGTGTATGTCACGCACCAACATAAACATTGACGATCAGGCGTGCGTCGAGGTCATGCGGCGTTACCAGCTTCCCACCAAGCGCGAGGCTGTCAACTTCGCTCTGAGAACGCTGGCGGCTGAACCCGCTTCCGTGGAGGAGGCCCGCACACTCAGGGGTATCGGATGGGTGGGGGACCTGGACACAATGCGCTCCAGCAACACGCTGTGATTCTGATAGACACTTCAGCCTGGATAGAGTTCCTGCGCAACACGGGAACCCCTGTCTGCAACCTCGTTGATGAGCTGCTGGCAGAAGAGATTGCCGTGTGCGACCCGGTGCGAATGGAAGTGTTGGCCGGGGCGCGTGACGAATCACACCTGACGAGCCTTCGGAGGCTGCTGGCGCGGGCCGCTGTGATACCGGTGCAACCGACGGACTACGAGGACGCTGCTGTGCTCTACCGCCATTGCCGACGGCAAGGGGAAACCGTGCACAGGCTCATGGACTGTCTCATCGCTTCCGCCGCCATACGCGCCGGCGCGCCGATTCTGCATAACGACGCGGACTTTGACGCACTTGCCCGCCACACGGAACTGAAGGTCTATGAGGACAGCGGATAGCCTATGCGTCCCTCTCTTGGATTCGTAGGCTTGGTACTCGCACTCGCCCTAAGGTATTCGGCCTCATTCAAGGGGACCTAAACCTCTAAAGAGGTTTATAATCAACCAGTTCCCGAAGGCGCTCCAGCATACCGCCAAGAGCAGGACGGCAGATGCATAGCCCAGGGTTATCTTTAGCTTATTCGTAGGGCTGATATTGCCAATACCCACGACACACAGAAACCCACTCCAGACAGTCAGTATCGACGGAACATTTCGAAAAGTCCAAAGAAGACGCCAACCAACTGGTTTATACGGCCAAAACCATGACTCAATCTGCGAATCCCATGTGCTAACCGCAGCTTCCGCGAGACCCACGCCACCGGGAAGGGCACTAATCTGAGTACTGTAAATCGTGTATAAATGAAAGACACTGGTACGACTACCTTCATACGTATCAAATCCAGTCAAAGCAATGAGCGAGATGAAGAGCAGATGAGGCGCTGCCGAGTAACCCAATATCACTCTCACGTCTCTCCCGCCATATTCAGTTTTTCGGACAAATGAAGTTATGGCAAGCGAGAGAATTCCAAAGGTAATTAGCCCCCCGAGGGCAATCTGCCCGATAATTGTGCCTACGGGCAACACTCCGTAAGGCTGAAACGGCAAGACTAGGTACAAAGGAGGTAACAAGTAACACCCAAGCCAGACCACCAATGCCATGAGGGAGTAGCGCCCCTCGACAGCGCGAAGCATAGCCTCTTTGGGCTTCCATAGAACCATAGGCACAAGGAGAACGCTCTCCCAAAATGCCTGTCCTCTACTTTTAGGTTGTAGCGGAATACTGCTGTCGTCCATGGTGGAATGACGTAAGCTGCTCCAGGAGTTAGCCTGCGTTCTGAATTGCGTCAAGCCTTACAAAAAGACTTTGGCATTCTAGCACCCAGGCTGATGTGGTACAATCAAGTCAGGTGACATCAATGACACAAGCCAACACTCAGATCAATATCCAACCCGTCCTTCAGAGGGTGGCCCGGGCCGCGGAGAGGGCAGGGCGCGACCCCTCGGATGTCGCCATTATGGGGGCCTCCAAGACGGTAGACCCGGAGCGGGTGCTGCAGGTCATTGCCCAGGGCATCGGCCACGTGGGGGAGAACCAGGTGCAGGAGGCGGAGGGGAAGTTCAGCCACCCCGGTTTCTCGGAGAGCGGCGTTACCCGCCACCTGATTGGTCACCTCCAGAGCAACAAGGCGCGACGGGCCGTCGAGCTTTTTGACGTGATACAGTCGGTTGACAGCCCACGGCTTGCCAAAAGGCTCGACCAGATAGCCGGGGAGATGGGCCGCGTGCTCCCGGTGTACATCGAGGTGAACATTGGGCTGGAGGAGTCCAAGAACGGCGTAGCGCCGGACAAGCTGACCGAGTTCGCCACCCTCGTCGCCGGGTGCGAGAACCTGGTGCTGGAGGGGCTGATGACGGTCCCGCCGGAGGCGGAAGACCCGGAGGACGTGCGGCCCTACTTCAGAATGCTCAGGGAGTTGCGGGACGGCCTTGAGCAGCTTGCGCCGTTTGAGGGCCGCAGCCTCAAGCTGTCCATGGGAATGAGCCACGACTTCGAGGTGGCGGTGGAGGAGGGGGCGACGATGGTCAGGCTAGGCCGTGTGCTCTGGGGCAGCAGACCCGTATAGGGCCGGCGCCTCCCCGTAGAACTCGACCTGCTTCTTGTTGAACCCGTAGCAGGGGGTAAAGGCCCTCGCCCTCAGCGCCTCCATCAGGTCCTTCTCGTTTCTCACGTCCCCGTGGAACATGGTGCTGCCCAGGCCGATACCCTGCCTTGAGTGGGCGTCGCTCCCGCCGGTCCCCCTGAGGCCCAGGACGGCGGCCACCTCCTGGGCAAACCTGTTCTCGGCGGCGTTGTTGGCGCCGTTGACCACTTCTATCTCATCCACCAGCTTGAAGATATAGTGCTCGGCGGCTTCCTCCGCCGTTGATGGTATGGCGTTGGGGTCTTCGTACAGGACGTTTCTTGTCATGACGCCGGAAGGCTCGAACAGGTACCGATAGGGGTGGGCGATGATCATGAAGCCGCCCACGTCATCCACAGCCTTGCGCAGGTCATCTACGCTGGTGACCATACCCTGGAACTTATCCTGGCCCAGGGTTATGACGTGCCCCATGTTTGTGTAGACCTCGTTGGCGCGAATGACCAAAACGTCCAGGTCCCGGGCAAAGTTATCGAAGTCGTGCTTGGGCCAGCCGTTGTGCTCGGTGACCACTACGCCCGTAAGCCCAATGCGGCGAATCTCAGACACCAACTCCTTCGGCGACAGGGAGCTGTCGGGGCTGCCGGCGGTGGTGTGTATGTGCATGTCAATGAAAGAGTCCACTAGGTAACTCCTGCGGGCGTTCGGTCAAGGGGTGATATAGTCACCCTATTATATGTAATGTTATTTGACCTTTGCGTCAAGGGCAGCCGACGGGGATTGGCTGAGAGAGTCCCGTTGCACTATACTCACACCACCTCTCCATGAGAGGAGGCGATATGCAGGATGCGGAAGCCAAAGACGAACTGGACTTCGATAGAAGCGTGCTGGGCGTTGAGGTGGACATCGGCGACTATCACGTGACCAAAGAGGAGATAATCGCCTACGCCAGGGCCCTGGGCGAGACCAACCCCCTCTACGTGGACGAGGAGGCCGCAAAGTCAGGCCCTTACGGCGCCGTCATCGCGCCCGCGGGCTTCTACACCTACATGAAGTTCAGGCCCGGACCCAACCTCAAACTCAGGGTGCACGAGGACAGGCTGGGCTACATGGCAGGGCAGAACATCCAGTACTACGAGCCTATCCGCGCCGGCGACACCATCTCCGCCAGGGCCAGTATCGACCACGTCTATACCAAGACCGGCCGCACGGGTCGGTTGGTCTTCGTTGTTACCCGCACAACCTACAGCAACCAGCACGGGCGCGCCGTGATGGTGGTGGAAAGCTCCAACGTGCGCAGCGAAACGATGAAATGAGCCAAATCTACTTTGAGGACGTTGAGCTTGGGGACCAGATAGGCCCGCTTGTGAAGCAGCCCAGTGTCGAGGAGACGCGGGTCTTCGCGGAGCTGTCCCGGCTGTCCGGTCGCTTCGTCAGCGAGGACGGCGCACGGCGGGAGGGCGCGGACATTATGCTGGTCTCAAGCTGGCAGAGCATGGGCTACCTGGCCCAGTTGCTCACCAACTGGATGGGAGAGAGCGGCTTCCTGTCCAGATACGAAGTTTTCTTCCGGCGCAGGGTCGAGCCGGAGGACCGCCTGGAGTGCCAGGCCGTCGTGACGGACTCCCACGTAGAGGGCGAGCGCGGCGTGGTGACGCTGGACGTCTTCATCGTCAACCAGAGGGGAGAGCGCCCGCTCCAGGCCACTGCAGAGGTTGTGCTGCCGCGCAGGGACACCGGTCGTCCGTGAAGTCGGTGGCAGAAGCAGAATTGCAAGGACGCTGATACCTGACTATAATCACGCTTAGGTAAGCTATACGGGCCGGGGAGGCAGCAGGTCACATCGACACGCTATCTGTCCCATCGATCCAGTAGCGCAGCCGATAGAATATGGCCTGATGCCAATTGTCAAGAAACGAGGTGAGACGGAATGAAGGGATGTGTTTTCCACGGCCCCGGAGACCTTAGGGTCGAAGATAGAGACGTGCGGGCGCCCGGCCCGGGAGAGGTGCTGTTCAAGACCCAGGCGGCGTCTCTGTGCTTCTCAGACATACGGGTCTACAAGGGCGAGAAGTACGCCCAGAGCGGGGTGATTCTGGGCCACGAGATGGCCGGCGAAATCGTAGAGCTGGGGGAGGGCGTATCCGAGGTGGAGGTGGGAGACGGCGTCGCCATATGCCCAATCATGGCCTGCGGCTCCTGCCACTTCTGCATTCGCGGCAAGCGCAACCGGTGCCTGAATCGCCAGACCCTGGGCTACGACGGCGACGGCGGGCTGGCGGAGTACGTCCTTGTGCCCCAGCGGCTTGTCTCCCTGGGCCACCTGCTGAAGCTGCCCAAGGGCCTGCCCTGGGAGATAGCCTGCCAGGTTGAGCCCTTCGCCTGCGCCCTCTACTCCATGCTGGTCTGCGGCGTGGGGCCGGGGACGTCCCTGACCATCGTGGGCGCGGGGCCTATGGGCCTGACCCACCTGCTCATAGCCAGGTCGATGGGATGCGGAGCGATAATCGTGGCCGACCCGGTGGAGGAGCGCCTGGCGGTCGCCGACGAGCTTGGGGCGACTGCGGTGGTCAACCCCCAGAGGCAGAACGTGAAGGAAGTCGCGCTCAGCCTCACCGACGGCCTGGGGACCGACGCGTCGGTGGCGAGCGTCGGCAACATCGACGCCATACAGACCAGCGTGGACACCGTGCGCAAGCAGGGCATCGTCAACATTTTCGGTGGCTGCCCGCCGGGGAGCGTCCTGCCGGTCGATCCCAACCGCGTCCACTACGACGAGCTGTGGATTACGGGCACGCAGAACGCCAACCCTGAGCACTATCAGAAGGCGCTGGAGCTTCTGAACCACATACCCCACGCGCAGAACCTGACGACCCACCGCTTCTCCATAGAGGAAGCGCCCCTGGCCTTTGAGGCCCGCGGCCAGATGGACGGCCTCAAGGCGGTGCTGAACTTCTAGGTCGGGGCGGAAGTCACGCGGGTTCACGCGCTGCGCTTGACAAGAGAAAACCCCTGTCATAAGATAGCGAATGGCTTGTTCAGAATGGCACAATCGCTCAATGGAGAGCGTACGGCCATATCCACCCGCAAGCTCAGGGCTAACCAGGGGATGGGGTCAACGAGCCGTCGAGATACGCCGCACTTCAAGCCGGATGTGGCGTAGGGGATACAACAAGGCGAAAGGAGAGGACCGTACTTGAAGATTTTGCTGAGTTTTGACATTGACGGCACGCTGGAGACGGGTGACCCCCCGGGGCCCGTGTCCCTGGAAATGGTCAGGAAGGCCCAGGAGTTGGGCTGCATAATCGGAAGCGCCTCCGACCGCGCGCTGAACGCCCAGAAGATCATGTGGGAGAGGGCCGAGATTGAGGTGGACTTCGTGGCCCAGAAGCACCTGCTGACGGACATCAGGGAAAGGTTTGAGGCCGACTACTACCTGCACATGGGCGACAGGGACCTGGACAGGCAGTTTGCTTTGGAGGCGGGATTCGAGTTCATGTGGATGGACGACGTCCCGGCCGCCGAACCCTGGAACGGAAGGCCGGAGTCGGAGTAAACCAAAAGTTAACACCCTTTTAGGGCTGTTTTAGCTCCTTCTTGAAATGACTGTGCGTTTCTTCGCAAACAGCTGCTGTTGTACGGGAGGGCCATAGGGGGCTGATAACAGTCGTCGCACGCCAACGCGCGCCCCTTTCAACGTGTTTGAAAGGGGCGTTTTTGTTTTGCCTGAAAGAAAGCGCCTGCCAAGAATAGAGGAATAGTTTGAACAAGTCTAAAGTCACTCCCGAGAATCCAAGAGCCTGAACTTCACCTCCTAGATTCCGGCTTTCGCCGGAATGACGGTGAGGATGTCCTTGAACGAGATGGTCACGTTTGCTACTTGTTCAGAGGTCCCAGAGATACAAAAATGGAAATCCAGCCGCTTATAGTATTCGCCGGACTCTTCATAGGGGTGCTCGTCGGCCTCACCGGAATGGGAGGCGGCGCGCTCATGACACCCTTCCTCATCCTGGTTGGAGTCCGCCCCTCGGTGGCGGTGGGCACGGACCTTTTCCAGATGATGTTCACCAAGTCCTTCGGGGCGTGGCAGCACCACAGGCAGGGGGCAGTGGACTATCGACTGGTGGTGTGGCTGGCCCTGGGCAGCCTGCCGGGCGCCCTCTCCGGGGTCATGCTCCTGGTGGTACTACGAGACCACTTCAACGTCTCCACGGACGTCTTGCTGACCCGACTTCTGGGCGTGGTGCTGACCATCGTGGGCCTGGCCCTCATATTCAGACTGGTCCTGATCAAGAGGTTTGCCCATCGCCAGTTGTCCTGGGAGGGGCAGTCACTGAGAGGCGGGAAGACGTTAGGGATTGCGGCCCTGGGCTTCTGTGTGGGGCTGCTGGTGGGGCTTACGTCCGTAGGCAGCGGGACGTTGTTCATCGTGCTGCTCACCGTCCTGTTCCCGATGTCGATGCGCACCATCGTGGGGACGGACGTGGCTCATTCGGCTCTCATCACTGCGGGCGCGGGCGTTCTGCACATGGCCGTGGGCAACGTTGACCTGGCGCTGGCGGCGAACATCCTCATCGGCTCCGTACCCGGCGTGCTGGTGGGAAGCCGTTTGACTGTGAACGTGCCGGAGAGGGCGCTGAGGGGAGTGGTGGCAATTGTGCTCATGGGCGTGGGACTCAATCTGCTATAATCTTGGGAAGCCAAGACTTCGGAGGCATGAATTGCTGGAACCAACGGAAAAGACCCTGACTGCTGAAGAGGTAAAGGTCGCCGGCCGGGAGCTGGAAAGCAAGTCGCCCCAGGAGGTCCTTGAGTGGGCGCTGAGGGAGTTTCACCCAAGACTGGGGCTGTCCTCCAGCTTTGGAGCCGAGGACGTGGTGCTCATCGACATGCTGTACCGCATAAACCCGGAGGCCCGCGTCTTCACCCTGGAGACCCTGCGCCTTCCCACAGAGACGTACACCCTCATTGACCAGATCAGGATGCGATACGGGAGCCTGGTCTTTGAGCCGTACTACCCGGACCTGCAGCAGGTGACCGACATGGTGGCGGAGCACGGCTTCAACCTGTTCTACAAGTCGGAGGAGCTGCGGAAGCTGTGCTGCGGCATTCGCAAGGTGGAGCCCCTGGAGCGGGCGCTGAACGGCCTGGACGCATGGATAAGCGGCCTGCGCCGCGACCAGGCGGTGTCCCGGACGTACATAGACAAAGTGGAGCTGGACGAAGCTCACGGCAACCGCGTGAAGCTGAACCCACTGGCGGACTGGACGTGGGAGCAGGTGTGGGACTACATCCGCGAGTACAACGTGCCCTACAACGAGCTCCACGACAACGGCTTTCCCAGCATCGGGTGCGACCCCTGCACCCGCGCCGTCAGCCCCGACGAGGACCCCAGGGCCGGCAGGTGGTGGTGGGAGCTTGACCCCAACTCCAAGGAGTGCGGCCTGCACCTGATCGACTCCCTGGACAGCATCAAGGCGGCTGCGGAGAAGAGCAAGTGATAACGCCTCACGGGGGCGCGCTGGTAAACCGGTACCTTGACGGGGAACAGGCAGAGTCGCTGAGGGAGGAGGCCAGGGGCCTTCCCGTAGTCCCTCTCAACCCCAGACAGCTTTCGGACGCGCACCTGATAGCCCAGGGCGCATTCAGCCCCCTGGATGGCTTCCTTGGGCACGAAGACTACATGTCCGTAGTCAACGAGATGCGCCTCTCCAACGGGGTGCCCTGGACCATACCCGTGACCCTGGCCTCGGACACGCTCACAACCTCCGACCTCAGAGAGGGATCCAAGGTTGCCCTGGCCGACGGCTCCGGGGAGATCGCGGGCGTACTGACCCTGGAGGGCAAGTTCAGGCGAGACCGGGAGGAGGAGGCGCAGAAGGTGTACCGGACGACGGAGGACAGGCACCCCGGCGTCGCCGGCGTGTACAGGGACGGGGACGTGCTCCTTGCGGGGAAGATAGTCATGTTCCAGGCCCTCACGAAGCCGGAGAACGGCGTAGCGGCCCGCCACTGCACGCCTTCCCAGACCAGGGAGCACATAGAAAGCCAGGGCTGGAAGAGCGTGGTTGGTTTCCAGACGCGCAACCCCGTGCACAGGGCCCAAGAGTACATCCACAAATGCGCCCTGGAGATTGTCGACGGCCTTCTGCTGCATCCCCTGGTGGGGGAGACCAGGGAGGGCGACTTTCCCGCGGCGGTCAGAATGCGCTGCCACGAGGCGCTGCTGGAGGCGTACTACCCCAGGAACAGGGTACTCCTCTCGGCGCTGCACTCGTACATGCGCTACGCCGGCCCTCGGGAGGCCGTCTTCCACGCCCTGGTGAGGAAGAACTTCGGCTGCACCCACTTCATAGTGGGGAGAGACCACGCAGGGGTCGGCAGCTACTACGGCGCCTACGACGCCCAGCACATATTCAGCGAGTTCGACCCGGAGGCGCTGGACATAAGGCCCATGTTCTTCGAGAACTCCTTCTACTGCCGTCGCTGCAACGGCATGGCGACCGAGAGGACGTGCCCCCACGGCCCGGACGAAAGGGTCAGCCTGACAGGGACCCAGTTCAGGGAGATGCTGAGACAGGGCCAGATGCCGCCGGAGGAGTTCACCCGACCGGAGGTTGCCCGGATCCTCATCGACGCAACCCTGGCAGCACAGACAACCTAGAGCGGGCAGCCTCGCCGTCATGACCCTAAAGCTGGTTTTCCGCGAGGTCACACCAGAACGGTGGCCGGACATGGAGCGCCTGTTCGAGGCCCCGGGCGGGCCAAAGTACTGCTGGTGCATGGTGTGGCGCGATATGCCCGGCGTAAGGCGCAGGGACCGCTCCAACAAGAAGGCGGCGATGCAGGCCCGGGCGCTGGGCGGGGAGCCGGTGGGCATCCTTGGCTACGACAACGACCAGCCGGTGGCGTGGTGCTCCATTGCGCCCCGTCCCACCTACCGCAAACTCGGCGGCGTGCAAGACCCGGAGGAGCCTCCCGACTCGGTCTGGTCCCTCGCGTGTATGTTCATCCCCAGACGCCTGCGAGGGCAGGGGATAGCCAAGCAGCTTGTGTCCGCGGCGGTGGAGCAGGCCCGCAGCAGGGGAGCATCGGTGGTGGAGGCTTACCCCGTAGACCCGGACTCGCCGAGCTACAGGTTCATGGGAGTAATCCCCACCTTCACCGGGCTGGGTTTCGAGGAGGTGGGCAGGGCAGGCACAAGGCGGCACGTCATGCGGCTGCGGCTGTAGGCAATGAGACCGCTTGTCTATACTTGGTAACTCATAGCAAAATGAAGAGCACAGCAAATCTCTAAACAAAGCGCCCGACTCGGACAGGGGGTGACGCCATGGGCATAAGCCGGAAGAAGGCCCAGGAGTACGCAGACCAGCTGCTGGAGCAGCCTTCGGCCCACATTGTGCTGACCGTGCAGATGGGCAAGAGCGGGCTGTCGGTGCTGCACAAGGGACGTGCCGTGACCAAGTGCCACGCCTCCAAGGTGGGCACGTGGACAGCCGCGTTCGTCGCTCAAGCCCTGGGCGTAGAGCTGCCGGCAATAGGGGAGTCCGTGCGCGCCAGGGTGTCTACCGGCGCGCTGTGGCGGGCCGTGGGCATATCCGGCCTTGACCTGCGAAAGCGGGAGGCGCGGGTGCTGCTGCGACGCTGGCTGGAGGAGGCGGAGATGCAGAGGGCCACGGGCACCGGGACGGACGTGGACTAAACCACTCCTGCGCAGGCAGGAGTCCATCTGAGGCGCTCTGGATTCCTGCTTCCGCAGGAATGGTCTGGCGGCGCGTCATCGACCAGAGCGTCAGGCGGAGCGGGACATGCCGCCGCCGATTATCGCGCCTATCGACCCCATGACGACGGTGAGGGCCGGAATCCCAAAGCCCAGCGCCCTCAGAATGAAGTCGTCAACCGACAGGACGACTCCCGCAAAGATCACCGCAATCGCAACCGGGACTACAATCAGCACGCCCATGATGACGCCTATGCCTATCGCAGCGTCCGTGCTGGCCTTCGCGTTGTAACCGGCGGCCCAACCGCCAATCAGCGGGGACAGGGGCACCGTGATGAAGTGGACTATTGGGATGACTATGGTGATAAGGCAAAGAAGGGTTATGCCGAAGCCCAGGAAAGCGTACTTGAACATTTAGAGGTGCTCCTTAACTTTTTGCGCCAGGTTTCTGGTCATCCCCGGGATGGCCGTCAGCTCCTCCAGGGAGGCTTCCTTGACGCCCCTGGCGGACCCAAACCGCCGCAGCAGCGTCCTCTTGCGCTTGGGGCCAATGCCCGGCACAGCGTCCAGGGCGGACTGCATCCCCTTCTTCGTGCGGCTCCGCTGGTGATATGTGACGGCAAAGCGGTGTGCCTCGTCCCGCAGGCGCTGCACCATGTACAGGGCAGGGGAGTTGCGGGGAAGCATAATCGACTCAGGGGTGTCGCGGACGAAAATCTCCTCGTTCTCCTTGGCCAGACTCGCCAACGGCACGTCGTCGATGCCCAGCTCCAGCATAACCTCCACTACGGCGTTCAAGTGCCCCTTGCCTCCGTCGATGAGCACCAGGTCAGGGATGACGCCCCATGACTGCGACTGCCGTCCGCCTCTCTCCGTCGGCGTATCGGAGTCCGCGTTGTCGTCGCCACGCTGGCGGCCCAGGCGTCGGAACCGGCGGCGCAGCATCTCCTGCATCATGGCGTAGTCGTCGATACCCTCCACGCTCTTTATGCTGAATCGCCTGTATTGGGACGACTTGGGTCGTCCGTCTTCGAAGACCACCATGCTGCCCACGGGGGTTGTGCCCTGGATGTTGGAGATGTCGTAGCACTCCATGCGGAGGGGCGGGCGAGGCAGGTTGAGGCGCTCCTGAAGCTCCTCCATTGCCGACCTGAGCGCGTCCGAGTTGGAGACCCACTTGGCCTTGAGCTGCTCCAGACCCTGGGCGGCGTTCTCCGCCACCATCTGCACCAGCCTGCGCTTCTCGCCGCGCTCCGGGACGCGTATCTCCACCCTCTTGCCGCGCTTGGCCTCCAGCCACTCCTGGATCAGGTCTCCGTCCTCCAGCGGGTGGTGGAGGAGCAGGCGCGGCGGAATCTGCGGCACCGAGTCGTAGTACTGCTTCACGAAGTCTGACAGGATGCGACTGGGGTCGTCGTCCTGCACGCCGTCCATGATGAAGTGCTCACGGCCGATCAGCTTGCCCCTGCGGACAAAGAACACCTCCACCCAGGCTTCGTCGGCGGTGCGGGACATGGCTATGACGTCCTGGTCGTCCTCGGACATGGACACGACTTTCTGGCCCTCTGTGACCCGCTCAATGGCCCGCAGCTGGTCTCTCACGATGGCCGCCCTCTCGAACTCCATGCGCTCGGCAGCGTCCTCCATCTTGCGGCGCAGGTCTCGCACCACCGTCTCGGTGCGGCCCTCCATGAACATGACCACCTGGTCGATTACCCGGCGGTACTCCTCCTTGTCCGAGACCCCGATGCAGGGAGCGACGCACCTGTTGATGAAGTACTCCAGGCAGGGGCGGGCGTCGTTGCCTGTGATGACCCTGGTGCAGGAGCGGTAGGGGAAGAGCTTCTTGAGCAGGTCCATAGTCCTGCGCACGGAGCCGGCGCTGGCGTAGGGGCCAAAGTAGCGCGCGCCGTCGTTGGACACCCGCCGGGTGATGTACACCTGGGGGAACTCCTCGTTGAGGCCAATCTTGAGGTAGGGGTAGGTCTTGTCGTCCTTGAGGCGGGCGTTGTACCTGGGGCGCTGCTTCTTGATGAGGGTGTTCTCAAGGATGAGGGCCTCCGCCTCGGACTCCGTGACGATGAACTCGAAGTCCGCGATCCTGCTGGCCAGGTGGTGAATCTTCGGCTCCAGGTTGGAGAGGGACCCAAAGTAGGACTGGAGCCGGTTGCGCAGGCTGGCGGCCTTGCCCACGTACAGCACCTCGCCGTGCCCGCCCTTGAGCAGATAGACGCCGGGCTTGGTGGGCGTGGCCTTGAGCTGCTCCGATAGCCTGCTGGTAGTCATAGTGCTACAAGTTTAGCATAGCAGGGCGCGTGGGTGTACGAGGGGATGTGACCATGTGGCCATGAAGGCATACCAAGAGCCTACCTGAGGTTGGAGCGAAAGTCGCCGTAATCTATTTGCAGGCCGTCCAGTATCGCCTTCAGAGTTGCCTTGGGAACCTCTCTTCTGCCCAACACTACCGGGGTTGTGACAACCACGCCATCAGGCAGCCGTCTGCGGTATGTCTGGTGGCTGCCCCGGCCTGCTCGTCCGGGATAGCAGCCGAGGCGTTCAAGAGCGTTGACCAACTGCCGGCTGGAGCAGAGAGGCAAGTCCTGATAGGACACGACCTTACACTGGCAGAGCAACACGAAGACTGGATACGTCTTCCTCAAGCCTTACGCTTTCAGTTGCCTGCTCTTCCATGGTGAAGGCTTGAACCCCCTTCTCATGCAGCACCCGCTCCATCTCCCCAAGATCTAGAAGGTCCTCCAAATACAGTTCAACAGCCTCTTTTATGTTCGCCATAGCCTCCTGCCTGGTATCGCCGCAACTGGCTACTTCAAGCTCAAGGCACTTGGAAACAAACTGCGCTCCCTCCTGCCACGTAGTCATTGTCAGCTGCAAAAATCTATCGGTCGTCATTTGAACCCCCAGTCTGCTTTCGGGGCCATTTGCAGTGGTTTAACACCCATTGCCGATTTGGAATATCCCGGATTTCAGCTTGCGTCGCAGGTCCAGCGTAGCCTTGCAGGTGACGCTCTGTCAAGAACTCTCCTCCGGCTTTCCTTGACGCTCCATGCGCCCCGTGCAACAATGACGGCATATCAAGGTGGGTGTAACTGAAATGACGACGACTGTTGAGGTGCAAGCCCTTTTCGACGATGCAAGCGCCATGCACAGCGCGGCGTTGTTGCAGATGGCGGAGGGCGACATCCGGGACGCTGCGGAGAAGGCGTGGTGCGCCACCCTGCAAGCCACCAACGCCGTGATACTGGCTCAGACAGGCGTAGCGCTGGAGAGGACTCCGGCTACAAGCCTGGAGTTGAACAGGCTCCGCACGGCTTCCAATCGCTTTGAATCCCTAGTGAGACGCTACTATACGCGCCAAGGGCTTCTGCACGGGGAGTGCTTCTACCTTGGCTTGTGTGACCCGCAAGAGGAGGTGGAGAGGCGCATTCGTGAGACCGGAGAGTATATCGCGGACGCCAGGGAGCTTGCCGATTCTGCTATCTAGGTGACTATCCACCGATTATCTGCGTATAATGCTATAAGAGGTATTCATGGAAGTGTTGCTGTCAGCGCCAAGGGGATTCTGCGCCGGGGTCATCCGGGCCGTCGACGTTGTTGACTTGTGCCTGGAGCGGTTCGGCAGCCCCGTATACGTCCGCCGAGAGATTGTCCACAACCCCTACGTGGTCTCGGAGCTTCGGGACAAGGGCGCCATCTTCGTTGAGGAGCTTGACGAAGTCCCGGAGGGCCAGATGGTGGTGTTCAGCGCCCACGGGGTGTCTCCCGCCGTGTGGCAGCACAGCAAGGAGCGCGGCCTGAAGGTGGTCGACGCCACGTGCCCCCTGGTCACCAAGGTGCACCTGAGGCGCTGAAGTACGCCAAGGACGGCTACTCCATTCTTCTGATAGGCCACAAGGGCCACGACGAGGTGATTGGCACCATAGGGGAGGCCCCGGAGGTCTCCCAGCTCGTGGAGGACGTGGAGCGCGCCCACTCGGTCCAGGTACCGGACCCCGACAAGGTGGTGGCCCTGACCCAGACCACCCTCAGCGTGGACGACACCCGGGAGATAGTGGGCGTGCTGGAGGAGCGGTTCCCCAACATACTTACCCGCAACGACATCTGCTACGCAACCAGCAACCGGCAGGAGGCGGTCAAGGCCATCTGCAGCGACGTTGACATTATGCTTGTAATCGGCGCACAGAACTCATCCAACTGCAACCGGCTGCGAGAGGTTGCGGAGGGCGAAGGGGTGCCTTCATACCTGGTAAACGGGCCGGAGGAGATCGACGACGCATGGCTGGAGGGCGTAGAGCGGGTGGGCATCACCTCCGGGGCCTCAACGCCGGAGCTGCTGGTGAACAGGGTGGTGGACTATCTGAAGCCCACCAGGGTCCGCAACGTGGAAGTGATGGAGGAGAACGTCAGCTTCCTGCTTCCCAAGTCCCTGCGCTAGCCGCGCCGGACGCCCAGGAACCTGGGTTCGGTAAACCCACCCTTGAGATCGTCCCAGAACTCGTCTTTCAGTTGCTCCGGGTACACCGTCAAATCCGCCATTTCCTCCCGGGAAAGAAACACCGCCTCCAGAACGTCGAACTCGTCGGGCAGTCCAAGGTTGTTGTCCGTCGTCGGCTCTCCTGAGAAGGAGTCGCACAGGATGTACACCTCAAAGTTGTGGACGTAGTTGTGCTCATCGATGAACTGGCCCCAGTAGGCAACGCTGCCGACCTCTACTGAGACGCCCGCCTCCTCAAAAGCCTCCCGCCTGGCGCAATCGAAGACCGACTCCTCGCCCAGGACGCCTCCGCCGGGCGGCACCCAGCAGATACCGCCGGTATGGGGAATGCGCGACTTCACGAGAAGAAGGCGACCGTCATGGACGACAAGGGCCGCGGCTCTGATTCTGTGCTTCATGTGGCTTAGGCGCAGGCCCCTGGCCGCGACGCGCCTATCTCAGTACAGCAGTGAGAACCGCCAGGATGACCAGCATCAGGGCCGCGATCATCCCTATACGCCTCAGCTCCGGCATCATGTAGGGAGCAGCGGGGCGCGGGGCAGTGGCGGCTGCGGCCGCCGGCTGCGGGACGGCTCTGGGCGTTTCGGGAGCGGGGGCTGCCGCCGGCTGTGGGGCCGCCGCGGCCTCCGGGGTGACGGCTGCCGGCTCCGGGCTCTCGACGGTGGGGGCGCTGACCTGCGCCGCAGGGCCCTGGGCCGCGGGCTGCGCGCCGCCGGACCTGTGTGATCTTCGCTTTCTCTGTCCCAGCTCAGCCTGTCTCACGGCAACTCGCCGCGATTTCTTGGGCATTGGATTGTCCTCCAGTTTGTCGCTTCTAGCGGTTGGGCCTCCCGTATACTCTCAGCATATATCCGAGCGCGCAATAATGGAAGAGACAACGGGCTAAATTTGCGCTATTTTCCTAAGTCAGGCTTCTTTCGGCCGATCTGTAAGATTTGTCGATGGCCTCCAGCCGGTCCACAAGCTCGGCCTTCTCTCCGTCGCCCGGGGGCGTGGAGAACCAGGCTTCGAGCATCTCCAGCGCCACCTCCGGCGACGTAAGCCGCAGGCCCATGACCAGGATGTTGGCGTGATTCCATATCCTGGCCCCGGCCGCGGTCGATGCGTCGGTGCAGAGGGCCGCTCGCACGCCTGGGACCTTGTTGGCCGCGATGCTGACGCCCGTCCCGGTCCAGCAGAAGAGTATGCCCTGGTCGGCCTCACCGCTGGACACCCTTTCGGCCACGCTGCTACCCACCGCGGGCCACGCGGGGTCGCCGCCCTCCTCAAGGGCGCCCACAAGCTCCACCGTAATCCCCTTGGCCCTCAGCTCATCAACCACCGCGTCGGTCAGGGTGGTCCTCTCGTCGCTTCCAACAGCGATCTTCATAGTCCCTCTCCGTCAGGCCCTTGGATGGGCCAGATCGTAGTCTCTCTCCACCTGGTCTTCCGCCAGGTGCGTGTACACCTGGGTTGTGGCTATGTTGGCGTGTCCCAGAAGCTCCTGGAGATAGCGCAGGGGAGCGCCGCCCCTGAGCATGTGGGTGGCGAAGCTGTGCCTCAGGGTGTGGGGCGTGATGGGCGTGCGAATGCCGGCCCTCTTGCCGTAGCCCTTCAGGATGAGCCAGAAGCCCTGCCGGGTGAGACGCTCTCCTCGATGGTTGAGGAACAGGGCGTCCTCCCTCTCACCCTCCTTGCCCCGGGGCGACAGCATCTCCGGCCTGATGTCCGAAAGGTACACCTCCACCGTCTCCACGGCCTGGTCGTGGAGGTTCACCATCCGCTCTTTGTAGCCCTTGCCCAGGCAGCGCACGAACTTGTCCTTGAGGTTCAGGTCGCCCACGGCAAGGGAGACGAGCTCGCTGACCCTCATGCCCGTGGCGTACATCAGCTCGATCATTGCCACGTCCCGCCGGGCCTCAACCGTGTCGCCGCCGTACGCCTCCCGGAGCAGCAGTGCCATCTCCTCTTCGCTCAGGGCCTTGGGCAGGGCCCGGCCTATGCGGGGGGATGAGAGGGACTCCGTAGGATCCTCCTCGACTACGCCCTCCTCCACAAGGAAGTTGAACATGGACTTCAGCGAGGCTATCTTGCGGGCGCGGGTCGTGGCCGAGTAGCCGCGTTCCTGGAGGTCCAGGGCGTAGTCGGTGAGCATGGCGCTGTCCATCGACTCCCAGTCGCCCTTGTAGCCGCGCTCCTCCAGCAGGTCCACAAGCTGGTTCAGGTCGCTGCCGTAAGCGGCGACGGTGTTGCCGGACAGACCTCTCTCCGACGTGAGGTAGTCCAGGAATGCCCTTACCAAGTCTCTCATAATGCTCCCGTCCGGCAGGCTGCCTGTCGCATATTCTATCACATTGTTCTCAGATTCAATCAAGGGAGCGCGGCAGCCTTGGATTTCCTTGACAGCCCTATAGCCCAAAGGTAGAATCTGCCCTGTTATCATTCACGGGGAAAGGTTGGCGACTGGATGTTCCACATTGGCATAGACCCCAACATCTTCCAGGCTGGGAACTTCATACTGACCTGGCACGGCTTCTTCTCGTTCGTGGCCGTAGTCATAGCGGTGATACTGGCGGCCCGCTGGGCGCGGTCCCAGGACGTGGAGCCGGACATCGTCTATTCCACGGCTATCTGGGCCATCATCGGCGGCATCCTGGGCGCGCGGCTTTTCCACGTCATCGACAGGTGGGAGATCTACAGCGAGAACCCTGCGGAGATACTCGCCATCTGGAGCGGAGGAATAGCCCTCTTCGGAGCCATCCTCATGGGCCTGCTGTCGGGAGCCGTGTACGCCAAAATACAGGGCTACCCCATCGGCAAGCTGGCCGACATCGCCGCGCCGGCCGTGCTTGTGGGCCAGACCGTCGGCAGGATAGGAGACATCATCAACGGGGAGCACGTCGCCAAGGCAACGGAGCTGCCCTGGGGTTTCGTGTACAGCCACCCGGACAGCCTGTCCAACAAGGTGCACGCCACCCTTGCCTCCCACCCAGTAATCGCCTACGAGATGCTCTGGAACATGGTGGTGCTGGGCATAATCTGGGTGATGCGCGGGCGCATAAAGCCGGACGGAATGCTCTTTGCCCTCTACCTGCTGCTGTACTCCTTTGGGCGCTTCTTCATCAGCTTCCTGCGGGAGGACAAGATCTGGATTGCAGGCCTCCAGGAGGCGCACCTGATAGCGATAGGCGTGGTGGTCATTACGCTGCCGCTCCTGGCCTTCCGGGGGAACCTTGTGCCCCGGGACGAGATGGAGCACACGTCGATGGGCGGCAGATGGCGACCGTGGCGCTAGGCGACGACTGCGTTCGTCTTACTCGCCGCGGCTTGCCTGGAAGTCCTCGATTACCAGCCTGAGGGTCCTTGACCCTCCCCACGTGTCGACGCTGAGGGTGTAGACGACGTCCAGCTCGTCAGAGTCTCCGCTCCAGTCTCCGCCGCGGCCAAAGGCTATTGCATCCCAGACCGCCCCTTCGTGTTGCAGTTTCAGTCGCAGATGATTGCCCTGCGCGCCCACCGGCTGGGCGTCCACCGCCTTGACCCCCTTGGTCAGAAACACGGGCTTGGGGTTGCCCTCCCCGTAGGGCGCAAGGCTCTGGAGAAAGCGGAAGTTGTCACCCATGAGGGACGATATGCGGACGTGGGCATCTATGTCTATGGCGGGCTGCAGGTCAGCGCCGTCCAGATCCCGACGGGCTATGGCCTCCAGGCGCTCACGCAGGGCGGGGAGCTTCTCCCTGGGTATCAGGAATCCCGCCGCCCTTGGGTGTCCGCCAAAGCGGTCGAAGAGGTCGCGGCACTCCGCCAGCGCGGACGCCAGGTCAAACTCCGGGATGCTTCGCCCGCTGCCCCTGCCCATGTCCCCGTCAACCGCGACCACGACCGCCGGCCTCCAGCGCTCCTCCACCAGGCGGCTTGCCAGAAGGCCCGCTATGCCCGGAGCGAACTCCTCGCTCCACATGACGGTCATGGGCGCGCCGGGAGGTACGGCGTCCACGTGCCGCTTTGCCGCCTCCACGGCCTTTTGAGTAAGTCCCTGGCGCTCCCTGTTCATCCGCTCAAGGTCGCCGGCCAGGGGCGCTGCTTCTTCAATGGACGCGGCGCGAAGAAGGTCATATCCGGCGCTTGCGTGCTCAAGCCTGCCCGGGGCGTTCAGACGAGGCCCCAGGGTGTAGGCTATGGTCTCGGTGTCCAGCTCTCCGGCCTCCAGTCCGGCCAGTCGCAGAAGCTCCTTCAGCCCGGGCCTGGGGTTCGCGTTGAGGGAGCGTAGGCCCGCGGCCACAATGTAGCGGTTCTCGCCGACAAGGGGCGTAACGTCGGTCACCGTGCCCAGGGCCGCCAGCTGCAACAGTGACTCGTCCCACGACCTGTCCAGGTGCGCGTACAGCGCCGTCACCAGCTTGAATGCGAGGCCCACCCCGGCCAGGTGCGGAAACGGGTACGTGGAGCCGTCCAGCTTGGGGTTCACGATTGCGCAGGCGTCGGGAAGCTGGGGCAGGGGAGTGTGGTGGTCCGTGATGACAGTGTCCATCCCCAGGGACGCGGCCTCGCTGACCTCATCCACTGAGGTGACGCCGCAGTCCACGGTGACAAGCAGGGTGACTCCCTGCTCGTGGAGGGCGCGGACGGCCCGGGAGTTCAGCCCGTGGCCCTCCGTTATGCGGTGAGGCAGATAGGGGATGACCTTGCCGCCCAGCTTGGCAAGGCCCTCCACCAGCAGGGCAGTGCCCGTTACGCCGTCGGCGTCAAAGTCGCCAAAGACGCCTATGGTCTCGCCGTCGCGCAGGGCGCGGTGAATCCTGGACACGGCGGTCTCGATATTTGGAAGGAGGAAGGGGTCTTCCAGCAGGCTCTCGTCCCTGGAGAGAAAGGCTTTGGCCCCGGGCAGGTCGGTCACGCCCCGGTTGTAGAGGAGTTGCGCCGCCAGCGGGGAGAAGTCCGACAGCCCGGTCTTCACGTCGGCGGGAGCGCGGGACGCTTCCCGCCACATCTTACGGCCGGTCACGGGTTGTACATCTGCTATGACTCATGGTGAGGTCAGTCGTCCAAAGTCTCACGATCCAAAACTCCATTGTTGACCAGCGTAGTCTCTACCAACCTGGGAGAAACCTCAAAATAGGCGGCGGCTTCGTCGATTGCATCGTCGGTAGGGGCGTCCGCGTCGAAATGGCGCATCAAGTCCTCGAATGGACACAGGAACTCCTGAGCAAAAGCACGTTGAAACTTCTGCCTCGCGGTTTTGGAGTCGGTGGCGGGCAACAGCCTCTCGTTGTCAGGTATAGTCAGGTGATCAGCCACCAAACGCGCAAACGCAAACCGTCTCGCGGCCGGATGCCGCCTATTTGACAAGAAGTCGAACTGTTCTGGAACGTCGTCGTTGCGCAGTCCGGCAGTTAGAGGCAGTGAGATATTCGAATTAGCTTCCGAGATTTCCCCAACAGGGATGTCGAACATTTGAGAAAGTGTCGGTGTATCGACATTGCTTTTCAATCCCCAGATGTCGCGGGCGACCCGGGCGGCGCATCTTGCCCGACTCCAAGGAACGTCGAAGTCATTGGTCTGTGCCAGGATGTGTCGCCAGACTTTGACGTAATCAGGTATACGAACCACACTCTTGCCACTCGCCGCATATTGCCCAAGGGCTTCAATGTGAATCATTGTCTGGCTTTTGGAGACGGCGGAGACCTCTTGCACCGCATCCCTGCCATAAGAATCCCCTGCTTCCTGAAGACGGTTAATCAGACCATCCGGCGCTTCCTCGGGGTCGTAGCCCATGCAGGCTTCCAACTTACGCGACTCAGACAGCGCGGGGGATTGACGTTCATCCTTTACCTGTCTCCACAACTCTCTTAGCTCCGTGGGCGATTTCAAGGCACTGGACAATCTTGCAAGCGTACGATTGACAAAATCGTCAATGCCCTTCTCAAACTCGTCATGGGAAATGTGGGCGTCAAAATCCTCCAAATATCTAATGGGTTCGCCTTCCCAGCCTTTGGTCTGGCGGGAACTCACCAGCATTGATTCCCAATCCGTGCTGAAGGCCAGGTCTGGCCAGACGTATCCCCCTCCGGCGTTAGAGACCCTGTGACTCATTCGCCATGAAAGGGTGTTGGCTTGCGGTTCCCAGCGTAGCCGCCACCAATTGACAGCAAACCACTCGGCAAGGCGGACAGCAGACAGCCGAGCGGATGAGCGGACGCTCCTGGCTAACACGTCCTCTACCGTAGTGGCGCAGCGAGATTCTCCAAAGAGAATGGTTAGTTGAGCCAAAGTGACCCGTTCTACCTCGTCACCGTACTCGCGAGGCAGCCACTCGGAGTCAATCCTGAAAGAGGCAGTCATTCGTCCTTCCAGCGCTTGATGACCTCATCCCGGAAATCATCGTTCATTGGCATAGGGTAGCCGTGATAGATACCTTGCGCTTGATTTTCCAGCTGAGCCTCAAGCGGCTCTCCGTCTTCCGTGACCGACCAGATATTTTGTGGAAATTCCCCGCGTGCCTGTTCGCTTATCAATCCCCGTCGAACTCCTTCTCTGAGCAACCCCAAGGCTTTCGACTTGTCGAATATGCCAACTGCATCGCACAACGTCTTGTCAGCTCTGGGTTGGGCCGGGGGATTCAACTGGAAGTCCCCCGGGTTGCTCTTGTGTTCGGGATTGCCTCCGTAATTGACACAATCAGCTAATCGAGCCAACTCGTCAGGGTCGCATTGCTCGCGTATTCGGCGTTTGGGGTTGAACCGTCTACCGTTACTCTTTGGTGAGGACATGGGAACACCTTAAGGAGCTCGGTTGACGAATTATAGACGTATGGCAAGGTGGCTGTCTACTTTCTTCCGAGCAGAAAGAGGCTTTGGCCCAAGCCCCTAATCCTCGTAGCTGCGGAAGGCCAGGCAGGTGTTGTGCCCGCCGAAGCCCAGGGAGTTGGATATGGCGGCGGACACCCTGCCGCGGCGCGGCGTGTAGGGCGTGTAGTCTAGGTCGCAGTCCGGGTCCGGCTCCTCCAGGTTGATGGTGGGCGGGATAGCGCCCTTGCAGATGGCCAGGACGGATATGGCGGCCTCCAGCGCGCCCGCAGCGCCCAGCAGGTGGCCGGTCATGGACTTGGTGGAGCTTACGGGTATCTTGTACGCCTCCTCGCCGAAGACGGACTTGATGGCCATGGTCTCAAACTTGTCGTTCATTGGAGTGGACGTGCCGTGGGCGTTGATGTAGTCCACGTCCTTGGGGCTGAGGCCGGCCTTCTGCAGGGCGATGCGCATGGCTCTCGCGCCGCCCTCGCCCTCCGGCGCGGGCTGGGTGATGTGGTGGGCGTCGGCGGTTGCGCCGTAGCCGATGAGCTCCGCCAGGGGCGTCGCGCCCCTTTCCAGGGCGTGCTCAAGGCTCTCAAGGATGAGGATGCCGGAGCCTTCGCCCATCACGAAGCCGTCGCGCTTGGCGTCGAAGGGGCGGGAGGCCCGCTGTGGGTCGTCGTTTCTGCTGGACAGGGCGTTGCAGGCGTTGAAACCCGCTATCCCGATGGGGCATATCGCCGCCTCGCTGCCTCCGGTGATGGCGACGTCGGCGTCGCCCCTCTGGATGACCAGCATGGCCTCGCCGATGGTGTCCGCGCCTGTGGAGCAGGAGGAGAGGGCGCTGTAGTTGGGGCCTTTCGCGCCCATTAGCATGGACACCCGCCCGGAGGCCATGTCTCCAAGCATCATGGGGATGAGGAAGGGATTGACCTTGGTCGGTCCCTTCTCGAACAGCGTGCCGAAGCCCTCGGACAGGGTGCGTATGCCTCCGATGCCGCTGCCTATCATAACCGAAACTCGCTCGGCGGATTCCTTCCCCAGGTCCAGGCCAGCGTGGGCCACGGCCTCCTGGGACGCCACCGCCGCGAACTGCACGAACCTGTCCATTCGCCGGGCCTCCTTGCGGTCCAGGAAGTCCGTTGGCTCAAAGCCCTTGACCTCGGCCGCTATCTTCGTCTCAAAGGGCTCGGGGTCGAAATCGCTTATGTAGTCCACCCCTGATCTTCCATCCAGCAGGGACTCCCAGGTGGTGACGGCGCTCAGTCCAACGGGGCTGATAATGCCCAGTCCAGTAACTACTACTCTCTTTGTCACTTGTCCGGTTCCTTTCAAAAAGCAGCGCAACTGCTTGAAAATGCTGCCCGCCTGGGCAAGATATCGGGTGTATTTTACCAGACCTTGCGTGCGATTTGTAAATACTTTCACATCAAGGGTAAGGCTCTTTGCGACGACGCCGTTGTCCGTAGAGCAGGTTATCTCTATAATGCGACTGCCATGACTCAAACTGAGACTGTGCCCACCGTAGCCATCGAGACCCAGGGCTGCAAGCTGAACCAGGCCGACTCCCAGGCGCTGGCCCGGCGCTTCGCCGACGCCGGATACACGGTGGTTGACGCCGACCGGCCCGCGGACGTGTACGTGCTGAACACCTGCACCGTGACCCACGTCGCGGACCGTAAGGCGCGTCGATCGCTCAGGGCGGCGCGGCGCAGCAACCCGGCGTCGCTCATCGTGGCCACGGGCTGCTACGCCCAGCGCTCGCCCGGGGAGTTGGAGTCGATGCAAGAGGTCGACCTGGTGCTGGGCAATACGGACAAGGGCGCGCTGGTGCAGCGGGTGACGGAGCTCCGCAGAGACGCCGAAACCCCCTGCGCCACGGGAGACGCGGTAGAGGCGCAGGGCGTTGTGCATCGAACAAGAGCGATGATCAAGATTCAGGAGGGGTGCAACCAGGTTTGCGCCTACTGCATAGTTCCCAGGGTGCGGGGCAGGGAGCGGAGCATCCCGCCGGAAGACCTGGTATCCCAGATCCACGCGCTGGAGGCCGAGGGATTCCGTGAGGTGGTGCTAACGGGCACCCAGCTTGGCTCCTACGGCTTCGACATTCCCGGCGCAAGCCTTGAGCGCCTGGTTGAGAGCGTTCTGGCCGGGACCGCCATTCCCCGCATAAGGGTTTCGTCCCTTCAGCCCCAGGAGGTAGGGGAGGAGCTGCTGAGATTTTGGGAAGACCCCCGGTTGTGCCCCCACTTCCACCTGCCCCTTCAGAGCGGAAGCGACGGCGTTCTGAGCCGCATGAGACGGCGGTATACGGCGGAGCGCTACGCCCGGACGGTGGAGCTAATCCGCTCCAGAAACCCGGGGGCGTCCATCACCACGGACGTGCTGACGGGCTTTCCGGGGGAGACCGATGAGGAGTTCCGGGAGACGTACGACTTCTGCCGTGAGATGCGCTTCTCAGACATGCACGTCTTCCCGTACTCCGTAAGGCCAGGAACCACCGCGGCGCATCTCGGAGGCAAGGTGGACCCGGTAGCCAAGGGCGAGAGGGCAGACCTGCTTCTGGCGCTGGCCCGTGAACACGCCTCCGACTACCTTCGGAGTCTCGTGGGACAGACGCGCCCCATCCTCTGGGAGGAGCGGGCGCAGGACGGCGGCGCGTGGCGCTGGTCTGGGCTGACCGACAACTACGTCAGGGTGTACGCGGACGACCCGCGGCCCCTGGGCAACACCATCACGGACACGCGGCTCCTTGAGGAGCGAGGGGCATCCCTCATCGGCGCGCCAGTCTAGCTGAGAGCGCTCACAGGTATTGTGGATTCCTGCCTGCGCAGGAATGGTTCGGGACCTACAGGCTCACGGAGCGCAGGGTAATGCCGCCGTTTCGCCGCTCCAGGTAGCCCGCCCTCTCGTCGCAGCCGTGCCCGAAGATCACCAGCCAACCCTCTTTGGCAGCCTGCTCCACCAGCTCCCGCTTCACCTCAAGGGTGTCTTCCGGGTACTGGTCGTGAGCGGCGATGTAGGGCAATGACAGATGGTGGGGTGTGGGAATGACGTCGCCCAGGAAGACCACCTTTTCGCTGCCGTAGTTCACCTTCACCATCTGGTGCCCCTGGCAGTGTCCTCCCGTCTCTTTGACCCACAGCCCCGGCAGTATCTCCGCGTCGCCGTCCACCAGCTGAAGCTGGCCGGAGTCCTTCAGGCACGAGTAGTCCTCCATGTGGTAGGAGGACTTGCCGCGCTCGTTGGGAGACATTGCGTCCTCCCAACAGGCCTTCTGGACGTAGTAGGTCGCCTTGGGGAACACGGGAATGCACCCGCCGGACCGGTCTATCTTGGTGCAGCCGCCTGAGTGGTCAAAGTGCAGGTGGGTCAGAATGACCTTGTCAATGTCCTTGGCGGAGAGTCCCACCTCCTTCAGCCCTTTTGCCAGCTTGCTGGAGGAGAGGCCGTAAACCTCCCGCAATTTGCTGGTCTCCTTCTTACCAACGCCCGTATCGACCAGAACGTTCTCGTGCTCGGTGCGTATGAGAAGGCAGTTCAGACCCAGGCTAACCCGGTTCCACCTGTCCGGTTTAACCTGCTGCTCCCAAAGCACTTTCGGCACCTGGCCGAAAACGGACCCTCCGTCGTACTTGATGATTCCATCGCTGAGAAGGTGGATGGTAGAAGCGCCCGCTTTTACCATAGACTTTCCCCCCTTTGGCGCCGAACAGCGCAAAAAAATAGAAAAAACAAACCGTTAACCGGGGTACTCTGATACAAGAGGCCGTGGTCTCGAAAGAGGCCTCAAAAAAGCCAAAAGCCAGCGCCAAAGGTGGCCTTGGATGTCTTGGGGAGGAAGCCCTCCCCCCGGAAAAAGTCGCTGTATGGATGATATTGCCTCCCACGATTGGAGTGTCAAGAGGGAAGTTGGTCTGTTTCTGGACAATTTTTTGACGGGCTGTCTGGAGAGCTGAAATTACTTGAGCGTGCGGCCTTCCGAGTAGTGCCCAGTGTTGCGCTGCGA
Organism: Dehalococcoidia bacterium; assembly: GCA_965204895.1. GTDB lineage: Bacteria > Chloroflexota > Dehalococcoidia > Lucifugimonadales > UBA2985 > DAOUJW01. Next base: position 104,943 of record OZ242025.1, read on the forward strand.
CTGCAGTTCACCTACAATTAGCGATGCAGCAAGGCCTCAGACCTGCCTTGCAACTCGACTACCGAGGTGCGAAATGTCAAGCAAAGAAGAGTTCATGGCCAATATGCGGGCCAAGCACGACGACCTGGTCAAGCGGCTGATGTCGGTTCCGGAGGAGCAGATGGGTGAGGTGGCCGCGTGGGGCCAGCGCCAGATGCCGTTAAGGTCAATGTTCTACCAGCTCATCAACCACGAGATAGAGCACACGGTGCACGCGGCAAAGACCCTGCGCGACCTGGGCCTTGCCCAAACGGAGGCCGAGGCCATCCTGGGTCGGCTGGAGGAGGCCCGCGGCCGGCTGGAGGGGCTTCTTGTCGGCCTCTCAGACGAGGACTTCGACAGGGCGCCGGAAGGGGAGTGGTCCATGCGCCAGGTGCTGGAGCACATCATGGAGACGGAGGACTCTTACGGCGGCCGGCTGGAGCAGATTATCAAGGACACTGCGGCCGGTTAGGCCGTCATCGGTCAATGACATAACCAGGAGGACGCACATGCAGATAACACCCCACGTATATGCATGCCACGTGGAAGACGGCGCGGTGGGACACCCGGGAGGGAGCACCAACTACTTCGTAGGAGACCCGGCCGAGGAGATGATCCTTATCGACACTGGGCAGCACGACCGCTCCTGGACACAGCAGATACTTGACTACTACGAAGAGCTGGGCAAGCCAAAGATAACCGGCATAGCCATCACCCACGGCCACGCCGACCACTACGGAGGCGTAGACAAGATATACGACGTGATGGAGGCCCCTGTCCGCTGTCATCCCAAGCTGGTAAAGACCCTGGAGACCCTGGTGCCCAAGGAGTCCATAGTGCCCATACGCTCCCGGGAGGTGCTGAGGTCGGGCGGCGGCGTTGCGCTGCGGGCCATCTTCACCCCCGGCCACTCCGTCGACCACGTGTGCTTCCACTTCGCCAAGGAGCGGGTGCTGTTCACGGGCGACACCATCCTTGGGTCGTCGTCGGCCACCGTGAGCGACCTCTTTGCCTACATGAAGTCACTGCAGCTGCTGACCAAGTTTCGCCACGATGTTATCTGCCCGGCCCACGGCGCGGTGGTGCCCGCCCCCCGAGGCAGGCGGCTGGTGCAGTGGTACATCAACCACCGGAACCAGAGGGAGGAGGAGGTGCTGTCCTCACTGGGGAAGGGGATTACCAAGGTGGACGAGATGGTGAAGGACATCTACCCCAAGAACCTCAAGAAAGGCCTCCGGGGCGGCGCGGCGCGCAACGTCCAGACCCACCTGGACAAGCTCAAGAAGGAGGGGCGCGTGGAAGAGGTGGAGCCGTCCTACAAGCTCAAGGGCTAAGAAATCTCTGAACAAGTAGCAATCATGACTATCTCGTCCAAGGACATCCTCACCGTCATTCCGGCGAAAGCCGGAATCCAGGAGCGGCGGGGCGTGGACTCCCGCCTTCGCGGGAGTGGATTGCACTTGTTCAGACCATTCCTGGAACAGTAGGATTTCACTGCGCCCCTGATATGGCCGACGAGCCTAGACTGACCTACGAAGAGTTCCTGGTCCTGGCACAGCTGCTGGGACTGGCAATGGACGACGAAGATCACCTGCAAGCGCTATTCGGTGAGGTGGAGCCGATGTACCAGCGCATCGACCTGCTGAGGAGCGCGGAGGACAGTCCGCCTGACGCGCCTCTGGCAGCGCCGGAAGCCGTTTCAGAAGGCTAGACGTGTCCCAGGACGACCTGACACAACTCACCGTCGCTCAGCTTGCTCAGCATATCCGCGGCAAAGAGGTCTCCCCGGTGGAGGTTGCCGACGCCTTCCTGCGCCGTATTGAGGCCGTGGAGCCGAGGCTCAACGCCTTCATCACCCGCCTGGACGACCACGCCCGCCGCTCGGCCGCGGCCGCCGAGGCCGAGATAATGGCCGGAGGGTACAGAGGGCCTTTTCACGGCATCCCCGTCGGCCTCAAGGACCTCTTCTGGACAAAGGGCGTACGCACCACGTCCGGCTCGGCGCTGGACGCAGATTTCGTTCCGACGGTGGACTCTGCGGTGGCCGCCCGCTTCAAGGCCGCCGGGGCCTACTGCATCGGCAAGCTGCACATGACGGAGTTCGCCTTCGACGGAACCAGCCGCAACCACCACTACGGCCCCGCGCGCAACCCCTGGGACACCGCGCGGATGGCCGGAGGCTCAAGCAGCGGGTCGGGCGTGGCTGTTGCAAGCAGCGAGGCGCCCATAGCCCTGGGCACGGACACCGGCGGCTCGGTGCGAGTGCCCGCCGCTCTGTGTGGCATCACCGGCCACAAGCCCACCCACGGCCTCATCAGCCGTTACGGAGTCACGCCCCTGTCCTGGTCGATGGACCACGTCGGGCCAATGGCGCGGACGGTGGAGGACGCGGCCCTGGCCCTGAACGTGCTGGCCGGCCACGACCCCAGAGACCGGGCCTCCGTTGAATCCCCGACCCAGGACTACACACAGGAACTGGACAGGGGGGCGAGAGGACTGCGAGTAGGCGTTCCGCGGGAGTACGTATGGGACATGGTAGAGCCGGAGGTTCGCGGGGCTTTCAATCAAGCTATGGCCGCGCTGGAGTCTTTGGGCGCGGAGGTGCAGGAGGTGTCCATACCCAACCTGGAGCTTATAAACCCGGCGGGAAGCGTGGTGCAGACCTCGGAGGCGGCCACGATACACCGCTCCCGGCTGCTGGCGTACGGCGAACGGTACGATCCCGTCATCCGCAGGCGGTTCGAGAGCGGGCTGTTCATACCGGCGGAGGCGTACCTGACCGCCCAGCGCGTCAGGGCCAGGTGCAGGCAGAGCATCCTGGACACCCTTGACAGGGTAGATCTCCTGGCAACGCCCACCACGTCAATAGCCGCGCCGTTCATAGAGCAGGAGCGCATCGTCATCAATGGGCAGGAGGTGTCCACGCGAGAGGCCGTGCTACGCATAACGCGTATATTCAGCGCGGCGGGCCTGCCGGCCATCTCCGTGCCGTGCGGCTTCACCCAGGAGCGTCTGCCAATTGGCCTGCAGCTTGTGGGCAGGCCCCTGGCCGACGCTCTGGTGTTGCAGGCGGCCCACGCGTATCAGATGGCAACTGCCTGGCACACGGAAAGGCCGGAACTGTAGCGGGATTCTTAACGACCCCACCCTAGCCTTCCCCCACGCCTGTGGGGGAAGGGACAAGCCCATGCAAGGCTACGAAATTACTCCTGGCTGACTTCGCCACAGGCGCGAGGCGCGTCCAATCTTCGCCTGACGTGGAAGAAAGGGTTACATTCAGGGGCTGAAATTGCGTAAAATAGAGTCCTAATCCAGACGACGCCCAGGAGTAACTGGCGCTGTGGATGACTCCCCAGGGAGAGATGGAGGGACAGGTCTCCTGGCTGGCCGTCAATCAAGGGGGTGAAAATGGCAGATGGTGCGCTATCCGGGCTGAAGGTCGTGGAGCTGGGCGACTTCATCGCCGCTCCGTACTGCACCAAGCTCATGGCGGATTTGGGCGCGGAGGTCATCAAGATCGAGCCGCCCGCCGGCGACTCCGCCCGACGCTACGGCCCCTTCCCGAACGACGAACCCCATCCGGAGAAGAGCCTGCTCTTCGCTTACCTGAACACCAGCAAGAGGGGCATAACCCTGGACGTGAAGACGCCCCTGGGCCGGAAGGCGCTCAAGGAGCTTCTGAAGGACGCCGACGTGCTGGTGGAGGCCAACCCGCCCAAGTTGATGGATGAGCTGGGGCTGGACTACGACTCCATCAAGGACGTCAACCCAGGGCTGATTGTCACGTCCATCACCCCATTCGGGCAGACTGGGCCGTACCGGGACTACAAGGCCACGGAGCTAGTCTCATTCCACACAGGCGGGCTGGGTTACGGAACGCCGGGCGAGATCGAGGAGCCGGACACCCATCCTCCGCTCAAGGCGGCGGGCCACCAGGGCAACTTCCAGGCCGGGATAACCGCCGCTTCGTCCACCATGTGCGCCCTGTTCGCCAGGGAGTTCTCAGGCGAGGGCCAGCACATCGACGTGTCGATACAGGAACCGCTGCTGTCGGCGATTGCGTCGGACATCATCGCCCACACCAACAGGAGCGAGACGCCAACCAGGATAGCGGCGCTGGCCCTGCGAGTGCCAGGTCGCAAACCATTCATCGCCAAGGACGGCTACGTGACCCTGACGATGGTGCAGGACCACTTCTGGGACTCGCTCAAGGAGGTGCTGGGCCACCCGGAGTGGACGGAGATGGACATCTTCAACGAGCGCGAGTCCCGCCGGGACAACATGGACGCCCTCTACCCGCTGGTGGAGGAGTGGACGCAGCAGTACACGATGGAGGAGCTGTACCAGAAGCTCCAGGTGGAGGGGCACATCCCGTCGTCTCCGGTCCACGCCGTGGAGGACGTGGTCAACCATCCGCACTTCGTGGAGCGCGGCACCTTCGTGGACATGGAGCACCCGGAGATAGGCGAGTTCAAGTCGCCCGGGCCGGCATACCGCTTCACAGAAACGCCCTGGCAGGTGTCATCGCCGGCGCCATCGCTGGGGCAGCACAACGAAGAGGTGCTCTGCGATAAGCTGGGGTACTCCAAGGACGACGTGGCGCGGATGCGTCAGATGGGCGTGATATAACTTTCTGGAGAGCAAACGTCACACGGGAGGCACAATATGAGCCGACTGCCTTTGGACGGAATAAGAATAGCCGACTTCACCCAGGTGGTGCAGGGGCCCTACGCCACAATGCAGATGGCGATGATGGGCGCGGAGGTTATCAAAATTGAGACCGCCAGCCGCCACCCGGGGGAGACCCGCACCCAGGGCCCCTTTGTGCGGAACAACATAAGCAAGAAGAGCATCACCCTTGACCTGAAAGATCCCAGGGGCGTGGAGGTCGCCAAGAAGCTGGTGAAGGTGAGCGACCTGGTGGTGGAGAACTTCGGGACGGGCGTCATAGAGCGGCTGGGCCTGGGGTACGAGGACCTGAAGAAGGTGAAGCCGGACGTCATCATGCTGTGCAGCACCGGCCTGGGCCGCCGGGGGCCGTACAGGCATGCCATCGGCTACTACGCGGAGGTCGCCAACTTCGCCGGCCTCTCCTACCTCACGGGGTACAAGGACGGCAGGCCGGGGCAGGTGGCCGGGATATGGGCGGACCACCTGACGGGTATGCTCATTGTGTTTGCGGTGCTCGCCGCCCTGCGCCACCATCGTCGGACGGGGCAGGGCCAGTACATCGAGATGTGCATGGCCGAAAACGTCATCGCCGCGCTGCCGGAGCGCTTCCTGGACTACACCGTCAACGGAAGGCTCCAGCCCCCAATGGAGAACCGCGACCTGGCGATGGCGCCCCACGGCGTGTACAAGTGCGACGGCTTCGACAAGTGGGTGGCGATAGCCGTCGGCAGCGAGGAGGAGTGGGCCGCCTTCTGCCAGGCCACGGGCCACCCGGAATGGGCCGGAGACCCGCGCTTCGCCGACGCCCTGAGCCGGTGGAACAACCAGGACGAGCTGGACAAGCTGGTCACGGAGTGGACGTTGCAGCGCACCAACTACGAGGTGATGCACACCCTGCAGGCGGCGGGAGTGGCCGCCGGGCCGTCGCTGAACGCCGAGGGCTTGGTGAACGACCCGCATCTCATAGACCGGGGCCGGTTCGTTCCGATGGGGATAGTGGAGGGGAACCCCTACACGCACGTGGCCCAGCCCTGGCACATGAGCGCCGCGCCTGAACCGAACTACAGCCGCGCGCCGGACCTGGGCGAGCACAACATGGAGGTCTTGAGGGACATGCTGGGTATGTCCGAGGAGGAGATTGCAAGCCTGACGCAGGAGGGTGTTCTGGTCTGAGCCGGGAGCGGAGATAATTTATATGTAGGGGCAGTTCGCGAACCGCCCCTACTAATGTTTGATCTTTGCGCCCGGACTCACAGACCACTCAATGCCAGATTCACCCCACCCCTGGATTCCTGCCTGCGCAGGAATGGTCTATGCGTGAAGGTGGCGATCAGCCACAAACCACTCCGGCTTCCGCCGGAATGACGTTAATCGCGCCTACAGCTGCGGCCTTCTCTCGAACCAGCCGGCGTGCTGCTGGTAGGCGTAGGCCGCGTTCATCACGGTGGCCTCGTCAAAGGGCTTGCCGGCGATCTGCAGCCCTATGGGCAGGCCGCCGCTGGTGAAGCCGCATGGCACGGAGATGGCGGGAAGTCCCGTCTGGTTGAAGGGCGCAGAGTAGCTGGGACGACCCAGGGCCGCCAGCGGGTCAACGTCCTCAAATCTGGACGCAGGCGTGACCGACGTAGGGCATGCTATCACGTCCACCCTCTGCAGAGTCTCGGCGAACTCCCGCTTGAGCAGGCTGCGGGCCCTCTGCGCCTGGATGTAGTCGTGGGCCGTGAAGAGGGCGCCCTGGTAGAACCGCGTCCGCACCATGTCCCCGAAGTTCTGAGGCTGTGACACCATGTTGTCCCGGTGGTACGCAAAGGCCTCGCTCAGCATGATGACCGTGTTTGATATCCCGGCGTAGGCCAGGCTTGGTATCTCCACCTCCTCAAGGCGCGCGCCCAGGGATTCCAGATCGGCCAGCGCCTTGTCAACGGCCTCCAGGGTCTCCTGGTCGAGGCCGGATTCGGTGTCGAAGAAGTAGTGGCGGGGCATACCGATTACCATGCCCTTGACGTCGCCCCGCAACTGGCCGAAGTAGTCGGGCACAGGCGCCTGGCTCGCGGACGGGTCTTTGGGGTCAGGCCCGGCGATTACCTGAAGCATCAGGGCGGTGTCCTCCACAGTCCAGGTCATGGGACCGCAGTGGTCCAGGGACCAGCTAAGTGGTATGACACCGTAGCGGCTCACCCGTCCATAGGTGGGCTTGAGGCCCACGATGCCGCACAGGGACGACGGCCCTCTTATGGAGCCGCCGGTGTCGGAGCCGAGGGAGCCCATGCAGGTGGCGGCGGCCACGGCCGCGCCGGAGCCGCTGCTGGAGCCTCCCGTCACGTGGTCAAGGTTCCAGGGGTTGCGGGCCTGCTCAAAGAGGCTGGTCTTGGGGCCGCCCAGGGCGAACTCGTGCATTGCGAGCTTGCCCAGCAGAACGCCGCCGCCCTCCTTCAGCCTGGCGGTGGTGGTAGCGTCCTCGGTCGGCACGCGATGCTCATGCACCTTGGATTGGCCGGTGGTGCGGACGCCCCTGGTGTCGTACAGGTCTTTGAGGGCGATGGGTATGCCGTGCAAAGGGCCGCGATACAGCCCCTGCAGCACCTCGGCCTCGGCAACGCGCGCCTGGGCAAGGGCCTCATCAGGCAGAACGGTCACGTAGGACTGGACTCTGCCGTCGATTTCATCTATGCGCTCAAGGAAGGCCTTGGTCAGCTCAACGGGGGACAGCTGGCCGGACGAGATAAGCAGGCCGGCCTCGCGAATGGTCAGGGCACAGAGTTCGTTGCGGTCTTGAGTCATTGCTGCACCTCTCTAGTCCGCGCTCCACTGGGGCGGGAAAATGCCGGCTACCTCGTCGTGGGTCAGGTCGGCGGAGTGGAGCACCTCCAGGCGTTCCATGTTCCTCTCGTAGAAGGGTACCAGCTTCTCTATCTCCTCGTCGGAAAGCGAGAGGCCCGCTCTCTGCGACAGCAGGCGTATGGCATCTGTTACGTTCTCTTCCATAATCGCGGCCTTTCAGGTTTCATTTGCGCTGGCTGTAGTGTAGGGGAGCGGCCATTGCGGGTCAATGATGTAATGCTATTGGTATTCTCTACACGTGTTGGTAGTGCTAACGCTGGTTGTAGTACCACTTCTTTCCCGCTCATGGTGAGCTTGTCGAACCAGAGCGGGAAGACAGCGGGCGTAGTGCACGACCGCCTTTACCTCATCGAGCACCTCGCGGCTTTCCGTCGGTATTTCTTCGAGACCTAGCCTCTGACACGAGCAGAGACCTACTTTCAGTAGCGGTTTCCAAAAGCGTTACCATACTTGCCCGACATTCAGCAGATCCCACCAGCATATTGTGGTTTCCTCCTCCAACATCAAACTGATATACTCCCTCTCTTTATGCCCTGAGGTTCTTGCGATTCAATACGTGATAGCGGTGGAGGGAGTTCTGGTGGGGAGTGACAAGCTCCAGGTTGCCAGGGTGGTTGTTTGTGGGGTCGCCGTCGATGTGGTTGACCTGTAGTCCGGGTGGGATGGGCCCCCTGAAGTGGAACCAGACGAGTCTATGAGCCAATGTGTTAAACCTGCGGTTGTTTATGCGAACCCCAATGCGTAAACGACCTTGGTGCTTATTCTCGGCGCGCCTGACCCCCCTCCAGATACGGCCCTCGTCATCTATTTCCAAGCGGCCGTCTTTCACTGCCGCGTAGACCACATTCTCCCTTCCGAGCTGCGGCAAATCAAATGCTTGATGAGCTACTCGCTGGTGAACAGGGCAGGATACACAGAGACATTCATCGTTGCTGTATTCCATCATCCACCTCTTGGTGTAGAATTCTACTGTGGTGTAACTCTAGTTTACCAGACTGCCCTTTCGTTGACAGAACCAACGCGACAACATCTACCTTGCCTCCTATCTCGCACACCTCTCGAACTGGGGTTGGTCAAATCAGCCCGTATGTGGTAAATTATCCCTTGGATTCCTGAAGTCATAACAGGAGGTAGTATGCTTGACTATAAGCCAAACATAGTCTTATCGAACACGGAGTACAAGGTCGTTGGCACAAGGCCCATACGGCACGACGGGGTGGACAAGGTTACAGGCCGCGCACGCTACGCCGCCGACAACCAGCTGCCCGGTATGCTGTGGGGCAAGGTCCTGCGCAGCCCTCACGCTCACGCCAGGATCAAGAGCATCGACTACAGCAAGGCCCTGAAGCTGCCCGGCGTCATGGCAGTGGTCACGTCAGAGGACATGCCGGACATCTCCCCCAAGCTGGCTGACCTGGAGGAGGGCTCCACCACCAACTACGGCTTCATCACCCGGAACATCATCGCCAGGGAGAAGGCGCTGTACAAGGGCCACGCGGTCGCAGCAGTGGCAGCCACCAGCCCCCACGTCGCCGAGGAGGCCCTGGACCTGATTGAGGTGGAGTACGAGGTGCTGAAGCCGACGCTGACGGCCCTTGACGCCATGAAGGACGATGCGCCAATTCTCCACGAATCCCTGGTGCAGCAGTCCAGCGCCACGCTGAGAGCGGGCGGCTGGGGTGAAGCGCCCCCCGAAAAGGGCACCAACATCGCCAACCACTTCGAGCATCGACTGGGAGACGTCGACCAGGGATTCGCCGAGGCCGACGTGGTCATCGAGCGGGAGTTCTCCACCAAGCGCGTCCACCAGGGCTACATTGAGCCTCACGCCGCAACGGCCATGTGGGGCCAGGACGACTACGTGACCATCTGGACGAGCACCCAGCAGCTTTTCGGCGTTCGCGACAACGCCTCTGCGGTCCTGGGGCTGCCGACCTCTCACGTTAAGACCATTGCAATGGAGATCGGCGGCGGTTTCGGAGGCAAGGGCGTGGGCGGGATGTACCTGGAGCCCGTGGCGGCCGTGCTCTCCAAGAAGACCGGCAAGCCCGTCAAGATTCAGATGAACAGGACAGAAGTTTTCGTGGCCAGCGGCCCAACCTCCAGCGCCGACCTCAGGGTCAAGATAGGCGCCAACAAGGACGGCAAGCTCATCGCCGGAGAGGCGCACCTGGTATACGAGGCGGGGGCGTTCCCCGGCTCGCCCGTCGGCGGAGGCGCGCGCTGCATGTTCGCTCCGTACGACATCCCCAACGGCTACATCGAGGCCTACGACGTCCTGGTCAACACGCCCAAGACGACGGCCTACCGCGCCCCCGGCGCTCCCATAGGCGCATTCGCAGTGGAGACTATCCTGGACGAGATCGCCGAGAAGATCGGGATGGACCCAATGGAGCTCCGGCTGCTCAACGCCTCCAAGGAAGGCACCCGGCAGATCACCGGCCCCGTGTTCGGGAAGATTGGCTGCGTGGAGACCTTTGAGGCCGCCAAGGACCATCCCCACTACTCCGCTCCGCTGGACGGCAAGTTCCGCGGCCGCGGCGTGGCGGCGGGCTTCTGGGGCAACGGCTCCGGCCCGGCCAGCGCCATCGCCAGCGTCAACCCGGACGGCACGGTCAGCCTTGTGGGCGGCGCTCCGGACATCGGAGGCACCCGCGTGGTCATGGCCATGCACCTGGCGGAGGCCCTGGGCCTGGAGGCTGAGGACGTTAGGCCGTCCATCGGCGACACCGACTCCATCGGCTACAGCACCGGCGCAGGCGGAAGCGGCGTTGCGCAGAAGATTGGCTACGCCGTATACGAATCGGCGCAGGACGTAAAGCGACAGATGGTTGCGCGGGCCGCGAGCATCTGGGAGGTCCCGGCGGAAGAGGTTGAGTACGAAGACGGCGTAATCCAGAGCAAGTCCGACCCGGAGCTGAAGCTGACCTTCAAGCAGTTGGCGTCACGGCTCAACGCCACCGGCGGCCCCATCACCGGCCGAGCTAACCTGAACCCCGGCGGCGCGGGCAACGCCTTCGGCGTGCACATTGCGGACGTCGAGGTGGACCCGGAGACGGGCAAGGTTGACGTTGTCCGCTACACGGCCGTACAGGACTGCGGCAAGGCCATACATCCGGGCTACGTGGAGGGCCAGATCCAGGGCGGAGCGGTGCAGGGCATCGGCTGGGCGCTGAACGAGGAGTACTTCTACAACGACGACGGTCAGATGATGAACTCCAGCTTCCTGGACTACAGGATGCCCATCAGCCTTGACCTGCCCATGATCGACACGGTGATTGTGGAAGTGCCCAATCCGGGCCATCCGTACGGCCTCCGGGGCGTGGCGGAGTTGCCCCTGGTGCCTCCCATGGCGGCCGTGGCCAACGCCGTATACGACGCCATAGGCGTCAGGATGGAGAAGCTGCCCATGTCCCCGGGCGCCATTCTGGAGGCCCTGTGGGACAAGGAGGAGAACGGCGGCTAAAGCCGGCTACCAACTCGTGACCCATCTGCGGACGGCTCCCTGGTGCGAATCGGGGAGCCGTCCCAACACAAAACAAAGGACGCCGCGCTTCAGAACGCCGGCGTTGTCCGGGGATGACCAATGACTACTGAACCGCAGTTGAACGAGCAGCCCGACAAGCCCTGGCTTGCCTACAAGCGCGCCATGATAGTGGTCGCACACCCGGACGATGCGGAGTTCGGCTTTGGCGGCACGCTGTGCAAGCTGGTGAAGGAGGGTATGGAGTTGGCCTACGTCCTGTGCACCAGCGGCGACAAGGGCAGCGGCGACCCAACCATGACATCCGACCGCCTGGCCCCGATACGCGAGGCCGAGCAGCGAGAGGCGAGTGCCATCACCGGCGCCACGGACGTGACATTCCTCAGATACGGCGACGGAGAGCTGGAGGCGACCCGGGAGGTCATCGGCAGGATAGTCAGGGAGATACGACGCTTCAAGCCGGAGATCATCTTCTGCCAGGACCCTAACTGGCGCGGCCGCCACAACCACCGCGACCATCGAATGGCGGGCCAGGCCACCTTCGACGCCTGCTACCCATACGCCCGGGACCACCTGCACTTCCCGGAGCACCTGCAAGAGGGCTTTGAGACCCACAAGGTGACGGAGATCTATACCACAATGGGCGAGGACCCGGAGATTGTGATTGACGTCTCCGACGTGATTGACACCAGGATAGAGGCGCTGAAGGCCCACCGCAGCCAGATTGCAGACCCGGACGGCATCGAGGAGCGCATCAAGGGACGCACGTCGGAGTTCGCGGAGAAGCACGGCTACAAGTACGCAGAGGGCTTCCGGCGTCACGTCTTCGGCTTCCGCCCGCCGCCTACGCGCAGGGACTAGCCAGGGGACACTCTTCCATTTCGCCGTCATTCCCGTGCAGACGGGAATCTATCCCTTCCTGTCACGGGAGTCCTGGATTCCGGCTTCCGCCGGAATGACGGAGAAACAGCGCTTATCTATAACGGCAGGGACACCGTCTGCCGCGCCTGGGCGCTCCTGGTCACAGCCTCCGTGAACTCCATGTATGCTACCCCGTCCTGGAAGCTGGTGCGAGTCACCGGCTCCAGGCCGCGGATGGCGTTGACGAACTCCTCCTCCACTCGCCAGCCGGCCTCCTTCTCAGGGTCGATGGGTATCTCGGACAGGGCGCGGTCGCCCCGCTTGCCGCCGGACAGGGTCATGGAGCGTCCGTCCAGGCAGATTGTGCCCTCCGTGCCGAAGAGCCAGAGATCGCTCGCGCCCCCCAGGCCGGTCACTGCGCTGAAGGCCAGGTGCGCCTGGGCTCCGCCTATCGTGCAGAGGATGTCCAGGTGGTCGGGAATGGTGACGGGGATAACCTGCCCGTCGTCGTTGAGCCGCTGGGGAACGACCACCTTGCTCATCGCAAAGACCTCGGTGGCGGGGCCAACCCATCGCATAAGGGCCTCGTACCAGATGCCCATAGTCAGGATGTTGTAGCCGCTCACGACCCGGTCCTGGCGCCAGTGGAGAGGGCCGCGGAAGTCCGGGAAGCTGTTCTGGGTCACCCGGGCCTCAATCGCCACGAGGTCGCCCAGGTAGCCTTCCGCGATGAGGTCCTGGACGGTGCGGTCTACCTTGAAGGTGAAGGGGGAGGGCACAACCTGGGTGACGAGACCGGGGCTGCTGCGAGACGCCTGGAGCATCTCTTTGGCCTCCGCCGCGTCCATTGCCATGCGCGCCTCCGTGAGGACGTGCTTGCCGGCGTCCAGGGCCGCAAGGGTGATGGGGCAGTGCATGTAGGGCCACGTGCCAATGCAGACGGCGTCCACGTCCGGGGCATTGACCAGGTCCTGCCAGTTGTCGTAGACCTGCGGGATGCCGAACTCCTCGGCGACGCGCTGGCCGGAGGCCACGCTGCGGTTGGCGACAGCCACGACCTCAACGCCGTCGATGGCCTGGAAGCCCGGAATATGCCGCAGGCGGGTGTTGGCTCCAGCCCCCACAAGCCCGATTCTGACGCTCTCATTTGCGCTCATGTTCACTCTCCGTAGGTGTTTGTTAGAAGGCTACCGATATACTAAACCAAGGAAGCCCTTTAGCCAACGCCTTGTTGGTCTCAATGCGTCCAAGTATGATGGCAGTGGCTAACGAGCCACAATTCCGATCCAAGAGGACTTGAAAGGTGATAACCGAACCATCTGCCTCTAAGGTAACCATTAACGTAAGGGAAACTCTTTGTTTTTTTGACGAGAAGCCTGAGTGGTCAACCAAGCATGCAACAGGTGTAGTAGGCGTGGTTGGAGAGGACCTCAATACGGCTTGCTTTCAGCGTTATATTGAATCCCAGGGCGCTTCCTCGTGCGTGGCAACAGAACCTGTAACCACTGGAAGGAGGAAAGGGCCATGGTTAGATAGATGGATAGTGGTGGACTGGCCAGATGGAGGCAAGACAGTTTTTCAGACTGAAATCAAGAGCTGGTCGGCCCACGCGTTTGGAGGCAGTTCACTCTCCGTTGACGCAACTCCTGAGGAAGCTGCGATACTCAAGCAAAGGAATTGGGGGGGACAGTGGAACTCCGAACGCAGGACATTGAGCCACCCGTACACTGCTAAGGTCCTGGCTCCGATGAAACTCCCTGACCGCCTGCAAGAATATGACAAAGATGTCCGACCACTCCTGATATTCTGGCAACCAATAGGCCCTCCAGACCAGGCTGATAAACACCTCTTTAGTATACCCAATCCTACCTGCAATTTCCCCTTTAATCATCCTGCTACGTGGCCTAATCCCAGTGAGTTTCGCGATTTCCCCGATCTCTGGGTCTTCTCAGTATCGAGCTATCTGCGAAGCATCCCGGACGCCAAGATCGAGTTGGAGATGCCCAACGCAGCCGCGAGGCTCCGTATATTTGGGCAACTATTCCCCCAGCATTGACAGCCCACTGGCCCGCCGCTATCCGCTGCGTACCCCATCTCCAGGCGCGAGTCATCGGCATTGAGCTTGACTACTCATTCCATCCACGCTCTGTTGCGGTAGTGGGTATCTCCTGCTTCCCTGGCTGTGTAGGACGTGCCATGGCCGGTGGATTACGGCATCTCTGCGACCCCGCGGCATTCGCTGGTAGCGCTCTTGGAAGCCTGCTATCATTGAAGAATGAACCGAAGGCGGATACTGCGTTGGGGCCTCCTGGCTGCAAGCGTTCTCCTGCTGCTGGCATACGCCGGAGCCTCTTACGTAGTTGCATCCGGAGTTACCAGCGACGAGCGCGGCCCCCTGGACGACCACCCGGACAACCACGGGCTGGAGTACATTGACGTGGAGTTCCAGTCCAGAGTTGACAGAATCCCGCTGAAGGGCTGGTGGATTCCGGGGCGAGAATCCGGGGCCACCGTCATAATGGTGCACGGGATAACGTCCAACCGCGCAAGCGACAACGCCCTGGGCGTCGCCGCGAGGCTCAGAAACCTTGGCTACAACCTGCTGTTGTTCGATCAGCGCGCCCACGGAAAGTCCGGCGGAGAGAGAATATCGGGAGGCTATCACGAGCGCCGCGACCTGGGTGGAGCTATCGACTTCCTCAAGTCCAGGGGAGTGCCAGAGTCGTCCATGGGCGTTTTAGGGATGTCCATGGGCGCGGGCACAACGCTGTTGACCCTCCCCGGAGAGCCCGGGATCAGGGCTGCCGTCCTGGACAGCCCCTACGCTTCCGCGGACGACCTCATAGCCTTTGAGGTCGCGCGCACCACCTTCTTCCCGGAGTGGGTAGCGCCCGTCTTCATACCCGGCGCCAAGGTCTTCGCCAGGGCGCTGTACGGCATAAACGTTGATGCCCTGAAGCCTGAGCGGTCGGCTGCGGAGTTGGACTACCCGGTGCTGATCATCCACGGAACGGCAGACACCCGCGTGCCGTACCAACACGGCCTGCGGGTTCACGCCGCAGCGCCCGAGGGGAGCGTCCTGTGGAGCCTGGAGGGAGTGGACCACGTGGACGCATTCGCCGGAGAACCCGACGAGTACATCAGGCGCGTGCACAGCTACTTCTCTCAGAGGCTCAGGTAAGGACGTGGCGGGGCGCGCATTGACACCACGCTCGCTCGTTGCTATCCTCCGCGTACTTCGTTCCCAGGGGTGACTCATGGGCATAGAGCTTGACTACGTATTCCATCCACGCTCCGTCGCGGTCGTGGGGGCGTCCACAACGCCCAACCAGGGCAACGACTTCTTCCGCTTCAACCTGAACCACCCCTTCAAGGGCGCCCTGTACCCCATAAACCCCAACGCGGAGGAGATTGAGGGCGTCTCGTGCTTCCCGTCGGTGGAGGACGTTCCGGGGCCTGTGGACTACGTAATCTCAGCCATCCCGGCCACTCGCGCGCTCCAGCTTGTGGACCAGTGCGCACGGAAGGGCGTGAAGGTCATCCACTTCTACACGGCCAGGATGAAGGAGACGGGCAGCGACGAGGGCATAAAGCTGGAGGAGGAGCTGCTGCGCCGGGCCAGGGGCGCGGGCATCCGGCTGATTGGCCCCAACTGCATGGGGATGTACTACCCGAAAGAGGGCATTACCTTCAAGCCAGGGTTCCCCTCGGAGTCCGGGCCGGTGGCGGCCATCTCCCAGAGCGGCGGGAACAGCGCCCAGATAGTCAACCTGGCGGCGGCGCGCGGCGTCCGTTTCAGCAAGGTGCTGAGCTATGGCAACGCCACAGACCTGGACGAGTCGGACCTTCTGGACTACCTGGCTGAGGACCCGGAGACGGAGATTATCGCTACCTACATGGAGGGCGTCAAGGACGGACGGCGCTTCTTCGAGGTGCTGCGACGCACGGCGCAGAGCAAGCCGGTTGTCATACTCAAGGGAGGCCGCACCCAGGCTGGCGCGAAGGCAATCGCGTCTCATACAGCATCTCTGGCAAGCTCCGGAGAGGTGTGGGAGGCCATGTGCCGGCAGGCGGGGGCGCTGTCCGTGTCCAGCATGGACGAGCTTATTGACCTGACGGTGGCCTTCCGCTTCATGCGGCCCGCCCACGGCGTGCGGGTGGGGCTGGGCGGCGGGGGAGGGGGCATGAGCGTGCAGTCGGCGGACGCCTTTGAGGAGGCGGGCCTGCGGGTCATCCCGCTGCCGCCGGACATCCAGGGGAAGCTGCGAGAGCGCGACCCCGTGAACTGGGAGTGGATTGGCAACCCCATCGACGTGTCCATTCTGGGCGCGGGGCCCTTCAGCTTCCGGGACATACTGCTGATGATGGCGGACCACCCGGACTTCGACCTGATGGTGTGCGGCATAGACGAGCAGTTCAACCTGAACAGGCCGGAAGACGTGCCCAGGACCAGGCAGACGGTGGAGATGTTCGTGGAGGCCAGCAGACAGACCTCAAAGCCTATGGCCGTTGTGCTGGGCGGCGACCTGCCCAAGGCGGAGTGGAAGCAGCAGGCGATAGCGGAGTTCAGGGAGTCGTGCGTGCAGGCGGGTTTGCCCGTATTCCCGACGACGGGGCGCGCGGCCCGCGCCATACGGCGGTTCGTGGACTACCACGAGAGGCGAAGAGAATGGGAGACAGGTTAGTTAGCTTTGGCCCAAGAGCGCTTGAATAAAGCGGTCTGCGTATTTTGACCGCGTCCTGACCTTCCCCAGGTCCAGCCTCTCCAGTATCTCATAGCTGGACAGGCCCTTCTTGTAGTCGCCCTTTCGGGTATTGCGGACGGCTTGGTTAAGCCCGGCAAGTACGTCCTCCTTGGAGACCTGCTCTATGTCGGGATTAGCCGGAAGCGCCCTTGCGTTAAAGCCCTGGCCATAGAACGACGCGAGCGCGTCCGAGTCTGCCAGAAACCAGGACTCCATTGCCTGCACCATCAAATGGCATTGGCCATCCGTTGCGTTGGCGGGGCGGTCCCAGTTGTCGTTGGCCTTGAGGTGGCGCCACGCCTCTTGCGTCGTCACCGGGCCCTCGGCGTCCACTAGGAGCAGGGCGTCCACGCCATCCCTGATGGCTGTCCTAAAGTCGCGATAGGCGTTGCCGCGGCTGCCGCAGGGTACAACGTTGGGAACCCCGGCGACGCCAGCGTTTTCGATGAACTTTCTGAAACCCCTGCGGCATGCCCTAATCAACGTCTTGTTTTCGCCGCCGCCTTCCACGAACAGGCTGACGCTCACCACCTGTTCCCTCCAATATGCCCGCGCGTCCACATCTCCCCCAGACTCCGGTAATCCTCCAGCCAGGGCTTCAGCTTCTCTGCGTCAAGCCGGCGCATTACGGTTGATCCCTCCTCCTTCTCGCACACTATCACGGCCTCCGGCGTTTCTGTGAGCGCGTCAACCAGTATGTCGGAGTGGGTTGTAACGAAGATCTGGCTGCGGGAGGACGCCTCCACCAGGAGCTTCGCCACCTCCGGGATAATGTCCGGGTGCAGCCCAAGCTCCGGCTCCTCGATGCAGACAATCCCCGTAGCATTGGGATTGCAGAGCACGGCTAGCAGGCAGAGGTAGCGCAGGCTTCCGTCGGACAGCCGGGTGGCAGGCACAGGATGGCGCAGTCCTTTTTCATGGAAGAATATCTGGACTGTGCCTCCGTTTACTGTGGACGTAGCGTCTTGGAAAGACGGGTAGAAGTCCCTCATGCGCTCCAATATACGCAGCCTTACGTCGGGCTGGTTAAGCATATGGCTCAATATCACTCCAAGGTTTGAGGCGTCTTCCATCAGGAAATCTTGTGGGAGGTCCGGCTTCTGCGGAAGACGTATGGGGGCGTCGCGACCCAAGTCCAGTTCCCGGTAGAAGTGGGTTAATCTGAATACCGCGTTAACCCACCATAGCTCGGGGTAGGCTTGGCGATCTCGTCTCTGTGACAGGATCGACTGATCTGCTCTAACCTCTTCCCAGGGAAGAACCTGTTCAAGGCGTCCGCTTCCTGGCGGCTCTAAAATCTCGGCCGGGTTTCCTCCTGCAGGGGTCGCTGCCTTGATAACCGGGCTGCCTTGCTGATAGCTATAATAACAGTCGGGCACTTCACCAGTTGGCCCCGGCTTCTCATTTTCGACCACCTCATCTACCATATTAAAGCGGTCCGATGTGCAAGTAAACGATAACCTGTATCTGAGTGTCGGTATCCACACATTTGGCAGGTGTATCCCCGAGAAGGTCGCCTCTACCGTTGCTGTTGGCGTTCCGGTGGCGCCTTTCCATAGCCAGTCGCGGACGCCACCACCCCTACGGATGGGATCCTGTAGGTCTGAGGGCGCGGCGTGGAGAAGAGACAGCGCCTCTATCAAGTTGGACTTTCCGGAGGCGTTCGGCCCTATGAGTACGTTCAGTGGCTCCAATGGAAGCTCGGCCATGTCGGGGCCAAAGGAGAGTATGTTCTCCAGGCGTATCGATTGAATTAACCTTTGGCCTTCCATTTAATACTCCCTATTGAACCGCCTTGTGCGCCGATCAGGAAGAGCTCTGCACCAGGCCCATGAACGCGAAGTTGCTGGAGGTGGGGTGCACCCAAGCCTCGTTGGGCGTCCGCTCGTTCTGGGTTATCCTGCCGCCGCCCTCCTTGATCTGCTCCACAGTCTTTTCTATGTCGTCCACCTCAACGCTGATCATGTAGATGCCCTCGCCGTTGGGGTTGGAGGGAATGGCGCGCTCCTTCATGAACCGTCCCAGGTTGCTGTCGTCGCCTGAAGGCTGGATAAGCTCGACTATACGCTGCTCCCCGACGCCCAGGGTGGCAGACTTGAACCCGTACGGGCGCTCGGTGACGGGAGCGACGACCTCAAGCCCGAATAGCTTCTGGTATCGCTCAATGGCCTCATCCAGGTTGGTGACTGCTACGGAAAAGTATCGGATGCCTTTGAACATGCTGTCCTCCTTAATCGACGTTGTTTATAGCCTACGCCCCCATCCTAACCTTCCCCCCACAGAGCGGGGGAAGGGACATTTCTCTCCCCCTTGAGGGGGAGAGTCAGAGAGGGGGTGGGCTTGGACTTTCATCCTGTGGTTACTCCCCGCCGAAGTAGCGCCGCGGGGCGTCGATGGTCATTGCGTCGACCTGCTGTTGGGTTACGCCCAACTCAAGCAGCCTGGGGACCACCTTGCGCGGGATGAAGCAGATGCCGTCGGGGTTGTAGGAGGCGCGGTCGGCTTCGATCTCCGGGTCATCGGCGTAGCTGAGGGAGAAGTCGTGGGACATGGTGACGTAGTCCGCCAGGCCCATGTCCACAAGCTGCTTGATAATCTGGGTGCGCTCGTCCCAGTTCAGCCCGCCCGTGCGCCCTCCAGGGTAGTGGTCCATGCCCAGGAGGCACCCCCTGCGGGCAATGCCGCCCAGGTAGTCCAGGTCTGCGGTGTCGTTGCTGTGGCCAATGTAGACCTTGGCCATGTCAACGCCCTCTTCCTGGAAAATCTCGATCTGGTCGTTGCCGACCTTGGCGAGGGCCGCCGTGTGGGTGGTGATGGGCACCCCCGTCTCGTTGCAGGTCATTGCGGCGGCGCGCAGGACGATGTCGTTCGCCGGCGTCACGCCCTCCTCAGAGGTAGCCACTTTGATTACCCCGGCCTTGATGCCCGTGCCTTCGATGCCGACCTCTATCTCCCTGATGAACACCCTTGCCAGCTCCTCCGGCGTGATGCGGCTGATGGCCCTTGGGATGTCCAGCCATATGCCGGTGCACGGGATGATGTGCACCTCAGACTGCTCTGCCACACGCCGCAGGACTTCCACGTCCCGCCCCAGGTCCATTGTGGTCACGTCCACGTAGGACTTTACGCCGTCTGCCGCGGCGTCCTTGAGCGCCTGCACCGAGAGGGACACAAACCTGTCCCTGTCGATTAGCTCCGGGAAGGTGTGGGGGATGCCCGCGGAGCTGACCATGACGTGCTCGTGCATCAGGACAAAACCCAGGTCAGCGGCGTCCACGGGTCCCAGGACGGTGTTAACGGTAGGCATAGCGCACCTCCGGTGTTGGCTTGCGGTCTAGCTTCTGGCGGCCGCGGGCTTCAGCCTGTCCACGTACTCCTTGCGGAACTTGGCGACCTTGGGCGATATGACTATCTGGCAGTAGGGCTGGGCCGCGTTCCGGCGGTAGTACTCCTGGTGGTAGCCCTCTGCGACGTAGAACTCGCTCAACTCGGTGACCTCTGTGACGATGGGGTTGCTCCACACCCTGGACGCCTCCAGCTCCGCGATGGTCTCTTCGGCCGCGGCCTTCTGCCCCTCGTCGTGGTAGAAGATGGCCGACCGGTACTGCGGGCCGACGTCGTGCCCCTGGCGGTTCAGGGTCGTGGGGTCGTGAATGGCGAAGAACACGCCCAGCACGTCCTTGTAGGAGACGACCTGCGGATCGAAGGTAACCTGGACGGCCTCCGCATGCCCGGTCCTGGCGGTGCACACCTGCTCATAGGACGGGTTGACGACGTGCCCGCCCGTGTAGCCGGACACCACGCTCTCCACGCCCATCAGCTGCTCGTAGACCGCCTCCAGGCACCAGAAGCATCCGCCTGCCAGGGTTGCGACCTCTCTGCTGCCATCACTCATGGCACGTTACCTCCTGCTAGAATGGCTGAGTTTGCGCTGCGCCGCACAGGACGGCAACACTTAGCCGAGGTGCCGGTTGTAGAACTCTATCGCCTTGTCCCAGGCGTCCATCGCCTGCTCGGGCCGGTAGTTGGGCCGGTGGTAGTACCAGAAGCCGTGGCCCGCGCCGTCGTAGCGGTGGAACTCGTAGGTCTTGCCGTGCTTCTTCAGCTCCTCCTCGTGCTGGTCCACCTGCTCCGGCGTGGGGCTCTGGTCGTCGTTGCCGAAGAGGCCCAGGATGGGGCAGGACAGCTGGCTTGTGAGGTCGATGGGTGCGACTGGCATCGCCGGCGTCAGGTCCTCCTGGGCCATGACAACCCTGCCACCCCAGCAGTCCACCACGGCATCGAAGCCCTGGACGCTGGAGGCGACCAGCACGGAGTGGCGGCCGCCGGAGCACGTGCCGATGATGCCGACCTTGCCGTTGCAGTAGGGCAGGGACTTGAGCACCTGCATCGCCGCCTCGCAGTCGCCGATAACGCTCTCGTCGGAGACGCCGCCGGCCGCTCGGGCCTGGGCTGCAATGTCGTCCGGCGTGCCCTGCCCGTAGCGGTGGTACAGGTCAGGGCAGATCGTCACAAAGCCGTGCTCGGTGAAGCGGCGTCCCATCTCCCGGTTGAGCTCGTCCCAGCCTGGAAGGTGGTGCGCCAGCACAATGGCCGGGTACGGGCCCGCTCCCAGAGGGCGGGTGAAGTAGGCGTTAATCAGGTCACCGTTGTGCCCCTTCATGGTGACCGTCTCCGCCAGCATTCCGCTATATGCGCCGGTGTTAAACTGGTTCCACATGGTTGCCTCCTTACTCTTGGTGGACGACTACTGGACTACTGTACGAATCCCAAGACGCCCTGCGTCAGTCAGCGGGCATCTAACCTGGATAATAGCAAAGTCTCCCTGGCAGGTCTATATCGACCTCCGCGCCCTGGGCAGGGCGCGGAGTGACATCTATGCGAGGGGCGGTATGCCCGGACTACACGGAAGGCAGGCCCTCTCTGGGGCGAATCTCGTTCCTGAGCTGGGCCAGGTGCTCCTCGTAGTGGCCGGCCCACATCTCGAAGAGGCTCAGAGGGGAAACCGGCTCGCCGTTTCGCTCTCCACCTCGCTCAAGCTGCTCAGGGGTCAGCTCGGTGAGCTGTTCAATGGCGCGGTCTATGTCCCCAAGGGCGTTGTCCCTGACCCTTCTCCAGCCAGCCTCCATGTCGAACCCGCCTCCGCCCAGGTTGGGATTGTCCTCGTCCAGCAGGCGATTTACCATGTTGCGGATGTAGTCGCCGGTGGCGTGGCGGAGCAGGTCGACCATAGACCACTCGGTGCCGCGGTTGCCGACCTCCGCCGTGACGTCCGAGAGGCACATCTCGTAGTCGTTGCGTACGGTGTTCAAGCGCTCCAGCACCGCCTGCTTGGATGATTCCGTTGATCCCTGTGTCATAATGCGGCCTCCTTAATAATATGGAATACAGCAAATACAGCCGGATTCCTGCCTCCGCAGGAATGGTCTGTGTTGTTGGTGGAGACGGGGGAGAGTCGAACTCCCCGTCCAAAGAGCTCTCCGCTAGAATGTACTACAGGCTTATCCGGTATTTGCTTCTCGCTCCCAGGGCCCCTACCGGCGCAGGTCCCTTGGGAACCAGCCGATAGATCTTGGTTCCTCCCTATC
Source organism: Dehalococcoidia bacterium (assembly GCA_965204895.1). Lineage (GTDB taxonomy): Bacteria > Chloroflexota > Dehalococcoidia > Lucifugimonadales > UBA2985 > DAOUJW01. The sequence continues at coordinate 127,154 of OZ242025.1, forward strand.
GGTGTTGGAAGGAGCAGCACCTCGACTTTATGGCGCCCATGTCCCGCCTTCGAGGAGAGGAGAGGATGGACGTGGCCTGCCTATTTAGGCGGCCAGTGCGAGCTTCTTCTCGCCAGTTACTTTTTTGCCGCCTGTTTAACGAGGTAGACGACACCTCGGCCTGCAATCCTGCGAAGTCACCCCCTGTCGAAACCACGCGTCCCCATAGATGCGACAATTATACCACACTAACCATTGTCACTCCCGTGCATAGAGACCTTCGAATAACTCCAGCGTTGTCCCGGAGGGAGCGCTTTTCACCGTCATTCCGGCGGAAGCCGGAATCCAGGGCACCTGTAAGGGACAGATTGCCGTTTTCACGGGAATGACGAGAAAGGGTGCTTACTAGCAGGTTACGCAAAGGTCTCTGCAGACGGGGGCACCCACACCCCACAACACCCCTGGATTCCCGCTCGGGGGCGGGAATGACGGTTAGGGTTGATTACCCCCTGGACGCCTCGCGCATGGCGCGGCCAATCTCCCGGTCCTGGTCGCGGTCTATCATGGCCTTGCGCTTGTCGTACAGCCTGCGGCCCCGCGCTAGGCCCAGGGCCACCTTGGCCACGTGGTCCTTGATGTACACCCGGAGGGGCACCAGTGTGAGGCCCTTCTGCGCCGCGGCGTCGGCAAGCTCCCTGATCTGGCCCCTGTGAAGAAGGAGCTTCCGGGCGCGCGTCGGCTCGTGGTTGTGTATGTTGCCCTGGGCGTAGTGGGCAATGTGCGCGTTGTGGAGCCACATCTCGCCGCCGTCCGCCCGTGCGAAGGCCTGCTGAATGTTGACGCGGCCGTCTCGGATGGACTTGATCTCCGTGCCCGTGAGCACAAGGCCCGCCTCCACCGTCTCCAGGATGTCGTAGTCGTGGTAGGCGCGCCGGTTTACGGTGACCGGCCGGAACGGGTCCTTGGCCTTCTCCGTCTTCGTCTTCTTTGAGCGTTTTGCTGCCATAGTGTTTAGTAGCTCCAGAGGCTTCAGCGAGACGCGGCCCCTTCGATAACCGCAAGCTGCTCCAGGGCCCTTTCCAGCTGTGGGTCCTCGTGGCCGTCCGGCCCGTCAATCTCCACGATGTCTGGCTTCAGGCCCTCTCCCTCTATAAGCCGTCCGTTGGGAGAGTACCAGCGTCCGGTGGTGAAGTACAACCCGGAGCCGTCGCTCAGGGACCTGGCAAGGTTTGCGCTGCCCTTGCCGAAGGTGGTGGTCCCGACGAGGGTAGCCCTGTCCCGGTCCTGGAGGGCCGCCGCCAGCACCTCGCTGCCGCTGGCGCTGCGATGGTTCACAATCACGACCACGGGGATGTCCAGCGCAAGGCCGCCCTCCTTCGCCGTGAAGTCGTGCCTGTCGCCGTTGCCGTGCACCAGGTACAGGACAAGCTCACCGTCAAGGAACTCGCTGGCTACGTTGATGGTCGTATCCAGGGAGCCGCCGGGGTTGTTCCGCAGGTCAAGGGCTATCGCCTGCACGTCCCGCTCTTTCAGCTCCTCCAGAGCTTCGGTGAAGGCCTCATCGGTGTTCAAGGCAAAGGTTGTGATCCTGAGATGGGCCACGCCGCCGGGCAGCATCTCCCACTGGACGCTATCCACCTTGATGGCGTCCCGCACGACCTCTATGGCGGTGGGCTCCGTGGTGTTCCTGCGCTCCACCAGGAGTTTCACGGAGGTCCCCTTGGGGCCTCTGACGCGGGAAACGGACTCCACCAGGCTCCAACCCTCGGTGCTGACGCCGTCCACCTCTATTATAACGTCGCCCGCCATCAGTCCGGCCCTCTCGGCGGGGGTGCCGGAGATGGGCGACACCACGGTGAGCCGGCCATCGATGAGGTCAACGCGGGCGCCAATGCCCTCGAACTCCCCCCTGTTGCTCTCCAGGTAGTGCTCGTACTGCTCCGGGTCCAGGTAGACGGTGTACGGGTCGTCCACAACTTCCAGCATTGCCTCTATGGCAACCCCGCTGAGAGAGACCGGGTCCAGCGCGACAACGCCCTCTCTCTCGGCGTCCAGCATGGCCTCAATTGCCGCTGCGCCAAGGGCCGACGCCTCAATTGTTTCCCTCTGCACGTACTGCTCTGACAGGCTGTTCCAGACCTCGACGATGGGGATGTCATTGGCTGCGGGGACCGACTCGGACAACCTCTGCCAGACGTCCACAACGTCGCTGATATCGGCGGGAGGTTCAGGTGCGGGTTCGTCCGGGGCCGTGGAGCGGCAGGCCGCGAGCGCGACGGCCAATGCCAGAGACAGGAAGAGCAGGGAAGCGGTTATTCTAGCTGTTTTTGGAGTCATGGCAAGCCGCCGCAGGGCTATATATCAATCTTACCACATCAAGCGCGGGGCGTTCCTCTGTAAGGAGCCGTAAGCCTGACAGGAGCTAACGGAACCCAAACCCGGTTGTCGTCGCCTTTCGCAATGGGTCAGGCTAGCTCTCTGGCTGACGCCCTCCCGTGCTGGAGGTATTCCTCCTCGCCACAACGGACATTTACTGATACACCTCGTCTCCCGCTCACCCTGAGCCTGTCGAAGGGTGTGAGCGGGGGCCTCACGGCTGTTGTATGCCCGCTCAAATGGTTCGACAGGCTCACCATGAGCGGGCAAGAGGCGGAGTTTACTTCGGGAGTTGCCATTACCAACCGCCCCAAGAATACCGCCCTGAGCGGTCCGTTGAGCCGCGCCCGTATCCTTGCTATACTCCAGCCATCACCATAGGGAGAACAATAATGGCAAAGTACTTGTTCCAAGCAGACTACACCCCTGAGGGCCTGGCCGGGTTGCAGCGCGAGGGCGGAACAGGCCGCCGCGCAATGTTCGAGCAGATGTTTGCTGAGTTGGGCGGGACACTGGAGGCCTTTTACTACGCCTTTGGCGCCGATGACCTGTACATGATTGTGGACCTGCCAGACGACGCCTCGGCAGTGGCCGCGTCAATGGTGGTATCGGCCGCCGGCGCGATCAGCTTCAAGGCTACGGTGCTGGTCACGCCCGAGACGGTGGACGAGGCGTCGCGGCGCACCGTGACCTACCGGCCGCCAGGGGGCTAAGAAACCCCTGAGCAAGTAGCAAGAACGAACATCTCGTTCAAGGACTTCCCACCGTCATTCCGGCGAAAGCCGGAATCCAGGGGGCGGAGAGTGGACTCCCGACTTCTCGGGAGTGACGTTAGACTTGTTCGGGCCATTCCTAAGAAACAACAGGGCTGCCGGCAACCGGCAGTAGCGGTACAGATGGGTTGAATTGAAGGCCCCGCGATTGTGTAGAATTTCACTTGATTAACCACAGGCGCTATGCTATATTAGCCTGAGTCTATGAGATTTAAGGAGCAAGCCTGTGCTTGAGGACTATTTCCGCCAGTATGGGCTCATAGCAATTTTCACTGCAATAGCGGTGATTATGCCGGCCAGCCTGCTGGTTCTTTCCTGGCTATTTTCCTTCATCAGGATCCGCCCAAACAAGCCCAACCCCACCAAGCTCTTGCCCTACGAGTGCGGTATGGACGTGATAGGCGACAGGTGGCCCCGCTTCAACTTCCGCTACTACATGTTCGCCCTTCTCTTCGTGGTATTCGACGTGGAGACGGTGTTCATCTACCCCTGGGCTGTGCACTTCAACCAGCTTGGCCTCTTCGCCCTCATAGAGATGCTGGTGTTCGTGCTCATTCTGGTGGTTGGCTGGGCTTACGCCTGGAGGCACAAGGCCCTGGAATGGAGGTAGGCCATGACTCAGGAACCTAGACTTGACCAGTCCGTGGTGGAGATGACCCCGGACATAACCATCCCTCTCCACGACACCACCTGGGATATGGACAGAGACGAGGGGGCGGTGATCAACGACATGAAGGCCACCCACATAGGGCCCTTTGCCGTTGACTCCATCCAGGTCCCCCCCGAACTGGGCCGCGACGTGGTGGTCACCTCCATCGACGCGCTGCTCAACTGGAGCCGCAAGTCCTCCGTCTTCCCCCTGACCTTCGGCCTGGCCTGCTGCGCCTTTGAGATGATTGCCAGCGCCATGTCCCGGTTCGACATCTCGCGCTTCGGGATGGAGGCCATGCGCGCATCGCCCAGGCAGGCAGACCTCATGATTGTTGCCGGCACCGTGACGTGGAAGATGGCCCCCGCCATTCGCCGACTCTACGACCAGATGCCGGAGCCAAAGTGGGTCATTTCCATGGGCGTCTGCGCCACAAGCGGCGGCCCCTACTACCAGGCCTACAGCGTGGTGCCCGGCGTGAACCGCATTGTGCCCGTGGACGTGTACGTTCCCGGCTGCCCTCCGCGCCCGGACGCTCTCCTCTACGGGATCATGCAGCTTCACGAGAAGATAAAGAAGCAGAGCCTGGCGGACAGGTCAAAGGATTAGGTATATGACGACCGCTCTGGCAGGAACCGACATAGCGCAGCGGGTGGCTCAGGCCATACCCCGGTCAGTGGAGGAGTCAGACGACAAGGACGTATGGGTAAAGCCGGACTTCATTCGGGACGTGTGCGGCTTCCTGAAGGACGACCCCGACCTCAAGTTCAACTTCCTGACGGCCGTCTCCGCCATCGACTACATCGACCACTTTGCGGTGGTCTACCACCTGGTGTCCATAGCCCATAACCACAGCATGGTGCTCAAGGCCAGGATATGGGACCGTGAGAACCCCACCGTGCCCTCGGTCGTGGACGTGTGGGAGGGCGCGAACTTCCAGGAGCGAGAAGTGTACGACCTGATGGGCGTCCGCTTTGAAGGACACTTCAACCTGAAGCGCCTGCTGCTGTGGGAGGGCTTCCCGGGCCATCCCCACAGGAAGGACTACCTGGAGGCGCCGAGGTAAAAGAGCAAGCATGGCGATACGCACAGAGCCAATCACCATAAACATCGGGCCGCAGCACCCCAGCACTCACGGGGTGTTCCGGATGCGCATAACCTTCGACGGCGAGGTCATCCTGGACGTGGAGCCGATATTCGGCTACCTGCACAGGGGATCTGAGAAGCTGGCGGAGGAGCGCACCTACGCCCAGGTGGTGACCCTGACCGACCGCCTGGACTACGTGTCCTCCATGTCCAACAATCTGTCCTACGTGCTGGCGGCGGAGAAGCTGTCCGGCATTGAGCCGCCAGAGCGGGCCATGTACCTGCGGGTCATTGCCGCCGAGCTTCAGCGCGTCTCCAGCCACCTGGTGGCTACCGGCTTCTTCCTCAACGACCTGGGCGCGCTCGCAACCCCCCTGATGTACTGCTTCAGGGAGCGGGAGAAGATACTGGACCTCTTTGAGATGCTCTGCGGCGCGCGCATCACCCTGAGCTACATGAGGGTGGGCGGCATTTTCCAGGACGCCCCGCCGGAGTTCTGGACGGCCCTGAGAGACTTCCTTGGCTACATGCCGGGCTACATAGACGAGTACGAGAGGCTCATAACGGGGAACGAGATACTGCTTACCCGCACCAAGAACGTCGGCATCCTGACCGGCGAGCAGGCAATCAACTGCTCGGTGACCGGCCCCGTGCTGCGGGCCAGCGGCGTAAGCTGGGACATCCGCAAGGCCGACCCCTACGAGATCTACGACCGGGTGGACTTCGACGTGCCGGTGGGCACGGTAGGGGACAACTACGACCGCTACCTGATGCGCATTGCGGAGATGCGCCAGTCGCTGCGCATCATAGAGCAGTGCGCCAAGCAGATACCGGAAGGCCCCGTCAAGACGGATGCGCCCTGGCTCATCCGGCCTCCGGTGGGAGACGCCTTCGGCCACGTGGAAGCGCCCAAGGGCGAGTTGGGCTTCTACCTGGTCAGCGACGGCTCAATATCGCCGTATCGCTGCAAGATACGCTCCCCGTCGCTCATCAACCTGACCGCCCTCAAGGACATGCTGATTGGCTGGAAGCTGGCGGACATGATCGTCACCTTCGGCAGCGTGGACATAAACATGGGTGAGGTGGACCGGTAATGGGACCGATTACCTCCGCCAACTCCTTCTACAGCAACCTGTACCGGTTCTTTGACGAGCTGACGTTCTGGGGAGTGTCCCCCATTCCCAGCTGGCTGGCCTATTTCCTGGCCGGCTTCCTCATTGTGTTCATCGTCGTGAACGCGGTGGTGATAGTGACGACTCTCGGCACGTGGGTGGAGCGACGCCTCATCGGACGGATACAGTCACGGCTGGGACCCAACCGGTGGGGGCCCTTTGGACTCCTGACGCCCGTGGCCGACGCCCTGAAGCTTCTGACCAAGGAGAGCACCAGGCCGGAGGGGGTAGACCCCTGGATTTACAACTTGGCGCCCCTGGTCTTCATCATGCCCGTAATCCTGGTCTTCGCAGTCATCCCATTTGGCAAGAACACCTACGTCGCCAACCTGAACATCGGCATCCTCTTCATCATTGCCGTGACCACGGTGCCCACAATAGGAATGTTCATGGCGGGTTGGGCCTCCGGCAACCGGTACTCCCTCTTCGGCGCAATGCGGGGAGTGGCACAGCTTATCAGCTACGAAGTGCCGATGGTGCTGTCCATCGTCGGCGTGCTGCTTCTGGCCGGCTCCCTGTCCCTGGTCGATATGGTTGAGGCCCAGAAGATACCCTTCATCTTCGTTCAGCCCCTGGGGTTCTTCATCTTCGCCGTTGCCGCCTCCGCCGAGATGAACCGCTCGCCCTTCGACATCGTTGAGGCGGACTCGGAGCTTGTGGCCGGGTTCCACACGGAGTACAGCGGCATGAAGTGGGGCACGTTCCAGCTGGCGGAGTTCATCGCCCCCTTCGGCACCTCCGCGATAATGGCGACCCTGTTCCTGAAGGGATGGGAAGGCCCGATTCTGCCGTCCCACCTGTGGTTCTTCATAAAGATGTGCTTCTTCTGGTTCATACTGCTGTGGATTAGAGCGACCCTCCCAAGGCTCCGCGTCGACCAGATTATGGGCTTTGCGTGGAAGTTCCTCTTCCCGCTTAGCATTGTGAACCTCTTTGTCACCGCAACCCAGGTGCTAATCTGGAAGGACGCGACGACCGCAGAGATGTGGATCATGTCCGGCATCAACTGGGTAATCGCTCTGGGCGCACTGGTGCTGTACTCGCACCTGGCGGGAGACAAGCTAACAACGCGACCGCCTCTGGCAGCCACTCAGGGGAGTGGCATGGGCGCAGCAAGCGAGGTGAGATAAAATGTACGGACTAGGCATTGCAAAGGGCCTCCTTGTGACCCTGAAGAACCTGACCAGAAAGCCATTCACCATCCAGTACCCGGAGGAGGCGGTGCCCCAGGCCCCGCGCTTCCGCGGCGAGGAGTTCGCCTGGTACGAGGAGCGGTGCACGGGCTGCGCCAGCTGCGCCAAGTACTGCCCGTTGGGCATCATTCGGATAGTGACCCACCCAGGCGGCATCAACATGCAGGAAGGGGAGTCCTACCACGTTGACGTGTTCGACATCGACATAGGGCGGTGCATGTTCTGCGGCCTGTGCGTTGAGGCGTGCCCCTACGACGCCCTGTTCATGGGCAGCGGCTTTGAGCGAGGCAGGTACAGGCGGGACGACTTGGTCATCGACATCGAGGAGTTGAAGTCGGCGGAGAAGCGGCCGAGCACCTGGTTCCGCCCCCAGCTTGAGTCCAAGAAGTACAACCCCCAGAACGGGCAGCCACTCTCATGGGACGAGGTGGGACGCTAGATGCTTCCGCTGGACATTGCCTTCTACTCCATGTCCGCGGTGATGGTGGTCTCAGCGCTGGGCGTGGTGCTGATGAGAGACCTCTTCAGAGCGGCCCTTTTCCTTGTGCTCTCCTTCCTGGTGGTGGCCGGCCTCTTTGTGCTGCTCAACGCCGAGTTCCTGGCGGTTGTGCAGGTGCTCATCTACGCAGGCGCAATATCCATTCTGATAATCTTCGCCATCATGCTGACGCGCAACGTCCACGAGGGCAACCCGTCCAACGGGTTCGACCACCCGGCCCGGATACTGGCCACGCTGGTGATGGTGTCCATCATCTTCGTGGCGGTGACCACGGACTGGAACACCTGGGACAGCCTTGGGCTTAACGTGCTGCCCGGAGACCCGGCGGAGGACCTGAGCTACACGGAGCAGGGAGTCCGGGACGTGTTCGGAAACACAACGCCGGTGATAGCGCGCCTCCTGCTGAGGGAGTTCGTGCTGCCCTTTGAGGTGGCCTCGGTCGTGCTGCTGGCGGCGGTGATTGGCGCGCTGGCCCTGGTGCGAGAAAGGGAGACCGAGGTTTGAGTCTCGAAAATCTCCTCATTCTCTCGGCCATCATCTTCAGCATTGGCCTGTACGGGACTCTGGCCAAGAGGAACGTCATTGCAGTGCTCATGTCCATTGAGCTTATGTTCAACGCTGTGAACATAGCCGCGATAGCCTTTGCTCGATACGTGGCGCCGCGCGGCATTGCCGTGGACCCGGTGGGCGCGGAGACGGAGATAGCCAGGGCTTACGAAGGGGCCATGACCCTCGGCGAGACGGTGCTGAGCACCCTGCTCACCGGCCAGATATTCGCCATTTTCATCATCACCGTTGCGGCCGCGGAGGTTGCCCTGGGCCTTGGCATAGTCATCGCTCTGTACCGCAACCGGGAGACCGTGGACGTCACGCGCGCCAATCTGATGAGGGGTTAGCAAGACATGTGGGTAGATTTCAAGAAAGCGCCAAACCTGATGATTGCCGAGATGTGGAAGGAGATCCTGGAAGGGGAGGGCCTGCCAACCCACCTTCTGCCGGAGGGCGACATTCTCTCCTGGGGAGAGCGTGTGCCTTTCCGCGTAATGGTGCCCCGGGGCAGGGAGCACGTGGCGGAAGAGATACTGAGAAAGCTGTAGAAGACACCGTTATGAGAACCCGACATCAAGCGACTATGTTCGAAGGAGCAGCGTAAGGCACTATGACTGAAGCAGCGGCCTGGGCCATCTTCTTTCTGCCTCTGGCCTCTTTTGTACTAATCGCCTTTGTCATAAGGCCGTTCCTCAACCGCTACGCAGCCCTTAGCGGCTACGTCACCATTCTTGCCATAGGCGCGGCCTTTGTCCTGTCCGTAATGGCCCTCGCCGCCGTCTACGACGGGCACGGCGAGATCGGCTGGGAGCCCCACTCCTGGATCGTCATCGGGGAACTGGAGATATCCCTGGGCATACTGATGGACCCGCTGACCGCAGTGCTGCTCGTCGTAATCACCGGGGTGAGCCTGCTGGTGCAGATATACTCCCAGGGATATATGAAAGATGACACGGGCTACTCCCGCTACTTCGCCTTCATGTCCCTGTTCACCGCCTCCATGCTGGGGCTGGTGCTGGCCCGGAACATCATCCAGATGTACGTCTTCTGGGAGCTTGTGGGACTCTGCTCCTACCTCCTCATAGGCTTCTGGTACAACCGCCCTTCGGCCGCGGCCGCGGCCAAAAAAGCCTTTATCGTCACCCGCCTGGGCGACGTGGGCTTTCTGCTGGCGATACTCTACCTCTTCTTCCACAAGGACGCCTTCATCTCCCAGGGCCTCAACCCCTTCGATATAAACCACATCAACCTGATAGCCGTCGGCGGCGAGCTGGGCGGCGCGCAGGTCGTTGCCCTGAGCACCGGGGTCATCACCTGGATAGCCCTGGGCATCTTCGCCGGAGCGGTGGGCAAGTCGGCCCAGTTCCCGCTTCACGTGTGGCTGCCGGACGCTATGGAAGGCCCAACGCCGGTCAGCGCCCTCATTCACGCTGCAACGATGGTGGTCGCAGGCGTGTTCCTGGTGGCCCGCTTCTTCCCCCTGTTCGAAGCCTCCACAACGGCTATGAACACGGTGGCGATAATCGGCGGGTTCACGGCCATCTTCGCCGCCAGCATGGGGCTGGTGATGAACGACATCAAGCGGGTGCTGGCCTACTCGACCGTGAGCCAGCTGGGGTACATGATGCTGGCCCTGGGCGTCGGCGCATACGAGGCGGCCATCTTCCATCTGTTCAACCACGCCTTCTTCAAGGCGCTCCTGTTCCTGGGGTCCGGCAGCGTGCAGCACGCCTCCGGCACCTTTGACATGCGGTACATGGGCGGACTCAGGAAGCACATGCCCTGGACGTACGCCACGTTCCTGATAGCCGCGCTGAGCATTTCCGGCATATTCCCGTTGGCCGGCTTCTGGAGCAAGGACGAGATACTGGCCGGGGCGTTCAACCACGGCGGAGACGTGGGCAGCCTGGTGTTCATTATGGCCCTTGTGGCCGCGTTCATGACTGCCTTCTACATGTTCCGCGCCCTGTTCATGACCTTCCACGGCGAGTTCAAGGGCGGCGCAGAGGCGGAGCACGCAGGCCAGCAGTCGGATCACCCTGTGCACCTGCAGGAGCAGGATGCCCACGTGGGCGAGCACGCAGTCCACCTCGGCGAGTCGCCCAGGGTCATGGCTATCCCCATGATCATCCTCGCAGTGCCCTCCGTGGTGTCCGGCTTCCTGGGCAACCCCCTGAACGCCGCGTGGGGCCTTGGCATTGTCCCGGCCCACTGGTTCGCGCACCTGATGGGCTACGTGGACCTGGTGAACGTGGAACCCGCAAAGTTCGACATCACGATTGCCTCCGGCTCAACGATTGTGGCGCTGGCGGGCATTGGGCTGGCGTATCTGATGTACCAGGCCCGCAGTGTGAGGCCGGAGGCCGTTGGCGCGGCCCTGAAACCCGCCTACGCAGCCGCTTACGACAAGTACCACTTTGACCAGGTGTACGAGGACTGGATCACCCGCAAGGGGTTCTACAGCGTACTGGCAGGCACGACGGACTGGTTCGACAAGAACATTGTTGACAGGATAGGGGACGGCATCGGCTTCCTGGGGCGCAACTTCGGACGCCTTGTGGCTACGCTGGAGACGGGGCAGGTGCAGGCGTACGGCATCGGCATCTCCGCAGGCGTGTTGTTCATTCTAATCGGGTTCCTGATATGGGGCTGACAAAGGTATTGAGGTAGATTAGTGCTCTCCATTATCGTATTTCTCCCCCTTGCCGGGGCGCTGGTGGTTCTGCTGCTGAGGCAGGACTCACACATCCGCGCGTGGGCCGCCTTGGTGACGATAGCGGACCTTGCCTTGGCGATAGTCGCCTTCGTCATGTTCAAGACCGGCGACTACGGCAAGGAAGGGAACATGGAGCTTGTGGAGCGCTACGCCGACTGGATACCCGCCCTGGACATCCAGTACCACGTTGGCGTCGACGGGCTGAGCATGCCCCTGGTGCTCCTGACGGCACTTCTGGGCATGTGCGCTGTCTTCGCCTCGTGGAAGGGAGCCATCTTCCAGGAGGTTGGCAGGGTCAAGGAGTACTTCATGTGGCTGCTGCTCCTCCAGACGGCGGTCATGGGCGTGTTCGTATCCCTGGACCTCATCCTCTTCTTCATCTTCTGGGAGCTGGAGCTCCTGCCCATGTACTTCCTCATCTCCATCTGGGGGTCTGGCAGGAAGCAGTACTCCGCCATGAAGTTCCTGGTCTTCACCTTCCTGGGCAGTGCTTTCATGTTCGTGGGCATACTGGCGCTGTACTTCTCCGTCGGCACGTTCAGCATAGTCGATCTGCCCGCGGCGGTGGACGGCGCAAAGCTGCTCATACCGGCGGTGTCGATATTCAGCCTCCTGTTCATCGCCTTTGCCGTGAAGCTGCCCGTGTGGCCGGTGCACACCTGGCTCCCCGACGCCCATACCGACGCGCCGACGGCGGTCAGCGTGATGCTGGCAGGCGTCCTGCTGAAGATGGGCGGCTATGGCATGATCCGCATAGCCGTGGGAATCTTCCCGGGCACGGCCCAGGAGTACGCATGGCTGCTCGCGACCATTGCGGTGATCAGCATTCTCTACGGCGCAGTCGTGACCATACGCCAGACGGACCTCAAACGGCTAATCGCGTTCAGCAGCATCAGCCACATGGGGTACGTCCTGCTGGGCATATCCTCCGTTGTGGGTGTAAGCGGCGCGGTGTCTCCCGTGGGGCTGACCGGCGCGGCCATGCAGATGTTCACCCACGGCACCATCACGGGGCTACTGTTCCTGCTTGTGGGCATGGTGTACGACAAGGCCCACACACGCCACATTCCGGACATGAGCGGTCTGGCCAACAGAATGCCACTGACGGCGCTGGTCTTCGTGATAGCCGGACTGGCATCTCTGGGTCTCCCCGGAACCAGCGGGTTCGTCTCCGAGTTGCTGGTGTTCCTGGGCACTTTCCAGGTGTGGGCATGGATGACGGCCCTGGCAGTCCTGGCCATCGTCGTGACCGCAGGGTACATCCTGTGGACGCTTCAGCGGGTATTCTTCGGGCCGCAGGTGCAGCGTTTCGCCGATATAAAGGACGCCTCGTTCGTGGAGGCCGTGCCAATGGCGGCGCTGGTCATCGCCATCATGGTGGTGGGCATCTACCCGGCCATATTCACGGACGTATTCCAGCTTGGCCTTGAGCCGATAGTCGAGTCGTTGCAGCTTTCAGGAGCGCCATGAAGGTGACCACGCCATGACACTCCACGACGTATATCTCCTGTCGCCTGAGCTCTCTCTGGCAAGCATAGGTCTGGTGATAATCCTCCTCGACCTTGTCATAGAGCGCAAGGGTGTGCTCGCGGCCCTGGCCGTTGCGGGACTCGCGATACCCCTGGCCTTCAGCATCGCCCTCTTCGGCGACCTGAGCGGGGAGCCCAACGAGCAGATGACGGGCATCTTCGGCACCCTGGTTGTGGACAAGTTCGCCCTGTTCTTCAAGTTCCTGGTGCTGGGTGTCCTGGCCCTGGTCATCATGTCCTCCGTGGACTACGTCTCCCGGATGAGGCACTACCAGGGCGAGTACTACGGCCTGATGGTGTTCTCCGCCGGCGGCATGATGCTCCTGGCGGCGACCACGGAGCTTATCTCCATATACATTGCCCTGGAGCTTACGGCGCTGCCCCTGGCCGCGCTCGCCGCCTTCCTGCGGGACTCCCGCTCCAGCGAGGCGGGGGTGAAGTTCCTGCTCCTCAGCGCGATGAGCTCCGCCGTGCTCCTCTACGGCCTTGTGCTGACCTTCGGGTTCACGGGAACAACCCATCTGCCGGAGATCTTCGAGCGGCTTGGCTCCTCCATAAACCCCGACGACTCCTTTGGAAGCCCCGCTCTGTTCCTGGGCGTGATACTGATTGTGGCGGGCTTCGGATTCAAGATATCCTCAGTGCCATTCCAGATGTGGGTCCCGGACGTGTACGAGGGATCTCCCACGCCCATCACGGCGTACCTGTCCGTGGCCAGCAAGGCGGCGGGCTTCGCGGTCATACTCAGGGTGTTCTACCTGGCCTTCGGCGAGATAAGCGTGGACTGGGGCGTCCTTTTCGCCGCCCTCAGCGCGCTGTCAATGACCGTTGGCAACCTTGTGGCCATAGCCCAGAGCAACATCAAGCGGATGCTGGCGTACAGCACCATCGCCCAGGCCGGCTACCTTATGGTGGGTCTGGCGGCCATCGCTGCAAGGGTGCCGGAAGGGGAGACGCCCATCGGACCCAGCAGCATCCTCTTCTACCTGGGCGCATACGCCGTGACCAACCTGGCGGCCTTCTTTGCGATAATCGCCATCTCCAGCCGCACGGGCAGCGACCTCATCAGCAGCTTTGCGGGCATGGGGCGAAGGGCCCCGATCCTGGCGCTGATCCTGGCCTTCTCCCTTATCTCCCTCACCGGCATCCCGCCGACCGCGGGCTTCATGGGCAAGCTGTACCTGTTCAGCGCCGCCGTCCACAGCGACCTGGTGTGGCTTGTGGTGGTGGGAGTGATCAACAGCGTGCTCTCCGCCTACTACTACGTCAAGGTCATCAGGACCATGTACATGGAGAGGCCGGAGTCGGAGGAGCGGGTCACGACGGCCTACGTGCCGCAACTGGCCCTGTACGTCTCCGCAATAGGCATCCTGGCGCTGGGCATCTTCCCCGGGCCGCTGATTGACTTTGCGGAAACGGCAGCGGCGGTCCTGTTCCTGTAAGCCCCCGGGCAACTAGCCCTGGTCCGATTCACCCGGCACAGCGACCTTAGCCAGTAGGTCTTCGTGGGTGATCAACTCAGCCCCGAACGCGCGGGCAAACTGTTCTGCAACTTGCCCATCATCCTCGGCGAATCTATAGACGGTGTACGGCCCCTCCATGACGTGAGGGTAGAGGGGCTGATGTCGGTAGCTGTCGTCCCACTGCGCAGGGGAGCCGGGACTGATTGGCGTGGTGACAGAGTGGGTGACGTCCATCCTCACGTTCTCGGACCACTCCTCTTTGACCAGGTGTAGCCGGTTGGACTCGTCGCGGCTGACGTAGCGGACCACCACGTGCAGGTTGGCATGCCACTCGAAGTTCTCGCATATGTCGCAGCCGTTGATTTTCAGGAAAGGCCTGAAGGCCGCTTCGGTTGTTTGTCTTTCAAGCATTTGGCCGCGTCCTCCGGGAGCAGACTTCCTGCGGTATTCAACTGCCTTTTAATGTAGCATTGGGCATCGGGGCTGTCCAGCAGGTAGCGCCTCAGTTTGAAATTCAACACTCGGATGAGACTTCGGAAGCTGACATTTGCGCAACGGCTCGCCCTTATGGAACAAAAAGCGCCTGGCTCAACACCAGACGCTCTAGACTCAAACAGAAACTGAGGGATTTGTTTGTCAGCTTCCCGCTTTCTCAGAGGGCGCTGGCTCAGTGAACTCTCGGCCTTCCTTCTGCGCCTCACGCAGCCTCTTCAACCATGCAGTCCACTCGCCAGTCACCTCTTCGCGCCCCTCCTCGCGCATTGCTCTATCACGCCTTTCATTGATTCGTCGCGCAATAACCATAATGACCTCCCACCAAGCTAGTATGAATATGGCAATTGCAACTGCTGCACTGATGCCTTGCCCAATAGCTACAGCTGTTTCTATGAGGGAGTCCGAATCAGCTACATCGATCTCGTACCACAGGGTCAATCCACAGACACACGAAGCGATGCCCACTGATAGCACAAGATACTTGGCGTCATGGTCTCGGAACACTCTCCAGTATCTTCCTGCTCTGGTATATTCATACGCTAGCACCTGGGACATAGAGTGTCAAGGATGTGGTCGACCGCATTGAAGCGGCCCGTCGTTTCAGGTAAGGGCCTATCGGAGCCGGTACATCTCGTTGACACCCCATAGGCGCGGTGCTAGACTTGCCCTTGCCGATGTCTGAATCAGACTACCCTGTACGGACGTACACGACGTATTCTCCAGGAAGGGGCTGCGATGAGTAGCCCAAAGAACGTCGGCATTGTATACAACCCCCGCGTGCCCCAGGCGGAGCCGCTCGCCCGCCAGCTGGCGGAGAAGCTGGGCGCACTAACGCACTCCTGGGTGATTCCCATGGCCGAGGTTGAGGCCGGACAGCCCCCCGCCGACACGTCCCTCATCATCACCGTGGGCGGCGACGGGACAATCCTCTGGGCGGCGCAGATGGCCGCGCCCAACGGCATACCCATCCTGGGCGTGAACCTGGGAAGGGTGGGCTTTATGACTGAGCTGAAGGCGGATGAGGCGGTGGACAGGTTAGGGGACTACCTGGACGGCCGGGTGTGGGTGGAGGAGCGCTCCATGCTCCAGGCCAGGCTGTCCCCGGGCGGCGCAGCCGATGAGACGGAGCGGGCCTTACACGCCCTCAATGACGTGGTTGTGGGGCACAGCACGCTGTCTCGGTTGGTCCATCTTGAGGTGCACATCGATGGGGCGCTGCTCACCACGTACCGCGCCGACGGCGTCATCGTGGCCACGGCCACCGGCAGCACCGGCTACTCCATATCCGCGGGCGGGCCCATACTGCACCCCCAGTCCCGGGACCTGCTGCTGAACCCCGTCGCAACCCACCTGGGGCTGCACACGCCCATCGTTCTCTCGCCGGACTCGCGGGTTGACGTCACCCTTCGCTCAAACTACCAGGCCATGCTCAGCGTCGACGGGCGGATGGACGTGCCTCTGGAGCCGGGCACAGTCGTTCACATAGAGAGGGGCCCCCACACCGCCACGTTCCTGCGCTCCGGGCCTCCCAACCAGTTCTACGCCCAACTCACGGAGCGCCTCAGCCCCGACTTCCGCTCCACCGCGCCGCGGGTAACGTCCTTCACGTAGGAGCCAGAATGCTGGATGAACCGACCATAGAGAGCCGGCGCGTCTACGACGGCAGGATTATCGGCGTAAGGGTGGACACCATCAGTCTGCCCAACGGCGGAACGTCCCAGCGCGAGATAGTGGAGCACGGCGCGTCGGTGGTCGTGGTGCCCATTGACGACGAGGGGCGGGCGATCCTGGTGAGGCAGTACCGCAAGCCGCCGGAGAAGGCGCTCCTGGAGGCCCCGGCCGGCGGCCTGGAGGAGGGCGAGACGCCGGAGGAGGGCGTCCACCGGGAGCTTCAGGAGGAGATAGGCTACGTTCCGGGCAGGCTCCTGGAGATGCCCGGCTTCTGGATGGCCCCCGGCTTCTGCACGGAGTACATGCACGCCTTCATCGCCACAGACCTGACCGAGGCGTCTCTGCCCCCGGACGAGGACGAGAACATAGAGGTTGTTCCCGTTCCCCTGAGCGAGACGCCTGACCTCATACGCTCCGGGGAGATACAGGACGCCAAGTCCATTTCCGCGCTCCTGATGGCCATTCACATGTACTCCAACTCATTGTAAATTCCTTCACTATCTGGTATATTTAAGGGCGATTTTTTGCAGGAAATGAGGAGGGTCTAGCCATGCTGGGACACGACGTCCTGGTGATAGGGGCGGGCCTGGCGGGTCTGCGGGCTGCGCTGGCCGCCAGCGACAAGGGAGCCGACGTAGCTGTCGCCACCAAGGTGCACCCCGTTCGCAGTCATTCCAACGCCGCCCAGGGCGGCATCAACGCGGCCCTCACTCACCGGGGAGACAACTGGGAGGAGCACGCCTTTGAGACGGTCAAGGGCAGCGACTACCTGGGAGACCAGGACGCCATAGAGGTCATGTGCCAGGAGGCCGGTCAGGCCATCATCGAGCAGGAGCACATGGGCGTCATCTTCAATCGTGACGAGACGGGGCACCTGGGCACCCGCAACTTCGGCGGCCAGCAGAGGGCCAGGACCTTCTTCGTCGCCGACTTCACGGGCCAGGCCATGCTCCACGTCATGTACGAGCAGATTCTGAAGGCCGGCATCCGCGTCTACGAGGAGTGGTTTGTCACCTCCCTGGTCATGGAGGACGGGGAGTGCAGGGGAGCGGTGGCGATGGACCTTATGACCGGCAAGCTGGAGGTCATCAAGGCCAAGGCCGTCATCATGGCCGCCGGAGGCTTGGGGCGCGCCTTTGAGCCGACCACCAACGCCCTGATATGCACCGGCGACGGCATGTCGCTTGCCTACCGCATCGGAGCGCCTCTGATGGACATGGAGATGGTGCAGTACCATCCCACCACCCTCAAGAGCAACGGTGTACTCATCACGGAGGCCGCCAGGGGTGAGGGGGCCTACCTCCTCAACTCCAAGGGAGAGCGGTTCATGGAGGGGTACGCTCCCAACATGCTGGAGCTTGCCTCCCGGGACGTGGTATCCCGCGCGGAGCAGACGGAGATAAACGCCGGAAGAGACATCGACGGCTGCGTCCTGCTGGACCTCCGGCACCTGGGCCGGGAGAAGATACACGAGCGGCTCCAGTACATCAATGAGGTCTCGATGGACTTCCTGGGCATAGACCTTGCGGAGCAGCCCGTTCCCGTGCGACCGGGGATGCACTACCAGATGGGCGGCGTCAAGACCGACGTGAACGGCGCTACGCCCGTTCCAGGGCTGTACGCCGCGGGCGAGTGCGCCTGCGTCAGCGTCCACGGAGGCAACCGGCTGGGCGCCAACTCCCTGCTGGACACCATAGTCTTCGGGCGCAGGTCAGGAGAGGCAGCGGCCATATTCGCCAAGGAAACGCCCGACAGAGGCGTATCGGAGACCCGGCTGTCAGTCGATGAGAACCTGGTCAAGGGCCTCCTGGCGAGAGACGACAACGGGGACACGCCCGCCAAGATTCGCTACGAGATGGGCGTGACCATGAACGAGCACGTGGCCGTCTTCCGCACCGAGAACGGGATGCAGACGGCCCGGAGCAAGCTGGTGGAGCTGCAGGACAGGTTCCGGAGCGTGCCCGTGCAGGACAAGGGCAGCATATTCAACACCAACCTCATTTTCACCCTGGAGCTTGGCTTCATGCTGGACTGCGCCGAGACCATCGCCATCAGCGCCCTGGAGCGGAAGGAGAGCCGCGGCGCCCACTTCCTGACTGAGAAGCCGGAGAGGGACGACGAGAACTGGATCAAGCATATCGCAGTGCAGTACACCCCGGACGGGCCAAAGCTGGAATACACGCCCGTTACGGTGACCCAGTGGCAGCCGCAGGTCAGGTCGTACTAGCGGTGTTCACGAAACTCACTTCTCCTCACTTCGATGCGACGCGGGACAACCATACCATGATACAAACAAAGACTCTTCGGGATGAGAGTCAGCCTCTTGCGCAGGAGGACCTGTAATGGAAGTAACCCTGAAGGTAAAGCGATTCGACCCCGAGGCGGAGAGCAAGGAGCCTTACTTCCAGGAGTACAACCTGGAGGTTGAGGACTACGTGACCGTCCTGGACGCCCTCATCAAGGTGAGGGAGGAGGTGGACGGCAGCCTGGCGCTTCGATGCTCCTGCCGCGCCGCCATCTGCGGTTCCTGCTCCATGCGGGTCAACGGCCACGCCAAGCTGGCCTGCAACACCAAGATAACGGACGTTGCGCCCAAAGACCACCACGTAACGGTGGAGCCGATGGGCAATCTGCCAGTCGTGAAGGACCTGGTGTCGGACATGAAGCCCTTCTGGGACAGGGTGAGGGCAGTGCAGCCGTGGCTTCAGCCAGAAGGCCCCGAGCCGGAGGAGGAGTACATCGCTCCCGGCGAAGATATGCTGCACCTCACAGGCGTGATGAGCTGCATCATGTGCGGCGCGTGCTCGTCGGACTGCACGGTGCTGGAGGTCGACCGGAACTTCCTTGGCCCCGCTGCTCTCGCGAAAGCCTATCGCTTCGTGGGCGACCCCAGGGACGACGCCGACAAGGAGCGGCTTGGCAAGTACAGCCAGTACGGCGGCATTTGGGACTGCACCCGTTGCATGGAGTGCGTGCAGGTCTGCCCCAAGGGCGTTGCGCCTATGGACCGCATCATGGTGCTGCGCGACAAGGCGATGGAGGCGGGCTTCACCAACAACAACGGGGCGCGACACACGGACGCCTTCTCGGACCTGGTGAAGCACAGCGGCCGCCTGGACGAGCTCAGGCTGCCCATGAGGACATTCAGCATGTTCGACATCCAGGCAATGATCGGGATGATTCCGGTGGCCCTCAGGGCGCTCCGCCGGGGCAAGGCGCCCAGCCCCTTCCACAAGTCCATCCCCGGCGCCGAGAACGTCAGGCGCATCTTCAATAGAGCGGAGAGAGAGAAATGAAATACGCCTTTTTCCCCGGTTGCGTTTCACGCGGCGGATGCCCGGAGCTTTATCCCTCCGCCGTCAGCGTCTGCGAGCGACTGGGCCTGGAGCTTGAGGTGATGGAGGGAGCGTCCTGCACCGGAGCGGGCGTACTCCAGGAGAAGAACCAGAAGCTGGGAGACACCCTGAACGCCCGCACCTTCGCCATGGCAGAGGCAATGGGCCTGCCGATTATGACCATCTGCAGCACCTGCCAGGGCGCTATGTCGCAGGCGCACAAGCGCCTGACGGACGACCCTGAGTACATGGCGGATATCAACAGCGCGCTGGCGGAGGAGGGCCTGGAGTTCAAGAACACCGTTGTTGTGAAGCACCTGCTCTGGATTCTGGTTGAGGACATCGGCCTGGAGAACCTCAAGGGGTACGTGACAAGGCCGCTGTCGGGGATGAAGGTGGCCCCCTTCTACGGCTGCTACATCATCCGGCCCACCAGCGCCCTTGGCTTTGACGAGCACCCGGAGCGGGAGGACTCCCTTGAGCGAGTCATAGAGATACTTGGCGCAGACGTCGTGGACTTCAGGGGCAAGACCAAGTGCTGCGGCTTTCCCATTCTGACGATAAACGAGGCCAACTCCGTGGCAATGGTGGCAAATCACACGATGGACGCCAAAGACCTGGGCGCAGACGCGATGGTGACCCCGTGCCCCCTGTGCCACCTGAACCTGGACGGCTTCCAGCCCGCAGCCGCCGCTTCAAAGCGCACGAAGATAGACCTGCCCATTCTGCACCTGCCGCAGATGGTCGGACTGGCGATGGGCATGGACCCCAAGGCGATGGGGCTGAACAAGCACATCATTTCCACCGGCAAGCTGCTCACCAGGGTGGCCGTGGAGGCGTAGGGCCTCTCCCGCCGAACAACGTACAAAGTAAGAGGCCCCGTTCCTGGACAAGGAGCGGGGCCTCTTGTTCTATCTCATATACCACCCCTGCGGAGGCATGGGTCTAGATACCCTGCTAGAGAGATACTGGATTCCGGCTTCCGCCGGAATGACGGAGATTATCGGCTAGTCAGCCTTTGCCGTGACCTCGCGCTTCCACTCCATCTTGCCCTGCTCAAGGAGGTCGTTGCCGTGGGTGTCGTTGACCACGATGACGGGGAAGTCCTCAACCTCCAGGCGGCGTATGGCCTCGGTGCCCAGGTCCTCGTAGGCCACGATGTCCACCTTCTTGATTGCGCCGGAGAGGAATGCCCCTGAGCCGCCAATGGCCCCGAAGTACACGGCGTGGTGCTTCACAAAGGCCTCCCGCACCTCCTTGCTCCTGCCTCCCTTGCCAATGGCGGCCTTTATGCCAAGCTCCAGCATCCGGGGGGTGAAGGGGTCCATGCGGTAGGCCGTGGTAGGCCCGGCAGAGCCGATGATCTCGCCGGGACGCGGCGGCGTGGGGCCGACGTAGTATACAATCTGGCCCTTGAGGTCGAAGGGCGGCTCCTCGCCGCGCTCTATATCCTCAAGGAGGCGCCGGTGGGCGGCGTCCCTGGCCGTGTATATCACCCCTGTCAGAAGCACCTGCTCGCCGATATTCAGGTCGGCCAGGGCTTCGTCGGTCAGGGGCGTATAGACTTTCTTCATGGTCTCATCTCCTGAATGGCAGACGCACTAGATAACCGCCGTCTTCTGGCGGGCGCTGTGGCACTGGAGGTTGACGCCCACCGGCAGGGCGGTGATGTGGGTGGGGTAGGTCTCGATGTTGACGGCCAGGGCCGTTGTGAGGCCGCCCCACGCCTGGGGCCCTATGCCCGTGGCGTTGACCCGCTCCATAAGCTCCTTCTCCAGTTCCGCGACCTCCTCGTCCGGGTTGTGCTCGCCGACCTTCCGCAGAAGGGACTTCTTGGCCAGGTACATCACGTACTCGGCGGAGCCCCCAATGCCCACACCAACGATGAGGGGAGGGCAGGGGTTGCCGCCGGACTCCTCAATGGTGCGCAGGGTGAAGTCAATTACGCCCTGCTTGCCGTCTCCGGGCCTGAGAATGGCCATGCGGCTCATGTTCTCGCAGCCGCCGCCCTTGGGCATGACCGTTATCTTGAGCTTGTCGCCCGGCACGATCTCGGTGTGGAGTATGGGAGGGGTGTTGTCGCCGGTGTTGACGCGCTTGGAGAAGGGCTGCCGCACGATGGAGTTTCGCAGGAAGCCCCACTGGTAGCCGCTCCTCACGCCTTCGGTCAGGGCGTCGGTCAGGTCTCCGCCCGTAATGTGGGCGTCCTGGCCAAGCTCCAGGAACAGCACCGTGGTGCCCGTGTCCTGGCAGAGGGCTATCTGCTTCTCCTGCGCAATGTCCGAGTTCTGGAGGATGATGTCCAGCACTCCCTGGGCCCTGGGCGACTCCTCGTCCTGCCGCGCCTTCTTCAGGGCGTCCAGCACGTCCTCCGGCAGGTAGTAGTTGGCCTCCTGGCAGAGGCGCGCGACCGTCTCGGTTATCTCTGATACCTGTATCTCTCTCACGGCTGTTACCCTCCGGAAGCGGCCCTGCTGTGCATGGTATCGACAAGGTCCTTGACGGCGGCCGTCGAGCTGTCCAGGGCAGCCTTCTCCTCTGACGAGAGCTGCACCTCGATTATCTCCTCAATGCCGGCGGCGCCCAGCTTCACGGGCACGCCAATGTAGAGGCCGTCTATGCCGTACTCGCCCTGCAGGTAGGCGGCGCAGGGCAGGATGCGCTTCTTGTCCAGCACTATGGAGTCCACCATCTGGACCGTGGCCGCTGAGGGCGCGTAGTAGGCGCTGCCTGTCTTCAGCAGGCCCACAATCTCCGCCCCGCCGTCCCTGGTCCTCTGCACAATGCTGTCCACCCTGTCCTGGGGCATGAGCTTGGATATGGGCGTGCCGCCCACGGTAGTCGAGTCCACCAGCGGCACCATCGTATCGCCGTGGCCTCCAAGGACGTACGCCTGGACGTCTTCAACGGACACCTTGAGCTCCTGGGCCAGGAAGGTGCGGAATCGAGCGGTATCGAGGATACCGGCCATTCCGACGACGCGCTCCCTCGGGAACCGGCTCACCTCAAGGCACTGCTGGGCCATGGCGTCCAGGGGGTTGGAGACGACTATGATGACGCTGTCCGGCGAGTGCTTCGCCACCTGCTCCGTGACGCCGCCAACGATGTCCATGTTGGTGAACAGGAGGTCGTCCCTGCTCATGCCCGGCCTGCGGGCCACGCCTGCGGTGATGACCACCACGTCGGAACCGGCGGTATCCTCATATGAGTTGGTGCCGGTTATCTGGCTGTCCGTTCCCAGGACCGGGCCGGACTCCAGCATGTCCAGGGCCTTCCCCTGGGGCAGTCCTTCAACAATGTCCACCAGGACCACGTCCGCGTAGCCCCGCTCAAAAAGCCGCTGGGCCGCGGTGGCCCCCACGTTGCCTGCCCCCACTACCGTTATCTTCTTGCGCATATAATCTCCATCTCTCCTTTATCTGTGCGAAATGCGAGCCAGGCTCCGGGCAAGTCCAAGGCCCGGGCCGGCCGCGTGACTAGCTGCCAAATGATCCCGTGTAGCGCTCCCAGCGCTCCTCCAGGTCCGGCTCCTGTATCGTTTCCATGAGGTAGTCGCCGAACTCCTTGCCCGTTGCGCCGGAGCTCCGCCCCGTCATCACCACCTTCCGCTCGTACTGGCCGCAGACGTCCAGGGCCTTGTGCAGCTTGCTGCCCAGGTCCGTATAGCCGATGTGCTCCAGCATCATGGCGCCGGCCCTCAGCACCGAGCTTGGGTCTGCAAACTGGGCGCGGTTCTCTCGCACCATGCGGGGAGCGGAGCCGTGGATGGCCTCGAACATGGCGTACCGCTTGCCGATGTTGGCGCTTCCGGCAGTACCCACGCCTCCCTGTATCTGCCCGGCCTCGTCCGAGAGGATGTCCCCGTACAGGTTGGGCAGCGCGATGACCTGGAACTCGTGGCGGCGCTCCAGGTCAAGCAGCTTGGCGGTCATAATGTCGATGTACCAGCCGTCCCACTCGATATCCGGGTAGCCGCTGGACACCTCTCTTGCCACGTCCAGGAACTTGCCGTCCGTGGTCTTCACCACGTTGGCCTTGGTGACAACGGTCACCTTGTTCTTGCCAGTCCGTTTCGCGTGGTCAAAGGCCAGCTCCAGGATGCGCCGGGAGCCGGGGGTGGTTATGACGCGAAAGTCCATGGCCAGGTCATCGGTCACGTTGATTCCCTGGCTGCCGACGGCGTACATGTCCTCCGTGTTCTCCCGGAAGATGACCCAGTCTATCTTCTCCCTGGGAATCCGCACGGGCCGTACGTTGGCAAAGAGGTCAAGCTCCTTGCGCATGGCAACGTTGGCGCTCTCGATGTTGGGCCAGCCGTCGCCCTGCTCGGGTGTGTGGGTAGGGCCCTTCAGCGTGACGTGGCACTTCTTGATCTCCTCAAGCACGTCGTCCGGGATGGGCTTCAGTTTCTCCGCGCGGTTCTCAATGGTCAGACCCTCGATGGTGCGGAACTCCACCTTGCCGGAGTCCACCTCAGTCGCCAGCAGATGCTCCAGCACGCGCTGGGCCTCCTCGACGATGGTGGGACCGATGCCGTCGCCACCCAGGATGCCAATGATTATTGGCCTGACGCTCCCGAAGTCCGTCCACTCGGCGCCCTCGTTGAGCAACTCCACTCGTTGCAGCTGCCCCTCCAGCACCTTGCCGAAGTGCTCCTTTGCCGCTTCAACTATCTGTTTGTCTACCAATTCCGGCCTCCTTTGCCTAGAATCGATTTATCCAGCAGATGTCGCGTTCCCCCATGCCAATCGCCGTTTCAGCCCGACGACTGTGCGTATACATTCTAGCCTATTACGGCCAATATGTCGTTCTTTACCACCCTTGCTCCGGCCTGGGACCTGAGCTCCTTCACAGTACCGCTGACCGGAGAGGGAATGGCGTTCTCCATCTTCATGGCTTCCAGGAACAGGACGGTCTCGCCCTCCTTGACCTCCTGGCCCACCTCCACGGCGTAGCGAAGCAGTATGCCGGGCATTGGGGCCCTGATGACCGTGCCCTCCGTGACCTCCGGCGCGGCCGCGGGCTGTGCGGCTGCCGGCGCGGGGGCGGGCGGTGGGGCAGGGGGCTGCGCAGCCGGAGCGGGACTTGGAGTTACAACGGGCGCGGATACGGTGGACCCGGCGGGCGTCGTGACCCTGGCCGTCTGGCCGTTGGTCATCGGCTCCACCTCCACCTGGTACTGCTCGCCGCCCACGTAAACGGTGAATGCCCTCGGCAGACCCGCAGGGGCCGGCTCCGCGGGCGCGGCCGCCTCCTCGGAACCCCTCTCCACCAGCAGACCGGCCTTGGCCTTGGCGATGATTTCCGCCTCCTCGTTGATCTCCTCAATGGTCCTTGGCTTTACGTCGTCCGGGATTGGCTCCAAGCCGTACTTCCACTTGAGATACCTCAGCCCCGTCACGGGGTAGAGGGCGTAGACAAGCACGTCTCCAATGTCCCTGGCGAGGCCCTCGGTATCCTCCTTGGCCTTTTCCATCTCCGGCTCCAGGTAGTCGGCGGCGCGCCCGGTTATAGGCTCCTCGCCCCTCTCGTAGCCCTTCAGTATCTGCTTTGAGACGTCGGCGTCAATGGGCGTGGGGGTCTTGCCGTAGAGGCCGTAAACGTAGTCCTTCACCTGGCCGGACACCATGACGTAGCGGCCAAAGAGGACGTTCTGGACGGCCTGGATTCCGATTATCTGGCTGGTGGGAGTCACCAGGGGGGGATACCCCAACTCCCTTCGAACTGTCGGCAGCTCCTCAAACACCTCGTTCAGACGCTCAAGGGCGTCCGCCTCCCGCAACTGGGACGAGAGGTTGCTCGCCATGCCGCCGGGCACCTGGTGGCTCAGGACCGTTGTGTCCACGACGGAGGCCCTGGACGTGTCGAAGTGCTCCCGGTACTTGGGAGCGATGGACTCGAAGTACTCCGCGAGCTTGAGTAGGTGGTTGAGGTCGAGGCCCGGGTCGCGCTCGGTGCCCTGGAGGGTCACGGTCAGCGGCTCAATCGCCGGCTGAGACGTCCTCATCGCAAAGGGCGACAGGCAGGTGTCCACAATGTCGATACCGGCTTCTATGGCCTTGAGGAGGGTCATGGACGCCATGCCGCTGGTGTAGTGGGTGTGGAGATGGATGGGGATGTTGGTCTTCTCCTTGAGGGCCGTGATGAGGTCATAGGCGTCATAGGGGGCCAGGAGCCCGGCCATGTCCTTGATGCACAGGGTGTCCGCGCCCATGTCCTGGAGCACAAGGGCTTTGTTGACGAAGTAGTCCAGGTTGTACACCGGCCCGCCCATGCGCGGCCCCGTGACGGAGTAGCAGATGGCGGCCTGGAAGTGCTTGCCGGAGGCCTTGACGGCCTTGGCGGCCACCTCAAAGTTGCGCTCGTCGTTGACGGCGTCAAAGACCCGGAACACGTCCACGCCCACCTCTGCCGCGTGCTCCACAAAGGCCATTACAACGTCGTCGGCGTAGTTCCGGTATCCCACCAGGTTCTGGCCTCTGAGAAGCATCTGGAGGGGGGTGTTGGGCATGAGCCTCTTGAGGACGCGCACCCGCTCCCAGGGATCTTCCGCCAGGAACCTGGTGGTGACGTCGAAGGTCGCGCCGCCCCACACCTCCGCCGACCAGAAGCCGGCCTTGTCCATCTCCGCAGCGATGGGCTCCATGTCGGAGGTGCGCATACGGGTAGCCGCAAGGCTCTGGTGAGCGTCTCGCAGGGTGGTATCGGTGATTTTGAGCGTAGTTTGAGCCTTGCTAGATGTCATAGTCTCCCCGCTCCGCCACTGATAGGGTGTTGGAGAGGAGAGTGGCCTGGAAAAGGGTCAGGCCACTCTACAAGGGCAGGTTGCCATGCTTCTTGGGCGGAAGGCTATCCCGCTTGTACTGAAGCATCTCCAGCGCGTGAATTATCTTGGGGCGGGTCTCGGCGGGATCGATGATGTCGTCTATGAAGCCCCGGCTGGCGGCGATGTACGGGTTGCTGAACCTGTCGCGATACTCCTCCGTCAGCTTGTCCCGGGTCTCCTGCTCGTTCTCCGCCTGCCTGATGACGTCCCGATAGATGATGTTGACCGCGCCGTCCGGCCCCATGACAGCTATCTCCGCCGACGGCCAGGCGTAGTTGATGTCTCCCTTTAGGTGCTTGCTGCTCATTACGATGTACGCGCCGCCGTATGCCTTGCGGGTGAGCACGCTCACCTTGGGCACGGTGGCCTCGGCGTAGGCGTAGAGCAGCTTTGCGCCGTGGAAGATGACGCCGCCGCGCTCCTGGTCCGACCCCGGCAGGAAGCCGGGTACGTCGATAAGGGTCACAAGAGGGATATTGAAGGCGTCGCAGAAGCGGACGAAGCGCGCCGCCTTGATGGACGACTTGATGTCCAGGACGCCGGCCATGTGGAGCGGCTGCTGGGCAACTATGCCCACGGGCTTGCCGTCAACCCGCGCAAAGCCAACGATTATGTTCCTGGCGTAGTCCCGGTGAACCTCCATGAACTCGCCCTGGTCCACAACCCGGCGAATCACGTCCTTCATGTCGTATGGCCTGTTCGGCTCCTCCGGTATTATCTCCCGGAGCTCCGGGTCAGTCCTGTCTACGGGGTCAAGGAGAGGCAGGTAGGGGGCGTCGTCCCCGTTGTTCTGGGGAAGGAAGCTCAATAGGCGGCGCACCTCGTTCAGGCACTCCTCGTCGTTGTCGTAGGCAAAGTGGGCAACACCGCTCTCCTCAGAGTGGACCTGCCAGCCGCCAAGCTCCTCGTGGGTGATGTCCTCGCCGGTGGCGGCGCGTATCACGTCCGGCCCGGTGATGTACATCTGGCCCGTGCCCTTCACCATGAAGATGAAGTCAGTGAGGGCAGGGGAGTAGACCGCGCCTCCGGCCGCAGGCCCCATGATGACGGATATCTGCGGAATCACGCCCGAAAGCAGGGTGTTGCGCAGTATGATCTCGCCAAAACCGGCAAGGCTGGCCACGCCCTCCTGAATCCTGGCGCCGCCGGAGTCGTTCAGGCCCACAATGGGCGCGCCGTTCTTGACGGCCAGATCCATTATCTTGCAGATCTTCTCGCCAACCACCTCAGAGACTGAACCGCCCACTACCGTGAAGTCGTGGGCGTAAACAAATGTCAATCTTCCATTTACTTTTCCGTAACCGGTCACCACTGAGTCCCCCGGGTGGTGGCTCTCGCCAAGGCCGAAGTCAGTGGCCCGGTGGGTCACAAAGGAGTCCAGCTCCTGAAACGTTCCCTTGTCCATCAGGACGTCAATCCGCTCCCGGGCGGTAAGCTTGCCGCGCTCATGCTGCTGATCTATGCGCTTCTGGCCGCCGCCCAAAGCGGACTGCTCGCGCAGTCTTTGTAGCTCCTCCAGTTTCCTGGAAGCTGCTCTCTCTATTGCCATCTCTATCAGACTCCTTTCCCAACCTGGGGTCTCATTTGTGACGCCAAGCACTTTGCGAATGCTATAGTATCAGATTATCCTTCAATACGCTATTTTTGTCCATATCTTCTTCGCTAACTACTGGGCAATCCCTCTATTCATACGTAATATCGCGCTTGCCGTTCAGGGTTCCCACGTGCTTGTGGACGAATCCGCCATAAACCGGAATGCTGTATACTTATCTCCGCTACTTGCGCGAGCATAAACGGGCTTAATGTATTGAACTCCGTGGAAACGACACAAGAATGAAACCGGGCATTGAGGGCCGTCCCTGATGATCTGGGTAAGACGCCTGCTTGCCGTACCCCTCGGCCTGCTCTTCATGTGGCTGCTGATAGGCGGGCTGCTCCTCATCCACCTGGAGGGGTCGCTGCTGTCGCCGGCCTTCCACAAGGACCAGCTGGAGAAGGCGCAGGTGTACACCTTCATCCTGGAGGACCTGCCAAGGGTGGCGGTAGAGGAGTTCAAGGAGGAGTACACCTCCGAGGACGACACGCTGACGGAAGTCGTCCTGCCAGTCGTGATTGACGATGTGCCGGACTCCATAGTCAAGGTCATTCCCCCCGCGTGGCTCCAGGAGCAGGTGGAGCAGGTCATCGATCAGGTCGGCGGCTACCTGGCCGGGAAGCGGGACGACTTCCATGTCTATGTTCCCCTGAAAGACCGGGCTTTGGCCCTGAGCGACGAGGTCAGGACGCTGACTCCCTACGATACCCTGTACGACCACGTTATGGACGAACTGGTGAGGCCCGCGGTGGACGACGCCCTGGAGGACGAGGACGCCGCGCCCCTCGGCGCGCCCATAGGCACGGACGACGTGGCCGCTTCCATAGAGAGGACTTTCCCAAAGGAGTGGGTTGCCGGCCAGGCGGACGCTGCCCTGGCGGAGGCTACGGCCTACCTGGTGGGAGACAAGGACACGATGGAGGTCAGGGTTGCGCTGGACGAGCGCTCTCACATAGCCCTGGCGGAGGTAGAGTCGCTGCTCAGACAAGCGGACGATTTTCAGATTGTGTTTGAAGGCGTGATAAACCCCGTGCTGGAGGATAACGTGCCTGAAGTTGTCTACCTGCCCCTTGGCGTTACGGTCACAAGGGAGGAGGTGATGCTGGCCTTCCTGGACAGCGTGCCTCTGGAGTGGCTCAAGGAGCAGGCCTTGGCCGTTGTAAGCGAGGCGGGGCCATACATCATCGGCGAGACCGACGCCTTTCGGGTGGTCGTGCCCATAGCCGAGCGCAAGAGCAACGCAGATGAGGTCATCGCGGCCCTGGCCCGGATAAAGCTCCGAGATATACTCAACGACCTGCCTGAGTGCGGGGAGGGATCACCGTCCCTCGGCGTGGAGGCCATGCTCCAGGGTGAACTCCCCCAGTGCATCCCTCCGGGCGTCACGGAAGACACGCTGATGGGCGTTCTCACCCCGCAGCTGGAAGTCGTGAACCTGGACGAGCTTGTCGGAGGCTTTGGGTACGAGATACCGGACAACGTCGTCTACACCCATGACGACATGAGCGAAGACCTGGAGGAGGCCGGCGGCGAAGAAGCAGTGGAATCGCTGGACTACGTGAGGGAGGTGTTCAGCCAGGGGTGGACCTACACCGACGCAGACCTGCACACCGACCTCCAGGAGAGCGGCGGCAGCGGCGACGTAGAGGCGCTGGAGGACTTTCGGGAAATCCTCCGCGACGGCTGGACGTTCACGGACGCCGACCTGCGGCAGAGCCTGAGGGATAGCGGCGGCGAGGAGGCAGTGTCCGACCTGGACCGCATTCGTGACCAGCTAAGCCGCGCATGGCTGGTGCGCGTTGTCGTCTTGCTGCTTGCCGTAGTGCTGCTTCTGGCCATTGCGTTTCTGGGCGGCAGGAACTGGTGGAGCAGGCTGGCATGGGCAGGGGCCGTGCTCAGCATATCCGCAGCCATGGCGGCCATAACCTACACCGTCCTGCTGGACGCCGTAGTGCCGGAGATGCTGGCGGCCTGGCGGGAGGAGGCGCTCAGAGACTCCAACGCCGGGCCCACGGCGTTCCTGGTGGTGGACAAGGCATCCGAAACAATCCGGATAGTGGCGGACTCCTTCCTGGGAGGCAGAGCCAGAGTGTCCAGCATTATTCTGTTGATTCTTGGGCTGGCTGCCTTTGTGGGATCACTGGTCTGGCGCAGGGCGGACTTGACCAGAGGTAGGTAGACTCCACGGCGGCAAGCGTGAGGCCGCCCACGCCCAACCATTCCTGCGAAGGCAGGAATCCAGTGTCATTCCTCGCTCCGCTCGGAATGACCGTAGATTTCCCCCCTCTCTTAAATAAAGGACATCTGTGGGCTGCCCAGGAGCAGGAGGAACCTGCCCGACTAGCTACCGCTTGCTGGCGCCCCAGTGGCCCTTGCCCCTGGTGCTGGCCCGCCATCTCCGCAGAGTGCCCCAGTTCTTCAGGGCAATGCGCCAGGTGGGCAGGTCGTAGGGGCGGTTGGTGAGGCCGCGCACGCTCTCCATGACCTCTTCTGTTAGGGGAGGGCCGTGGCCGAAGCAGGCCACCTCCGCCTCAAGCTCCCTCAGCATGTGAAGGGAGGCGTCCAGGGTGCGGCGCTTGCGGCGGTCCCACATGAGCGGACGGCTCAGCCTGTCGATGTTGTTCAGAACGGAGTCTCCCAGGAAGAGCACCTGCGGCCCTTCCTGTCCTTCCAGGATGGGGCAGATGCTGCCCGGCGTGTGGCCTGGCGTATGGATGATGCGCATCCCGCCGAGTATCGGGAGCACGTCGCCGTCATCCAGGGTCGTATCAACAAAGGTGTCGTGGAACTCCCTCCGCACCCTGGTGCGTCCCACGCCTCGCTGCGCCCATCGATACCATATAGGCGGCGCTTCGCCTTCGTCCCCCTTGATGAGGAGCAGCTTGCCGTCGGGCCCCGGCTCCGTCTCGCTCTTGTGGGCCACCACATCAGCGCCGGTCAGGTCGTGAAGTTCCGCGGCGCTGCCTGAGTGGTCGAAGTGGAAGTGGGTCACGAGAATCCAGCGCAAGTCGCTGGGACTTCGCCCTATCTTCCTGATGTAGTCGACAATGGCGTCCCCGTTCCCGGAGATTCCCGTGTCCACCACGGCCATCTGCTCGTCCACCAGCAGGACGGCGTTGCTTCCGGTTACGTTCTCTATGCGATGGATCCCAGGAGTTATCTCCATGCCAGCGTTCCTTTCTTCAGGGCTTGTCTTCCTCAGGAGGGATGTGCACGACGCGGCCAGTTGCCGACGACTCCCGGACGGCGTCCAGCGCCTGCTGGCAGCGATAGCCGTCGTAGAAGTTGGGCGCGGGCGACGCGCCTTCACGAATGCCGCGGAAGAACTCCCGGACCAGCAGGCGGAAGGGCATCAGCCTGTCGTCCCGGTCATCTGAGAAGGGCTCCAGCCGCTCCGGTATGGGCAACTGCGCCAGGGCTTCGTCCCCGTGCTTGGCCCCCAGCACCGTGCCGTGAGGCGGCGGGTTGTAGCCGTTGCCCACGTGGGGCGTGACCAGCGTTCCGTCCTTCCCGTACAGCTCAATGCTGCCGCCGGGCCCAAAGGATGCGACGTTGGTTCCCGACATGTTGGCCCATCCGCCGTTCTCGAAGGTCAGGGTGAAGTTGAACGCGTCGTCTGCCGTGGCCTGTACGGCGGCGCCGGAGTCTGGATCGGTGCGCTCCGGGAAGTGGATGAACGTCCGGCCGGAAGCCGACGTCACTTCACCGAACCAGTGGCGCAGGCAGTCGATGTAGTGGGAGCCCAGCGCCCCCAGGAATCCGCCGCCCCTCTCTGCTTCGTCCCTGTCCGTCATTGGACGGGGCCGGAAGCCCCGCGGCGGGCCGTTGGCCAGCTTCACCAGGGCCATGTTGAGAGGGCCAAGGTAGCCCTCGTCCAGTAGCTCCTTCACGCGCATCCTGCCGGAGGCAAAGCGGAACTCGTGGGTAATCATCGTCGTAACGCCCGTCTCTTTCGCCTTTTGCCACATCTCCCGCGCCTGGGCCTGGTCAAGGGCAAAGGGCTTCTCGCACAGGACGTGTTTGCCGGCGTTCAGGGCGGCCATAGTCATGGGATGGTGCAGGTCAACGGGGCTGACGACGCTCACGGCATCCACAAAGTCCGCTTTGACCATCTCCTCGTAGTCTGTGAAGGCGTGGGGGATGCCGAAGCGGTCTGCCGCTTCCTGCGCACGCTCCGGGCGTCGGGCGCACACCGCCGTGACCTCCGCGCCCTCCGACTGGAAGCCGGGTATCTGGACCGTGGCCCCAAACCCCACGCCTATGACGCCGATGCGTATGGGTCTATGGCTCATACTTCTGTCCTCGGTATAGTCAATGGACAGGTTGCCGGACAATGCCGAGTCGATCCCCCCATCCTAACCTTCCCCCGTTCCGGGGGAAGGGACTTCTCTCCCCCTGCAGGGGGAGAGTCAGAGAGGGGGTGCACCCCGTCGATATTGTTCACGATTTCCAACCCTACCGCGCGGCCGTCGCCTCTGTCTGCTCCTGCTCACGGCGACGCTGCTCGCGGCTGGTGATGAGCCTCATGGCTTCATCCGCTCCCATGCGGCCCACCGGGCCGGAGGCGTAGACTGAGCCAAGCACCACCCCACCGCGCCCAAGTATGAACTCCGCCGGCTGAATGTAGCCGCCGCGGTTGTCGTCCCACCAAGCGCCTATCAAGTCGGCGTCCTCGCGGGTCGCGCCGTAGGCCACGGGGAAGGTCAGCCCTCTATCGGCCACCTCCTGCGACTCCTCAAGCGTGCCGGTGCTGACGGCGTAGATTGTAGCCCCAAGCTCCTCAAGCTCGGCCCTGTTCTGCTCCCATGCGGCCAACTGCCGCTGGCAGTAGCTTCACCAGTGGCCCCGGTAGAAGAGCAGCGCCACGTACCGGCTCGACATATCGTCAGGGAATGTCAGCGTCTCACCGCTCACCAGTTTGAGCGTGATGGAAGGGAACTTATCGCCCTGTTGCAGCTTCTCGCCCATGTCTCCTCCTAATGGCAAGTATGCTATACGCCTGATTCTGGCACGCCCGGAGGGATTCGAACCCCCGACCCTCGGTTCCGAAGACCGATGCTCTATCCACTGAGCTACGGGCGCGTACGGCTGAATTGTAACTCATTGGCGGGTCTGATTGCACCCCAGGTCAGTGTCAGTTCAGCTTTAGTCCCGGCCGCTCCCAGCGTGTGGTGACCACCTGGCCCACTCCGGACAGGGTTATGTACAGCGTCTGAAAGTCGTCGCCTCCGAAGCAGCAGTTGGTCACCCTCTCGTCGTCAACCTCTATGCGTGACAGGGGCGTCCCGTCCGGCGAGTGCACCGAGACGCACCCGGAGCCGTGGGCGGCTATCAGCAGATTGCCGGCTTCGTCCAGGCACAGGCCGTCCGGCTGGGCCGGCTGCGGGACCGTTGTCAGCAGCGCGTTGTTGGGCCACCCGCCTCTGGGCGCATAGGCGCGGGCGCCCGCGTCCACCTGGGCCAGGACGCCTGGGCTTTCGATGGGAACGGCCCAGATGCGGCTGGTCAGGGACTCGTTCACGTACAGGGTTGAGCCGTCCGCGCTGAGGGCAATGCCGTTGGGGAAGTAGAAGTAGTACTGGAGCCGCTTGACCCCGGTGCCGTCCGCTAGGCCGTAGTAGACGTGGCCGGACTGCACCCCCTCACGCGTTGCGTAGGCCGGGTCCGTGAAGTAGAAGCCGCCGTGGGCGTCGAAGACCAGGTCGTTGGGGCCGTGGAACGGCTGCCCGTCGCAGTCGTCGTAGAGGGTCTCCACGCGGCCGTCCGCGTCAATTCGCTGTATGTACCCCGGCTCCTCGCCGCCGTTGTTGGCAACGTACATGAGTCCGCCCGGCCCCAGGGCCGCGCCGTTGGGCGAGCCGCCGGTCTCGGCGAAAGTGCGCTTGGAGCCGTCTGGCGATATGGCCGTGATACGACCGCCGCCCGTCTCCGTGACGTACAGCGTGCCGTCCGACGCCCACACCGGGCCTTCGGGGAACTGGAGTCCGTCAGTCAGCGCTTGCAGCGGTATGGCCCACCTCCTGCTTTAGCGGCCCCTGTACTGGGCAGGCCTCTTCTCCACGAAGGCCCTCACGCCCTCGGCGTGGTCCTCCGTGTTGCGGAGCATGGCCTGGCCGTAGGACTCGAACTCCTGGGCCTCCTGAAGCGCCTGTATCCGGGGCTTGTACACGGCCCTCTTGCCCATGCCCATGGCGATGGTCGGCCCGTTGGCCAGACGCTTTGCGAACTCCACGGCCGTCGGAATGAGGTCATCGTGAGGGACTACCCTGTTCACCAGCCCTATGCGGTACGCTTCTTCAGCGTCGATGATGTCCCCGGTCCATATCATCTCCAGGGCCTTGGGCGCGCCAAGGATGAAGGGCAGAAAAAAGGTGCCGCCGCCGTCCGGCATGTAGCCCCGGCGTATCCACAACGCTCCGAACTGGGCCTTGTCCGAGGCGATCCTGATGTCGCACATGCAGGCGTAGGAGAGTCCAATGCCGACCGAGTGCCCGTTAACGGCCGCGATTATGGGCCTGTCGCAGTTCCAGAAGGCCACCGAAACCACGTCTTCCGGGTGGCTGCGCCTCCACGCGGGCCGCGAGTCCGGGTCGTTGAGGCTCTCGTTCATGCCCTTGACGTCGCCGCCGGCGGAGAAGGCGCGCCCCGCGCCCGTGAGGACTATGGCCCGCACGTCAGGGGTCAGGTTCTCCAGAATGTGTATCATCCCCTGGGTCATGTTGCTGCTGGAGGCGTTCAGCCTCTCAGGGCGGTTCATGGTGATGATGCCAACGCCGTCCTGTACCTCAAATAGAACGTCCTGAAGCTCCACGATTTCACCTCCTGAACGATGATAGGTTGTCGTCAATCGGCGAGGGATTATCGCCGTGTTTCGCAAATTTCTCCAGGTTCACACCAGTAAGGGTGGAGATTTGCCAAGTGTCCCCATGTTAACACGCAGAACGACTGGTTGCAATTCAGGCCCGCCTTGTTGCCTTGTGCGTTGAACACGCTATAATGGGGTGTGCTGAATCGACTGGCCGCAACTCTGTCCATCCTGCTGGTGGCGATATTCATCGCGTCCTGCTCGGAGCCGGAACCCACCGCAACGCCGGAGCCAACACCCACTCCCACAGAGACCCCCACGCCGACTCAGGCCTCAACACCTCCCACAGATACCATGTCCACACCATCTTCTACGGGGCCGCGTATGCCCACAGACAACGATACGGTGGAAGTCCACTATCACGGCACCCTGGACAACGGCGAGGTCTTCGATTCGTCCAGGGAGCGCGACCCCTTCACCTTCGTGGTAGGCACAGGGCAGGTGATAGCAGGGTTCGACGACGCCGTGCGGCGGATTTCGGTCGGGGAGAGCATCAAGGTGCGCCTGGAGCCGGCGGAGGCCTATGGCGAGTATCGTGACGACTGGGTCCTTGAGTTCCCCATAGACACTCTGCCGGACGGACTCAAAACCGGAGATGACGTGGTTTTTGAAAACGGCTTTCCCGGTGTTATTTCGGAGGTGACGGAGGATACGTTCACGGTGGACGCGAATCACAGGCTGGCGGGGCAAGCCCTGACCTTTGAAATAGAGCTTCTGTCGATAAACTAGCGCAAGACCCAATACCAAGGAGGTTGCGGGCGACTGCCCGCTTGAGTAAGTGCAATGACTACAACACTGACAACCGACCGGCAAATCGCCGTGCTGATAGACTTTGAGAACACGGGGCTAAGCTCCATGCAGTGGCTGTTCGACCAGGTGTCGGACATAGGACGCATCACGGTGAAGAGGGCATACGCGGACTGGGCCAACAGCCGCAACAAGTCTGCAGGGGAGCAGCTTCTGCAGCTTGGCATAGAGCCCATTCACCGACCGCCATCCGCGGCGGCGGGCAAGAACTCCAGCGACATCCGGCTGGTCATAGACGCCGTTGAGCTGGCCTACCAGGCGCCCATAGACACATTCGTCATCATCTCCTCCGACAGCGACTTCGCTCCCCTTGTGAGCAAGCTCAGGGCTTCGGGCAAGGTGGTGATCGGCGCCGGGCGGCGGGACGCGGCCTCTCGCACCCTGGTCATCTCCTGCGACCGCTACCTGTACCTGGACGACGACCAGACCCAACCCAAGCGCGCCGCAAGGAGAGGGAGACCCCCCAAGAAGCAGCAGCCCGCCAACGACCTCCTGACGCGCGCGGTGAAAGCCACAATGGACGAGCACGGCAAGGCTATGGGCAGCAGGCTTCACCAGACGCTGCAACGAATGGAGCCCGGCTTCACTTTTCGCCCAGGCTTCTCCACCTTCACCAAGTACCTGGAGGCATCGCCGGAGGTGAAGGTCACCCGTCCCAACGGGGTGGGCGACGTATCGGTGGAGCTGGCCGACCAGGCGGCTTCAGGCCAGGCAACTGAGCCCGCGCCAAAGGAGGTCACGAGTACACGCCGGAGAGGGGAGAGACAAGCCACTGCAGACCAGGCTGTCCAGGCGGAAGCTCCGGTGGACGCGGAGGTGTGGGCCAGGATCGATGACATCTGGCAGGTGAGGGCCGGCGAACCCGGAGGGCGTCTTCCGGGCCAGCGGGCGGCCTCTGACGCTGCCCAAGCCCTTGGCGTCCAGAACCTCAAGGGGTCGCCCTACAAGACGCTGCAGCGCCTGCTGGACGCCAGCGAGTACCTCAACGCCCGGTGGTCAAGAGACGGCAACTCGATAATCCGGCGTTAGGTCAGGGGATCGGCCCCGGCTATCAGGACAGGTCTCTGGAGACCGCGTAGGACGTCATCTCCTCAATTGCCGAGTAGAAGTTGTGCGTACCGCTTCTGCGCACTCTCGCGTCCTCGTCCACCAGCACGTCTCCGGTATCGGCCAGCAGCTCCAAGTGGCTCACCACCTCAGGCACGGCGGCAAAGAACCCGCCGCCGGACAGCTTGCGGGCCGGGAACAGCTTCTCAGTGATCTTGGAGACGGTGTCCGCGCCCTCGCCCATAATCACCATGATGCGCTCAAGGCGGCGGACGTGGTGCCGCACGATGTCCTGTGCCCGGCGCAGGTTGCGGATGTGGAAACGGCCGTGGGTGTAGAGCCGGTGGGCGGGGAAGACCGTCGTGTAGTAGTCCAGGGCCAGCACCTTGCCCAGGGATTTCAGATAGCAGGCCAGGCCGTAGCACTCGCCGCTGTCCCTGTACTCCCCCGGCACGGCGTCCCTGACCGCCTCCGGGTAGGCCTGTTTGTAAGTGGGGTGCGGTGAGATCTGGGGCAGAATGTGGTCGCCGGTGAACACAACCCCGTCCATGCTGATGCTGATCTCGTCGACGGCGTGGCCGGGCGTATACATGAAGCGCAGGCCGTCCAGTTCCTCGCCGTCCCGGACCGGGTGAACGGGCAGCTTCTCTTCCAGGATGCTCTGGCGTCTTTGCATGTGGCTACGGACTTGATTGAGCCAACGGGCGTTGTCCTCGGCGCTGCTTCTGCTCTGATAGAAGTGTTCCTCTCGCTCCCGCGTCTCCTTGATGACCCTGTGCAGAGGCGACGCCTCGGCCAGCCTGCCGTCATGGTAGCTGTAGGGCAGGAAGTAGAAGTACAACTCGTGGGCCCAAAGCTCTGCGCCGCTGGCCTTCACCAGGTCGTAGACGTTGCCGTCGTGGTCCTGGTGCCCGTGGGTTATGACGACGCGCTTGAGGTCTGTAAGCGACAATCCTAACGTCGCAAGGCCGTCCTTCAGGGTGTCCAGGGCTCCGTAGGAGCCAGCGTCGATGAGCGTCCAACCGTCGCAGTCGGTCAGGTAGGCCCACGTAGGCCCGGTCCTGGAGGGATAGCGATGGGGCAGGGAGATGACGGCCACCTGCCTGCCGCTCTGCAGGGTAAAGCGGGCCACAATGCCGTACCCGCTCTTCTCGCCCTCCCTCAGCACCTGGATGTCCTCAAGGTGCGGGTTGGCCGACCTGTTCCACGCGATGATGTCTGTGCTTGTAGCCAATGGTTGCTCCCGTCCAGTCAGCTATGGGGTATTCTCAGGATGTTGGAATGGGGTGAGCGGAGGGATTTGAACCCTCGATCTCCAGGGCCACAACCTGGCGCCTTAGACCTAACTTGGCCACGCCCACCACGATGCTCCGCAAACGAGCACCATTATACACTACCGCGCAACCGCTTTGCGTTCCTTTTGCCGCTCTTTATGGATACGGAAGTCGGTTTCCAGGCGCATCCAGACGTGGGCGGGGATTTCCAACGCCCGCTCAAGGTCAAGTGCAGTCCGCGGAGTGATGGCCTTCTTGCCGAGAATTATCTCGTGAACGGCGCTGACCGGCCGCTGCATAGCCGCCGCCAGTTCCTGGCGGCTCATGCCTCTGATTTCCAACTCGGCTTTGAGCAGCACCCCGGGGTGGTAAACGGCGTCCGGGTCCTGTGGGTTTCTGGGCGGCATCTTATGTCTGCTCTGTGATATGCGCCAGTACTCCGCCAACACGGGCATGACATCAGTTATTGGGCGCGCGCGGGCAAACCAGTCGTCGTCCAGCTCAAAGTCATCTGGATCCTCGGCGATTTGCCGGTTGATCTCCGCGTCCTCTTCAGGAGTGGGCCAAACGGTGTCCGGCTTAAGTTCGGGCATATTTTATGATCTCCCTTGTGCTGGCCTTGCGCAGACTGATTATACGTATTCTGTTTTCTCGTGGTGTAAAGACTATCGTATAAAGGCTGTCAAATATGAAACCCGTAGCCATGTAGCGGATCTCTGAATGCCTGTCACTTCTCTCATAGATGGCCGTGTCCCAGTCAAAGTATTCAACAGACGCGAAATCCAGGTTGCGTCTTGCCAGGGTCTCTTCCCGCTTGGCCTCATCCCACTCAAATACCACACCAACATTGTATTAAGCGCTGCCTGCTTTGTCGATTGCCTCAGTCCTCTTGCTGCTCCAAAGCCAGACGATAGTCTGCTTGCAAGCGCATCCAGATATGGGCAGGGATTTCCAGTTCGCGCTCCAACTACAGTGCTGTTCTCGGGGTGATGGCCTTCTTGCCGAGGATAATCTCGTGAACGGTATTCACCGGTCGTCGCATTGCCGTTGCCAGCTTGCGCTGGCTCATTCCTCTGGCTTCCAGCTCATCTCTGATCAACAGGCCAGGCGGGATAACGGCTTTTGACCCCTGCGCCTTACCATATTTGGTCGTCATCACTGACTCCGTTTAGCGTTTCGTTTAGCATCAACCCAGCTACGGAATCACCTTTTTGTCCCTCAAAGCGCTACCCCTGAGCCAGGGACTCCGCAAGGCTGATGAGCGTACGGGTGGGCACTCCGGTTGCACCCTTGACTATGTACCCCGACTCCTTCTCGGACATGAAGGTCCCGGCTATGTCCAGGTGAACCCAGGGGGTGTCCTCGCTGAACTCGGCCAGGAACTGGGCCGCCGTAATGGATCCCGCCTTCCTTCCGCCCGTGTTCTTCACGTCGGCCACCTGGCTCTTGTTCTGCTCCTTGTACTCCTCGAACATGGGCATCTGCCATATGCGCTCCCCGGACTGCTCTCCGGCCTCAACTACCGCGCCCAGCAGGTCCTGGTTGTTGGTGAAACCCCCTGAGCAGACGTCGCCAAGGGCCGTCACCATAGCGCCGGTCAGTGTGGCCACGTCCACCAGCCTGGTGATACCCATCCGGCGGGCGTAGCAGAGGGCGTCGGAGAGCACCAGCCGACCCTCGGCGTCGGTGTTCTCCACCTCCACCGTCTTGCCGCTCATGGTAATCAGCACGTCGCCGGGCTTCTGCGCGGAGCCTCCCGGCATGTTCTCCGTGGCCGCGGCGATGGCCGTGACGTTCAGCTTCGGCGCAATCTGGGCAATGGCCTTCATCGCCGAGACAACGGCCGCCGCCCCCGACATGTCACCCTTCATGTCGCCCATGCCCGCGGCGCCCTTCAGGGAGATGCCGCCCGTGTCGAAGGTGATGCCCTTGCCCAGGATGCCCAGGTTGTTGGCCGGGTTGTCCGGGTCTCCCTTGTACTCCAGCACAATGAACTTGGGCGGCTCGGCGCTGCCCCTGGCCACTCCCAGCATTCCGCCCATGCCAAGCTCCTCCATCTTGGGTTTGTCGAAAATAGTCAGCTCCAGGCCGTGGTCCCCGGCAATCGACGTGGCTATCTCAGCAATGTGGGTCGGCGTCATGAAGTTGGAGGGTTCGTTGACCATGTCCCGGGCCAGCATCGCCGCCTCCGCGAACACCCTGCCCCTGTCCAGCGACTCCTGGAGCGACGACAGCTTGCCGGCGTCCGACTCCACCACCGACAGCTCCTGGAGGCCCTTCTCATCGTCGTCCTGCTTGCTCATGTGCCTCTTGAAGGTGTACAGCCCCAGCAGGCTACCCTCAGCGATGGCCTGCGCCGACACGTCCACGTCCATCCCGCCGATGCCCGCGCCGTGAAGGATGGTGGCCGCCCTCTCGATGCCCGCGCCTCGCAGCCTGCGGCATACGGAGCCCATCACCTGGCGCACCACCTCTGCGTCAAAGCGTTCGGCCTTGCCCAGGCCGGCCACCACCACCCGGGCGGGGGGAATCCTGCCCAAGGTGTGAATCACCGTTATCTCGCCCTTCTTGCCCTTGATCTCGCCGTCGGCAATGAGCCTGGAGATGGCCCCGTCCATGGCTCTGTCCGCCGCGCCCGTAGCGCCGCCGGGGGCTTGCACCCCCTCAAAGAGGTTGACCACTATCGCGCCCGCGTCCGACTGCGTGATGTCTCCTGAAACGGCCTTGATGTCCATTCTGCCTTCCTTTCTATTCTATATGCGACCGGGTCGCTCTAGACCCTGACCCATCTCTGTATCTCGCGTACTATCTTCTCGATAACCGGCGTGATGTCCCTGGACGTATCGACGGCCAAGTGGTTCCGACGTATCGGCTCCACGGACGTCGCCATACGATTATAGACCTCCTGGCCTGCGGTGGAGTTGTCCTCCGGGTCGGCCGCGCCTCCGTCCCTCTGCCCCAGCCTGTCGGCCACGACCTCTGCGGGAGCCTCCACACGCACCAGGATGAGCTTGGCATCGGCCCTGTGCGCTATGTTGTAGAGTCGCTCCCGGTTGGACTCCACCAGGTTGGTGGCGTCCAGCAGCACGGGGATGCCCTTTCGCACCATGTCCTCAATGAGGGCGTGGCAGGCCCTGAACAGCCGGGCGCTCTCGTCTGCGGAGTGGGTTGGGGCAGGGAAGAGGGCCCTCCGCATGACGTCCGTCTCCACAACCGCTATGGGAAACCGCTCAGCCAGCCGACGGCTGAAGTATGACTTTCCCGTGCCGGGCAGCCCGCTGACCACCACCAGCACCCCGCGGGGCAGGGGGTCGGGCACCGCAGAGAGATGCCATAGCAGCAGGTTTACGTCGTCCGAGAGGAGAGCCTTGTTCATAGGTCCGTAGGCGACAGGGTTTGCGTCGTCATTATATTCCTATGTGGCTTGCTCAGGCAACGAATGGAGGTGTAATGAGACAGGCAATTCAGCCCGCTCAAGTGGTTCGACGGGCCCACCTCAGTAATCAAGTACGGGGCAGGCTGTGAGCGGGCAGGAGGCCGTGTTCAAGCCGGGTGAAAGGCTATCCCCATAAGCCCCGGCCCCGTGTGGGAGCCGATGACAGGAGTGGTCTCGCTGACGATGGCCTCAAGGCAGTTGAACTCCGCAAGGAGTCTCTCCCTGAGCATAAGGGCGTCGTCAGGGGAGATGGAGTGCATTACGTTGGCGCGGATGGGCGCGTCGCCCGCCCGCTGCCGGACAATGGCCAGCAGCCGGTCCATCGCCCGCCTCCTGGTCCTGGGCCTGTCCAGGGGCCGCACTTCGCCGTCGGTCAGCTCCATCAGCGGCTTCAGCTTCAGCACGGAGCCGGCAAAGGCGGCTATGCCGGGGATACGGCCGCCCTTCCAGACGTAGTACAGGGTGTCCAGGAAGGCCACCAGGTTCACGCCCCGCGCCGCCCGCCGCGCCTCCGACTTGACCTCCTCAATGTCCGCGCCGGCGGCTGCGGCCCGGGCCGCGGCCAGAACGACCAGTCCCTCGGCCGCGGCCGCCGTGGACGTGTCCATGACCTCTATCCTGGTGTCAGGGAGGGACTTCTGGGCCATCTCCGCCGAGGCCAGGGCCACGTTGTAGGTTGCGCTGATGGTGGATAACACCGTCAGGCAGAGGACGCTCTCGGCTTTGGCCGCGCCTTCCGTGAAGGCCTCGATGAAGCTTGCGGGGCTGGGGGCGGAGGTCACCGGCAGGTTCCGGCAATAGGGCAGACGGGCGTAGAACTCGCTTGGCGAGATGTCCACCTGGTCTCGATATGTCTTGCCGTCGAT
Organism: Dehalococcoidia bacterium; assembly: GCA_965204895.1. GTDB lineage: Bacteria > Chloroflexota > Dehalococcoidia > Lucifugimonadales > UBA2985 > DAOUJW01. The sequence goes on from OZ242025.1 coordinate 169,354, forward strand.
GGACAGCTGTAGGGGCACAACGTGCAGCTTGAGGTCGTCAACGAGTTCGGGGGGCAGACAGACGGCGCTATCAGCTACCAGCGCTACTCTCGCTCGCAAGTTGCAACCCCTCAGCAGGGAGTGAAAGGCTAATACCGGAGAGAGCTATACTGCGTGGTCGGCCTGCTCTCCCGGAAGAATTCCCGTATCCGCCGCGCCCTGCCACTCGTCTTCGTACTCTATCTTGGACTCCAGGAAGTAAGGGCTCAGCAGGAAGGCGAGGCATACCACGGACATCGCAACCAGGCTCAATGGACTGGCCCCGCTCTGGTAGCCGAACCAGACCAGAGCAAAGACTACCGGTATAGCTATGAGCAGCAACCCGATTCTGAGCACCCTCTGCCTCATGCGGCAGAAGATGGCTGTGGTAACGGCCAGAGCCAGAAGCCCCATCGCCGTATACATGTCGGTCTCCTGGAACTGCCTTGTATAGTACGCGGGAAAGCCCCCGTGTCCCTGGAGAAACACCAGCCATGCGCCGATGAAGGGGAAGGGAAGGGCCACGAGAGACGCCAGTATCCAGTCCCTTCTTATGACCCGGACCACTACGGAAGATGCAACGCACAGGGATAACGGCAGGTAAATGGCGATACCGGCATATACCAGTATGGGCAGAGGCATAGACCCCTGGGTCAGCAGGCTCCAGGCGCCGTTTGCCAACGCAACGAAAGCAAGGAACCATACGGCCACCGGAAGGGCCAGTGAGTAGCCCAGCCACGGATACGCCCAGATAGGTCTGCCGCTGCGCCAACCCCACACGCCTATGGACAGGATGACGGCGTAGCCAATGGCCACCCAGACGAAGCTGGACCACAGATGAAGAGAGAAGTATAGGGCGGCAACAATGTGTGGCGCGCTGGCGAAAGCCGTGTCTCCCAAAGAGGTACGGCTGTGGGAGATGTACATATCCTGAGCAAGGTCGCGCGGGTTGCCCAGGCCGCGAATTGCCTCCTCCATGGAGTCGTCCCGGGACATGCCCTGGTCCTGCAACTCCTGGGCCCTGTCCTCAACGTGGCACTGTATCTCGCGAAGGATCTCCGACTCCTGCCTGGGATCCAAGTGCAGGGCCTTCTTGAGGCTATTCAGGTAGACCTTGAGGTCTGTGCTCATTGATATCATTCAGGATATTCCCGGCTCTATTATCATGTTTGCTGCCTGGGAGAAGCTCTTCCACTCCTCCTGCAGACTCTCAAGGAAGTTCTGTCCCTTGACGGTGATGTAGTAGTAGCGGCGATGCTGGCCGCTGGCGGACGTTCGCCACTTGCCGTCAATAAGGCCGTCCTGCTCCAGACGGTGGAGGGCGGAGTACAGAGTGCCCTCCTTGAATCTGAAGTACCCCTTGCTCCTCTTCTCCATCTCCCTGACCATCTGATACCCGTACATGGGCTCCAGGGTCAGGAGGGAGAGCAGAAGTGTCTCTGTGCTGCCCTTGAGAAGTTCTCTCCGATACATAGCGCTCCTATACGTGCTCTATCTACAGACTTACCCCATTATTGCCCATATCTGAGGCGTGGTCAAGCCAGGCGCACGGCGGCTCTACATTCGGCATGGTGCGTGTGATATAGTTTGAACAGACGCAGGCCACAAGAGGAGAGATGTTCACCTTAGGCATACTGACCAGCAGCGACATGGGGTCGAAGGGGGAGCGGGAGGACACCAGCGGCCAGGCCATCCGCGAGATGCTGGAGCCCCTGGGCTTCTCCGTGGCCCGATACGAGATCGTCCCTGACGAAGCGGATGTCATCTCCGACAGGCTGAGGGAGTGGGCCGACAGCGGGGAGGTGGACCTGCTGGTCACGACGGGTGGGACAGGCCTTGGCCCCAGGGACGTGACGCCTGAGGCCACCCAGGCCGTCATCCAGCGTCCGGTCCCGGGCATCCCGGAGGCCATGCGCCGGGCAGGCCTTAGCCATACGCCTATGGCAATGCTGAGCAGGGGAACCGCCGGCGTACGCGGCAGCTGCCTCATCATCAACCTGCCAGGAAGCCCCAGGGCGGTCAGAGAGAACCTGGAGGCGGTTATCGGCGTCATTCCCCACGCCCTGGAGACCCTGAAGCTGGCCAGGGTGGAGCAGCACCCAACCCAATAGGCATGGACATCCACATCCTGACCCTCTTCCCGGACATGTTCCGCGGGCCCTTTGACGAGAGCATCGTGAAGCGGGCCGTGAACCGGGGACTGGTTTCCATACACGTTCACAACATCCGGGACTACGCCCGGGACAAGCATCGCATAGTCGACGACTACCCCTTTGGCGGCGGCGGCGGCATGGTTATGAAGCCGGAACCCCTCTTCCTCGCCGTGGAGAGCGTGAAGTCGAACATCGCAGAGACCGCGTCACCCGAGCGGGCCGCCGAAGCCCCGGTCATCCTCCTTTCGCCACAGGGCAGTGTCCTGACCCAGGAGACGGCGGCGGGTCTGGCACTGCATCAGGACATCATCCTCATCTGCGGCCACTACGAGGGCGTGGACGAACGGGTGAGGGAGCGCCTTGTTGACAGGGAGATAAGCATTGGCGACTACGTGCTGAGCGGCGGGGAGATTCCGGCGATGGTGGTGGTGGACGCCGCCGTGCGCCTGATTCCGGGGGCCGTGGGGGACACCACGTCCATTGAGGACGACTCCCACGCCTCGGGGCTGCTCCAGTTCCCCCAGTACACCCGGCCGGCCACCTACCGCGACTGGCCTACGCCCCCCGTGCTCCTGTCCGGGAACCACGAGGCCATACGCAGATGGCGTCGCCAACAGGCCCTCCGCCGCACCCAGCAACAACGCCCAGACCTTCTTGATAAGGCGCGGCTCAGCCCTGAGGACTTGCGGCTGCTGGAAGAGCCCGAGGAGAGGGAGGGGAGCTAGATATGGAGGAGCGGATACTTACGCTGCATCCCCAGGGAAAGCAGGGGGTCAACATCACCCGGCAAAGGTACGACGCGATGAGAGCGGCTATCGTTGACACGCTGGCCGAAGGGGAAATGGCGTACACGAAGCTGGTGGAGGGCGTGGAGGAGAGGCTGCAGGGCAGTTTTGACGGCTCAATCAGGTGGTACACAGAGACTGTGAAGCTTGACCTGGAGGCCCGCGGCGTGATTGAGCGCGTGCCCAGAACCAAACCTCAGCTTCTCAGGCTGATCTCGTAGCTTTCGCTGATCTTTTACGCCAATTCAACGTCCAGGCGGCGCGTGCACCGCGCTGACCAGTTATTCCTGAGCAATGCAGGTTTTGCCGGATCGAACCGCTCGCCCTGAGCCTGTCGAAGGGCGCGAGCGGCATAACTGCGCCCGCAAGTCGCCCGCTCAAATGGTTCGATAAGCTCACCTCCGTATCAAGTACGGGCAAGCTATGAGCGGGGAAGAAGCAGTCTTCCAAACGGCGTTAGCAGTGCCAGCGCTCGCCGAGCATGCCTCTGACAACCGCGCCTTGACAACTCAGGGATAGTCCCGTCTTTCTCGGAAAATGAAACAAGATTTCTCAAAAAAGGGTATTGCGTTGTGAGGTATTGTGTGGTAACTTTGGTGGCGTTAGGAAGAAAAAGGAGTGTTCTGGGGCAATAAGGTGCAAAGTGGTCTCTTCATTTTCTTTGGGGAACAGGAGCACCGGGTGGACCCGCAGGGGCGCATATCCCTCCCGGCGCGCTACAGAGACGCCTTCAAAGGAGGCGTTGTCCTCACCCGGGGATACGACCCCTGCATCGCAATCTATACGCCCGCCAGGTGGGAGATAGAAGCCGGCAAGATGGCAAATCTCTCAATGAACAGGGCAAAGAACAGAAGAATGCGCAGAGTAACATTCACATCCGCTTACCAGCTAGAGGCCGACAGACAGGGGCGAGTGCTCCTGCCGGCATCGCTGAGAAGCTACGCCCGGATAAACGACGAAGTGGTCATCGCCGGGATGGGCGATTACCTGGAGATCTGGTCCAAAGAGTCGTGGGTAGAGGAGAGCAAGTCTCTTGAGGAAGAGGCCTGGCTTATAGCAGAAACTTCAGAGGAGCATCCGTGAGCGTTATTGCTATGCCATATCACGTTCCGGTCATGGTGCAAGAGGTTATGACGGCCCTCACGGTGAGGCCCGGCGGCCGCTACATCGATTGCACGGTGGGAGAGGGAGGCCACGCCTCCGCCATCCTGAAGACCGCTTCCCCCGGCGGCAGGCTGCTGGGCCTGGACATGGACCTCCAGGCCCTCAAGACCGCCGAAAGGGTGCTGTGGTCTTACAGGGACTCCGCCATCCTGGTGAACGAGAACTTCCGGGACCTGGAGCAGGTGGCCGGAAGGCACGGGTACTCCCCGGTGGACGGCATCCTGTTCGACCTGGGCCTCTCCTCAATGCAGCTGGAAGGCGGAGGACGGGGTTTCTCCTTCCGCAGGGACGAGCCGCTGGACATGCGGTTCGACAGCCGCCAGGAGTTGACGGCGTGGGACGTGGTCAACGAATACTCAAGCAAAGACCTTGCCAACGTCCTCTCCACCTATGGGGAAGAGCGAAGGGCAGGGCGTATTGCAAGCGCCATTGTATACAGCAGGCCCATCGACACGTCCCTCCGGCTGGCCCAGGTTGTGGAGAGGGCGGTGAGGCGTTCCTTCGGGCGGATTCACCCTGCAACCCGCACCTTCCAGGCCATTCGCATGGAGGTGAACAGGGAGCTGGACAACCTGGAGAGCGCGCTGGGCCAGGCGGTCTCGCTGCTCAAGGCCGGCGGCAAGCTGGTGGTTATCAGCTATCACTCTCTGGAAGACCGCATAGTAAAGCTCTTCATGAGACACGCCGACAGGAAGGCCCAAAGCATTCACCGGGCCACAATAAGGATTATTTCCCCCTCCAAAGAGGAGGTCCGTACCAACCCAAGGAGTCGAAGCGCCCGATTACGGGTGGCGGAGCGTATTTTAGAAGGGGACACCCCTTCTACAGATCCTAGTACTGGTATGGGGGTAAGGTCGCCGGAGTAATACATCTAGGCCTAACTGGGGCAGGCGCCAAGTAGCTAAATCTTTGCGGTACAACCCTCTCGCCCCGGAGACCTCACCCCCAACGCCAGTCGGATTCTCTTTTGGGAAGCCAACTAACCCAAGGGAGGTAGAGTAGATGAAGAACGAAACGGTACACGTTGCTGTAGACGTAGGCACGTCAAAGATCTGTACGCTCATTGGGCGCTCTCAGGGCCCCGACGACATGCAGGTCCTGGGTGTCGGCAAAGTGCCTTCCCGCGGAATACAGAAGGGCGCCGTCAGCAACATCGCCGAGGCCAGCCAGGCTATACAGGAATCCATGCGGGAGGCTGAGGCCCAGTCCGGCATTCGAATAACGTCCGTGTGCGCCGGGGTGTCCGGTTCCCACATAAGCTGCATCAACTCCCGCGCCTCACTGGGCAACCGCAACTACGACAGCCCGGTGGATTCCGAGGACCTGAAGCAGGTGCTCAGGGCCTGCTACGCCAACCACAACGGCGGGGAAGTCCGGATACTCCACGTTATACCCAGGGACTACTCCGTGGACGGCACCTGGGGCGTGCGCGACCCCATTGGCATGTACGCCTCCTCCGTTGAGGTGGAAAGCCACGTGGTAATGGGTGACCCCACCTCCATAGACAACCTGGTAGAGGCCTTCCGCAGGACAAAGGTCAAGCTCAACGGCCTGATAATGGAGCCCCTGGCAAGCGCAGAAGCCGTCCTCTCAGAGGACGAGAGGGAGATGGGCGTAGTGCTGGCGGACATCGGCGGCGGCACCACCCACGTGTCCGTTTTCGTCGATGGCAGCATCTGGCACAGCAAGGTCATCCCCGTGGGTGGCTTTCAGATCTCAAGGGACATATCCATCGCCTTTACGACGTTCTTCCTGGCGGCCGAAGAGGCGAAGATCCAGTTCGGCCACGCCTTACCCGATACGGTAGACCCTGAGGAGGACGTGAACCTGCCTGGGTTCGGAAGCCAGGACGCCGCTCTGATCTCTCGGCATGACCTGTGCCAGGTGATCAATGAGCGGGCCGACGAGCTGCTGCGAATCATTCGCAGAGAGGTGAACGTCTCGGGCCTGAACGGCGTTCCTCCGGGAGGACTGGTTTTGACCGGCGGCTCGGCAAAGCTGCATGGCCTGCAGGAGCTAGCGAGCAACATCTGGCCCGGGCCGGTGAGAATCGGCGTGCCTGAGGCATCGGCATGGGTCCCGGATGATCTGGAAGACCCCTCTTACTCCACGGGCCTGGGGCTTCTCCTCTGGGACGCAAAACAGCAGCACGGGGTCAACGGCAACGGTCACGCCAAGCGCAACCATCGGAAGCACTGGTTAAACATTTTCTCGCGCAAGTCACAGGTATAAAGGAGGTGTAGTGATGGCAGGACAGTCCTATGAGAACGATGGTATAGCCAGGATCAAGGTCGTGGGTGTAGGTGGGGGAGGCTGCAACGCGGTCTCCCGGATGTTCAGGGAGCGGGTTCAGGGCGTTGAGTACGTGGGGGTCAACACCGACTCCCAGGCGCTCATGCGCTCAGAGGTGCCACTGAGGATTCGCATGGGGGAGAAGCTGACCAGGGGCCTGGGTGTCGGCGGAGACCCCGAAAAGGGCAAGGACTCCGCAGAGGAGAGCCGCGAAGAGCTGTATGAGGCCATAAGGGACTCCGACATGGTGTTCGTGGCGGCAGGCATGGGCGGCGGCACCGGGACCGGCGCAGCGCCGGTGGTGGCCGAAATCGCCAAGGAGGCCGAGTCCCTGACCATAGCGGTCGTCACAAAACCGTTCAGCTTTGAGGGCAGCCGCCGTCGGAAGCTGGCGGATGAGGGCATAGCCCGGCTGAAGGAGAAGGTGGACACCCTGATCATCATCCCCAACGACCGCCTCTTCGCCGTGTGCGACGAGACGGTGACAATGGAGAACGCCTTCCGCCTGGCGGACGACGTGCTGCGCCAGGGCGTGCAGTCCATCGCCGAGCTGGTGACCGTGCCCGGAGAGGTCAACCTTGACTTTGCCGACGTGAAGACGGTGATGAGCAACGCCGGGGCAGCATGGATGGCCATTGGCCGGGGCACCGGAGAGAACAAGGCCGTGGAGGCGGCGAAGAACGCCGTGAGCAGCGCGCTCCTGGACGTGTCCATTGAGGGCGCAAAGGGAATACTCTACAACGTGACCGGAGGCACGGACCTGTCCCTCCTGGAGGTCCAGGCGGCCGCAGACGTAATCCGGGAGGCCGCAGACCCGGACGCCAACATCTTCTTCGGCATGGTCACCGACCTGAAGATGGAGGACGAGGTCAAGATAACCATCATCGCCACAGGCTTCTCCTCGGAGGAGCGCGTGCCTGAGAACGACGACCACATTTCGCAGCTCATCATGGACGCCATCCATGACGAGGCAGAACTTGAGATTCCGCCTTTCCTCAGAAGGCAGAACAACAATAAGAGGAGGGCACGGATCTACTAGAAGTATCCCGTCTTTTTGCCGGGAGCATTTTTTGAGGCCACCTAGCTCCGTAGGTGGCCTCACCGCGTCTGAGAGATAGGCCGAATCAGCATTTCAGCCAGCGATAACGATAACAAAGATGTGCTGATAACGTTTTACTCACCGCTCATGGTGAGCCCGTTGAACCATTTGAGCAGGCGGGAAGAGATGTTCCCCTCGGGCGTTGCCACCAGCAACACACCACAAGAATACCGCTGAACCCCTTGCCTTTTGGCTTTTGTTGCGTAGAATATAGTAGACCTAACGCCAAGGAAAATATATGCGAAGATTCCCCCTGAAACGCTTCATACTGGTGGCCATCATCGTGGCCCTTGCCGCGACATCTCTCGCCATTCAGGAGATACGCCTGTCGGCAGGGGGCGTCAACTTCGTCAGAGGCTCCGACAGCATCCTGGGCCTGCGGCTGGGCCTTGACCTGGAGGGCGGAAGCCACCTGATCTACCAGGCCCTCCCCGAGGAGGGCAGTGAGTCGCCGACTTCCGACCAGATGGAAGGGGTCATCCAGACCATAGAGCGGCGCGTCAACGCCTTCGGCGTGGCTGAGCCCATCATCCAGAGCATGGGCGCGGACCGGGTGCTGGTGCAGCTTCCGGGCGTTGGCATAACCAAGGCCCAGGTGGAGTTCCAGCAGAACGTGCGAATTGAGGAGCTCAGAGCCGTTCTGGACAACGTGGGACGCACCAACGCGACCATCGAGCAGGATGGCGACCGCAACTACGTCATCGAGCTTCCCGACCTGAGGTCCCAGGAACTGGATGCGGACGGGAACGTGATTGCAACCGCAGAGCGGGACGACATCCATCAGGCCCTGCAGGAGGCATTCCCGGCAGTCAGGATGTCCCTCACCTTCACGGAGGGAGTGGACGCCGATACCGTCAGCGGCGCCGTGGGGCGGGAGGACGCCACCGTAATCAGGCGGTCGGACACCTCCTTCGTAGTGGAGTTCCCCTCGCTGGACCAGGCGGAGCGGCAGTCCGTCCTGGAGTCGGTGCAGTTGCAGCTTCCCTCCCTCAACACCTCCGAGATACAGGACCTCTCCTTCGTGATAACCGGAGGCGTGGAGGAGGCCAAGCGGCTCATTGGGCAGACGGCGCGGCTGGAGCTTTTGGAGCGCACCTGCCTCAACGACCCGGAGGACATCACCCAGCGGTGCGAGGACCCGGACTACCACGTTGACACGGATCTGAACCTCACGGGCGACGACCTGACAAGGGCCTATGCGGGCACACACCCGACCCTGGGCATACCGATTGTGAACATTGAGTTCGACAGCGATGGCGCCAGGAAGTTCGCCAGGCACACCCAGGACATAGCGGGAACGCGCAACCGCACGGCCTTCTTCCTGGACGACGAGCTGCTCATAGACCCCATAGCGCGCCAGGTGATCTCAGGCGGCCGGGCGTTCATCCAAAGCCCCGACTTCACGCCTGAGCGAGTGCGCACCATCTCCATTCAGCTGGAGTCCGGTCGCCTTCAGGTGCCCCTGGAGCTTATCCAGGAGCTTGAGGTGGACGCCACCCTGGGAGAGGACTCCCTGCAGAAGAGCCTGGTGGCCGGCATGATTGGCCTGGGGATAGTCCTGCTGTTCATGGCCCTGTACTACAAGCTGCCCGGGCTGGTGGCGTGCTTCGCCCTGGTAACGTACGGGCTAATGGTCATAGCAGTCCTGAAGCTGTGGCCCATCACCCTGACCCTGGGCGGAATCGCCGCCTTCATCCTGTCCCTGGGCATGGCGGTTGACGCCAACATCCTCATCTTTGAACGCATCAAAGAGGAGCTGCGAAGCGGACGCTCCCTCATGGCGGCCACGGAGACGGGATTCAACCGCGCATGGCCCGCCATACGGGACAGCAACGTCTCGACGTTCATCACGTGCGCCATCCTCTTCTGGTTCGGCACAAGGCTGGGCACGGGGCTGGTGAGCGGATTCGCCGTAACCCTGTTCATCGGCGTGGCCATCAGCATGTTCTCGGCGCTCACGGTGACCCGCACAATCCTGCGGATTGTGGCGCTCACACCCCTTGGGCGGCTGCTCTCTCTGTACGCGCCCGTAGGAAGAATAAACGTAGCTCCCGGCTCCGGCTCGCCGCTGGGTGACAGGAGATAGACGGCCTTGGACTTTGTAGGTAAGCGCAACTGGCTGTTTCTCGTCTCATTTGTTGTGGCCGTGGCGAGCATTGCGTCGCTGTTTGCGCCCGGCGGCCTCAACGCGGGGCTTGAGTTCACCGGCGGCTCCTCCATGACCCTTGAGTTTGCGGAGGAGGTGGAGCAGGAGGACGTGCGCTCAGAGTTGACGGCGCTGGGCCACCCGGAGGCCGTGATCCAGAGCACCGGCGACAGGAGCTACTTCATCCGCACAAGGCTGCTGAAGGAGGCCCAGGCCGGCGGCGCATCGGAGAGGGAGCAGATCGTCAGCGCCCTTGAGAACGGCCTGGGGGTCACTGTCGATAGCTCAGACCTGTTCTCCGTCTCTCCCAGCATCGCCACGGAGACGGTGCGCAACGCCGTAATCATCGTGTTCATCGCCTCCATAGCCATCATGGTGTACATCACCTGGGCCTTCCGCAGAGTGCCGTCGCCTTTGAGGTACGGCATATCCGCCATCATCGCCCTTGTCCACGACGTGGTAGTGGTGCTGGGCGTCTACTCCATATTCGGGCGGATCTTCGGCTTCGAGGTGGACGCTCTGTTCATCGCAGGCATCCTGACGGTCATTGGCTACAGCGTGAACGACACCATTGTGGTGTTTGACCGCATAAGGGAGAACATCATAAGGGGCGTTGGGCGAGACCTGGGCTCCACCATCAACATCAGCATACAGGACACCCTGGGACGCTCCTTCAACACCAGCCTGACGCTTCTGTTCGCTATCCTGGCGCTGCTGCTCTTCGGCGGGCCGACCATCCGGGACTTCCTGGTGGTGCTGCTGATAGGCGTCATCGTGGGGACGTACAGCTCCATCTGGATAGCCAGCCAGGCGCTCCTGGCGTGGGAGAGCGGCGACATCGGCAGGCTCTTCCGCAGGCTGCCTCTGGTGCCGTCCCGGGGCGGGTAAACTAAGAGCAATCTGGGCATTCCCGGTGTGTGTTGGTAATGGCAAACAACACCACCCAAGAGCCAGACCACCCCTGCGAAAGCAGGGGTCTAGAGTCCATTAGTGCAGGGTACCTGGATTCCTGCCTCCGCAGGAATGGGTAAACGGAATACCCACAACCCTACGGCTTGATTGTAACCCGCCCGAAGGTCTCCTTGTTCAGCATAGCCCTGTAAGCCTCAACCGCCTCATCGAAGGAGAAGCTCTGGGAGACCACGGGGCTGACGTGGCCCTGAGCCACCAGGTCGGCAACCTCCCTCAGCTGCTTGCGCGTGGAGCCGCCGGTGCCCATGATGTGGGCATCCCTGAATATGATCTCCGCAGGGTTGATGGCTATCTGGCCTGGGCCTATGGCTCCCACAATCACCATCCTCCCGAACTGCGCCAGGCTGCGGAAGGAGCTGTTGAAGGTCACGCCGGCCACGTTCTCCACCACCACGTCCACGCCCTCGTCTCCGGTCATTGCCATCACAAGCTCGCTGAAGTCCAGGTCGTCTATCAAGAGCACCTCGTCCGCGCCCGCCTCGCTCAGGCGGTCCATCTTCTCAGGCGAGGTGGTGACGGCAAAGACCATTGCGCCCACGGCCTTGGCAATCTGGATGGAGTGGACGCCCAGCCCGCCGCCCGCCCCTGTGACCAGGGCGCGCTCGCCCGCCTTTAGTCCCGCCACGTCCTTGATGGCGTTGAGGGCCACTCCAATGGGGCAGCTGTACAGGCTCGCGCCGTCCAGGTCCGTGCCATCTGGCAGGGTGACAAGGGCGTTCTCGTGGAGCTTCACGTACTCCGACAGCCCGCCGTCGATCCTGTGGCCTATGCCGCGGCCGTTGGCGCAGCGCTGCTCCATGCCGGTGCGACACCGGTCGCAGTAGCCGCAAGGCTCCGTGAATATGGAGGCCACCGCATCGCCCACCTTGAATCCCTCCACGGAGTCGCCCACCTCGGCCACCGTGCCGGATATCTCGTGGCCAAGGACAACCCGCTCCTTGACCCCGCGGCGCAGCACGCCCTGCATCACCAGCACGTCGTGGTAGCAGAGGCCGCAGGCGTGCACCTTGACCAGCACGTCATTGGCGTCCGGCGCGGGCACGTCCCGCTCTTCAATGGTGAGTCGAGGCGCGTCTCCGGGTTCTTCCAGGACAAGGGCTTTCATGGCTGTTCCACCTCGTCTTTCTGCGGCGGTAGGTCGTAGGCCACCAGCATAGCACATCTCACAGGGCGAAGAGAGACCGCGCACTTCGATATCGACGCCTGTCGTATTATAATGGGTCTACGTTTAACGACCGACGACAAAGGAGGCGCCATGAAGGTGGGAGCCCACGTCTCATCCGCCGGGGGGCTGGACAAAGCGATAGACCGGGGCCAGGAGATGGGCGCAGAGGCCGTCCAGATCTTCGTCTCCTCGCCCCAGGGATGGGCCTTCAAGCCCATAGCCGCTTCAATCGTAGAGAAGTTCAACGAGAAGGCGGCCCAGGCGGGCATAGGCCCCAACTTCCTCCACTGCATCTACCTGGTCAGTTTGGGCGCTCCCACGGAGGAGCACCTGCAGAAGTCCGTTGGGGCGCTCACCAACTACATGCAGACGGCGGGGGAAATCGGCGCTTCGGGCGTTATATTCCACACCGGCAGCCACAGAGGGGCGGGCTACGACGGCGTCTTCGACCAGGCCGTGAGGGCGATGGAGCAGGTCTTGAAAGACTCGCCGGAGAACGTCTCTCTGGTCATCGAGAACAGCGCGGGGATGGGAGACCACATCTGCTCCAAGTTCGATGAGATAGGCAAACTGATGAAGGCCGTGGCCAGCCGCCGGGTGAAGGTGTGCCTGGACACCCAGCACCTCTACGCTGCGGGGTTCAACATCGCCGAGAAGGACGGCCTTGAGCGGGTTATGGAGGAGTTCGACAGGGAGATAGGAGTGGACAACCTGGTGGCGGTGCACGCCAACGACAGCAAGATAGCCTTTGCGGGCGGCGTGGACAGGCACGAGAACATCGGCGAAGGGCACATGGGTGTGGAGGGCTTCCGGGTCATCATGGCGCACCCGGCCTTCAGGGACGTGCCGTTCCTGCTTGAGGTGCCGGGAGCGGACGGCAAGGGGCCCGGCAAGGCGGACGTGGACGCGCTGAAGGCCATCCGCGAGGAGCTGGGGATAGAGGGGTAGTGGGCCGATTTAGAAGGAAATAGATTCCGGCTTTCGCCGGAATGACGAGTAACGTATTTCTCTCTGGATTACGTCACGCTATGCATAGGTCTCCCGTTGACATTCACTCCCATATACTCTTATACACTACCCGTAAGGGCAATAGCCCAAATCCTACCTAGCAGGAGGGCCTAGAGATGAGAACCCGACTGACGGTCGCAGTGACGCTAGCTACCCTGTTAATCGCCATGACCGCCTCAAATGTCCTAGCAGGCCCGCATACCTTTGGAGACGTGACGATAGTCACCCCGGAAGAACTGGAAGAGATAAGAGACAAGCTAATCAAACAGGGAACCCCGAAAGCAGGAATGGCAGGCGCAGCCTTCGGCCTTCCCGGTAAGACCATAATCCAGAACAACCCCTATGGATGCTACGGCCAGTCACACAACCCGCACGCAACAACTAGATATAACCAGCGAGTCGCCCTGGGCAAAGCAGATTCAGCCTGCCCATCAGACCAACCCAACATGCCATTCCTGAGAGTGCAGACCCAGCTATACAAAGAGCACACCTGCATTGGCTCAATCTGCTTTGGCGTCTTGGAGTGGGGGCCATCAGTCACAGTGGATGGCACCAACACCAAATTCGTCAGAGCAGAGTCCTACGGCGCATGCCTAAACGGATACTACAAGACCTCAAGCGCACACCAGATGACAGGCCCGAACAACAAGCACTACCTTGCATTCACAGTCAAGCGGGCCTACGTAGGAAATTGCTAGGCAAGTATCGCATCCTGAACACCACAGAGCCAGCCCACTGGCTCAGAGACAAGCTAGCCCCATACTGGAATGTGCCAGCTTGGAATCGAATGACGGTCGTGGGAGGTGTAGTCCCAGAAGGTTATGACGACTACGCCCGCATATACCACAAGATAGAGCGACAGGCTCCTGACCAAAGTTGGGAGCCTGTCCGATGGGCAGACATAGCCCAGGAGCGAAACATCCCAATCCACCCAGGAATGACGTACGAAGAGATCGCAGGCAGTCGAGACGGAGCACCAAGAGACCACCTACAGGCAGACGAGTACGAGACCCTGCTACCAATCCTTAAGCAGCACACGACCACACCAGACAGCATATACGTCGCAATCTGGAATGGGAGAAACACCCTAGACAACCACGAACCGAGAGTCCAGCTTTCCTTTAGAGACGCAGACTACGTGCTGCTACACGGAACGCTGGACGACTCCATACAATTCCTAACTGGCCTGTGGGAAGAGATGTACTCCAACGCACCAGACGTGATGTGGCCGGAGGACCGAGCGTGGGTATACGGCTCAGACATAGACTCCAACGACACCTGCATAGCCGCCAGCCAAGCCTGCATAGCAGCCATCCTAGCCATCCCGACCCTAGAGACCCTACGCACCGACCTAACGGACAGAGTGATTTGGTGAGGCACCGCACATGAGACGCAAGATATTCCCGATAGCAATCATAACCTCAGTGCTCACCCTAACGCTCCTGGCGATAGCCACGACCCGGCCCACCCAATCAATGCAGCCGACATCAACGAGCGAATAATTGCCGAAGGCGAACGCATATCAGAAGGCATACAGCAGGGCCAGATACTCCACATAGTCACAAGCAGCTACGACCCAACAACCCCAGAGATCATCCCCGGCGAGAAATGGGTATACCCACAGCACACAACAGGCGAATTCTGGTACGGCCTAGACCCAGACCTCAACTTCACCACCCACCAAGGAGTCACCAGAGACGCATCAGGCACACCGCTAGCAACCATCACAATAGAGGACGGCGAGACAATCATCACATGGCTAGCAACAGGCGAGACGCTCACGGCAACCTCCACAGGACGTGACCCTAATAGAATGGCTGGAGTTCGTCTGGGAAGGTCCGCCGGAGCTGGTGAGCCTCCCCAAACTGCGTCATCTGAACCTCGCCAGGAATCAGCTTAGCGGCCAGATTCCCCAGGAACTGGGCAACCTCTCACCGTAGCGCTGGGCGGCAACATGCTTACCGGGTGCGTCCCGGAGGGACTCAAAGACTCGGTAGGACAGATTGACGGGATGCCCAAAATCGAATTGCCGTTCTGCAAACAGCCTGCCCCCACACCCTCGCGTTGAATCACGCACGGCGTTATTGTACAATGCTTCACACATTAGGCAGGAGGCGCGCCATAGGCATGCAGCCAATCCGCAGATTGCCCGGGATGAGGTACGAGAGCCCCAGGGAGTTGGAACGCCGCACGGCCGTCCAGGACGGGTTGCGCGGCCTCTTCTCGTCCCACGGCTACCAGTGCATAGACACGCCTCTGCTGGAGCCAACGGAGCTTTTCCTGAGGAAGTCCGGCGGGGAGCTGGCGGCGCGGATGTACACCTTCACAGACCCGGGCGGCAACATGGTAAGCCTTCGCCCGGAGTTCACCTCTTCCGCAATACAATACTACCTGGAGCGGGCCGACACGGAGCCTCTGCCGTTCAAGCTCCAGTACACCGGCCCCGTCTTCCGATACGACGAAGCGACGGGCTACCGGCAGTTCCACCAGATGGGCGCGGAGATCATCGGCTCCGGCGAGCCTTCGTCAGACGGCGAGGCGCTTGCACTGGCCCACGAGGGCCTGTCCCTGCTGGGCGTCTCCGGCCCCGTGTGCGTCGTGGGGCACGTGGGGGTGCTGCACCGGATGCTGGACGGCCTGGGCATATCGCCAAGGGCGCAGGAGTTCCTCATAGCAGGCTTCCCCCGCCTCAAGCAGGGCGCGGAGGGGGCCAGGGGCGTGCAGGAGCAGGCTCGCTCCCTGGGGCTGCTGACCTCCGACGACACCGCCAGGGGCCTGCGTATGCTCATTGAGGGCAGGGACGAAGCGGAGTCCTTCGACCTGCTGCAAGACCTCTTCCAGGAGTCCCTGACCGGCCTGCTGGGCAGCCGCACGATGGAGGACATCCTGACCCGCTTCACCGACAAGCTGCAACGGGTTGACGACCCCCAGGGGATAGAGCAGGGCATTGCGCTGTTCTCGCGCCTGGCGTCCATAGCCGGAGACGAGGAGAGCGTTCTTCCACAGATACGCTCCGTAGTCCAGGAGTTCGGCCTTGGGTCGGACGTGCTGACGCCCCTTGAGGAGGCGCTGGCCGCCTTTCACCAGCGCTGCGCATCGGCGTCGCTGAACGTGGACATCGGCCTGGTGCGTGGGATCGCATACTACACCGGCATGGTCTTCGACATCGTCGCCCCCGGCCCGGACGGCCCCGTTGTGCTGTGCGGCGGCGGCCGCTACAACGGCCTGGTGAAGGCACTGGGCGGCGAGGAGGACGTGCCCGCCCTCGGCTTTGCCTACACCCTTGAGAACCTTCTGGACCTGCCGTCTGGAGAATTGGAGGAGAGACATCTTACGTCTAGCAATTCCCAGCGACGGTGAGCTTCACGAATCGACTCTGGGCTTTCTGCGAAACAGCGGTGTGCCCATAGACCGGCCAAATCCACGTCGATACACGGCCTCCATACCTAATCTCAACGACACCAGTGTCCTGTTCCAGAGGACGGGGGACATCCCGCTCAAGGTGGAGGAGGGCAGCGCCGACCTGGGCATCACCGGCCTGGACCGCTTCCTGGAGTCGCGGGCGGAGGGCGGGGACTCCTTCCTGGTGAAGGAGGACCTGGGCTTCGGGCGCTGTGAGCTTGTCATGGCCATCCCGGACTCCTGGATGGACGTGACCTCCATGAACGACCTGGCGGACCTGTCTATAGAGCTGCGGGAGCGCGGAAGGGACCTTCGAGTCGCAACGAAGTACCCCCGGCTGGTGCAGCACCACCTGTACCGATACGGCGTGAACTACTTCTCGCTGGTGCAGTCGAGCGGCACGCTTGAGGCCGCGCCCGCGATGGGCTTCGCCGACATCATCGCCGACATCTCCTCCAGCGGCACCACGCTCAGGGAGAACCGCCTCAAGACCATCGTGGACGGCGCCATCCTGAAGTCCCAGGCCTGCATCATTGGCAATCGTCGGCTGCTGGCCCAGGAGGAGTCGTCCAGGCTGGAGACACGGGGGCTGCTGGAGCACATAGAGGCTCACCTGCGCGCCCGTGACTTCTTCAGCATTACGGCCAACATCAGGGGAGACACGCCGGAGGAGGTGGCCGCGCACGTCGCCCGGCGACCGGAGGTGGGAGGCCTGACGGGGCCTACCATTTCCAGGGTGTACAGCCGCGACGAGGAGATCTGGTACGCCGTGACCACGGTTGTTCCCAGGGAGAGGCTGCTGGAGGCGGTTGACCACCTGCGGCAGATAGGCGGAAGCGGCATTACGGTGTTCCAGGCGCACTACGTGTTCCAGGACCAGTGCTCCTCCTACGAGACGATGCTCCAGGCGCTGGACGGGGTCTAGGATGCCCAACTTCAGCGCGCACCTGGGAATGGCGAAGGACGCCGCCTCGCGGCTTGACCACCCGACTCTGAACAACAACATGGGCGCGTTCCTCCTGGGCTCCGTGTCCCCGGACATTCGCATAATCACACGCGGAAAGCGCGACGAGACCCACTTTGTCCCACTGGACTTCGAGAGGGAAGGGGAGGGCATTGAGGGCATGTTCCAGTCGCACCCCAACCTGGCCCAGGCCTCCGACCTCAACGAGCCCACCAGGGCTTTCATCGTGGGGTTCGCCAGCCACCTGATCACCGACGAGCTGTGGATACTCAACCTGTACCGGCCGTACTTCGGCAACCCGGACGTGTTCGAGGACAAGATGTGGGGCAACCTGATGGATCGCGCCCTTCAAATGGAGTTGGACCGGAGGGAGCACCTGACAATGGGCGGAACGGGGGAGATCAAACCCCTCCTGGCGAATGCCGAGAGGGGCGTCGACATAGGCTTCATCTCTGCTGAAAGGCTGGTGGAATGGCGGGAGTGGGTACACAACTCCCTGGGCGGTGAGTTCTCCTGGGACAGGCTTCGCTTCATGGCGGGAAGGGTCGCCCGACTGGAGGGCGCGGAGTCGGAGGAGCCTGCTAAAGAGATGGCTGAGGAGTTCCTCAAGTCCGCGGAGGAGGGCCTGGAGCGAATATTCTGCACAGTCCCCCGAGAGCGGGTGACGGAGTTCAGAGAGAGGAGCATCGTGGACTTGCTGAGCTTTGCCAGGGGGTATCTGCCGTGAGGGTAGCGCGAGGCATCGATGAAGGCATGAAGGCCCTCTCAAGGGCGTCCGAGAGCGAATCCACGCCAACCGAGGTGCTGGAGGGCATAAAGCGTATCTTCGGCGAAGACCTGACGCCGGAAGGCGCAGTCAGCCGCATAGTGTCGGACGTTGCGCAGAGGGGTGACGACGCCGTGCGCGACTACACCAGGCGCATCGACGGCGTGGAGCTTGAGAGCATGGAGCTTGACCGCGACGCCGTCGTCAAGATAGCTGAACAGACGCCCCAGGAGACGCGGGAGGCGCTGCGCCGCACCGTGGGCCGGATCCGAGACTTCCACGTCTCCGGCCTGCCGCGCTCGTGGGTGGACATGGAACGCGGCTTCGGAGAGATAATCACGCCCATGGAGCGGGTGGGCATCTACGCCCCCGGCGGCCTGGCGGCCTACCCGTCGACCGTGATGATGACCGCCATACCGGCAAAGGTGGCGGGAGTGAAGGAGATCGTGCTGGCCACGCCGCCCCAGGCCGAGCGCGGCCCCAACCCTGCTGTCATGGCCGCGGCCCTCATCTGCGGGGTGAACAGGGTGTTCCAGGTGGGAGGCGCTCAGGCCATCGCAGCCCTGGCCTACGGCACGGAGACCATCCCCAGGGTGGACAAGGTATGCGGCCCCGGCAACGTATTCGTGACCCTGGCCAAGAAGATGGTCTACGGGCAGACCGGCATCGACGGGTTGGAGGGGCCTACGGAGACGCTGATAATTGCCGACGACAGCGCAAACCCCGCGCTCTGCGCCGCCGACCTCCTTGGGCAGGCGGAGCACGACCTGCTGGCCACCCCAGTCCTGATAACCACGTCGGAGAGGCTGATACCCCTCATCCAGGCCGAGCTTCAGAGCCAGATGGAGAGCCTCTCCCGCAAGGAGACTGCCCAGGCGTCCATGGATGCCAGGGGCGCCATCGTGCTGGTGGACACCCTGGACGACGCCCTTGACCTGGCCAACCACTACGCGCCGGAGCACCTGTGTCTCATGGTGGAGCAGCCCTGGAAGTGCCTGGACAGGGTGCGCAACGCAGGGGGCGTCTTCCTGGGGGACTACTCCCCGGAGGTGATGGGCGATTATGTCGCAGGCCCAAGCCACGTTATGCCGACGGGAGGCACGGCTCGATTCAACTCCTACCTGGGCGCGACGGAGTTCCTGCGAAGGATGCCTGTGGTAGACCTGGACCCCCAGACGACGCTCCGCCTGGCAAAGACGGCGGCTACCATCGCACGAGCCGAGGGTTTCGACGCCCACGCCCGCGCGGTGGAGATAAGGGCGGAGATGCAGAACAGGCCACCCGGGAGCGGTTAGTCGGCCCACAATGCGCCTGCCGGGTAGTGTCTCAGTTTGAGTTGAAAGACGTTGACAAACGGCAGTAGAGATGGGACTCTTTTGATGTACGAGCCGATGGCCAAAGCAGGGAGAACCGGTAATGACGACGACCTATGACGTCCAGGCCATTTTTCAGGACGCTCATAACATGCACACCGCGGCCATGTCCCGGATGGAGCAAGGGGATATACGCGACGCCGCTGAGAAGGCGTGGTGCGCTACTCTGCGCGCCACCGAGGCCCTGGTCCTTGCGCGCACCGGTGAGCAGCCACACACCTCCACGGCCGCAGGCAGAAGACTGCGGGCGGCCGCAGAGGCCGATGCGTCCCTGGGAGACCTTAGATACCGCTACCTTCACCGGCAAGTTGCTCTGCACGGCGAGTGCTTTTACCACGATTACTGCGACCCGGTGGAAACGGAACGCCTTATCCAGGAGACCGCTGGATTCATTCGGGACGCTGAGCAGCTTGCTGAGTCCGCTTCCTGAAGAGCCCAGGGTGATTCGCCGGAAGCCATTGAAGCCACGCCTAGACACAGCCCCGGACTCCGCATCCGCCCGTGTAGAGAATGAGAGCAGCCGATAGAATGGACATCACATCCCTCTTTCGACGTGACCTGCGAGAGCTGAACCCGTACAAGGCCGTGGACTCGCCGGAGGCCCTGGCGGAGATGGCCGGGATACCGGCTGAGCGGATTATCAAGCTGAACGGCAACGAGAACCCCTACGGGCCGTCAAGGCGGGTGCAGGAGGCCCTGGGCCGACATCAGGGTTACCACATCTACCCGGACGCCCAGCAGAAGGCGTCGCGCAGCGCGCTGGAGGAGTACACCGGCGTGTCGCAAGACCACCTCATTGTGGGAGCCGGCGCAGACGAGCTCATAGACCTGCTGCTGAGGGCGACGCTGGACGCCGGAGACGCCGTCGTTGACTGCCCGCCGACCTTCGGCATGTACACCTTCAGCACCCAGGTCAACGGCGGAAGGCTGGTCTCCGTCCCAAGGGACGAGGACTACAACGTAGACCTGGAGGCAGTGAAACTTGCCATTGAGCCTGGCACCAAGGCCGTCTTCCTGGCCTCTCCCAACAACCCCACCGGCAATCTTGTCCCGGAGGAGGTTGTGCTGGGGCTGCTGGAGGAGGACGTGCTGCTGGTGATGGACGAGACCTACTACGAGTTCAGCGGGCACACGGTGGCGCACCTCGCGTCTGAGCATCCCAACTTGGTGGTGCTGCGCAGCCTGAGCAAGTGGGCCGGGCTGGCGGGCCTGCGGCTGGGCTACGGCATAATGCACCCGCGCCTCCAGCAGCTGCTCATGGACATCAAGCAGCCCTACAACATCAGCGCCGCGGGAGAGGTGGCGCTTCTGGCCTCTCTGAGCGACCTGGCGTACCTCAGGCAGAACGTCGATGCCATCATCGAGGAGCGGGACCGGCTCTCCGCCAGGCTATCGGCGATAGAGGGAATAAGCGTGTGGCCGTCCCACGGCAACTTCCTGCTGTTCGACGTGCCCCATGACAAGGCTGAGCTGGTGTTCCAGGGTCTGGCTAGCCGGGGCATCTTTGTGCGATACTTCAACACGCCCAAGCTGAAGGACTCGCTGCGGATTTCCGTTGGGAAGCCGGAGCACACGGACATCATCGCAGAGGCGCTTCAGGATATCATGGCGGAGTTGCGGTAGCGCCAGCCCAAGGGCAGAGACCCCGTCAAGCGTGGAGACAGACATTGAGCAATCGTACAGCCACACTCTCAAGAGACACCCGTGAGACCCAGGTCAGCGTGACCATCGACCTGGACGGCACGGGCCAGTACACCGTGGACACGCCCAACGGGATGTTCAACCACCTGATAGAGCAGCTGGCCAGGCACGGCCTCATGGACATCACCGTTACCGCCACAGGGGACATGTCCCCGGGCTGGCACCACCTGGTTGAGGACGTCGGCATAGTGCTGGGGCAGGCGCTGCACCAGGCCATAGGGGAGGGCAGGGGCATAGTGCGCATGGGGCACGTCATGGTGCCCCTGGACGAGGCCCTGGCGCTTGTGGCCGTGGACGTGGGCGGCAGGCCCTACGCCGTGGTGAAGACGCCCTTCCAGGACTCACTCATCGGCGACATGCCCTCCGACCTGGTGCGCCACTTTCTTGAGGTGTTCGCGCTGGAGGGTCGGCTGAACCTCCACGCCGAGATACTGGCCGGCGCCAACGAGCACCACAAGGCCGAGGCGCTGTTCAAGGCGCTGGCTCGGGCCATCCGCCAGGCCGTCGCCATCGACCCGCGGATAGCTGGCGAGGTGCCCAGCACCAAGGGCACCATCAGCGACTAGGGACATGTGGCTAACTGGTTATGGAGCTTCGGCACATGACATCCACTGATCAGGCAATCCAGGAGAATGCACCGGCAGACGAGCACGCGATTACGTCCGGTGCGTTCCCGACCGGGCTGAACATTCCTCTCCCACTCAATGACTCCACTCCCGTGGAGTATGCCGAGTCACTCGGAGAAGCCTACTTGTCTTCCGCTAGACACGGCGACCGGAAGAATGACGGACACTACCAGACTCCCGCCTCAGTAGCAAGGTTTATGGCCGAGTGCTCCGCCTATTCTCAGCCGTACCTCCGTGTACTGGACCCAGGAAGCGGAACAGGCATTCTATCGGCCGCAGTATGCGAAGCAGCCCTGAGCAATGGAATTGTTCAGAATCTGCACATAGATGCCTACGAGACTGACACTTTGCTTGCCAACCTTACAAGTAGATCCCTGGCCTTCTCGCGTGTATGGCTTGCCCAACGCGGCGTCACGCTAACCTTCAACGTATCAAACGATGACTTTGTCTTAACACATTCTGCCACCCTGCAAAACAGGGCAAAAACCAACCGGCATGTAGAGAATCAAGACAAGCACCACCCTGAATACGACCTAGTGATTTCAAATCCTCCGTACTTCAAAATTGCAAAGAATGACCCGCGGGCCATAGCCGGGGCGTCGGTAGTGCATGGTCAGCCAAATATTTACGCCCTGTTCATGGCTGTTTCTGCTGAGATCCTATCGAAGTCTGGCAACCTTGTGTACATCGTGCCCAGAAGCTTTGCGTCAGGGCCATATTTTAGGAGATTCCGAGAAGCCTTCTTCGAGAGTGTAGCTCCCACTGCCATTCATCTATTTGATTCCCGTAAAGACGTATTCAAAAACCAGACCGTCCTGCAAGAGAACCTTGTAATAGCGGCACGCAAAAGAGCAGAAGGCGAAGCCTCTGATGATGATGATAAAGTACTAGTATCCCATAGCAAGGGTGCTAACGACCTCGGAAGTCGGCAAATGCTGGCAGTCGGGTTGAAATCTGTACTGGATTTGAAGAGTGAGCACAAGGAGCTTTGCATTCCTGCTAACGCAGGAGACTTGGAGTTGGTGCAGAAAATCAGGTCTTGGCCTAACACGCTGCATTCCCTTGGCTTGGATATCTCCACAGGGCCTGTAGTGCCGTTTAGAGCCAAGCAGTTCCTGGCGCAGGACCCAGAGACCTCTACGGTTCCATTATTGTGGATGCATCATGTACATCCCATGAGAGTCGAATGGCCCTCAATGAGCATCGACAAGCCCCAGTGGCTTAAGTATACAGGAAGGGCTACAAAGCTCCTCGTAGCGGATGATACCTACGTTTTGCTGCGTCGCTTCAGCGCCAAAGAAGAGTACCGTAGACTAGTGGCTGCACCATTTGTCCGGGGGCGCCTGAATACAAAAGTGTTGGGGTTAGAGAATCATCTCAACTACATACACGGAGTTTCTAGCACCTTAGATGAGGAACTTGCCTGCGGACTCGCGGCTCTTCTCAATTCAACATTTCTAGACCGATACTTCCGTCTGTATAACGGGAATACACAAGTCAACGCTATTGAGTTACGCTCTATACCGCTCCCGGCTGAAAGGCAAATACGCTCCATAGGCACGACAATCCTCGCTAGAGTCCAGCCCGGGAATGTCCTTTCCGAGATTGATGCTCTAGTTACCAGTATTCTTGGTTTATCATTGCAGCCTCAGATGGGTAACGGACCTTTACAATATGAGCAAGATAGATGAAGCGCGGGACATCCTTGAGCAGTTCGGGCTGCCTCCGGCCCAACAGAACGATATCTCCTGCCTGACACTGTTGGCGCTTGCGGGACTTTCTGAGGACGATCCTTGGAGTAGTTCATCCAAGCCGTCTCTCACCATTCACCAGATTCTGCAATTCATGGGTGAAGCCTACGGCAGGGCATATGCAGAGAACACACGGGAGACTGTGCGGCGGCAGGTGATTCACCAGTTACTGCAAGCGCGGTTGGCTGACCGCAACCCAGACGATCCAGATCTTCCTACCAACAGCCCCCGTTCTCACTATGGCCTCACAGACGAAGCGCTTGAAGTGATTCGTCTGTACAATAGTAGTAGCTGGGAAGCCGCTCTCCTCGCCTTCCGCTCAAGCCAAGGCACGCTCTTGGAGGTATACCGAAGGAGACGCCAGATGCGGGAGATTCCTGTCCGCACCTCTGATGGACGGGAAATACGCCTCTCCCCAGGCAGGCACAACAGGCTGCAGGCCGCAGTGGTGTCGGAGTTCGGAACCAGGTTCGTTCCGGGGTCGATCCTGCTGTATCTGGGAGATGCCGCTCGCAAGTTTTTGCATTTGGACAGGGAGAAGCTCGACCAGCTTGGCGTTCCATTTACCGAGCATGACAAGCTGCCTGACGTGATTCTCTACGATGAGGAGCGGAACTTGCTGTTCCTTATAGAGGCCGTCACATCCCACGGTCCCGTGAGCCCCAAAAGAGTGGAAGAACTGGAAGACACCCTGACGGATTGCTCAGCCAAAAGGATATATGTCACCGCCTTCCCGGACTTCCGGCAGTTCAAGCGTCATGTGGGAAATATCGCTTGGGAGACTGAGGTTTGGGTTGCCGAAATACCAGATCACCTGATTCACTTCAATGGTGAAAAGTTCCTCAGCCCTTAGTAAACGTGCTTAAGAGAGCTCTGTCAACCAGCCCACTCGCTCCGCAAGGCCTCCTCCACCAGCGCAACCTCCTCCTCGCGGCTTCCGACGTCTCCCGCCAGCCGCGCGCGCTTGAGCATAGTCAGCATCTGGCCGACGGCCGGGCCCTGGGGCACTCCCATGTCTATGATGTCCTTGCCGCCCAAGGCGGGCTTGACGTGGCGCAGCTTGTCCAGGTACAGGGTGAGGTTAGACCGGGCCTTCTCCTGGGCGGCGGCCAGGGCGCACGCCTGGACGGCCGCAGGCTCTGAGAAGGACAGGGCGTCGAATAGCTGCACCGGGAGTATGCGCTCATCTGACAGCGTGGGCATAGCCTCCCTGAGGGCAATGGCGTGACGCACCACCCTGGCCCACCGCGCCGGCAGATTCAGGCGGGCAGTCAGCCCCTGGCCCTCCGCCGTAGTCAGGGGGTAAGCCAGCACTCCAACCCACACCAAGGCTTCTATACGCCCCTTGCCCCGTTCAATGGCGGAGCGCACGGACTCTCCAGACCTGGACAGAGGCGGGTGAATGGCAGCCATAATCCCGAGTTCGTCCGCCCGCAGGAGAATGTCGGGGGCGCACTCCTCGGTGAGCCAGCGCTGGACTTCACGGAGCAGCCGGTCGCCGCTGATGGTGTCCAGCATCGGCAGGTTGTCGGTGAGCAGGGCCTCGGTGCGCTCCTCCTGCCGGAAGCCCAGCCGCTGCTCGTAGCGGACGGCCCGCATAATGCGGGTGGCGTCGTCGGCAAAGCTCCCGTCGTGGAGCACGCGGACAAGGCCGCGTCGCAGGTCTTCCTCACCGTTGAAGGGGTCGAGCGGCCCGTCCTTCGCCTCAAGATGAAGGGGAACGGCCATAGCGTTGATGGAGAAGTCACGCCTGGCCAGGTCCTCCTCAATGGTGCCGTGGGCAATCTGCGGAAGTGCGCCGGGCCTGCTGTAGCTCTCCGACCGGGCGGTCACCAGGTCCAGGGAGACGCCGTCCACCTTCACCTTGGCGGTGGAGAACTGGGAGCGGGACACCACCTCGCCGGACAGCCGCTTGGCAACGATGGATGCCATAGTCTCGGCGTCGCCCACCACGACCAGGTCCAGGTCTTCTACGGGCCTGCCCAGCAGCAGGTCCCGGACGGCGCCCCCCACGATGTACATGGGCACGCCCTCGTCCCGGGCGATGCCGCCCGCGGACCTGAGAAGAGCCAGCTTCTCCGACGAAAGGCTGGCCTCCAGCAGCTGCATGAAGTCGACCGGTTCTTTAGCCATGACGCCTGAGCCGATTATAGCACGGGGCCGTGCGCGGCTTTGACTGGACACCAACATCGTCTTAGAATGTGCCAATCATATCCGGGAGAGGAGACGCTGGCCCAAGTGGACATGAAACAGTTGGAGGAGCGCCTGGGCACATCCTTCCGCGACAGCGCGCTTCTGGCTCAAGCCCTGACACATCCCTCCGCAGTTAACGAAGACCCCCAGGCGTACTCAGCCTCCAACCAGAGGCTGGAGTTCCTGGGAGACTCATTCGTCGACTACGTGGCGGCGCAGGAGCTGTACCTTCGTCTGCCGGAGATGCCGGAGGGGCAGCTTACGGAGCTGCGCTCGTCCGTAGTGAGGGGCGAGACGCTGGCCAGGGTGGCGCGTGGCATATCCCTGGGCGCGTGCCTGCAAATGGGGCAGGGGGAGGAGGGGAGCGGCGGGCGCGACCGGGACTCCAACCTGGCCGCGGCCCTGGAGGCGGTGGTCGGCGCCATTCTTCTGGACAGGGGCATGGAGGAGGCCTACGCCGTCACCCTCCGGCTGCTGCAACCGGAGCTTGAGAGGGCCGTAAGCGACGGCGCGCCCAGAGACCCCAAGTCCAGGCTCCAGGAGGTGATGCAGGGCATGGGAAGGGGGTCTCCCGTCTACACCACAGTTTCCGAGACCGGCCTGGGCCACGAAAAGGTCTTTGAGATAGAGATTGTGCTGGACGACCAGGTACTGGGCCGCGGGTCCGGGCGTCGCAAAGTGGACGGGGAACGGGAAGCCGCCGAGGAGGCCCTGAGGGTGCTGGACGGTTTGCGTAAGGAGGCATAATGCTGAATCAGGTACACGACCATATTGTCAGCGCCCTGGGCGAGAGCAGCCGGACGGACACCATCTTTGTGCTAACGGCCATTGTGTTCAACCTGATAGTCCTGGGCATAAACTCCAGCGTATCCCTTGGAGCCGTGGAGGAGCAGTCCGTCACCTACGACCCGACGCTGTCCGCAGGCACGCTGGACCTGATTCTGGCCGTGTTCATTGCCATGACTGTGCTGCTCAACGTCGTTGCGGTGGCGGCGCTGGCCCTGGGCAGGCGGACGCGTCGCACACTTCTTGACGGGCTTGTGGCCATGTACCGGGACAACGAGGTGGAGAAGTACTACGACCCGTCGCTGATGTCCAACTACGGCGTGCGCTATCTGCTGTTCACCGGGGTGATAGCCACGCTGGCG
This sequence comes from Dehalococcoidia bacterium, assembly GCA_965204895.1. Taxonomy (GTDB): domain Bacteria; phylum Chloroflexota; class Dehalococcoidia; order Lucifugimonadales; family UBA2985; genus DAOUJW01. Next base: position 196,080 of record OZ242025.1, read on the forward strand.
GTCACGGCGATAGTGGTGCCGTTGATCATCCGCTTTGCCGGTTGAGGGTGATAGGGCCGCGGGGACGCTCACCTAACCGGCTGTCGCCTCTGGGGCGTCACGAGCAGCAGCAGGGAGGGCAGCACCAGCAGGGCGGCCGCGGCGGCCATGAACACCATGACCGCGGTGAGGATGCCGTAGGCGGAGAACATCGGCATCGGGGCGAAGCCCATGATCGCGAAGCCCGCTACGCTGGAGGACGCCGACGCTATCAGCGCCATCCCGGTGCTTCTGGCAGACCGCTCTATCGCCCTCATGCCGTCTCCGTCTCGTCCCATCTCCTCCCGGAAGCGCTGCGTGAGGTGAATGGAGAAGTCCACGCCCACGCCAATGGAGACCGCGCCGATGGTGGCCGTCACGAAGTTGAGGTCAAAGCCCAGCAGGTACATGATGGCGTAGAGCCAGGCCACCACGAGGCCGATGGGAATGATGGTGACGAAGGCGTAGCGCACCGAGCGCATGAACAAAGCCGCCACCAGGAAGCAGGCCACAACCGCAATGGGCAGAGAGGTTAGCAGAGAGCGCACGGCTGCGTCAAGGGAAGCGCCCCTGGTGAAGGCGGAGCCGGTCAGACCCGCCCTTGATATGGAGGGCGCGTCCTCAAGGTACTCCAGGTCGGCTTCCACCGCGTCCCGCGCCCTGGACACCACGGACTGCTCCCTGGTGCCGGGCAGGGCAACCAGAATCTGGAGGGCGTCCGGGTCGTGTCCGGTGGGATCGTGGAAGAGGCTGCCCTGCACCTGGCCAGGCGTGAAGGCCAGCGTGGAATCGTCAAGTGGGATGCCGTGCTGCACAATGTAGTCGTAGACCGCCTTGACCTGGGCCTGGGTGTCCGGCAGCCCGTCACCGTCGGTGTCCGTGATGGCCTGCCCCGTGACAAGCTCCACCTGGGCGCGGGCGTACTTGTTGGCGACGACGCGCTCCATCAGCTCAAAGATAGTCCAGCTGTACAGGGTCGGCTCTCCGTCTGCGCCCCGGCCGACGTAGGGATTGGCCCTCAGCTTTGCGTGAAGCTCCCGGAGGGCCTCAAGTGACTCGCGGGACGACAGGTCGCCCTCCACGTAGATGATCCCGGGCTCGCCCTGGGTGGCCCCGACGTGGTAGTCCAGCTTGTCCAGGCCCACCACGAAGTCCGACTCGCTGTCGAAGAAGTCCTTGACGTCCAGCTGCGCCTCCAGCCTGAAGGCGAAGACCAGGGCCACGGCGGTCAAGACGGCCGCCAGGGGCAGGACGATGAGACGGCTCCGGGCCAGTCTCGCCACGACCCACTGGGCGCTCCGAGCGCTGCGGGATGGGCTGTGGTCGAGAGAGAGACCCGGTTCCGGGACCGGCTCGGCGTCGGGCTGCCCGGACCCCCTCCGGGCGTCCAGCCGCATGAAGACCAGGGGCGCCCAGACCCCCATGATGACAAAGGAGGAGATAACGGCGATGCCCGCGGCTATGCCAAACCCGATTATCGACTCTATGCCTGAGACGGTGTTGGAGAAGAAGGCCATGCCGTCTGTGAGCATGGCCAGCACCAGCGCGCCCATCACGCCTGCAAACCCCACCCGCAGGGCCGGGCGAGGGCCAAGCCCCTTGCTCCGCTCCTCGCCGTAGCGGTGAAGGGCGTGGATGGCGAAGTCCACACCCAAGGAGATCATGGCGATGGGCACAATCAGCTCCACCACCAGCCCGGCCTCCAGGCCTATGAGGTTGGAAATGCCCTTGAGCCAGACAATCAGCATCGCCAGGCCTATGGCGGAGAGGAGCACCGCCCGCCAGGAGCGCAGGCTTATCCCGATCACCACCAGCACGGCCAGCACGGTGGCAAAGATGAACGGGATGGTGGTGCGCCCTTCGTCCTGGGACTCCAGGTTGGGGTCGATGGCAACGCCCCAAAGCCGGTAGTTCTCCTGGTCGCCCCTCAGGATGGCCTGCACGTTGCGCCCAAAGTGCTCCTTCTGCAATGTGGTCTCGTCGCCACCGACGTTGATGTTCAGAGACCCTCCGCCCAGCCTGTCGTTCTCCGCAATCACAAAGTTGATGATGGCGGGAGAAGTCCAGCGCCGATACTCCCCAAACACGTCCGACTGCTCCAGGGTGAAGGAGGCCCTCTCCGATATGGACTCCATAAGGCTGAAGGTGGGGGAGTCCTCATGCAGCACGAAGTGGAGGGCTATCTTGACCTCCTCGTCGCTGGCGCTTTCAAGGTCCGTGCCCATGCCGACCAGGACGGCCTGGACGGCGTCAGCGACGGTGTACATGCCGTGGATGGGAAGCTGGGTGTTGGGGTTGTTGCCCCTGTACAGGTAGGGCTGGGCCTCCAGCTTGGGCGGCCGAAGCTCCCCGCGCTCGTCGGCCTGGCGCAGGGCCTCCTCGTTCCGGTACAGCTCCCACAAGACGGCCTGGATGAGAACGTCGCCGTCCGGCCCGTCCGGGGACTCCAGGATGTAGGACGGGACGTACAGGGCAGGGGGAAAGCGTTCGTCAACCAGGTCCCGCAGGTCGAAGACGGGGCCGCCCGGCTCGGTGGAGGCCTGCTCCTCCGGCGCAAGGGCTATGAGGGGGATTATGAGCAGCAGGGTTGCTGCGACGACCCCGACGACAATCCAGCCGGAATGCCGCTCCAGAAAGGCGCTGAACACCTCCGAGGCCGTTCCTCTCATGGCTGCTCTACGCTTCTCTTCACTTCAGGTCTATACTCCTTATCCGGGCTTGGCCCAAGGGCGGGAATCCAGCAAGACGCTTACGAGAGTTGACAAATGTTACATCTCTGATGTGAAATGCACACCAAATGTAACACAATTGTAGTCTGTATCGTACACGCCTCCTTGTCACACTGGAGTCGTCCACAACGGACAGAAAGAAGGGAGGCAATGAGATGGAACGCTTTATCAGGACAACCGGTATAGCCTGCGTTGTGTTGCTGCTGGTCCTGCTCGCGGCGTGCGCTGCAGACGAATCAGGTCCTCTGCAGTCCATTGATGCTGCTGATGCAGATGCACTACAAGAGGACGCAAGGTGGATGGGCGCAGATCTTGACCCCACACCTGCGCCGCAGGCCACTCCCGCAATGATGATGGAGGCGGACTCCCAGGACTCGGCTCCCGTCAGCGACATGAAGGTGCAGCCGTCGCTCCCGGCCCAGGAGCGCATCATCGTGCACACGGCGTTCATGTCCCTGGTCACCGAGGACGTAGCCGGCACCATCAGCCGCGTGGGAGACCTGGCCGACCGGCTTGGCGGCTGGGTGGTGAGCTCGGAGCGCACGTCTAAGCACAACGGCTCCATCGCCGTCAGGGTGCCCGCCGCATCCCTGGACGAGGCCCTTAACCGCATAGGGGAGATGGCCGAGGTGGAGGCGCGCACCATCACCAGCCAGGACGTGACAGACGAGTACGTGGACAGCCAGTCGCGGCTGGTCAGCATGAGGGCCACGGAGCAGCGGCTGCTCTCCTTCCTGGAACAGGCCCAGAGCGTGGAGGACGCCCTGAGTGTGCAGAGGGAGCTCGCTGACCTCCAGCTTCGGATAGAGGAGACCCAGGGACGGCTCAACTTCCTGTCCCAGACAGCGGCCTTCTCCCTCATAGAGGTGAGTCTGAGGCTCGCGCCCCAGGCCCTGGCCGTGAACGCCGGAGAGGACACATCGGCGCGAGTGGGCCAGGCCGTGAAGTTCCGGGCGTCTTTCACGGCGCCGCCGGACATCGACCACTACACATACGTGTGGGACTTCGGCGACGGGACGTTTGCCCACGGCAGCGCCACCATCCCGACCCAGAGCGGCGAGCGGCTGACGGCCACCATCACCCACAGCTACATCGAAGACCTGGACTCGGAGTACATAGCCACCATCACGCTTGAGGGGACCGGAGAGGGCGGCATAGCAGAGGGGTCGGACTCCCTTGAGGTTGCGGTGAGGCGCGTGCCCACCATTTCGGTGTTCGCGGGCGAGAGCCGGACGGTGGAGGAGGGCGCAACCACGGAGTACAGCGCATCCTTCACAAGGCCCGGGGAGCTTTGGGACTACCAGTACCAGTGGGACTTCGGCGACGGCTCTCCCACGGTCACGGGCAGCCCCGAGGAGGGAAGCACCAGGGTAGAGACGGAGCACGCCTTTGCCGACCACCGGCCCTTCTCGTACACGGCTGTGTTGACGGTCAGCGCCATGAGTGACGGCGGCGAGGTGTCAGGCTCAGACACCATTGAGGTGCATGTTACGGAGGCCGAGCGCTACCTGGTAGGCGGGTGGGACGTGGGCGCAACCTTCAAATCGGCTGTGCGGGCGCTCTCGACCCTTGTGAGGGAGCTTGTGAGGCTGTCCATATGGCTGGTGGTCTTCCTGCCGGTCATCGCGGTGGGCGTGGGCGCGCTCCTGCTGCTGCGCCGCTTCCTGAACAGGCTTGACCCGTCTATCAGCCGCCGCAGGTTCGACAGAGAGGTCACAGCGCCGTCCCAAGAGGAGACTACTGAGGAGCCGCCGGCGCGGGAGTAGGGGGGAGGTCACCCCCCTCTCTGACTCCCCCCCTGAAGGGGGAGAGGAATCCCTTCCCCCGCTCTGCGGGGGAAGGTCAGGATGGGGGCATCAGAAAGACGCCTCAGCCCGCTTTGCTACCGCCTAGTGCCCGTGCTATGATGAATTCAAATGTTCAGCAGGCTGCTTGGAAGGCGAGAGAAGGTCCAGGAGGGCCTTAAGAAGAGCCGGGAGTCCTGGTTCTCCCGCATGGTCAACATCGTCCAGCGACGCCAGTTGGACGAAGCCCTGTGGGAGGAGCTTGAGGAGCTTCTCATCTCCGCCGACGTGGGAGTCGCCACGTCGGTAAGCCTCATTGAGCGGGTCAGGGAGGAGGCTTCGTCCCGCAGCCTGAAGGAGGCGGAGGAGGTCGTAGACCTGCTTAAAGCGGAGCTGGTGGCACTGCTGACGGCGGCGGACGGCGCGGGAAGCCGCGAGCAGCCCCTCGCCGCGGGCCAGCCGCGTGTCATCCTGGCCATTGGCGTGAACGGGGTAGGGAAGACAACCAGCATCGCCAAGCTGGCCCACTACCTGACGGAGCAGGGCAACAAGGTCCTGCTGGCCGCCTCCGACACCTTCCGGGCGGGGGCCATCGAGCAGCTTCAGACCTGGGGCGGACGGCTCGGCGTCGACGTCATCGCGCACAGGGCGGGCGGCGACCCCGCAGCCATTGCCTACGACGCCCTTGAAGCCGCCAGAGCGCGGGGCATGGACATCGTCATAGTCGACACCGCCGGAAGGCTCCACACCAAGCAGAACCTGATGGAGGAGATGAAGAAGATCTCCCGCGTGCTGGCCCGCCTGGACCCCGAAGCGCCCCACGAGACCATTCTGGTGCTGGACGCCACGACGGGGCAGAACGGGCTGGCGCAGGCCCGCTCATTCACGGAGGCGATGGGGTGCACGGGGGTGTTCCTGGCCAAGCTGGACGGCACGGCCAAGGGCGGGACGGTGGTTGCCATTGTCCAGGAGCTTGGGTTGCCTGTGCTCTTCATCGGCACAGGCGAGGGGATGGAGGACATGGCGCCCTTCCATCCGGCAGAGTTCGTGGAGGAGTTGTTCTCTCCCGTCAGCTAGCGGGAAGACGGGGCTGTCGCCGCAAGAACCCCTGAATGAGAGACGGGGACTGACGCCGTGGCAAACGCCTTGACCTGGCTTCTGGCCGCAGAGCTTGTTGGCCTAATTGCTTTTCCCCTGGCCTTTGTCCTGCTTCCCGGCCTCAAGGACAGGGGCTACTCCGTCGCCAAGCCCCTGGGCCTCATCCTGCTTTCCTGGCCCCTCTGGATGCTGGGTTCCCTGCGCCTTGTGCCCACCACGCCCCTCACCCTCTGGGCGGCGCTGTTCCTGTTCGCGGCCGTCTCCGGGTGGGTTGCCGTGCGACGGCGCGCTGAGATGCTGGAGTTCCTCCGCCGCGAGAGGCGCGCCATTCTCGTTGGAGAAGGCGTGTTCCTGTTTCTGTACGTGATCTGGGCTGTCTACCGCTTCTTCGACCCCTCCATAGACTCCACGGAGAAACCCATGGACTTCGCCTTCCTCAACGCCTCCATACTGGCGAGCTACTTTCCGCCGGAGGACCCGTGGCTCAGGGGCCACGACCTGCCGTACTACTACTTCGGCTACCTGATGATGGGCAACCTGACGGAGTTGACCTTCATCCCGTCCCGCATATCCTACAACCTGGCCCTGGCCCTCGTCCCGGCGATGGCAGGCATGGCGGCCTTCGGCCTGGTGTACAACCTGGCCCGCGCCCACGGGGCTGCGACGTCCAAGGGGATGGGCTTCGCGCTCGTTGCGCCGGCGCTGCTGCTGATGGTGAGCAACCTGCTGGGCGCGCTGGAGTTAATTCGGCTGCGACAGTGGCTGCCCGCGTCCTTCTGGGAGTGGCTGGCCGTCAAGGACGTTAGCTATCTTGAGACCGCCGCCTGGCGTCCGACAGAGCACCTCTGGTGGTGGCGCAGCACCCGGGTAATCGACACCCTCAACGAGCAGGGGGGAAGCCTGGACTACACCATAACCGAGTTCCCCTTCTTCAGCTTCCTGCTGGGAGACCTGCATCCCCACGTGATGTCCATCCCCTTTGTCCTGCTGTTCGTAGCCTTCGGCCTCGGCGTATTCCTGTCGCCGGCGCGGGTGAGCGCGCGGTGGGTCTTGGAGCGGCCGGGCGTCCTGTTCGTGGCCGGGCTGCTTCTGGGCGCGCTGGCCTTCATCAACGCCTGGGATATCGTCACTTTTGCCGCGCTCTGGGCGGCGCTGCTTGTGCTCAAGGCCGTCAGGCAGGAGGAGGGCGCGTGGGCCAACGCCCTGCGCCAGGCGTGGCTGCCGGCCGCGGTGACCCTCTTCCTGGCGATAGCGCTGTACCTGCCCTACTATCTGAGCCTGGAGAGCCAGGCAATGGGCGTCCTGCCTGTTGGGGAGATTGGCACGCGGCCAGTGCATTTCCTCATCATTTGGGGTCTGTTCCTGGCGATGCTCCTGCCCTTCCTGCTAAGGCAGATACCACTGGCGCTTGCAGGGGGAGTGGGTGACGGCAACCCTTCGTCAGGGGGCTTACGTTCCAGCCTTGCCGGACTAATGCGCTCCAGGGACTTCTGGCCCCGGGCGACCATCGCGCTGGGCGTGGTGTTAGCCCCGCTCTTTGTGTGGGCAACCTGGCAGCTGGCATGGAGCACCCTGACGTGGTCGACGGACCCCATTGTGGTGGTAGCGGAGCGCTTTCTGAACACCGCGCCCCTGGCCCTGCTGCTCTTCGTGACCCTGTACAGCCTCATCCTGTACGCAGAGTCCGGCAGGTCGCCCGCCGTCGCCTTCGCGCTCTCACTGGTGTCGCTGGCCCTGCTCCTGGTGCTCGGCCCTGAGTTCCTGCGCGTGGACGACCTCTTTCACAACCGCATGAACACCATCTTCAAGCTGTACTACCAGGCCTGGACGCTCCTTGCTATCGCTTCCGCCTTTGGCCTATACTTCTTGAATTCGACAACGCCCCCGTCCGGCAGCGTCTACAGATGGGCGATGCGGGGATGGTGGGCGCTTGCAGGAGGTCTCTTTCTGGCATCCCTTTACTACCCGGTGGAGGCGACCCTGACGAAGGGCGGCAACGGCGGCGAGACGACCCTTGACGGCATCGCCTACATATCCCGCTCCAGTCCCGGCGAGTACGCCGCCATCCGGTGGCTGCGGGACAACGCGAAGGAGGGCGAAGGGATTGTGGAGGCGGTCGGGGACAGCTGGAGCCCCTACGGCCGGGTGTCCTCCAGCACTGGGCTCCCGACCGTCCTGGGCTGGCCGTGGCACGAGCACCAGTGGCGCGGCTCCCGGGAGCCATTCGAGGGCAGGGAGGAGGACGTGAGAGCCATCTACTCGACTACGGACGCCTCAGAGGCGGCGCGGCTCCTGGAGGTGTACGACGTGCAGTTTGTCGTTTTAGGCCCCCGGGAGAGGGCGTCCTACGGCGCGGGAGGGCTGCCCAAGTTCTCCAGTATCGGCGAGGTGGTGTTCGAGAGCCAGGACGTGACGATTTACCGTGTATCAGAGTGACACAACAAACGTGAACGAGACCGGCGTCTCCCCCGGGACGGAACCAGGGGGCGGGCTGCTCTCACTGCCGGGTTTCCGCTGGGAGATGGCGGCCTACGCGCTCCTGATAACGGTGGCCGCGGCCATGCGCTTCTGGGACCTGGGCGGAAGGGCCATCGGCTACGACGAAAGCCTCCACCTGTACTACAGCTACCGCCTGGCCGAGGGCTTCGGCTTCCAGCACAACCCCCTCTCTCACGGCCCATTCCTGTACCACGCCACGGGCGCAGCGTTCTTCCTCTTCGGAGACAGCGAGTACACGGGGCGTCTGCTGAACGCCATTTTCGGGACTGCGCTGGTCGTCCTGCCGTACTTCCTGCGCTCGCGCTTGGGCAAGGCAGGGGCCCTGGCGACGGCCGTGCTGCTGGCCTTCTCGCCCATGATGCTCTTCTACAGCCGCTACTCCCGCAACGACATCTTCATGTCCGTGTGGACCCTGGGACTGATAGTCCTGCTGTGGCGGTACATGGACGAGGGCAAGCCCCGTTACCTGTACCTGAGCGCCCTGCTTCTCGCCCTGGCCTTTGCCACCAAGGAGACGACCTTCTTCGTCGTGGGCATCCTGGGCATCTACCTGCTGGTGACTGCGGCGGGGGACTGGGTCTCGTGGCTGCTGCGACGGCCCGCCGCCTCCCGCGCCGTCGTTGACGAGCAGCAGGAGGAGTACCGCTACATACCGGGCTTCGGGTACGGCTACGGGCGGGCCCGATCCCGCACCACGCTGGCGATGTTCTCGCGGCCGGGGGCGTTCCTGATAGTGCTGTCCACCCTGTTCCTGCCCCAGGCCATGGCAATGGTCAGCTGGCTCCAGAGCTGGCTGGAGAGATTCGGTGTCGTACTGGCAGGCAGCAGTCCGCCGGTGGGCGCTCCCGCCGGAGAGGTGATCTGGACAATAGACACGGTGGACGTAACCAAGGGCATGGTGCTTGCCGGGCTGCTGGTTTTCGCCGCAGTGTGGTTCTCGACCCTTGTGGGAATGTCCTGGAACAGGAGCGTCTGGCTGCGATGCGCCGCCGTCTTCTACGGCGTGTGGCTGCTGCTGTACACCACCTTCTTCACCAACTGGGTGGGCGTGGCAAGCGGGGCGTGGCAGTCCCTGGGATACTGGATAGTGCAGCAGGACGTTCACAGAGGAGACCAGCCCTGGTACTACTACTTCGTCATCGCGCCGCTGTACGAGACGCTGCCCCTCATACTCTCCGTGGCGGGAGTGGTGTACTACGCCTTCCGGGGCAACGCCTTCACACGCTTCCTGTCCTTCTGGCTGGTCATCACCGTTCTCCTCTACACGTGGGCAGGGGAGAAGATGCCCTGGCTGCTGGTGAGCATAGCCCTGCCGATGATTGTTCTCGCCGGAAAGGTCATCGGAGATATGATTTCGGCTGTGGAGTGGCGACGAGTGCTGCGGTCCGGCGGGCTGTTCCTGCTGCCCCTGGCGGCGGTGCTGCTGTACCTGGTGGTGAGGCTGGCCCTCTTCGAGATCGAGCGGGGCAGGCTGTTCAACTTCGCCGAGTTCTGGGCCCTGTTTGTGGTGGCCCTGGTGCTGGTGGGGTTCGGGGCGCACCTGGTGCTGAGGTCGGGCGCGGGCAACGGGCTGCGGATAGTGGCCCTGACCTTCGCCCTGGTGCTTACGCTGGTGGCCGTGAGGTCGGGCTGGCACGCCAGCTTCCTCAACGGCGACTGGCCGGGCGAGATGCTGATGTACGCCCAGGACTCACGGGAAGTGCCCGGTATCATGGCGGAGATTAGAGAGGTGGCCGATAGCACAGGCGAGGGCGACGAAATGCGGCTCACGGTGGACAAGGACATCTACTGGGGACTCGTCTGGTACATACGGGACTACGAGACCATCGACTACTTCGACGCGGGCAATGCGACCCAGGAGCCGGAAGGCAGGGTGCTGCTCATCAGTGAGCGCAACGAGGACAGGATGTCCCGGTACGTGGGCAACTACGGCCCGGGCAGGGAGTTCCTGTACCTGTACTGGCCCGCAGAGGGGTACAAGCCGTGCAGCGACAGGCGTGACGAGCCGTGCCTGAGCCTCAGCGAAGCCGCGAGCAGCCTGGTCAGCCGGGACAAGTGGCGCGGGTTCCTGGACTACTACGTCTATCGCAAGACGGACGTGGACCACCTCCATCACAGGGCCGTCGTCTACTTCCCGAAGGACTACTCAGGGCCGTGAGGAGGAGACCAACGCCCAACCGGCAGACCATTCCTGCGCAGGCAGGAATCCAGGATTCCCCGCTATTGTGGACGATAGACCTCTGCCTTCGCAGGGGTGGTCTAGTCTTTGGACAGGCTGTAAGCCATCACCAACACACCACAGGAACACAAAGCGGCCGCCCTCTCGTATTGTCCTCACCCGTGTGTGTAGGTATACTGGTGCAACTGCAACCATACCTGTGAGGATGGAGCCCGGCTTTTGCACAAGTCCTTTCGCTTCTGGCTGGCCATAGGGGTAAGCGTCGTCTTCCTGGGCATCTTCCTGTCCCGCCTGGACCTCCGCGAGACGTGGGAGCTGATGGCGGACGCCAACTACCTCCTGATAGCCCCCGCCGTTGTCGTCTACTTCGGCTCCGTCTACTTCCGCACGCTGCGATGGCAGTACCTGATGGCGCCGGTGAAGAGGCTGAGCGTCCCGCGCCTGTACCCCGTCGTGGTGGTGGGCTACATGGCGAACAACATCCTACCAGTGCGCCTCGGCGAGGTGGTGAGGGCCTACTACGTGGGGGAGCGGGAGAAGGTGAGCAAGGTCTCCGCCCTGGCCACCATCGCCGTGGAGCGGGTGTTCGACGGCCTGACGCTGCTGTTCTTCGCCGCGGTCGTCGGGCTGTTTCTGCCGATAGTGGGCCTGCTGCAAGGGCTGGCCGAGGAGGCCAGCGTGCCCTGGGCGCTGCTGGCCCTGGCGATGTCCATGCCTTTCGTAGGGGTGCTTCTGTTCATGATAGCCGCGGCGATGTCGCCGACCTGGTTCGTGCTCCTGCTGGACAAAACGACGGGAATGTTGCCCGGCCGGGTCAGAGACAGGGTAATGGGGCTGGTCAACGGCTTCATTGACGGGCTTGCGTCCCTGAAAGACCCCCGACGCCTGGCCCTGGTGTTCCTGCTCTCCCTCCCGGTGTGGCTGGCAGAGGCCTTGATGTACTACATAGTGGCCTTCTCCTTTGACCTGGACAAGTCCTTCGGCATGGCGGAGCTGGCGGGCGTCATCCTGCTGGTCACCGCCGTCTCCAACCTGGCCACGGCCATCCCCGCGGCCGGCGGAGGCGTCGGCGCTTTCGAGGTGGCGGCGGCCACGACCCTGACGCTGCTGGGCGCGGAGGCGTCCGCGGCCGGCGCGTACACAATCGTGGTGCACGCGGCGCTGCTCATACCGGTGACGCTGCTGGGCTTCGTGTTCCTGTGGGCTGAGAAGGTGTCCTTCGGCCAGCTCACCCGGGACAGCCGTATGCAGACCTCGCCGATGCCGTTACCGGCAACGGAGGCGGAGGAGTCGAGATGAGAGTTGGCATAATAGGGGCGGGCGCGGCCGGACTGGCGGCGGCCTACACCCTGGGCAAGGCGGGACACCAGGCGGAGGTGTACGAGGGCGCGCCGTTCCTGGGCGGGCAGGCGTCCACCTTCGACGTGGGAGGCGGGCGGCTGGAGAGGGGATACCACCACCTGTTCACAAGCGACACGGACATAGTCGATCTCGTCCACGAGATAGGCCTGGGCCACCAGATGGCGTGGATCGAGTCCAAGGTGGGCATCTTCTACGGCGACAGGATATACAACTTCGTCACGCCCACAGACCTGCTGAAGTTCACGCCTCTGAGCCTGATCGACCGCTTCAGGCTGGGGCTGGTCACCCTGTACCTGCGCAGGTACAAGGACTGGCGCAAACTGGAGCCTTTTGTAGCTTCGGATTGGATCCGCAAGTACGCCGGCAGGGGCGTCTACGATGTTGTTTGGGGCCCGCTGCTGAGGGGCAAGTTCGGGGCGCACTTCGACAAGGTGGGAATGCCTTGGTTCTGGGGCAAGATACAGACGCGCTTCGCCTCCCGGGGCAAGGGGCTGAAGGGAATGCAGCGGGAGCGCCTGGGCTACCCCATGGGCAGCTTCGCGGAGATATTCGAGGTGCTGGCGCAGCGCATCGAAGAGCAGGGCAGCGAGGTGCGCCTGTCCTCGCCCGTCAGGTCCATCGCGGTCGAGGACAACCGGGCCATCGGCTTGGAGGTGCCCAACGCCGAGGGCGGCTCAGACGTCCGCCCCTTCGATGCAGTGCTGGCAACCACGCCGTCCTACGTCTTCCCAAGGCTGGTGCCGTCGCTGCCCCAGGACTACCTGGAGAAGCTCCAGAACGTGACGTACCTGTCGGCGGTGCTGGTCATCCTGGTGCTCAAGGAGCCTCTGTCGAACATCTACTGGCTGAACATAGCCGACCGCTCAATCCCCTTTGTGGGCCTCATTGAGCAGACCAACTTCGTCGACCCGTCGCTGTACGGGGGCAAGCACATCCTGTACATCTCCAACTACCTGGGGGAGGACAGCCCCCTCTTCCACATGTCCGAGCAGGAGCTGCTGGAGGAGTACACGCCACACCTGAGGAAGATAAACCCCCGCTTTGACCCCTCCTGGATTGAGGAGTGGCACTACCACAAGGTGGCGGCCGCCCAGCCGATAATCGGGACGAACTACTCGCAGCAGATACCGGACCACCGCACGCCCATCAAAGACCTCTACCTGGCGAACACGACCCAGGTCTATCCGGAGGACCGGGGCACCAACTACAGCGTGCGCATGGGCAAGCAGGTGGCCGACATGATAATGTCGGACCTGGCGTAGGGCAGGGCAGACCGACTTGCGCATAGGCCTGATATCGGACACCCACGTCCCGGGCGGCGCGCCGGATGTGCCACCCCAGGTTGTCACCGCCTTTGAGGGCGTCGATCTCATACTCCACGCCGGGAACATCTACAGGCCGGACACCCTGGACTGGCTGGAACGCATTGCGCCGGTGAAGGCGGCGGGGGCCATCTACGGCGACCGCATGGAGACGCCAACGGCCCACGCTATGGAGTGCGCCGGCGACCCGCGGGTGGCCCAGCAGCAGGTGATGGAGCTTGAGGGCCACCGGGTTGGCGTTGTGAACAACCTCCTCATGGACGGCTTCCACGACGAGCTTCTGCCGGGCGTCATCGCCGCGCACAACTTCCCTGAAGGCGCGCTGCCTGCAATGGTGGAGGAGTACTTTGGCGCGGCGCTGGATATTGTGGTGTTCGGCCGCACGCTTCACGCCCTTGTCGAGGAGCACCAGGGGCTGCTGTTCATCAACCCGGGAAGCCCATCGCTGCCGCGGCAGATGCGCAGGTTGGGCACGGTGGCTATTCTGGAGCTGACGCCAGAGGGCAGGGATGCGCGGGTGGTGGACCTGAGGGAGTTGAGCTAGGCATGGCGGACGGGTCGGACGCATCATCTCCACACGTAAGGCGACGAGGCGCGAGAGGGGGGCCTATGAAGAAGGACATAACTGAGTTGCCGTCAGATGTTCAGGAGCAGATACGGGCGTTAGAAGCTCTGCCAGACGACCAGATCGATACGACCGACGCTCCGGAGATTCTCGACTGGTCCGATGCCAGGCGCGGAGTCTTCTATCGGCCTGTAAAGCAGCAGATAACGCTGCGGCTGGACTCGGACATCATCGCCTGGTTCAAGGCCCGCGCTCTCAATGGTCGCGGATACCAAACGGACATCAATCGAGCGCTCCGCGACCACGTGCAGAGGACGGCCCGTCCCGCCCAGTAGTCCAACAGGAGGCTGCCCTCCGTTGTACGTATAATAAGTGAGTCGGCCCTCGACGGAGAAGATGTCTTTGGTCAGAGTTGCCACTCTACGACTTTGAGCGCTTGGCGGGCTTGCTTGTGTTGGCCCGGGCCGCCTCGTATATCTCGATGAACTGCTCCGGGTTGGTCTTGGCAACGGCCTCTGCAATCAGGTCTATGGGCAGGTCGTCCGCCTTCTTGAAGCGGATGCACGCCTTGCCCATGTTCAGCTTCTTGCCGCTGGCGTGGTACTCGCCCTCAAACCACTCCTGGAGGCTCCGGTCGCCGTAGACGTTCATCAGGTACAGGGACATGTAGTTCTTCTGGGAGCAGAGGGAGGCCACGCCCAGCGCCTGCTTGTTGTACGTCTCCGGGTACCTCTCCAGGGGAATGACCCAGCTTATCATGCCGAACTGCATGGTCTCTTCGTAGCCGTCCGGCAGGTTGTCCAGGACCACCTTGCGCACGGCCTCCATCGAGGCGCGCCTGTCGTCGTCAAGTCCGTCCAGATACTCTTCGACCGTTGCCGCATCGCTGTACATGTCCCTCTCCCGTGTTTCAGTCTGTTTTCGACCCGGAGTGGCGACGCCTAGTCACCAACGGGCAAAGGTCATTTTACCCTCGCAATAGCACGGCTTCAAGACGATGGCAGACTATTGAACCATCACCCGCCTTGTGCTAACATCCGCTTAGTTAGAAAAATCACGAGGTTCAGAGTTATCGTGACCACTAGCGACGCCCTGAGAGAGCAGGTGAGGGGAGCCCTGGCCAACCAGACGGCCAGGACCATCACGGTTCTTTCATCTCTCCTGGCGATCGAAGACGAGATCGGCTACATACCCCAGGAGGCCATCGAAGAGGTGGCCACCTTCACCGACGCCACCATCAACGACGTTTGGGGCGTCGCCTCCTTCTACACCAACTTCCGCTTCACGCCCCCTGGCGAGCACATCGTCGAGGTGTGCTGGGGGCCGACATGCCACCTGCTGGGGGCGATGGATCTCCTGAAGTCCGTCCTTGAGACCCTCGGTCTGTCCGAAGAGGGCGACACGCCGGACGGCAAGGTGTCCCTGAAGTACAACACCTGCCTGGGGGCCTGCGCCCAGGGGCCGGTGGTCCGCGTAGACGAGAAGATAATCGGGCCTCAGGCGCTTCCCGACAGGAATGAGGTCCCTATGTCCCAGAGCATCTCAGGCATGATTACCAAACTTAGGAACGGGAGCTAGCCCCGACAACGCTATGGCAAGCTACGACGAGATACTGCAAGAGGCGCAGCGCCGCTATCAGGAGCTGGAGGCGCGGCCTTGGATTCGCGTGGGAACCGGCATCAACGGAGAGGCCGCGGGCGCTATGGAGGTGTTGGAGGCCTTCCGCTCCCAGCTTGAGAGCAGGAGAATAGCCGCCAGCGTCAGCCCCGTCGGCTGCCTGGGGCTGAGCTACGCCGAGCCTCTGGTGGACATCCAGAAGCCCGGAGGGCCCAGGATCTTCTACAGGAACATATCGCCAGAGCATGTCTCGGAGCTTATCGAGTCCTGCGTGGTCGGGGACGACACCCGGCCGGACCTGGCCCTGGGCTACCTCGGCGACGGGCCTGTGCAGGGCATTCCCTCGCTGGAAGACCTGCCGGTGTGGAATCGCCAGGTGCGGGTGGCCCTGCGCAACTGCGGACACATAGACCCCCTGGACATTCATCAATACATCGCCAACGGCGGCTACGCGGCTCTTGCCAAGGCCGTCTCCAGTATGGAGCCCCAGGACGTTATCCAGGAGGTTCAGACCTCCGGTCTGCGGGGCAGGGGAGGGGCGGCCTTCCCCACGGGCACCAAGTGGAGCTTCATTGCCCGCTCTCCCGGCCCGGTGAAGTACATCCTCTGCAACTGTGAGGAGGGCGACCCGGGAGCCTACAACGACAAGGGCATACTTGAGAGCGACCCCCACTCGCTGATTGAGGGCACCATCCTTGCCGGATACGCTTCCGGCGCAAGCAACGGCATTGTCTTCATACGCCACGGCCACCACGCGCCGATAGAGAGGACGGAGCGCGCCATCGAGCAGGCCTACGAGCTGGGGCTGCTGGGCGAGAACATCCTTGGCTCCTCCTTCAGCTTTGACGTGGAGGTGTCCCTGACGGGCGAGTCCTACGTCTCCGGTGAGGAGACGGCCCTCATGGAGTCCATCGAGGGAAAGCGGGCCATGCCTCGATACCGCCCGCCGTTCCCTGCCCAGGCGGGAGTGTGGCAGCTTCCCAGCAACATCAACAACATCAAGACCCTCGCCTACGTGCCGGAGATCATATCAAAGGGCGGGGAGTGGTTCGCGGGCATCGGCACTGAGAGCAGCAAAGGCACGGCCATTCTCTGCCTGTCCGGCAACATCTCGCTGCCCGGCATGGTGGAGGTGCCGATGGGCATCACCCTCCGGGAGGTCATCGACGAGGTTGTCGGAGGCGTCCCCGGCGGAAGGCGGGCCAAGTTCCTCCAGACGGGCGGCCCCCTTGGCGGCCTGCTGTCGGCGGAGGAGGTGGACATCCCCCTGGACTTCGACGCCATGCAACGGGCGGGCGCAATCCTTGGCTCCGGCGGCATCATAGTCGCCGACGACCGGGCGTGCGCCGTTGACATGACCCGCCTGCTCATCGCCTTCTGCCAGTACGAGTCGTGCGGGAAGTGCTTCCCCTGCCGCCTGGGAATGACAAATCTGCTGGAGATACTGGAGCGCATAACCAGGTTCCAGACCCGTCCGGGAGACATGGAGCTTATGCGCACCGTCGGGCAGAACATGGCATCGGCGTCCCTCTGCGGACACGGGCAGCTTGGATGGAACCCCGTCCAGTCGGCCCTTCAATACTTCCCTGAGGACTTCGCTGCACACATTGAGGAGGGCCGGTGCCCCACGGGCCAGTGTCTCGGCCCCGTATTCACTCCCCAGCGCACAAGGCCCAGGTGGACGTCCAGGCAGCCGCTGGAAATCAGGATTTAAGGAGAACTATGGTCGCTGAGCTCAGTCTGGTCATAGACGGAAAAGAGGTAAAGACGGAGGCTGGGAAGACGGTCATTCAGGCGGCCATGGACGCCGGGCTGTACATCCCCTACCTGTGCTACTACCCCGGAATGAAACCCTACGGCGCGTGCCGGATGTGCGTGGTGGAGATCGAGAACACCCGCGGCACGCCCGCCTCCTGCACCACGCCCGCCGCCGACGGCATGGTGGTGTGGAGCAACACGGAGCAGATTCAGGAGCTTCGCAAGGGCATCACGGAGCTTGTCATCTCGGAGCACCCCCACGGCTGCCTGACCTGTCATCGAATTGAGCTGTGCGGGCCCCAGGACATCTGCCTTCGCCACGTATCCGTCACCGACCGCTGCGTGGCCTGCCCAAAGAACGACCGGTGCGAACTGAAGGACACCACCCTCTACGTGGGCACGGGGCTGTCCACGCCCCTGGACTACAAGTACCGCACCCTGCCCGTTGAGAGCAAAGACCCCTTCTACGACTTGGACTACAACCTTTGCATCGTTTGCGGGCGCTGCGTAAGGGCCTGCGAGGAGATACGGGTCGACAGCGCCATAACTTTCACGGAGCGGGCCGGCATTTCGCTGGTGGGTCCCGCCCATGGATCCTCGCTTCTGGAGTCGGGCTGCGAGTTCTGCGGCTCCTGCATTGACGTCTGCCCCGTGGGCGCGCTGGTGGAGTCGGACTACAAGTGGGAGAAGGCGGTGGAGCGGGTGTCCACCACCTGCCCCCACTGCCCGGTGGGGTGCCAGCTGAAGCTGGAGGTGAACAAACGGGGCAAGGTGATCCGCGCCATTCCCGACCTGGAGGCGGAGGCCAACCACGGCCAGGCGTGTTTCAAGGGCAAATTCGGCTTCGAGTTCGTCAACAACCGCACCAGGCTCAAGACTCCCCTGATAAAGCGTAACGGCATTCTGGAGGAGGCCTCCTGGGAGGAGGCTGTCGCCCTGGTCGCCGAGAAGCTCAGCCAGTACAGGGGCGACCGGTTCGCCGCCGTGGCATCCTACCGCGGCACCAACGAGGAAAACTACCTGCTCCAGAAGTTCGCCAGGACGGTCATGGGCACAAACAACGTCGATCACTCCTCCAACACAAGGCCGGAGATGGCCCAGCCCCTGGAGGAGAGCCTGGGATACCAGGCGGCCACCAACCCGATTTGGGACCTGGAGAACGCCAACTCCATCCTGGTGGTCGGGGCCAACGCCACGGAGGAGCACAACGTGGCGGCGGTGCCGGTGAAGCGCGCCGTGAGGAACGGGGCGAAGCTCATCGTCATCGACCCGCGAGAGGTGGAACTGACCCGCTACGCCACCATGTGGGTACGCCCGGAGCCGGGGACGGACGCTGTGCTGGTTGGCGGGATGCTGAGAGTAATCATGGACGAGGTGCTGGAGGACGAGGACTTCCTGCGAGACTCGTGCGAGAACCTGGACTCCCTCAAGAACTCCCTGTGGCACTTCGACCTCAAGAAGGTCCAGGACGTGACCGGCATATCGGAGGAGGAGATTCGGGAGGCGGCCCGCACCTTCGCCCAGAACGGCCCTGCGGCAATCCTCTACGCTCTGGACACCGTATCCGCCTCGTCCAGGGTAGACCTGGTGCAGGCGCTGTCCAACCTGGCCCTGATGACGGGCAACATAGGCAAGCCCCACGCGGGCCTGTACCCCCTGCGGCCCGGCACCAACGACCAGGGCTCCTGGGACGTAGGCTGCGTGCCCGGCCTGCTGCCCGGTTACCGCTCGCTGGACGACTCGGCAGGCATCCGGGAAGCCTGGGGAGCGGAGTTGCCCTCCAGCCCCGGCATTGGAGTCAACGAGGTCTTCCAGGCGGCCGCGGACGGGCGCGTCAAGGCCATGATGGTTGTCGGCGACAGCCCCAACTTCACCAACGGACAGCTTGGAGACGCCGTTCAGGCGGCCTCGCAACTGGACTTCCTGGTGGTGCAGGACACCTTCTTCTCAGAGATGGCCCAGGCCGCCGACGTGGTGCTGCCTTCCGTCACATTCGCCGAGAAGGAGGGCACCTTCACGAACCTGGAGCGGCGAGTGCAACCTCTGAGAAAGGTTCTGGAGGTTGGCAACACCCAGGCAATGCCCGACTGGTGGACGCTGAGCCAGATAGCCCGGGCGATGAACGCCCAGGGATTCGACTATCACTGCCCGGCCCAGATCCTGGACGAGGTCTCCCGCGTAGTTCCTATGTACGCCGGAATGTCCTACCAGCGTCTGCTCTCCAGGGAGAGCGTGCTCCAGCCCGCCGGAATGCCCAGCTATCCAATTCCCAGCCAGTTGCTTCCCACCGAGGGCGGACAGAACTTCGGCGTTCAGTGGCCCACGGCATCGCCGGACGACCCGGGCGTCGGCATCCTGTACACCCAAGACTCCCACGCAAGCAAGCACAAGCTGCTGCCAATGGAGCTCAAAGACGTACCAGCTATGACCACGGCGGATCACCCCCTCCTGTTCCTGCCAGGGCGTGTGCTCCAGCAGCCCCAGAGGGGCATTGAGATAGAGGTGGTTGGGGAGAAGAACCGCATCCAGCGGGACGAGGTCCTGGAGATACACCCCACCGACGCAGCCTCCCTGGGCATTGGGGAAGGGGAGTGGGTGGAGGCGGTATCGGTCCGGGAGAGTATCAGGGCCAAGGCCCACCTCTCGGAGGCGACGACGCGCGGGACGGTGTCCGCCACGTTCCTGTTCGGCGACCTGGCCACAAGCCTGGATGAGAGCAACGACCCGGACCCCATGTCCAAGGTACCGACCCTGGACATGACGCCCGTGAGGGTGACGAAAGCTCAGGGCTAGGCCAGATCAGTATACGAGTCCTATGCAGGGGCGGTTCGCGAACCGCCCCTGTCTATTGCGCCCAGCTACGCGGACGGGATCTCCAGACCCTCCGCAATGGCGGCTTGGGCCAGCAGTGCGTCCAGCGTAGCCAGCTGCGCCTCTCGCCTTAGGGCCAGTTCCAGGTACAGGGCGTCGTAGAAGGACAGGCCGTGGGCCCCTGCCAGACCAAAGGCTTTTTGGAGGTCAGCCTCCTGGTCTGTGAGAATTGGCAGCCCTCTCAGGGAGTCCAGACGCTCTATGGTCTCACCCCTGGGCACGCGTCCCCGACGCTCCGCCACCAGCAGGGCGTTGCGCACCTCATAGTGCCATAGTTGGGGCACTATGGCCTCATTCTGTCTGAGCCAGTCCAGCGCGTAAGCAGCTCTTGGGTCGAACTCGTCGCCCAGGAGCCAGTTTGCGGTGATCGACGCGTCCAGAACCAGGCGGCTCATATACGATGTCCTTCATGGCGAAGGGCTAGTATCTCTTCCACAGACATCCCAGCGCCTCTCCAGGAGGTTCGTCTTTGCAGGAAGCGGTCCACGGCTGCTTCGCGCTCCGCCCGATCTTGAGCGTGGGCAGGTGTCAGGTGGGCAATAGTCTTGCCGTGGCGAGTTATAGCAATGGTCTCGCCGTGCTCCACGTTCCGAAGGAGCTCTGCCAGACGCGCTTTGGCTTCGGTTGCTTGGATTTCTCGCATGTAATCACCTCTAACCTGTCATTCTAACCGGATAATTATAACACGCGCCCCTTGATTCGTTAACCCGATGAAAGGCCCGTCTGATAGAGACTACGTATCTAACGACTGAACCTCATAGAGCAGGACAAGGAAGGCGTTGTCGTTTCGGATAGCATAACCGCAGGCACAAAACTTGCCCGTTATGGCTCCCTGAGCCTATTCCTCTGAGACTCCCCTTCCTGTAAAATCAACTTGCAACCACCCACAGGAAGAACCAATCTATGGCCTCAACCACGCCCGCGCGCCGGCAATACCTGAAGATGAAGGAGGAGCATCCGGACGCCATCCTCCTGTTCCGCATGGGCGACTTCTATGAGACCTTCGACGAGGACGCCCGGATAACGGCCCGGGAGCTTGAGATAGCCCTGACCTCCCGCGAGATGGGCAAGGGGCAGCGCGTGCCGCTGGCCGGAATACCCTATCACGCCCTGGACAGCTACCTGGCCCGGCTGGTCAAGCGCGGCTACAAGGTCGCCATCTGCGAGCAGACGGGCGAGGTATCCTCCAAGGGCCCGGTGGAGCGGGAGGTTGTGCGTGTGGTGACTCCCGGAACGGTCACGGAGCCGTCGCTGCTGGACCAGAGCGCCAACAACTACCTGGCCGCGGTGACAATCCACGAGGAGGAAGCGGGCCTTGCGTACGTGGACATAACCACCAGCGAGTTCGCCACTACCCAGTTACCCCTGGACGATCTGCCCTTGGAGCTTGAGCGTCTCGACCCCGCCGAGGTGCTCTTTCCGCAAGGCTCGGAGATTCCCCAGTTCATGTCCATGCGCCACGTCACGGCCCTTGAGGAGGCGCTTTTCCGCCCCGGAGAGGCGGAGGAGGCGCTGAAGCAGCACTTTGGCGTGGCGACGCTGGAGGCGTACGGCTGCCAGGGGATGCCCCTGGCGACGGGCGCGGCCGGAGCCATAATCGACTACGTACAGAGGACCCAGAAGGCCGGAGCGGAGCGTCTGCAGGGGCTTCACACCTACTCCCCCAGGGCGTTCATGCTGCTGGACCACCAGACTCGCGGCAACCTGGAGCTCTTCCAGGGAGGCAGGTGGGGCAGGACTATGCACTCGCTTCTGGCAACCCTGGACGTGACCAGCACCTCTATGGGCGGCCGGCTGCTCAGACGGTGGGTGGGGCAGCCTCTCCTTGACCTGAGCCTGCTGGAGCAGCGCCAGGAGGCTGTTGAGGCGCTTCTGAGAGACCAGATACGCCGGGAGGAGATAATCGACGTCCTCAAGGGAGTGCCGGACCTGGAGCGGCTGCTGAACCGCATTGCGACCGGCGCGGCCGTGCCAAGGGAGGTCGTTTCGCTCAAGGACGGCCTGGAGTCGGTGGCCCGCCTCAAGTCTCTGCTGCAAGGCGCATCCGGGTATATCTCGGCGCTGGGCGAGCGGCTGGACCCGTGCGATTCCGTGGTCGCCCTCGTGAGCACGGCCATCGAGGACTCCCCGGGAGAGGGCGGGATCATACGTCGCGGCTTCTCGCCGGAGCTTGACGAGCTGCGGGACGTTTCCAGGAACGGCAGGGAGTACATCGCCAACCTGGAGCGCAAGGAGAGGGAGCGCACGGGGATCAGGTCCCTGAAGGTGGGCTACAACCGGGTCTTCGGCTACTACATAGAGGTGAGCAACCCCAACCTGCCGCAGGTGCCCGACGACTACGTACGTCGCCAGACCCTGGTTGGCGGAGAGCGGTTCTTCACCCCCGAGCTGAAGGAGTACGAGTCCATCCTGCTCAACGCCCAGGAGCGCATGGAGGAGCTTGAGCAGTCCCTGTTCCAGCAGGTGTGCAAGCAGATAGCCGGCGATGGACAGCGAATCGCCGCGACGGCCTCGGGCGTCGGGCACATCGACGTGTACGCGGCCCTGGCAGAAGGCGCATCGCGCCACGGCTACGTGCGGCCGCGTCTCGACAACGGCGGCGTCATCGACATAAAGGAGGGCAGGCATCCTGTGGTGGAGCGCACCATGCCCGCCGGGACCTTCGTGCCCAACGACGCCTACCTGAGCAACGATGACGCCCAGGTGATGCTGCTGACCGGCCCCAACATGGCCGGCAAGTCCACCTACATCAGGCAGGTGGCGCTCATCGTGCTGATGGCCCAGATCGGCAGCTTTGTGCCCGCCAGGTCGGCCACCATCGGCCTGGTGGACAGGGTGTTCACCCGCGTGGGCCTCCAGGACGACCTGTACACGGGGCAGTCCACCTTCATGGTGGAGATGGTGGAGACGGCGTCCATACTGCACCACGCCACGCCGCGCTCCCTGGTGGTGCTGGACGAGATAGGCCGGGGCACCAGCACCTACGACGGCCTGGCCATCGCAAGGGCGACCGCGGAGCACATCCACACAAGCCCTCGCCTGGGGTGCAAGACCCTCTTCGCCACCCACTACCACGAGCTGACGGAGCTGACCCAGACGCTGCCCAGGGTGCGCAACTTCAACGTGGCGGCGGTGGAGAGCGACGGCAACGTGGTGTTCCTGCACCGCATTGTGCCCGGGGGCGCAGACCGCAGCTACGGCATCAACGTGGCGCAGCTGGCGGGGCTGCCCCCGCCGGTGGTGAGCCGCGCCTGGGAGCTGCTCTCGGAGCTTGAGGGAGCCGAGAAGCGGCCTGCCAACCCCCGGCAGCGTCCGCTGTTCACCCTGCCGCATCCGGTCGTGCAGGAGCTTCTGGGGATGGACGTCTCGTCCATGACGCCGCTGGAGGCCATCAACGCCCTGTACGGCCTTCAGAAGAGGGCGCAGGAGGGGGAAGAGGGGTAGGGCACGCGGGCCCCGCGCTATGAGGTCAGGGGACCCCCCGGATAGGCAAAGGGCACAGCAGTCAATTAACTGGATTCAGGCGGCTCGCTGTCGGCGGTGTCGTTATCGGCGCCGTTCTGTTTCTTCATATCCTCAACGGCCTTGGCGTAACCCTGCGCGAATCCCTCCTCCGTCCACTTCACCCTTCCTTCCTCTCTCTCTAACTCTCTCCCTATCTCTATCCCCTCCTCCCTGAACGCCTCTTTAAGCCTGTTGGCCAGCCACATCTCTCTCCCTTCAATGAAAGTGTAGGTCAGGGCAGTAGCGCCTATTGCGAAGTACGAGAAGAGCTCAGCAATAGCTACTACTGCCTCTAATACGCCTGTTTTTGGACCACTCAGCACAAACCAGACAGACACCGCCATTCCCGCTGCAAGTTGCAGGAAGAAAGCGATGTATGCGGCGGTATACCACCTATTCCGTCTCGAATATCTCTCCCTCATGGCTTTCAGTTGGCTTAATTATACCACTTGCCAACAAATGCCGCGCGCCCCGCGCTTGCCCCAATCTGAGCGCACCCCATATAATGACTTGGGCAAACAGAACGTGAATATATTCTTCGATTGCGACTACACCCTGATTGCGTGGGACGGCAGGCTCCGTCCGGGCGTAAGGGAGCTTTTCAAGGCGCTCAAGGACGACGGCCATACGCTGTACGTCTGGTCCGGCGTGGGCATTCGCTGGTACGAGGTGCGCAAGCACGGCCTTGAGCAGTACGTCACCGACTGCTTCCACAAGCCCATCTCCGACTTCAAGCGCAGGATGGTAGCCGCGGGCCTCAGCCCTTGGCCGGACCTGGTCATCGACGACTACCCGGAGATAGTGAGCACGCTTGGCGGCGTCAGGGTCAAGCCCTACGTCTACGAGCGCCCAAACGACAGGGAGATGTACAAGCTGTACCACGTGATCTCCTCCCTGTGCGCCAAGGTTAGCCGGCCGGACGACATCGAAGAACCCTGCTGTTGTACGGACGACGCATAGAGCCGCTGTCATGCCGATACGGGTACTCGCTCCACAGCTGGCAGCCAGAATCGCCGCAGGCGAGGTGGTGGAGCGCCCCGCATCCGTAGTCAAGGAGCTTGTAGAGAACTCCCTTGACGCCGGCGCAACCCACGTCTCCGTAGAGATCAGCGGCGGCGGGCTGGAGGCCATCCGGGTGGTGGACGACGGGGAGGGCATACCCCCGGACGAGGTTGAGCTTGCCCTCCAGCGCTTCGCCACCAGCAAGCTGTCGCCCTACGACGACCTGGAGCGCATCACAACCCTGGGCTTCAGGGGAGAGGCGCTGCCCAGCATAGCCGCAGTCTCCACGATGTCTCTGCTGTCCCGGCAGGCCGACCGGCCAGGCGGCGTACTGGTGGAGGCGGAGCAGGGCGAGGTAGCCCGCGCCGGGCCCCAGGCCAGCCCGCCCGGCACGTCCGTCACGGTGCGCGGCCTCTTTCGCAACGTGCCCGCCCGCCTCAAGTTCCTCAAGTCGCCCTCAGTAGAGGCCTCCAGGGTGCGGAACCTCCTGCACCAGCTCGCCCTGGCCTATCCGGAGGTGGCGTTCCACCTGGACGTGGACGGACGCAGGGCCTTCTCCTGCCCAGGCAGCGGAGACCTGCGCGACGCCTGCTCCGCCGTCTACGGCCCCAAGACGGCGAGGGCGCTGCTGGACGTGGCGTACCCCGATCCCTCAGAAGAAGGAGTGACAGCCGTGCGCGGGCTGATCAGCCCGCCGGACGTCAGCCGCTCCACACGAACCAGCATCAACATCATCGTTAACCGGCGCTGGATACAGAGCCGCACCCTCGCCTTTGCCCTGGAGGAGGCGTACCAGGGCTTCCTAATGGAGCGCCGACATCCCCTGGCCGTCGTCCATATCACAGTCCCGCACGAGGAGGTGGACGTGAACGTTCACCCCGCCAAGCTGGAGGTGCGCTTCCGCCAGGAGCGGGAGGTTTTCTCGACGCTGCAGCGGGCCGTCCGCAGCGCGCTCGTGGCCCACGCCCCGGTGCCCACGGTGCGACCCGACGTGCTGCAGGCCAGAGGAACGCCGACCGCGTCTCCCATCACACCGCAGACCGGGACTACCGAGCAGGCGTTGTCCCTCTTCGCGCCGGAGGAGGACGCTGGATACGCTCACACCCCAAGAGAGGTTGTGCCGTCGCTCCGGGTGCTGGGACAGGTGCAGAACCTGTACATAGTGGCCGAGGGGCCGGGCGGGATGTACCTGGTGGACCAGCACGCCGCCCACGAGCGGGTGCTCTACGAGGCCGTGCGAGAGGAGATGAGGGAGGCAGGGCTGGAGGCTCAGGGCCTGCTTGAGCCCGTGGTCGTGGAGCTGACCCCCGCCCAGGAGGAGGTCTTCGAGGCTAATCGCGCGGAGTGGGCCAGGTACGGCTTCCAGCTTGAGGCCTTCGGGCTGCACACACTCCTGCTTCGCGGCCTCCCGTCTTTCCTGTCCAACGCCGACCCCAGAGAGGCCTTCCTGTCGGTGCTGGAGGACATGGGCGAGGGAAAGGACGCCGCCGACTGGGAGGAGCGCATCGTAAGCTCCATTGCCTGCCACTCCGCGGTCAGGGCAGGGAAGAGCCTGGCGCATCAGGAGATGGCGCACCTGCTGGCCCAGCTTGAGGCCACCGAACAGCCCAACACCTGCCCCCACGGCCGCCCGACGATGGTGCATCTGAGCGCCGCCCACCTGGAGCGGGAGTTCGGAAGACGCTAGGAGGGGCGACTGAGCCCTCCCGCGGCGGCACAAGATGCTGGAATTAGCTCTATACGCCTTTGCCAGTTTCGCCATCGCCTACGTGGGGACCCTGGTCGGCCTTGTGCTGGGCGTGGTGCGCCTGCCAATCATCTACCTTATCGGCCTGTCGCCGGCTGTGGCTGCGGGGACCAACGTCGGCGTAACGGCGGTGAGCTCCGCGGTGGGCGGTTGGCAGCACTTCCGGGAGGGCAGGCTCGACCGCAGGCTGATGATCACCATAGGCGTGCCCTCGGTAATCGGCTCATTTGCCGGGGGGTTCCTGGGCACGGCAATCCCCGCTTGGGCCATCCTGGCGGCCGTAGCCGCAGCCGTGCTTTGGCAGGGAGTGGTGTTCCTCATCCAGGGCCGCCGCGAGCTGATGCAGGGCAGCGACCCTTTAGAAGACTCCGCCCCCAGAAGGAGTCTGCCCCTTGAGATAGGGTTGGGCATGGGAATCGGATTCCTGGGATCCCTGGTTGGACTGGCCCTTGGAGTCATACGGCTCCCGGCCATGGTGCAGCTTCTGAGGGTGCGGCCGCCCGTCGCCGCGGGGACCAACCTCGCCATCAACTTCATATCGGCCCTGTTCGCCATTGTGGGCAGGCTGTACTACGGGCAGGTGGACTACACCGTGCTTGGCATTATGGGGGTCTCGGCCAGCCTGGGGGCGTACCTGGGGGCCAGGACGACGGGCATGGTCAGCCAGGCGACCCTGAGGATGCTCATCGGCGCGGTGCTGGTGCTGGTCTCTGTCCTGGTGCTACAGCAGTCGATCCAGGAGTACGGGGCCTGACGCCCCTCGGCTAGTCCCTCTGGGTGATGCGCAGCGACGAGCGGGCTATGGCCGCGACGTAGACCATTATGAAGACGCCGCCCATCGCCACGGCGACGGAGGCGGTCAGCGCAGTCGCAACGGCCCCGACGAAGAACCCGCCCACGGGCGTGAAGCCGAAGGTCAGGCCGTAGATGCCCAGCACTCGGCCCCGCATCTCGTCCCGGGACAGGAGCTGGAGCATCGTGCCCATCGTAACGTCGTATGCCATGAGGCAGCCGCCCACCAGCGCCACCAGCGCCAGGGAGGCGGTGAACAACGTGGAGAAGGCGAACAGCACCAGGGTCAGGCCGGCTCCAAAGGCCGTGCTCACGAGCAGCGCGCCCTTGTGCCTGAAGTCGCCGAGGCTGGACACCATAATCGTGCTGAGGGTGGAACCGACCCCGCTCGCGGCGGAGAGATACCCCAGCCCGGCGGCGCCCACGTGGAGCACGTCCCGGGCTATGACCGGCATCATCACAAAGTGGGAGAAGCCAAAGGCTTCAATGATGAGACTGAGCAGCAGCAGCTTGCGTATGTCCCCGGCCCGCCATGCGTACCTGATGCCCTGGGAAACGGACTGCCAGAATGGCTCCCGCTCCGTTGCGGTCTGGAAGCTGCCCTTGATGAACCAGAGCAGCCCCATGCCAACCACCGAGCAGCCCCCGGCAAAGAGGTAGCTGCTGCCGACGTCGTACCGCGAGATGAGCGCGCCGGCAATGAGCGACCCGATAATCCGGGTAAAGTTCATGCCCGCCAGCCGGGTTGCCATCGCGTTCAGCAGGCGGTCGGGGCCTACAAGCTGGTAGGCCAGGGAGTTGGAGGCGGGCAGCTGGGTGGCCATTAGCAGGCCCTGGGCAAAGGAGGCCAGTATGATGTGCCACAGCTCTATGCTGCCGGTGACGAAGAGAACGCCCACGGCAATGGCCGCCGCGCCGCTGCCGAAGTGCACCAGGGCCAGCACCTTGCGGTTGTCGAACCGGTCCACGATTGTCCCGCCAAAGGCCCCGAACCCCACCAGTCCAACCCCCTGCACACCGGCGACAAGGCCCACCCAAAAGGGGGAGTCGGTGAGCTCCAGCACCAGCCATCCCTGGCTGAGCATACGAATGCCCATTGACATGGACGAGAAGAATATGCTGCACCAGAGCCACCGGAACTGGACTACCTCAAAGGAGAGCAGCAGGCGCGATAGCCCGGCGCGCCGGGGAGCCTGTTCAGAGAGGGGAGCGCCTTCTTCCACTGCGTCCGTTTCCTATGGCCTCAGTAGCTGTAGATTCCTGCTTTCGCAGGAATGACTATGGGGGGACTCAAGGATGGACTGGCCGGAGGCGTTCGGCGAGGAGGCCTTCGGCTACCTGTTGAGGTAGTCCAACACCGTCTGCCTTCTGGCCTCGTCGGTGTCGTGGGAGTGGTACTCGTCAATCAGGTCAGGGATGTCTTCCTCGGGGACCAGGACCTCTCCCTCAAACATGATGGGGAAGTTGTGTATGGCGGACACCAGAGCGCCGAAGACGGGAATGCCCTTGGTCCGCTTCATCTGCTCCAGGCTCTCTCCCACGCGCTCAATGCGCTGGTTTTCGCTCCAGGTGCGGATGTAGTCGGACAGATAGCCCCTCTTCGTCGGCTCGTCGTCCTTCCGGGTGTTTATGGCGTCCAGGACCTCGGTCACGCCCGGCAGCCCGTGTTCTCCCACGTCCTGCACAAGGATGGTTCCCTGGCAAGCCAGATCCCTTTCTTCCTCCGCGGACTTCTCTATGTTTTTAAGGATGCAGTCGACGCGGCTCTGAAGGGTAAGGTAATCGCCCACCACCTCTCGCTTGTCTGTTTCCAGAGGAGCGGAGCGGACGTCCGCCAGCAGGTCCGCCACGTCTGAGGAGTAAACGATTACCTCGGTCTCTCCGTCCTTTTCCAAGGACAGGGGGCCGGAGGGCGCGGAGTCCTTAGCAAACTCTCCCAGGATGTAGTCGGTCTCCTCCGCGTACTCTTCCGTGACGCAGCCTCCGGCCAACGCCAGGGCGATGACCAGAAGGCCAACCAGCGACCAGCGACGTACGGACCTGTTCAGCAAGTGACTTTCTCTGTTTTAAGCATTATGGGTCTCGCAGTCAACTGATCCGTTTTGGGGAACAAATTGCGGCTACGTGCGCAGCCTGCAACGGAAGGGAGTATAGCACAGAAACGCCCAGATGCGTCAATCCTTGCGCACTTGGCGTCGAGCAATGCGCAACGGATATGGGCTATCGCAGCCGGAAGCGGCTGAGCCGGTTGCCCCAGTATCTCAGCCGGGAGCCGGGGCGGGGCGTGAACATGGAGTCTCCCCCGGGTGCGTCCCCTGAGCCTCTGCGGAACGTAGAAAGGTTCCTGGTCATTACTGCCAGCGCGGCAGCCCCGGCCATTGCAATCGATGCCTTGGTCAATAAATCCCGCCGGCTCAGAGACGTTGACGCCTTCTCCGCCCTGTCGGTCATGGTTACCTCCTGAGAGTGAGTGTGATTTGTCTTACGAATCTCTTAAAAATCCTATTGACTAACCCCAAACCTGATTGTACACTACGTGAAGTTTATTTCAAAGTCCTTTGCGGGACTTGCGCAGGAAATATGACGAAGGGGATGAATCGGCTGGTAGAGGTGGGTCTAATTGAGTAGAGAGTAACAATGGATCCAGGATACATAAACAACAGCGACTGGGGCGCTATCGGCGGCTTTCTCACCTTTCTTTGGGTTCTATTCTTCTCCGCAGTGGGATTCGGTTTTAACTTTCTGATGGCCCACGCCATCATTCCCTCCCTCATAGGCTCAGGACACCTCCCGGCCAGGCTGGACAAGTCGCGCCCCGTGTTCTACGGAGGCGCCGTCCTGGCGCTGGGTCTGGTGGTATTTGCCCTGACCAGGCTTGTAGCAAGAGCCGGCCTCATTGAGAATTTCTGGCCCAGATTCTGGATATAAGGTCTGGAAGGAGAATCAAGACCCGGTGCTGATAAAGCGAATAGCGTTGCTGCTGGTGGTGTCGGTGGGCGCAAGCGCTACCGGCCTTGTCCTTTTGCTGGCAGGAGCTTTCGTGGTAAGGGCTTGGTGGACAACCCCCTTTGAAGTGCTGGGATTCGGAGCGGCGCCTGAGCAGCCAATAGCCTTTCCACACACCATCCACGCCGGCATCGACGTGTGGACATACCCCGACGGCAGCCCCAAGCTGGACGCCGACGGCAACGAGATGACCGGCCTGGGCCTGGACTGCACCTTCTGCCACAGGAACGTGGACGTAGGCGCAACGGCCGGCGTCCCGCCGGTGGAGCAGTGCCTCTTCTGTCACGCCTCCGTCCAGGGCGATGAGCTGGAGGAGGTGGCCAAGCTGGTCGATGCCTGGCAGAACAAGGAGCCGGTCGCCTGGGAGAGGGTGCATCGCGTTCCAGACCACGTGCGCTTCGTGCACGAGGCCCACATTCGCTACTTCCTCGCGCAGGGCGAGACGCCTTCGGGCGAACCCGCGCTTGTGGCCGCGGACGTCTGCTCAACGTGCCACGGGGACGTGGCCGCTATGGCAGAGGTCAACCAGGTGCGCAGCCTGAAGATGGGAGACTGCGTGGACTGCCACAGGGACTACAACGCGCCTACGGACTGTACAACCTGTCACTACTAGGATGAGCGCTAAGTCATGGGTATAACCAGAAGACAATTCTTGAGATGGACGGGCGTAACGGCTCTCGGAGCCGTGGTATTCAACGGCTGCCGCATACCTGAAGAGGAGCTGCAGATTGAAAGCCCCGTCGACCTCCCGGAGGACCTCGTAACGGGCATAGACAACTGGTACGCCACCAGCTGCCGGCAGGACCCCGGATGCGGCGTCATTATCAGGGTAGTGGAGGGGAGAGCCAAGAAGGTGGAGGGCAACCCGGACTTCCCGGTCAACCGGGGCAAGCACAGCGCCCGGAGCGAAGCGGGCCTCCAGACCCTCTACCACCCGGACAGGCTGCAGACCCCCATGTTCAGGGCCAGCCGCAACGACGATTTCCTGCCCATCTCCTGGGACCGCGCCCGCGAGATCCTGAATGCTGGAATGAACAGCCTATCGGACAGGAGCAGGTTCTTACTGGTGACGGAGCCTCTGCGAGGCCACCTGGCCCTGCTGACCAGCGAGTTCGTGCAGGCGCTCGGCGGAAGGCACATGGCCTTCCAGTCGCTGGAGCAGATCAACCTCCACAGGGCCGTCAAGGACGTCTTCGGACAGGACAGGCTGCCGGACTTTGACATTGAGAACACCAAGTACCTCTTCTCCTTTGGCGCGGACTTCCTCTCCACCTGGCTTTCGCCCGTGCGGTACTCCAGGGGCTACGGGGAGTTCCGGCAGGGTGACAGGACCCGGGGCGTTCACTACCAGATCGACTCCCGTTTCTCCATGACCGCCGCCAACGCCGACAAGTGGGTACCCGTCAAGCCGGGAGGCGAGGGCGTCCTGGCCATGAGCATGGCATACGTCATAATGAGAGACGGCATGGGCAACACTGACGCCACTGCCGCGCTGACCGACGGCCAGGGCCACGAGGCGCTCAACGCCTTCGCGCCGGACAGCGCCCTGGTTAGGGACGCCACCGGCCTGGAAAGCGGCAAGATTGAGGACCTGGCCCACTCCTTCGCAGACGAGGGCCACCAGCCCAGCCTGGCCATAGGCGGCGGCACGGCCGGCGCTCACAGGAGCGGGCTGTTCAACCTGAAGGCCATCTACGCTCTGAACCTTCTTGTGGACAACGTCGGCAAGAAGGGCGGCGTGATGTTCAACCCGGCCCCGCCGCTGGAGGAGCTGTCCAGGGAAGACGTGGCAAGCATGGGGATGCCGGCCTCCTACCATCAGTGGCAGGAGTTGGCGGGCTCCGGCTCCGTGGACGTGCTTATGGTGCGCGGCGCCAACCCGGTGCACGGGCTGCCCCCGGGCGCAGACTTCGCCAGAGTGGCAAACGAAGCAAACTTTGTGGTGGTCTTCTCCAGCTTCATGGATGAGACCGCCGACATGGCCAACCTTGTCCTCCCTGAGTACACCTACCTGGAGGACTGGGGCGACAACGTTCCAAGCCCCGGCCCCAACTACCAGACCCTGGGCATACAGCAGCCTGTGGTCAGGCCCTTCCTGGAGGGCACAAGCGGCTTCGGAGACGAGCTGCTGGTTCTGGGCAGGGAGCTTGACCTTGGACTGGAGGGCAGGCTTGAGCTGCCGCCCGACGCCAGGATGCAGGACGTGGTCAAGGCCGGAGTGGAGAAGCTATGGGCTGAGAACCGCGGGTCTGTTACGGCCTCCAGCTTTGAGGGGTTCTGGAGCGGTGTGCTACAGCGAGGCGGCTGGTGGGATACGCAGGCCACAGGCGACTCCGGCGTGGCAGAGATCAAGCCCCTTGACACCGCGTGGGACGGCTCCGGTCTCGGGGATCCGGGCTCGGGCATGTTCAGCCTTGTCCCGTTCCTGTCCAACTCCATCGGAGACGGGCAGCTGGCACACCTCCCGTGGCTCCAGGCAACGCCTGACCCCATCACCACGGTGGTCTGGCACAACTGGGTCGAAATCAACTCCAAGGTAGCAGAGGAGATGGGCATCGCTGAGGGAGATATTCTGGAGGTCAGTTCCGGCGCTGGAAGGGTGGAAGCTCCCGCTTTCCCACATCCGGGAGTGCCGCCAACCACGGTATCGATGCCGATAGGTCAGGGCCACACGGCTATGGGGCGGTACGCGCAGGACATTGGCGAATACAACTTCAGCACACTGTCCCTGTTGGAGTCGAACATCGACAAGGACACGGGGGCCCTGGCGTGGGCCGCAACAAAGGTAAGGGTCAGAAAGGCCAGCCACGGGCACAGCATTGACATACCCAAGTTTGCCGGCAATCAGTTTGCGGAGGAGCCGCACAAGGGAACTATCATCAAAGTCACGGGCCCCAGCTAGGCAGAGGGTCTTAGGAGAAGCATGGTCCAGAATCGCATAGATCACAAATGGGGCATGGTGGTGGACATAGACCGGTGCACGGGGTGCCAGGCGTGCGTTGTTGCGTGCCAGGCCGAGAACAACATCCCCCTGAACACCGAGGACAGGTTCCGCCAGCGCCGCGCCATCCAGTGGATCCACATTGAGCGGTACTGGGAGGGCGAGTTCCCGGACGTGAAGGCCCGGTTCATCCCCATACTGTGCCAGCACTGCGAGAACGCCCCCTGCGAGCCGGTTTGCCCCGTGTACGCAACCTACCACAACAACCAGGGTCTGAACGTACAGGTGTACAACCGCTGCGTGGGCACCCGCTACTGCGCCAACAACTGCCCCTACCAGGTGCGCTTCTTCAACTTCTGGGAGCCCGTCTGGCCGGAGTCCCTGAGAAACCAGCTCAACCCGGACGTTACCATTCGCAGCCGCGGCATTATGGAGAAGTGCAGCTTCAACGTGCAGCGTCTGCGGAGGGCGGAGCGCATCATCGAAAGGCAGGAGGGAGGCAGGATAACGGACGAGGACCTGTCGATGGGCAACTATCTTCCGGCCTGCGTCCAGGCTTGCCCCACCAACACGCTGGTGTTCGGGGACTTCAACGACCCCGACAGCAAGGTCTCCAGGATGAAGGAGGAGCACCTGCACGAAGGCGGCAGGGGCTACAAGCTCCTGGACTTCCTTGGCACGGAGCCAAACGTGATCTACCTGAGCAAGGTGGACCCATACGCTACAGACACGGGTGACGGACATGCATGAGCTTCACCGTATGCCGACTCCGGCTCTCCTGAGCATGACGTCCCAGGGGATAACGGACGATGTCCTGGCAAGGCATTCGTCGGGCGGCGGTAAGTTCCGTCTGGTAATGGCCGGAGCGGCGGTGCTCTTCTTGCTGGGCATAGTCGGCTTCTTCATGCTCCTGAGCGAAGGCTTTGAGGACCGCTCCGCATGGGGCTACTACGCGGCCATCTTCGCCTACATCTTCTCGGTGTCCCAGTCTGCGGTGCTGGTGTCGGTGGCGCTGCGAATGGCCAAGGCTCACTGGCGGAGGCCGCTGTCCAGGGTATCGGAGATGTTCTCCGCAGTGGGCATTCTGGCGTTCCTCATGATGCTTCCACTGCTCTGGGTGCTGCCCTCCATCGAAGGGCGGAGGAGCCTGTGGTTCGACGCGCCGGGCTACAGCCCCCACGTATGGGACACCATTGCGATGGGCCTGCTGGTGGTCAACGGCCTAGCGCTGCTGTACTTCGCCGCAGTGCCGGATCTGGCAACCCTCCGGGACAACGGAGGCAGGCGCCAGGGCCTCTACAGGATGCTCTCCCTCAGCTGGTCAGGCTCACGCAAGCAGTGGAAGATGCTGCACGCGGGCATCGGCACGCTGGGCGGCTTCTACTTCATGTTCCTCATCTTTGTGCACATGATGATAAGCACCGACTTCTCCATGAGCCTGATTCCGGGCTGGAAGGACGCCATCTACCCGGCGTACCACGGCCTGAGCGGTCTGCAGTCCGGGGTTGCGGTGGTGCTGGTGACCATGTTCATCCTGCGGAGGTGGGGCGGGCTCAGAGACTTCATTGAAGTGGACCAGTTCTGGGGCCTGAGCAAGCTGCTTCTGGCGCTGTCCCTGCTGTGGTTCTACTTCTGGTGGGCCAGCTTCTTCACCTACTGGTACGGACGCACGCCGGCGGAGCAGAGCGTGCTGGAATACATCATGTTCGAAAGCTACAGGCCGGCCTTCTTCACGGCGTTCATCCTCAGCTTCCCTGTACCGTTCCTGATACTCATGTGGAACGTAGTCCGTAAGACCGACTGGGGCCCGTCCCTGGCCGGGACCGTCGTCCTCGTGGGGACGTTCTTCAACATGATTCGCCTGTACGTCCCCGGCTACTCCGTGGAAGACCTTACGGAACACGCCCTGGAGCACGTGCCTGCGGCGAACCTGCCGGGGCTGACCGACGTGCTGGTCGTGGCCGGAGCTCTGGGAGGAGCGGTGCTGTTCTACATGCTGGCCACCAGGATAATCCCGATAACAAACATCTGGGAGATGAAGGAGGGTCTGCTCCTCCAAAGAGTACGCACGCTACTGAAGACGGAGGTCAGGGTGCTGGCCAAGCCCGAGTAGGGCATTGGCTAATCCTGAACCCATATGGCCCGAGAGAGACTAGGAGTTTAGAGGATGCAGGAAAGATTCAGGCTCACAGACGCCGAAATTAACCGAGACCTTCTCCGCTCCACAATGGAGAATCCTCTGTGGTACTGGTTGCTCGTGGGCGCCCTGGGCGCGATAGTGGTGGTCGCCTTTGGCGCGGCGGGCTTCATGTTCAACAAGGGTCTGGGCGTCACCGGCCTCAACCGGCCGGTCATGTGGGGCTTCTTCATTACCAACTTCGTGTTCTGGATCGGCATCAGCCACGCGGGCGTGATGCTTTCGGCCATCCTCCGACTGGCCCAGGCCGAGTGGCGGCGTCCCGCAACCAGGGCCGCAGAGGTGCTCACGGTCTTCTCCCTGATGACGGCCATGCTTATGCCGCTCATCCACGCCGGCAGACCCTGGAGAGTCGCCTACTGGGTCTTCCCCTTCGACTGGGCCAGGGGAGTTTACCCCAACGTCCGCTCCGCGCTGGTGTGGGACCCCGCTGCGGTGTTCACCTACCTGACCAGCAGCATCCTGTTCGTCTACATTGCCCTGGTGCCGGACATAGCCGTGGCCCGGGACAGGACCACCGGCTGGCGGCACATCCTGTACACCATTCTGGCCCTGGGCTGGAGGGGCAGCGTTAGGCAGTGGAAGCTCCAGCTCATAGCCGGCATACTCCTCTCCGCAATCATTCTGCCCATCTTCGTCTCTGTGCACAGCATTGTGTCATGGGACTTCGGCATGGCCGTATCCGTGGAGGGATGGCACAGCACCGTCTTCGCTCCCTACTTCGTTATTGGCGCAGTCCACTCCGGGGTGTCCGGCGTGGTGACGGTGATGATTGTGCTGCGTTACTTCTTCCAGTGGCAGGACTACATCCGCCACGAACACCTGGACGCCCTGGCCAAGCTGCTCATTGTAGTGGCAACCGCCTGGTTCTTCTTCTTCCTGTTGGAGTTCTTCTTCGGGCTGTACAGCCTGGAGGCTCCGGAGATAGCCTTGAGGGAGATGCAGGTCTTCCAGGCGCCCTGGTCAATATACTTTGTCACGTTCCTGATTGCGTCCTATTTTATACCTGTGCCCTTATGGCTGTTCAAGAAAGTTAGACGCAGCGTGGGGTGGATGCTGTTCACCACCATACTGGTCAACGTCGGCATGTGGCTGGAGCGATTCATCATCATCGTGCCCGGCCTGGCGAGGAAGCAGAACTTCAGCTTCACCTGGGGTGGCTACACGCCCAGCGCGGTTGAGGTGATCATCATCGGCGCCACCTTTGCGTTGGTCTGTATGCTGGTGCTGCTCTTCGCCAAGATATTCCCTCTCATCCCCATTGGGGACACCAAAGAGGGCGTGGTCCTGGAGGACTCCATACAAGTAGGAAAGGTAAAGGTTCCCGCCATAATGCGGGAGGATTAAACCCACGGGAGGTCACTTATGGCCGATAGACACATTCTAGGACTTTTTGACAGCGCGGAGACGGCCGCAGACGCCACCGACGTTCTTCTGGAGGCGGGATGCGCCCAAGAGGACTACGACGTCCTCACCGGCAGCCCCTACCCGGACGGAGCATTCGGAGAGAAGACCCCGACCCACCACGTCTACGTTTTTCCGATTGTGGGCGCTCTGATGGGCCTGACGGTGGCCGTGCTTCTCACGTCCGGCACCCAGATAGCCTATCCGCTGGTCACGGGCGGCAAGCCCATCCTGGCCATTCCCGCAATGACCATCATTTCCTACGAAGCTACTCTCTTGGGCGCGGTGCTGTTCACCATCCTGGGCATCATCTTCGAGTCCAGGCTGCCCAGGCCAAGGCTGGACCCCTATGACCCGCGCATAACGGAAGGATACATCGGACTGATTGTGAAGTGCCCCGAAGAGAGACTGGACACTGTTGACCAGGCCCTGCGCCGGGGCAACGCGGTGGACGTAATCCACGAGAAAGGTAAGCCGTTTTGGATGCCGTAGCCAGGCAGCGCGGTAAGACGCGCTCAATCCTGAGAAGGCCCTTGCCGGGCCTGACGCTGGCCGCCCTTGTGCTGGCCGTCGCCGCCATTGGCTGTCTGCCGTGGGGCAGGGGCGCTTACCAGGTTGACGTGTTCGGAGAGATGCACTACACCCAGGTGCACCGCTCCCAGGAGCCGCCGCGTCTCTACCCGCCGGAGGACTCCGTTCCCTTCCAGCTGGTCGGCGACGGGTCCCTTGAGGTGCATCAGATGATGGCTATGGAGATGAGCGACCAGAGCGCGGCCATGGGCGAGAGTCTGTACGCCGTCAACTGCGCCGTTTGCCACGGCATGGCCGGTAAGGGCGACGGCTCCATGAGCCCGTTCCTGCTCAAGTGGGGCGCCGTTGCGCCTACAGACCTCACAGCCACAGCCACGGTGGAGAGGACCGACGAGATGCTGTTCGACCTCATCTCTGAGGGCGGCCCGACAAAGCTGGCGCTGGCCGAGGCCGGCCAGGACTCCAACATCGTCGGCAACACCATCTCCATGCCTGTTTTCTGGAAGCTCCTGAACGAGAAGGAGCGCTGGGCGCTGGTACACCACGTAAGGGCGCTCCAGAGCCAGTAGATTAAGCCTCCCGATCCAGATACATAGCAAGTTACCAAGCGCCGCTCCCGGAACAGGGGAGTGGCGCTTAAATTTCCCTCTCCTTTTTGACTCTGGACATGCCGCCATAGTAAGGGTGTATCCTATTGGCAGGGATGCCCTTAGTGTCCCCCATGAGGAGAGACCTTTGCACAACTTGAGATGAAGCCCCATATCATGTCATTCTGAGCGAAGCGAAGAATCCAGAGCGTTCCTCTTGTGTACATCGCAATTTTGCAGGCAGAGGCTTTAGATTCTTCACTTCGCTGCGCTGCGTTCAGAATGACAGTTGGCGCCCTTATTTCCGGGCCACACCAAAGTTACTCAAAGGTCTCGAACTAGGAAACGAGCGTAGTATGCAGACAACAGCCACTCAACGCCGCCCGCGACTCCAGGTGTTCACTGCCCTCAAACACGGGGGCTTCCGGCGCTTCTGGCTGGGCATGGTTGCCTCAGTCATGGGCTTCCAGATAATGACCGTGGCCCAGGCGTGGCTGATATACGACCTGACGGACTCCAAGTTCTACCTGGGATACGTGGGACTGGCGGCCGGGTTGCCCGCAATTGTCCTGAACCTGCTAGGCGGGGTGATTGCCGACAAGGTGAACCAGCGCCGCCTGCTCGTGGCTACACAAGTCTTCTCAAGCGTGGTCATGCTTGGACTGGCCATGCTCACCCTTGCGGGGCTGGTGGAGCCGTGGCACATAATCGCCAGCGCATTTCTCATAGGCTCCGTCCAGGCGTTCGACACCCCCACGCGGCAGGCGCTGTTCCCGCACCTCATAGACCGGGAGGACATGCTGAACGCCGTTGCCCTCAACTCAATGGTGTGGCAGGGGACGCGGGTCATTGGGCCGGCCATCGGCGGCGTCATAATCGGCACCAGGCTGGGGGTGTCTCCCGGCTTCTTCGCTCCCTTCCTGGGGTTCCTGATGATGGCCGTGATGGTATCCACCCTGCGGCTGCCACCCATCAAGCGGGCGGAGGGAGGGTCCTTCCTCCACGACATGGCCCAGGGCATCAACTTCGTGCGCACCAACACCATCTTCGCCTTTCTCATCAGCATGACCTTCTTCAACAGCATCTTCGGCATGTCCTACATCTTCATGCTCCCCGTCTTTGCCAGGGACATCTTTGAAGTGGGCAGCGCCGGGCTGGGAGTTCTGCACGCGGTCTCAGGGGTGGGCGCGGTGCTGGGCACCCTGATAACGGCGTCCCTGGGCAACTTCCGGCACAAGGGGCTGCTGGTGCTGGGGGGCGCAGTGCTGTTCGGCGCGTTCCTTATACTCTTTGCAGCCGCAGGATCGATTTTCGTTTTCTTCCCGCTGAGCCTGGTCTTCATATTCTGCGTAGGCGTGAGCACGTCGATGTACATGATCACCATAATGAGCACCTTGCAGCTTATGGTCCCCGACCACCTGCGAGGCCGGGTTATGGGCATCTACGGCATGACGTGGAGCCTCCTGCCGGTGGGCGCAATGCAGGCGGGCGCGATCGCCGAGTACACCAGCGCGCCCCTCGCGGTCGCCGTTGGAGGCGCGGCGGTCATCGTGTACGCCGTGGCGATGGGCATCGGCAATCGGCAGGTGCGAACGCTGAGTCCCGAGGCATAGGCATCGACGGGAAAGCGACGGAATCGCCCGAATTCGCCCCTAACGCCCTTGCCCTTGAAGCACGCTGCCTGTACAATACCAGTCGAATTTCTTCAAGACTCAAACAGCGAGCGCAGACGCAGAAGGGCACATCATGGACGTAGACACCATCATCCCCCTTGAGGAAAACCCCAAGATTGAGGCGTTCAGGCCGGGAGACACCGTGAAGGTCACCATACGGGTGAGGGAAGGGGAGCGGGAGCGGCTCCAGGCGTTCCAGGGAGCGGTAATCCGCAGGAGAGGCGGCGGGCCGGGTTCCACCTTCACCGTGCGACGCGTGTCCCACGGCATCGGCGTAGAGCGCACCTTTGCCTACTACTCTCCGGTGGTGGACTCCGTAGAGGTCATGCGCCGGGGCAAAGTTCGCCGCGCGCGGCTGTACTACCTGCGAGGTCGCCACGGGCGGGCCGCCCGCATCAAGGAAGACAGAAGCCGCTCCAGGGGATAGGGCTGCCTCCCCACATTCCCCCGTCCAGCCATAACCCCTCCGCAAGATGATGAAGTACGCCGAGGTGGCCGTAGACGCCCCCACGGGGTACGACCGCACCTTCACGTACTCCATACCCTCCGGCCTGACCCTTTTGCCGGGCCACCTGGTGCACGCGCCCTTCGGCCCCAGGGTGCTGCCCGGCATTGTGTTCCGGCTGAGCGACGAGTCTCCCGTACAGGAGACCAGAGAGATAACAGGCGCGTCCCGCGAGCAGCCCGTTCTGTCTCCCGATCACCTGGCCCTGGCCCGCTGGATAAGCGACTACTACATGGCGCCTCTCTACGAGTGCGCCGCGCTGATGATGCCCCCGGGCATTCTGGAGCGCATACGCAGCTACTACTCCAGGGCCGCCGAGGCCACTTCCGGGCAGAAGCTATCTCCGGCCCAGAGCCGGGTGATGGACTACCTGGCCTCCGGAGAGAGGGTGGAGCGCGGCGCCTTGCTCAGGGCGATGGGGCCAAGGATAGAGGCTACCCTGAGAACCCTGGCGCGGCGCGGCCTGGTGGAGGTGTCCTCGGAGTGGCAGAAGCCGACCGTGAGGCCCAGATACGTGACACACCTTGAGCTTGCCCCGGCCGCCGCCGGCGCAGAGGAGAGCCTGAGCCCCATGCAGGCGGCGCTGCTCGACTACGTCCGGGAGCAGGGAGGGCCTGTTCCCCGCGCCGAGGCCGCGAGGGAGTTCGGGCAGTACGCTGTAAGTGCTCTGGAGAAGAAGGACCTCGTGCGCCGTCTCCATGTTCAAGTGGAGCGTGACCCCCTCAGAGGGCGCGTCTTTACGCCGGACGAGCCGCCCGTCCTCACGCCTGACCAGCAGCAAGCCGTCAGCGCCATAGAGGCCGCAATAGACAGTCCCTCCTCTGAAGCGTTCCTTCTCCACGGCGTCACCGGAAGCGGCAAGACGGAGGTGTACCTCCGGGCCCTGGCCCACGCCATGAGCAGCGGGAAGCGGGGCATTGTGATTGTGCCGGAGCTCTCCCTGACCCCCCAGACCATAGAGCGGTTCAGCAGGCGGTTCCCGGGGCAGGTGGCCGTACAGCACAGCGGCCTTTCGGCGGGGGAGCGCTTCGACCAGTGGTGGCGCATAAAAGAGGGCGCATACGGGGTAGCGATAGGCGCGCGCAGCGCCGTATTCGCGCCGCAGCCAGACCTTGGGCTGATAGTAATCGACGAGGAGCACGAGCCGAGCTACAAGCAGGACGACGCGCCTCGCTACCACGCGCGGGACGCGGCCCTGAAGCTGGCGGAGTTGACCGGGGCCGTGGTCGTCCTGGGTACGGCGACACCCGATGTCGTCACCTACACACGCGCCGTCAACGGCCGCTACAGGCTGCTGACTCTGCCGGACCGCATAGCGGCTGCGACGGCTCAGCGTTCCAACGGGACGGCCACTCAGCCATCGGTCCAGATAGTAGACCTGCGCCGTGAGCTGGAGGAGGGCAACCGGAGCATCTTCAGCCGCGCCCTGAGCGGGGCCATGGGCCGCGCCATCGAGGCGGGTGAGCAGGTGATACTCTACCTGAACCGCAGGGGCAGCGGCGGCATGGTGCAGTGCCGCGACTGCGGACACGTGATGCGTTGCAGCCGGTGCGACTTTACCCTGACCCACCACGCCCAGGCTGACAGGCTGATCTGCCACCAGTGCAACTATCGTCGCAACCCGCCGAGACAGTGCTCCAAGTGCCGCAGCCGCCAGATTCGCTACCTGGGCCTGGGGACCCAGCGCGTAGTCGATGAGCTTCAGAGGGAGTACCCGGAGGTCAAGGCGCTTCGCTGGGACAGGGACGCCGCGTCCGCAAAGGGCGCACACGAGAGGATCATGGAGAGCTTTCGCCAGGGGGAGGCGCAGGCGCTGGTGGGCACGCAGATGATTGCCAAGGGCCTTCATTTCCCCAACGTGACCCTTGTGGGCGTGCTTTGCGCGGACATCGGCCTCTTCCTGCCGGACTTTCACGCCGGTGAGCGGGTCTTCCAGCTCCTCTGCCAGGTGTCGGGGCGGACGGGCAGGGGGCCTCTGGGCGGCCAGGTCATTCTCCAGACGTACTCGCCCAGCCACTACGCCGTCACCTCCGCATCGGCCCAGGACTACACTAGCTTCTACGACGACGAAATGGCCTACCGCCGCGAGCAGATGCTGCCTCCAACGTCGCGCCTCATCCGCCTGGTTTACGCCGACATCAGCCAGGACGTATGCCAGCGGGAGGCGGCCCGCCTGGGCGATGAGCTGAAGCGGCAGCGCCTGGCCTGGGGCCTCACGGACACCGACATCCTGGGCCCGGCTCCCGCCTTTCCGCCCCGTCTGAGGGGTCGGTATCGCTGGCACATCATCCTCCGGGGTCACGCCCCACGGTCGCTGCTGGAGAAGGCGCAGATCCCTCAGGGCTGGGCCGTGGACGTAGACCCGATGTCCGTCGCATGAGGTAAAAATCGCATTTACACGCGCTCTACCCGCTACTATAATTGGCTGGAGGAGCGACAACTTGCCAGGAGACAGCCGTTGACTGTATTGAACCTTCGCACACTGCCTGACCCTGTCCTGCGACAGAAGGCGAGACGGGTCACAAGGATAGACGACACGCTTCAGAAGCTCATCGACGACATGATAGACACCATGCGGGCGGCCTCCGGCGTAGGGCTGGCAGCCAACCAGGTGGGCGTGCTCCAGAGGGTGGTGGTCATTGAGATACCGGAAGAGGAGGAGGTGCGGGTGCTCATCAACCCGGAGATAACCCGCAGGGAAGGGGAGAGGGTGGTAGAGGAGGGCTGCCTCAGCATTCCGGGCTACCGGGGCGAGCTGACGCGCTCCCTGAAGGTGCGGGCGCGTGCGTTGGACCGGGACGGCAACACTGTGCGAATCAGGGCTGAGGGCCTCCTGGCACAGGCCCTGGAGCACGAGACCGACCACATCAACGGAACGCTCTACATCGACCACCTGGAGAGCTCGGACAAGCTCTGGAAGCTGGAGCCGCAGGAGGCCTGATCCCGAACCGAGGCGACTTGAACCACCACAGCCCCGCGAGAATCACCGGCTCCCCGGTGTCCCCTGAGACTACGCCCCTGCTCCGCTCCCTCGCGGAGTTCTTTGCCGGCCGCTCCGTGAAGGCGTACCTGGCCGGCGGATCTATCAGAGACGCGCTCCTGGGACGGCAGCCCGTAGACATTGACGTTGCAGTCAGAGGGGATGCTGCGTCCCTGGCCCGTGATCTTGCGCAGGCAACGGGCGGGAGCTTTGTCTCCCTGAACGAGACCCACGCCGCGGCCAGGGTGGTGCTGCCGGAGGAGTGGAGCGCGAAGGTTGGCCAGTCCGCGAGAATCCAGGTAGATCTGACGTCATACGGGCAGGACATTGGGCAGGACCTGGCCCGCCGGGATTTCACTATAGACGCCCTGGCCCTCTCCCTGGACGACGCCCTGGGCGAATTGCCCTCCGGTAAGCTGATAGACCCCCTTGGCGGCCTGGCCGACCTGGAAGCCGCAACGCTCAGGCCTGCGTCGGAGCGCGCCTTCCAGGATGACCCCGCCAGGCTGCTCCGGGGTATGCGGCTGACCGCGCAGCTAGGCTTCTCGCTGGACGACGTCGCCGTGCGGCTCATAAGGCAGGACGCCCACCTGCTGACCACCGTGTCCCCCGAGCGCCTGCGGGATGAGTTTCTGAAGACCCTGGCAGAGACGGGGGCGTCCCGCCACCTGCGCCTTATGGACGACCTGGGTCTGCTGTGCAGGCTCATCCCGGAGCTGGAGGAAGCCAGGGACGTGGAGCAGCCCCCGGAGCACTACTGGAACGTCTTCTACCACTGCGTAGAGGCCCCCAGCGCCCTGGAGCAGGTCACGGACAGAGAGGTAATGGCAAACAACGAGGTCCTAGCCTGCGTGCCCTGGCACTCCTCCCTGGACACCTACTTCGATCAGGAGTTCAGCGACGGCCACTCGCGCCGCACCATCATCAAGCTGGGATGCCTCCTCCACGACATCTCCAAGCCCGCCACCAAGACCGTGGAGCCTACGGGCCGCATCCGGTTCATAGGCCACGACGCCCAGGGCGCGGAGGTGTGCGAGACGATCCTCCGACGCCTGCGCTTCAGCAGCCGTGCCACTCACCTGGTGAGCGCGATGGTGAAGCACCACCTGCGCCCCACGCAGATGAGGCAGGGGGTCGAAATGCCGACGCAAAGGGCCATCTACCGGTTCTTCCGCGACCTGGACACGGCGGCCATAGACACGCTCTACCTCAACCTGGCGGACTACCTGTCGGCCAAGGGCCCCCGGGTTGTTGACAAGGACGACTGGCAGGGTCACTGCGCCCTGATAGGCCACAT
This sequence comes from Dehalococcoidia bacterium, assembly GCA_965204895.1. Lineage (GTDB taxonomy): Bacteria > Chloroflexota > Dehalococcoidia > Lucifugimonadales > UBA2985 > DAOUJW01. The sequence continues at coordinate 240,048 of OZ242025.1, forward strand.
CCTCCACCAGGGGCTGGGAGAGCGCCAAGGCCCGCAGAAGGCCCCGCGGCTGGTGGACGGCCACGCGCTCATGGAGGCCCTGGGCCTTTCGCCCGGGCCTGCCCTGGGACGCATTCTGGAGGCCATAGAGGAGGCGCAGGGGACAGGGGAGATCTCCACCAGGGATGAGGCCATTTCGCTCGCCAGACGGCTGCTGCAGGACTCTCTGTAGGCGTCTCTCAGAATTCCGGCTAGGCCGGGCTAGTCGGCATACCCTCTGGATGCCCACTCCTTCTGTCACTCCCACGTAGGGAGACCTCTGCGTAACTCAAGGTGTCAGTTCTCCAGAAGCGCAACGCTGTCATTCTGAACGGAGTGCAGCGGAGTGAAGAATCCAAGGTCTCTCTCCGCAAAGCTGCGATGTCAGTAGGCGAAAACCTTGGATTCCTCGCTTCGCTCGGAATGACACTAAATGGCTTTTCTGAGCAAGTTGGGCAAAGGTCTCTGCAAGCGGGAACAGTGGACTGTGACATCAACATATTGTGTACCTCTTATAGAAAGGCACAAACTAGGGTGTAAATCTATTGACATGGATTACAGCTTTCTATATCATCAGCATATTGTCGCCAAGAAAGGGAGATGCACATCATCTTGTGGTTTTGTCCCGTCTTGATTCAAGGTATACGGGATTCAGATCTGAGTACAGAGTGCAATGCGCTGCCCATACTGCAACCACCCGGAATCAAAGGTCATCGACTCCAGGGACTCCACGGAGGGCGTCCGCCGGAGGCGGGAGTGCATACAGTGCGGGCTGCGCTACACCACCTATGAGCGCATCCAGACCACGGCCCTCATGGTGGCCAAGCGAGATACCAGGAGAGAAGAGTACAACCGGGACAAGCTGATCAACAGCATACTCAAGGCGTGCGTCAAGCGGCCCCTTCCAACCGGGCGCATTGAGAAGCTGGTGGACGAGATTGAGGCCGAGCTTCAGCAACTGGGCAGGGCGGAGATCCAGAGCTCTCAAATCGGTGAAATGGTTATGGAGCGGCTCCGGGCCTTGGACAGGGTGGCCTACATGCGCTTTGCCAGCGTGTACCGGGACTTCGCGGACATAGAGAGCTTCAAGGAGGAGGTGGAGGCGCTGCAGGAGGCCCTTGAGCGGGAGGTGCCCAGCCCGCAGCTTCCACTGATACCGGACGAGCCACCGGCCCGCAGGCGTCGGGGCAGGCGGCCGCGAGTCGCCCCCGGGATGCCAATGGACCTGGGCAACGAGACGACGCCCGGGTCGTAGACACCAAACACCCACTTACGGGCTTGACGCCCGGACCAGAACACAACAGGGAGGAATTAGCCATGACCATCGCAGGAGAAGCGGACAGCAAGGAGACCACCGGCAACGAACAGACCATTGCAGCCGAGGAGGTCCTGGCTGCCGTGAAGGCTGCCGGTGTCACAGACCCCTCGGTGGCCAGGCAGATTGCCGAGAACCTGGCCAAGCCCAACGGCCACTCCGAAAAGCCAACCGAAACGTCAAAAAACGGCGTGGGGGCTGTGGAGACCAGGGGGACCGAGCCTGCAATATCGGAGAACGCCATGGTCGTTCTGGAGAAGCGCTACCTGCGCAAGAACGACGACGGCGAGATCATCGAGAACCCGTCGCAGATGTTCAGGCGGGTGGCCCGCGCCATCGCAGAGGCGGAGCTTCTCTACAACCCCAAGGCTGACGTGGCCCACTGGGAGGACGCCTTCTACGAGCCGATGGCCAAGATGGAGTTCGTGCCCAACTCGCCCACGCTGATGAACGCCGGCACAGGCGCGGGAACGCTGTCCGCCTGCTTTGTCATAGGGCTTGAGGACAGCATGGACGGAATAATGGAGACGGCCAAAGAGGCCGCCCTGGTGCAGAAGTTCGGCGGCGGTACAGGCTTCGCCCTGTCCAACATCCGGCCCAAGGGCGCGCCCATATCCACCACCCACGGGAGGGCCTGCGGCCCCGTGGAGGTGCTTCGCCACCTGTCATCGGTCTCAACACTGGTGACCCAGGGCGGGAAGCGTGACGGCGCGAACATGGCAGTGATGGACGTGCACCACCCGGACATCCTGGACTTCATCACCTGCAAGACCACCGAGGGCCAGATACACAACTTCAACATCTCAGTTGGGGCCAGCGAGGAGTTCATGCAGGCGGTGGCCCAGGGAGAGGACTACGAGCTTCGAGACCCCCGCACCGGAGAGGTGGTGGGCAAGCTGAACGCCGCGGACGTCTTCAGCAAGATGATCGATGGGGCGTGGCTCAACGGCGAGCCCGGCGCCATCTTCCTTGACCAGGTCAACCGCGACAACCCCACGCTCCATGTGGGCCGCATGACCGCCACCAACCCGTGCGGAGAGCAGCCCCTGCTGCCATACGAGTCGTGCAACCTGGGCTCCATCAACCTTGCCAAGTTTGTGGTTGAGGAGAACCGCCAGCCCGTGGTGGACTGGGACGGGCTGCGTGAGGTGGTGCACGTCGCCACTCGCTTCCTGGACAACGTCATCGACGCCAACCGCTACTCCGTGCCTGAGATAGAGCGAATGACCAAGCTGACCCGTAAGATAGGCCTGGGCGTCATGGGCTTCGCAGACATGCTGGTGACGCTGGGCATTCCCTACAACTCCCAGGAGGGCCTTGACCTAGGCCGCAAGCTGATGAGGTTCGTCCGGGACGAGTCGGACATCACCTCCGAGGAGCTGGCGATGGAGCGGGGCGTCTTCCCCGCCTACGAGGGCAGCGCCTATGACCAACAGGGCCGCCCGATGCGCAACGCCTGTCGCCTGACCGTCGCCCCTACGGGCACCATCTCCATGATAGCAGGCTGCTCCAGCGGCATTGAGCCCCTCTTTTCGCTCTGCTACCACAAGCACAACATCCTGGAGGGCCAGAGCCTGCTGTACATAGACGCCAACTTTGAGCAGGTGGCGCGCCAGGACGACTTCTACAGCGACGACCTGATGGAGTACCTGGCCGACGGCGGCTCCATCCAGGGCAGGGAGGACGACGTGCCGGAGTGGGTGAGAGAGGTCTTTGTGACGGCGGCGGACATATCGCCCCAGGACCACGTGCGGATGCAGGCGGCCTTCCAGGATAGCGTGGACGCCGGAATATCCAAGACCATCAACTTCCCCAACTCCGCCACAAGGGATGACGTGCGGACTGCGTACCTCCTGGCGTGGCAGCTGGGCTGCAAGGGCATCACGGTCTACCGCGCAGGCAGCCGGGAGGCTGAGGTGCTCACGTCCGGCGCTGCGGGCAGAGGAGACGTAGACGTGGCCGATGACGCGCCGATGGGCCTGCCGGCAATGCCGCGGGCAACCAGGGAGAGGCCCAGGAGCGTGCAGGGCGTGACCGAGAGGGTGCGCACCGGCCACGGCAACATGTACGTCAATATCACCTACTACGACGGCCACCCCTTCGAGGTGTTCTCCACCCTGGGCAAGGCGGGTGGATGTGACTCGGCGCAGCTTGAGGCCATATCCCGCCTGGCGTCCCTGGCCCTGCGCTCCGGCATTCCGACGGAGCAGATTATTGAGCAGCTCAGGGGCATCACATGCTGCCCCGCCTGGGACGACGGCACAATGGTGCGCTCCGCCCCGGACGCGGTGGCCCTGGCCCTCAGCCGCCAGTTATCGGCGCCGGCGCCGGAGGCGATAGTCCAGGCGCCTCAGCCGCAGCCCGTGAGCGCCTTCGCGGTGCAGCAGGAGCTCTTCCTGAAGGCGGAGGCCAACGGCAACGGGAACGGCAGCAAGAACCACTGCCCGGACTGCTACGCGTTCCTGATTCACCAGGAGGGCTGCGAGAGGTGTTCAGACCCAGCCTGCGGATACGAGAGATGCGGATAAGTTCGGAGAGTTCTCCTAGCCCATTCATACTACCATAGGAGGCTTACAAATCATGCAAAGGGAAGGACGACCAGAGGTGGATGCCATTTGGGTCAAGCCCCACCTGAACCGCAAGGGGAACATGGTGAAGGGCCACTGGCGCACCCGGCCCCGGGTGGTCAGCGTAAGGGGCCACTTCCGGGGGCTGAGCTACGTGAAGCCCTTCAAGCGCCGCAGGCCGGTCTATCAGCCGCCCGTGCCCTTTGTCCTGGCGGGGCAGCCTCCCTCCTTTGAGCACACCCTTATCAACATTCTGAGGGACGTGGAGCCCCTCATGGGCTACTGAGGAGGCAAAATTCGTATAATACGCGCCGACCCGGCATAGAGAGCAGCGGGAGCGGCGCGGCGGGTAGGACGCTCTGCGTCTGCAGATATCCCGAACGGCGCTCTCCTTGAGAGAGCGTGCGCCCAAGGCCCCGATACATCGGGGCCTTTTCTATTGTACCATTTCGGAACTCCCAATATAATGCTTCCATTGGCACACAAGGCGAGCGTCGAATATGACTCACAAACCCGCTCATAGCCTGCCCCGTACTTGATACGGGGGTGAGCCTGTCGAACCATTTGAGCGGGAATGGCCTTCAATGAACAGCCAAGACGGAGGCGCGCAGCCTCCGGGAACGGCCACAGGAGAAGTCAAAATATGAGCAGCAAGTCAATCATCGCCATCACCATGGGAGACCCGTGCGGCATCGGCCCGGAGGTGGTGGCCAAGGCCCTGGCCATCCCGGAGATAACCGCAGAGTGCCACCCGCTTGTGATAGGCAACGCGCCGCTGCTTCGGAAGACGGCTTCTGACCTGGGCCTTGCCCTGGACATAACGCCCGTGTCCTCCGCGGCACAGGCTTCGGACAACGCCATCTCCATACTTGACCCGGGCAATCTGAGGCCGGAGGACGTTACGCCGGGGCAGATCAGTGCAGGAGCGGGAAGGGCGTGCGTGGAGTGGATACTGCGAGCGGGTGAGATGGCGCTGTCGGGCGACGTGCAGGCGATGGCCACAGCTCCCATCAACAAGGAGGCGGCCCAGGCCGCCGGCTACCAGGACATCGGCCACCTGGAGCTTCTTCAGAAGCTGAGCGAGGCCAAGCAGGTGGCCACAATGCTCACGGCGGGCAGCCTGCGCGTTGTGCACCTGACTACCCACAGGTCCCTGGCCCGGGCGGTGGAATACGTGACAAAGGAAAACGTCCTGGCAAAGGTGGAGCTTACCCACAACTGCTTCCGGAAGTGGGGCTTCGACTCGCCGCGCATAGCGGTGGCGGCCCTGAACCCCCACGGCGGCGACGGCGGCCTGCTGGGCCGCGAGGAGATAGATGAGATAGGCCCGGCGGTGGAGGCGGCCCGCGCCCAGGGAATCGACGCCACGGGCCCTGTGCCGGCGGACTCCGTCTTTCCGCAGGCGGCGGAGGGCCGCTACGACGCCGTGCTGGCCCTCTTCCACGACCAGGGGCACATCCCCATCAAGATGAAGGACTTCGAGGGCAGCGTCAGCATAAACCTGGGGCTGCCGTTCATCAGGACGTCGGTGGACCACGGCACGGCCTTCGACATTGCGGGTAAGGGCATAGCCAGCGCAAGAGGGATGGAGAACTCCATCCAGGTTGCCACAATCATGGCGAACACCGGATGCCTGCCGAGGGAAAATGACTGACGAACTGACACTGGCATTCATTGGCGGCGGCACAATGGCGGAGGCCATTCTGTCCGGCGTGCTGGACAAGGGGCTGGCGGCCCCCGGCTCAATCTGCGTTGGAGAGCCTGTAAGCGGACGGAGAGAGTACCTGAGCGAGCTGTACGGGGTGCAGACCACCTCGGACAACTCCCACGCCGTAGAGACAGCAGAACTGGTCGTTCTTGCGGTGAAGCCCCAGCAGCTTGGAGACGTGTTCGCCGAGCTGCGCGGGCGGCTCACCTCGTCCCAGGCTGCGCTGTCCATCGTCGCCGGGGCCACCATGAAGAGCATAGCCAAGGGCCTTGACCACCGGGCCGTCATAAGGGTCATGCCCAACACACCGGCACAGGTGGGGCAGGGGATGAGCGTATGGACGGCGTCGCCGGAGGTGTCCACCCGCCACGAGGACGCGGCCCGGACAATTCTGCGGTCCCTGGGCGAGGAGATGTACGTCTCCGAGGAGAAGTACCTGGACATGGCAACGGCCCTGAGCGCCAGCGGCCCGGCCTACGTCTTCCTCTTCCTTGAGTCGCTGATAGACGCCGGGGTATACCTAGGCCTGACCAGGGACATGGCGCAGGCCCTGGCCCTTCAGACCGTCCTGGGAAGCGCGGCCCTGGCCAAGAGCTCCGGCAGGCACCCGGCGGAGCTGCGCAACATGGTGACCTCTCCCGGCGGCACCACCGCCGAGGCACTCCTGTCCATGGAGGACGACGGGCTCAGGAGCGCTATCATCAACGGCGTCATCGCCGCCCACGAAAAGGCGATGGAACTGGGCGAGGAGAAGTGATGGCCAACCTGGTCAACGCCATAATAACTGTGCTCTACCTGGCGATACTGGGACGGGTTATCCTGGACTGGCTCATCATTGGCAACATCATGCGGCCGGACAACCCCATACGCTACGCCCTGATCACCATCACGGAGCCGTTTCTGGCGCCCATTCGCCGCTACGCGCGGGTCGGGGCGATAGACCTCAGCCCAATGGTGGCCATATTCATCCTGATCATCATACAGAACGTGGTGGCAAGAAGCCTGTAGCGCGGGGTGTGGAAGGGGATTGGGCTTTCGGTGCAAGAACACGTAGCTTGACTACGGAGATGTTATCCTCACCTCGCGTACTATCTCCGCGGTCTTCTCCTCTAGATGGCTTTCCATAGCCTTTCTATGCCTTACCCTGCCTTCTGCGATCCGCAGCGCTGTAACAGTGGGTAGTGATATAACTCCGGCGTCAACAGCCATTAGACCCGCTCCTATAACCGAGTAGACAGACGACCGCCCTAAGCGCACACTTCCCCGCCTCAGTGATTCCTCGACCGTAGAGCGTCCCATCAGAACCTGCCGTCCCTCGCTCAGACCAATGACTACTCCGGACAAGACGGGAAGGGCATCAAACGCAAACTCTGCGCTCTGATGCAGGATGTCTGTGACCAAGTCTTCAGAAAGCTCCTCTATATGCTCTGTCGCCTCCTCGGTTATGTCAGAGTTGTATATGTCAGAGGAAGTAATATCGTCATAATCAGCCACCTTGTCACTGAGCTCTTGTGTGGTAATGACTTGGATGTCCGGATACTTGTCGAGAGCGCTTTTGACATAACTCAGAGAATCGGTGGCTTTAGCTTGGATTTCGTCTACAGTCTCACCGTTCTCGTTAACGATTTCCAGGTCCCATCCGGGTTGGCTGGGAGATTCGGCCAATCTAGCCACTTCCCCCGGCAACAGTTGTATGCCTCCAACACTCTCGCCCGCGTTTAACTTCTCTTCCAAGAGAACCTCAAAGTATTTACCCTTTATGCCGTTGAGGTCGCTTTCTGTCAGGGCGTCAAGATTCTTATCTGTGTACATTCCAATCGCCCGCAATAGTTGCGGATTAGCGTCCGGCTCCAGCCCCAGGCCTGTGACATCAGCAAGGCCTGTTTCAGCCGCAATGGCGGCCAACTCCAGTACCTCACGTTCCTGGCGCAGTCTATACTGACTTGCCAGATTCGGTATGGCGTCGCGATCCTGGGTGGGGTAGAACTCTGACAGCTTTACCAGCTCATCGTATCCCATATCTGCGCCTAGAGAGACATAATCAGGGCAGCAACGCTGCACCCAAGTGCCAGCAAAGAAGCAACCCCGGAGGCCAGAACCCACCTCGGCATGGGAGAACGCTGCTCAAGCCTGGAAAGCCCATCTTTTAACTCAGTCAGTTCCCGCTCTACGCCGGCCTCATGTTGAGAGAGCCTTTCACTTAGTGCGGTATGTTCCTGGAGAGAAGTTTGCTCAAGCCGTGATATGCTCTCCCTTAGCGCAGCCTGGTCCTGGTGAACTCCAATAACGGTTGTAGTAACCGCCTCCGTAAAGTCCTCAAAATCCTTGCGGAACCCTGCGCCTGTAACGGTGTCCACAGCGCCGGTTACGCCTTGTCCAGCCGAGCCAAACGCGCCCCGCACACGTCCCAACACCCCGGGCTTGCGCTCATCGTTGTCTTGCAGGTCAGCTTCTTGAGATTCACTCATTTGGCCGTCTTCCTTGTTCTCGTTCTCCATTGGCCAAGTCTCCTTTGGGCGGATGAAGCGATTATAAGGGCGGCGCAGTCGGTCTACGAGCCAACCTTCGCCTCCTCCACGCCCCACACCTCCGGCATGAGGCGCTCCAAGCCCAGCTCCCGCATCGTCTCCGGTAGCGGCTTGCCGGTCTCCCTGTCCCATCCCGCCGTCTTGTAGTAAGTCGACACCATCGTCTCCCAGTTGGCCTTGGCGCTGGTTCCCGCCGCCGGCCCGTCTATGGGAGTGGACCAGTATCGCTCCGACGGCCTCTCAAGGTCCACGCCTATGCCGCACCTGAGATTGAACAGCCGGAACATGGCCGCGCTCCGCTTGCCAAACTCCATGGCCTCTTCCTTGGTGTAGTCCCACCCGGTCAGGGCGTTCAGCGCCCGGCAAATCAGCTCCACGTAGGTGTTGACCGTGAAGCTGCACACGCCCAGGGCGTCCACGAAATTGCGCTTGCCCAGCATGGCCGCCAGCACGTGGGCCACGGCCTCAGGGTCAAAGGGGTCGTGGGTCTCCGGCAGCCCGAACTCCTGGGTCTGCTGTCCGCCGCCCTCAATGGTGCCGATGTTGGTCACGCACCCATCCAGCATCTCCGACCAGCGACCGCGATGGTCGTGGCCCCGGGGCGTGGTGCCCTTGTGAACGAACACGGCGCATTCATAGGCCTCGCCGCCCAGGGTTTCCGCCGCACGCTTTACGCCCTCCGCCAGCAGGTCGCCGAAACCCTCGCGACGGGTTATCATCTGGAGCAGGGCGTTGGCGGCCTCCGAGTCGCCCCACTTCATCTCCAGCCCGCCAAGCTGCTCCTTTGTGATGTACCCCTTCTCGTAACACTCCATGACCCAGCCTATCACCCAGCCGAACTCGTTCACGTCCACGCCGGCCTTGTCCACCTGGGTGTTGAGCCACATCATCTCGGAGGTGTCCACGCTGCCTATCTGCGGGCCGCACATGGCTATGCCCTCAGACTCAGCCTCGTCCACAAGGGCGCCCTCGTAGCTGCCCTCAGGCACCACAAGGATGTGGCAGTGGCCCTTCATCCCGCAGCCGCTGCACTGGTGTCCGCGATGGGGGAACTTGGCGCGAAGGGCGGCAGGCTCAAGCTCGTCCAGTCGCTCCACGACTGGGTAGATGTTGGTGGTGAGGTTCTTTATCGACAGCGCCCCGGAGCGGTTGTTGCGCAGGGGGCCGCTGAGTGTGCCGTACTCGTAGGTGGGCGTGGCCTTGACCTCGTGGCTTATCACGTCCGACGCCTGGAGCAGGCCCACCGGGTCGTGGACGCCGACGCCCTTGCTCCCGCGCACGATGGCGATGCACTTCACGCCCTTCACGCCCATGACCGCGCCGCAGCCGTTCTTGCTTGCCACGTGGCCGTAGTCGCCCTCGATAATGGCCCACCTGACCAGATTCTCGCCCGCAGGCCCAATGCCGTACACGCTCATCTGGTGGCCGCTGAGGCCGTACTCCGCCTGGAGCGCGTCCTGCATGTCCCAGGTGTCCTTGCCAAGGAGATGGGTGGCGTCCCGAAGCTCCACAACGTCGTCGTTGACGTGGACGTAGACCCACCTGCTGGCCTGGCCCTGGAGAACAATGCCGTCGTAGCCGCAGTACTTGAGGTTGGCCCCGAAGAAGCCCTGGGCGTTGGTCACGACCGCGCCGCCGGTCATAGCGCCCCTGGTCACGACCGTCAGGCTGCCCGTGCCCCAGACGGGCGTGCCGGCCAGAGGCCCGGAGCCCAGGAACAGCCTGTTCTCCGGGTCGTCCCAAGCGACCTCCGGCGGCACCTCCTCCCACAATATCTTGTACCCAATGCCCACGGCCCCCAGGTAGTACCGACACTCCTCCGGGGTCAGCGTCTCCGTCCAGACCCGCTCCGTGGTCAGATCAATGCGCAGGATTCTTCCTGTGTAACCGCCCGGCATTTGCGTCTCCATAGGAACACCTCCTTGACGTGAGTTAGCAGATGATTCAATTACAAGGCCGTCTGAGCAGCGTGCGATGTGTAGAAGTTACTGCGTCGGAATTCCTCGTATCATAGATTTCGCCATGAACGATACGTCTGAAATCACGCCGCAGCGCCAAATCGTTGGTAAATAGGATCCGCGCCCCTCCTTGCATCGCCAGAGCGATAACGTGAGTGTCGTTGGATTCACAAACGCCTCGGTTTTCCAAGTCTGTTTTCTGTGAGGCTACGCGATCATCGGGAATAATCTTGGCTACGCCCAGCTTTATGGAAACTCTAAGCCAACGCTGAAAGTTTTCTAAAGCGCCAAGCTCCTGCAGAAGTCTTCCACCGACAATCAGCCTCCCACCGCGCTTAGGAGTAAGCCAGTCAAGAAAATATTTGCCCGCAGGGGTAAACGCGCTGCCAAACACCTGGTCACGCACATTGGCGTCAACGATAGAGCACATTCACAGACCTATCGAGCGGCGCATCTCATCCATGAAGAACTGGCCGTATCCCGGCGGAGCGTTGACGATGTTTCCGTCAGTGTCCAACTCCAGTGAGTGGATCCTAGCCTCTAGGCCATCAGTCTCAAAGTAGAGAATCGAGACGTCCTCCGGCTTGAGGTTGGTTTTCTTGTCCCGCACGTCCATGCGCACGCGGTCAAGCAGATAGTCGCTGTGGGTCTCCACTATAATCTGCCTTCTAAGGCCAATACTTGCCATTAGGCAGAACAGGCTGCCCAAAGCAGCTTGGGCAGTGGGGTGCAGATGCACCTCAGGCTGCTGTAACAGGAACAGCGAGGTAGACCCGATGCGAAACAGCTCTGTCAGCACAGGAAGAACCTGGCTTACTCCATAGCCTACGTCTATCAGGTTCCTCTTTCTGCCCTTTGCTTTTCCGCTGTACTTCCTCACCATCACCTGGAACGGTGAGCCATCCGTTTTGCCCAAGGATTCTATGTCAATCTCATCGAACAGGCCCGCGCTTCTGCCGAAATATTCAAGTAATCCCTTCAAGTGCTCCCATCCTTCCGGATTCCGCCTAGACAGGTTAGCAAGCAGGGTAGGTATATATTCACCACCCGGGTCCCGGAAGGGTCGTGTGGGGTCATAAGTGCGCCTTGGCGTTGACCTCACAGGCGCGCCGGCGAAGGTTGCGTACAAATTCTGGGCATGCTGAGGCTCAAAACGGATGTGAGACGCAAAACCCTCGATATAGTCTAAGTCTTCCCTTGTCAAAGATAGATAGGACGAGTCGTCGTTCGTCTGTCCGGGTAGTTTTTCAAGAATATCTGGCAGTAGCTCTTGCCGGGTCAAATATCGGAGTGGTATCAACTGTTCATCATCGTCAGACCAACGCCATTGCGGGTTAGCAACACGCGCCTCACGTCCAGGTACTGCTAATCGTATGCCATCTGGGTTGACCTCGACCAATCCTTTGCCATCAGAGAGCCGGCGAGTAGTAGGATAAGGAACGCCGTTTCTTGGCTCAAAGGTCACGGAGAAGGTTACAGATTTGTCGGAAGGCATACTTGAACTAGTTAGCGTATCCTCTTTTAACTGCGTACTGAAGCCAGCCTCGAAAGACTTGGCTCCGCCCCTTGTACGATTATAGGCAATGTCCTCGAAAGATCCTAAGTCATACGGCGGTTCCCGGAAGTCGGGGACCTTTGACTCAAACGCGACCTCTTGCAGAGCGCGCACCAGCGCCAGGAAGGAAGTCTTACCCGTGCTGTTCTCGCCAACGAGGAAGGTCAAGGGCGCAAGACGCGCCTGTTGCTCTTCTCGGAAGCAACGGAAGTTCTTGAGTGTGACCAGATTCATGCTCAGACTCTTGCGGAGGCTTAAGGCTAAACTCCCTCCAAAACTCTTGGAGCAAGTTTATCACATTGGGGAAAGAGAAACCCTACGGCCGCGCTTCGGAGACCGGGGCGTCGTCTTCCTGGAGGAGGCGGGCAGGAGGATTGGGCCGTTGGGCGAAGAAGAGGAAACCGACGCCTATCAGCATAGCGATGATGAAGCTGGTGAAGGCCACGCCATAGCTGCCGGTGGTGTCGTATATCCACCCGGCGAAGACCGGACCCGATACGGTCGTTGGGATGTGGAACAACTGGTTGAAGCCGCGTATGGTGGCGTAGTTCTGCCTGCCAAAGTACTCGCCGACAATTGCCATGTACACCGGGATCGCGCCGCCATAGGCGATGCCGTAGACCACAACGAACAGCCACACTTGACCTATAGATGTGGCGTTCATCAGTATGAATATCCCCACCGTCTGCAGCAGAAGTGTGCCGATCATTATGTGTCGCTTGTCGATGTAGTCGCCCAGCACTCCAAAGCCCAGGCGGCCGATGCAGCTGATGCTCACCGTCGCCCCCAGTGCTCCGGCTGCCGCCACCTCGGAGATGTCTCTCACGGCAGTCAGGTAGACAACCAGGTGCAAGACCACTGAGGTCATGGCAAAGGACCTGGCTCCCGTGCCCATGATGAGCATCCAGAACGCCCTCGTCGACAACGCTTCCTTGACGCTGAAGTCGTACTCGGACCACGACACCTTCATCGATGAAGGCCCGCGTTTCCCCTGGGCCGGGGCTGAAGACGCCTGAACGGCAGCCGTATGGGGGTCGTCGCCATCCGGCAGGTAGCCGTGCTGCTCAGGCTTGTGCCGCAGAAGCAGGGACAGGGGTATGATTATCGCAAAGATGCCGAACCCGGCCAGCAATGCCGCGACCCGCCACCCGTAAAGGTCCACCAGAAAACCCACTACAAACACCGTGATACCGCTGCCGCCCGCGCCAAGGGAGAAGACGGCAAAGGCGCGTGAGCGCTTTCTGATGAACCAGGCGTTGACGGAGGCCATGCTGGCGTGCCCGAAGCCGGTGTTGTAGCCTATGGACATCCACCCGGCGTAGAGCAGGCCAAAGGCGATAAGCGCGTTGACGTGTATGGGGCCAACGTTGAAGGCGTTTACGGAGCTCATGGCCATGAAGCCGGAACCCGCTATGACCGCTCCGAGAACGGCCATCTTTCTGGGACCGAACTTGTCAACGGCCCACCCGATGATAGGCCCCTCAATGCCTCCCTCCAGGCGGGAGAGGGAGAATATGGCGGCGCCCGCCGCGGCGGCCCACCCGAACTCCTCCAGTAGGGCTCTGTAGAAGATGGGGAATCCGTAGAACCAGACCCCCGCGCCGTACACGTTGATTGCGGCGGCTGCGGCAACTATGTACCAGCCGTAGAAAATCTTTGGCCTGCGGATGGGTATGGCGAGAACGCTCACTTCACGGCACATAATAGCACAAATCACAGGTTGGCACACCCTAAAACACGAATTGCCAGGAATCTGGACTTGAAAGTGGAATTTGGCTACGAATCCCTTAAGTCAAAGGCGGACGCAATAATCGCATTCGCACCACGCGCCCAGCCGAAACCATGCAGGGCGATGGAGGGAGCGAGAGACCGCCACCCGGCATCCTTCGGAATCTGGTCTGTCAGGAGAACAGCGTGGACAGGAGCGCCAGGTCTTCTCTTGGCAATGGACCTCTAAACCAGTGGAGGTGACGCTTGCCCGAACGAATTGCCGCCCCAGCAGGCCAGTGAACCATCCTGGCTCAGGGCGCAAGTGTGAGACTCTCCGCTGCTTACGGCGACAAATGTCTCCCCGGAGGATGGCGACGCCTGGCCGTCGGCGTCGCTGCCCCAGCAGGCCAGGGAGCCATTGGCGCGGAGAGCGCACGTGTGAGACCCTCCACTGCTGATGGCGGTGAACGTTTCACCGGATGGTGGCGACGCCTGGCCGTGATCGTTGTGGCCCCAGCATACCGGGGTCCCGTCGGTGCGGAGAGCGCACGTATGCCAATGCCCGCTGCTGATGGCCGTGAAGCTCTCACCCAGGGGAGGTGACGCTTGGCGGAACGCATTGGCGCCCCAGCAGACAGGCGAGCCGTCGGAGCGAAGGGCGCAGGTGTGATACCAGCCGCTGCTGATAGCGGTGAACGTTTCGCCTGATGGCGGCAACGCTTCGCCCACCTCGTTGTCGCCCCAGCAGACCGCAGAGCCGTTGGAGCGGAGGGCGCAGGCGTGAAAGCTCCCGCTGCTGATGGTAGTGAATCTCTCCCTGGAGGGCGGAAACGATTGATGGACGTCGTCGCGGCCCCAGCATACCGGTGTCCCGTTGAAGTGGAGGGCGCAGGTATGAGTGCCACCGGCGCTGATGGCGGCGAAGGTTTCACCGAAGGGCGACACTGCCTGGCCGTACTGGTTGTCACCCCAGCAAGCCGGAGTTCCGTCGGGGCGGAGGGCGCAGGTGTGAGTGCCGCCGCTGCTCACTGTGACAAAGTCCTCGTCCGCGGGTTCCGGTATCGATACCTGACCTGAAGTATCCGAACCCCAGCAGACGGGTGAGCCGTTGGATCGCAGCGCACAGGTGTGAGCGCCCCCGCTGCTGATGGCGTCGAAATGCTCGTCGAAGGGCGGCGACGCCTGGCCATCCGCATCCGATCCCCAGCACACCGGCGAGCCGTCGGCTCGGAGAGCGCACGTGTGGCGGCTGCCGCTGGAAATGGACGTGAAATTTTCGCCGAGGGGGGGCCACGTCTGCCGGTACTGGTTGTCACCCCAGCACACCGGTGAGCCGTCCTGGTGAAGGCCGCACGTGTGGGCGCCACCACTGCTGATGGACTTGAGCCTTTCGAAAGAGGGCGGCGACGCGCGGCCATGCCTGTCAGGGCCCCAACAAGACGTCAGGCCGTTGGAGCGAAGGGCGCAGGTGTAACCCTCGCTGCTGCTGATGGAGACAAACCGTCCGCCGGATGGAGGCGTTGTTCGACCATACCTGTCGTCGCCCCAGCACACCGGTGAACCGTTGGGGCGCAGGGCACATGTGTGATACCTGCCGCTGCTGACGTCAATGAACTGCTCGTTTGATGGAGGCGATGACTGGCCGTACTGATTGTCGCCCCAGCAGGCGGGCAAGCCGTCCGGGCGTAGCGCGCATGTGTGGTTCCAACCGCTGCTGATGTCGATGAAATGCTCGTCCAGGGGAAGCGATGACTGGCCATACTGGTTGTCGCCCCAGCAGGTGGGTGAGCCATCCGGGTGGAGGGCACAGGTGTGGGCGTCGCCGCTGCTTATGGCAATGAAGCCCGAAACCACGAGGGGATGCGGAGGCGTGGCATCCGGTGTCTGCACGACCGTGGGAACCGCCGTTGGAGTCGGCGTCGCAGTTGGAGAGAGTATGGCAAGGGGCGACGCCTGACCAAACCCGTCGTGGCCCCAGCAGACCGGCGAGCCGTCAAAGTGGAGGGCACAGGTGTGATTGACACCGCTGCTGATAGCAGAGAGCGCGCTCAGGGGAGGTGATGCCTGGCCATACTGGTTGTCGCCCCAGCAGATCGCGTGGTTTTGCAGACTGAGGGCGCAGGTGTGCCAGCCCCCACTGCTGACAGCGGCGAAGCTCCTGCCGGAGGCGGGCGAAGCCTGGCCTTCTTCGTCGTGGCCCCAGCAGACCGGTGACCCGTTGGGCCGAAGGGCGCACGTGTGGCCGAAGCCGCTGCTCATGGAGGCAAAAATACTTCCGGATGGAGGCGACGCCTGGCCGACATCGTCGCGGCCCCAGCAGACCGGTGAGCCGTCGGCGCGGAGGGCGCAGGTGTGAATGTCACCGCTGCTAATGGACGCGAAGCTGCGCCCGGCGGGGGGCGACGCCTGGTCGTTTCCGTCTTCGCCCCAGCACACCGGGGAGCCGTCGGCGCGGAGGGCGCAGGTGTGAAAGTCACCACTGCTTATGTCGGTGAACTTCTCGCTCGTGGGCGGCGACGCCTGGCCTACTTCATCGTCGCCCCAGCACACCGGCGTGCCGTCGGCGCGGAGGGCGCACGTGTGAAAGTAGCCGCTGCTTATGGCGGTGAAGCTCTCGCCCGTGGGCGGCGACGCCTGGCCTACTTCATCGTCGCCCCAGCAGACCGGGGAGCCGTCGGCGCGCAGGGCGCAGGTGTGCCAGCCCCCGCTGCTGATGAGGGTGAAGCTGAGCGGCGTAGGCGTAGCCGTGGGGACCGGCGTTGGGGTTGGGACAGGAGTATCCATTGGAGTAACGGGCGGAGTCGGAGTCGGGGTGGGAGCCGCCGTTGGCGTAGCAGCCGGCGCAACTGTGGGCGCCGGCGTCGGGGCCGCCGTTGGCGAGGGGGTTGCCGTTGACGTGGCTGTTGGCGGCGGCACAGAGGTGGGAACCGGCAGCGCCGTTGGCGTGGGAGCCGGGGAGGGCGTTGGGGATGGGGCTGAAGTCGCCGTGGGCGTTGCGGCCTGCACGGGTGTTGTAGTGCCGTCTCCGGCGTCATCGGAGCAGGCGGCTATGCTCAGAATGAGCAGGCACAAGAGCGCGGACAGGGCAACTGCGTGGAGGCCTCTGAAGCGCATTTTTCTCCTCTACGGGCCGGCCATTACAAACCAGGCCCAACTTTGAGCGTCCACACTGGAGGACCCCGGCAGCCTGCCGGCCTCCGCCACGCGTGGCGCTATTTCGCGACAAGAAACGTGGGTATTGTACCTATTTGGCTGAATTCGTACAAGACCACCTCGGAAGCGGGGCGAATGGTATAATCGCGTGCATACTGACGCCCACCTGAAAACAGACGAGGAGAGCGGTAACCTTGCGGAAAAACGCCGCCGCTTTCAATGAGCGCCCAGAGGAGTAGAAGACACAATGCAGCAGGAGGAGTTCGAAGATCTGGTCCTGGACGCCATCCAGGAGCTACCCCAGGAGCTGCTGGCGCGCCTCTCCAACGTGGCGATTGTCGTCCAGCAGTGGCCGAGTAGAGAGCAGCTGGATGAGGCCGGGCTCAAGAACAGGGGCGATCTGCTTGGGCTGTACGAGGGCATCCCGCTCACCGCCAGGGAGGGCTACAACCTGGTGCTGCCTGACAAGATAACCATCTTCCAGGGGCCGGTGGAGGCCATCTGCCGCACGCCGGAGGAGATAGCCAGGGAGGTCAAGGACACCGTAGCCCACGAGATAGCGCACCACTTCGGCATTGACGACGAGCGACTGGATGAGATGGGTCTAGGCTGATTCCAGGGCAGGGGAGACCTTGGGCGACTAGAGTTAGGAAACCTCTGAACAAGTAGCAAACATGGCCATCCCGCCTAATGACACCTTTATGACCATTCCTGCGTAGGGAGACCTTTGCATAACTGTGCGGTATTGGGGGAGAATAGTATGGAGTCTCAAGGAGCCAGGAGGGAGCGATGCACCGTGAGATGGGTAATCCGGGTCTAGCTGAGTCGTTGTTGCCGGAGGAGTTGGGCCAGAATCGTCGTCTGGAGCGTATCTCTGAGATAGTAGATTGGGAGCGGTTTGAGGGGTTGGTGTCAGCCATATACTCAGCCCGTGAGGGTAGGCCCAGCTATCCGCCGTTGACGATGGTGAAGGTACTGCTTTTGGAGCAGTGGTACAGCCTGTCTGACCCGGAGATGGAGGAGGCCCTTGGTGACCGTATCTCATTTCGGCGCTTCGTGGGGTTGGGACTACAGGACGATACCCCTGACCACTCTACCATCAGCCGTTTCAGGACGGCGCTGGAGGAGTTGGGGTTGAGCGAGAAGCTGTTTGATGAGTTAGGGGCGCAGTTGGAGAAGCTGGGGCTGGTGTTGAAGCAGGGGACACTGATGGACGCCACACTGGTGGAGGCGCAGGTGAAGAAGCCTCCCATGTCGGCGGGTGGAGGAGCCAAGAGTCTGAAGGACCCTGATGCGGATTGGAGCGGGGGGCGGGTTGGAAGACGGTCGCACTTTGGCTACAAGATGCACGTGGGAGTGGATGCTGGGAGTGGCTTGGTGCGGAAGGCCAAGCTGACCTCGGCCAAGGTGTATGAGAGTGCGGTGGCGGATGAGCTGGTGAGTTGTGACGAGGAGGAGGTGTACGGGGACCGGGCCTACGAGTCCAAGAGGAGGCGTGAGTGGTTGAGGTCTCAGGGTATCGGAGACATGATAATGCACCGGTCTCACAAGCATCAGAAGGAGTTACCGGAGTGGCAAAGGGAGCGCAACGAGATGATACGGCCCAGACGGGCCTTAGTGGAGAAGGTGTTTGGGACCCTTAAACGGAGCTACGGGTACAGCAGAGTGCGGTATCGTGGTCTGCGGCGAAACGCCTTGGAGATGTGGTTCAAGCTCATGGCCTACAACTTGAGGAAGATGGTGAAACTGACCGCTGCCGTTGTCTAGGTCCCCTGGAACTGGGCAGTATGAGGCGCAGTTGCACGGCCACAAAGGGACCCAAGAGGCCAGCACAATCCAGGATGAAGAGCTATGCTAGACCCTTTTCTGCTCGACAACCTTCTCCATCACCCAGAACCTGAGTTATTCAAAGGTCTCCGTAGGCAGGAATCCAGGAGGGGCGGGGTGTGGACTCCCGCCTTCGCGGGAGTGGACTGGACTTGTTCAGACTATTCTTAGATGCCCTTCACCCTGCGCATGGTGCTGATGCGCTCCTCGGCGATGCGGTCCGCCGCCAGCGCGGTGGCTATACCCTGGCTTTCCGAGGTCTCAATCACCCGCGTCATCGTGTCGTAGATGCGGGCCACCCGCTCCATCGCGGCGTCTTCATTGTAGGGTTGGCCCACCTCCATGGAGATGTTGATGATGCCGCCGGCGTTGACAATGTAGTCCGGAGCGTATAGGACACCTCGCTGCTGCAACGCGTCGCCGTGACGCACTTGCAATAGCTGGTTGTTGGCACTGCCGACCACCGCCCGGCACTTCAGGCGTGGAATCGTCTCGTCGTTGAGTATGCCGCCCAGGGCGCACGGCGAGAAGATGTCGCACTCCACGTCGTAGATGCGGGACGGGTCGTCCAGCACCTCCAGCCCCTGGTCGCGGGCCACGTCCAGCGCTGCCGGGTTGATTTCGGCGACGACCAGCCGTGCGCCCTCTTCTCGCAGGTGGTGCGCCATAGTCGACGCCACCTTGCCAAAGCCCTGCACAGCGACGACGCGGCCCTTCAGGGAGTCGTTGTCCCACAGACGAGCGGCGCACGCCTTCATCGCCTTGTAAATGCCGTAGGCCGTCGCAGTAGCCGGGCCGCCGCTTCCACCCTGGCTGATGGGCAGCCCGGTGACGTGGGACGTCTCCAGCGCAATCCACTCCAGGTCCTGGTCGTCGGCGCCCACGTCCTCAGTGGTGACGTACCGGCCTCCCAGGGAGTCCACAGAGCGGCCGTAGGCCCTCATCATGGCCTCCGTCTTGTCCTGGGGAGAGGCCATTATCAGCGCCTTGCCGCCGCCAAAGTCCAGCCCCGCGGCTGCGGCCTTGTAGGTCATGCCCTTGGCCAGCCTGAGAACGTCCAGTATGGCCTCGTCCTCCGTCTTGTGGGGCCAGATGCGCACGCCGCCCAGGGCAGGGCCGAGGGTGGTGTCGTGAATGGCGATGAAGGCCCTGAGCCCGACGCCTTTGTCCACGTACACGCACAGCTGCTCGTGGCCCTCTGCCTCCATGTATTCAGTAACGTTCATCCTGGCTTTCCTCGGCTACCGAAGGGAGAGTCAACCCCCTCCTCCGCCTGCTCGGGAAGGTCAGAGCCTGCCCCGGACTCGATCCCGGGGTGAGGATATCTCTGGTCTTCCAAAGCCTGTGCGATCACCTCAATGACCGCATCTATGTCATCAAGCACAGAGTTGTCCCAGAAGCGGAGCACCTTGAAACCAAGGTCCGTGAGGTAATCATCTCGATGGGCAACCTGGGCTGCTTTCTGAGCGTATTGGCTGCCCTCTACCTCTATGATTAGGCGTCCCTCCTCGCAAACGAAGTCAACGATAAAAGGGCTTACGGGCCGCTGGCGACGAAAACTGAAGCCGTGTACCTGCCGCACACGGAGGCGAGACCAGAGCTTGCGCTCTGCATCCGTAAGGTTACTCCGTGCAGCGCGAGGCTTCCGGGTCGTCATACCCCCTCACTCCCACTCTATGGTGCCCGGAGGCTTGGAGGTGATGTCGTAGACCACGCGGTTGACCTGGGGCACCTCGTTGACAATGCGGTTGGAAATCCTTGCAAGCACGTCGTAGGGGAGGCGGGCCCAGTCTGCCGTCATGGCGTCCTCACTGGTGACGGCGCGTATGGCCACCATGTTGCCGTAGGTGCGAAAGTCACCCATGACGCCCACGCTGCGGGTGTCCGTGAGCACGGCGAAGCTCTGCCAGAGCTCGTTGTACAGCCCCGCGGTAGATATCTCGTCCATGACTATCCAGTCGCAGGCCCGGAGCATCTCCAGCTTCTCCCACGTGACCTCTCCGATGATGCGGATGGCTAGGCCGGGGCCGGGGAAGGGCTGGCGGTACACCATCTCCTCCGGCAGGCCCAGCTCCAGCCCCACCTCTCGCACCTCGTCCTTGAAGAGGTAGCGCAGCGGCTCAACCAGGGAGAAGGTCATGTCCTCCGGCAGGCCGCCGACGTTGTGATGGGTCTTGATCTTGGCCGAAGCCTTGTTCTCAGGCGTCTGGCTCTCAATCACGTCGGGGTAGAGGGTTCCCTGGGCCAGGAAGTCCACGCGGCCAAGGCTGGTCGCCTGCTCTTCGAATACGCGTATGAACTCCTCGCCGATGGCGATGCGCTTCTCCTCCGGGTCGGTCACGCCCGCGAGGCGGGTCAGGAAGACCTCCGTGGCGTCGGCGCGGACTACGTTCATCTTCAGGTTGCGCCCGAAGGTGTCCATCACCCGATTGGACTCCTCCTTGCGCAGAAGGCCGTTATCGACGAATACGCAGGTGAGCTGGTCTCCCACGGCCCGGTGCACCAGCGTGGCGGCCACGGCGGAGTCGACGCCCCCGGACAGGGCGCACACCACCTTGCCGTCGCCCACCTGCTCGCGAATGCGCCCAACGCTCTCCTCAACGAAGTTGCTGGCCGTCCACGCTCCCCGGCAGCGGCAGATGTGGTACAGGAAGTTCTCGATTATCCTCTTGCCCTCAGGCGTGTGCACCACCTCAGGGTGAAACTGGAGGCCAAGCACCCCTTCGTCGTTGCCCATAACCGCTATGGGCGAGTTGTCCGTGTAGGCCAGGGAGTGGAAGCCCGGCGGCATCTCCAGCACCTGGTCTCCGTGGCTCATCCACACGGTTGTGGAGGAGGGCATATCTGCAAAGATGAGGCTGTCCGCCGCGTTCTGGTGAAGGACTGCGTGGCCGTACTCCCGCCTGCTGCCCGGGACAACCTTGCCGCCAAGCTGGTGGGCCAGCACCTGCAGGCCGTAGCAGATGCCCAGCACGGGCAGACGCCTCTCGTAGACCCACATCGGGGCCATGGGCGCGTCGTCCTCGTAGACGCTGGCGGGGCCGCCGGACAGGATGACGCCCCTGGGGTTGAGAGCGGCCACCTGCTCCCAGGAGGCGTCGTGGGGGACAATCTCGCAGTAGACCCTGGACTCCCGGACGCGCCGGGCTATCAGACGGCTGTACTGGGACCCGAAGTCGACGACCACGACGGACTCGCCTTCGGCTTTGGGAGGGGTATCAGGAGCGGGCCACAGCCCGCCTCGCTCCTCGGCGATCTCCAGGTAGGTGGAAACCTCCACGTCGCCGCTGGCTGCTATTCGCCGATTGGTGGAGCCGTTACTTTCTGAGGCCATTCTCTCCTGAGCTGTTGCGACGGTGATTTCAGATTAGCATCTGTGCTATACTCAGTCAAGGCAAAAATGGGCACTCACAAAGGTGTTTTGACCCCTGCGCACATGCTGGAAAAGGCCGTGTCCGCCCTCAACCGGGGCGGGCTGGTGGCGTTTCCAACGGACACCCTGTACGCCCTGGGCGCTCACGCTTTCATTGAAGAGGGCGTGAGCAGGGTGTACGAAGCGAAGGGCAGGCCCCAGGGCATGGCGCTGCCCCTGCTGCTGGGCGGTCCGGAGGACATCGAGAGGGTGGCCGTCGACGTGCCCCAGGCGGCCTGGGACCTGGCCGGGCGATTCTGGCCCGGGGCCGTTACCCTGGTGCTTTACAAAGCGCCCTCGGTTTCGACTACAATTACTGGCGGAAGGGACACGGTCGCCGTAAGGGCGCCAAATCACCCAACGGCCCTGGCGCTGATAGAGGAGGTGGGCGCTCCGCTGACCGGCACCAGCGCCAACAGGTCGGGCGGGCCCGACCCGGTCAGCGCAGAGGTGGTGAAAGAACACTTGGGAGAGTCAGTGGACGTGGTGCTTGACGAAGGGCCGTGCTCTCTGGCGGTGGGATCGACCATAGTGGACATGACGGCGGAGACGCCGCGAATCTTGCGGGCCGGAGCCGTCGAAATGGCTGACCTGGAGCGGGTGTGTCCCGGCATCGTGGAGGGCTAGCAGAAGACCAGAGAATACTCTGAACAAATAAAGCGCGATACCGCCACCGTCATTCCCGTGCAGACGGGAATCCAGGAGGGGCGGGGTGTGGACTCCCGACTTCTCGGGAGTGACGTTATACTTATTCAGACTATTCCTTAAGAGGAGGAGCGAGAGTTGAGGATAGCCGTAGGGTGTGACCACAACGGCGTGGAGTTGAAGCTCCATTTGATGAACCTGCTGAAGGAGCTGGGCCACGAGTCCCGGGACTTCGGCTGCTACGATACCAACTCCGTCGACTACCCGGACGTGGCCCAGGAGGTGGCGATTGCGGTCGGCGAAAGCGACTTCGACCAGGGTATCCTCATCTGTGGCACCGGCATAGGGATGAGCATCGCCGCCAACAAGGTGCCCGGAATCCGCGCGGCCCTCTGCCAGGACCCCCTATCCGCCAGCCGCGCTCGCGAGCACAACGACGCCAACGTACTCTGCCTCTCCGGATGGTCGGTAGACAATGAAACGGCCCGGAAGATAGTGAGGGCCTATCTGGAAGGGGAGTTCGAGGGAGGCCGCCACGCCCGCAGAGTGGGCAAGATCAGCTCCATGGAAAAGTCCCCGACCCTGGAAACCTCAAACATCTCCCACTCCGGGTGAGACCATGACCCTTCCCTCTGCCTTCACCCGCTTTCGGGACCAGATAGAGACGGAGATAAAGTCCCTGGTCCTGGAGGAGGACTTCCCCCTCTACCGCATGATGGGCTACCACATGGGGTGGCTGGACGAGTACGGGGAGGCCGCCGAGGGGGAGTCCGGCAAGCGAATACGACCCACCCTCTGCCTTCTCGCGTGTGAAGCCCTTGGCGGCGACGTGAAGACGGCGCTGCCCGCGGCCGCAGCCGTCGAGCTTGTGCACAACTTCTCCCTCATCCACGACGACATACAGGACGGCAACTCGGAGCGCCACAACAGGCCGACGGTGTGGTGGGTCTGGGGCCCCGCGCAGGCCATCAACGCCGGCGACGGCATGCACGCCCTGGCGCGCCTGGCCCTTCTGCGCCAGACGGACAAGGGCATGTCGCCTGAGCGCACTCTCAAGGCGGTGGGCCTCCTTGACCAGGCCTGCCTGCGCCTCTGCGAGGGGCAGTACCTTGACCTGACATACCAGGAGCGCGTGGACATCTCCCAGGACGCCTATTTCAAGATGATTGACGGCAAGTCCGCCGCCCTCATCAGCTGCGCCGCGGAGCTTGGAGCCGTCATGTGTTCGGCGGAGGAGCCGGCCGCGCAGGCAATGGCCCAGTTCGGCGCCAAGCTGGGTCTGGCCTTCCAGATACGTGACGACATCCTTGACCTGTGGGGCCAGCAGGACACCGGCAAGCCCCTGGCGGGGGACATCCTGAACAAGAAGAAGTCCCTGCCAATTGTCTACGCCATCGAGAACGCCAGCGGCGCGGAGAGGCGCACCCTGGGCGACGTGTACTTCAAGCGGGTGATGGAGCCGGAGGACATCGAAAAGATAATCGGGGTGCTTGAGACCCTGGGCGCAAGGGAGTTCTCCCAGGAGAGGGCGAACAACCTGTGCGATGAGGCCATCCAGTCGCTCCGGAATGCGGGCCTGACGCCCCGGCAGACGGAGGAGCTGGAGGCCGTGGCCCGGTTCATGGTGGCCAGAGACAGCTAGCCCGGAGGAGCCATGCAGAAGAAGAGCGTGCGGGACGTAGAGGTGGGCGGGAAGCGAGTCCTGATGAGGGCGGACTTCAACGTGACCGTGGAGGACGGCCGCATAACGGACGACAGCCGTATCCGAGCCGCCGTTCCCACAATCCGCTACCTCCAGGAGCAGGGAGCGCGGGTTGTCCTGTGTTCTCACCTTGGCCGTCCCGGTGGCAAGGTTGTGGAGGATATGCGACTGACGCCCGTTCTGCATCGCCTTTCTGAACTGCTGGAAACCGAGGTGCGCTCCACCGACGACTGCGTTGGTCCCGACGTGGAGGCCGCGGTGAACAGCCTCGCGCCCGGCGGCGTGCTCCTCCTGGAGAACCTCCGCTTCCACGAGGAGGAGGAGAAGAACGACCCGGAGTTCGCAAAGGCCCTGGCATCCCTGGCGGACGTATTCGTGAGCGACGGATTCGGCGTGGCGCACAGGGCCCACGCCTCTACGGAGGGCGTAACCCGGTATCTGCCGTCCGTCGCGGGCTTCCTGATGGAGCGTGAGATTGACGTGCTTGGCTCGCTGCTGGAGTCTCCACAGGAGCCCCTGGTGGTAGTGCTGGGCGGGGCCAAGGTGACGGACAAGATTGGCGTGATAGAGAACTTCCTGGACAAGGTAGACGCGCTTCTCATCGGCGGCGGTATGGCCGCCACGTTCCTCAAGGCCAGAGGTCTGGGCGTGGGCGGCTCGCAGGTGGAGGAGGACCGGCTGGACTTCGTGCGGGAGGTTTTTGGACGCGCCCAGGAGAAGGGCGTGGAGTTCGTCATCCCGGCTGACGTGGTGGTCGCCGACTCCTTCAGCGCAGACGCCGCCGTCCGCACCGTGGATGTCGAGCACGTCCCGGACGGCTGGCTCATCCTGGACATCGGCCACAAGACCCTGGACGCGTTCAAGCGGGAGGTCGCCCGCGGCAGGACGGTGCTCTGGAACGGCCCGATGGGCGTCTTCGAGTTCCCGGCCTTCGCCACCGGCACCCGGGAGCTGGCCGCGGCCCTGGCAAGCCTGGACGACGCCGTGACCGTCGTGGGCGGCGGCTCCACCGCAGAGGCCGTCGACTCCCTGGGGCTGTCCGAAAGACTCACCCACGTATCTACAGGCGGGGGCGCATCCCTGGAGTTCCTGGAGGGAAGGACGCTGCCGGGGGTTGCCGCCCTGCTGGACAAGGAGGCCTGAGCCATGATTGATTTCCCCCACATCAGCGAGATATGCACGCCCACGGACTCCAAGGTGCTCATGCTGGTCATCGACGGCCTGGGCGGGGCAGCTCACCCGGAGACGGGCAAGTCGGAGCTTGAGGCGGCAAGAACCCCGAACCTGGATCGACTGGCCTCGCGGAGCGCCTGCGGCCTCACGACTCCGGTGCTGCCGGGCATAACTCCGGGCAGCGGGCCGGGGCATCTTTCGCTCTTCGGCTACGACCCGGTGAAGTACCTGATTGGCCGGGGCGTGCTGGAGGCGCTGGGCATCGATATAGACATGCAGGAGGGCGACGTGGCCGCCCGCGGCAACTTTTGCACCCTGGACAGGGACGGCAAGCTCCTCGACAGGCGGGCAGGGCGCATAAGCTCGGAGGAGAGCGCCCCCCTCTGCGAGCAGATGGACCAGATAGAGGTTCCGGGCCTGGAGGCCAGGATATTTCCTGTGAAGGACTATCGCTTCGTGGCCCTCTTCCGCGGCCAGGGCCTGAGCGAGAACGTCACGGAGACCGACCCCCAGGTGACCGGCGTACCGCCCCGTCGGGTAGAGGCGCTGGACGCCGCCGCTGAAAAGACAGCCGTCGCCGCCAACGCGCTCATCGAGGGCGCGAGGGAGATACTGGCGGACAGAGATCGGGCCAACATGGTCATGCTGCGGGGCTTTTCGCAGTTGCCAAGCCTGCCCGGTTTTGGAGAGACCTACCGGCTCAACCCGGCCGCCATCGCCGCCTACCCCATGTACAGGGGTCTGGCCCAGGTCTGCGGGATGAAGGTCATTCCCACCGGCCTGACCTTCAGGGACGAGGTGGACACCCTGCGCAGCCGCTTCCAGGAGCACGATTTCTTCTACCTGCACTACAAGCACGCCGACGCCGCCGGCGAGGACGGCGACTTTGACGCCAAGGTACACACTCTGGAGGAGGTGGACGAGTTCATCCCCGAGCTTCTTGAGATGAAGCCGGACGCCCTCATAGTGGCCGGCGACCACGCCACTCCGTCCATTCTCGCCGCCCACGGTTGGCACCCTGTGCCACTGCTCATTCACTCCAACCTGACCCTGGGTGAGGGCGTGGCGGCCTTTGACGAGCGGAACTGCGCCCTGGGCTCCATTGGCCGCATACCCGCGACCCAGGTCATGCTCCTGGCCCTGGCCCACGCCGGCAAGCTGGTCAAGTTCGGGCCGTAGGAGTATTGCCAAGCAGAAATGTCGGTTCTCCTCTTACCTGAAAGGAGGCCCTGCATAAGTCGGCGTCTTTCCAGAGAACATACCCCTCCGTCATTCCTGCGAAGGCAGGAATCCATCTCAGGGGAGAGGGGAGGGCGCCCCCGCCCCGCCTGGATTCCCGTTTTCACGGGAATGACGGGAAGGGTAGAGGTTTAACACTTTTCAGGCGTGCCCAGAACCTAAACAAAACTGAAAAACTTACTCAGGAGGTCCCTTCATGCCCACGCCCATAGTAGCCGGAAACTGGAAGATGAACACCGTAGTGCCGGAGGCCATTGTCCTCGCGGCCCAGATGCGGGACGCCCTTGACGCCGTCAGTGGTGTGGAGAAGGTGGTGTGCCCGCCATTTGTCTCTCTGATGGCGGTGCAGGGCCTCCTGGACGGCACCTCAATCAAGATGGGGGCCCAGAACATGCACCACGCCGAGAAGGGCGCGTTCACCGGCGAGGTGTCGCCGGTAATGCTGGCCGGCCTGTGCCAGTACGTCATCCTGGGCCACTCGGAGCGCCGCCAACTGTTCGGAGAGACTGACGACATGGTGAACCAGAAGGTGCAGGCGGCGATTGAGGCGGGCCTGAGGCCCATTCTGTGCGTCGGGGAGCGCCTGGACCAGCGAGAGGCTGGCAGGGCCGAGGAAGTGGTGACCGGTCAGCTTCGCGGCGGGCTGGAGGGCGTTGCCTCCATCAGCACTGTTGCCGTGGCCTACGAGCCGGTATGGGCCATAGGCACGGGCGTGGCCGCAACCGGCGAGATCGCAGAGGCGATGATGGCCGCAATACGCCAGGCCCTTGCGGGCCTGTACGGAGAGGGCGCGGCGAGTATCGTGCCGCTGTTGTACGGAGGCAGCGTCACGCCGGACAACGTCGCCGAGTTCGCCAGCCAGCCCAACGTCAACGGGGCGCTGGTTGGAGGCGCGAGCCTCAACGCTGAGAGCTTTGTCCAGATAGCGCGGGGCATGGCGGCAGGGTAGGGGACATACCGTGAATAGCCATGACGACCACACAGGAGACTTGGAAGCATGACTTACTGGCAGGTTGCGGCGGGTGAGGGCACGCGAGACTTCTCGAGAGTATTCCTGCAATACGGCGTCATGCTAATTGGAGACGGCGGCCAGGGCTCTTTTGTGGAGCATACTGAACGCTATAAGGGGCATAGAGACTGGCAGAAGATAATGACCTTTGCCGAAAAGGTGAAACTCGGAGATTACGTAGTAATGAAGAGGAGGTGGGGGACAAAGGGTCAAATCTTGGCAACAGGCCGCGTCACGAGCGAATATGAGTTTCTCGATCCATTTGATGACGTAGAGGGCTGGGACCTGCGGCACGGCAGAAGGGTAGAGTGGTTCAAGCCTGATTCCCCCATAAACGTCAAAGGGCTCGCAAGAGGCACAGTCAGCATGATACACAAGGGCCAAAGCCAAATTCTGAATGAGGCAGATCGTTTGCTGGACAAAGAGGACAAAAGGGAACCTCCCAAAGAGATTCCTACGCCTGCTAATGGTATTCTAGACGAGGACTTGGTGGAGGGGTTAATTCGCTATGGATTACGCCCAGCAGATGCTGAGACGGTAATTCAAACCATCAGGCATGTGCGACGCCTAGCTGGCTGGTACAAGAGGCGTGAGCAAGATCTCAGTGAACATGAGATTCGAACATTCCTTATTGTGCCTCTATTGCTGGCTTTAGGATGGTCAGAACAACGTATCAAGATTGAGTGGAAGCAATCGGACATCGCCCTATTCAAAGACGTCTATACGCCTAAATCTCACCCGGAGCTTATCCTAGAGTCCAAACGCATGGGCACAGGAATGGACTCCGCACTCACTCAAGCACAAAAGTACGCCAAGAGATTTCCTGACTGCGAAAAGCTGGTCACATCAACAGGAGAACGCTATCAACTGTACACCAAATCTGATGATCAGAGTTGGCAAGTGTCAGCTTACTTGAACTTGCTAAAGCTCAAAGACCGCCACCCTTATTGGCCAAGTGTAGGCGGGGCAGCTAAATTGTTTACTAGCCTCATGCCGGGCTAGACGCCTTGCAGCAAAACGCCTCAATCCCCCTCATCGCCGTTGTTGGGCCTACGGCCGCGGGCAAGAGCGGCCTGGCTCTCCACCTGGCGCAGCGCTTCGGCGGGGAGATTGTCAACGCGGACAGCCGCCTGGTGTACCGGCACATGGACATCGGCACCGGCAAGCCGTCGGCGGAGGAGTTGAGCCGGGTCCCTCACCACCTGGTGAACATCGCAGACCCGGACGAGACCTACAGCCTTGCACTGTACCTTGAACAGGCGAGCCGGGCCGTTCAGGACATCCACAGCCGCGGAAGGCTGCCGTTTCTGGTGGGAGGCACGGGGCAGTACGTCTGGGCGCTGCTGGAGGGGTTCTCAGCCCCGCAGGTGGCCCCGAATCCTGCGCTGAGGGCCGAGCTGGAGGGCCAGGCGCATGAAGAAGGCAGCGAGGCCCTTTGGGAACATCTCCGAGAAGTAGACCCTGAGGCGGCGGCCCGCATAGACCACCGCAACGTGCGGCGTGTGGCGCGCGCCTTGGAGGTTTACCTGGAGACGGGCGTCCCATTCTCCCAGGCCCGGAGGCGGGAGAGGCCGCCTTACAACAGCCTGATCCTTGGACTGACGCTGGAGCGCAAGACGCTGTACGACCGCATAGACCGTCGCGTGGAGGCGATGGTGGAGGACGGATGGCCTGAGGAGGTGGTGCGGCTCCTGGAGATGGGATACACGCCTGACCTGCCTTCCATGTCCAGCCTGGGGTATCGGGAGATGGCCGCGCACCTGGGCGGAGAGTTGCCCCTGGAGCAGGCGATTGAGCGCATCAAGACCGCCACGCACCGGTACGCCAGGAGGCAGTATGGGTGGTTCCGGCTGAAGGACCCGCGCATACACTGGCTGGAGTCGGATGGCGAAGGGTTGGCGGATAAAGCCTTACGGCTGATTGAGGACTTCTTGGCGAAGCTGCCTTAAGTGAAGAAAGCCCCGCTCCAAGTGAGCGGGGCTATTCTTATCCCGGATACCGCGCTGATTACGCCGTGACAACCTGCGGAGCGCCGCGGCGGGCGTCCTGCTTGGCCAGGTAGCCCAGGACAACGCTCTTGAATACGTCCGGGGCCTCGCGGCTGACGCTGTGGCCTATGCCGTACAGGATAACCAGCTCCGAGTTTGGAAGCTCCTCTGCGGCCTTCTGGGCGTTGGCGGGCACAAATGTAGGCCCTTCGTCGTTGGCGCCGTTGAGGATGAGCACCGGGGTTGTGACGTGGCCCACCTGCCCCTGGCGGTTGGGGAAGTGCGCCACGAGCCTCTCCGTAGGCTCGAAACCGGCCGTAGTGCCGGCTATGCACATGGCCGCCTCAACCATCTCCGGGTGCGCCAGGGTGAACTCCAGGCTCAGCAGCGCGCCCAGGGAGCTTCCGCCCACGTAGGCGCGGTCGATCCCCAGGTGGCCCAGCAACTGGCGCAGGTCCTCCACCCAGCAGTCGTAGGTGTCCTCATCCGACGCGCTGGACTCCCCGCAGTTGCGCCTGTCCCAGACAATCAGGCGGTAGCGCGCCGAAAGGGCTGCCACGTGGTCGTCCCAGACGGACATGTCAGAGTAGCCGCCGTGATTGAGCACAAGCGGGAAGCCGGAGCCGTGCTCCCTGTAGTTGATCCGAACGCCGTTGACATCTGCAAAAGGCATATCAGTCCTCCTTTTCTTTCTTCAATACAGTCGCCCGCTACTTGATGTGAGGGGCGTAGTCCATTCCAATCTGGCCCAGCGCCTTCAGGTGGTCGTACTCCGCCTCCGTGAGCTTCAGCACGTCCCGGTAGATGTAGTCGTTGTCCTCGCCAAGCCTGACGGGGGGCTTCCTGACCAGGAAGGGCGTCCTGGACATCTGGAAGGTGGTGCTTGGATACTGGTGAACGCCTATCTCCGGGTGATCTATGGGCACAAAGAAGTTCCGCTCCTTCAGGTGGGGGTCGGCGTAGGCGTGAGGCTCGTGGTATATCGGCCCGGCCACGACGCCCTCCTTCTGGAGCAGGTGGAACAGCTCTATGGGGTCCTTGTCCGCAGTCCATACCCCGATGATCTGGTCTACCTCGTCGTGGTTGGCGCGGAGGCCGTTCATATCCTCGAAACGCTCGTCCTCCACAAGCTCCTGCCTCTCCATGAGCCGGCAAAGGGTGTGCCAGTCCTCAATCTTCCCGATGGACAGGGTCATCCACTCGTCGTCGCCTGCGCAGGGGTAAGCGCCCTGCACAAGCAGGGGGTCGCGGTTGCCGGTGGGGCCGGCCACGCGCCCGTTGAGCTCGTAGTCCATAAACAGCTCGGCAAGATGAGGCACGAAGTTCTCGCCCTGGGAGAGGTCCACGTGGGTGCCCCTGCCGGTCCTCTCCCGCTGGTGGAGGGCCATTACCGTGGCGAAGCCGATGCCCACCCCCGTGGCGGCGTCCGCGGCAACCGACGCCGGCGCGCCCTCCGGGTCCATGTCCGGGTAGCCGGTCACCGATGCGTGGCCGTACAGCGCCTCGAAGTGGGAGCCGTAGCCCCGGAAGTGCGCCCACGGCCCAGTCTGGCCCATGCCGATGGAGGACACCATGATGAGACGAGGGTTCCACTCCTTGAGCACCGGGTAGTCCAGCCCCAGGCGTTCCATGGCCCCCAGGGCGATGTTCTCAACAAAGACGTCGCTGACCTCCACCAGACGCCGGAACATGTCCCGGCCCTCCGGGGTGTGCAGGTCCGCCGTCATGGACAGCTTGTTGCGGGCGTGGGCGTTGAACTGCGCAGCCCTGTTCCACGGCCGCTCGCCAGGGTCCCTGTTGGGGTAGCGGGACTGTGCCGCCCTCTGCTCCGCCTCCTTGCTGGGGCGGGCGAACTGGCCCCGCGTAGAAGTAGGGAAGACGTTAACCGACTCAACGCGTATCACTTCCGCGCCCATGTCGGCGAGGAACATTGCGCCG
The DNA here is from genome assembly GCA_965204895.1 of Dehalococcoidia bacterium. Taxonomy (GTDB): domain Bacteria; phylum Chloroflexota; class Dehalococcoidia; order Lucifugimonadales; family UBA2985; genus DAOUJW01. The sequence continues at coordinate 271,493 of OZ242025.1, forward strand.
TAAGGCCCCGCAAAGACCAGGGTCATATCGATGACGCGGATGCCCTCAAGGGGCAGCTTCTTGCTGCCGTTGGAGGAAGTTCTGGCAGGAGCGGCCGGGGTGGGGGAGGCGCGCTTCGAAGCGACCTCCTTCTTGACCTCATCGGTGTGCTGGCCCAGCGTGGGCACCGGGCGGCGAACGCGCCACCATCGCTCCTGGGTGTAGATGGGAGCGCCGGTATACCTGACCTTCCCAACCTCAGGGTGGTCTATCTCCGTCCAGTACTCCCTGAACTGGAACTGCGGGTTGTTGTCCATCACGTCATTGATGGAGTAGACCGCCCCGGAGAGGATTTCGTGCTCCTGGCACTCCTCCAGCACCTCCAACATGGTCCTCTGCAGGACCCAGGGCAGCCAGATTTCAGCCTCGAACTCCTCCCTTCGATCCAGATCCAGCTGACCCAAGGGAGGCGAGTAGGGGGAGTCCTCCAGAAGCTCCGGCATACCAAGCATGGCCACGGTCCGGGGCCAGAACGGGCCACCGCCCTGAATGTTAATGTAGCCGTCGGCGCAGGGATAGAACCCGGAGGGGAAGCCCATCCTGGCGCCGCCAAGACGCGTAACGCGCTCGCCCGTGTACTGGTAGGCAAGGAGAGAGGGCATACGGGTGTTGTAGGAGGCCAGCTGTGTTTCGAATATGGATACGTCCACCTGCTGCCCATTCATGCCGGCGTACCGCTGGCCGTACCAGGCAAAGAGGGTGGCCATGGCCGCCACGTTGCCGGCCTGGAACTGGACGTGGTTGCCGCCCAGCTTGAGGGGGTATCTATCGGGTAGACCGGAGGCGTTCATCCGACCGCCCATGGCGAAGAGTGTGATCTCCGACGCCAGATAGTCGCGGTAGGGGCCGTACTGCCCGTAGTTGGAGACGGAGGTCATTATGAGGTTGGGGTTGATGCTCTCAACTGTCTTGTAGTCCAGGCCCAGCCTGTCCATCACCCCCGGCCGGAAGTTCTCCACAAGGATGTCGGCTCCCGCTATCATCTCCTTGAGAGTCGCCAGTCCCTCAGGGGTCTTGAGGTCAAGCACAATGCTCCGCTTGTTGACGTTCAACGCCAGGAACATGCCGCTCTTCTCAGGATGGGGAGCGTCGCCGGGGAAGGGCCCCATGCTGCGGGCGTAGTCACCGGACCCGGGGCGTTCCACCTTAATCACGTCGGCGCCGTAGTCGGCCAGCATCTTGGTGCAGTATGGCCCGGCTACGCCGTGAGTCAGATCAATGACACGAAGGTCGGATAGAGGTTGTGGCTCCAGTTGTTCTTCCACGCGTTACCTCCTTGCGAAGACTCTCAACCCATAGGCTGCTGTTAGCAACATAGCATAGCACTTTGAGGCGCAATTGTCTGTCCCGCAGCGCGTGGACTTTCCTTGGGAAGCCGACTCATGCCTTGGGGCTTGACACTGTTGCTATACAAAGCAAAATATTGTAGAGTAGGTAGTGTCAAGAGTTGTGTGTAAAATGCGGAAGGGGATTATCTTTCCAATTGTTATTCAAGTGACTGATTACGCCGAAGATGATTCTGTCTACACTGGCAGTATTCTGGAAGCAGCTCATAGGCCTTGTTCTACGTCGTACTTCCCTGAAAGCTCTCTCGATAGCGTTGGTAGTCCGTATCTTCTTCCAATGGGCCTTAGGACAGTCGAGGAAGGGCAAGAGTTCGTCTAGGTCGTCCTCTATGCACTTTACAGCTTTGGGTGCAGTGCTGCGCCAGCGCGCTGCCCACCGGCGGAAGCGGAGTACAGCCTCCCTTCGGGTGTGAGCCTGGTAGATGGTCTTGGCCTCAGTGAGGCAAGTGTCCTGAAGCTTACGGGGTAGCTTGGAGGCTACGTTGCGCATCTTGTGAGCCCAGCACCTCTGTCTGGTGACATAGGGATATACTGTGCCCAAAGCGCTATGAAGCCCAGGGCAACCATCGGTGCTGATCATGTTGAGAGACTTGCCATTAAGCCCCCTGTCGTATAGGTCTCTGAGGAAGGCCTCCCATGCAGCTTCACTCTCAGAGTTCGCCTGGCGGAATGATATCATCTCCCTGAACCCGGCCGGTGTAATGCCATAGGCACACAATACCAGGCGCCTGACCACCCTGTTAGCCTCCTTCACCCTGAGGACGATGCCGTCCAGCAGCAAGTAGAGGTAGGAGTCTGTCAGAGTACGGCTCTGGTAACGACGCACCTCTCCGTCCAGGCTGCGAGCAATTCGTGAGACAGTCTGGGCGCTGACCGACGCTCCCAGCATGGGTCCTACCAACTCCTGCACCTTCCGAGTGCTCACCCCTGTCAGGAACATCGCCCGTACTGCATTATTCACCCTCTCCTGTCGCCTCTGGTATCTAGGCAACACCTCCGTCCGGTAGGCTCCGTCCCGGTCACGGGGCACCCTTAGACGCTCCACCATCCCCAACTCCGTTAGCAGGCTGCGATACCGGTAGCCGTTGCGGTAACCCCGCCGAGACTCTGTTCGCCTGTACCTCCCAGCGTTCAACTGCTCTATCAGTTCTCCCTCCATCGCCCCCTCCAACAACCTCTTCACACCTCTCAGCGCCTGTTCCTTGATGTCTCCCCACCACTCCTCCTCTCCCTTGACCTCCCTCCACCTATCAGCTATCGTCAATTCTGTCAGGTCCCTGACCTGCACCATGGGCGTGTCCTCCTTTCAGGCCTTGCACTAAACCCTGATTCAGGATACGCCCCTTCTCATCAATTTACACACTCTAAGTTACACTACCTAGAGTAAATGGCCTTGTTATTTGTTACGTAATGCATTATAATGATTAGAGGATTCAAGGACAGGGATACACAAAGGTTCTTTGAGGGGCATGACGTCAGAGAGTTTCGCGGCTTTGAAGCTCAGGCAACGCGCCGGCTGACGGTGCTGGACAACGCGTCATCCCTGAGAGACCTGGGCGGCCTGCCCAGCAACAGGCTGGAACTGCTCTCCGGTGGCCGGGCAGGCCAGTACAGCATAAGGATCAACCGCCAGTGGCGCGTATGCTTTCGCTGGGGAGAAGACGGGCCGTATGACGTGGAGATAGTGGACTACCACTGACTATGTAAGAGGCGGAAAACAGGAGCTTGAGATGAGCATAAGCATGAGAAACGGAATGAGGCCGGTGCATCCCGGGGAGATACTGGGAGAGGAGCTTGAGGAGCTTGGCATGTCTGCAAACGCGCTGGCAAAGGCCCTGGGCGTCCCCACCAACCGGATTACCGCAATTCTGAACGGCCAGAGGGGGATGACGGCCAACACGGCCCTGCGCCTGTCCCGCTACTTCGGCACTACGCCTGAGCTGTGGATGAACCTGCAGAAGACCTACGAGCTGCGCGTGGCGGAGATTGAGGCGGGCGCGGACATTGCAGAGCGGGTACGTCCCAGGATTGGCGGCCTTGCTATGGGACACTCCATAGCCGAGCCACAGGCGGAATACGACGCAAGGGGCGGCGAACTATGATAGAATCTAGCCAGTTCCGATACCAGCACATCAGAAGCAGAAGGAGCGCCTTTGAAATTCACAAAGATGCACGGCGCAGGCAACGACTACGTGGTCATCGACGCGCGCGCCATTGACGCCGACTGGCACAGCCTGGCCAGGGACATGTGCCACCGGCGCTTCGGCGTTGGAGCCGACGGCCTGCTGCTTGTCCTGCCATCGGACTGCGCGGACGTGCGTATGCGCATGTTCAACCCGGACGGCTCAGAGGCGGAGATGTGCGGCAACGGCATCCGCTGCCTGGTCAAATACGTCCTGGAGCGCGGGATCGCCGGCGCGGCCAACGGCTCTCTGGAAGTGGAGACCCTGGCCGGTATTCGCAGGCTGGAGCCACACTGGAGCGCCAACAGGGTCACCAGCTCCCAGGTGGACATGGGAGAGCCGGAGCTTCGTCCTGAGCGGATTCCCGTGGCCCTCACGGAGGACATGGCGGGAGGGCCGGTGATGGACTTTCCGCTGAGCATTGACGACGTGGACCTTGCGCTGACCTTCGTTTCAATGGGGAACCCCCACGCCGTGGCCTTCATAGACACGCCCGTGGAGAGGTTCCCGCTGCACAGAATCGGTCCGCAGGTGGAGACCAACAGCCTGTTTCCCAACAAGGTCAACTTCTCCATAGTGAACGTCAAAGAGGAGGGCAGGCTATCGGCGCGGGTGTGGGAGAGAGGGGCGGGGGAGACCATGGCGTGCGGCACAGGGGCCTGCGCCATAGCGGTGGCGGCCCGACTGCAGGGCTACACCGGAGACCATGTTGACATAACGTTACCGGGAGGCGTCCTCAACATTTCCTGGGACACCAGGAGCCAGGTGTTCATGGAAGGCCCGGCGGAGGACGTTTTCGACGGAGAGTGGCGCTAATAGCCAGGAGACGATGAATGAAATTTGCCAATCGCATAGAGCAGCTTCCGCCGTACCTGTTTGTTGAGATCAGCCGCAAGATAGCCCAACGACGGGCCGAGGGCGCGGACGTGGTCACCTTCGCCATAGGCGACCCGGACATCCCCACGCCCACTCACATCCTTGACCGCCTGCACCAGGCGAGCCAAGACCCGCCCAACCATCGCTACCCTGAGTCAGAGGGCCTTCTGGAGCTGCGACAGGCCATTGCCCAGTGGTACGAGGGCAGGTTCGGCGTAAAGCTGGACCCCGTGACGGAGGTGCTTCCGCTGATTGGAGCCAAGGAGGGCATCGGGCACGCCGCTCTGTGCTTCATCGACCCCGGAGACGTTGCGCTGGTGCCCGACCCGGGCTATCCCGTCTACTCCATTGGCACGCTCTTCGCCGGCGGCGAGTGCTACTGGATGCCCCTGCTGGAGGAGAACGACTGGCTGCCGGACCTGGACGCCATTCCGCCGGGGGTTATCCACAACGCCAAGGCGCTATGGGTCAACTATCCCAACAATCCGACCGGAGCTATAGCCGAGAGCGACTTCTTTGAGAAGGTGGTGGCCTTTGCCAAGGAGCACGATATGCCCGTGCTCCACGACGCTCCGTACACGGAGGTGGCCTACGACGGCTACAAGCCCATGAGCTTCCTGGAGGTGGATGGGGCAATGGACGTGGGAATTGAGTTTCACTCCCTGTCCAAGAGCTACAACATGACGGGGTGGCGCATAGGCATGGCCGTGGGCAACGCCGAGATGATTAACGCTCTGATGAGGGTGAAGTCCAACCTTGACTCCGGGATACCCCAGGCCATCCAGTACGCCGCCATAGAGGCGCTGCTTGGCCCCCAGGACTGCATCGACGAGCACAACGTCATATACCAGAGGCGTCGGGATATGCTGGTGTCGACGCTGAGGCAGATCGGGCTGGAGGTCGTCGTGCCCAAGGCCAGCCTTTACGTGTGGGCCAAGCTGCCGCCGGGATGGAAGTCCGCGGACTTCGCCGCAAAGCTCATCGAGGAGAAGGACATCGTTGTGACCCCGGGCGCAGGCTACGGCAGGTACGGAGAGGGGTACATACGCCTGTCCCTGACCATCGCAGACGAGCAGCTTGAGAAGGGGCTGGAGCGCCTGGCCTCATGGCGCATACCGGCTCCAACCGCATAGACGCAAGGAGGACTCCGCCACGCCAAAGACCCCGATATCCACGAAAGTCCGGCCTGAGAGGGCCGTGGTGGTGGGAGTGGACGCCAGAAGCTCGCCCCACCTGTGGACGATAGAGGACTCCCTGGAGGAGCTGGGACTCCTCGCGAACACCGCGGGCGCGGAGGTGGTTGGCGCCGTCTCTCAACGCCTGCAGAAGGCCACTCACTCCTACGTGGGCAAGGGGAAGCTGGAGGAGGTCCAGGCGCTCAGAGAGGACTTGGAAGCCGACGTTGTGATATTCGACGACGAGCTTACGCCTTCCCAGCAGCGCAACCTGGAGGACGCCCTCAAGGTCAAGGTAATCGACCGAACCGCGCTCATTCTGGACGTGTTTGCGCGTAGAGCCCGGACCCGGGAGGGTCGATTGCAGGTGGAGCTTGCCCAGCACGAGTACCTGCTGCCGCGCCTGGCCGGCCAGTGGACGCACCTGGAGCGTCTGGGTGGCGGCATAGGCACCCGTGGCCCCGGCGAGACCCAGCTTGAGACTGACCGGCGGCTCATCAGGAACAAGATCCAGCGCCTCAAGAGGGAACTTGACGACGTGCGGCAGCAGAGAGACCTGTACCGCAACCGCCGGAAGCGTCAAGGGATTCCTGTGGTGTCGCTGGTGGGCTACACAAACGCGGGAAAGAGCACGCTGCTCAACGCCCTCAGCGACGCCGGCGTGGTCGCAGAGGACAAGCTGTTCTCGACGCTTGACCCGGTGACCAGGAGGATAAAGCTGCCGGGAGAAGGCTTCTTTCTGCTGACAGACACCGTCGGGTTCATCCAGAAGCTGCCTCCGAGCCTCCTGGCGGCGTTCAGGGCGACCCTGGAGGAGCTGCAGGAGGCCGACGGCATTCTGCACGTTGTCGATATCACGCATCCCAACGCCGCGGAGCAGGTGCAGGTGGTGGACAACCTCCTGACAGAGCTTGACCTGGACGAGAAGCCCCGCATCTGGGCAATGAACAAGATGGACCTGCTGATGGACGAGTCGCAGATAGAGGAGCAGATAGGCCTCCTGGAGGCCCGGAGAGGCGAGGAAAGCGTTGTGGCTGTGTCTGCGGCCAGAGGCTGGGGGCTGGACAGCCTGCTGGAAGCGGTTGATAATCTTATAAAAGGCCCGGGAACCGGGCCTCATAGTGCAGCGGGGTTCTGGGCGAACCACCGCTACCAAGATCAGGAAAAGGAGAACCGGCAATGACAATGGAAATAGAGGGTCTGCCTTCCAGGCCTTTCTTCAACTGCACCCCTGAGGGGCTGGATATTCTGGATTCGAGAGAGATGAGCGGCGCGGCGCGCCTGGACGCGATTGAGCCGAAGATTCGCTTTGAGCTTGGCGAAAGAAACGTCATCGACTCAAGGCCGCGCAAGGCCGCCAGCTCCAAGCCCGGCCAGGTGACGGTTGAGTGCGAGGGCGGCACGGTCCACATCGACTTCGAGGACGGGCGGGCCAGGAAGGTCACGGCCCAGGGCGAGTTCGTCTACATGGGTGGCCTTGAGGACCGGAACGAGGGCCTGGGATACATACCTGTTTCGTGAGGGGTAGTGCGCCAGTTATAAAACTTCGCCCTATATTTGTTATGTCAATTTATAGGGGCGGGTTTGCAGGCCTACTTTACATAACGTAGCGGTATGCCGCTCTTTCCTTGGCGGCCGCTTATTGACTTTACCCGTAAAGAGTGCCAGACTCGTTACTTGAATTCCCGCCCCTTGTCTTCCCGGGCTCAAGTCAATGGGCCTTTTCCCATTCGCCGGGAGACATCATTGAGTGGGTTTAAGTTCCGTAGACAGGACGCGCATGGCAACGGAGACGCAGGCTAACGAAGAGATTATCCGCATAGAGGACCTCCACACCTCCTTCTACACCAGAGAGGGCGAGGTCAAGGCGGTCAACGGAGTCAACCTGTCCCTCAAAGAGGACAGGATACTCGGCGTTGTTGGAGAGAGCGGCTCCGGGAAGTCCGTGACCGCCCTTTCCATGCTGCGCCTGGTGCCCCAGCCCGGCAAGATCACCAAGGGATCGGTGTACTTCAGAGGCGTTGACCTGCTCAGGATAAGCGACGAGCGTCTCCGGCGGATTCGCGGCAAGGACATTGCCATGATCTTCCAGGAGCCAACCTCCGCCCTCAACCCTCTGCTGAACGTGGGCACCCACATGGAGGAGATACTCCTGGCCCACAGCAACATGTCCAAGCAGCAGGCCAGAGAGAGGTCGCTCCAGCTGCTCCGGGAGATGGACCTGCCCGCGCCGGCCCACATCCTCAGGCAGTACCCCTTCCAGCTAAGCGGCGGCCAGGCGCAGCGGGTGATGATCGCCATGGCCATGATATGGGACCCCCAGGTGCTCATAGCCGACGAGATCACGTCCAACCTGGACGTCACCCTGCAGGCCGACGTGCTGGACAGGCTCAAGCGCCTCCAGGCCGAGAAGCGCTCCGCCATACTCCTCATCACCCACGACATGGGGGTCATAGCCAAGGTGGCCAACGAGGTGGCGGTCATGTACGCCGGATGCGTCGTTGAGTACAGCGACACCGCGACCATCTTCCGGCGGCCGTACCATCCCTACACCTGGGCGCTTCTCCAGTCGATACCCCGTCTGGACGATCCCAGGCGCACTCTGCAGCCTATAACCGGCTCGTCCCCGGACCTCATAGACCTGCCGGACCAGTGCCCCTACATGTCCAGGTGTCCCAAGGCCACCAACTTCTGCCGGCTCAACCCCAAGCCCCCTCTGGAAGAGATTGAGCCGGGGCACTTTGTGGCCTGCTACAACAAGATAGAGTACGAAGACCAGGAAGCCTCAGCCTAACCCCCAGCCATTCCTGCGGAGGCAGGAATCCAGAGACATGGGGTGGCCGCCCTCCTTCCGCCCATAGCCTACGTCGTTCCGCTCATGGTGAGCCTGACGAACCACGAGCGAAGAGACAAACGCCGTCTGCCATCCGCTCATCCTGCGACAAGCTAAGAGCCTGCCCCGCGCTTGATGCAGGAGTGAGCCGGAAAGAGGTGGTCTTACGGCCAGCCCGGGTCTCCCCCCTGGATTCCTGCCTTCGCAGGAATGGTTGGCGCGTCCGCGCCGTCCGTCATTCTCTGAACGGAGCGCAGCGGAGTGAAGAATCCAAAGCCTTTGCCCACAAAGCTGCGCCGCCTTTTTCTGAACCCCTTTGGATTCTTCGCCTTCGGCTCAGAATGACATTCAACAGAGCCGCCAGCCTGCCGTTGCCATATTTCCGCGCTGTGCCTGCCATATATGGCAGGCGTCACTTCACTGCTATTTGCCTTATGGCATTTCTAAGGCAAGGCAGTTTGCCATAGCATTGACAAGGCTTTTGCCTTATGGTAGCGTTGTGCTGTGCCTTATGGCAACGCACCGTAGCCGGAGGAGAGGCTCATGGCAATTGACCTGGAGAAGCTCCGGAGAGAGCTTGAAGAGGAGATACGCGGCCTGGAGCTTCAGAGGGCCGTCTCCGACGCCCGCTTGGAGGAGAAGCGCCATCTGCTCTCAAGGCTGAGCCAGGACACTCCCCAGGAGCCTGTGCCCGTTCCCGAGGCTCCTGCACAGCCTGTCGCCTCCACCGGCGCGCCTGGCGGCCGTGTGAGCATCACGGACCTGGGCAAGCACCACTACGAGGCGGCCGGCCTGCGGTTCAAGAACGCCGGGCTGCTGCTGGACCACTTTGACGTGCCCCACTACTTCTCCAAGAAGCACCCCAAGCACGGAGACGCGGCCGCCCGGGAGATATTGCGGTGGTCAAGGCGCAGCCCCCAGCTGGCCTCCACAGTGGCCGTTGTGCTGTCCGACGGCTCCCGTATGGCCCTGGACACCGCCGTAGACCGCATCTGGCCTGACAGCTAGGAATAGTCTGAACAAGCCCAATCCACTCCCGCGAAGCCTGCCCGTACTCGATACGGGGGCGGGAGTCCACGCCCTGCTCCACCTGGATTCCCGCTCGGAGGCGGGAATGACGAGAAACGGGTTTCAAGAGACCCTGGCGAACACCTCCACCAGGAACTCGCCAATTGAGTTCTCCGTTATGCGGCCCGTCTTGACGGCCCTGTCCGTCTCCAGCAGCCCCCTGTGAAGGGCCTCCAGCGCATCCCTGGAGTGCCGCCGTCCCTGGTCCATGGTCTTCCTCAGCACCCAGTCGCTGTTCAGCCCCAGGCGTCGTCCCATCTGCTGCTGCGGCACGCCTTTGGCTGCCAGGTCCTTCGCCAGCAGCAGCAGCCTCACCTGTCTAGCCACCATCACAATGACGTACTGGCCGCCGGCCCCCTCCTCCATGAGGCGCTTTATGGTGCGGAGGGCGTCGGCGTAGCGGCCTTCCATAACGGCGTCCACAGCGTTGAAGATGCTCATCTCCCTTGCCAGGGGCACCAGAAGCTCCACGTCCTCCTCCTCCACCGTGCGGCCCTGGCAGTAGAGGGACAGCTTCTCCAGCTCGTTGCTCAAGGCCCACAGGTTGCCGCCCACAAGCTCCGCCAGCAGTCTCACGCCCGCCCTGGATATGGCGCAGCCCCGCTCTGTGGCCCTCTGCTCGATCCAGCGGGTAAGCTCAGCGCCCCTCATCTGGGGGAACTCCCTGACCAGGCCCAGGGGCGCGAGCCGTGCCAGCAGCGCGTTGTCCCTTCTGACTGCCCCGTCCACCAGCACCAGGTCGGACGACGGCGGCATGTTGGGTACGTGTTCGACAATGGACAGCCAGGGCGATGAGTCGGAGTCTGCGTTGCGCCCGCGGCCCCTTCTGGGAGCCCTCTGGCCCTCGAACTGCGCCAGAAGGCCCTCCACTACGGTCATGCGCCGGTCGGCCAGGAAGGGCACGGTGCTGCTCAGGGCGATGAGCTCCGCCGGCGATATGTCGGCGGCCTGGGACACGGTCACGTTGGCGTCCAGGACGTCCACAGGGCCAACCTGCGCCTTGAGCTCGTCCAGCGCCTCGCGAATGGAGAAGTCGTCCTGGCCGTAGAGAATATGGAGCATAGTTTTGGTCTATTAGTAGATTCCAATTGGGTCTAGCCTAAAGTATAATATAGTTTCAACAGCACATTGTGCGTAGCGCTCCCGGAGGTTTGGAGAAGTTCAGATGTTGAGAGTGGCAATTCCCATCATACTTGCCGTGGCCTCCGCCACGATCTTCCGGACTCTGCTCCTGCCCCTCCTTGTGTCGGTCATTATTGGCTTGGTCATGGCGGCTATGAAGTCGTCTGCAAGGAGGAGCCGCGACCCCGGGCAGGCCAGGAAGGACCCCGACAAGGTGGTGGACGGCAGCTACAAGATAGTCGATGACGAGCCACCGAAATGACTGTGCGCAACAAAGTGAGCAATCCAAAATCCAGCATGAAAAGATACGGTACCCTGGATTCCTGCTTCCGCAGGAGTGACGGGAGCGCGGGGCTTCGCCACACCGGACAGGACTACGTAGAGAGCGTCTTGAACACCGGAAGGACCCCGTAAGTGCAGAGAACCCTCAGCCGCTACGTGCTCCTGGAGCAGGTTGGAAGCACCGGCCTTGCCACCATCTACCGCGCCCAGGAGCCTCAGAGGGACCGCGAGGTAGCCCTGAAGGTGCTCCGCCCCTACCTGTGCGCCGACACCGCCCTTATGGAGCGATTTACGGAGGAGGTGGAGCGGGTGGCCGCGCTGGACCACCCCAGCATCCTTCCCGTGTACGCCGTCGAGAACGAGGACGGCGTGTACTGGGTCGCCATGCAGCACGTGTCGTGGCCCACGTTGAGGCAGTGGCTCCAGCAGCCCATCCCCGTCGCCCAGGCCCTGATGATCTTCCGGCAGATTGCAGAGGCCGTGGATACGGCGTACACCGAAGGAATACACCACGGGGACATCAAGCCGGGCAACATCTTCCTGGACCCCGATACCGGCAGAGTGATGCTGGGCGACTTTGGCACCCACATCCTTGGCGAGGGCGCCTCTCCAGGCATGAGGACGGCCCTCAGCACTCCCCTGCCCACCTACAGCGCCCCGGAGCGCAACCAGGGGGGGCCTCCGACCCTGCGCTCGGACATCTACTCCCTTGGCATTCTCCTGTACGATATGCTGACCGGCACAGTGCCCTTCAGCGCCCTGGACAGGACCGCCGTTCAGACCAAGCAGGTGTCGTCCGCTCCTCCAATCCCCAGCGAGGTCAACCCCAACGTCCCGTCCAGCCTGGACGCCGTAATCCTCAGGGCGCTGACGCCCCACTCCGAGGGTCGCTACGACAATCCTCAGCAGTTCATAAGGGCGCTGGTTGAGGCGTCGCCGGTGGCCGACGCGCCCTCCGCTCCTTTTGCGGTCATAGATAGCCCGGAGCTTCAGCCCAGCTTCCCGGGAATGGAGCCTCCGCCTGCTTCTCCGGATTCTGAAGAAGAGGGACCGCCCATCGTGTGCGCGGCCTGTGGCCGCAGCAACCCGCCCGGCTCCGAGTGGTGCCGGGACTGCTGGGGCGTCCTGGGGCGCGTGGCGGCAGCGCCGGGACAGGTGGTTGTCCCCACGGAGGAGAGGCAGCGCAGGTGGAAGCGGAACATCCGGCTTGCCCAGGCAGCCCTGGCCTCGGTTGCGGCGGCGGTTGCCCTCTTCACAGCGGTGCAGATCCTGGACATAAGGGCCCCCCTCGCAACGCCCTCATCCGACATGAGCTCCGTTTCCGACCCCGGTGAGTGGGCCATGGAACATCGCAGCTACAGCGGCCCCGTGCCCATATCGGGCGAGCGCAGCGACTTCAGCAACGCCCAGGTGAAGTGGACCTTCAGCACCGAGGCCGAGATAACCTCCGTTCCCGCAGTCAAGGGAGACCGGGTTTACGTGACCACCCACGACCGCCGCGTGGTGGCCCTGGACGCACATACGGGAGACGTCATCTGGGAGCACAAGGACGTGGCTCCCATCGATTCGTCACCGGCCGTGACGGAGGACCTGGTGATATACGGCTCCCGGGGAAGGCGGGTCATAGCCCTGGACGCATATACGGGAGAGTACCGGTGGGAGTTCGTGACGGAGGCGAATCCCACCTATGGATCAGCCATAGTGAAGGATGGAGTGGCCTACGTAGGCTCCGGCGACGGGAACGTTTACGCCCTGGACGCCCTCACCGGAGAGGAGCTGTGGCGCTCCGAGACTACGGCCTGGATCACCAACACCCCTACCCTGTCGGACGACAAGCTCGTTGTTGCCTCCCTGGACGGCCGCGCAAGGGTCTTTGATACGGACACCGGCAAAAGGCGGTTCGCCTCCAGGGCCATCAACCATGGCATAGAAGGCTCTCCCATAATCGTTGAGGACTCCATATACGTAGTGTATCGCAACGGACAACTCATCTCCCTCAACCTCAACGAGGAGGAGTTCCCACTGGCGCAGAAGTGGTACACGGTCAAGACCCAGCTCTACGTCTGGGCCCTCATGGGCCATCCGGGGATGCCCAAGGGCTTCAACTGGTCCTCGCGAACGCGCCAGACCATCCTGACCACCCCGGCGACCGATGGAGACGCCCTGTTCATCACCTCCCAGGAGGGCAGGCTCATGGCCATCGACCGGCACACGGGAAGCTCTTTGTGGCTGTACAGGGGAGCCATCGGCAAGAGCCTCTCCACGCCGACCATTGTTGACAACCTGATCCTCGTAGGCGACCGCGACGGAGTCCTCCACGCCGTCGATTCCACCACGGGCGAGGGGCTATGGACGCTGCCCGTCGCCGGGCACAGCATCTCCACGCCGGTTGTCGCGGGGGGCGCCCTCTACCTGGCCTCCAAGGACGGCAAGCTCTACGCCCTGGAGTGAGGCCCTGAATGGAGTTCGGGATTGTCGGCCTCCCCCAGTGCGGAAAGACCACCGTATTCAACGCCCTGAGCAGGGGCCGCGCAGACGTAACCCCCTCCCCTGCCCTCGCCTCCAAGCCCAACCTGGGCGTCGCCAAGGTCCCCGACTCGCGGCTCAAGCCCCTGGAGGAGATGTTCAACCCCCAGCGGGTCGTCAACGCGGAGGTCAGGTACATCGACTTTCCGCGGGGCGCGGAGGACATCACCCGCTCAAAGGGCATCTCCGGTGAGTACCTCAATATGCTGGAGAGCGCGGACGCCCTTCTCCACGTGGTCAGGGCCTTTGACGACCCGTCCGTGCCCCACGTTGAGGGCAGCGTTGACCCGCATCGAGACCTGGTAGCGATGGACCTGGAGATGGCCTTCGCCGACCTGGCCATCCTGGAGCGAAGGGTTGAGCGTCTTGAGAACGAGCTCAAGGGCGCAAGGGCCAGCGAGCGGGAGGCTCGCGCCCAGGAGCACGCCCTGCTGGACAGGATACGCGCCGGCCTGGAGGCGGAGACGCCCATCCGGGAGCAGGAGCTTTCGGCGGACGAGGCCAGGCTGCTGGAGAACTTCCAGTTCCTGACCGCCAAGCCGCTGCTGATAGCCTGGAACATCGGCGAGGAGGACGCGCCCCGGGCGTCGGAGCTTGGCGATGAGCTTGGAGGCCGGTACGCCAGGCCCGGAGTGGACGTGATAGTCCTGTGCGGCAAGCTGGAGATGGACCTGGCCGGCATGGACGAGGAGGAAGAGGAGGAGTTTCGCGCTGAAATGGGCATCGGGGAGTCCGGCCTGAGCCGCAGCATACGCACCTCCTACGAGATACTGGACCTCATCTCCTTCTTCACCGTCGGCCCCAAGGAGGTCAGGGCGTGGACTCTGCCCCGGAACACCGCTGCGGTGAAGGCCGCCGGCAAGATACACTCGGACATGGAGCGGGGTTTCATTCGCGCTGAGGTCATCTCCTTTGACGACCTGGCTCAATGTGGTAATGTAGCCGAGAGCAAGAAGAGAGGGCTGCTGCGCCTGGAGGGCAAGACGTACCAGGTCCAGGACGGCGATGTGGTAACCTTCCTCTTCAACGTCTGAAGACGCTTGGCCCATAGGAGACTTTTGCGTAACGCCTTCAACGTCGCTCCCGTGAAGACGGGAGCCCACTCCCCACCCCTGGATGCCCGTCTGCACGGGCATGACGGTTGCCGCATCTCTTCTGAAATGACGCAGGTGGTTTCGCAACGGTCATATCGGCGGCGGGAGTAGAGAGCTATGCAGAGATCTGTAGCTACACAGCAAGACGACAGGCATCACGCTCCTCCCCGGGAGATGGGCCTCTACGTCCACATCCCCTTCTGCCACACCAAGTGCCCCTACTGCGACTTCAACACCTACGCTGGGATAGAGGCCCTCATGCCAAGCTACATGGAGGCCCTGGCGCGGGAGATACGCTGCTGGGGCAGGCTCCTGGGCGCGCCCCAGGTGAACACCGTCTTCTTCGGGGGAGGCACGCCTTCATACGTCCCCAGGCAGGCCCTTGCCGACGTTCTGGCAGCCGTACATGACGTATTCCACGTCGCGCCCAACGCCGAGATCACCATTGAAGCCAACCCCGGCGACCTCCTCGACGATGGCGCAGCCTCCCTCCAAGAGGCCGGCGTCAACCGGCTGAGCATTGGCGTCCAGAGCCTGGACGACGGGCTGCTGGAGGTCCTGGGCAGAAGGCACACGGCGCAGGAGGCCGTGACCGCGTATCGGGAGGTACGGCGCGCCGGTTTCGACAACGTAAGCATCGACCTGATGTACGGCCTGCCTTACCAGGGCATGGAGCAGTGGCGTGACACCCTTGAGCGGGCGCTGGAGCTGTCGCCGGAGCACATGTCCCTCTACTGCCTGACTCTGGAGGGCGGCACTCCCATGGAGAGGCAGGTCACCCAGGGCGAGATGCCCCAGCCGGACCCTGACCTGGCGGCGGACATGTACAGCCTGGCGGAAGAGTCGCTGGCCGCGGCCGGCTACCGCCACTACGAGATAAGCAACTGGGCCAGGCCGGGCATGGAGAGCCGCCACAACCTGACCTACTGGCTCAACAAGCCGTACCTGGGCGTGGGACCGGGGGCGCACTCCTACCTGGGCCGGTGGCGTTTCTGGAACATCAACTCGCCCCGGGAGTACATAGGCCGTCTTCGCGACGCGGCTCCCCGGACATCCCCCGTTGAGGCCCTGTCCGAGGAAGCGATACAGACAATCCCGTGCGTGGGGTCGATAGAGGCCATAGACAGAAGGCTTGAGATGGCGGAGACTATGATGCTGGGCATGAGGCTGGAGGAGGGCGTGCGGCTGGACGCCTTTCAGGACAGGTTTGGCGAGGCCGTCACGTCGGTGTACGGCAAGCAGGTGAAGGAGCTGACCGGCTTAGGGCTGATTGAGCAGAGAGACGGCGCCCTGCGCCTGACAACCCAGGGCCGCCCGCTGGGCAACGAGGTTTTTTTGCGTTTCGTAGAGGTTCTATAGGCGAGTCGTAGTAGGCACGGGACAGGCATGAGCAGATGACTAGCAGCAACTACAAGCAGCAGCTGAACCAGCTTGGATCGGAGATCTCCCGGGGCCTGGTGTACTACTCCGTGTGGGAGGCCCTGTGGCCCACGGATGAGACCGTCAGGATCATCGACAGGCTCAGGAACTTCGCGGCCCCGGTGCGCGGCGCGCTGTTCGAGACGGTGCTAATGCGCTTCTCAAATGTCATGTACAAGGAAAGCGAGATACCCGACCTGCCGTCGATGCTCCAGGCCGCCGCAGACGACAGAGAGGCCCTCGCGCCTCACGCCACGGATAGGGAGCTTGCCGACATGATGGAGCAGGCATCTCAGCAGGAGCGCGCGCTCGACGCCCTGCTGCGCGCCAGGGAGCAGCACATTCACCAGCTGGGCGGAAACCCCTTTGACGACGCGACCCTGCGTAAGGGGGACGTGGAGAACTTCGTCAAGTCCGTCCAGCAGATATTCAACCGCCTCTACACCGCCCACGACGACGACCGCTACATCTGGTCGGCGCAGGCCCAGCGCTCCGCCATGACCACCATTCAGCTGCTGGAGTTCCTGGAGTCGGAGATGGCGTCCAGCCAGAGGGAAAGGGAGTCCGGTTAGGGCGGGCTTCCCGTCAGGGCGCTCCGGGTAATCTTGATGCTCCAAGGAGGATCATGCGTGTTTTGGTATTTGCCTCTACGACCCTGGGAATAGTTGTCGCGGCGGTCCTGCTGGTCCTGCTGGTGCGCGCCAACTCGGAGCTAAGCGCCAGCAAGAGCCGGGTGGAGGCCCGTCAGGTACGCATAGAGCAGCTCACCACAGACCTCGGAGCGGTGACGGAGCGGCTGAATGAAGGGATGACCAGCCTTGAATCAGCTAATGCCCGGCTTGCCGGCGTAACGGCGGAGAACGCGGGCCTCAAGGCCGAACTCGGTGTGACGACGGAGCAGCTGGCTACCCAGACAAGCAGGAACGAAACGCTGACCGCCGATCTCCTGGCATCCAGTGAACAACTGGGAAGAAGGACGGCGGAGAACGAGGCTCTAACCGACAATCTTGCGACTGTCACACGGCAACTGACCGATAAATCGGCGGACTACGACACCCTGCTGGAGAAGGCGGGAACCCTGGAAGACCTGAGAGCCAATAAAGACACCCTCCAGGGCGAAGTAGAGGCGCTGAGAAACACGATAAGGGAGTTGGAGAGGCAGCGAATCCCCCTCATAGTCCACTCGCAAACCCAGGGCTTCTTATGCACCGGGAGCATGGAGCCAAAGATAACCTGCCTGGACTCGGCGAGTTGGCTGCGCAACTTCAATCCTGAAGACGTGACAATCGGGTCGGTCATCATATTCACGCCAACCCCTGAGTGCGAGATCGGTATAGGAACCGTGTCCCATCGCGTCCTGGACATCAGAGAGGTTGAGGGGACCTACTACTACTGGCCCAAGGGAGACGCCAACCCCGACGCCGACGGCTGCTGGATACCCGACACCAATGTGTACGGCTACATGGTTGAGCTGCACAAGGACACCCACCCGCAGAACAGCGACCTTCGCAACAGGGTGAACGCCGCCAAAGCAAAGAGAGACGAGACCTTTGCAACGTACAAGGCCGCCGAGGAAGCCTACAACCAGAGATATCAGCAATACTGCGGGCACAGCCCGGACGCCTGCTCCCTGGCCCCGGCGCGCGTTGCCGAGCTGGACAGGCTGTACGACGAGTATATTCGTCTCTTCAACCTGCATCAGGCCGCATTTGAGGCCTGGAACGCCGTCTTCCAGGAGGCCAGGACTACCTACTAGGGGCCAGATATTGCCAACACGCCTTGGGGAGACCAGACGCTACGTTGCTTTGACAGCAAGCGGGCTTTCAGATAGAGTTGAATGACAACTTGGGCTTTCGGGGACACCAGAATAGATGGAGGGAGACCGCAATGCCCGCCCGTCATTCCGCATCCGGGTCAAGCCGGAACCAGGCCTCGCCCGGCGGTGAGCCAGGGGCAAAGACCTACGAGTTTGAAGTAAAGCTGGAAACGGACGAAGACGGCTGGCGCGTCTTCTATCCGCCCTGGTCCGGCATCGGCGCCTCCACCTGGGGCTACACCCGAAAAGAGGCGCTGGACAACATCAGGGAAGTCCTCTCGATGATAGTGGAGGAGCTCCTGGAAGAAGGCAAGCCCGTGAGCGTCGAGAAGGCCGCCGGGGTGTCTGGCGGAGAATCGGTCCTTGTGACCGTGTGAACGGCAACGGCCGCCTGAACAGCCCTCCACCCCCAAATTGCCCCTGCCCTGCTCTTGTGCTAAATTGAGACAGCCATGAAACTGGAGGCCCACAGAATCTACAGAGAAGAGGAAAGTCCGGATGATGTCCGAAACCAGGCCGTACACAGAACAATCAGGTATCTTCTTCAGGCAAGCGCAAGAAGAGTTAGCCAATAATGATCTGCGCCAGGCCTCGGAGAAGGGCTGGGGCGCGGCGTCGCAGATGATCAAGGCTGTAGCGCAGCAAAGAAATTGGCGCCACGATGAGCATCGGTATCTGACGGCAGTTGTATCGGAGTTAGCAACTGAGAGCAAAGACGAGGAGCTTGTCTTATGCTATTCAGCAGCGCAAACCTTGCATCGTACTTTTTACGAGGGCAGTGTTACACCCTTTGTTGTGGCTTTACAATTGCGACAAGTAGAGACATTGATGAACAAGCTGCGGAGATATTTGATATAGAGTCCTTACTGCCTGCGGAGTCAAAGGTGTAATTTCCTTAAGAACAGGGAAAGCCACGAACCTGCTTGCGCCATCAGGCCAAATTGCCCCTGCCCTGCCCTTGTGCTATCCTTCTCCAATAGCCCTCGGAGTTCCTCCAGATGTACGTTGTAGGCACCGCAGGACACGTAGACCACGGCAAATCAACCCTCGTTCAGGCCCTCACCGGGATAGACCCCGACCGCCTGCGGGAGGAGAAGGAGCGCGGCCTCACCATTGAGCTTGGTTTCGCCTGGCTCACCCTGCCCAGCGGCCGCGAGGTGAGCATTGTAGACGTGCCCGGCCACGAGCGGTTCATCAAAAACATGCTGGCCGGCGTCGGCGCAATTGACCTGGCGATGCTGGTGGTCGCAGCCAACGAGTCGGTCATGCCCCAGACCAGGGAGCACCTGGCCATCCTGGACCTGCTGCGCATCAGGAAGGGCCTGGCCGTCATCACCAAGAAGGACCTGGTGGACGATGAGATGGTGGAGCTTGTGATGGCGGAGGTGGAGGACGTGCTCAAGGGCACAACCCTGGAGGGCGCGCCGATGGTCGCCG
Organism: Dehalococcoidia bacterium; assembly: GCA_965204895.1. Taxonomy (GTDB): domain Bacteria; phylum Chloroflexota; class Dehalococcoidia; order Lucifugimonadales; family UBA2985; genus DAOUJW01. The sequence goes on from OZ242025.1 coordinate 290,709, forward strand.
TTTCCGCCATGAGCGGCGACGGCCTGCCTGAGCTTCTGAACACCCTGGACGAGATGCTGGAGGCGACGGAGACCCGCAAGGACTCCGGGAGGCCGCGCCTCTCCATCGACCGCTCCTTTACGATGCCCGGCTTCGGGACGGTGGTCACCGGCACCCTCATCGACGGCTCTCTGTCCGTGGGCCAGGAGGTCCAGATATTACCCTCCGGCAGGATGTCGCGAATCCGGGGCTTGCAGAGCCATCGACAGAAGGTGGAGACGGCCGCGCCCGGAAGGCGGCTGGCGGTGAACCTGTCGGGCGTCTCCCACGACGACATAGAGCGCGGCGAGGTGCTGACCATCCCCCGATGGCTCAGGCCCACCATCGCCCTGGACGTGCGCCTCCAGCTTCTGCCGGACGCGCCAAGGCCCCTCAAGCACAACAGGCCGGTCAGCTTTCACTCAGGGTCTATGGAGGCAAGCGCAAAGGTGCGGCTCCTTGAGGTTGAGGAGGTGCAGCCAGGCGAGGAGACGTGGGCGCAGGTGAGGCTGGACAGCCCGATGACCCTGGTCAAGGGTGACTACTTTGTCATACGCTCCTCGGATGCCACGATGGGCGGCGGCACCGTGGTGGAGCCCCACGCCAAGCGCCACCGACGTCGCCACGCGCCAACCCTGGAGCGCCTGGAGGTGATGGAGCGCGGCTCCGAGGACGAGGTTCTTCTCCAGACGCTCCACTCCGCCGAGCCGTGCGACCTCCAGACCCTTGCGAACCGGGCCGGACAGCCCCAGGCGGACGTTCAGGCTCTAGTTGAGAAGCTGGTCTCCGAGAAGCGCGCCGTAGCCCTCGGCGACCCGGCCTCCGCGCCCAGGGCGCTCCTCTACTCCGCGGAGGGCTGGGCGTCGCTGTCGGCCAGGGTTCGCGGCGTGCTGGAGGCCTACCACGCAGAGCGCCCCCTGCGCGTGGGCGTGCAGAAGGAGGAGCTGAGGAGCCGGTTGAACCTGACGGCGCAGCAGTTCGCGGTCGTCCTGGCTCGCCTGATTGAGGAGAGTATCGTGGCGGAGGAGAACAGCCTCATCCGGCTGCCCAGCCACAGCATAGCCCTGAGCGACAGGCAGCAGTCCACCATAGAGGCGTACCTGGCCTCCCTGCGCTCCAACCCCTACTCCCCGCCCACGGATGCTGGCCTTCCAGACGATCTCCTGAGCCTCCTGGTCGACGAGGGCCGCGTGGTCAAGCTGAACGACTCGGTGGTCTACGACACCGGCGCATACGAGGAGATGGTGGGCCTCATTGTGACCGCCATCGATGAGGAGGGCAAGATAAACGTGGGCCAGGTGCGGGACATGTTCCAGACCAGCCGCAAGTACGCCCTGTCCCTCCTGGAGCACCTCGACCAGCAGCGCATCACCCGCCGCGTCGGCGACGACCGGGTGCTGAGATAGACGGCGTTCCGAGAGCAGCCGATGTCCCTTGACCTGCATAAAGTAGCCGGCCAGATTGAGGCCGCGGCCTCCGCTCTCAACGCCCAGGGCGCCGACAGAGCCGACCGGCTGGAGCGTGCGATTGACGTTCTCACCAACGCGCAGCCGGACGACCTGGAGGAGAAGCGGCAGCTCAGCAGGGCCACCTTCCTCATCCCCGGCCTTGTGGGGTCGATGGCCGGGCGACACCCCTGCCCCACCCTCCCCGCAAGCTACACTGCCCTGGCCGTCGACGGCTCCCACATCGACGTGGACAGGCATCTCCCAGTCCAGTGCTTTCTCATAAACATCGGCAGGGTGCGCATCCGCTACGGCGCCGACCCCGGCGCATGGCTGGACAGCGACCCGCGGCTCTACGCAGACGACGACAGCCTGCACGTATTCGAGCGGGACGGCAACCGCTCCAGGCCACTTGAGGGGCCTCTCCTGGGCGCCATGCGCGCCGTCGAGGAGCTGCGTGCCCTGGCAAACCTGGCAAGGGAGTCCGACCCGGACATACCAACCATCGCCATCATCGACGGCTCACTCATACTGTGGGGGCTGGCTGGCCAGGCCCACCCTGAGTTCGTCCGCGAGGCGCTGCTGGATGACCTGTTCCTGCCCGCTATGGAGGACCTGAGGGAGCTTGCGCGCTCCAGGCCCCTGGTCCTGGCCTCTTACATCAGCCTTCCCCGCAGCACGGAGGTGGTCAACGCCCTGCGCCTGGACGCCAGCCTGTGCCACTACGAGGCCGCCAACTGCGACATGCACTGCCGAACGCTGCGACCGGGGCAGCGCCCATGCGACGGCGTTTCCGGCGTGTTGGATCGCGAGCTTTTTGGGGCTTTGCTGGAGGTGAATGAACGCTCCGACACCTTCGCCAGTAGCTCCACCATTGTGGAGGGGCGCTACGGAGACCACCACGTCTACTTCTACTACCTGAACGCGGGGTCGGAGCTGGCCCGCGTTGAGATACCCAAGTGGGTGGCCGAGGACAGCAGGCTGCTGGAGATGACCCACGCCCTGATCGTCGACCAGTGCCGCAAGGGGCACGGCTACCCCGTCGCCATTTCCGAGGCCCACGAGCAGGCCGTAGTCACAGTGGGCGATCGTGAAGAGTTCCGGCTTATCGTGGAGGACGCCCTGCAGAGGCGGCGCCTGCCCGTATACACGTCGGAGAAGAACCGCTCCAAGAGGACAAAGTGGCTGTAGACGAGACGCGCCTGGGCGAGGTCGTGGAGACGACGACCACCGGCTTCTGGGCCCAGTGCTACCGGCTGTACGAAGCGCCGCCCCTCGGCGCGCTGGTGCGTACCGGGGGCCCCTACCCCGCCTACGCCGTGGCGCACCACGTGTCCACCCAGGGCATCGACGCCTCCCGCAGGCCGGTGGCCAGGGGCGCTGATGAAGCCTCCGAAGAGGCCGTATACCTGAGCAACCCGCAGCTCTCCCAGCTGCTACGCACGGAGTTCCAGGCCGTCGTCGTCGGGCACAGCGTTGAGGGAGACCCCCGCTACCACCTGCCGCCGTCGCCGCCGCCCATCTACGCCTTCGTCTACGCCTGCGGCCCGGAGGAGATACGACGCTTCACCTCAAACGTCGCCTTCCTCCGCCCGCTGGCCACGTCCGGCATAACTGCGCTGGAGGAGGTTGTGGCGGCGTGCCTGAGCCTCGCGGCCGGGGCCCAACCCGACTCCAACGGCTTCCTTGTGGAGGCCGGCAAGCAGCTTATGGGCATCCTGCCCGGGGAGTTTCGCCGGGTGGAGGCCATTCTGCAGAGGGCGACGCGATGACAAACTCCAGCGGCCCCGGCAGGTACCTGGGCGTGGTTGTGGGAGGCTCCCTCAGCCGGGGCGTGGACGTGCGGCTGGACACCCAGGCCCAGGTTGAGGAGATGGCCCTGGGGCAGCACGTGGTGATACAGGGCAGCAGCCGTCGTTTCTTTGGGGTGATCACGGACATCGCCCTGGAGACCTCGGACGAGTCCCTGCGCGGAAGCCCGCCCGACCTGTCCAACCCCATCGTCGCGCAGGTGGTCGCCAACACCGCGACCTACGCGACCCTCCGCGTCCTGCCGATGCTTGCGCTGGAGGGCGCGCTGGCTGCCGTCGACGGCCCCACGCCCGCCAAGACCGTGCCGTCCCACTTCGCGCCCGTGCACCTGGCGTCGGAGGAGGACATCCAGATGGTGTTTGGAGCGGAGGACCACCGGCGCTTCTGGGTCGGCAATCCCCTGGACATGGAGACCCGCGTGTGCCTGGACCTGGAGGAATTCGTCAAGCGCTCCAACGGCGTTTTCGGCAAGAGCGGCACCGGCAAGAGCTTCCTCACCCGCCTGCTGCTGGTGGGCATTCTCCAGAAGAGCGCGGCGGTGAACCTGGTGTTTGACATGGAGAGCGAGTACGGCTGGATGGGCACGTCCGAGGGCGCGGGCATGGTGAAGGGCATCAAGCAGCTCTTCCCGTCCCAGGTCAGCGTCTTCTCCCTGGACGACGAGCACAGCCGCAGGCGGGGCGTCTCCCCCGACTACCTGATACGCGTGGGCTACAACCAGATCACGCCGGAGGACATAGAGCTGCTGCGGGAGACCCTTGGCCTCTCTGAGGTGGCCGCGGACGCCGCCTACAACCTGGCGGGCCACTTCGGCCAGGAGCGATGGCTGAGGAGCTTCCTGGAGCTTGGCGGCCAGGAGCTGCGAGACCTGGCGTCTGCCATCAACGTCAACGAGAGGGCGCTGTCCACCCTGCACAACCGGCTGGGCCGTCTCCGCCGCTTCCACTTCATCACGGAGCGGGAGTCTGAGGAGTCGGTGGAGGAGATACTGCGCAACCTGGACAGGGGCATTCACGTTGTGGTGGAGTTCGGGCGGTACAGGCACGAGCTTTCGGCCTACATGCTGGTGGCCAACCTGCTGACCCGTCGCATTCACGACCGGTACGTGAGGCGCAAGGAGGAGGCCATGGGCGACTCGTCCCGGGAGCCCCGACCACTGGTCATCACCATCGAGGAGGCGCACAGGTTCCTGAGCCCGAGCATCGCTTCGCAGACGACTTTCGGCAACATTGCCCGGGAAATGCGCAAGTACAACGTGACGCTGCTGGTGGTGGACCAGCGGCCCAGCGGGATTGAGGAGGAGGTGATGAGCCAGCTTGGGACAAAGCTGTCCTGCCTGCTGGACAACGAGCGGGACGTGGACGCGGTGACGGCGGGCGTGTCCGGGGCCAGGGAGCTGCGGTCGGTGCTGAGCAAGCTGGAGAGCAAGCAGCAGTCGCTGATTTTCGGGCACTCCGTGCCCATGCCCATTGTGGTCAGGGTGCGGGACTACGGCACCAACGAGTCCTATCGGGAGCTGGGCTTCCGGGAGGCGTCGGAGATACGGCGGGAGATGGAGCGTGACGCCAGCGACCTGTTCGGGGGGCGGTGAGGCAGACTAGAACAGCGTAGTGGAGATAAACAAAGAAACTGAAGCAGCGCCTCAACCCCATACTTCAGTGGTCGTTAGACCCAGACGTCGTCTTTAGATTCCCAGTACTCCTTCACAGAATTGAACCTGGTAATCCTCTCTTGGATCTTTCCAATCTCCCTGGGATAGAATTCACTCATTACCTCGCATAGTTCCAGCATCCATTTCTTTCGCGAGTATTTGTCAATCACGCGGATGTCGTTAGAGTTAGCTATCTGGATCTGGCCCCAGCCCAAGGCGCCCACTGTAAGGCAATTCCAATCTAAGAATTCGATTGGCGAGAACAAAACTTCCGATGCGGTGATTGTTGTACCTTCAATAGAATATCTGACAAGGATAAGCGAGAAGACGTTGTTATCAGACTCACAAAACCTCGCCAACCGCTCCACGGAAGTGAGGTTGGGCATGTTGAATCGCGTATCTTCCCTGTGCGTCTTGACATCCACCACGGAATAGAAGCCCTCTTTATCTGTAAACGCCAGATCAGCCATTGCCCGACGTGCAAAGTCGCTCGAATATTCCTTACACCAATCTCCAAGGAAGTCATCAAAGCCCTCGGATATCAGGGCTTCAAGAGCATCCCCAACCGCTCTGGTGCTCCGGGCTGTAAGTGGCGACAGAATATCGCTTGAAGAATTGATACGCTCTTTGATTCTTGAGGCTACTTGTCGGTAGTAGCCATCGTAGTAGAAGCTTGATCTCATGGGAAAAGAACAGCTTGTCGTCCGTCTGCCCCCGTCTTAGATCGGTGATCCGGGAGCGAGTTTCTCTCCCAGAACACACCGTCTGAGTACCCTTGAATTGTCTTATCACTCCTCGCAGCACGGACACGTTTAAGCGCTAGGCACAGGAACTCAGTGTTAACATCCACGCCGCTCCAACGCCGCAACAGCTTCTCCGCCACGACCGCCGTGGTGCCACTGCCAAGGAACGGGTCAAATACGAAATCCCCCTCTTTTGAGCTTGCTAAGACGAGCTTAGCAAGCAGTTTCTCCGGTTTCTGGGTGGGATGGTCGGTGTTCTCCCGCATCGACCAGAATGGAACAGTTATATCTGTCCATATGTTCGACGCGTGAGTCAGACGGTACTTTTCATTCTCCTCTTGTTTCCAGTCTTTCGGTTCTCCGTTGACCCTGTAAGGCGCAAGGACCCGGCGCTTTAGTTTTACTGCCTCCACATCAAAGTAGTATTTGTCAGACCTTGTGCAGAACCAAATATCCTCAGTGTTGTTTTTCCAGTTCATTTGTGCGCCGCGACCTTTTTCGCGTTCCCAAGTAATTCTGTTCCGAACATGGAACCGAGATTCCAAAACGGGCAAAACAATGGTAGATGTTCTCCAGTCAGAGCAGACGTATATGGTTGCCTCTGGCTTCAGCAATGGTGCCATAAGGTCAATGAGCTTCTCAAACCAAGAACTATATTCGTCGTCGTCTTTTTTCCTGAACAAGTTACCGTTGAAATCCTTGGATATATTGTATGGGGGATCAAGAATGAGGAGGTCAACGAATCCCGATGGAAGATACTCCGCTATATCAAAGATGTCGCCCTGAATTACCTGTCCATCAAGGTCTTCTAGTGTAGCAGCCGATTCCACCCGCATAATGTCACGAGACAACTGGACAATCTCCTCATCCGTGCATGAAAGCGTTCGATTATTGGGAGCGCTTCTCCGCATGTAACTCTCTTTTGGAATGGCATCATCGGCCAGAATCAGACAGTGCTCAGAGTGTAGTGCAGCAATGGATGCTTGTAAATGGCATCTTGGAGGGGTTATTGCATGATGTAGCAGTCGAAGGCTGGCCACTTCAAAACAACCCTATGTGCAGAGTGGCAACCCTCCTTAACCGCTCCCCTGTGATATAATCGGCAATTGGCAAAGCAGCAAGACAATTGAACGCCTGAACATACAAACTATCCACTCCTCTATGACCAACAACCCCTCCGTACAGAACGACCTGGACGCCATGCTCCTCCCCTGGAGCGAGGTGTCGGCGCGCAGGATGTTCGGAGGCCACGGGTACTTCGTGGGCGACCGGCTCTTCGCCGTCTACCACAAGGGCGCCGTAGCCGCCAAGCTCCCGGACCCCGACCGTAAACAGGCCCTTGAAGACGGCCTCGCCAGGCCATTCACGCCCCACCCGGGCAGACCCTTCGGCGACTGGGTGGAGTTCTCTGTGGAAGGTTCCGGCGGAGTAGAAGCGCTTCTGCCGTGGCTTCAAATGGCCTTTGAGTACGTCCAGGTGACCCCGCTCAAGGGTCGGAAGGCTTCCGGGAGAAAGGGATGAAGGCGCTGGTGGTGGGAGGCGGCGCGAGGGAGCACGCCATAGCCTGGAAGCTGCGCCAGAGCCCCCTGGTTGATGAGCTGTTCGTAGCCCCCGGCAACGCAGGGACCGCGGCCATGGCCACCAACCTGCCCGTCGCCGACACAGACCTTGAGGGACTGGCGCAGGCGGCGCAAACCCACGCCGTAGACCTGACAGTCGTGGGACCGGAAGTCCCCCTGGACATGGGCATTGTCGACCGCTTCCAGGCCGCGGGCCTGACGGTCTTTGGCCCCACGCAGGCGGCGGCCCGCATCGAGAGCAGCAAGGTCTTCGCCAAGGAGCTTATGCTCAAGCACGGCGTCCCGACGGGAAGCGCGGAGGTGTTCGACTCCTATCAGGAGGCCGAGCGCTACGTCAAGAGCCACTCCCCTCCCCTGGTGGTCAAGGCGGACGGCCTGGCGGCGGGCAAGGGCGTGACGGTGGCAGACACCAGGCAGGCGGCCCTCAACGCCCTGCGTGAGTGCATGGTGGAGCGGGTATTCGGCCCATCCGGCGACCGCGTTCTGGTGGAGGAGCGCCTTACGGGTAGAGAGGTGAGCGTGTTCGCGTTCGTGGACGGCGAGACGGTGTCGCCAATGGTCGCGGCCTGCGACTACAAGCGCGTCCACGACGGCGACCGCGGGCCCAACACCGGCGGCATGGGAGCCTACAGCCCCCCGGAGTTCTGGACCCCCGACCTGGAGCGGGAGGTTCGAGACACCATCATGGAGCCGACGGCCCGCGCCCTTGTGAATGAGGGATGCCCCTACAGGGGCGTCCTCTACGGCGGCCTGATACTGACCGACGACGGCCCCAAGGTCATTGAGTTCAACTGCCGTCTGGGAGACCCGGAGGCGCAGGTCATCCTCCCCCGCCTGTCGTCAGATCTGGTTGAGATACTGCTCGCGGTGCTTGAAGGCCGGTTGAGCGAGACACCAATAGAGTGGAGCAGCGACGCCTGCGTGGGGGTGGTGATGGCCTCCGGCGGTTACCCCGCCAGCTACGAGACCGGGTTCGCCATATCCGGTATTCCCCAGGCCCGTGAGGCTTCAGAGGTCTTCCACGCCGGAACGCGCCTCGCCGAAGACGGCGTCGGGTCGGTGACATCCGGCGGCCGGGTGCTGACCGTCGTGGGCAGAGGCGCGAGCTTGGCGGAGGCCGCAAATCGGGCGTACAGCAGCGTAGAGAAGGTCAGCTTTGCAGGCGGCTTCTATCGAAGAGACATTGCAGCAAGAACAGGAGTTGAGTAATGCCACTGGTAGGCGTAGTCATAGGCAGTCGGTCAGACGAGTCGGTGATACAGGACACCGTGACGGTGCTGGATGAGATGGGAATCTCCAACGAGGTGTCGGTCATATCCGCGCACCGCTCCCCGGAGAGGGCCAGGGAGTACGCAAAGGGCGCAAAGGAGCGGGGCGTGGAGGTGATAATAGCGGCGGCCGGAGGCTCGGCTGCGCTGCCGGGTGTGATGGCCTCCTGGACCACCATCCCCGTCATAGGAATTCCCCTGACCTCCAGCGCGCTGGGAGGCGTGGACTCCCTTCACTCCATAGCCCAAATGCCGCCCGGCGTGCCCGTGGCCTGCGTGTCCATCGGCTCCTGGGGGGCGCGCAACGCCGCTTACCTGGCCGCGTCCATCCTCGGCCTCAAGCACGAGGACGTCAGAGAGAAGTATGAGGCGTATCGGGAACGACTTGCGGCCGGCTAGCCTCCGCCCTCTCCTCCTTTTTGCGACGCTGGCCCTTGCCCTTCTCCTGGCGGCCTGCGCAGCCTCGACGCCGCCTGAAGAGGTAGTGGACGCCTACCTGTCCGACACGATGCGCGGGGACGCCCGAACCGCACTTGAGCGATGGGAGCTGTCGGAGCTTGGGCCTGCGCCCATAGACCTGGACCCGGCGCAGCAGAGCATCCGGCTGGAGGCGCGGCAGGAGCTTGCGGAAACGCTGACCGAAGCCCTGAGCGCGGCCGGCGACGCCCTCCGATGGGAGCGTAGCGGCCTGGCGCTCTACGACATCCGTGACGGCATAGCCAACCTCACGGAGAACGCCAACGAGGCGAACGTGGCTACGGTGGAAGCCAACCTGGCCGTTGAGCGCAGCGACGGCGAAGACATAGAGGAGCAGTTGGCCTTCACCCTCTGGAAGGGCGCAGACGGCGGCTGGATCATCACGGGGCTGGACAAGGGCCTCCCGGTGCTGGAGGGATTCTTGGAAGAGCTAAGGTCTTCCGGATGAGACAAATGGTTCCCTACTCTGTCTGCAGGTGTAACGGTAACTACGGGCGCGTAATGACACCGCAGGCTACGCGATTGCCGGTGTCCGACTCACTCTCTCCATAGGAATCGGGCCTTTCGTGAACGATGATTGCAGAGCCGTCGGCATCGAATATCGAATGCCCCACGCCGAGGTCCAGCGTGACGCCAACGGTAAAGAAATCGGCGCGTGCAGAGCCGTCTGAGGCGGCGTAGATGTTGGGTAGATCGCCGCCGTGTCCTCCACCTGACTCGCCACCCTTCCAGGCCTGATGGACAAAGCCGTGTTCCGCGCCAGAGGGGTTGAAGTGATCACCGGCGGCGCTGAAGTCAGGCGTACAAGCGCCAATCTCGTGGATAATGAAGGCGTGGCCGCCCGGGGCAAGTCCCTCCACGTCGGCCATCACAAGGACGCCGGTGGCCGCTTGCCGGAACGTAACGGTTCCCATGGAAGCGCCATCCGGCGACTTTAGCTCGGCTGCCGCCGTCAAGCCCAGGGTGGGTTCAAAGGTCTCGCCGGACCGGAAGTTCAGCAGGGCCAGTATTCCAGCGACAATTATGACTATGATCGCCAGAGGCGCCAGAAAAATAGCCCATTCCGGTCTCCAACTCATTCCGGGTCATCTCCTCGGCCATGGAGTATCGATTACAGCAACGTTCACTGCTACCACGCCAGACGCTTGAGGTTGGCTTGCATCTATCCGGTCAAGATAAGGGAACATTGGGAGACACAATGATAACATATATCATCAAGCGCCGTTTGCCCAAGTCCTGGCCTGCTCCTACAGTCAAGCATTGGCGCCAGGCTTCGAGATGGAGAGTTTCGGATGAGAGGACAACCTGGAGTTGAGACCATATACCGAAAACCGATGAGTTCTCCAGATCACAATGATCAGATGGCTGCTCGCCTACTGCTCACTATTGGGCGCTTGCAAACACCCAAAGGATGCGTGACTCACCGATGACAAGTCTACCCAATACCTCTATCCAATACCCGGGCGCTTGGCTTCCCAACGCTGCTTCATCAAGTGCCAGATTTTCGCCTCTTTCGCGCGCCAAATTATCTTGTTACCAGCCCAAAGACGGGGTATGATTTTATATCGTGGAATCACAAATCCGCAGAGGTGAAGGTTGATAGACAGGTACGCCCGGCCCGCCATGAAAATGGTCTGGTCGGAGGAGAACAAGAACAGCAAGTGGCTCCAGGTGGAGCTGGCCGTGTGCGAGGCGTGGACCGAGGAGGGCGTCATCCCCTCGGAGGACATGGTCAAGCTGCGGAAGGCCCAGTACGACCCCGTCCGACTCCAGGAGGTCTTCCAGCGCACACGCCACGACATGACCGCCTTCCTCCAATCGGTGACGGCCGGACTTGGCGAGGAGGGTCGCTGGATACACATGGGGCTGACCTCCAACGACGTGCAGGACACCGCCCAGGGCCTTCAGCTCATGGAGGCGTCCGACATCCTGCTGGAGGACGTCGACTGCCTGCTGGAGGCGCTCCAGCGCAGGGCCGTTGAGCACAAGTACACGCCCATGATGGGCCGCACCCACGGCGTCCACGCCGAACCCACCACCTTCGGCCTGAAGCTGGCCATGTGGTGGGACGAGATGCGCCGCCACAGGCGCCGCCTGGAGGAGGCCAGGAGCAACGCCGGCGTGGGCAAGATATCCGGCGCGGTCGGAACCTACGCCACGGTGCCGCCCCAGATAGAGGAGCGGGTGTGCTCCAGGCTTGGGCTGGGTGTAGAGCCAATATCCAACCAGATTGTGCAGCGAGACCGCCACGCCCAGTTCGTGACCACCCTCGCCCTGATAGCGGCGTCCCTTGAGAAGTTCGCAACGGAGATACGGGGCCTCCAGAAGACGGAGGTGCGGGAGGCGGAGGAGCCCTTCGGCGAGGGGCAGACCGGCTCATCCGCGATGCCCCACAAGCGCAACCCTGAGCTTTCGGAGCGGGTGTGCGGCCTGGCGCGGCTCATCCGGGGCCACGCCGTGACCGCGCTTGAGAACGTGGCCCTGTGGCACGAGCGGGACATCAGCCACTCCTCCGCGGAGCGCCTCATTCTCCCCGACTCCTGCATGGCGCTGGACTACATCCTGGACATCTTCACCGGCGTGATGCGCGGCCTCCGCGTGTACCCGGAGCGGATGAAGCAGAACATAGAGATGACCAGGGGCCTGGTGTTCTCCCAGAGGGTGATGCTGGCCCTTGTCGAAAGCGGCCTCAGCCGCGAGCGCGCCTACGAGATAACCCAGCGCTGCGCCATGCGGTCGTGGGAGGAGTCCCTGGACTTCCGCCAGCTTCTGCGTGACGAGCCGGACGTGACGGAGCGCCTGCCCGGCGAGTCCCTGGAGTCCATATTCGACTACAACTACTACATGAGGTTCGTGGAGACATCATTCATGCGACTGAACATAGAGGAGTGAGAAAATGAGCACGTCGCTTGAGCCTGTAAGAGATACCAGCCTGCCCAACCGCCTCTACACCGGCAAGGTGCGGGACACCTATGATATGGGTGACGGCCTCCTTCTAATGGTGGCCACGGACCGCATCTCCGCCTTTGACGTCGTCCTGCCCACGGCCATTCCCCAGAAGGGCATGGTGCTGTCCCGGCTGTCGGCGTACTGGTTCGAGAAGACGGGCCACATCGTGCCCAACCACCTGGTCGCTATGGCGTACGACACCGGCAAGCAGGCCGTCCCGGACAACCTGCCAGCCGAGGTTGCCGCCCGCGCGATGGTGGTGAAGCGAGCCAATCGAATCGACATCGAGTGCGTCGTGCGCGGGTACATCACCGGCTCGGCGTGGGCAGAGTACCAGGCGGAGGGCACCGTGGGAGGCGCCGCAATGCCGACGGGTATGCGCGAAGGCGACCCCTTCCCGGAACCCCTCTTCACCCCCACCACCAAGGCGGAGACCGGCCACGACATGCCCATGAGCCTCCAGGAGGTGCGCGACATGGTGGGCAGCGAGATGGCGACCAGGCTGGAGGACGCCACCCGCCGAGTCTACGAGTACGCCCGGGACGACGCCAGGGCCAAGGGCATTATCATCGCCGACACCAAGCTGGAGTTCGGGACCTTGGGCGATGAGCTGATTCTGATAGACGAGCTTCTCACGCCGGACTCAAGCCGCTTCTGGGACGCCGCCCTGTACGAGCCGGGCAAGTCCCAGCCCAACTTTGACAAGCAGTACGTCCGAGACTGGCTCTCCGCCAGCGGCTGGGACCGTGAGCCTCCCGCGCCGGAGCTTCCCCCGGACGTGGTCGAGAGGACCCGCACCCGCTACATAGAGGCCTACGAGCGAATCACCGGCCAGGGGTGGGAGGCGGCCGCGGGGACAGGGGGCTGATGGCTGCCAGGCAGCGAGAGCGCAGGCGCAGGGCCCACGAGCGGGCCCAGCACCGTGAGGAGCGTCGTGAAAAGAGGCGGGGGCGTCGCCGCGTCCTCAGGTGGGCTGTCGGCGGATTTGTCGGCGTGGTGTTCCTGATTATAGTCATCTCCCTGATAATACCCCCCAACCTGGACCTCAGCACCCTTGGCGGCGCAGGCAGCGCAGCCTCCGCGGAAGAGGGCGGCCAGGTGCAGATACAGGGCAAGTTCGAGATAGAGCGGGACGAGCCTCACCAGCCCTACAACTCCTTCCCGCCCACGTCCGGCTGGTACTACGCCATACCCACCGAGGACATAGCCTGGGGCGTCCGCGAAGAGCCTATCGTTGAGGAGGAGCAGGTCTCCTATCTGGTGCGCGGCGGTGTGCTGGTGCAGTACAACTGCGCCACCGAGTGCCCCAACCTGGTCAGGAACCTGGAGCGCGTGGTGGACAACTACCCGGAGGCCGTGATAATGGCTCCGTACGAGAATATGCCATCGACCGTAGCGCTGACGGCCTGGGGCTGGATAGACGCCTTCGAGGAGGACGAGTTCAGCGAAGCCAGGGTCAACGACTTCATTCTGACGCACATAGGCCAGGGGCCGGACGACTTCCGATAGGGGCGATGATGTTTCTGGCCAGAGTGTACGTGACCCTCAAGCCCACCGTGAACGACCCCCAGGGCAAGACCATCCTGGGCGGGCTGAAGGCCTTGGGCTTCGACCTCGCCAGCGACGTGCGGGCGGGCAAGTACCTGGAGATCAAGCTGGACGGCCAGGATCGCGGGAAGGCGGAGGCGCAGGTGGAGGAGATGTGCGACAAGCTGCTGGCCAACCCCGTCATTGAGAGCTACCGCTATGACGTGGAGGAGCTGCCGGGGTAGCGGGACAACGCCGGCCGATCTGGAGACCATTCCTGCGGAGGCAGGAATCCAGGGGCCGCGGAGAACGGTCTGGATGAGCCTACCGTCACTCCATGATACGCAGGAGTCCGCGCCCCCACCCACCTGGATTCCCGTCTGCACGGAATGACGAGTAAAGGGACACCCCTTAACCATTCCTGCGGAGGCAGGAATCCAGGGGCCGCGAGCAATGGTCAGGATAAGCCTACCGTCACTCCATGATACGCAGGAGTCCACACCCCTCTACCCACCTGGATTCCCGTCTGCACGGAATGACGAGTAAAGGGACACCCCTTAACCATTCCTGCGGAGGCAGGAATCCAGGGGCCGCGAGCAATGGTCAGGATAAGCCTACCGTCACTCCATGATACGCAGGAGTCCACACCCCTCTACCCACCTGGATTCCCGTCTGCACGGAATGACGAGTAAAGGGACACCCCTTAACCATTCCTGCGGAGGCAGGAATCCAGGGGCCGCGGAGAACGGTCTGGATGAGCCTACCGTCACTCCCGCGCAGGCTGGAGTCCACACCCTCCTACCCACCTGGATTCCCGTCTGCATGGGAATGACGAATGGGGGTTGACTCTTACCCCTTGCCCTCAAGACGCTTAAGCTGGAACAGGTACTGGTTGGCGTAGCCGGCGTACTCCCCCCACCTCTCCACAGACCACGCGCGGCCATTTTTGTAGTTTAGCTTAGCTCCGTCCAGGTACCACTCCTCCATAGCCCGCCGTATCCAGCGGTCTATCGGGAAGGCGCTCATCTTGTCCAGGGAGAAGAGCAGAATGCAGTCGGCCACCTTCTCCCCTATCCCGTTCAGGGACATGAGCACGGCCTTGGCTACGTCGTAGGACTGGCTGCGCAGAGGAGCAAGCTCGATGTCTCCCGCGGCGACCTTCTCCGCGGCCTCCGCCACGTACTTCGCGCGGAAGCCCATCTTCAACGCCCGCAGGCTGGACTCCCCAGCTTCGACGAGGGTCTCAGGCGCGGGAAAGGCGTGATGCACGTGGCCGTCAAGCTCCAGGGGCTCGCCGTACTCCCGGGCCAGCGCGTTCATCGTCCAGGCGATGCGGGGGATGTTGGAGTTGGCGGAGCAGATGAAGGACACCAGGCACTCCCAGGGCTCCTGTCGCAGAATGCGCAGCCCCGGATACCGGTCGATGGAGCCGGCCAGGTGCGGGTCAACGCCAATCGCCGAGCAGATGGCCTCCAGGTCGTCGTCCAGCCGAAGGTAGTCCCAAATCAGCGCCTCAACGCGCTCCGCAGGCAGCGAGCTTCGCGCCTCCAGCCGGGAGCCGTCCTGCCTCAGGCCCATCAGGTTCCCCTGCACGACGCCGTATGACCAGTCCTCATGCCTGTGCCAGCGGAAGGCCTGGCCGCTCTCCAGGGTGACCACCAGGTCAAGGGGTTCGGGAACGTGGAGGGTCAGCGTGTGGCCGCCAGCCATCGCTCCACTTCTCTACGCAGCTCCCGGAGGTTGCCCTTGGACATGGTGCACTCCGGTATGGACTCCAAGAACACGCGCCCGTACCGCCGGGATATGATGCGCTGGTCAAGCACTATCACCACTCCCCTGTCCTCCTCTCCTCGGATGAGGCGTCCGAATCCCTGCCGGAAGCGCAGCACCGACTGCGGCACGGCGTACTGGTTGAACGGGTCCTGGAACAGCTCAGAGCGGGCGGCGAACACCGGCTCCGTCGGCACGTTGAAGGGCAGCCTGGCGACCACCAGCGCCTTCAGCGCGCCGCCGGGTATGTCCACGCCCTCCCAGAAGCTGGCCGTTCCCAGCAGCACAGACTTCGGCTCGTTCAGAAACGCCTCCAGCAGCGCCCGCGGCGTGCCGTCCACGCCCTGGGCCAGCACCCTGTACCCGTCCCGCTCCAGGGTCTCCTTTATGCCGGAGCGGGCGGCCTGGAGCGAGGCGTGGGACGTGAACAGGCCCATCGTACGTCCCTCCGCGGCGCGGCAGATGTCCATCAGAGCCTGCTCCAGCGCCCCTCGGTAGCCGCCGTTGTTGGGGTCCGGCATGTCCGGCGGTATGCACAGCAGCACGGATCTGGGGTAATCGAATGGCGAGTCCACCAGAAGCTCGTCCACGTCCTCCAGGCCCAGCCGCTCGGTGATGTGCCCAAAGTTGCCCTGGGTGCTCATAGTGGCGCTGGTGAGGACAACAGATTCCTTCTGCGAAAAGAGCCGCTCCTGGAGAAGCTCCCCCACCTCCAGGGGCGCGGCGTTCAGGGCTATCTCCCCTGCCCTGTTGTCCTGGGTCATCCAGTAGACGCGGTTGTCCTCCGGGTGTGCGATGAAGGACATGAGCTTCTCCCGCAAGTCGCCGACTGCGCCCGTGCAGGTGGAGACCTCCATTTGCAGGGTGTCCAGCCCGGCCACCTGGGTCTCGTCAAGGCCGGAAAGGCCGACAGCCACCCTCTCCAGGTTTCGGGACAGGTCTGCCAGGGCAAGGTCGGCGTTCTCCCACGCCACCTCCAGCTGCGACCAGTCCGGCTGCGCGCGGGAGCCGCGGGTGATCTGCAGAGTAAGCTGCCGGGGGTCTCCCTGCTCCTGGTGGTTGGCCAGAAAGCGCCCAAGCGCGGCCCACAGCTCCCCGACGCGTTCCCTTACGCGGGGCAGCAGCGTCTCGCCCTCAGCCGCAAGGGGCTCCAGCACCTCAGCCCTTGGCGAGGCGAATAGCTGTCCCAGGGCAACCCTCACCGAGCCGTACAGACCCCGGTTGCCCTCAAGACGCTCCAGGCGCTGCTCCACCATCCCCTGGGACAGCCTGTACCCGAACTGGCGCGTGGCCTCCTCCTCCAGGTGGTGGGCCTCGTCCACAATCAGGTAGTCGTAGTCCGGGATGCTGCCCGCCCCCTCCGCCAGGTCTCTCAGCAGAAGGGCGTGGTTCACCACCACCACGTCGGCGGCCTCCGCCCTGCTCCGGGCGGCCCTCAGGAAGCAGCCCCGCTCCCGCCAGTCCGGGCACTCGGCGGCGGATATGCGGCTCCACTGGGAGGCGTCCCTGGGCGTCATGTTCATCTCCGCCCTGTCGCCCGTGGCCGTGTCCCGGCTCCACACCAGCACCTTGGAGGCCAGCAGCGCCTCTTCGGGAGTGATGGACGCCTCGCCCCGCAGTTGGCCCCAGCGTCGCAGGCACAGGTAGTTGTCCCTCCCCTTCAGAAGGGCGAAGGAGATGTCTCGAAGCGACGGCGTCCACCCGCCAAGGGCGTCGCACAGGGTCGGCAGGTCCTTGGAGATGAGCTGCTCCTGGAGGTTGATGGTGTTGGTGGACACCACGACACGCGCCCCGTTGGCCTGGGCGAAGAGCGCCGCCGGGAGCAGGTACGCCATCGACTTGCCGACTCCCGTTCCACCCTCAACCACCAGGTGGCGGCCCTCCTCCAGGGCGACGGCAACAGCGCGGGCCATCTCCACCTGCTGCGGGCGATAGCGATAGCTGTCCATGACCGAGGCCAGAGGGCCGTCCTCGTCAAAGAACCCGGCAATGGGATCATCTTCGTCGTACGTGGCTTTGGGCGCGGCGGGGTGCTCAGCCTGCGCCTGCGGCTCGTCGACGGCATCCGGCTCAACGGCCGGCGGGCTTGCGGCCTGTCGCACTCTGCCGGCACCCAACATCCTCAGAAGCAATGCAGCCAGGTGCGTCCCGGCCCTGGAGTGAAGCTCGTAGATCTCCGAGAGCAGCGTATAGTCCAGGTCAAGGGCCACCTCCTTCAGGGCGTCGAACACCCTGAAAGTGACCTCGGCGTCGGGAACGGCGCGGTGAGGCCGGGGGTGCCGGATGCCCAGTGATGACGCCAGGGACGCCAGGGAGTACTCTCGCAGCCGGGGCAGGAACATGGAGGCCATCTCTCTGGTGTCGTAGCGGGGATTGGCAAGCGGCAGGCCCTTCTTCGCCAGAAACTCCATGTCGAAGGCGATGTTCTGTCCCACTATGGGGCAGTCGCCGATGAATGTCTCCAGGCCGGGCGCAACGGAGGAGAAGGCGGTTGCGGCGTCCACCTCAGACTGGGTTATGCCGGTCAGCTCGCGGATGAACTGGGACAGCGGCCTGTAGGGGTTCACCAGGGTCTGAAAGGTGTCCAGGATGCGGTCGCCCTGGAACTTGACCGCGCCCACCTCTATTATCTCGTCGGAGTCTGGGCTGATGCCGGTTGTCTCCAGGTCCAGGGAGACGCACGTCTCCTCCGTCTGGGGCAGCATGGGACTAGCGGATTGCGTCATGGAGTCCGGAGCGCTCGTCTGGGAGGTACAAGAGACATGGCCTTTCTGGAGGGGTCTCCTCGATTTTAGTTGTTTGAAGAACGGGGGTCAATTGGAAAAAGTCGGGCTACCGGCTGCGTTTCCACGATATGAAGAACAACGCAGCAATGGCCGCGATGATGAAGAGATTCCACGGGAAGACGGAGGGCGACAGGAGAAAAGTCAGGTTGTTGTAGAAGAACAGGGCCGTGAAGGCCAGCAGAATAGCGAGGAAGCCGATGATGAGCACCCACGAAATGACTTTGCCCAGAATTCTCATAGCAGACCCAAGTATACAGAAGCGGCGGCTTCTAAGCTAGCTACCCCTCAGGGCTATCGCATGAAGGCTGTTTAACTACCGTCATACCGGCGGAAGCCGGTATCCAGTCACCGACCCCGTCGATATACTTTCCTGTTCTTTCACTTCGGAACCTGCTAGACTCCGGCTTTCGCCGGAGTGACGGAGGTGTAACCTTTAATGCAATTGCCCTGAGCTACCCCTTTGAACCGTCAACAGTGCAGGCAACGTAAGGCTCGTAGCCGGCGGCCCCCAGCCTCTCCGCCAAGGACAGTGCCTCCCCCGCGGAGCCGCACAGGGCGTACAGCGTGGGGCCGCTTCCCGACAGGTGCACTGAGCCCGCCCCGGCCTCCAGCAGGGCGCGGCGGTGCGCCTCAAGGCTGGGGAAGACCCGGGTTGCCACTGCCTCGAACACGTTGAAGAGCAGCTTGGCGTCCGGCCGTTCGCCGCTCTCAGTGCACGCGGCCAGCCGCGCGGAGGCCGAGCCGTCGCTGTAGTGCGACGGCTCCAGGCTGCGGTACAGGGTGGCAGTCTTGGCGGGAACCTCATCCGGCGGGACCAGCAAAGCCACGTGAGTCTCTGGCATGGGTGGAAGGAGGCGCACCACCTCTCCCCTGCCCTCCATCATTGCCGTACCGCCCGTAAGAAATAAGGGCACGTCTGAGCCAAGGGCGGCGGCCAGGGGCAGCAGGTCATCGTGGCTAAGGCCCAGTTCCCACAGCTCGTTCAGGGACTTCAGCGTGGCTGCGGCGTCGCTGCTGCCGCCGCCCAGGCCCGCGGCCATCGGGATTGACTTGTCCAGATATATCTCCGCGCCCCCGGCGTATCCCGCGTGCTCCTTGAGGAGCGCGGCCGCCCTGAGCGCCAGGTTGTCCGGCGTCTCCAGGGACGGCCAGTTGCACCGCAGGGATAGCCTGTCCGACGGAGCAAAGCGAAGCTCGTCGCTCAGGTCGATGGTCTGCACGACCGAGGCGATTTCGTGGAAGCCGTCGTCCCGCCTGGACAGAGCCTCCAGCGTGAGGTTCACCTTGGCGTACGCCCTGGCCGTCAGCACAGGCCATGCTCCCCGAAGACGGCGTGGATGCGGCTCCACTCCTCCAGGCTCAGCGCCTCCGCCCTGAGGCTGTAGTCGATGCCCGCCTCCAGCAGAAGCTCCTCAGTCCGCGCGCCCGTAAGCTCAAAAGCGCGGCCAAGGGAGTTCCGCAGCTGCTTCCGGGGGCCGCTGAACCCGGCCCGGACCACCCGAAAGAAAGACTCCGTATCCTCAAGCGCCAGCGCGGGCCTGTGGTGAACGTCAATCCTGACAATGGCAGAGGTCACCTTTGGGGGTGGGTTGAATGAGCCGGGCCTGATGTATCCCACGATGCGGGGGCTGCCGTATAGCTGCACGCCCACGGACAGCAGCCTCATCCTGCCCGGCGCGGCCGTCATGGATTGGGCCACCTCCCTCTGCACGGTGACCACCATGAGGGAAGGCGGCCGTTTGCTCTCCAGGAACCGCCTGACGATCGGAGTGGCGGCGTAGTACGGCAGGTTGGCCACGACCTTGTATGGGGCGTCAACCTCAGCCAGGTCCCACTCCCGGGCGTCGGCGTGAATGATCTCGACGTTGGGGAGGCCGCCCAGATCGTGGCTCAGGCGGGCCGCCAGGTGGCCGTCCAGCTCAACTGCGACTACCCTCGCCCCCGTCTCGGCCAGCAGCTTTGTGAGCAGCCCCGTGCCCGGCCCCACCTCCACCACCACGTCGGTTGGCCGGATGTCCGCGGCCGAAAGCACGCGGCGCAAGGCCCCCTGGTCGACAAGGAAGTTCTGGCCCAGGGACTTCCGGGGCGCTCGAGAGGTTGG
The DNA here is from genome assembly GCA_965204895.1 of Dehalococcoidia bacterium. Lineage (GTDB taxonomy): Bacteria > Chloroflexota > Dehalococcoidia > Lucifugimonadales > UBA2985 > DAOUJW01. The sequence goes on from OZ242025.1 coordinate 310,836, forward strand.
CTCCCACTCCATGACCGCGTTGTGAGTCAAGACAGCGTACTCCGTAGGCACAGCCAGTCGACAAAAAAGAAGCCGTGCACCCTCCTTTGACCGGATACCCAAGACATGCCCCGCCGAGGGACTCGAGCCAGGCTTCCCTGGAGCACCCGTAAGCTTCCGCTTACCGCTGCTTCCTTCCGGACCTGACGGGGTTCACGGGCTTCCGCCGCCCAGGACCCAGCTCTCTGCATCCACTCGAAAGGTAGTGGCCTTGGACTCAGGCCTGGGGAGGGAGTTCCACCCCGCTGTAGCGGATTGCGGGTGCAGGGCACCGCTAGCTCCCCGTGTAGCACGGCCTCCGGTAAATCCTAGAGCAGCGCCAGGGATGTGTCAACGCGTGGCGTCCCAATGTCATTCCGAACGGAGCGCAGCGAAGTGAGGAATCTAAAGTCTGTGACCCCAAAGCACCGCTTTCTATCGTGGAGGACTCTGGATTCCTCGCTGCGCTCGGAATGACGGTGTCCCTCTATTACTCCCCGACAAGAGGCTTGTGGCTACTGGACCTCGAACCCCAGCTCCAGTATGTCGTCGTTACGGGGGACGTAGGAGGCTATGTCGGTAATCCTTATGCCGTTCACCCGCAGGAACACCTCGCCTGTCCCCCCCTCCGGGCACTCGTCCTGATTGGAGTACTCATCGCCGTTGGGCAGCTTTATCCGGTCGTCGTCCAGCTCAAAACCAACGCTGGCGAAGTAGCGTTGCAGCGTAGCGTTGCGCCCAACGTCCACGGCCGACTGCGGGTGGATGTGGATCCGCCCGTCGCCGTGGGAGTGCACCTGGCCGGCGGACTCTGCGTCCGTGGGCAGGTCCTCGCCGCAGATGACGACCGTGTACGGAGCGTGCCAGTGGTCGCCAATCTGGGGATACCGCTGGCCGCTCCCGTCGTCGCCGGATGACGCCCATATCAGGAAGCCCAGGAATCCCAGCAGTATCATCATAGACCCGCCGATGGCGAGCCACATCTTCGGGGTGAACTTGCGCACTCGGCGCTCTCCCCTACGGCGTTCTACTCTACCTTGACCGCGCATTGCCATGTGTTTGACCTCTGTTTCTTATGGTAACTTCCGTGACCGGAACCTGTACAGATTTTTTGTCGACGTCTCCCAAGCAGAGCTTGAGACTTGGAGTATAATAACCCCAATGTATTCCGGCGCACCAGTCTAAACAATAAGGCGGGGAAAGTCCAATGGAGACGGCAGAGCTAGCCGCCTTTTTCGTTGTCTCACACTCCTACTCAGTGGTAAAATAGCTAGGCAAAACACGCCTGAAAGGGTACGTATGAGAGACGCAGACACTCCGGCGCCCGCTCAGTCACGTGGGCCCACCGCGCCTACCCGTCCCGGTGAAGAGATTGCCCGCCTCGGCAAGGAGATCTACGAGCGGGACATCCGTGAGCAGGTGGAGTCCGGTCATGTGGGAGAGGTCGTCGCTATCGACGTGGACACCGGCGCCTGGGCCATCGGCGACAACGTAATTGATGCGACGGACCGTTTGTGGGAGAAGCTCCCGGAGGCTATCAATATCTTGAGTGAGCGGGTGGGGTATCAGGCGCTATACCACTTTGGGGGTCGTCCCCTGCGGAGAGCCGGGTGATCGAGGGCGTAGTAAATGCTGCCTATGAGCCTGTGGTAACTCTTGCAGTAGAAGGCCAGAGAGGGCAGACAAGGGAAATTGAGGCCGTGATAGACACCGGCTTCACCGGATTCCTGACCGTGACTCCCGCGTTGGCCGCGGAGTTGGGATTGCGCTTCCTGAGCATGAACCGGGCCACTCTCGCCGATGGCAGCGAGGCAACCTTTCCCTGCTACGGAGTTGCCGTACTCTGGGACGGTCAGCCACGGTACATAGAGGCAGACGCCGCCGACGTCACGCCCCTGGTGGGTATGCGCCTGCTGGACGGACACAACCTGAACATCGACGTTGAAGATGGCGGCCGCGTCGTCATACAGGCCGGAGAGTAGCCCTTCCATCCCAACCCCGGTGAACCGGCACAGACGGCCATCCAAGGCAATGAAACTGATGACATTGCATACGCGTGATACAGTCGGCTTGCAAGGCTGGGGAGACTGCCAGGTCTCTGACGATTAGAGGGCCAAAGGACTTCTTTGGCCCTCTTTTTTGCCCATATAGTCCGGCGCACCAGTCTAAACAATAAGGCGGGGAAAGTCCAATGGAGACGGCAGAGCTACAGCAGGAGTTGGGCAAGAGAGTATCGGGTGAGGTAAAGTTCGACCCCTACTCTCGCGCCATGTACAGCACGGACGCCAGCATCTACCAGATTGAGCCTCTGGGGGTTGTGACGCCCCGCAGCAAAGAGGACGTGATAGCCACCGTTGAGCTGGCCCGGCAGTACGGAGTCCCCATACTGCCCCGTGGCGGCGGCACCAGCCTGGCCGGCCAGACCGTCGGCAAGGCCATAGTCATCGACATGTCCAAGTACATGAACAACGTCCTTGAGGTGAACGCCGAGGAGCGATGGGCGCGCGTCCAGCCGGGTATCGTCCTTGAGGAGTTGAACCATCGCATCCGGGACACGGGCCTCTTCTTCACGCCGGATCCCGCCACCAGCAACCGCTCCAACGTGGGCGGCGCAATCGGCAACAACTCCTGCGGCTCCCACTCCATCGTCTACGGCAAGACCGTCGACCAGGTGCGGGAGCTTGAGACCGTTCTGTCCAGCGGCGACTTGGCCCACCTGGGCCCGCTGACCTCCTCCGAGCTGGAGTCCAGGCTGCTAAGGGACGACCTGGAGGGCCAGATATACAGGGACGTGACCGACATCCTCAGGCGCACGGCGGGCGATGTGGAGGAGCGGTTCCCCAAGATAATGCGGCGCGTGGGCGGATACAACTTCGAGCAGTTCACCGAGGGATCCCCCTTCAACCTCGCCAAGCTGATAGTCGGCTCAGAAGGCACCCTTGCGGCCGTGACGGAGGCCAAGCTGAACCTGGTACCCAGGCCCAGGGCCACCGCCCTGCTGGTGGCCCACTTCCACGAGCTTAACGCGGCTATGGAGGCCACGGTCGCCACCCTGGACCACAACCCGTCGGCTGTGGAGCTTATGGGACGGGTCATCCTTGAGCAGATGCGCATATCCGTCGGCTACTCCCGGAGAAGCTCCTTCATCCAGGGAGACCCTGAGTCGGTACTGCTGATCGAGGTCTCCGGCGATTCGGAGTCGGAGCTGGAGGCGAGGATCGACCGGATAGAGGGCAGCCTGAGGCGCGCGGGCATGGGCTACGCCTTCGTCAAGATGACCGGCCGCGAGGAGCAGGCCAACGTCTGGGAGGTTCGGCGCGCCGGCATCGGCCTGATGATGGGCGTCAGCGGCGACGCCAAGCCCATCCCCTTCATCGAGGACTGCTCCGTTTCGACCGAGAAGCTGCCTGAGTACATACGCCGCGTCGACCAGCTAATCCGCGAGAACGGCACCGTCGCCGCCTACTACGGCCACGCCAGCGTCGGGTGCATCCACGTGCGCCCCTTCATCAACATGAAGCAGCAGGCGGACATTGACCGCATGTACAACATCTCCAGGGAGGCCAGCGAGCTTGTGATGGAGATGGGCGGCGCAATGAGCGGCGAGCACGGCGACGGCCTTGTGCGCAGCATGTGGAACGAGAAGGTCTTTGGCTCCCGCCTCTACAACGCCTTCCGGGACGTCAAGCGCTCCTTCGACCCCACCGGCATTATGAACCCGGGCAAGATCGTGGACTCCCCTCGAATGGTGGAGAACCTCCGGTACGGCCCGGCCTACCGCACCCTCAACCTCAACACCAGGCTCAGCTTCGAGTCCGAGGGCGGGTTCAACCGCGCCGTGGAGATGTGCAACGGCGTGGGGCTGTGCCGCAGGACGCTGGAAGGGACGATGTGCCCGTCGTACATGGCCACCCGCGAGGAGGAGCACTCGACCCGGGGCCGCGCCAACGCGCTGAGGGCCGCCATCTCCGGCCTCCTGCCCCAGGACGAGTTCACCAGCAAGCGTATGCACGACGTGCTCGACCTCTGCCTGGAGTGCAAGGCGTGCAAGGCTGAGTGCCCCTCCCAGGTGGACATGGCAAAGATGAAGTACGAGTTCCTGAACGCCTACCACCAGAGGCACGGCTACACCCTGCGGGAGCGCATCTTCGCCCACATATCAGCCCTGAGCAGCGTCGGCTCGGCGATGGCCCCTCTGACCAACTGGGCCTCCGGCCTGCCGCTGACCCGCTGGGCCATGGACCGCTTCCTGGGCGTGGACAAGCGGAGACCCCTGCTGCCCTTCGCAAGGCGCAGCTTTGCCGACTGGTTCCACTCCAGGGAGAAGGCCGCGGACGACGGGCAGAGCCTTGGGCGCGTGGTGCTCTTCAACGACACCTTTATGAACTTCAACTACCCCTCCGTGGGCATGGCCGCGACGAAGATACTGGAGGCCGCGGGCTTCCAGGTGGTGGTGGTGGAGCGCAAGTGCTGCGGGCGTCCCATGATATCCAAGGGGATGCTGGACGCGGCCCACGACAACGCCCGCTACAACGTCGATCTGCTCTACCCATACGTTGAGCAGGGCGCGTACATCGTGGGATGCGAGCCAAGCTGCCTCCTGACCCTCCGAGACGAGTACCCCAACCTCCTGAACGACGACAAGTCCAAAGCCGTTGCGGAGAAGGCCATGCTCCTGGAGGAGTTCCTTGACATGCTCAGCCGCGAGGGGCGCTTAAACCTCAGCTTCAAGGACACTCAGAAGAAGATGCTGTTCCACAGCCACTGCCATTCGCGCGCCCTGGTGGGCACTGCGCCGTCGCTGGCGGCCCTGCGCCTGGCCCCCGGCCACGAGGTCGAGGAGAGCAACGCCGGGTGCTGCGGCATGGCCGGGGCCTTCGGCTACGAGAAGGAGCACTACGACCTCTCCATGACCATCGGCGGGCAGCGCCTCTTCCCCAAAGTGGCCGCCCTTGACCGGGACGCAGAGGTCGTCATCTCCGGCATATCATGCCGCCAGCAGGTGCAGCACGGCACTGGCCGGACTCCCAGGCACCTGGCGGAGGTATTGGCGGAGGCGCTGGAGTAGTCGCTTTGGCTGTCATTCTGAACGGAGCGCAGCGCAGTGAAGAATCTAAAGCCTATGTCTGCAATGCCAGGGTGTCTCGCAGTAAGGACTTTGGATTCCTCGTTACTCTCTGAATGACGGGACGTATAATGGTACAATAGACCCCTATGCAAGAACCGCTCCGCCCTAACCTGCAATACGCCATCTTCTGCTCGGAGTTCGTGGAGAGCGCCGGGCAGGCGTCCATCCTCGGCGTCCTGGACGGCGTCGACGTCAGGGGCACAATCCCGCGAGGCCAGCCCATCCCCCGCAAGGTCTTTCCCCTCAAGCTGGTGCTGGGCATCAACGCCCCCCAAGGGTACCACAGCGCCAAGCTGGAGATCACCCGGCCCTCGGGCGGCATCTCCACCACCGTTGACCTGGAGAGCTTTGAGCTTCCCCCTGACGAGTCGGTGCACCGCTGCATCGCCAACCTGGAGATGGAGGTTGAGGAGGACGGCATGTACACCTTCACCGTGTACGTGGACAACGCCCGCATAGGCTGGGCCGTGCTGCCCATCTCCTTCGCCATCGAGTTCGTAGACTAGGAAGGACGCGGCCTCACCCACTGCCGGAGAGTTGACAACTCTGAGGCGTTGCGCTAGCGTGAAATCACAGTCATCAGAGGGTTTCTCATAGATGTTCCGAGACCACGAAGTTCGGTATCTTGTGTTGTCGGTGGTCATTGCCCTGAGTGTCAGTGGTTGGATATTATGGTATGAGATCGCAGTTGAGGACGCTGATTCCCTTCCGGCGACCATTACGGCGATTGGACATGGAGTCAGCGCAGCAGTAGCAGTGGCCATATTCACACTAGCCGGTTGGGAGGTCATTATGGTAATTGCCAAAAGGCTGAGAGAGAGGGAAGCAGAGAGGCTGCGCCAAGAAGGGATCCAAGAGGGTCGTCAGGAGGAGGAAGACAAATGGGTTGCGTGGCTGGAGAGAATGCGCGCGGCGCAGAAAGAAGGCAGGGTGTTTGATGAACCTGCGCCGTCCGAGCGGCACAAAGGTCAGGGCTGAGCCATGGCTGATAAGGAAGACGCAGGGCAATATACGACCGGCGGCTACGCCCGCCCGGAGATTCTGGTGGAGACCGGCTGGCTTGAGGAGCACCTGAACGACCCCTACATCCGTATTGTCGACTGCGACAACTACGACCTCTACCTGCGCGCCCACATCGCCAACGCCGTGGGCATCCCGGAGCACAACTTCATCAAGAACCCCAACTACCCCGGCGACCCCACGAACTACCCCCTTGTGGCGTCGGCAGAGGACTTTGCGCGGCTCATGGGCAGAATGGGCATAAGCAACGACACCACGGTGGTCTCCTACGACGCCGGTGGCGGCACTCGCGCCGCCCGCCTCTGGTGGGTGCTCAACTACTACGGCCACACCAAAGCCATGATGCTCAACGGCGGCTGGAAGAAGTGGCACGACGAAGGCCGCCCCACGTCGACGGACGCGCTCAGGCCATCGGAGACCTCCTTTGTATCCACCGAGAACCCTGACCTAAACTGCCTGCTGGACTACGGCGTCTCGCGCGTCGGGGACCCGGACACGGTGTTCCTGGACGTGCGCTCGGACGACGAGTGGACCGGCGCAGGCGCCCGGGGCAACAAGCGCGCCGGCCACGTCCCCGGGGCCGTGCACCTGGAGTGGCTGAACTTCGTCACAAGCGACAAGCATCAGACCGTGAAGCCCGCCGCGGAGCTGCGGGCCATGCTGGAGGAGCGCGGCGTAACGCCGGACAAGCAGGTCATCACCTATTGACAGGGTGGCATCCGTGCGGCGCACGGAGCGTTCATCCTGACCCTCCTGGGCTACGACCGCGTTCGCAACTACGACGGCTCCATGGGCGAGTGGGCCAACCGCGACCACACACCCCTGGTGGTGGAGACGGGGGGATGAGGCAAAGGGCGCCGTGATACAATGCAGATACGCGCCGAGAGCGTGGAGGGGAAATGGAAACGAGACTGCTGACATTAGAGGAACAGAGGGCGCTCATCGCGGAAGAGATCGCCGCCTATGAGAAGATGCGCGACGACCTGGAGGCCAAGCACCTAAATGAGTGGGTGGTCATATACAAGGGTGAACTCATTGGAACGTATCTTGACTTCCAGGAGGCGGCCGCCGACGCCATAGAACGCTTTGGGCGTGGCCCCTATCTCATACGTCAGGTAGGTGTGGAGCACGTTGTACGACCCTCTTTCTCGAGAGTGAATGCCCGTCGCTAGGACAACAATAGACCCGGATGCTAGTAAGATATGCCTCTCCGCAGTTTATCCATAACCAAGCCAACGATAGCAGTCTTGACGCTTTTGGCGCTGGTGTTTGCCTTGGCGTGCCAAGAGCAGAGTCCTGAGCCGACCAGCCACAGCCGCGTCTCTGACCCGAAACCGACGCCCCAAGAGAATCGTCTGGATTCTCCTACGGCTATAGATCAACTCCTGCCCTCCAATCTGTCTATAGCTGGTGTCACGGAGAAAGTCCTGCCCAGCATCGCCCACATAGTCACGGAAGTCGGCTCAGGGACTGGGTTCATAGTCAACGAAAGTGGTTTGGTGATCACCAATAAACACGTCATTGATGAGAGCACCCTGGTCAGCATTCGCACAGCGGATGGAAACGAATACCGGGGTAGAGTTACACAACAGCATCCCACCTTGGACCTGGTTTACGTCAGCATTAACTCTTCTCGGACCTTCACTCCTATTGCCCTTGGAGACTCTGATGAAGTCAGAGTAGGCGAAGAGGTTATCGCCATCGGTTTCCCCTTGGGATCGGCACTGGGATCTGAACCAACTGTCAGCGTGGGGATCATCTCGGCCAAGAGGGACAATTACCTGCAAACTGACGCATCGCTGAATCCCGGGAACAGCGGAGGCCCATTGCTCAATATGTCCGGGCAGGCGATTGGCGTGGTGGTCTCCCGATTGGAGACTGACAACACAGGCAGAGCCGTCTCTGGCATCGGGTTCGCCATTCCAATCAACGAGGCAATGACGAGGATTGAAGAACAAATCACCTCGCCGAGACCCGATCGAATACCCACGCCCACACCAACACTTATCCCCCCTGATCAGACCTCCTCAGTAACGGACATGCAAGCCACTATAGACGCCGGCGTGGGCGCTACCATTGCGGCTGCTACCGTAGACGCCGGCGTGGCCGCCACCATTGAAGCATTAGCGCCTACGGCTACCGCTACCCCAGACCCGACAAAGTTCACCCAGATCAGCAGCGGCAGTAATCACATCTGCGCACTCCGCGCCGACGGCTCTCCCATATGCTGGGGTAGCGATAATAAGTATGGCCAAGAGTCGCCTCCATGGGATGAGCGGTTTACTGCCATCAGCAGCGGCCACTTATATACCTGCGCACTTCGCGCAGACGGCTCTCCCGCCTGTTGGGGCAGTGATGAGGACGGCAAAGCGTCGCCGCCCACCGACGAGAGTTTCACTGCCATCAGCAGTGGTGGTTGGTACACCTGCGCCCTACGCGCTGACGGCTCTCCCGTATGTTGGGGTGATGATCGAGACGGTGAGTCGTCGCCGCCAGATGGGGAGACGTTCATTTTAATCAGCAGCGGCTCCAGTCACGCCTGCGCGCTACGCAACGATGGCTCTCCCGTCTGCTGGGGCAGTGATTGGGATGGCCAAGCGTCGCCACCAACGGGCGAGAAGTTTACCACCATCAGCAGCGGTAGCAACCACACCTGCGCCCTACGTGCTGACGGCTCTCCCGTATGCTGGGGTGACAACCTAAACTTATATGATGATGAATTTGTCGGCCAGGCGTCGCCACCTCAGGACGAGAAATTCACCGCCATAAGCAGCGGCTCCAGTCACACCTGCGCACTTCGCGACGACGGATCTCCAGTCTGCTGGGGTAGCCACAGAACGCTAGGCGGACAAGCATCAGCGCCTACCGACGAGAAATTCATAGCCATCAGTAGCGGCGGCTTCTTTACTTGCGCCCTACGCGCTGACGGCTCTCACCTTTGCTGGAGTGATGACATAGAAGAAAAACAGTAGCTGCCTTAGTATTCGCCTGCCCCCGCCCTGCGTTAACACCGTGCCGCGCGCCTGAGACAACCGCTCCGTTCTTGGACAAAAAGATCCCGCATTGTAAAAAGGGGCAGCGCCCCAGGTTATGGTATGATTGACGATATAGTACATAAGGACGAACACGCAATGGAGGCAGCATGACGCTGGAGGACAGGGTCAGCAACCTGGAGACTAATGTTGGCGCAATCGCAGGCGCTCTTGAGCAGGTCACGCAGGCGCTTCGCGGCATTTCGGCTAAGCAGGATGAGCACTCCCGGATGCTGGCTGATCACTCTGCCGCATTCCAGGCCATCATGACCATCCAGAGCGAACAAACTCAGTTGCTCATTGAACACTCAAGGATGCTCGGTGAACACTCTGAAGCTCTCCAGGCCATAATCGTAGTCCAGAATGAACACTCTGAAGCTCTACGGGCCGCCACTGGCATACTGAACGAGCACACCCGCATACTCCTTGAGCACTCCGTTGACATTCAGTTCATCAAGGATTTGCTTGACACCTCTTCTGACCAAGAGGACGCCCCATGACCCAATCGCAGCCGGCCGCGGCCCTTGACCACCTCCGCGTTCTCGATCTCACCAACGGCCTGGGCCAGATGTGCCCACGCGCCCTGGGCGACCTCGGCGCGGACGTCATCAAGATTGAACCCCCGGAGGGCGACCCCACCCGCCGCATGGCGCCCTTCGCCGGCGACGAGCCCGGCCCCGAGCGCAGCCTCCGCTTCATCCACGCCAACCGCAGCAAGCGCAGCGCCGTCGTAGACCTGGACACGGCGGAGGGCCGCGACATCGTCCGCGCCCTGGCGGAACGCTCCGACATCCTCGTGGAGGACCGGACGCCCGGCTACCTTGCTCGCCTCGGCCTGGGCTACGAGAGGCTGCGGGACCTGAACCCCGCCCTCGTCTACGTCTCCATCACGCCCTTCGGCCAGACCGGCCCCCACGCCCGCTACCGCGGCGGCGACCTCGTGTCGCAGGCCGCGTCCGGCATGATGATAGCCAACGGCGACGACGGTATGCGTCCGTGCATGGCGCCCTTCGAGATCACGGCACAGGTCGGCTGCGTGCAGGCGGCCTTCGGCGCGCTCCTGGCCATCCGCGCCCGCAGGACTACCGGCCGGGGCCAGCGCGTGGACGTCTCCCTTCAGGAGGCCACCATATCGTCGGAGCACCCCTACATCTTCCGCTACTCCCATGAGCAGGTCATCACCCGCAGGGAGGGCAAGCACTCCCCCTTTGGCGCGGTCAACACCTACCTGTGCGCAGACGGCGGCTACGCCAACATTTCCGTCTATAACGATGGGCACTTCGCACGCCTGGCCCGCGAGATTATGGACCACCCCATTCTCTCGGACGAGATGTGGCTGAACCGGGGCGTCCGGCGAGACAACCGCGAGCTCATCGACACCTACGTGCAGGAGTACACCGAGACCGTGGAGTGCGACGAGCTTGTGGAGCGGGGCCAGCGCATCGGCATCCCCGTCACCCCCGTGCTGACGGTCGACGGCTTTGTGCGCCATCCCCAGACGGAGGCCCGGGAGTTCTTCGTGGAGATGGACCACCCCGTCATAGGAAAGCACCGCGCCCCCGGCCCTCCCGTGCGCATGGACGCGTCCCCCTGGCAGCCCACTCGACCCGCCCCCCTGCTGGGCCAGCACACCGACGAGGTGATCCAGGAGATCGCGGCCATACCGCCCCGCCGAGAAGAGGCGTCCGGCGCATCGGGCGACTCCCCTGCCCCGCCGCGCTTCCAGCCCCTGACCGGCGTCCGCGTAGCAGACCTGACCAGGGCCGTCGCGGGCCCCGTCGCCACACGCTACCTGGCCACCTTCGGCGCGGAGGACATCAAGATAGAGGAGGCGGGCGCGCCTCCGGCCCAGGAGCCGCAGGAGCTGAACCGCTGCAAGCTGAGCTGCGTCGCCGACGCCCGGAGGCCCGGCGGCAAGGAGCTCATTCACAACCTGGTCAACGTCAGCGACGTGGTAGTCGAGAACTTCAAGCCCGGCGTCTCGGACAAGCTGGGCATCGGCTACGAGGACCTGCGCAAGGGCAAGCCGGACCTGATAATGATCGCCATGCCCGGCATGGGCAACTCAGGCCCCATCCGCGACTACCTTGCCTACGGCCAGCAGGTCATGGGTCTCACCGGCCTCACCCACATCTGGGGGCACCCTGAGTCGTCCCTGGACACCCGCATCAAAATGCCCTACCCGGACTTTGTTGCCGGCTCCTTTACCTCCCTGGCGGTTGTGGCGGCCCTGGAGTGGCGCGAGCGCACGGGCGAAGGCCAGTACATGGAGATAGCGCAGGTCGAAGCGACGGCGCACCTCATGGGCGTGGCCTACATGGACTACCTTCAGAACGGCCGGATAGCGCAGCCGACGGGCAACTTCAGCGACGCGCACGCGCCCCACGACGTGTACCCCTGCCTGGGCCACGACGCCTGGTGCGCCATCGAGGTGGGCACCGACGAGGAGTGGCAGGCGTTGGTCGCGGCCATGGGCAACCCGGCGTGGGCGCAGGAGGAGCGGTTCACCACCTTGGTAGGCCGCATCGAGCACAAGGCTGACCTGGACAGCCGCATCGGCGAGTGGACTCGCGGCTTCACGCCCCGGCTGCTGATGAACACGCTCCAAAAGGCCGGGACGCCCGCGGGCATAGTGGCCAGCGGCGAGGACCTCTACTACGACATCCACCTCCGCTCACGGCCCGGGGCCATCGTCTCCATAGACCACAAGGACCTGGGCGTTATCGACTACAAGGGCGTCAACGTCCACCTCTCGGAGACGCCCGGCTGGGCGGGAGACGCCAACCCGGTCAGGGGCCAGGACAACATGTACGTCTTCATGGGCATCCTGGGCCTTGACCATGACCAGATTGCGCAGCTGGCCTCCACGGGGACGATTACGTAGGGATCTCCCCTACCAGCTCATCCTGAGCTTGTCGAAGGATATGAGCGGGGCGCCTTTACCCGTTGCTGCTACTGCCAATTACGCCCAAGCGGTCGTGAGCGGAATCAGCCTGCCATGGATGGGGTCCACAGCCAGGCGCAGCCCTTCCAGCGTATATGCTCCCAGCAGGGCGTGCGCTTCTTCCTCTCCAAAGACCACAATAGTGGGCGCAGTGCGTCCGTCGATGGTGGCCAAAGCCCACCCCAGGTCGTACTCCACGCGCCGCCCGTCGGCCAGTGTGAGAGCGATCCTGTCGATGGGAGACACGCCCAGGTCCTTCAGTAGATGGGCAGGCGCGATGGTATAGCTGGCGCCGGTGTCTACCATCGCCTCTATGTCCAGAAACCGTTGGCCGTCCATGCTCTCCAGACGGATGGGACAGTTAAAAACGCCCAAGTCCTGCGCCTCCCTTACGTTGTGATCTTGAAGACACTTCCCTAGCGTAGACATTTTATCATCAAGGCTATTTCACGACAACGAGAAACAAGAAGGGTATATACCAGGCGCGTGTTGGGAGTGCAGCCGCACTTGTAGGGGCGGTTCGCGAACCGCCCCTACAAGTGTGCCCTGAACAAATTGACAACCCCAGCGGCCAGTGCTAGCCTGCTGCCCATCTGCCCCCCAAACATCAGGATAGATCGATATGCCCTTCCGTATTGTACCCATAGCCATCTTAGCAGCGGTGATGCTGTTCTCTGCCCTTGCGTGTGAAGACGAGGAACCTGCCGGCACACCCGACACCGAGGCCACCATAGACGCCAGTGTGAATGCAACTATTACGACGGCCACCGTGGATGCCAGCGTGGCTGCTACCGTTGAAGCTATTCTGACCGTTACCGTTGATGCGATGCCGACCGTCACTCCTGAGCCGAAGAGATTTATTGCCATCAGCAGCGGAGGTTCTCACACATGCGCTCTCCGCCCCGACGGCTCTCCGGTTTGCTGGGGCAGACGTAGAGACGGCCAGTCATCGCCACCACAGGGCGAGAAGTTCACATCTATCAGCAGCAACGGTTCTCACACATGCGCTCTCCGCGTTGATGGCTCTCCCGTCTGCTGGGGGCGAGACGAAGGAGGACGGACATCACCACCCGCTGGTGAGAAGTTTATTGCCATTAGCAGTGGAGTTTTCCACACCTGCGCTCTCCGCCCCGACGGATCGCCCGTCTGCTGGGGATCGAACCTATTCTTGGATGAATACGTTGGGCAGGCGTTGCCTCCTCTAGGCGAGAGGTTCACCACCATCAGCAGTGGAGGCGAACACACCTGCGCACTCCGCGTTGACGGCTCTCCCGTCTGCTGGGGCCGGGAACACCCCGACCAAGTATCACCTCCCCCAGACGAGAAGTTCAACACAATCAGCAGTGGAACTTTCCGCATCTGCGCCCTCCGTGATGACGGCTCTCCCGTCTGCTGGGGTCAGGACGAAGAAGGAGGGGCATCACCACCCACGGACGAGAGATTCACCGCCATCAGTAGCGCCTTTGCTCACACCTGCGCCCTCCGCGCTGACGGCTCTCCAGTCTGTTGGGGAGTCAATCAACATGACCAAGTATCGCCGCCCCAAGATGAGAAGTTCACCACTATAAGCAGTGGAAGTAACCACACCTGCGCACTCCGCGTTGACGGTTCTGCTGTCTGTTGGGGCGATGATGAGTATGGCCAGGCGTCGCCGCCGTAGGCGTAAGCATGCCCCTGAGCAGGTTCAGCAGAGAGGACGAGTCGTTCACAGCGTGACAGTGACTGCTGGAGCGCCACCGATTCCCAACCCCTCATCCGGGCTGAAGTCACCCGCCTCGACCATATCTTCAAGGTAGGCTTGGGCAGCCTCTTGTAACGCTTCAAGGGCTTCTTCCGCCGTGTGGCCCCAGGTTGCGCAGCCCGGCAGGGCGGGTATCCCCGCGCCCCAGCGGCCGTCCTCATCCTGCTCAATTTCGACGTTGAATATGTAGGTCTTCATTCTTACTTACCAGCTTGCGGGCGGCGTCCCGGTATCTCACGTCACGGAGACTATGGCCTATATAGACACCGGGCCATTGGCATCGTCCACGTGGATACCCGGCGGCAGGGGACGCCCCTCGTCCTCATATATCTCCAACACTACCGCAAAGACATCCTCCGCGTTGGCCAGGCATTCCAGGATGGTGTCGCCCTCGGTAATCAGTTCCGGCAGCAAGGGAGAGGTAACGGTGTACCCCCCATCAAGCTGAGGCTCCAGGGTCAAGGGTATCCTCGCTATCATTCTGCTCTCCGTTTTTGCCCCTCTCAAAGGCTTTCTGCTGTACCCGCCATTCTACATAATCGGCTATTCTCCAGCAACAAAAAGCCCGCGGCATTCCCAGGACGGAAAGACCTGCGACACCCACGAAATCACTGTGTGGACGCTATCGTCGACTTACGGGGCTTGTTTAACGCAATACGTCACCCCTCTGCCTTACCAATGCAATACATTGACAGGAAAAGGCGCATTTGTAATAATCTTCTCGCATCCAAACTTTGAACGGGAGGTGACGCTTGCCCAAACAATCCCCGGTCCCCGATGACTTCAGCAAGCCCTTCTGGGACGCTTGCAACGAGGAGCGGCTGATCCTGCAGAACTGCAAGGCCTGCGATGCAAGACGCGGCCTGAATGCCCTGCAATACCCGCCCCAGCCCACGTGCGTCAGGTGCGGCGCTTCGGACACGCTGGAGTGGCTGCAGATGGTCGGGCGCGGCAACATCAGGGAGTACTGCGTGATGTACGACTGCCGGACCCGGTCGCTTCAGGCAGACCAGCCATTCAACATCGCCTGCATAGAGCTTGAGGAGGACCGCAGCGTCCTCATGTACTCCCACCTGCCCGGAACGCCCGTGGACCAGGTCCCCATAGGGGCCAAGGTTGAGCTGATATTCGAGGTGACGCCGGCCACGGGCCAGAAGGTCCCGGAGTGGCGCGTGGTGGAGTAAAGGGCAATCCCCCCGTCCCGTCATTCCTGCGGAAGCAGGAATCTAGGAGCGGGGCAAGAGGTTCCTGCCTTTACACACAGGAACCAGGTTGAAGGGACTTCCAAGAGAACGTGAACCACATTGAGAGGTGACAAATGACTACGGGACCAACCCAGAATGCGCCATTGTCCATGTATCGGAACAAGGAAGGCCTTGGGGTATGGGAGCATCGCGGCAAGGTGGCGGCCGTCGGCATAGGCCACTCCCCCACCGCCCGTCGCTGGGACGAGACGCCTGAGACCAGCCTGGGCGCGTGGTCGATCATGGCCCTGCGCAACGCCATGGAGGACGCCGGAGTATCGCCGGACGAGGTGGACGGCCTCGTCATCAGCCCGGGCAGCCTGGGCGAGCCCTGGTCGCCGCGGCCAGTGCCGGAGGACTTCGCCAACATGTTCCAGCTTACCGACAACCCCAACGACGGCCTCAGCCAGATGAGCGCCGAGTTCGTGCTCAAGAACATGCCTGAGCTTACCAACGTCAACTTCACCATGTACGGCCCCGGCTGCATGTCCAACGCCATCTGCGTGGCGGCCCAGGCCATCGGCGACGGCATGACCCAGACGTGCCTTGTGCTCACGGGCCGCAACAACCTGGCGGGCCGCTACGGGCAGTACGGCGCCAACGCCGCGGACACCGTCTCCGGCGCCGGGCAGTTCACTGCGCCCTGGGGTCCCACCGGGCCCACCGGGGACGCCCTGAGCTTCTCCCAGTACCTGCGCAAGTACAACGTCCGCAAGGAGATGTTCGCCCCCTTCGTCGTCAATGAGAAGCGCAACGGCCTCATGTTCCCGGAGGGCTTCTTCGCCCAGCACAGGCCGGAAGAGGTGGTGACCATTGAGGACTACCTGGCCGCTCGCTGGATAGTCAAGCCCCTGAACCTGTACGACTGCGACATCCCCATGTGCGTGTCCGTGGCATACCTATTCACCACCCGTGAGCGGGCCAGGGACATGAAGCAGAAGCCCGTCTACCTGCTCACCCACGCGACCACAAAGCCGAACTTCGGCATCTGGCAGACCCTGGAGGGCGCAGAGGCGTCCACCGACAGCACTGCCCGCAAGCTGTACGAAGGCTCCGGCCTCACGCCCGCCGACATCGACATCGAGAACATGTACGACGGCTACACCACCTTCCACAACTACTACTTGGAGAGCCTCCGGTGGCACGGCGTGGGCAAGGGCGACGCCCTCCACTTCTACCAGGGGGACATCAGCGTGGAGGGGCCGCACCCCATCTCCTCCAGCGGCGGCAACGCAGGCAGTGGCCGCACCCGCATATGGATGCACACGGACTCCATCCAGCAGCTCCAGCAGCGCGCCGGGCGGCGTCAGGTGCACATCAAGAACGGCAGGCCGGAGACGGCCGTGTCTGGCGGCCCCATGCCCCAGACCGGCGACTTCATGATATGGGGTACTGACCCGGACTAAAGGCAACGCCTGCTACATGCGCCTACGTACCTGAGGGCCTCCCCGCGTAGAAGCGGAGAGGCCCTCAGGCATGTTCAGCCATACAAGGGGCTCTGAATCTGGACTGAAATTCGCCTGCAACCGTGGATTCAGAGGGCTTTGCTACGAAACACGTCGAGCGGAATATGGCCCCGGCCGGGCCGATGAATGCCCGCTCGGCGGCTCAAACACCCGCCTGGAAGCAGGCGAAAACCTCCTTGCCCTCCACGCCAGAGTGTCCAGTTAAGACTCCCTTAACCCCGGTCCACTCCCTGAGGGAGAGGGGCGAGTTACTGTCTCATGCCCATGCGTTGCGACAGAGAGAGTGATGTGGATCGTTACCCGCCGAACGCGGCTGAGGCCCATCCGACGGTGGCGGCGACCGTGACGGCGAAGGCGGACTGCTGCGCGACAAGCCTGCCCGCGAACCGCAGCCCGAGCTCGCGCCCAATCGTGATCGCTGTGACTAGGCACGGCAGCACCGTTCCGGCGAGGAATGTTGCAACCAGCAGCTGGGTCGCGCTCAACGAGGCGACGGTGCCGGCCTCGGCCAGGAGCAGTATGCCGTCCTTGCGGACAGCGGCGAGCACGGTCGGCATTGCTGCTTCCGCCGGCAGTGCGAACACGGCCATTGCCGGCGCCAGAAAGCCCCCCGCTGCATCTAGCGCGCCCGACCAGTGGAGGAGCGAGGCAACCATGGCAATCGCGAAGAAGGTCGGGAGCGCCGTGCGGAAAAACGCCCAAACCGTCCCCCGTGTCTCCGCGCCAACTGCCGCTAAGGACGGCCGGGTGAGGAAGGTGCGCGGTTCTATGAGCAGTGCGTTGAGCTTGGACCGCGCGTCAGGCTGACTGATGAGGCGCGTGTAGACGAGCGTCGCCGCGACGAGCAGCGCCAGGTACGGCACAACGAGACCGCTCTTGCCGGCGGCGGCAAAAACCGCGAGCGTCGCGCCCAGTTGGTACGAGCAGGCGGACCCGAAGGAGATAGCGCCAACGGTCGTAGGCCGGGTGCAGGCGGAGCAGGAGCGTGTGGAGACGATTGCCGGGACGTTGCAGCCGAAGCCCATCAGCACTCGCGTCACGTCGCGCCCGTGCAGGCCCACCGGCCGCAACAGGGGGTGGAGCGCCGTCCCAATGCGTTCGGCAAGGCCGCTCGCCTTGTAGACGCTGATCAGCGCCGAGTAGACCAGCACCGTGGGGACCGCCCACACGAACAGCAACGGCCCCATAGTGAGCAGTCCGTAGTCACCGGCCAGCACAGCCCCAAGCGGTCCCGGCCAGCCCCCTACCCTCTCCGCCACGGGTGTCGTGCCCGCCACGGCCAGCGGATCAAGCCAGGCGGCGGCCTGGTTCGCGCCGAGCACGGCCAGCACGGCGGGCAGGATCAGGAGGACGACCGCTATCGCGGGACCTGCGACCGCGTGGTCGAAGAGTCCGCGCCGCGGCTCAATCCGCCACCCTGCTCGCACCGGCGTTCGCTCATGGCGGACTGTGCCGGGCGCTGTGACGGCGGCCTGCAATTCCTCCAGCGCCGCAGCATCGGGGCGGCGCGCATCAAGCGCCACGATTGGCAGTCCGGTCGCCAGCGACATGCGCACTATCGCTTCGCGAGCGGAGGCATGATCGGCGACGAGGTCCCAGCGCGTCACGGCTATGCTCGCCCGCCTTCCCTGCGCCAACGGCAGTAGAAGGTCAAGGTCCTCGTCCAGCTGGGTCGCAGAGGCCACGAGCAGCGCCTCGTCCGCGTCCTCAAGCGCCTCCAACGTGCGGCGCACAGTGTCGGCATCGGAGGCGCGGTGCAGCCCCGCCGTGTCCACGAAAACCCGGCTGGAGGTCGTGTACTCGCTGCAGGGTACTGAGGTGCCGCGGAAGTTTACGCTCCGCGCAGGCTGGCCCGTTAAGGCGCGAACCAGCGAGGACTTGCCAACGCTCGCGCGTCCGAGGAGAAGCGTGGTGGGAGGAGCCGCGACGTCGGTGTCATTTCGGTCAGCACGCACAGGACTCCGCGCAGCAGGAGAGGTCGTCCAGGAACATCCCCGCCGCTCGGCGGGCCTCAACGGCTTCCGTGGTGTCCTTTCCAAGGCGCTGCGCGATCGCATCGGCGACGACGGCGAAGCGCTGGCGGAACTTGTAAATGAAGCAGAAGTTCACGCCCCGGTGCTCCAGTATGGGGCCGGAGATGAACAGGCCGGGCACAAGCGTGGATTCGTCGGCCTCTTCCGTGACGACGGGGGCGCCGTCCTCATTGTACTCAATCATGCCGTCGAGGTGGCTGAGGGACCCCTTGAAGCCGGTGGCGAGAATCGGGCGTGTCTCGCTCTCCCACTCGCGGCCGTCCGAGGCCTGGACGACCCACTTGTCGCCGTCCTCGCGCACCGACGTGATGTCGACACTGTCGACGAGGTCTACGGAGCCTGTGGAATGGGCCGATTCCAGACGCTCGCGGGAAAACGGGGAGAGGGAGATGCTGGGGTCCGGGTCTTCCCTCTTCCACGTCGCATATCGCGCCAGAACGGTCACGTTCTTCCCCAAGTCCACCAGCGAGACGGTCGCGTCTATGGCGCTCTCGTAGCCGCCAATCACCGTGAAACGGTCGCCCTCGAGGTCCTGCCATGTGCGGATCGCGGACGAGTGGCAGCAGCATTCTGCGCCCGCGAACGGATTGAGCTCCGGGTACATGAACTCCCCGGCCGCCCAGATGACATGTCGCGCCCGCACCGGCCGGCCGGTCGTCGTGAGCGTGAATGTTCCGTTATCCTCGACTGCGACGGAGCAGACGTCGACGCCAGACTTCACCTTGAGCTGGAAGTGTTTGGCGACGTTGTCAAGGTACTTCGCGTAAGCGCTTCCGCTGGGGTGTTCGCGGTCGAGCGTGAAGGCGGGCGAAGTGCCGGGGACAATCGCATTCAGGTCAAGCAACCCAAACGCGTTCGATGTGAACGACGGCGTGATGAAGCGCATCTCTTGCGGCCACCGCCGGAACGAGGCGCCGACCTCATGGCGATCAAGGATGTTGATGTCGTCGACGCCAAACTCCCTGAGAGCAACCGCGCATCCGAGCCCGGCCGCCCCCGCGCCCACGATTGCGACGTCGTGAATTCGCGACCTTGCCGGCGCCTTATCCCGCCACTCTCCCTTGTTCCGTTTGCTCATAGGTCCCTCCTGTCAACTTGTCAGCTTGTTGTTGGCGATTTCCAATGCTGCAAATCGAGATATAGTATCATGTGCCCTTGCTCGTGTCAATACCCTGAGTCGCCTGGAGACCCGTGGAATACCGCATGTCAAGCCGTATCTTCGGTGACCTGATCTGTGACGCAACGGCACACCTTGACAAGTAAAACCTTATCCAGTAACCTTTGGGCAGTGCGAGAGGGGAAGCACAAATATGGAATGGAGGTGAGATTTGCCTAAACAGTCCCCAGCACCTGCAGAAGGTGACATAACCAAGCCTTTTTGGGACGCCGCGAATGAGGACCGCCTGATTGTGCAGCGATGCTTGCCCTGCACCGACTTGCGCGGGCTCACCGTGCTGCAGTTCCCTCCGGAACCCACGTGCGTCTGGTGTGGCTTGGGTGATGACGCCCTGGAGTGGTACGAGGTGTCCGGTAGGGGAACTATCGATACCTACGGTATCCTGCACGACGCCGCCCAGAGGCAGCTCCAGCCGGACCAGCCGCTGAACGTGGCCGTCATATCCCTTGAGGAGGACCCCAGGTGCCAGATGCTCTCCCACCTGCGAGACACGCCGGTGGACGAGATTCCGATTGGCGCAGAAGTTGAGGTTATCTTCGAAGTGACCCCGGCGACGGGACAGAAGGTTCCTGAGTGGCGGGTGGTAGGCTAGAGACGCCCCAGGACCTGGATAGCAGAAATATCATAGAGAGAGGTAAGAGATGACTACTCAGAGAGCTCCTGCTTCAATGTATCGCAACCGAGAGGGCTTGGGAATATGGGAGCACCGCGGCAAGGTAGCAGCCGTAGGCGTCGGCCACTCCCCCACCTCCCGGCGCTGGGACGGCACCGCCGAGAACTGCATCGGCGCGCTTGCCATTGACGCCCTGCGAAAGGCCATCGCCGACGCCGGCGTGGACCCCTCCGCCGTTGACGGGCTGGTAATGGACCCCGGCACCACCACCGGCGCCCACTGGGAAGAGGGCGACCCCATTCCCATGGACGTGGTCAACGCCTTCAACCCCACTGACGACCCCCTGGACGGCATCGCAAAGCTCAGCGCCGAGTGGATCCTGAAGAACATGCCTGAGCTATCCGGCATCAACTTCACCATGTACGGCCCGGGCTGCATGTCCAACGCCATCGTCGTAGCCGCTCAGGCAATCGGCGACGGCCTGGCCCACACCTGCCTGGTGCTCAAGGGCTGGCACAACCTGGCCGGCCGGTACTACCAGGGCGGCGCAGCTGCCATGGACACCGTGGCCGGCAACGCCTGGGGTCAGCTGTGGGGCACCCGAGCGGGCACCACGGACGCCTTCACCTTCCAGGAGTACCTGCACAAGTACAACAAGACCCACGACATGATGGCCAACTTCATTGTCAACTCCAAGAAGAACGGCCTCATGTTCCCGGAGGGCTTCTTTGCCCAGAACAGGCCTGACGAAATCACCAGAGAGGACTACATCAACGCCCGCTGGATCGTCAAGCCTCTGAACCTCTTTGACATGGACATCCCCATCATGGCCACGGCCGCCTACCTGTTCACCACCGCAGAGCGGGCCCAGGACATGGCGCAGAACCCCGTATACATCCTCAACCACTGCACCACCCGCCCGAAGTTCGGACTCAACCAGGGCCTGGAGAACGCCATGCTCTCCACCGAGGCCACTGCCCGCAAGTCCTACTCCGGCGCAGGCATCACCGCCTCAGACCTGTCCTTTGAGAACATGTACGACGGGTTCACGGTCTTCCACAACCACTACCTGGAAGGCCTGCGCTACGGCGGCATGAAGAGGGGCGAGGTCCTGGACTTCTACGAGTCCGAGGACATCAGCATCTCCGGTCCGCATCCCGTATCCCCCAGCGGCGGCAACT
This sequence comes from Dehalococcoidia bacterium, assembly GCA_965204895.1. Lineage (GTDB taxonomy): Bacteria > Chloroflexota > Dehalococcoidia > Lucifugimonadales > UBA2985 > DAOUJW01. The sequence goes on from OZ242025.1 coordinate 332,433, forward strand.
GCGGCAGCGGCCGGACCCGCTTCTGGATGCACACCGACACCATCCAGCAGCTCCAGGGCCGGGCTGGCGACCGCCAGATCAGCAAGCCGGCGGAGATCGGCATCTCCGGTGGCCCCATGCCCCAGGGCGGCGACTTCACGGTGTGGAGCTCCACCCCCGGCTAAACCCTCTTCAAGAGGAAACAGTCAGGCAAAAGAAGGGCCTCCGCTCCAGTTGGAGCGGAGGCCCTTGGGTTTCCCTTGTTCAAACGCGCTGGAGAGCCTCTCCGCAAATATAAGCGCAGCACCCTTTCCGTCATTCCCGTGAAAACGGGAATCCAGGGTTTAACTCTATGGACAAAGGCCTTGGATTCTTCACTCCGCGGAGTTTACCCTGAGCGTAGCCGAAGGGCTCCGTTCAGAATGGCAGCGTCGCGCTTCTGTTGATCCGTCAGTTCTGCTTCGCGGTCAAGAACCTTCTGTACTTCTGCGACAACCTTTCGCGGTACATGGAATGGCTGAGATAGGGTTCCACGTCCGGTATGCCCTCTGACTCAGCCTCTGAAGCGCTGAACTCTATTCCCTCCGCCTCGCAGATCAGACGGGCTATCTCCTGAATCTGGGGATGCACCTTGACTTCAAGCCTTTTCACGGCCCTCTGCAAGACTTTGTTCTTGCTGTCCATACTGGACTCCAGCTCTTCCAACTCGCTGCTAAAGTCGCTCTCGACCTGGGATCTCTCTCCCCTTAAGCTGACATAGTCCCTCAGCAGACTAATCATCTTTGTCCTGGGGCGCAGACCTATGGCCAGCATAAGGAGAGGCAGCAGGAGAACAGCCTGAGGACCCCCCAGCATGGCTATCAGAGACGACGACGCGACTGCCGCTCCGCCCCACCTGGCAGCCGACGTGAGTGTGGGGCCTGTGAGCTCCTTCTTGAGCTTCTGGGACGCCTGAGCCTCTGCCGTTGACGCACTCTTCATCTGTGCGCCCCAAGCCTTCTCCAATTCCTCCCTGGCCTCGTTGAACTGCCGTACAAAGTCTTGCTCAAGCTCTTCAATAAAGTGTTCCGCGTCGTAGTCGCTGTCCCTGGCAGACCAGACCTCTATCTTGGGCCGGACAAATACGCCTGACCGCAGATTGTCCAGCATCTCCTCAAGGTTGAACACAAAGGCGTAGTCCTCAGCGCTTGGGCCGGTGGGCAACATGAACGCAGGAACCGGACACTCCGGGAATACTTTGTTAAAGGCAACGCTCGGCGCCGAGGCGACGGTGTCTATTGTAGCGCCAGCGGCCGACGCGGTCGCGCCAGCGGCGCTTCCAACTGCCGAGGTAGTTGCTTCTGCGGCGCCGCCTACACCCGAGACTGTTGCATCTGCGGCCTTCCCAACTGCCGAGGTAGTTGCCTCTGCAGCCTTTTCAGCAGCTGACGAGGTTGCATCGGCAGCTTTCTTGGACGCTCTCTTTGCCTTATCGGCCGCTGACCGGCTTGTATCTCTGAATCTCTGCATTTTATTCCCCCCCTACCCCAGCTCCGACAACTCCACCAGCTTGGCCTCTCGCTTGCCGTCGCCAAGCTCCAGTATGGCCACCTGGCCCAGCTTACGCACGTTCTTGGGCAGCGACGGGCTGCCGGGGTTGATGAAGAGAATGCCCTCGTGCTCCTCCACCATCGCGTACAGCGTACGCCCATAGATCACAATGTCCACCGGCCTCTCGAAGAAGTCCGTCACCATTTGGGTCAGGAGCTGGTCCGGCAGCCGCTGCCTGCCAATGGCGCCGGGCATGACCTCATCGCTCAGCCTGGGCAGCCATATCTCGTTGGTCATTCCTATGGTGTTGCCCTCTATCTCCAGGATATGGGTCTCAGCCACGCGCTCGTCGCCGGGGACCTCCAGCATGAAGGGCTGCGGCTGCTCCGCCTGGCCGCCCTCCAGCCTGGCCGCCGCCGTCACCGGCGCAATGCGCTCCAGCCAGTCCAGCACCTCCTTGGAGTGGATGCCGCCGGCGTGGAAAATCCTGTCCACGCCCTCAAAGGCCCTCGCTACCTCCTGGGGTACTTCCTCTCCACTGCCGGCGCGGGTGTCGGAGATGATGCCAATCTTCATTGTAGCCTCCAGCTTTCTTGCGTCTCTCAATAAAATAAGGCCGAAACCGGCCTTGCCCTATAGCGCCCTCAATATGCCACACTTGACGCCCTGCCGCAACTGGCGGCGCTCTGAACCTCTGCTGGCAATGTCGCCCCTTTCCGCTCATAGCCTGCCCCATACTTGATACGGGGGCGAGCGGCAGCCCCCCAGACCATTCCTGCGAAGCCTGCTCCGTACTTGATACGGGGGCAGGAATCCAGGGGCGGGGCGCTGGCTATACCGATTATCGTGCCTGAACCGTCGTAGACCAATGCTATCCGAAACGACAATACGCCCTGCGTTGACAGCCTGCCCTCATTCCCTTAGAATCGCCTTGGCGTACCATTCTACATTCATGGAGGTGGAAATTGCCCAAACAGTCTCCGATACCGGACGAACTGAGCAAGCCCTTCTGGGAGGCTTGCAACGAGGACCGGCTGGTCTTGCAGAACTGCACGAAATGCAACTTGCTTCTGCACCCGCCTGAGCCATCCTGCGAACAGTGCGACTCAAGTGAATATCTGGAGTGGAAGGAGGTCAGCGGCCGGGGCAAGGTCTACTCCTACGGCGTCATGCACGACTGCCGCGTGAGGATCCTTCAGCCGGACCAGCCCTTCAACATCGCCCTGGTGCAGCTTGAGGAGGACCCGGGCATCCTATTCTACTCCCACCTGCCCGGCACTCCCGTGGACCAGGTGCCCATAGGCGCATCCGTTCAGGTGGAGTTCGAGACTACTCCGACAACGGGCCAGAAGGTCCCGGAGTGGAGAGTGGTCGGCTAAGGCCTGACAGCCATCGCATTTCAGCACCCGAATACTCAGAAAGGAGTAGGAAATGACAACTTCAAGAACCCCGTATGCGCCAAGGTCCATGTACAGAGGCGTAGAGGGCCTTGGCGTCTGGGAGCACAAGGGAAAGGTGGCGGCCGTGGGCATAGGCCACTCCCCCACCGACAGGCGCTGGGACCTCAGGCCGGAGACCAGCGTGGGCGCTTACGCCATCATCGCCCTGCGCAACGCAATGGAGGACGCAGGCATCTCGCCTGACCAGGTGGACGGCCTGGTCCTAGACCCGTCCACGACCACGGGCGCAATGTGGCCTGCGGACAGGCCCATCCCCGATGAGTTCACCCAGGCCTTCAAGCCCGGCGCAAACAAGGTTGACGGCATCAGCTCCCTGAGCACCGAGTGGCTGGTCGCCAACATGCCGGAGCTAAGCAACATCAACTTCACCATGTACGGGACCACCTGCATGTCCAACGCCATCTGCGTGGCCGCCCAGGCCATCGGCGACGGCATGACCAACACCTGCCTGGTGCTCAAGGCGTGGGACAACCTTGAGGGACGCTACGCCCAGGGCGGCGACAACGCCCTGGACACCATCGGCGGCAGCGGCCAGTGGAGCAACCCCTGGGGAGCCACCGGCCCCTACTATCCCGCCCACTGGTTCACCAGCTACACCAACAAGTACGGCGGCAACCATGACATGATGGCCCCCTTCGTGGTCAACTCCAAGCGCAACGGCCTCCTCTTCCCGGAGGGGTTCTGGGCGCAGCATCGACCGGAGCCGCTCACCGTCGAGGACTACCTCTCCGCTCGCTGGATCGTCAAGCCCGTGAACCTGTACGACTGCGACATCCCCATCACCGTCGCCGTCGCTTACGTCTTCACCACCACCGAGCGCGCCAGGGACATGAAGCAGAAGCCCGTCTACATCCTCAACCACTCAGAGGCCAGGCCGAAGCCCCGAAGCGTGGAGCTGACCCTGGAGGAGTGCGAGGACTCCGCCGCCAGCCTGGGCCGCAGGCTGTACGAGGGCGCGGGCATCACCGCAGACCAGCTCTCCTTTGAGAACATGTACGACGGCTACACCCTGTTCCACCACCTGATGATGGAGGGCCTGAACTACAGGGGCGTCAAGCAGGGCGAGGGGCTGGACTTCTACCAGACGGACATCAGCATTGAGGGGCCGAACCCCGTATCGCCCAGCGGCGGCAACGCAGGCAGCGGCCGGACCCGCATCTGGATGCACACGGACTGCATACAGCAGATCCAGGGTCGGGCCGGGGCGCGGCAGATCAGGATACCGGCGGAGACCGGCGTATCCGGCGGCCCGCACCCCCGCGGCGGCGACTTCGTAGTCTGGGGCTCCACCCCGGACTAAGCCTTCGCCATATCGCACAGGACTACCGCGTAGGGGCCTCCTATATTGAGGAGGCCCCTACCTCTGGGCATAATGAAGAACCTTCACCTTGAGCACCGTTCCTAAAACCCCTTCCACACTGATTCCAGTACAATAGCACAAGGGCCGTTCGACCACTTCAGGTGACATACTAACCGTAGGTTCGACCTATGCGCGTCAACGAGCACATACTATACGAGCCGGATGACAAGTGTCCTCCCCTTGTGACGCTTGGCGTGGGGGCCCAGGGCAGTGTGCTTGCGCTGTCGAACGGGGTCACCATCGTGACCATATTCGCCGTGGCGGCCGGCGGCAGCGAAGACTATCTGTCGTGGGTGGTTTTCGTTTCCCTGGTGATTGCCGGGGCAGTCACGGCTCACCAGGCTACCAAGCTTGGCCGCTTGGGACCAGGGTACATACTGCTTATGGGGCCCGGAGTCCCATTCATGGCGGTATGTGTGTTGGCTGTCACGGAAGGCGGGCTGGCGGTAATGTCGAGCTTGATTGTAGTTGCATCCCTGGTGCAGTTCGCCCTGGCCTTCTGGCTGGCCCAGCTGCGAAGGGTCATCACGCCGGTCGTGTCGGGCGTGGCATTCATGGTGATTGCGGTCTCCGCCATGCCCATAGCCGTCGGCAGGCTTGACAACGTGCCCGAAAGCGCATCCCCGCTGGCGGGGCCGGTAGTAGGGGCTGCCACACTGGCCGCGGCGACTATTCTAATGCTGCGCGCTTCCGGCCTTTTGAGGCTGTTGGCAATTCCCATAACTATTCTGACAGGCTGCGTTGCCGCCGTGCCCCTTGGAGTTTACGACATCCAGCCTGCGCTCGACGCCCCGTGGATTGGCCTCCCTGAGTTCTCGGCGTGGCCCGGCCTGAGCCTCACCCTGGACCAGGATTTCCTGGCGCTTCTTCTGGCGTTCCTGATCGTGAGCGTCGTAGTCGGCATAAGGGTCAGCAATGAAGGCGCTGCAATCCAACAGGTCTCCTGGCGCAGGCCGCGCGCCGCAGACTTTCGCAGCGTGCAAGGGACTCTCAACGTGAGCGGTGTGGCCATATTGCTGTCCGGCATCGCGGGCACGCTTCCTACAATCATCTACCTGCCGACGTCTATGTCGCTGATCAGCTTCACGGGGGTGGCCGCGCGCCGCGCAGGATATGCCATTGGGTCCATACTCATTGGGTTGGCTCTGCTGCCCAAGATAGTAGCTATCCTTCTGACAATCCCTCGGCCTGTGACCGGATCAATCCTGATGATAGTGATGGGGCTGCTCTTCGTGGAGGGAATACGCACCGTCCTGCAAGACGGTTTCAGCCAGCAAAAGGCCCTCATCGTTGGGCTTTCCCTCTCGATAGGAGTTGGCTTGCAGACTCAGAACGTTCTCGCAGACTCCCTGGGCAGCCCCTGGGGAGTGGCTTTCGGAAACAGCGTAGTTGTGAGCATTCTTGCGGCAGTCCTGATGTCGATGGTACTCCAGATAACGGGTTCCCGCAGCAGGCGCCTGGAGACTGAGCTGGACGTATCAGCCGTGCCCGTTATCGAAGATTTCCTCAGCGGGCTGGGTTCCAGGCTGGGATGGAGCCAAGCTTCAATTGTTCGGCTGTGCTCCGCGGGCGAAGAGACGTTGTCCAGTATGCTGCAACTGCGCGATGATTACGACGTAGATAAGCCGCCCCGCCTCGTCGTCAATGCGCGTCCCGCGGCCGGCACGGTGGAGATGGAGTTTCTGGCGGTGTTTTCGGAGGAGAACATTGAAGACAGGATATCTTACATGAGTGAGCAGGCCGAGACGCCGGACGTGAGCGAATTCTCCTTCCGCCTGCTGCGCCATTACGCGTCTTCAGTGCGCCACAGAAAGTATCACGGCATTGACATCATTACGGTACAGGTAGATGCTTAAGCGCATTAGCGACCCCCCTGTAGGCGCTAGCTCGCCCGCGAGACGAGCCAACGGTTCAAGAAATAGAGAAGAGAGGTGTTGAAATGGCAGGATATTTGATCGCCGACCAGGAAGTTACCGACCAGGCCATGTTCGATGAGTTCGCCAGGGGAATGCTGGAGCTCGTCCAGGCCAACAACGGCAGATATCTGGCGCGGGGCGGCGCTACGGAAGTAGTAGCGGGCGACCGAAAGCCCAATCGTGTAGTTGTCATAGAGTTTGAAAGCTATGAGAAGGTCCGGACTCTGGTGAACTCACCCGAATACCAGAGGCTTGCGGAGATACGCTCAAGGTGTTGCATCGCCAACACCATAATCGTCGATGGGATGTAAAGCCAAAGCCGGCCCTGGGGTCCCACCGCATTTGAACGGACGACCTCTACACCCACTCAGTGACCCTCTGCGTTGCCGCACGTGGTGAGCCTGGTCGAACCAGAGCGGGAATGCGGACGTAGCGTGGCGCCGCTCACCCTTCGACAAGCTCAGGGTGAGCGGTCTGATTCGTATTGTGCCACTTTGCCCCCACCAATCCCCAATTGACACCAAAGGGGCATTACCCTATCATCCCCACGAGTCCAAAACACTAGAGCGGAGGTGAAATTTGAAACCATCCCCGGTACCGGACGAGGTAAGCAAGCCCTTCTGGGACGCCTGCAACGAGGGACGTCTTGTAGTGCAGAGCTGCACGGATTGCGTCTGGCTGCAACACCCACCCCAGAAGGCGTGCGCATCATGCGGCTCAGACAACATGGAGTTCCAAGAGATGAACGGGCGCGGGAAGATACACGGATACCTCATCAGCCATGACTCCCGGGTCATGATGCTTCAGGAGATCCAGCCCTTCAACCTGGCAGTGATAGAGCTGGAGGACGCCCCGGAAATCAAGATGCTCTCTCACCTTCCAGGCACTCCCACCGACGAGATACCGGTTGGGGCAACGGTGCAGGTTGAATTCGAGCCTACCTACAACGGCCAGAAGGTCGCCGAGTGGAGGGTGGTCGGCTAAAGGCGACCCCACCCCTGAGCAGATACTAATTCCAACATAGAAAGAGGTGAAATTATGGCCCCAACTCAAATGGCGCCGGCATCGGTATACAGGCGGGATGAGGGACTCGGCGTATGGGAGCATCGCGGCAAGGTGGCGGTCGCAGGATACGGCCAGGCGCCCACCGCCCGTCGGTGGGACGGCAGCCTGGAGACCAGCCTTGGCGCATGGCAGATTCTTGCAGTCCAGAAGTGCCTGGATGACGCAGGCATCACCATTGACGACATCGACGGCGTCGTCGCCTGCCCCCAGGGCATGGGCGACGTCTGGACCCCCCGCCCCTACTTTGACCCCCCCTACGACTCCGAGGACGGCCTGAGCGGTGTGAGCGCGGACTGGATTGTACAGAACATGGGCATGAAGAACGTCAAGTTCACGTCCCACGGCCCCGCCTGCATCTCTAACGCCCTGTGCGTCGCTGCCCAGGCCGTGGGAGACGGCCAGACCGAGGTGTGCCTGGTCATCAGGGCCACCGGCAACATGCCCGGTCGATACCACCAGAACCCCTCCAACGAGGTCTCCGGCAACAACCAGTGGATGGACCCCTGGGGTTGGGGCCTCATGCCCCAGATCGGCTTCGGCTTTGAGTCCTACTGCCGCAAGTACGGCTCCAACCACGACCGCATGGCCCCCTTCGTCGTCAACCAGCACAGGAACGGCATGATGAACCCGGAGGGCTTCTACTACCAGCATCGCCCTGAGCCATTCACCGCAGAGGACTACCTGGCCGGCCGCTGGCTCCAGAAGCCCCTCAACATCTGGGACGCTGACCTGCCCATCCAGACGGCGGTGGCATACCTCTACACCACCCCGGAGCGGGCAAAGGACATGAAGCAGCCGCCCGTCTACATCCTCAACCACGTCACCCAGAGGGGCGTTGTGCGGAGCTACGTTGAGACCCTGGAGGAGACGGAGGCCTTCACCGACAGCATCGCCAAGAAGATACTTGAGGGCTCCGGGCTTACGCCGGGCGAAATCGACATCTACAACCCCTACGACGGCTACACCCTGTTCACCCAGTACTACCTTGAGGGCATGGGCTGGCACGGCGTGAAGCGCGGCGAAGCCCACGACTTCTACGCCGGCGACATCAGGGTCGAAGGGCCGCACCCCTTCAGCTCCAGCGGCGGCAACTCCGGCAACGGCCGCACCCGCTGGTGGATCTACACCGACTCCATCCAGCAGCTGCGGGGCCAGGCGGGCCAGAGGCAGGTCACCATCAAGAACGGCCGCCCCGAGACCGCCGTAGCGGGCGCATTCACCCCCGGCGCATCCGACTGGACCGTCTTCGGCACAAGCCCCGACTAGACGCCCGGCCAAGGAAGCGAATGGACCTTCAAGTGGGCCTCCTCCACCCGTTGGGTGAGGAGGCTCACACTTACACTATAGCTGAAGGGAGCACAGAGTATGGCAATCTTTCTTACTGAAGAGGACGTCCGTCGCCTCCTGCCAATGGACGAGGCTATAGAGACTGTCGAACAGGGCCTGCGGGAGCAAGGCAACGGCACAGGGGTCAACGTGCCCCGTCACCGGGCCCAGGCCGGTGGACGCGGCATCACCATGATGGTGTCCGTCCTCGGCGAGCGCGGCGTGGCCGGGTTCAAGGCTATGGGCGCCGGTGGCTCCCTTGTGCTGCTCTACGGCGGCGAGCCCCATCATCTCCTGGCCGTCATGCAGGCAGGCGCCCTGGGGCAGATACGCACCGGCGCAGCCTCCGGCGTGGCCACCAGGCACATGGCCCGGGAGGACTCCGCCACAGTCGGGATGATTGGCACAGGGAACCAGGCCATTACCCAGATCGAGGCCGTCTGCGCCGTGCGCCCGGTGCGCTCCGTCAAGGTCTTCAGCCGGACGCAGGAGCGCCGCGAGGAGTTCAGCCGCAGGATGAGCGAGTCCCTGGGCGTGGAGATTACCCCTGTGGCGTCCGCGGAGGAGTCCGTCAGGAACACGGACATCGTCATCGCGATAACCAACGTGCGGACCCTGGATCCCGTGCTGTTCGGCGACTGGCTGGAGCCGGGGATGCACGTCAACGCCGCGGGCGCAAACTCCATCAACCGCCGCGAGTTGGACGAGAAGGCCATCACCATGTCCTCCGTGATAGTCGCCGACGCCGTGGACCAGGCCAGGCTGGAGTGCGCCGACCTCGCCGTCCCCATCGACGCCGGGCTTATGGGCTGGGACCGGGTGCTGGAGCTGGGCCAGGTGGTGACGGGGCAGGCGGCGGGCCGCCACTCGCCGGAGGACATCACCCTCTTCGAGTCCCAGGGCATCGGCCTTGAGGACGTGGCCGCGGCCGCCCACGTCTACGAGCGCGCCCAGGCTGAGGGCGTGGGCGTGCAACTCCCCTTCTAGGCGACCTCTGAGAGGCCGTCATTCCGGCGATAGCAGACCCCTTAGTAACTACGGTATCATAATGCCAGAAGCGCGCCTTCCGTCATTCCGGCGAAAGCCGGAATCCAGGGCGTCTGCGCGCAAAGCTGCGATGTCCTTAAGTGAATCGTTCTGGATTCTTCGCGAAGTTTACCCTGAGCGCAGTCGAAGGGCTCAGAATGACATTCATATGGGGCTTTGTCTCACGCTATGCAAGATTCTCCGAAAGCAGGAATGACGGGACGTTGGAATGACCCTTTATTTATTCAGAGGCTCCCTAAGCAAGTGATTCTGCCCTTGCTCAAGCCCTGCGCGCTCCTCAGCCTGCTATTGTTTGCTTTCCTCTTTGCAGGCTGCACTGAGCCTATAGACGCGCCCACCGCCGCGCCCTCCCCTACCCCAACCAGCGAGGCTGCGCCAACACCGACCCCTGCCCCTAGTCCAACAGATACGCCAACTCCAGCCACAACGCGGCAGCCTACTCCCGTCACAACGCCGACGGCTACCCCACCCGAGTCTGCGGCATCTCCTCCACTCCTCGCGCTCCGCGTGGAGCGAGCCTTTCCCAACCTGGACTTCCGCCGACTCACCAACCTCGTCCAGCCGCCGGACGCGCCTGGCCTCTTCTTCACTACGGAGCAGTCCGGGCTTGTCCGTGTGTTCCCCAACAACCCGGACGCAGCCGAGGCCGCCGTATTCCTGGACATCCGAGACAGGGTGAGCGAGGACAACAACGAGGAGGGGCTGCTTGGCCTGGCCTTCCACCCTGAGTACGCCGCCAACGGCCATTTCTTCGTCTACTACTCCGCCGCCTCGCCCCGGCGCTCCGTTGTCTCCCGGTTCAATGTCAGCCAGGACAACCCCCTCGCCGCGAACCCCGACAGCGAGCTTGTCGTCATGGAGATACGCCAGCCCTACGGCAATCACAACGGGGGGCAGATGGCCTTTGGCCCGGACGGCTACCTGTACGTCGGGCTGGGGGACGGCGGCAGCGGCGGAGACCCAAGGGGCAACGGGCAAGACCTGGGGACGCTGCTCGGCTCAATACTGCGCATCGACGTGGGAGACGCCACGCCTGATATCCCCTACGTCATACCAAGAGACAACCCCTTTGCAGGGGTCGACGGCGCACGCGGCGAGATATGGGCCTACGGCCTGCGCAACCCCTGGCGCTTCTCCTTCGACAGGGACACAGGCGACCTCTGGACGGGTGACGTGGGACAGAACCAGTTGGAGGAGGTTGACCTGATAGAACGTGGGTTGAACTACGGATGGAACGTCATGGAAGGAAGCCGGTGCTTCTCCCCTCGCACGGGCTGCGACCCCTCCGGCCTTGAGCCGCCCGTCGCCGAGTACGGCCGCTCCGGCGGCTGCTCAATCACAGGCGGGTACGTCTATCGCGGCGGCCAGATACCCGCTCTGGAAGGCGCATACCTGTACGCGGACTACTGCTCAGGCAAGGTATGGGGCCTCCGCTATGACGGCCAGTCCGTCACTGAGCAGGCGCTGCTGGCAGACACCGACCTCCTCATCACGTCCTTTGGAGAAGACTCAGAGGGCAGTCTGTACGTCCTCTCCCGCAACGAGGGCATATACCGCCTCGTGCTGGCACATCAGTGAGTTTAGAGCCAAGGCAGAATCACAGCCGCAGAGACACCTCGCCGGCGGGCATGGTCTGCACGGAGCCGTCGTCGTGGCGCAGCAGCAGGCTCCCGTCGTCGTCGACGCCCTGGGCAAACCCCTCGTAAACCGCGCCGCCGGAGGTCACCTGGATGCGGCGGCCAATGGTCTCCAGCAATGGCGCCCACTGGTCCCGCACCGACCCGCCCGCGTTTATGTGAGCGTAGAGCGATTCCATCTCATCCAGAATCGCCGCCAGCAGGTCCACTCGCGGGTAGGGCTGCCCAAGCTCCAGCTTCAGGCTGGTTGCTATATCCCTGATTTCCGGGTATTCGGAGGGATCAAAGTTGACGTTCACCCCCATCCCAATGATGGAGAATCCTGTGGAGCCTTCCTCTCCAACCGAGCTCTCGATCAGGATGCCCCCTATCTTCCTGCCGCCGACCAGTACGTCGTTGGGCCACTTGATGTTGACCGGAGAGGCCGCAGGTATGAGCTTGCGGAGCACGTTGGCAAGGGCAAGCGATGCCATCATGCTCAGTTGGGAGGAGGCATGGACGCTCGGGCGGAGCACCAGAGACGCCAGGATGTTCACTCCGGGCGGAGACACCCATACCCTCTGGAAGCGGCCCCGGCCGCGGGTCTGCTCCTCCGCCAGCGCCAGCGTTCCCTCCGGCGCGCCCTCCATGGCCGCCTGCCTCGCCTGGTCCATGGTCGATGTCGTGCTTTGGAAGAAGTCCACCCTGCTGCCCAGGGCGGACGTGCGCAGCGCGCTCCGGACCGCCTCCCCGCTCAGTGCATCGTTGTTAGTCATATTCGGCGCATCTCCGTCGTGAGATTTTCAACTCCTGTCACCCTCCGGTTGGTCATGCCCGCGCTTGAGCCCGGGGCGGGCGTTTCGCTGATAGGCAGGCCTGTAAGCCGAGTCCTGTATCCCGCACAAGCGGGACGGCGATCATCTATCTGGGACTTCAATTGCTCAAAGCCTCTAGCGGCCAACCCGGGGACGGGCCGGGCGCCCTTAGTCCCCCTATTAGGCCTTGCACCGGGTGAGGTTTGCCATGCCTCCGGTGTCGCCATCGGAGCGGTGAGCTCTTACCTCGCCATTTCAACCTTACCCCAAGGGGCGGTATGTTTTCTGTGGCACTTTCTGTCGGGTTACCCCGCCTGGCCGTTAGCCAGCACCCTGCCCGGTGGAGCTCGGACTTTCCTCCCCAACTGCGTCAGGGCGATCGCCCGGCCTGCCTATCAACTCACTTCCAGTTTAGCATCGACCGACGGCGCGGTCAAAAGTGAGGGGCGTCTATCTCTCCTGAACCACGTCCGCGCCCAGGGTGGTGATGCGCTCCACGTCGATGACGATGGCGAATCCCTCCCGCTCCGGGTCCCTGTCCAGCTCCTGCTGCACGACCCTCGCCATAACCTCATCCCGGACCGACCCGTCGCGATGCACGGTGGCGTCGCCGTAGAACCGCCATGCGAGTCTCCTGGCGGGGTCCCGGTACATCACAACCACCTTGGGGTTCTCCTCAATGTGCTCCAGGATGGTGCGGCGGCTTCGCTCCCAGTACGCCAGGCGGCTGGCGTCCAGGGCCATCACGCTGCCCTTGAAGCCCACGTTGGGGTCGCCGTCGGCCGAGGCCGTTGCCACAATGCAGGGCGTCCCGTTGGCCAGGGCGTTGTCAATCGCTTCACGCATCTCGTCGGTAAACTCAATCATAGCTCACTCCTTCAGGGTCAATGTTACGTGGTCAGAGTCATCCCCCACGGAGATTTGGGACACCGTAGCGCGAATGATGTAGCCAAGGGCGTCCCTGTCCAGCGAGTCCCAGCTGCTCAGCAGCCGGGAGGCATCCCCGCTGGCGATGGCGTCAGCAAGGTCCTGGGCGGGAGCGGAGTCCGCCTTCAGCGCCTCCCTCTGCGCGTCCACCTCCTCAAGAGCCGACCTGAGCCGCTCAAGGGATATCGCGCCCGCGGCGGCCCGCTCCAGGGTCTTGAGGAACTGGCCCTCAAGCCGCTTCACCACCTTCGCGCCCTCGGCGTCCGGCTGGTACTCAACCGGCTGAAGCCTCGCCTGCCCGCTCTCCAGGGCCTCTTTCACCTGCTCCAGCACGTCCCTCTCAAGAGAGTCCGAGCGCCACGTGTGGTAGCGGCACACGCCCTGGTTCGTCCGTGACTGGCACTGGTAGTACCTGTAGCGCCCCTCGACGCTGGAGCCGTCCTTGCGCTGCCACCCCTGTCGGCGGCTCACGCCTATCATCTTCCGTCCGCAGAAGGCGCAGAAGGCCACGCCGGACAGGAGAAACGGCTCAGCGTCGCGGGGTGTCCGGCGAGTCGTCACGCGCGACATCTTCTCCTGGGCCGTTTCAAAGTCCTCGGGGTTGACCAACCTCGGATGGCTGCGGGGCACCCTCATGCCGAACCGGGCGTAGGTGCCCAGGTAGGCGCGATTCCGCAGGACGTCCCTGACGGTGACAATGCTCCAGCCGCCTCCGCCGCGGGTGGGCGTCTCCTTCTCGTTCAGGTGGCGCACTATGCGCCTCATGCCCATCTCTTCCTGGAGGTACAGGTAGTAGATGAGGTTCACCGTGGCGGCCTCTTCCGGCACAATCTCCAGCTTGCCGTCCGACCCTATCCGGTATCCATAGGGCGGTTTGCCCAGCCCCTCCCCTCGGAGGGCCTTGGCCATCATGCCTTCCCTTATGCGCTGTCCCCTGGCGCCGCCGTCGCCGGGCCACTGTCTCAGGGCTTGCTGGAACGGGTCAGGCACGTCCTCGTCAAAGCAGATGACCCTGGAGCCAAGGGCGTCCAGCTCCAGCAGCCGTCGTACGGAGGACTCAAGCGTGTCGCCGAAGTGGTTCACGTCTTCCGTGACCACCAGGAACTCGGAGCTCGACTCCTTGAGATAGGCCAGCATGTTTCCGTACTGGGGACGCCCGTTCGCCACCCCCTCCCGCTCCACAAAGGTCTCCACCCTCTGATGCCCGTTGCGCTGGCAGTAGTCGAAGAAGGCCTCCAGTACGTCGGCTTGCTCCCGGGCTCCATTCTGGACAGCGAAATAACCGATGGCCTTCATTGGTGATCAGCTTGCATACAGTATCCGGCTGCAACTGGGGCACTTGACAGGCTCCGCTGACGTGCGGGCCTGCTGCACCACCCTGGTCGGCAGCGTTATGCGACAGCCCTGGCAGCTGCCCCTCTCCACCTTTGCCACCGCAAGACCCTGGCGAGTCGAGCGAAGGCCGTCGTACATTCTCAGATGCACGGGGCTTACGAGCGCGGACATATCGTCCCGCCTCTTCTGTAGTTGGACAAGGGACTCCTGAAGGCCGGACCTCTCCCCCAGCATCCGCGCCTTCTCCACCTGCCAGTTGGCCTCCATCTCCTGTAGAGAGCCTTCCAGCGCGCTCAGGCTGTTCTCCGTTTCCTCCACCGCCTCCAGAGCCTGCAACAGGCTCTCATCGTGCCTCTTCTGCTGCTCCCTGAGCATGTTCAGCTCGGCCTGCAGGTCCTCCAGCTCTCTGGGGTTGCGCACCGTGCCGCCGTAGAGCTTCCCCTCCACCTCTCCGGCCTTGCTCTGGGAGGACTCCGCAGTCAGCTCCAGGTCCGTGCGCTCCGCCTGCTGCTTTCTCAGCGCGTCCCTGGTCTCGTCCACCGCCTGCCGGGTCTCTTCAATCTGCCGCGTGTCCTCCAGAGCCGCATCAATGGAGGCAATGGACTGGTTATGCCGGTCTATTTCCTCGTCTACGCCCAGGAGGTCGTATAGCTGCTGAACAACAGTCATGTTGGCTCTCGCGTGGCTGCTATTGTATGGAGACGGATATGGCATGTCAACAAAGGTGCGCCGACGGCCCTGCCAAATGATTGTGAATACTTGAACAATCTCACCCCTTGCGCTAGAATCAGGAGTTGAAACCGTAGTCTGTGTTTATCAGCAATACAACCCAACTCAGGAGCAATCCAGCAACCGGAGGCATAATGAAGAAGCAGTGGGCCTTGTACGTCGGAATAGCCATAATCGCCATTGCGGGCCTGGCCTGCGGCGGAGGCAGCGAGCCGGAGCCGACCAGCACGCCTACGCCCGCCCCTGCGCCCACGGCCACGACCCCTGCAATGGTCGAGCCTACCACCGCGCCGCCATCGGGTGACGGCGTAACCCTTTCGCTTGGTTCCGTCGACAGCGATGACCTTGTCTTCGGCACGGAATCCCTCACGGCCAAGGCCGGAACCACCGTGACAGTAACCTACACCAACAACGCCATTACACAGCAGCACAACTGGGTCCTGGTGCAGGACGGAACCAAGGACGACGTGGCCCTTGCCGGAGCGGCCGCCCCGACCACCAACTGGCTCATGCCGGACGACCCCAACGTGATAGCCAGCATCCGTCTGCTGGACCCCGGTGAGTCGGGCCAGGTGACCTTTACCGCCCCGGCGGCCGGGACCTACCAGTACGTATGCACCTTCCCAGGCCACAACCCCACCATGTGGGGAACCTTTGAGGTGACGCCCTAGAGGTTAGGGAATCTCAGGACGCTGAACAGGGCAATGCGCAGGGGTTCCGGTCAAGCGCCGGGCCCCTGCCCTGCTTTTCAGGAACCTGACTCCGATAAGAGGTTGATCATCCCGGCCATGTAGCCCGCCCCGAACCCGTTGTCGATGTTCACCACGGCTATGCCCGGGCTGCACGAGTTCAGCATCGTCAGAAGCGCCGACAGCCCGTGGAAGTTCGCCCCGTAGCCGACGCTGGTGGGTACGGCTATGACCGGCGAGGACACCAGCCCCCCGACCAGGCTGGGAAGAGCGCCCTCCATGCCCGCCACGGCCACTATCACCCTCGCCTCCCTGAGAATGGGCAGATTGTCCAGCAGCCTGTGCACACCGGCTATGCCCACGTCCCACAGCCGCTCCACTGAGTTGCCCATCAGCTCCGCGGTGAGGGCCGCCTCCTCCGCCACGGGCAGGTCCGACGTGCCGGCGGCCACCGTCAGCACGCCGGCCACGGGCGCGGCCTCCTCCGAAGACCGGTCCACCACAATGGCTTTGGCAACCTCGCTGTAGCGCGCCTCCGGCAGTGCTTCCCTGACCAGGGCATAAGCGTCGGCCTCTGCCCTGGTAATCAGGAGCTTTGAGGAGGTCTCCGCTATCGCCTGCGCGATCCGGGCCAGCTGCTCCGGCGTCTTGCCAGGGGCGTACACCACCTCCGGGAACCCCGTGCGTATGGCGCGGTGGTGGTCCACCTTGGCGAACCCAAGGTCCTCAAATGGGAGCGTCCGCAGCTTATCCAGGGCATCACCTACCTCCATCTCCCCTTGCTGCACCCGTTGGAGAAGCTGCTCCAGAGATTTGGCGTCTATGTCATGCCTCCTTGGGCCTTGAGGCGGCCTTGCAAAAGGCGAGGCTGTCTGGTGAAGCGTCCATGCCTGGCATTAGTTTCACCCGGATATCTCTCTGAGATAGTCAAAGCTGTAGATGCCCGTCTCATGGGCATCGCTCCACAGCAGGCGGACGGCGTAGGTCCCAACGGGCATCCAGTCAACAAGCCAGACCCCCTCAACCGGCTCTATGCTGCTGATGTCCACGCCCCTGTGGTTGCGCTTGCACAGCACACACGGACAGGCGCCCCGCAGAAAGCCCCAGGAGAAGACGCCAGTATGGCCGTCTTCCCAGATGATGGCGATGGACTCGTCCTCATCCGAGACCTCTACTCCCGTTACGGCGGCTCCGGTTGGCTTACCTTCTGTGGACATCCCTTGCTTCCCTGCGCTTCAGACTAGAATGTGACCTGCATCAATGTGGAATTGTACCCCATTTCGGCGCGAGTCTGTACCTCGCGCCCAAAGCTCACTAAGATGATGCCAAGAGGTGAAGCGTGTCTGAACCGAAGCTCATAGTAGACCTCAACGCGGGCGGCCTGGTGAAGTGGCTGAGAATCATGGGCTACGACGCGACCTTCGTGCCCGGTATAGACGACGCCAGGCTTGTGGACCTGGCCCATGAAGAGGGGCGCATCCTCCTGACAAGGGACAGGCACATCATGAGGCGCAGGGTCATTGCATCAGGGGAGGTCAACGCCGTCCTGCTGGAAAGCGACCGCGTGGAAGAGCAGCTTCGTCAAGTCGTACAGGTCTGCGGGCTGGACGCGCAGAGGGGCTTCTCACTGTGCATAGAGTGCAACGTACCTCTGAGAAAGGCCGCAAGAGAGGAGCTCAGGGACAGAGTGCCTCCCTACGTCTTTAGGACCCAGGAGGAGATAGTGGAGTGCCCCTCCTGCGGGAAACCCTTCTGGAGGGGCACTCATTGGCGCAACATGCGTCGAAAACTTGCCAGGTTAGAGTTGTCTTGAATGGTGAAACTTGTGTAACACGTTTTGCCGTTACCTATAGACCGGGGATTATGCTGCGAATCTTCCCGGGGAAGGCGCCGCTGCCGTTCCCGCCATTATCCTTCAGCCCCGTGGCAATCAGCGTGAGCTTCACGGCATCTTCCAGGGTCTCGTCCGTGGACATCCCGAAGAAGATGGACGCGTTCTTGTTCACCGTCTTGCCTATCAGGTCGCCCGCCGCGTTCACCCCACCAAGGGTGAGCAGGTGGCCGCCCTTGACCGAGAAGAGAACTCCCCGAGCGCCCTTGATGGACATGTTCAGCAGGGGGTTGGCCATAGCCTGCCGAGCGGCGTCTACCACTCCCATTTTGCCGCGGCCCTGGCCAATGGCCATGAGCGCTGCGCCCGGAAAGCCCATGATGGTCCTGACATCGGCGAAGTCCACGTTGATCTCGCCCGGTACGTTGATTAGCTCGGAGACGCTCAGGATGCCCTGGGTCACAACGTCGTCGGCGGTCCTGAAGGCGTCCATCATCTCCGCGTCGTGGTCTACGTACTTGAGCAGCCTGTCGTTGTGAATGACAATCAGGTTGTCCAGGAAGGGCCGAAGGCGGGCTACACCGTTCATCGCCTGCCCGATTCTCCGGCTGCCCTCAAAGCTGAAGGGCGTGGTGACTACGCCCACTACGAGCGCGCCCATGTCCTTGGCAATGGAGGCGATATATGGCGCAGCGCCTGTTCCGGTGCCGCCGCCCATGCCGGACGTTATGAAGACCATCTCTGCGTTCTTCAGAGAGGCGCGGAGGTCGGCCTCCGACTCCTCGGCGGCCTTCTCGCCCATCTTGGCGTCACCGCCGGCGCCCCAGCCGTGAGTCGCCCTGGCGCCAATTTGCACTATCTCCGTACCGGGTACGGACGGCTCCAGGGACTTGATGTCCGTGTTGACCATAACGAACTTAACGCCCGGCACCTGGTCCTTCATCATCCGCCGGACGCAGTTGCATCCGCCTCCGCCAATCCCCACCACCTTTATTCGCGCAGGGGCCCTTTCCCATTCCTGGTCATGGGCAATGTTGTTTTCGGTTGAGTGAGTTGCTAGCATTGATATCTCATTTCCTTTCTTTCACCTGGCGGGTGTTCCGACATCTAGCTACGCAGTTAAGGCAATAGTATTAGGGAACCAACCTGGCCCTGAACAAGACATCCGACAGATGCGTCCCCATTCCTCTTCCGGGAGATCCGTGCGCCGCACCGGAAAACCCCCGAACCTGGTTGGACGGAAAACCTCTGTATCGAATCCTTAATCCTGCCCGGCCATCGAAGGTTCAGTTATAGGGTTGAGCAGTTTCTTGTGTTACGCTTCTGTTAGTGTCGCACCTCCTGTTCGTTTCTCCTATATTCAGCTAGCTGTCAGCTATAGTCAATAGTTTCAGGCGTATCATATCCAGAGAGCCGCGTGAAGCACACTTTACATTTTCTGCGCTTATGGTTAAGATACATATAACTTATTAGATTCGAGTGATACGCTATGGTTACAGAAAGCGCTCCTCTGTTCCGTCCATACGCTCCTCCGGCCAACATGCAGGCCTTCTTACAGCGCATCCGCCGCATGAATATGCCCCCGCGAGTGACCCGGGAGATACTCAGGGGCATAGGCATTTCCGAGAACATCGTCCCCAGGGTCCTCTCTACCCTGCGGTTCCTGGGTCTGATCACCGACGGCGACGAGCCCACGGACATTCTCAGGGGCCTTGCCGGCAGCACCGAGGACGAGTACCGCCAGCTGCTGGAGCGCACCATCCGCACCGCCTACGCCGACGACTTTGAGATCATCGACCCTGCCAGAGACCCCCAGGAAGTCATAATGAACGCCTTCCAGAAATACACTCCCCGCTCGCAGCACTCTCGGCAGGTAATGCTTTTCCTGGGTCTCTGCCGGGAGGCCGGTCTCGCGACCGTGGACGTGCCAAGAAGGCGGGAAATGCGAAGCAGGACGCAGCAAGGCCGCAGAGCCACTCGCGGCAGCACGGCCCAACGGCCGCCACAGCAAACTGAGGCCGCTGGCGCTCAGGCCACCGGCGCGGCAGTCGCCCGGAGGGAGACTCTGCCGGAACCAACCCAGTTCCTGGGCCTCTCCCTGGAGGACGCGGCATTCATGCGCGAGGACGATTTCTGGGACGTGTGGAACGCCCTCGGCACGGTGTTCCTCAGACGCGCCCAGCGCATATACGCGACTCTGCAACAGGAGTACGCGGACTCCCAGGAGCAGCCGGAGGATGAAGAATTCCAGTAAATGCCCTAAACTAATGGACAAGTCGGAACCCCTACCCTGCCCCGGACTTGTCCACAGTGAAAGGAGACCCGAATGAGCCGCAGAGCAGCCTTCATCTACCACGACCTCCTGTCCCGCCACGTCCTACGCGAAGATCACGTGATGATCCCCACCCGTCTGCGCTACACCTATGAGCTTCTGGAGTCCTACGGCGCTTTCCAGCATCCAAACGCCCTTCTGGTTGAGCCGCGCCTGGCCACGGAAGAGGAGCTTCTGACGTCCCACACCCAGGAGTACGTCAACGCAGTCCGGGGCCTGAGCCGCGGGGAGGCCGGATACAACCAGGGCGCCTACGGCTTCAGCGACCACGGCGACAACCCCGTCTACTCCGGCATGTACGAGGCCGCCTGCTGGTCAACAGGGGGCTCCCTGCTGGCAGCGGAGATGGTGCATAAGGGTGAGGTGGACGTGGCCTTCAACTGCTCAGGCGGGCTTCACCACGCCATGCCCGGCCGCGCCTCCGGCTTCTGCATCTTCAACGACCCGGTTGTCGCCATAAAGTACCTGGTGGAGCAGGGCCTGCGGGTGGTCTACGTGGACATCGACGCTCACCACGGGGACGGGGTGCAGCACGCCTTCTACGACACCGACCAGGTTATGACCATCTCCACCCACCAGTCCGGGATGTACCTTTTCCCCGGCACCGGCTTCGTGAACGAGATGGGCGCCGGCGATGGCCTTGGCTACTCGGTCAACTTTCCGCTCTACCCCTACACCAACGACGAGATATACCTGTGGGTGCTGAACGAGGCCGTTGCGCCCCTGATCCGGGCCTTCAACCCGGACGTCCTGGCCACCCAGCTTGGGATGGACCCCTTCTTCCGGGACCCCATCACCCAGCTTGGCCTCACGGTGCAGGGACACTCCAGGCTGGTGGAGGAGCTTGGGAAGCTGTGCCCCAAGTGGCTGGCCTTCGGCGGGGGCGGCTACGACGTGGGGGCGGTGGCCCGGGGCTGGGCGCTGGACTACGGCGTCATGCTGGAGAACGAGTGGCCCGACGAGATTCCCCAGGACTACCAGGAACGCTACGGCCTTACGCTGCTCCGCGACCCGGAGGGGCCGTCCATAGACTCCGGTGTCGTGGCAAGGGCCCGCGAGACGGCTGAGGAGGTTGTGAGAGAGGTGAAGAGCCGTATATTCCCCGTCCACGGCCTGTAGGGGCCGGGACTCCCGTTCCACCCCCATACCGAAAGCTAATAAGACCTCTCCCCTGCCCTGCGGAGGTAAGCAGTACGTATAGCGCGGCTCAGATGGGCGTCTAAAGAGGGGAATGGAGCAAAGCTACCAGGGAGCGGGAACGGAACGCGGTTGGCCTACTGGCCGGAGTCCTGATTGTCTTCCGGCTTCTCTTCCATCATCATGCCGTCTTGGAGCATCTGGCCAAACAGCGAGAGGAACGCATCCGCTTCACTATCCTCGCCGGACACCGTGGGGCCTTGCAGGTACCGGAACAGCTCGCTGTCCGCCGAGAGCACCACTGTGGTGTCTTCACGCAGCGAGTTGGTGTAGGCCTCAAGACTTCGCCTGAAGGTGAAGAACTCCAGCGCCTGGGCCAGAGCCTCGGAGTCTATGGGTTGCAGAGCCTCCTGGCCGGTAGCCGCAAGCGTCCTCAGGGCGTTGGCGGCCTCGAACCCAATGACCACCTCCATTGAGTCAAGTGCCTCCGGGCCCAGGGTTCGTATAGCCCTGATTGCGTCCTCAAGGACGTCTGGGTCCAGGACATTTCCCGCCCTCAGGTCTGCTATAGTTTCGTCGGTTATCAGGTCTACGTCCAGTTGCCCGATAGCGTCAAGCACCTCTGGGGATAGGGACTCAAGGGCGTCCAGCGCGTCCAGGGCCTCGGGGCGCAGGGCATCCGTGCCCAGCACCCGGGCGAATATCTGTACCGCCTGGGCCTCACCCTCACCGGAGAGGATGTTGGCGTCCCTGTCGGCGTTGGCCCTGATGATGCGCACCCGCCTGTTCACGTCAGCCGTGATGGTGAGGAACTGCTCCTCTCCCTCGGCCCGCAGCCGCTGCGCCTGCACCGACCGCTCAGAGCGCATCCTGTCGAAGACGCTGGCCTCCGCCGCGGCGGGGAAGTCGGCGCGCTTGATGCGTATGTCAACGATCTCAACGCCCCACTGCGCCTCGGTATCCTCCTTGACGCTGGCCAGGGCCAGCTGCATCATCGCCTCACGGCTGGGAAGGCCGTCATCCGTCTGCCTGGGGCTGACCAGGATTGTGCCGTCCTCCTGGGTTATGGGGTCGCCGCCGATAATATCTCGCCTGTCCCTCACGCCAACCTCGTCGCGAATGGCCGAGATGGCCAGGGCTCCAATGCGCGAGTCAGCGTTGGACTCATCCCTGAGGTTCTCCAGGAAGGCCTTCGGGTCCGTAATCCTGTAACGAACGTAGGCGTCAATCTCAAGGAACTGGCTGTCCCTGTCCGGCATACTGGCAACCGGCACGTCGATTCGGAGAAGCCGCCTGTCGAAGCGCACCACGCTCTCAACGGGGGACTTGAACTTCAGGCCGGGACTCACGATGCCCCTCTGCACCTCTCCAAAGCGGGTTATCACCACGTACTCGGTCTCGTCCACCGTGTAGGCCACGCCGAAGCCGGATATCTGGGCGAGCAACGCCACAAACAGCAGCACCAAGACAGCCATGCCAAGGAATTTCATCATGGCACAGTCACCTCATCGTCGGTCAAAGGCAGGAATTGCAGGAGGTTGCCGGCGTTCTCCTCGGACAGGATGAACTTCTTGATGCCCGGCAGTATGCCCTCCATAGCCTCCAGGTAGAGGCGCTGGCGGGTGACGTCCGGGGCGCTCAGGTACTCCCTCAACACGGAGCGGAAGCGGTTCACCTCACCGGTGGCCCTGGCTATGCGCTCAGCCTTGAAGGCCTCAGCAGCCTGCACCACCTGGGCGGCGTCACCCTCCGCCCTTGGAATCCGGTCCTGCTCAAACGCCCTGGCCTCGTTGATTCGGCTCTCCCTGTCCACCCGGGCGTTTACCACGTCGTCGAAAGCGGCCCGCACCTGGTCTGGGGGGCGTGTTGTCTGAAGGGCTACGGTGTTCACCTGTATGCCCGTCTCGTACAGATCCAGGATATCCTGTAGAAGCAGCTGGGTCTGCGCCTCTACCACCGGCCTGTTCAGCACAAGGATGTCATCAACGCTGCGCTGGCCCACCACCTGGCGCAGGGCGGCCTCTGTGGCGTCCTTAAGCGTGCGGCCCTCCGGGTTCCCCCGCTCTATGTCGCGGAGCACCTCTCCAGGGTCGTCCACCCGGAACAGGAATCTCTCCAGGTCCGCTATCTGGTACTGCACCACCATCTGGACGTTGACGATGTTCAGGTCCCCGGTGATCATGAGCGCCTCAACGTTCTGGTCGGCGCTCGCCCCCGTCTCTCCCGTGAAGAAACCCAACTCCATGTTCCGGGTCACTTCCACGTCAACGATGGTGCGCTTTCCGATGGGCGAGGGAAAGTACCAGTGGAGCCCCGGGCCCGCCGTGCTCTGGAAGTCTCCGAACAGCTGAAGGGCGGCTCGCTCTCGAGGTCCCACCTGGTAGATGCCGGTGGCCAACCATCCGATGATGAGCAGGAATAAAGCAGCGACAATGACAATCCTCATGCCGCCGCCACCCAGCCTCTGGGTAAAGCCGCCTATGGCGTTGCCGATGTTCCTGAGGATTTCCTCTAGCTGGAACTCGGGGCGCTGTCGCCCTCCCCCTGGTTCGAACATGTTGTGTTAAACTCGTCTTTCCTCTAGTCGCACGTCGTCCCCGCTTCGCATAACCTCAATACCTTAACACAGATTCGGGAAATAGCAATACCCTACTCCCCAACCTCCTGCTCTGCTGTGGCCCTGAGAAAGGCCTCGGGAGCTACGGAGACGTGCTGTGCCTCTGACCCGTTTGACGGCCCGGAAGCGGACTTCACCTCCACGCCGGGGTAGGGCTTCTTGCCGTTCTGCCCCAGGGAGTGGAACACCTTGAGGTAGTCCCGTAGATAACGGGTTATGAGGAAGTTCTCTCGTGCATGCTCCCTGCCCTGCCGCCCCATGCGGTCGGCGGCCTCCGGGTGCTCCAGGAGGTAAGCCATCCGCTCTGCGCACTCCGACGGGCTGCTGACCAGGTATCCCGTCTCTCCGTCCAGTACCTGCAGAGGTATGCCCCCTGCCCTGCCCCCAATGACCGGACGCCCTTTCCACAGCGCCTCGGTTACGGCAAGGCCAAAGCCCTCTCTGAGGGACTTCTGTATCACCACGTTGGACCCGGACTGGAAGGCGTTTATCTCCACGTCGCCTATGCCGTGGACAATGTTGGGCAGGATGTGGACGTCCGGGTCGTCCCCTGCCCTCTCCGCGGTCTGGTTGTAGTATTCCCAGCCCTCCGGATCGTCGTTCGCTATTGCCACGAGAAAGGCCAGCTGCAGCTGCGGCATCCGCCTCTTGACCTCAAGATACGCCTCCAGCACCCCAATGGGGTCCTTCCACACGTCCATCCGGGACGCCTGGATGACCAGGGGTCGCTCAGGATCAATGTTGAAGCGGCTCAGCACCTCATCCACGGTTTCCCGGGTAATGGGCGTGTTCTTGGGGCTGAGGGGGTCTATGGCCGGAGGCGCCACCCATATCTCGGAGTTTCTTATGTCCCTGTTGACAAACTGCTCCAGGGTGAAAATTGCGGCGTCGTACGGCTCCAGGTACGGCGTTATGTACTCCAGAGCCTCAGGCTGGGCGTCCGTGGAATCGATGTGGCAGCGCCATACCCAGCGCGTGTCTCCGTTGCGAAGCCCGTTCTCCCGCAGGAAGCGAAGGATGCCGGCTGGCTGGGGGTCGTGAACGACCACGAAGTCGTAGTCGCCCTCGAATCTCTCGGCGTTCATCACGTTGTAGTCGCGCCACGTGTTCCACATCTCCGGCGTCCAGTCCACGTGGGCCCCCTGCAGGCTGTTGTGGAGCTGCTTGGTCACGTTGTAGAACACCCCGTCGCCGTGCATCACCTGCCATTCGGCCTGCAGACCGGCGTCGTTCATCAGGGGAACAAGGGAGTAGAGAAGCTCGGCTACGCCGCCTCCGAAGGCCGTAGCGTTGACGTGAAGGACCTTTGCGCCCTTCAGGGGTTCAGCCAGTCTGCTAATCTCATCGGCGTTCTTCTCACCGATGATGGGCCGGTAGTCGTCCAGCAGCTTGGGGAAGGTCTCAACCTGGGTCAGCATCCCGACGCCCCTCTATGTGCGGGCGACGCAATTCCCTCCCTGAGATACGCTGGGACATATAAAGAAACGTGCATTTTGCGGGTCTTCTGCGGTGTCGTGCGTCACCTCCAAGTCACGCATAATAGACCCAGCCCCCGCGGAGGTCTGGGCCTACCGATGGTTCAGGGATTCCCCCTCCAGCAGTCCTGAAGCGTTGGAGAGTATCACTTCATCCAAATGCTAAATCTATCACATACTATTGTCAATAGTACCTGAGTACCTGCGCAGGGCAATTGCATCAAAGGTTACACCTCCGTCACTCCGGCGAAAGCATGTCCCGTACTCCGATACGGGGCCGGAGTCTAGCAGGTTACAAAGTGAAAGAACAGGAAAGTATATCGACGGCATCGGTGACTGGATACCGGCTTCCGCCGGTATGACGGTAGTTAAACAGCCTTCATGCGATAGCCCTGAGTAACTGCGCTGGAATACTGCACCTCTTTCCCATTCCTGCGCAGGCAGGAATCCAGCATCCCTCCGCCCCTATATCAACCCCGGAGTGCTATGATTATAGTAGAAGCCCCTCCAGCGCCCGGCGATACCGGCAAGCCGATGAGCCTCATCAAAGCGCCATGATCCCTCTGACAGACCCGGACGTACAGCGCCGCATCAACCCCTACGTCACCCTCGCGCTCCTTGTGCTCAACTCCGTGGTGTTCCTGTACGAGGTGCTCCTGCTGGGAGGCTTCCAGACCACCCGGTTCTTCTACAACTGGGGCCTGATCCCGGCGAACTTCACCCAGGGGCTGAGGGACTACGGCCAGGTGTGCGACGGCCTGGTGTTCTCAACTCCCCTGGGCGCGGTGTGCCAGGGGACCATCCTGGACCTGGAGGCCCACAACGAGGTCTGGGTCACGGTGTTTAGCTCCATGTTCATCCACAGCGGCTTCATGCACTTCGCCGGCAACATGGTCTACCTGTGGGTCTTCGGCGCCAACATCGAGAACGGCCTGGGGCACGTGAAGTACCTGGTCTTCTACCTGGCCTGCGGAGTGGCCGCCGCCCTCACCCAAATCTACATCGACCCTGACAGCCCGGTGCCCATGATAGGCGCCAGCGGGGCCGTGGCCGGGACCCTGGGCGCATACGTCATCATGTACCCCTACAACCGCATAAGCACCATTGTGATGTTCGGGCTGCTCTTCGTGATACGGGTGCCGGCGCTGTTCCTGCTGGGCTTCTGGTTCTTCATCCAGAACGTCCTCCCCGGCATCGGCTCACTGGTGACGACTGCGTCCCAATCCGGCGGCGTGGCCTTCTGGGCCCACATTGGGGGCTTCATTGCCGGGTTCCTGGTGATGTCGCTGTACCTGGCGGTCACCCGGAGACGCGCCATACCGGACGTCCGACGCATCCCCTGGCGATGGTCCCGGCGGTAATCTCAGGCGGCAGGCGGCGCGGGCGCTAGCTGCGCAACCGCAAAGAGGAGCAAGCCCAATATTACAATTGCCACCTCCGCCGCCGCAATCGGGGCGTACGAAAGGGTATCGCTCCTCGCGCCGGCCCAGTGGCGGTTGAGGGGCGCTTGGGCCCAGACTATCACGGTCGTGGAAATCGTAAGGCTGAGGATGGCTGCGAACACCGTCAGTATGGTGGCAGCTCCCCCGAAGGCCAGCGGAGTAAACCCAAGTACAAAATTGAGCGCCATCAGCACAAAGGCCAGGTCCGGGCTTAGAGACGTCTCCACCCCTGACTTGGCGGCAAGGTCCCGGATGACGCGGACGTGCTTGTGAATGCGGAAGAGTCCGTACACCGGCACAATTAGGGACAGGGCGTGCCACACCGGGTAGTGGACGTCCTCGGTCTCTGACTGGAGCTGCTTCCAGGTGATGTACCCCCAGTAGTAGTAATAGATCCCCAAAGATAGAACGGAAAGGACTATAAGCCGTGTGGAGCTTAGCAGGATAGCGTTGGAGCTCTCCTCCCCCATTATGTATGGGTAACCGCCTCCCTGCTGCTGAGGGCCGGAATCCGTGAGCTGGTTCCCGCATTCAGGGCAGAAGCTGGCGACTTCCGGGTTCCTTGCGCTGCACATGGGGCACGCCTTTGTGGGTCCTAGAGAGTCGGCGCTCTCCCCTTCCGTGACCTCTCCGAAGACCCGCCAGCCACACTTGTAGCAGAAGTTCGCGCTGCCCTGGTTTGGCGTGTCGCACCTGGCGCACAGCTTCTCAGCCATCGGCGATTCCTCGGTGGCGTGTAGTCGTATACTTCATCTCGCTAATCAAACGCCAGCTTCCTCTCCTTCAGGCTCACATAGCCCCTCTGCGCCACGATCACGTGGTCCAGCACCTCAATGTCCAGCAGCTTGCCCGCGTCTATGATCTGCCGCGTTATCACCACGTCCTCCTCGCTGGGCGCGGGGTCGCCGGAGGGGTGGTTGTGCACCAGGATGACCGCAGGAGCGTTGGCCCGTACCGCATCCCTGAACATCTCGCCCCCGCGAATCACGGCAGAGTTCACGCTGCCCTTGTACACCTCATGTATGGACTGCACGCGGTTCCGGCTGTTGAGCAGCAACACCCGAATGTGCTCCTGCTCCAGAAACGCCATCTCTCCTTGAAGCAGGTTGGCCACGTCCTGGGGAGAGTGGATCATCGGCCTTTCCTCTTCCTGGAGAGACAGGGCGCGCCGGCCCAGCTCGAATGCCGCCTTGACCTGGGCCGTCTTGGCGTCGCCGAAGCCGTGGACGCTGCACAGCTCATCGTAGCTGGCCCGCGCCAGCCCGGACAGCCCGCCGAACTGGGACATCAGCCGTGTGCTTTGGCTCAGCACGCTCTCCGACTGGGTGCCCGTCCTGAGAATGATCGCCAGCAGCTCAGCGTTGCTCAATGACGACTCGCCGTAGTTCCTAAGCCGCTCGCGGGGCCTCTCCTCCTGGGGGAGGTCCCGTATCATCACCCGGTATTCCGGCGACTCCCTGCCATCGGTCATTTGCGCATACCACGGCCTGAGTGTTGAGAACCCATATAGCTTGGAACCGCCTCAGCCCTCTGCCTTCTGCTCTTCAAGGCAACTGGAGCAGACAAAGTTATCCCCCTGCTCCAGGGCCACTCCCCGGGCCACGTTGCGGGTGCGTCCGCACACGCTGCAGGTGGCCCGTTCAAGAGGCGCGTTGCCCTCGCTGGGCTCCTGGTCGTGCCCCCGAAAGCCCTGGTAGTCCGGGTCCAGGCGTTTCATCGCCTGGAATCTTTCCCTGTCTTTTCGACGGCTCATAGCTTTGCCACGCGGCGCAGATGCGCCTGCGCGTCTGTCGAGGATACCTGCCGCAGGGTATCAGAGCTTCAACAGCTACTGTACCGCTACGACGGCTCCGGCGGCCTCCAGCTTCTCCTTGACCTGCTCCGCGTCCTCCTTGGAGATGCCCTCCTTCACGGCCTGGGGAGCGCCCTCCACCAGGTCCTTGGCCTCCTTCAGGCCCAGGGTGGTCACCTCGCGCACGCCCTTGATAACGTTGATCTTGTTGGGGCCGATCTCCCGGAGGATTACGTCGAACTCCGTCTTCTCGTCGTCATCTGCGGCAGCCGCCTCCGCGGCTCCGCCACCGGCGGCGGGCATAGCGGCCACTGCCACAGGCGCGGCGGCGCTCACCCCAAACTCCTCCTCCAGCAGCTTCACCAGGTCCGCAAGCTCCAGCACGGACATGCCCTTTACGGCCTCAAGCACCTCTTCCTTTGTCATATTTCCTCTCCTTCTCGATTTGACTTCTCGTCGATTGCGTCCCGCCTCAGCTAGGGGGTCTCCTCGTCCTCGGCCTCCCCTTCCGCTTCGGTCGGCGACTCTGCTTCATCTGCGACTTCCTCGACTTCCGCCTCCGCTGTCGGCGCCGATTCCTCTTCGACCACAGCCTCCGCCTCAACCGGCGCGCTGTCCTCCGCCTCAACCGCCTCCTCAGACGCGGGAGCCTCCTCCTGCTCCGCCGGAGCGTCTGCGACGGCAGCCCCGCCCTGGGCTTCCCCACCGCTCTCGGCCGCGCGCTGCAAGACGGTCACAAGGCTCCGAAGCGGTGCGCTCAGTACGGTGACCAGCCCCGTTACGGGCGCCTGCATCTGGCCCAATAGCCTTGACAGAAGCTCCTCCCTCGGAGGAAGCGTCGCCAGGCTCCTCACCTGGTCGCCGGTGATGACCCTGCTGTCCATCAGCGCCCCGTTTATCACCAGTGGCGACCTTGTGGTGGTGATGTAGGTGTTGAGGCCCCTGGCCACGGCCACCTCATCCCCGTACCCAAAGGCCAGCCCCGTGGGGCCCTGCATCACCTGGCCGATTCCCTCCTTGCCCAGCTCCTGGGCCGCCAGGAGGGTCAGGGTGTTCTTGACAACCTTGTACTCTATCCCCTGCTCTCGCAGTCGACGCCTGAGCTCCGTCATGTCGGAGGCGCTCAGGCCCTGGTAGCCGGTGGTGATGGCAATGGTGCACCGGCTCAGCTTCTCCTTTATCTCCTCAACCTGCGCTTCTTTTCTGGGAGTTGGCACTGTGTTTCCTCACAAAAATTTTGGCTCCCCGAGCCAGAAAGCCGGGGAGCCGTACACACTCGTAGCGCGCATCGATTCCTTGGGTTTTCTGCCTCGGCGGGCGTTTGGATTAAGGCCTGGGGCCACCCGCTTTCTACGGCAATGCTGTTCTATTGTAACAGACTATCCTGTGTTAGTTCCTCATCGCCAGCATTCGGGGCACGTCCAGCTTTATGCTGGGGCCCATAGTGGTTGTAAGGTATGCGGTGCGAATGAACTGCCCCTTCACCGCGGACGGCCTCGCCTTGACCACCGTGTCCACCAGAGCGTTAAGGTTCTCCACCAGCTTCTCGCTCTCAAAGCTCACCTTGCCCAGGGGCACGTGGATAATGGCGGTGCGGTCCAGGCGAAACTCCACCCGGCCCATCTTTGCCTCTTCGATGGCCCTGGCGAAGTCCTGGGGCTGCACGACTGTGCCGGCCCGGGGGTTCGGCATAAGGCCCCGACGGCCGAGGACGCGGCCCAGCCGGCCTATCCGGCCCATCACGTCCGGGGTGGCTATGGCCACGTCGAACTCCAGCCAGCCCTCTTCTATCCTCTGCACAAGGTCGTCGTCTCCAACGTAGTCAGCGCCGGCCTGCCTGGCCGCAGCCTGCGCCTCGCCCACGGCGAAGACCAGCACCCTGACCTCCTTGCCAAGGCCGTGAGGCAACAGGGCAACGCCCCTCACCAGCTGGTCCGCGTGGCGCGGGTCCGAGTTGGTGCGCAGGTGCAGCTCCACCGTCTCATCAAACTTTGCCCGGGAAGTCTGCTTGGCCAGGTCTACGGCCTCACCGGCAGAGTACAGCCTG
This sequence comes from Dehalococcoidia bacterium, assembly GCA_965204895.1. Taxonomy (GTDB): domain Bacteria; phylum Chloroflexota; class Dehalococcoidia; order Lucifugimonadales; family UBA2985; genus DAOUJW01. Next base: position 362,900 of record OZ242025.1, read on the forward strand.
TCCTTCTCAACCGCGTTGGCGGCCTCCGTGTACTGCTTTCCTCGCTTTGCCATGTTCTTCGCGTCCTTAATCTGCTATCTGGACACCCATGCTGCGGGCAGTCCCCTCTATCACCTTGATTGCGGCGTCTATGTCGGGCGCGTTCAGGTCCACCAGCTTCACCTGGGCAATCTCACGCACCGAGTCCCTTGATATTGTACCGACGGGCTGGCGGCTCGCGGCCGCGCTCCCCTTCTCCACGCCTGCCGCCCTTCGTATCATGTCGGAGGCCGGGGGCGTCCTGGTCACGAAGGTAAACGACCTGTCCTCGTATATGGTGATGTGCACCGGAACAATGGTGCCTTCCCGCGTGGAGGTCTGCTCGTTGTACTCCTTCACAAAGGCCATGATGTTCACGCCGTGCTGGCCAAGGGCCGGCCCCACGGGGGGCGCGGGCGTGGCCTTGCCGGCGGCTATCTGAAGTTTTACGATTGCCCGGACTTTCTTTGCCAAGGTCCCTCCTAGAGCTTCTCCACCTGCAGGAAGTCCAACTCAACGGGCGTCTCCCTGCCGAAGAAGGAGACCAGTATCCGCACCTTGCCCCTGTCCGCCATTACCTGGTCAACAACGCCAATGAAGTCCGTAAAGGGGCCGTCGGTAATGCGCACGCTCTGGCCCAGAGTGAAGCCCACCTTGACCCTGGGGGCCTCGGACTCCATCTGGCTGAGAATCTTCTCCACCTCGTTCTCCTCCAGGGGCACCGGCTTGGGACGTCGCTCCTGCTCGTCCTCGGCGGAGACGAATCCGGTGACCCCGGGGGTGTTCCTCACAACGTGCCAACTGTTGTCGTCCATCGTCATGTGGACAAGGATGTAGCCTGGGAACACCTTGCGCCGGACGGACTTCCTCCTCCCCTCACGTATCTCTATCTCCTCCTCCGTAGGCACGACGACCTGGAAAATCCTGTCCCTCACGTCCATTGTGGTGACACGCTGCTCCAGGTTCTTCTTCACCCTCTCCTCCTGGCCGGAGTAGGTGTGGATGATGTACCAGCGCGCTTCCTGCTCTTTAGTAGTGCTCATGTATATCTCTTTGGTGGATTCTTTCTCAGGTCAAGAATGCGAACAGCCGCCCAAAGCCCAGGTCCAGAGCCCCGAGTATCACCCCCACAAAGGCGGAGATAATGATAACCAGTATAGTGAGGCGGGTGGTCTGCTCCCTTGTGGGCCAGACCACCTTCCTCAGCTCTGATATGGTCTCGCGGAATATCTGGAGACTGGGGCCCCGACGGGCCCGTTCAGTACCCTGGGGCCGCAGGGCCCGTCTCAACGGCGATGAGCTAGCCACGCCTCTCTACCTGACCTCTCTGTGCGCCCTGTGAGAACGGCAGCGCGGGCAGTACTTGGAAAGCTCCATTCGCTGCGGGTCGCTGCGCTGGTTCTTGACCGTGGTGTAGTTGCGCTCGCGGCAGTCGCCGCAGGCCAGGGTTATGATCGGTCTTACCTCTCCCCTTTTCCTCGCCATTTTAAGCCTCCACCTTGGTGATGACGCCCGCGCCCACGGTCCGGCCGCCCTCGCGGATGGCGAAGCGCAGCCCCTCCTCAAGGGCAACGGGGTTGATGAGCTTGATGCCCATCTTCACGTTGTCACCGGGCATAATCATCTCCACGCCATCGGGGAGTGCGATCTCGCCCGTAATGTCCGTAGTGCGAATGTAGAACTGGGGCTTGTAGCCGTTGAAGAAGGGCGTGTGGCGGCCTCCCTCCTCCTTGCTCAGAACGTACACCTCGGCCTCGGCGGCATTGTGCGGCCTGATGGAGCCGACCTTCGCCAGCACCTGCCCCCGCTCGATGTCGTCTCTCTCAATGCCTCTCAGCAGGCAGCCGACGGCGTCTCCCGGCTCGCCCTCGTCCAGGGTCTTGTGGAACATCTCCACGCCGGTTACCACCGTCTTCTTGGTCTCGGTGATGCCTACAATCTCCACCTCGTCACCCGTCTTGACCATGCCTCTCTCCACTCGGCCGGTCACCACGGTGCCCCTGCCCTTGATGCCGAACACGTCCTCAACGGGCAGGAGGAAGGGCATGTCGCGCGGGCGCTCCGGCATGGGAACGTAGTCGTCCACGGCCTGCATGAGCTCCAGGATCTTCTCCGTCCACTCCGAGTCGGGGTTGCCCTCGTCCTCCAGGGCCTTGAGAGCGCTCACCCGGACTATGGGGATGTCGTCCCCGGGGAAGTCGTAGGCGCTGAGCAGCTCCCGAAGCTCAAGCTCAACCAGGTCCAGGAGCTCCGGGTCGTCCATGGCGTCCACCTTGTTGAGCGCCACCACAATGCTGGGCACCTGCACCTGGCGGGCCAGCAGGATGTGCTCACGGGTCTGGGGCATGGGGCCGTCGGGAGCGCTGACCACCAGGATGGCTCCGTCCATCTGGGCGGCGCCGGTGATCATGTTCTTGATGTAGTCGGCGTGGCCGGGGCAGTCTACGTGGGCGTAGTGCCGGTTGTCCGTCTCGTACTCCACGTGCTGAATGGCAATCGTCAAGCCTCTGGCCTTCTCCTCAGGCGCGTTGTCGATGGTGTCGAAAGCGCGGTACTGGCTTCCCGTGTGCTTGCTCAACACCATAGTAATGGCCGACGTCAAGGTGGTCTTGCCGTGGTCGACGTGACCAATGGTGCCTACGTTCAAGTGGGGCTTGTTCCTCTCAAATCTCTGCTTAGCCAATGCTCTACCTCCTACCAGATTTGCAAATTTTCTTTACATGGAGCCCACAATCGGATTTGAACCGATGACCTCGTTCTTACCAAGAACGTGCTCTACCGACTGAGCTATGTGGGCAGAAGCCTGTTTTCTTTTCCGTTCTCCTTGGTGGAGGGGGTAGGATTCGAACCTACGAAGCCCTTCCGGGCGCCAGATTTACAGTCTGGTGGTATTAGCCGCTCACCCACCCCTCCGGATGTGCCCTAGTTTATCACCTCTCGAAAGAACTCGCCAAGTCTTTTTCTACGTATTTCGTCTCGCCCCGGGGCTGTCACAGCCCGAGGGGGGATTCGAACCCGCCAACCTACCGATTACAAATCGGTTGCGCTGCCCTTGCGCCACTCGGGCGTCTTCTCCCGACAGCAACATAACAACTTCCCCTGCATGGGGAAGTCAAGGTATATGATAACACATTCCCGCAATACCTTGTATACACCTTGGGACGGAAATCACATACCGAGAGAATTTATAAGGACGCGAGCCAAAAGTCAAGCCTAACCAAAGCCAACATCTCCTTAGTAAGAAAGCAGGACGACTACCCAATATTGACAACGGGGTAGAACATTGTTATAAAGATTGCTGGAATGCCCCCTGGCGTCACCTCTACTCCACAGGCTCCCTTTCCAACCGTAAGGTCAGCCACTTATGGCAAAAGACCGTGAGGTAAGGAGAAGCTCTTGGAGAGAGCGCATGTCAGGTGAGTAATGTAGGGCCAGGGATCAAACTTCCCTGGCCCTACGATTTTGATACTCCAAAATGAACGGGGTTAGGTGTCGATTTGGCTCGGTTAGCGATATTCATTGACGGCGGGTACATTGACGCATTGGCGGAAAGCGAGTTCTCCATCTGGGTGGATTACGACAAGTTTGCTAGAGAGGTGACGAAGATCATTTCGGGCAATAACACGGAACCACTAGATCTATTGCGTACGTACTACTACAATTGCCTGCCTTACCAAAGTCCGTCTCCTTCACCCGACGAGGCAGAAAGATTCGCAAAGAAAAGCTCCTTTTTCCAGGCACTTTCTAACCTCGACAGATTCCTGGTTAGAGAAGGGCGGTTAGCTCTCCGCGGACATGACAATGAAGGTAGGCCCATATTCCAGCAGAAACGTACTGATATACAACTCGGCTTGGATTTCGCATTGCTCAGCGGCAAGGGTCAAATCACTCATGCTGCGCTTGTAGCTGGAGACAGCGACTTCATTCCCGCGGTTGAAATAGCGAAACAGGAGGGAGTAGTTGTTACCCTTTTCCACGGACCCACCAGGGGCAAGAGAGATGAGTCAAGCTATGCCCAGGAGCTTTGGTCCGCAGCAGATGAGCGTATCGAGTTGACTCAAAGCTTTATGGAATCAGTAAGGCTAATCAGACAGGCGCGAAGGCGCTAGGCTCCCAAGATGGAATTGGGACGCTCTCTGCCGGATTGACAGAGCAGGTAGTGAGTGTGGTATAGTAATGCTTCCCAATAGCACCTTAACAACTGGATAGTGGAAGGAAGGTTCTTAAGCGAGTTTGATCCTGGCTCAGGACGAACGCTGGCGGCGCGCCTAATGCATGCAAGTCGAACGGTCCCTTGGCCTTCGGGCCTCTGGGATAGTGGCAAACGGCTGAGTAACGCGTAAGGGACCTGACCCCGGGTGAGGGATAACCCATCGAAAGGTGGGCTAATACCTCGTACGCTCCCCCGCTGCATGGCGGGAGAGGATAGCCTCCGGACGCCCGGGGAGGGCCTTGCGTCCTATCACGGTTGTTGGCGGGGTAACGGCCCACCAAGCCTAAGACGGGTAACCGGTGTGAGAGCATGAACGGTCAGAGGGGGACTGAGACACGGCCCCCACTCCTACGGGAGGCAGCAGCAGGGAATTTTGCGCAATGGGCGAAAGCCTGACGCAGCGACGCCGCGTGGGTGATGAAGGCCTTCGGGTTGTAAATCCCTTTTCTGGGGGAAGAGCAAGGACGGTACCCCAGGAATAAGCCCCGGCTAACTACGTGCCAGCAGCCGCGGTAATACGTAGGGGGCGAGCGTTGTCCGGAGTTACTGGGCGTAAAGGGCGCGTAGGCGGCCCAGGAAGTCCTCGGTGAAATCTCCCGGCTCAACCGGGAGCCGCCCGGGGATACTCCTGGACTTGAGGACAGCAGAGGAGGGTGGAATTCCCGGTGTAGTGGTGAAATGCGTAGATATCGGGAGGAACACCAGTGGCGAAGGCGGCCCTCTGGGCTGTACCTGACGCTGAGGCGCGAAAGCGTGGGGAGCGAACCGGATTAGATACCCGGGTAGTCCACGCCCTAAACTATGGATGCTGGGTATAAGGGGTATCGAACCCCCTTGTGCCGAAGCTAACGCGTTAAGCATCCCGCCTGGGGAATACGGCCGCAAGGCTAAAACTCAAAGGAATTGACGGGGGCCCGCACAAGCAGCGGAGCGTGTGGTTTAATTCGATGCAAAGCGAAGAACCTTACCAGGGCTTGACATGGCGGTGGTATCCCCTGCGAAAGCAAGGGAGACCCCTCGGGGAGCCGTCACAGGTGCTGCATGGCTGTCGTCAGCTCGTGCCGTGAGGTGTTGGGTTAAGTCCCGCAACGAGCGCAACCCTCGTCGCTAGTTGCTTTCTCTAGCGAGACAGCCCCTAAGAAGGGGGAGGAAGGTGGGGATGACGTCAAGTCAGCATGGCCCTTACGCCCTGGGCTACACACACGCTACAATGGCTGGGACAAAGGGTTGCCAAACCGCAAGGTGGAGCCAATCCCATCAAACCCAGCCCCAGTGGGGATTGCAGGCTGAAACCCGCCTGCATGAACGCGGAGTTGCTAGTAACCGCAGGTCAGCACTACTGCGGTGAATACGTTCCCGGGCCTTGTACACACCGCCCGTCACGTCATGGAAGCCGACAATGCCTGAAGTCCGTGGGCTAACCCATTTGGGAGGCAGCGGCCGAGGGTGGGGCCGGTGACTGGGACGAAGTCGTAACAAGGTAGCTGTACCGGAAGGTGCGGCTGGATCACCTCCTTTCTAAGGAGTCCTGCTCAAGTGGACATAACACCCCACTACAGGAATCCCAGTTCGATCAGCGGGTGACAGGCCTCCAGCTAAGGGGTAGAAGCATGACCCGGCCCAAAAGCCGGAGGGAGCTCCCCCTAAACCGGAGACCATTCAGGCAATACGCCTGAGAGAACCCGCTGCACATACCAACGGAAATCTCCCTTCCTTCCGCTATCCAGCAGTTAAGGTCAACGCCATACTCAGGAGGCGAGTTGCTCGCCTCCTAAGTTCGTTCCCAAGGCAAACCACTACCCTGCCCTTCCCCAAACCCGTACTCCGCTATATACTTGTATCCGCCACGGGGCTGTAGCTCAGTTGGGAGAGCGCCTCCTTTGCACGGAGGAGGTCAGGGGTTCGACTCCCCTCAGCTCCACGCTTCTGTCCTATGTGCGCCGTAGGCTGGGTGGCCCACTCATTTGGATGGAAAGGAGACCGCATTGCAAGCCGCTTCCGGCTCGCTCGTCAGCTTGCGAAGAATCGCCAGGCGGATTGCAACCATTGGCCCCCTGTGGGTTGTGGCCATCGCCATGCTGGGGGCGTGTACCGGAGAGCAACAGCCCATCGCCACTCAGGAGCCTGCCAACGCTTCACAGCCTGTTGCTGTGAGCGGGACGCCGGAGCCGACCCTCACGCCTCACCCTACCTACACACCGCTTCCAACCTATGTCCCTTTGGTCCCACCGACAAATACCCCCTACCCCACCAGCACCCCAGCGCCAACTTACACTCCGGCGCCAACCTACACCCCTGCCATAGCTCCGACGGCCACTCCCTACCCCACCAGCACCCCGGCGCCAACTTACACTCCGGCGCCAACCTACACTCCCGTCATAATTCCAACGGCCACACCCCGCCCCACAGCCACTCCTTTCCCAACTCGGACGCCCTTCCCACAGCGGTCTCTGGGTCGCGCTTATACTACATCGGATGGCATTGAGGTCACTCTGGTGTCTCTGGAAGTAGGGAAAAGCGAAAACGTTACTTCCGTGTGGATTTCATTCACACTGAAGAACACTACGTCAGACCTCAAGCGGAATAGAGGATGGAGGCTCAATAATCAAGGGGCCGGAGGTCAGAATCAGGGTACCATCAACAATCCAAATCTCTTCCCCGGTGAACTGGTGAGAGGCAACTGGACCTTCTACGTTCAGGAGCCAAACGTGCCTGCAACTGTCGCCTACCATACGGATTCTGACTATTTGGTTTGGGGAATCGAATAAGAGGGTTGAAAACAGCCCGGTAGTCTTCCGGGAAACCCGTCCGGTTGGCCGTTGAGGTTTAGGAGCCTGCCCTGTTTGACTTACCCTATCCCCTGGTATACAATCGCGCCTCAACCGACCCGCACTGGAACGCCCTGACTTGGCCATTCTGACATCCCTCCAGCCTCTCCTGGGGCTCACCCTCCTCATTGGACTGGCCTGGGCCATCAGCGAGCGTCGCCGCCACTTCCCCTGGCGCACCGTCGCTGTCGGGCTGACCCTTCAGTTGGCCCTCGCGCTGCTTCTACTCAAGCTCCCCGGCTCCCAGTGGGCCTTCGCCTGGGTCACTCATGTAGTCGATGCCCTGCTGCGGGCCACCCAGGCCGGCACCACCATGGTCTTTGGATTCCTTGGCGGCGGCCCCCTGCCCTACGAGGAGACCGTCCCCGGAGGCTCCTTCGTCTTCGCTCTCCGCGTCCTGCCACTGGTTGTCCTGGTCAGCGCCATCTCCGCCGTCCTGTACCACTACCGGGTGTTGCCCTGGGTGGTCAAGGGATTCGCCTGGGTGCTGGGCAAGAGCTTCCGCATCACTGGCGCCTGCAGCTTTGCCCTGTCCGCCAACGTCTTCATCGGCATGGTGGAGGCCCCTCTGCTGGTGCGCCCCTACCTTGAGCGAATGTCCCGCCCTGAGCTCTTCGTGGTTATGACAGGCGGCATGGCCACCATAGCGGGCACGGTCTTTGCCGTGTACGTCACCCTTCTCAAGGACGTGGTCCCAAACGCCGCCGGGCACCTCCTCACCGCCTCCATCATCAGCGCCCCGGCCGCCGTGGTCATCGCCGTCATAATGTCCCCCCAGTCTGGAACGGATGACGACTCACAGGTCCAACTGGAGGCCCTGTACGAAAACGGCGTTGACGCCGTCACGCGGGGCGCAATGGACGGCCTGCGGCTCCTGGCCCACATCATCGGAATGCTCATAGTCCTGGTTGCCCTGGTTGAGCTTGCCAACATCATTCTGGGACTGGCCCCCGACGTCTACGGAAGCCCCCTGACCGTCCAGCGCGCCCTTGGCTGGTGTCTCGCGCCCGTCGTCTGGGCGGTCGGCGTGCCCTGGAGCGAGGCGGCGACCGCCGGACAGCTGATGGGAACCAAGGTCGTGCTCAACGAGTTCCTGGCCTACCTCAACATGGCCGACCTCCCCGCCGGATCCCTGGGAGACCGGAGCGCCCTTATCATGGCCTACGCCCTGTGCGGATTTGCCAACTTCGCAAGCCTTGGTATCATGCTGGGCGGCATCGGCGCGCTTGTCCCGGACCGACGCCTGGAAATCGCACAGCTTGGCCTCAAGTCCGTCCTAGCCGGCAACATGGCCACCCTCATGACCGGCGCTATGGCCGCTCTCCTCTCTTCCTGGTAACTGCACCTGGTTGCCGCTGGAGATGACTTCTTGCCCGCTCATAGCCCACCCGTACTTGACACGGGGATAATCTTCGCGAGGAATCTAAAGTGGTCCATTTAACACATCGTAGCTTTGCAGGCAGAGACTTTAGATTCCTCACTCCGTTCGGCATGACAATGAGGGCAGTCCCTTCTAGCAGGCGATTGAGTTCGCAAAAGCCTATCAGACCAAGGGGATTTCGCTTGCTAGATGGTTTCGTTGCTATCGGAGAAATCGTGCCAGCTTGCTTAGCAGCAACTCTACTTGAGCTAGATTGAGAGCTACAACAGCTTGTGACATCCTATCCTCGTAGAAATTACTATGCAAACTATTTGCTGCGTTATACAAAGTGACTAAGTCAGTATCCTTTGTTTCATCATGAAGATTGCTAATGGCTTCGGCAATTAGATTATGGTGCTTGTGATCCCAGCCACGTCGTTCTGCTACTGCTTTAACGGCTTGAGCGGCCGCTCCCCAGCCCTTCTCCGATGCTTGATAGAGATTACCGTCCTCCAGGTACTTCTTGGCTTCCCTAAGAAATATGTCGCTTTGTCTCCTGTAAAGCTCTTGCTGAAGCATTAGCAACCTCACAATCAGTGAATCAGAGATCAGCTTAACACATTCCTTAGAAGACGATAATCCCATGAGCTCACTGCCTTTCCCGCTCATGATGAACCCCGCTCTTCCCGCTCAGAGCCTGCCCCGAACCTGATACGGGGATGAGCGGTACTGTCACTAACACCAACACACCCTGAGAATACCGAGAGCGCCTTCTGCTTTACGGCAGATTGCGATAGACTGGGTGTGCAACCCTGACGCCAGAAGCCTCTACCAAGTGAGAAAGGAAGCGACGTAATGGCCGGGAAGACCATCGCCATCCTCGGAGGCGGCGTCGGAGGATTCGTAACCGCCGGCGCGCTGCGAAAGCGCCTCGGCAAGGAGCACCGGGTGATCCTCGTAGACAGGGAGGCCAGGCACGTCTTCTGGCCTTCCCTTCTGTGGGTCCAGGTGGGTATGCGCGATCCCGGCGACATCGTTAGAGACCTGGCGAGGCTGGAGAAGAAGGGCATCGAGGTCATCAAGGGAGAGGTGCAGTCTATTGATCCGGAAAAGAAGACCGTGCGCGTGGACGATGCGGAGCTGGCCGCGGACTACATAGTGGTCTCCCTTGGGGCCCAGCTTGCGCCTGAGAGGGTCCCCGGCCTGGCGGAGGGGGGCCACAACCTCTACTCGCTGGAGGGGGCCGCCGCCATCCGCGACTCCCTGGAAGAGATTGACGAAGGCCGGGTGGTTGTTCTGACGGCCGGCCTGCCCTACAAGTGTCCGGCCGCGCCCTACGAGGCGTCCATGCTCCTGGCTGACAACGTGCGCAAGCGCGGCCTGCGAGACCGCGTGGAGGTGGCGGTATACGCATGGGAGCCGGGGCCAATGGGAGTGGCAGGTCCGGAGGTCTCCGCGGGGGTCACGCTGCTTCTGGCGGAGCGCGGCATTTCCTACTTCCCACGTCACCAGATTAGCCACGTGGATGCGCCCGGCCGCACGCTGCGCTTCGGCGACGGCGCAGAGGCCGACTTCGACCTTCTGGTATACATCCCGCCCCACGTTGCGCCGCCGGTCGTGGTGCAGGCCGGTCTCACGGGTGAGAGCGGATGGGCACCCGTGGACCGCCATTCAATGGAGACGGAGTTTCCGGGCGTCTACGCCATCGGCGACGTGACCCACGTCCCCCTCGCAATGGGCATGCCGCTGCCAAAGGCCGGCGTCTTCGCCCACCGCGAGGGTGAGGCCGTGGCGCGAACCATCGCCAGCGAGATAACCGGCTTCGGAACCCCCGGCAGCTTCGACGGGCATGGAGAGTGCTTCATCGAGGTGGGAGGCGGAAAGGCGGGGTTCGGCCGCGGCGATTTCTACGCCGAGCCCACCCCCAAGGTCAAGCTCAAGTGGCCCACCCGCTACTGGCACGCAGGCAAGGTGCTCTTTGAGAAGGACTGGCTGCTGAGGAAGTGGCTCTAGTTCGAGGTTTCCCCTCGACTACGACCCCTTGGCAGGCTAGAATGGAGCCGTCCATCAGGTCGTCCCCGCAGTCGGTCGCAGACAGGAGGTAGCACATGAACACGCTGGTCATGGGAGGCACAAGGTTCAACGGCCTGCACTTGGTCCACGAGCTTGTGCGGTGCGGGCACAGGGTCACCACGCTCAACAGGGGCATCACGGAGGCCAGGCTGCCCAGGGAGGTGCGCCGCCTCTACGCCGATCGGAAGGACGCCGCGCAGCTCAAGGAGACGCTGGGAGCCAAGGAGTTCGACGTGGTCTTTGACATCAGCGCCTACGTGCTGGAAGACGTCCAGAGCATGGTCGACATATTCGAAGGGCGCACCGGGCACTACATCTTCGCCAGCTCCACCGTGGTCTACGCCGCCTCCAACGTTCTGCCCATGAACGAGGACTTTCCCGTGGACAGCACTCCCCGCCAGTCCGACTACGGGCGCAACAAGCTCATCTGCGAGGACTACCTGATGAGGGCGTTCAGGCAGCGCCGGTTCCCCATGTCCGTCGCCCGCTTCTCCATGGTCTTTGGGCCGGACAACGGAATCCTGGACCGGGAGCAGAGGATGTTCGTACGCCTGCTGAGGGGTCGCAAGATACTGGTGCCGGGCCGCGGCACAACCCTCGGCCAGGTCGGCCACGTGGACGACGAAGCCAGGGCAATGCGCATGATGGCCCTCAACCCAAGAACGTACGGTGAGATATACAACGTCACGGGAAAAGACTACTTCAGCGACGAGGGGTACGTGGACACCTGCGCCGGGGCCGTGGGCATGGAGGCCGACAAGGTCTTCGTGCCCGCCGAGGTGATGGATGAGATATCGCCGGAGATGCGGCGTCCCCTGATCCAGCGCCTCGCGCCCTACATCCATCGCTGGGACGAGAGCACTCTATTCGGTATGAGCAAGCTGCGGGACCACATTGGATACGAGCCGGAATACACCTTTGAGTCGGCGGTGGAGCAGACCTACGAGTGGTTCATGGCGCAGGGGCTGGACAAGCAGCGCGAGTACGACTTCTCGGAGGAGGACGCGCTGATAGCCCGGCTGAGCTGACAGCGCGGCCAACAGATGGGAGCGCTCATGCGGTAATAGGAGTCAACATGAGTCAAGCCTACGACATAGTCATCATAGGCGGCGGCGCAACCGGGCTCAGCGCCTGCATATACACCCTCCGCTACGGCCTGCGCACCCTTCTCATTGAGGGCACGGTCTTCGGCGGGCAGATCATCAACGCCGATTCCATAGAGAACTTTCCGGGATTTCCCCAGGGAATCATGGGGCCGGACCTGGTGGCCGCCCTCCAGGAGCAGGCGTCCAATCTGGGCGTCGAGTACGGGTTCGGCCAGGTGCAGGGGCTGGACGTCCAGTCTCGGCCTATAGCCGTCCGCACCGAAGGCGATGAGTTCCAGGCGCGGTCCGTCATCATAGCAACCGGCGGTGAGCGAAACAGGCTGGAGATTCCCGGCGAAGAGGAGTTCGAAGGACGCGGCGTCTCCAGTTGCGCTACCTGCGACGGCTATTTCTTCGCGGACAGGGAGGTGGCCGTTGTCGGCGGAGGCGACACCGCGCTGGATGAGGCCCTGTATCTGACCAACATCTGCAACAAGGTCACCCTGGTGCACAGGCGGGACCGGCTCACGGCCAGCAGCATTCTCCAGGAACGCGCCGTACAAAACCCCAGGCTGGACATCCGTTACAGCACAGTCGTTGAGTCCATATACGGCGACGACGTCGTTCAGGGCGTCTCTCTCAGCGACGCGGGCACAAATCGGAAGACGGATCTGCCGGTTGCCGGGGTCTTCGTATGCGTTGGGTATCACCCCAACACCCGCCCGTTTCAGGGCACGATTCCCATGGACGACGGAGGACACATCAAGGTGGACCTCAGGATGGCCACGGAGGTCCCGGGGGTGTTCGCGGCCGGAGACTGCCGGTGGCATTCGGCCCGCCAACTGGGAAGCGGCGCTGGCGACGGGATCACTGCCGCTCTGTCCGCCTACGCCTACCTGAACGGCGGCTGATCCACGCCCTCCCCTTCCCCTTGACACCTCTTCGCCCTCGGCTATAATCAGGTTAGGCCACTTCAGCCATCTGGAAACACGTTCCAAGGGAGGCCTGGTGACTACAAAGGCGCTTCAATCGGCTCAGTACGAAGTGGATAGCGTCGCGGACGCTATAGAGTTCTACTACGAAAAGGGCTGGACGGACGGCCTCCCGGTCGTTCCCCCGACCGAGGAGAAGGTTCTGGCCTTCCTCGATGCCGCGGGCCTTGAGCCCGACGCCGTCGTCGGCTCCTACGAGACCCGGAAGCGCGTGGTCACCGCCGAGAAGGTCGCCATCAACTCCGTCATGGCGGGCTGCCTCCCGGAGTACTTCCCGGTGGTGCTCACCATAATGGAGCAGATTCTTGACCCGCGGTTCAACCTCCACGTCCCCAACTCCACCACCGGAGGAGCGGCCATCGGGTTCATCGTGAACGGCCCCATTCGGGACAGGCTGGGAATGAACTACCGCGGCAACGTCCTGGGGCCTGGAAACCGGGCCAACTCCACCATCGGCCGGGCCGTGAGGCTCAGCCAGATCAACATCCTTGGCTCCCTGCCGGGCGCAGGAGCGGAAGACCCCCTCGGTCGCCCAGTATTCGACAGGGCGACTGTCGGGCAGCCCGGCAAGTACGCCGGCTACCACATCGTGGAAAACGAGGACGATTACCCGTCGCTGAACCCTGTCCACGTTGAGCAGGGATTCAGCCGCGGCCAGAGCGCCGTGACGGTGTTCTCCACCGGCGGCCACGTGCAGATTTCAGCCCACTCCGAGGACTCCGCCCAGAAGATAGCAGACACGGTTGCCAGGCACCTTGTGGGCAGCGGAAGGCTGGTGGCGTCAGGCGGCTTCTGCATCCTGGTGATTCCCGCCGAAAACGCGGGCTACCTGGTCAAGGACGGCTGGTCCAAGGCCGACTTTCGACAGGCGGTGTTCGAGGGGACCAGGCGCACGGCCGAATCCCTCGTCGCCCAGGGCTGGCCGCTCCGAGGCGGAGCCCCTGGCGACCAGACAATGACCATTACGGGAAGCGCAGACGACATTCACGTCGTGCTGGCAGGCGGGCCGGCGGGCGGCTTCATCCACTACATGCTTCCCTATGGCGGCGCAGTTCTGACAAAAGAGGTAATGTACTAGGCGTGTGCATCGCCTGGAATCGAGAGAGTTAGGAAACCTCTGAACAAGTAACAAACATGACCAAGTCACCTAACTACACCTTTATGACCATTCCTGCGAAGGCAGGAATCCAGGAGGGCGGGGTGTGGACTCCCGCCTTCGCGGGAGTGGACTGGACTTGTTCAGACTATTCTTAGAGAAGCATCACGGAAGGAGGCCAAGATGGTAGTAGCAGAGAGGTTACGGGTCCTTGACCCAACGTCGGAGCCGGTGATAGAGGCCGGGTCCAGGGCAGCGAGGGTCGATACCCTCGACGGAAAGGTCCTGGGCCTCTTCAACAACGGTAAGCTCAACGCTCCCCAGTTGCTTGAGATGGTTGGGGAGGTCCTCAGCGAGCGGTACAACCTCAAGGGCATTGTCCGGGGGACGTACAGCTCCAGCCAGCACCATTCCTGGAGCGAGTGGCAGGAGAAGGGGGCGTCAGAGTGTGACGTGGTGATCATCACCCACGGCGACTGAGGGTCTTGCAGTTCGAGCGGTCTGCTCAACAGCATAGAAATCGAGAAGCACGGCATTCCCGCAATGCTCATCGCCACGGACGCCTTCATCAGCACCTGCAAGGGCATGGCCCGCGTGGGCGGAATCCCGGACATGGAGTTCGCCGTTGTGCCCCACCCCGTGGGAAGCCTTCCGCCAGAGATACTCATGGAACGTGCCAGGTCGGCCGCCGACCAGTTTGTGAGCATCATTACAGAAGGCTAGTCCTAGCCGTCTGACCTACAGCAACGTAGACAAAGCGCTATAGAGGCCGGAGGCCGACACTTTAATCAGTGCCAGTCTCCGGCCTCTGCTTTCTATTGAATCAGCCCCTAGAGCCCGCTGAGCCAGCCAAACATCGTGTCAAAGAGCTCCTGTTCCCGCCCCGCGTAGCCGTGGTTGGCTCCCTCAATCTCCGTCACCTGGACGTGCGGGTAGCCCGCGGCCGCCACACTCCTCCGGGCCGCGCCGCACACCGGAAGCTCCTGCGGCCCGCCAATGGCGCACTCCTCCCCGCCGAATATGAAGTGCGTGGGACAGCCCGTGTTCGCCGCGTGCCTGGTCACGCTGTAGCGGTTGTCCTGGTTGAAGCAGTCTACGTAGGCCCGTGCGCTCCACGTCGACCCCCAGGGAACTCCCGGGCGAATCAGCACGTCCGGGCGGCCCTCCGCGACGTTCCGCTCCGACTCCCGGAACGGCCCCAGGAAGTCCTCTCCGTGCAGTGCGATGACGCCCTCGTGGTTGTACTCCCCTGGCGACACCGGGATGACCGCCACCACGTTTGCGAAATGCTCCTTGGCCTGCGCGTAGGTGGCCCGCGCGGCCCCGCCGCTGTGCCCGCCGATGGCTATGCGCTCGTGTCTCCTCTCTCTCAGCAGCTCCAGCCAGGCGGCGTAGTCCGCCCGCGAGTCGTCAACGGACTCGAAGGCGTAGCCGGCCAGGGGCCCTCCCCTCGCGCCGCCGGCGACGTGGTCGTGGCCCCGGCGGTTGGCCGCCAGGAAGGCGATGCCCCGCTCCGCAAACCGCTCGCCCAGCCAGAGATAGAGGGGATTGTAGAAGTGGCCGCCATCGCCGTGAAAGTACACAAATGCCTCGACCGAGGAGGCCCGGCTCACGTCAGCCGGGGCAAAATACGCCCCGGACAGCTTGATCCCCTCAGGTGTGTCAACTTGTACCAGGTCTACAAGCATCTCCCCTCCTCTTCTGTCTGGAATCACGCGTAGTCGTCGCTGATATGGTCAACCCTGGTGCTAGTCTATTGCAAAGATGGAAGGAGCTACAAGGCCTCCCGTCAGGGCCCGGTGTAAAGCTCCGTGTCAGGGTGGAACTGGAACCACCCGAACCAGAAGGACATGTGCGTGGGTATGCGCTCCAGCCTCTCCGACCCGTCTGCCGCGTTGACAAGATAACCCTCGGTCACCTGCCACGTCCCGCCTTCTGCGTCCTCTATCGTGGCCGGAATGCCGGGTTGCTGGTCGCCTTGAGGCAGCGCAAACGTCTTTCCGCCGCTGTAGTATGCCCTCGCGCCCTCGCTCGCGGCCGATGCCAGCACAACTATCTCCTCGCCTCCAACCACGTCGTTTACTATGCGGCTCCTCTGCAGCGCGCCCGAGGCGTAGGCCTTGGAGCTGCCGTTCAGCCGGACGCCCAGCACAACGTCCTTTATGTCAAGCCGGTCGTCGCGGTCGGGGACCGGAAACATCGTCTCTATGCCATTGAAGTAGTCGTAGTAGATGGCCCTTGGGTTGTCCTCCGGCACGTAGAAAGAGGCGGGATAGACGCCCGTGTCCTGGTCCAGCACCGTGGTGTCCGGATGGAGCGCCAGCCACTCCTCCCACGTCGTGATGACTACCGGGAAGAAGTCCAGCTTTATCCCGGAGTCCCACAGCGGCCCTATGACAGGCTCACCGGTCAACTGGTTCCATAGCGAGCCGGTCTGCCTGTCGTACATGACCTTGTTGCTTCTGTACAACATCCCGGACGTGCCGAAGGTGGTTGGCTGTCCGTTGATTCTGGCGGAATACACGATTCCGGTGCCGCAGAGAGTTCAGTAGGCCAGGGCGATGGGTTCGCCTCCCAACGTGTCGTTGGCCATCTCATGGGCGTTCACAATGCGGAGCGGGTACGCCCTGTGCTCCCCGTTGATGGATACGCCGAAAACCCGGTCGTCCGGCCGCAGGTAGCCCTGCTCCTCCGGCGAGACCACCGGGGCGCTTTGAAGGTCCGGTATCCCGTCGGGCCGGACGCCTCCCCACGCAATCTCGAACACGTTGATCCTCGAGCCTTGCTTCGCCGGGGCCAGGAACTCTTCAAACCGGGGGTCTATCAGGTTCATCACTTCGATCTTCCAGTCCACGTATCCGTCAGGGGGCTGGTACTCGTCGGCGTTCCTGCCCAGCCACTCCATCCACTCATGCCAGGGGCCGCGTTCACCTCTCAGCTCGTGGCCCGTTATCGTAGATATGGCCTTGCTTGTCTCCGCCTCCAAAGCCGTGAAACTGAAGAACCTGAGCGTCTCTATCATCATAGGAACCATGGACTTGTCGTTGTTCTCGACGGCGAGTGTGAGGGCCTCGTGCGATTCGACGGGGTTGTGGTTCCGGCGCGAATAGAGCCTGAACATGTTCTCCGTGGAGTCATAGCCGGACGCAGGAGTCTGGCCAGCCGTCGGAGTTTGGGTAGTAGCTTCCGCGGTGGTCTGGGTTTGAGAGGCCGTAGGCGTGCCATCAGTCGGAGCAGCAGGCTCTTCCGCAGCCGAGCAGGCCACGACAAGGGCCGCCACGAACGCGGCCATCAGCAGTCCTGAGTGACGCAATAGCTTGCTCATTGTGGCAAGGGCGGGAAAGCGGACTGGTCGGCGAGAGTCACCTGAGCAGTGACAAAAGGAGGACACCGGAATCCGATGCCCTCCCCAGTCTTGGACCTCTGCTCTAACGGTTTTCTCAGGCGGCCTTGGCGTCCAGGAACTCAATCAACGCCGACAGGCTCTGAATCTCGGTGCACTGCTCAGGCTCAAACTTTATTCCGAACTCGTCCTGGACCACCTTCGCGAATGCAACAAGCTCCATGGATGTCACGCCGGCCTCAAGCAGGCTTGTGTTCACGTCAAACTCCGCGCTCAGCGGCTTTCCATCCACTTCCAGGTTCTCGCTGACCAGCTTTCTGAGTCGTTCTTCTGTCGAAGCCATGTGGTTTTCCCTCCTGTCTAAAGTGTTAGTTCCAATAGAATAGCATATAGTGGGTTGTAGGTGTTATGTTGGTCTTGTGGCAACCTCCTGTTTCATACTGATTTAGACCCAGTGTCTCCTTCGCTGGAACGGGTAGCTTGGGAGCGAAATGCGGCGGCGCGCCTCGCCCGTGAACAACCCCTCGAAGGAGATTGACAGGCCCGCCCGGTATGCTTCCGCTGCGGCTTCCGCAAACCCCGGCGAGCGCATCCCCGCCTGGCTATCCGTCCGACTCGACATACTGGACAGCAGAGTCGGCGAGCTGAGATGGCGGAGAATCATGTCCCTGTCGAGCGCGGAATCGGGGCCGATCTCAATGACCGCGTCCACCTCCAGCCCGGCAAGCTCCGGGAACCTCTCCTCCAGGGGCACGGCCTCGGTTGCCTGTCTGGTCCAGTACACCACGTCCTTGGGCGCGTAGGGCGCTATAATCTCGCCTGCAACACCGCTTACAAGCGCCACGGACGGCGGGGACAACCGGACACCGGCGAGAGTGGCCTGCAGAGCGTCCAGGTCATCGTCATTCGCCATCAGCTCGCCGCGAGCCATGACGAAGCGCAAGCCGTCCTCCAGGCTGAACACCCCTGCCGCCTGCGCCGCGGAGACCTCGCCCAGCCCATCGCCCAGCGCTGCAAAGGGCCGTATTCCAATGTCGGACCAGAGAGCCGTCAGCGCGCACTGCAACGAGTAGAGCGCCGGCTGCGCCCATGAGGGGTCATCCAGGCTCCCCTTTGCCCCATCTCGTCCGAACATCACGTCCAGGAGGGAGGCCCCCCGCTCCTGCCGGACAACTGAGTCGCAGAAGTCCAGGATGGCGCGCGCGGTGGATTCAGAGTCGTAGAGCGTCTGGCCCATGCCCAGCCACCGGCTTCCCTCTCCGGCGTACAGGAACGCAACTCTGGTCGCGGGCCTGGGTTCAGGAGCGTCGTCTTGAGCGTCCCTGTTCGCAAGCGCCCTCAGCCCGTCCTGGAGCGATTCCAGGTCCTTGAACGGCAAGCCCGCCCGATGGGCGAAGTGGCTTCGTCCAACCCCCGCAGTCCACGCCATATCAGCAAGCGTCGTAGCCGTTGCGCCATCCGGCGATAGCTCATCGAGCCACGAGAGGTACCGCTTCGCCAGATCTCTGAGCGCGTTTCCAGACCTGCCCGACAGAGGAAGGAACCGAGTTTTGCGTTCGGCGGGCTGCTCAGCAGATATGGATGCGCCGTTGGCCGCTTCAGGCGGAGAGGCGGGAATCGACAATGGCGCGCCGGCCGGGAGCCTGGCTCCATCGCCTGGCCGGTTTCCATAGCCCTCCAGAACCACGTGAGCGTTTGCGCCTGAGATGCCGAACGCGCTAACAGCCGCCCGCGGCGGCCTGGAGTCGTTGGAGGGCCATTCAACGGTCTCCGATGTAATGCGCACCGGGAGTTGGGCCCAGTTTATGTCGGGGTTCGGGTTGTCAAAGTGCAGGTGCTTTGGGATCGCGCCGTGCTGCATCGCAAGCACGGCCTTCAACACCCCGGCCACTCCCGCGGCCGCCTCCAGGTGCCCGAAGTTGGACTTGACCGTCCCCATCAGCAGCGGGCTGTCGGCCTCGCGCCCTCTTCCGTACACCGCGCCCACGGCCCGCATCTCTATGGCGTCTCCCATCTGGGACCCGACGGCGTGGGCTTCCAGGTAGTCAACGTCCGCTCCCGTGAGATTGGCCTGGGCCAGGGCGTCCTCCATAACGCGTTCCTGGGCGGAGCCGTTCGGGACAGTCAAGCCCGCGCTCGCTCCGTTCTGGTTAACGGCGGAACCCCTTATCACGCCCCATATGCGGTCGCCGTCCGCCTCCGCGTCGCTCAGCCGCTTCAGCACAATGACGCCGCAGCCTTCGCCCCGGACATACCCGTCCGCGGATGCGTCAAAGGGCCTGCTCTGCCCGGAGTGCGACAGCATACCCACCTCGGTCATGAACCCGGTAACCGCCTCCGACAGGACCAGGTGCACGCCACCGGCAAGGGCCAGGTTCACCTCTCCCCTTCTCAGGCTGCCCACCGCCTGGTGTATGGCCGCAAGGGACGATGCGCACGCCATGTCCACCGGCGCCGCCGGGCCTTCCAGGCCCAGAGCGTAGGCCACCCGGCCCACGGTTATGCTTGGAGTTGTGCCCAGGTAGCTGCCGGACTTTCCGTTGGCCTCCATCAGGTCCCTGTACTCGCTCCCCGTAACCCCGGCAAATATCCCCGTGCGGCTGCCCCTCAACGCCTCCGGGTCCATCCCGGCGTCCTCCAGGGCCTCCCAGCTCGTCTCCAGCATCAACCGCTGTTGCGGGTCCATTATGCGCGCTTCCACCGGGGCGATGCGGAAGAATCTGGAGTCGAACCACTCAACGTCGTCGATGAACGCCCCGCGCAGGCGTGGCGCGTTTAGCGAGTCATGGTTGGGGCGGCCGTCGGTGACGGCGTCAACGCCCGACGCCAGCATGTCCCAGTACTCGGACAGGTTCCCGGCACGCGGCAGGCGGCAGGCCATTCCCACTATCGCTATGCCGTCCTCCTCGACCCCCGTGCTAGCCGGAGGCGCGGGAGCTGCGCTGGCGGGCGCAGTCGCCGGTTCGCCGCCCGCGTCGGCCTGGCCCAGCTCCTCCGACAGGTGTTGGGATAGCTGCGTGATGTCCGGGTGATCAAAGACGGCCGTGTTGGAGACCACGTACTCGCCCGCAAAGGCGCGGTTCAGCCGGTTCCTGAACTCCACGGCCATCAGCGAGTCCATTCCCAGGTCAAAGAACCCGACCGCCGGGGACGGGGCAGTGGGCAGCCTCATCACCGCCTGAAGCTCCCTCTGCAGGAACGCCGTAAGCACGCTGAGGGAGTCAACCTGGCGCGACACTCCCAACTGGGAGAGCAGGTCGTCCGATGACTCAAGGTCTCCGGTCTTGTCGCTCTCCGCCGATGGCAGCACCTCACCGAAGAACGGTGGAGTTTCAACCTGCCTCTCCGTATACCTCTGCCAGTCAATTGCGGCCACCATGCTGGACGTAACGTCTTCACGCACCAGCCGCTCAAAGGCCTGGAACCCCTGTTGAGGCGTAATCCAGTTCGTGCCGCCCGCATCCAGCCGCTCCTCGATGCGCCCGCGCTGCTCCGCTGCCTCGCCTATCTCCGACCACGCGCCCCAGGCCATTGCCTGGCCGGGCAGCCCAAGCGCACGGCGATGCGCCGCAAGCTGGTCAAGGAAAGCGTTGGCCGCCGCGTGGTTGGCCTGGCCCGGATTGCCCATTACGCCCGCCGCGCTGGAGAACAGGATGAACACGTCCAGGTCTTTGTGCATGGTCGCCCTGTGCAGGTGCCATGCCCCAAGCATCTTGGGCCAGAGGACCTGCCTGAAGCTGTCCCAACTCTGATTGATTATGGCGGCGTCCGACAGCACGCCCACGCTGTGTATGACGCCTGCCAGGGGCGGCAGCGAAGCTTCAATGCGCTCCAGCATGGCGTCAACGGCGGGTGGGTCCGTAACGTCGGCAAGCTCCACCTGTACGTTCACGCCGCGCTCCCGCAGCGCGCTTATGGCCTCTACGGCCTCGGGATCCGGGTCTCGGCGTCCGTTCAGCACGATAGCGCCCGCCCCAAGGTCCGCGAGCCGGCCTGCCAGCGCGCAGCCAATGCCGCCGAGACCGCCGGTTACGAGGTACGTCCTGTCTTCTCGCAGCCGTCCCGTCTCAAGCGGCGAGTTCGCCAGGACCAGCTTGCCAATGTGCCGCGCAGAGCGCATGAAGTTGAGCGCGTGTCCGGCCTCGTTTATCGGCCACCTGCTGTGGATTATGGGTTCAAGCTCGCCCGCGGCCACCCGCTCCATTACGGACCTGAGCGCCCTCCCGGGTATCTCAGGGCTTTGCTCTTTCAGAACGTCCACCTCAATGATGTGGTAGCCGACGTCCGGCCGCGTGGCTGCCATCTCCTCCTTGCTGAGGATGCCCTGCCTGCCCAGCTCTACGAACCGTCCGCCGCTTGCCAGACACGACAGGCTGGCTTCGATGAAGCCCTCTCCCGTCAGGCTGTTCAGCACAACGTGAACGCCCTCGCCGCCGGTGGCCTCAAGGACCTCCTGCCCAAAGCTGGTCTGACGGCTATCGAATACGTGCTTGACGCCTATTGAACGCAGAAATGCCTGCTTCGGCGCGCTTGCAGTGGCAAAAACCTCCGCGCCCGTGGCCTGCGCCAGCTGGATGGCCGCCAGCCCCACGCCGCCTGATCCAGCGTGAATTAGCACTCTTTCGCCTGGCTTTAGACCGGCGAGGTCAAACGAAAGCTCGGCTGTTACGAATACAGTCGGAATCGTGGCGAGCGCCGTCGTCGAGATTTCCTGCGGCGCCGGGGCCACAAGCTCCTCTCTCATAATGGCCTCTGAGCCAAAGGTGTTGAATCCCAGGGCAACCACGCGGTCGCCAACGGAGACGCTGGACACCTCTGCTCCAACCTCAAGGACGCGCCCGCATAGCTCCAGGCCGAAGTTCGCCCCCTCCGCAACCCCTATCGCGAGCAATACGTCCGAGAAGTTCAAGCCGGCAGCGTCCACGGCCACGCGGACTTCCCTCGGCTCCAGGGCACGCTCCGGCAGATCCAGCGCTTGAAGCCTTTCGAGAGAGCCGCCCTCGTCGGGTTGAAGGAACCAGCCTGAGCCATCCGGCAGCGACAGACGCTCCGTCGAAGAGCCCGCGCGCACGAGGCGCGCCGCCTGTCGCAGCCCCAGGCGGTAGGCAACGTGGGTCTCAGCGTCGGGGTACATCAGCTCGTTGACCAGAGCGGGCACGGGCGCTGAGCGTTCCGGGTCAAGGTCAATCATCCTCGGCTGCAGGTGTGGCGCTTCCCGTGAGATTACTCTGCCCATTCCCCACAGCAGAGCGCCGGCAAGCTCACCTTGGCGCTCGCGCTCCACCACCTGCCCCCCGCGCGTGAAGAACCACACACCCTTCTCGGGAATCGCGTCAGCGTCGGCTATTCCCTGCACAAGGGCAAGCGCGCTCCCGCCCATCCGCCTCGCGTCCTCACCCAGATCTTCAGCAGAGGCGCTCTCGCCATGTCCGTTCACCGCCACAAGGTGCACGACTCCCTTGAACGGCGCGCCCTCCGGCAGAGCCTCTACCAGAGACCGCCAGGAGTCCCGATTGTCAATCTCGACGGACGCCCTGACTACGAAGTCGTCCTCTCCCTCCGGCCGTGCGCCCGAACTCTCACCCGGGCCTGCGATCACGACAACCTGGTTGCGGGCCGCCAGTTCTGAGGCCAGCTCCTCAGCCACTTCCGAACGGTCCCCGGCCAGAATCCAGACCCCGGCGGGCTCAAGGACTTTCACCGGCCCTCGCGCTATTATCACTCCCCGGTCGGGCTCACTGTTGGAGTCAGCCTTATCGAGTCCCAGGATTTCTATCTCTCCAAAGCCTGCGTCGCTCAGCGCCTGCCGCCATATCGCCGGACTCGCCAGGGCGTGGTGAGGGCGGTAGTCGTCCGCAAACCGCCACCAGCCGTCCAGCTGCCCGAATGTGAGGTCCAGCCAGCCCTGGCCGCGAAGGTTCTCAAGCATTACAAGCTGGCCGGAAGGAGCGAGAAGCTCACGGCAGTGCTCCAGGGTCTCACTCAGGTACCGCGTGGCGTGCAGCACGTTGGACGCAATCACCAGGTCATAGCCGTGCGCTGCAAAGCCCTGCTCCACCGGGTCTCGCTCTATGTCGAGGACGCGATATTCGATTGAGTTCTCGCTTCCTCCAAAGCGCTCCTCAGCCTCCGAGAAGAAGCCGGCGGATATGTCCGTATACACGTACTCGTACCGCCCGGCCGGGAGCTCGGGAAGAACGGAGGCCGTAGCCGAGCCCGTTCCCGCCCCGACCTCCAGAACCCTGAGCCTTCTGCCTTCCGGGAGGCCGGCCAGGAGCGCGGCAATCCCGTCCCCCAGCATTCGGTTGGCGGCGCGGGCCACCGGCGCTTTCAGGTACAGGTCGGCGGCGGTTGGCTCTCCGCTGCTGAACAGCAGGGTCAGCGGGTCTGCCCCACCCGTGAGCGCATCTGCAAGTGCGCCGGCGCTCCGTTTGAATAGCCCTATCTCGTTTGAGCCGTGTTGGTACCGCGCGCTCATCCGGTCTGCGAACTCGTCCGGGTTGGCCGGAAACTCCTCGGGCATGGGATCATTCGGCCCAATCTTGACCGCGAACTCCCCGTCCGCCTCCTCCACGATACCTGCTCTCGCAAGCAGCTCGAACAGTCTTCTAAACAGGCGTTTGTGCTCGTCAAGGACGTTCAGCCTCTCCCGCAGCGCCTCCGGCTCCACGGTATCGCCGGCGTTGCGCGTCCACCCCAGGCGCTCCAGGGCCGCAAGCGCATACGACCAGGACAGACGCTCCAGGTCGTTCAGCAGTCCTGCCCGCTCATCAGCCTCAACGCCCTCGTCCGCCAGATAACGGGTGAACGGAGAGGAGTTGGCGGCAATAGTTGCCGGGCTTGTCAGGAAGTCCGCGGGCGCCATCCCCTCTGCAAGAGGCGCGTCCCGCCAGACGATTTCGTACAGCAGGTCCTGTATCCCCTCAGTCGCCGAGAGCAGCGAGGCCCTCGTGGCGCGCTTCACCGCGTACCCGGTCAGCCCGCCAAGCTCAGCCCCTTCCGGAGTGTAGATGGTAAAGTCGCCGACCAGGACCTCCCTGACCTCAACGGAGCCGTTGTCGCCGGCCTCCCGGGCCCCATCCCTCACCTGTGCGTGGCAAATCAGGCGTTCCGGCAGGGGGCCCGCAGCCCACAGCCGCTCCCATCCAAAGGGCAGATAGGTCTCTCCGTCCTCGACTCCGGTGGAGTGGCGCGCCGCCGACATAACCTGGAAGCACCCGTCCAGCAGCAGCGGGTGAAGCTCCACGCTTCCCTGCTCTACGCCTTCCGGCAGGGCAATCTCGCCGATGGCCTCTCCACCGGCGGCCCACAATGACTGAAGCGTCCTGAAGGACGGCCCAAGGCCGATGTTGGCCTCCGCCCTCGCGCGGTAGAAGCCCGGAACATCCTGCGCCGCCAGGCGGGACTTGATTGAGTCCACGTCAACCTGGCTTGCGAGGCCGCGCGCTCTCGCTCCAATGTCCAGCTTGGCCTCTGCGTGAAGCGTCCAGCCTTCCTCACCATCGCCCTTGCTGAATACCTCCAGCTGGCGCGACCGCCCGGTCTCAGAGTCGGAGAGCACCGCCTGGATACGCCGCCCAACGCGCGCTCCATCGTTCTGGTCGCTCTCCCGCCCGAACACCATTGCGCTGTGCAGTTGCAGGTCATCCACGTCCACCGACCCTGCGCCCTCCTTCAGCGACACCGCCGCCGCCATAGCGCCGTACATCGCGCCCGGCATGATCACCCGCTCAAAGACCCGGTGGTCGCTCAGCCACGATGGATCAGTGGTGTGCATCTCCGTCTCGAACATCACCTCGCCGCGTGGCGACTCGTGCCTGGCCCCCAGGAGCGGATGGCCGTCCGCCACGCGCCTGCGGCGCGTCTCATCCAGCCAGTGCCGCTCTCGCTGGAACGGGTAGCCCGGCAGCTCTATCTTGCGACGCGCCTCGTTCGCAAAGAGGTCGGCGAAGGAAATATCCAGGCCTGCCTCATAAGCTCCGGCGACCGCGTTCAGGAACGCGCTTTCGGATGCCGGAGACGCGTCGTCGTTGCGGGGACGTATCATGCTCTGAAGTACCACCGGCGCTTCGGGCGGCTCCGGCAGGTTGGCCGGGCCGGGCCACACCAGTGACACCAAAGGGCCTAGCACCGAGTGCGGCCCCATCTCAATCGCCACGTCCACTCCCAGCTCCGCCAACGCCCCTATGCCCTTGCGGAACTGCACCGTCTGGCGCGCGTGGCGACGCCAGTATCCGGAGTCCAGCGTCTCGCCCTCCGCAAGGGCCGTACCGGTCACGTTGCTGACCAGGGCCACGGACGGATGGGAGACTGCCACGCTCTCGTTGTACGCCTCCTCCAGTGAGTCCAGCGCAGGCTCCAGCAGAACGCAGTGAAACGCCTGGGCGGTATAGAGTGGTCTCACCATGATCTCTTCCGACTCGAAGAGATCGACCATGGCTTGAATCGCCACAGTCGGCCCGCTGATGACCTGGTGAACGCCGTTGTCCACGGCTATGTTCAGGTCCGCGCAGTCGGATGTCGCGTTATAGTCGTCGAGCGCCCCTTCGACCCGCTCCTGCGGCGCGAACACAGCCGCCATGGATCCCGCTTCCGGGACGGCCCCGAGACACTCTCCGCGCTTCATAATGAACCTCAGCCCGTCCTCCAACCCGTACACGCCGGCCGCCTGGGCCGCCGCTATCTCCCCCGTGCTGTGTCCAATCACCACGTCCGGCTTGACCCCAACGCTCTCCCACAACGCCGTGAGCGCGCACTCCAGGGAGTAGATTGCGGGTTGCGCCCACCAGGAATCGATTAGTTCACCCTCCGCTCCTGGGTTACCGAACATCACGTCCAGCAGCGACTTGCCCCGCTCTCCCAATACCACCCGCTCACACCTGTCCAGGACCGCCCGGAACGCAGGCTCGGTCTCGTACAGCGCTCTCCCCATGCCAACCCACTGGCTGCCCTGGCCAGTGTATACAAAAGCGACCTTGGACGCCGTCTTCAGGTCAGCGCCCTTGCCGCCTTCGACAACCGCCGCCAGACCATCGCGCAGCGACTCTGCATCCCTGAACACAACCCCCGCCCTGTGAGCAAAGTGGCTCCGCCCAACGCTCGCCGTCCAGGACATATCCGACAGGAGGGATGCCCCGTCCGACTCCAGGTCAGCCGCGCGCTCGTCCAGCCACGTCTGATAGCCTCCCGCCAGGTCCCTCAACGCCTGCCCCGTCTTGCCCGACAACGGCAGCAATCGTGCAGGGCGCTCGACCGTCTCTTCAGCCTGGGACGACTCCTCTGTCGCATCTGGCAATGAAGCGGCTATATGCCGCGGGGAGCCTGTGGGCAGGCGGAGCCTGTAGGGTCCGGCTGGCTCGTGTTTCGGCGCTCCGTAGCTCTCCACCACTATGTGCGCGTTGGTGCCGGACCACCCGTACCCGCTCACCCCCGCCACCCGCGGGCGGTCCTCCGACACCGGCCATGCGAGCGTGGAAGTCGGCACGCGTATCGGCAGCCCCTCCCAGTCAATGGCCGGAGAGGGGTTCTGGAAGTTAAGGTGCTTCGGGATCATCCCGTTGTTCAGCGAGAGAAAGACCTTGATCAGCGCGGCAATGCCTGCGGCAGACTCCAGGTGGCCGAAGTTCGTCTTCACGGACCCGATGTAGAGAGGGCTTTCCGCCGCACGCTCTCCGCCAAACACCTCGGCAATTGCCTGCAGCTCAAGGGGGTCTCCCACCGGCGTTCCCGTGCCGTGGGTCTCCACGTAGTCCACCTGCGATGGCGTAAGCCCGGCCCGTCGCAGAGCGTCCCTTATCACCAGGGCTTGAGCCTCGCCGTTTGGCACCGTCAGCCCCTGGCTTGCGCCGTCCTGGTTCAACGCGGAGCTGCGAATTACGCCCCAGATGCGGTCGCCGTCTGCTTCGGCGTCTCTCAGCCGCTTTAGGACCAGTATGCCGCAGCCCTCGCCGCGTACGTATCCGTCGGCTGAGGCGTCGAAGGTCTTGCAGAGTCCGTCGGGAGCCAGCATTCCCGCGCCCGCCCGCGCCTCCATGACGTTGGCCGACAAGATTGTGGTAACCCCTCCGGCAAGCGCAATGTCGGCTTCATCCTGGCGGAGCGCGGTTATTGCCTGGTGCGCCGCCACGAGGGACGAGGAGCAGGCGGTGTCCACGGAGACCGCAGGGCCCTGCAGGCCGAGCACGTAGGAAACGCGCCCCGTGGCCGTGTTCTGAGAAGTGCCGGTAGCGGCATACAGGCTGGCTGCGGGGCCGCCCAGATTCCCTATGCCTCCCATAATCTCCCGGTAGTCGCTGTGAGTGATCCCCCCGAAAACCCCGGTCCGGCTGCCACGCAGCCCTTCCGGGTCTATGCCCGCGTCTTCCAGGGCCTTCCAGCTCACCTCAAGCATCAGCCTCTGCTGCGGGTCCAGGAACTGCGCCTCCAGCGGGGAGATTCGGAAGAAGGACGGGTCGAATCTATCGACGTCTTCAATGAACGCGGCGTAGCGGCTCGCCCTGTTCTGCGCGGGGCCGTCGGCGAAAATCTGCCCTATTCGACCTGCGCCGGAACCCGGAACGCCCTCCGTCACGGCGCTCCTCCCCGCTTCCAGGAGGTTCCAGTATGCCTCAAGTCCGTCCGAGCCGGGGAAACGGCACGCCATGCCCACGACGGCTATGGGCTCTGAGACATAGGCTCCAATGTCCCGCGTCATGTCAGCTACTCTCCTCTAAAGTGGATGTACGCCGGCCCACAGTCGGCCATAGAAAATATACCTCGTATAAATAAGTCCTGTGGCTTATTATAGCACAGCTACGGCGCCGCAACCCCACGTCTTTTTCTTCGTCATCAAGGATCCAGGGACTCTGTCAGGCGCTCATGACCCGCTCAAAAAACCCGCGCATTGTCGCAACGCACTCCTCGGGCTGCTCAAGCTGCAGAAGGTGCGTGGACTCCGGCAGGAAGTCGTAGTCCACTCCGTATATGTCGCTGAGGTCCAGGGTGGGCAGATAGGAGTATGGCAGGGTTGGGTCGGCCCCGATAACCTTCACGGGGCACAGGAACGATCCAAAGTCCACCGCCACCGCAAAGATGCTGGCGTAGTCAACAATCTGCGCCTCATACTCGCGAGGGCACCGCAGTTCGTAGCCTTCGCCAAGCTCATCTTCGCGAAGGGTCGTCTCAGCCATCAGGTCACAGACCCCGTCCACGACGCGTTGAAAAGCAGGCATGTATGGGAGAAACTCGGCCAGGTCGCTCTTGGCCTTGAACCTGGGAGTGCGCCGACGGGTCAGCTCGGCAGTGCGAATGGCAGCCGCATCGAACTCCTCGTAGCTGGCGCCGCGCTTGCAGATAGGAGGGTCAAACAAGACAAGGGCCGAGAACCCGCCGCCCTTCTCCGGAGAGAGGAGGCTTACCAACCCGGAGACGGAGTGGAACACGCCTATCTTGGGCTTGGGGCCAAAGCGCCGGTCTATCTCCCGGATAATGCGGTCGTGGTCACGGACCAGCGTTGGAACGTTGTGGTTCTCAAGGGGGCTGACGTTGTTCCAGCCGTGATTTCTGAGGTCGTAGATTATCAGGTCGTAGTCTGCGGCCAGCAGGGACCAGAACGGGTAGTAGAGGTCAATGGCAAGGCCGTTGCCGTGGCACAGAACAAGCCGCGGGCCTTCGGGGTTCCCGTGCCGCCGGAGGGTGACAACGGAGTCATCCTCCATCCGGACCTCATGCGTGGAAAGCGGTTCGGGCACCTCCCACAACGCTTCTGAAGTAGACATCTGCTCCCGGTTCTTCCCCTTGATGATATTCAGCCGATGGCGATTCCGCTAACTCGTCAGCCCCCTGCTCCCGGCGCCGCGCCCAGTTCGTGGGCGACGGCCGCGGCGAAGCTCTCGGCGCTCAGGTCCTCCAGGCGCCAACTTACGTCCGGCATCTGTGGAAACTGAAACACCCCGCCCTGTGCGCCCCGGCGCATGGCCAGGGGCGCTTCCAGTTCTGACAGGTTGACTGAGACGCCAAGCCCAACGGCCTTGGCCAGCGACTCCTTGATGGTCCACAGCCTCAAGAACCCGTCCAACCTGAGACGCTCGTCTGACAGCTCAAGCTCTGCTCGTTCGTCAGGGCTGAGCACAGTCTCAATCAGGTCGTCAATATTGCGCCTGGCCACGCGCTCCTCCACGTCCACGCCCACCCATCCCTCGGCTGCGAGCGCGATCAGCCCGTGATCGCCGCTGTGGCTGACGTTGAAGCTGACGGGGGCCATTTCCCCGTGCAGAACGGCGTAGGGCTTTCCGAACTCGAAGGCCCCAAAGGTGAGCTGCTCGTTGGCGCAGCCAAGCCGTCCGCAGAGAACGGCCCGGAGCGCCGCGCGGCACAGGGCGAACCGCCGGCGCGGCCCCTCATGCAGGTACCTGCCCCAGCGGTCTCGCTCCTCATCGTTGAGCCACGCAAACGCCTCCGCCTCCCTGGCCGCATGGGGCGCCAGGTCGACGTACAAGACGGATATGTCGTCGACCACCCGGAAGGAACTCCACCAACTATTTGTAGCTGAAGCAAGCATTTTGGCAACAGGCTCAGGTGATGGCTAGGCCAGCCGCAGATTCGGGGTCAGTCGATTCACGCCGATTTGGTCTCAACCTCGCTTTGGTTACGGTATACGCCGGGATAGGACTCGCGCAGCCGAAGCAGCAGGAGGATAGGAGGCACCATCAGGGTCATGCCAAAGAAGCCCAGCATGTGAAAGCCTAGGTATTCCACTATAAAGCCGCCCACAATGGGCATGCTGATGGCCGCGGCGGCGGTAAAGGTATCGTTGGCCCCTATCACGCGGCCGCGTTCGGCGGGACTGGTTGTGTCTGCGTAGAGGGCGGTCGCGGCTATGTTGACGCAGGACCAGCCCAGACCCACAAGAAAGGTGCCCGTGGTGATTACCACGTAAACGGACGTAGCCACGATAAACCACGAACCGGCCGACGCCAGCACCAGCCCCAGGATCATCATGTTCCTCCGGCCAACCCTGTCGGCAAGCTTGCCCAGTGGCAGGGAGAACCCGAACATCCCGACGACGTGAATGGCAACGGAGATAGAAATCCCGGTGAGCGGATAGTGGTGGTGATGCAGGGCGATGGAGGTCATCACCATCATCATGTTCATGTTGCCCTGAGCGGAGAACATGGACACAAAGGCGGTCAGCTTTGGATAGTGGTTGAGAAAGTAGAGGATTCCCACCTTGCCCGTGGCCGGCTGCGGCGCATCCGCCGGCCTGTAGTCGGGATAGTAGTCTGAGAGGTTGGAGGCTATCTCCTTGGGGTCCGGTCGCACTCGCAGCACCATGACCATGCTGGCTGCCACCACGAAGGGTATGAAGAACCACGCAAGGGCAATGGGCTCCATGCCGAAATCACCGGCCACCGTCTCTGAGGTCTTGATGAGAATGGGGCTGGCAAGAGCGCCCACCAGCGACCCGGTGAGCACCAACCCAAGCCCCTCCGCTCTACGATGGGGCGGGTACATGTCCGCCGCCGCCACCCGCAACTGCTGCACGGAGCCCGTGCCCAGGCCCAGGACCAGTATGCCCAGAACGAAAACCGGGAAGGACTGCAATACGGCGGCAATGCCCGTAATGGTAGCGCCGGACCCCACCAGAAGCAGCCCTACGATGACCCCCGCCCTTCTGCCGTAAGCATCGGTGAACTTGCCTATGGGGTAGGCCACAACCAGCCTGCTGAACCCGGTGATACTGGAACCTATCCCGGCAAGAGTAGCCGACCCTATCATCTGGGTCACCAGCACCGGGCCCAGCGTCGGCACCATCTGAGCGCCCGCGCCGTTGAACGCCTGGGAGGAGGCCAGATACGCCGTGTTCCGCTTGATCAGGCGCGGAATTGCCGTCTTGGAATCGGTCTTTGCCAAGCTGTCTCCTTAGCCCTGAGGCCAACTGCGGGCCAGCGCCTCTTTGCTCCCCGATTGTCGCGGAGTGTAACCGAATTCAGCCATGAAGGTCAATTGAGGGAGTCTCAATTTCTGCGCATATCCCAGGCCAGGGCACGTGGCGCGGGCAGACCCGGGCCGCCCGCCGCGCCACCCGCGATGTGGTAAATTAGAAGTGAGGACACAAACGGCGCGTCGTCTTGCTCCGGGGCTGACGCCACCCTTGTTTCCCTCTCAAAAACGCGCAATGGAAGCAAAAGAATGCCTGACGTTCAAACTATTCTTGTAACGGGGGCCACGGGGTACATCGGCGGTAGGCTGGTCCCGCGGCTGATTGAGGAGGGACACCGCGTCCGCGTCCTGGTGCGCAGCCGGTCGCGGGTGGCCTCCCGCCCCTGGTTCGGACAGGTGGAGGTGGTGGTCGGGGACGCCCTTGACCCGCAGGCCCTGTCCCAGGCTCTGGAGGGCGTGGACACCGCCTACTACATGATTCACAGCATGTCCAGCAGCCGCAGTTTCCACGAGCTTGACATCCAGGTTGCCCGCGCCTTTGGACAGGCCGCCGGCGAAGCGGGCGTGGGGCGCATCATCTACCTGGGCGGCCTGGGAGACCCGGAGGCCAGGCTGTCCCGACACCTTCGCTCCCGGCAGGAGACCGGCCAGGCGCTCCGCGAGGGCGGTCTCCCCGTCACCGAGTTCCGAGCCGCCGTGATCGTCGGATCGGGAAGCATCTCCTTCGAAATGATCCGCTACCTGGCCGAGCGTCTGCCCGTCATGGTGTGCCCCAGGTGGATATACTCTCGCATTCAGCCCATAGCCATTGACGACCTCCTGGACTACCTCGTATCCGCCCTGGGCGTCCCCGAAAGCAGGGGGCGCACCATAGAGGTAGGCGGAGCGGACGTAACCACCTATAGGGGGCTCATTCTCGGCTACGCGAGGGCGCGGGGCCTCAGGCGGCTGATGATACCCGTCCCAGTCCTGACTCCGCGCCTCTCATCCTACTGGGTGCACTGGACAACCCCCATTCCCGCCGGAATCAGCCAGGCCCTCGTCGAAGGGCTGCGCAACGACGTGGTTGTGACCAGTGACGATGCGCAGACCCTCTTCCCGCACATCAAGCCCCAGGACTACGCATCGGCCATCAGCAGCGTCATCAGGGACCTGGACGAGGGGCGAATTGACACCTCCTGGAGCGACGCGGGCGGCGCGTCCACGACGCCCCAGGAGTCGACAAGCCTGGAGTCCCGCGAAGGCATGATCATTGAGCGCCGACGCCTTGAAGTCGCCGCTCCGCCCGCCGGCGTCTTCCGGGCGTTTACCGGCATCGGCGCGGCCAGGGGCTGGTATTTCGCCAACTGGACCTGGCGGCTGCGCGGGATGCTGGACCGCCTTCTTGGAGGCGCAGGTCTGCGCAGGGGACGTCGACACCCCGATGACCTGCGCGTGGGCGATGCCGTAGACTTCTGGCGAGTGGAATCGCTGGAAATCGACCGCCTCGTCCGCCTCAGAGCCGAGATGAAGCTGCCCGGAAACGCATGGCTTCAGTTTGAAGTCCACGAGACTCCGGACAACACGGCCCGGTTGGAGCAGACGGCAATGTTCATCCCCAGGGGCCTGGCCGGGCTGACCTACTGGTACGCCCTGTACCCGTTCCACGCCTGGATCTTCGGCGGGCTCATCAAGTCAATAGCCCGCCGGGCGGAGCGCATGGCCCCCACTCTTGACAGCCCTTCGCCCGACCTCTAACCTCATTCAGTCTCCAACATCTCAGAGGAGAAGCGCCAATGTCAAAGAGACGCATCTGGACACTCTGCCTGGCCGCCCTTGTAGCCCTGTTCGCCCTGTCCTGCGGGGGACAGGACTCGGAGGAACTGGCGGAGCTGCAAATCGCGGTCGACTCCCTCCAGCAGGAGGTTGACGCCCTCAGGGAGGACCTGGCCCAGGACACAGATCAACAGCCGGAAGACGCGTCGGAGCAAGTCGTGGCGCTGACCGACGCCGTGGGCCGGGTGGCCCAGGCAGCCGAAGGCTTGGAGAATAGCGTGGAGACCCTCGGCGGCACGGTGGACGCGCAGCTTGCCCGCATCGCTGACCTGGAGGCGCAGCTGGACGCCATCGCAGTCGAGCTGCAACAGGCGGATTCGGAGACCTTCACCCTCCAGCTGCTGCACGTCTCCGACATGGACGGCTCCACCGGCGCGCTGGCGGACGTGGAGAACTTCTCCGCCATCCTGGACGGCTTCCGGCGGCAGTTCCCCAACAACACCCTTGTCCTCAGCTCCGGGGAAAACTACATCCCCGGGCCGCGCTACTACGCCGCCGATGACCCTGCTGTCGCGCCCGTACTGGGCGTTCCGGCCGCCGGCCGCGGGGACATCGCCCTGCTCAACGCAATGGGCTTTCAGGCGTCCGCTGTGGGCAACCACGAGTTCGACCGCGGCGCGGCAGCCTTCGCAGCAACCATAAGCTCTGAAATCGAAGACGGCGCGCTCTACCCGGGCGCTATGTTCCCCTTCCTGTCCACCAACGTGGTGTTTGCCGCCGATGAGGCCCTGGCGGGGCTTGTCGTAGCCGGCGGGCAGGAGGCCACGCTGGCGGCGGGCAGTCTCGCCAAGAGCGCTGTCATCACCGTGAGCGGAGAGCGCATCGGCGTGGTGGGCGCAACCACGCCCGCCCTGAAGAGCCTGACCGCCGCCAGTGGCGTGGACGTGCTGCCAGCTAACGAAGAAGACATCGACGGGCTGGCCGCCACCATCCAGCAGGAGGTGGACGCGCTTGTGGCCCAGGGCATCAACAAGGTCATCCTGCTGGCCCACCTGCAGCGCATAGACATAGAGAAGGAGCTGGCAACTAAGCTGGCAGACGTGGACGTCATCGTTGCCGGCGGCTCCAACACCATCCTGGCTGACGAGACCGACCGCCTCCGCGCCGGCGACGAAGCCGCAGACGCCTATCCCCTGCTCTTCGAGTCAGCCGGCGGCGATCCGGTGCTCCTGGTCAACACGGACGGCGACTATCGATACCTGGGGCGTCTGGTGGTCGGCTTCGACGCGGACGGCTTGGCGCTCCCGGACACCATCGACCCATACGTGAGCGGCGCCTACGCCACGGACAGGCAGGGTGGCCAGGCCTTCGCCGGGCGGCCCATTCCGGAGGTCACCCGCATCGTCGAGTCGCTTCGCAGCGTGCTCAGGGAGCGAGACGGCGTTATTCTTGGCAAGACCGGCGTGTACCTGGCCGGGGACAGGCAGGACGTGCGCACCCAGGAGACCAACCTGGGCAACCTCACCGCCGACGCCAACCTGTGGTATGCCCGCCAGTACGACCCCGAGGTGGCGGTATCCATCAAGAACGGAGGCGGCATCCGCAGCAGCATTGGCCTCAAGATACAGCCGCCCGGGACCACCGACCCGGCGGACGTGGAGCTCCTGCCGCCGCAGGCCAACCCGGACTCCGGCAAGGCGGAGGGCGACGTCTCCCAGTACGAGATTCAGGGCGCGGCGCGCTTCAACAACGGGCTGGTCATTGTCCCGGTGACGGCGCGGCAGCTAGCGGCGCTGCTTGAGCACTGCGTTGGCTTTGAGGGCGTGGGAGAAGTAACCGAAGGGCGGTTCCCACAGGTCGGCGGGATGCGCTTCAGCTTCGATCCGACCGCGCCCATCGGCGAACGGGTGCGCTCCCTGGCAATAGTAGGCGATGATGGATCAGTTATAGACCGCGTGGTGGTGGAAGGTAAACTATCAGGAGACCCGGAGCGGATTATCAAGGTTGTCACCCTGGACTTCCTGGCCAACGGCGGCGACGACTACCCCTTCCCTGTTCCAAACGCAGGCCGGGTTGATATGGCGGGCGAGGCCGGTCAGTTCAACGCCCCGGACACGGGCTTCCCGGACACCAACGGCAACGGCGTCCTGGATGAGCCTGTTCAGACGGACCCTGGCCTCTCCGACTTTGCCGTGACCGGCTCCGAGCAGGACGCGCTGGCGGAGTACCTGGCCCTGTTCTACGCCGACACACCCTTCGACAAGGCCGAAACGCCTCCCATTGAAGACCAACGCATCCAGAACCTCTCCATTTCAGGAAAGCAAGACACCGTGTTCGGTCAGGAGGTGGCGTAAATGACAGGAGACAACGTGATTCCCCCGGCCGGCAGGCGCGGCGAGTCCCCGGACACCCTTGCCCCGGACGGCTCCGAGATACGTTTTCTGCTGGGCGTGACCGAGGCCGCGACCAAAGCGTCCCTCGTCGAGGTGACGCTGGGCGCCGGGCACGTGTCCCGCCCGGTGCGGCACCGCAGCGTGGAGGAGCTGTGGTACGTGCTTGAGGGTTCCGGTAGAGTATGGCGCTGTCCTCCCGGCCAGGACGCCGCGAGCGTGGATCCCGTAGCGGTCGGCCCAGGGGATGCGCTGGTAATCCCCACCGGGTGGAGCTTCCAGTTCGCGGCGGGAGAGTCTGCGCTGACCTTCCTCTGCTTCACCGCGCCCCCGTGGCCCGGGGAGGACGAGGCGCAGCCGGCCTCCTCCGGTGGACTGGGCAGCCCTACAGTCTAGCCGTCCGCCCCGCGCTACCGGAGAGCTTTGCACAACCCGTGGTCGGGTCACTCCCTCTCCGTCATTCCGGCGGAAGCCGGAATCCAGGACGCCAGTGAAAGAGAGGAATAGATTCCCGTTTTCATGGGAATGACGAGAAAGAGCGCCGACTAGCAAGTTGCGCAAAGGTCTCCTACCGGTAGTGCCGATTGACCTCCGACGCGTATCGCCGTCCAAGCTCGGACCCGTTGCGGTCCAGCCACTCGGAGAGTTTGGTCTTCGCCGGCGGCGGAGCGCCCGACTTTGATTCCAGCAGTCCAGCGGAAAGCCCCTTGATCTCATCCCTGGTGAGGATGATGTCCTTGAGAAACACGCCGAGAAGCCGGCCTACGGCATAAGTCACCAGCCCGGGCGCCGGCAGCGCCAGGCAGCGGGTCTGAATCTTGTCCCTTATCAGCTTGACCATCTCGGCATAGGTGAAGACCTCTGGCCCCACGGCGTCGATCTCGGTGTTCCGCTCCTCATCCACAGCCGCTACCGCAAGCTCGGCCAGGTCCTCCACAAACACAGGCTGAATATTGTAGCGGCCCGTACCCGGCAGCAGAAACACCGGGAACCGGCGGAGGGCCCATGCAATGTTGTTGAGCAGGACGTCCTCCGTGCTGTACAGGACGGTGGGCCTCAGAATGGCGTAGGAGACGCCGGATGCGCGCAGTGCGTCCTCCACGTGTCCCTTGCCGCGGAAGTAAGGCAGCGAAGATTGCGAGTCAGGATTGATAATGCTGATGTGGACAATGCGTCGCACCCCCGCGGCCCTGGCGGCCTTGAACAGAGTCAGCGTTTCCTCCACACAGCGTTCAAACGTGCGCTCTCCCAGGTTGAAACGGATCCAGTAGGTGTTGAACAGCGTGTCTGTGCCAGCCAGGGTCTGCTCCAGCAGGTCCGGTCTGTCAAAGTTAAACGGGTGGAGCTTTACACTGTCTCCAAATGGATTGTAGCGGTCGGGGTGGCCGGTGATTGACTGTACCAGATCTCCCCTTTTGAGCAGCAGTCCGGTAATGTATCGTCCGGTATATCCGGTGGCTCCGGTCACTGTGTGGGTACGCAAATTGCTCATGGTATCTCCCGACTGTTGACGCCCCGTGGTCCATTATAGCAACAGACCACGTCCCCGTTTGCCTTCACCTCAAGTCGGTATTCTCGGCGTGTGTTGGTATTGCTAACTTCTTTGGAATACTGCTCCCATGACCATTCCTGCGAAGGCAGGAATCCAGGCTCCCCAGTAATACACAGGGGATAGACCCCTGCCTACGCAGGGGTGGTCTAGCGCTTAGGCAACGCTTATTTGCTATTACCAACACACTGAGAATACCCCAACACGTATAGAGAATACCCTCAAGTGAGGCGCTGCCCGCCTCTCCCCGGAGCTTGGTGGGTTATATCCTGCGTGTAGCTACCGGTCCGCCTCACGCCAGAGGCGGCAACCTGTGAGGCCCAGGGTAATTGGCAACAGTGTGTCCACAACGGCCCAGATGTTCCACGCCGGATCGTTGCCGTCCAGGCTGTCCCCGCCAAGGGCCAGCAGCGAGAGCCAGTTGTGCAGGAACAGGATGGTAACCACTACGGTCAGGTGGAAGAGAGCGGTGGCCTCCAGGTACCGGCGGGTGACGGGCCCGTCCACGTCGCCGTTGCTCTGCTCACGCTTGTAGGCGTAGTTGAAGACCAGCGCCAGTCCCAGCCCTACGGCCATCAGCACGTCCAGGACGTACCACACCGACATCACGTCAATGGAATCGACCAGGAAGTTGTTGATGATGAAGAAGACCGCTACCGCCACTCCCACCAGCGCCATGTAGGCCCCAATAAGCCTCTTCAGTCCTGTCATAGCGTCTCCTTTGCTCTCTGCACGCGGATATGAAGTTGGTACGCAGTATCAGGATACCATATCCGCATAACTCAATGGGCCTGTGCACACCCGAGTGGCGGGTTAGCGCACAGGCCCATCGCGCTTGCTAAAGGTCCGGCAGGCAGTGATCGCCCTAGTAGAGCTGCGGATGCAGAGACGTGGCTATCGACATCTCAATGTCGCGTATGGCCTTGGTCATGGCCTGGCCTATCAGGTCCAGCTTGCGCACCTGGTCGATGCGCGGGGCCGCCGTCTCCAGCTCCCTGCTGGACAGCAGCTCAGTGAAGATGCCGCATGCGTGCGCAAGGGAGATGATCACGATATCGCGAGGGTCAGGCACCTCGTCGCTGAACAGCACCTCCATGATGCGCAGCTTCACCTCCCGCTCCACCTTACCGTCGATGGCCGGGTAGCGCCTGGAGCGGAACACCCACATGAACCGGTCGTCCCTGGACTCCAGAATGCCCACGTTCATAAGCCTGGAGAGGGACTCCTGGAGTATGGCCTCGCCGCGAGCGGCCGTCCGCTCTATCCAGTACCGGGCGTTCTGCTCCTCTTCGCTGGCCGCAATGTCGGCAAGCACGGAGTCCAGGAGGTTGTCTCCCAGGGGCGTGGAGTCGATCAGCGTGAGCTTGTCCAGGTCGGTGTCTATCCGGTACTCCAGAGCCAGGTCCATCAGCACGCCGCCCGCGAGGGCGTAGTTGAGCGACCAGGTGGGCACTCGCTGGAACCTGCCGTCGTCGTCAAGTAGAAGCAGGGTCATTTCCTCTGCAAACCTCAGCATAGCCTTGCCCTCCCCTTAATGTATTTGTATTCTCTGCGCTTACGAATCTCGCTACACCTCTTATTATAGAGTATCCAGATACGTACAGCAATAACACGGCGAAGGGCCTGGCGGAACTACGATGCCCGGGCGACCTATTGGAGAAAAGCCCTTTTAGGCGTTACAATGTGAACATAGCCGGCCGATAGAGCAATGTACAAATCACCAACTTCTCCGGTGGTCCATCTCCTCCGAGCAAACCCATTGAATGCAGCCGGGTGTGCTCTGATCCTCGCGGCGCTGCTCCTCGCGCCCTTGGCAATTGCCGCCTGCTCGTCATCCCCCGGCAAGAGCGAGGCGACTCCGGTCGCCGAGGTCTCCCCTACCCCGCCGCCCAGGACGGGCCAGGAGATATTCGCCTCCACCTGCGCCGCCTGCCACGGCGCCGCCGGCGAGGGACAGCCCAACTGGCACATTCGCAATGAGGACGGCACCCTTCCCGCGCCGCCCCTCAACGGCACGGGGCACACCTGGCATCACCCGGACGGCTGGCTGTACAGGGTGGTCAGCCAGGGCGGGAAGATACAGGAAAGCCCCAGCGTGCCCGGTTTCAAGAGCGCAATGCCCGCCTTTGGAGAAACCTTCAGCGACGACGAAATAATCGACGTGCTAACGTACGTCAAAAGCCTCTGGGGCGACAGGATAAGCCGCAGCGGGCTGTCCATAACGGAGTCCCAGGCCTTCATCAGCGAAAACGACCCCTACCCCACCGGCGGGAACTGACGAAGGGGTATTTTCTGGGCGCGTTGGTATTGCCAACTTCTTTGGAATACTGCCCCCATGACCATTCCTGCGAAGCCTGCCCCGCACTTGATGCGGGGGCGGGAATCCAGGCTCCCTGGTAATTCATAGAGGATAGACCCACGCCTGCGCAGGGGTGGTCTGGCGCTTGGGTAACGCTCATTTGCTATTACCACCACACTCTGAGAATACCAACGTCCTACCTCGGCTAGCAAGGCACAGTGAGATGGTGTATCATGGGTGCCATCCAGACGTGCTGCCCGGACCGGCTGGGCCGCTTTCGCAGGAGGAGCCATGAACGTACTCGTGGGAAACAGACGCACGGCAATCACGGCGGGAATGGCGCTTCTGGTGATTGGGTTCTTCCTGGCGCGTCCCTACATCGCCCATGCGCAGGGGGTTGGCCAGGAGACGCAGTTCATCCTCAACACCTTCATGTTCTTGGTCTGGGGCGCGCTCATCATGTGGATGTGCGCCGGGTTCACCATGCTGGAGTCCGGCGCGGTGCGCACCAAGAACGCCTCCATGATCTGCCTCAAGAACATCGGCATCTACTCCATTGCGGGGCTGGCCTACTTCTTCATTGGCTACAACCTCATGTACGTGGACGTTGTCGACGTGATTGGCTCCCTCAAGTTCATGTACGGGCCAACCGCCGACGAGATAGCCCTGGTGGGCGGCCAGGCCGATGCCGCCGCCAGAGTCGTCGAGAACCCCTACTCAACGATGTCCGACTGGTTCTTCCAGATGGTGTTCGTGGCCACGGCGGCCTCCGTGGTGTCCGGCGCCATCGCCGAGCGCGTAAAGATATGGTCGTTCCTGCTGTTCACTCTGGTCCTTACCGCCGTCATCTACCCGACCGTGGGCGCGTGGACGTGGGGCGGCGGGTGGCTCTACGAGCTGGGGTTCAAGGACTTCGCAGGCTCCACCATAGTGCACAGCACCGGGGGCTGGGCGGCCCTGGCGGGCGTGTGGCTCATTGGCCCCAGGCTTGGCAAGTACCGGCGAGACGGCAGCGTCAGGGCAACCCCTCCATCCAACGTGCTGGTGGTGACCCTGGGCGTCTTCATCCTCTGGCTGGGCTGGTTCGGCTTCAACGGCGGGTCTCAGCTTGCCCTGGGCAGCGCCGCGGACGTGGTGGCCATGAGCCACGTGCTGGTCAACACCAACCTGGCTGCGGCGGCCGGCGTCATGGCCTCGCTGGTGGTTTCGCGGCCCATCCTGGGTCGCATGGACCTCTTCGCGGGCCTGAACGGAGCGATTGCCGGGCTGGTCTCCATCACGGCCGCTCCCGACATCACCGACCACTACTGGGCCGTCATCGTCGGGGCCATCGGCGGGGTGATCTGCACCGCCGGGCTGAAGCTGCTGGAGAAGGTCAAGCTGGACGACGTGGTGGGCGCAATCCCCGCTCACCTGATGGCCGGCATCTGGGGCACCCTTGCGGTGAGCTTCACCGCAGGCGGCCAGTTCCACGTTCAGCTGCTGGGCGTGGTCTCCATTGGAGCCTTCGTATTCGGGACCACGTGGCTGCTGTGGAAACTGATGGCCTTGACGATTGGCGTTCGCGTGTCCAACCAGGTTGAGCGGCTGGGCCAGGACGTGGGTGAGCTTGGCATAGAGGCGTACCCTGAGTTCGTGCTCATGCCGGATGACCTGGAAGATGAGGAGTAGGGATTCCTGGTGATCCCGGATCGCTGTCTGCGCTTAGGGCAGGACTATAGAGTCGTACATCTTTGTGGCAAGTTCCGGGTACTCTAACCCGCTCTGTCCGTACCTCTGGCGCACAGTGTCAAAAATAATCTGTCTAACGGCTTCAAGATCGTCTGGAGTAACCGAGTCGATGTACGGCAGGATTTCGTCAGCGTCCATGTTGACGAATTTCAGGAAGACCTCGTACAGAGAGCTTCCGGACAGCCGGCCGTTGTCATCGAACTCACTTCTGAGATGGGACAACTCCGGGTCTGTCAAGACGGCCGTCCATATCAGTAGCCTCCCCCTGTCATAGACCTCTCGGCCGTATTCATCCGTGTTGGACAGGGTTGCCACGGAGTCCAGGATGGAGGCTATGGCAGAGTCCGGGATATGCCAACCCTCTGGCAACGCGGAAGTCTCCACTCTGGTACGCTCCGCCAGAATCCTGAAGTTGGCAGCTTCAAAGGCCATTGCTATGGCCTCTGAATGTGCTCTCCACGTCTGTATCTCGTCAGGGTATTTAAAGACTTCATTCCATTCCTGCCACCGCTCAGGGTTGAGTATATCATCCAAGCCGTGTCCCACTTCGTGAAATACCGTACCCAAGGCACTTGGAAGGAGTTTGTCCGCGTTGACGAACATGTGTATTCCGTCTTCCTTATCGCGGCAACACCAGCCCAAGGCCGCCTTGCCTCCCGGGAACCCCTCTTCATCTGAGACCCGCCAGTAGTCCTCTGTCGAAAGGATATGTATCACATATCCATCTTGTAGTAGAGATCTCCCTGTCAGGTGGTAATAAGTATTCTCAAGGAGTTCAAGAAGCAGGTCAGAGTTATCGGACTCCACTGCTCCCTCAGAAGAATATGTAGTCGAGAAGGTCTGCCGCACAGGCCTTACGGTTCGATCCAGCAGGTCCTTCAAAGCCTCCGATGACAGTGGTTGGAACGGTACAGGTGTTGGTGTAGGTACGGGTGTCGGCGTTGCCGTAGCAGTTGGAGTTGGAGTTGGAGTAGGTATGGGCGTTAGTGTAGCCGTTGGGACAGGAGTGGGCGTCGGTGTCGGTACAGGTGTCGGCGTCGCCGTTGGAACTGGCGTCAAGGTTGCTGTAGGAATCGGAGTTTGCGTTGGTAACGGCGTCCAAGTGGGAGCGGGTGTCCAGGTGGGTTCAGCAGTCCAGGTCGGCGCGGCCGTGGATGTGGGCGCCGAGGGTGGGACTAAAGTGGGAACCGATGCTGAGGTTGGGATGGCGGTTGCCACAGGCAGCGCTGTCGGAGTCGCGGAAGTGCATCCGGCTATAAGTATAAAGGCAATAAGTCCCACCAGCGTCGTTGGCTTACTCATACCGGTTCTCTCTCCACCCAGCTTGGAAGATGGCTACTGAAGAAGAAGAATAAAGCAAGACGCAACGTTGAGTCCAGGAAAGCGCATTTGATTTTCTGGCCCATAACTTGACACAGCACGCAGTCTATACTTAACATTGCGACATAGTGAACACGCCACATGGAAATATGGTTCCCAAGGTAGCCCTCCGCCGCACCCTTGCCCTGCTCGCTGTCTTTTCCCTGCTCCTGCTGGCAGCCTGCACGGAGGAGGCTGAACCCGCGCCAACGGCACAGCCCACGGCCACCGGCGTCCCCACCGCAACCCCGCAACCCACGCCGACCGCCGAGCCCACCGCTGCGCCGCAGCCCACGGCCACCACGCGGCCCACGGCCACACCGCAGCCAACGCCTACCGCGCAGCCAACGACCGCGCCCCCGTCCGGACCCGGCATAGTTGAGCAGCTCAGAACAAATGCCGAGGAGTTCGAATACACCATTGGGAAGCACGGTGGGGCCCTGACCTTTGCCACCATCTCCGAGCCTCTCACCTTCAACCTGGCTATCTCCACGGACGCCGGGTCGTCCGGTGTCCTGGGGTATCTCTTTGACGGGCTGACCGAGACCTCATGGCTGACGGACCAGGTTGAGCCGTCGCTGGCGGAGTCCTGGGAGCGCTCCGAGGACGGCCTGACGTGGACCTTCCACCTCCGCCAGGACGTAACCTGGCACGACGGCCATCCCTTCACGGCCCACGACGTGGACTTTACCTTCAACCGCATCATATACAACCAGGACATTCCGGCCAGCAGCCGCCCGTCGTTCAACTTCCGTTTCCTCAACGAGGAGTCCGGCGTATGGGAAGACTCGCCCATGACCGTCACGGTGGTGGACGACTACATCGTGGAGTGCGTGCTGCCAGTGCCATTCGCCCCGTTCCTTCGCTCTATGGGCACCGCCATATACCCCAGGCACGTCCTTGAGCCGCACGTGGACGACGGCACATTCACTTCCACCTGGGACATTGACACTGACCCGACCGAGGTGATAGGGACCGGGCCGTTTACCATCGCAAGCTACGCTCCGGGCGAGCGAGTGGTCTTGAAACGCAACCCCAACTACTGGCTCAAGGACGAAGAGGGCAACAGCCTGCCGTACCTGGACGAGATGGTGCGCATTGTAGTCCCCGACT
This sequence comes from Dehalococcoidia bacterium, assembly GCA_965204895.1. Taxonomy (GTDB): domain Bacteria; phylum Chloroflexota; class Dehalococcoidia; order Lucifugimonadales; family UBA2985; genus DAOUJW01. The sequence goes on from OZ242025.1 coordinate 406,024, forward strand.
TCAAGGCCGAGCTTGCCAGCTTCCTGGACGGCGAGTCGGACTTCTACGGGGTGCCGGGAGAGGACATGCCGCTGCTTGAGCCGCTCCAGGAGGAGGGAAACTTCACCATATACAGGCGCGGCCCCGCCTTCGGGACTACGTTCCTGGGCTTCAACATGAACCCCGGCGAGTCGGGCCCCGACGCCCCCTTTGTGGCGCCTGAGAAGCTGAAGTGGTTTCAGAACACCCAGTTCAGACAGGCCGTCGCCCACAGCATAGACAAGTTCGCCATCATCAACGACGTGCAGTACGGTGAGGGCTATCCGCAGTGGGCCTCCGTTAGCCCGGCCGCCGGCGACTTCCACAATCCCAACGTCCGCCAGTACAAGTACGACCTGGACAGGGCCAACGAAATCCTTGACGGACTCGGCTGGACGGACATCGACGGGGACGGCATACGGGAGGACGACGACGCCAACCCCATAGAGTTCAAGCTGATCACCAACTCCGGCAACGTCGTGCGCGAGCGGGTGGGCGATATTGTCAAGCAGGGGATGGCGGACATCGGCCTGAGGGTGGACTACCAGTTGGTGGAGTTTGTAGATCTGGTAAACAGCCTGACCGAATCCTATGACTGGGAGGCCATGATTGTTGGCTTCACCGGCGGCTCGGACCCTTACAGCGGCATTAACTTCTGGCACAGCAGCGAGGGCCTTCACCTGTGGCACCCATACCAGCCGGAGCCCGCTACGGAGTGGGAAGCCGAAATAGACGATCTGTACATAAGGGCCAGCCAGGAGCTGGACCACGACAAGCGGGTGGAGTATTACCACCGCGCCCAGGAGGTCGCCGCGGAGAACGTGCCCGTAATCTACACAACCCTCTCGGAGCGGCTCGCCGCCACCCGCAACGTATTCGGCAACACAACGCCTACACTCTACGGGCTGTGGGACATCCGCTACCTGTATAGGACTGATCTCTAGCGGACGCTGACCACGGAAGCTCCCGGTATGTGTTGGTATTGCCAACTTCTTTGGCATACTGCCCCCATGACCATTCCTGCGAAGCCTGCCCCGCACTTGATGCGGGGGCAGGAATCCAGGATCCCTGGTAATACATAGGAGATAGACCCCTGGCTACGCAGGGGTGGTCTAGCGCTTGGGTAACGCTTATTTGCCATTACCAACACATCCCGGGAACACCTGACTAGTGCAGCTGTTCCTCCTCGCCGCAACAGACATGTACCGATACACCTCGGTTCCCGCTCACCCTGAGCCTGTCTAAGGGAGTGAGCGGGAGCAGCGCCGCCCCGTACTCGGCCCGCTCTTCCCCCGACTGCTCGAACTCGACGATGCGTCGCCCGATGAGCCAGTAGGCGGCGGTCATGGCAGCGTTCACCGAGCGGGCGGCCGACTCCCTGGCCGCGTCGATGATCTTCGACACGTCGCCGAAGACGGCCTCGTAGGGAGTGCCGTCGTTCGCCGGGAGCGGCGCAGATGCGCTTTGGACGTCCCGGATGAGGGTGTCGTCGCGTGGGAACGGCTCTGGCTGCATCAGGCTTCGGCCTCGATTTGGTCGTCGGCAAGCTCCGCCTCCGGAAGGGAGTATTCCCAGCTTTCGTCTTGTCTCTCCCCGGCTGCCTGTTCGAGCAGCAGGGTGAAGAGGCGGCGCAGCCTATCCTCCGCGTCGGGGGCGGGCCTGGAGATGATCCTGACCTCCCCGAACTCGGAGAAGTCCTCCAGGCAGAGGGAGCGAAGCGACAAGCTGGAGGCCCGGCTCGACAAGCTGGAAAGACAGGTCAAGGGGCTGAGGGAGACTCTCCCGTCCGATCTCAGGAGGTTGAGGATGTCGCTGGACGGTGTGCGGAAGTACTATCGCGTGCAGCGTCGCCGGATCGAGCAGCGGCTGTGGGCCTTGGAAGCGGGCAGTGAGGGGGCGGAGACCGGGGCAATCGCAGATGATAGGAGTCGAATTCCCGAGTTCAGAAGCATCACGCCCAGTGCGCTGCACCCAAGAGAATTCAAGGGTCCTGCGCTGTCCTGACTTGCTGGACGCCGAAGAGCGTTCGAGCATGGCCTTGGAGCAGATGAGGAGGACGCGGCTCGTGGCGTCGACGAGTCTGGCGCTACTGCAGAGCCCACCTCATTGAATCTATTGACCGGCCGTGGCGGTGAGTCGACGTGACTGGTTGCCCCAGCAGGCCACTGAGCCGTGCGCCTTCACCCCGCAGGTGTGCCAAGCCCCGGCGCTGCCGCCGGAGAATTCACCCTACGGCGGTGTCGATTGGCCGTACTCATCACTAACCCCAGCAGGCCACGGAGCCGTCCGTCTTCACTCCGCAGGTGTGCCAAGCCCCGGCGCTGACACCGGCGAACTCACCCTCCGGCGGCGTCGATTGGCCCGAGCTATCGTCGCCCCAGCAGGCCACTGAGCCGTCCGTCCTCAACCCGCAGGTGTGCCTGCCCCCGGCGCTGACCGACGCGAACTCACCTCCCGACGGCCAAGATTGGCCGTCGTCATCGCGGCCCCAGCAGGCGACGGAGCCGTCCGTCCTCAACCCGCAGGTGTGGTCTCTACCTGCGCTGACGCCGGCGAACTCACCCCCCCGCGGCGTCGATTGGCCGTACCCATCATCGCCCCAACAGGCCACGGAACTGTCCGTCATTACCCCGCAGGTGTGAAAAGCCCCGGCGCTGACGCTGGCGAACTCACCCTCCGGCGGCGTCGATTTGCCTCCGGTATCACTGCCCCAGCAGGCCACGGAGCCGTCCGTCATCACCCCGCAGCTGTGCCCGGTCCCGGCGCTGACCGACGCGAACTCATCCTCCGGGGGCGTCGATGCGCCGCGGTACTCATCGCCCCAGCAGACCACGGAGCCGTCCGTCTTTACCCCGCAGGTGTGCCTGTACCCGGCGCTGACGCTTGCGAACTCACCCTCCGGCGTCGTCGATTGGCCGTACTCATCATCGCCCCAGCAGTCCACGGAGCCGCTCGTCATCACCATGCAGGTGTGCGACCACCCGGCGCTGACGCTCGAGAGATTGAACCTTTGCCGCTCGCGTGCGGAGGCCGTACCGGACCCACCGGCCGCCGCCTCCGTGGGCGCTGTACCGGACCCGCCCGTTACAGCCTCCGTGGCCGCCGAGCCGGCGCTTTCCTCTCCTCCATCCCCACAGGCCGCAAGCCCCAGCGCCGCCGTCACCAGCAGGATAAGGAGCAAGACCGGAATCCCCGGTATGGCGCTCCTGGAAACCCTCTTGAGGAAGTTGCTCTCTCCGTTGCTCATAACTGCACCTCCTGCGACTATGCCTTCCGTAGGCTATAGCAAGATTCAAGTCTGCCCCAAAGGGCTGTATGCCCGTCGTCAAGCGCCACTCGCTCTCCGACGCAACAATCGGGAGTCCCATGCCCTGGACTCCTCCCTTAGCGTTCCCATTGCACCACTAGGGTGGCGCCCGTCCTTGAACTCTCCTCTGTCCGGCCGCCTTTCGTCGGTCGGACTGACCAGGAACATCTGGATCTCGCCCAGTGAGGCGAACGCATGGGATTCGAACAGAACATCCCCTTCCCGGACCAGCTCAAAGAAAAGCTCGGTGCTAAGGGAGGTATTCAGGGCTACTACCTTCGCCGCCTCTTCCTTGGTCAGGCCGTCCTTGAGCCAGGCTTCTTCGAGGACTTCATCGCACCAGTTAAGCGATTCGTACTCGGCTAGGCACAGGTAATCCACGGAGTGTATTGCAAAACTACGGAGTTCACTGGTTACCTCCTCTTCGAATTCAATGCCTAGAATTCGGCCGGACAGCTCCGGGTCAGTCTTCGCCATCACAAAGATATCGCTGAGCGCCTGCGCTTTCCGGAGCGTCACGCGGTCATACAGCCAACGCAATTCGAGGACCCTTGGAGCCAGTTGCGGCATTTCCCGGTGACAGGGTCCCTGTGTGGGCCATGCGGTTGACGACAGAGCGGATGGTGTGGGCGTACCGAGGTAGTCCATGGTGATCACCGTCTTCGGTCTCCTGGTCGGTATGACCGTGCTGGATGCTCTGTTGTTTCGGCATGGAGCGCAAACTCCCCTCTCCCATGCCCTCCCTCAGAGACTGCTGCGTTGGCCCATCCTGAGGTTTGGGATGGTGATAAGGCTTCAGCGGCAATTACACATGCTTGGCTTGGTGGGGGTAAGGCTTTTTTGACTATGATGGTGAGTGGTCACAATTGCAGATGGAGCGTTCATAAACGCAACCCGACACCCTCAGCTTTGACCTATTGCCCGACACCCGAGTGCTGATGCTGACTGCGCGACGGACGACGATGCGGTCATCGCGGCGGTGGCGGCCGGAGCAGCGGGGTACGTCATCAAGGATGCCGGCCTCTCGGACCTCCTGGATGCGGTGCGGGACGTGGCGATGGGCCTGGTGCGCATACCGCTTCCCATCCTGAGGCGGGCCTGCGCTGTTGCCCACGACCAGTCCCAGTCGACCAGCCTGCAGAACTCCCAGGCGCTCACGGAGAGGGAGCGGGAGGCGCTGACGATGTATGCCAGTGGCCACTCCTACTCGGACATTGCGCAGGTGCAGGGCAACAGCGCATCGACCGTCCGCAACGCCATTTACCGAATCCAGGACAAGTTGGCGGTTGGCTCCCGGCAGGGCCTGGTCGTCTGGGCAGTCCGCAACGGGCTCCTGGACGACGTATAGGCCAGCGTGGGCCAGCATTGCAGGTAACCGGTCAGGCAGTAACTGGACTATCAGCCGTACAGGCGCGGCGTCCGGCTCACTCTGGAAGTGAGTGCAAGTGGTCTCGGCCGCGTCGGCGGTACCGTGCATCCAGTAGGCAATAGGAGTCCAGGCATCACCGGGTATCGCATCAAGATCAGGCGGCGTGCCCATTCGAACAACATGGCTGCGGTTACGCACGTTCAAATACTCAAGCACAAAGGCCTTACTCGTCCACTTGGCGACCGTCATAGTGAACACGGCGTCCACGCCGCAATCGGACGCCTTGGAGCGGCAGTTGGTCATGGAAGCGGCTGAAACGGCGCAGCAGCAGGGGCAGCAAACTAGCCGCCCAACACCCTGGCCACAGGCCAGAGGATTGTCACCTGTGTCGGCGATTGCTCAGAGCCCGATTCCGCCTGGGCCTAGATAACCCTGCGAGTGTGGCGAACACGCCAGCACTCGTTGTCATCTGGGCAATACAAGCGCGAGATGAGAGGAGATCATCGAAATGAGAGTGCACCGTCTTACAATCAGCCGGCTCACGGTCATGGCGGTTCTGGCCGCCGCCGTAGTCCTGAGCGCTTGCGGGGAGGACGCTCCGCCCACGTCTGTGCCGCCACCCACAACTACGCCTTGGCCCACGCCTTGGCCAACGCCTTCTCCGACGCCCACGGCAGACCCCGCAGCCATTCGAGCGGACAGGGAAGCGCTGATTGCATTCTACAACGCGACGGATGGCGCGAACTGGTCTGATAGCACGAATTGGCTGAGCGACAAACCTTTGGGATCGTGGCACGGCGTAACTACTGACGCGGGTCGCGTCACAAGGCTGAGCCTCAGAGGAAACCGGTTGAGTGGCGAGATACCGGCGGAACTGGGCAACCTCTCCAACCTGCAAAGCCTGTACCTCGACAGAAACCGGTTGAGTGGTGAGATACCGGCGGAGCTGGGCAACCTCTCCAACCTGGAAACGCTGTGGCTCAGAAGAAACCGGTTGAGCGGTGAGATACCAGCGGAGTTGGGCAGCCTCTCCAACCTGGAAACCCTGGACCTCGGCTCAAACTGGTTGTTGAGCGGTGAGATACCGGCGGAGCTGGGCAACCTCTCCAACCTGACAAGCCTGAGCCTATGGGAAAACCAGTTGAGCGGGGAGATTCCTGCAGAGCTGGGCAGCCTCTCCAACTTGGAAAGCCTGCGGCTGTATGACAACCGGCTGAGCGGGGAGATACCGGCGGAGCTGGGCAGCCTCTCCAACCTGCAGTACTTGGAGCTCAGCCTCAACCAGTTGAGTGGTGAGATACCGGCGGAACTGGCCAGCCTCTCAAACCTGGGATGGCTGGGCCTCGCGGCTAACAAGCTGAGCGGGGAGATACCGTCAGAGTTGGGCAATCTCTCCAACCTGGAAAGTCTGCACCTCGCGGCTAACAGGCTGAGCGGTGAGATACCGGCGGAGCTGGGCAACCTCGCCATTCTGGGATGGCTGAACCTGGGTCTCAACAACCTGAGCGGTGAGATACCGGCGGAGCTGGGCAACCTCGCAATCCTGCAAGCGCTGGATCTGAGTCTCAACAAGTTGAGCGGTGAGATTCCGGCGGAACTGGGCAGCCTAGCAATCCTGGAAGGACTGGGCCTCGGCTACAACATGTTGAGCGGTGAGATACCGGCGGAGTTGGGCAGCCTTTCCTACCTTGAAAGACTGGGCCTCGCGGCTAACAAGCTGAGCGGGGAGATACCGTCAGAGTTGGGCAATCTCTCCAACCTGGAAAGTCTCGACCTCGCCCACAACGAGCTGAGCGAGGAGATACCGGTAAAGCTGGGCAGCCTCTTGACCCTGGAACATCAGTGGCTCATAGAACACCGGTTTAGCGGAGAGACGCCGGCGGAGCTGGGCAGCCTCGGCCCGGTAATACTGGGCCTCGGCGGCAACCGGTTTAGCGGGTGCGTTCCAGCCAGCTTGCAGGATCAGTTGGATATAACTCAGTCGGACCTGGGAGAGCTGCCATTCTGTTGATTCACGGTGGTCGCGTGCGCGCCTGTCCAGACTGGCAGACAAGCGTTGGCCGCCATCAACCCTGGTGCCCGGGCAAACCCGAAGCCTGACAAACATGCCAACGCCGGCTTCGTTCACGGCAAGTCAAATACGAGATGAAGGGAGAGCTTGAAATGACCGGATCACTTACTGGTATACGCTGGTTTGCAGTCATGGCGGTGCTGGCCGCCGCCGTAGTTCTAAGCGCATGCGGCGACTATACGTATCCTACTGCGATACCAACTGCCACGGTTGATCCCGCAGCCATTCGAGCGGAAAGAGAAGCGTTGGTCGCGTTCTACAACGCGACCGATGGCGCGAACTGGTCGCGCAGTGACAACTGGTTGAGCGACGCGCCGGTCGGCGAGTGGTATGGAGTATCCACTCTCGTGAGCGGGCGAGTCTATATTCTGAAACTCCCGGGCAACGAACTGAGAGGCGAGATGCCTGCAGAGCTGGGCAACCTCGTCAATCTGCGGGACTTGAACCTCGGCTTCACCTTCAACCCGTCTCGATCCAACCGGTTGAGTGGGGAGATACCGGTGGAGCTGGGCAGCCTCTCCAACCTGCAGAGCTTGGACCTCGGAGGAAACCGGTTGAGCGGTGAGATACCGGTGGAGCTGGGCAGCCTCTCCAACCTAGAAAGGCTGTACCTAAGTGATAACCGGTTGAGCGGTGAGATACCGGCGGAGCTGGGCAGCCTTTCCAACCTGCAGAGCTTGGACCTCGGAGGAAACCGGTTGAGCGGTGAGATACCGGCGGAGTTGGCCAGCCTCTCAAACCTGGGATGGCTGGGCCTCGGAGGAAACCGGTTGAGCGGTGAGATACCGGCGGAGTTGGCCAGCCTCTCAAACCTGGGATGGCTGGGCCTCGGGTGGAACCAGTTGAGCGGTGAGATACCGGCGGCACTGGGCAGCCTCTCCAATCTGGAATGGCTGGACCTAGGTCGAAACCAGCTGAGCGGTGAGATACCGGCGGAGCTGGGCAACCTCTCCAACCTGGAAAGCCTGTACCTCAGCGAAAACCAGTTGATCGGATGCGTTCCAGCCAGCTTGCAGGATCAGTTGGATATTACTCAGTCGGACCTGGGAGAGCTGCCATTCTGTTGATTCACGGTGGTCGCGTCCGCGCCAATCCAGACTGGCAGGAAATCGTTGGCCGCCCTCAACCCTGGCGCCCGGGCAAACCCGAAGCCTAACGAACATGCCGATGCCGGCTACGTTCCCGGCAGTCAACCACAAGATGAAGGGAGAGCTTGAAATGACCGGATCACTTACTGGTATCCGCTGGCTTGCAGTCATGGCGGTGCTGGCCGCCGCCGTAGTCCTGAGCGCTTGCGGGGAGGACGCGCCGCCCACGGCTGTGCCGCCACCCACGACTGCTCCGGTATTCACGCCTACGGACACGCCTGTGCCTTTGGTCAGGGCCGTTCCGAATCCCACCGTCACCGCGACGGCCGTACCAACGGCCGGTCCCACAGTGGCGGCTACTAACACACCCACGCCGACGCCCGCACCCACGCCGACGCTTGGTCCCACGCCGACGCTTGGTCCCACGCCGACGCCCGCACCCACGCCAACACCCATACCCGGGCCCACGACGATTCGCATGATCACGGCAGGCGACACAGACGTGGTCCTGCAGTCTATTAGGGCGTTGTCTTATGGTCGATGGGGAGCCGAAGGTGAGTATGAGTGGTCACAACTGTCGGGACCCTCTGTTGAGCTTCGCAATGCAGATACCGAGTATGCCTCGTTCACAGTTCCGACGGTCGATGAAGACGCCACGTTAGAGTTCCTGCTAAATGCCAACTATCAGAACGGCGTCGCACTGTCCGACACCGTGTTGATTCGCGTCGTTCCTAGGAAGACGGAGCGAGTGTTGGCCGCCCTGATCGACTTCCTTGACGTTGACCCGGAGGAGAGGCCCTATAACAGACAAAACATCGTCAATTTCCTTGAGGACAATGACGATTCATTGAGCAATTTCATTTCACATACCTCGCGCGAATTGTTAAGCGTTGACTTCGATGTCCTGGACTGGGTCACCGTCAATAAGAACAGGACGGACTATCCTTTAGGCGGCGGCCCGGTCATTCGCGACGCCGTCAGCAGAATGTCCGAATTCGCCGATTTGGGGGAGTACGACAAAGTGATGCTATTCGTCTTTCCTCTTGAACAGGGGTATCCCGGGTGTCAAGCTTACCTTGGTAAGGTTAAGTGGAACACGACGACCGGTATCTTCGAGTTGGGCGCAGCGTGGTTGAGCGGTTACAACATGGGTTGCGTGGATAAGGGCAGGATTGCTCATGAATTTGGACATACACTCGGCTTCATGCATTCGTATAGCATGGACTGTGAGAAGGAGCCACCCCACCCTGCCAGCCTAATAGACCCCACCGACAAGAACAACTCCTGTTTCAATCTTAGAAATTCTGGGGATAGATGGGATGCCGGTATAATTGCCAACCGGGACTTTGACATGCTGGGGGGCGACCATACTGATCGATACGAGGATTTCTTCCCAGTCCACTTCCACGCGACTTGGCAGGCCCTTGCGGGTTGGTTGACCGAAGATCAGGTTCTCACCCCAAGCGTTTCAGGCGATTACTGGCTTACAACGTTGGAGTCTCTTACTCCGACTCCGAAAGCTATGAAAATACCCTTGGGCCCTGACCATCTGGGGTCTCCTCTGAACTACTGGCTTGAGACCCGGGAGTTTAACCCGTGCCAAGTACAGGTGCGGCTCGAGGCAGCCAATCTACTAAAAGGGAGGACAGGGCTGCCGGATACCTACGCCATCGGGTTCCCATTCGACGAAACGCTCGTCAGAGAAGGGTGGACATTCGGTCTGGACAAGCCGTTCTGGGACATTCATCGCGGAATTCGTGTGGATATGCTTGACTGCAAAGAGGGGGCGCCCGGGAATCCGGTCAGGCTTAAGGTCAGCTTTACTCAGTTGGACGTGGACCCGGCAATTGTCGCCGTCTTTGAAATGGCTGGACAAGCGACTGTTACGCTGACGAACAACGGCAGCACGCCGATTGACATCGGCTCCGCCTCAATCGGCGGCAGGCATCCAACTGCCTTTTCCATCGGCTCTGATGAATGCAGCAATGGCGCATTGGAAGGGGGCGAGTCCTGCACAGTCAGCGTATCGCATATACCGATCAGCACTGAGGACGATAGTGACAGCGTTCACGGCGTATTGAAGATTACAAGTCACGATGCGCTCGCCCCCGAGTTGACGGTTAGTTTGTTTGGAAGAGACTTACTTCAATAGGCGTGTAAACAACATCTGGCGGCGAACGTCCTAGCGAGGGAATATCAGCCCGGGACATCTTCCTGGAAGGGAGGTTCAAAGTCGCCATGCCTCACTGGGGATTAAGATTCGTCATCAGAGGCGAAGGCCCGGGCAAACCCGAAGTCTGATGAACATGCCAACGCCGGCTTCGTTCACGGCAAGTCAATACGAGATGAAGGGAGACTTGAAATGACCGGATCACTTACTGGTATACGCTGGCTTGCAGTCATGGCGGTTCTGGCCGCCGCCGTAGTTCTAAGCGCATGCGGGGAGGACGCGCCGCCCACGTCTGTGGCGCCACCCACGACTGCTCCGGTAGCCACGCCTGCGGACACGCCTACGCCGCCACCCACGACTGCTCCGGCAGCCACCCCTGCGCCGGAGTCCACTGATACACCGACGGATGCGCCGCCTCCCGTGTCCTTTGAGGAGTATCTGGCGTCGTGCCGGCCACTCTACGGTGATGAGTCCATCGATTTGGACGATGATACCACCAACGGTGAGTTTTCGGCGCTCATCGCGGAGATTGTTGCAGAGTTGGAGGCGGTTTCCCCGCCCGCAGAGGTGGCCGAGTGGCACAACGCCTTGCTGGCTTCCACCAGGAACGCCGTTGCGATAATGGATGCCCTGCCTCCTGATCAGGTGGTCGACTTCGGAACATTCATCCTGCTTGCCGTTACTCTGGGAGCGGGCACAGAAGAGGCGCAGGCCAACCTTCCCGAGGACGTGCGGAGCCGGCTGGCGGCCGCGGGCTGCATTGAAGATATTGAAGAGGAGGTAACAGTTGGTGAATCCTCGGAGGGAGAGGACGACTACGGCGACAGCGTATCGGACGCAACGCCGGTAGACTTGGGAGTGTCCGTTGTGGGTGCGCTGGAGTCTGATGGCGACGCAGACTTCTTCTCCTTCCAGGCTGAGGCGGGCGAGACCTACCGGATAGACGTGGCCCTGGGAACGCTCGAAGATTCACTGCTGGTCCTGTATGACGCCGGAGAGCGGGAACTGGACAACAATGACGACCACGGACACTCCTCGGCGTCGCGGATTTTCTGGGAGGCGCCGGCGTCAGGGGAATACTACTTCTCGGTGACGGGAGTCTGGTCGTCGACCGGCTCATACACCGTGACGGTCGATATTTTCGACGTGGCAGAAGACCCTGACGCCATCGACAGACACGGCGACAGCGCATCGGACGCAACGCCGGTAACGGTGGGAGAGTCCGTTGAGGGTGCGCTGCAGTCCGTTTTCGACGCAGACTTCTTCTCATTCCGGGCTGAGGCGGGCAAGACCTACCGGATAGAGGTGGCCTTCGGAAGCCCCAAAGACTGCTACCTGTCCCTGTACGACTCAGAGGAGCAGGTGGTGGCGTTTGATGACCACCCTGGAGAATCCCGGGTGTGGCGGATCAACTGGGAGGCCCCGGCATCAGGGGAATACTACGTCCAAGTGACGCTTACGGGGTTTCTTCCGGCCAGCGGCAGCTATACCCTCTCGGTGAGGCTTGTGGACACCACCGACGACCACAGCGACGTTGCATCGGACGCGACCGCGGTAGCGGTTGGGGAGTCCGTTGGGGGCGTATTGCAACACGAGGATGACGCCGACGTCTTCCACTTCCGGTCCGAGCCAGGCGAGATCTACCGGATCAATCTGGCCCCCGAATCGGCGGCCGTAGTGAGGGCGAGGCTGTATTACGAGCCAGACGAGTGGAACGACCGGTTCGTTTCGCCGGAATTCGTCGTCACGGGGCATTGGGATATGTGGCAACCCGGAACCGGACGAGAGGCCGTCTACATTGTGGTGAAGCCGGTCGACCGAGAGTTGGGAACCTACGCGTTGACTGTGGAGAGGATTGCCCCGGAGGCAATCTGGACCGGAAGCACGGACTACGACGCAGACGACAATGGCTTGATTGAGGTGTCCAGCCTGGCGCAGCTGAACGCCATACGCTGGGACCTGGATGGCAATGGACTGCCGGACGGCGCGTCAGGGATGGCCGGCTACGCGGCAGCCTTCGACGGGTTGGCTGAGAGAATGGGATGCCCCGATGGCAGGTGCTCCGGCTACGAGCTCACGTCCAACCTTGACTTCGACACCAACGGCAGCGGCTCGCCGGACCCGGGCGACGTCTACTGGAACGAGGGCAAGGGGTGGGAACCAATTGGGAAGGCTAGAGGAACGGGGTTCGTCGCCTCGTTCGACGGCGGCGGCCACACGATCTCCAATCTCTACATTGACCGCACGGAGGCGGAGAACGTCGGGCTGTTCGGGCTTACAGATTGGGACGGCGTGATCAAGTGGGTCGGCCTCAACAACAACATCAGAAACGTTGCACTGATCAACGTCGACGTGAATGGCGGCAGAAATACCGGCGGCCTCGTTGGCAATAACGGACTCGTCATCGCCGCCAGCTACGTGACCGGCAGCGTGAACGGGGACGGAAACACCGGCGGCCTTGTCGGCGGAAACTTCGGCGGCGACGTCCTTGCGAGCTACTCAACTGCCAGCGTGTCCGGTAGGGGCGAAGTCGGCGGGCTGGTGGGGAACAACTTCGGCGGCGATGTCGTCGCCAGCTACTCGACCGGCAGTGTCACCAGCGAGACTGGAGACGCGGGTGGTCTCGTCGAAAACTCCTTCGTAGAGCCCGATTCAGTCAGATACAGCTATTGGGATACCCAGACCTCTGGCCAGGCAGAGAGCGCCGGCGGCGAGGGCAAGACTACCAGTGAGCTGCAGTCGCCCACCAGCTACGAGGGAATATACGAGAACTGGGACCTGGACCTGGATGAGGATGGGACGGGCGACGACCTCTGGGACTTCGGCACTTCCAGCCAGTACCCGACTTTGAGGAGGGTGGGCAAGTAATGAGATAGCCGGTCCATAGAGGCGGTCATCCGGTATCCGGGAGACCGCCTCTAACGGGACCAGGCTACCTGAGACCATAGGCAACACGCCGATGCCGGCTTCGTGCCAGGCAATGCCCAACGCGAGATGAAGGGAGACCTTGAAATGAGCGTACCCAATCTTCGCTTCCGCTGGTTTGCAGTCATGGCGGTTCTGGCCGCCGCCGTAGTTCTAAGCGCATGCGGGGAGGACGCGGCTCCCACACCTGAACCCACGGCTGCCCCAGCCGCCACGTCAACACCAGCGGCCAGGCCAGTGCCTACGGCTACTCCTGCGCTGGAACCCACGGCTGCCCCCGTGGCCACGCCAACACCGACGACCAAGCCCGTGCCTACGGCTACTCCTGCGCTGGAACCCACGGCTGCCCCCGTGGCCACGCCAACACCGACGACCAAGCCCGTGCCTATGGCTACACTGACGCCCGTGCCGGAACCCACGGCCGCTCCAACTGCCACGCCCACGGACGCTCCTACGCCGACAGTCACTCCCTCAGATGCGCCCACTCCTGAGCAGGCTGCTACTCCGATCGCCACTCATTCAGACAGGGAAGCGTTGGTAGCCCTCTACAATGCCACAGACGGAGCTAACTGGACTCGCAAGGGCAACTGGCTGAGCGACAGGCCAATCACCGAATGGTACGGTGTAAACACCGACGCCCAAGGCAGAGTCACCTTTCTGTCGCTCACTGGGAACAACTTGCGGGGGGAGATTCCGTCGGAGGTGGGCAGCCTAACCAACCTGCAAACCCTGTCGCTCCATAGTAACGGGTTAAGTGGAGAGATACCGGCGGAACTGGGCAGCCTGGCAAATCTGGAACTGGTGTGGCTCGAACGCAACCGGTTCACGGGTTGCCTTCCAGATTCCTGGCAGGCTGTGACGAACAACGATTTCCCTCGCCTGTACCTGCCATTCTGCAGAGACGCAATGACGGATACACTTACAACTCCACCCCCGAGATGGATATTCGCAGGGGACATACCGGAGTGGCACAGGACCATTTTGCGCGATGAGATGGAGTACGTCCGCGCTTTCTTCAAGGACAGGTACGGAGTTGAGTCTACGGATTTCACCGTGATGGTCGGCGCCGACTACGAGGCGCTTGCGCCAGCATACCTGGAGGTGGTTGGCCTTGAAATCATAGACTGGGGTGTACGCGGTTCGGTTGAACCTTCCGCAAAGGGCGGAGCCGCGGTGATGCTGATGTACAGGCATATTACTGACGAGCAATTCTCCCAGGTCAGAAATGCCATCGCCCACGAGTACTTCCACGTTCTGCAGGGCCAACTTCATTCCGGATTCGCACAATCGCAGGGTGGCGAGATAGCCTGGACTCTACATACTTCCGGTACCCCCTGGTGGCTGGGGGAAGGTCTGGCCACATGGGCCGATTACGAGTACAGTCGCAACAGAGTCGATTTCCGGCCATTCTTCAGCAATTTCCACATCGACGGCCGGTACACACCCTACAGGGACATTTCGCAACACCTGCGTGGGCAGGACGCCAGCATTGCCTCAGCTGACCTGGAAGCGATAGAGAACCCTGGGGTCTTCAGGTGCATATTCGCTTTCTACTCCTACTCTCTAGCATTTGCTGCCTCCACATTCCTGATGGAGCAAGCGGAGGAAGACTCGTATGTCAGTTTCTGGAAGCTGCTTGGAGAACGGCCGACTTGGCGGCACGCATTCGAGGAAGCCTTCGGCATCGGCGTGGATGAGTTCTACGTGAAGTTCGATGAGTGGTTGCCCGAACAGTTGACTCCTAGTGTCCTGTTAGAGCTGCAAATGCGTTGGCCCGATATCGAGAGCGATCCCTACAGTGGGCGCATCTCGATATCGGTAGAAGACGCTGATTTGCAGCTACAATACGGACGTTCTAAAGCGAGCGGTCACATCGGTGTGGTATTCCACATGTTTTACGATGAAGGCGACATTGGTACAGCCTATCTATCCCTGTGGTTGGTTGAAGAAGCTGCTTGCAAGTCGCATCTCCTTGGCTGGTACAGCAATGGCGAACTGACCAGTCTACGCGAGGATGCAACGAAGGTTGAGTTCAATGGCAGGTCATCCACCATCGAGTGGAACCTTCCAGGGCGCCCGGACACCCTGCCGCGCCTGGAGGAACGCAAGTGGATATTCTGTCGATAGGCCACAAATACACGGCTTGATATGCATAACCTGTTTCATTGGCGTCTCCGGTGGCGTGCACCCATCGCCCGCGCGATCATGAATAACTCGATCATCACTCGTGTACCGCTTGCGATTCCGCCGAGTCAGACACCAAGTGAAAGGAAATAATTGAAATGAGAGCATCCAATCTTCGCATCCGCCGGTTAGCGGTCATGGCAGTTATTGCCATTGCAGTCCTGCTAGTTGCCTGCAGCGAGGATGCGGTGCCTACGCCGGAGCCCACGGCTACACCCGCCGCCGCGTCAACACCAACGGCCAGGCCCGTGCCTACGGCTACGCCTGTGCCAGAACCCACGGCTGCCCCCGCCGCCGAGCCAACACCGACGGCTATGCCAGTGCCTGCGGCCACACTGACGCCAGTGCCTCCGGCGACCGCTACATCAGCGCCGACGGCGACACCCACGCCGGAGCCCACGGCATTCCCAGTTGCCGAGCCAACGCGGACCCCACAACCGACTCAGACACCACAACCGACCACCAATGCCGAGGAGGTGTTCGACAGGCTCACCATGAGCGGGCAAGAGGAGGGTTCACTTTGGGAGATGCCATTACCAACACATCCCGGGAACACCTGACCACGGAAGCTATTGACACTCATATAGCGTTCCGATAGTCTGTCAGTGCATAGTCTTGTCCGGGCCGCCCTATGCAGGCATTTTGAGTGTAGCGCTCGCCTTTATGCGATTTCAGTATAAATGGGTGAGCTGTGCCGGCGTAATCCGTATTGGCGCGGGCCGAGGAGGTGCTGCTTGGATAGACCCAACCAACAGGATCGCAAGGCAGTAGATGAGGAAAAGAAGCCCAACATCTTCGCCCGCTTTGACCGCCATATGCAGGGCAGGACAATGGCCGGCTTGCTCGGTCTCCTGCCACTCCTTGCAACAATCGTCGTCATCCTCTTTTTTGTAGGACACGCAGATAACCTGATTAGACCACTACCCTTTGTGTCCGGGCAACCCTGGGACTTCGCTGGCATCGGAATAATCGTCCTGTTCTTCCTCTTCTATTTTGTGGGACTCATTGTCCTTATCCCACTGGGACGGCGTCTGATGGACGCGTTGGACTTTGTCCTTGCCAGAACTCCCATAGTCAAGACAATTTTTGGCGTCTCCAAGCAGGCCACAACGGCCCTCACCTCTCAGTACAACTTCACCAGGGTCGTTTTCGTGGAGTGGCCCCGGGAGGGCATGGTAGCAATGGGCTTCGTCACCGGCCGCATCTTCTCCGCCGACAGGAACCAGTCATTGGCTATTGTGTACATACCCACGGTCCCCAACCCAACGTCGGGAAACATGGCCTTTGTGCTGGAAGACGACGTCATTGAGACCGATATGGGCGTTGAGGCGGCAATGAAGCTCATCTTCTCAGGCGGCATAGTCCTGCCGGAAGCAATCACAATGGCCAGGGTGCCGCGGGACCCGGATGAAGAGCCGCAGAGTATGACCGGCCAGTTTCAGATAGAACGCTAGGCCGCCGCAGCGACTCTCAAGCTATAGCTTTCAAGAAGGGTCTCCCGCCGGTATTCCCGGGGTGTGTTGGTAGTGGCAACTCCCGAAGTGAACCACGCCTCTTGCCCGCTCTTGGTGAGCCTGCCCCGTACTTGATACGGGGGTGAGCGGGAAACGAGGTATATCAGTGCATGTCAGTTGTGGCGAGGAGGAATACCAACACTGATTAAGAATACCCTTCCGCCTGTTCCCACGGCACAATCCAGGTCAGGCGCAGGAAAAAGCGAAGCCCCTGGGAAACCTCTGAACAAGCAGCAAACATGACCATCCCGCCTAATGACACCTTTATGACCATTCCTGCGTAGGCAGGAATCCAGAGGTGACGGGGTGTGGACTACCGCCCCCGTATCAGAGTACGGGGGTGAGTGGGAAACGGGGTATACCAACACTGATTAAGAATACCCTTCCGCCTGTTCCCACGGCACAATCCAGGTCAGGCGCAGGAAAAAGCGAAGCCCCTGGGAAACCTCTGAACAAGCAGCAAACATGACCATCCCGCCTAATGACACCTTTATGACCATTCCTGCGTAGGCAGGAATCCAGGAGCGGCGGGGTGTGGACTACCGCCCCCGTATCGAAGTACGGGGCAGGCTTCGCGGGTGTGGATTGGAGTTGTTCAGACATTCCCTAGTCCTGACCCTCCTCCGACTGCTCCTGATCGTCGTCATCTTCCTCGTCAGGGTCATCTTCCCTGGCAGACATTGTCACCACCAGGGGCAGCTCCACAATCATCTCCGCATACTCGCCCGGCTCTGAGGTGGCCCTAATGGAGCCGCCATGCTGCCGAATAATGTCGCTGGAAATCGCCAGGCCAAGCCCCGTGCCCTGGTCGGTGGGCTTGGTGGTGAAGAAGGGATTGAATATCTTGTCTATGACGTCATCCGGGATGCCGTTGCCGTTATCCCGGATGCGGACCTCTATCTTATCTTCAATGCGCCGCGTGGTGAGCCAGACCGTCGGGAAGTAGTCCGCCACGCCATTCCCCGCCTCCAGGCCGGCAATCCGTTTCTCGTGAGTGGCGTGGCAGGAGTTGCTCACCATGTTCAGGAATACGCGGCCCAGGTCCTGGGGAATGACGTCCAGTTCACCCACGTCCGGGTCAAAGTCCTGCTGGAGGTCAAGCTGGAACTCCGTGTTGGTTGCCCGGGCGCTGTGGTATGCCAGCTTGGAGTACTCGTCAACCAGGCCGTTGATGTCCGTGGGCCTGTGGTCGCCTGAGCCGCGGCCCATCATCAGCATATCGTGCACAATGCGGTTGGCCCGGCTGCCGTGGGTGCGAATGCGCTCCAGGTTGCTGCTCAGGTCCTGGGATATATCCTGGATATTCCCCTTCTGCTCCTCATTCAGTGAGTCGCCTCCCTCCTCCAGGATCTCGTTCATCTCCTGGAGAAGCTCTTCCGAGACCTCAGAGAAGTTGTTCACGAAGTTCAAGGGGTTCCTGATCTCATGGGCCACTCCCGCCGTCAGCTCACCAAGGGCCGCCAGCTTCTCCCGCATGACTATCTGGTCCTGCGCCTTCTGCAGGTCTGCCAGCACTATCTCAAGCTGGTCGTTCTTCCCCTGCAGTTCCCCTGCAAGGCTCTCAAGCTCACCGTTCTTGCCCTGCAGCTCGCCGGCAAGACTCTCAAGCTCTTCATTCTTGCCTTGCAGCTCCTCCGCCAGCCGCTCCACCAGGTTCAATCTCTGGACCTCAAGGGCGTGCTGGCGGAACACCTCCAGCGCCGCGGCCATATCCGCCACTTCGTCTTTCCCTCTAATCTCCACCTGCGCCTCCAGGTCTCCCCCGGCCATGCGGCGCATCCAGTCCGACAGCATCTCCAGGCGGCGAAGCAGGATTCGCCACACAAACTGCCAGGATATGAGCATAGCTGCGGCAACGCTGCTTGCGCTGATGACCAGCAGCAGAGTGCGCCCCGTAAGAATCGCCTGTGTGGATGCTTCCGTGGCTTCCTCAACGCTGAGGTGGGCCGTGTTAACCAGGCCGTCAACCTCGTCAACAAGCTCAACCGCTATGCCGCGATTTGTCTCAAGGAGAGACTGCTGGCCCTCCAGAATCGTAAGCTCCTGGGCCCGCAAGTCAAATCCGTTCCCCTCTCCCATGCCCAGATCAAACAACCACGTGAATATGGGAATGAGCACAGCGCGAGCCTCGTTGTCATGGAGGCCCTCCACTCTTCGATCGAT
Organism: Dehalococcoidia bacterium; assembly: GCA_965204895.1. Taxonomy (GTDB): domain Bacteria; phylum Chloroflexota; class Dehalococcoidia; order Lucifugimonadales; family UBA2985; genus DAOUJW01. The sequence continues at coordinate 424,833 of OZ242025.1, forward strand.
CCGGCTGGCAATGGCCTCAAACCGCTCGCGCAGAGGTTCTATCAGCGGCGCCTCCGAGAGGCTGAACACGCTGACCAGGAGCTGAGTTGCTACATTGGCGTCCGCCTGAAGCTCTGACAGGTCCCGATACAGGTCAAATTCGTCTTCCGTGAAGTAGAACTGCGGAATAGACGGGGGGTCACCCAGGTTCCTGTACCCCGTCATTGTGTAGAAATACTGGTTGTCCACAGCCGGGACAACTGTGGCATCCAGCCTTGTGTTCACGGTGTTAAGTTGGTCTCTCAGGGCATCTCTCTGCTCGGTCACCTCAAACAGCTCATCCATGGAGTTGGTTAGCAGGTGAATATTGAGCACCAGCGAGTTGGCGTGGTCCCTGATGCTTTGGACGCGCTCGGCCTCTGTGCCCCTCTCCTCCAGCGTGTCAATCTCTCCCTCAAGGGCCACGTGGGCCTCTTCAATTACGGCGGCAACTACGCCAAGATCATCGGCGTTGGCCGCGGCCGTCAGGCGCGGGGCCGCCGTCACCAGCGTGTTGCTGTGCTGCGCAATGCCGAAGGCCGCCTCCAGCTCAGGAACGCTCCCTTCGTTGACCCTGCTCTGCACCTCGCCAACCTGGTTGAATGAGAACCAGCCGACAAGGCTGGCTGCTACGGTCAAGGCAACAGCGCCGCCAATGACCACGTACAGCTGAGTTGAGATGCGGAATCGCCTGTCCAGGACGCCCTTTACTGTGCCAATCATTGCCCTTCATCCTTTAGAGAAGTTACCGGGCGGACTAGTCCATCCTCCCCGATGACAGTAAGGAAAACGGTGTCCGAGCCCTGGTTGTCACCGCGCCCGTAGCGCAGCTGGAACCCGTCGATGTCGATTACGTCCGCCCCCCGCAGGCTCTCCAGGAAGCAGGCCCTATCCACCTCCTGCCCGCATCCTTCAAGCCCCGCTATAGCCAGGCGACCCGCCAGATAGCCCTCAAATGAGACGAAACCCGGAACGGCCTCCGGGGCATAAACGGAAAGGGCGCTGCGATACCTCCTTACTATGGGCACAGTGTCGTCCATAGGGTACGGCACCACCTGTGTAATGTACACCCCTTCCCCATCCGAGCCGAGTTCCTGGGCCAGGGTGTTGGTCCCCACAAAGGAAATGGTCATGAAAACGGGATCCATACCAATGTATTTTGCCCAGGATATCAGCGCCGCAACGGGCTCGTGCGCCCCTACAAGAATAATGGCCTCAGGCTCCCCGTGCCTCAAGTCCAGCAACGCGGTCTTTACAGCCGTTGTGTTGCGGGGATACACCCCGATAGCAACCGGCTCCATGCTGCGCTGAGCCAGCGCGAGCCTCACTCCCTGATATCCGGCGCGCCCAAAGGAATCGTCCTGGTGAAGGATGGCTATCCTCTCAATGCCAAGGTCGTCGATCAAGCGGGCCACCATCTCCGCCGTCTCCTGGAAGTAGGATGCCCGCAGGTTGACCACGCTGTTCAACTTGGCGTCCCTCAGGAAGTTGGCTCCGGTGAAGGGAGCTATGTACGGGACGCCCGCATCCTCAATGAGCGGGACCGCCGACCGGGACGTGGGCGTGCCTACGGCCCCGATCAAGGCAAAGACCTCCTCCTCGTTTATCAGATGGATGGTGTTGGCAATAGCCATCTCAGGTTCGTACTCGTCGTCAACGGACGTTAGCTCAAGCAGCCGGCCGTTGACGCCGCCGTTACGATTGACCTCATCAAACGCGGCCTGAATGCCAAGCCGCATCCCTGTTCCCAGCTCAGCGGCCGGGCCGGTGAAGGCGGCGGACTGGCCAAAGAGGATGCGGCCGTTCGTGACCCCTGGTTCAGATAGTTCAACGGTGGGAGTGGGGATGGCTTCCGTGGGGACAACCACAGTCGCCTCCTCGGAGCTTGGACAGGCGGCCAAAATGAGTGAGGTGGCTAGCACAAGGGCTACCCACGCTCCCCTCCGAATCAGAAGAGCCGCCGGCAAACGCCTTGCCAGACCCATTTACGTCCTGCGGGCGACCAGCGTCAGATGATTTTTCCCGTGCTCTCGCCGATACTTCATCTCGTCTACGGTTGTACGGACCAGATGCAGCCCAAGGCCGCCGACGCGCCTGTCCTCAAGATTTGATTCTATGTCCACTTTAGGGGCATCACTCAACGGATCAAATGCCTTGCCGTCGTCAACCAACTCGATTGTGATAGCGTTTTCCCCGCATGTCAGTGAAATGTCGAATTCGTGATCGCCCCCGTCATCGTGCGCGTAGTCAATGATGTTAAGGCCCAGCTCCTCAAGGACCAGGTTGATGCGGAAGACAAGTTCAAAGGGCCAGTCCTCCCGGTTTCCAATCTCTTCCACAAAGGTGGCGATGTTTATAAGCTCATCGCGATTGGTCTTGACTGTTATCGACGCCTTTTCGCTCATGGTTTAACCTCGACGTATAATCAGGCAAGTGGAGTCGTCAAACTGAGGAGCGTCGCCTGCAAAGTCGGTCATTGCGTCGAAGATTGCCTGAACGGCGGCCTCCGCGTCCTTGGGCGGCGACCCCGCAAAGACCTCTTGCAATCGCTCAACCCCAAACTGCTCGTCCTGCTCGTTTATCGCCTCCGTCACCCCGTCCGTGTAGAGCACAACGCTATCCCCGGGCGACAGGGTTATACTACTCTGGTCATAGTCCAGGTCAGGCCACAGGCCAAGGGCCACGCCCCCAGTCAGCGGCAGCAACGTGGAGGTGCCGTCCGCCTTGACGAACAGGGGCGGATTGTGCCCGCCGTTGGCAAACAGGAACTCCCCGTTCTCAGGATTGTACTCAGCGTAGAAGAGGGTGACGAACATCGCAGCCTCGTTGTCCTCATTGAGAAGGTCGTTCACCTCGCGGAGCACCTCCCCGGGACCCGTGCTGCCAATGGCCGCGCCCTTCAACAGCGTGCGGCTGGACATCATGAAGAGGGCCGCAGGCACTCCCTTGTCCGAAACGTCTGCAACCGAAACGCCAATGCGCCCGTTCTCCAGGCGCACGACGTCAAAGAAGTCCCCGCCCACGTTGCGCGCCGGGTCCATGTTTCCGTAGACCTCGTATCCCTCTCCTGAAGGAAAGTGGCTGGGGAGAATGGATTGCTGCATCTTGCTGGCAACGTCAAGCTCGTTCTGTATGGCAACCAGTTTGTCTCGTGACGAAAGGGCCTCGCGCCAGTCCGCAACGTGCTGCAACGTACGCTCTATGGTGACCTGAAGGTCCTCAAAGTCAAGGGGTTTGGTCACAAAGTCAAACGCGCCCCTGTTCATGGCGGTGCGGATGTTCTTCATGTCCCCGTAAGCCGATATGATAACCGCCCGGAGATTGGGGTCAACGGCGGGTATCTGCTCAAGGAGAGTGAGGCCGTCCATCTGGGGCATGTTAATGTCAGAGAGCACCATGTCAATGCCCTCTTCCGTAGCCAACTGCTCAAGGGCCTCAATGCCGTTGTGAGCGAACACGAACTCGTAGCGGCCGGCCCGGATATCCCGCCTCATGCGCTGTAGCATGAGAGGCTCAAGGTCGACTTCGTCGTCAACAACCAGAATCTTGTATGGTCTCTCGGTAGTCAATTGGAACCCCTATTAGCTCTATGCCATATCTGCTGCACTGCCACGCCGTATGGCACGCGGCAATAGGCGCCTGTGAAACACCCTTGTGATTTAACCGCCGAGAGCGGAGAGCGCATCGGCCTGAGAGGCGTGGATGGGGATGATCTTGTCAAAGCCGCTAACCTCAAAAATCTCTCTAACCGGCTCAGAGAGGGAACAGAGCGCAAACCTGGCTTCTCGCCTCTGAAGCGTCTTTGCCGTCATCAGGACAACGCGAATCCCGGCGCTGCTGATGTACATGAGGTCCTCAAAATTCAGGATTACAGTGCGGTCTCCCTCTTCAATTACGGAGTCCAGGTCATCCTGAAATTCCCGGGCATTGGTGCCGTCAATCCGTCCTTCCGCCTTCGCGACCAGGGTGTCTCCCTCACGTTCTGCTTGAATTGCCATGCTCTGTCTCCCTCACGTGCAGATATAGTGTAGTCCCGTAAGCGATATAGACCAAGACTACAACAATACCAGTTGGGAAGCAATACCTGCTGCTGCTGTATATCAGGGATTGTGAGAACCGATAGGCCAGGGCTATACCGGCTTAGGGAAACATCGGCTGAGACCTTACTCCCGAGAGGCCTCCTGGAACCACGCCACGGTGCTCTTCAACCCGTCCTCCAGAGAGAAGTCCGGCTCCCAGCCCAGGCCCTGGCGCGCCCCGGCAACGTCCAGGTATATCTTGAAGACCTCTCCCGGCTTGGCCGGCCCGTACTCGGCGTCCATCGGGTAGCCTGTGATCTCCTTCAGCAGAGAGTAAATCCGGTTGATGGACGAACCCACCCCGGTGCCTATGTTGAAAGCCCCCCCGCTCCCCGCCTCCAGGGCCCTTACGCTGGCCTGCGCTACGTCGCTCACGTGGACAAAGTCCCTCTCCTGCTCGCCCGTTCCGAAGATGGCCACCGGCCTCCCCTCAAGCATAGCCTGGGAGAATATGGCGACCACGCCCGCCTCGCCGAGAGGGTCCTGCCGGGGGCCGTAGACGTTGCCCAGGCGCAGGGTGGTGTAGTCCAGGCCAAATGACTCCCTGTAGACGTACAGGTACTTCTCCACGGCGTACTTGGACACCCCGTAGTGGGACAGGGGCTGCACGGGATGGGCCTCGTCGCAGGGCAGGTAGACGGGATCGCCGTAGATTGCCCCGCCGCTGGAGGTGTAGACAACCTTCCTGACCCCGTACTTGACGCAGTTCTGCAGGAGGTTGAGAGACCCCTTCACGTTGGTCTCGGCATCGACAAGGGGGTCTTGCATAGACCTCTGCACGCTTATCTGGCCCGCGTAGTGGCAGACGAAGTCCGGCCTCTCCTCCGAGAACACCTCCTCCAGTGACGAAGAGGCTATGTCAGTGGTATACAACCGCACACCCGCAGGAAGGTTGTTGAGACGTCCCGAGCGCAGGTCGTCGACCACGGCCACGTGGTGGCCCAGCGCCAGCAGCCTGTCGACCACGTGGGAGCCTATGAACCCGCCGCCTCCCGTGACAAGCACCTTTGAGGCAGGCATCACACTCGTTCCTTAGCTAAACCATTTCGCTTCATGGCTCAGGAGTATAGCAGAGATTTACCGAAAAAGATTCCTTAACTACTGCCCTCGGAGCAGGTTGTTCTTCACCAGGTACATGGCCCTCTCCGTCTCAACGACGTCGTCGGGAAGGATGTTGGCTCCGCCAAGCATGGAAGACCAGACGAAAATCTGGGCCGCCCTCTCAACAAGCTCGCACACGCCAAGGGCCTGCTCCGGCGTCGCGCCCACGCCCAGAAGTCCGTGGTTCCTGAGTATCACCGCGCCCCGGTCCTCCAGCGCGATGCACGCCTTCTCCGCAAGCTCCTCGCTGCCGGGGAAGCCGTAGTCCGCCACCCTCACCGCGCCTCCAACGGCAACCACCAGCTCGTCTATCACGGGCGGCAGGTCAAGGCCAGCCACCGCCAGAACCGACGCGTAGACGGAGTGGGTGTGCACAACTGCGCCGACGTCGCTCCTGGCCCTGTACACGCCCACGTGGGTCAGCGTCTCCGTGGAGGGTATCAGTTCACCCTCTACAAGGTCTCCCGCAAAGTCCACCGCCACAAGGTCTTCACTTTTCATCCGGTCGTAGGGCTGTTGCGATGGCGTTATCAGCAGCAGGCCGTCGCCGCCGTCGCGCTCCAGGCACATACTGACGTTGCCACTGGCGCCCGCCACAAGGCCGCCGGAGGCCATTCGCTGCGCCGCGCTCAGCAGCGTCTCACGCTCCGCATTCCACGCGCTCATAGCGGGCCTGCCCCCTCTCTCCGGGCCACCGCCTGGGCGGCCGTCCGGCCGCTGCGCACGGCCCCCTCCATTGTGCCCGGCCAGCCTGTATCCACCCACTCTCCAGCCAGAAACAGGTTGGAGATGGGCGTCGCGCTGGGCAGCCGGTGCGCCTCCACGCCGGGCAGGGAGCGGAAGGTGGCGTTGAGTTGCTTGACTATCATCAGGCGCTCAACCCTGGCGTCACGCGCCCTGGGGAAGACCCGCCTCATCTCATCCAGGAACATCTCCCGTATCTCCTGCTTGGGCATGTCCGCGTACCGCCACGCGCCGCTGAGGGATATGCACAGGTACTGGCCCGAATCGTCACCATCGCCGCGCATACGCGTCTTGTTGAACACCCACTGCAAGGGGCTGTCCACAAAGCCGCAGAAGGCCTCGTCCATCACCGGGCGGTCGTACCAGATGTGGACGTCCACGATGGGCGAGTACGACAGGCCGTTAGCGCGGGCGAAGAAGCCGTCTTCTGCCAGGTTCGGCGGGAGCATCGCCGTGAGGTCGTACGATGGCAGCGCCGAGACGTACCAGTCGCCTTTGACGACGCCCGCAGAGGTCTGCACGCCGCACACCCTGTCGCCGTCCACGGTGATCTCCCTGGCCCCGGCGCCCATCAGCGTCTCCCCTCCCCTGGCCGCCAGGTAGGACTTGACCGCCTCCGAGACCAGCTCCGAGAGGCCAACCTTCGCATACCCGATTGCAGCGCTGGCCCTGGACTTCAGCACCCCCTCCTGGAAGACCATCAGCCCCATGTCGGCGCTCACCTCCGATATGTCGTCGTTCAGGGTGGGCAGGATGATGAGGTTCCAGAACCTGTCTATGGCCGAGTCCGTCTGGCGGTGGCGCTTCAGCCAGCCGGCGAAGGTCTCCCCTGCCCGGCCTCCACCTTTGGTCATGGAGATTCGTAGACCCCCGTAAAGCGCCCGGAGCTTCTCGCCCCACGACAGATGGGGATAGCTCAGCAGCGAGGGCAGCAGGTGAAGGGGCGCGGGAAGGCCGACGCTGCGGAGGACTCCCCTCTTTCCGCCGTTGCCAAGGACGGGAACGTCCAGCCTTGGAGGGATATGGGTGTTGTGCAGGACTCCCAGCCTCCCTAGAAAGTCCATGTAGGCCGTGCAGCAGCCAAGGAAGACGTGCTGGCCGTTGTCTATCTCCTGGTCGGTGTCGGGGTCAGGGAAGGAGAAGGCCCGGCCGCCCAGGAACGGCCTCTTCTCCATCAGCGTCACCGGGTGGCCGCGGTCGGCGAGATCGCAGGCGGCGGCCATTCCAGCCAGCCCACCGCCGATAACGACTACCTTCCCGAGGCCCTGGCCGCTATCCCGTTCGCCCATAGCCTCGCCATAAGCACCAGCTTCTCCCCGGTGCTGAGACTCACCCTCTTGCCGAACACGTTGTAGCCGGACGCCTCTATGCGGTCCAGCAGCCGGCTGTATGTCCCGTGAAGCACGGCGGGGCACGCCCTTGACCGGGGCGACAGCAGAGGCAGAAGCCGTTTGCCATTCCTGAAGTACTCACGGGCCCGCTCCACCTGGAACCTCATCAGGTCTCTGAAGTTGTCGTTCACCCTTCCCTGGAATATGTCCTCCTCGGAGCAGCCAAAGCGGGCAAGCTCCTCCTGTGGAATGTACACTCTGTCCCGCTCCATATCCTCCTCCACGTCCCGGAGGATGTTGGTCAGCTGCATTGCCAGCCCCAGGTCAACCGCGTGCTCCCTGGCGTCCGGGTCGTCATAACCGAATATCTCTATGCAGACCAGCCCCACCGAAGAAGCCACGCGGTAGCAGTACTCCCTCAGCTCCTCGAAGGTGGCGTACCGCGTTTTGGAGATGTCCATCTCGACGCCGTTAATCACCTCTTCAAGGTACTCCATCGGGATGCCGTAGGTGTCGATGGCGTCCTGAAGCGCAACGTACACCTGTCCCTCCGGTCGGCCTGCGCCCGCGCCTGCAAGCAGCGCCCGTTGCTCGGCCACCAGGCGCAGCTTCTCCTCAACCTCTGTGTAGTCGTCCGTGGCGTCGTCGCACAGGCGGCAGAAGGCGTAGGCGGCGTAGATCGCCCTGCGCTTCTCGGCAGGCAGGGTGATGAAGGCGTAGTAGAAGTTCTTGGCGCGCTCCTTGGTGAGCCTGCGACAATACTCGTACGCCTGGTCCAGCTCACTGGCCATGAACGTCTCCCATCCCACGGCGGGATGTTCAGATTACTCTCTTCAGCTTCATCCTGGCCGCCGTGCTTGCGACAAGCCGCGCCCTGGACACCTTGGAAAGCGTTGGGCGGCGACTTAGCACGTCGTAGTTCCGGCGCTCTATTGCCTTCAGTATGTGCAGCCCGCCCAGTGTGAACAGGGCGATGTCCAGCCGCACGACGCCCTTCACCTTGTCCACCAGCCCTGCGCCCTCGTCGAATAGGCCCCTGGCGCGGTCAACCTGGAACCGCATAAGCTCCCTGAAGGAGTCGTCGGCAACCCCGGTCTGCAGCTTCTCCTCCGTGTACCCAAAGCGCTCCATGTCCTCCTGTGGAATGTAGACGCGGCCCATGTCCCAATCCCGGCGCACGTCCTGCCAGAAGTTGGTCAGCTGTAGCGCAGTGCAGGTGGCGTCCGCAAGACGCTGCCGCTCCTCATCCCTGTAACCGAACAGGTACAGGAACAGGTGCCCCACGGGGTTGGCGGAGTGGTCGCAGTAGTGGAGCAGGTCACCGTAGGTCTCGTGGCGATGCGCACGCTGGTCCATGCGGTTGGCCTCAACCAGCTTCAGGAACGGCTCCCTGGGAATGTCGAAGCGGCTTATCGTCTCACGGAGCGCCACGGCGATGGGGTGAGTGGGTGTGGAGTCGTAGCAGCTGCGCAGCTCCTCCTCCCACCGGTCCAGGAGGCTCAGCCGGTCGCCGGGGGACTCGTCCCCCAGGTCGTCTACGAAGCGGCAGAAGGCGTAGACGGCGTAGACGTGGGGCCGCTTCTCCCTGGGAAGGAACCACGAGGCCACGGTGAAGTTCTCGTAGTGAGACTTGGCGAGCTTTCGACAATACTCATACGATTGCTCCACGCTCCACCGGCCGCGAGCGTCCGCAGTGAGGGACTCCATGTGGCGCTTCCGTCACTCGCCCAGGATCTGGATCAGGACCTCCCTGGGTCGAGGCATATCCAACTCAATGAGAAAGACCCTCTGCCACCTGCCCAGCTGAAGCTGGCCGTTCACAATGGGTATGTTCTCGCTGGTGCCGAGCAAAAGATGCTGGCAGTGCGCGTGGCCGTTTGGACACTCGTCCGGGGTCATGTTCACCGTGCGTATGGAGAAGTCGTTGTGCTGGTAGTGGCCGTTGCGGGAGGCCACCTTCTCCAGGAACTCCGTCATGTCGTTAAGGAGGAGAGGCTCGTTCTCGTTTATTCTGATAGCAGCGGTGGTGTGCTTGGAGTACACTACGGCGAAGCCGTTTTGCACCTCCGAGTCCTTGACGTACCCGCAAATCCCGTCCGTGATATCCACGAACTCCGGCGCCTTTGTGGTGTCCATCTTGATACAGTAGGTATTTGCTTTCATTACCCTGTCAGTCTCCTTGCCCTAGCTGGTCTACCGCAGCTACAGAATGTTAACCTAGCATAACGATGTATTTTTTGCAACATATTTACCAAATTATGCACGATTCCACACATCTAACAAACCAGTGCAGACCCTGCGAGGACGCCTCCTCTATCGCTCGCGAGTCAGAAGGAACTCCACAAGCTCCTCCATCTCCTCTCGAGCGCGCTCCGTAGTCGATACGCTCTGCAGCGCCTCCTGCGCCAGGGCGGCCTGCTGCTGGGCCAAACTCTCTACGTACTCCGATACGCCCAGCTGCTCCAGCAGCCCCATCATCGAGGCGACGTCCCGGTCGTCCACCTCCTCCTTGGCGTAGATGGAATTTATCTGCTCCCTCTCTCCGCTCCCGGCCCTCTCCATCGCATACACCAGGGGCAGCGAGTTCTTCTTCCTGCGCAGGTCGCTGCCAATCGGCTTGCCCGTCTCCTCTTCACGGCCCCAGATGCCCAGGTAGTCGTCACGTATCTGGAAGGCGAGACCCAGGTACCGGCCGCACTGGGACATAGCCTGTACGGTCTCCGCATTTCCGCTGCCCACCAGTGACCCCATGTGCATGGAGCAGCGAATCAGCGCCCCCGTCTTCCGGGCGATCATCTCCAGGTAGGCGGCGGTGTCCACGTCCGTCCGCCCCTCGAAGTCCATGTCCAGGTACTGACCCTCTATCATCTCCAGGTAGGCGTCGCTCAGCGCCCGGCTGCACCCGGTCACCACTTCTGCCGACAGCCTTTCGCCGATGACCCGCTGCACGCCCATGTCCGCCATGACCCGCATGACGTTCCCCGCCTGTAGCGCCTTGGGCTTGCCCCATACGGCCCACACCGTAGGCCGATGGTGGCGCTGCAGGTCGCCGTCCTGGATGTCGTCGTGGATGAGGGAGAAGTTGTGCACCAGCTCCAGGGCCGCGGCCGCCGGAAGCGCCTGCTCCGGCAAGCCGCCCACGGCCTCGCAGGCGAACATGCAGAGGGAGGGTCGCAGCCGCTTGCCCTGGCTCAGCGCAGTGGGCCGCCCGCTCTCATCCACCCGGCCCATGTGGTACCTGAGCATTGTGGACACGTCCGGGTCGTTGGGAGCCAGAAGCGCGTCCAGCGCCTCCTCAACCCCGTCCAGGTACTTGCGCAGAATGGCTGGGGTGGTGTCTATGCGGTTGCCCTGGGCATTCACCGGCTGCTCCCTTCCGTTTGCCGGAGGCTGCGACGCCCTACGCGCCTTACCTCTGAAATCGATGCATCGTGATACGATGTATGTATGCTAACAGAGGGCGTGGCGCGTGTCAAGGATGGGATTTCATGTCATGCCGAGCGAGGCATCCAGGCGGGGATGTGGACTCCTGCCTGCGCAGGAGTGGTCGGTAGGCTACCCGCCCTCCGCCTCCTCCCCAATGAGGCGCTCTGCGTAGCCCATGAGCGCCTCTGCCCTCTCCGCCGGCACTTTCGCCGTCTCCAGGTACAGGCGCAGAGCCTCCTGCGGCGACAGCCCCTCCACCCTCGCCGCCCCCAGCCGCGTGCGACGCTCCCTGGTCACCTCCCGTACTATGGGCGCAACGTAGCGGGCCTCCGACAGCGCAGCCCGCACCTCGCTCTCCCGCAGCTGCGCCTCCACCTCCTGGGGCATGGTTATCCGCACTCTGACTATCGCGCCCTCGACGTGGCTGCGGCCAATGGCCTTGAGCGCCTCTTCCGTCGGGTCTTCGTCGGCATCGACCGCCACCTCTATCGTGAGGAAGCGGCGGGCGTTGACGTGCTGAAACCGGAAGTCGACGAGACGCCGGCCCCGGGGCGCGGACGCGTCCAGGTCGATGACGCAGAAGCCCTTGTCGTCGCCCTCTTCGCCAAAGTCGATGCGCTCCAGGCTGCCGGGGTAGACCACGTGCGGGTTGGTGGAGAGAACCTGGTGCCTGTGGATGTGGCCCAGGGCAACGTAGTCCAGCTCAGGGCGGGCAAGGGCGCTCTGCATGATGACGGGGTCACGGCCCAGGAGCATGGACTGCTCCGAGCTTGTGCGGGCGGTGTTCAGGGAGACGTGGGCTGTCAGGACCGCAGGCGCGGCGGGGTCAAGGCTCTCTATCTGCCAGGCCAGCAGCGTTGTGACCCGCTCCTCAAGCTGCCGGTTAATCTCCTCGATGGTGAGGCTGCGGGTCTCCTCCCTGGCCAGGAAGGCGCTGCGCATTATCCAGGGCAGGGCGACTATCTGCACCGGGCCGGCGGCGGTGTGCACCACGTAGGTGTCCAGCCTGTCGCCGATGGTGACGTTGGGGACGGAGAGCGTTGGGAAGATGTCCAGGGCCGTAGCGCGGCTGGCGATGTGGGGCAGGTCGTGGTTGCCCACCAGCAGGAAGACGGGCACGCCCTCCCGGGAGAGGCGGGCTATGCGCCTGGCGAACTCCCTCTGGTGGGTCTGCGACGGGTCGCGGCTCTTGTAGGCGTCGCCGGCAAATAGGACAAGGTCTACGGCGTTGTCCAGGGCGAAGTCCACCACCTCGTCGAAGGTGGACAGGAAGTCCATTAGCCGGGCGCTGAGGCCCGTCGACGGGTCGGTAGAGCCGTAGCTCTCGACGCCTATGTGAACGTCCGCGAAGTGCAGAATGCGCATGGCTACAGCGCCTCCCACTCCTCCCGGCTGATGCCGGCCTCTCGGAGTATTCGTGTCAAGAATTCCCTACTTATATCACCTCGGTGGGGATTGGGAATCCACACACGCCTTTGACCTCGCTGCATATATTGGTGGCGTCCGCCCGGAAATGGGCCTTCAAAGCCTGCGCGTCGGAGGGCGGCAATGAGGTCTGGCCTGGATATTGGGCCAACGCGCGGCAACTAGGCAGTTACCTTAACGTTGATATCAAGGCCGTCTACAACTGGAACGTCGAAGCCGCGGGAGATAGAGAAGAGCAGCCACTCATCCAGAACATCTTCCAACTCAGCGCGGCACTCTTCAAGGGTATCTGCATTGTAGTAGACACCATCAAAACCCGGTATCCTCCCGAAAAAGGAGCCGTCATCACTCAGGATTTCGTATTCAGCCTTGGCCATTGCCGCGGCGATGTATTCTCTTACCATGGCTTTCCTCCTCAGTGCAATGCTATCCGGCAGGCGGCGGCTGTGTACAGCGAGGTTGGAGCGGCGGTCAGTCCTCTATGTCTTCTATGGCTTCACCGAACTTAAGATCCAAGCCGTCAAGGACAGGCACGTCTATGCCACTGTATACTCGGAAGAGCGCCCAATGCTCCAGAACCTCCTCCAGCGTATTGCGGCACTCCGCAAGCGTCTTGGCGCTGGCCTGTACGCCCTCGAAGCCGGGGATCTCACCATAGTAGGAGCCATCCTCCGGGAGCGTCTTGTACTCTGCCCTCCTCATGGCTGCGTCCAGGTATTCTCGGATCATGGTGTGCCTCCGGGGGTCATTGTACCGCGAGCACCTACGGACTACCAGTTGAAGTGGAGTTCTATCCCGTCGCCGTCCCAGGGCAATGACTCCACCCACGCCCATACCTCCGAGGTTTGCTGAGGCCCGTCGACGGGTCGGTGGAGCCGTAGCTCTCAACGCCTATGTGAACGTCAGCGAAGTGCAGAATGCACATGGCTACAGCGCCTCCCACTCCTCCCGGCTGATGCCGGCTTCTCTGAGGACGTCCGCCAACAGCTCTCTTCCTATATCACCTCGGTGGGGGTTGGGAATCCGGACACGCCTTTGGCCTTTAATCATGACTTGGTGGCGTCCAGCCGGAAATGGGCCGTCAAAGCCTGCGCGCCGGAGGGCCGCGATAAGACGTCGCCTGGATATGGGGCCAAAGCGCGGCAACTAGGCAGTTACCCTGATATTGATATCAATGCCATCCACGACGGGAACGTCTAAGTTGCGGGAGATGGAGAAGAGCAACCACACCTCAAGAACCTCCTCCAGTTCAGTGCGGCACTCCTCAAGCGTGTCGTTGTTGGCCCACACTCCCTGGAAGCCTGGTATCCTGCCGAAAAAAGAGCCGTCTTCCTCATAGATCTTGTACTCCGCCTTGGCCATTGCCGCGGATATGTACTCTCGTATCATTGCCCACCTCCGGCGCTTATTGTACCACGCTGGCGGCGGCGCGCTAATCGTCCACCGCTTCCCCGAACTTGAGATCCATGCCGTCAAGGACAGGCACGTCTATGCCGCGGTATACTCGGAGGAGAGCCCAATGCTCCAGAACCTCCTCCAGCGTATTGCGGCACTCCGCAAGAGTCTTGGCGCTGGCCTGTACGCCCTCAAAACCGGGAATCTCGCCATAGAAGGAGCCGTCCTCCGGGAGGGTCTTGTACTGCGCCCTAGCCATTGCCGCGTCAAGGTATTCTCGGATCATGGTGTGCCTCCGGGGATAATTGTACCGCGTGAGAGCGGCTACCAGTTGAAATGCAACTCTATTTCATCCCCGTCCCAAGGCAGAGACTCCACCCAAGCCCAAATCTCCAACGTCTGTTCGTCGGTCAAGTTCTGGTTGTCTGCAAACTCGTATAGCAAATGACCTATGTGGGGCTTGGTGAAGTGTCCTAGGCTGTTCCCTTCCCCGCTCATAGTTCCGTAGACGCTGGCCTCGTGGGCCAACTCCTTAGCGAATTCATATTTGATGCCGCGTGGGAGTTCCACGGGCTGAATGCTCATAATCCCGATGCGCAGGCTCATTGCCACCCTCCCGCAAATGATGGAACTGGACCTTATCGGACCCGGGGCGGGATGTCAAGGGGAAGTCATCAACAAGACAGACAGCTAGGATAAAACTTATTGCGGCAAGAGTGCACTCGGGTCTCTTCCAGCGTCGGCCTCTACCACGAGTTCATTTGCAAATGCTTCATAAAGAAGCTCTTTGGGATTGACCCCGGGAATCAACTCCGACGAAGCCCTAAAGAAGTCCCTCCGATCCATAGTTTCTTCTCCACCGGAGATATTCTGGGCTCGCCGAAAAGCTAACATGCATGCCGTATTAGCAATCCTTGCTAAAGAAGGGAGCCAATCATCAATAGAGTCTATCAGTTTTCGGGTCAGAGTTACACTAAAATACTGCGTCCTCGTTAGTTTGTTACTCCTTCTGAGAAAGTCGGCTATCAGCCAGATTGTATGGAATGTTGAGAATTTCTCCCTTTTCGCAGAGTTTTTTTGCAAGTAGTCTAGAATACGCCACGGAAGCAACAACTGGCGTGCCATGACACCCGAAGGAAAGGCCGTTTCATAGGTCTCTCGTTCATCTTTATTTCTGATACCCTCAAAAACAAAGCGGACGCGGTCTAATGCCAAATCAGGTTTGCCAAGGAATGCAAGCGAAGCCTGAGCCAAAGGTTGCACCTCTATATGACGCTTCCGCTTGCCCACCAAGAACTTGGTCTTCTCGGTGTCGTCTAGAACCATCTTCCAGTATCCTTGCTTCACCTCATAGTACCAAGGAGGGGTTATTTCTTCCCTAAATTCGTATTGCAAGATCGTCTGCTGTTTTTCAAAAGCTGCATAGTCTCGCGCTCTTAGCGCAGTTTGGGAATTTGAGGCAATAGCAATTTTTTCTGCAAGTACCCTGTCAGCCACGGTAAGCTTAATGTCAACCAGCGTTTCTTCAAGCTCTTCGAGAGGTCTATCCTTTTCCGCTAGAGTCACAGTGGTCTGACAGCCATTCACAATCTGGAGATTCTTGACCGTGAGCCGTTTGCCATCCAAGATGAAGTCGTCACACGTAGCACAAAGACCGTTGTTGAGAAGATGAAACCGCTTGCGTCCTTCTTCTGTTTTCAATTCCGATGCGATGTTCCTGTTAACCTTTGCATTGGCAAGCGGGCCTCTCGGATTTAGTGAGAAGAGACGGTAGCCCAAGCCCGGCGTATTGAAGATGCGTACTATTTCGCTGGCCCTTACCGTTACTCTAAGTGACCTTTGTTCATCCCCTTCAACGGGATGCTGCATACGCTCGTCTATTGTCAATTCGGCTGTAGTATCACCTCCAGTGCGATAACCGGCGCGGTAGTCCTCAAACCGCTGTGCCAAATCCTTTTCATTTAGCAACTCGAGAGTAAAGCTACAATCAATCGTCTCACCGTTTCTCAAGACCAATGTGCGCTCTAACTGACGCCTAGATTGAGCAAAGCGAACAGCTGCTTGTTCAAAACCACCCCTTGCTGCAAACACCAACCGTAGTGTGTAGCCATCTCCTTCCACGAGATTAAGTCTCTCGTTCAATTGCAACGATAGTTCCTTCACCGATTCATTGTTGCTAGCATCCACTCGTGAGGGGTTCAGTACCTCTTCAGGAGCCATCCAAAATTTTGAGACCTTGCCTTCTGTAGCACGGCTCTTGCCGCCTTGGCTTTGGAACAGAAGTATGTTTTCGTCTTGATCATCTATAAAGTAGCCGTCAATCTCGAGATCGCCACTCTTGTCTATACCCGTGATCTCAATTATCCGTCGGTCTGCCACATTCGGGTCCGGAAGAGTGAGTTGGAGTGCCGCATGTCGAAAGGCCTGGGTTTCGTCTTCCTCATAATACGTAGCGGCCAATTCGCTAACATGGCTACGGAAGCTCTCTAGAATGCGTCTTTCTTCACTCGAAGCCATAACTATTCTCCTACTGAGAGTTACTTAGTATTATACCCTAACTTGCAGATACAGGCCCTCTTCCCTACTCTCCTCACGGGGAATCTCATCTCCCTCCAGCGCCAGGCACTCCAAATGGAACGACAGCATGTCCTGGATGTTCTTGAGCGCTTCCTGGCCGTCCTTACCCTGGTCTGCCAGGTTAAGAGTCGGAACCTCGGCTATAGACTGTCCCGTCTCAGCATCGTATGAGAGGACTACCCTGTAGCGGTATAGGTCTTGATTCTGCATTTCTTTCACCTGCGCCTATTGTACCACCACCGGTTGATAGCGTGGCAGGTGGCCCTGCACCCCAAGCTGCCATTTGTAGGCAACCTGCTATCCCTGAAACTCACAAAGCGCCTCCGTAGAGGGCACAGCCCTTCCGGGTGAAGCCCACGGCTTCCCGCTGACATCCGCCACTATCCTCCTCCAACCCTGTTCCCATATCCTGATCCTGCACCTGATAGGAGGAACCGCTCATCCTGAGCGTGTCAAAGGAGTTGAGCGGCATTATCCCCCACTTGTAGGGAGGTAGCGCAGTGCCCAGAGGAGGAAAAAGACCCGGCGCCGGAGCGCCCCCGGGAAACCTCAACGCCGTCAAACACGGCAACTACTCCAGGAGACTCCGGCTATTCCTCCGGCTGGCAGAAGACACCCCCATCATAAAAGAGCACTTCATACGGCTCCTCAACCTGCTCCTGGGCAGACGCCGACACGCCCGTCGCATCTCCAGGACCGACTACCTACGACTACTCAAATCCCTCAAGAACGTGCCAAACCCAGAAATGAATCGCGCCATCGACTCCCTGCTGCGGGGACTCCAGGCAAGAGCCGAAGAAACTTCAAAAAAAGTCATCCCGCCAGCCATGAATCAATCAAAGAAGAGGTCAAGAAAACAAAAAAACCAACCGAAAGTGGACGTTCCAATCGTAAACAATCAAAAACTAAAGCTTCAGACCTTTGATTGTTCCATCCCCTGCAGAGAAGGCACAGCCCTTATGGATGAAACCCTCGGTCTCCCCGCTCATGGTGAACCCCTCAAACCATTCCACGGGGCGAGAGAATCCCGAACGGAGCCTACGTGACCCCTACGCCCCCAGCCTCTCCCTCAGCGTGTCCAGCAACTCCGAGATGGGGAGCGGGCGTTCAGGAAGGCTGCTTGACGCCGTATTCCTCAAAGGTCATCTCCCGGATGGCGTCCAGATCATCGAAGTGTACGCTGGCATACAGGATCTCTATACCTACCAGGCGGCCTTCTACATCATAGTCCAGCGCCACGCCCGTCGATTCGTCGAACTCTGTTCTGAAGGTGCCCTTACGCAGTCGTATGTATATGGCATCTGCTTTAGGGTCATAAGTTACGTGCATAACGCCCTCCTTTAGAAATAGTACCCGATAACCGTAATAACTACAATTTCGGACGCCTCTTCGACGAAGATGGGTTGAACTCGCTTAGTGGCATAATAGCGCTCTTTCCAATAGTCATTAAAGTCAAAATTCTTAGCACATTCCATTCTACCGTACTTTGCGGGCCCCCACGCAGAGGTCTGTATGGCGTCCTCGACCTCTTCTGCAGTCACTCCCCTCTCTATCAACTGGCCCCCGGCGTGGATTGTGAACGTGATCGGCTTCACCCTCTCCCCTACCCCGCCAGCCGCGCGCTCAGCGTGTCCAGCAGCTCTGGGATGGGGACGCGGGTCTGCTCCATGGTGTCACGGTCGCGGATGGTGACGGCGTCGTCCTCCTCAATGGTCTTGAAGTCCACCGTCACGGCCAGGGGCGTGCCGATCTCGTCCTGGCGGCGGTAGCGGCGGCCTATGGACTGGGCGTCGTCGTACTGGGCCGCAAAGCGATTTCGCACCATGTCGTACACCTCCCGGGCCCTGGGCACCAGCCTCTCGTTGCGGCTCAGGGGCAGCACGGCCACCTTCACCGGGGCAATGGCCGGATGCAGGTGGAGCACCACGCGGGTGTCCCCCTCAACCGTCTCCTCGTCATAAGCGTCAAAGAGGAATACCAGCAGGGCGCGGTCAACGCCCAGGGCCGGCTCCACAACGTAGGGCACAACATGCTCCTTGGTCTCGTCGTCGTAGTAGTCCAGCCGCTCGCCGCTGTGCGTGGAGTGGGCCTTCAGGTCAAAGTCCGTGCGGTTGGCAATGCCCATCAGCTCGCCCCAGCCCCACGCAAAGCTGTACTCGATGTCGTAGGTGGCCTTGGAGTAGTGGGAGAGCTCCTCGTCGGTGTGCTGTCGCAGTCGAAGCCGGTCTGGTCGAATGCCCAGGTCCGTGAACCAGGACATGAAGTCGTCCATCCAGCGCTGGTGCCACTCCTGGTCTGTGCCGGGCTTGACGAAGTACTCAATCTCCATCTGCTCGAACTCCCGGGTGCGAAAGGTGAAGTTGCCCGTTGTGATCTCGTTGCGGAAGGACTTGCCAATCTGCCCGATGCCGAAGGGCAGCCGCTTGCGAGTGGCGGTCAGCACGTTCTGGAAGTTGACGAAGATGCCCTGGGCCGTCTCCGGGCGCAGGTAGGCCTGGGAAGCCGAGTCCTCCACCGGCCCGATGAACGTCTTGAACATGAGGTTGAAGTTGCGCGGCTCCGTGAGGCTGCCGTCGCAGTCGGGGCAGGCGTCCGCCGACTCCAGGTGGTCGGCGCGGTAGCGCTGGTTGCACTTACGGCACTCCACCAGAGGGTCGGTGAAGGTGTCCGCGTGGCCGGAGGCCACCCACACCTGGGGGTGCATGAGGATGGCGGCGTCCAGGCCCACCATGTCGTCCCTGTCCTGGATGAAGCGCTTCCACCAGGAGTCGCGGATGTTTCGCTTCAGCTCAATACCCAGGGGGCCGTAGTCGTACGTGGAAGCCAGGCCTCCGTAGATCTCGCTGGACTGGAAGATGAAGCCCCTGCGCTTGCACAGCGACACGATTTTGTCCATTTCAACCCGGTCCAGACTGCGATTCACGGCGCGCCTCCAGAGGTGAATTTGTGGGAATGAAGTTACCAAGTTCGCCGTGAGTTGTAAAGGGAGAGGCTGCGCCCGGATTCTAAGGCGGACACAATATGGAATGGATTAGGCCAGTTTCCCCAGAACGACTCCTACCCGTAGCGGTTCGGGCCCGCGGTGCCGGGAAGTACGCACATAATCAGGAGAATCAGTCCGCCAAAGGGAACAATACCAATCAGTATCCACCAGCCGGAACGGTCGGTGTCGTGCAGTCGCCTTGCTGTTACGGCCAGCGCGGGCAAGATGAAGGCCAGTCCCAGAAGCCCGCCTACCAGGGAGAGAATCGGATGTACCTGCGCTCCGGCGATCGACAGGCCAGCCACCGCAACATTGACGAATAGGAAGAACCACCAGTATTCAGACCGGAGCGCCCGGCCATTGAAGTTGACGTAGTTTCCCAGCGCTGATTGTACTGCCTGAACTGGATTCATCTAATACACCTCCGATCCTGGCGCCATGATTTTGCGGGAACGACTGGAACCCTGCGGCCCGTCGCCCCTGCTTCGCTGGTTGCGATGGTATCACTGCGCTAGGATGGAATCAATATCGGCCGCACGCGCAGAGCCACACCAACCCGGATGCCCGCTTGCACAGAGGCAGCCATACGTGTTGACACGCGCCCGGGATTGTGATAGCGTGAACACATCTCTGAAGCTATGCGCTTTGGAGAGACCAAAGGCTAGGACGGAGAGGAGTAAGGGGCAGCCGTCCATCCAGCGAGTCTGGTACGGTGGAAGCAGACGTGAAACGGCCCCCTGAAGGTAGCTCCCGAGCCGCCAGAAGAACGTCCCGCTACGTCGGGGCAAGTAGAACTGACCGGGGTCGTCTCCCGTTATCAAGGACGAGGGCGTGTTGGCGCCCTACCGAGAGCCCCGGCCTGCCGGGGAAAAAGGGTGGTACCGCGGGAATTGTTCCCGTCCCTTTGGGGCGGGATTTATTTTTTGATTCAACATCACCGGACGGAGGTGAACGGATGAAGCTAACGGGAGGACAGATAGTCTGCGAGAGCCTTATCAAAGAGGGCGTGGACGTGGTGTTTGGCATTCCGGGGGGAGCAATCCTGCCCCTGTACCAGACCATGTACTACTACCCCCAGATCAGGCACATCCTGACGCGCCACGAGGAAGGCGCATCGATGGCGGCGGACGGCTACGCTCGTGTGACCGGCAAGGTGGGCGTATGCATGGCCACCTCCGGGCCCGGGGCGACGAACCTTGTCACCGGCATAACGACGGCCCAGATGGACTCGGTGCCGATGGTGGCGATCACGGGGCAGGTGTCCAGGCCGGCCATCGGCCGCGACGCCTTCCAGGAGACGGACGTGACCGGCATCACCCTGCCCGTCACCAAGCACAACTACCTTGTGATGAGCGCCAGCGAGATAGCGGAAGCCATCAAAGAGGCCTTCTACATCGCCAACACCGGCAGGCCCGGCCCCGTGCTGGTGGACATCCCCAAGGACGTCTTCACCGAGACGGCGGAGTTCCACTACCCGGACGGCGTCGACCTGCCCGGCTACAAGCCGGTGATGGACGGCCATCCCGCCCAGATCAGGCGGGCGGCGCAGCTGATCTCGGAGGCCAAGCGGCCCGTGATCCTGGCGGGGCACGGCGTCATCATCTCCCGCGGCTACGACGACCTGCGGGAGCTTGCGGAGAAGGCCCAGATTCCGGTCATCACCACTCTCCTGGGCCGCAGCGCCTTCCCGGACAGCCACGCGCTCTTCGTCGGCATGCCCGGGATGCACGGCGTCGCCTACGCAAGCCTGGCCATCGACGAGGCTGATCTGGTCATCGGCCTGGGTATGCGCTTCGACGACCGCATTACGGGCAAGATAAGCGCCTTCGCTCCCAACGCCAGGGTCATTCACGTGGACATCGACCCCGCGGAGATCGACAAGAACGTCCACGCAGACGTGCCCATCGTGGGAGACCTGGGCCGGGTGCTGAAGCAGCTCAACCAGATCGTTCAGCCGGCAACCCACCCCGAGTGGCTCAAGCGCATCGACGAGCTGCGGCAGGACCACCCCTCCCTGCGCATCCGCGAGACGGACAAGCTGCTTCCCCAGTACGTTGTCCGGGACCTGTGCGAGGCCACAGAGGGCGGCGCCATTGTGGTGACGGGCGTGGGCCAGCACCAGATGTGGGCGGCGCAGCACTACGCCCACACAGAGGCCAACTCCTTCATCACCTCCGGCGGCCTGGGATCGATGGGGTTCGAGGTGCCGGCGGCAATGGGCGCGCAGGTGGGACAGCCCGACCGCGTGGTCTGGTCCATATGCGGCGACGGCGGCTTCCAGATGACCATGTCGGAGCTTGCGACCATCGTGGAGAACAACATCCCGGTGAAGTTCGCCATCTTCAACAACGGGTACCTGGGCATGGTGCGCCAGTGGCAGGAGATCTTCTATCAGAAGGACTACTTCTCCACCCACTACACCGGCAACCCGGACTTTGTGAAGCTGGCCGACGCCTTCGGGATACGCGGCATGAGGGTGAGCCGCCGGGAGGAGTCTATTGAGGCCATACGAGAGGCCATGGCCCACCCCGGCCCGGTCGTGGTGGACTTCATGGTGGAGGACGAGGAGAACGTCTACCCCATGATTCCCCCCGGAGAGAGCACGGCGGAGCTTATGGAGGAACCCTTTGCAAGGGAGCTGAGATGACAACACAGACGAGTGAGCACACAATTGTAGCCCTGGTCCACGACAAACCCGGCGTCCTCAACAGGGTCGCCAGCATGTTCCGGCGGCGCGGCTTCAACATCTCAAGCCTGGCCGTGGGCAACAGCGAGACCAACGGCTTCTCGCGCATGACCTTCGTGGTTGACGGAGACGAGGCGACCGTTGACCAGATCACCAAGCAGCTGTACAAGCTGATTGACGTGGTAAAGGTGTCGGACATCTCCGAGGAGGACGTTGTCGTGCGGGAGCTTGCGCTCATCAAGGTGCGCACCACGGCCTCCACCCGCCCGGAGATACTCCAGCTGGCGGAGATATTCCGGTCCAGCGTGGTGGACGTATCGCCGGACTCGGTTATCCTGGAGGTGACCGGAGACGAGGACAAGGTGGACTCGCTGATACGCATACTCAAGCCCTTCGGCATACGGGAGGTCATGCGCACCGGGCGCGTGGGCCTCATGCGGGGTATGACCAAGTCCCTGGCTATGGACAACGGCAACCGACCCGGCCGCGGCAACGGCAGGTCCAACGGCAGAGCATAGAGCTGTAAGGAGGCAACGGGCTATGGCCAATGTTTACTACGAAAACGATGCAGACCTTTCTCTGCTTGACGGCAGGACCGTCGGAGTCATCGGCTACGGGAGCCAGGGGCACGCCCACGCCCTGAGCCTCAAGGACAGCGGCGTCGACGTGGTGGTGGGCCTGTACGAGGGCAGCTCCAGCTGGCCCAGGGCCGAGGAGGCGGGCCTGCGAGTCGCCACCGTGTCGGACGTGGCGCAGCAGGCGGACATGATGATGATGCTGGTGCCGGACCACCTCCAGTCCCGGATATACCGGGAGTCCATCCAGCCGCACCTGGCGGAGGGCAAGACCCTCATGTTTGCCCACGGCTTCAACATCCACTACCAGCAGATAGTGCCGCCTCCGCAGGTGGACGTGTCAATGGTCGCGCCCAAGGCCCCCGGACACCGGATGCGGGAGATATTCACGCGAGGCTCAGGGGTGCCGGGCCTGCTGGCCATTCACCAGGACTCCTCCGGCAAGGCAAAGGAAAACGCCCTGGCCTACGCCAAGGGCGTCGGGTGCACCCGGGCCGGTGTGCTAGACACCACCTTCAAGGAGGAAACGGAGACCGACCTGTTCGGGGAGCAGACCATCCTCTGCGGTGGCGTATCGGCGCTGATCAAGGCCGGTTTCGAGACACTGGTGGAGGCCGGCTACCAGCCGGAGTCCGCCTACTTCGAGTGCCTCCACGAGCTCAAGCTCATCGTAGACCTCATTTACCAGGGCGGCCTGGGCTACATGCGCTATTCGGTCAGCGACACGGCGGAGTACGGCGACTATAGCCGCGGCCCCCGGGTCATTGACGAGCACGTGAAGGAGAACATGAAGCTCATCCTGGAGGACATCCAGAACGGCTCCTTCGCCCGCGAGTGGATCGCGGAGAACGACGAGGGACGGCCGCGCTTCAACCGCATGCGCCAGGAGGACGCCGACCACTCAATTGAGAAGGTGGGCGTTACCCTGCGCGATATGATGGGTTTCCTTAAGGAGACATAGTCTGCTAGAATAGCCCCGTCTATGTGTACTAGCAACGTTACCCTGGAGGTACCACACGTAGTCCGCCAGAAGGGACGGCTTATGGCAATGGTCGTCTCGGCGGACTGCGTTGTCCTTTAGTTTCTCCCGGATACTTTGGCACATCCCTGCCCTGTGAAGGCGCGCGCGTCAACCGCAGGAGCAGTCCCAGCGAAGCACAAACATCCCCAGGCAGAGACTCTATTGGACTGGGAAGAGACAGAGGAGTAACCCCGAAATGCCCGACGACAAGGTGATAATCTTCGATACCACGCTGCGTGACGGCGAGCAGGCCGCCGGAGCAGCAATGACCCTCGATGAGAAGGTCGCAATAGCCAGACGACTGGAGCGCCTGCGAGTCGACGTGATTGAGGCAGGCTTCGCCGCCAGCTCTCCCGGCGACTTCCTGGCCGTCCAGACCATCGCCAGAGAGGTGCGCACCCCCACCATCTGCTCCCTCTCCAGGTGCATCCCTGCGGACGTGGACAGCGCAATGGAGGCGCTCAAGGACGCCGCCCACCCCCGCATTCACGTGTTCCTGTCCAGCTCTGACATCCAGATTTTGCACCAACTGCGGAAGAACCGCGAGGAGGTCATGGAGATGGCGGTGGCCGCCGTGGAGAGGGCCAAGACCTTCTGCGACGACGTTGAGTTCTCCCCGATGGACGCCACTCGCACCCAGCCGGAGTACCTGTACCAGCTGCTGGAGGCCGCCATAGCCGCCGGGGCCACTACGGTCAACATCCCCGACACCGTGGGCTATGCCATACCGGAGGAGTTCGCTAGGCTGCTGGTGGACATCCAGAGCAACGTGCCCAACATCGGGAAGGCGGTGCTCTCTGTACACTGCCACAACGACCTTGGCCTCTCGGTGTCCAACAGCCTGGCCGCCGTCAAGGTGGGCGCCCGCCAGGTGGAGGGGTGCATCAACGGCATTGGAGAAAGGGCCGGGAACGCCTCCCTTGAGGAAGTGATCATGAGCTTGGCCACCCGGAAGGACTACTTCGGGGTCGACATTGGCATAGACACCGCGGAGCTGTATCCCACAAGCCGCCTGGTCAGCGACATCACCGGCTTCACCGTACAGCCAAACAAGGCCATTGTGGGCCAGAACGCCTTCCGCCACGCCTCCGGCATTCACCAGGACGGCGTGCTCAAGGAGCGCACCACCTTTGAGATAATGGACCCCCAGTCCGTCGGCATTCCCAGCAACAGCCTGGTTCTGGGCAAGCTGAGCGGCCGCGCCGGGCTTCGCGCAAGGCTGGAGGAGCTTGGATACCACCTGGACCAGGATAACCTGAACTCGGTCTTCGAAGAGTTCAAGAACCTGGCCGACAAGAAGCGCGAGGTGGATGACCGGGACCTGGAGGCGCTGATGGGCGACCATCGCCGGTCTGAGGTCGAGATCTGCAGGCTGGACCACGTCCAGGTGTCCTGCGGCGACCACGAGATCGCCACGGCCACGGTGCGCATCATCGACCCGGAGGGCCGCCCTCTGACCGACGCCGGAACCGGGACGGGCCCCGTGGACGCGGTGTGCGTCGCCATCAACCGGATACTCCAGGTGCCCAACACCCTCCAGGAGTTCTCGATTGACTCCATCACTGAGGGCACGGACGCCATGGGAGTGGTGACCATACGGATTTCGCGGGACAGCAAGATTTACACGGGGCGTGGCTCCTCAACGGACATCATAGTTGCCAGCGCCAAGGCCTACGTCAACGCCCTGAACAAGCTCATGGCCATTGAGGGCATACCGGACACGATAGCCGCCATAAGGTAGTAAGAGCGTAGGGCCCCTCCCTGCCCGACCACAGCAACCCTCAGCAGGGGCGATTTGCAAATCGCCCCTGCTTCTTTTGTTGGGCAGTCCCGTGGCAAAAACCTTACGATATTATTACGTTTTCCTTACAGCTTGGGCTGATTCTTTCGCAGGCACAAATTATTGGGCGGAGAGCAGCCCAAGGACTCCCAAATGCTGACGGCTCTCGTTGACGCGTTTTGCCGACCGCCGCTATCATCTTGCTCCAAAGTGAAGCGCTTTCCTGCGACGGGAGGTGGCTTATGTACAGATACACTGCGCGGCGGCTGTTGGCGGGGCTGCTTACGGCCCTTCTCGCCTCCGTCTTGATCTTCGCCATACTCCGCCCTACTTTTGCTATTGCACCTGAGAGATTCATAGCGTGTCTTGGAGACTGTGAGATCACTGATGAGCAACAGAGAAAACTCAGAGAGTCCCTTGGATTGGTCGGGCCTCTGCACGTGCAGTACTTCAGATGGATGGGCGGCTGGCTCTCTGGGAACTGGGGAGAATCGTTCATATCTTCAGAAGCCATATGGGAGAAGTTCAAGGAGGGTCTGCCAGCCACCCTCCAGTTGGTCTCAATGACACTGGCCTTTGCAATACTTATAGGAATACCTGCCGGGATTATCATGGCGCTTGTTCGAAGCTCATTGACAGACCTTCTCAACCTAGCAGTACTCAAGATGTCGCTGGCCCTCCCCATTTTCTGGACAGCTACCCTACTGCTGGTTGCGGGAACCCACTTCCTGGATTGGGATCTCGAGACCGGATACATCTCATTCATAGACGACCCAATAGGGAATTTGGGCATGTTTGCCTGGCCCGCGTTGGTCTTGGGCATCCCTGCCGCCGGTACTGTTGCCTTGATGACGCGCTCAACTGCACTGGACGCGCTGCGCCAAGACGACGTACAAATCGTGGCTGAAGCAGGCACGGTTTACTCCCTCGCCGTCTTCCTCCATACCTTGAGATATACCTTAGTGCCAACGTTTGTTACTTTAGGACTCATCCTCCCGGCTATCGTTGGCGGCGCGCTGCTGATGGAAAGGGTATTCGTATTGGACGGAGTGGGCGATATGTTCACAGAAGCTGCAAACCAGAGAGATTTTCCTATCATGGAATCCCTGGCCCTTTTCTTCTCCGTGTGGGTGATAGCGGTCAACACCGCGGTGGACATACTCTGCGGCTGGCTGGACGCCACCGTACGCTCCACAGGAAAGTCCCCGCGAGAAGAGTGGAACCATCTGGCAAACCCCGTCCGTCTGGTGTAAACTATCCCCTAATATCCAAGAGAAGGACGCCATGCACAGATACATCGCACAACGCCTACTGCAGGGGATGCTCAGCGCATTCCTCGTATCGCTCCTGATTTTCGCCATCCTCCGGATAGCGCCCGGAGACGTGGCAATGATGGTGTACACCCAGGGGGACGACGACATTGTGTCTATAGATGAGGAGGCGCTGGACCGAATCAGGGAAAATCTGGGGCTGCACAGGCCCCTCCACATGCAGTACCTGGTCTGGATCGGGGACATGCTGACCTTTGACTGGGGCACCTCCTACTTCCACGGCGGAAACGTGTGGGATGACTTCAAGCAGAAGCTCCCGGTGACTATGGAGTTGGGCATTCTGAGCCTGGTGTTATCCGTGTTAATCGCGTTCCCTGTGGGGCTCCTGATGGCCTTAAAGCAGGATACCTGGAGCGACTACGTCGGGCGCGTGTTCTCCTTGGGCGGCCTGTCTATACCCAATTTCTGGATTGCGACGATGCTGCTGGTGGTGGGGCTGTACCTCTTCGACTGGAGCCCGCGCCTGGAGTACAAGGACTTCTTCGAAGACCCCTTCGGCAACCTGAGCCTGATGTTCTGGCCCGCCGTCATCGTGGGCTACAGCTCCACGGCGGTCAAGGCCAGGATGCTGCGCTCCTCCATGCTTGAGGTGCTGCGACAGGACTACATCAGGACGGCCCACGCCAAGGGATTGAGCGGCGCAGTGGTCACCTACCGCCACGCTTTGAGAAACGCCATGCTGCCCGTGGTGACCATAGTTGGGTTCTCCATAGCGGCCATCATCGGCGGCTCCGTGATTATGGAGACCATCTTTCAGATGCCCGGGCTGGGCCAGTACCTTGTGGCGGGAATGAACAGCCGGGACTACAACATCGTGCAGTCCCTGGTCACCTTCTTCGCCATGTGGATAATTTTAACCAACATCATAGTCGACATCTCGTACGCCTGGCTGGACCCGCGCATAAGGTTCGACTAGGCTCCCTGTTGACGACAGCTTCAGAACCGCTCGCTCCCTTCGACATTGCTCAGGGCGAGCGGTTTCTTGTTCTATCCGCTCATAGCCTGCCCCGTACCCCGATACGGGGGCGTTTCTCCAAGGCATCGCAGACTTGCAGACAGAGTTCCTAGATTCCTGCTTCCGCAGGAATGACGAAGAAAAGCACGAGAGGCTGTGTTCCCACAGCCTCTCGCTCTCTTTTAGGGCCAACGTAGTATTACGTCTGCTCCCTGCCCTGCTGCCTGAGGAATTCCTGCACGCTGCGGACGGTCTCGTCGTCGCCACGGAAGATCATGTAGCCACCACGCTCACTGCCAATGGTGGCCTGGGCAATCTCCCAACCCTGGTACTGGTGCCCAATCAGGCAGTCCCCCGGCACGCGCACGTCGTCCAGTTCGATGTGGCTGTCGCTGCCCAGGAGAAGGTCCTGGCTGCTGACGGAGATGCCCGGAGTGGCGGCGTCTATCATGAACACGCCGAGATTGAGCTTTTCAGGACGGGTGACGTCGGTGACGGCCAGCGTCCAGAGGTAGTCTGGGTCAAACCGGCCCAGAACAAAGGCCTTGCTGCCGTTGATGACCCACTCTCCGCCGTCGCGGACGGCGTGGGTCTTGATGGAGGCCAGGTCGCTGCCGGTCTCCAACTCGCTGAAGAGCTGCCATACAATGGTCTCCCCGCGGAGAGCCGGGGGCACGTATCGCTCCTTCTGCTCCGGGTTGCCCCAGACCAGCAGAGGCGGAATCCAGCGCTGGGTGTTGCCGATTGACGGGAGGTTCAGACGCCTGATCTCCTCCAGAAAGACCTCCTCCAACTCCGGGTGCAGCCCGCCGCCGCCCCACTCCAGGGGCCAGGACGGCGCCAGCCAGCCCCTCTCCCCCAGCCTGCACCGGAAATCCCTGACCTTCTGCTGTGTCTCTTTGTCCAGGGGCCTGCCGTCCGACGGGATGTCCAGGTCCTTGGGCATGTTGTCGTCCAGCCAGGCGCGGAGGGCCTCTCGAAACTGCTGCTGCTGGTCTGTGTAGTGGATCTCGAAGTCCACTGTGCCCTCCTTTCCGATTCACCACCGCACTTGGTGTGCCGGCCTTGCCGCTCCGTGCGTCAGGCGCTATTCGACGACCAGAATAGTGGGTTGAGAGAGACTACCCCATATTACCACCAAAAAGGCTGCGCGACTACACCGCGCACTTGTAAGGATGGCGTAGAATTGGCCTCGCCGACGAGCCTTGCCCAGGCTAGGCGGGTGTCTTGCTTATGACTTCAATGAGCCGATAGCCGTACCTGGAGGCGTCCTGGGGCGGCTCCCGTCCCGGATAGGCTTCGAACTTCTCTATCCTGAGCCTGTAGACGTACCCTTCCTCGTAGTCGAAGCCCTCTATCCGGCTGTAGAAGAGGCTGTCGTCAACCACCATGCACTTCATAGGCCCAACGCCTACGCAGTCCACAAGCTCAGGGCCAACCTCAACTTCAAGGACTTCTCTGTTCTCGAACGCGGTACAGGAGGATAAGGTCAAGGCCAATGCCACAGTGAGCGCAACTAATCTCCACAACATCTCGACAAGCGGCCCACTGCTCAGAATGAGGGCAAACAATCTTCTTGAGGGAACTTTGGCGCCTGATCTATCTTAAGGCCTCAGCAAGGCCTCTTGAAACCTCAGCCGCTCTTTTCCGGGGCCTGGCACTGGTGGCAGTTGATGTAGAACTCCATACGGTGACCGACCACCTCGCCCGGAATGTCGCTGCCGACGGCTCGCAGAAGACGTTCCACCGTTGCAGCCCGGAACTCGCCGACCGTGCCGCACTTGACGCACACGGTGTGGTGATGGTGCTCGTTGCGGGACAGGCTGTACTTCGGAGCGCCGTCCATCAGAGCGAGCTTGCATATTACCCCCTCATCCAGAAGCAGCTTGATGGTCCTGTACACCGTTGCGCGGCCCACTGAGGGAAGGTCTTCGCTGATCTCCTCAGCAGTAAAGCCCGCCTGCTTCATCTCCAATAGCTGGATGATGGTCTGCCTGGGAGCCGTCGATCTGTAGCCGCGATCCTCCAGCACAGCCATGAGATTGGGGCGGGAAACCTGTGTCTCGTTCATAATGTCTTAACAACGCCTCGTATAGTGTAGTTATAGTCTACTACCAGGGAGACTGAGTATCAACCCACCTCTTATAGCAAGGCAGAGCCTGTGCTAGAATGGCTTAATCCTGTTCACCGTTACTGCCCCGCCATATCTCACAACGCTTAAGGCAAGAGAGGTCTGAAGTAGATTGTCCACAGCAACTCAAAAAACGGAGCCGCATGACGGCATATGTCCCGTGCGGGCCGGTCTCACCGCGGGGTCTGTTGCCGCCATTGCGGCCGTGCTGGTCAACCTCCCGCTGGAAGCGCCCACGGACACCTTCTTCAACGGCGGGTCGGTGATGGTGGGCGCGCTTGCGGTGGGCCTGGCCGACGGCGCGCTCTGGCGGGCTACGGAGGGCCGGGGGACGCGGCAGTGGGTCGTCTTCCACTCCGTTCACTGGCTCGTGTTTGCCGTTGTCGCCATCGCCGCCGTGGCGGGCGAGATGCAGCTGGAGCGCTCCGTATCCTACATCCTGCCCCTGGCGGTCGTTGTCTTTGGGCTGACGGGCTTTATCACCCCACATCTTGCCCGGGCAGGCTCGTGGCTGCCGCGCTGGGCGACTGCGCTGTTGCTGCTCCTGGCAATCGGCCTTGGAATCGCGCTGGCCGGCCAGGGCGACCAGGAGAGCGGCCGGCTGGAGCTGCCCCCAAGGACTTCATCCTATGTTATTATCGATTCCGCCCTACCCGACTGAGAAAACACTCGTGCAGAAAGCGATGGTCCGATATGACAACTAGGCCCAGACTCCTGACTGCGGCGTTCGCCCTATCCCTGTTCCTGATGCTGCTGGCGGCCTGCGGCTCCGAAGACCCGACCACCGCGCCCGCGCCAACCTCCACGCTGGCCCCCACAAATACCCCTTCCCAGATGGAACCCACCGCCGCGCCAACGGCGACAGCCGAGATGGTGCCCAGCACGCCGGAGGCATCCCCGACCCCTGAGCCAGCGATGATGGAGAGGAGCGTGGGCGACTACGAAGGAATAACCTTTGTTGTGTCGGACGGGTCGGAGGCCACCTTCACGGTGGAGGAGCAGCTTGTCAGGCTTCCCCTGCCCAACGACGCCGTTATGCGCACCACCACCCTATCCGGTGAGGTGCACCTGGACGGCAGAGAGTCCGCCATACAGATAGACCTGCACACTCTGGCCAGCGATCAGCAGTACAGGGACAGGTACGTCAGGAGCCGGATGTTCGGTGACCACCAGTTCGCCACCTTCACCGTGCCGGACGTGGGCCCGCTGCCCGAAGGGCTGGACGCCGGAGATACGGTGACTACAAAGGTGAGCGGCTCGCTGGACATCCGCGGCATCACCGTGCCCATGGAGTTCGAAATCGAGGCGCGGGACGACGGCAGCGAGCTGTTCATCCGGGGACGCACCACCTTCACCTGGCAGGAGCTGGACATCCCCCCACCCACCGCGCCCTCCGTGGCCAGCATAGAGGACGAAGTGAAGGTTGAGGTGCTTCTGGCGGTAGTCCCGCAGTAGGCTTGACTACTGCTGGACGAACCTACGGTACACCTCCTCCTCAGAGAGGGACTCCTTGTGGAACCAGTTGGCCTCGATTACGCCGTAGACCTCCTGCAGGCCGTCCAGGACGCTGTTGGTCAAGCTGTAGGCCTCCTCCGTCGATTGCAGGGGCAGGCTCGCTCCGTCCAGTATCAGCAGCACGTTGGACACGGCCCTTATTAGCTCCACGGTGCCCACCTGAGTTGCGTTGTTCCGAGCGGTGGACATGCTGTGGTATATGGATGACGGCTCGTGGTACTTGAGGAGCATGGACAGGGAGTGGTCCGGCTCATCTATGTGAATGCCGCGAAGCCTGGCGGCGTTGACCAGGGACGCCGCCAGAGCGTGTACGTCCTCACCGTTGTCCATCGCCAGCCTGGCAAAGGTGTTGATCACCCTAGCCACGTTCTCGGCCCGCTCCAGCCAGCGGCCCAGCCAGATGAGGTTGTACACCCTGGAGTCCGTAAGCCACCTGTCCGAGTTGAATGACCATGCCCTTGGTTCTACCATCTCCTCACCCCTTTCACCCGTTGTTGTTCTCAATGAGGCCCAAAGCGTCATCAAAGGAAATGTGGTCTCTGTCGAAGTACACCTGCGCCTTTGTAAAGTCCAGCTGCCCCGAGCCTCTTGAGATAAAGGAGCCGGACACCGGCGGCACGTCCGAATAGTCACGACCGACTCCCAGCTTGAGATAGTCTGTGCCGATCTCTATTTCCACGCCCCTTGTTGGGTCGGCTGGCAGCCAGCCGGCCTCCGGATGGTGGAACTCCAGCCAGGCGTGGGTCTCGCCGGCCTGGCGAGTCAGCAGGCCACTCACGTATCGCGCGGGCACGCCCAGGGCCCGTATCATCCCCAGCGCCAGGTGCGTCTTGTCCTGGCAGACGCCCTCCATGGAGTTCAGCACGTCCAGGGCCGAGGTGTTGACTGAGGTGTTGCCCCTCTGGTACTTCACCTCCTCCCTCACCCACTTCACAACCACGTGGATTAGCTCCAGGAGGGTTGAGGCGTGGCCCGCCACGTACCTGGCCGCGTCCTCCACGGTAGAGGGGTCCACCAGCGGAGAGGGCGCCAGGAACTCGAAGGCGTCCGGGCGGCGCTCGATGGAAAAGAGGGACATGTCGACGACCGGCGGAGACTCTTCATCCAGGTACACCTCGCCTATGGAGGCGATGATAAGCTCCTGGTGCGGTGTCATAATCCGCGCTCGGTGCACCGCGTTGCCGAATCGGTCGGAGTAGCCCACCTTCCGTCCGTCCGGGCTGGTCTGGATGTCGCGGCTTTCAACCCACTGGCGCTGGTCGGAGTAGGCGGAAAGTCGCAGAAAGTTGTCGTTCTGGACTACCACGTCCGAGTAGGTGTACCTGGCCACGTAAGCGTAGTGGACGGGTACTGCGCCGCTGCCTACATGACTACCCAGCTCGGCTTGCATGACCCACCTGAAGAGTTGTTGGTGACCCGACTGGAAGCCTGGGATACACGTGTGAGACCTCCCGGAAACACGCTGACTTCACCGTTGCCGTTTTGGGTGGCGAACACCCTCAGGTCGACGTACCGCTCCTGCAGCCTGCCGCTCTCTTCATCGAACACCACGTGCTTAGAAAAGTCAAGGGTCTCCTGGGCAATGAAGGTCTGTGGCTGCTCAATCACCTGCCGCGCCAGACGATTCCTGTACATTCCTCCCAGGTCCGGCATGATGTAGACGCCCAGCCCGCCGTACCCCTGGCGTATCTTCAGCACAAGGTTGTCCAGGTTCTGCAGGACGTATTGCCGCTCTGTTGGCGACCGCAGGTCGTAGGAGACAGCCTGCTCCAGGATAGGGTCTTCTCCCAGGTAGCTCTTTATCATATCCGGCACCCACAGAAAGACCAGCTTGTCGTCGACTGCGCCAGTGCCCATTGCGTTAACCAGAACGACCTTCCTGTTCAGATAAGCCTCCATCAGCCCCGGCACGAACATGTCCAGGTCCTCCACGCGCCGGTATATCAGGTCAACCTCAAAGTCGCCGTCCATTGACCTGCACCACACCCGCCCGTTGCCCCCGATGTAAAGGTCTGACCCTTCCACAAGGGTAATCCCCAGAAGCTCGGACAGGTAGCGGTGCTCAAAGAAGGCAGCGCCGTACTTGCTGTCCGTCAGCAGCACGCAGGAGGGGGAGTCCGTGTCGCACAGGGAGAGGAACATCTCCTGGTAGGCCGCCTTTATGTCGTAGGGGACGATGTTATAGCCCTCTGAAAGCTCCGGCATGACCTGGAGGCCAATCTCCGTGGACTTCATCTGGTAGCTGATGCCGGACGGAATGCGCAGGTTGTCCTCCAGGATCACGTAGTTTCCGTCCCCCATGTGGACAAGGTCCACGCCGTAGATGTGGACAAAAACGTCTTTGGGAGGGCGGAAGTCCTGGAGCTCCGGGTTGTAGTAGTGGCAGGAGAAGAGCACGTCTCCGGGGACGATGTCCTGCTCGCCGCAGTACAGGTCCAGCATGAAGCGATTGATAGCCTTCAGGCGCTGGCCGACGCCCTCAGCAATCCTGTCCCAGTGCTCCCTGGGAATGATCCGGGGAATCCAGTCGATGGGCACCGTGCGGAACTCCCTGGGGTCCAGCCGAAAGGTGAAGGCGTCCATCATGGACCGGTCTCTGGCCTGCTGCCACCGACGCTGCATCTCGTCCACGCCCAGCCTGTCCAGGTTGTTCACGAGACCCTGGTAGACGGGCCGGACACTCCCATTTGAGTCCAGAAACTCGTTCAGAGATTGGCCTGCGGGAAATGAGTCCGTCAACATAGCTCGTTAGCTCTCCCTCCGGGCGTTCCTATGCCCTTCCCTGCCAGCCTCGCGTCCGTTTCGACAGGGTTGGGACTCTAACATACCTTTCAGGTATTGCAAGCACGTTACGTTATGGTAACAGGCGGGTTACAGGGGTAAGTCCGTGCGCAGGAGGAGGAGTGTCAGGAGAGGCTCAATCTGGCTGAGCAACAGTGGCTACCACTGCACGAACATGGGCATCACCACGTGGACGTAGTCCTCGTTGCCCACGGGCTTCACCACGCCCGGGCTGGAGGGCGTTGTGGTCTCCAGAGCCACCTCGCCGCGCTCCATTGCGCCGAGCACCTCCGTCAGGTAGCGGCTGCTGAAGGCGATCTTGGCCTCGTCGCCCTCTACCTTGGCGTCTATCTCGCCCTGGTTGTCGCCCGTCTCCTCTGCCCTGGAAGCGATTACCATCTTCCCCACTGAGTCGTTGGAGCCGGGAGTCATCTGGAGCCGGATAATGCCGCCGCCGTCCCGTGCGAATATGGATGCGGCCCGGGCCGCCCGGTTGAAGTCCTGCAGGTCAACCACCGCCCTGGTGCCGAAGCCCTGGGGCACAAGCTGGCTGTAGTTGGGAAAGGTGCCCTGGATGAGCTGGGAGACTATCTCCACGTTCTTCAGGTGCACCAGCAGCTGGCTCTTTGAAGGGGTAACCACCAGGTCTACCGGCTCGTCCTGGTCGGCAAGCAGGCGCTGCAACTCGCCCAGGGTCCTGGCCGGGACTATGGCGTGGGTCTCCTCCGGCACAGGCTCCAGGAGCGGGGCCCTGTACACCGCCAGCCGGAAGCCGTCCGCTCCGGCCAGGGTGAGGGTCTGCTCAGACGCCTCCAGCTTGACGCCGGTGAGCACCGGCCTGGTGTCCTCCGTGGCGGCGGCAAAGACCACCCTGCTGATGGCCGTGCGCAGCACCTGGGGATCTATCCGGGCGGTCATGCCGTCCTCAACCGTGGGTATGGGCGGGAACTCCTCGGCGTCCGCGCCGTTTATGTGGGCCTCGAACCGGGCGCACTTGAAGTGCACCCCCTTGGGCCGCGGGGTAAGCTCCATGTCTATCTTCTCGTTGGGCAGTGAGCCAACGAAGTCCGAGAGAAGCCTTGCCGGGACGGTGATGGCCCCCTCCATCTCCACCATAGCCCCCACCCAGGTTGTGATGGCCAACTCCAGGTTGGTGGCCGACAGCTTGAGCCTGGATTGGTCCGTCTCCATGAGGACGTTCTGGGTTATTGGCAGAGTGGTGCGGGTAGCCACCGCACGACTAATGAGATTCAGCCCCCGGTTAAGGTTTTCCTGCAAACAAGATACCCTCATGGCCCACCTTTAGAACAGATTTAATAGACTGCCAGTAGTATAAGTCCGACCCGTTGTATCGTCAATGAACTTGAAGCCCGCTAGACGCCAATGCTAGACTTCCATCAAGAACCTCGCCTGGTTGCCAATGGGAGCCGCGAAACATCCATCGGGAGGGTAAATATGATTTCGTCAGATTCGAACTTGCTTCCATCAACAAAATCCGCAGGGATAGCCCTGACCGCGGGAATTCTCCTGGCCTTCCTGGCATCCGCCTTCTACCCCGGGGGAGCAATTATAGACCCCGTGGAGCAGTCCGACTTTCTCGCCGTCATCGACGTCTGGACTGACAACGCAAGCCTCACCCACATACTGACCTTGACATTCATAGTCGCCATGCTGCTTGAGGCGTACGGATTCCTGGGGCTGTTCCGACTGCTGGGTCGGCAGAGCGGATTCGCCAA
The DNA here is from genome assembly GCA_965204895.1 of Dehalococcoidia bacterium. GTDB lineage: Bacteria > Chloroflexota > Dehalococcoidia > Lucifugimonadales > UBA2985 > DAOUJW01. The sequence goes on from OZ242025.1 coordinate 460,423, forward strand.
TTCAGCATTGCTTTTTGGGCTGGTAACCAGCCTCTTCACCTGGGGGGTATTCATAGTTGGAATGGGGATGAGGCACATCGTTGTCCACATCATGCAGCACGATCTGGGCGCGGGCCCGGATGCGCAGGCGGACCTTGAAGTCCTTGCCCTGACGGTCTATACGGCCATGGCGGGAGTCCACTTTGCGTTCCTTGCCGTCTCTCCTATTGCTACCATGTTCACCGGGATTGGCCTCGCTCCCCGGTTTGAGGAGATGAGTATCTACAAGCTGGCCCCCTACGGCCTGATCCTGTCCGGCCTTGTGGGCATTGTCCACTTCACCGGCGCACAGCAACTCCAGAACGTAGATCTCACCCAGTTTGCGTGGACATCCGCCATGCTCCTGCTGTTCAGTTCCGTATGCCTGATTATAGTAGGCGTGGGTATGGCCCAGAACCGGTATGAGTTCACCGGAGAGGACAGGTACGCCTGGTAAGGCGCGCCTCAACTCGAATACTAATCGAAGGGCGGGTGGTCTCTGGAAGGCCGCCCGCCTCTGGTTTCGACCCGGCTATTGGCGAGCGTAGCTCGCTACCCTGCCAGCCTGCGTATGTCTCCCAGGACGAGGTCCATGTCCCACTCGACTGCGCCGTCGTAGTAGGCCCTGATCTGCCCTGCGCCGTCCACCAGCGCCAGCCTGTTTGTGTGGACAACGTCGTACTCGTGGATGTGAGTGGAACCGTCCGTATGCAGATGCTCAAACGTCTTTGGGACCTCCGTGAAGGTCAGCTTGAAGCCGTTGGTCACAATGCGCCGCATCTCCTCCGGCGACCCGGTCAGAAAGCGCCACGCGTCGTGGTCTGCGTCGTGGGCACTGGCGTAGGCCAGGAGCACGTCCGGGGTGTCGTACTCCGGGTCTACGGTGAAGGAGAGCAGCGCCACCTCACCCCCCAGAAGGCCGTCCTCCTCCAGCCTTTCCTGCACCTGCGCCATGCGCGGAGTCAGCGTGGGGCAGAACTCGACGCAGTTGGTGAAGACGAAGTTTGCCAGGACAACCCTGCCCCGGAGGTCGTTATCGGTGACCGTGCGACCCAGCTGGTCGGTCAGGGAGAAAGAGGGAGACTCGTAGTATACGGGCAGGTCGTCGGCTTCAGAGCCGCAGGCAAGGGCGGTAACAAAGATGGTGCACATCGCACCAAGCAGCCATCGCTTCGATTTCGGAACAACCGAATCAAACCACAAAAGCGCGGTCCAGGACCAGGCCCAGGAAAAGGGCCGCCAGGTACACGGTGGAGTACTTGAACAGCCTCATGGCCCACACCCGCTCCAGTGAGCGGTACACCTTTACGGAGAGGGCCACAAGGGGGACGCCCAGCAGGACGGCCGTTGCCAGGTACAGCGTCCCGAACAGGCCCAGCACAGCGGGCAGAGCGGTCACGAGAACAAGCAGGACGGAGTAGAGAAGGATGTGCCGCGCCGTCTCCCTGTCGCCCAGCACCACCGGGAGCATGGGAACGCTGACCTTTCTGTAGTCCTCCTTGAACACCATTATCAGGGCGTAGGCGTGGGGGGGCGTCCAGAAGAAGACTATGAGGAACAGGAAGATGGAGGACATGTCTATGCTGCCGGATACGGCAACCCAGCCAATCAGGGGCGGAAATGCGCCGGCCGCGCCTCCCACAACGACGTTCTGGTGAGTCCGCCGCTTGAGGTAGACGCTGTAGATCAGCACGTAGTACAGCCAGGCGATGGCCCCCAGCACGGCTACAAGGGGGCTTATCAGGAGAAACAGAGGCATGGAGAGCAGGCTGATGGCTATGCTGAATATCAACACGTGCCTTGGTGCTATCTGCCTCAGGGGCAGAGGCCGTTTGCGGGTGCGCTCCATCTCCACGTCCAACTCCCGGTCAAGGTAGCAGTTAAGAGCGCCCGCGCCACCGGAGCACAGGTAGCCACCAAGCAGGATGATGGCCGCAGCGCTCCAGGCCACCGTGCCGCCCCCGGCAGCCAGCATCCCCGCGGCCGTGCTTATGAGGAGCAGCACGGCTATCCTGGGCTTGGTGAGCCGGAAGTACACCCTGGCAGTGGACAGCAGGCGCGGGTAAAGCGCCGTCGCCGGTTCGCTGGACGTGAAGTCGGTCTTCACCGGGCTACTCCGTAGTTGGCTCTGCCGGCCGTCATGACGGACTCCTCAGATTCCGACGCGCCGTTCCACAAGCGCCCCACAAGCAGCATGGCGACGGCGAAGAAGAGGATGGCGGCAACCAGGTGCATGGCGCGTATCTCCGTTGGCAGGCGCAACAGCACGTTGCCGAGGCCAAGGGCCACCTGCGACCCCAGCACCGCGCTCATCAGCCACGTGAACTGAACGATGCCTGGTTGACCGACGCCTATCGCCCTTATCACGGCCACGACCATGAAGACTACCGCCAGGAAGGCGGCAACCCTGTGTATCATGTGAATCCAGTGTACTGTTGCCATGTCCCCTACCGATATTCCGCACAAGGGTATGGAGGTGCACGCCAGTGAAGCCCCCTCCGTGCGGGTCACGTATGCCCCCGTGAGTATAACAAGAAAAGTGACGGCTGCCAGCGCCACTATCAGCCGCCGGAAACGGTCCCATCGGTTGTCCCAGACCACGTCTACCGACTGGGGCCTGAAGGGTTCGACTGTCCTGGCGACTATGACCGCCAGTACACCCACCAGGCTTGTGGCGATGGCGGTGTGTATCAGGGCCACGCCCGGACTCAACTCCGACAGCACGGTGTACGCCCCGAACCCGGCCTGTATCACTATTAGCACGCCGGACACCAGCGCCAGGTGCATTGTGACGCCCCGCGCCCCGTAGCGTGCGAAGCCGGAAACGACCATGAGAAAGGTGAACACCCCGGCCACGGCCGCCGAAAGTCGGTGGAGGTACTCCAGCCAGGAGGTCAGCTCCCAGGGCGGTATCACCTGTCCGTAGCACAGGGGCCAGTCGGGGCAGCCAAGGCCGGAGCCGGTGACGCGCACGACTCCCCCCATCGTCACCGCCATAAGCGCTGTGACAAGGGAGGCCACGGCCATCGCCGGAAACATTCGCCTGAGACTTGCGCCCATCGTCTAGCTCTGACTTCTCTCCACTACGGTATTGGTCATCATCACAGGGTTGGCTGAAACTCCTGGATCTCTTCCCGCTCCTGCCTGTAGAACCACTTGAGGAACAGGATGCAGATGGCGGGCAGGAAGACGGAGAGCCAGGATACCTTCATTATTATCCCGCCCATTTGCTGGTCTGCCAACGGGGAAATGCCCCAAATCCTGGGCGTGGTCTCGTAGAAGGAGTACATCACGTCGTTGGAGAAGGTTAGGGCGGCGAACAGTGGGGTCTGGGAGATGGACAGGGCCACCAGGTAGAGTATCTGCGCCGGGTAGGATATGCGCGGCAGCTCCGGCAGGGGGCTCAACACGGGCCACCACGCTATCACGGCAGCCGACATGAACAGAAGGTGCTCCAGGATGTGCACCGGGTGCTCGCGCAGCGCGCCCTCGTAGAAGATGGGGAAGTGCCACAAGTTCAGGATGATGTTGAAGATGAGAAAGGCCACAAGGGGCTTGGTCAGGAAGCGCCCTGCCCTCAGCACAAGGCCATTGCTCACCAGGGGACGCAGCAGCCAGCCCGGTGTCCCGATCAGCAGCAGAGGCGGCACAACCAGCGTAATCAGCGAGTGCTGCACCATGTGGGCGCTGAACAGGTAGTTGTCGCTCAGCTCGTGGATGGGGCCGGCCAGCGAGAAGAGCATGACGCCCACGGCCGTCAGGAAGGAGATCACCTGCCATCGAGTGGGCTTGACCACGTCGGCCCACACCAGGCGTCCCCTGAGAGGCCCCACGTACAGGAGGTACAGCCCGGCGAACAGCAGCAGGCCGGAGTAGAGGTCTGTGTGCCAGTGCCACTCCCACCAGGAAAAGCTCTCCTGATACCGATTAGTCTGGGCGAAGATGGACGCCATTGTGTCAGAAGCTACGTGCCACATGTCAGCGACTCCGGGGCCTCACCATTATACAACAGCCGACCCTTTGAGGTGGGCCAGGGAGGGAGACATGTAGCCTAGCGCCCGCTAGGGGGTAACCTCAAAGGTCCCGAACATGGTGGCGTTGTGGCCCGGGAAGGTGCACACGAACTGGTAGGTTCCCGCCTCCGGCGCCGTGAAGGTGACCTGGGCGGACTCCCCCGGGCTGATCAGGTTCACGCTGGCTACCACGTTGGGGTCGTCCGGGCCGATCCAGTTGACAGGATCCACCAGCCCTGCGGTGGCAACGTCGTCCTTGGTGCCGTCCTGCACCAGCACCCAGTTGTGCTGCTGGGTGACGGCGTTGTTGGTGAACCTCACGGTAACCTCTGCGCCGGCAGCCGCCGTCATGGAATCGGTAGTGAACACGAACTCGTCGCTGCTGGCGGAGCCGATCTCATGGGTCGGCGCGGCCATAGCGGCGTCAGCGGTAGTGCCGGTTGTAGTATCGGTGGTTGTGTCAGTGTCGTGGGCGACCGTATCGGTCTCCTCCGGCACCGCAACGACGATCCTTTCACCGGAGACAATGGCGAACAGGGCCATGAGCGCGAGGATGACGGTCGTCGCCAGTAGCAGCCCGCCCACGAAGAACCCGGAGAAGAGCCGGTGGTCGAATTTCAGGTGCATGTAGAACATCCCCACCAGCGCGAACTTGACGGCGGAGAGGAGAACAAAAGCGGGTATAATGGTGGATTTCAAGCCCGGAGCGTAGTCCGGCACGTAGAAGATACCGAACTCAATGGCCGTAATGATGGCCAGTATCGAAGCTATCTTCGCGTAGGTTGCCGGAGTGGGATGGCCGGCCTCGTGGGCGCTACTCTGCATAGCTCATCTCCTCACATACGCACAACGACGGTCGAGCTTGGGTTCTCACTTGCCGAACACACCTATCAGATAAACCGCGGTGAAGATGACAATCCACACGATGTCCACAAAGTGCCAGTACAGGGCGGCTAAGTCCACGCTCAAACCCTCATCGGGGGTCAGGTCGCCCTTGAAGGAATACCCAAAGAGCGAGACGAGCCAGACCACTCCGACGGTGACGTGGGCACCGTGGAAGCCCGTCAGCGTGAAGAAGGTGCTCCCGAACAGGTTGGTGCGCGGCGTCAGATGACCGTGAACGGCGAAGTGCCTGAACTCAAAGACCTGGAAACCCAGGAAGGTGGCTCCAAGGAACGCCGTGCAGAGTATCCAGATGCGGAAGTTCCTGACGTTGCCCCTGCGTATGTTGGCATAAGCCATCACCATCGAGAAACTGCTCATCAGCAGGACGAAGGTGCTTACCGTGGTAGTGGGTATATCCAGAACATCGGCCGGGGTTGGCCCGCTCACGCTCTGGCCGTAGTAGATCAGATACGTGGCTATCAGAGAGCCAAAGAACATGCACTCAGAGCCAAGAAAGACCCAAATGAGCATCTTCCGGTGGTCAATGCCGGTTGTCGTCTCGTGTTCCGGGGCGTGCTCCATGGCTTGAGCGTGTTCCACTTGCTAATCTCCCTATTCTAGTGCTCGCTGGGCTCCGATGCCGGTTCCATAGCCCAGGCGTATATTCCAACCATTGTTATCGCCACGCCAACTATAGCGACGATAGCGCCCGCCACCTGGCCGGGCTCGTGGAATACCATGCCGTACCCGGAGACGGCCAGGCCGACGGCGGCGACCAGGGGCCAGTACGACGGGCTGGGCATGTGGATGCCGTGTCCTTCGTCTCCGTGATGCTCTTCGTCGTCGCTGGCTCCCTGCGGGACAGCGTGGCCGTTGGCGTACTTCTGCTCCCAGAAGGCGTCCCGCCCGTGCACTGTGGGAATGGTGGCGAAGTTGTACTCCGGCGGAGGCGAGGCGATGGACCACTCCAGTGTCCGGCCATCCCAGGGGTCGTCTCCTGCGCGCTCGCCTTTCTTAAGGCTCCAGAAGAAGTTGTGCAGGAATATCAGGACACCAAGGACGATGATGAACGTGCCGCCCGTGGCTACCAGGTTCCAGAGGTCCCAACCCATTTCGGACTCGTAAGTGGGCTGGCGGCGAGGCATCCCGTCCATGCCCAGGAAGTGCATGGGGAAGAAGGCTATGTTGAAGCCTATGAACGTGACCCAGAAGTTGAGCTTGCCTATGCCCTCGTTCAGCAGCTTGCCGGTGGCCTTGGGGAACCAGTAGTAGATGCCTGAGAACACGGCGAATATGCTGCCACCGAACAGGACGTAGTGTATGTGGGCCACGATGAAGTAGGTGTCCTGCTGCTGGGCGTCGGATGGCGCTATGGAGTGCATCACTCCGCTCAGACCGCCGATGATGAACACGAATATGAAACCGATCGCATACAGCATCGACGTGGAAAGACTGATAGAGCCTCCCCACATTGTGCCTATCCAGTTGAATATCTTGATGCCGGTGGGTATGGCAATGGCCATTGTCGTCAGGGCAAAGACGGAGTTAGCCACCGGCCCCAGGCCCACGGTGAACATGTGGTGGCTCCAGACCGCCCACCCCATGAAGCCGATGGTTATGCCGGAGAGCACCACTACGGGATAGCCGTACAGGGGCTTGCGGGAGTATGTGGGCAGTACCTCCGATATGATGCCCATTGCCGGCAGAATCAGGATGTACACCTCCGGGTGCCCGAACACCCAGAAGAGGTGCTGCCACAGCACAACGTCAGCGCCGGCGTTGACGTTGAAGAAGTTCATGCCAAACTCGCGGTCAAAGTAGAGCTCAATCAGTCCTACGGTGATGACCGGGAAGGCGGTTATCAAAAGGAAGGAGGTCACCAATGTCATCCAGATGAAAACGGGCATCCGCATCAGGGTCATGCCCGGAGCCCTCATGTTGATGATGGTGACAATGAAGTTGAGGGCGGCGGCCACGGAGGAGACTCCCAGGACGCCGAGGCCCAGCAGGTAGAACTCCATGCCGTTGCCGGGGTTTGCGCCGGGCCCCGTCAGGGGCGCGTAGGCGAACCAACCGGCGTTGGGCGAACCGCCCAGGAGCCACCCGGACTGAAGCAGGATGGCGCCGAAGAGGAATACCCAGTAGCTGAAGGCGTTGAGCCGGGGGAACGCCACGTCCCTCGCGCCTATCATCAGAGGCACTACCAGGTTGAAGAAGGCAGCGCTGAGGGGCATGACCGCCAGGAATATCATCGTGAGGGCGTGCATGGTGAACAGCTGGCTGAACACCTCAGGGCTGACTAGGTCAAACTCAGGCCGGTGCAACTGAATCCGCATGACGGTGGCTTCAATTCCGCCAATCAGGAAGAAAATGAAGGCGGTCACCCCGTACAGTGCGCCGATCTTCTTGTGATCAACGGTTGTGATCCAGCCCCACAGCCCCGTGGTGCTGGTCGGTCTCTGAAGCACTCCTAGCGTCGTAGCCATCACAGGCCTCCCAAGGTTCTTGGGTTCTTGTTCACGGGCTCTGCCCGTTGTTTGAAAGCATTATACATCACAATCGCCACTTGCTTCACTTCAGGCTCAGGAGATAGGCCACCAGTTCCGTGATCTCCGTATCCGTGAGAGCCTGGTCCGGGTCGTAGTAGACCTGAGCGTCCCTGGACATGTAGTTGCCCGGCTTCACCTGGTTGGGGTCTTCAAGCCACTCCCTCAGGTTCTCGGCGTTCAGCTCCCTGATGCCCGCCGCCATGGTGCTGCGGCTGGCCAGGTGGGTCAGATTGGGGCCCTTGCTGATCCTGAAGCCTTCCCGTGTCTCGTAGGCCTTGTTGAGCTCGTCCTTGTCAGGCAGCTCCACAACGCCGGAGATTGAGTGGCACAGGATGCAGCCGCTTGTCCTGAAGACGTTCAGCCCCGCCTTGGGCAGAATGTCGTCGTAGTCGTCGCCGGGAGTGGGCGCGTCCGCCAACTGGGCTTGCGTCCACGCCTCGTAGTCCTCCTGGGTGTCCACGGTGACGCGGAACCTCATCCAGGCGTGGGCCTCGCCGCAGTGCTCGGCGCACTGTCCGTAATACTCGCCGGGGTTGTCTCCCTGGAACCACATGGTGAGGTTCTTGCCGGGTATGATGTCCAGCTTGCCGGCCAGCTTGGGAATCCAGAAGCTGTGGAGCACGTCGCTTGAGGTCATGTTTACCTCAATCGGCGTATCCTCCGGCACGTGAAACTCGTTGGCGGTCTTCACCCCGGAGTCCGGGTACTCTATCTCCCACCACCACTGGTGGGCTGTCACGTTCACCTGCAGGACATCTCCCTCAGGGGTGTTGGAGACGTAGAACTGGGTTAGCACCGTTGGCACTGCAACTATCGCCAGCACTATGGCCGGGGCGATGGTCCATGCGATTTCAAGTTTGGTGTTGCCGTGGGTCTGCTCCGGTATCGAGTCGTCGCCTGGCTTCCGGCGGAAGCGGAACACAGTGTACAGCAGTCCACCGCCCACGACGATCATGACGAACATCGCTGCCCAGAAGATTATCCAGAAGAGCTCCATCTGTCTCTCGGCCACGGGGCCGTGAGGGTCGAAGGTGGACTGGGGATGGCCGGGGGAAGTAAACTGGCAACCCGTCAGAAGGACAACGCCAAGGATTGTAACTAGGGAAGTGAATAAGACTACCGATCGGTGTTTTGAAGTCACTCTTTCGTTCCCCTTAGTTGTCAGCCGTTACAGCTTTGCTTAACCCGTACCTGCGCTGTCGGGTTGGACACCTTGTGTTAAGCGTCACATACTCTAGCACAGCGTTTTCCCATTTTCAAGGGGTTTCAACTGGGAGTCTGGCGCTCATTTTCAAGAAATAGCCAAGGCGCGTGCCCCCATCCGAACCTTCCCCCGCAAGGCAGGGGAAGGTCATCGGTGTTTGTATTCCGGCTATGCAGCCAGCCCCCTATACCCCCAGGAAGGCGCGGGTCACCTCTATGAACTCCTCCGGCTTGTCCACGGGCACCACGTGGCCGGCGTCCTCCACGTCCACGTTGACGAACAGCGGGTTGGCCTTGCACATGCGCTCAATGATGTCGTCCGAGAGCAGCGGGCTGCCCAGGCCGCGCACCTCCATGATGGGGCACTTGATGGCCTCAAGGCTCCGCCAGTAGCGGTCTATGGACTCCTGGCTCTCCATGTCGGGCAGGGGCACGGTCAACAGCAGCGGGTCGGCCTTCCACGTCCACTTGCCGTCGTCGCGCTGCTTCATCCGGTCCTCCAGGTCGCTCCGCAGGCGGGCGTCCGTGGCCCAGGGATTGCCGGCCCGCGCCCACTCGACTGCCTCGTCGAAGCTGTCGAACTCCATCGGCGTCGGCGGGCGTGTGCCTCTCAGCCGCCGGGATTCCTCACTGGACTCCGGCCCGATGTCCACGATGACGACCCTCTCCACCTTGTCCTGGTGCTGCGGGGTGTACAGCAGGCTGTTCCACCCGCCCATGGACAGGCCGACCAGGGTGACCTTCTCAAAGCCGAACTCGTCCACAAAGGCGGCCAGGTCCGACACGAACTTCTCCCGCTCGTAGCCGTCGCCGGCCCACTCGCTGCCGCCGTGCCCGCGCTGGTCAAGCGTAAAGACGTGGTAGTGATCTGACATGAACTCCGCAAACTCGTCCCAGATGTGGGCCTGTCCCGAGTGGCCGTGCATACAGATCATGGGCGGCTTGCCCTCTGTACCCCAGTCAAAGTACCGGAGCCGGACGTTGTTAACGGTGATGAACTTCTCTTGCGCCTTAACTGTGGTCATGGCGTCCTCCTGTATCTGTTCAGTCTTGCTATCGCGCCCCCGTCCCAGACGCGCCGGAGGCGCTGTCATTGTAACAGCCCTCAGGCCCCGCCGCCAGACCGCCCAATTGTTAACAGGCAACTGGGGCTTTGTGATAGAATTCCTATCATTCCATCCCCGTATGGCTAAACTCGCCAAATAGGCGGAGGTCAAATGCAGCGCACGGATCCCAATGTCTCCACCCGCACACTCATCGGCCAGCTGAACTCCGACATCTCGGAGTACACCCGGGGCTGCGCGGCCCTGGCCCTGGGCCAGGCCAGGGAGAAGCGCGCCGTGGACGACCTGGTCAAGGCGCTGTCGGACGAGTCCGCCTGGGTGCGAGGCTGGGCCGCATACGCCCTGGGCGAGATCCGGGAGAACCGCACGCTGAACGCCATCTGCGACGCCCTTGGCGACGATGACCTGTGGGTGCGCCAGCAGGCCGCCGACGCCGTGGTGCGCTTCGACAGCCACCTGGCCAACAGCGCCCTGCGCAGGGTGCTCCAGGGCGAAAACTCCATGGCAAAGGCGTGGTCGCTCCACGCCATCGCCCAGCGCGGCGACCCGGATTCGGCCCTTGACGTGGTGGCCTTCCTTGAGGACGGAAGCCGCGCCGTGAGGCTGAGCGCAGTGCGCACCCTCTACCGGCTGGGCCAGACCTCTGCCGTTGCGCCCGTCAGGATGTTCATGCGCGACCCGGACGAGCACCTGCGGGGCGCGGCCGCCTTCGCCCTTGGCGCGCTGGGAGACCACGAAAGCACTTCCGCCCTTACACTGGCGCTGACCGACCCCACGCCCTGGGTCAGGCGAAACGCCGCCTGGTCCCTGCTGGAGCTTGGGGAGTCCCTGCGCCTTGTGGCCTCCATGATCGATGACACGGACGCTGGCGTGAGGTGCTTCGCGGTCAACGCCCAGGAAATGCTGCGGAAGGCGGAGGAGGCAGGGGAGGCCGAGGGGGTGCCTCAGTCTGAGTGATAGGTCAGTGCCCTCATCCTGACCTTCCCCCGCATGCCGGGGGAAGGGGTTTTGAGACACGGGCTGGCTTCCTCGCTTTTCCCGCTCATAGCCTGCACCGTACTTGATACGGGGGTGAGCCCGTCGAACCATGTGAGAGGGGCAACCGCCCCAACTGTAATGCCAGCTGTAATGCCAGCCCTAGTATCAGGATAAGGGCGTGCTTCAGAAGGGGATGGTCGTGACATTTGTGCCATCCGGCGCGGACACCATTACAAAAGTTACGAATCCATTAAATCCCTTTCTCCTCCCAAAGAGTGGACATGTAGATCAAAACGCCAACTCACAGAGATGAGTCACAAGGACGAGGTGCCTTACCAAAGGATTGCCTCTCTCATGGCTAAGCCATAGTAAATGTGAGATAATAGAAGCCCAACTGACATCTACGTGTGGTCGAAGCCACGTGACAGGAGAAGGCATGGCAGACGTGTTATTTAAAGTAACGGCGCCCGGTGAAGTGGCAGTGCACGGTGCCGTGCTGCTGGCAGCATATCCAGACGGTAGATACCTCACTGGTCAGACTGGTGAGGACGGCAAATGCCAACTCAACCTGTACCGTACAGATCAGGAGATGAAGGTATTAATTGCGGCCGAGGGCTATCTACCATTCCATGAGGCCCTTGTACCAGGGAAATCGGAATTCATACCACTGAAGCTTGAGCCATCTAAGGAGGGTAAGAAGGCGCTTCTCTTCACCAAGAGCGCTGGATATATCCCAGGAATTTCGGGGCGCCTCAATCCACACAAAGATGGTTATGTTTACGGTGACAACCTCGCCATCAACGGGCGACTTGCAACACCCGCCGCACATTTTGACATCGGGGAATCCCTCCACTTGGTCGATGTGTACGGGGTCGAGACAACCATCCGGTTTCTGATAGTTGAAGGACAATTCTCGCTTATTGAGTACACGGAGCCCAAGGCTTATCCAGAGGAATGAACTTGGCCACGGCGGAGGAGCATAGAGAGATCAGCATTCAGTTCTTGGATCATGCCGAGGACGAATTACGTAAGGGCGACCTACTTCAAGCCTCCGAGAAAGCATGGGGGGCAGTCTCACACTTCGTAAACTACGTCGCGCGGCAACGAAACTGGCATCTGGGTTCACACGAGCGGCTGATTGAGAATGCCAACAGACTGATCAGTGAGGATCCTGCTCACGCGACCCATAACCGGAGGTTGCTCCGATCAATCGAGGCACTTCACGCTAACTTCTATCAGGCGTTCTTGAACGAGGATTCGGTGAGAGAAGGCATTGAAGACGCCAAGGAACTCATTAGAACCTTGGAAGACTTGGGCACAGACACAGCAGATGCCCGGGGTGACTAGATTCGGCATAGTGATAGAATAGTGGCACAATCGCATCACTAACCCGGTAGTCAAGGCTGGTCCTTACAGACATGACACAAGCAGAGCAGAGCGCCGCAGACATCCCCAAGGCGTACGACCCCGCCAGCGTGGAGCAGCGTCTCTACAAGTTCTGGACGGATAGGGGATTCTTCGCGCCCAGGGTAGACCCTGCCAAGGAGCCCTTCACTATCATCATGCCTCCGCCCAACGTCACGGGAGAGCTGCACCTGGGACACGCCCTCGTCGCCACCCTGGAGGACATCATGACCCGGTGGCACAGGATGAAGGGTGACCCCACCCTCTGGCTGCCCGGAGCCGACCACGCGGGCATAGCAACCCAGATGGTCGTGGAGCGTTCTCTTGCAGAAGAGGGACTCACCCGGCAGGCGCTGGGACGGGAGAAGTTCCTGGAGCGCGTGTGGCAGTGGGTCGACCTGTACGGCCACACCATCGACGAGCAGCAGAAGCGGCTTGGGGCCTCCTGTGACTGGAGCCGTCGCCGGTTCACACTGGACGAAGGGCCCAGCAAGGCGGTGCGCACCACCTTCGCCAACCTCTTCAACAAGGGGCTGATTTACCGGGGCGAGCGCATTATCAACTGGTGCCCCCGCTGCTCCACCGCCCTGTCCGACCTGGAAGTGCAGCACGTGGAGGAGCAGTCCTTCCTCTACCACATCCGCTACCCCCTTGAGGAGGGCATGGGCCACGTGACGGTGGCCACCACACGCCCGGAGACCCTTCTGGGCGATACCGGCGTTGCGGTGAACCCCGATGACGAACGATACAGCCACCTGAGCGGAAAGCGGGTGCTCCTTCCGGTGCTGGACCGCCCTCTGCCGGTGGTGGGGGACGAGGCCGTTGACCTCGAGTTCGGCACCGGCGCGCTGAAGATCACCCCCGGCCACGATCCGGTGGACTTCGAGGTGGGCCAGCGCCACGGCCTGCCCGTCGTCACCGCCATCAACCTGGACGGCACTATGAACGGCGAGGCCGGCCCCTACGAGGGCATGGACCGCTTCGCGTGCCGCGAGGCCATCCTAAGAGACCTGGAGGAGGACGGGCTGCTTGAGGCCATAGAGCCTTACGCCCACTCCGTGGGGCACTGCGACCGCTGCTCCGTGGTGGTGGAGCCTCTGGTGAGTAAGCAGTGGTTCGTGAGCGTGGACAGCCTGGCCAAGCCCGCTATGGACGTGGTGCTGGACGGGCGCATCAAGATTATCCCGGACAGGTTCGCCAGGGTGTACCTCAACTGGATGGAGAACATAAGGGACTGGTGCATCAGCCGCCAGCTTTGGTGGGGGCACCGCATCCCGGCCTGGTACTGCCTGGACTGCGCCGGTGACAGCATACAGGTGCTCTTCCCGGAGTCCCTCGCCGCAGAGGGCCTTGCCAGCGGTGCCTACAGGAGCCTCAACGAAAATGGTCTCTCCTGGGCCGAGATGGAGGCGAAGTCGAGCCACATCTTCGTCGAGCTGGACGCGTCGCCCATCGTCGGCGTCGAGCCGCCGGCGGCCTGCCCGTCCTGCGGTGGAAGCGACCTTGTACAGGACCCGGACGTGCTCGACACCTGGTTCTCGTCGGCGCTGTGGCCCCATTCGACCCTGGGCTGGCCGGACGACGCCGAGGACCTGCGCTACTTCCACCCGACCACGGTGATGGAGACGGGCTATGACATCCTCTTTTTCTGGGTGGCCCGGATGATTATGATGGGGCTGGCCAACACGGGCGAGATCCCCTTCCAGTATGTGTACCTTCACGGCCTCATCCGGGACGAGCATGGAGCCAAGATGAGCAAGACCCGCGGCAACGTCACCGACCCCATCGACGCGCTGGAGGAGTACGGCACGGACGCCCTGCGCTTCACCCTTGTCACGGGCAACACCCCCGGCAACGACATGCGAATCAGCGCCGGCAAGCTGGGGGCCAGCCGCAACTTCGTGAACAAGGTGTGGAACGCCGCCAGGTACGTGCTCACCATCATCGACGAGTCGCCTGCGGCCCAGGGCTGGCAGTCGCCCTCCACCGAGCACAGGCAGGATAGGTGGATCGTCAGTCGCCTGAACCGGGTGGCGTCACGCCTGCAGCGTCACATGGAGGAGTTCCAGTTCGGGGAGGCCCAAAGGGAGATTCAAGATTTCTTCTGGAACGAGTTCTGTGACTGGTACATCGAGATGGCAAAGCTGAGGCTGCGGGCCGGAGAGGAGCCCTCTCCCCTGCCCGTCCTCACTCACGTGCTGGAGAAGAGCCTGCGCCTGATGCACCCCTTTGTCCCCTTTGTGACAGAGGAGATTTGGCAGAGCCTCAAGGAGAGGCTGCCGGAGAAGGACGACCTGCCCGAGTCCATTATGGTCGCTCCCTATCCCGCGCCGGAAGACGACGCCCTTGACCCGGACACCGAGGAGGAGATTGACCTGTTGACGGGCATCGTGAGGGCCATACGCAACGTGCGGGCGGAGTTCAAGATACCGCCCGGCCAGCCGCTTCAGGCCGTGGTGGAGCTTTCGGCGTCAAGCGCAGGTCTGGAGGAGGAGGCCCCGGCCATCAGGAGCCTCGCGCGGGCGGAGCCGCTGCTGTTCCAGGTGGAGGGCGCTCCAAGGCCGCCTGCCGACAAGACCGCCTCCGCCGTTCTGCGCGGCGCTACAGTCCTGATTCCCCTAGAAGGACTGGTGGACACCGACAAGGAGCGCGGCCGGCTGGAGCAGGAGCTTCAGGAGTGCCTTCAGAACCTGGAGCGGCTGTCCCAGAGGCTGAGCAACACGGAGTTCACGGGCAAAGCGCCCGCGGAAGTTGTTGATAGGGAGAGGGGCCGTCTTGAGAGCATGGAGGAGCGGAGGGACCGCATCCAGGAGCTTCTGGCGCAGCTGGGGTAGGGCCGGACGCGGCAGGAAAAGAGACTCGCATGGCATCCATCAGCCCTGTTGAATCGGAGCGTCTGATTCTTCGCGAGTTCGAAAGGGACGATTGGCCCGCCCTTCATGTTTACGGATCAGACCCCGAGGTTATGTCAGGCCTGCTGCTGCCCCCAAACACCGAGGAGAATTCGCGGGAAGTAGTCAACCAGTTCGTTTCCTATCAGTCTGAGGAGCCTCGCACGACGTATGAACTTGCCATTACGTTAACCACTACCGGAGAGCTGATCGGTGGCTCAGGGATCAGGATGGTGTGGCCCAGAAACAGAGAGGCCTCCATGGGCTACGTACTGCGCAGAGAATCATGGGGAAACGGATACGCAACAGAAGCCGCTAGAGTGATGCTTGGGATTGGATTTGAGCTGTTGGAGGCCCACAGAGTATTTGCAACTGTAGACACTGAGAACGTCAGCAGCATCAGAGTGTTGGAGAAGCTTGGTATGACCAGAGAGGGAATGCACCGCCAGAGTTTCTGGTCGCCACTGCACGGGAGCTGGCGAGATGTCTATCTCTACGCTATCCTCGAAGGCGAGTGGCGCTCGGCCACCAACTAGCCCAGGCAAGGCTTCCCAGGCTCAGGACATCTTAGGATGATCCCAGGTGTTCCAAAAGGTCTACCTACCGGGCGCGTCCCTCCTGGCGCAGCTTCTCCAGGAACAGTATCCCCTTCCGGGTGTCGCTGGCCACCCTTGCCCCATCGCTGTTCTGCAGGCGGTACTTGAACAGCCAGTAGGTGAACTCCTTGAACTCCGTGGAGTCAACAACCTCGCTCGCCGGATAGCCCTTCTGGTCGCGGAACAGCTTCAGAAGCTCAAACCTGCCCAGTCCGTACACCCGCCGATAGGCGATGTCGGTCACGCCGATGGGCGACTGCACGCCGCCGCTATTCTGCCTCTTCCACTCCTCCTCCTCGGCGCACTGGACAACGGCGCCCTCAACCACCACGCCGTACCAGTAGTTCAGGTACGCGCTGTACTTCATGTGGCCCAGCAGGTCCTTGAACTGCTCGCCGGAGACCGACCCTGAGACGTCGCCCGTGGCAAGCAGATGCCGGCTGGCCTCCTCCGGCACAAGGCCGTCCACCTCTGCCAGGAGCCGCTCCGCCAGAAGCAACCAGTCGAAGGCCTCTCCGTCCAGAAGGTACTTGTTGCGGCGTTCCCGGAAGGTCTCCTCAGGCGTAGTCCACATCGACATGGACTCCAGCAGCGCCTGTACCCAGTCCCTGCCCTCAGAAATGGACTTCTTCAGGTGGTGTATGGCCTGGGGGTCGCCCAGGATCTCCTGCCCCCTGCTGTGCCCGTCCACGGCGTCCGTCATCAGGCCTTCCTCCCCAGGAACGACAGGAACTCAGCCAAAGGCCGTGTGTTCACGATGTCCCCCGCCCTGCACCATCCCCTGCGGGCGACGGCCACGCCGAACCGCATGTTGTCCATGTGCTCCAGGGCGTGGGAGTCTGTGCTTACGACCAGGAGCGCCCCAAGCTCCCTGGCCCTTAGCACGTGGGTGTCCTTTAGGTCAAGCCTCTCCGGCGATGCGTTGATCTCCAGGGCGGTGCCAGTCTCTGCGGCGGCCCTGAATACCGCCTCCACGTCTATGTCTATAGGCTCCCGCTCGCCCAGCAGCCGTGTGGTCAGGTGCCCGATGATGTTCACGTGGGGGTTGCGTATGGCCCTGATCACCCTCTCCGTCATCCTCTCCCGCTCCTGGCCCATAGCCGAGTGCACTGAGGCCACGACCACGTCAAGCTCCGCCAGCATCTCGTCCGGGTAGTCCAGGGAGCCGTCCGCCCGGATGTCCACCTCGGAGCCGGTCAGCACCCGGATGTCCGGCAGGCTCGCGTCCAACGCTCGTATATTGGCGACGTGGTTTCGCAGGCGCTCCTCGCTGAGGCCGTTGGCTATGCCCCGGCCAACGGAGTGGTCGGTGATGGCAAGGTACTCGTAGCCGCGGCTTCGGGCGGCTTCAACCATCACCGCCAGGGGCTCACGGCCGTCGCTTTCGTTGGTGTGGCAGTGGAGGTCGCCCCGGATGTCGCTCACAGCTATCAGGTCCGGCAGCGCGCCCTGGGCCGCCATGTCCACCTCCCAAAGCCCCTCTCTAAGCTCCGGCGGTATGGGCTGCAGGCCAAGCCTAGCGTAGAATGAGTGCTCGTCCGGGAACTGCTCCATCTCCCCCGTCTCTATGTTGGTGATGCCGTACTCGTTGAGGGAGAGGCCCATCTTTCGGGCGTAGTCACGGAGGCGGATGTTGTGCTGCTGACTGCCGGTGAAGTACTGGATGAGCGCGCCGTAGCTGGCGTTGTCCACCATGCGCAGGTCCACCTGAAGGCCGCCGTGCACCACCACGCTGGCCTTGGTTGGGCCATGCACAAGGATGTCCTGCACCAGGGGAAGCTCCACAAAGGCATTGAGCGCCTCCTCCGGCTGGTCGGACGTGCCCATGATGTCGATGTCGCCGATGGTCTCCTGCCACCGCCTCAGGCTGCCCGCCACGCCTATCTGCCGGATGCCGGGGCATCGCTCCCTGAGGGCGCTGACAACGGCCTCCGACACGGGCAGCGCGCGCCCGATGGGAATGCGGGTGTCCTTGGTTCGCATTGAGCTGAGATGACGGGCGATGTTGTCCGCCGTCTTCTTCCCAAGGCGGGGCAGAGCCGCAAGGCTGCCGTCCTCGATGGTCTTCTCCAGGGCGTCCACCGTGGATACGCCAAGCTCCAGGCTTATGCGCAGGGCCGTCTTTGGCCCAATGCCCGGCACGTCCATCAGCGCCAGAATACCCTCCGGGAACTCCCCCTTCAGCCCCTCGTAGTACTCCAGGCCGCCCGTCTTGACCATCTCCTGTATCTTCTGGGAGATGGCCTCGCCAATGCCGGGTATCTCCCGCAGGTTCTCGCCGTCCTGCACCATGCGGCTAAGCTCCACCGGCAGGTGGTCTATGGTGCGGGCAGCCCGCTGGTAGGCGCGCACCGTGAACACCGACTCCTCCTCCTTGAGCTGGAGGAGGGCGGCTATCTTCTCGAAGACCTGGGCTATCTCGGCGTTGTTCATGGCAAAAACGGCTATTCCACCCTGAGCCGCACGGGGATAAGCCCCTCGCGCCCGTAGAACCGCTCCATGATCTCTGAGCCGAACTTGGCAAGAAACAGGTCCCGGATAGCGGCCCTTTCGGACTCATGGTCTTCAACAGGCTCCATTGTGACAGCGTGGGTCTCGCCTGCTATCTCCACGCTTGCAGAGGGGTTGGCCTGGAGGTTCCTGTACCAGTGGTTGGGTTGGCCGTCCTCAGTCGATCCCGCCAAGAGGCAGATGCAGCCGTCGTCATAGGCGAACCAAAGCTCCACCCTGCGCGGCAGCCCCGAGCTGCGGCCCGTGGTGGTGATGTGCAGGTTGTTGGTGGTGTGAATTGGAGACTGTCTGTCGTGTTCGGATGTCATGAGGCACCGCCGTCGGCTAGGCCGCCACCCCGTGGCACCGCTTGTACTTCTTGCCGCTGCCGCAGGGACACTTATCGTTCCGGCCCACCTTTCGGGCGCCGGTCTGCGCCTGCTGCCCGCCCGCCGCCGCCGCCTGTGGCCTCGGGGCCCTGCGCACCGCCGGCCTCGCCTCAAGGCCGGTGTGGTAGATGGTGTGCACAATGTCGTGCTGGATATTGTCCAGAAGTTCCTCGAACGCCTGGCGGCCTTGAAGCTTGTACATCACCAGCGGGTCGCGCTGTCCGAAGGCCTGAAGGCCGATGCTTTGGCGCAGGTTCTCCATGCGGGTCATGTGTGGCAGCCAGCGTCCGTCTATGATGCGCAGCATGACCAGGCGCTCCAGCGTGCGCATCTCCTCGGAGCCGGTCTGCTCCTCCCGTTCCCTGTACAGGGCGTCGGCATGATCCAGCAGACGCTCCTCCACCTCCTCGGGGTGCATACCGGCCATGCTGTCCCTGTCCAGGCCCGGCGGCAGGGGGAAAATGGCCTGGACCTCGGTGGCGAAGGCGCCAATGTCCCACTCCTCGCTGTTCTGGCCGGAGAGGTGGGTGGACACCAGGGAGGAGATCTCCTTGCGGATCATCCCCTGTATCTTGTCCTTCAGGTCATCGCCCTTCAAAATCTCGTTGCGGTCAGAGTAAATGACGTCGCGGTGCATTTTCACGACGGCGTCGAAATCCACCAGGTGCTTGCGCGCCTCGAAGTGGGAGGTCTCCACCTTGGTCTGGGACGCCTCTATGGACTTGTTGACCAGCCGGTTCTCGATTGGCACGTCATCTCCCAGGCCGGCCCACTCCATGAACCCCTTGACGCGCTCCCCGCCGAAGCGACGAATGACGTCGTCCTCAAGGGAGACGAAGAAGCGGGAGCTGCCCGGGTCTCCCTGCCGGCCGGCGCGGCCCCGAAGCTGGTTGTCGATGCGGCGGGATTCGTGGCGCTCCGTGCCGATGATGTGAAGCCCGCCAAGGTCCACCACCCTGTCGTGGGCCTCCCGCCACTGCTCCTGCTTCATATCCAGGCTGGCCGGGTTGCCGCCCAGGATGATGTCCGTGCCACGCCCGGCCATGTTGGTGGCCACGGTCACGGCCCCGGGGCGTCCGGCCTCGGCCACGATGATGGCCTCCCGCTCGTGCTGTTTGGCGTTGAGCACCTGGCAGGAGATGCCCCGGCGCTTCAGCATGTCGCTCAGCATCTCCGACTTCTCAATGGAGACGGTGCCCACCAGCACGGGGCGGCCCGTCTTGTTCACCTCCTCAATATCGCCGGCTATGGCCTGGAACTTGGCCCTCTCCGTGGCGAACACCACGTCCGGGTTGTCCTCGCGTATCATCGGCATGTGCGTGGGAATCGTTACCACCTCAAGGTTGTATATCTTGGACAGCTCCTCGGCCTCCGTGGCGGCGGTTCCCGTCATTCCGGCCAGTTTCTGGTACATACCACCAAAGTAGTGCTGGAGGGTGATGGTGGCGTAGGTGATGGTCTCCCTCTGCACCCTGACGCCCTCCTTGGCCTCAATGGCCTGGTGCAGCCCGTCCGAGTAGCGGCGGCCCTCCATCAGTCGCCCCGTGTGCTCGTCCACGATGATGACCTGGCCGTTCCGCACTATGTACTCCCTGTCCTTTACGTACAGCTCCCGCGCCTTCAGCGCGTTGTCCAGGTAGTGGATGTAGGCGTTGTTGCTTGCGTCGTACAGGTTGCCCACGTTCAGCCACTTCTCCATCTTGGCTATGCCCTGGTCAGTGGGGGTGATGGAGCGATGGCGCTCGTCAATCTCGAAGTCCTCCCCCTTGTCAAGGCGGGCGGCCAGCTTGGCGATGTTGGAGTAGACCGTTGTCGGCTCCTGGGCCGGGCCGCTGATGATGAGGGGCGTCCGCGCCTCGTCAATGAGGATGTTGTCCACCTCGTCCACTATGGCGTAGTGAAGCTCCCGCTGCACCTTCTGGGAGTTGTCCACCATCATGTTGTCCCGCAGGTAGTCAAAGCCGAACTCGTTGTTGGTGCCGTAGGTGATGTCGGCGGCGTAGGCCTCCTGCCTGTCCGCCGGCCGCATCTTCGCAAGGCTGGGGTCGTCGTCCTTGACCGACGGGTCGTAGAAGAGGGCGGCCTGGTGCTGGAGGCAGCCGATGGTCAGGCCCAGAAGGTCGTAGATGGGGCCCATCCACTGGGCGTCCCTCCTGGCCAGGTAGTCGTTCACGGTGACCACGTGGATTCCCCGCCCGGCCAGGGCGTTGAGGTATACGGGCAGGGTTGCCACCAGGGTCTTGCCCTCTCCCGTCCTCATCTCCGCTATCTTTCCCTGGTGCAGGACGATGCCCCCCATCAGCTGTTCGTCGAAGTGCCTCTGGCCCAGGGTGCGCTTGGCCGCCTCCCGGACGGCGGCGAAGGCCTCCGGCAGGATTTCGTCCAGGCTGTCCTCCAGGTCACTGCCTCGCTGGATGGCCGCCTTGAACTCCAGGGTCTTGGCCTTCAGGCCGTCGTCGGACAGCATCTCGAACTCAGGCTCAAGGGAGTTGATCCGCTTGAGCAGGGGTTGCAGCTTCTTGACGACCTTCTCGTTGGACTCACCGAGAAAGCCGAATATCTTGGTTACCATTGTCTACTACTTCTCCTATTCAAACATGGCTCCAACGGACAGGCCCTCGTGAATTCTGCGGATGGCCTCTCCCAGGAGCGGCGCAACGGACAGCACCGTCACCTTGCCGTTCGTCTGTTTCTCCTCCGGCAGCGGCAGGGTGTCCGTGGCAACAAGCTCCTTGATGGGGCTTTGGGCAATCCTGTCTGCGCCCGGCCCAGACAGGACCAGGTGGGTGCAGCAGGAGTAGATGTCCTTCGCCCCGGCCTTCTGCAGGGCCTCCACTGCCGACATCAGGGATCCCGCGGTATCGATTTCGTCGTCAAAGGTGAGGGCGTTCATCCCCTCAACGTCGCCAATGATGTTGAGGCTCTCTGTGCTGTCGTCGTTGCCGACGCGGCGCTTCTCGATGATCGCCAGGGGCACGCCAAGGCGAGCGGCCATGTCCCTGGCCCGCTTGCTGATGCCGATGTCCACGGACACGACAACCAGGTTCTCAATGGCCTTGTCCTGGAAGTAGCGGGCAAGAATGGGCAGGGCCGTCAGCTCGTCCACCGGGATGTTGAAGAAGCCCTGTATCTGGCCGGCGTGGAGGTCCATGGTCAGGACGCGGTCGGCCCCGGCCACGCTCAGCAGGTCGGCCACCAGACGCGCCGTTATTGGCACCCGGGGCTGATCCTTCTTGTCCGTGCGCCCATAGGCGTAGTAGGGCGTGACGGCCGTGATGCGGCCCGCGGACGCCCTCTTGGCGGCGTCGATCATTATCAGGAGCTCCATGATGTGGTCGTTGACCGGGTAGGCAAAGGGCTGGACGAGGAAGATGTCCCGCTGCCGTATGTTCTCCTGGAACTGGACAAAGGTGTTGTCGTTGCTGAACTTGAAGACGTTGGACTCACCCTTGGGAATTCCAAGGTACTCGCTTATATCTATTGCCAGGGAGGCGTCCGCCCTCCCGGAGAACACCATAGGCGGTTCGTCACGACGCAGCATTTCATCCCCTTGACGCTGGTTTGTCGAGCAGAAGAACCGGGACGCCCTGCGCCCCTTCTCTTCTAGGGTCGATTATAGCATAGTAGGGGCGCGACCCAAAAACGCCGGAATCGCGTTGTCCGCCGCAATTTCGGCGCGCAATAGTAGGGGAAGCAGGCTATAATTCATGGAGAGGCATCAGTGACCCATGACAGCAGCATACAGGATAACCCTACCTCGCCGGATGCTGAACCGCCTGGTCAAGGTCTACGTGAGGCTTGGGCTGCCGCCGCGCAAGTACCACCTCCTGACGGTCAGGGGGCGCAACAGCGGGCGGCTGCTCACCACGCCCGTCTCAGTGATGCAGGTCAACGGGGAGCGGTGGCTGGTGTGCCCCTACGGGGAGCGCCAGTGGGTGAAGAACGCCCGGGCCGCGGGCAAGGTGCGGCTGGCCAGGGGCCGCCGCTCGGAGGCGTTCAGGGTCGAGGAGGAGCGCGACCCCGTCAAGAGCGCTCTCGTGCTGATGCGGTACGTCCGTGAGGAGCCCATCACCCGGAAGTTCTTCGGCGTGACCCCCGACTCGCCAATGGAGGACTTTGTGCGGGAGGCGCCGCGGCACACGGTGTTCCGCTTGGCCGAGCAAGCCGGCTAGGAATGGCCTGAACAGGTCCAAACACGCCCCGCGAAGGCAGACCTTTGAATAACCCGTGGCCTGGGATCTCCCTCTCCGTCATTCCGGCGGAAGCCGGAATCCAGGAATGGTCTGAGTAAGTCAAGCCACTCCCGCGAAACATGCCCCGTACTTGATACGGGGGCGGGAGTCCACTACCCGCCGCTCTTGGATTCCTCCCTGCGCAGGAATGATCTGCATATGGGCCGTCGGCGCTCCCGCTCAAAATGCCTTAGAATACACAAGCCACATCGAGAAACTGAAAGGAGAGCAGAAATGCCAAACCCCGTTATACACTGGGAGATCACAGGAAAGGACGCCCCCAGGCTCCAGCAGTTCTACGCAGACCTGTTCGGGTGGGACGTGAACGCCAACAACCCCATGAACTACGGCCTGGTTGACACCCAGACGGAGGAGGGGATAAACGGAGGCATTGCCGGTGAGCAGGAGGCGGCCACGCGCGTAACTATCTACGTGCAGGTGGACGACCTGCAGGCCTACCTGGACAAGGCAGAGAGCCTGGGGGGCAAGACCATCCTGCCCCCCACAGTGATACCGGATACCGTCACCCTCGCCATGTTCAGCGACCCGGAGGGGAACGTAACGGGCATGGTTACGGGTTAAGGCCCGGACCCGACGGGGCGACGCACAACACCCTGGCCCTGCGGCCTCCGCGCCTCTCCACGTCCAAAGACCTATGAGTGCAGCTTCCACCACCGGCGCGGAGGCCGCAAGGGACCGGAATATGCTTCAGCTAGTGGCCTGAGACTAGCCGTAGACAGCCTGCTTCAGGGGCGCCGTGTGCAGGTCCGCCGCCTTTGCGGACATCCAGACGCCCTGTATGCTGCGCAGCCTGTCGCCAATGAGGACGGACAGCGCCTTCATCACGGAGTAGCCCAGCTCACAGTCCCGGTCCATCTCCGACCTGAGGGAGGCGGCGTCTATGGCGACCATGGTGCACTCCCTTTCCGTCTCCGCGCTAAGGGTCGCCTGGTACGGGTCGATGAGGGCCGACCAGCCAAAGGTGCCGTAGGGCCCTATGACGGAGACGATGGAGCGCAGGGTTGAGTCCCCGTTCCACAGCCTGACGCCCGTGGTCAGCTTAACAGACCCGCGCTGGAGAAGGTACAGATCGCCCAGGGCGTCCCCCTCCCGGAACACCTCTGCGCCGGCGGGGAAGAACTGCACCCTGGCCATGTCGGCCACCCTCTTCAGCCGGAGCTCGTCCAGGGACGTAAAGAGACCGGTTTCTCCTATCAGCTTAACGATGGACATAGCAAGAACCTCCCAATAGAGCTATTCCCAAGACTTACGCTATTTCCTACTCATCCATCACCCCCTCCCGGCGGAGTCCCGATTGCCCGCCGCGACAGGTCACTTATATGGAGAGTACAACGAGAGTACGATTCTGTCAATTTTGTGCGAAATATCACACAATTAAAGCGGTCTACAACCAATTGTGATGCGTATCACGTATTGCGTAAAGGGGTTCAAAAGACGAATAAATGCAACAAGAGACGTGCAGACAGCAATATTGTGGACGTCCCGCTGCGTGTGTTCGCGGGACGCGGCGCAGCATGCCGCAAAGGGCTACGATGCAGGGACTCAGGCCCCGATCTTGACCCCTCCCTGGCAGGCCCTGCGCAGTGTCTCTATCGCGGACAGCAGGGCCAGGTGGCTGGTCATGGGGTTGTCCGGATGCGGCACGTTCTCCATGGTGAAGCGCAGCGTCCCGCTCCTGCCCCGGGCGTAGATCTCGTGGATGTTGCCGCCGGCCTCCGGGTCGGCGACGATGCGCACTTTGGTCCGCTCCGGCCCTATGCCGGCCAGGCTCAGGACGGAGGCCACGTTGATGTTGAAGGGAAAGCGCTTCACGGCCTCCAGCGCATTGCCCTCGAAGACAACTTGGGGAGAGGTGACGGCTTCAAACGGCGTACGGTTTGAAGCGGTCACGTCCACAATGGTGCCCGGCGGCTTGCGGGTTGTGAGGGTGACCTCCTCCAGCTCGTCCCGGGCCGCACGTATTGCGTCGATGCCGCCAACTGCGCCGGAGGGCGCGTACACAAGGCATCCCTTCTCGTCGGCCAGGGCCGACAGCCTGGAAAGCAGCCCGCCGTCCAGGAGCGCGCCCGTGCTCATCACCAGCAGGTCTTTGCCGAAGGAGAGGGCGGCCTCCCCGTAGCGGCGCACGGCGTCCTGGGAGGCGGCCTCCACCACCATGTCCACGCGCTCGTCGGCCAGGAGCTCGTCAAAGGAAGCGGCGGCTTCAGGGTTGGAGGCCAGACTCTGAGCCACAGCCCGGGCGGCGTCGCCGTCCTGGTCGTACACGGCGACCAGCGCCGCGTCCGGGACTTTGCCCTGGTCGACGGCCATAGCAAGGCCGCGGCCGATGGCCCCGCATCCCAGTAGACCTATACCCTGCTCTGCCCTGGTCATTCAGCTCCTCCGGCAACATCTTATCAGGTCTGGCCCGCAAGGTGTATACGCCTGCGGAAAGAGGCTCTCAAAACCGTGGTTGTTGTATTCTACACGCATTCGTGTAAAATACGGGTATGGAGTACAGGAGAAGAAGGAGGCAGAGCCGCCAGTGGGACGCCGAGAGGGTGAAGGCGTTGAGGGACCACCTGGGCCTCACCCAGCAGCAGATGTCGGAGGAGCTGGGCACCCGGCAGCAGACCATCAGCGAGTGGGAGAGGGGGATGTACAGGCCCCGGGGCGTCTCCCGCACCATGCTCAACATCATAGCCGACCGGGCGGGCTTCGGGTACGACGCAGGCTCCCCGGGGGAGTCCGGCAAATCGGATGAGGAGACGGTGGCGGGTTGAGACGGACAACGCAGACGACCGCCGCCGCGCCCGGAGCCGGTGGTCTGAAAGACGGCCCAGGGCCCCGCGCGCCTAGAGACAGGACGCTTTCTGACAGGGGCGCGGTCAAGGCGGCGAACAGGGACATCCGGGAGATCCAGGTGTCGGAGTGGTGGCGCAGCGGCGCCATCAGGACGGTGGTCACCACGGAGGGACGCCCGCTGCGGGTGCTCTACCCCGGGCGGCACGCGCCCCACGCGGGGCCGGACTTCCGGGATACCCTGCTGATCACGGA
Organism: Dehalococcoidia bacterium; assembly: GCA_965204895.1. Taxonomy (GTDB): domain Bacteria; phylum Chloroflexota; class Dehalococcoidia; order Lucifugimonadales; family UBA2985; genus DAOUJW01. Next base: position 486,192 of record OZ242025.1, read on the forward strand.
GGAGGGCGACCTCATCCGGGGAGACACGGAGGTGCACCTGAAACGGGGCGACTGGGACGGCCACGGCCACCGGGGAGACCCCCGCTACGAAAGGGTGGCGCTCCACCTGTTCCTGAGAGGCGGGGGCAGGCCGCCGGAGGCGGGGTCGCAGGTGCAGGAGGTGCTGCTGGACCAACGGGCGGAGGGCCTGGCGCGGTCGGGGAAAGGCCAGCGGCACACCGGCCCCCAGCAGGGAGCCGCGCCGTTGGAGCGCCTAAGAAGGCTGAACGCGTCGGAGCTGGAGCGGGCGCTGGAGGAGGCGGGCGAGCGGCGCTTCCTGGGCATGGCCTGCGCCTACACAAAGCGACTCAGGGCCGGAGACGCTCAGGAGGAGCTGTACGCGGGCGTAATGGAGGCGCTGGGGTACAGCCAGAACAGCGCCCAGATGGAGCTGCTGGCCAGGGGCCTTCCCCTGCGGCGCTTGTTTGAGACGGCCGGCAAGGGGTGTGACGCCCCCACCCTGGAGGCCGTTCTCCTTGGGGCGGCGGGGCTGCTCCACCGGCAGCTCAGCCTGGGAATCGATGACGACGCCGGAGATGAGAGCCGCAGCCGGGAGATGGAGCGCGCATGGCGGTCGGCCGGGGCGCCGGTCGCGGTCTCCCGGGGCGCGTGGAGCTACGCCGGGATGAGGCCACACAACAGGCCCGCCCGCCGCCTGGCCGGGGCCGCGGTGCTGATATGGAGGCACCGGGACACCGGGCTGCTGGAGGGGTTTGAAAACGCGCTCCGGAGTGAAAGGGTCTCTGACCTGGAGAGGGCGCTGGTGGTGGAGGACGGGCAGGAGGGCCAACTGACTGACACTCGCTCCCTCAAGAGCCGGACGCCGGCCCTGATAGGGAGAGCGCGGGCCAGGGACGTGGCCGTCAACGTGATGCTGCCCTTCTTCTACGCCAGGGCGCACATGCTGGGGGACGCGGCCCTGGGCAGGCTGTGCCTGGAGCGCTACCGGGGCTTCCCGCCTGGCCAGGAGAACGAGATCACCCGGGAGATGAAGACGCTCCTGGGCATGGCCGCGGGAAAGGGGCCCGCGGTGGACTCGGCCAGGAGGCAGCAGGGACTGATTCACCTGTACCGGGTGCTGAGCGGGCAGGCGGCGTGATGGAGCGGGACGCGGCCAGCATCGAGGTGCCTGTGGAAGGCCTGCCCATGATGGCTGGCGAGAGCGTCGACGTGGCCTTCGGGGAGAAGGGTGGAGCGGGCGCGGCCGTAGACGGAGAGAGGAACGCCCTGCTGCTCACCGACCGCAGGGTTGTCCGGCTCTCCAGGACAAAGGCGGGGCTCTCGGCGACGTTCCTGTCCCTGGGAGACGTCTTTAGCGCGGAGGTGGCGCACAGGTCCAGGGGCGTGAAGCGCCTGCTGAGAATGGCGATACTGCTGGCCGGGGCCGGGGCCGCCCTTACCGCGGTGGAGTGGCCACCCCTGTCCTGGGGGCTGGCTGCGCTACTGGGGCTGGGGGCGCTGCACCACCTGTACCAGTTCGTCTCAGTCTCCCATGAGGGATCCATCCTGTTCCGGGCCGCCCGGCAGGAGGTGAGCATACCCTACAGGGGCCGCACCTCCCGGGAGGCCTACGACCTGGTCAACAGGTTCTTCGAGCTCAAGGCCGCCTACTCCCCCGCCCTGTTCGGAGGCGACGGCCGCATCGACCGGGACGCGATGATGGAGTGGTCGTGGCTCGGTGGGGATGGGGAGGACGGCAGAAGGCCGGACGCCCCGGGCGACCTGGTGTGGCTCTGGGGCGTAGAGTCGCCCTACGAGGCGTGGTACATGGAGAGGGACGTGCCCGTGGCGCAGCTGAGGCTCAGGGAGCGGGCCTACGAGACGTGGTACATGGAGAGGGACGTTCCGGTGTCGGAGCTTCGCTCAAGGGAGGCGGAGAAGGCGGGCGCCTCCGTCAGCCCAGCTTGAGGCCCGGCTCCACGTCCAGGTCCCAGCCGTTGCCACCGACCCTGTCCTGCTGGAAGTAGCCGCAGGCCGCGATCATCGCTCCGTTGTCGGTGCAGAGGGCGGGCGACGGGATGAACAGGGGCAGATGGGACTTCTCCCTGAGCATAGCGCGGAGCGCGGAGTTGGCGGCAACACCTCCGCCCAGCATGATCCCCCGGACGTCGTGCTTCCTCGCTGCGTTCAGGGTCTTGGTGGTCATCACGTCGGCCACGGAGGTCTGGAAGGCGGCGGCCATCTCCCGCACCAGGTAGGGGTCCGGGTCTGAGTCGTCGACGGGAGGGTATACGCCCTGGGCCCTGGCCTTGTGCAGGAGGGCGGTCTTGAGGCCGCTGAAGCTGAAGTCGTGGGAGCCCCGCAGCCAGGCGCGGGGCAGCATCTCGTCACCGGCAGCGCCCTGGGAGGCCTTCTGCACCTCCGGGCCGCCCGGGAAGCCAAGTCCCAGTATGCGAGCCGCCTTGTCGAAGGCCTCGCCGGCGGCGTCGTCCCTTGTGCGGCCCAGGAGGCTGTAGCGTCCGTGGTCCTCCATCAGGATGAGGTCCGTGTGGCCGCCGGAGGCGATGAGGCACAGGAGCGGGAAGCCCGGTTCCCTCTCCGGGTCTGCACCCTCCAGCCAGTTGGCGTACACGTGGCCCTCCAGGTGGTTGACGCCAATCAGCGGCAGGCCCGCGCCCAGGGCCAGGGCCTTGGCCGCGTTCACGCCCACAAGGAGCGCTCCCGCCAGGCCGGGGCCGTGGGTAACGGCAATGGCGTCGATGTCGCTCCAAGAGAGGTCCGCCCTGCCCAGGCCGGCCTCCACCGTGGGCACAAGCTCCAGGACGTGCTGGCGGGAGGCCACCTCCGGCACCACGCCTCCGTATCGGGCGTGAAGCTCCACCTGGGAGGCGATGACGTTGGACAGCACCTGGCGGCCGTCCTCCACAACGGATATGGCGGTCTCGTCGCAGGAAGTCTCTATACCCATGATTCTCATAGCAGGGAGATGATAGCGCGGGCTTCCCGCAGAGTCAATTTGGGCGACGGAAATTAGATTTCCCCAAGGCGTCCGTATGCTATAATCGTGGGCAAGCCAGCGCCGGACGGCCGGTCTCCCATCGGGCTCCGGGCCGCCTCGGAGAAAGGGGTCGCAGTGAACGCGATCGAGTTTATCCAGTCCACCCTGTTCGAGCTTAACCGGAGCTTCGTCAACGAAGTGGAGCCCCTGACCAACGTGCAGATGCTGTACCGGCCCACTCCTGAGGCCAACTCCATCGCCTTCCTCATGTGGCACTTCACCAGGACTGAGGACAACTCCTTTCACCGGGTGAGCACCGCCGAGGGGACGCCGTCGGTGTGGGCCAGGGAGAACTGGCACGAGCGCCTTGGGCTGCCGGAGACGGGGTCCGGGACGGGCTTCACGCCGGACCAGGTGGAGGCGCACAGGCCCAGCAAGGAGGGGCTTGTGGGCTACATGGAGGCCGTGAGAGTGTCGGTGGATGACGGCCTCTCAAAGATGACGGACGACGACCTTGACCGCCCCCTGGACCCGGACAACCCCAGGCAGACGGTGGGCCGCAACATCCAGAGCATCATAATCGGGCACGGCTTCTTCCACCTGGGTGAGGTGAGGTTCCTGAAGGGGCTGCAGGGTATGCCCTTCCCGCGGTAGGTGGCCCTTGGACAGCCCCCTTGTCGTCACTCCCGAGCAGTCGGGAGTCCACGCCACCCCCCACCTGGATTCCTGCCTTCGCAGGAATGACGGAAAACGCGGTTCTCCCGGGGAGACGCTGAGACATTCGAGGTCACCCTGATATGAGCCACAATCACATGCACGTCTACACCGGCATCCAGTCGGACGACAGCAAGTGGCTGACGGACGAGATGGCCTTCAGCGCGCTGCTGGACTCCATAGCGGCCCAGGAGATAGTCCTGGGCAGGTCGGTTGAGTGGACGGGCAGCATTGGCGACCCCCGGGAGGAGCCGGGGGGAGTGTGGGTGGTCTACGCCAGGGCCCTGGCGCTGACGGGCAACGGCAACGACGGCTCTCCCTGTTCGGACGGCAGGGACACCATTGCGTGCGAGGAGCTGAACAGCTACTTCAACACCTGAGGGCAAATCGCCAGGGGGCCTGCCGCAGAGGCTCCGTTCCGCCGAAATCCTGCGCCTTTACAGGGAAATCGTATATCGAATATGGTATGCTAGACCCCTAACCGCCACTGAGCGCCTTTAACAGGAGGAGAGATATGGTAGAGCCCCTCGTATCGCAGCCTCTTTCCGGCCTGCGGGTTGTTGACCTCACTCACGGCATAGCCGGTCCGTACTGCACCAAGCTCCTTGCCGACCACGGCGCAGACGTAATCAAGATTGAGCGCCCGGGCGATGGGGACTTCGCCCGCGCCAAGGGCCCTTTCCCGGATGACGCGGCCCACCCGGAGAAGAGCGGCCTCTTCCTCTCCCTGAACACCAACAAGCGGAGCATCACCCTCGACCTCAAGACAACCGAGGGCGTTGAGGCCGTGAAGGAGCTGGTCAAGGGGGCGGACGTCCTGGTGGAGAGCTTCAAGCCCGGGACAATGGAGCGCCTGGGCCTTGGGTACGACACCCTCTCCGGGATCAACCCGAACCTGCTGATGACGGCCGTGAGCAACTTCGGGCAGACCGGCCCCTACCGGGACTACCTCTTAGACGAGATCAACCTGTACGCCATGGGCGGCAGGATGAACGGCTCCGGGCTGCCGGACCGCTACCCCCTCAAGCTGGGGGGCAACCACTGCCTGTACCAGGCGGGAAACGTCGCTGCTATGGCTACTCTGTTCGCCTGGCACGCCAGGGAGAATCAGGGACAGGGCGGCCAGTACATAGACATATCCATGTACGAGACCCAGATGGGGTCCATCAACGGGCGTCTTCTGGGGCTGGTTCAGTACCAGTACAACGGCGAAAAGGGGAAGCGCCTGGGGCCCATAAGGGCGGGATATCCGGGCGGCATCTACCCCTGCCTGGACGGCTACATTTCGGTGTCCGTGGGCGGCGCGCGGTGGCCGGCCCTCTGCCACGCTCTCGGCAGGCCGGACCTGATCGACAGCTACTACGGCTCGGCTATGGGACAGGTTGACCTGGACGCCCGGGACGAGTTTGAAGGGACCGTCTGGCTCCCCTGGCTGTTTGAGAGGACCATGAAGGAGATAGTGGAGACCGGCCAGGCCAACGAGATGCTCATCTCCCCCATTGTGACCATTGACTTTGCGATGGACGACCATCCGCAGCTGGCCTTCCGCAACTACTTCCAGGAGATAGACCACCCGGTGGCGGGCAAGTTCCGCTACCCCGGCGCGCCCATATTCAACCAGCACGGCTGGTGGAACATCCACAGGCCGGCCCCCACCCTGGGCCAGCACAACGCGGAGGTGCTGGAGGGAGAAAAGGGAGTGGCAGGCGCGTGGGACGGCTCAGAGCCAAGGGATGCTGGAGGCGGCTCCGCGACGGCTGCGGGAGAGAAGAAGCTGCCCCTGGAGGGCGTCCGTGTTGTGGACATGACCGTCATATGGGCGGGCCCCTACGGCACCATGCACCTGGCTGACATGGGTGCAGAGGTAATCAGAGTGGAGACCCTCCAGCGCATGCCGCCGGGCCGCGGCCAGTTCGCGCGACCCGACCCGGATGCGGAGAAGAAGCGGGCCGTCTCCTCCTACCCCGACCGGGATCCCGGCGAGCGCCCCTGGAACCGGGCCGCCAACTTCAACATGCACGCCCGGAACAAGCTCAGCATGACCCTGGATCTGAACTCCGACATGGGCCTGGAAACCTTCCGCCGCCTGATTGAAGAGAGCGACCTGTTCATCGAGAACAACGCCTTTGGGTCAATGGCGAAGCTGGGAATCGACTACTCCGTGGTCAGCCAGTGGAACCCGCGGCTCATAATGATCTCCACCTGCGGCTTTGGGCAGACGGGCCCGTGGAACTACTACCGGGGCATTGGGACCCAGTTCGAGTTCGCCATAGGCCACGCATCGGTCATGGGCTACCCGGACATGGACTTCGAGGGCTCGCCGGGTTCCGTGGCGACGGACGCTTCCACCGGGGTCACCATAGCCATCGCCGCCATAATGGCGCTGAAGCAGCGGGAGAAGACGGGCAAGGGCATGTTTGTGGACGTTGCGCTGGCTGAGAACTTCCTCCCCCACCTGGGCGAGCTTTTTATGGAGTACAGCATGACCGGCCGCGTGCCGGGCACTCCGGGCAACAGAGACCACCTGCGCCAGGACGTGCAGGGCTGCTATCAGGTGGCCGGAGACGACGAGTGGATCACCATTTGCATAGGCAAGATTGAGCAGTGGCACTCCCTCTGCCACCTCATGGACAAGCCGGAGCTTATAGAGGACGAGCGCTTCGCGGACATGGCCTGTCTTTGGGCCAATCACAACGACTTTGACCGCATCGTCTCCGAGTGGACGGCGGACAAGGACAACTTTGAGCTGTTCAACCGGCTTCAGAAGGCGGGCATAGCCGCAGGCCCGGTGGTGCACGAGGCCCACGCCTACGCCGACCCGCACATGAAGGAGCGCGGTTTCTTTGTGGAGATCAACGCGCCTGAGGTGGGCACGCACAGGTACCCCGGCGTCACCTACAAGATATCCGGGATACCCTACGAGGTACGCAAACCTCCCGTGAGGCTGGGCGAGGACAACGACTACGTCTATCGAGAGGTGCTTGGCCTGACTGAGGAGGAGTACGACCACCTGAAGGAGCTGGGGCACATAGGAATGGAGTTCGCCCCACACGTAAGGTAACCCCAAAGGCGGGACTTCCCACAGAAGACAGTGGTAGCCACACCAGCAGGAGGAGAGACATGGTAGACAGCCAGGTATCCCAGCCTCTTTCGGGCCTACGGGTTGTAGACCTCACTCACGGCATTTCCGGCCCGTACTGCACCAAGCTCCTTGCCGACCACGGCGCAGACGTCATCAAGATTGAGCGCCCGGGCACAGGGGACTTCGCCCGCGGCATGGGCCCCTTCCCCGACGACGCGCCGCACCCGGAGAAGAGCGGCATATTCCTTTTCCTGAACACCAACAAACGGGGCATCACCCTCGATCTCAAGTCCCCGGAGGGCGTGGAGGCGGTAAAGGAGCTGGTCAAGGGCGCCGACGTCCTGGTGGAGAGCTTCAAGCCCGGGACGATGGAGCGCTTTGGCCTTGGCTACGACACTCTCTCCAAGATAAACCCCAACCTGCTGATGACGGCCGTCAGCAACTTCGGGCAGACCGGCCCGTACAGGGACTACCTCATAAACGAGATCACCCTGTACGCCTCGGGCGGCCGGATGAACGGCTCCGGGCTGCCGGACCGCTACCCGCTCAAGCTGGGCGGCAACCACGGCCTGTACCAGGCGGGAAACGTCGCCGCCCTTGCCACCCTCTTCGCCTGGCGCGGCAGGGAGGAACAGGGACTGGGCGGCCAGTACGTAGACATATCCATACTGGAGACCCAGACGGGGTCCATAAACCAGCGTCTGATGAGCCTGGTGCAGTACCAGTACACGGGTGAGAAGACCGTCCGGCTGGGCCCAATAAGGGCGGGGTACCCCGGAGGCATCTTCCCCTGCCTGGACGGCTACATTTCTGTGTCCGTGGGCGGACCGCGGTGGGCCTCCCTCTGCAACACTCTGGAGAGGCCGGACCTGATCGACAGCTACTACGGCACGGCAATGGGCCAGGTTGACCTGGACGCCAAGGACGAGTTCGAGGAGACCATCTGGCTCCCCTGGCTCTTCGAGAGGACAATGCAGGAGATAGTGGAGGTCGGCCAGGCAAACGAGATGCTCATCTCCCCCATCGTGACCATTGACTACGCGGTGGACAGCCATCCGCAGCTGGCCTTCCGAGACTACTTTACGGAGATAGACCACCCGGTGGCCGGCAAGTTCCGCTACCCGGGCGCGCCCATATTCAACCCGGAGGGCTGGTGGAGCATCGACAGGCCCGCTCCGACCCTGGGGCAGCACAACAAGGAGGCGCTTGAGGGCCCCTCGGGCGCATCCGGCGCATGGGAAGACTCTGAGCCGAAGGATGAAGGCTCAGGCGGCTCCGGCGCGGCCCTCGGCACGGGAGAGAAGAAGCTGCCCATGGAGGGAGTGCGGGTGGTCGACATGACCGTCATCTGGGCCGGCCCCTACGGCACGATGTTCCTGGGTGACATGGGCGCGGAGGTCATCAGAGTCGAGACCCTCCAGCGAATGCCGCCGGGCCGGGGCCAGTTCGCCCGGCCTGACCCGGAAGCCGAGAAGAAGCGGGTTATCTCGCTCTATCCCAATCGGGACCCGGGAGAGCGTCCCTGGAACCGGGCGGGCGCGTTCAACATGCACGCCAGAAACAAGCACAGCATGTCCCTGGACCTGAACTCCCCCATGGGCCTGGAGACATTCCGCCGCCTGATTGAGAACAGCGACCTCTTCATTGAGAACAACGCCTTCGGGTCGATGGCGAAGCTGGGCATCGACTACTCCGTGGTCAGCCAGTGGAACCCTCGGCTGATAATGATCTCCGTCTGCGGCTTCGGGCAGACGGGGCCCTGGAACTACTACCGTGGCATTGGGACGCAGTTCGAGTTCGCCATAGGCCACGCATCCGTCATGGGCTACCCGGACATGGACTTCGAAGGATCGCCGGCGTCCGTTGCAACTGACGCCTCCTCCGGAGTCACCATCGCCATAGCCGCCATAATGGCCCTGAAGCAGCGGGAGAAGACCGGCAGGGGGATGTTCGTGGACTTGTCGCTGGCGGAGAACTTCCTCCCCCACCTGGGCGAGCTGTTCATGGAGTACACCATGACCGGCCGGGTGCCGGGCACTCCGGGCAACAGGGACCACCTGGGCCACACTGTGCAGGGCGTATACCGGTGCGCGGGAGACGAAGAGTGGCTCGCCGTATCCATAGGCAGGATCGAGCAGTGGCGCGCCCTGTGCGAGCTGATGGGCAAGCCTGATCTGGCCTCGGACGAGCGTTTCCAGGACATGGCCGGGCTGTGGGCCAACCACGACGACTTTGATCGCATCGTCTCCGAGTGGACGTCCGACAAGGACAACTACGACCTGTTCCACAAGCTGCAGGGCGCGGGCATTACCGCCGGCCCCATGATGCATGAGGCCCACGCCTTCGCAGACCCACAGCTAAAGGAGCGCGGGTTCTTTGTGGAGATCAATGCGCCGGAGGTGGGCACTCACATGTACCCCGGCTGCACCTTCAAGATATCCGGCGCGCCCTTCAGGGTGCGCAAGCCTCCCGTCAGGTTGGGCGAGGACAACGACTACGTCTACAGGGAGGTTCTGGACCTGACGGAGGAGGAGTACGACCACCTCAAGGAGCTTGGGCACATCGGTATGGACTTCGCGCCCCACGTGCCGTAAGGTATATCATGTTACGCTGGCACATCACCAGAGCCAGGGAAGAGGCATAGCATGGCTACAACGGAAGAGAGGCTGGACCGCCTGGAAAGAGGCTACGAGCAGATAGTCCAGGCGTTAGAGAGCAATACACAGGCCTTGGTGGCGTTAACCAACGTGGTAATATCCATGAGAGAGGTGCTTGAGGAGCACACCAGGCTGCTAAGGGAGCACTCCGATATACTCAGGGAACACTCCGAGATAATGAGGGAACATTCCGGCATACTAAGGGAGCACTCGGATATACTGAGAGAACACTCCGGTATACTCAGGGAACACTCCGACATGCTGAGGGAGCACTCCGATATACTCAGGGGACACTCCGCCATACTGAGGGAACATACCAGGATGCTCATTGAGCACAGCGCAGACCTGGGTGTAATCAAGGCAGTTGTGCTTGATACCAATGGGGACCAGGGAGATAACGGGAGACAGTAATTGAGGCGGTAGCCACGCTGTTTGCGGCTACCGCCTTCGCTTTCTACTCTCACCCATCCGTCATTCCGGTGCAAACCGGAATCCAGGAGAATTGGACTTCAGGGCATTTTTTCCTGTCTCTCTCCTATTCTGCCGCCTTCTTCTCCTCCAAGGCCTCCAGTATAGCGCCGGGAGACATGGGCAGCCTCTGCATCCGCACGCCCACCGCGTTGTAGATGGCGTTGGCCATCGCCGGAATTGGCGGCACCAGCACGGTCTCCCCTACCGCCCGCACACCAAACGGGTGGCGGTTGTTGGGAACCTCGATAATCACGCAGTCGATCATTGGCAGGTCAAGGCTGGTGGGCATCCGGTAGTCCAGGAAGCTGGAGTTGGCCATAGTGCCGTCCTCCGTCATGTAGTACTCCTCGTGCAGCGCCCAGCCGAACCCCTGGAGCGCGCCGCCCTGCATCTGGCCCTCAACGTAGCTCGGATACACCGCCTTGCCGCAGTCCAGGAACGCGGTGCAGCGAAGGATGTCCACCTTCCCCGTCTCCGGGTCCACCTCAACGTCCACAATGGTACCGGCCAGCTGAGGCCCCACGCCGCCCTGGCGGTCGGACGCTGAGCACGTCACGGGGCCGCCTGTGTCCATCAGCTTGCCCGACAACTCCCTGAAGGTGAACCTGTCCTCCGGGTTCTTGCTGCACACAAACACGCCGTCAGCAAAGTCCACGTCGTCCGGCTGCACCTCCCACAGAAGCGCAGCCCGCCTGCTCATCTCGCCGATGACCAGCTCCGCTGCGTTGATGGCGGCGCGGCCGGTGTCGAAGGTTATCCGGCTGCCGTTGGTGCCTCCCGTGTAGCCCACGGAGTCCGTGTCAACGACGGTAGGGTTCACGTCGTCGAAGCCGATTCCCAACACCTCTGCGGCCTGCATTGCTATGGACGACCGCGTGCCGCCGATGTCCACCGACCCCGTGATGAGGTTGATTGTGCCGTTGGCGTTGACGTTGATGGTCGCCGAGGATCCGCTGCCTCCGCCGTTCAGCCTATAGCCCACCGCCACGCCACGCCCCTGGTTGGGGCCCTCCAGGGGTGCGCTGTAGTGGGGATGGTTCTTCATCGCCAACTCCACCTCTTCGCAGCCGAAGTGGGTGTGGAGCACGCCACTGGGGGTTCGGTCCCCCTCGTGCACGGCGTTCTTGATGCGGAAGTCCATTGAGTCCATGCCCAGCTTCTCGGCCAGCTCGTCGATGACCGTCTCAGCCGCGTAGACGGACTGGGGCTGCCCAGGCGCCCGGTACGCAGAGGTCTTCTGCTTGTTGACCACAACGTCGTAGCCGTCCACCAGCAGGTTGTCCACCTTGTACGGCCCGAAGGCGCTCATGGCGCCGCCGGCCACCGGCGAGCCGGGGAATGCGCCCGCTTCGTACGCCAGGTATATCTCGGCTGCCGTTATCTTCCCGCTCTTGTCCGCGCCTATCTTGCACCTCATGTACGTGCCCGACGTGGGCCCGGTGCCCTCAAACACCTCCTTGCGGGACATGGCGATCTTTACGGGCCTGCCCGTCTTCCTGGAGAGCAGCGCCACCACCGGGTCAAGATAAGGGGCCTGCTTGCCGCCGAAGCCTCCGCCTATCTCCATGGGAATGACCTTGACCATGGACTCGGGTATGCCGAGAATCGCCGCTGTGGAGGTGCGGATGGGGAACGTCCCCTGGGTGGCCGTCCAGATGGTTATATGCCCGTCGGAGGACCAGATTCCCGTGGAGGTCTGAGGCTCAATGTAGCCCTGGTGGACGGACTGGGTGGTGAACTCCCGCTCCACAATCACGTCCGCTTCCTTGAACCCCTGCTCAAGGTCTCCCCTCTTGAACTGGACGTGGTCGGCAATGTTGCTCTTGACGCCCGTGTCCTGGCCCAGGCCAAGCCGCTCTACGCGGAACCTGGTGGTCATGTTGTCCAGGAGCAGAGGCGCGTCCTCCCTCATGGCCTCGCGCACGTCGAGGATTGGCTTGAGCGCCTCCGTAGTCCACCTCAATGAGGTCAAGGGCCTCCTCGGCAACGTGGGGGCTTTCGGCGGCGACAGCGGCGATGGCGTGGCCCTTGTACAGCGCCTTGTCGCTGGCCATTACGTTCTCGGCCACAGTGCGGATGCTGCCGCGGGTCTCGAAGTAGTCCAGAACGGCGTCCTCCACGATGGGGAAGTCCTTTGCCGTGAGCACCGCCTTCACGCCGGGCAGAGCCTCGGCCTTGCTGGTGTCGATAGAGCGGATGCGGGCATGGGCGTGGGGGCTGCGAAGTATCTTGCCGTGGAGCATCCCGGCCAGGTTGATGTCTGCGCCGTACCTGGCCCGACCGGTCACCTTGTCCACGCCGTCGTGTCGAACCGGCCTGGTGCCGACTACCTTGAAGGATCCCGGGCTTGCGCCCTCTTTATCTGCGGTAATGGTCATGGAGACTCCCTCCTCATCTGGGTTTTAAGTGCGTCGATAGAAGATTCGCCGCCTGCGTTGGCGACTACCAAGAGCTTACCGAAAGTTGGGGCGTTAGTCTAGGTGCAGAGGATGGTGACAGAGACAGACGCCTAGTGTTTAATGGGAAATGGCGAGAAAGTTGACGAAGAGCTTTAATGCTCGCGAAGCGATAGAAACCTACTCATGAATCCTGAGCTGGCTTACCGCCAGGCGGTTTAGTCGATTGGGGTTTAGGGGGAGCCACTCTTGGAGCTGTGCCTCTCTTCTCAACCGGAGGTGACTCTACACCTTTTTGGGTTTTATCGTAAGTCATTGCTACCCCTTTGAGAAGTTTTTCAAAGCGGTTACATTATATCATGTATTGTGGTCGCGGCCCAACCTTCAGCAGCTTCAGAGTCTAAATAACTGCTTGGATTGTAGAAATACGCATAGACGAGTACAGATCTGACATCCGAGGAAAGCAGAACTTCCCAAGTCTCTTGATGAGATTCTCCTGGCTCAATGACTAGTTGATTTTGCTCCCATATTCGGCTTAAATCTACCAAAGTCGGCCATTGAAGATCTGCTTGCTCACGATCTACGTACACCTGCGAGTACAGTTGTTCCACTTCTTCATCCGAGGTTGGGAGAATCTTTTGCACTCGGAATAACCCCTTCCGTACCTCAACCTTTACCCTCGATCTATTGCTTAGGGTAGAGGTCACAGCAATATGAACATAGCTCTCGCCGACGTATCTATCGGAGACCTCCTGTGTAATGGTCAAATGAGGTTGTAAGTCCCTGAAGAGCTGTAATTTGAAAATAGCAAAGATGCCACCCACCAAAATCGCCGCTATTGTAATTAAGGACTGGAATATGCCAACTAATTCATTGAATCTGGTTAGACCTAGCAAAACATACCCCACGGTCAGCGCTATCGCTACGGCAGCCAGTAGAAGCGTTCCTAGTATGATTCTGTGTTTCGGCATGAACCCTCCAACCACTCCCTACCAGGTCTCGCGACCCTGAGCCGGACCCCAGTCCACTTCTGAATGAAGGCTGTCTGGATTCACCCGAGCAACCAATTCAGCCAAGTCATATTTCTTCTTATGGAGCACGGCATCGTTGTCCTTTGGCGTATTATCCATATCTGACACCTCCAGACTCTATTCTAAAGTCCCAAATGTGCAAACTCCACCTTTTTGATATGATTTCAACCACAGGAGGGGTGGCCAAGTGGACGATGGCGGCGGTCCTGAGACAGCACCTTGACACGTTGTTCGCTATATGTGAACTTTTATCTATATGAAGACATGCTTGAAAATTGAGCTAGCGGCGCGAGAGGCCGATAAGGGCAATCGCGTTCCCCATCAGGTCGCCCTCGCAATGATGAACGGGGGTAGTCCCATGGCGGCTTTTCGCGCTCACCGAGGCGTTACGCTACGCGAGCTTTCCAGAAGGACCGGCGTAACAGCCAGCTATCTTTCGGAGATAGAAAGGGGCATCAAAAGAGGGTCAGCAGGGGCGCTGTCTTCAATCGCCGCGGCGCTTGATACAAGCATCGATATCCTGCTCAGCAATGCGTAGAGCGGAATGAATTGGGTGGGTGTAGTCTTCCGGGAGCAATTTCCCAGGATATAGGATAGAATCAGTTACGGGAGGGGTGGCCGAGTGGACGATGGCGGCGGTCTTGAAAACCGCTAACCCTCACGGGTTCATGGGTTCGAATCCCATCCCCTCCGCCAGACGCAACCGACGAGGACGCTCGTGCCCCACATCATAGCCGGCCTTACGCCTGAAGCCGCCAGCGACATCTGCATGAACCAATGCAGGGCCATGTGCTGCCGCGGCTCCCTGATACTCCACCTGTCCGCCTCGGAGGTCGCGGTCTTTGAGCAGCAGGCCGCCGCCCTGGGCGTGGCCGCGACCGTAGACAGAACGCCCGCAGGCGAGGGATGGGTGCGCTTCTCGGAGCACGATGGGGAACGCTGCCCCATGCTGGAGGATGCCACCTCCAGGTGCCGCATCTACGAGGACCGGCCCCAGCGCTGCCGGGACTTCCCGGAGGCCCTCACCCCTGGCTGCGCCATCTCCGGCGGCTGAAAACGGAAGGGGCCGCTTGCGCGGCCCCTTCTAAGTCCTGGTCAAATGCGGGTAAGGACTACTGATACCCCAGCTCCTGGTAACCCGCCTCCAGCGCGGCCTGTATCTTCTCGATAAGCTGCCGCGCCGACTCCGGGCTCAGCTCCACGGCAACCCTCGCCCCGGGGCCCTTGGCCTCGTTGACAAAGTCTATGGTCAGGGCGTGGTCCATGGGCGCGTGAACGGGGTGGTCGTAGTAGACGTTGGCCTGGTTCAGCGCAAACCAGCCCTGCGGCCCCTTGCCGCTTCCCGTTATCTCCGCCTTCTCGATGATGTACGTACACATATTCGCTCTCCTTGATCGTCGGTTGTTAGCTCAGGTGCTTGCCGTAGAACTCGAACACCCGCTGCCAGCCCTCCGTCGCGGCCTCCGGCCGGTAGCTGGCCCTGTCGACGGCAAAGAAGCCGTGGCCGGCCCCCTCGTAGCTGTGGAACTCGTAGGTCTTGCCGTGCTTCTTCAGTTCCTCCTCCATCCGCGCCACCTGCGCTGGGTCCGGGTTGGCGTCCTCAACGCCAAACAGCCCCAGGAGCGGGCAGTGCATGTCCGCCGTCATGTCGATTGGGGCGACTGGCGTGGCGGGCGTAAGCTGGTCGGCGTCCGCAACCACGCGCCCCCCGTAGCAGTCCACGGCGGCGTCCAGGCTGGGGATGTTGCAGGCCACCAGGTACACCTGCCGACCGCCGGAGCAGTAGCCGATGACGCCCACCTTGCCGTTGGTGTAAGGCAGCGATCGCAGATATTCGGCCGCGGCCTCCACGTCGCCGATGCAGCGGGCGTCTGGCACGCCACCGGCGGCGCGGACGGCTGCGGCGGCATCGTCGCTGCTGGCTCCAGGCGCCTCCCGGTAGTGGAGGTTGGGGCAGATGGCCGCATATCCGTTATAGGCGAACTTGCGGGTTATCTCCTTGCTGCCCTCATCCCAGCCCGGCATGTGGTGAATGACCACCACGCCCGGATAGGGGCCGGCCCCCAGCGGGCGGGCGGCGTAGCCCTGAACGTCGTCTCCGTTGTGTCCCCGGATGTGGACGGTTTCCGCTAACATACCCTGATACACAGCGATTTCCCTCCTGTACGAAGATTCTGGGACTTGCGACTGGGTAGAGTATAGCACACGCACACTAGAGTATCGAAGGGCTGGCGACTTCCGGCCCGGGGGTATCCTGTGTTGGCGGTAATTTTCGTCACTCCCGCGCAGGCGGGAGTCCACACCAAGCCCCACCTAGATTCCCGTTTTCACGGGAATGACGGGTGCATTCTTGACAATCGAAAGGCCTTGGGCGGGGAGCCCAGGGCCTTTCGCAAAGTCACAATCAGCACAAAACCCGCTCATGGCGAGCCTGCCCCGTACTTGATATGGAGGCATAGGCAGCGCAGGCGCGTATGTCATCCATCTCCAGGCCGGGGTAATCGTCAAGGATTGCCTCCGGCGTAACCCCCTGGCTCAGCAAGCTCAGTACGAGCTCCACCGACACCCGCATGTCACGGACTATCGGCTTCCCGCCGAAGACATCGGGCCGCGCGGTGATGCGCTTGAGGAGTTCCTGGTTGGTCGTCATTTCTTCCCTCCGCTGATTCTTTGGATCGTCCATTACAGAGAGAACATTGAAAGGCCCGTAGTGGACCTTCTCAAGCAAATATTGTGGAAGTCGATCAGCGGAAAGTCAATAGCCGGACAGAGGTGTTGCACGTGCAGAGTTATTCAATATCTCCTGGAATGAGTATATGCAGTCTGCCCTCCGTCTGGTAGGCTAGATGCAGGGACCAGAAACCGGGAGATTAAGGGCATCGTTGCTTATGTAAGAATTTCTTAAGGATTTTCGGCTACACTGGAGATACTATGAAAAACACAAAGCGCCTCACAAAAATCATCCTGGTAGTCATTATCGCAATAGCGGCGACGGCAATCGTCGCCTGTGGCAGCGACCCCGCGCCTGAGCCGACCACCGGCCCCGCGGCGACTGAACCGCCTGCGGCCACGACCGCGCCCGCAAGCGGCTCGGCAGCCGACCCCGCGTCGACGGCGGACAGCGGCACGTCGATGGAAGACCCCACGACCACGACGGAGCCAACCGACACGCCAGAACCCACCGAGGAGCCGTGCCCCACCCCCAAGCCGGGCGACGGCACAGTCGCGGACGGGCCTGTCGCTCCTGAGCTGGCCGGCATCACCGGGTGGATCAACACGGACCCCTTCACCATGCAGGACCTCAGGGGCAAGGTTGTCCTTGTGGACTTCTGGACCTACACCTGCGTGAACTGTATCCGCACCTTCCCCTTCCTGAGGGACTGGCACCAGAAGTACGCCGACCACGGCCTCGAGATTGTGGGAGTGCACGCCCCTGAGTTCGAGTTTGAGAAGGTCAAGGAGAACGTGGAGGAGGCGTCCGTGGAGCACGACCTGGGTTGGCGCATAGCCCAGGACAACGATTTCAAGACCTGGAGGGCCTACAGCAACCGGGCATGGCCGTCCAAGTACCTGGTGGACAAGGACGGCGTCGTCCGGTACGCCCACGTGGGAGAGGGCGCGTACGGGGAAACGGAGCAGTGGATCCAGGACCTGCTGGAGGAGACCGGGGTCTGCGTGTCGAACATTCCCGTTGGCACGGTCAAGCGGCCGAACTACGACCCCCAGGCAAGCAACGGGCAGACCCGTGAGCTGTACGCCGGTCGTTATCGGAACATCGGCAACAACCTGCCCTACATAGCTAACCCGGAGTACTACGAGATTCCGCCGAACACGCCCATCAACTACACCGACCCGGGCGCCCACATGAACCACCGCCTGTACCTTCACGGCCTGTGGAACAACGGCTCAGAGAGCGTGACCCACGCCCGGGAGACGGAAAACCTGGAGGACTACATAGTCATCAACTTCCTGGGCACAACAGTGAACACGGTGGTGGACTTCGATGGCGGCGAGCCGTACAAGGTTTACGTGACCCTGGCGGGTGAGCCTATCCCCCAGGAGTACAGCGGAACTGATATCCAGTGGGAGGAGGACGGGAAGGCTTACTTCATGGTCGATGAGCCGCGGATGTACAGGGTGGTGGAGTTGCCCAGCTACGGCGGGACCGAGCTAAGGCTCTCCTCCAACTCCGACAGGTTCAGCCTCTTCACCTTCACCTTCGGCTCCTACGTCGAGGGGCCGTAGGGAAAGCAGGTCTGATGCGTACACTGACTCGTTCAAGACATAAGGGTGTGGTAGCCGCAATGGCCGCGGTCGCGGCCATTGCGGCGCTGCTGGCTCAGGCCTGCGCCGGTGATCCCACCCCAACACCCCTACCCACGGCAACTCCAACGGCCGCGCCCACCGCCACGCCTGACGCCCCGTCGCTGTCGGCGCTTCTGGCCACCACGGACCTGGGCGTGGGAGACAACCGTATCTCCTTCCTGCTGGTGGGAGAGGACGCCATCATCACCGCGCCGGAGGCCAGCGTGGCCTCCAGGAACGTCTCAGATGGGGACGTGAAGGAGCGGGCGGACGCCTCCTTCCGCCTGTGGCCCTTTGGCACACGGGGCAGCTACGTCACCAGCTTCACCTTTGACGAGCCTGGCGAGTGGGAGCTGGACGTGGAGGTGACCAACGAGGACGGCTCGGTGAGCGCCGCACGCATACCGCTGGAGGTAAAGGAGACCAGCTTCACGCCCGCAGTCGGCTCCGAGCCTCCCATGATCGCAAACAAGACCCTTGACGACGTGATTCACCTGGGCCAGCTGACAAGCTGGTCGACACCGGACCCGGACCTTTACGTGGAGAGCATCCCGGATGCCCTGGCGAAGGACGTGCCGGTGCTTGTGGTGTTCTCCAGCCCGTCGCTGTGCACCAGCCCCACCTGCGGCCCCCAGATTGAGGCCGTGCAGGAGGTGAAGGACCGCTTCAAGGGCCAGGCCAGCTTCATCCACGTGGAGGTGTACGACAACCCCGACGAGATTCAGGGAGACCTGAGCAAGGCGGTATACTCCCCCGTCATAGAGGCGTGGGGGCTGACCAAGATCGAGGACTACTTCAACGAGTCTTGGGTGTTCATCATGGGCCTGGACGACCGCGTCCGGTTCAAGTACGAGGGGTTTACCTCGGCTGAGGAGCTTGAGGAGGGCCTGCTACAGGTGTTGGAGTCAGCGTAGCGCCTTGAGACACTCG
Organism: Dehalococcoidia bacterium; assembly: GCA_965204895.1. Classification (GTDB taxonomy): domain Bacteria; phylum Chloroflexota; class Dehalococcoidia; order Lucifugimonadales; family UBA2985; genus DAOUJW01. The sequence continues at coordinate 504,755 of OZ242025.1, forward strand.
CAGACTGAGAGCTTGAACAACCTTGATTACAAATTTCACCCCCTCTCTGACTCTCCCCCTCGAGGGAGAGAGAAATGTCCCTTCCCCCTCTCAGGGGGAAGGTTAGAGCCTGCCCCGTACTTGATACGGGGATGGGGGTAAAGGCCCGCTCATGCGCATTGGACTGATATCAGACACCCACGTCCCGGAGGCGGGCCCCGATATACCAACCCAGGTGTACGAGGCCTTCCGGGGCGTCGACCTCATCCTCCACGCCGGGGACATGCATATCATCGACGTGCTGGACTGGCTTGAAACCATAGCCCCGGTGCTGGGAGCCCGCGGCAACGGCGACTACCCCTCCGCCTACACCAAGAACCGGCCGGGAGTGCCGGATGACCCCCGCGTGAAGGAGGCCCAGGTAATCCAGATTGAGGAGATCAGGGTTGGGCTGATTCACGGCTTCCCCCTGCCCTACGACATACCCTGGCGCACCCCGGAGGAGATGCTGGACTTCTATTTCGGGGAGCAGGTGGACGTTGTGGTGTGCGGAGACACCCACGAGGCTCGCATAGACCGTCAGGCGGGCATCCTGATAATCAACCCGGGCAGCCCTACCCTGCCCAACCAGATAGCGGCGCTGGGCACAATCGGCTTCCTGGAGGTGAACGGGAGAGAGGCGGAGGCGTCCATTGTGCAGCTGGAGTGACGGCGGAGCTAGCGCCTGGACCCTGCTCACCCCCGTAACAAGTACCGCTCACCCCCGTATCAAGTACGGGGCAGGCTCTGAGCCTGTCGAAGGGAGTGAGCGGGTGCCTCCACTCCGCCCCTCCTGGATTCCTGCCTCCGCAGGAATGGTCGGCGGTGGTAGCGCCCGGACAAACACAAAACAGGAAGCCCTCTCAGGGGCTTCCTGTTTTTGAACTACGCGGTTGGTAGTCGCCCTGTTGGGCGGCTGGCGTCCGGCTAGGCCCGGGGCTTCAGTTGGTCAACCTTGGCCCGCGCTCCGTCCGGGTCAGTGAAGAAGTCGTAGTTGACTGGGATCCAGTCCTTCCACTCCTCCGGCGTGTCCTCCTCCACGAAGATGGCCGTCACGGGGCACACCGGCTCGCAGGCTGCGCAGTCGATGCACTCGTCCGGGGAGATGTAGAGCATCCTGTCGTCGTCGTTGTCCATGCCGTAGATGCAGTCTACGGGACAGACATCAACACAGGCGCCGTCTTTCACATCGACACATGGCTCAGCAATGATATACGTCATTATCCGGCTACCTCCTCAGGTAGGATTTATCGTTTCCTTTCTCATCCCCTGCCCGCGCCGGATGCCCGGCCACAGGCTCAAGGCGATGTTAGCATAGCGTTATACGAGGGTCAATAGATTTACGCCTGCTTTCCTGTCCGCTGCGTGGGCCGTCTTCAATCCTGTGCTACGAGCGTACTTCACAGTTGGGTGGAGTGGTTCATTCAAAAGATTATGAACTTCCTCCGTGGGTAAATGCCGAACGAGAACGTTGTACTACCATTCCGATTTCTTACCCGAAAATCTCCCTGGTTGATAATGTCCATCCCTATCAAGACGTCTATACTGCCATCAATTCTTGCGTCCGTAACGGGAAGCCAGAAAAAGCAACCTATATCTGGTAGGGTTATGTTGGCAATGTATCTGAAGACCTCCACCCGACCTGCCGCTGTGTTGCTATACGTCTTGCCATAAGGACGCAAGCCGCGTGAGTGGACTACAGCCTGAGAAACCGCCGAATGAGTTGCGCCGGTGTCCCATATAGCCTGGAGAGGCTCCGGTGGGGATATTACGTAAGCGCTCGCTTCATCAACGAAACACTCCGAACGCAGAGATTCGGCCAGCCCATTGTATCGCCACGCCTTGCGGCCACGACCCAGTGTCCGTATCGGCACTATCCAAGCACCACGGGAGAGTGGATTGTTACTGTATATGCCTCTTCTCCGGGACTGACCAGTTGCAGGATGAACGTTCCCGGTTCGTGCTCCTTCTCCGTGGCAGTAATCGCCTCTCCGTAGTCGCTATAGTCGCCGAGGACAACCTTGTCCTTAATGGCAATGACCCTGCCATCGTACTTTTTCACCATCTCACTCTGGTGATCGATATACCAGTGGAAATCCAACGTTATTCTGTCGTCCTCTTGCGTCATCGCTTTGCCTCCCTCAACACTCCTGACGCGGGGCTTTGTTCTCAATTATAACACTGCACTGACGATTATACAGAAGCAGAGCGCTCCACGTTTCTCCGATATGATATACTGCCCCCATGCCCTCTTTGCTGGAAGCGAGAGAACTGACCAAGCACTACGGACGCACCGTTGCACTCGACGGTGTGTCCTTTGACGTAGGCGAGGGCGTGACGGCGCTGCTGGGTCCCAACGGCGCCGGCAAGAGCACCGCCATGAAGCTCTTCCTGGGCCTCATCCAGCCCACCTCCGGCACGGCCTCCATTCTGGGCGAGGAGCCGTACCGCTCCGTGGAGGTGCGCGCCCGCATAGGCTACATGCCGGAGCACGAGGCGCTGCCAAAGAGCATGACCGCCTCCGAGTTCCTCATGCACATGGCGCAGATGAGCGGCATCCCGCCCGGCCAGGCGCGCACCCGCGCCGCCGACGTGCTCCGACACGTGGGCCTAGACGAGGAGCGCTACAGGCCAATGGGGGAGTACTCCACTGGCATGAAGCAGCGGGTGAAGCTGGCCCAAGCCATTGTCCATGACCCCGTCCTGGCGCTGCTGGACGAGCCCACCGCCGGGCTTGACCCGGACGGACGGCTGGAGATGCTGCGCCTCATCAGCCGCACCGCCAACGCCTTTGGCATAAGCGTGATGATCTCCACCCACCTCATGGGGGACGTGGAGCGCACGGCGGACTCGGTGATAGTGCTGGAGTCGGGCGCCCTGGCACAGCAGGGGGCAGTCGCCAAGCTCACGGAGGAGACGGAGACGCTCCTGATTGAGGTTGCCGACCACCTGGAGGAGTTCTCCGCGGCCCTGGCGGAGCGCGGCGTGCAGGCAAAGACCAACGGCCCCATGCTCATTGTGGAGCGGGCGCGGGAGGACGACTACGACATCATCCGCGACGCCGCTGTGGACACCGGCGCGCGGCTGCGGCGGCTCTCGCCGGAGCGCCGCGACCTGACGGACATCTTCAGGAGCAGGCCGGAGTGATAGAGCGAGACGCGGAGGTCTTTGACCTTGGCTACCAGCGCTACACCGGCCCTCGGGAGGGGCGCAACCGCGCCCGCCTGGCCCTCTTCCAGAATGGCGTCCGCACCGTGCTGGGCATAGGGCGCGGAGGGAGAGCCAAGATACTCCCTGCCCTGCTCTTCTTCGGGGTGATGAGCCCGGCGGTGGTCTTCGTAATAATACTCTCCTTCGTCGGCGAGGCCGGGGCAGACTTCATCCCTGGGCCCGCCGACTACTACGGGATAGTGGGCGTCGTGCTGATAATCTTCTCCGCCATCATGGCCCCGGAGCTCCTGGGACCCGACCGCCGGGACAACGTGCTTCCCCTCTACCTGGTGCGACCTCTGACGTCCACCGACTACATCCTTGCGCGGTTCCTGGCCTTCTTCTTCATTGCCCTTGTTCTGGTCTACGCCGGGCAGATAGTGCTGCAGGCCGGACTCATCCTCACCGCGGAGTCCCAGATAGACTACATTAGGGACAACTGGTCAGACGTGCTGCGCATCCTGTTCGTGGGGGTTCTCGTTGCGCTGTTCATATCCGTGGCCCCCATGTCCGTGGCCGCCTTCACCACCCGGCGCGCCTACGCCGCCGCATTCGTCATAGCCATCTGGCTCATATCGACAATCACGGTCAACTCCCTGACCATAGAGGAGTGCACCACCTTTAGTTCGTCACAAAGCGACGGGACACTGTCCAGAACGGAGGATTGCGACTACCTGATAGGTGATCTGGCGCCCTACGTGGGACTGCTGGACGCGGGCAGTGTCACAGATCACATCACCGTCATGGTGTTCGATACCGAACCGGAGGGGCCGGCGATGATGGCCGTTGCAGAGCTGGACGACGCCTGGCCCATCGGCGCATACCTGGCCTTCACCGGCATTCCGGCGCTGTTGCTGTGGAACCGCTACAGGAGGATACGGCTATGACGACCCAGGCAGCTCCCATAGAGGTGGCGGGCGTCTCCAAGTGGTTCGGCAGCGTTGTTGCCGTCAACGACGCCTCATTCCAGGTCTTCCCGGGCGTTACGGGCCTCCTGGGGCCAAACGGCGCGGGCAAGACCACCCTCCTCAACATGATGTGCGGCCTCACCCGCCCGTCCCGCGGCCGCGTGCGCGTCCTGGGAGAGGACGTGGCCGGCAACATCGGGCTGTACCGGCGCATCGGCGTTATGCTGGAGCACGACTCGCTGTACCCCTTCATGACGGGCCGCGACTTCGTGCGGCTGGCCGCCAAGCTCCAGGGCACGGACAGACCCGAACTCATCGATCGCGCCATTGAGGCCGTCAACCTGCAGGACGCCCAGGACAGGGCGACGGGCACCTACTCGCGCGGGATGCGGCAGCGCATCCGGCTGGCCGCCTCCATCGTCCACGACCCCCAGGTGCTGATACTGGACGAGCCGCTCAACGGCACCGACCCGCGACAGCGCGTGGAGTTCGCCGATTTCGTCGCGCAGCTGGCTGCGGAGGGCAAGACCATCCTCATCTCGTCTCACATCCTGGAGGAGGTGGAGTCCCTGGCGGACCGCATCCTGCTGGTGGTGAGCGGGAAGCTGGCGGCCACGGGCAACTACCGCGCCATCCGCGAGAAGCTGGACGAGCGCCCGTTCCAGGTGCGCATCGCTGCCTCCAAACAGCGGGAGATGGCGGCGGCCCTGGTCAAGCTGGACGCCATAGAGTCCGTCTCCCTGGACGGCGACGCCATTGAGGTGCTGACCCACAATCTGGCGGAGCTGCAGCGCATGGCCCCCAGGCTGGCCAAGGAGATTGACAGCCGCCTCTACCGCATTGAGCCTCTGGACGAGTCCCTGGAGAGCGTGTTCTCCTACGTGGTGCAGCGGTGATTGGCCCCCTCTTCAAGCTGGCGCTGAGGCAGGCGGCGTCACCGCGAAGGGCCTTGTTGCTGGTCCTGATAGCCCTGTTGCCCCTGGGACTTGCAGCCCTGATTCGCACCCTGGGCAACCCGGACGGCGGCGACCTCATAGCCGGCATGCTGGAGGCCCTGGTCATCAACGTAGTGCTGCCCCTGGTGGTAATGGTGCTGGCGACCAGCGCCTTTGGCAACGAGGTAGAAGACCGCACGCTGAGCCTGCTGACCACCAAGCCCGTGCCTCGATGGAGCATTGTGCTGGCCAAGCTGGCGGCAACGATAATCGTGGCCGCGCCGCTGATGGCTGCGGTATCGGTTGTCGTGACGGTGATGGACCCCGGCGGCAGCAGCAAGGCAGCGACCGCCGCGGCCGCCGGCACGCTGGTGGGCGTCGTCACCTATGCGTCGGCCTTCATGTGGGCCGGGCTGCTCACGACCCGCGCCCTGGGCTTTGCCCTAATCTACGTGCTGCTCTGGGAGGCGGTGATCACCAGCTTCCTGGAGGGCGCCCGGTATCTGAGCGTCCGCAGCTACGCGCAGGGCACCATGCACGGCCTGGACGAGGCCACCTTCAACGAGGCGGTGGCCATTGACCTTTCCTACGCCCTGGGCGGCGCGGCCATTGTGACGGCGCTCTTCTTCTTCCTCTCGGTGCGCCGCCTCAGCCGCATGGACGTGCCCTGAATTTAGCGGGCGAACCCTGCAATGCAAGACCACCCCTGCGAAGGCAGGGGTCTATCGGGCCTTACAGTTGGAACCTGGATTCCTGCCTCCGCAGGAATGGTCAGAAGGAGATAATATGGACCTTGAACTAAACGGCAAGACCGCCATTGTCACCGGAGGCAGCCGCGGCATTGGCAAGGCCATTGCCCGGGAGCTGGCGATGGAGGGAGTGGACGTGGCAATAGCCGCTCGCAACCCGGAGCGTCTGGAGGCGGCGGCGCGTGAACTGGCGGAGGAGTCCGGCAGGCGAATCGTCCCGTTGCAAGTGGACACCGGAGACGACGAGTCGGTTAGGCAAATGGTCGGCGCGGCGGTCGAGGCCCTTGGCCGCCTGGACATACTGGTCAACTGCGCGGCACAGCCCGGAGGCGCGGCGCCCCCCGCTTCGCTCTCGGACATCGCCTCGGACGACTTCTGGCCGGACATGAACGTGAAGGTGCTGGGCTACCTGCGCTGCGCACGAGAGGCCGCTCCCCACATGGCGCAACAGGGCTGGGGGCGCATCATCAACATAAGCGGGATGGCCGCACGGAACGCCGGGAACACCATTGGCAGTATGCGCAACGTGTCGGTGGTGGCCATGACCAAGAACCTGGCGGAGGAGCTTGGCCCCAGGGGGATAAACGTGACGGTGGTTCATCCGGGCATGACCCGCACGGAGAGGACGCCCCGCGCCCTGGAGGAGCAGGCCCAGCGACAGGGCATCACCGTGGAGGAGGCGGAGCAGCGGATGGCCCAGGGCAACAGCGTGCGGCGTGTCATCGACGCGCGGGACATAGCCTACGTGGTCGCGTTTCTGGCTTCGCCTCGCGCCGTAGCCATCAACGGCGATGTGATCGCCGCGGCCGGCGGCACAGGGCGCGCGATACACTACTGAGGTTGGAACATTTCAAGCATCTTCAACTGACTTGCTGTTAGTTGAAGTGCGGGATTGTTCGGCGTTGGGTAAACCTCGGCTTCATCCCACAGATGTTTCCTGACGCTCGTGGCTATCCCTATTTTGACCTTGCGTCGTTTGAGTTGCTCTACTAATGCAGGGGCATCGAACAAGAACACTGATGCAATATTCCAGTTTTGGACTGTGCCGCGAGACGATACTGGTTGGGATTTCGGCCCCGCCATCACGAGAAAATAATCCGGGAGTGCGTCGGGCCTGATATCCAAAATGCTCTGGTTCAAGGAGTATTTCTTGATGTTCACTGATTTGCCTGCGAGGCTACCTCCTCTGAAGTAACCGTCGCTGCCCTTGTTCACAGCGGACTCAGATAGCTCTATGCCGAAGATTCTGGATGCTACAAATTCCCCTACGTGGCCTGGGTGCGCCGGGCGGCCTATAATCGCTGCGATCTCATCCTCGACAGCGTTTCTCTGTTTGATGAATTCAGCAAGCCTCTGTATTTCATCCATTCCTAAACTCATTAGACTTCGCTTCTGGAGGAGTATCACTTCCCGCTCAAGCCCTTCGACAAGCTCAGAGCCTGCCCCGCACTTGATGCGGGGGTGAGCGGGAGAAATCCGGCACACCTTTGACCATTCCTGCGCAGGCAGGAATCCAGGAGCAGCGGGGTATGGACTCCCGCCTGCGCGGGAGTGGCTAAATCGCCCTACAGCCCCAGGGCAGCCTTCATCGTGTTGCCTATGTCCGCGGGGGACGGGGCAATGTGCGCCCCGGCCTCCTGCAAGGCCCTCACCTTCTCCTCAGCGCGGGCGGCGCTGCCGGTGATGATGGCCCCGGCGTGGCCCATCCGCTTTCCGGGAGGAGCCGTCGTGCCCACAATCAGGGCGACGACCGGCTTGGTGAAGTGGTCTCGTATGTACTCCGCCGCCTCCTGCTCCTTGGTCCCGCCAATCTCTCCGATGAGCACCACCGCGTCCGTGTCCGGGTCGTTCTGGAAAAGCTCAAGCAGGTCCACAAAGGACGTGCCGACAATGGGGTCGCCGCCAATGCCCACGCAGCTTGACTGCCCTATGCCCAGGGCCGTGAGTTGGTTCACCGCCTCGTAGGTCAGGGTGCCGCTGCGGGATATTACCCCCACCCTGCCCGGCAAGTGGATGTTGCCCGGCATGATGCCCACCTTGGCCTTGCCCCCCGGCGATATGAGCCCGGGGCAGTTGGGCCCTATCAGTCGAGTGGGCTTGTCCTCCAGGTACTTCGCCACTCGCACCATGTCCATCACCGGAATGCCCTCCGTGATGCAGGCGACCAGGGGCACGCCGGCGTCGGCGGACTCCAGAATGGCGTCTACTGCAAAGGCCGCGGGCACGAAGATGAGGCCCACGTTCGCCCCGGTCTCGTCCACGGCCTGGCTGATGCTGTTAAAAACAGGGGCCTTCTCCTCCCACGTCGTGCCACCCCTGCCCGGAGTCACGCCTGCCACCAGGTTGGTCCCGTACTCCATACAGCGCAGGGCGTGGAACGTTCCCTCCCTGCCCGTGATTCCCTGTACCAGAAGGCGGGTGTTCTCATCGACCAGAATGCTCACTGGGACCTCCTTTTGTCGCTAGGCCGACGCCGCCCTGATGGCTGCGGCTGCCTCGTTCAGGTCGTTGACCAGGGTTATCTCAAGGTTGGACTCGGCAAGTATCTCCTTGCCCTCGTCCGCGTTTGTGCCAAGCATCCTCACGACGATGGGCACGCGCGCCTCCGTCTCCTCCGACGCCTGCACGATGCCCCGGGCCGCCACGTCGCACCGGAGAATGCCACCAAAGACGTTCACCAGGATGCGCTTCACCTGCGGGTCCGACAACAGGAGGCGGAAGGCCTGGGCCACCTGCTCCTCGCTTGCGCCGCCGCCCACGTCAAGGAAGTTGGCGGGCGATGCATCGGCCATAGTGATTGAGTCCATTGTCGCCATGGCCAGCCCCGCGCCGTTGACCATGCACCCCACGTCGCCGTCCAGCTTCACGTAGGAGATGTCGAACTTGCTGGCCTCAAGCTCCAGGGGGTCTTCCTGCTCCGTGTCTCTCAGCCCCTGGAGGTCGGCGTGGCGGGAGAGGGCGTCGTCCTCAAAGTTGAGCTTGGCGTCCAGGGCCACAAGCTGGCCGTCCGCGGTCAGGGCCAGGGGGTTAATCTCCGCCAGGGAGCAGTCCTTGGCCTCAAAGAGCCTGTACAGGTTGGCAATAAGCGCCGACGCCGGGCGAATCAGGTCTGCGGGGAGGTTCATGCCGTAGGCCAGGTAGCGGCACTGGTGGGGCTGAAGGCCCACGACCATGTCCACGTTGGCCCGCAGTATCCTCTCCGGCGTGGTCTCGGCCACCTCCTCGATGTCCATGCCGCCGGCCTCGCTGGCCATGACCACCGGGCCTCGTGAGGCGCTGTCGATGACCACCGCCAGGTAGTACTCCTTGGATATCTGGGCCGGCTCCTCCAACAGCACCTGGTTCACGGGCACACCGTCCGGGCCCGTCTGATGAGTGACCAGACGCTTGCCCAGCAGCCCGCCGGACACCTCCTCCGCCTCCTGCGGTGAGCCGACCACCTTGACGCCACCAGCCAGCCCCCTGCCCCCGGCGTGGACCTGCGCCTTCACCACCACACTCTCGCCCAGCTCCCCGGCAATGCGTCCGGCCTCCTGGGGAGTTGTGGCCACGCCCCCCTTGGGTACCGGTATTCCAAACTCAGAGAGTATCGCCTTGGCCTGATACTCGTGGATCTTCATAAGCTTCTCTCCGGCCTGATAGATTGCGAGGCGCGCAAGGGCCTCCCGACCCTTTGCCTCTGCCCGTAATCATAGCCGTAAAGTGCGATTGGTGTCCAGCATGGAGGGGTGCATTACTGGATTAGCAAGCCAAGGCCATTCCTGCGCAGGCAGGAATCCAGCAATATAGGACCATAGACCCCTGCCTTCGCAGGGGTGGTCCGCCTCTAGTGTATGGCATCCGGTATTACAACACATCCGGGAATACCAACCCCGTACAAGCACTTGGCTTGGCTTGCGTTACCTGTTACACTAGCTCAAGCTATTTTCTCGGCTGGCCGCTAACCGGATCACAGCCCTCAGTCAGGAGGTTAAGGTGCTAGCAGGTAGAGAAGACTTCTGGAATATCGGTTTCCCGCTCTTCGGGATTTTTGTTTACACCATTCTGGCCGTCGCCACAATATCCATCGCATACGGCCTCTTCATGCGCTTCCGCTTCTGGCGACTAGGCAAGCCAATGCCAGACCTCGGCCCCTGGCAGCCCAGGGTGAAGCGATTCCTGGCCCTGGCCTCAGGCGACATCCTTCTCCACCGACGCTTCCTCAAGAAGGACCTCTACCCTGGCATCATGCACTTCTGCCTCTTCTGGGGCGCAATGTTCCTGCTGATAGCCACCACCACCTCCGCCATTGAGGAGAACCTCAAGCAGTGGCTGCACTACAACTTCATCACCCGCTACTACAGGGTGGAGATGGCGTTCCTGTGGGACGTCTTCGGCGGAGGGCTTGCCACAATCGGCGTCTCAATGGCCATCTACCGGCGGTACGTCATCAGGCCGCCGCGTCTCAACACGCTTTTTGACGACCCGATAATCCTGGGCCTGATTGTGGCCCTCATCTTCACCGGCTTCGCCGCCGAGGGCCTGCGAATCGGCGCAACCGAGCTCAACCCGCTCAGCGAAAAGTACGCCCCCAGCGACGCGCTCTGGTCGCCCATAGGCTGGGTGTTCGCCAAGACCTTCAGCGGCATCGGCCTCACGCCGTCCAACATGGAGGGCGTCCACAGGGCCATGTGGTGGATACACGCCGCGTTCGTGGCCCTGGCCTTCGCCTACGGGGCCGCCGCCTTCAACAAGCTGACCCACATGATCATGGGCCCCGCCAACGCCTTCCTTCGCTCCGACCGGCCCAAGGGCGCGCTCAGGCCCATGCCGGATTTCGAGACGGCGGAGAGCTTTGGGGCCAGCGACATCAAGGACTTCACCTGGAAGCAGCTCATCGACTTTGACGCCTGCACCAACTGCGGACGCTGCCAGGACCAGTGCCCCGCCTGGGCCAGCGGCAAACCCCTGTCGCCCCGCAAGATCATCCAGGACCTGCGCGGCTACATGGAGCAGCGCGCCCCCGTCCTGGTGAGCGTGGAGGACGGCGACCAGGCCCCCGCGCCGGAGGTGACGATGATTGAGCACGTGACCGAAGACGTGCTCTGGTCCTGCACCACCTGCCGCGCCTGCATGGAGGCCTGCCCCGTGTTCATCGAGCACATCGACAGCATTGTGGACATGCGCCGATACCTGGTCATGGAGGAGGCGAGCCTGCCGGACACGGCTATGAACGCCCTCCTGAGCATGGAGCAGCGCGGCCACCCCTGGAGGGGCACGCAGTCCACCCGCACCGACTGGTTCGAGGGGACGGACGTCAAGACTATGGCCGAGGACAGCGACGTTGAGATTCTGTTCTGGGTCGGCTGCACCCCGTCCCTGGAGGAGCGCAGCCAGAAGATGGCCAAGGCTATGGCGGCCACCCTGAAGCTGGCGGGCGTCAACTTCGCCATTCTTGGCATGGAGGAGCAGTGCACCGGAGACCCGGCCCGTCGCATGGGCAACGAGTACCTCTTCCTCACCATGGTGGAGCAGAACATCGAGACCCTGAACAGCTACAACGTCAAGAAGATCGTGACCATCTGCCCCCACTGCTTCAACACCCTGAAGAACGAGTACCCGCAGTTCGGGGGCGACTACGAGGTCGTCCACTACACCCAGTTCGTCAACGAGCTCATCAAGCAGGGCAGGATTAGGCCCCTCAAGACCATCGACACGACCCTGGCCTACCACGACTCCTGCTACCTGGGCAGGCACAACGGCATCTACGACGAGCCGCGGGAGATCGCCAATGCGATACCCGGCGTTCAGGTGATGGAGATGGGCTGGCGATGCCGGGAGCGCGGCTTCTGCTGCGGCGCAGGCGGCGGGCGCATGTGGATGGACGAGACCGGCACCCGCGTGAGCGACATCCGCACAGACCACTTTGTGGAGACCGGCGCTGAGACCCTTGGCGTGTCCTGCCCCTTCTGCATCCAGCAGCTTGAGGCGGGTATCCAGACCAAGGGGATCCAGGACCAGAAGCAGGTGAAGGACCTGCTGGAGCTCCTGGTGGAGTCTGCTACTCCCGATCAGCCGTCCTCAGGCTCATAGCGGGCGCTGCACCCACATCAAGGGGTTGAGCGTGTCCTCATCGAGCCCACCGGAACCCAGGCCAAGGAGAAGGCGTACCGAGACCAGCGCCTTTGGCGCGCCGGGCCGCATAGGGCACGACTCCACGTCCTTCTACGGCAGCCGTCTATATTCGACCCAGCCAGCAGAGAAAAACGTCCCATATCTTGAAAACCCTTTGCCTCCAGACGTCGTCAATCAGGTCTTCTGCAAGAGCAGTGAGAGCATGCGTGAACTGCCGGACTGCAGTGTCCACCTCATGGTGACTTCGCCTCCCTACAACGTGGGCAAGGACTACGACGAAGACCTGTCCATGGGAGAGTACCTGACCCTTCTCAAGAGAGTAATGGCAGAGGTGCACAGGGTTCTCGTGCCGGGGGGCAGAGCTTGCATAAACATTGCAAACCTTGGCAGAAGACCGTATCTTCCCCTCCACGCTTACATAATTGACCTCATGCAGGAACTGGGCTTCCTGATGCGAGGCGAGATAATCTGGAACAAGTCGTCAAGCGCCAGCCCCTCTACGGCATGGGGCAGTTGGCTGTCCCCTGCTAATCCTACCCTAAGGGACATCCATGAGTACATCCTTGTGTTTTCCAAGGACACATTTGGCAGAATGAACCCAGAAAACCGGCTCTCCACTATAGTCAAAGGTGAGTTCCTACAGTACACCAAAAGTGTTTGGACGTTCCCAGCAGCGTCGGCTCGGACTGTTGGACACCCTGCCCCATTTCCTGTGGAACTACCTAGAAGGCTTATGGAACTCTACACATATTCAAATGACGTTGTCCTGGATCCCTTCTTGGGTAGTGGAGCCACTGCCATTGCCGCCTTAAGAACCGGACGCCGTTACGTTGGCTACGATATATCAGAAGAATACGTAGCCCTTAGCACGGACCGAATTAACCAAAGCCTAAGGGGAGTTAGTGGAGTGAACGAAATAATTGCCGATCTGCTTAGAGACGCGGAATCCGTCGATCGCCTGCAAGCTGGATTGCCCTACGCATTCGAAATGGCCGAAGCTGAGGCTCAGCGAATTCACATGCGTAGAAATGTGGCACATACCACAACTGGTCAGGAAGTAGGGATTGCTAGAGAGAGGGTTATACTGGGTTATCTAAGGAGCAGACTCGGAGAAATGACAGTCAGGCTGCCTCAGCCAGGAGAGAGCATGGTAGATGCCCGAGTAGGGGGTATCCCACTCGAAATAAAGACCGTGACCGGGAATGGGGAGGTGACCGGTAAGTGGACAGTCGACAGCGCGTCCGTTGCTCGGACAATGGAAGAGTTCGATTTCACGGCGGATATGTGGCTGGTACGTATCTGGTGGATGGAAGAGAGAAAGAGCATATTCTATATCCCCCGGGAAGTTCTGAGAGAGAAAAGGTCGGAGCACCCAATGTTCTGGAGAAGTAGCACCGGAACAAACAATCGAGGCATAAAGCTAAGAAGAGAATTCATGGAGGCGGCGGAGTCAGACAGCAGGACGATATCAGTTGATATCAAGTGGCGCCGCAGCGGTCAGCGTATGCTTGATCCCATTGCACGATACGTAAAATACTGGACTTACGAGGAATACCCTGACACTTACTGGGACTAACCTCCCTTACACTACTCGCTTCCTTTCCTCTAGAAAAGCGTAGCCATGCGCCACCCGCCTCACAGCCCCGAGCCCTGGTGGGCCCCGGGCACAGCCTCCGGCTTCCGGCAACGCTGCGCCTCCGCCCTCACCCACCCCGTCACCGTCGTCGCGCTGGGCACGCTGCTCTTAAACGACCTGCTCTTCAAGTCCCTCTGGCCCCACGCCTGGGTCACCGGCAAGCTCAGTGACCTCGCATGGGTGATCTTTGCCCTGCCGCTGCTTGCCTTCCTGCTCTCCCTGTTCACACGCGGCAGCGTGATAGCGGCGCGGGCGGCGTTCCTCACGGCCTACGCAGGGCTGCCCCTGCTCTACGCCGCATTCAACACCTTCGAGCCGGTCCACTACTGGATACTGCGCGGAATATCCCTTGCCTCCGGCGGCATGGGACGGACTCCCCTGGACGCCACTGACTCCATAGTCATACCCCTGGGCTGGGCCGTAGCCGTCTGGGTGTGGCGGCGGCCCGCTCTCAGCGCGGAGGCTCTGCGGCTGCGGCTTGGCCTGCTGGTGGCGGGAGTTGCTGGGCTGGCGAGTATCGCAGGACCATGTTGGCCACCAGAGGTAGAACACGGTATTAGGAGCGTAGGAGTCTCCGAGGACGGAGCGATCCTCGCTAGCGCGCGTTCTAACGAGTACAGCAATTACCGTACTTACCGGAGCGACGACGGCGGCCTGAGTTGGACCATAATATCTCCTGAGCAGAACATAGTTTGGAGCGGTGATACCGTCGAAACACCCAGAGGCATCTACTCAATTCAGGGCCGAGAGATAGTATTTACTGGACATGACGGTTCAACTGAAGTTGTCTACTCGACAAGGCATTTGGCGAAACGGGCAAACTACTGGGCGCAGAAGCAACAGACGGCGCATTTGGATGTTAGGGTGCTTGCAACAGAGCCAAGAACAATAGTCTATGACGAACATAGCGGAAACCTGATAGTCGCCTTGGGAATCCAGGGTGTACTGGTGGGAACCCCGGATGGGAGATGGACGCCGTACGCCGTAGGACGTTACACCCCCTCGGATTTCACATTATTGGGAAAGACACGCTCGCTGCTTTCAGACCTCGGCTTCTGGGTGACTGCCCTGGGGCTCTCGCTGTCGATGACGGCGCTCAGCCTGTTCATAGTACGCCATGACGTCAGTGATTGGACAGGCTGTGTCACTTTTGCGTTTGTCTTACCACCTCTTCTTGCATCGTTGGTACTATTGATAATGTTCAGCGGTCCTGATGCTAAAGAACCCGATCCCTTGTCATTCCAAGTTTGGCAGTTTATGCTTTCAGTTGTAGCAATTACTCTAGGAATCGCATCATTCTTCATGTCCTTTTCCCTGCGCCTGAGCTATTGGCGCGAGACTATCCTGTCCCTTGTAGGGATGAACGTACTCATAATTCTTGCCTTCATGCTTTGGCTGCACCTCGGCGTCTTGCTGATTGTAGCCAAAACTGTAGCTCTTCTGCTTACCGCGATCGTAGCCTACCGGCTATGGGATTACCTCAGGTGGAGACCCCAGGGATGATCACCTCCCCTACCCCACCCTGGCCTTGGCCTCCGGTTAGTGAGTAACTATGCGCCACCCGCCTCACAGCCCCGACCCCTGGTGGGCCCCGGGCACGGACTCCGGCTTCCGGCAGCGCTGCGCCTCCGCCCTCACCCACCCCGTAACCGTCGTCGCGCTGGGCACGCTGCTCCTCAACGACCTGCTGCTCAAGTCCCTCTGGCCCCACGCCTGGGTCACCGGCAAGCTCAGTGACCTCGCATGGGTGATCTTTGCCCTGCCGCTGCTTGCCTTCCTGCTCTCCCTGTTCACACGCGGCAGCGTGATAGCGGCGCGGGCGGCGTTCCTCACGGCCTACGCGGGGCTGCCCCTGCTCTACGCCGCATTCAACACCTTTGAGCCGGTCCACTACTGGATACTGCGCGGAATATCCCTTGCCTCCGGCGGCATGGGACGGACTCCCCTGGACGCCACTGACTCCATAGTCATACCCCTGGGCTGGGCCGTAGCCGTCTGGGTGTGGCGGCGTCCGGCCCTTAGCACGGAGGGCCTGCGGCTGCGCTGGGGCCTGCTGGTGGCAGGGGTCGCGGTGCTGGCAAGCATAGCGACAAGCTTTCCACTGCCGGAATACGGCATCAGTATGGTGGGAGTTTCAGAGCCTGGGGTCATTCACACTGAGGCGAATGGCGAATACACTTCCAGATACCAAAGCACAGACGGCGGCTTAACATGGATTCGATTCAAGGAATCGCCCCCGGAGGAAAGTATATTATGGGGTGGTGATACCGCCGATACGCCCAGAGGTCAATACGCCATACAGGGCACGGAAATCGTGCTGATCAGCCCGGACGGCCAGTCTAGGTCAGTCTATTCAACTGCGTACCTGTCGGAAGAGGTCAACGTGTGGGCGCAGGAGCACTCAACCACTCACCTAGACGTCAGGGTAATAACTACTCAGCCTCTGGCAATTGTCTACGACGAGCGCAGTGGCAACCTGATTGTTGCCATGGGACTGCTGGGCGTTTTGGTTGGTACGCCGGACGGGGAGTGGAGCCCGTACGCAGTTGGACCATTCACACCCACGGACTTCTCCCTCTCAGGCAAGATGCGGTTACTTCTGGCAAATTTAGGATTCTTGGCCGCTTCGGTTGCACTCTCACTGTCGATGGCGGGGGCCGGTTTGCTATTAGCTCAATACCGGAGGGGAGATCTGGATTTATTCGTATCTGCTTTTTGGGTCGCTTTAGTCTGCTTGATGTTGCTATTCTTGATATTCATAACGTCAGGATGGGGTATTATTCTGGTAGTCCTTATTCTAGTCTTTGTTGCGAACCGCTCTGGACTCATTCCGAAGGACGACAGAGGTCGGAAAGTCCTTACACTGGCAGTTGGCATCCTCTCCATCCTGGCATCCGGCACACTACTAGTTCTGTTCGGAGGCTCAGATGCCGAAGCATTCAGCTACTATTACTTGTGGGTGTACTCGATAGCCGTTCTAGCGCTAGGTCTGGGTATCGCGTCGCTGGCTGTTTCATGGTGGTTGAAACGGTACTGGAAGGCAGTGACTGCATCTCTGGTCGGAATGAACTTACTGGTTCTCCTGGCGTTTACGCTGTGGTTACAGCTAAGCATATCACTTGACCTAGCCAAAGCATCCGCCTTTGCCCTTACTGCATTTACGGCTATCCTGCTTGCAGGCTACGTTAGGTGGAGGAGAACCGCGGCGGATGGTGTCTGCCAGCGTTGCAAGCACCAAAATGAGAACACATCGCAGTTCTGTACCAACTGCGGACTGCGCCTGTGATCCTTCAATTCAAGCGTCTGCCCGCCCGATAGTCACGCCTATTTGAAAATGCCAGGCATTTGGAGTAGCTTAGTGACACTTACATCTCACGGGGATTATACGACAGAAGTTATCCAGTAGTTGCATGTCAATAAACACCGTCACTAATCCAATCCCTTGCCGACTTTAAGGCAGGAACTAAGTCCAAAGGAAAGTAGTTATGTTCCCATTCAGAAGAAAAGGCCGCGTTGCCGTCATAGAGTTCTACGGTGTCATTGGAGGGCGCATACAAAGTCCCGTCTACGGCCGTCTGCTGGACGACGTCAGGCACAACCGCTCGGTGAAGGCGGTGGTACTGGACGTGGACTCGCCCGGCGGGTCCGCCGTCGCCTCGGAGTACCTGCACAACAGCCTCAGCAAGCTGGCCGAGAGCAAGCCGGTGGTGGCGTTCATCCGGGGCACGGGCGCGTCCGGCGGCTATATGCTGAGCTGCGCGGCCCAGAGGATAGTAGCCCTTCCCGGCTCCCTGGTGGGTTCCATTGGGGTCATATCGGCCCGGCCAATGCTCCAGGACCTGTTGGAGAGGGTAGGCATATCCTTCTCCGTCAACAAGAGCGCCGAGCTGAAGGACATGGGAGCCTTCTACCGGCGGCCCACCGCTGAGGAGGAGTCGAAGATGCAGGCCCTGGTGGACGAGATGTACGACTCCTTTGTGGCCAAGGTAGCCCTGGCAAGACGCATGGACGAAGACCGGGTCAGGACCCACGCCACCGGCGAGGTGTTCACCGGCAGGAAGGCGCATGAGCTCGGGCTTGTGGACGAGTTGGGAGACCTGGAAAGGGCAGTGGCTATGGCCGCCCAGATGGGCGGGGTATCGGCGCGCCGCCGGCCGCAGTACATCCGGCCCAGACGCCCATTTAGATCGAGGCTTCTGGGTGGATTCGGCGCTTCCCTGGCAGAGACTGTTGTGGAAGAGACGGAACGCAGGCTGATGGAGAGGGTGTACTACCAGGCGTGGGGCTGAGGAGTGTTGACACTCTCACATTACAATATTAGGATGAGAATAAGACTGGGGAACGAAGAGTAACATGGCTAGTATAGAAGAACGCGTCAGCCATCTTGAGGGGGCCTACGAGCACCTGGCCACCAAAGCCGACGTTGAGAGGGTGGAAGCCAGGATCGCTGACCTGAAAGCGGAACTCACCTGGCGCGTCGCTGGACTGCAACTGGCCGGCCTGGCTGCCGTGGCCGCCATAATGGGATTCCTGCGCTAGTCCCCCCTCTCTACCCCACCCGCCTCTTGGCCTCCTGCCACAGGGTCTCCTTCTCATCCATCGACAGGTCCGTGAAGTCCACGCCCCGCTCCTTGCAGATGTCCTCCATGCAGGTGAAGCGGCTCTGAAACCGGCCGTTGGCCCGCCGCAGTGACTCCTCCGCCTGCACGTTCATCCACTTGCCCACGTTCACCAGGCAGAAGAGCGCGTCGCCCAGCTCCAGCTCCCTCTCCGCGTCGGTGGCGGCCTCACGCAGCTCCTGTATCTCCTCCTCCAGCTTCTCCCACACGCCATCTATGTTGTCCCAGTCGAATCCGGCCAGCCCGGCCCTGCGCTGCACAAGCTGCGAGTGGGCCAGGGCCGGGAGCGCCTTGGGCACCTCACCCAATCGGGATGCGCCCTCCCGCTCCTTCTGCTTGATCGACTCCCAGTTGGACATCACCTCGTCAGCCGTGCGCGCCTCCTCGCCCCCGAAGACGTGGGGATGGCGACGGATCAGCTTTTCGTTGATTGACCTGAACACGTCGGCGGCGGTGAACGTCCCCGCCTCCTGGGCCAGGCGAATGTGGAACACCACCTGCACCAGAATGTCGCCAAGCTCCTCCGCCATGCCCTTCGGCTCCTCGCTATCGATGGCCTCCATAAGCTCGTAGCACTCCTCCAGGAGGTTCTGCTTGAGGGAGTGATGGGTCTGCTCCCTGTCCCAGGGGCAGCCGCCGGGACTCAGCAGCTTGTCGACCACCCGCTCAAGGGACTGGTAGGTGCTGAGGTCTTGGAAATCGCTGCTCTGCATAAGCGTATCGCCTTTCTCTGGCCGGATACAGGGATTATAAGCACGCCAGAGGGGTGGGGCAATGGCGGCTCCACTGCCACGCCTTGACAGCCATAGAGGGGTAGATTACCATTTGCTGCGCGCCGAGGTAGCTCAGGTGGTAGAGCACGGCACTGAAAATGCCGGTGTCGCCAGTTCGACTCTGGCCCTCGGCACGTTGGCAACCCCTGCGATTTTACGCAGTCCTGGGGCGTCGTCCGGTCGGGAAGACGCTCTATTGCTTCTCAGAACGGCGACATTCGCACCGCTTCCGCCCTCATGCCCATGATGGAGAGGCGTCTGTCGATGACGCTTCTGGCGCAATCCCTCATTGACAACCCCTGAGGGCTATGCTAAATTTCAGGTCAGTGCATTTGCTTTCGAGAGCCTTGCCGTTCACCGCGCAAGAGTCATCTTCCTAGCAACTCAAGCTCGTAGTGCGACCGTTCATAAAACGGCAACCATCTCACCAGAGAGGGGGATTGAGGTGATTCAGCGAAGCGCCGGAATGCACCTCAGGTCTATGATATGACTAGATCCGTCTCCAGCGGTGAGAGAAGAAGCGCCAGGTTCATTGAGCAGTGCACGGAGATGCTCAAGGACCGCCGGCTCATCCTGGCCAGCAACCGGGGGCCGGTGGAGTACCACGTCTCCTCGGAAGGCCAGCTGCAGGCCCGTCGCGGCAGCGGCGGCGTCGTTACCGCCCTCAGCACCCTGACCAACTACGTAGATTTCACGTGGGTCGCGAGCGCCATGGGCGAGGGCGACCGTCGCATCGCGCAGCAGGCGGAAAGCGGGAGGATTCGCTCTCCCCTGCCCGGCCAGAGCCTCTATCTCAGGTACGTGGTGACCCCCCGGCGGGTGTACCACAAGTTCTACAACATCTTCTGCAACCCCCTGCTGTGGTTCCTCCAGCACTACATGTGGAGCTCCCCCTTCACGCCCAACGTGGACGAGTCCGTCTACGACGCCTGGGAGACGGGCTACATCCCCGTCAACAGGTCCTTCGCGGAGGCCGTGGTGCAAGAGGCCCAGTACAGCCCTTCGCCTCCCTTCGTGATGCTCCACGACTACCACCTTTACCTCGCGCCGGGCATGGTGCGGGAGGCCCTGCCGGACGCCGTAATCCAGCACTTCCTCCACATACCCTGGCCGGACGCCACCTACTGGCAGATGCTTCCGGGCTTTATGCGAAGCGCCATCTGCGGCAGCCTGTGCGCCAGCGACATTGTGGGGTTCCAGACCCATCGCGACGTGCGCAGCTTCCTCCAGAGTTGCGAGATGTTCCTGGAGGGCGCCAAGGTCGACCACGAGAACTACAGCGTCAAGCTGAACGGCCACGAGACGGCGGTGCGATGCTACCCCATCTCCATCGACGTTGAGGAGCTGCGGAGAATCGCCAGCTCCCCCAGGGCCCTGGACTACGAGCGTCGGCTGAGGCCGCTGCTGGGCGAAAAAACCATCATCAGAGTCGACCGCGTGGAGCCGAGCAAGAACATCGTCAGGGGCTTCCGCGCCTATCGCCTGCTGCTGGAGCGCAACCCGGACTTCATTGGCAAGGTCAAGTTCCTGGCCTTCCTCGTTCCCTCCCGTACTCACATCCGCCAGTACCAGAGATACCTCCAGGAGGTGGACGCCCTTGTGTCGGAGATAAACCAGGCCTTCGGCACAGAGGAGTGGCAGCCGATCACGGTGTTCTACGAGAACAACTACACGCAGGCAATGGCCGCAATGAAGCTGTACGACGTCCTGCTGGTCAACTCCATCATCGACGGGATGAACCTGGTTGCCAAGGAGGGGCCGGTTGTGAACACTCGCGGCGGCATTGTCATCCTCTCCGAGACTGCCGGGGCGTACAACCAGATGAAGGACGGCGTGCTGGCGGTGTCTCCGGCGGACATAGAGGGCACCGTTCAGGCGATGTACCAGGCCATTACCGCGTCCGTTGAGGACCGGGAGCGGCGGGCCAGCATACTGACCCAGGAGATTGAGCGGGAGGACGTGATCAACTGGATGGATTCCCAGATACAGGACCTGAAAACCCTGGTCTAGCCCTCCACCTCCCCACGCCCCTGGATTCCCGCCTCCGCAGGAATGGTCGCCGCCCCCCCACTTACCCCTTGGATTCCCACCTTCGCGGGAATGACGGTAAGAGGATGCCTAGCCCTCCGCAAGACTTCTGAGAAGCTCCTCAACCTCCGGCACTCCCTGCAGAGTAAAGTCTGCCTCCTGCTCTACCTCAGCCGGGGTCTCCGCGCCCACCACGCCCAACGCCAGCCCCCGGCAGCGTCCCGCGGACGAGAGCGCGTGAACAGACCTGAAGGCGTCCACATCCGTGGCGTCGTCCCCGATGTAGATGACTCCCCTCAGACCGGCCTCCTCCACCAGCCGCTCCAGGGATGTGCCCTTGTTAATCTCGACTGGAGGCCTTATCTCCACCACCATCTTGCCCTCGGTTATGCGCAGGTCACTGGCAGACGGGACGCCAACAAGGAAGCTCAGAATAGTCTCACGTGCCTCGTCAGGGTTCGGCGAAAGGCGGTAGTGGACACTGGCCGTCACCCCTTTGTCTTCGACTATCAGCCCTGGCGCGTCCAGTCCCCGGCGCAGGGCCTCAACAACCTCTCTAACTACAGGGACATATTGCCTGGCCTCATCAGCTATCCGTATCCCGCCGTCCTGCCACCGCTCCAGGCCGTGATTCCCCACGTACACCATCCCGTCCAGCCCGACCATCTCCCTAGCCTTCAGCGCGTCCCTGCCGGAGACGGCCGCCACCAGGGCCAGCCTGGAGCACAGCGCCTCCAGGGCAGCGCGGCATACGGGGGACAGCGCAGCCTCTTCAGGAGTGGGAGCCGTGGGCGAGATAGTCCCGTCGATGTCCGTGATGAGGCCGGCCGGTTCAACGGACAACGCCGCCCTGATTTCCGCGAGGTGGCGCAAGGCGTTGGGCTTGCTGATGGTCCCCCTCCGTTCGTGGGGCTGTCTATTGCCTCGGCGTGGCCCTAAGGCAAGCGGTCGTCCGGGTCCTCCTCATGGTGGTGAGCAGGCTCTCTGGAAGCCAACCGGGGCACAATGGGAGCGGGCTGGTCTCGCTTCGTCTTGCGCGGCGGCAGGGTGTCGATGGCCTCTTTGAGCTGGAGAGCATCCTCCGTTGACATTGGCCTTGAGTCCAGGACAATGGCTTGGACGCCGGTGTCCTGGAGAACGGTCAGTTCCCCCTGGCTCAGCGGGCGCGACCTCAGCAGCAAGAGCGGCTTGGAGATGAGGTCCCTGATGGAGCGGACCTGCATAAGGTTCTTGACGGACAGAGGCGCGGCTTCCTCCAGGCCGGTCAGGAGCACTGCGTCCACCGGCAGCTCCTCAAGAGACCGGCCCAGCTCCTCCGGGAAGTCCGACGGAATGGCTATCAGCCGTCCCAACTCCTCCTCCGCCAAGGTCTCCGCTGGCGTGTCTGCATCGGAGAAGATGAAGAAGTCGCCGCCCTGCTCCTTGAGGCCGTCCAATGACTCCCTAGAGAGAGCATCCGGCCACGCGCCCCACAGCACGTCGCCAAGGGCGTTCCTGGCAGCCTTGACCTCGGCCTCGCCGACGGATGGCGCGGACAGGACGCACAGGTCGGCCTGGAGCTTCTGCGCTGCGTCGGTTGGCTCTGCGCCGGCAAGGGCTATCAGCAGCATGGTTGCGGGCTTGGCCTGGGTGCGGCTTGCGCCAAAGCCCAGTGGCGGGGTCGCGGCGGCATCTACTTTCTCCAGGCGTTCAATCAGCTTGCTCATACACTTCTCCTAGCGGAATTGGGAACGGTCGTCGAGTGGCATTGCAGCTATCTTTGCGGCCTCACGGTGGAGACCAACACCACGACCGATTGTAGAGCAATTGGGGAGCCGATTCAAGGAGCCAGCCTCACTCCAAGGGCTGGCGGCGCACAGCGGCAATCCCGCTTCCAAGGTATGTGCTACAATGTGTGCGCGTACCAACGACCCCTTCAGACTGGAGGACATCAGTGCCGGAGCTGTCGGCTGACGCCCTGTTCAGGGTGTGCGATAACCAGTGCCTGGACTTCCGTACCACGGCAGACCTGCCGCCCCTGCAGGCCATCATTGGGCAGGACAGGGCTGTGCAGGCGCTGGAGTTCGGCCTTGAGATAGAGGAGAAGGGGTTCAACATCTTCGCCGCCGGGCCCTCCGGCACGGGCAAGGCAGCCGCCATCACCAGCTTCCTGAATGAGCGGGCCAGGACCAAGGAGGTCCCGCCCGACTGGTGCTACGTCTACAACTTCAGGAATCCCAACAGCCCCAAGGCCCTCAGCCTGCCGGCCGGCAGGGCCAGGGAGTTCCAGCGGGACATGAGGACCCTGGTCACTGAGGCCGGAAGGGACATTACCCGTATCTTTGAAAGCAACGAATATTCAACTCGCAGGGAAGAGCTGGCCCAGGGCTTCAGGCGGGACCGCGACGAGCTTTTCAAGCAGCTTGACGAGCGCGCCAGGCGGGACGGCTTTGCTCTCCAGTCCTCCCCTACCGGCCTGGCTCTGGTTCCCCATCGAGAGGGCAGGCCCATGACTGAAGAGGAGATGTCGTCTCTCACGCCGGACCAGAGGGCCCAGATCGGGCAGAGCCGTCAGAAGCTGGAGTCTGACCTTAAGCAGGTACTCTCGCACGTGCGCTCCGTTGAGCGGCGCTTGAACGAGAGCATCCAGGAGATGGACAAGGACATAGTGGGGACCGCAATGGACTTTCTGGCAAGGGAGCTGCAGGATAAGTACGACGCGCTTCCCCAAGTGGTGTCCTACCTGGAGGAGGTTGAGCACGACATGGCGGAGAACGTCGACCTGCTGAGGCCGAAGCCCAGGGAGGAGCGCCGCCCCGACCACCTGGAGGCACCTCCGGACTCCCAGAACAGCCTTCGCAGATACGAGGTCAACGTCATCGTGGACAACTCCGACCTCACGGAGGCTCCCGTCGTATCGGAGTTCAGCCCCACGCCCTACAACATCATGGGGCGCGTGGAGCGAGAGGCCCAGTTCGGCGCCCTTCAGACGGACCTGACCATGATTCGCCCCGGCTCCCTGCACCGCGCCAACGGCGGCTACTACATCGTCAGGATAGAGGAGGTGCTGCGCAATCCCCTCGCATGGGAGGGCCTCAAGCGGTGCCTCAAGGACGGCAGCATCACTATTGAGGAGACGGCGGAGCGAATGGGCTTTATGGCGACCAAGGGCCTTGCTCCTGAGCCGATACCCCTGGACATCAAGACCGTCCTCATTGGCAGCCCTGCGGTCTACCAGACGCTGTACACCTACGACCCGGACTTCGTGGAGCTGTTCAAGGTGAAGGTGGACTTCGACAGCACCATGGACCGCACCGAGGATAACGTCCTGGACTACGCCGCCTTTGTGTGCGCCCTCGGCGAGAAGGAGGGTCTGCTGCCGGTGGACCGGCCGGGCGTGAGCAAGCTGGTGGAACACAGCTCCCGGCTGGCGGACGACCAGACCAAGCTGTCCACCCGCTTCTCCGAGATAAGCGACATCATCCGCGAGGCAAACTACTGGGCAAAGAAGGACGGGGCGGCCTTCATCACGGCAAAGCACATGGCCCGGGCCGTGGACGAGAAGGTGCACAGGTCAGACCTGATACGGGACAAGATTGTGGAGATGATCAGAAGGGGCACCATCGCCATCGACACGGAGGGCGAGGCCGTGGGCCAGGTGAACGGCCTTGCCGTCCTGAGCCTGGGCGACTTCTCCTTTGGGCGGCCGGGGCGCATCACCGTGAGCGTCTCTCCTGGCAGAGAGGGCCTGATAGACATCGAGAGAGAGGCGCGCCTGGGCGGGAGGCTTCACACAAAGGGCGTTATGATCCTGAGCGGCTACCTGGCGGACAAGCACGCCCAGGACATCCCCCTGTCTCTCGTAGCGCGCCTGACTATGGAGCAGAGCTACGAGGAGATTGAGGGAGACAGCGCCTCCAGCGCGGAGCTGTACGCTCTCCTCTCCCGCCTCGCGGATGTACCAGTAAGGCAGGAGGTCGCCGTCACGGGTTCGGTGAACCAGAAGGGCCAGGTGCAGGCCATAGGCGGCGTGAACCAGAAGGTGGAGGGCTTCTACGACGTGTGCCGCGCCAAGGGCCTGACCGGAAGCCAGGGGGTTATGATACCGGCGTCCAACGTCCAGAACCTCATGCTGCGGGAGGACGTTGTACAGGCTGTGCGCGAGGGCAGTTTCCACGTCTACAGCGTCAGCACCATTGACGAGGGCATAGAGATACTCACCAGGATGAAGGCCGGCGACCAGCAGCCGGACGGCTCCTTTGAAGAGGGATCGGTGAACCAGCGTGTGTACAGGCAGCTGCGGGACATGGCGTTCGGCCTCCGGGACTTCATGCGCAGCGACGATAGAGACGGCTACGGCAATGGCGTGGGCAGTCAGCCTGCCGCCGCTGAGCGGGGCGCTTCCGCCGACGCCGAACAGACAGACCTTCGCAATACCTCTTCCCCCTTGAAGGGGGAAGATTGAGATGGGGGTGAATCTCGTGGAAGACACACTCCTTGTCAGCCCCAATCCTGGCCTTCCCCCGCAAGCGAGGGAAGGGATACGAGGAATGAGGAGGCTCATTTGACAGACCGGCCATCGGAGTTGAAGACCCTTGCCGAGCAGGCCCGGGGCTTCTTCAGCGAAAAGCACGCCGCCCGGGAGCGGGCATTGCAGCTGTCCCGCAGCACTACCCAGCTATCCTCCACCGCCATCCGCGCCGTCCATCGCAACGAGTACGACGAGGCCCGCGGCCTCATCGAGTCGGCCAAAGACCGCGTGGCTGAGATGAAGGACATCCAGGAAAACCACCCGGACATCTACTACACGGGCTTTGTGCAGGACGCCCAGAAGGAGTACGTGGAGGCCAACGCGACCTTTGCCTTCATTACGGGCGCTCCTCTACCCTACCCGGAGGAGCTTGGCATCTCCTACGGCGCGTACCTGAACGGCCTTGGGGAGACCATCGGGGAGATGCGCCGTTACCTGCTGGACTCGCTACGCCGCGCGGACGTGTCGCGCTGCGAGGAGCTTCTTGACCTGATGGATCACGTCTACACTGAGCTCTTCACTATGGACTTCCCGGAGGCCATCACCGGCGGGCTGCGGCGCACCACAGACGCCATGCGCGGCATCCTGGAGCGCACTCGCGGCGACCTGACCACCGCCCTGCGTCAGCAGAGCCTGGAGGAGCGGCTAACCCAGCTATGGAGCCGCGTGGCGGGGGAAAGCCTTGACTAGGATTATTCGTAGTGATAGATTGCACAATTGGGTATGAACAGACAAGAGACCTGCCGCTTTCTTCCCGGGTCTTAGGAGGTAATTAGTGGAGAACGTATACATAGCAATAGGTACGGGCGCACTGGCCATAATCTTCGCTTTGTTTCTGACCCGGCGCGTCCTCAATGAGGACCAGGGCAACGAAAGGATGCAGGAGATAGGCAAGGCTGTCCAGGAGGGCGCCGCAGCCTTCCTGGGGCGCGAGTACAGGACCCTTGCAATTTTCGTCGTGATAGTGGCCGTTGTCCTGGGCGTATTCATCGATCCTGAGACGGCCGTGGCCTACATTGTGGGAGCCATCTGCTCCGCCGGCACCGGCTACATAGGCATGAACATAGCCGTCCGGGCCAATACCCGCACCGCAAGCGCGGCAATGAGAGGTCTCAACCCAGGCCTCCGGGTGGCCTTCAACAGCGGCGCTGTCATGGGAATCACGGTGGTGGGTATAAGCATCGTAGGCATCTCAATTCTGTACCTGGTCTTCCAGGACATAACAATGGTGGCCGGTTTCGGCTTTGGCGCATCGTCTATTGCCCTCTTCGCCCGCGTGGGCGGAGGCATCTTCACCAAGGCCGCCGACGTTGGCTCCGACATCGTGGGCAAGGTTGAGGCGGGCATCCCGGAGGACGACCCCCGCAACCCCGCAACAATCGCCGACAACGTTGGCGACAACGTGGGAGACGTGGCGGGCATGGGCGCAGACCTCTTCGAGTCCTACTCGTCCTCAATCATAGCCACCATCGCCATTGCCGCCGCCGTGGCCGCGGCGGGCACAAGCGACTTCGCCCCGAAACTCGTCCTGCCCTTCCTCATCGCTTCTATGGGCATAGTAAGCTCCATCTTCGGCACCTTCCTGGTCCGCACGGGCGGCGAGGCGTCCATGAGCAAGCTGCTGTGGGCGTTGCGCAAGGGCATTTACTTCGCCTCCATACTGGTCATCGGCCTCTCCTACGCCGTCATACAGATGCTGGGCGTGGAGGACGGCAACCGCATTTTCCTGGCCATCGTCACCGGACTCATTGCCGGCAACGTAATCGGCTTTGCGACTGAGTTCTACACCTCCTACGAGTACTTCCCGACCCGGCGCATCTCCGAGGCCTCCCAGACCGGGGCGGGCACAACCATCATCACCGGGTTTGCGACGGGCATGATGAGCACCCTTATTCCGGTCGTATCAGTGGTGGCGGCCATCCTCATCGCCTACTGGGCCGCCGACCTGTACGGCGTGGCGATCGCAGCCGTGGGCATGCTCTCCACCCTTGGCATCACCCTGGCCACCGACGCCTACGGCCCCGTGGCCGACAACGCCGGCGGCATCGCCGAACAGTCCCACCTTGACCCGGAGGTGCGGGAGCGCACCGACGCCCTTGACTCCCTGGGCAACACCACAGCCGCCACCGGCAAGGGCTTCGCCATCGGCTCCGCGGCGCTGACATCCCTGGCTCTGCTGGCCGCCTACGCCCTGACTATAGAGGAGCTCAACCCGGACGTGGGGGAAGTGGTCTTCAACATTCTGGACCCCAACGTGCTTGTGGGCCTCTTCATTGGAGCGCTGCTCCCCTTCGTCTTCTCAGCCCTGACCATGCAGGCCGTGGGCACCGCCGCCTACGACATTGTGAACGAGGTGCGCCGCCAGTTCCGGGAGATTCCCGGCATCATGGAGGGCACGGGCAGGCCGGACTACGCCCGGTGCGTGGACATAAGCACCCGCGGGTCGCTGAGGGCGATGATACTTCCGGGAACGATGGCGGTGGTCGCGCCCATAGCGGTGGGCTTCATCCTCGGCCCTGAGCCTCTGGGCGGGATGCTCATTGGAGCCATCGCCGCGGGCTTCCTGCTGGCCGTGACAATGGCCAACGCGGGCGGCGCTTGGGACAACGCCAAGAAGTACATCGAGGCCGGCCACTTTGACGGCAAGGGGTCTGAGACCCACAAGGCCGCCGTGGTTGGCGACACCGTAGGCGACCCCTTCAAGGACACCTCCGGCCCGTCGCTGAACATCCTCATCAAGCTGATGTCAGTGGTGGCCCTGGTGTTCGCGCCCCTGTTTGTTTAGAGGCAACCAGAGTAACTGCACTGAAACAAAGCCCCCTGTCTAATGGCAGGGGGCTTTGTGGTGTTATCCCGTGATGATATACTTCCGAGCGTAGTACAACTCAATCCGACCATTAAGGAGCGTACCATGCGCGCAGCAGTCGTAAGCGAGCCCGGAGGCCCGGAGGTATTCCGCATCCAGGAAATCGAGGATCCCACGCCAGGCCCCGCGGAGGTGCTGGTGGACGTCAAGGCCACAGCCCTCAACCGCGCCGACCTCCTCCAGCGCCGCGGGCGCTATCCCGGTCCTGTCGGTACCCGTGACGATCTGCCCGGCCTGGAGATGGCGGGCGTTGTGGCCGCTACGGGAGAGCGGGTGGTCGGCGTAAGCGTCGGCGACCGCGTGTTTGCCCTGCTGAACGGCGGAGGCTACGGCGAGCGCGTGGTGACACACCACCGCATGACGGCGCGCATCCCGGACAACCTGAGCTTCACCGACGCCGCGTCCGTCCCGGAGGTGTTCCTGACCGCCTACGACGCCCTGTTCAACCACTGCAATCTGGTCATGGGCGAGTCTGCGCTGATACACGCCGCGGGCAGCGGCGTGGGCACGGCGGCCATACAACTTGCCCGCCACGTCGGAGCCACCACCTACGGCACTGTTGGTTCGGCTGAGAAGGTGGCAAAGGCTGCCGACCTTGGGCTGGACGTGGGCATCAACTACAACGAGCAGGACTTCGCGGAAATCGTGCGTGACCGCTCAGGCGGCCGCGGAGTTGACGTCATCCTGGACGTCATAGGCGCGCCCTACTGGGACCGGAACATATCATCGCTGGCCGTCAAGGGGCGTATGGTCATCGTGGGCACTATGGGCGGGGCCACCCACGAGGTGAACATAGGCTCACTCATGGGCAAGCGGCTGCAGGTGAACGGCACCGTGCTGAGGGCGCGGCCCATCGAGGAGAAGATTGCGCTCAACCAGCAGTTCGTCCGGCACGTCCTGCCCCTGCTGGCGGACGGCCGCATCCGGCCCGTGGTCGACAGCATCTACCCTCTGGAGGAGGTGTCGGAGGCGCACCGCTACATGGAGAGCAACGCCAACTTCGGCAAGATAGTGCTCACAATGGAGTGAGGCCTAGACGGTCAGCGCCTCCTTGAGCCTCTTGATCGCTGCCTCTACACCGTCCGGGTAGTCGTACACGGCTGACCCAGCCACCGCTATGTCCGCCCCGGCCCTTGCCACCAGCGACGCCGTTTCGAGGTTCACGCCGCCGTCGACCTCCAGCTGCGCCGACACCCCGCGCCTGTCCATTATGCTCCTCACGCGGGCGATCTTCCGCGGACTCTCCGGGATGAACCTCTGGCCGGGATAGCCGGGGTTGACGCTCATCACCAGAACCTGGTCCATCCAGTGCAGCGCGCCCTCAATGGCGAGGACGGAGGTGCCTGGGTTGATGGCCACGCCTGCCCTGGCCCCGCGCTCCTTGATCATCTCAATGGCCCGATGCAGGTGGGTGCAAGCCTCCGCGTGAAACGTGACGATGTCCGCGCCTGCGTCCAGGAAGGAGGGAATCTGCTTCTCAGGATCGGCGACCATCATGTGGACGTCCAGTGGGAGGTCCGTCCAGCCCTTGAGGGCCTCAACCGTGCGCGGCCCCCACGTAAGCGGCGGTACAAAGTGCCCGTCCATGATGTCCACGTGGATCATGTCCGCGCCGGCGCGGGTGGCCTCAGCCACCGACTCGCCCAGGCGCGCAAAGTCCGCGGAGAGGATGGACGGCGCAAGCTTCACAGGTTGTCTCTCAGTCAAGGGACGCCTCCAGAAGCTCCTTGGCCTGCTTGATTCCGTCTTCCACCTGGCGTGGCCCGGTGCCACCCTTCACGTCCCGGGCGGCAATGGAGGTCTCAGCGCTGATGGCGTATACGTCTTCGTCGAAGCGTGAAGAGAAACGCTTGTACTCGGACATCTCCACCTCCTCCAGCCCCTTGCCTTGAGCGGCGGCGTATCTGGTCAGCTCCGCCACTATGCCGTGCGCTGCGCGGAAGGGCTCGCCCTTGCTCACCAGGTAGTCGGCGAGGTCCGTGGCCAGCATGTAGCCGTCACGCGCCGCGCGGCCGGTGCGCTCCGGGCTCACCTCCATCGTTTCAATCATCCCGGCGAACACCTCCAGAGTGCCCAGCAGGGTGTCCACCGTATCGAAGAAGCCCTCCTTGTCCTCCTGGAGGTCGCGGTTGTAGGTCAGGGGAAGGCCCTTGAGCAGGGTGAGCAGCCCCATGAGGTGGCCGTAGACGCGGCCCGTCTTGCCCCGGGCCAGCTCCGCAAAGTCCGGGTTGCGCTTCTGGGGCATGATGCTGCTGCCTGTGGTGTAGCGGTCCGCCAGGCGCACAAAACCGAACTCCTGGGAAGACCAGAGCACCATCTCCTCCGCCATGCGCGACAGGTGCATCATGCAGGCGGCCGCGGCGGCGTGGTAGTCCACCAGGAAGTCCCGGTCCGCAACGGCGTCCATGCTGTTCACGCTGACCCGGCTGAACCCAAGCTCCTTGGCGACGAACTCCCTGTCGATGGGATAAGGTACGCCTGCCAGCGCTCCGCTCCCCAGGGGGAGGACGTCGGTGCGCCGGAGGCAGTCCCGGAACCGCTCCCTGTCCCTCTGGAGCATCTGGAAGTAGGCCAGCAGGTGATGGGAAAGGAGAACAGGCTGAGCGCGTTGCAGGTGGGTGTAGCCGGGTATCATCACCTCTCTGTTGGCCTCAGCAACCGAGACAAGAGCTTCCTGAAGCGCCTTGATACTCCCCAGGGTCTCCCCTATGGCCTCCTTGCAGTATAGGCGCACGTCGGTGGCTACCTGGTCGTTGCGGGAGCGGGCCGTGTGGAGCTTTCCGGCCACGTCCCCAATCTTCTTGAATAGCGCCGCCTCCACGTTCATGTGGAGGTCTTCCAGGTCCTCCCGCCACTCGAAAGAGCCGTCCTCTATGTCTTGCCGTATGGACGCGAGGCCCTCGACGATAAGCTCCGCCTCCTCCTCGGAGATGATACCCTGCTTCCCCAGCATACGGGCGTGAGCCATCGACCCGGCCACGTCCTGCTTGTACAGCCGCCGGTCGTAGGAGAGGGAGACGGTGTAGGAGGATGTTCTGTCCTTGTTGGTCATCTACAAACCCCGATGCCTATAGCAAGGCTCTCATTACCCTTGATGATACCTTCTTATGACCCGGTATTCTTCCAAGTAAGGCTCTCTTCCGTCATTCCTGCGGAAGCAGGAATCCATCTCTGGGCGGATGGGTGGCGCCCCTACCCCACCTGGATTCCCGTTTTCACAGGAATGACAGGAAATGGAGCGTTGAAACAATTATGCAAAAGTCT
The DNA here is from genome assembly GCA_965204895.1 of Dehalococcoidia bacterium. Taxonomy (GTDB): domain Bacteria; phylum Chloroflexota; class Dehalococcoidia; order Lucifugimonadales; family UBA2985; genus DAOUJW01. The sequence continues at coordinate 536,385 of OZ242025.1, forward strand.
CCCTAGTTGGCCGAGGCCGTCGGCTCTGGCGTCGAGGCTTCAGTCGCCGTGGGCAATGCCGCAGACTCAGTAGACGTAAGGGTTGGCCCAAACTCAGAGGGTGTGGGCAATGTCACAGTCTCTAACGAGCAATTCTCCATATAGACGCCATACCCAACCACCTCACCAACCTGACAACGCGCCGCAATGGCATCACCACTATCTAGGGGAATCTGGTCTGAATGGGGTAGATCTGTCAACACTGCATGCTCTTCACCTCTACGGGAAACTGGATTCACGACAACCTGATAGTCAAACAAGTGGGATACGGTCCCCGTTACCAGAAACCATTTACCTTTGTACATATCATCGTAGCGCGCGAGATTGGCCACAGCCTCCTCGTACAACTGCCTTACAGTTACATCTTGCAACTGGTCTGGCACCGACGCTACCGGCTGTGCTCCCGTAGTGTTCTCTGTATCCTCACAGCCCAACAGAGAAAAAGAGAGCATCAAAGCAACTCCCAATACCAAAAGGGGTTTCATGTGCTTCTTCTCCAATAAGACAGAACCGGACCTATCTCTATCAGCACCCGCTGACTACGAACTATTCTGACGGTTGGCATTACATTGGCCGGTACTGCAAAGAAGACGGTAATCTCTTTGGCGAGGCCCCGACCTGCCTGATGAGGTAAGGCCCACGCCCGAATTGCCGTACTGCCTCCGCGGCCGCGTCCTCGAATTTCTCGTAAGTCCCTATCAGCTGTCTATCATGCAAAACAACCCACTTGCCAAAGTAGTCCGTCTCAAGCAAGTCTCGCATATTCTCGTATGCGGCTATCTCTTCACTGAGTAACGCCATGATCCCCCTCCCGCACTCTCAGTATACCAAGTGAGTCCGCCCCTACTCCGCCACCTGCCCCAGGTCCGGGAGCTCCAGGGGCTGCACCCTGCCCTGCGTCCGGCCACCCAGCCCAAAGATGTGGATGAATCCCTCAGAGGCGCGGTGATCGAAGCGGTCTCCGGTGTCGTAGGTCGCGAGGTCATACTGGTAGAGGGAGTAGGGCGAGCTTCGGCCAACCACTGTGCAGCTGCCCTTGAACAGCTTCAGTCGCACAGTGCCCGTGACATGGCGCTGGGTGCTCTCAACGTAGGCGTCCAAATCCCGGTGGGATGCAGTGTACCAGAGGCCGTTGTACACCATCTCGGCGTACTCCTGGGCAACCCGCTCCTTGAAGCGAAGCTGGTCCTTGCTGAGGGTGATGCTCTCCAGAGCCCTGTGGGCCATGTGCAGCACCCGACCGGCAGGGGCCTCGTACACCTCCCGGGACTTGATGCCCACTAAGCGGTCCTCCAGGTGGTCGATGCGGCCCACTCCGTGCTCGCCGGCCGTGGCGCTGATGTGGTTTACAAGGGCAATGGGGTTCATCTCCTCGCCGTCCACGGCTTGGGGTATGCCCTGCTCAAAGGAAATCTCCAGGTAGAGGGGCGAGTTGGGGGCATCCTCCGGCGACTGCGTCCAGGCAAAGGCCTCCTCCGGCGGCTCGTACCACGGGTCCTCCAGGTTCCCGGCCTCAATGCTGCGTCCCCACAGGTTCTCGTCTACGGAGTAGGGGCTGCGCTGGCCCAGCTCCAGAGGCACGTTGTGCCTCTGGCCGTACTGGATCTCCTCCTCCCGCGTCATGTTCCACTCCCGCGCGGGGGCCAGGATGCGAATCGATGGGTCCATTCCGGCGATGCTGAGATCGAAGCGCACCTGGTCGTTGCCCTTGCCGGTGCAGCCGTGGGCCACGGCCCTCGCGCCCTCCTGGTGAGCAACCTCCATCAGATAGCGAGCGATGAGCGGACGACCCAGGGCCGTCGCCAGGGGGTACTGCCCCTGGTACATGGCTCCCGCCTGGAGCGCAGGCCACACGAAGTACCGCACAAAGGGGTCTTTGCCGTCCACCACCAGGGCCTTGACCGCCCCGGACGCCAACGCCCTCTCCTTGACGTTGCCTATCCCCTTCCCTCCGCCCAGGTCCACCGTGAGGGTCACCACCTCCGCGTCGTAGTTCTCCATGAGCCAGGGTATAGCTACCGAGGTGTCCAGTCCGCCGCTGTATGCAAGCACTACTTTTGTCGACATATCTATCCCACCGCCACTTCCTTCAGAGCTACCTCCAGCTTCCCAAGGGCCTCGTCCACCTCATCCGCCGACACGTTCAGGGGCGGCATGAGGCGAATGGCGTTGGGCCGCAGGGGGTTGAGGAGCAGCCCCTCCTCGTTGCACCTGGCGACCAGCTGGGGCGCTATCTCGCCGTTCAGCTGGATCGCCAGCAGAAGCCCAAGGCCGCGCACCTCCGTGATGATGGGGTATCGGGACTTCAGGCCCTCCAACCCCTGGTTCAGGCGCTGGCCCATTGTCCTGACGTTGGCCGATACGTCGTTCTTGATGACGTAGTCCACCACCGCGGCGGCCCCGGCGCACGTCAGCACGTTGCCGCCGAAGGTGGAGCCGTGGTCGCCGGGGGCCAGGAGGCAGAACTTCTCCTTGGCCAGGAAAGCGCCGATGGGCACGCCTCCTCCCAAGCCCTTGGCGAGGGTGATGGCGTCCGGCTCCACGCCGAACTGCTCGTAGCCGAAGAGCGTGCCCAGGCGTCCCAGGCCTGTCTGCACCTCGTCCAGGATCATCACAAGGTTGTTCTCGTCGCACCACTCCCTGACCTGCTTCAGGTAGTCCGGCGACGGCACGTTGACGCCGCCCTCTCCCTGCACGGGTTCAATCATCACGGCGCAGGTCTCGTCGTTGGTGGCCTCCTTGATGGCGTCGATGTCGTCGTAGGGGACGTTCACAAAGCCCGGAGAGAGGGGCTGCCACTGCTCCTGGTAGTGGGGCTGGCCCGTGGCCGCGGCCATAGCCAGCGTCCGGCCGTGGAAGGAGTTGAGGGCCGTTATCACCTGGTAGGCCCCGTTGGCGTGAATGCGTCCGTACTTCCGGGCCAGCTTTATCGCGCCCTCGTTGGCCTCCGCGCCGCTGTTGCTGAAGAAAACGCGGTCCAGACAGCTGTTGTCCACCAGGAGCCGCGCCAGCTCGACCTGGGGCACCGTGAAGAACTGGTTGGAGGTCTGGATAAGGGTGGCGGCCTGCTCCTGGATCGCCTTGACCTGAACGGGGTGGGAGTGCCCCAGGCTGTTCACTGCCCAGCCGGACGTGAAGTCAAGGTACTCCTTGCCGTCCTCGTCCCACACCCTTGTGCCCTGCCCTCGCACGATGACGATGGGCTGGCGGCGAGCCACCTGCATGTAGTATTTGCTCTCCAGTTCTCTCAAAGCGCTCACTGGGCGCCTCCTTCCTCAGTCTGTATCATCTCTTCCAGGGCCTGCTCCAGCCGGTCCAGGGCCTGCCGTATCTCCTCGATGGCGTCCTGAACGTCCTGGAGCCGCGGGTCGGCCGGCGCGCCGTCATCGAGCGGCGGGCCGGTGTCCGTGGGCGGCGCGCCCTCATCCGGCAGATCGCCTACCAGCAGTGCGTCCAGGGCGCTCCTGAAGTCGTCCTTCATCACCACCCTCTTTGCGTCGGCGACGATGACCTGCTTCAGTTCCGGGAAGGCGATGTTCTCCGCCTGGATGTAGAGGGGTTCCACGTACATCAGGAACTGCTCGTCCTCATGGACAATGGGTATCACCAGCAGGTTGCCTCTGATACACCTGGCGCCTCTCTGGCAGAGTAGGGTGAACTGCTGCTTTATGGTGAAGTCGTTGTCGATACGGGCCTCAACCTGCTCCGGGCCGTCCACCTGTGTGCCCTTGGGGAAGAGGAAGGATTTCAGGCTACCGTACTGGCCCTTGTCGTCGTCGCTTCGGGCCGCCAGCCACGCCACCTGGTTGGGCTTGTCAAGAGGTGTGAAGGGCAGCAGCAGAACGAACTCTTCCGTCTCTTCGCCCGGCAGCTTCATAATGACGTAGTAAGGCTCCATGGGCTGCTCCGCGTCAAAGAACAGCTCCCTGGGCACGCTCCACGGGTCCTCCCGGTTGTAGAAGTCTATGGTGTCCCTCATGTGGTACAGCAGGTACTTTTCCGCCTGGATAGAGAAGAAATCCTCCGGATAGCGAATGTGGGGGCTCAGGTACTCCGGGAACTCGGACCTGGACTTGAAGAGCTCCGGGAACACCTTGGCGTACGTGCGGACTATTGCGTCTTCCTCGTCGAAAATGTAGAAATCCACCTCTCCGTTGTAGGCGTCTATGACCGCCTTCACGCTGTTTCGGATGTAGTTTATGTCTTCGTCATACGGGTCTGAGTACGGGTACTGACTGGTGGTGGTGTAGGCGTCCTGAATCCACCACAGCTTGCCGTCCGCCACTACCATGTAGGGGTCGTCATCCAGCTTCAGGAAGGGCGCTATCTCGCCGACCCGGTCCTGAATCTCGCGCCGGTACTGGATGCGGCTGTCCTGGCCCAATGCTCCGCTGATGAGAATGTTGATGTCCGCGAACTCCCAGGCGTAGGCCATCTTGCGTATCAGTGAGCTCATGTGGACTCCGCCTTCGCCGGCGTACCTGGTGCGCACCGGGGAGTCCGTCTCAATGGCGGGATAGTCGAATTCCGGCTCCAGGGAGTTCACAATAACGTAGTTGGCGCTGTTCTCCCCGTAGTATATCTGGGGCTGCGTCACCTCCGGCACAAAGCCGGCCAGGGACTCCTTGCCCGGTCCCGGGGGAATGTCCTTGAGGAAGAACTCAGGCCTGCCCTCAGTGGTGAACTCCGTTGTGGGGCTGATGGCCACGCCAAAGCCGTGGGTAAACTGGAGACGCCGGTTGACCCAGGACTGGGACTCCTCCGGCAGGTCCTCCGGGAACAGCTCCCGGGCGCCAAGCATCACCTGGCGTATCTTCCCGTCTATCTCGTAACGATCGACGTCCACGTCTGCAAACCTGTAGTAGGTGCGGAAGAACTGCACCTGGTTGTAGACGCTCCTCAGGGGCCGGTGGTCCCACAGCCGCACGTTGTCAATGGTCTCCGGGTTGGCGGTCACCGTCTCGACGGTGAGCGGCTTCAGTTCGCCGGCCTCGTCGCCCGTGGAGATGGTGGCAAGGTCGTAGGACTCCTCCTCTATGCGGTCCAGTGCGAACCCCTGCCGCGTGAAATCGATGCTGCGCGGTATGTACTCCCGCTCCTTCTCCAGTTCGTTGGGGTTGACCTGGAAGCGCTGCACCAGCGCCGGGTAGACGTTGCCAACGATAATGGCCGCCGCGACCCAAAGGCCTATCGACCCCACAATGAGCCTCGTGGAGCGGAAGTAGGAGTTGGCCAGAAGCAGCAACCCAACGATCGCGCTGATGACCAGCAATATGCGGAGGGCCGGAAGCCGGGCGTTCAGCTCCGTGTACCCCGCCCCGAATATGGCTCCGCTTGGGGAGAACAGGAGCTTGTGAATCTCTATCCAGTTGTTCCACGATGTAACGAGAAGAAGAAGACCCAGCAGGATGGAGGCGTGAGCAATCATCCTGGGGGTAATCCCCTGGGAGATGTTGATCCCCCTCAAGCTCATGTTCAGCATGTATATTGCGCCGGAACCAACCAGGGTTACTATAAGAGCGCCCAGCAGCCATCCCTGGGCCAGGCTGTGCACCGGCAGGGTGAACACGTAGAAGGCCACGTTCTTGTTGAACACCGGGTCTTCCGCGGGGATGCTCTGGCCCGATGCCGGGTCCACCGTCGTGAAGGACACCTCGTTGATGAACCGGAGCAGAGTCTCCCACTGGCCGGCCACCAGAGACCCGAAGATGATGGCCAGCAGGAATATCGCCAGGGCTATGGCCCATCGGAAGAGCTGTGTGATGATCTCGTACACCTGCTCAGATACAGGGATGCCCGGCTCGCCCCTGGAGGACCTGTAGGCGAAGATGGCGTTGGGCACTATGATCAGGGTAAAGAGGACAGCCCCCGCAAGGAACAGCCACACCCTTGTAGTGAGAACCTTGAGGTAGACGGAGGTGTAGGCCAGGTTGTCGAACCAGAGCCAGTTGGTGTATATCTGCCGGAACAGGTTGGCGAGGACGAACAGGGCTATCAGGCCGCCGAGGATGAGTCCCCACTTCACCAGGGGGCGCGGGTCAAGGGGCAGTACAAACTCGCCGCCATCCTGATCCGAGAACGGGCCATCGTCCGCATTGCCAGAGTTTCCTCTGTAGAAGGCCATTACGCCTGACCTATCCGGGTGCCCACAGGCCGGCCTTCAATGAGGTCCAGGAGGGCGCGGCTCTTTCTGCCGTCGGCTATCTGGGACACCCTCACGCCCTCCAGGGCGCGCAGGCACGCCTCCACCTTGGGCACCATGCCCCCGGCAACCGTGCCGGACTGAATGAGGGCCTGGCCTTCCTCGGTCGTGAGGCTGTTGATGAGACTCTGGTCGGAGTTGAGAACGCCCTCAACGTCGGTCAGAAAGACCATCGACTCGGCCTTGAGGGCCCGGGCTATCTCTCCTGCGGCGGTGTCCCCGTTCACGTTGAGAAGCGCGCCGCTGTGCTCGGAGGAGTCCATGACGTGAACGGCCACGGGCGCGATGACTGGGATGTAGCCGGCGGCCAGCGCGCCGTGGATAGGGCCTGTGTCAACGTCCACAACCTGACCAACCAGCCCCAGGTCGGGATCCAGAATCCGGCCCTGAAGCATCCCGCCGTCCACTCCGCTCATGCCCATTGCCTTGCCTCCCAGCGACTGGATGGAGGACACAAGCTCCTTGTTCACCAGGCCGCAAAGAACCGCCGAAACTATCTCCATGCTGGCGGCGTCCGTCACCCGGAGGCCCCGCACGAACTGCGGCTCAGCTCCCACCTTGCCCATCCACTCGGAGATGACCGCTCCTCCGCCGTGCACCACGACGGGCGCGGCGCCCCTCTTCTGAAGAGCCACCAGGTCCTCAAGGGTGGTGTCCTCGCTTCCGAGGATGCTCCCGCCAATCTTGACGACCAGAGATGGGGTGATTGTAGAGTTTTCGCTTGCCATAAGGGATTCCGCAGTGGGCTGTCTGAAATCAGGTGGTGTAGGCGCTGTTGAAGGTAACGTACTCCTCGCTCAGGTCGCAGCCCCAGGCGGTGGCCGAGGCGTCGCCCATGTTCAGGCTGAGGCGTATGGATATATCGTCGCCCCTCATGGTGGCGACCACGGCGTCCTTGAAGAAGGGAATGGGCTTGCCCTCTTCCATGAGGCATATGCCGTTGATGTAGAGGGCTATCCCCTCCTCCACCACGTTGGCGCCGCTGTAGCCCAACGCCACGATGATACGACCCCAGTTGGGGTCTCCTCCGTGGATTGCGCTCTTCACCAGCATGGATGAGGACACGGCCCGCGCCGCGGTCCTGGCGTCTGCCTCAGTGAGAGCGCCGTCTACCACGACCTCAATGAGCTTGCTGGCGCCCTCTCCGTCCCTGGCTATCTCCTTTGCCAGGGCCGTGCAAACCTCCGTCAGCGCGTGCCTGAACGCGTCGCCGCCCGGGGTTTCCCAGTCAAACTCGTCGCTGCCCGCCATGCCGTTGGCCAGCAGCAGCACGGTGTCGTTGGTGCTGGTGTCGCCGTCCACGGTTATCATGTTGAAGGACGCATTGACCGCCAGGCTGAGGGACTCCTGGAGAAAGTCGCGGCCCACCGGGGCGTCCGTCGCCAGGAAGGCCAGCATAGTCGCCATATTGGGGTGCACCATGCCTGAGCCCTTGGCAATGCCGCCCAGGGTGTAGGTGGTCCCTTCGACGTCGAACGACACCGCGTACTCCTTGGAGCGGGTGTCCGTTGTGCATATGGCCCGCGCCATTGGACTGCCGCCATCGGGCGAAAGCTGGATGTTCTCCATGCCCCTGTTGATGAGGGCCATGGGCAGCTCCACGCCCACCAGCCCGGTGCTCATGGGCAGCACAAGCTCCGGCTCAAGGCCCAGGTGTCGAGCGGCCAAGGCAGCCATATCGATGGCGTCGATCATTCCCTGCTCACCCACGCAGGCGTTGGCGACACCGCTGTTGCAGACAATCGCCTGGGCGCGCCCGGTGGAGACTCGCTGCTCGTCCAGGACAACAGAGGGCGACCTCAGCTTGTTGGTGGTGAACGTGCCTGCCACACTGCACGGCACGTCGGAGCAGACAACCCCCAGGTCGAGCTTGTCCTCCGCGTAGGTTCGGATACCGGCGTAGGTGGCCCCAGCCGAGAAGCCCTGTGGCGACGTTATGGTGCCCTTGTCCAGCCAGTTCAGTTCAATAGTCAACTTCTACCTCACCCTTTCACACTTGGAACGATTTGAAGTATAACACTATACTAGAGCATAGCAAAAGGTTTCAACAGATAGACGGATAGCGAAGCCGTACCCTAGAAAGCTCAAGCGGATAGAAGAGACCGAGCAAATGGTGCTGAACAGACTCTACCCCCTGGACATGAGCCTGGCCTTTGAGGACCGCCCATACAATCTGGGCGAGACCATACGCATCCACGTGGAGCTGACCCCCAGAAGGGACGTGGAGGTGCGAGAGGCGCGGGTTGACCTGGTGTGCGAGGAGGACTTCGTAATGAGCTACACGGTGATGGCGCCGGGCCGCCCCAGCATGACCTCCCACCGCAACCCCGGGGAGGGCTTTGTCAGTACGCCGCTGTTGCGACAGAGGGTGAAGAAGGAACAGAGGGAGGCGTACGTCCACAGCAGCGCTCCACTACTGGGCAATGCGACCCTCCAAAAGGATTCAACGGTCCAGTTGACCGCCGACCTCTACATCAACACGCAAGCCCCGCCTCGCGTAAGCGTGGCCAGGATAGAGTGGAGGTTGGAGGGCGTTGTGGACGTAGTGATGGGACGGGACGTCAGGACGCAGTACAAGTTACAGGTGGAGTTGGGTTAGGCAGGCTCATTCCCCTTGCTCTAACCGCTCAGTCAACTCCCTCTGGAGACGCCGCAGCCGCCTGCTCAGCCTGACCGGGTACTTTGCCGGGTTCCTGACGGCTTTGTAGCGGTCGTCCAGGGCAGCGAACTCCCGGCGAAAGCGGTCACGCAACTCCTCAATGGCCGGCAGAGGCTTCACGAGCCTGCCGCCCTCCATGAACGTCTCCAGCAGAGGCTCCGCGCCGGGCGCGGGCGGCGGCTCCTCCGACAGGCCGATGACGTCGCCCCGCAGCCGGCCGTCGGCGTCCCGCAGGCGGAAGACCTGCTTCTCGTCGGCCAGGGAGACCTTGCCTGTGCTGAGCTTGAGCACGGGGCGTCCGGCGTACTTCACCAGTTTGTAGGCCATGTCCAGCCACGGGGCGTCCCCGGACACCGCCATACGCGTGCCCACGCCAAAGCCGTCGATGGGCGCGCCAGCCTGCACAAGCTCCTCCACGCCGTACTCGTCGAGGCCGCCGCTGACCAGCACACGTACGTAGTCAAGCCCGGCGTCGTCCAGTATGCGGCGCACCGCCCGGCTCAGGGCCGCGAGGTCGCCGCTGTCCAGGCGCACCGCCCGCAGCCGGTGGCCCCTAGCCTCCATCTCGCGGCCCACCTCGGCGGCCTTGGCCGCGGCGGCGACTGTGTCGTAGGTGTCCAGGAGCAGCACCGTGTCGTCGGGGAAGCTCTCGGCGTAGGCGCGGAAAGCGTCTATCTCCCGCTCAAAGCTGGTGACGAAGGAGTGGGCCATAGTGCCTGTGATGGGCAGCCCGTAGGCCCTGCCCGCCAGGACGTTGCTGGTGGATGCGAACCCCGCCATGTAGCTGCTGCGGGCCGCCTTCATCCCCGCGTCCACGCCGTGGGCGCGCCGCAGGGAGAAGTCCACAAGCGCCCGGCCCTGGCCTGCCCACACGCAGCGCGCCGCCTTGGTCGCGATGAGGCTCTGGAGGTTGACCTGGTTTATTACCAGGGTCTCGATGATCTGCGCCTCGATAATGGGCGCGGTAATCTCCAGCGCCGGCTCGTGGTGGAAGTAGAGACGCCCCTCCGGTATGGCCCGCACCCGCCCGGTGAAGCGGAGGCTGCCAAGATAGTCCAGGAAGTCGTCGGCGAACGTGCCGGTGGAGCGCAGGTAGTCTATGGCCCCACCAGAGAAGGAGAATCCCTCCAGGTATCGCAGCACGTCCTCCAGGCCAGCGGAAACCAGGTAGGACCGCTTGACCCGCGAGGGGCGCACAAAGAGGCTGAAGGTGGCCTGGGAGGACATGCCCTGCCGGAAGTAGCCCTGGGCCATTGTCAGCTCGTACAGGTCTGTGAACAGCGCCGCGTCCTCCGCGGTCAGCGCGCCGGGCTTGTCCATCGCTCTCCCCTCTTGTCTCCCAGAGTACATTCCCGTCATTCCCGTGAAAACGGGAATCTATCCCCCCTGTCACAGGCATCCTGGATTCCTGCCTCCGCAGGAATGACAGTGGGTGTAATCCTTTTGGATGGGATATGGCTAAGTTTACGGACACATCGGATATCCGTCAAAGGCGGCGCGCAGGGATATTGCAAAGCGCGACCGTTGTGTGCTGATATTCTTGTGAGACCATCGACAGCAGGGAGCGACAAGGCGCATTGATCCCCATCAGGCTTTCGGTAAAGAACTTCCTGTCGTATCGCGACAACGTCCCCACGCTCGATCTCGAGGGCGTGCACGTGGCCTGCCTGTGCGGCGACAACGGGCACGGCAAGTCGGCGCTGCTGGACGCCATCACCTGGGCGCTGTGGGGCGAATCCAGAGCCAACAGGCAGGAGGACCTGGTCTACCAGGGAGAGAGCGAGATGCAGGTAGACTTGGAGTTCCAAGCGGGCGCGGACCGGTACAGGGTGTCGAGGAGACACGCCCGCTCCGCCAGGGGACGGCAGGGATCGACCATCCTGGAGCTCCAGTACATCACTGAGGACGGCCCCCGGCCCGTCACGGGCAACTCGGTGCGGGAGACCGAGGCGAAGATTAAAGACCTCCTTCACATGGACTATGACACTTTCGTCAACAGCGCCTTCATCCTCCAGGGCCAGGCCGATTTGTTCACCAAAAACACGCCGTCCAAGCGCAAGGAGGTCCTGGGCGAGGTGCTTGACCTCTCATGGTACGACCGTCTGGCGGAGAAGGCCCGTGGAGAGGCGCGGGAGCAGGAGCGGACGGCGGACCGCCTGGACGCCGAGATAGCCGACATCGACCTAGAGCTGTCCCACAAGGAGGAGCACGAGCAGCGACAGGCGGAGATTCAAGCGGAGCTCGGCGGCGTGGAACGCGAAGAGAAGGTCTGCGAGGCCGACGTGGAGTCGCTCCAGGAAGAGGTCCGCAGGCTTCAGGGTGTTCAGCAGGAGCTTGAGAGGCTGGAGAGGGAGGAGACGCGCATACGGGAAGAGATGGAGGAGCGCGAGTCACGGACGGCGGACGTGACGAAACGCCTCCAGGAGACCCGCGCCAAGGCGTCGAGGCTTACCGCTCTGGAAGCCGAGTTGGCCCAGGTGAGGACTCGGCTGGAGGAGCTTTCAGCGCCGGCGGCGGAAGTAACAGACCTTGAAGAGCGCGTGAAGGAGCTTCTGTCCAGGGCCGACCATCTGAAGGAGGCCAACGCCTCTCTGAGGGAGGAGGAGCTCAAGCTTCAGGGCTTCCAGCAGGAGTTGGAGAGGCTGGAGCAGGAGGAGAGGCGCACACGGCATGAGATCGCGGAGCGTGAGTCACTGGCCGAAAAGGACGGGAAGCGCCTTGAGGAACTGCGGGCCACGGCGGGTCGCCTGGCCTCGTTGGAGTCGGAGCTGGCCTCGGCAACTGACCTGCTCTCGGAGCTTGCTGCGCCGTCCGCGGAAGTGGAGAGTCACAGGGGGCGCATACAGGGGCTTCAGTCGGAGGCCCGCTACCTGAGCAGCGAGAACTCCCGGCTCAAGGCGGAGATGGATGACCTGAAGGAGAAGGTTGACCTTCTTGAGAAGGCCGGCGGCCCAGATGGGACGGGCGCAACCTGCCCCCTGTGCGACAACGTCCTGGGCGCGGAGGGCTGCCTGCACCTCGCCTCTTCCTACCGCGAACAGGGCAAGCAAAAGGCCGATGCCCACCGAGAAAACCAGGCTTCCATCAAGAAGGCTGAGGTTGAGGCCTCGCGCCTGGAGAAAGACCTGGCCCGGCTTGAGAACGAGAGACGCCGTGAGCAGGCCGCTGCCCAAGCGCGCCGCGATAGCCTGACCAGGGGCGTGGAGCAGGCCAACGCAGCCGGAGAAGAGGCGGACAGGCTGGCCGCGTCCCTGGAGTTTGAGGCATCGCTGCTGGAGGCAAGCCGCGGGCGTCTGAACGACGTGCAGCAGGAGATACCCCCTCTGCGGGAGGCCCTCTCCACCCTGCCGGAAATACAAAGCTCACAACGGCAGAACGAAGCGCGTATTCGGGAGACGGACTCAGAGAGAGACGCCCTGGAGAAAGACCTGGAGAGAATGGAGAGCGAGAGGCGCAAGGAGCAGCGGGATGCCGAGGAGCGACGCGACAGCCTGACCAGAGACGTGGAGGAGGCCAGAGCCGCGGGCGCGCTCGTGGACCAAATGGCCGCGTCCCTGGAGTCGGAGGAGTCGCTGCTGGCGGCGAGTCGGCTACGGCTGAACGAAAGTCAGGGCGCCATGCCGCCCCTCAGGGAGGCGGGCTCCGCCCTGCCCAACGTCCTGAGCGCCCTCCAGGAGACCAGAAGCAGCCTTGAGTCTCTCAGGAGCCGCCAGCAGCGGCTTCAAAGAGACCTGGGCGAGGTGCAGGCGCGGCTGGACCGATGCCGCGAGCTGGAGGCCCGCCGCCAGGAAGCCGACGGCGCCCTTACCGACGCCTCATTCCAGAAGGGCGTGTACGACCAGCTGTCGGCGGCATTCGGCAAGGGGGGTATACAGGCGCTTCTCATAGAGCAGGCCATCCCCGAGCTTGAGAACCAGGCCAACGACATCCTGGGACGCGTCAGCGACCACCGGATGAGCCTCAAGCTGGAGACCCAGCGAGAGCGCCGCACCAGGGACGGCGATCCCATAGAGACCCTGGACATCAAGATATCCGACGAGCTGGGCACCCGCAGCTACGAGAACTATAGCGGAGGCGAGGCGTTCCGCATCAACTTCGCCCTGCGCATAGCCCTGTCCAGGCTGCTGGCCCACCGCTCCGGCGCTCCCCTGCCCACGCTGTTCATAGACGAGGGGTTCGGCAGCCAGGACGCAACCGGCCTTGAGAGGCTGGTTGAGGCCATCAACGCCATCCAGAACGACTTCCAGAAGATTGTGGTCATCACCCACATAGAGGAGCTTAAGGAGGCCTTCCCCGTGCGCATAGAGGTCACCAAGACCCTACAGGGGTCTACCTTCTCGGTGAGCTAGCAGGAAGCGATGAGCGAAGGCCCGCGGCTCTACTCAGACCTGGCCGACTGGTTCCACCTGCTCACGGCTCCCCACGAATACCGCGAGGAGGTGGAGTACAGCATCGAGCGCATTCTGGAGGCCGCGTCCGGCCCGGTACGCGCCGTGCTGGAGCTGGGTTCCGGCGGCGGGAACAACGCCTTCCACATGAAGCGCCAGTTCACCATGACCCTGTCCGATCTCTCCCCTGAGATGCTGGACGTGAGCAGGCGAATCAACCCGGAGCTTGAGCACCTTCAGGGCGACATGCGCTCTCTCAGAATCGCCAAGGCAAAGTTCGACGCCGTGTTCGTGCACGACGCGGTCTCATATCTGACCACGGAGGCCGACGTGCGCGCCATGGCCGAAACGGCCGCGTTCCACTGCCGGCCGCAGGGGGCCGTCCTGGTGCTCCCGGACCACGTCCGAGAGCTCTTCGCGCCGCCCTACGCCGAGCACGGCGGGCACGACGGCCCGGACGGACGCGGTATGCGCTACCTCATGTGGTCTACCGACCCCGACCCGTCAGACACTACATACATCGCGGACTTCGCCTACCTGCTCCGCCAGCCCGACGGGACGGTCAGCATGGAGCGCGACCGCCACGTGCTGGGCATCTTCCCCGAATCGCTGTGGGTCAGCGCCCTGCAGGGGGCGGGGTTCGAGGTCACGGCACTAACGTGCCCCTGGGGTAGGCGCGTCTTTGCGGGAACAAGGCGCGCGGTGTAGGCTAGGCGAGTTTGCGCGGTAAGAGAGCCGCGTGGCTCTGTGAGAGCCTACTTCGACTCCAGACTCCGGCACACTTCAATCAACTGATTGTTGACAAGCTATACCGATAGTGCTAACCTAAAGCTAGTAAAGAATTGGTGTATTGCCTAAGCGGCAATGCCAAGAGCCTGAGAGTGTCGCAGCAAGAGCGACGCTGGGCTGCCAATTCTTTCTCTTTTTCTCAATTGACATCCAGGAACCTGAAGCCTCGCATTGGACGATCAACGTCCGTGCTTTGACTATGCCACTCCATCTCCCTGATGCGGTCGTAGTAGGGCCGTAGCTCTTGCCTTCCCAGATTCACTTGGGAAACAGCATAAGCGCAAAGGTCTGCTATCTGAATGCCCTTTGTGGCCTGAGAGTTTACGAAGAAGGGCGTATCAATAATGTGCTGCATAGCTCTTCCTGATGGATTGCCATACAGGAAATTGCCGAACTGGAGCGCACGATTCCTGTCAGACCCCTCCCCCTAAGAATCGAAAGCAACAACGGCCATTTCATTAGGGAGGACTTCCGCCATCATAGCCTCTACTCTCTCAAGCAAAAGACTAAACACTCGGTATATGCTTGGGTCTGACATAGTATCCAAAGGGCTGGTATCTGGATAGCGTAACCCAACAGCAAACGTAGTTATGCCGCTGAGTTTACATAGACTCAGTATCTCTTCCGTAAACTCCCTCTTTTGGGGACTGGTCAGCGCTTTTTTGTTCAGCAACAACCTGCCCTTGATCTCAAAATCATAAGGCTCCTCAACCTTCCAGAATTTGCGCTCAAGGTTGAAGACTTCACGGAAAAACTCCTTTCCTCGTTTAGGGTGCAAAGCCACACCCGCCCAAACGGTATAACCTCCCGGGCTCTTCGGTCTGGGCCATTCAGACTCGTCAACAAATATCAGCATTGTCACCACCGGCTTCAGTATTATATCACCATAGCCGCAGACCCTCATTTGACAGCCTCATAGCGCCTTGCTATATTCGCTGTGGAGTTGAGATGAGTTCGGCTGAGACTCTGGAGTTGTACATTTCCAAGGACCGGATAGCGGACACCGTCAAGCGCCTGGCACGGCAGATAGAGGCCGACTACCCGGAAGAGATGCCGCTGATGGTGGGGGTGCTCAAAGGCTCCTTCATCTTCATGGCCGACCTTGTGAGAGAGATACAACGCGAAACGGAGATGGACTTCATTCGCACGTCCAGCTACGGGAGCGGTTCCGTCTCTTCCGGCAAGATAAAGCTGCACATGGGAGTCACAAGCCCCGTGAGAGGCCGGAACGTGCTCATCGTGGAGGACATAGTGGACACGGGGCTGACCACGTCCTACACTGTGCGCTACCTCCGGCGAAAGGGCGCTTCTTCCGTGAGGGTATGCGCCCTGCTGGACAAGCCCTCTCGCAGGACAACGCCCATCGCCCCGGACTACGTCGGCTGCACCGTGCCGGACGTGTTCATAGTGGGCTACGGCCTGGACTTCGATGAGCGGTACCGCTCTTTGCCGGACATCTGCGTACTGACAGGAGACAACAATGTACCTTAAGGGACTCATAGAAGTGGCCAGGGGCGACGCGCAGGCGGACCTTGTCCTGGCCAACGCCCGTATAGTCAACACCTTCACCGGCGAGATCGAGGAGAGCAACGTAGCCGTGCACCGCGGACGCATCGCAGGCGTGGGCGACTACACCTGGGCGCGCCGGGTTGTTGACCTGGGTGGCAAGCACCTTGCGCCGGGCTTCATCGACGGACACTTCCACTTGGAGAGCACGTACCTCCACGTCGACCAGTTCGCCAGGGCCGTGGTGCCCAAGGGCACGCTGGCGGCCGTGACAGACCTCCACGAGGTGACCAACGTGTCGGGCCTGGAGGGTATGCGGTACATCATGGACTGCGCCCGAAAGGTGCCCGTTGACCTCTACTTCATGGCGCCGCCCTGTGTGCCCGCCACTGACATGGAGACATCCGGCGCAACGCTGGGGCCGGAGGACATCAAGAAGGCCCTTCGCTGGAAGGGTGTCCTGGGCCTGGGAGAGCTTATGAACTTCCCGGGCGTCATCGCCGCCGATGACCAGGTGCTGGAGAAGGTGCAGGCGGCCCACGGACGACCCCGTGACGGCCACGCGCCCCGCGTTCGAGGCAAGGCCCTCAACGCCTACCTCTCCCCTATCATCGGCTCGGAACACGAGTCCACGGAGTACGAAGAGGGCCTGGAGAAGCTGCGCCGCGGTATGCGCCTGATGATCAGGGAGGGTTCCGCCGAAAAGAACCTGGAGGACCTTCTGCCTCTGGTTAACAACGGCAACTACCACCGGTGTATGCTGGTCGTGGACGACCGCAACGCCCTTGACGTCCTGAAAGAGGGCGACGTTGACGCTGTGATTCGCAAGGCCATTCGCCTGGGCCTTGACCCCATCAGGGCCATTCAGATGGCCTCTCTCAACGTGGCGGAGTACTTCCGGCTGGAGGGGCTGGGCGGCATAGCGCCGGGCTATCACGCCAACATGCTGGTCATCCGAGACCTGGAGGCGCTGGACATTGAGCAGGTCTACTACAGGGGCAGGCTGGTGGCCGAGAACGGGAAGGCGCTTTTCGATGCCAACCTGCCTGCCAACGACGCCATGATGAGGACGATAAGCGTCAAGCCCTTCAAAGTAGAGGGCCTGGCGTTGGAATCCAGGGCAACCGAGACGTACCCCGTAATAGAGATTATCCCCGGCCAGATAGTCACCAAGCGGCTGGACGAGCGTCCCAGCCGCAGCAACGGCAACATAGTGGCAGACACAAGCCGCGACCTGCTGAAGCTGGTGGTGATGGAGCGGCACCGCGCCACGGGGAACGTAGGCATTGGGCTGGTCAAGGGCTTTGGCCTGAAGAGAGGGGCCCTTGCAACCTCCGTGGCCCACGACTCCCACAACATCGTCGTGGTGGGCGTTGACGACAATGACATCTTTGCCGCCATCAAGGAGGTGGAGCGCAACCAGGGCGGGCTGGCGGTGGCCTCGGAGGGAAAGGCGCAAGCCTCCCTTCCCCTGCCCATCGCGGGGCTGCTCTCGCCGGAGCCCCTGGAGACGGTGGCCGCCAGGATAGAGGAGCTTGAGGCGCTGGCCAGCGCCCTGGGGTGCTCGGTGAACTCCCCCTTCTCGGTGCTCTCCTTCCTTGCTCTGCCGGTCATCCCAGAGCTGAAGCTGACGGACATGGGCCTTGTGGACGTGATGGCCGGAAAGCTGCTGGACCTGGAGTAACCCGCGCATGGCCGACATCGACACCGTCACTTTCGACCTGTGGCTGACCCTCATCATAGACAACCGCGACCTGGGCAGGGCGCGGACCCAGCGACGGCTTGAGGGAGCGATGGAGGCCCTCACCGACGCGGGCTATGAGTTCGACCTGGAGCATCTCCGGGAGGCATACCGGAGCTGCTACCGGGCCTGCCACGCCATCCACGACGAGGAGAAGGACGTCACCTTCGACGAGCAGGTCGACATGTTCATTGACTTCATCGACGACGGCCTATCCCAAAGACTGGACAGCAGCGTTGTGGAACGGATCAACTACTGGTATGCGGAGTCATTCTTTGACCACCCGCCCCACGTCGACCCGGAGGCCTTCGGATGCCTTGAGGAGCTGTCCAGGCAGGGCTACAAGCTGGGCATGATATCCAACACCGGCATGACCCCCGGACGGCTGTTCCGCAGGTACCTGGCCCAGCACGATCTCCTTGACTTCTTCCAGGTGCTCACCTTCTCGGACGAGGTGAGGCTGTCCAAGCCTTCGGTTGAGATGTTCCACATGACCCTGGACGCCCTGGGGACCACCCCGGACAGGGCTGTTCACCTGGGAGACCACATAGCCAACGACATCTACGGGGGCAACAAGGCCGGTATGTGGACCGCTCTGCTGCGGGACGCTGAGGGCCAGGAGCGGATAGCTGAGGCTCACCTGAACGTCCAGAGCCTGGGGGAGTTCCCTCAAGCCCTCAGAGACTCTCCTCTTTTCAGGTAGGGAGATCGCGTCACTGCGGCGTCAGGTGTTGTCAATAAACATCTTGACATATCAGTATCCGAGTCTCATACTGGAACTAAACCCTACAGGAGCACTTACTATGACTGCAATACGAGAGAAGTTCTCCAGCCAGGCCTCGCCGGAGTTGCTGGCGGCATTGCGCAAGATTGCTCGGACAGAGGGGCGTCACTTACAGGCCGTGCTGGAAGACGCCATGCAGCAGTACATCGATGGCAAGGAGCAGGCCAAGGTCCGCCCGGAGGTGATGGCCCACTACAGGGCCAGCGTCGAGAAGAACCGCCGGCTCTATGAACTGCTGGCTCAATGATACGCGGCTTTCCCACGACCGAGGAGGTCATAGCAATCCATGATTCATTGATCAGCGAATTCGGCGGCGCTACGGGCATCCGTGACATAGGCGCCCTAGAATCGGCTCTATTGCGTCCGCAGATGGGGTACTACGACTCCCTGATTGAGGAAGCGGCCGCTCTCATGGAGAGCCTGGCCATGAACTACCCCTTTGTGGATGGAAACAAGCGAGTAGCCTTCGCCATTACCGAAGCCTTCCTGCGCTTGAACGGCCACTACATTGACTGCGACAGCGAAGAGGCATACGCCTTCTTCATGCAGTTGTTTGAGACAAACTCGTTCAGATTCAGGGAACTGGCGGTCTGGCTTGAGGAGCACGTCCACCCGCTGCCAGGATCCTGACAACATACTGACAAGGCGAGGGCTAAAGTCACAAGTCCGGTGGTGCGTCTTCCACCTTCCCAAAGCGCCGTGCGCGCTGGCTGTAGGCGAGCAGCGCCTTCTCAAGCTCCTCCTGGTTGAAGTCAGGCCATAGGGCGGGTGTGCAGTAGTACTCGCTGTACGCCGACTGCCAAAGCAGGAAGTTGCTCAGCCGCAGCTCGCCGCCGGTGCGTATGATGAGGTCCGGGTCCGGCATCCCGGCGGTGTAGAGCCGGCTGCTCAGAGTGGCCTCGTCTATCTGGTCCAATGGCACACCCTCTCTGACCAGGGCGCGTATCGACTCCAGGATCTCTGCCCTGCCGCCGTAGTCAAAGGCCACGTTCAGGGTCATCAGCTTGTTGTCCTTGGTCAGCTCCACGGCATCGCACACAGCCTCGCGAAGCTGTGGAGAGAGCCTGTCCTGCCTGCCGATGTGCCGCAGCTTGACACCCTGCTTGTGAAGGGCCTGGGTCTCCTTGTGGATGACGTCCTGGAGGATGTCCATCAGCCCGCGGACCTCCTCGGATGGGCGATCCCAGTTCTCGGTCGAGAAGGCGAAGATGGTCAGGTACTTGACGCCGGCGCTTGCAAAACCCTCGATAACGCGGCGTATTTTCTCCGTGCCGGCCCTGTGTCCGGCCAGCCTGGGGAGCCTCCTCTGCCTGGCCCACCGCCCGTTGCCGTCCATGATGACGGCTACGTGCTCTGGTACGGGCCCGGTGCGGGACCCGTTTTGTGTGGATAGTTGGTCTTGTGCCTTCATGGGCCGTCTTGCCCTAGACCTCCATCACCTCTTTCTCTTTTTCGTCCGCAATGGAGTCCATCTGGGCAATGTGAAGGTCCGTCATCTTCTGCAGCTGGTCCTGGGCGCGCTTGGACTCGTCCTGGGATATCTCCTTGTCCTTCTCCAGCGCCCTCAGCTTCTCAAGGATACTCCTTCTGATGTTCCTGACCTCTACTCGACCGTCTTCAGTCTTTTTGCGGACAAGCCTCACCAGCTCCTTTCGACGCTCCTCCGTAAGCTGGGGAATCGCGAGGCGAATCAAGGTCCCGTCGTTGTTGGGATTCAACCCCAAGTCGTTCTTCAGAATGGCCTTCTCCACGGCCTGCAGGCTCTGGCGATCCCAGGGCTGGATCACCAGCATGCGCGCCTCCGGAACGGTTATGGAGGCAATCTGGTTCAAGGGCGTGGACGTGCCATAGTAGTCTACCATTATGTTCTCCACCAGGGCGGGACTGGCTCTCCCGGTCCTGATGGTAGCCAACTCCTTCTTCAGCGCCTCCACCGACCTCTTCTTTCTGACATCCGACTCTTCCAGGACTTCCTTGACTGTAACCATAGGTCGCTCCATACGTGGAAAGTTTTACTGGCCGGCGCCGTCCGTGATGAGGGTGCCCAGGGATTCGCCTTTCAGAATGCGGGTGAGGCTCTCGTCGGCGTACATGTCAAATACGACTATGGGAAGCCGGTTGTCCATGCACAGCGAGAGGGCCGTGGTGTCCATCACCTCCAGGCGGAGATTCAGGGCCTCCATGTAGGTAATGTGGTCAAAGCGCTTGGCCTGGAGATTGACCCTGGGGTCGGAGTCGTACACGCCGTCCACCTGGTTCTTGCTCATAAGGAGCACCTCAGCGCCCAACTCCACGGCGCGCAGTCCGGCTGCGGTGTCGGTGGTCATGTAGGGGCTGCCGGTGCCGGCGGCAAGAATCACCACTCTGCCCTTCTCCAGATGACGAATAGCACGCCTCCTAATATAAGGCTCCGCCACCGCCTGCACCGCAAAGGCCGTCTGGGTGCGAGTGGTGATGCCCTCCCTCTCCAGGGCGTCCTGCAGGGCCAGCGCGTTGATGATCGTAGCCAGCATCCCGGCGTAATCGGCGGTGGCCCTGTCCATGCCCTGCTCCGAGGCGTCCTGCCCCCGCCACCAGTTCCCCGCTCCAACCACCAGGCCCAACTCCACTCCCAGCTCAACCGCTGCCTTGATCTGCCGGGCCATGTAGGTCACGGCCTTGGAGTCCACGCCGTAAGGCCGCTCCCCCTTGAGAGCCTCTCCGCTCACCTTGAGCAGGGCGCGGCTGTATTTGACATCCATATCCGGGATGTCCTTACTCTCCGAGGGCAAACCTCTCGAACCGTCTTACTCGAATGTTCTCGCCCATCTGGCCCACCGTCTCGGTGATCAGGTCTCTTATGGTCTTCGTTGGGTCTTTGATGAAGGGCTGCTCCAGCAGGCAGGCCTCCTCAGGATTCACGGTGTCTTCCTCCGGTACGGCTTCGTTGTCCAGGTAGCGGGGAGACATCGCCGCCACCTGCATGGCCAGGTTGTGCACCAGGTCCTTGAACTCGGGAGTCCTGGCGACGAAGTCCGTCTCGCAGTTAACCTCAACCAGAGCGCCCACGCGGTTGCCCGTGTGTATGTAGCAGTCGACCGCCCCCTCCAGTGTGTCCCTGCCCGCCTTCTTGCCGGCCAGAACAACTCCCTTGTCCCGAAGCAGTTCAGCCGCCCGGGCCACGTCGCCGCCTGCCTCCTCCAGCGCCCGTTTGCAGTCCATAATCCCGGCACTGGTCTGTTCTCTCAAAGCCTTGATAGCTTCTACTGACGCTTGAGCCATATCTCTAATTATCCCCTTGTTCCACAGCTCCGTCTGTGTCTTGATTCTGTTCCTGGAGCATCTCCTGCACGTCCACCTCGTCCATCTCCACCTCTGCCTCCTCTGCCTCCGCCGCAGCCGCCATAGCCATTGCCATCTCCCTGCGCCTGTTCATCCCCTCTGCGACGGCGTCGGCCATGCGGGCCGTCACCAGGCTGATGGAGCGAATGGCGTCGTCGTTCCCGGCGATGGGGTAGTCCACCAGGTCCGGGTCGCCGTCGGTATCGACTATGGCGACTATCGGTATGCCCATCCGTCGGCCCTCTGCCACGGCTATCTTCTCCCGGCCTATGTCCACGACGAAAATGGCGCCGGGCAGCTTTGTCATCTCCTTGACGCCGCCGAAGTTCCTGTTGAGCCGCTGGATCTCGTCCTCCAGCCTCAGCCCCTCCTTCTTGGTGAGGAGGCCGAAGCCGCCGCGGGCCTGCCGCTCTTCAAGGCGGACAAGGTGGTCGATGCGGCCCTGGATGGTTGGGAAGTTGGTCAGCATTCCGCCGAGCCACCTATGCTTGACGTAGAACATATCGCACCGCTTGGCTGCCTGCTCTATCGAGTCCTGGGCCTGCCGCTTGGTGCCCACAAAGAGGACGCTATCCCCATCTGCAACCACGTCTGCAATGAACTGGCGCGCCCGCTCCAGCAGGTGCATGGTCTGCTGCAGGTCTATGATGTGAATCCCGTTCCGCTGGGCGAATATGTACTGCTTCATCCGCGGGTGCCATCTCTGGGTCTGATGCCCAAAGTGCACTCCCGCTTCCAGTAATGACTTCATTGTCAGCGCCTCTTGCGGCTGAGGCGCCACTTCCCGCTCATCCGATACGACCATAAGACCTGCCTTCCTGCTCCTTCAGGCACACGCCCACACGATAAGTTTCCGCGAAGTATATCACATTGAGTTGGGAGGGACAATGCGGGCTGCCGGTCAATGACAAGCCGCAAGCCTCTGAATCGACGCTGCCAGTCCAATCACCGAACTCAGCTCTACGTCCGGGCGCTCGGAGGGTATGCGGGGCTGCTGGTTGCGATGAATACCTGTGCGAACAAGGACCGTTTTCATTCCCAGCATCTTTGCCGGTATTACGTCTTTATCCACCCTGTCTCCAACCATTACGCACTCCCAGGGCCTTGCGCCACACACCTCAGCAATCTGTTCAAAGTAACGCGGGTCCGGCTTTGTCAGTGAGAAGTCGTCCTGGGTAAATCGGTATTTGAACATATCCAGCACTGCTTCATCTCTGAGAAGATGGAGCAACTCGCGGCCGTACTGGCCCGCGATCCCCACGTTGAACGCAGACGAAAGAGGCTTCAATTCAGCAGACAGCCCATTGCTGAGCTTCAATGGAGGCTGCTTGCCTGCGAAACGCTCAAGATATGAGTCCCAAAGTTTGTCGAACAGCTCAACACTCCCCCTGGAGTGCTTCCAGAAGACGTACTGGTAGGCATTGGGGCAGAAGGAACGGACCGCATCCTCAACGTCGGAGAAGTACGATGCAGTCGAGTAGCCCGGAACAACCTCACTAAGAAGCTCCGCCGTTACCTCCGCCCGCACCCTCTCGTGTTGGGACTCGTCGAGAATTACGCCGCCGGCATCAAGCAGGACCGTAGTTATATCCAATGCGTTCCTCTGCCAGTGGCGTGGTCATCTGACCCTGAAACCACCCCTACCTCATATCCAGGCTGATATCCATTGCCCTGACCGAGTGGGTCAGCGCCCCCACGGATATCAGGTCCACCCCCGTCTCGGCGACGGCCCTGACGGTGTCCAGGTTGATGCCCCCGGACGCCTCCAGAAGGCACTTGCCCCCCGCCATCGTCACCACCTGCCGCATGTCCTCCGTCGACATGTTGTCCAGCATAATGACATCGGCGCGGGCCTCCAGCGCCTCCCTGGCCTCCTCAACGGACTCCACCTCCACCTCCACCCTCAGGGTGTGCGGCGAGTTGTCCCTGGCGCGGCTCACTATCTCCACAAGCCCAAGCTCCTGGGCGCGCAGAGCGGCGATGTGGTTGTCCTTTATGAGGATGCCGTCCGCCAGGTTGTATCGATGGTTGTGTCCGCCGCCGACTCGCACGGCGTACTTCTCCAGCTGTCTTATCCCGGGCACCGTCTTGCGCGTATCGATGATGTGGGCCCTGGTGCCCTGCACGGCCTTAACGTAGGTGGACGTGGCCGTTGCAATGCCGCTGAGACGCTGCACGAAGTTCAGGGCCACCCGCTCACCCTTGAGGATGCCGGCGATGCTCCCCTCCACCTCTGCCACCACGTCTCCCGGCGAAACCTCCGCGCCGTCTGCCATCAGCACGCGGGTCTCAACGGCGGGATTCGTTTGGCGGAACACCTCCAAGGCCACCTCCACGCCTGCGATGACGCCCGTGGTCTTGGCGACCATCAGCCCCAGGCCGCGTATGTCCGGCGGTATCAGGGAGTCGGTGGTGATGTCCCCTGGCCCCAGGTCCTCCTCCAGCGCCCGCTCTACAATGGCCTTTACCGATGACGTGATTTGAAGCATGTCAGTGGCTGGTATTCCAATAGTCTCGTCAGCGATACGCCTCGCGCCGGTGACGTATGGCTCGGATTGTCACTACACTATCCCGGTCATCTATGGTATACAGAATTCTGTAATCCCCGACTCGCAAGCTGTACTCCTCCAAGCCTGTAAGCTTCTTGGCGCCTCGCTGTCTGGGATTATCACCAAGGGAATAAGACTTTTCGCTAATTCTGACGCTCTCCCTTGGCGAAAGTCGAGACAACTCCCTTCGAGCGGAGCGCAAGAACCGGACTCGATACCTCACCCTGCCAAGGAGGTCTCTCTAATCCTAGCCATGACTTCCTCAATGGGGTACGAAGGCTCACCCTCTCGGTCTCGTATGATGGCAATGTCCAGAACATCCTCCCGGAGAAAGGGATAATCCAGCAGCCGGGAAGCTACCAGTCTCTTCTCAGCCTCCGAAAAAGACTCAAGGGCCATCAGAAAGACCTCTGCCCTGCTCTCTCTGCCATCAGCCTTCATTGACGCCCCCATCTGCCGGGTTCTTTTCGAGTGGGCGGTCAAGTTCCGCCTCCCACTCTCGAACGCCCCCAATATCCAGCACCGCTTCCCGTAGCTGGACGTCATCAAGAAGCCGGGAAGCTACCACCATCTTCTCCACTTTTGACAGGGACTCAAACGCCTTCAGGAAGACCTCCGCCCTGTTCTCCTTGCCGTTCATTGACGCTCCGATATCCTCTGTTAAAGGCGTGACTGTATCACACCCGACGGGACCCTAAACCTCATTAAGCATGCGGTCCAGGGCAACGCGGGCCTGGTGCGCCGTGTCGTCGTCTACGGTGATGCGGTTGATCACCTCGCCGTCCACCAGGCACTCCAGCGACCACAACAGGTAGGCGGGGTGGGTGCGGTACATGGTTGAGCAGGGGCAGACCACGGAGTCCAGGCAGAAGACCAGCTTGTCCGGGTTCTCAAGGGCAATGCGGTTGACCAGGCTTATCTCCGTGCCCACGGCCCACTTGCTGCCCGATGGCGCCTCGTTAATGGTCTTGATGATGAACTCAGTGGAGCCGTCGCAGTCGGCGGCCTGCACAACGTCCATCACGCACTCCGGGTGCACCACCACGTTGATGTCGGGATAGGCAGCGCGGGCCTTCTCGATCTGCGCCACGGAGAAGCGGGTGTGCACCGAGCAGTGGCCTTGCCACAGGACCACCTTCGACTTCTGAAGCTCCTCCGGCGTGCTGCCGCCCAGGGGCTTGAAGGGGTTCCACACCACCATCTCGTCCAGCCCAACGCCCATCTTCAGGCCGGTGTTGCGCCCCAGGTGCTGGTCCGGGAAGAAGACTATCCGCTCCCCGCGCTCGTAGGCCCACTTGAACACCGCAGGGGCATTGCTGGAGGTGCACACGATGCCGTTGTTCCGGCCGCAGAGGGCCTTGATGGCGGCGGTGGAGTTCATGTAGGTGATGGGGATGATGCCGCCTTCGCCCAGGACTTCGGTCAGGTCGTCCCAGCAGTCCAGGACATCGTCGGTGCGGGCCATGTCCGACATAGAGCAGCCCGCCGTGATGTTGGGCAGAATGACCTTCTGGTGAGAGGCGCTGAGGATGTCCGCCGTCTCCGCCATGAAGTGGACGCCGCAGAAGACAATGTACTCCGCCTGTGGCTGGGCCGCGGCCTGCTGCGACAGCTTGAGGGAGTCGCCCCGGAAGTCGGCGAACTGGACGACCTCGTCCCGCTGGTAGTGGTGGCCCAGCACCACTACCTTGCTGCCCAGGATGTTCCTGGCCTCGCGTATGCGGCGCTCAAGCTCCTCGCCGCCGAGGTAGTGGTACTCCGCGGGGATGCTCTGCCAGCTCACCACCGCGGCAAACTCCTCCGCCAGCGGCTTCACGCTCAGCGGCTCGTCAATCCTGCAGAAGGCTGACTGCTCCGTCTCCGTTAGAGGTATGAATGGAAGTCTCTCTGTAGTTGCCATACTGGTTCACCCCACCAATTATTATACGAAGTTACGGGCTATCCGGCTAACGCGCCCTGTAGTGACCAGGGGCTGGTCTTCAGGATTCGCACGCTTACCGTCTCGCCCAGAAGGTCGGCCTCGTTGGGGAAGAACACCAGCTTGTCGCTGCGAGTCCTCCCCTGCCACTGGCCCTTGTTGTGGCCGTCCACCAATACGTCCATCGTCCGACCCAGGAGGTCGGCGTTGATGTCGGCTGCAATGCTCTCCTGCAGGTCTTCGATGGCCTTCAGCCTGGCTTTCTTCTCGTCGAACGAAACGTCGTCCTCCATTTTGCGGGCGGCAATGGTGCCGGGCCTTGTGGAGTAGGCGGCCGCGTGCACCTTGTCGAACCGCGTGTTGCGGATGAGGTCAAGTGTACTCCGGAACTGCTCATCCGTCTCCCCCGGGAAGCCGACGATAACGTCCGTGCTCATGGACACGTCCGGGACAGCCGCGCGAATCCTGTCGACCAGTCGCACGTAGTCGCCCCGCGTGTAGCTACGTCTCATGTTGTCCAGCACCTCGTCGTGACCCGCCTGGAACGGCAGGTTGAAGTGCTCACACACCTTGGGCGAGTCCGCCACCGCCCGAATTATGCGGTCACTCATAAAGCGAGGATGAGAGGTGAGGAAGCGGATGCGCTCAAGGCCGTCTATGGGATGCACCGCCTCCAGGAGGTCGGCCAGGTCCGGCTTGTCCGGCAGGTCGTGGCCGTAGGCGTCCACCGTCTGGCCCAGAAGGGTGACCTCCCTGACGCCGCGCAGCACAAGAAGCTCAATCTCACGAACCACGTCGTCCACAGGCCGGCTCTTCTGCCTGCCCCGCCGGTACGGGATTATGCAGAAGGAGCAGAACTCGTCGCAGCCGTGGATTATGGGCACGTAGGTGGTGACGTGGGGCCTGACCGGGGCCAGGTTCTGCAGGCAGCCCTCCGTGTCCAAATCGAATCGACCTCCAAGGAGGTCGATGAGCGGCGCGTACTGCTGGGGAGACATGAATACGTCTACGTAAGGGTAGCGGCGCTCAAGCTCGGCGGTCCTGGGGCCCACCATGCACCCCATAAGCGCGACGATGCGCTCCGGGTCTCGCTGCTTGAGGGGCTTGAGGGACGTGACCATGCCGGTGACCTTGTCCTCGGCGCTCTGCCGCACGACGCAGCTGTTCAGGACTATGACGCCCGCCTCTTTGGGCGTGGCGCACTCCCGGAAGCCCAACTCTTCCAAGGCTCCGGCCAGTCGCTCGGAGTCGGCCTTGTTCATCTGGCAGCCGATGGTCCAGATATAGTAGCTCTGTGGACTCATCTGCGTCTGTGGCATTTGCGCTATTCCCTGGTACTTAATAAGGGCTGGCGGAGGGAATGGGATTCGAACCCATGAGAGAGCTTTCGCCCCCTAACCGCTTAGCAGGCGGCCGCACTAGGCCTCTATGCGATCCCTCCTGCCTGTATACAACAAATATATCAGAACCAGCAAGAGGCTACAAGGCCTCACATGCCGAGGTGACATAGAGCGGCGTTGGCAGATTCCTACGTCAGATTGAGATGACGTATGCCTGCTCTCCCATCTCTGTGTGCAACCACCCACCATCTATGATAACCTTTGGTTGAGGTAGATACCTATAATGAATGACCAATGATATCTACTGACGTATAAGGGATGTCGAAATCCTTAGCTTGATGTCAAATTGCTAGGATCCTACACGTGAAGATAGAAGAAACACGGTTGCAGGAATTGCAGGACGAAGCTCGTTCTGTTCTTGATGCGTGGGCGCTAGACCGCCCACTATTCGTAGAGTTCGCAGGCACTCCAAAGAGCGGGAAGAGTACCTGTATAGACACCGTAAGTCACTTCTTTCGACGGCTCGACTACAAGGTATTGGCACCCACCGAGGGTGCGTCAAAACGAACGCCTTATTACCTCAAAGATAATCTCGTCGCATTTAATACTTGGTCCGCAGCCTACGCGCTAACCCACATCTTGGAGGGTCGCTATGGGGCAGACAGGTATCATCTAGTTATCATGGACCGGGGTATCTTTGACGCCCTGGCATGGTTTGAGCTTCTTAAGATTCAAAATAGCGTCACGGCAGCGGACTGTTCCACTATTCAAAAGTTTTTGCTAGTTGACCATTGGCAAGAATTGGTAGATATGGTTTTCTTATTCCAAACTGACCCAGCAACATCGCTTGAGCGTGAGAATAGAGATAAACTAATAGAAGAACCGGGACGAGCCATGAACACCGAGTTTCTTCAATCCCTAAACGAAGCTTACCAGACTATATGGAACAAATACTCGGCGCAGTTCTGGTCAGTCTATATGGTTAATACTAGTGACGATCAGGAGCAGACGACTGCCCAGTCTACTGCTCTTGAGGTAGCTACCAAGATAATCGAGCAAATCAAACTAAAGAAGTAGAGCAGTCGAAGTGCAACCTAACAAGGTCCTCGTTTTCCCAAGGGGAATCTTTGATACCGGCTTGTCTCTATATTCTTGGGATTCGATTCAGCCACAAATTGAAGCGATTGAGAATTCCTTTACTTGGCTGAACAGGCCGGATGCCGAACGCTCTGCTGATTTGGTTCAGGCAATACCATGCGCTTTTATCAGGGATCATAGCGGAAACTGCTACGTTCTGAAACAAGTGAAAAATACCCGGAAAGATCTAAGCAAAAAACTGAGCCTTATTGTCGGCGGCCATATCGATGAACCGCACCAACGAGACTCGTTTCTGAGCCTTGTGTCTCTAAATCTTATGCGTGAGTTGGAGGAAGAGGTCCTGATTCTTGCCAAAGGGAATCCGCGTCCAGTCGGTGTCATCATAGACCACTCCTCAATAGAGGCTTCCCGACATATAGCGTTTTTGCACGAGGTGATTGCTGAAGCCGCCACGCCGCGAGCCTCGGAAGAGTTCACTCGTATTTCCAAGCTACCCGGCGACTTCATGGACGCAGAAGAGCTATCAGCGAAGCGAGACGAGTTTGACCCTTGGTCAAGGCTGTTGATAGAGGAGTATATCTGCCGCGGCATCGTCCAGAAGCAACCACGGCAGCGCCTGTTAATTTAATGGGGCTTGATTAGCCACGCCTCGCCCCCTCACACCAGCAGGTTGACGGGGTTCTCCAGCAGGCGCTTGACCTCCACGATGAACTCCGCCGCCTGCGCGCCGTCGGCTACGCGGTGGTCTGTAGAGAGGGTGGCCTTCATCACCTGGGCTACGGTTATCTGGTCGTCCCGAACAACGGGCTGCTTGCGCACCGTGCCCACGGCAATGACCGCCGCCTGGGGCGGGTAGATGATCGCTGAGAAGGCGTCCACGTCGAACATGCCCATGTTGCTGATGCTGAATGTGCCGCCGGAGTAGTCCTCCTCCCGCAGTACGCCGCCCTGGGCGCGCTCCACCACCTCGCGGCTGGCTTTGGAGATGTCCGCCAGGGACTTGTCCCGGCAGTCTCCCACGGACAGCACCAGCAGCCCCTGCTCCAGCGCAGCGGCAACGCCTATGTTCACCTGCTTGTGGACCAGCAGGTGGTCGCCCTGGAAGGAGGAGTTAAAGGCGGGGTACTTGACCAGGGCCAGGGCGCACGCCTTGATAATCATGTCGTTGATGGAGACGCGGGCCTCGCCTGCCAGCTTCTCGTTGAGCTGCTGCCTTATGGAGAGGGCCTGGGTCATGTCGACGTCGGCGGTGACGTAGAAGTGGGGCGCTTCCTGCATGCTCTGGGCCGTCCGCCGGGCGATGGTCTGGCGCATCCTGGAAAGCTGCACCATCTCCGCGTCGTCTGCTCCGGTAGATACGGGAGCGGGCGCGGCTGCCGGGGCCTGCGACTCGTGGGCCAGCACGTCGTCCCGGGTGACGCGGCCGCCCGGGCCGCTGCCCTTGACCCGCGCCAGGTCAATGCCTCTCTCATCCGCCAGCCGTCGGGCCAGTGGCGACGCCCTCACCTGCTCGGTGGCGGCAGGCGGCGCTTCGGCGGCGGGCCTCGTCTCTGCTGCCGCGGCCGGGGCTTCCTGAGGGGCCTCGGTCTCGGCAGGCGCGGCTGGGGCAGCGCCCAGGTCAGGCAGAGGCTCGCCCGGAGCGCCAATCACCGCAATCGTCTGGCCCACGGGGACGGTCTCGCCCTCCCCAACCACAGTCTTCAGCAGTGTGCCGGAGGCGTAGGCCTCCATCTCCACAATGGCCTTGTCCGTTTCTATCTCCGCAATAGGCTCTCCCCTGCTGACCTCCTCCCCCTCCTGCTTCAGCCAGCGGACAATGGTGCCCTCCTGCATGTCAAAGCCCATCTGAGGCATGACGACTGTAGTTGCCACTTTACTGCGCCTCCTAACCGAAGTTGCTGCTAGCCCAACATTTGCTCGACGGCCCGTACGACCTGGCTCTCGTCCGGGATGGCGGCCTGCTCCAGGTTGCGGGCGTAAGGCATGGGCGCCTCCGCGCCACCGATCCTGGTCACCGGCGCGTCCAGGGAGTCGAAGGCATTGGCCTGGATCAAGTCCACGACCGTTGCGCCAAAGCCGCCCGTGTACCACGTCTCCTCGACGACGACGGCGCGGCCCGTCTTCCTCACCGACTCCAGCACGGTGTCGGAGTCCAGGGGCGACAGGGTGCGCAGGTCGACCACCTCCGCGCTTATGCCCTGCGATTCAAGCTGCTCCGCGGCCCGCATGGCCACAACCGACATACGGGCGTAGCCGACGATCGTCACGTCGCTGCCAGTCCGCTTGACGTCGGCCTTCCCGAAGGGAATGACGTAGCGCTCGTCCGGCACCTCGCCGCGGGTTCCGTACAGCAGAGCGTGCTCCACGAATATAACGGGGTCCTCCTGCTGCATGGAGTACCTGAAGAGGCCCAGCGCGTCGTAGGGCGTGGATGGTACGGCTACCCTCAGGCCCGGCACGGAGGCGAACCAGCCCTCCAGGCTCTGGGAGTGGGTTGCCGCCACAGATGCGCCACCTCCCGTCACGGTGCGTATCACAAGAGGCGACGAAAGCTGGCCGCCGGACATATAACGGAGCTTGGCGGTGTGGTTGACTATCTGGTCCATCGCCAGAAGGCTGAAGTTGATGGTCATCAGCTCCACAATGGGCCTCATGCCTACCAGCGCCGCTCCGGTGCCGGCTCCGACTATCACGGACTCCGCTATGGGGGTCTCCCTTATGCGCTCCGGCCCGAACTCCGCCAGCAGGCCACGGGTGACGGCGTACGCGCCCCCGTACTCTCCCACGTCCTCGCCCATAAGGAATACCCGCTCGTCCTGGAGGGCCTCTCTGAGGGCCCGGGTCATTGCGTCCCTGTAAGTGGTCTGTGGCATGTTTACTCCGCGTAGATGTCCTCAAAGAGCGCTTCCGGCTCCGGGAAGGGGCTCTCGTCTGCGAATCTAATTGCCTCCTCAACCTCCTCCTCAACCTGGCTGCTGATGGCGTCTAGCTCCTCAGTGGACGCGAGGCCGTCCTCCAGAAGCTGGTTTTTGAAGACAAGGATGGGGTCTCTCATCCGCCATCGCTCCTCTTCTATCTTGGTCCTGTACTCTGCAGGGTCGGCCATGGAGTGGCCCCGGAACCTGTAGGCCATAGCCTCAATGAAGAAGGGCTTGCCCTCCGTCCGCGCCCGCTCAACCGCCTCCTGAGTGACCTCCCGCACCGCCATCACGTCCATGCCGTCCACCCTCTTGGAGGGAATCCTGTAGATGTCGGCCGCCTTGTAAATCTCATCGTGGAATACCAAGGTCTGGTCCACTGGCGCGCCCATGCCGTACAGGTTGTTCTCGACGAAGAAGATGACCGGAAGCTCCCATAGGGACGACAGGTTCAACGACTCGTGGAACTCCCCTTCGTTGATCGCGCCGTCGCCCAGGTAGACCAGCACTGCGCTGTCCTCGCCCTTAAACTTCGACCCGAGCGCCAGGCCGACCGCCAACGGAAGCTGCCCGCCGACAATCGCATGGCCGCCCATGAAGTGCTTCTCCACGTCGAAGAGGTGCATAGAGCCGCCTTTGCCCTTGCTGCACCCGGTGGCCTTGCCAAAAAGCTCCGCCATTATGCCGTTGGAGTCCATGCCGCGGGCGATGGCGTGGCCGTGGTCCCGGTAGTGGGTGATGATGTAGTCCTTGGGCTCCAGGGCGGAGATGGAGCCGACGGCTATGGCCTCCTCCCCTATGTACAGGTGCAGAAAGCCCCTGATTTTGCCAAGCATGTACTGCTCCGCACACCTCTCCTCAAAGACCCTGATGAGAAGCATCTGCCTGTAGAAGTCCATCAGGGTGCTCTTGTCCAGCGTCTCTTGAAGCTTCATCCGGTTCATCCTCTATTGGAAGTCTATTCGACCTAGATGTGTATGGCCTCGCCGTTCGCGGCCAGCGCCGCCTCCTTGACCGCCTCCGACAGCGTGGGATGGGAGTGCACAAGCAACCCCAGCTCGTTGACGCTGCCCTCCAGCAAGCCGGCCACGGTAATCTCCGGCAGCACCTCGGTCACCTCCGGTCCCACCATGTGCGCGCCGATGATCTCGTCTGTTTCAGCGTCCACCACCAGCTTCACCACCCCCTCGGAGTCTCCCAGGGCCAGGGCCTTGCCGTTGGCCTGGAAGGGGAACTTGCCTATCTTGACCGGAAGCTCCATCTCAGCGGCTTCCTTCTCAGTATATCCGAAGCTGGTCACCTGCGGGTGGCAGTAGGTGGCCCGGGGCATCTTCTTGTAGTCCAGCGCCGCGCCGTTGATTCCCGCCAAGCTCTCCGCGACGAGAACGCCCTGGGCCATGGCCACGTGCGCCAGGAGCATCTTGCCGGTAACGTCGCCGATGGCGTAGACGTTGGGCGCGTTGGTGCGCATGGCGTCGTCAACCACGATGAAGCTGCGCTCCACGGCAACGCCCGCCGCCTCCAGCCCGATGCCGTCCGTGTTGCCCTGCACGCCGGCGGCCACCAGCACCCGGCGGCACTCCAGCGACTCGCTGCCGTCCGGCGTCTCCACGGTCAGGCTGACGCCCTCCGCCGACCTCTTGACATCGGTCACTCTTGAACCCGTGAGCGCGTTGATGCCCTGCCGCGAGAATGACCGCTCCAACTGGTCGCTGATCTCCTCGTCCTCGGCGGGGAGGAGATGGGGCAGCATCTCCACAACGGTGACCTCCGCATCGTAGGCGCTATACAGGTAGGCGAACTCCACGCCGGTGGCTCCCCCGCCCACGATGACAACGGGCGACGGAACATCCGGCAGCTCAAGTGCCTCCCGGCTGGATATGACTGCGTCGCCGTCTATCTCAAGGCCGGGCACGGGGCGCGGGCGTGTGCCAGTGGCGATTATGATGTTCTTCGCCGTTAGCATCACGCCGTCGCCGTCCACGGCAACGGTGTTGGCGTCCTGTAGCCGGCCGTACCCATTGATAAGGTCCACCCTGTTCTTCTTGAGAAGAGATTTGACGCCGGTGGTGAGGCGTCTGACCACCCTCCGGCTTCTGCTGATGGCAGCGCCGAAATCGTAGCTGAGGTTGTCGTATGAAATGCCAAAGTCCGAGGCGCGCTTGAAGAGGGATAGCACCTCGGCGTTCCTGAGGAGTGCTTTGCTGGGTATGCAGCCCCAGTTGAGGCACACGCCGCCCACCTCGTCCGCCTCCACCACGGCCGTCTTCAGGCCAAGCTGGCCCGCTCTGATGGCCGCCACGTAGCCCCCAGGCCCCGCGCCGACAACCACAACGTCGTATTCCGAATCTGGCATTTAGCCCGCCTTTCACTACCTAACGCAGCGAGGTTCCCTAGCAGTATATCACCCAGATACGCAACTCTCCAACAGCAGCACCGCTATGTATGTTGCAATACGAGGGTTATCTGGCAGCGACTGGCTCGCTCCGGGCCGGGACCCTGGGCGTATCCTCTATCACCAGCGTCTTGCCGAGGACCTTGAGCGCCCTCTCCAGGTGGCTAAGGTGGGAGCGGTACATTGTATCCAGAAGTTTGCGAACGGCGTCTTCCTGCATTCCAAGCCTGGAAGCAAGATCCGCTTTGGTAATGCCCTGCTCCCGCATAGCCGTGTAAATGGTCAGCTTAGCCGCGACAAGTATGGGAACAGAAATGAGGACTTGGCCTTCTTTGAGCGGACTGGGGATTGGAATGTCTTTGTCAGCATCCACGTAGAAGCCCAGGGCAACACCCAGGCAATCCTCGGCCATCTCCAGAGCTTCCTCCCAACTCCACCCGCCGGTGTTGGCTCCGTACACGTCCGGGAAGGTTACTCCGTAGGCCTCCCTGCCGGTAGCTATTCGCTCCTCTTCATCAGGGACAATGTCGCACGGGAAGGCGTACCTCATTGTCAAAACTCCCTTCTATCAATGTTCAAATCTCTAAGCATACTTGAGAGAGTAGGCGGAGGTATCTCTCCGTGCTGGACAGTAGTCGGAAACTCCCCTACGTGAATACGAACATGGCTCCCTTTTCCACGACTTGTATCTAATCTGAACTCTAACCCGTTCCTCCTGGCATATCTCCTGGCTCGCCTGATGAACTCTCTTCCATTCACGATTCTATTGTAGTATCTGGGAGTAGACTTTGTCCCTAGTCAACATCAGACCTCACGGCATTCGCCGATTGCCGGATAACCTCTGCTATCCAGGCGTTCAGACTCTTGCCCTCCGTCTCCGCCGCCAGCGCCGCATCTCTGTGCAGGTCAGACGGTATCCGAAGTGGTATCCTGCCGCTGAAAGGCTTGTCCGGCTCCTGGCCCCGTTCGGCGCACATAGCCAGGTAGTCGTCAATCGAAAACTGCATTTCCGCCCGCAGGCTATCGATTGAAGTCCCCTCAAAGAAGATCACGTCGCGCGTGCCTACGACTTCTCCGTGAAACACTGACGCCTCGTCATCATATGTAATCCTCGCCTGGTATCCCCTGTACTTCATCATGGCTCTACCCCAGCCTCCATTAGAAATCTTCTTATCGATTCCACCGCCCCCTTGGTTGCCTCCGGCCGTTGATGTGGGCGATGAGCGTGAGCGCGAACCCCGTTGAGGTCTATTGCAATTCTGGACCCGGCGCGCTCCTCGATTTGAGCACCACAGGCCAGAAGCAGCGACTCTATCTCGTCCCACCTTATACCCGCCAGAGTTGGGCGGACGAAGATAGCCTCCAGTGTCACGCGGTGTCTGTTTCTCACATCAATAGGATATCATATTGTGATATCGTTGTCAGCAAGATACACTCAGAGGTCGCTTAGTTCTGTTTGACATTCCCGCCAAGGCGTCATAGGGTATTGTAGGGTCGTAATAGTGCCCTTCCACCAATAAACCAACCGGCCCAGGAGAGCAGAGAATGACTTACAGAAACCCGCCCAGCGCTGAGGAGCAGGCACTTCTGGAGAGAGCGCGCCGCCACCTGCCGGGCGGACAGCTCGGCAACGTGACCACGGCCTTCGAGGACGGCTTCATTGTGAGAGGAGGCCGCGGCTCCAGGCTGTACGACTTCAGCGGCAACGAGTACATCGACTACCTGATGGGGTCCGGCCCCATGATTCTGGGCCACGCGCACCCGGCCGTGCTGGACGCCGTGCGCGAGGCGCTTGCCCAGGGCAGCACCTACTTCCTCACCAGCGCCCATGCCATTGAGCTTGCGGAGGAGGTGTGCCGCGCCGTGCCCTGCGCCGAAAAGCTGCGCTTCACCACCAGCGGCACCGACGCCACTTTCCAGTGCCTCCGTGCCGCCCGCGCCTTCACCAAGAGAGACAAAATCCTCAAGTTTGAGGGCGGGTATCACGGCACCCACGACTACGCCCTGATGAGCATGTCCCCCTCCAGGCTGCTGGACTTCCCGGAGCCACTGCCCGGCTCCGCCGGAATCCCCGACGCCATACGGGAGACGGTGCTCATAGCGCCCTTCAACAAGCTGGAGGAAACGGAGCGCATAATCTCGGAGAACCGTGACCAGCTCGGAGCCGTCATCCTGGAGCCTGTCCAGCGCATCCTGCCGCCGGCCCCCGGCTTCCTCCAGGGCCTTCGGGAGATTACCGCCCGCTACGACATCCCCCTGATATTCGACGAGGTGGTCACGGGATTCCGCCTAGCCTACGGCGGGGCGCAGGAGTGGTACGGCGTGCAGCCGGACCTGGCTGCCATTGGCAAGGTCGTGGGTGGTGGATACCCCCTGGCGGCGGTGTGCGGCCGCGCCGACATCATGCGCCACTACGACGCCACCGAGTCACAGGGTGAGGAGTTCATACCCCAGATAGGCACCCTCAACGGCAACCCCATCGCCGCCGTCGCCGGGCTGGCCACGCTGGCGGAGCTGCGGAAGCCCGGCGCTTACGAGCGGCTGCGGGCCACGGGCCATCGGCTGAGGACGGCGCTGGAGGAGGCGCTGCGCCAGGCGGAGGTCCCGGCCCAGGTCATCGGCGATGTCACCGTGTTCGACGTGTACTTCACAGACCAGGAGATCAGCGACTATCGCTCAACGCTCTCGGCCTCAAGCGAGACCATGCAACGAT
Organism: Dehalococcoidia bacterium; assembly: GCA_965204895.1. Taxonomy (GTDB): domain Bacteria; phylum Chloroflexota; class Dehalococcoidia; order Lucifugimonadales; family UBA2985; genus DAOUJW01. Next base: position 572,745 of record OZ242025.1, read on the forward strand.
TCAACCGCCTGCTGCTGGCGAATGGCATAGTTAAGGGGAACCAGAAGTTCTACATGTCCCTGGCGCACACGGAGGAGGACGTTCAGGCCACCATCCGGGTTTTCAGGGACGTGGCGGAGCAGCTGAGGACGGGGTAAGTAGAGGGCTGGACACGCCTTTGACGCGTCCAGCCCTCAAGTCTACTCTCACCCCGTCATTCCTGCGGAAGCAGGAATCTAAGAGCGGATTCATAGGTTCCTTAAGGCTCAGACTGAGCCGCCCGAAATCGCCGGGAGGAAGTGTATCTCGCTGTTCTCCTGGACCTTCTCCAGCATACCCAGGTTGGCCGTCTCCCCGTCAATGATGACGGCTATGCCGGGCATGATGTCGTCCTCATAGCACAGCTCTTCCTTGATTCCCGGGAACTCCTTCTCAAGGTTGTTCAGGATCTGGCGCACGGTGGCCCCGCCAACCTGCACCTGCTCCTGGCCTTTGGTTATACTCTGCATTCTAGGGGGAATCCACACCTCTGCCATATCTAGCTCCCGGAGCCGTTCTTCTCTTCCAGTGCCTCCAGAATCCGCCCGGGCGACATGGGAAGCTGCGTCATCCTCACGCCAATGGCGTCCTGGACGGCGTTGGCTATGGCCGCCATTGGAGGCACCAGGGGAAGCTCCGCCACTCCGCGTATAGCGAAGGGGTGGCCTCCGTGGGGCACCTCGACTATGACGGTGTCGATCATGGGCAGGTCAAGGCTGGTGGGCATCCTGTAGTCCAGGAAGCTGGAGTTCATCATCTGGCCGTTGTCGTTGAAGAAATACTCTTCGTTGAGCGCCCAGCCGATGCCCTGCACCGCTCCGCCCTGAATCTGGCCCTCCACGTAGCTGGGGTGAATCGCCTTGCCGCAGTCCTGGACGGCGGTGTAGCGGAGAATATCGACCTTGCCCGTCTCCGGGTCAACCTCCACGTCCACAATATGGGTAGCGAAGGCGTTGCCGTTGCGCCGATCGTTGACCGTGGCCCTGCCCACAATGGGGCCGCCGTTGTTGTTGAGCCTCTCGGCCATGTCCTTGAAGCTGATGCGCAGGTCGGGGTCGTCCCTGTGGCTCAGCGCTCCGTCCTGGTACTCCACGTTGTCCACGGAGGTCTCCCAGACGGTGGCGGCCCGCTGCATCATCTGTCGCTTGATGTCCTGGGCAGCCTCGTAGCAGGCCAGTCCCGTCTTGTAGGCCACGCTGCTCCCTCCTGTGGGAGAGGTGAAGCCAATCGAGTCGGTGTCCCCGACGGAGGGCTTCACGTCCTCGACCGGGATGCCCAGCACCTCGGCCAGCTGCATGGCTACGACGACCCTGCTGCCGCCGATGTCCGGCGATCCCTCAACCAGGCTGACGGTGCCGTCCGGGTTGACGCTGGCGATGGCGCTTGCAGGCCCGCCGCCGTTGCCCCAGAAGCCGCTCGCGACTCCCCTGCCCTTGTACGGCCCCTCCAGGGGCGCGGAGTAGTGGGGGTGGTCCCTGGTGGCCTCAATGGTCTCCACGTTGCCAATGGTCCCGAACACCGGCCCCACGATCTGGCGGGTACCCTCCTTGGAGGCGTTGAGCAGCCTGAACTCCAGTGGGTCCATGCCGATCTGCTCGCATATATCGTCAACAACCTGCTCCACCGCGAAGGCCGCTGCGGGAGCGCCGGGCGCCCTGTACGCCGCAACCTTCGGCTTGTTCACAACCACGTCAATGGCGTCGATGTAGCCGTTGGGGATGTCGTAGGGCGCGAACATGCACCGAGCGCCGCCGCCAACCGGCGAACCGGGGAACGCTCCCGCTTCGTACACCAGCTTGGTCTCGGCTGCGGTAATGCGACCGTCCTTGGTGGCCCCCATCTTCACCCAGATGTTGGTGCCGGACGTGGGGCCTGTGCCCTCGAACACCTCTATCCGGTTCATGGTCACCTTCACGGGCTGCCTGGACTTGCGGGAGAGGGCCGCCGCCACCGGCTCAACGTAGGTGATGGTCTTGCCGCCGAACCCGCCGCCAATCTCCATGGGAATGCACTTCACCCTGGAGACGGACACCCCCAGCAGCTTGGCCGTCTGCTCGCGCATGGCGAACTGCCCCTGGCTGCTGGACCAGACGGTTATGTTGCCCTCGTCGCCCCATAGCGCCGTGGCCGTGTGCGGCTCGATGTAGCCCTGGTGCACGGCCTCCGTGCTGAACTCCCGCTCCACGATGACGTCCGCCTCCTGGAACCCCTTTTCGATGTCGCCCAGTCGGTGCTCAAAGTGCTTGCAGACGTTGGAGCCGCCCGTGCCGTCGTCACTGGTGCCGCCGGCGCCCATCGCCTCCGCCACGGTGACAAGGCCGTCGTGCAACAGCGGGGCGTCGTCCTTCATTGCGTCCTTCGCCCTGAGCACCGGGGTCAGCACCTCGTACTCCACGTTGATGAGGGCAAGGGCCTCCTCTGCGACGTGCTGGCTGGTGGCGGCTACGGCGGCAATGGCGTGGCCCTTGTACAGCGCCTTCTCATTGGCCATGCAGTTCCTGCTCATAAAGCCGATGTTCCTGATCTCACCCTCGGCAACGTCGGCCGCCCTGGCGGAGATCTGCACAAAGTCCTTGTGAGTCACCACTGCCTTGACCCCGGGCAGGGCCTCCGCCTTGCTGGTGTCGATTGACTTGATCCTGGCGTGGGCGTGTGGGCTCCTGAGAATCTTGCCGTAGAGTAGCCCTGGCAGGTTGATGTCCGCGCCATATTGCGCGCGGCCCGTGACCTTGTCCAGGCCGTCGTGGCGAATGGGCCTGGTGCCGACCACGTTGTACTCCTGGTTCGAAAGAACGATATTCGGCTTGTAATCCAGCATAATCCCTCCTAAATCTTGGCTACAGCGATTCCGTGATGCGTCAAAGAGTGGACTCAACGCCTAATTTACCACAATCCGCCCGTCTCAACCAGTCCAGATGCCGGCGAGCTAAGGCTGGGTCGGGATGCGGCCGGAGGCCATTAGCCACATGCGGGCTATCTCCGGCCCAATGAACTTGAAGGTGGCTTTCAGCTCCTTCTGAAGGGCCGACAGGTCATCGCCGGGCAGCACATGGTAGAACCAGTTGCAGAACCCGCCGTGCTCCTCCTGCAACCCCTGGACGATGCGGGCGTTGTCAATGCACGCCTCTATCTTCTTGCGGTTGCGGATAATGGCCGCGTCCTGGAGCAGACGCTCCACGTCCGGCGGGCCCATGGCCGCCACCTCGTCTATGCGCCAGCCGTAGAAGGCGTTGCGAAAGGCGTCCCGCTTGGTCAGAATCATGTGCCAGTTGAGGCCCGCCTGGAAAATCTGGAGGCTCATGACCTCAAACAGGGTGTCGTCGTCCTCCGTGGGCCTGCCCCATATCTCCCGGGCGTACCACTCCCTCAGCGGGTTGCCCCTGGCCCACTCCTCTATCTCGCTTCTGTCTTCATCGGGCGAGACCAAGCTGCCCTCCCGTCATGGGTGTCTAATATACGTCCAAGGTGAACGCCATGCCCGCCGGCGACTCCTTGAAGTCAAGGACGGCCTTGGTCAGACTGTCCACAAGGCCCGCGTCCATCAGCAGGATGTTCATGCCCTGATGGGAGACCACGTAGTCTTCGCTCCCCTGGTCGTCTATGACAATCCCGAAGTCGCCCTCCCCCTTCCAGACCGGGGGCATGGCCAGCCTCAGCATCTTGCCGGGGGCCATAGTGCGCGTCTCCACTATGCGCTTCAGCTCCTCTTTTGCCTTGTCCGTTACGGTTACCATTTTGTCTGCACCATATTGTGGGAAAAAATCTACGGGCAATGATAACCCAACCCTCGCCCTTCCAACCAACGAATGGTACACGATTCTTAAATTTCTTACACTTTGTGCCAAATCGCACAAAAGGTATTGACGCCCTTGTTGGATGTACTTAAAATGTTCAAATTAGGTGAAATATTCCAGCCTTGAAAAATATCTTACAGAGTTCTTAACGGTAGCGTGAAATGACAGTTGGCGAAGAGCAGGCAGCCAAGGAATACCTACTTTCAAGGGTACTCGACATATTTGAGGAGGTGACGCGCTCCGGGCCGTACAGCGTGTCCCGGGAGTGGTTCACCCTGGATCTCACTATGCCCCAGGTCAGGGTGCTGTTCCTGCTGCTACAAGATGGGCAGGTCCGAATGAGCGGGCTCGCCTCCACGCTGGACGTGTCCATGTCCAGCGCGACGGGACTTGTGGACCGGCTGGTGGACAAGGAGCTTGTCAGCCGGTGGCCTGACCCGGAGGACCGCCGCTCCGTGCTCTGCGCCCTCACCGAGGACGGCCGCGAGATGGCCCAGCGGCTGCTGGCAGACAGGCGCCACCGTTGGGAGGAGCGCCTGATGCCCATGTCCGAGGGCGACCTTGAGAAGGTGTGCCAGGCCATGGAGCTTGTGCTCACCGCAACGCGCCGGGCAAACGCTGAATTGGAGCAGGCCGCAACGGGCGCGCTGGGACGCTGACTCTTGACAACCCCGGCGGCGCTTTAAGGAGCTTCCATGTGGAGACCTACTAGAAAGAAGACAACAGAGCGGGACGAGGCAACCCCCATCCCCGAGGCCACCGTAGACGGCGAGGGGCGACGCCCCAGCCCTCCGGGTGGCGGCCCCGGCGGCGGGGGAATGCCCCCAATGGGCATGGGGGGCGGCGGCATGGGGATGGGAGGCGGAGGGCCGGTCTCCTTCAAGAACCTGACCACCTTCACTTCCTTCAAGTATCCCGTATTCCGCCTCTACTACGGCGCTATGGTGGGCCAGATGGCCGCCATGAACATGCAGATGGTCGCCCGTACCCTGCTCATCTACCACCTGACCGGGTCCGGCGCAGCCCTGGGGCTTATGGCCCTTGCCAACGCCGCGCCCATGCTCTTCTTCTCCCTCTTCGGCGGGGTCATAGCCGACCGCGTACAGAAGAAGTACGTCCTGTGGGTTGGGCAGGCGGCTTCCGCCCTTGTCTCCCTGGGAGTCGCTGTAACGCTGATCATGGGACTGATGAGTGAGGAGCGAGCCGGCTCCTGGCTGATACTCATTGTCGCCGCCCTCATTCAGGGCACAATTATGGGACTTATGATGCCCTCCCGCCAGGCCATGATCGCAGAGATCGTGGGGCAGGAGGAGCTGATGAACGCGGTGGCGCTCAACACCTTCGGGATGAACGCCATGCGCCTCCTGGCTCCCGTGCCGGTGGGATTCATCATCTTCCTGTTCGGCTACGAGGCCGTCTACCTGGCCATGACCGCCATGTATGTCGTCGCCGTCGTCTTCATCAGCCTGATGCCAAAGACCGGAACGGTCTCCCTCCGGGGCAGGGGCGCTATGAGGGACGTGGTGGACGGCTTGCAGTACGTCAAGGGCGAGAAGGTCATCTTTATGGTGCTCTTCGTCATCTTCATAGTGACGCTGCTCTCCATGCCGTACATGATGCTCCTTCCGGCGCTGACTGAGGACATTCTGGGCATTGACGAAAGGGGCTACGGCGCCCTCCTGATGGTGTCGGGCATCGGAGCCATGCTTGGCTCCATAGTCCTGGCGTCGCTGCCCAACAAGAAGCGCGGCCTGATGCTTATCGTGGGCAGCCTCGTGCTGGGCATTGCGCTGGTGGGAATGTTCTTCTCCCCCTCCTGGCTGCCGGCCATCGGCCTGCCCCTGGCCTTCGGCTTCATCTTCTTCGTCGGCATAGGGCAGACCGCACGTATGACCCTGGGCAACACCCTGCTCCAATACTACGTGCAGGACCAGTACCGTGGCCGCGTGATGAGCCTTATGATGATGGAGTTCGGCCTGACCAGCTTTGGGGTCTTCTTTGCCGGCATCCTGACGGACGTTATAGGCGTGCAGTGGGCGGTTGGCGGCCTCGCCATCCTCCTGATAGTCTTCTGCGTATACGCAATACTCTTCATGCCCAGCATAAGGAAGCTGGACTAGGAAGACGAGGCGGCCACAGTGCAGCGCAGGCCCTGGAGAGACGATACGGGGGTAGGAGGCGGCAACGGGCGCGGCGGAGCGACGCCGGACCTGGCAACAGCAGAGAAGGGCGCCGGAGGCGGAGTCTTCAGCGAGACCTTCGCCTCCCTCAAGTACCGGAACTTCACCTTCCTGTGGCTTGGACAGATAACCCACGCCTTTGCACTGTGGATTGACCAGATAGCAAAGCCCCTGATGATCCTGCACCTGGGCGGGTCGGCCGACGATCTAGGCCTGATCCTCGTGGCCAGGACTCTACCCGCCGTAGTCTTCGGGATGCTGGCGGGCGTTATAGCCGACAACTTCAACCGGCGCACGGTGCTCGTCCTGACCAAGGTAGTCGTATTCGGGCTGAGCGTGGTCTTCACCGCCCTCATATTCATGGGCATTGTGGAGATGTGGCACATCTTTGCCTACAACATCGCGCGGGGAATGACCATGGCCTTCGACCAACCGGCGAGACGCGCCATGATCCCCACGATTGTCCCCTCATACCTGGTGACCAACGCAATGGCGTTGAGCACGGGAAGCATGACCGCCATGCGCATCGGCGGAGCTGCAGTGGCCGGCATACTGGTGGCAACCACCGGTTTCGGAGTTACCTACGCAGTAATGACCGGCATCTACCTTGTGGCGATTATGTTCACCTGGATGCTGAGGCCCGCCGACCACGAGCGCTCCGGCTACCAGGGCGTGCGGAGGATGGGCGGCGACTTCATGGATGGGCTGAGATACGCGTTCAGGGTCCCGGACATAAGGGGCATCCTGATCATTTCTCTTGGGTGGTTCACCTTTGGGATGGCCTTCATGCAGGTGTTCGCGCCCCTCTTTGCTGCGGATGTCCTGAAGGTCGACCCCAGCGGAACCGGATTCCTGGACGGCCTCACGCGCCTCGTAGCCGGAGGCGGAGGCGAGGGTGCGGAAGACGGAGTAAAGGGTTCACGGCTGTTTGGCGTAATGATGTCCGTGGCGGCCATAGGAAGCACCGTGGGCGCCCTCGTGCTGGCCAAGACCAACCCTTCCAAGCATAGAGGGAAGATAATGCTCATGCTTCTCTTCGCGTTTGGCGTGCTGCTCATCACCTTCTCAGCGTCCACATACGTCCAGTCCATACCGCTGGCGCTGTTCGTAATCATGTTCCTGGGGGTGGGCCAGGCGGGATTCTTCCCGCTGATCAACGCCGTGCTGGTGGAGAAGGCCCACGACACCATGCGAGGCAGAGTCCTGGGCGTTCTGGCCCTGGACAGGGCAATGACCACGGCCGGAGGGGCCGCGGCCGGCTTCCTCGCGGAGGCGATGGGCGCGCAGATGGCCCAGATTCTCTTCGGCGCGGGGCTTATTATCACCGCCATCCTCATGTCCTTCTCCCCCGCTCTGCGGCGCATACAATAGCCGGCTGACGACGACCCGCGCCCACTTTACCGTCCGCGGCATCCGACCGGAAATGACGCCCCTTCCCTGAAGTGCTATCATCTGTGCCAGCGCACACGCGCTCAGAGATGACCAATGGCTGAACACACCCAGCTTTCCCGACCCAGAACCGCGCTCACTAATATGCTCAGCACCCCGGCCCTGAGATACCGGGGCTTCAGGCTGCTGTGGCTCTCCACGGTCTTCAGCAGCTGGGGGTTCATGGGCGAGATGGTCATCCTGGGTTGGGTGACCCAGGTCCTGACCGAGGACACCTTCAAAGTCGGCGTGGTGCTGGGCGTGAGAATGGTCCCATTCTTCCTCCTGGGAGTCCCGGCGGGCGCGGTAGCAGACAGGTTCGACAGGCGGCGCATGGTGAGCATTGTGAACATCGCCATGGCCGTCCTCATCGCAGCCCTTGGCCTGCTCATCATGCGAGACCTGGTTGGCGTATGGCACCTGGCGGCCTTCGGCTTTGCCGGCGGCTGTCTGAGGGCCGTAAACATGCCGGCGCGCCAGAGCCTGGCCTACGACATCGTGGGAGGGGGCAACGTCGTCAACGGCATTGCCCTCATGTCTATGGGTATGCGGGTGGGAGCCATCGCCGGTTCGCTGTCGGCGGGGTCACTGATGGACCGCCTTGGCGCAGACGTCGCCTGCGCGGCCCTGGCCGTCGGCTACGTCCTCTCAGCCATCACCATCGTGTTCATCCGCGACCGCGGGCAGGCGGCCCCGGTGGAGCGGGAACCCGTGTGGCAGAACCTCAAGGGGTTCTGGAGCGAGCTCCGACACAATCGTCCTCTGCAGACGCTGGTGGCGCTCTCCGCAATGGCGGAGATACTGGGGTTCTCGCACCAGGTGCTGATGCCGACGCTGGCCAAGGACATACTTGACGTGGGCGCGGAGGGGCTGGGCGTGATGAACGCCGTGCGCTCCGTGGGCGGCATCCTTGCTATTCTGCTGCTGTCCGCTATGGGAGACGTGCGGCGCAAGGGAGGGCTTTATCTGGTGGTGCTACTGCTCTTTGGAGCCTCCCTGGTATTCCTGGGATTCGCCGACACCTTCTACGTTGCTATTCTGGCCATCACCCTGGTCAACGGCCTGGCGGCGCTGTCGGACATCCTTTCCCAGAGCCTTGTGCAGAGCGTGGTGCCCAACGAGTTCCGGGGCCGCGCGATGGGGTCGTGGACGCTGGCCGTGGGCATGGGGCCGTTGGGCCACGTGCAGATTGGGGCGTTGGCCTCAGCGTTTGGGGTGACCTTCGCGCTGGCGACCCACGGCGTCGGGCTGCTCATCCTTGCGGCGGGAAGCCTGGCCCTGTTCCCCAGGCTCAGACGGCTGTAGGCCGACGGGAGAGGACGACACGGCTGTATGGAACGTCACAACAGAGAATGGCGGAACAGGGACCCGTCGGAGCCGGCCACGCCCATCACCGTCGTCGGCTTGCGGCGCGTCCTGGGCTACTTCGGTCCCTACAAGGCCAGGTCGGTCTACATACTGGTGTGCATCGCGGCCTCGGCAATCCTGGGCTTGGCCCCACCCCTCCTCATCCGCGCCATCATAGACGGCGCAATACCGGACAAGGACCTTTCGCAGCTGAGCATCCTGTCGATGGGCATGGTGGTCGCCGCCCTGCTCTCCGGCTTCATCAGCGTGGCGCAGAACTACCTGAGCAACCTGATAGGCCAGGGCGTCATGTACGACATGCGCAACCAGCTTTACCGCCATCTCCAGAGCCTCCACCTGGGCTTCTTCATTGGCGTGCGCTCCGGGGACACCGTCTCCCGCCTCAACAGCGACGTGGCGGGCATCCAGAACGTGGTGACCGGCACTATGGTGAGCATCGTGTCCAACGCCGTAATCCTGGGGACGACCCTGGCGATGATCTTCTATCTTAGCTGGCCCCTAGCCCTCATCTCAGTCCTCATCCTGCCCCTGTTCATCGTGCCGACCCGCAGGGTGGGCCGCATCCGGCAGGAGCTGACCCGCGAGACGCAGCAGCAGCGCGCCGACCTGACCCACATCCTCCAGGAGACCCTCAGCGTTGGCGGCTACATCCTGATGAAGGTGTTCGGCCAGGAGCGAAACGAGAGGGAGCGGTTCCGGGAGAAGAACCAGGAGGTCATGCGATTGCAGGTGCGCCAGGCGCTGGTTGGCCGGTGGTACTTCATGATAATGGGGCTGTTCGGCACCCTGGGCCCGGCGCTGGTGTACTGGATGGGCGGATGGCTGGTGCTCCAGGAGTCCATGACAATCGGGACGGTGGTGGCCTTCGTGGCCTACCTGAGCAGGCTGTACGGGCCGGCCTCCTCCCTGGCCAGCGTCCACGTGGACGTGACAGCGTCGCTTGCCCTTTTCGAGCGCATCTTCCAGTACCTGGACATGTCCCCTGAGATAGAGGACTCGCCGGACGCCCGCCCCATGCCCCGCGCCCAGGGCCGCGTGGAGTTCCAGGGCGTCTCCTTCCACTACCAGGAGGGGCACCCCGTGCTGGAGGACGTATCCTTCACTATGGAGCCGGGCCAGACCATCGCCCTGGTGGGGCCGAGCGGCGCCGGCAAGACCACCCTGACCTACCTCCTGCCCCGCTTCTACGACCCCACCGCGGGCCGCATCCTCATCGACGGCCAGGACGTCAGGCACACGACCCTGATGTCCCTCAGGGAGCAGGTGGGCGTGGTGACCCAGGAGACCTTTGTCTATCACGACACCATGAGCCGCAACCTCCTCTACGCCCAGCCGGACGCCTCGCAAGAGGAGGTGGAGCGGGCCTGCCGCGACGCACAGCTCTACGACGCCATTATCAACATGCCCTGGGGCTTCGACACCATTGTGGGCGAGCGCGGCTACCGGCTGTCCGGCGGCGAGAGGCAACGGCTGGCCATTGCCAGGGTGATACTGGAGGACCCCAGGCTCATTGTCCTGGACGAGGCCACGTCATCCCTGGACTCGGTATCGGAGCGGTTGATACAGCAGGCGCTGGAGCCGCTGTTGAGGGAGCGGACGGCGCTGGTCATAGCCCACCGCCTCTCCACGGTGCTAAACGCCGATCAGATTCTGGTGATGGACAACGGCCAGATAGCGGAGCGCGGGAGCCACCGTGAGCTGCTTGCTCTCAACGGCCTCTACACCCGCTTGTACGAGGCCCAGTTCCAGGACCAGGAGCTAGAGGCGGATGTTGGGGCTGCAAGGGACATTTGAAAGACTCCGTTAGGCTCGTACCCCTGAACAGGGTTGTTGCACCCCCAAAAAGAACCACCCCTGCGAAGGCAGGGGGCTAATGTCCAAAGTTGTGAGGCCCCTGGATTCCTGCCTGCGCAGGAATGGGAAGGCTATACTGCCTCCGCGCCCTACCCTCCCGTCGCCTGGGCCTTGGGCAGCGTGAAGCTGAAGGTGCTCCCCTGCCCCAACACGCTCTCCGCCCAGATGCGCCCGCCGTGGGCCTCCACAATGCCCCTCGCAATGCTCAGCCCCAGGCCCGCGCCGCCGGACTCCCGTGAGCGGGACCTGTCCGCCCGGTACGACCAGTCGAACAGGCGCGGCAGGTCCTCCTCCAGGATGCCCTCGCCGGTGTCCACAACCTCCACCTGCACCTCCTCGCCCACGTCCCTTGCCCTTATCTGGATTGTGCCGTCGGCGGGCGTATGGCGTATGGAGTTCTGCACCAGGTTGTAGAGGACTCGCTGCACCCTGCGGGTGTCCATGACGACGGGCGTGATCTCGCCGTCCAGGCTGCCCTTCAGGCTCAGGTTGTGCACCGCGGCCTGGGCGGACATGCTCTCCAGCGTGTCCGAGATTAGGTCCTGGAGGGACGCCGCCTCCACGTGAAGCTCCAGCACTCCCGCGTCTATCTGTGACAGCTCGAAGAGGTCGTTGACCAGCTGGCCAAGGTTCTCCACCTCGGTCAGGGACGTGCGCATGTAGCGGCTTATCGTGGCCTGGTCGGTAACAACGCCGTCGTTAATGCTTTCCAGCATCACCCTGATGGAGGCCAGGGGCGTCCTCAGGTCGTGGGAAACGGCGGAGATGAGCTCCCGGCGCGCCTGCTCAAGCTCCCGTTCCCGTCCGAAGCTGCTCTGGAGTTTCTCCGTCATGGTGTTGAAGGCCGAAGCCAGCTCGCCGACCTCGTCGCCGGTCTGGACCGACACCCTGGCGTCCAGGTTACCGGCGCTCATGCGACGTGCGCCGTCCCTGAGCTCGCGGATGGAGCGTGCGGTCGGCTCCGAAAGGGCGAAGGCGACGAACACCGCCATGCCCACGGAGAAGCCGAGAAGCCCAGCCAGCAGCGCCAGGTCGTGGCCCGACAGGAACATGAGCACGGAGGTGAAGCCCACGTTGACCAGGGCCAGGATGGCGGTGAGCACCGCCACGAAGAAGAACTTGGAGCGCAACGACCCCAGCCAGGAGGGAGAGGGCATCCTCGCCGCGCCCAGCCCAAGGAGGACCGTTGCGCCCCCGGATATCAGGAGAAAGGAGGCAATTGCTGCCAGGTCCTTGAACGGAGGACTCAGCAAAGCAATGGTCAGCAGTACGACCAGAGATGTCATGCCAAGGAGCGTGACCACAGCCAGGGCCACGCTCCGCGATAAACCGGCCATTGGCGTTACTCCTCGAACTTGTACCCTACGCCCCAGACGGTCTTGATGTACCTGGGCTTCACCGGCTCCGCCTCCACCTTCTCCCTCAGCCGCCGGATGTGCACGGTGACCGTGCTGGAGTCCCCGGCGTAGGAGTAGTCCCACACCTTGTCCATCAACTGCTCGCGGGTGAACACCTGCCCGGGGTTGGAGGCCAGGAAGAAGAGCAGATCGAACTCCTTCCCCGTCAGGGAGACGTCGCCCGCCTTGGTGGTCACGACGCGGGTCTGGGGGTTGACCGTAAGGTGGTTGAAGCGCAGCGTCCCGCCCGTGGCCTGGGTGGGCCCGGAGGAGATCCTGCGAAGAACGGTCTTCACCCTCGCCACCAGTTCCCTGGGACTGAAGGGCTTGGTCACGTAGTCGTCTGCGCCAAGCTCCAGGCCCACAATGCGGTCGGTCTCGTCGCCCTTGGCGGTCAGCATTATGATGGGCACCTGGCTGTCCTTGCGAAGCTGCCGGCACACCTCCAGGCCGTCGACGCCCGGCAGCATCAGGTCCAATACCACGAGGTCAGGTGCCCACTCCTGGGCCAGCCTCAGCGCATCGTTCCCGTTGGCGGCCAGGGATACGTCGTACCCCTCAAGGCTGAGGTATCGCTCCACCACCTCCGTGACGGTAGGCTCATCGTCAACCACAAGCACTCTCTCCATCATTCCCTCCCTTGGCTTCCAGTATACACCCGAATGCTTCCGAATGTTTGGCCCGGTGTGAAACATCGCTTGTGTCCATAGTACGCCCGTAAGGTTGCAGGGAGGTGAAAAATATTACAAAAGTCTTAAGACAACGTCATGCCCGTGCAGACGGGCATCCACACCCCACCCTTCCTGGATTCCCGCTCGGAGCCTGCCCCGCACTTGATGCGGGGGCGGGAATGACGAGAGGTAGTTTGGTTGTCACCCGCGCGCCTGCTAGAATACCGCCACCATGTACCGCAAGATAAGCAGCGCAGTAGCAGCGTGTCTTTGCCTAACAATAGTGGCCGTCCTGGCCACGGCCTGCGTGGAGAACGGCGCCCTTCAACCACCCGCTGTCGTCGTCCCGACTCCGACGGCCACCGCCTTTGCCCCTCTGCCCGGCTTCACGCCGCCGCCGACCGTCACCCTGGAGCCTGCCGTAACCATGGAACCGACGGTTGTAATGGGGCCGACAATCTCCCTGCAACCCACTGTGGTCATGGAGCCGGCCGTCACTGCGGAGCCTACCGTCGTCATGGAGCCGGCTTTCACCACGGATCCCACCGTCGCCCTGCAACCCACAGCCGATATGACGGCCGGCTTCGCGCCGCCGGACCCGGCCGAGGGCGTTGGCGACGTTCAGGAGGCGTTGGTGCGCGGTCAGGTCTTCCGGCTTGAGGTGGCGCGCACCCCGGAGGAGCGGGCGCAGGGACTTATGAACCGCCCAAGCCTGCCGCTCGACGCCGCCATGCTCTTTGTGTTCCCGGAGGAGGCCCACCGCAGCTTCTGGATGAAGAACACCCTCATTCCCCTGGACATCCTGTACCTGGACTCGCACGGAGTTGTGGTTGACGTCCAGACCATGACGCCGCAGCCGGGCGTCCGCGACTCTGAGCTGACCAGGTATCCTTCTGCCGCTCCTGCTAGGTACGCCATAGAGATCAACGCTGGCCTGGCGCGGGAGCACGGCATAGAGCCGGGGGCTCAGGTGACTTTTCGGTAGGTTGGTATATTTTATACCAATACCACATCAGCCTATTGACAAGTGGCTTGGTATGGCATAGGATACCTATACCAAACAAACAGGAGGGTTTTGAATGACTATCACAATTGAGATAGACAATGAAGTTCAGCAGGCATTGGCAACTCGAGCCAGTAAAGAGGGATTTAACTTGTTTTCTCCTAATACCCCGAACCAGGTGCTACGGATTTTATTGGGGGTAGACACACCGCCTATACTACAGGCAGTATCGCAACTGAATCCGGAGAGGCCACCTACTCCCTCTAGCAGTATCGCCGGGACCAACGTAAGTTCACCGGCCAGCGGCCATTCCCATAAGCGAATTGGTCCAAGGCTTTTGAGAGAACACCGCCTTAACTGCGAGAAGGGTTACTACTCAGATACTGGCATACCATACCAGAAGCCGGCCCAGTTCCCGGCAGTCTTCTTTGATCCTAACGGATACCTTATAGTTAGGGACGAGTCTTCCATGCATTCTAACCCTCACATAAACGTCGGCAAACAGGTCAGCATTCCGGGAGGTATTAGTAGAATCCCTGGCTATGTCAAATGCGGGCACATACACAGCTAGAGACGCGACGTTTGAATAACTCGCTCTGATTCTGCCACCCGGCTTACCCCCATCCTGACCTTCCCCCTTCGAGGAGGAAGGGACTTTTAGCCCACGGCTTACACCACGTGGGGGGCGTAGTCCATCCCAATCTGGCCCGCCGCCTTCAGCCGGTCGTACTCCTCCTCCGAAAGGCCAAGCACGTCCCGGAACACGTAGTCGTTGTCCTCTCCCAGCCTCACGGGGGGCTTGCGCACCTCAAAGGGCGTCTCCGACATCTTGAAGGTGGTGCTGGGATACAGGTGCGTCCCTATCTCCGGCGCGGTGACGGACACAAAGAAGTCCCGCTCCTTCAGGTGCGGGTCGTTGAAGGCGTGGATCTCGTGCATCAGGGCCCCGGCAATGACGCCCTCCTTCTGAAGCCTGTGGAACAGCTCAATCGGGTCCTGGTCCGATGTCCACGACCCGATAATCCCGTCGACCTCGTCGTGGTTGGCGCGCAGGCTGTCCATGTCCTCGAACCGCTGGTCCTCCACAAGCTCAGGTCGGCCCATAAGCCGGCTCAGCGTGTGCCACTGCTCTATCCGACCGATGGATATGGCAATCCACTCGTCGTCTCCGGCACAGGGGTAGGCACCCTGCACAAACCAGGGGTCGCGGTTGCCCGGCGAGCTCGCCACCCGCCCGTTGATGGTGTAGTCCATGAACAGCTCGCCCAGGTGCGGCATGAAGTTCTCGCCCAGGGCCACGTCCAGGCGCGCTCCCCTGCCCGTCTTCTCACGCTGATGAAGGGCCATCGTCGCCGCGATTGCCAGGGTGACGCCGGTGGAGGCGTCTGAGGCCACGGAGCCGGGTATGCCCTCGGCGTCCATGTTTGGATAGCCCGTGACGGAGGCGTGGCCCGTGGCGGCCTCGAACTGGCTGCCGATGCCCCGGTAGTAGTTCCAGGGGCCGGTCTGTCCAAAGCCGGTGGCGGATATCATGATGAGCCTGGGATTCCACTGGCTGACCGTGGGCCAGGACACACCCAGTCGATCCATTGAGCCAACGGCGTTGTTCTCGATGAAGATGTCGCTCTTCTCAATGAGACGCCTGAAGGTCTCCAGGCCGCCGGGCCCGGTCAGGTCCAGGCTGATCCCGTGCTTGTTGCGGGAGTGCTGGGTGAAGCCACCGAATCGGTTCCAGGGACGCTCGCCCGGGTCCCGGTCCGGGTAGGGCGAGAACGCGGCCCTGGCTTGGGACTCCTTTGTTGGACGGGCGAACTGGCCCCGGCTGGTGGCGGGAAGCTGGTTCAGGGACTCCACGCGGATCACCTCCGCGCCCATGTCGGCGAGGAACATGGTGGCGTAGGGCCCAGCGTAGATGACTGTCATGTCGGTTATGCGGACGCCCTCCAGGGGCAGCGGCTTCTTACCGGTGGCCTTCCTGGAAGAAGGCGCGGCTGCCGACCGGCTTGTTGAGGTCGGTGCGCTCGTCGCCTGCTGCGCCCCGTCCGCGCCGGTCATGCGGCTCACGGCGTCATCGGAGTAGCCAAGCTCTCCACTGAGCACCTCCGAGTTGTGCTGGCCCAGCGTGGGCGCGGGCCTGCGAATCGTCCACCACCCGTCGTTGGTGTAGACGGGCGCGCCGGGATAGCGGAACTTGCCCGCCACCGGGTGCTCAATCTCAAGGAAGTAGCCCCTGGCGTCCATCTGCGGGTTCTCCACCACCTTGTCCAGGGTGAGAATGGGCGTTATGAGAAGCCCGTTGGCCTGGCCCTCTTCCACAACCTGCTGCTGCGTTCTCTCCAGGAGCCACGGCAGCCAGATGGTCATCTCAAACTCCTCCCGCGCGTCCAGGTCAAGCTGACCCAGAGGCGGGGCGAAGCGAGGGTCTTCCAGCAGCTCCGGCATGCCCAGAGTTGCGACGGCCAGGGGCCACCTCTGCCCTCCACCGGAGACGTGGATGTATCCGTCGCCGCAGGGGTACGGCCCCGACGGGTAGCCCTGTCGAATGCCGCCAAGCCGCCTGCCGCGGTCGCCGGTGTACTGGTACGTGACGAGGCCAAGCAGACGGCCGTTGATGGAGGCCATCTGCGATTCGAAGATGGACACGTCCACCTGCTGTCCGCCCAGGCCCTGGTACTTGCGGCCGTACCATGCAAAGAGTGAGGCCATCGCCGCGTTGTTCCCCGCCTGGAACTGGACGTGGTTGCCGCCCAGCTTGATGGGATACATGTCCGGGAGGCCGGACGCCGTCATCCTGCCGCCCATTGCGTACAGCGTAAGCTCCGACCCCAGGTAGTCCCTGTAGGGGCCGGTCTGCCCGAAGTTGGAGACGGAGGTGTATATCAGGTCAGGGTTGATCTCGTGGAGCGCGTCGTAGCCCAGGCCAAGCTCGTCCATTGTGCCGGGCTTGTAGCTCTCAACAAGGATGTCGGCCCGCTTCGCAAGCGCCTTCAGCGCCTCCACGCCCTCGGCGGTCTTGAGGTCCAGGGTGACGCTTCGCTTGTTGGTGTTCAGAAACAGGAATATGCCGCTCTTCTCCGGGTGCGGCACGTCCTGGGGAAAGGGCCCCAGGGTTCGGGCGTAGTCCCCGGCCCCGGGCCTCTCCACCTTTATCACGTCCGCGCCAAAGTCCGCCAGCAGCTTGGTGCAGTAGGGGCCGGATATGCCGTGGGTCAGGTCTATGACCGTAAGGTCGGAGAGGGGCTGGGTGTCCTGGCTGTGTTGCATGTGTTGCGCTCCTGAGACAAGGGTTGTGCAAGGATGTTGCGGAGTAGCATATCACAACGGCGGGCATTTTGCCCTGCTGATGAAGTCCTTTGATTAACCCCAGTGTTGTCCTGAAGAGAGCGTTTTGACGTCATTCCGGCGGAAGCCGGAATCCAGGACGCCTGTGAAAGAGAGGGATAGATTCCCGCTTTCAGAGACCTTTGCGTAACTCCTGGTATTAGGGGAGAATAAGGAGGAAGAGTCTCAAGGAGCCAGGAGGGAGTCATGCACCGAGAGATGGGTCATCAGGGTCTAGCGGAATCGTTGTTGCCGGAGTCACTGGGGCAGAACCGTCGTCTGGAACGGATCTCCGAGATAGTAGATTGGGAGCGGTTTGAGGGGTTGGTGTCTGGAGTCTACTCAGCCCGGGAGGGTAGGCCGAGCTATCCGCCGCTGACTATGGTGAAGGTGCTGCTTCTGGAGCAGTGGTACAACCTGTCTGATCCACAGATGGAGGAAGCCCTTGGGGACCGCATCTCATTTCGGCGCTTCGTGGGGTTGGGCCTACAGGATGATACCCCTGACCACTCGACGATAAGCAGGTTCAGGACGGCGTTGGAGGAGAGGGGGTTGAGCGAGAAGTTGTTTGATGAGCTGGGGAAGCAGTTGGAGAGGCTGGGGCTGGTGTTGAAGCAGGGAACGCTGATGGACGCCACACTGGTTGAGGCGCAGGTAAAGAAACCGCCCTATTCGGCTGGTGGTAGAGGCAAGAGCGCCGCGGACCCTGATGCTGACTGGACTGGTGGTGGACGTGGGAGTAGATTCCACTTCGGATACAAGCTGCATGCGGGTGTGGACGTCGGGAGTGGGCTGGTGCGGAGGGCCAAACTGACTCCGGCAAAGGTGTATGAGAGCGAGGTAGCGGATGAACTGGTGAGCGGAGACGAAAGAGCAGTGTATGGTGACCGGGCCTACGAGTCAAAGAGGAGGCGTGAGTGGTTGAGTTCTCAGGGCATCAGTGACATGATCATGCACCGTTCCCACAAGCACCAACGGGAGTTGCCTGACTGGCAGCAGAGACACAACGAGTTGATAGCTCCGGTGAGGGCCTTGGTGGAGAAGGTGTTTGGGACACTTAAGCGAAGCTACGGATATAGCCGTGTACGCTATCGCGGTCTGGGGCGCAATGCCGTGGAGATGTGGTTCAAGCTGATGGCCTACAACCTGAGAAAGGCCGTCAAACTGTCTGTTTAGCTTGATGCTAAGGATAATCCGGTGAGACCATCAGGCCGAATACGAGAGTGATGACGGATACTACCTTAACAAGAGCGCCGATGACCTTATTACTACCCCCGAAAACCATCCTTCGAGGAACTAGCCTTAGTTGTTCAAAGGTCTCCCTTTCACGGGAATGACGAGAAACGGTGCTTACTAGCAAATTACGCAAAGGTCTCCTGATGCCGGCATGAGACCCCTGTAACCTGAGCCAAAGCCCTATCCAGACCATTCCTGCGGAGGCAGGAATCCAGGAGGGTGGGGCGTGGACTCCCGCCTTCGCGGGAGTGGATTGGACTTGTTCAGACCATTCTTAAGACGCGGGCACAAACCTCATGGACAGGGAGTTGACGCAGTGGCGCGTGTTGGTGGGGGTGAAGCGCTCGCCGACGAACACGTGGCCAAGGTGCCCTCCGCAGCTGGCGCACTCTATCTCTATGCGCATACCGTCGGGGTCCGACAGGCGGTTGACTGCGCCCTCCACCTCCTGGTCGAAGGCGGGCCACCCGCACCCGGCGTCGAACTTGCTGTCGGAGCGGTACAGCTCGGCGTTGCACCGACGGCAGATGTAGACGCCCTTCTCGTAGAAGTTGTCGTACTCCCCGCTGAAGGGCGGCTCAGTGCCCTTCATCTCAATGACGTATGCCTCCACGGGAGTCAGTGGGTTGTAAGCTGTCCTGTCTGCTTGAGCCATTCCTGCACTCTCCTTCCGGCCAGGCCAATTTGCAGCGCAATTATAGCGGTGTCTAAGGTTAGCATAGCATAGAGGTGGAGATTACGCTTGCCCTGAATAGCACGACCCAATGGCAAGTCATTAGAAGCCGAAAGCTATAAGGTACACCTTGTCCAGGTCCTGCATATCGCAGATTACTTCATAGGTGACGCTGCTCCCGGCCCGGCTGAGCTTTTCGTTGTAGCAATGGGTATTGGTGGTTGTAACCGGGTCCCAGTGGTCGTGGGCCTCTTCGGCATTGTCCTCGGACTCGAACGCAATTATCGTCTTCAATTTGAAGTCCCATGAGCTTTCCTTCTCAAAGGAGATTCCCTCAAAGACGCAGTCAGAAGAGAATGAGCAGTACGGCGTTACCAGCATGGCAGTCTCCGTGGAGAGGGGCGACATGACATCCGAAATCTCGTCATACAGCGACGAGGTGCTCCGATCGCGCCGCCGGAGCAGATCCTCCATCAACCCTTCATCCTCCGCAAGCAGTACGGACCCGTTGGGAAGGAATGCAAAGGCTTCCCAATCTTCCGAGGCGCGCTCCCACACTTCCACCCCCCGTATCTCCTTCTCCCGATAACCCCGGTCTTGTAATACGTTCCTCAGCGCTTCCCCATTGCCTGCTCCCCCAAATACGTAGACATCGTAATTGCCCACCTCAGCAAACGCGATGTATGTCACGTCTCCCGGGCTTATGCCATAGTCGGACGAGAAATCGTCATCCAGCTGGCCCTCTACCATGCGGCGAAAATTGAGCAAGTCGCCGTCTTCCTGTAACCGTGTCATATTTACATAGAGCATTCCCTTGGCGTCGCCTGGGAGCATCTTCAAAAAAGCGTCCGCATCGCCCTGGCCACTGCCTCCCCCGCCACAGGCGGCAGCAAGAAGCGCGCCAAAAGCAACCAAGTTGACTACTAGGAGTTTAAGTTTCACTAGCGGAAGCCTCTCTCCAATGGCTTGGGACATTCAGAAAACAAATAAGCTATTGTGGGATAGTTGCACAAAACCAGGTGTACGTCAAACCGCCATATTTCTCAGGGCCACTCTCCTCCCGTTAGCCATACCCCTCATAGCGGGTGTAGAATAGAATAAGAACAGGAGGTGAACATGCAGCTCAAAGAGGTAATGAAGACTGAAGTGGTAACAGTGGGCCGGAATGAGACAGTGACAGACGCCGCCAAGCGCATGAGGGAGGCCAACATCGGCTGCCTGGTGATTGTGGACGGCGACTCCCTGCTGGGCATAGTAACGGACCGGGACCTGCTTATCGGCTGCCTGGGCGCGGGCCACGACCCCTCCGCGCGCCAGGTGTCCGACTACATGAGCAGCCCGGTCATCACGGAGTCGCCGGGCACGGAGATACAGATCGCCGCGCACATGATGGTGTCCCGGAAGATAAAGCGCCTGCCCCTGGTGGAGGACGGCAAGATGGTTGGGCTGGTGTCCTTCTCGGACCTTGGGCACAGCATGGGGTAGGATGCGGGGGTTGGCTATCGATGCGCCGGCGAACACGACCGGAGACGTGTAATAACGCCCTGCGCGCCACGCCGGAAGTACCGCGTTAGTGGTACAAGCTACTCAGGCTTGGACGGAGGCGGAGGCGGTTCGGTGAAGTCTTGCCCATCCCTTATGGCTTGCTCCCGCCGCTGATTCCACTCTATCCAAGCCTTGCGTTCTTCCTCCCGGCCCTCTTCCCGGCCTTTGTTGTAACGCTCTTTCAGGTAACGTTCTGCTAACATAGTGGCTCTTTCCACAATCAATAGAGAAGTTGTACGGCGCGCGGGTCGCAACGCGGAGAGTATAGGGCTGGAGGTCTGGTTTACTCAGGCTTGGACGGTGGCGGTTCGGTGAAGTCTTGCCCATCCTTTACGGCTTGCTCCCGCCGCCGATTCCACTCTATCCAAGCCTTGCGTTCTTCCTCCCGGCCCTCTTCCCGGCCCTCTTCCCGGCCCTCTTCCCGGCCCTCTTCCCGGCCTTTGTTGTAACGCTCTTTCAGGTAACGTTCTGCTAACATAGCGGCTCCTTCCACAATTAACAGTGAACCGGTCAAGGCTATAATGAAGAATGGCGCTGAGCCTTGTCCAATCTCCAGGATGGTCTTTGGCAGCCCGTCCTGGGCGATTGTCCGGGTTTCGTACCAGATGACAAATGCAAGGGAAGCGAGACATTGCACGCCGGAGAGAGCGATATACCACCCTGCAAGAGCTGGACGAACATTCACGACTACCCGTCTGTGCTTGGTATGATTTTAGACTAACTTTATAAAGGCGGAGTGTCAAGGATTTACGACTGCTCCCAGGGCCGCTCCGTTGCGCCCTCATCCGCCAAAGCCTATATTATGAACGGTCAGTGTTGAGTGAATACTGGCACACGTAAGAACCTTTATGCTAAAATACGCCCATGTCGCTAGATCTGTTTCATCCAGTCATCAGGGAGTGGTTCAGCAGCAGGTTTGAGGCCCCGACGGAGGCCCAAGCCCAGGGCTGGACGGCCATCTCAGAAGGCCGCCACACGCTAATCGCCGCGCCCACCGGGTCCGGCAAGACCCTGGCCGCGTTCCTGACCTGCATCGACGGGTTGGTTCGCGCTGGCATGGAGGGCAGCCTGCCGGACACCACCCAGGTGGTGTACGTCTCCCCGCTCAAGGCCCTCTCCAACGACATCCAGAAGAACCTGGCCGCGCCCCTGGAGGAGATACAGGCCCTGGCCGAGGAGTCCGGGCGCTTCCTGCCGGAGATACGCACCGCCGTCCGCACGGGCGACACCAAGCCCTCTGAGCGGCAGCGCATGGCAAAGAAGCCGCCGCACATCCTCATAACCACGCCTGAGTCCCTGTACATCCTGCTCACTTCCCAGAGCGGGCGCAGGGCTCTGAGTGGCGTCAGCACCCTGATTCTTGACGAGATTCACGCTGTGGCCGGCGACAAGCGCGGCTCTCACCTGGCCCTCTCCGTGGAGCGACTGTGCGCTCTGGCTGAAGGGCCGGTCACCCGCATCGGGCTTTCGGCGACCCAGCGGCCAATCGAGGAGATGGCCCGCCTGCTGGTGGGCAACGACAACATCGCAGACGACGGGACGCCAGACTGCCTTATTGTGGACTCCGGCCACTCCCGCAACATGGACATTGAAGTCAGGCTGCCGCCCAGGGAGCTTGGCCCCATAGCCTCCCACGAGCAGTGGGCGGAGACCCTGGACGACATCGCCGAGCTGGTGCAGGCCCACGGCACAACCCTGGTCTTCGTCAACACGCGCCGAATGGTCGAGCGCATAGCCCACCAGCTTTCACAGAGGCTTGGCGACGAAGCAGTGGTGGCACATCACGGCAGCCTCTCCCGCACCACGCGGCTGACGGCGGAGGAGAAGCTGAAGCGCGGCGAGGTCAAGGTGTGCGTGGCCACGGCCTCCCTGGAGCTGGGCATAGACATAGGCGTGGTGGACCTGGTCTGCCAGATAGGGTCTCCCCGCTCCATTGCCGTGCTGCTCCAGCGCATCGGGCGTTCGGGCCACACGCTGATGGGCACGCCAAAGGGCCGCCTCTTCCCCCTGACCCGCGACGAGCTTGTCGAGTGCACCGCCCTGGTCAGGGCCATCCGCCGCAGCAACCTGGACTCCCTGATTATGCCTCCCTGGCCACTGGACGTCCTCGCCCAGCAGATAGCGGCCGCCTGCTCCGCCGAGGAGTGGGACGAGGACGAGCTTCTGGATCTCTGCCGCCGGGCCTACCCCTACCGCGACCTGCCCAGAACCGAGTACGACCGCCTGATAGAGGTGCTATCGGAGGGCTTTGCACCAAGGCTGGGGCGCAACGGCGCTCTGCTGCACCGGGACGGGGTGAACCGCCGTATCAAGGGTCGGCGCGGGGCCGGGATAGCCGCCATGACCAGCGGCGGCGCAATACCGGACACGGCAGACTACGACGTAATCGCCGACCCGGAGGAGACCTTCGTGGGCACCGTCAACGAGGACTTCGCCATCGAGAGCATGGCGGGAGACGTGTTCCTGCTGGGCAACACGCCCTGGAAGATAAGGCGCATCGAGAGCGGCCGCGTCCGTGTGGTGGACGCCGAGGGCCAGGCTCCCAGCATCCCCTTCTGGCTGGGGGAGGCCCCGGGCAGGACTCGCGAGCTTTCAGAGGAGGTGTCTGAGCTGCGGGAGGCCATAGACCATCGGCTGGACAACCCCCCGGAAGCGGAGAGGTGGATAGTTGAGGAGACCGGTGTGTCGGCTGAGGCGGCGCGGCAGCTTGTGGACTACTTCATCGAGGGGAAACGCGTCCTGGGCATGGTTCCCACCAGGCGCAGGGTCATCGCCGAGCGGTTCTTCGACGACAGCGGCGGGATGCAACTGGTCGTTCACGCCCCCTTCGGCGCTCAGATCAACAAGGCCTGGGGCATGGCGCTCCGCAAGCAGATATGCCGCACCTTCGACTTTGAGCTTCAGGCGGCGGCCACGGACGACGGGCTCAACTTCTCCCTGGGGCCGTCCATGTCCTTCCCCCTGGAGGACGTGTTCTCCTACGTCTCCCCCCGCAATGCTGAGGAGGTGGTCACGCAGGCCGTCTTCCAGGCTCCCCTCTTTGGCGTGCGCTGGCGATGGGACGCCGCCCGGTCCCTGGCCGTTCTGCGACATACCGGAGGCCGCAAGGTACCGCTTCCCCTGCTTCGAATGAGGTCGGAGGACCTGCTGGCCGCCGTTTTCCCGGCCCAAGTCGCTTGCCAGGACAACGCACCGCCGGGCGACATCGAGCCGCCTGACCATCCCCTTGTCTTCGAGACGATTCGCGACTGCCTGACGGAGGCGATGGACGCGGAGGGTCTGAGGGAGGTGCTTACCGCCATTGAGCAAGGTGAGATTGAGGTGTACGCCCGTGACACGGTGCAGCCCTCGGTCTTCTCCCACCAGCTGCTGAACACCATGCCATACGCCTTCCTGGACGACGCGCCCCTGGAGGAGCGGCGATCCAGGGCCGTCCCACTGCGACGCGCTCTGCCCGATGACACCCGTGACCTGGGCGCGCTGGACCCCGACGCCATTGCTGAGGAGTCGAACCGCGCCTGGCCCACCATCCGCGACCCCGATGAGCTGCACGACGCCCTGCTCCACCTTGTCGCGCTTTCGGTGGGCGCGCGGCTCACCAGAGAGCGTATGCCCGGAGTCGGCGACGGCACGGGGTTGCTGGACGGCTGGTTCCAGGCGTTGATTGGAGCTGGGCGGGCCTTCCGCCTTCACCACAAAAACGGCGAGACCTCATGGGTAGCCGCCGAAAGGGTCAAACTTGCTCTGGCGGTCTACCCGGACTCCAGGCTGGAGCCGCCGCCTCAGAACGGCCTTGCCCAC
Organism: Dehalococcoidia bacterium; assembly: GCA_965204895.1. Lineage (GTDB taxonomy): Bacteria > Chloroflexota > Dehalococcoidia > Lucifugimonadales > UBA2985 > DAOUJW01. The sequence goes on from OZ242025.1 coordinate 597,034, forward strand.
CCTGATGAGATGGACAGGGATGAAGCAATCTACACCCTGCTGCGCGGCTGGATAGAGTGCTCCGGCCCCTCCACCACCGACGAGATGCGCGAGTCCCTTGGCCTTTCGGACTCCGACGTCAAGATAGCTATCGCACGGTTCGAGAATGAGGGCGTGGTGCTCCGTGGCCGTTTCCGCCCGGGAGCCATCGCCGAGGAGTTCTGCGATCGGCGGATTCTAGCCCGGATACACCGTGCAACCATCGGCCGCCTGCGGCGGGAAGTGAAACCGGTAACTCCCGCCGAGTTCGTGCGGTTCCTGATCCGGTGGCAGAGCGTCGAGCCGGGCTGGCAGCTACAAGGAGACGGCGGAGTCGAGGAGGCGGTCGAAAAACTCCAGGGCTTCGAGGCTGCGGCCCAGACATGGGAGTCGGACATCCTGCCCGCCCGCGTCACCGACTACGCCCCCACCATGCTGGACGCCCTCTGCTTCGGCGGCGAGGTAATCTGGGGACGCCTGACCAACCACTATGACAACGGCCACGCCCCCCCTGCCCGCTCCCCCCTCTCCAGGGCCACCCCCATAACCCTGGCACTCAGGGAGTCCCTGGACTGGCTGCTGGACAGGCGAGAGCAAGACCACCCGGACATCAACGGCGCAGCTGGCGAGGTGCTGGAAGTCATGCGCCGGCGCGGGGCGTCCTTCCCGTCGGACATCCAGACAGCCACGGGCCGCCTGGCCTCCGACGTAGAAGAGGTGCTCTGGCTGCTCGCGGCCGCGGGCCTGGCGACAGCGGACGGCATGGCAACCCTGAGACAACGCATCAAGGGAAACTCGGACCGGGGTCGCAACGGCTCCCGCGCCCGGTCTGCCAGGCCTCAACGTCGCGGCGGAGTCAGCCGATGGTCTCTTCTTGAATCGCCCAACCCGGAGACCGACACCGTAGAGGCCAGGGCGCGGCAGCTGCTGAGACGGTACGGAGTGCTGTTCCCTGACCTGCTGGCCCGGGAGCCAATGGCTCCTCGGTGGAGGGAGCTGATACAGATACTGAGAAGGCTGGAGGCGCGGGGGGAGATTCGCGGCGGCCTCTTCGTGACGGGTTTCATGGGCGAGCAGTTCGCCCTCCCGGAGGCGGTGGAGATGCTGCGCAGCGTCAGGGGCGTGGAGCCAGTGGGTCAGCTGGTGACCGTATCGGCCTGCGACCCGATGAACGTGGCGGGCATACTAACGCCGGGGGATAAGGTGCCCGCCGTTCCCGGAAACCGCCTAGTGTTCAAGGACGGCGTTCCGGTATGCTCACTCGAAAGCGGAAACGTCGTAATGAGGGTCAGGGAAGACGACCCTCTACTGGCCAAGGCCCGCTCCCTGATCCAGAAGATACCCTATAGAGACTCAGGGGCTTCTCTAGCGAGGGTGTAAGGTTGATTATGACAACTGTTACGGTAAATGTTATTATTGACTTGTGTTCTTGCTAGCACATGGAGACGAACAGACGAGAAATAGAGCGCAGGCTGGAGCGAGAAGGTTGGTACTTGGTGCGGCACGGTGGGAACCACGACATCTACGAGCATCCCTATTTTCAAGCCCGCATCCAGCTTCCACGGCACAACACCTTCACCAACGGCGTAGCCCGCAGAATCGCCAAGACAGCCGGATGGATGTAGAGGAGGAAAATAATGGTACGATATCCCGCGGTCATTGATGGGGAGAGGGGCGCTTACGGAGTAGTCGTTGTTGACATGCCCGGGGCCTGTTGCGCTATGGGCGCAACGGTGGACGAGGCCTTGGCTGCAGCAGAGATCGCGCTCGCTGACTTTGCAAAGTTGATGAAAGAGAATGGCGAGACCATTCCTGCACCTAGCGACATAGGAGACATCGAGTTGGAAGCTGGAGAGATGGTGACTTACGTAGCTCTCTCGCTTTCCGTCCCAACGACTTAATCAAAGGGCGTCTGATAGGGCGGCGACCATCTCCTCAGCAGAGGAGAACCGCTTTGCAGGGTCCGGGCCGGTGGCGCGGGCAATGACTAACCCCATGCGCTCGTCCATATCCGGTCGCACAGCGCGTACGTATTCACCTTGACCCGGAAGCCTGCCGGCCAGCATCTCGAACAGGACAACTCCCACCGAGTAGATGTCGGCCGCGGGCCCCACTGAGTCGCCTTGCAGGTCGTCATCCTGCTCTGGGGCCATGTAGCCCGGAGTACCCCGCCCCACCATAGCCCAATCACCGGCTATCCCGAAATCCGCCAGCTTGGCCGTCCCGTCGTGGCTCAGCAGGATGTTCTCCGGCTTCACATCCCGGTGAACTATTCCGGCTTCGTGGGCAGCCCCAAGCCCCGCCAGGATTTCGCGCGCAATGCCTAGAGCCTCTGGCATTGAGAGCCGCCCGCCCTCGGCCATGTCCAGGCGTGTCCTCAGATTTCCCCCTGAAACCCACTCCATTACCAGGTAAGCGCCCAGGTTAGCGTCCTCTCCAACCTCTATTACGGAAACTATGTTGGGATGTTTGAGGCCGGCCAACAGCTCCGCCTCTCGCCGAATCTCCTCCATGTCCACGTCTCCCAAGAGAGCAATCATCAACGAATGCGCGAAGGAGTCGTAGCGGTTGCTGATGGCCTTTATCGCCACTACCTGGCCGGAATCAGGGTCCCTGGCTTTGAATATGGTCGCCTGGGAGCCCCCTGCCCTGCCCACCAACTGGAATCGGCCGATTGTTTCGGGAAGGGGCGCTTCCTCTCCGGGACCGTACTGAAAGGCGTGGTCTACCATGTCTCGGTCAGCCTAAGAAGAGTCAGAGCCGTCAAAAGAGACGAGGACTATTGTGATGTTGTCAGTGCTGCCCTCGGCTATGGCCCGGTCTATCAAGGCATCCACCGCTCCGCCCTGCTCTTCGGACAGGACTATGGAAGCGATGGACTCGTCGTCCATGAAGCCGTGCAGGCCGTCGGAGGAGAGCAGCAGGCGGTCTCCCTCCTCCACCGCAAAGGATCCCGTGAACGGTACAACGGGCTGCTCCAGGCCAACCGCCTGGGTCAGGGAGTTGCCCAAGTATACCCTGGCCTCCTCCGGTATCCGGGCGCCGGCGCGCTCCTGTTGCGCCAACAGCGTGTGGTCTTCCGTAAGCTGCGTGAGCCGACCGCCCCTGAGCAGGTAGGCGCGGCTGTCCCCCACGTGCCCCAGGTGCAGCCTGCCGCCCGAAAGCAGGGCGACCGTCGCGGTCGTGGCCATCCCGGCCCGCTGCGGGTCACGGTGCATCGACGGCCCGGAGAGGCCGGCCTCATAGACGGCCTGGCTGATGTCCTGAAGCGTCCGCGCCAGTGACGACTCAAGGGACTCCCCAGTCACAGTGTCTCTGCCCGCACTCTCTGCGCCGTACTCCCTGAGCAGCATGTCGACGGCCATGGCGCTGGCGTCTTCCCCGCGCTCGTGGCCCCCCAGCCCGTCGCATACAACGTAGATGGCGTCAATCCCGCGCCGGGCGTTGGGCGCCTCCAGGACGCCCATGCAGTCCTCGTTGTTCTGCCGGACGGGGCCCGTCTCGCTCCGCATCTCAACCCTGGTTCGAAAGTCCATAGCCAGTCACCTGCACATAGGGGCCGGTTCGCTGGTAGAATTCTACCCGCTTAAAGGCCGGAGGCACAAGGATAGCAAGCTACAGGCTGTAGTCTAGTGGGTGTCTCCGTGGTAGAATAGGTTCCTGTCCGCCGCCATTCTCGACAAATCTACTAATGGACTGATCGCTATGAACGTAGAGCAACTCAGGGATAATCTGCCGGTCACCCGGGACATGGTCTACATGAATACGGGATGGTCGGGGCCCATGCCCATGACCGTCCTCAATCGCATCCGCGAGACGCTGGAGCGTGAGGCGGAGGGCGGGCCCGCGAGCATCAAGGGGCTGGCCCTGACCCGCGGCCTGCAGGAAGAGGCGCGCTCCTCCCTGGGCGCTCTGGTGAACGCCAATCCCAGCGACCTGCTCCTCACCCACAGCACCCGTGAGGGGCTGGACATAGTCATCTACGGAATGGGATGGCAGCCGGGCGACGAGCTGCTCATCTGCGACCTGGAGCATCCCGCCCTGACGCTGCCCGGAGAAGTGCTGGCGGAGCGGAACGGCGTCATCGTCAAAAACCCCGGCATCTCCTACACGGCGCAGCAGGGGGAGATACTGGAGACCATTGCGGCCTCCATCACTCCCAAAACCAGGCTGGTGGCCCTGAGCCACATCCAGTACACCTGCGGGCTCCGAATGCCAATCAAGGAGATTGCCCAGGCCTGCCGCGAAAGGGACGTGCCTCTGCTGGTGGACGGCGCGCAGAGCGTCGGACACATTGAGGTTGACCTTGCCGACCTGGGGGCGGACTACTACGCCATGCCCGGCCAGAAGTGGCTCCTTGGCCCCAACGGAACGGGGGCGCTCTACGTGGACCCGGCGCGGTGGGACTGGCTGGAGCCTCTGTTCTCCACCAACGCCAGGGAGTCGGCGCGCTCAGCGGAGATCGCGCCACTGGCGCGGTTCAACCTGGTCACGCATAACCCCGGCCTCATCGCCGGCCTGTCGGAGAGCGCGCGAATTGCCTCTGAGATCGGCATAGGCGCGATAGAGGAGCGGGCCATGCTCCTGGCCGACCTCCTCCGGGCAGAGGCCGCGTCCATCGACGGCTGCACCCTGCTCAGCCCCATGTCCCGCGAGTCGGCGTGCGGGCTGGTGACCGTGGCACTGGACGGCTGGCCGCCCGCGGACCTGGTGGCCGCGCTACAGGAGCGGTTCAACATTGTGGGGCGGACGGTGCACAACCCGGACGGCATCCGCTTCAGCACCCACTTCTTCAACACGGAGCGGGAGGTTACCCAGGTGGCCGGCGCGCTCAAGCAGCTGGTCGCCGAGGGCTACACGCCGACCTAGAAGCCCGTCCGATAGATACGCAGGAGACGACACCGGCGCTTCCGTAAAGGGGGGTTGAAATGGCAGATAGCGCGCTTTCCGGGCTGAGGGTGGTGGAGCTGGGCGACTTCATCGCCGCTCCGTACTGCGCCAAGCTCATGGCGGACATGGGCGCAGAGGTCATCAAGGTCGAGCCGCCCGCAGGCGACTCCGCCAGACGCTACGGCCCCTTCCCAAACGACGAACCCCATCCGGAGAAGAGCCTGCTCTTCGCCTACATGAACACCAGCAAGAAGGGCGTCACCCTGGACGTCAGGAAGCCCCTTGGCAAGAGGGTCTTCCTTGAGCTCCTGAAGGACGCCGACGTGCTGGTGGAGGCCAACCCGCCCAGTGTGATGGAGGAGCTTGGTCTGGACTACAACTCCATCAAAGGCGTGAACCCCACCCTGATCGTCACGTCCATCACCCCCTTCGGGCAGACGGGGCCGTACCGCGACTACAAGGCCACGGAGCTTGTCTCATTCCACATAGGCGGCATCGGCTATCCAACGCCCGGAGACGTGGACAACCCGGACGCCAGCCCGCCAATGAAGGCGCCGGGCCACCAGGCCGACGTCATGGCGGGTGTAACCGGCGCGGCGGCTTCCATGACGGCGCTGTTCGCCAGGGAGCTCACCGGCGAGGGGCAGCACGTCGACGTGTCGGAACAGGATGCGCTGCTTCGGGCCAGCGGCAACGCCGTGGTGTCGCATATGCACCGGGGCGAGACGCCAAGCAGGATCGCCGGCGTCGGGCGGCCCATCGCCGCCAGGAAACCCCTTCAGACAAAGGACGGGTACTTCACGGCCCAGTTCTTCATGGACCACTTCTGGGACGCCCTGAAGAACGTGCTGGGCCACCCGGACTGGATGGAAACTGAAATCTTTGCAGACAGGATGTCAAGGATGGACAACCTGGACGCCATTCTGCTTATGGTTGAGGAGTGGTCCAAGGACTACACCCGCGAGGAGGTGTACCAGATTCTCCAGGTGGAGAACCACATTCCCTGCCTGCCAATAAACGACATGGCCGACCTGTTCGTCCATCCCCACTACGTTGAGCGGGGCACTTTCGTGGACATGGAGCACCCGGAGATAGGCCGGTTCCAGTCGCCGGGGCCGTCCTACAGGTTCTCGGGCACGCCCTGGAACGCGTCGGTTCCGGCGCCGTCGCTTGGTCAGCACAACGTCGACATCATCTGCGACCGGCTGGGCTACTCCCGGGAGGACCTGGCAAGGATGCGGCGCAGCGGCGCAGTGTAGCGCATCGAGAAGAATCAGCGAAGTCGCCAAAGGAAACCAGGAGGGTCTACAATGAGCAAACTGCCGTTGGAGGGAATCAGGATTGCCGACTTCACCCAGGTGGTGCAGGGGCCGTACGCCACCATGCTCATGGGCCAGATGGGCGCGGAGGTCATCAAGGTGGAGACGGAGAGCCGCACGGCCATGGACCAGCGCATGGGCGGGGCCTTCACCAACCTGAACGGGAGCAAGAAGAGTATCACCATCAACCTCAAAGACCCCAGGGGCGCGGACGTGGCGAAGCGACTGGTGAAGGTCAGCGACGTGGCTATGGAGAACTTCGCGACGGGCGTGATGGAGCGTTTCGGGCTGGGCTACGACGACCTGCGCCAGGTGAAACCGGACATCATCATGCTGTCCAGCCAGGCCCTGGGCCGCACGGGGCCGATGAAGGACGCCATCGGCTACTTTGCCGAGGCGTCCAACTTCGCCGGCTTCTCCCACCTCACCGGCTACAGGGAGGGGCGGCCCGGAATGGTGGGCGCAATCTGGGCGGACCACCTCACGGGGATGCACATGATCTTCGCCATTCTGTCGGCCATCAGGCACCATCGCAGGACCGGGGAGGGCCAGTACATCCAGATGTCCATGGCCGAGACCGTCATCTCCGCCATCCCGGAGGCCATTCTGGACTACTCCGTGAACGGCAGGGACCGGGGCCGCGAGGAGAACCTGGACGTGGCAATGGCCCCCCACAACGTCTACCGCTGCCAGGGGTTCGACAAGTGGGTGGCGATAGCGGTCGGCAGCGAAGAGGAGTGGCTGGCCCTCTGCCAGGCCACGGGACACCCGGAGTGGGCGGACGACCCGCGCTTCGCCGACTCCCTCAGCCGGTGGCACAACCAGGAGGAGCTGGACAGGCTCATCACCGAGTGGACGCTCCAGCGCACCGACTACGAGGCGATGCACATCCTCCAGAAGGCTGGGGTGGCCGCAGGCCCGGTGCTGGACGGCGGCGGCCTGTCGGACGACCCACACCTCAACGAGCGCGGCTCATTCGTGCCCGTGGGCGTACTGGAGGACAAGCCCTTTTCCCAGATAGCCCACCCCTGGCGAATGAGCAACTCCCCGACTCCCTACTACGCCGTGGCCCCCTCCCTGGGAGAGCACAACCGGCACGTCCTGGAGGACATTCTGGGAATGACCGGGGAGGAGATAGACCTGCTCACAGCGGAGCAGGTGCTGGTCTAGGGGCAGGGAATATCCTACGTGTTGGTATTGCCAACTCCCTTGGGATATTGTCTTTCTTCCCCCATTCCTGCGAAGGCAGGAATCCAGGGTTCCGACAGTGGGGAGATGGACACCTGCCTCCGCAGGTGTGGTCAGTTGCGTTGAGTAATCTTAGTCGCCAATACCGACACAACCCTAGAAGGCCGTGCGGGGCTACCGGCCGGGTTGTGGTTCGCGCAGGTAGGCGTCGGAGCCGTCCAGCCAGTCCTGGCGTATCGGGCTGAAGGCGTCGATCTCCACGGTCTCCTCCAGGGCCTCCGCGCTGTGCTCGGCGTTGGATGGAATGTTGAGGGTCTCCCCTGCCCTGACTATAACCTCCTCACCGTCCACAATGAACCTCAACGCGCCTGAGAGAACGTGGGTTATCTGCTCGTTTTCGTGCCGGTGGGCGGGGACAATGGCCCCCTGCGGAAAGTAGATGCGGCCCAGCATCACCTTCTCCCCGGTGACAATGCGCCTGCGTATCCCGCCTATCAGGCGGTCCTCTTCGACCTCTTCCCACGGCACGGATTTCATTGGATGTGACCTCTCTTAACTTCTGATGATGTGAAATCGGCTACCAAGATACCCCCTAGTCTACCCTCAGTCAACGGAAAGGCATAGTGGCTACAGCATCGTCTCCACCACCGTTATCAGCACCGTCAGCGTAACCAGGCTCAGGAGCGTCCCCAGCACCACGCCGTTGGTCACGAAGGACGGCTTCGCCTGGAACTGGGTTGCCAGGATTGTCGTGAAGACCGCGGTGGGCATGGCCGACACAACAACCAGGACCTGCTGCAGCAGGCCATCGATCCCGAGAGCCAGGGTGAGCAGGTAGCCGGCGCCTGCCGAGACAACCAGCCGCAGGAAGACGGCGGCGGACAGAGACCCCACATCCTCCAAGGAGAAGCGGGTGGCCAGCTGTATGCCCAGCACCATCAGCATGGAGGGTACGGCGGCGTTGCCCAGTATTCTGGCGGGCTCCGCTATGGGGACCGGGAGCTGCACCTCCAGCAGGTTCACGGCCAGCCCGAACACGGTGCCGTACACCAAGGGCATACGCGTGACTGACAGCAGAGCGTCCCTGATACCAAGCCGGCTGCGGGAGGCCAGGTACACCGCCAGCGTGCCGCCCAGGGTCGCCTGGCACACGAAGAAGACAACCGCGAACTCAACACCGGCCTCGCCAAAGGCCAGCAGCGCCACCGGCAGCCCGTAGTTGCCCGCGTTCATGAACAGGGTGACCAGCATGAAGGCGCTGGTCGCCTCCCGCCCCAGTGACATCACGCGCGCGACTACAATGGAAATCACGTACATGGCCGCGGCCAGGCAGACGGTGAACAGGGCAATCTTGCCCATCTCCTCCAGGGGAATCTCCGTACCGGCCAGGGAGTTGAACACCAAGGCCGGGGCGAAGATGTAGAGGGTTATCTGGCTGATGGAGTCGCTTGGGACGTTGCGCAGCCTGCGTATCAGCGCGCCAATCCCGGCCATCAGGAACACAGGCGATACTACGTCTATGAAGATTTCAAGCATACAGAGACCTTTCGCAGCAACGGGCTGAGGTGGTCGGGCAATAGAGACCCTAGAGCAAATACCCCAAATGCCGGTCTGATGTCAAGTCCCAAGAATGCAATGGCGCCGACACGATACTTTCCAAGATAGGCAGAACTGTAATGTTTGGGCAGGCCTATCTCGTTGACATTCAAGCGGGCTTACGCCTAAAATGAGGTAATCCATAGAGTGGGAGAGTAGCCCTCACTGCCATGATGTCCGGTCAAATAAGCCTATCGGAAGCCCTGACCCAGTACCTCTCCAGCCGCCAGGGGCAGGCGCGGCCGGACACTCAACGAGAGCTTACCAAGTTCATCAGATGGGGCGGATGGGACCGCGCCATGTTCTCCTTGAAGCCCCATGAGGCCGCCGAGTATGGCGACTACGTGTCGTCGGAGGCGAGGCAGGACGCTGGAGACCACCTGCAGGTGGTCAAGGACTTCCTCAACTTCTGCTACAAGAGCAACTTCACCGAAACGTCACTGGCCAAGCACATCAAGGTGCGAAAGGCCGGCCGCAAGGCCAACTCCAAGGAGACGGCCCGGTCCGCCATCGACATCACGCAGGAGGGCTACGAGAACCTGCTGAGCGAGTTGGAGACGCTCAAGGGTGAGCGCATCACGGTGGCCCAGGAGATACGGCGAGCCGCCGCGGACAAGGACTTCCGCGAGAACGCTCCCCTGGACGCGGCCAGAGACAAGCAGGGGCTGCTGGAGGCCCGCATACGGGAGCTTGAGGACGCCGTGCAGCGCGCCCGCCTGGTTGACGGCGGAGGCTCCGGATCCGCAGGCCCTGCGGACCGCCGCATAAAACTGGGCAGCGTCGTCAAGCTCACTGACATCGCATCCCAGGAGGAGATGGTGTACACCCTGGTGAACGCCTCGGAGGCCAGCCCCATGGACTTCAAGATGTCCGTCGCCTCCCCCGTCGGCAAGGCGCTGATGGACCACCAGGCCGGGGAAGAGGTCGAAGTGGCCACGCCGCGAGGCAGCCTGCGCTATCGCATCGAGGGAGTGGACTAGACGCTTTCTTGCGGCGGCGATTCCAAGCTACTACTACCAGGGCCCGGAATGGGCCTTTTCTTTTACCCCGATGGGCCGAACGTAGTATGATGTAGAGCGATATGCCGCAAGCCAGACATGATTTGGGCCGAGTAGAGAGCGTGAAGGCGGAGGCCATTGGCGAGCCTGGGCAGCGCACGTTCCGACTGCTGGTGGACGGGCCGAAGGGCGCCGCCTGCCTTTGGCTGGAAAAGGAGCAGCTTTCCCAGCTATCAATGGCCATTCAGCAGATAATGGCGCTGTCCTCCGGTGAGACGCCGGAGGAGATACCTCCGCCTTCCGAGCGGTCCGGCCAGGGACTGGACTCGTTGGATTTCAAGGTCGGTAAGCTCAGCCTGGGCCACGCGCCACAGGCAGACCTGTTCATCATAGAGGCCCACGACCGCGAGGAGGACGAGGACGGAGACCCCACGGTGGCGTTCTGGGCCTCCCGCTCGCAGATGAACGGCCTGGCGGAGGAGGCCCGGACCGTAGTCGCCGCCGGTCGACCGCTCTGCCCGCTGTGCAGCGCGCCAATGGGGCCTGAGGCTCACAAGTGCCCGCGCTCCAACGGCCACAACTCCTTCAGTTTGAGCTGAAGGCGGCGGCGGGCTGAGGCGCAAGTCGCAGAGGGAAACCCGCACCCCAATCCTCAACAGGCGTAATGGAAACAGAGAGAAGGCCGGAGACCCCCGAGGACGAGCTGAGCAGGTTCCTGCTGGACGGGGTAATCTCACACCCGCTGCTGATGCCACAGGGGTCAAACGACACGTTCCTGGTGACGGTGTCCGACGGACATCAGACGCGGGACGCCGTGTACAAGCCCCGCAGAGGCGAACGCCCGCTGTGGGACTTCCCGAACGGCACGCTGTACAAGCGGGAGTACGCCGCCTACCTGGTGGCAAAGGCCCTGACCTGGGACTTCGTTCCCTGCACCGTCATCCGGGACGGGCCATACGGCGTAGGCTCCTTGCAGCAGTTCATCGACGCGGACTCCGAGTCCGACTACTTCACCCTTCGTCAGGAGCGCCAGGAGGAGATTGCGCGCATAGCCCTGTTTGACCACCTGGCGAACAACGCGGACAGGAAGGCGAGCCACTGCTTCAAGGACTGGGGCGGCAGGGTGTGGTCGATTGACCACGGCATAACCTTCCACGAGGAGTACAAGCTGAGGACGGTTATCTGGGACTTCGTAAGTGAGCCGATAGCCGACCACCTGATGAATGAAATGTCGGCATTCCTCACGGTCCTGAGGTCGGCCGGTGAGTTCACGCGAGAGCTGTCGGAGCTGCTTTTCCCGGAGGAGTTGGAGGCGCTGGACAGGCGCATTGAGGGCCTGCTTGAGTCCGGGCGCTACCCGGCCGCCGACCCGTACAGGCGCAACGTGCCCTGGCCCTGGTTTTAGGGGGAATTCTAAACGGCTAGCCATTCCTGCGGAGGCAGGAATCCAGGGCACCCATGACAACGACCCGTAGACCTCTGTTTCCGCAGGGGTGGTCTACTATCTGCTAACTGAAGCTATGCAATAGTCCACGGCAGCAGGAATCTAACCACACCAGAGTAAACAAAAACAACCGCCCGCCCAGAGTCTGGGCGGGCGGTGTTAGTTCGAGCGGTAGGTGTACTAGCTGCCCGAGGTAGTGGCCGTGGAGGGCGTGGGAGCCGCTCGCTCCTGGGTCCGGCTGATGCCGATGCGTCGGGCCAACACCACCTTGGCGATGTTGGTGCTGCCGCCGGCGTGGTTCTGCCCCGCCCTGGAACGCTGGTTGACCTCCTGGCGACCCTCGTAGGGTACGCCCGGCTCATTCCTGTCCAGCAGGGAGTTCATGCCCATGAGCTCCCGGGCCCGGCTGGCAATGCGCAGGCTGGACTCTCGGCCGTAGACGTTGCCCACGTTGCCCTGGTAGTTGATCTCCATGTGGGCCTGGTACATCCAGTAGGTGCGCCTGAGCAGCAGGTCGTGGATGTGCGCCTCAATTACGGCGTCCATCGTGGTCTGCTGCGCTACTGAGTCGCCGCCCTTGTTTTCCTTGGCGTACTCAACCATCTGGTCGACAACCTCGTCCCGGGCGAAGGCTCGGCCTCGGCCGCCGTGCTCCTGCTCAAGGCTGGTGTTGGATACCTGCCAGCCCTGGTGGTCGCCGCCGATGAGGTGGTCGCCGGGCACCCGGACGTTGTCCAGGAAGATGGCGTGCTGGTCATGGCCGGGGAGAAGCGCCTGCTCCTGAATCGCCAGTCCCTCTGAGGGAACGGGAATCATGAAGAAGCCCAAGTTGCGGTGTCGCGGCGCGTCCGGGTCGGTCATCATGGGGCCGAAGAGGTAGTTGGGGCCATCGACACCCCACTGGGGCCTGGGCTTGCCGCTCACGAACACGTTGGAACCGGTCAGAAGCCAGTCGTCGCCGTCGCGTACTGCCGTGCTCTTGTAGTCGGCCAGGTCGGCGCCGGAGCTGGGCTCCGTGAACTTCTGCCATGCGTTGACCTCAGACTTGAGCAGAGGTACAAGGAACTTCTGCTTCTGCTCCTCGGTGCCCCAGACCAGAAGCGCCGGGAAGACGAACTGGTTGGTGAAGTTGTTGGGAACCCGGAAATTCTGGAACTCCTCGGAGATGATGGTCTCATGGTCGCCGGTCAGGCCGCCACCGCCGTACTCCTTGGGGAACGTGGGGAACAGCCAACCCTTCTCGGCGAGCTTCTTGTGGGTCTCTCGCCAGAACACGTACTGCTCCTTGCTGAAGTCCCTGGAGTCGTAGGGCTCCTTCATATCGTTCGGGACATTCGCTTCCAGCCAGGCTCGTACTTCCTGACGGAACTCTTCCTGCTCCTTGGTATAGGGTAGTGCGAAATCCATTCCTACCTTCCTTTCCTTGGGGTGACCCCCTTTTTCTCTGCCGGAGAACCTCCATCCCTGTCAGGCACGCCGAGCAGACGGGCCTTCCCCGACGCGATAATTCTACCACGCCTGTTGGGGATGTCAAGCGCGAATATTTGAGTCCCAGGAGGTTTCATTTCGGCTGGCGCGGGAAAGTTGTACAATGGAATCTCAGATGGGCGGATTTGAGTACATGGACCACACGGCGGACGTGGGCATTGTGGCGACGGGCGACGACCTGAAGGAGGCCTTTGCCCAGGCCGCCAGGGGCCTCTTTGACTTCATGGCGGACATGTCCATCGTGAGAGAAGCGGAGGCGTGCGACGTGTCCGTCACTGCCCCGGACAGGGACGCCCTGCTCGTGGCCTGGCTCAACGAACTGCTCTTCCTGTGCGAGGTAGAGCATCGCTACTTCTCACGCTTTGAGATATACGAGTTGGAGGAAACTGGACTGAAGGCCCGGTGCTACGGCGAGCGGTTCGACCCCGCCAGGCACAGGCTCAAGTCCGGTGTAAAGTCGGCGACCTACCACATGCTCCGGGTGGAGGATGGGAGCCCGGCGAGAGTCCAGGTGGTGCTGGACGTATAGGAGATGAGTTGGAATGAGCGGTAAAGCGGGAGTGCCCCTTCGCCAGGTTGACGCCTACAGGTGGGAGGTGCCCCAGGACTATAAGGAGGGGATGCAGGTCCCCGGCCTGGTATTCGCCACCGAGACTCTGATGGAGCAGATATCGGCGGACAACTCCCTTGACCAGGTGGCCAACGTGGCGTGCCTGCCCGGTATTGTGAAGGCGTCCATGGCCATGCCAGACATCCACTGGGGCTACGGCTTCCCGGTGGGAGGCGTGGCGGCTACCAAGGTAGACGATGGCGTGGTGTCTCCCGGCGGCGTGGGCTTCGACATCAACTGCGGTGTGCGTATGCTCAGGACTGACCTGACTGAGGAGGAGGTTCGGCCACTCCTGGAACCGCTTGTGGACGCCCTTTTCGCCAGTGTCCCATCCGGGCTGGGGTCTTCAGGCAAGGTGCGCCTCCAGGGTGGAGAGATCGACCGCGTGCTGGCTGAAGGCGCGCGCTGGGCCGTCGAGAAGGGCTACGGCGTGCCGGAGGACCTGGAGATGAGCGAGGCCGGCGGCCGTCTGCCCGGCGCAGACCCGGACAAGGTGGGAACGCGCCCAAAGCGCAGGGGCGCGCCACAGCTGGGTACCCTGGGCTCCGGCAACCACTTCCTTGAGGTGCAGGTGGTTGACGAGATATTCGACGCGGAGGCAGCCCGCGTCATGGGCGTGGAGCAGCCGGGCCAGGTGGCCGTGATGATGCACTGCGGCTCCCGGGGCCTGGGCCACCAGATCTGCGACGACTACCTTAAGGTGATGGACGGAGCGGTCAAGAGCTACGGCATAGAATTGCCAGACCGGCAGCTGGCCTGCTGCCCCGTGGAGTCACCGGAGGGTCGGGACTACATTGCCGCCATGTACGCCGGAGCCAACTTCGCATGGGCCAACCGCCAGTGCATCGCGCACTGGGTGCGGGAGTCCTTCGCACAGGTCTTCGGCAGAAGCTGGGAGAGCCTTGGCATCCGCCAGGTCTACGACGTGTGCCACAACATCGCGAAGATAGAGGAGCACGTGGTGGACGGGCGCAGCACGAAGCTCTGCGTCCACCGCAAAGGCGCTATCAGGGCCTTCCCGCCGGGCCACCCGGACATCCCCGACAGATACCAGGGCATCGGGCAGCCGGTGTTGATTCCAGGCGACATGGGACGATACTCATTCCTGGCCGTGGGCGCTCCCGCGGCTCTGGAGGAGAGCTTCGGCTCCACGTGTCACGGCGCGGGCCGGGCCGCCAGTCGCTCCGCGGCCAAGCGCATGCTCAAGGGGCGGGACATCCAGGGAGAGATGGCGCAGCAGGGTATAATGGTGAGAGCCCACGGCTGGGACTCCCTGGCCGAGGAAGCGTCCATCGCCTACAAGGACGTGGCGGAGGTGATTGAGGCGTGCGAGCAGGCAGGGCTGTCCAGGAAGGTGGCCCGGATGCGGCCGCTGGGAGTGGTCAAGGGCTAGATTGGAGTCAGCAAAGGAGACAAATGCCGTACGGAGTCACAATAAAGGAGGGCACGGGAGACACCCGTGTCGACATACGGTGCAACCACCAGAGCGGGATGCTTTACGTTGTGCCCGCAGAGGCCAGCTGGGTGTGCCAGCCGGAGAACATCCACGCCCACGCCCTGGCCGGTTTCCTCAGGGAGCTGGTGGAGCTGGACGATGCCAGGGTGCGAGAGCTTATGCAGCGCTGGGGACTGTACTACAGGGCAAGGCCCATTGAGAGCGAGGAGGAGGAAGCGTCTCAATAGCCGTCGTTCCTGCCAAAGGAAACCTCTACGTAACTCGCTATTGAGCACCCTTTCTCGTCATTCCCGTGAAGCTTGCCCCGCACTTGATGCGGGGACGGAAATCTATAACTCTCTTTCGCAGGGGTCCTGGATTCCGGCTTCCGCCGGAATGACGGTCAAAGCGCTCCCTTGGGGACAACGCTGGAGTTATTCAAGGGCCTCCGGAAGCAGGAACTCTACCCTTAGATTCCTGCTTCCGCAGGAATGACGAGGTGGTGGGATGGCGCTAGTAAGGCGTCAGGCGTGGGGCTCTTCCGCTTGCTCCGTCGGTTCCGTTTCCTCCGGCAACTCGCCGCTGGCGCCGTTCTCAGACGGAGCCACTTCGTCTACGGATGTCTCGCTTGCTCCGTTTGTGGACGCGACCACCTGATCAACAACGCCCCCGCTGGGAAGTGAGTCCGGCCTCATCGATACCGGCCGGTAGTCATCAAGCTCCGGCGCATCGGAATCGAACAGATCCTTCAGGTCATCCCCCTCCACCGTCTCGTTGTCAATGAGGTAGTTGGATATCTGCGCCAGCTTGTCCCTGTGGGTGGTCAGCAGGTCGGTAGCCGTGGTGTAGGCGTGCTGGATGAGCTTGTGCACCTCGTTGTCAATGGCCTCGGCAATCTTGTCGCTGTAGTCCCGCTGCTCAGAAATCTCCCTGCCCAGGAAGACAAGCTCCTCCTTCTTGCCGAAGGTGCGGGGGCCAAGCTCTTCGCTCATGCCGTAGCGGGTGACCATGTTGCGAGCCAGGTTGGTGGCGTGCTCCAGATCGTTGCTGGCGCCCGTGGTGCTCTCGCCAAAGGTGATCTCCTCAGCGACCCTGCCTCCCAGGGCGGTGGCGATCATGTCCTCAAACTGGCCCTTGGACATGAGATACCTGTCCTCCGTAGGCAGCAGGCGGGTGTAGCCGCCCATGCCGCCGCGGGCGATGATGGATATCTTCTGAACCGGGTCGGCGTTTGGCAGAAGGCGGGCTACCAGGGCGTGGCCGGCCTCGTGGTAGGCAGTGATCTCCTTCTCCTTGACCGTGATCACGCGGCTCTTGCGCTCCGGCCCGGCAATCACGCGGTCGATGGCCTCTGCGAACTCCGTAGGCCCTATGTCCTTCTTGCTCTGGCGCGCGGCCAGAATGGCGGCCTCGTTGACCAGGTTGGCCAGGTCTGCGCCGCTGAAGCCCGGCGTCTGCTGGGCAACCCTGCTCAGGTCTACGTCCTGGGACAGGGGCTTGCCCTTGGAGTGCACGTCCAGTATGGCGCTGCGGCCGTGAATGTCCGGCGCGTCCAGCACGACTCTGCGGTCGAAGCGGCCCGGCCTCAGCAGCGCCGGGTCAAGGATGTCCGGCCGGTTGGTGGCCGCAAGCACTATGACGTTGACGCCGGTGTCGAAGCCGTCCATCTCCACCAGGATCTGGTTGAGGGTCTGCTCACGCTCGTCATGGCCGCCGCCAAGGCCTGCGCCGCGATGCCGGCCCACGGCGTCGATCTCATCAACGAAGACTATGCAGGGGGAGTTGCGCTTGGCCTGGTCAAAAAGGTCGCGCACCCTGGAAGCGCCAACGCCCACGAACATCTCAACGAACTCGCTGCCGCTGATGGAGAAGAAGGGAACCCCGGCCTCCCCGGCCACGGCTCTACCCAGGAGCGTCTTGCCCGTCCCGGGCGGCCCCACCAGCAGAACGCCCTTGGGTATCTTTGCTCCCAGGGAGACGAACCGCTCCGGGAATCGGAGGAACTCAACCACTTCCTGAAGCTCCTGCTTGGCCTCTTCAACCCCCGCCACGTCCGAGAAGGTGACCGTTGGCTTGTTGCCGACGAACATGCGCGCGCGGCTTCGCCCAAAGCTCATGGTCTGGTTGCTGTTGCCCTGGGCCTGGCGCATCATGAACAGGATTATGGCCCCAAAGAAGATGAGGGGCAGGAAGTTGATGAGGATGCCGAACAGGTTGCCAAGACCGCTGTTCCCCTCGACTTCTATGTCAACGCCGGTGACGTCCGCGCCGCTGTCCACAAGAGTCTCGTAGATGTTGGTGCCGCTCTCCTTGCGAGACCGGTAGGTCTGCCCGTCAATGGCGACGACGTTCAGGGTGTTGTCGTTGACCTGGATGCTCCTCACCTGCTTGTTCTTCGCCATCTGGATCACCTGGCTGATGGGAATGGTCTCAGAGCCGGAGGGAGCCTGGAAGAAGGTGAAGAAGATAGTCAGCACCGCGACTATTATGAGGAGGTATACAAAGCTGTTCCGCATCCACCGATTATTCATGGGAAACTACCTGCCAAGACTCCTTAACTTCATCCGCTACTTTAATATTACCCTAATCCGTGCTCAAAGGCAAAGATTCCTGTGTAGGCCACCAGTTTAAGGCGGCGGCGTCCTGATTCTCAATAACAAATATTAAGAAAGTGTAACGATAGTGCGGCGAATGCCGTCTGTAGGGGCGGTTCGCGAACTGCCCCTACGGAACCAATGTCACTCAGCAGCCCTGGGCTTGAGGCTGCGAAGGGCGAACAGCAGCGCCAGTACCAGAACCACCTCCAGCGCGATGTAGGCCTGGAGTATGGGCCCGTAGCTGCCGGTGGTGTCGAAGACCAAGGTGGCCGCCAGAGGGCCAAGGGCGTTGGCCACCATCTGCCAGGGGACTATGAACCCCCTGAGCGCTCCAAGGGACGCCGAGCCGAAGGTGTTGGCAAGCAGAAGTTGCAGCATCAGGAAGGAGCCGGCGAAGGCCGTCCCGTGCAGAATCGCAAAGGCCATCCCAACTGCAAAGGAGTCGATTATCAGGAAGAGGTAGATTCCCGCCCCCAGCCCCGCAGAGAACACCGCCATGAGAATTCGGACGGACATGCGGTCCGCCAGGTACCCGGCCACGAGGGACGCCGGGATGCTGACCATAGCCCAGGCCAGGAGCACGGCGGTCGCCTGGTTCTCACTGAGGCCGCTGTCCAGGAGGTGCGGGGCCAGGTTGAAGTTGACGCCCGTGTTGATGAAATTGGTCATGCAGAACGTGCCAAGGATTATCCAGAAGGGCCGTGTCCTCAGCGCTTGCCTCAGTGTATAGTGGACCTCCTGAGTCGGCCCGTCTCTGCCTGCCCTCCCCTGCCCCGCCTGTTCACCGGGGTTGTCAGGGTCAGCGCCGTCGGGGAGAAGCCCCATGTCCTGGGGCTGGCGCCGCATGAAGATGGATATGGGAATGAGGGTCAGGGCCAGCACCAGCAGCCCCACGCCCATAGCGACCGTGCGCCAGCCCAGCGCAGGTATCGCGCCCTGAGCAGCCGACGGAATTGCCCCGCCGCCTATGCGCTGTCCCAGTATCGACATCGCAACCGCCCTGCCCCGCTTCCTGAGGAACCACTTGGAGACCACCGTCTGGTTGGTTGGGTTGATGACTCCCTGGAGAGCGACCCGGCTGACAATCAGGGCAAGGGCGAACTGCCACAGATGGTCGACGTGGCCCCAGGCGTAGATGGCGATGCCGGACAGCAGGAAGCTGATGAAGAGTATCCACCGCGCGCCAAAACGGTCGATGGCGGGGCCAACGGCCAGGGCCAGCGCGCCGCCAATCACGGTGCCCAGGGCCCCGGCCAGGGACACCGTTGAGCGCGTCCACTCGAACTCTTCGGTTATGGGCTTGAGGAACACCCCGATGGTGGGGTTGATCTGCGCCCCGGACGCAAGGGACGAGAGGAAGACTACCCCTACTATCACCCATCCGTAGTATATGCGGCGGCTCCCGGTGGCTGGCTTCAACTGGAGGTCAGACCTCCGCAGGGGATGAGCGGCATCAGCTTATCTCCCCCACAAGCTCCGGCCACTGGGCCTCAAGGCCCTCCCTGATGAGTCGATGCTCCGGTCGCTCCAGGTGAGGGTCTTGCAACAGCAGTGCGGACGCCTCCCGGCGCGCCGTCGACAGCAGATCCTGGTCGGAGAGGCGCGCCTGTCGCAGGTCAGGCAGGCCGCTCTGTCGAGTGCCGAAGAAGTCGCCCGGGCCTCGGAACTTGAGGTCCTCCTCCGCCACCGCAAACCCGTTGTCGACCCGCTCCATTACCATCAGCCGCTCGCGGGCCTCCGCCGAGGGGTAGTCCGAGAGCAGCAGGCAGAAGCTGGGGTGCTCGCCGCGCCCGACTCGCCCGCGGAACTGGTGAAGCTGGGCCAGGCCGAAGCGGTCCGCGCCGTCAATGAGAATGACGCTGGCGTTGGGGTTGTCAATGCCCACCTCCACCACGGGCGTGGACACCAGCACGTCCATCTCCCCGCGATAGAACCTTGCCATGACCTCCTCCTTCTCCCGGAGGGGCATCCGGCCGTGGAGCAGGCCAATGGTCAGGTCGGGGAACACCTCCCTGGAAAGGGTGTCGAACTCCGTGGTGGCGGCCCTGGTCTGCAGCGCATCCGACTCCTCAATCAGGGGGCAGATGACGAAGGCCTGGCGGCCCTCCCTCACCTGGCCGCGAATGAAGTCGTAGGCGTCCTGCCTTTGTTCAGATTTCACGAACCGCGTCCTTATCTTCTGCCTGCCCGGAGGCAGCTCGTTCAGCACGGATATGTCCAGGTCGCCGTACAGGGTCAGGGCCAGGGAGCGCGGTATGGGGGTCGCAGACATCACCAGCAGGTGCGGCGACTCCCCCTTCTGTCGCAGAGAGGCGCGCTGCATAACGCCGAAGCGGTGCTGCTCGTCCACCACGGCGAGGGCCAGGCGCGGGATCTCCACCCCCTGCTGCACAAGGGCGTGGGTGCCGACCACAATGTCCAGAGCGCCCTGGGCCAGCATGTCGTGCATCTCTTTCCGCTGTCTCCTGGTATGGCTTCCAATGAGCAGGCCCACGTATACGGGACGCTCAAAGGGCTCCATTTGGAAGCTGAACAGATTGCCGTGGTTGTCCGTACGGGAGGGGCCATCCAGTAGCTTGGATATGGTGTTGAAGTGCTGCTCGGCCAGTATCTCCGTGGGGGCCATCAAGGCCCCCTGCCGGCCGTTGGCAACGGTGGTGAGCAACGCGGCCAGGGCCACCACCGTCTTGCCGCTGCCCACGTCTCCCTGAAGGAGACGGCTCATGGGCTTGTCCTGGGTCATGTCCTCCAGTATCTCCGTCAGCGCCCTGCCCTGCGCGCCGGTGAGGGAGAACGGCAGCCGCGAGTAGAGGGCGTTGAGCGCGTCCTGCTTCGTGGACAACGGCGCAGCGCCGCGGCCCTCCCGCCACTGGCGACGCCGGGAGAAGACGTACATCTGCATCGAGAACAACTCGTCAAAGGCCAGGCGGCGGCGCGCCTGCTCTTTGTCAGCGTCGTCCGCCGGGTAGTGCGCCTGGCGTATGGCCTGTGACAGCTCCGGCACTTCGACTCGTCTGCGTAGAGGCTCAGGGTAGGGGTCTTGTATGCGCTCCGCCCACGCGTTCAGCGTCTCGTTGACAATACGGCGCAGGGTGCGCTGATAAAGCCCCTCGCTCAGGGGGTACACGGGGACCTGCTTGTCCATGTTCCCCGGCTCCTCCCCTTCCTGGAGGGTCTCGTACTCAGGCGACTCCATCTGCGGAGAACCCATGAAGACGCTCACCCTGCCGCTGAGGAGCAGCCTTGTCCCAGGCTTGAAGCGCTTTGCCAGGTACGGCTGGTTGAACCACACCACCCTGATGTTGCCGGTCTCGTCTCCGGCCACCGCCTCCGTAGCCTTGAGCCGCCCGCCCAGGAGCGCCTCTCTGGCCTCCCAGACGTTCACCACCACCGTCTGCTCGGTGTCTATCTCCAGTTCTGAGACCTTCTTCAGCTCTCCATAGTCGTGGTGGCGACGCGGGAACAGGTAGAGGATGTCTCTAATTGTATGTACGCCCAGCCGCTTGAGCTTGGCTGCCACGGTGGGCGTGACCCTGGGCAACGCCGTCACGGGCGACGCCAGGGTGTGCTCAGTCGAAGGCTCCTGCCTGCGCGAAGGCCGCGCCCTCGGAGCGGCGGCCTTCTTCCTCGGTGGCGACCCGCCCGTCTCCAACGCCATCAGCGCCTCGTCTATCCACTTGCGCCTCTGAGCAGCCTTCAGGCCGGCGTACTCCCCAGGCGGAGGCTCTATATGGGAGTCCGACGCTTTGCCATCCACCCAGCGCGCCAGAAAGCGGTCAAGGCCTCCGACAACGGCGGTGTTCTTGTACCCCTTGCTCTTCTCCAGCGAGAGCACTTTCTTCAGTGTTTCAAGCTCGGTTGATGTCATACAAGTCAGGCTGGTCTCAGTGCCGTCGGCGTATCGTGTTAAAAGGACGAGTCGCTAGCGAGAACTCAAGACCCTGCATCCAAGTCGGCGCGGATTTGCTGGCGAGAGCTCTGGATTCCGGCTTTCGCCGGAATGACGGTGAGGATGTCCCTGGGTAAAGTGGTCATGGCTGCGACTTGTTCAGAGGGTTCCAAGTTACAAGCTTCCTGATCTTCGCTCAGTCCTGGGTGTTTAGGTAGCTCTTGATAAGGGTGAGATCCGCAGAGTGCCCCTGGAGCGTGCCGACGACGCTCTGCAGGAGACTGGTGTGCACCTCAAGGGTCTCCAGAATCCGGCTCTGCGTGGCCTCCATCCGGCTCTGCGTCGCCGCCATCAGGTTCTGGCTCTCCACCAACTCTCTCACCAGAGGCACCAGTTCCACAAACGCGTTCTCCAAGCGTGTCACTCGTTCGTCCAGGCTAGTCATAGTCTACGGAGCTCCTTTCTCCTGACGCAATGCGGGATTCGCATAAGGGCGTCTGCCATCTTGCCTGATGTAATTCCATTGCCCATACGGAGAACAATACCCCCGGCGCACGCGGATGAGGCAGATCCTCTATCTATGCGACCCCCTATGCCTGCTGCCTGAAGGCCACGCTAAGCGCGCCCGGGCCCAGGTGCGTCCCAACCGCGGGTCCAATCTGGCTCAATATCACCTCGCCCTGGGGGAGGAAGGCTTGCAGGCGCTGGGCCAAGGCCCTGGCCTCGTCCGCTGTCGTGGTATATTCCACCGCCAGGCCCTCCAACGGCATGAACCCCTGTATAAGCTGGCACATCCTGTCCACGCCCTTGGCGCGGGTGCGTGCGCGCTCCATGGGATGCACCTCGCCGTCCCGGATGGTCAGCAGGGGTTTGACCCTCAGCAGAGACCCCAAGAAGGCCTGAGCCTTGCCTATTCTCCCACCCTTCTCCAGGTACTCCAGGGTGTCCAGAAGTCCCATGAACCCCACGTTTGGGAGAGCCGTCTTTGTCTCCGCTGCCACCTCGTCCAGGCTTCCGCCTCGGTTGGCGGCTTCGGCGGCGGCGATCACCAGCAAACCCAGTCCCATCAACGCCTGCATCGAGTCGATAATCTCGATCCGGCAATTTCCGCCGTACTCCTCCCTCGCCTGCGTGGCGGAGTTCAGCGTGCCGCTGAGCTTGGCCGAGACGTGGATGGATATGATTTCGTCCGTAGTCTGACCGACCTCGTTGTAGGCGCTCAGGAAGTCCCCCGGCGTGGGCTGAGAGGTGAAAGGAAGCCGGGAGGATGCGACAAGCCGCCGGTAGAACTCGTCTCCCGTGATCTCAACCCCGTCCCGATACACCTCCTCACCGAAGTGGACGTTTGCAGGAACTACAGTTACCCCCAGTTCCTCCACCAAAGCGGGAGGCAGGTCCGCAGTGCTGTCCGTAATAACCTTCACAGCCATGTTCCAAGCTCCTTACTCCACTGATAGGATGTAATTATAGTGGGGCTGGCCTCCAAAGACCACTTCCACCTCTACGTCATTAAAGCGATTTTGCAGCTCTTCAGCCGCGACCCTGGCCTCCGTCTCCCGGGTGTCCGCGCCCCAGTAGAGGGTTATCAGCGACCCGTCGTCCGGACCCATCTCCGACACCAGGTCGCAAAGGACGCCGGTGCGGTCGTCGCCGGACACGACCATCTTGCGCTCCAAGAGGCCCATGACCTGGCCCTCCGCTACCCTGACGCCGCCAAGCTCCGCGTCTCGCTGGGCGTTGCAGACGGCCCCGGACACGACCGCGCCCATCGACTGCTCCATCTCCGTTACGTTCTCCTCGAACTCCTGCGTTGAGTTGAAGGACAGCAGCGCAGAGATGCCCTG
The DNA here is from genome assembly GCA_965204895.1 of Dehalococcoidia bacterium. GTDB lineage: Bacteria > Chloroflexota > Dehalococcoidia > Lucifugimonadales > UBA2985 > DAOUJW01. Next base: position 620,350 of record OZ242025.1, read on the forward strand.
GGGAATGCTCTCCGTCGGGATGATGGCTATCTCCCTGGACGAGAGAGTGACTGCCTGTTCCGCCGCCCCGATTATGTTGGGGTTGTTGGGAAGCACTATGGCCCGCTCCGCGCCCATCGCTTCTACGGCGTCAAGTATCTCCCGGGTGCTGGGGTTCATGGTGTCCCCACCGGACAGCACGCGGGCCGCGCCGGAGCCAAGGAATACGTCCGCGAGGCCGTCGCCGGAGGCTATCGCCAGCACACCCACCGGCTGCAACTCCTGCTTGCCGCGGCGGGCGGCCACAAACTCCTGGTGCTGCTCGTCCATGTTCTCTATGCTCACCTGGGACAGGGTTCCCAGGGACACGCCGAAGCTGATTACGGGGCCGGGGTCCTCTGCATGGACGTGTATCCTCACCATAGCGTCTCCGCCTATCACAACCGTGGAGGTAGCCAGCGACTCCAGCCGCTCTCTAACGTCGTCCGGGTCCAGGCCCTCCCCCTGGATGAGGAACTGTGTGCAGTACCCGTACAGGTCTTCCTCAGTGGCGTCTATGAAGGCCTCGCTGACAAGCTGGGCGGTCGCTGCGGCCGCGTCCATATCAGGAGCGGGCAGATCTATGACGCCAAGCTCCTCGTCGCGAAGCCCGGACAGCGCCCCTTCCATGATGACGCACAGCCCAAGGCCGCCGGCGTCAACCACGCCGGCCTCTCGCAGCACGGGCAGCAGCATGGGCGTCCTTGCCACCGACCGCCTGGCGGCCTGGCACACGGCATCCCACAACTCCACAAAGTCTGGTTCCCGCTCTGCCTCCTGCTGCGCGGCCTCGGCCATCTCCCTGATGACCGTGAGCATTGTGCCCTCCACCGGGTTGCCCACCGCCTTGTAGGCCGCGGCTGAGCCCTCCGCCAGGGCCAGCGCCAGATCCTGGGCGCCGAAGCGTTCCTTGTCCCCCAGGCCCCGGGCAAGTCCCTGGAAGAACTGGGCAAAAATCACGCCGCTGTTCCCACGCGCCCCCAGCAGAGCGCCCCGGGCCATTGCGGTCACGGACCCGGGGGTGATTTGGCCCCCGGCATTGGGCGGCTCCTCCTCCAGCGCCCTCATCGTCAGCAGCATGTTGGTGCCGGTGTCGCCGTCGGGCACGGGGAAGACGTTGAGGGCGTTGATGGCCTCAACGTTGTCCTCAAGGGCCCTGCGGCCCTGGACGAGGATACGCCGCAGGTCTTCACTGTCGATGGAGGTGATGGTCGCTCCTGTGCCTCTTGCCATGCGCTCCCCCGTGGCGGCGGCACGCCCGCGACGGGCATTGCCAAAACCGGAAGCATCTGATAGGATTCCCTCTGGATTCTACAGGAACGGCAATTTCACGTCAAAACGCTCCGGTCGGGCGGCTTCCGTCGCGCCGACGGAGGGAACGCAAAGAGGAAAGTCATGGCCAAGTGCGATATGTGCGGCAAGGTGGGCCACTCCGGCAACAACGTGAGCCACTCCAAGCGAAGGACCAAGACCCGCTTTATGCCCAACATCCAGCGGACCACCCTGGAGATTAAGGGCAACACCCGGCGCGTAGCCGTTTGCACTCGCTGCCTGCGCAGCCACCACAGGATACCGCCGCAGAAGGCCGCCGCCCAGTAGTCTCGCGCTAGACTATACTGCCGCCGGACAGGAAGGGGTTGGTCAGCTTCTCCCGCGCGATGGTGGTGTCCGGCCCGTGTCCGGGGTACACCTTGGTGTCGGCAGGCAGGGTCATTATCTTGGTGAAGATGCCCAGGACCAGCTGCTTTCCGTCGCCCTCCGGCGTGTCGAACCTGCCGACGCTTCCCTGGAAGAGCGTGTCGCCGGTGAACACCACGCCCCCGCCGTAGTAGGAGACGCCGCCCTGGGTGTGCCCGGGGGTCTCGATGGCCGTAAGCTCCACGTCGTCGCCCAGCTTGAACACGTCGCCGTCCTTTACGTGGATGTCCGGGGCTGGTGGTTCTGCTGAGTCGCGGACCATCAGTTTCATCCACTGGCTATCTCGGGTCAGCAGCTCAACGTCCGCTTCGTGGATGCCGTAGGTAGCGCCGGTGGCCTCCTTGACACCCGCCACCCCTCCAATGTGGTCACCGTGGCCGTGGGTGTTCAGGATGTACTTGACCGTCAGCCCCAGGCTTTCCACCTCCTCCAGAATGCGGTCGGCCTCCGCGCCGGGGTCGATTATGGCGCACTCCTTGGCCTCCTCCGACCCCACAATGTACGTATTCTCCTGCATTGCGCCACCCACCACCAACGGTACTATTATCATGGGTCTCTCCTTGATGAGCTAACCCCATTCTTTGGGAATAGCGCGGGTCTGTCAAGAACCTTACGATAGTATAAAGACGCACCGCGCAAGCCCCTCTTTTGGTTGACTCCAATCTGGCACAGGTCTAATATGGACTGCGACGCAAGCCGCGTCCTTGGCCTTGAACCCGCTGCGCGCCCCTGCCCAACACAGGAGCCAGGCGACGTGCACAGGCAAGGGAGGATGTCTCTTTGGGGGATGACAGGGAACATCCACCTCTCTCACCCGACGGCGGAGATGATCGCGGAGAAGCCGAGCACTCGCCGGAGGAAACGAGGCGCGTCGCGGCCGCCGGCAGCGGCTCCGGGCGGCAGGGCCAGTCCAACGACCTGAGCAACGCCACCACGGAAGAGATACTGGACGTGCGCCTTCAGGCCCACGGCGGCGGAGGCAGAGGTGGAGGCGGTGGCGGCCGCCGGCGCCGCTCCGAGTACGCCACCCGTGACCTCACCCAGGGCAGCATATCCAGGAACCTGTGGTTCCTGGCATGGCCCCAGATGATCGAGGGCACCCTGAACATGGTGGACAGGATGGCCGACCTCTTCTGGGCCGGGCGGTTCTTCGGCTTCCACGCCCTGGGCGGTCTGACAATCGCTCAGCTGTACACCAACCTCATGATGACCGGTCGCATGGGCTTGGACATGGGAATGCAGGCCATGATAGCCCGGGCCATCGGCGCGAACCGCGTCCAGCTTGCGAACCACGTCGCGCTCCAGGCCTTCACAATCACGGGCGTTTTCTGCCTGCTCATGATAGTCATTGGGGTGATGTTCACGGACTTCCTGCTGCGCATTATGGGGGTCAGCCAGGAGGTCATTGACGTGGCGGGGGTCTACATGCAGATCCAGTTTATAGGCTTTGGGGGCCAGGCCTTCCGCATGATGACGGGCGGCGCGCTCCAAGCCGCAGGCGACCCCCTGACGCCAATGAAGGCGACCACCATCTCGCGCCTGGCACACATCGCGCTGACTCCCGTGCTCATCTTCGGCTGGGGATGGTTCCCCCAGTACGACCTGGCCGGCGCGGCCCTGGCCAACGTGATAGCCCAGGGCCTGGGCGTGGCCTGGAACACCCAGGCCCTCTTCCGAGGCACCTCGCGGCTCCACCTGAGCCTGCGGAACTACTACGTCGACTTTCCCCTGCTGGTCCGGCTGGTCCGCATCGGCGCGCCGGCGTCCGGCACCGGTATGGAGCGTTCCATAGTCCACCTGCTCCTGGCGCGCCTGGTGACGCCCTTCGGTGACGTCGCTCTGGCGGCCTACGGCATCACACGGAACCTGGAGATGTTCACCGCAATGGGCAGCATGGGCCTGGGGCGGGCATCGGGCACGCTGGTGGGCCAGAACCTGGGCGCAGGCAACGTCGAGCGCGCCAAGCAGACCATACTGTGGGCCATCGGCTACATCACCGTGATAAGGGGGTCTGTGGCAGTCCTGCTGCTCCTCTTCCCCGCCCTGTTCATCTCAATATTCAACAGCGACCCTGAGCTGATGGAGGTCGCGGTCTGGTGGGTGCGCATTCAAGCGCTATCGGGATTGGTTATGGGGAGCGGCATGGTGTTCCAGCAGTCCTTCAACGTTGCGGGGGATACCGTCGCGCCCTTTGTCGTCACCTTCATAGCAATGGTGGGCGTGGAGTTGCCCCTGGCCTTCGCCCTGTCCCAGTGGACGCCTATGGGCCAGTACGGCATCCCGCTGGCCATCACCATCGCAATGGTGGTCAGGACCGCCGTCTACTTCCCCTACTTCTTGAAAGGCAGGTGGTCTCGCGTTAAAGTAATAGATTGAGGGCGCGCCGTAAGCGGCCGCCTGGGGAATCGACACAACACACCTTAGGAGCAAACGCGTGCGTATTCTGGCGATTGACGTAGGCACAGGAACCCAGGACATCCTTTTATTCGACTCGACACGGGCCGTCGAGAACTCCGTCCAGATGGTCGTGCCCGCGCCGACGGTCATTGCGGCGGGACGGATCAGGGAGGCCACGATGGCGCGCCGGCCCCTGGTCCTGACCGGCACCAACATGGGCGGCGGGCCGGTCACGGGCGCAATCCAGGAACACATAGCGGCGGGCCTTCCGGCGTACGTGACACCGGAGGCCGCCGTCACCTTCGACGACGACCTGGAGATGGTGCGCGGCATGGGCCTTGTAATTGTCTCTTCAGATGAGACTAAGTCTCTGGAGGGCGTCCGGGTTGAGCTTAAGGACCTGGACCTGGAGATGGTGAGCCGGGCGCTGCGGGCCTTCGAGGTCAAGCCTGACTGGGACGCCCTGGCCGTGGCGGTGTTCGACCACGGCAACTCCCCGCCCGGCTACAGCGACCGCAAGTTCCGCTTCGACCACCTCCGGCGGCAGGTGCTGGGCGGCTACCAGGACGTTTTCTCCTTCATCTACATGGCGGAGGAGGTACCGGACTACCTGACCAGGATGCGCGCCGTGGTGGATACGGCCGGCGGAGATGTCCCCTTGCTCATGGTGGACACGGCAGAGGCGGCGGTGCTCGGCTCCCTGGAGGACGAGCACGTGGCGTCGCACCAGCGCAAGGTGGTCGCCAACCTGGGCAACGAGCACACACTGGCCTTCCACCTGGACGGCAACAACATCCTGGGGCTGTTTGAGCACCACACCCACATGGTGACCAGAGAGCGCCTTGAGGAGCACCTGCTGGAGCTTGTCAGGGGTGACGTGGACGACGACACCATCTGGCGGGAGCAGGGCCACGGCGCGGTTGTGGTACAAGGGGGCGAGGAGCTTGGATTCCTCAGCGTCATCGGCCCCATGCGGGGGCTGCTGGAGGGGTCGCGGCTGAACCCCTACTTTGCGACGCCCCACGGCTCAATGATGGTTGCGGGCTGCTTCGGGTTGGTGCGAGCCTGGGCCGAGCGTATGCCCGACAGCCGTGAGGAGATCCTCCACGCCCTGCGCACCGTGGGCGAGGACATCGGCCACGCCCACGCGCACTAGGAGCTCTGGGACTCCATCTCCGCGCGCTGCCTGGCCACCCATTCATCCAGCCAGCGGCGGAACTCGTCCAGGGCCGGGGGCGCGACGAAGAACACGACCATGTCCGGCGGGAACTGCACCTGGTGCCGCTCATTGATGATCAGCAGTCCGACCTCGTCCTGTCCAAGGGTCTCGTCGATCCGGGCGGATATGTGTTCATAGCGCCTCCGCACGGAATCGTTGAACCACTCCCGGAGCTCGACGGCCACCTGTTCGCTGCTGAGGGGAAGCATGAGGCACCTCTGGAGGTCCAGGTTCTCCCTCATCACGTCGGCGTCCTCGGTGGCTTCAAGGATTGCCCCTGACTGGCATTTCTCCCTGATAATGGCGAGGCTGGGCGTCTCGCCGGCCTCCAGGCCCTTCAGCCCCTCGTCACCCTCCTCGGCGACGCTCCCGTGGTAGATGTGCTTCACCGGCCCAAGGACAGTCTCAAGGGATGAAATCTGGGCGCGCGTCTGCTCCCAGTAACTGTTCAGAATGGCTGTGCCATCCTCCTCCAGAATCTGAGGATAGTACAGATGAGGAACCAACAGCAGCTTCCTCTTGCCCCGGTAGTCCTCCGCGGAAGGCCGCTCGATTCGTCCAAGTCCCTGAGTCATGTCTTCACCACTTTGGAAATAACGACAGCCTATAGCGTGATAGACCCCCGGAGGCCCAGGAGCCCCTTGATGTACTCCATCTCGCCCATGTGTCGGTTGTCGTGGCCGTAGACGTGGGTGATGAAAAGCTGTCCCCTGCTTAGCCCGGTTGTGCGCTCCACGTGCCCTACGGGTTGAGCCGTATCCTCGGAACTCAGTCCGGTGACGTACTCCTCAACCTCATCCCAAACCCGCTTGGCGTAGGCCAGTATCTCCTCCTTGGGCGGAAAAACCAGGTCCGACGCCTCCTCGTCCGAGAGGAGCATCCCCGTGCTCTCTGCGTCCATCCCCCAGCGCTCGGCCCAGCCGTCCTCGTCCCAAATCTCAGGACGGCCCTGGACGTGGGCGCGCAGGTAGTTGTCGTCGCAGCGGGCTATGTGCCAGAGGGCAAAGGCCAGGCAGTGCGCGCCGGGCATGGGCGACCAGCGCAGCTGCTCGTCGGTGAGGTCTGAGACGAGGTTTTGAAGCCTTTCGTGGAGTTGCCGGAGTCCCCAGCTCATCACGAAAGCCAGGCCGCCGGGCTGCTGGTCTGCCACGCCAATGATCTCCGGCCAGCTAGCGGTCCGCTACAGTCCCACGATGGGGTCGCGGAACTGCTGGAGTATATCCTTCAGGTCACCGCCGGGTGTAGTGCCCTGGAGGCTTCGGGCTATGGCCTGGACGTCAAGATGGCGGCTACTCTCGACGGGCGGCTGGAACGTCCCCGGGAGTGGCGCTACGGAGTCGAAGTCCTCAAGGTCCCACTGGGGAAGGATCTCCTCCGCCCAAACAGACCTGTCGATGTGAATGGTGACGTCGTCGCTGCGACGGATGGGGCCGAAGGTGTCGCGCGCCAGGCCCAGGGACTTCAGCGTCTCGCGTCGCCCTTCGTCGGGAACGCTTTCGGTCGGCACGCTGCCCACCAGGGTTGCCTGGATGCGGAGGATCAGAGGCACGTCCCCCCCGCGACGGGTCGCTTCAAGGATGCGGGCCACCTGAGTAGAGAGCGGGAACCTGATGCAGTTGGGCTTCGTCTGGTCGGTGCTGAACTCAGGCAGGGACGGTGCAAGCAGGCGCGGGCCGCGGTCCTGCACCAGCCACAGCTCCGCGTACAGGTAGGAGAGGTCCCAGTTCAACACGTCCGGCTCTCCCTCGGCCTGGCGGTACTCAAAGGGTATGCGGATGCCCAGTTCCTCTGGCAAGAGGGCCGAGATGCGGTCCTCGTGGACGCGCATACTGTAGGTAGGCCCCGACTCGCTCTGAAAGCGCGCTTCTACCAAGTTAACACCTCTGCGTAGTATTGAAGGGTGTGCAGAAGGCCGCTCCTGCACACCCGGCTATACTTGATAACTAAAGTTGGCCGACCATCCTGAAGCTCCTTCCCCCGCAGGTGGGGGAATGGTGGGCCTGCCCCGTACTTGATACGGGGATGGGGGCTGCTACATCTTGAACTCTGCGGGCTCCACGTACTCCCAAGGCTCACCGGCGCGGTACTTGCCGGCTATCTCCAGCACCTTGAGGGCGTACTGGAAGGCGTAGGGGATTCCGGGGCCGCCCGGAACGAAGCCGCCGCCGATCATGCCGACCGACACCGCCTCAAATATCTCTCCGTCCGTCGCTCCGGCCTCAATTGCCGGGACAACGTGGATGAGACAAGCCGGCGAGCGGTACGCCACGCCGATGGCCGTGAACATAAGCTCCTTGGTCTTGCGGTCAAGGGCGCCGTCCGCCCAGATGGTCTCGTAGAAGTCGGCGAAGCGCTCTCCCGCCTCAGGGGCCACGGTGTTGATGATCTGGAACATCCGAGGCGTAAAGAGCATCTTATCCTTCATATACTGGTTTGCCTGCTCTGCCCTGTCAGCCATGTTTCCCTCCTTTTCCGGTTCTGATGGTGTTTCTACGGTTTCCGATTGCGCCTGCGATCCGGCCGCGCTCACGGGTGCGGCTGCCGGCGCGTCTTCCGCCGTCCGTCCCCTGCGGCCGAAAAGCCAACCAAAGAAGTCCGGAGGCACGTCGTCCATGGCATCTCCTCCCGATTCTTTGTCTTGGAACCACCGCCTGTCTCAGCAGAACGCCCCTCAGCTTTGAAAGGCTTGAGGGGCGCAATACGTGCCTTATTGGGGTTGCCCCTCTATGAGCGCGTACACATGCAACAGGACTGGTTATCCATTTCACAACCTATCCTAAAGGCGCAGGGGTGGTATGTCAAGGAGTGGTCAGGCCTCACGGGTCCGCCGGCCGCTTGGTCAGCGCAAAGAAGAGCAGCCAGGCCGTCAGCGCGCCGGCGGTCGCCCAGACTATCTCCATGTGCTCCACGCGGGGGTGCACCACCAGGTACAGGACAGCCCACACGAAGAGGGCGTAGGCAATCCGTCGCAGGATGATGGGCATCCCGCCGCCGGTGACGCGTATCTCGCCGCCAATGGCGTCGTCCTGCTCCGGCGGCTGAGGTTCAGGAGCCTCTTCGACCTCTTGGGCCTCTTCGTTTCGCTCAGTCATCTCCCCTGCCCTGTTCCGGCGTATCCTCATCGAGGGGAAGCCTGCTCATCTCTCTCATCCCCCGCAGCTGCCCCGAACGCACGACCCACACCATAAAGAGCACCCAGAAGAACACTATGGACGCTACGGCGGACACCACTATGAGGGTTGACTGGTACATCTCTATTCCTCTACAAGATTATTGCAGCGTCAGCAGGTACTCCACAAGGGCGTTCAGCTCCTCGTCCGACAGATAGGCGTAGGACGGCATCAGGCTGCCCTTGACCACTGACCGGGGGTCTTTCAGATGCACCAGGTGCCACGTGGCGTTGGCGTGGGGCCTCCTCGATACAAAGCTCAGGTCTGGGCCCTGCCGGTTGGTGCCCCAGAGCACCGGCTTCTGGTAGACGTAGTCGCCGGGCACGGACTCGGGGCCAATGTCCCTGGGATTGTAAATCATGCCAAAATCCGCCTCCACAGACCGCACCTGCTGGGTGTGGCAGTACCAGCACCCCTCCTGAATGTAGATATCGCGGCCCCGCTGCTGCACCTCGTTGTAGCGCACGGCATTCTCGGTTGGCTCCGTAGCCTGGATGGCGGGAATCCCCACGGTCACCGCGAGCCCCGCGGCCAGAACCAGCAGCGACCCGACGATGAGGTAGGCGATGGTCGGCTGGCGCATGGCTACCCCTGGCTGCGCTCCGCCGGAGGGGGTATCGACTCAGGTTGTCGCAGGGTCTTAAGCACGGCGTAGGCAAAGAACGACACGCCGACAGCCACGCCCAGGCCGCCCGCGAGTCGCAAGAACATGTACGGCTTCATCGCCTCCACGGTCTTGATGAAGGGGATGCCGCCGCTCAGCCAGTTCTGCCCCTGGATTAGGCCCGCCGTCCACAGCGTCAGCATGAACACGGACAGCCCGACCAGCACCAGCCAGTAGTGCCACTCCATCATTCGCCTCTGGAAGGGGTCCCGTCCAAGGATGCGGGGCAGGATGTGGTATATGGCGGCAAATGTCATGAAGCTGAAGGCCGCGACAAAGGCCAGGTGGCTGTGCCCTATCACCCAGTTGGTGAAGTGCACCTGGGCGTTGAAGTTCCGAAACGACTGCGCAACGCCCTGGAAGCAGGTGAAGATGTAGAACACGCAGCCCGTGGCCAGGAACCGTAGGGGCACGTCCTCTTTCACCTTGGCCCAGGCCCCCTGCATGGTCTTGTAGAAGTTGTACGTAAAGGCGATGTTGGGCAGCGCGGCGATGATGCTGAAGGAGACGGAGAGGAGCTCCAGCCACTCCGGGCCGGGGCCGTACAGAAGGTGGTGCTGCCCCGTCCACACGCTCAGGAAGCCCCACACCGCCAGTCGGTAGCTCCAGATGGGGTTGCCGGACAGCCTGGGCAACAGGTAGAGGGTCATCCCCAGGAACCCCGTAGTGAACCACACGTTGAACAGGTTGTGGACGTAGAAGTAGTTGAGGATGGCGTCGTTCATCCCGTACAGCGCGCCGGAGGTGTCCCAGACCACGTTGCCTATGCCGTACACCAGCATGATGATGACGGTGGCGGCCATGAAGTTCCAGACGCTGACGTACAGCCGACGCTCCTGCCGACGCAGCACGGTGCCCCAGACGTTGACGGCCAGCATCCCGAAGCAGCCCAGCATCATCAGGTCCAGGCCCCAGACCATCTCCGCGTACTCGCGGCCCTGGTTGAGGCCCATGAGCAGGGTCACCAGCGCGCCCAGAATCGTGGCGTTCCACAGGACCAGGTTCGCCCAGGCCAGCTTCTCGCTGAAGAGGGTTGTGCGAGTGAGACGCGGAACAATAAACAGCATCGACCCGGCGTACACCATGGACAACCACCCGAAGAGGGCCAGGTTCACGTGCATGGGCCTGAGCCGCCCGAACTGCAGGTAGGGCCGGAGGGCCATGGGAATGTGGTCGGAGATTACGGGGAAGAAGAGGAAGAAGGCCATGAACAGGCCGGCCAGGCCCGGTATCACCAGCCAGAATACGGAGGAGTAGAGGAACCAGCGCGCTGCCTGGTCCTGTCGGCGCTGCGCTACTTCAGTGGCAGGGGATTCGGCCACCCTGCCGCCGGGGACAGAACTGCTAAAGGGCCATGCAAAATTCCACAAAGTCAAAACGTGTCATCCGCATCCCGCGAGATTCATCCCCGACTCTCTAGTCTAGAACTGCGCCTTCTGGTGCCGATTCTGCCTGGCCTCACACCACGCCAATCTCAGTCTGGATGGGCACAACGTGGACCATTGAGTTGCCCACCGGCGAGGTCTTGACCGTATCGTCCCAGAGCTTGCTCAGCGTGTCCTCGTCCTGGTTGGACTTCACAAACAACTTGGCGGTGATGCCGTCGAAGCCGGAGTGCCCATCGCCGCCCAGTCCAAGGAAGGTGAACACGTTGTCCTGGCTGGCGTCCAGCACCACCTCCATGTCGTATATCTCAATGCCCAGCTTGGAGGCGTTGAGCACAAAGCCCGTGGCCAGGCACGCGCCCAGCGCGCCCAGGACGTACTCCATGGAGTTGGGCGCTTCGTCCTCGCCCGTCAGGTGGGCGGGCTCGTCCACCAGGAAGGTGTGGTTCCGGACGAGGGCGCTGAACTTGAAGCCGCCCTTCCATCGCACGCGGGACTTCTTGGGCGCCTTCTGCGCGCCCTCCTGCTCCGCAATCTGGTTTACGGACTCCTCAAATTCCTTTACGTTCAGGCCATTGACCAGCGTGGGTTCTTCCATAGGTCTAGCTCACTCCTCCCAGGTTGATCTTCCAGGGCCGACTAGGAATAGGTTGTGCGCAGCTCTTTGGCCGCCTCTGAGATTATCTGCAGCTTCTTGAAGGCCATCTCCGCAGAGTTCATCGGCCGCTCGGCGAAGGTGCCGAATCCGCAGTCCGGGTTCAGGTAGATCTGTGTAGGCTCGAAGTACTTCAGGGCCTCGTTCACCAGATTGACCACGTCCTTGGGCGACTCCAGGTCGTCCGTCCGGGGATTGACCACGCCAAGGCCAATCTCGCGCCTCTTGGCGTACTTCTCAAATGCCGAGAGGGCGCCCGCCCTGGGCGTCGCATACTCGAGGACAAGCTGGTCAAGCTGCATGGAGGTCAGGTAGGTGAGCATTGGCTCGTAGCCGCCGTTGAGCAACGAATCTTCCTTCCGGCTCCAGTTGCCCCTGCAGACGTGGACTCCCAGGTGCATACCATCGATGCCGCGGACAACGGAGTTCATCAGCCGCAGCGCCCACACCATCTCCCGCGTGGGGTCACCTGAAGAGGCGGCCATGGAGGCGCACATGAAGGTGCGCTCCTGCACGTCCGGCTTGAACAGGACGTTGCTGAGCACGGGTTCGTCAATCTGAACAAACTCCACTCCCGCTTCCTGCATCTCAAAGAGCTCCTCGCGGAGCACCTGCACAATGTCCTGGGCAAGGTCATCCAGGGTCGGGTACGCCGTATCGGACACGCCCTTGACCCACATGGAGCGGGTCAGCAGGTACGGGCCGGGCAGGGCGATTCTGATGGGCTTGGAGGTGTGCTTTCGCAGGAACTCCACCTCGTCCATGGCCAGGGGCTGGCGGCGGGAGATCTTCCCGACTACAGTGGCGTTGTGAATGGCGAAGGCCGGCGCGTCCAGGCTCCTGAGCTGCTCGTCGAATGCGGTCTTGTCCTCAACGTGATCCATGAGTTCCGCAAGGCTCATCAGCCTTACGCCGTCCATCTTCTCCTCCACAAAGGAGTAGAAGTTGTCCCGGCGCTGCTCACCGTCGCTGACGATGTCGACTCCGGCGTCGTCCTGGTACTTCAGGCACTCCAGGACCGCCTCGTCTGCGACCTTGTTGTAGTCCTCCCAGCTCAGCCGACCGGCCTGTCGCTGCCTGAGAGCCTCAAGCAGGTCCGGCGTCCGGGGCCAGCTTCCTACAACGGTCACGGGGAACAGGGGCAACCCTTCAATAGTCATCTACGCATCTCCTTGACAAACTTTCTAGTGTGCAGAGGCCGACGGGTCAAAGGGCCGCGTGCGCGCCTCCGCCATGTAGCCAATATGCCAGAACATTCTAATTTGAGACCAACAGCAGGTCAAGCGCGCGTCGAAATTCGACACGGGCTAGACAAGGCCCTCCGGCAAGTCCACGGTCATGCGGCCTCCCTCGGTATCCACTTCAAGCACCACGTCGCCAAGGGCCGGAATGAGCACCTCTTTGGCCTCCCCACGGGTGACGTAGACGTCGTTGCTGCCGGTGGACAGGATGTCCTCCACCACGCCCAGGTACTCGCCGTCGGACGTCCAGACTTCCATGTCCAGTATCTGGAAGTGGTAGTAGGTATCCTGGGTCAGGGCGGGAACGTCCTCCACAGGCGCCTCAAGGCTGACACCCTTGAGCCCTTCGGCATCCTCACGCGTATGGACGCCATCCAGCTTCAGGAGCGCGTACCCCTTGTTCCAGCGACACCGGGTGATGCGCTGAGGCCGACCGCCCACCAGGAGCCGGCCGCCGGGGGCAAATCGTCGAGGATTGTCCGAGTGGGGCTGCACCCTGACCTCTCCCGTCACGCCCCAAGCCCCCACGACTACACCCACGACCGCCGCGGATGGAAGAGCGTACGGCTTGCGTGGAGAAAGAGGTTCGTCGTTCACCGCGGAGATGGGCTTTCCTTGCTGAGAAGAGACGACGTGCAAAGCTGCCGGAGGGGTCAGACTATCTCCAGGCTGGCCCTTGTATCTTCTTTGACCGCCCTGACCCGGAGCAGCACCCGCATGGCCTGGGCAACCCTTCCCTGCTTGCCGATGATCTTGCCCTTGTCCTCATCGGCAACTATGAGCTTCAGGACCACCTGGCCGTCATCGTCGGGTTCTTCGGTGACCCTTACCTCATCGGGGTTGGAGGCGAGCGACTTGGCGATGTACTCGATGAGCTCTTTCATTGCCGACGTTACCCCCTCAGCTTTTCGAGGATACCTGTCTTTCTCAGCATCCTCTCCACCGGCTCCGAGGGCTGCGCCCCGTTGCCAAGCCACTTGACAACCTTGTCCTCGTCCAGGCTCACGGTTGGAGGATCAGTGAGGGGATTGTAGTGGCCCACCTGGTCCACGAAGCTGCCGTCCCGCGGCGCTCGCGAATCAGCCACCACTATGCGATAACTGGGCTTCTTCTTGGCTCCTACCCTGCGAAGTCGAATGCGTAACATAGTCCCTACCCGTTGTTTGTGCCAGGAAAGCCCTGGTTATTCTTGGCATTGTAGGCTTGACTACGCCTGTTGTCAACAAGAACAGGACGCCTATGAGGGCTGGATGGGCTTGCAACACGTCACTTTAAGCATCATATCCACATTTGCTCAAATATTAGTACATTTGCTCTTGACAAAGGCGTACTTGTGTTCTATTCTGTTCTCAACATACCTTTGCTGGAGGGAATCATGACCGAGATGCAATCGGAGGACAGGTATCAGCTGCGCAAGGCACAGATGGACGCGGACAGGCGGAGGCTGGAGGCGCAGAAGGCCCAGCAGGAGCTGGACAGGCTGATTCTGGAGCTGGAGCACAAGTACGGCCTCATAGAGGACGGCAGGACCATAGACCCCAGGTCGGCCACCATCCAGGGTACGGCCCAGCCCCAGGCGCGCAAGGCCAACGGCAAGGAGCCCCAGGAGGCTCTGGAGACGGCGACGGTGGAGGCGGTGGCCGCCTAGTCAGATTCTACGGCTACACCTTTCCTCTGGGAGCGGGCGGGCCTGCCTGCCCGCTCCCACCTGGCGATAGTCCCAACAATCAACCATTTCTCAACTGTTGGGCGTGCTTTCTTCGACTCAGTGCGCGCTGTATTCTTACCCTCAGGGCCCTGAGTGGCCCTCCGCGAACCGAAAGCCGCGACACCAGGTGTTCAACCGCCTCAGGCCTCCCGACCAGCAGCGGCGCGCCCCATCTCCGCAGGGCCTGCGATGCTCCTTCGCCTGCGACGCTGGTACGGGGTTCAAACACTTGCAGCGGCCGCCACTCTCCATCTTTCCACTCCATGACCATGCCCCCGGCCTCCCGGACCAGCGCCACGCCCGCGGCCACGTCCCAGATGCGGGAGCCGCCAAAGACGGCGTATTGAAAGACGCCCCTGGCCACCAGCACCATCTCGCAGGCTATGCTGCCCATGGTCCTGGTCTCGCCCGGGATCCTTCCACTGCCTTTTTTCAAGGAAAACACCCAGCCGAACCCGGCGGGCACCCCGGCCAGACCGGAAGACTTGGGAAAGTCATCCGAGGACACTCTGATTGGCTCATCCTCCACAAATGCGCCTCCGCCTGACTTGGCGTGGTACACACCCTCGCCGGCAAAGGAGTGGGGCAGGAACAGGCTGCCCGCCACTGGCGCGCCACGATACAGCAGGCCAATGGACACGGCGTAGAAGGGCACGCCGGCGGCGAAGTTGGCCGTCCCGTCCACCGGGTCTATCACCCACACGTAGTCGGCGTCCTCCTTTCCGGCCGGAGCCTCGCTCTCCTCCCCCACAATGCCGTGGTCCGGGAACTCCCTGGCTATCTCCTCCCGCAGGTACTCCTCGATTCGCAGGTCAGCCTCCGTCACGGGGTCGGTCTTCAGCTTCCCCTTGTAGTCCACGTGGGTGGCTCCGGGCTGGTAGCGCAGGAGCACCTCCCCCGCGCCGCGGGCCAGGCGCACGGAGGCGTCGTGCAGCTCTCTCAGTGTCGGCTCATCGGGCAGGTGGATGCTCATATTCAAGGTTCGATTTTGACACCCAAATGGGGTGATGCTATGATTTGCAAGACTAGACGGGCGTGCAGCGCCCTCAGGAGCAGTTCTTTCAGTTGCTCTCTTCCATCTCCATTCACATCTTGCCACGAAAGGCAGGCAAATACCAGATTTGTCTGACGACGGGTCGACTGCTGCGACTGTAGCCGACGTAATGGAGACCCACAAACGGAGAGTATCCGGCTATTCCCCGGCGGGTGACGGCCCGTCTTCCTCGCTCGTTGTCCCCTTCCCTGCCCGGCACGTCAGGGGAATCCCATTCTCGCGCAGACCACATAACGGCGTTGAGACGCCAGCCATAGAGGTACGACAATGGACCAAGTATCGGCGATCTATCTCATTCTTCTAGTCCCATCCCTTCTGCTATCGGCCTTCTTCTCCAGCTCAGAGGCCGCCCTCCTCTCCCTGCGAAAGGTGAGAATGAGGCACCTGGTGGAGAGCGGAGCCCACGGCGCTGAGCGGGTGGCAAAGATGGTGGACGAGCCTGCAAAGGTGCTCCCCACCATACTCCTGGGGAACAACCTGGTGAACACGGCCTTCGCCGCCCTTGCCACTGTCATAGCGGTCACGCTTATGGGAGAGGGCCGGGGAGTGGTCGCGGCTACAGTGATCAGCACCATCGCGCTGCTGGTGCTGGGCGAGACGCTGCCCAAGACCGTGGCAATTCGACACTCGGAAACCCTGTTCTTCCTCTACGCCAGACTCCTCAAGTGGGTCGAATTCCTGCTATGGCCCCTGGTGGCGCCACTTCAGCTTGTCAACCGCCTGCTTGCCTCCCGGCTTGGGAGCGACCCGCGCGCGCTGTTCACGGAGGAGGAGATCAAGACGGCCATCTCCATCGGCATGGAGGCCGGGGCCGTTGAGGAGGAAGAGGCCGAGATGCTTGAGAAGGTCTTCCGCTTCGGGGACCGCCAGGTCAGGGAGATAATGACGCCCCGGACGGAGGTTGTCTGGCTGGAGGCCGGTATCGGCCTGAGGGACTTCCTGGACATATACAAGGACCACTCTCACACGCGATTTCCGGTCTTCCAGGACCACATGGAGAACGTCATAGGCGTGCTGTCGATTAAGGACGTGGTTACGGCGATGGCCCGGGGCGACGTGTCGGACGCCAGCCCCGTGACGGAGCTCCTCAGGCCCGTCGAGTTCGTGCCCGACACCAAGGCCGTGGGGCCTCTCTTCCGGGAGATGCAGAAGGTGGGAAGCCAGATGACCATGGCCGTCGATGAGTTCGGGGGAATCGCCGGCCTGGTGACCCTGAAGCAGCTGATGGAGGAGGTTGTTGGCCCGGTTGGCGAGGAGGGAATGGAGCCGGAGATGGAGTACGAGACCATCGACGAGAACACGTACCACATAGACGGCGGGATGCAGATTGACGAAGCCAACGAGGAGCTTGACCTTGGCCTGCCGACGGGCGACTACGAGACGGTGGCCGGGTTCATACTGGAGGCCCTGGGCCACATCCCGACGGAGGGCGAGCACCTGCACCACGACGGCCTGCGCCTAGTGGTGACCCACGTGCGGGGTATGCGGATTGAGAAGGTGATGGTGACCAGGGGGCAGGGCAATCAGGGACACTGACACGCTTGGAGCAGGATGAAGAGCAGCCCCAATAGCGGTTCAACACTGGAACGGAGGCTCCTCAAGGGCGTTGAAGGCCTGTTGCAAGGGCTGGATCCTAGCCTGGTCCGCTCCCCAATAGTGGTTGCCGTATCAGGCGGGCCGGACTCCCTGGCCCTCCTGCTGCTGCTAAACCGACTGAGCCGGCCCCTGGGACTTACGCTGCACGTGGCGCACCTGGACCACGGGCTGCGTGGCGCGGACGCCAAGAGCGACGCCCAGTTCGTGGAGGACACCGCCCGTGACCTGGGGCTGCCCGTTACCCTGGGCGTAGAGGACGTGGAGTCATACAGAGCAGCCCACGGCCTCTCGCCGGAGGAGGCGGCCAGGGAGATGCGCTACGGGTTCCTGGCCAGGGTCGCCGCCGAGCAGGGGGCCGCGTCGATAGCCCTGGGCCACACGGCGGACGACCAGGCGGAGACCGTGCTGATGCACATCCTGCGTGGCAGCGGGCTCTCAGGCCTGGCGGGAATGTCAACCCTGTCCTACCGGCCCTCGGCTCAGGGCAGTGAGCGCGTGGCCCTGCTGCGACCTCTCCTGGAGGTAACGCGGGAGGAGACCGCCGCCTACTGCCGGTGGAAGGGCGTCACGCCCAGAGAGGACCTGACAAACCGCTCCCTTGAGTTCACGAGAAACAGGACGCGCCTTGAGCTTCTGCCCTTCCTGAGTAACTACAACCCACGTATCAGGGACGCTCTGCTTCGCCTCAGCTCTGCAGCCGCCCACGACCAGGACTACATCACGGGAGAGGCAACTCAAGCCCTGGGAAATCTGGCGGCTATTGAGGGAGAGGGAGTCCGCATAGAGCGCGACGGGTTCGCCGCGCTGCACCCCGCTCTAAAACGACATCTGCTCAGGCTCGTCTACCGGGAGGCCACCGGCTCGACCGATGGGTTGGCGCACAGCCATATAGAGGATATGGTGAAGCTGTCCGACGGAGGAGTCGGCGGGAGTGTAGACCTGCCGGGCGGCCTCATGTTCTTCGTCGATTACGACTCCCTGAGCCTGGCCGTGAACGCGGGCGGCGCATCCGGCCCGCCTGCTCTACAGGGCGAGCATCCGCTATCGGTCCCAGGGCAAACCTGTATACCCGGTTGGAGCGTCTCTGCACGGCTTTTGCCATACGGCGGTGAGCCACCGGAGGCGGCCGCCTACACCGCGCGGCTGGACGCGGAACGCGTGGGCCTTGCTCTTTGTGTACGCGGCAGAAAACCCGGAGACAGGTTCACGCCCCTGGGCATGGCCGGTTCCAAGAAGCTCCAGGACTTCATGGTGGACGCCAGAATACCATCGGCCTCACGAGACAGCGTGCCTCTGGTGGTATCAAAAGAGGGCATTCTGTGGGTTGTGGGGCGCCGCATTGCCCACTGGGCCAGGGTCACGGAAGAGACCACAGAGATACTCTTGCTGGAGTTCTCTTCTTCCGAAGCTACATAAGCTCCACGAGCCGGTCGCTGGGCGTCAGGCCCGGGATGCGGCCCCGCTTGGCAACCGGCTTGCCGTCCACCTCATGGATGTCTGCGTTGAATTCACAGGGCGGAGCGCTGCTGATGTAGCTTCCCACCTCAAAGGCGTTGACAGGCGATCCGGCCTCCACGAACTCCCTGATACGCTTCCCATCCATGCCTCCGCTGACGAATATCTCAACGTGGGAGTAGCCGGCCAGATCCAGCCTGGCGCGCATCTCCTTAACGGTGTACGGGTTCACCTCGTAGTATGCCAGGGAGGCGTCCAGAATGACGCCTCGTATGCGCTGGCGCAGGGTTCTTGCCAGGCCTATGGACTCTTCAGTCTCATCCTTCACAATATTCACCGGAGACACGCGGGACACCTCCGGAGGCATGTGCTTGTCAAAGGCCTGCATTGCCCTAAGGGTGTCTCCCATAATCAGGACAACTTCCGGAGGGATTGTGCCGGTGGGAGTTGCGCCGCCCAGCCTTGCGCCTACGGCAGTCGAGCATGATACGCACCCGCCTACCAGGGCCGCGTAGTCCATGACACCCGCCACTGTCGGGTGGACGTGGCGCGCGCCTACGGAAATAACGGGCACCCCGTTGGCGGCGGCCACGCACTCCCTGCTGGCGGAGGCCCATCCGGTGCAGTGAGCAAGGGTGCCGCTTATGGCCGTCTCGTACAGGCCGAAGGAGCCGTATGGCGCAGTTATCCGCAGGGCAACCTCGCCGGCGGCAACGGTCGATCCCTCCTCCAGCGCCCACGCCTCCCGGCTGCCCTCAGGCAGCACCTTTTGAAGCAGCGCCTTCACCTCTTTGATGCCGCAGAGCACGCCACTCCTTGTGGGTGAAAACTCCACGGAGACCACGGGGTTGATCCCCTCATTGCGCAGAATGGTTATTCCGCGGTGTAGGCCCACGTCTGCGGTCTCGCCCACCTGGACCGAAGGTCTTACCTCAAACTCTTGATCAGGCATTACTACCCCTCAGAACCTCTCTCTTGGTCGGCGCTTGAGTACAAAAACACA
This sequence comes from Dehalococcoidia bacterium, assembly GCA_965204895.1. Lineage (GTDB taxonomy): Bacteria > Chloroflexota > Dehalococcoidia > Lucifugimonadales > UBA2985 > DAOUJW01. The sequence goes on from OZ242025.1 coordinate 639,613, forward strand.
GAATGAAAACGGCCTGGATTGGGTGGGCAGTGTGCAGGAAGGGAGACCAGCAGAACAGGAAACTTCAACAGCTTGGTCATAAGCTAGCCCGGAGCAGCCGTGTGGACGGTTACCAGCTTGGCTCCCAGGATTCCCTCTATGTGTCTCAACGCCCACTCGTGGGCGCCGATATCGAAGGACGCCACCGCGTCGGACGCCACCTCAACGGCGTAGTCCCTGTTGCGGGCGTCTGCGGTGGTGTGGAGAACGCAGATGTCGGTGCATACGCCGCATACGATAATCCTGTCCGGCGACAGCTCCTTCAACCGCTTCTCAAGGTCGGTATTGAAGAAGGCGCTGTACCGCTGCTTCTCTATTCGCTCCCCGGGGTACTGGGCCAGCTCAGGAATGACCTCCGACTCCGCCGTCCCCTTCACGCAGTGGACGGGGAACATCTGGAACTCCAGGTCGTCCGGCGCGTGGGTGTCGCAAATGTAGAACACCTTGGAGCCACGAGCCGTCTCCCTCTCCAGAAGGGACTGCACAGCGGGAATGATCTCTCTGGCGTCGTCGCCGCAGTAGAGGTTATGGCCGTCCTCCATAAACCCCTTCAGCATGTCCACCACCAGCACTACGTCGGTCATATTATACCCCTGAAGCCGGGCGCTGAGTCCGTAAATTGCACCGCATATATTACCCAAGGAGCCGTAGAACTTCAAGCAAGTTTGGAGGATTTTCAACTGATGTAGGATGACTCGCCCACAAACACAAGCGGCGGATGCCCCGGGTCAAGCGCAACGTCCACCCTTGCGCCGACTTCATACTCCGACGTGTGCGGCTTCAGGCAGTGAACCACGCTGCCCGACGCCAGGGACACCCTGTACAGATAGAAGGCTCCCTGAAAGCTGCGCTCCGTAATGACGCCGCCGCCCGATTCCGAGGGCCGCATGTTCACGTCGTCCGGGCGCACCATCACGTCGACGCCGTCGCCGGAGGGCAGACCGGCGGGTAGTGGCGTTTCGCCCAGCTCCGTCCACAGGGTCCCGTCGGACGAGTGAGCGGGCAGAAAGTCGGCAAGTCCCATGAACCGGGCCACGTAGCGCGTGGCGGGGGCGTGGAAGATGCGCTCAGGGGTGTCCACCTGCTCCACCCTGCCCTCGTTCATCACCGCTATCAGGTCTCCTACTACCATGGCCTCGTCCCTGGAGTGGGTCACGAACACGGCGGTGGCTCCACTGGCCTTCAGTATGTCCCTGGTCTCCTGGCGCACCTGGTTGCGAAGGGCGGAGTCCAGATTCGAGAACGGCTCGTCCAGGAGCAGCACGTCCGGCTGAGGCGCCAGGGCGCGGGCCAGGGCCACGCGTTGCTGCTGGCCTCCCGACAGCTGGTGAGGCATACGTTGCTCCAGCGACTCCAGGCTCGCCAGGGACGCCATCTCCCGGACCCGTTCGGCCTTCGACGGGCCCTGGGGCAGGCCAAAGGCTATGTTGTCCCTAACGCTCATGTGGGGAAAGAGGGCGTACTCCTGGAACACCATTCCCACCTGGCGTCTCTCCGGTGGCACGGCCACGCCAGGGCCGGCCACAACCTGCCCACCAATCTCCACCGTCCCGGCGTCGGGGAACTCAAGCCCGGCAATCAGGCGCAGAGCCGTCGTCTTGCCGCAGCCGCTGGGGCCCAGAAGCGCCAGCACTTCACCTCGGCCCACGCTCAGGTCCAGGCCGTCTACGGCCCTAACGTCGTCAAAGGCCTTGGAGAGGCCCGCGCATCGCACCGCTACCGGGGTCACCAGCCCCTCCTTTCGCCGCGTAGAATCAGAAAAGCCATTGGCACGGATGATGCGAGCACGAGGAGAAGCCCGCCGGTCGCAGCCTGGGCAAAGAATCCCTCCTCTGCCGCTCCCCATACCGTTGTAGCCAGCGTCTTGAACCCAATGGGGCTGAGTATAAGGGTAGCGGGGAGCTCTTTCATGGTCAATAGGAACACCAGCGCCGCGCCCGCGAGTATCCCGGGACGCACCAGGGGAACTGTGACGGCAAGCAGGGCGCGGAGAGGCGTGCGCCCAAGGCTCCTGGCGGCCTCCTCCAGCGCCGGGTCTATCTGGAGCAGCGAAGAGCGGATGGCTCCGACAGCCGTTGGCAGGAACAACACCACGTAGGCGAAGATGAGTAGTCCAAGGGTCTGGTAGAGAGGTGTGGCTACTCGCACGCCGAAGAATACCAGCGCCAGGGCGACCACCACGCCCGGCAGAGCGAAGCCAAGATAGGTGAACCGCTCAAGGAACCCGCTCAGCCGCCCCGGATAGCGGACCACCAGAGTGGCTATGGGCACGGCCGCCAGAATGGTGACCACGGCGGCAAGTCCCGAGACGTACAGCGAGCTCCCTGCCTGGCTCCACAGGGACAGCAGCGGCTCTCCTGCGGATACGCCCCGGACTACCCAGTAGCCCAGCACGGACATGGGCATCACCAGAGAGAGAAGCGCGACGACGGAGCAGAAGGCCAGGGCAGGCCAGCGCCATCGGCCAAGGCGGACTCTGGACGGCGGACGCACAGCTCCCGTAGCGCTCCGATAGTATCCTGCTCTCCCGCGGGCCCTGGCCTCAAAGACAAGTATGGTCAGCGCGAGAGCAACCAGCACAAGGGACAGGGCCGCCGCCAGGTCCCGGGCAAAGTAGCCGTACTGTATGTATATGGCCCAGGTGAAAGTCTCGTATTGCAGCAGAGACACCGCGCCGAAGTCGCTGAGGGTGTAGAGGGCCACCAGCAGCGCGCCGGCCGCAATGGCAGGGCGCAGGAGGGGCAGCGTAACCCGGAAGAAGGCGCCCCAGGCGCTCCTCCCAAGGATGCGGGACGTCTCCTCAAGAGAGGGGTCCAGGTTGCCCAGGGCTGCGCGGACGGGCAGCAGCACATAAGGATAGCTCAGCAGTATCAACGTCAGGGCTGCGCCGGGAAATCCGAATATCTCCGGCAGGCGCTCCACGCCCAGGGGCTCCAGCCACCCTTGCAGCATTCCCTTTGGGCCAAGCACAAGCACCACCAGGAAACCGGCGACGTAGCTGGGTATCACCAGGGGCAGCGCCGTGACCACGGCCCACACTCCTCGGAAGGGAAGGTCGGTGCGGACGGTGAGCCAGGCCAGCGGCACGGCTATTGCCACGGAAGCGCCCGTCACCGCCGCGGCCAGCAGCACGGAGCGTATGAGTATCTCCAGCGTGCGGGACCGGAACAGCAGGTCAAAGACCTCGGCGCCCGCGCCCAGTGTGCGCAGTACGAGATAGGCAAGGGGGATGAACATGCCCATCCCGACAAGGGCTGCGGGCGCCAAGATAACAGCGGGTGGCCGCGCTCGGCGCGCCCGCTCTCCACCACCCACCACCTCCGTCCGAGGACCGGTTACTTCCCTAAGCTCCACTTATTGCAACTCTTGCCATAGATGCGCCTACGGCAGCACACCGGTATCCTGGAGCAGTTTGACCGTGCCTTCAAGGTCGGCAAGGTCCTTCAAAGGGACGCTGGGCTGGTTGATCTCCTCAAAGGGGACCAGCAGCCTGTCGGTCTTGACGCCCTCCACCAGGGGGTACTCGAACGTCTGACCGGCAAAGTACTGTTGAGCAACCTGTGACAGCATGAATTCCAGGAACCTCTCCGCGTTCTCCCTGTTTTCGCCGGAGGATAGTATACCCGCTCCGGCAACCATTACAACCGCCCCCGGGCCGCCGGCCCTGGGATGGTAGTTGCGGGCCGGGAAGGAGTCGCCCTCCTCGGCAAGAAAGCGGAAGAGGTAGTAGTGGTTAACAAGCCCCACGTCGACCTCTCCGGCCGCCACCGCTGCTACCTGGGGCGTGTTCTTGGGATAGATGGTAGGGTCGTTGGCCTGCACGCCCTCCAGCCACTGGCGAGTCTTGTCCTCGCCCCACAGTACGCGCATGGCCGTAACCATGGTCTGGAACGATGCGTTGGTGGGTGCCCAGCCGATTCGACCCTTCCACTCCGGCTCCACGAACCCCCAGATGTCGTCCGGCAGATCCGCCTCCGACAAGGTCTCAGGGTTGTAAACGACCGTCCTCGCTCGACCGGATATGCCAACCCACTTGCCGCCCGTGGAGCGGGCCCATTCCGGAACAAGGTTGAGGGTGGAGTCCGGCACGGGGGCAAACATATCCTCCACGGCGCCAAGCCCTCCGGGGTCCTGGGCAAAGAAGACGTCGGCCGGGCTCCTGTCACCCTCTTCCTGAAGGGTTGCGGCCAACTCAGAGGTGCTGGCGTACTTGACCTGTACGTTTATGCCGGTAGCGTCCCTGAACTGCTCGATTATCGGTCCCACAAGGCTCTCTCCTCTGCCCACGTACAGGGTCAGGTCTCCGGGGTCCTTCTCGACCTCTACCACTCGGGCAGTTGGAGTAGGCCCGGTGGTTGGTGTAGGATCAGAGCTTGTGCAGGCAGCAAGGCCTGCCGACATCAACATCAGAAAAACAAGACCCAGGGACAATAGTGTCGTTCTACCCAGCGCCATGGTTGGATTCGCCTCCTTTTTGTTTATACACCCTTGCCGCTAAATGCGTATCCACACCTCTGTGCTAGGTCGTTACACATTATTCTTTAGTTAGTGTATACTAATCGTATGGTTTATAGCATACTAATTTAGCGCTGTCAACCCTTCTGTTGGGCAATATCTTGACTCAGTATCCAAGTGGGGCTATCTTAGTCTCCAGGTGTATCATGACCAACCCTCGCAGCGACTCCCAGGGAAGCCCCGAAACCGGCCTGGCCACCCATGAGCGTATCTCCCAGGTAGCAGAGAACTACCTCCTCTCGCTTTACATACTGGGGGAGGAGGGCCTGCGGGCCACGTCCGGGCAGCTGGCGGAGTACATCAGGACCATCCCTGCCGGAGAGGGGCTGGGCACCACCCTGCCCTCCATTACCGGTATGCTTCGCAGGATGGCCCGCGAGGGTCTGGTGGAGCTGACGTCCACCAAGGAGGTCAAGCTGACGCCCAGGGGAACGATCCTGGCAGAGGGCATGGTGCGACGGCATCGGCTGGCGGAGAGGATGGTGGTGGACCTGCTGGGCCTGGAGCTTCACAAGGCCCACGAGGAGGCCCACAGGCTGGAGCACGCCATCTCCCCCGACCTGGAGGTCAAGATCAGGGAGCGATTGGGTAATCCAACCACCTGCCCCTTTGGCAGACCCATCCCGGGCAGTGGCTACGTTCCACCCCCAGGGCCCAGGCTGACGCTGGAGCAGGCGAATACCGGCGTAGATTACAGTGTAGACCGCGTGCCGGAGGAGGACACGGAGCTGCTCCGGTTCATGGTGGAGCTTTTAATACTGCCGGACAGGAAGATCACCGTGGTGGAAGCCAGCCGTCACCGGGGTGTGATCACCGTCAGGACCGAGGCCGGCGAGGACGCCCTGGGCTACGGCGTAGCCGCCCGCATCTGGGTGCGTCCCTGGGAGTAGCGGCCAACCGGCCGTCTAATCGCTACCCATATAGCGTGACCCCCTCATGTTCCGTTACGCCCCCTTAGGAGGAGAACCCCGCTACACCCGTTGCTACAGGTGCGGGGAGTTGCTGGGCATGAGCCGTCGCATTATGTACGCATATCGCCCCAGCCCGGTCAACGTCATCCCGGCTATGGTGAACTGGCTGCAATCCATGCGAGAGGAACTGGCGCTCCGATGGTCGGACGGTAGGCAGACCTACTGCCAGAGATGCCGGAAGGACTCCGACTGGACGGATGATTTGCCCTTCAGGGAGCGTGGCTCAGCCCAGGAAGACGCATTGGGCGTTGACGTCTCGCCGCGCCTCCTGGCCGACGCTACCTTTGCCGTCTACGGGCTGAAGGGCAACCCCTTGGGGCTGAGGCTCAGTGACATGGACTTGAGCGGAGGCAGTCCCGGCCGGGTCAGCCTGCGCTACACCGCCGGAGAGCCGAGCAGTCCTCAACCCGCACTGGACCTGCATCAGGGCGCATGGCCTACACAAGAGTCGCCGGAGGAGCGTCTTCTCACGGAGCTGCGAGCTATAGTCGGCCTCGTCCTCGGCTGCGCCCCAATGGAGCAGAGGGATTTCTACCTGGACCGGCGCAACGTCCACCGCGACTGGAACCTGGACCACCTCAGGCGCGCCCAACGCCGGAGTGTAACCATCCAAATTGACGAACAGCCCACGGCCGTAGAGCTTGCCCACTGGCAGGAGCCCCAGCAGGTCGTCCTGGCCCGAATGACCCTTGATGGCCGCCCGGCTATGGCGGTGTCCCTGGGCGTCTCGCAGATGCAGCTTCTTGGGCTGCTCAAGGGCCTGGTCGCGCTGCGGCGGGACGCGGACGCCCTGGCGCAGCACGAGCGGGACTACAGAGCCAACTGACCGGCTAGCTGGGCAGCCCTGACTCGGCCACGGCTTTGATGAGTCCAAAACCCGCGCCCTGGGGATCCAGCACAAAGGCCAGACGCCCCACGCCCTCTATGTCCATCGGGGCCAGGGCCTCGTTGCCTCCCAGCGACATGGCCTTGCCGTAGGTCTCGTCAACGTCGTCAACGTCAAAGTAGACGCTCCAGTGGGACGGGACGTTCATTGCCCGTACCTCATCCGGCATTTCCATTGTGCCCGCAACCGGGAACCCGCCCGCCATGTAGACCGTGTACTCCACGCCGCCAGGCATGGTCGCAGTTTCGGATTCCACTCCCAGGAGGCTGGTGAAGAAACCTATTGAGGCTGCGGGGTCGGTGGACAGAAGCTCGCACCAGCCGATGGCGCCGTGCTCGTGCTGCACGCCCGCGCCCGCGTGGGACTTGCCCTGCCAGAGGTTTACCATTCCGCCCGTGGGGTCTGCCACGAACACCATTCGCCCGTTGTCGAACACGTCAAAGGGCCCGGCGACTATCTTGCCGCCGCAGCCTTCAACCCGGGAGGCCACCTCGTCCGCGCTGTCCACGGCGATGTGCACCATCCAGTGGGGCGGGATGCCCATCTGCCTCTGCTCCTCCGGCTGGGTGTACATTGCCCCCGTGTAGGAGTCGCCCTTCATTGCCATGGAGTAGACGTTTTGCCCGGCCTCGTCCATGGGATTGTCGTCGTAGGTCCACCCGAACAGCTCCGCGTAAAACGACTTGGCGGCCTCCTGGTCCGTGGTGGATAGATCCACCCAGCACGGCGTTCCCTGTGCGTATGACTCTATCTTCATTTCAGGCTTTCACCTTCCTCTTTCTTTGCTTTCCCGGTTCCGCGCCCGCCCCTCGCAGGCGCGACAAGCATTGTACGACAAGCCGACCCTGGTGTGAAAGATGCCAACGTCGCTTTGCCTAACAGCCAGGTTAGACAACAACGGAGGTGTCTATTGCTCGCCGCATGTACTGGACAACTACTCCGTATATGTCGCCTTCCAACTCGGCCGGGGTCTCATGCTCAATGTCTTCGAGTTGGCCAAGTTTGCTGGTCCACCACCCCGTTTGTAGCTGACGAGCCATGTGTTGCACACCAGAGGGTGACTGGTAAATCGCCACCTTCTCAAAGCCATCCTCCAGAAGGCCATCGGCGCATGGCTCATATCCCAAGGCGCCAAAGGCCATGGCGAAAGCATCCAAGCTGTTCTCTATTGGAACTTCCGGCGGCCAGTAGAAGTCCTCATCAGGCCACCACTGGCGAGTGTTTATGCCAGCGGCCCAAGCAATACAGTTATAGTGTCTTTCTTGCGGGCTTGTCACACTAAAATGACGGAGATCTGGGAACAGCCTGCGAATTCGATCTGCCAAACTTGCCTCTCAGGAGGTCGGCGTCAGATATACCGACGCCTCTTGCCCCAGTCAAGCCAGGCAGAAGTCATAGCGTCGATATCTCCACGGTCTTCAGAGCGTACGGGAGACTCTCCGGTTATAGACCTGAGAGCCCGGAACCACTGATCTTTCGTCTGTTGCAGGTCACGAAGAATAAACGGAATCGCTTTCTCCCCCATGCCTATGATCTCTTGATAGGCGCGATGTTCTGCAATGGCATTTGGTGAAGATAGGTGTGCAGTTTCCCGTTTCCACTCGGCAGCCAACCGTTCAAGCTCCGACAGCGTTTCTGTCGCTACACTGACATTCTCACCCCGGCTGTTAGTAGTCATCTAGACATCCCTACTTCCCTGACTAGAGGCCACCCAATCGTAGCATCCAAGATATTCGGACACAAGTCTACCATTTCCAGCGGTACACTTAAGAAACCTCTGAGCAAGTAGTAACGGGGCCTTCTCGTTCGAGGACACCATAACCGTCATTCCGGCGAAAGCCGAAATCCGGGGGGTGGGGCGCAGACTCCTGCCCAGTACCTGATACGAGGTAGGAGTCTCGGGAGTAGCGTTAGACTTGTTCAGGCATTTCCCAAGAGGAATCGTCCAGGAAGCGTTCCCGCTCCACTGCCAAGTCGTCTACTCCTCCGAATGCTCGCCCATGTAATCCTCAAAATGTTTGCCTACGTAGTCGTCAAACGCGTCAGTGATTTCCTGAATCATCTGCTCGTCGACGTGAATAACCTGCACGCTGTTATGGCATTCATCCTGAATCACAACGCGCACCTTGCCCCCTACCTCCTCCACAGCAATACCCGTGTAGTGTGGTCTTTCCAATTCAGCGCCTCCTTTCCTATCGCAGTTTCAAATCAGGCCGATACTGATTACGGTGTGTCAATAGATACCATTAACGGGGTCCACTCTGCTATTGGAGCTTCATTCGTCCTCCGCAAATGGGGCATTGATCGTTTATCTCGTGCGCTGGCACGGTCAAAATGTGGTTGTTGTTATTCTGGCACACTCGCCGAAACACCTGCCCCATGGGTTTAGGCTTATTCGGTTCCTTGAGCTTAACGAGACGCTTCTCCCGCTCTTTTTCCCTATATTTCTCCAGCCACTCAATGATGTCCTGGGCTTGACGTCCTTCAACCACACTTCCGTCAGGCAGCTTAACCTGCATCATCTCCCTCCTTGCTCAAGGTACCTCCAAGCTAGCATGAGGGCAATCATGCGTAAAGGGATCCTAGTGGGATCCCCTCGGGAATTTGTTGGAATTTTTTATGGGATCCTTTACGCCCCTCTCGATTCCGGCACAGCCCGCGTCCCCTTCAGGGTGGACGTCACTAGCGTTTTACGACAATCAGACTCTCATACGGAAGAGGCAGATGTCCGCCTCTGCGCTTGGAGAATCCATCACTTTGCCTTACAATGTACGCAAGGAGCGCATCATGTTTGAAGCACTTTCAGAAAAGCTCAACGGCGTCTTCAGCCGCTTCACCAGCAAGGGCCGCCTCACGGAGAAGGACGTTGAGGACGGCCTTCGGGAGGTGCGCCTGGCGCTGCTGGAGGCCGACGTCAACTTCAAGGTGGCCCGTGACTTCATCCAGCGGGTGAGGGAAAGGTCCGTTGGCTCCGAGGTGATGGAGAGCCTCAGCCCCGGCCAGCAGATTGTGAAGATAGTCCACGAGGAGATGACTCGCATCCTGGGAGGCGAGTCCGCACGGCTGGACATTGCGCCTCAGCCTCCGACGGTGGTGATGCTGGCCGGACTCCAGGGTTCCGGCAAGACCACCACGGCCGCAAAGCTGGCCCTGAATCTCAAGCGCTCAGGCCAGCGCGTGCTGCTGGTGGCCGGCGACCTCCGGCGTCCCGCGGCTATTGAGCAGCTGGAGACCCTGGGCCGCCAGCTGGAGGTGCCCGTCTACAGCGAGGGAACCCACTCCAACGCCGTGAAGGTGTGCCGCGAGGGCGTGCAGAAGGGCAAGGACCTGGGAGTGGGCTGGGTCATCCTGGACACCGGCGGCCGGCTGCACATAGACGACGAGATGATGAGCGAGCTGGGAGAAGTCGTGAAGGCTACTTCGCCGACGGAGGTCCTGCTTGTGGTCGACGCCATGACCGGCCAGGACGCCGTGCAGTCGGCTGAGGGCTTCCACGGCGGCATAGGGCTGACGGGCCTCATCGTCACCAAGCTGGACGGCGACGCCCGCGGAGGCGCGGCGCTGTCGATATCGGAGGTCACGGGGCTGCCCATCAAGTACATGGGCACAGGCGAGAGGCCGGACGCCCTTGAGGCCTTCCACCCTGATCGCCTGGCATCCCGCATCCTGGGAATGGGCGACGTCCTGACCCTGGTGGAGCGGGCGCAGGAGAACATCGACCGGGAGCGCGCCCAGGAGATGGAGCGCAAGATACGCAAGGCCACCTTCAACCTGGAGGACTTTCTGGAGCAGATTCACCAGGTCAACAAGATGGGGCCTATGAGCCAGGTGATGGAGATGATTCCCGGCCTGTCCTCCCTGACCAAGAAGGTGTCGGCGGACGACCTGGACGAGAGGCACATGAGGAAGATGGAGGCCATTGTCTACTCCATGACGCTCAAGGAGCGGCGCAACCCGGACATCCTGAACGGCAGCCGCCGGCGGCGCATAGCCAGGGGCAGCGGCTCCACGCCCCAGGAGGTCAACCAGCTTCTCAACCAGTTCCGCCAGACCCAGAAGCTGATGAGGCAGATGTCCTCCGGCAAGATCCCACGCAACCTGATGGGGATGTTCCGCTAGGGACTGCCCCCTCCTCTACCCCCTGCTTGCGGTCAGTTGCGCAGCAGCATACCCGGCTGGCAGTGACGGCAGTAGTTGGTCAGGCGATGGTTGGCCCCGATGGTGGTGATGTTGCCTCCGCACCGCGGGCACGGCGAGCTCCCCTTGCTGTGTACTTGTAGAAAGTCCCGCACCTTCAGGTGAATGTCCTCGCCCATGCGCTCCCGCAGCACGCCGATGGCGCCGTGCAGCACCCTGGGTATGGCCTCGTGCAGGCGGCCCAGGTCTTCCTCTGAAAGGGCCTTGCGCTTCTTGTACGGAAACACTCCCGCCTCGAACAGCGCCTCGTCGGCGTAGGCGTTCCCGATGCCCGCCAGAAACCGGCCGCGGGTGAGTATGCCCTTGATCTCGCCGTTGAAGCGGCGCAGCCCGCCCTTGAACTCCTCAAGGGACGGGTACTGGTCAAGGACGTCCGGGCCCTGTTCGCCCAGCCTGGGTATCTCCCCCAGCTGTGAGGCGTGGATGTAGTAGGCCATGCCCATCTGAGTCTCGTCCAGGTAGCGCAGCTCCGACCCGTCGGATAGGGACAGCAGGAAGGACGTTCTTTTTGCCAGCCGCTCTAATGGCTTGCAGAGACGGAGCGCGCCGGTGAGCATGGGGTTCACCACCAGCATCCGGTCTCCGGAGAGGGTCATCAGCAGGAACTTGCCACTTCGACTGAACTCCAGGAAGGAGCGGCCGGCAACGTCTTCGGGGAAGTCGTCTACAGTGAGCACGCGCAACTCCAGGGGCTTGAGCGCCCGCGCCTCCTCCACCGCAAGGCCCTTGACGCGCCTGTCCAGGACCTCTTTGATGACCTCTAAATCAGGCGCTTCCGGCATGGCACGTCCTATTCAGGAGAATTTTACTCTCGTCATTCCCGCCTCTGAGCGGGAATCCAGGCGGGGTGGAGTGTGGACTCCCGCCTTCGCGGGAGTGGGGACGGAGGATCAGGGGAGGATCTCTTCTCACAGGAACGACTATAAGTGAGGCTTGGAGCGGGCTACCCAAGGGGATTCAGGTGAGACTGTCACGAGCAGGTCAGTTGTTGCTGAACTGGTCGCCCATCTGGTTGAGGAAGTCCTGCACCTCCTGGGAGAGCTGGGTTTCCTCCTCCTGCTCCGACCCACCTCCCTGCTTCTTGACCCTGTCCTCGTACTGGCTCTCCAGCTGCTGCACCAGCCCCTTCACCTCCGGGCTGCGATTCATGGCGGCCGTGACCTCGTCGTACTGCCGCTTCGCCCGCTCCTTTATCCTGTCCAGGTCCATAGTGAAGTTATACAGCTTGGACAGAATCTCGAGTATGCACAGGCGTCCGGCGTGGTCGGCCTCAAGCTGGGCGTACTGCGGCAGGTGGGCAATCAGCCCCATCGTCTCGATGCCCCTGGCGGCCGCCTCCTGGGAGATGACGGAGGCGATGCTGGTGGGGCCTTCGTAGCTGCTGGCCTGGACGTTGAGGCCCCTGACCTCTTGCAGGGTCTGCTCGCCCGTGGCTGTGCCCGTCACCAGGATGGGCTTGGTGTGGGGCACCAGGTCGTACATGGCACCAAGCAGGCAGTACCGCTTCACGCTGAATTTCTCAAGGAGCTTGATGATGGACTGAATGTACACCTCGCTGTTCATGTGAGGCTCCAGCAGGTGCAGGAAGATGAAGTCCGTGTCATTGGGGCCCTTGGCGTACCGCACGTTTACATTGGGCACAGTCGTGTGTCGCTGCCCGTCGCCGTCGTTGTAGATGGTGGGTCGATAGCGGGTGAAGTCGAAGAAGGTGCCCGGCCTGTTCAGCTTCGCCAGGTTCTGCGCCTGGAAGTGGCGCTCAAGGCTGCGAAAGGTGAGCCTGCCCACGCTTCCAACGTCCACCCAGGGTCGGAGGGAGGCGAAGGCGTGGGGGTTATTCAGCTCCGGCAGAGGCTCATCCAGGTTGAAAACTCTGAAATTCATGGAGCTATTCTAGCACAAAAGCAAGCAGGCTGCATGAAATCCACCGGGAAACCGCCAAAGAGTGCGGGAGATTTCACCAACGGCTTGACACGACGACTGCTCCCTGTAACATACATCTCAGCCTTAACCCCGGTCTCTGAAGCTGTTACAAGTGCGTCCGATAGTCCTCTATAGCGTTGTCGCCGTTGGTGTGCTGGCCGTATCCACTGCGGCGGTCCTTATCAGGCTGGCAGACGCGCCCGCCCTGGCCATCGCCGCATACCGGCTCAGCCTTGCCAGCCTGGTGACCTTCCCCCTGGCGATGGCGCGAGACCATCGGGGCCTGCGCTCCCTGAGCCTGTCCCAGTTCCTGTGGTGCATGGCCTCCGCCCTGGCCCTCGCCGTCCACTTCGCCGCCTGGATCGCCTCACTGGAGCACACGTCCGTGGCAAGCTCCGTGGTGCTGGTGACCACCAGCCCTCTGCTCATCGCCGCCGTCTCCCACGTGGCCTATCGGGAGCGACTGACGCTTCCGGTGGCCGGAGGCATTGCGCTGGGCGTGGCGGGCGGCCTGGTGCTGGCGCAGGGAGACCGCGCCTCGGGCGGCGGCGAGCTCTACGGCGACTTCCTGGCGCTCATCGGGGCCGTAGCCGCGGGCACGTACTTCCTGATTGGCAGGCGCGTAAGGCGAGACCTCTCCAACGTCAGCTACATTGCCCTCGTATATCTGGGGTCAGCAGTGATGCTGATGACTGCGGTAGGCTTTACGGGCGCTCCCCTCACCGGCTTCACCACCGGCACCTACTGGGCGATACTTCTGGTCACACTGGTGCCCCAGCTCATGGGCCACTCTTCGCTCAACTGGGCCCTGGGCCACCTGAGCGCCACCCTGGTCGCCGTCGCCGTAATGGCCGAGCCCGTCGGCGCAACCATACTGGCCTGGCTTATTCTTGGGGAGTCACCGCCCGTGACCAGCGTCATTGGCGGAACGCTGGTGCTGTCCGGCGTATACCTGGCCTTCCGCAGGCCCGGTAGGGCTTTGAGGTAGTGTCCTAGTTTGAAAGTGTTGTCTTGATTTGATATATTTTTGCCTTCCTCTTGTGTAGCTTACACCTTGGAACAAGGGCGCTTCGTCGCGGTTAGAAACAACAACTATTCGTAATCGCTTCCATGGATGCTTAGCGGTTCTCGAATCGTTTCGCCCGAAGCCGTTACGCTGTATTGGCGTAGTCTATACTAGCGTGCTATAGTTACGCTACAGGAGGGAACGAGATGGCTAAATGGGGACCGAATGGCAAGGCGGAGGAGGATCTTCCGTACCAGGGCAAGTGTTAGACAGGGCAAATTGGAGGCAGGCAACGGGCCGTGTCCTATCCTCCGAGCGAAGGTCTGAGATTGCGCAGCAAGCTGGAAATAGCCGGGGCACACGTTAGCAGGTTTATCCTGCATTGATTTCGCAATGAATCCCTTCCGTAATGTCAGGATAGAACCTAGCAGACACTCTCGTATGTTCTTGGCTGACGAGGGGATTGATATTCAAGAAGCGATCAATATCGTACTAACAACACAAGATACTTGGGCTGGCAAGCGAGATGGACAACTATGGTGTCGCGGGGAAACATCTGATGGGCGGAAACTCCAAGTGTTGATGGGAGCTGTCACGGCTGGCATGACCACTATGATAGTTGTCTATGAAGTCACTTGAGAAGGGCAGCACAATGCAAGTACACTATTTTCCTGAAACAGACTCCATTTACATACGGAACAAGAGTAATCGATCCACCAATAACAAGGCGTTGGATGAGGATCGATATGTAGGCTACGATGAAAACGGAGACATCATGTGGGTGTCACTTCTCAATGTCTCTGAGGGCGTAGACTTGGATATGTTCTCTGGCAAAGATCTGGAAGAAGCCAGCAAACTGGTGGCGAAACATAACATCAAGGTTCTAGCAATCTAGTGCTCAAGTTCCAGCTCAAACTGAGACACTACCGGCCCTGACCGCGCCTTGACGACTTCCCCCGTATGCCATACATTCGCGGGGTAATGAGCAAAGCCATCCTGGGCGTCGACATCGGCGGAACCTTCACCGACTTTGCCCTCATCTCTGAGGGCGAGGTCAGGGTGTTCAAGACGTCCTCCACACCGGACGACCCAAGCCGGGCCGTCTTGACCGGCCTGGATGAGCTTGGCGTTCCCCCCGACGCCGACATCTCCCACGGCACCACCGTCGCCACCAACGCCCTGCTTGAGCGGAAGGGCGCGCGCACGGCGCTCCTGGTCACAGAGGGTTTCGAGGACATGCTGGAGATAGGCCGGCAGAACCGCCCCGCCCTGTACGACTTCGGCGTGGAGCGTCCGCCCCAGCTTGTGCCCCCGGAGCTGCGCATCGGCGTACGGGAGCGGCTGGACAGCCAGGGCAGCGCCGTCATACATCTGACCGCCGGGGACGCCAAGCTCATTGCCCGGCAGGTGCAGGAGAGCGGAGCAGACGCCGTGGCCGTCTCCCTGCTGTTCTCCTTCCGCAACCCGGAGCACGAGCGACTGCTGATGGAGGCGCTGTCCCGCCTTGAGAACGGCGCATATCTCTCAGTATCCAGCGACCTCCTGCCGGAGTACCGGGAGTACGAGCGCACCAGCACGGTGGTGGTCAACGCCTACGTCGGCCCGCCAATGGCCCGCTACCTCCGGCGGCTGGGCGACGCCTTGGGCCCGCGGCTGCGCATAATGCACTCCGGCGGAGGAAGCCTCTCCGCGGCCAGGGCGTCCCAGGAACCGGTACGCACGCTGCTGAGCGGGCCCGCAGGCGGGGTTGTCGGGGCCTTTCAGGTGGCGTCCCAGGCGGGCTTCCCCCAGGTCATCACCTTCGACATGGGCGGCACCTCCACCGACGTCTCCCTGTGCCCCGGTGGGGTGCAGGAGACCACCTCTGCGCAGATTGGGGGCTACCCCACCCGAATGCCCACCATAGACATACACACCGTCGGAGCGGGCGGTGGCTCCATAGCCCGCGTCGACCCCGGCGGCGCGCTGTTGGTCGGTCCGCAGTCGGCGGGAGCCGACCCCGGCCCTGCCTGCTACGGGCGCGGCGAGCAGGTAACGGTGACAGACGCCAACATGGTACTGGGCCGTATGGACGTCGGCCGCTTCCTGGACGGCAGAATGTCGCTGGACGCCGACCGCTCACGCTTCTACATTGAAAAGCTGGCAAAGGAACTGGCCCAGGACGTAATCACCACCGCCGAGGGTGTTCTCAGGGTCGCCAACGCCACTATGGAGCGGGCCCTGCGCGCCATATCCCTTGAGCGGGGCTTTGACCCGCGCCGCTTCACGCTGCTGCCATTTGGCGGAGCAGGCCCAATGCACGCCTGCCATCTTGCGGAGGGCCTGGGTATGTCAAGAGTGCTCGTCCCGCCCCATCCGGGCGTCCTCTCCGCCCTGGGCGCGGCCCTCTCCGACGTGGTCAAAGACTACTCCCGCACCCTGCTGCTTCCTGAGTCCCAAGTGGACGCGGACGCTCTGCGAAACGCCTTCCGCCCTATGGAGGAGCAGGCGCGGGAGGACCTGGCCCGTGAGGGTTTTGACCGCTCCCGCCTGGTCTTACAGCGCTTCCTTGACTTGAGATACGTAGGGCAGTCCTACGAGCTTACGGTCCCCTGTCCTCCCCTGGGCGCGAGGGTGGCGCAGTCGGCGGCCCGCCGCTTCCACCGCGCCCACCGCCAGCGCTACGGCCACAGCGACCCGTCCCAGCCGACGGAGGTGGTCGCCGCCCGGCTGAAGGCCGTTGGCCCGGTGGAGAAGCCCGACATCGAGCCCGCGGCGGAAGGGGCGGAAGACCCTACGGTTGCCGTCGTGGACGAGCGGCCGGTGGTCTTCGACGGCAGGCCCATGCCAACGCGCTGCTTCGACCGCTCGCTGCTGCTGCCGGGAAACGCCCTCGCCGGTCCAGCTCTCGTGCTCCAGATGGACTCCACAACCGTCATCCCACCCGGGTGGACGGCTCGCTTGGACGGCTACGGCAATCTCATACTTGAGTTGTCCCATGCCTGACGCAATCAGCCTTCAGGTCTTCCACAACCTCTTCTCCTCCGTTGCTGAGGAGATGGGCGTGGCCCTTGGCCGCAGCGCCTTCTCCGTCAACATCAAGGAGCGCCAGGACTACTCCTGCGCCCTCTTTGACCCCCAGGCCCGCATGGTGGCGCAGGCCGCCCACATTCCCGTTCACCTGGGTTCCATGCCGGCGTCGGTGGAGGCTGCCTTGGAGCGACTTGCGCTCTCTCCCGGCGACGTGGTGGCCCTCAACGACCCGTACATGGGCGGCACTCACCTGCCCGACATCACCCTCGTGGCCCCCGTGTTCGCGACGACAGACGACGGGCGAACCTTGGTCGGATTCGTGGCCAACCGCGGGCACCACGCCGACATCGGAGGCATGACGCCTGGGTCGCTGCCCCTGTCGACTGAGCTGCTCCAGGAGGGACTTATCATCCCGCCCATCAAGCTCGCGCGAAGGGGCCGGCTGAACGCGGAGGTGGTCGACCTGCTCTGTCGCAACTCGCGCACGCCCAACGACCGCCGGGGTGACATCGCCGCTCAGCTTGCCGCCTGCCGCGTGGGAGAGCGTCGCCTCCAGGACATCGTGGCCAGGTACGGCTGGGAGGAGACCCGCGAGCATATGGACGGCCTCCTGGACTACTCCGAGCGTCTCACCCGCGCCGCCATAAGGGAGATGCCCGACGGCGAGTTCTCCTTCACGGACCATCTTGAGGGCGACGGCTTCAGCAACGATCCTCTACCCATCCATGCGACCGTGCGCGTCAACGGCGACGAGATGGAGGTGGACTTTGCGGGCACGGCCTCCCAGACCGACGGGTGTGTCAACGCGCCCTTCGCCATCTCGCTCTCCGCCGTGCTCTATGTTGTAAGGTGCATCGCCGGGGAGCAGGTCCCCGCCAACCAGGGCGTCATGCGGCCGGTGGTCGTATCCGCGCCTGTGGGATCGCTTGTCAACCCCACTCCGCCCCACGCAGTGGCCGGGGGCAACGTGGAAACCTCCCAGAGGATTGTGGACGCGCTCATGGGCGCGCTGGCCCAGGCCATGCCCGGCGTCATTCCCGCCGCCAGCCAGGGAACCATGAACAACATCCTGGTTGGAGGCCGTCACCCCAACGGAGAGGGTTTCGCATATTACGAGACCATCGCAGGCGGCATGGGCGCGCGCCCGGACAGGGACGGCCTCTCCGGCGTCCACACCCACATGACCAACACCCTGAACACGCCCATCGAGGCCCTGGAGCTTCAGTTCCCCATGCGCGTTCGGCACTACGCCCTCCGCCGGGGTTCCGGCGGCGAGGGTGCCTTCCGCGGCGGCGACGGCATTGTCAGGGAGATGGAGTTCCTTGCGCCCGCTACGGTGACCCTGCTCACGGAGCGCCGCGAAAACGCTCCCTACGGCCTCCAGGGCGGCGCGCCCGGCGCGCCCGGCGAGAACATCCTCTACAGGAACAGCGTGGAGAAGGAGCGTCTGCCGTCCAAGGTCACCTTCAGGGCGGAGCCGGGGGACGTCCTCGTGCTCCTGACGCCCGGAGGCGGCGGGTGGGGAGCGGCTTAGACCAGGTTACTTAGGCTTGCGCGGGTTGACTTGCCACGCTTGCAATGTTATGCTCCCCTCTAGTCGCTTTAGTTTAGTGGATTGTCAGTACGGCGCTCGGAAAGTCCCTTGGGGTTCTGGGCAGCAGGTGTGGACAGACAGTGTAGCGACCCAGAATTGACCTTAGGAGGGTTTCTAGCGTTGAGTGACAAGAGTTTGGTATGCAGAGAGTGTGGAGTAGAGTTCCTATTCACCGAGGGTGAGCAGGAGTTCTACCAGAAGCGCGGGCTCCTGAACGAGCCCAGCCGATGCCCGGAGTGCCGATCGGCGCGGCGCCGCGCCCGCAACTTCGAGGGTGGCTCCCGGCCCATGTACTCCGTGATATGCGCCAACTGCGGCAAGGAGGCAGAAGTGCCCTTCCAGCCGCGGCTGGGCAGGCCGGTGTACTGCAACGAGTGCTTCGCATCCGAGCGAGCGGCCCGGTAACACCATAGGCCGTCGGCTCCGCACGGCGTAACTTATTTCGACCGGCCTGATTCACCCTGGCCTTTGACTTTCGGGTGTGCCCCAAGACCCGTCTTTAGTCAAGGCCGTTCATACGGCGTCAGGCCGGTTTACTCCATGTTGTAGCTGTGCTATAATCGCGCACGAAGAGAATAGAGAAAGGTCGCATATATAGATGCTGGGGAAGGAGAGAAGGCAGGCCCTTATAGAGGAGTTCCAGACCAAAGAGGGCGATACAGGCTCCACGGCCGTGCAGATAGCACTGCTCACGGATCGCATCAACCGGCTCAGGGACCACCTCAGGGTACACCGTAAAGACTACCACTGCCTGCGTGGGCTGCTGAAGCTGGTGGGACAACGCCGCCGGCTATTGCGCTATCTTAGTAGAGAAGATAGCAGTCGCTACAGGGAAGTCACATCCAAGCTCCTCATTAGAAGGTAGCGCCCTAAACGGGCGCTCTTTCTTTATTCTCCCTATTTGCTATCGTTAAGAGGAGGATATTGGTATTTTGTCAAACAGTGTAAACCGAGAGATCGCCGGGCGTTCTCTCACAATTGAGACGGGCAAGCTGGCCAACCAGGCCGGGGGCTCGGTGACCGTCAGGTACGGAGACACCGTGCTGCTGGTCACCGCCTGCGCTTCGCCCAACGCAAGAGAGGGGATAGACTTTCTGCCCCTGACCATAGACTACGAGGAGCGACTCTACGCCGCCGGGAAGATCCCGGGAAGCTTCTTCCGAAGAGAGGGCAGGCCCACCGAAAACGCAACCCTGGCCGCCCGACTGACGGACCGCCCCCTGCGTCCGTTGTTCCCCAAGGGACTGCACAACGAGATCCAGGTGGTGGTCACCGTCCTCTCCGCAGACCAGGAGAACGACCCAGACATCCTGGGGATAATCGGGGCGTCCACGGCCCTGTGCCTGTCGGAGATACCCTTTGACGGGCCAGTCAGCGCCACAAGGCTCGGCTACATAGACGGAGAGATTGTGGTCAACCCCACCTTCGCACAGCTTGTCGACAGCAGCCTGGACCTGGTGGTGGCCGGCACAAGGGACGCCATTGCCATGGTGGAGGCCGGAGCAACCGAGGTATCTGAGGACGTGATAATTGAGGCGGTCAGGAAGGGACAGGAGACGAACCAGCAGGTCATCCAGATGCAGGATGAGCTGATTGGCGTGGCGGCAAAGCCCAAGATGACCCTGTCCGCGAACGGCGCAACCGGCGCGGCGCTGGGCATCAAGGAGAAGGCCTCCCTGATTCTTGGAGACCGTCTGCGGAACACCATCTTCACCGACCACGAGAAGGGCGAGCGGGACGGAGCCATCGACGTCCTCAGCGACGAGGTGAAGGAGAAGCTGAGCGAGGAGCACGCGTCCAACGAGATCTCAGACGCCTTCGAGGCCCTTATCAAGCAGGAGGTCCGCTCCGGCATAGTGGACCACGGCCTGCGTCCCGACGGCCGGGGGCACAAAGAGATACGCCCCATAAGCTGCGAGGTATCGTTCCTGCCCAGGGCCCACGGCACCGGGCTCTTCTCCCGGGGCCAGACCCAGGTTCTAACCATCGCCACCCTGGGTTCCATGGCGGAGAAGCAGAACCTGGACACCATAAGCCCGGAGGACAGCAAGCGGTACATGCACCACTACAACTTCCCGCCCTACTCCGTGGGAGAGGTGCGGCGAGTGGGCGGCCCCGGCCGCCGAGAGGTCGGGCACGGCGCTCTGGCCGAGAGGGCCATCCTTCCCGTCCTTCCGGACGAAGACGAGTTCCCCTACACCCTCCGGCTCGTGTCGGAGGCTATCAGCTCCAACGGCAGCACGTCTATGGCAAGCGTCTGCGGCAGCAGCCTGGCGCTGATGGACGCCGGAGTGCCCATCAAGACGCCCGTGGCAGGCGTGGCTATGGGCCTCGTCATGGCGGACGACGGCCGCTACGCCGTCCTGACGGACATCCAGGGAGTCGAGGACTTCATGGGTGACATGGACTTCAAGGTGGCCGGCACCGCCGAGGGCATTACCGCCCTCCAGATGGACATCAAGGTCAAGGGCATAACCTACGCCATAATGGAGGAGGCCCTTCAGCAGGCCAAGGAGGCCCGGTTCACGGTGCTGGACAAGATAAAGGCCGCCATAGACCAGCCAAGGGAGGACCTCAGCCCCTACGCCCCGCGCATGATCCGCCTGAACATCCCGGTGGACAAGATTGGAGCGGTGATAGGGCCGGGCGGCAAGACCATCCGCTCCATCATTGAGGAGACCAAGACCACCATCAACGTTGAGAACGACGGCACGGTGATCATCGGCTCCGTAAGCGGAGAGGCCGCCAAGGTGGCCGTAGAGCGCATTGAGGCCCTGACCAGGGAGGCGGAGGTCGGCGGCATCTACACAGGCAAGGTCAGCCGCCTGATGAACTTCGGCGCTTTCGTGGAGATTCTCCCCGGCAAGGACGGCCTTGTGCACATAAGCGAGCTTGCGGAGGAGCGCGTGGAGTCGGTGGAGGACGTGGTCAGCGTTGGCGACGAGCTTACGGTGCTGGTGACGGAGATAGACGCTATGGGACGAATCAACCTCTCCCGGCGCGCCCTGCTCCGCGACCCCAACGACCCGGCTCCGGCTCCTGCGCCCAGGCCCTCCCCTTCCAGCAACGGCCCGCGGTCCGACAGGCCAAGGCGCAACGACGACCGACCCAGGGGCCCGCGTCCCGGAGGTTCGCGCCCCTTCAACCAGGGCCAGGGCGGACGGAGACCGCCGCCTAGGGACAGGCAACGATAGGCCATACACTTTCGGCGATAGGCGATTAAGATGACAAAGGTGCTGATACACGGCGTGCTGGGCAGAATGGGGCGCGAGGTGCTCAACGCCGTCTGCCGTGAGCCAGACCTGGAGCCGGCCTGCGGCGTGGACGCCGGGGCTGCGGAGGGCGTCATTGCCCTGCCCGACGGCTCAGGCGATATGCCAGTCTCCCCGGACCTGAGCGGCGCCATTGCGAGATTCAGGCCGGATGTCATGGTGGACTTCACCAACGCCTCGGCAGCTATGGAGGGCTGCCGGGTGGCGGCCGCCCAGGGCGTCAACCTCGTGGTAGGCACAACGGGGCTAACCGAGGACAACCTGAAGGAGCTTGACGGGCTGGCCAACGAGCACCGGATCGGCGCGTTCGTGGCCCCCAACTTCGCCCTGGGCGCGGTGCTGCTCATACACCTGGCGCGCGGCCTGGGCAAGTACTTCGACTACGCGGACATCGTTGAGATGCACCACGAGACCAAGATAGACTCCCCGTCGGGGACGGCAATGGCCCTGGCCCGGAGCCTGGGCGAGGACAGGAGCGCTCCCTTCCACAGGCCCATCCCGGAGAGGGAGCCTGTCGAGGAGACGCGCGGCGGAGACTTGGGCGGCGTGTCCATCCACAGTGTGCGTATGCCCGGCCGGATGGCCCACCACGAGATAATCCTGGGCACGGCGGGACAGACCCTCAGCCTGAAGCACGACACCATCAACCGGGAATGCTACATGCCCGGCGTTGTCCTGGCCGCCAGGGAGGTGACCAAGTGGAAGGGATTGGTGGTGGGCCTGGACAAGTTGCTAGGACTCTAGCGTTTGATGTATAAAGAAAGACGTTACTTCAACAGATCAGGTGGGACCAAATGAGCTTTAGAGTTGCAATAGTCGGCGCGACCGGCCTGGTGGGAGGAGAGTTTCTCAGGATTCTTGAGGAAAGGAAGTTCCCCATGGACTCCCTCCGCCTCTACGCCTCGGACCGGTCCGCGGGCAAGCGCATCAGCTTCATGGGCGAAGATCTGGTTGTGGAGGAGACGAGCGACGACTCCTTCGACAACATCGACATCGCCCTCTTCTCCGCGGGCGGCGACATCAGCAGGCGCTTCTCCCCTATCGCGGCCAGGGCGGGCGCGGTCGCTATCGACAACAGCTCCGCCTTCAGGATGGACCCGGAGGTGCCCCTAGTTGTGCCGGAGGTCAACGCCGGCGACATCGATTCGCACAAGGGCATTATCGCCAATCCCAACTGCTCCACCATCCAGATGGTGGTGGCCCTGGACCCGCTGCACAGGGTGAACCCCATACAGCGCATCGTGGTGTCCACCTACCAAGCCGTGTCCGGCACCGGCGCGGCCGCAGTCGACGAGCTGCGGGAGCAGATCGCCGTTATCGCTGAGGGCAGGCAGAACGAGGTCGCGCCAAAGGCGTACCCGCACCAGATTGCCTACAACGCCCTGCCCTTTGTGGAGAGCTTCCTGGAGAACGACTACACCACTGAGGAGTGGAAGATGGTCCAGGAAACCCGCAAGATCATGCACGAGCCTGAGATGCCGGTGTGCGCCACCTGCGTACGCGTTCCCGTCTACACCAGCCACGGCGAGGCCGTGAACGTGGAGTTCAGCCGGCCCATGTCCGCCGAGGAGGCCAGGGAGATACTCTCGTCAGCCCCGGGCGTCACGGTGCAGGACAACCCCGGCGACCAGCACTATCCGCTGCCCCTCTCGGCCGCGGGCACGGACGATGTATTCGTCGGTCGCATCAGGAAGGACTTCTCCCACCCAAGCGGCCTGGCCATGTGGGTAGTGGCGGACAACCTGCGGAAGGGCGCGGCCCTGAACGCCGTACAGATAGCAGAAGCTATGGTCAGGCAGGAGATGCTTACACCAACCAAATAGGAGGTAGGTACTATGGTTAACGTGGGCAGACTCATTACGGCAATGGTTACGCCCTTCGATGGGCAGGGACAAGTGGACTACACCCAGGCTAAGCGTCTGGCCTCCTCCCTGCTGGAGTCCGGCAGCGACGGGCTGGTGGTCTCCGGCACCACCGGCGAGTCGCCCACCCTGACCACCGAGGAGAAGCTGAGGCTCTTCAGCGAGATCAAGTCCGAGCTTGGCGACCGCGGGGCCGTCGTTGCCGGCACGGGCAACTACAACACGGCGGAGAGCATCGAGCTGACCCGGGAGGCGGAGCGCGCGGGCGCCGACGCCTGCCTGCTGGTGGTGCCCTACTACAACAAGCCCACTCAGGAAGGCCTGTACCAGCACTTCAAGGCCATCGCGGAGAGTACAAGCCTGCCCTGCATCCTGTACAACGTGCCCAGCCGCACCATCACAAGCCTCTCCTGGGAGATCACCGTCAAGCTGGCCCAGGTGGACAACATAATTGGGGTCAAAGAGGCCAGCGGCGACTTCGACCAGATAGCCCGTATCATCTCCGGCGCGCCAAAGGACTTCCGCGTCTGGAGCGGCAACGACAACGACACCTTCGGCATTATGTCCCTGGGCGGCTACGGCGTAGTCAGCGTGGCCTCTCACCTGGTGGGACGCCAGATCAAGGGGATGATGGACAACATCCTGGTCGGGAAGACCTCGGAGGCCGCGGCTGAGCACCTTCGGATGATGTCCATATTCAAGGGCCTGTTCATTGTGTCCAATCCCATCCCCGTGAAGTACAGCCTGAACCACGTTGGCTTCCAGGTGGGCAAGCCAAGGCTGCCCCTCACTGAGCCGGACGAGAAGACGGCCGAGCAGCTTCAGGCCATGCTGAAGGACTATCGCATAGACATCCCCGTGCCGGCCGGGGCGTAGAGCCTCTACCGCCGCACCACACCCGCCGACGGCTTGCAGAGCAGGGCCTTTTCCCCGAGGGAGACGCCCTGCTCGCCAACGGCAGGGGATAGTCGAAGAACGGCTGCCAAATGCCCATGAGTTACCCGCACAACTCCGTAATTGTTCGCGTCCACGAGATAGCGCTCAAGGGCAAGAACCGCCCCACCTTCTTCAATCAGCTGGCGCGCAACATCAAAGAGGCGCTGCGCGGGCTGCCGGTGAGCCGCGTCGGCAAGCGGCACATGGGCGTGGAGATAACCCTGCAGCCGGAGACGCCGTGGGAGGAGCTAAGCGAAAGGCTCAGCCAGGTGTTCGGCGTGGTCAAGTTCTACCGCTGCTACAAGCTGCCGCCTAACCTGGACGCAATCAGGGATTTCCTGGCGGAGGAGATTCCCAGGCTGAGCTTCGACACCTTCCGCATAACCTCCAAGCGCGGCAACAAGTCCTTTCCATTGACCTCTCCACAGATAAACCACGACCTGGGCGCGCTGGTGCAACAGCTTACCGGCGCGGAGGTCAGCCTGAAGGACCCGGAGGTCAACGTCTTCGTTGAGATACTGCCGCGAGAGGCCCTGGTGTACTTCAAGGAGGAGCGCGGCCCCGGCGGGATGCCGGTGGGAGTCGGCGGCAAGGTGGTTGCGCTGCTTTCAGGCGGCATAGACTCGCCGGTGGCGGCGTGGCGGATGATGAAGCGGGGCTGCGAGGTCACATTTGTCCACTTCCACAGCTTCCCCCTAGTGGACGGCACGTCCCGCGAGAAGGCCCGCGAGATTGTGGAACTGCTGAACAGGCACCAGTTCCGCTCCAGGCTGCTCCTGGTGCCCTTTGCAGACGTGCAGCGGGACATCATCCTCTCAGTGCCGCCGGCGTACAGGGTGGTGGTCTACCGGCGGTTCATGGCGAGGATAGCCCAGCGCATAGCTCGGGAGCGCGGCGCAAAGGCCCTGGTCACTGGCGAAAGCCTGGGGCAGGTCGGCTCCCAGACCCTTGAGAACATGGTGACCGTCAGGAGTGTGCTCGACCTTCCGGTGTTCAGCCCCCTGATTGGCATGGACAAGCAGGAGATAGTGACCGAGGCCCGCGCCATCGGCACGTTCCCCATCTCCATCATCCCGGACGAGGACTGCTGCACCCTCTTCGTCCCCCGCCACCCCACCACTCGCACCGTTCCCGAAGAGGTGGAGCGCCTGGAGTCCGCCCTGGACATCGACGCCCTGGTGGAGCGCGCGGCGGCCCAAGCCGAGGTCGTGGACTTCACAACCAGGGACCCTTCCCCCAGGCGCGGCTCCCTGGTCGCGAGCTAGCGTGTTGTCGTTGCCAAATGGTGTAAACTAGAGGAAATGTACAGAGGCAGCAATGGGTCAAGGGATGATTGGTCGTACCGTGCCCAGAGCAGGGTGCTCCTGGCCAAGGCGTCCGAGAATATGGAGAATGACGACCTCCCCATGGCCTCGGAGAACGGCTGGGGAGCGGCTGCCCTGATTCTGAAGGCTGTGGCAGAGGACAGGGGCTGGGAGCACTACGGCGAGAGGCTTCTGTACGACATCGCCGACCGGCTAATCGAGGAGGCCAATGACCAGGATCTGAGACGCCTGTTTACCTCGGTAGATAAGCTGCACACCAACTTCTATGAGGACCAACTCAGCCGTGAAGCCGTGGAAGACCTTCTCCGAGATGCAGCCCGCTTCGTCACCAGGGTGGAACGCCTGCTGGATACGAGCCAGTCTGGCTCAGTATAGCCCCTTTGATGTGGTAAGATTGCACTGACATACGCTGAAGGAACCCCAGCCGTGACCATCAAAGACCTGAAAATCATCACCCTGCCCGTGGAGGGGATGACCTGCGCCGCCTGCGTCTCCCACGTGGGCAACGCCCTCAAAGAGGTGGACGGCGTAGTCTCCGCGGAGGTCAACCTGGCAATGGAGCAGGCCACCGTGGAGTTCGACCCCGAGCGGGCCGCCATTCCCACTCTCATTGAAGCGGTTGACGACGCCGGGTACAAGGCCGGGGTGGCGCGCATCACGCTGAACATCGGCGGGATGACCTGCGCCGCCTGCGTCTCCCACGTGGGCAATGCCATCCGTGAGGTGGACGGCGTGCTCACCGCGAACGTGAACCTGGCCACCGAGCAGGCGACGGTCGAGTACATACCCGGGCCCGCCTCCCTGCCCGACATGAAGGCTATGGTGAGCGACGCCGGCTACTCCGTGGAGGGCGTCGATGATGATGGAGCCGAAGGCGACGAAGAGCGCCTGGCCCGCACCCGCGAGGTCAGATCCCTTGCCCGCAAGGTCACCATAGCAGGCGCGGTGGGCGCTGCGATGATGGTCGCCATGTACATCCCCCTTGAGACCCTGCGACTCACCTCCTTCCAGTTGAACTTCATCCTCTGGATACTGGCTACGCCCGTCCAGTTCTGGATTGGCGCCACCTTCTACCAGAGCGCCTGGGGCGCGCTCAAACACCGCACCTCCAACATGAACACCCTCATCGCCATTGGCACCAGCGTGGCATACGGCTACAGCACGTTCCTCACCTTCTTTGAGGGCTACTTTGCCGACGCGCACCTGGTCCACGCCAACAGCGCACTCAAACACAGCACCGGCACCTACTTCGACGCCTCCGCCATTGTCATCTGCCTTGTGCTTCTGGGCCGTCTGCTGGAGGCTCGCTCCAAGGGCCAGACCTCCGAGGCCATTCGCAGGCTCATGGTGCTCCAGCCGAAGACCGCCAGGGTGGTCAGGGACGGAGTTGAGACCGACGTGCCCATAGACGAAGTCGCCCTCGGCGACGTCCTGGTGGTGCGCCCGGGCGAGCGGATAGCCGTTGACGGCGAGGTGACGGAGGGCGCATCAGCCGTCGATGAGTCCATGCTCACCGGGGAGAGCCTGCCGGTGGAGAAGGCCGTCGGCTCTCCAGTTTACGGCGCCACAATGAACAAGGTCGGCAGCTTCAGATTCCGCGCCACGAGGATCGGCAAGGACACGGCCCTGGCCAGCATCATCCGGCTGGTGCAGGAGGCCCAGGGCTCCCAGGCTCCCATCCAGCGTCTTGTGGACAAGGTGGCCAGCCGTTTTGTCCCCACCGTTCTGGCTATAGCCGCCGTCACCTTTGTGGGTTGGGTGGTATGGGCCCCCGTGTCACCGGTGGTTCCCATCGCCATTCTCAACCTGGTCGCCGTGCTGGTCATCGCCTGCCCCTGCGCCCTCGGTCTCGCCACTCCCACCGCCATAGTCGTGGGCATGGGCAAGGGCGCTGAGCGCGGCATTCTCATTCGCAACGCGGAGGCCCTGGAGCGCGCCTTCAAGCTCAACACTGTGGTGCTGGACAAGACCGGCACCCTCACCCTGGGCAGGCCTGCGGTTACGGACGCGGTATCCCTGCAAATGTCAGAGGACGACCTGCTGCGACTGGCGGCCTCCGCCGAGCGCGGCTCTGAGCACCCCCTGGGCAAGGCTCTCGTTGACGCGGCCGATGAGAGGTCGATCACATTGGACGACGCAACCGACTTCCGCGCGCTTCCCGGGCACGGCGTCGAGGCCAGGGTCAACGGCTCGACGGTCGTCCTGGGCAACCCTGCCTTGATGAGCGAGAGGGGCGTCTCCTTGGACAGCCTGGAGAGTCTAGGACGTGAGCTTTCGGCTCAGGGCAAGACGCCCGTGTTCGTGGCGGTGGAGGGCAACGCGGCAGGCGTCATCGCCGTCGCAGACACCCTCAGACCTGAGTCCCGCGAGGCCGTTGACGCTATGCACAGGCTGGGGCTGGAGGTCATAATGCTCACCGGCGACGATCGGCGCACGGCGGAGGCCATAGCCGCACAGGTGGGCATAGACAGGGTTGTCGCGGAGGCGCTGCCCGACCAGAAGGTGGACAAGATACGGGAGCTGCAGGAGGAGGGCAAGGCCGTGGCTATGGTCGGCGACGGCATCAACGACGCCCCCGCCCTGACCAGGGCCGACGTCGGGATAGCCCTGGGCGCCGGCACAGACGTCGCCATCGCCGCCGCGGACGTGACGCTGATGCGCGGAGACCTTCGCGGCGTGTCCCAGGCCATCGCCCTCTCCAAGGCCACCACTCGCACCATCTGGCAGAACCTGTTCTGGGCCTTCGGCTACAACACGGTCCTCATACCCGTGGCCGCCGGCCTGCTATACGTACTTTTCCACCAGGTCCTCAGCACCGGCGTTCCGGACGGCCCTCTGCGATACGTCCTGGGAGACTACGGCTTTCTCAATCCGGTCATGGCCGCGGGCGCAATGGCCCTGAGCTCCGTCTCCGTGGTCACCAACTCTCTGCGACTGCGCAAGATCCAGTTAAGGTAGCTCGTTTCTGCGAACAAGGAGGTCAACATGCTGCGAATACCCTTTCTGAGTGGCCGTGGCGACACGGAAACCGACCCGGTTTGCAAAATGGAGGTCGACGTCAAGAACCCGCGAGGAGGCACCCACGACTACGAGGGCCAGACCTACTACTTCTGCGCTCCGGGCTGTCGCGTGGCCTTCTCCAAGGAGCCGGAGGCGTACCTCTCCGGCGAGAAGAGCATTGAGATGTGAGACGCTTCAAGCCGGGCAGTTGAAGTGAACATTGAGCTTCTGTATTTCGAAGGATGCCCCCACTGGGAGGCCACCCTGGAGGAGTTGCGCGACCTCCTGGCAGGGATGCGCGTGGACGACGAGGTCAACCTGGTAGAGATAACCTCAAGGGAGGAGGCGGAGGACATGTGGTTTCCGGGCTCGCCCACCATCCGAATCGACGACGAAGACATTGACCCTGAGATTCCGGAGGCCACTTTCACTCTCGATTGCCGCATCTACGACGTGGAAGGCGAGCCCTCAGAGACGCCCCCAAGGGAGTGGATAATCGCCGCCATTGAGGCAGCCGCGGGCTAGCTAGAAATGATATGAACAAGTCCAACCACTCCCGCGAAGGCGGGAGTCCACGCCCCACCCCCGCCTGGATTCCTCCTTGCGCAGGAATGGTCTGAACTTCTTGCGATTCCGTACTCCCCCAGCTATCATGGATTGAGAGAGTCCAATGACCAGCACACCATCCTCAATCAAATCCCGGCCCATGGCCACCCTTGCGCCGCTGTTTCTGGCGGTGGTCATTCTCCTCGCGCCCCTGGCCGCGGGCTACGCCTGGGTGTCGGGAGGCCACGCCGGGGAGAGCCACGCGCACCGTCACCACCTCCTGGAGAAGCTGGTCCCCTATTCCCACCATCATCCGGCAGAGCGCCCACCGGCAGGCGACGCCACCGCATCCGACGGCTCCGGCTGGAGCGTCATCCTCCACGGCATCCCTAGCGTAGCGCTGACGGCCGTAATGGCCCCGGCCTTCCTTCCAGAGCTAGTCAGCTACTTCGAGAGCGCGACTGCGGCGATGCTAGCGGCTACAATCGCCTCAGTAATCCTCTCATATCACGCTTTGCTGTTCCTGGTTAACGCCAAACGACCTCAGTCCCAGCCCAACCCCCTGGACAGACCTCCAACCGCGTAGCTGTAAGCCCCATCCATCCTTTCTTCTCTATTTACGGGAAGGGCTATGCCCTTCTCCGGTTAGCTAGTTGGGGTATGTAGTGACGCAACTGATCAGGTTTTTTTGCACAGCCGGTCTGGCGTTGCCCGTGTTGGCCCTGTGGCTCACCATCGTTGCCTCCGTCGCGGAGGCCAACGGACGGACAACCTCCATTCTGGAGACCACACAGGGCCCATACCGGATTGACGTCAGGGTCTCACCGCCGAGTCCAAGGGTGGGCAGCCTGCACATGTCCATCGTGCTGCTGACCGCCGACGGTGGTGAGCCGGTGACCAACGCCACGGTCAGCGTCAGAGCCATCGGCCCTCTGCCCGAATCGCTCATGCTGGGGCCTCTGACCGCGTACGTCACTCCCCCAACCTTCAACTGGTACGACCTGAACGTCCAGCTTCTCCAGGAAGGAGAATGGGGCTTCATAGTGGACATCGCCCAGGGGGAGCAGCAGACTGTGCTGGAGTTCCCCCTGAGCGTGAGCTACGCAAGGGTAAACTGGGGGGTCATCATAGTGCTTTTATCAGCCATACCCCTGCTGATAGCCATTGCGTGGTATCTGCGACAGGCCACTCGCGGAGGCCCGTCGAGACGCAGAACCTGAAAGTAATGAGGAAAGACCAATGAAGCGAACAATTCTATTGCTGGCGCTGACCGCCCTCATCGCTGCCTGCGGCGGAGGCGAGCCGGAGGACGTTACCTTCGTCCTGGAGATCAGAGACGGCGCCCTTGTCCGTGAGGATACGACCCTGGAGGTGAAGCAGGACGACAAGATTACCATTGAGTTGGCTTCCGACGAGATGGCCAACTACCACCTGCACGGCTACGACCTTGAAGGGATGGTCGGACCCGATATGCTGGCCACCATCGCATTTGACGCCTACGCCACCGGAAGCTTTCCCTTCACCATCCATCCCGGCAGCGGCGGCCACACCCACAGCGCGGGTGAGGAGTCGTGCAAGGTGGAGCCTGCGGCCGGTCAACAGATGCCGCAGATATCCGTCAGCGCAAGCCCTTCGGACCAGCCTCATCTCGTGGACGTGGCCGTTGAGACGCAGAACATCGAGCTATCGCCCGACGGAGACCACTGGCATCTGGAGGTTAACGGGCAGTCCGTTGGCATGTACGCAAACCCGCAGGTGACCTTCGACACCCGCCTCTACGAAAGCTCCGGGCAGTATGACATCATGGTATCCCTGAACAACGCCCATCACTGCGACTACGGCATACAGGCCATGACAACCGTTACAATGCAGGAAGCCGGGGGCGGCATGGGGAACATGGACATGGAACAGCCGAAGGAGATTGAGTTGGGCAGGCTGGTGGTGCAGCCCCGATAGGCCGGCCGTCGGAATCCTGAAGAGGTAACCCGTTATGAAACCGCTAATATTCAGGCTGTCGGCGCTCCTGCTCGTTGCGGCGGGGGCGCTGGCGGCCCGGCCAGTCTACGCCCACGGGTTTGGGGAGCGGTATGATCTGCCCGTTCCCCTTGGGTACTACATGGTAGGAGCGGGAGCGACAGTCGCCCTCTCCTTCGTGGTGATTGGCGTGTTCGTGAGGGGCGCGCCCGGCCTGTACGGCTACTGGCGTCACAACCTCTTCAGCCACAGGCCGCTGGCGGCGCTTCTCCAGAGCCGCGCCTTCATCATCACAGCGCAGGCAGCGGCGGTGTTCCTCTTCCTACTGGTTATCGCTACCGGCATCTTTGGAGACCGGTCGCCCAGCGCCAACTTCGCCCCCACCTTCGTGTGGGTTATCTGGTGGGTGGGACTTGGCTTCTTCGTGGCCCTCGTGGGCAACCTGTGGGCGCTCATGAACCCCTGGAGCATCCTATTCGGCTGGGCGGAGGCATTGAAGAGGCGATTCAGGCCGGACTCCAACCTGGACCTGGGCTTCGAGTACCCGGCCAGTCTTGGCGCGTGGCCCGCTTTCGCCCTCTTCCTGGTCTTCGCGTGGCTGGAGAACGCCTTCCCCGGCGCCTCCGACCCGCTGAACATCGCTCTGCTGGTCCTGGCCTACTCCCTGGTCACCTGGGGCGGGATGCTCCTCTTCGGCAGGCGCGTGTGGCTGCGCTACGGAGAGGGCTTCTCCGTAGTGTTCGGCTTCCTGGCGAGGTTCGCGCCCACAGAGGTGAGGGTGGTCAGCGACGACGACTGCACGGACTGCGAAGCGGCGTGCGGCATCTCCGACGACGGCTGTGTCAACTGCTACGCCTGCTGGGAACGGGCCGACAGCACCGAACGCGAGCTCAACCTGCGGCCATGGGCCGTTGGCCTGGCCCGACGCGAGAACGTCACGACCGACATCCTGGTCTTCGTCATCCTGGTGCTGGCTGCCGTCACCTTCGACGGCTTCAAGGCGACTCCCCTATGGCTGGACATCAAGGTCGGCCTCTGGGACGCGTGGTCGGCTCTCCTTGGCGCAGGTGAGTTCAGCTCCAACGCCCGCATCGCCGCCGACACCCTGGGCCTCGTCATCTTCCCCGCCGTCTTCCTCGCGGCGTATCTCTTCTTCTCCCAGCTAATGGCCCGCGCCGCCGGAGACGACCTGTCCGCCTCCGAGATAGCCCGTATCTTCGTGTACTCCCTGGTGCCAATAGCCCTGGCCTACAACATCGCCCACTTCTTCACCCTCCTGGCAATTCAGGGGCAGCTCATCATCCCCCTGGCGTCGGACCCCTTCGGGTTCGGGTGGGACCTGTTCGGCACCGCCGGATACAAGGTGAACATCGCCCTGGTCAACGCCAGGTTCGCGTGGGTTCTGAGCGTCATCGCCATCGTCCTGGGGCACATCATCGCCGTCTACCTGTCCCACGTCATCGCCCTGCGCGCCATGCGCGACCACAGGTCGGCCATGCGCAGCCAGTATCCCATGCTTGGCCTGATGGTCATGTACACCGTCATCAGCCTGTGGATTGTGGCCCAGCCCATTGTGGGACACGGCTAGCGGCGATTGACTACCTTGTCGAGTCGGGTTAGAATCGAAGAAGCAAGCTCAGAGGTGACGAGATGCCAGTCTACGAGTACGTTTGCGCAAGCTGCCAGAACCGCTTTGAGAAGCTGCGGCCCATGGCCGAAATGGACGACGAGGCCCCCTGCCCCGAATGCGGCAGCGAGACCTCCAGGGCGCTGTCCGTGTTCGCGGCGTTCATGACAGACAGCTATGGCAACACGCGGGCCAGTTTCGACCTTGGCTCCAGCGGCGGTTGTGCTTGCGGCGCGGGCGGCGCGTGCTCAGCAATGGGCCACTAGGTCGCCTCGCCTCCCAATGCCTCCCGCCTGGAAGCCCACCGTCTGACCACCCAGGCCAGCGCCCCCAGCAGAAGCGCCTGCAATATCACGCCAGCGGCCACGAAGATGGTCGCCTCCAGGAAGAACCCCTCCGTGAACAGCCGCGTCAGGTAGTTGTCCCTTGGGTCCAGCAGCCACAGGTCGTTGCTGAAGCTGATGACGTGGAACTGGTAGAAGAGGTAGTCGAACCCCACCAGAGACGCCACGCCTATGGCGGCCACCAGCCCGATTGTAAATACGCTCCCGGCCAGGACGCGCCCCGACAGCCGGCGGAGGCCCCTGCCCCTTGAGGCCGCCAGCACAACGGCCATGTACACGAGCATGTACAGGCCCGTGATCAGCTGTACGCTGTACACCCCGCGGACCAAACCCTTCACGTCACGCATGTGCAGCAGCTCGTTCTGATTGAAGAGGGGGCGCTCCTCGCCGTCGAGTACAACGCGGATGTCCAGGAACTCGTCGCGAGTGTTGAAGTAGTCGCGGAACTCCGTTGCTACCGACTTTAGCTGGGCCTCGTTCAGCCCCGTTGTGCGCGTTACGTCGTACCGCTCAAAGCCGTAGGTGTAAAGCTGCACGCTGTTGAAGGCCAGCCGCACGTTGGTGGCCACCAGGAACACCGGCATGGCCAGGATCAAGGCTGCCGTTGCCAGCCAGAACAGCGCCGTCCCCGCCAAGCGCGCATACCGCTCCCCTTCCGGCGTGTTTACACCCGACGCACTACCCATCCCTGTGACCGCTATCGCGGTCTTCCCTTATCAGGACGTGTGAGGGTGTATGAGGACGGCCGCGGGTTTCCTTGCGCAGTTCCTGAGACAGGGCGCGGAACGCCCTCATCTTCTCCGCCATGTCATCACCAGCGCAGTTCTCCACCTGCCGTTCGTCGTTGGTCTCCATAGCACACCCTCAGCTAACTATTGAAATAATGATAGCACATACTGGCGAAGAGTCCGTCACTTACCCGCCAGCTTGGGGCCAATCTCCGCCAGACGGCGCAAGACTCCCGGCTGCCCAATGCCAAAGAAGAGATCCACCAATGGCTTTACTTTATCCCGTGTCAGTAGGCTATCATGTTCATGCTCAGCATCGTTACGGGCTTCCTGAAGACTACGAAGAGCGTTTCTAAGAGAGCCTTCAGCATCCGAAACCAGAAACTCCTGTTCCGGCTTGCCCAACCCCTCGCTCTGGACAAACTCTCTGAAGAACCGCTGTCTACATACCCAAATGTAATCAGCGAGATTGGGGGAGCGTTTGTTCTCTTTGAGTTCGGCGTCTTTCTTGACAAACACCAAGAGTTTCTGGTCTCCACTTG
This sequence comes from Dehalococcoidia bacterium, assembly GCA_965204895.1. Taxonomy (GTDB): domain Bacteria; phylum Chloroflexota; class Dehalococcoidia; order Lucifugimonadales; family UBA2985; genus DAOUJW01. Next base: position 673,909 of record OZ242025.1, read on the forward strand.
CGCTCCGAAGCGGCTCCCAAATGTATTCGTAACACATTGCCGCAACGGCTATCCGGATTTGGATGGGCACAGGCCCAAAATCTCTTCTTTGAGACTCGAACCATATCCGTTCTGCATATACCAGATTGTCTCGCGCCTTTTCCGGTATATTGTCCCAAGTCTCGCGTAGGAAATAAATTTTCAGAGCGGTCTCAGAAGCCCTTTCTCTATCTTGACGCAGGAACTCACGTAGTTCGTTCTGGCTTAGCTGTGCGCCGGCCCAACCCGCCGCGAGATGCCAGTAGTCCGTCCAGAATTTTTCTTGGCCATCGGAGTCTGCAACCTTAACCAAGTCCATTTCATCAGCAGCTGTGTAGGCCAACAGCCCGCAGATAATCTCTACAAGCCTCCAGTTCTCGCTCTTACCGCGCATCCTCAACCCCTCAAAGGCGTTAACTATCTCCTGTGGTTCAAAGTCTTCCAGGATCATACGTCCTTTAATCGCCGCACGAATTTTTCTATCCTGCTCCTGAAAATCCTCTTGTACTATTCCTTCGCTAAGAAGTTCCTCTTCCTCAATACCGATAGCTTCAGATACATCCTGAAACAATACGAGCGCCTCTGCCGCAGTTTTGAATGCCTCTTCATACTCTGCATCGCGGTACTCTATGCGTGACATCGCACTGAGAACCAGCGCTCTGATACCCATGAGCGACACAAAGTCTCCTCTAACCTCCAACACATCCCTATACGCATATACTTGGTCTGTACTGAGGAGATAAAGAACCCTGCTTACCTCTTGCAGGGTTTGCCTCACATCGTCAGAAAATAATCCTTCACGTCTTAGACGCCTCAATGCTGAAGCAGCGCCCATGTGTATGTACAGGCTGCCTTCTTTGAACTGTTCCACAGTGGTGCCAGCCCGCCAATCATCAGTATCAGGCAAATACTGAATCCTAAACCTGCACTCTAGCTCGGCTAGCTTTTCCAGAAACGCTTTCTCTTTGTCGGGGTGAAGGGGCGGGGGATCCTCATCAAAGCCACCTACGTCGAGCAGTATAGCCCGTGGCCGCCATGCTTCCCAGAACAATTCCACTGGTTTCACCTCATCGACAACGCCGGTAGAATCCAGTTCCTTAACGAGTAAGGAGAGATAAACGAGATCCATTCTGACCCTGACCGGATTCCCCTGCTCGTCATATTCCACAGGCCATTCGTTATCGTACCAGTTAGATTCGCTCATTTCGCCTCACCCTCAACGCTCTCGATTCCACGGTATCCATTCACTCGCCTGCAATCAATATCATTATTGCATTCGCGCATCGCGCTCAAAGCACGCACCCCCTACTCCAAGTCCCCCCAGTTGGCACCGGTCTTGAGCTCCACCTTGAGGGGCACTGCCAGCTCCAGGGCAGCGGGCATGAGGTCAAGCACCAGCGCCTTCAGGTCGTCTATCTCATCCTGGGGCGTCTCAAAGATAAGCTCGTCGTGGACCTGGAGGATCATGCGGCTGCGCATACCAAGCTCCTGCATACGCCGGTCAATGCTCACCATCGCCAGCTTGATGACGTCCGCGGCTGTGCCCTGGATGGGCATGTTCACCGCCATGCGCTCCGCCGCCTGCCGTATGTGGAAGTTGGAAGACCCCATCTCCGGGAAGTACCGCCGCCGCCCGCACACCGTCTCCAGGTAGCCCGACTTCCGGGCCTGCGCCTTGGCGTCCTCCAGGTATATCTGGATGCCCGGGTACTTGGCAAAGTAGCTCTCGATGAACTTCGCGCCCTGGTCCGGGGCCAGGTCCGTCTGCTGGGATATGCCAAAGGCGCTGAGGCCGTAGATGACCCCAAAGTTCATCACCTTGGCCACCCGCCTCATCTCAGAGGTCACGGAGCCTATGGGCACGTTGTTCACCTGGGAGGCCGTGGCGGCGTGTATGTCCTCGTCCCGCAGGAAGGCGTCCAGCAGCCCCGGGTCTCTGGATAGGTGCGCCAGAATCCGAAGCTCAATCTGGGAGTAGTCGGCGGCCAGGAGCGCCCAGTCCGGGGCGTCCTGGGCCACGAAGGCCCTGCGCACCTGCCTGCCAAGCTCCGTGCGCACGGGTATGTTCTGCAGATTGGGGTCGTTGCTGGACATCCGGCCCGTAGCCGACCCCGTCTGGTTGTAGCTGGTATGGACGCGCCCCGTAAGCGTGTTGACCAGCTGTGGCAGGGAGTCCACGTAGGTCGACTTCAGCTTGGAGAGCTCACGGTACTCCAGGATGCCGTCCAGCACCACAAGCGAGCGCGGGTCTGCGGCCTCTACCCTGCCCTCGTTGATCATCATCTTCAGGTTCTCCAGCGCGGCCGCGTCCGTGGAGTAGCCCGTCTTGGTACGCCTGGTGTGAGGCAGCTTCATCTCATTGAACAGCACGTCCCCAAGCTGTTGGGTGGAGTTCAGGGTGAAGCGGTGCCCAACGGTGTCGAACACCTCCTGCTCCAGGCTGCCAAGACGCTCTCCCAGGTCTACGGCCATGTCCCGCAGGCGGCCCACGTCCAGGAAAACGCCGTTGCGCTGCATCCGCACCAGCACCGGGACAAGCGGCATCTCCATCCCGTCGAACACCTCCGCCAGCGACTCCTCGCTTTTGAGGGCCGGCTGGAAGACGTCCTTGAGGCGTTGGGTCATATCGGCGTCTGCGGCAGCATAGTCGGACACCTGCTCAATGGGCGCCTGGGCCATCGTCTTCTGGTTGCGCCCCGTGCCAATGAGCGTCTCTATCGGCGTCATCTCGTGGTTCAGCCGGGTGAAGGCCAGGCTCTTGAGGCCCAGGGACTTCTCGCCAAGAAGGTGCGCCGCCACCATCGTATCGAAGTCCAGGTTGTTCACCTGGATGCCGTGCTTCGCCAGGACCGTCATATCGTAGTTGCCGTTGTGGGCCGTCTTGCCAATCACCGGGTCTTCAAACAGGGGTTTGAGGAGGTCGAGCGCCTTCTCGACGGGAATCTGGCCGCCCTCCTGGTGGCCCACTGGAATGTAGCAGGCCTTGCCGGAAGCCGCCGAGAGGGAGACGCCCACCAGGTCCGACGCCATTGGGTCCTTGCCGGTGGTCTCCACGTCAAAGGTGAAGCTGCCCGCCGCCCTCATCTCAGATATGACGGCCTCCAGGTGGTCGATGTCATAGACGGTGGAGTACTCGCCCTTTTCCGCCGCGACAACCTCATCCTCCATGAGCACGCCCTGGGACGGCCGCCCCTCGCCTGCGACGCCCTCCGGCACACGGGACACAATGCTCCTGAACTCCAGGTCTCGCAGAAGGTCAACAACCTGCTCCCGGTCGTAACGCCAGAAGCGGCAGGCCTCCGGGTCAAGGGTGACGGGCACGCTGGTCACGATGGTAGTAAGCTCCAGGCCCTGCCTCACCTCGGCCTCGTGGGATGCCAGTATTTTTTGTATTCTGGGAGGCGTAACGCTGTCTATGTCCGAGTAGATGCCCTGGATGCTGCCGAAGTCCTGTATCAGCTTGACGGCGGTCTTCCGCCCAACGCCGGGCGCTCCCGGTATGTTGTCCGACGTGTCGCCCTCCAGCGCCTTCACGTCCGGCTGCTGCTCCGGGCCCAGGCCGCCGTACCGCTCTCTCACCGCGACCTCATCGTATATGGCCCGGTCCTGAATGCCCCGGCTCAGGACCACCCGCACGGAGGGAGACACCAGCTGGAGGGTGTCGGTGTCGCCGGTGAGGATTATGGTCTCCATCCCCTGCTCCGTGGCCTGTCGGCAGAGGGTGCCCAGGATGTCGTCGGCCTCGAACTCCTCCTGCTCAAAGATGGGGATCTTAAAGACCTCCATCAGTCGCCGCACCCAGGGGAACTGCGCCCTGAGACCGTCCGGCGTCTCCGGCCTCTGCGCCTTGTATTCGGGGTACTGCAAGTGCCGGAACGTGGGCGCGGACATGTCAAAGGCAATGGCGCAGTGGGTCGGCTCCCACTCCTGGATGGCCTTGATGAAAGTGTTGGCAAAGGCGTAGACGCCCCGCACGTCCTCGTTGGTCTTGCTCAGGGTCAGGGGCGTCTGAATGCCGTGCCAGGCCCTGTGCACCATGGCGTGGCCGTCCATGAGCATCAGCAGCGGCGTCTCTCTCATTAGGGTTGGGCGATTTTCGTTGTCTCCGGTCATGGCTTGCTCCCCGTACAGGATGGGGCAATTATACCCCGTCAAGTGGCGCTAGCCAACGACGCCAAGTGCAACGACAGCACTGAGCAGGACGACTATCCCCGTCATCTGCAAGGCGCTGACCCGCTCCCGGAGGAACACCCAGGCCAGCACCAGCGTGACCACCGGGTACGACGCCGATATGGGAGCGATGAGCGATACGTCCTCCGTCTCTATGCCCAGGTTGTAGCTCACAAATCCCAGGGAGTCCAGCACCGCTGAGGCGATCACCATAAGCACCGCGCCGCGGGTAAAGCTCGCTCCGACGGGGCGTTTGACGGAAAGGTAGGAGCCCAGGGCAACCGTGGCCACAAGCCGAACGGACGCGACGGCGATGAACGGGCCAACCTCCTCCACTATCGGCTTCCAGAGGGTAAATGCAATCCCAAAGGTCAGCATTGCGGTGAGGCCGTACCAGACGCCCTCAAGGGACGCGCCGCTTCTGCCTCTCGCCGAGATGAGGACTATACCCGCCAGCACCAGGAGGATCAGGCTGCCTTTGGCCAGCCCTATGCTCTCGTTGAATAGGATGGCCGCCAGCACGGTGGTCACGGCAAGCCAGCTTGCCGAAAGTGGGCTGACTATGGACACCATCCCGCGCTCAAGGCCCCGGTAAAACAGCACGTACCCCAGAGGGAAGAGAAGGCCGGAGGCGGTGGCCAGCAGGAGAAAGTCGCCGCCGGTGACGGCCTCCAGCGAGGGATAACGCGACAGCCCCATCGCCAGGGGCGGAACTATGCCCAGTCCAAGGACTACAATTGCCACGACCGGGCTGCCAAGGCGGATGGCGGCGTACCGCGCCAGTATGTCTCCCGTGCCCCAGGCGAACATACTGGCGAAGCCCCAGAGCAGAGGGTCAGCTATCGCCATTCATTGTTCCAATCTTCCTCATGCTGGATTCCTGCCTGCGCAGGAATGACGAATACACCTGCCCGCTCGTGGTGAGCCTGTCGAACCATTCGAGCGGCGCTAATTTACACTCATCACTGCCCCGCCACCCCACCTGGATTCCTGCCTGCGCAGGAATGGGAAATCTGTAGGGGCGGTTCGCGAACCGCCCCTACGGAATCTGCGGTGTGCCTGTAAGCCAATCCAGCCCTATGCGGACGGGCGTCGTGCGGCCTGGCCTTCCCTGGCCAGCGCCAGTATCTCCTCCTGCGTGAAGAAGGTGCGCCTCTGGCCCACCACGGCGTCCTGCTCGCTGTCGTAGGCGCCGTCGTAGGCCTCCTGGATCCTGTCGTAGACGTACTTCACCGCCTGGCTCACAGTCGTGTATGCGCCCTGCTCACCGGTCTCCGCCTTCACCTGCTGGTTCAAGACAGACACAATCCCGTCCATCCCGGAGAGGGCCCCGATCCGGTTAAGCTCAACAGCCTCGTCTCCCACAAGCCCGGCGTCGAAGGGCAGGTAAATCGGCCCGCCGCCGGCATCGCCTTGACGCCGGATGCCGGTCTGGTGGATGCCCGCCTGGGTGGCAAAGACCTCCCCAATGATTGGCTGTTTGGGAGGAATTGTGCACACCTCGTTGGCCAGCAGGTCTCTTATCTGTCCAAGCGCGTCCAGCTTGAAGCCGGGGTCGCCGTAGACGCGGATGTAGTTGGCCATCACCTGCTCCAGGGCAGTATTGCCCGTCCTCTCGCCAAGGCCCGCAAAGGCTACGTTCACTCGCTTGCAGCCGTAGCGGTAGGCGGCCATGCTGTTGGCGGTGGCCAGGCCAAAGTCGTTGTGGCCGTGGAACTCAAGCTCCGCGCCCGTCTCCCTGATGATGGTGGAAATGAGCCTGGGTATGCCAACCGGCAGCGGCGCGTAGGGGTCGGGAGACCCCCACCCGATGGTGTCGCAAATGCGGAACTTGGCCCACCCCTTTGTCTCGTCAAGCACCCGCTGGATGAAGGGAATGACGAAGCCGTAGATGTCCGCCTTGGTTGTATCCTCAAGGTGTATCCGGGGACGTATATCATTCTCGCAGGCGGTCATTATGGGCGCAAGGTACTTCTCCGCCGCATCCGCCTTGCTCCGGTGGTTCAGCTTGTCGAAGATGTGGTGGTCGGAGCTGGAGGCCAGCATCCCGGTCTCCTTGATGGTGCCCCGGGACACGTTAACCAGGTCCTTGATGTCCTTGGGAATGGCCCTGGTCCACGTGGTCACCTGGGGGAACTGGTACTCCCTCTCCAGGAGCCGCTCCAGCGCCCACAGGTCCCGGTTCTGGTAGATGAACACCTCTATCTGCTCAATGCGGCCGGTGTCGTTGTCCAGCTCGTGAAGCAGGTCGAAGTACTTCAGCCGCGCCTCCGACGGGAAGAGAGCGAAGTGCGGGTCCTGCGCGCCGTCCCTCAGTGTGGTGTCCGTGATGAGCTTGGGGTGGGTCTTGTCCGTCTCCGGGACGACCACAGCCGCCTCATCCTCCAGGGCCACCGGGGGAAACTTGCCGTCGTAGTAGTAGTAGACCGTTTCCGGGTTTATGTGATTCTCCGCCATAACATCCCCTTCCCGTCGCGCCATCGCGCGACGCTACAACCGTTCTCTATCTTGACGACGCCCTGCGCGGGCGTCGCTCTCTCCTAATCATCTTCCAGCGTGGACGTGTCGCCCTCCGGCAGGCCAAGCTCTCTGGCCTTGAGAAGGCGGCGCATTATCTTTCCGCTGCGGGTCTTGGGCAGCGAGTCCAGGAACTCTATCTCCCGCGGCGCCACCGCCGCCGCCAGCTTCCCGCGCACGAAGCGCATTATCTCGTTGCGCAGCTCGTCGGAGGGCTGGCTGCCCTCGTGAAGTGAGACAAATGCCTTGACCACCTCCATCGCCACCGGGTCCGGCTTGCCGATGACCCCGGCCTCGGCCACCGCCGGGTGCTCTATCAGGGCGCTCTCCACTTCGAAAGGCCCCACAAGGTGGCCGGCGGTGTTTATGACGTCGTCCGCGCGCCCCACGAACCAGAAGTAGCCGTCCTCGTCCATACGCGCCCGGTCTCCCGTGACGTACCACCCGTTCTTGAACTTGGAGTCGTACATCTCCTGGTTGCGCCAGTAGCCGCGGAACATAGAGGGCCAGCCCGGGCGCACGCACAGGTCGCCCTCCTCGCCGGGCTCCACCTTGTTGCCGGCGTCGTCCACTATGGCCGCCTCAATGCCGGGAATGGGACGGCCCATGGAGCCGGGCCTGATGTCCATCGACGGGTAGTTGGCGATGAGGATCGCCCCCGTCTCGGTCTGCCACCAGTTGTCGTGGAAGGGCAGCCCCAGCACGTTGACCCCCCACATCACCGCCTCCGGATTCAGGGGCTCACCCACGGAGCACGTGTAGCGCAGGGTCGAGAGGTCGTATCGCTTCGGGATCTCATCCCCCGCCTTCATCAGCATGCGAATGGCGGTGGGAGCCGTGTACCAAACCGTGACGCCGTACTTCTGGATGACCTGGTACCAGGCGCTGGCGCGGAAACCGCCCTCATAGATGACCTGGCTGACGCCGTTGGTCCAGGGCGCGGACATGCCGTAGGAGGTGCCCGTGACCCAGCCGGGGTCGGCCGTGCACCAGTAGATGTCCTCGTCGTGGAGGTCAAGGGCCCATCGCCCTGTGGCCAGGTGCTGGAGCGCGGCCATGTGCGCGTGAACGGCGCCCTTGGGCTTGCCCGTCGTGCCCGAGGTGTAGTGCATTATGGAGTAGTCCTCCTCCGTGGTGGACTCGATCCGGAAGTCGGGCGAAGCGGAGGCCATCTCCTCCTCGTAGCTGATGTCGCCGGGAGCCAGGGGCTCGGAGGAGCGACCGTTCTTGTTGACGACTATGATGTGCTTGAGATCCGGCAGGTCGCCGATAATGCCGCTGACGCGACCACGAAGCTCCGGGGTGACGATGAGGGCCTTCGCCCCGCTGTCCTCCAGGCGGTCCTTGACCGGGTCCGGCCCAAAAGCGGAGAAGAGCGGCCCGGCGATGGCGCCCGCCTTCAATATGCCGAAGAAGGCCACGTACAGTTCCGGGACGCGGCCCATGAAGATGAACACCCTGTCGCCCTTCTCCACGCCCAGCTTCTTCAGGACGTTGGCGAACCTGTCGGTAAGCTCCTTGAACTGGGCGAAGGTGTACTGCTCCTCCTCGCCGTTGGCGCCCTCCCAGTACATGGCAACCTTATCCCGCTTGTGGCTCGCGGCGTGCCTGTCGATGGCCTCGTAGGCAAGGTTCAGGCCGCCGCCGGGCAGGCCATCGAGGTTGCTCCTGAACTCCTGCCAGCTGAAGCCGCTCAGGGAGTCCTGGTACTCCCCAATGTTGGGCCGCACGCTTATGTCTTCAAGCTTGGGTTTGGCGATTATTGGATAGTCCATGGAGCCTCCTCTCGCAAAAGGCGGGGCTTCTGTGGTATCAGTTACATATTAAAGGATTGGCTGATATGCACACAATCCCTGACGCCTTCGCCTGCTGTACCGGGGCGAGCCGCAACGCTACAATGCAGGGTGCTAACGAGGACAACTTATATGTCATTCTGAGCGAAGCGAAGAATCCAAGGTGTATGTTCGCAATCGACCGCTTTAGATTCCTCGTCGCTCCGCTCTTCGGAATGACGCAAGGGCCCACTCGCAGACAAAGGCAGGAATGAAACTCAGCCCGTACCTCCAGCAGGGTATCTTCATCGAAAGGCCAAACCGCTTCGCCGCCCTGGTGGAGGTGGACGAGGCGCAGGTGATGGCCCACGTGCCCAACTCCGGGCGCATGAGGGAGCTGTTCACCAAGGGCGTCACCGTGTACCTGACCCCCAGGAACGGCGCGGGGCGCAAGACGGCCTTCGATCTGTCGCTGGTCCAGCTTGAAGACGCCCTGGTCTCCTCAGACGCCCGGCTGCCATCGGCGCTGGTGGACGAGGCCATAGGCGACCAGCGGCTGGAGCAGTTCGCGTCCTACACGTGGAGGCGCAGAGAGGCGACCTTTTCCCACAGCCGCCTGGACATGGTGCTGGGCAACGGCGGGCTGTGCTACGTGGAGGTCAAGTCCGTGACCCTGGTGGAGAACGGCGTGGGCCTCTTCCCCGACGCCCCCACGACCCGTGGCGCGCGGCACCTGGAGGCGCTGATGGAGGCCACAAGCCAGGGGCATCGCGCCGCCGTGGTATTCGTGGTGCAGAGGGAGGACACTCACGCCTTCGCGCCCAACGTCCCGGCGGACCCGCTCTTCGCTGAGACGCTGAATAAGGCCCGCGCAGCCGGAGTAGAGGTGTACGCCTACCGCTGCCGGGTGTCCCTTGAGGAGGTGGTGATGACTGACCCGCTTCCCGTGCACTTGGAGGGGATCTAGCGCATTGGATGCGACGCTCACAGAGAAGCTGATGGACATCTACCACAGGCTGTTCCGGCGGTACGGGCCGCAGCGCTGGTGGCCCGGTGACACCGCCTTTGAGGTCATCATCGGGGCCATTCTGACGCAGTCGGCCTCATGGACAAACGTGGACAAGGCGCTGGACAACCTGAAGGCCCATGGCCTCCTGGAGCCTGCCGCCCTGAGGGACATCCCCCTGGAGGAGCTGGCGGCGCTCATTCGTCCATCGGTGTACTTCAATATGAAGGCGCTCAAGCTCAAGGCATTCGTGGAGCACCTGGGCGAGCGCTACAACGACGACCTGGACGCCATGTTCCGGCAGGACGTCAGCGCCCTCCGCCCGGAGCTTCTGGCCATCTACGGCATCGGAGAGGAGACGGCGGACGACATCCTCCTGTACGCCGCTGGCAAGCCCGTCTTCGTCATGGACGCCTACACACGGCGCATACTGGAACGGCTGGGCATCACCCCCGCGCAGGACAGGTACGCCTCCTACCAGGCCCTCTTCATGGACAACCTCCCCCACGATACGGAGCTGTTCAACGAGTACCACGCTCTGCTGGACCGCCACGGGGTGGAGGCGTGCCGGAAGAGGGAGCCTCTATGCGCCGATTGCTGCCTGCTGGACGTGTGCCCCACCGGAGCGCTGAGGGTCGCTGAGCAGGGACGGCCCGCCTCGTAGAGAGCCTTGGCACTCCTCTATCGATAGGGTATATTTGATTCCAGAATAGTTGCTGCGACAGAAGGACGGCGGTAAATGGATCTCTTCGGTATAGGCCCCCTGGAGATACTAATAGTTCTGCTCATTGCCTATCTGGTGCTGGGCCCGGCCCGCATGGTGGATATCGCTCGCTCCCTCAACAGCTTTGTGCGTGAGGTGAGGCAGGCCACCAGCGAGCTGCCCGACCTGCTGGCGATTGAGGAGGCGTCCCAGAAGCCTGCAACCACGAGTGACGAGAGTCAGAGGGCCAAGCCGGCCGCTGTCGACCAGGAGGAGGATGAGCCCGTTGCAAGATAGGGAGCTCTCTCTGACGGGTCACCTCCTGGAGCTGCGACGCAGGCTTGTCATATCCGCCGCGGCCCTTGTGATGGGCACGGGCGTGGCCTTCGCCTTCCACCGGATGATCTTCGACCTGCTCATGGTGCCCGCCCAGGGCTTCGAGTCCCTCAGGGACCAGAAGCTGATCTTCACCCAGGTTACGGAGATGATAGGCATCACCATGAAGGTCTCCCTTATGGGCGGCCTTGTCCTGGCCTTCCCCGTCATTCTCTACCAAGTGGTGATGTTTGTAGCTCCCGGCCTGACGCCCAGGGAGAAGCGCTATCTGTACGCCCTGTTCCCCGGGGCTATACTCTCCTTTGCGGCGGGCGCGACCTTTGGATACTACGTGCTGCTGCCCCCGGCCCTCAACTTCCTGCTGGTGTTCGGGTCGGACATAGCCACGCCCATGATCAGGATTGGCAACTACATCAACCTGGTGGTGACTCTGCTCTTCTGGTTAGGCGTGGCCTTCGAGACCCCGCTCGTCATATTCTTCCTCAGCAAGATAGGTCTGGTCACGCCCAAGTCATTGGCCCGCCAGCGACGGTTGGCGATAGTGCTGGCCTTCATTCTCGGCGCGCTCATCACGCCCACCTTCGACCCCGTCAACCAGAGCCTTGTGGCCCTGCCCATCATCCTACTTTACGAGCTTGGCATCCTGCTGTCGAGGGTGGCCCGCTGGGGCAGCAAGTCAAGCGTGGAGATGGCCCCTTCCGAATCGTCAGGAGGCTGAGCCCGCCCCAAAAAGAGAGCGCCCCGTCATTCGGCGGGGCGCATCGTACACTGCTCTATAGTTAACCGGGGCCTAAGCCTTGCCCTTGCCCTTCCTGCCGCTTGGCTTGGCGTCAACCACAACTTCGTCCTCGTCCTGGCCGGACTGCCCCTTGCGGAACTCTTTGATGCCCTTGCCCAAGGCAGACCCAATCTCAGGCAGGCGGCCCGCGCCAAATATAATCAGGATGATGAACAGGATGATTACCAGCTCTGTAGGTCCTATTCTAGGCATACCCTTCTCTCCTCACAGGCTCCCCGGATTTTGGGAACAATAGTATATCCCATAGACGCCGTAGTCAATAGAGAATGCGAGGCTCGCCCAGCGCGCGGTTTGGCGCCGCCGTACTTGAGAGCCTGATACCGGTGTTGCATCCAATCGATGACAGAATTAGCAAGAAGGTTGTGAGCAATGTGTGAACAAATGGTCTTGTTGCAGCGTCGTGCGGGGCCTAGAATTCTGTCAGTAGCACTCAAATGTCGGCACACTTGAAACGCTCTAAGGAGGCTTATATGGACTTGCGCACCGTTAGCAAAATCGCAGTGGCTGTGGCTATGCTGCTTGGTATAGGCATGGTCGTCCTGGGAGTGGTCTTCATCACTATGGGTTACGACGCCAGAAGCGACATAAGAGCGGCCCTGCTCAAGGAGAAGGTCATCACCGGGCAGGGAGCCGCTATCCCGGGAGTCCTGGTAGAGGACGTGGAGACGGCCAAGGCCCAGCAGGACTACATTGAGGAGCACACCTTCGGCAGATTTGGGCCCTACTCCGGCATGGAGCGGGACGACCCCAACCGGGACGTGTACATCAAGGGGCTCACACTTAGAAACGCACTGAACCTGGCAATAGTAGGTTTTGGCGTGACGGATCTTGCTATAGGCGTCGGCTGGATTACCGTGGTGCTGGGCCTGATGATCGCCGGCCTTGCAATACCGGTCCACCTTCTAATGATGAGGGTGTTCAGGCCCGATCCCTACAGTTACTAAGGCCGTTCTGCCCCGGTTGACAGACACAGGACTTCAACCCAGTCCTGGCAACAAGGCAAGGGAGACCTGCCGTACGGCGGGTCTCCCTCGTTACTCTCAACCGGCGTTCCCCTGTACCACCGACGCCGGAGTAATTTAGCCCATTCTAAGGCTACCTGTCGCTCTGCAAAGCCTGGATTCTCTCAGTCCTGATGACCAGGTCCGTGAACTCCGCAAAGTCTATCTCCTCCGGCAGAAGCCGTCTTATGCGCAGGGCCTCCGAGATTACGTCCGCCATGCTTCCCTCCTGCGCCCAGTAGCTCTCCCTCAGCATCTCTGCGTACTCTGCAACCACTGCCGCCATCTGGAACCTGGCCGAAGCCCCCTCCAGGCTGAGGGCAAGGTCGCCTCGGCTAAACTCGCGGTATATCTCCGTGACCTCTTCGGTGTCCGGGTCCTCATAGCGCACCCGCACTGTGCTCAGCAGGCCACTGGCGGCGTCCTTGAGCTTCAGCTCATACAGGGCCGTGACGCTGTGGTCAGCGCCGATTTCGCCCGCGTCCACCGCATCGTTCCGAAAGTCCTGGTCATCCACCCGACGGTTCTCGTACCCCAGCAGCCGGTAGCGGCTGACCACGTCCGGGTTGAAGTCCACCTGGATTTTGCCCTGCTTGGCGATGACCTGGAGCGTCCCCGTGAGGTTCTCCACGAATATCCTGCGGGCCTCGGCCAGGGTGTCCACGTAGTAGTAGGCGCCGTCGCCGTCGTTGGCCAGCTGCTCCATCAGGATGTCGTTGTAGTTGCCCATGCCAAAGCCCACCGTGGTCAGGGTTATCCCCTGGTCAACCTGCTCCTTGATCTGCCGCAGAATTGAGTCCGCCCCGGTGTTTCCGACGTTGCCGACGCCGTCGGAGAGGACAATGACACGGGTAATCCGACCAAGCTCCGTCTCGCCGGAGGCCATGCGGTACGCCAGCCGCAGGCCGTCCTCGACCCACGTGGAACCCTCCGAGCGAAGTGAGTCTATCGCCCCCACGATCCTGGCCTTGTCCTCGCCACTGGTGGGCTCCAGCAGGACGGAACCATAGGACCCGTAGGTGACTATCCCCACCTTATCAGTGTCACGAAGCTCGTCCACAAGGAGCCTGAGCGACTGCTTGACCAGCCCCAGGCGGTCCTCGCGGCCCATGGAGCCGGACACGTCAATGGTGAAAATGAGGGTTGCGTCCTTCCGCTCCTCGTTGCTGACGTGCTTCCCCTGCAGGCCGACGCGCATGAGCCAGTGGTTGTCCCCGCCAAAGGGCGATGGCGAACCCTCAACGTGAATGGCGAAAGCGCCCTCCTCCGGCGGCTCGTACCCCTGGTCGAAGAAGTTCACAAACTCCTCAACCCGAACGGAGTCGGGGTCCGGCAGGTTGCCGTCCTGCACAAAGCGCCTCGTCACCGTATAGGATGCCGTGTCCACGTCCATTGCAAAGGTGGACAGGTGGTCGTCCTCAGTGTCTATGAAGGGATTGACTCCGTAGTGCTTGAAGAAGGTGAGGTCGTACGGGGCGTCGTTGACCGTGGCCGAGCCTCCAATGGTGTTGAAGCCCTCTGCATCCGCCTGGGCCTGCGCCCACTGAGCGGGATCCGCCATCATTGCAGCTGGTGTTGCTGTAGGAGCCGCGCCTATCGTCATAGGTGTCGCCTGAACAGGCCTGGTCGGTTCCATCATTGCGGCCTGGGTCGGGGCAGGTGTGTATCGCTGCTGCGAGCCTGTCGGAGTCGGAGATTCTTCCATGGCGCACGCCGCCGCCAGCAGCAGCAAGACCATCCCAAGGGTTATTCCGGTTATCCTGATAATCCGTTCCATCTCATTGCCTCCTTTCTCTCTGTCCGTTGTGGACGCCTCCAGTGTGACAATGAGCGTGTACAATCCAGACTACAATTGTGTAACATTCGCTGTGTATTGCATATCAGGGATGTAACACTTGTCAACTTTCGCCGAGCTTCTGACCGAATACATGGCCCGAATCGGAATCGGGGACGCCGAGATGGCGCGCCGAATCGGGGTGAGCCGGCTGACCCTCATCCGGTGGAAGGAGGGCGTAACCAGCCGTCCGCGCTACCGGGAGGATGTCCTGAAATGCGCCGAGCTTCTCCGACTCACGCCCACCGAGACGGACGGGCTGCTCCTGGCGGCCGGCTTCTCGCCTGAGACGGCCCCGGATATTGAGGACGCGACCTTGGCCGACCCGGCAGCGCCCGATCAAGTCGAGGACACTTCGGAGACGACCACCGGGCCACGACGGAGGAAAAGCACACTCCTGATCGCGGGAGGATTGGCCGGCGCGCTGCTCATAGTGGCGGTCATCGGCATAGCGGCAGCTGGTCTACTAAACGAATCTCCGTATCCGCCGGCCACGCCCACAGACTCCCCACATCCAACTGCAACCCCCGCTGAGCCACGTCCAACGGCCACCCCCACCCAATCGCCATACCCTATTGCCGCGCCAGGTGAATCGCTCATACTGGTCGCTCCCTTCGTCAACTACACAGGCGGACAGCAGGGATTCAACGTCCGAGGACGGCTCAAGGACGAGATTGAACGGCAGATCCGGGAAGCAAGCCTTCCCAGTGTGAGGACCGCCGAGTGGCCCGATGAAATCGAGAGCGAGACGCTGGCGCTGGATGCGGCGCAACGCTCCGGCGCAGCCATAGTAATCTGGGGAGAGTACGACAGCGGACGAGTCAGGGCCATTCTCACGGTGCCGGAGGCCCAGAGTGAGGCCCGCGATCAGAGGATTGTTGACATAGCTTCCTCCCCCGCGGACCTGCCAACTACCATCAACCTGGACCTGGCCGACGAGGTCCGCTCCATAGCGCTGCTGACCCTTGGCCAGCTCTACCTGGAGCAGGAGGAGTTCGACGCGGCCAAGACCGTCTTCATCCAGGCCCTGGCTCAGCCGCCGGTTGACCCCGGCGCGCTGGCAAGCCTCTGGTACCGCCTGGGGCTCGCCTACCAGGGCGGCGAACTGGCTGATCTGGACGAGGCAATTGTCCTCTTCACCAAGGCGCTGGAGGTGTATCCCCGCTCGGTGGACGTCTACAACAGCCGGGGTCTCGCCTACCTGTCCCGCGGCAGGGACGGTGACGCAGACCTGGCGATAGCAGACCTGACCCAGGCGATGGCCATCACCCCCCAAAGCGTCGCCGCGCACGTCAACCGCGCCGTGGCGTACATGGAGCGCGGAAGCCCGGCCGACCTGCGAAAGGCCCTTACCGACCTGAACCGGGCCCTGGGACTCGACCCGGAGTCCACAACCGCTCTGGTCAACCGCGCCTCCGTCTACATACGAATGAACTCGCCGGGAGACATTGAGCGCGCCTTCAACGACCTGGAGCGGGCCATCGCAATCCAGCCGGACCTGGCGACGGCCTACGCCACCCGCGGCAACGCCTACCTGCAACGCGGCTTGGACGGCGACCTGGAGCGCGCCCTGGAGGAGTACACCCGCGCCATTGAGCTTGACCCTGGCTTGCCTATGGCGTACTTCAACAGGGGCCTGGTGCACTCTGACATCGGAGACCTGGACAGGTCTATCGCCGACCTGCGGCGCGCCCAGGAGCTACACCCCCGGGACTTCGCTTTGAACAACACCCTATGCTGGCAGCTGGGCGTCTACGGACAGCCGGAGGCGGCGCTGCCCTATTGTGAGCTGGCGTTGCAGCGGGACACGGACAGCGTGGCGTTGGACAGCCGCGGCCTTGTTTACGCCGTCATGGGCCGTTACTCAGAGGCGGTTGAAGACCTCCGGGCGTTCCTCACATGGACAAGCGAGTCGGCTAAAGAGGGCTGCGAAGACCACTACAGCGCCAGCCGCCTGGCCTGGATAGAAACCCTGGAGGCGGGCCAAAGCCCATTTGATAACGATGACCTGCATGACCTGCGCGTCAGGCCGGCCAGGGCCGGCGGCGACCCCTGTTAGAACGCCGGCCACATGGTCATGACTATGGTCGTGACTATGATATAATGAGGCACATCACTAATCCAGGACGCCAAAATGACAACTGACAGCAGCGGAACAATCGGGCCCAGGACCATCAAGGCGTCGGAGTTCAAGGCAAAGTGCCTCCAGCTTATGGATGAGGTCGCGGAGAGCGGCGACGAGATAGTCATCACCAAGAACGGCAAACCGGTCTCGCGGCTGGTGCCGTACAGGGAGAAGCCCGAGGCCCCTTTCGGGCGTTACAAGGACTTAATCCAGATTCACGGCGATATCGTCTCCCCGATGCCCTCTGAGTGGTTCGAAGACCCGGAAGACTCTTCCGAGAACCTGTTTTGATACTCCTGGATACTCACGTCATCATTTGGCTCGGTACCGGAGACCGGAGGCTGGGGTCACGGGCCAACCGCGAGATTGCGGATGCCTTGCTGGAGGATAACGCCGCCGTTGCCGCCATATCCTTCTGGGAGATCAGCATGAGAGTCCAGAAGAATCATATCAACCTTGGCCTTCCTTTGGACGCCTGGCGCCGGGCTCTTATTCAAGACGGTTTCGTTGAAATTCCGGTGGACGGCGAGATAGCTGTGCGCGCCGGCCTTTTGCCAGAAATGCACGGAGACCCCGCAGACCGCCTGATAGTTGCCACCGCTCTGGGCGGGCACAGGCTTGTCACAGCCGACCGGCGTATCCTTGACTGGCCCGGAAACCTGGACAGGCTGGACGCGACGGTGTAGTAAACTGGTACCGTTTGCTGCTGACTCAAATGGCGACATAGCCAGGGGTTAAAAGTAATTAACCTTTGATAATTGCCTTTAACGCGTCTAGTATTCAGTATCCCCCTGACTGAACTAATAAACCAAGGAGCGTAATGCAAGTCCATGGAGAACGCCGCCACTAAGCTTGGCATTCTCAAATCAAGATTCGGTTACGACAGTTTCCGCGGTCAGCAGGAAGCAGTAATTGATCATGTTCTTGCCCACCGGAACAGCTTAGTGCTGATGCCAACCGGCGGCGGCAAATCCCTCTGTTATCAGCTACCGGCCCTCGCGTTTGACGGCATTACTCTCGTAATTTCGCCCCTGATTGCCCTGATGAAGGATCAGGTAGATGCTCTGAATGCCAATGGCATAGCTTCTAGGTTCATCAACAGCTCCTTGACGGCCTCAGAGATGGAGAATGTTCAAGAGCAGGCTAGGCGAGGTAAGGTAAAGATTCTATACGCTGCTCCTGAACGGCTGTCTTTGGCAGGTTTTCGCCAGTTTCTCCGCAGCATACAGTTAAGTCTAATAGCAATTGACGAGGCCCACTGCATTTCAGAGTGGGGTCACGAGTTCCGGCCTGACTACCGCAACCTTCGTCAACTGCGCGAAGATTTCCCATCAGTCCCAGTCATTGCGCTGACCGCCACAGCAACCGAACGCGTCCGGCAGGATATCATCAGTCAGCTTGAGCTCGAAAATGGTAAGGTCTTTCTGTCCAGTTTCAATAGGCCAAACCTCAGCTACGCGGTCCAGCCCAAAAGTAACTCGTGGGAAGAACTGACCTCGCTGCTTGAGGAGAGACGAGGCCAGTCCACAATTGTCTACTGCTTTTCGCGGCAAGAGACCGAGGACATCGCCGAATACCTGACCACCCAGGGCCTGTCAGCACGCCCTTATCACGCCGGACTAGACGGAGAAACCAGAACCCGGAATCAGGAAGACTTCGTGCGTGACCGGACACCTGTCATAGTGGCTACAATCGCATTCGGCATGGGAATAAACAAACCGGACATTCGGCTGATAGTACATTACGGCCTGCCTAAGTCTCTGGAGGGTTATTATCAGGAAACAGGTCGGGCCGGCAGAGACGGTATGCCTAGCGAGTGCATCCTCTTTTTCTCCTACTCCGACAGGGCCAAGCAGGAGTATTTCATCAATCAGATGAATGATGCCTCTGAGCAGCACAACGCTCGGCAGAAGCTGTTGAAAATGGTGGAGTTTGCACAACTTCCAATCTGCCGCCGCCGGGTTATTCTGGAATATTTTGGAGAGCAGTGGACAGAAGAAAACTGTGGCAGTTGTGACATATGTCTGGACTCCCGCGATAAGTTTGAAGCCACTGAGATCGCACAAAAAATTCTTTCGGCGGTAATTCGCACCGGTGAGCGGTTTGGAACAAACCACATCATTCAGGTATTGACCGGTAGCCGGGAAAAGCGAGTCTTGGAACTGGGCCACGATAGATTGAGCGTGTACGGCATCGCCAAAGAGGTCGGCCGTACTCAGTTAAGGGAGATTATTGGACACATGCAGGCGCGCGGGCTGCTGGCACGCGGCAGCGGGGATTACCCAACCCTGGCCGTTTCGCCTGAAGGACGGGCATTTCTCCAGAACCGCCAAACGCTGACATTACCTCAACCACAGGCAGCCAACGCGGGCTATGAGCGGGGAGCCGTATCCAGGCGCGCTGCTCCCGGATCGCCAACCGCGGAATACGACGAGAAGCTGTTCGAGGAGCTGCGGGCTTTGCGCAAGCGTCTGGCCGATGCCCGGGATGTTCCATCATTCGTTGTGTTCAGCGACGCGTCGCTCCGTCACATGGCTGCGGTTTTGCCCCAGAGCCCGGAAGAGTTCTCAGGCATCCACGGGGTGGGCAGGACGAAACTGGAGCAGTACGGCGTAGACTTTCTGGAAATTATCCGCGGCTATGCCACCGCGAATCAAGCGTCGGCCCAGCGCAGCGCAACGCCGATGAGCCAGACGCCAGAGGGTGAAACCAGAGCGCGGAGGTCCGGCGGGCCTGGACGCCAACCGGGAGCAACGTACGACGAGACCAGAAAGCTATTGTCCCAAGGAATGTCTATCAGCCAGATCGCTCAGCAAAGAGGCCTGGCAGAGACTACCGTAATCGCCCACTTGGAACGCATAGCAAATCAAGAAACAACCCTAGATTTACAGCACATAATACCCACGGTGGAAAGGCTAGCCGAGATAGAGGAGGCTTTCAACATCTGTGGAAGCGCCTTTCTGAGGCCCGTCTGGGAGTTCCTCGGCGATCAGTTCACATACGACGAGATTCGACTGGCCCGCATATATCTGCGCCAGGAGGGGCGGCTGTCAGACCTGAGCGTGTAGCCCACGCGTCGGTTATACTAGTGGGCAAACCTGAAAAGGAGCGCACAGCATGACGACCGAGAATAGAGCCATCCTCTTCGAGAAGCAGGGAAACGTCTGCATCATCACCCACAACCGGCCGGAGGCCATGAACGCTCACAACTACCAGGCCACCTACGAGGAGGCCGAGGCCTACAAGGAGTTTGAGCGGGACCCGGAGCTGAGGGTTGCCATTGTCACCGGGACCGGAGACAGGGCCTTCTCCGCCGGCGGCGACCTGAAGGAGCGGGCCCTGGACTACGAGAGCTTCCTGAAGCGTGGCCGTGTGCACAACCCCCTGAACACGCTCAACAAGCCGGTCATCGCCGCCGTCAACGGCCTCGCCCACGGCGGAGGCTTCGAGGAGGCGCTGGGCTGCGACATCATCGTTGCGGCGGAGCACGCGGAGTTCCGCCTGCCGGAGCCATTGCGGGGAATCGTGCCCGGCGCGGGCATCCACCACCTCCCTCGCGTCATGCCCTTCAAGCAGGCCATGTCCTACCTGCTCACGTGCAAGCCCATCACCGCGCCGGAAGCCCTCAAGTGGGGCATCGCCAGCGAGGTTGTGCCAAGAGGCGAGCTGATGGACTGCGCCATGCGCTGGGCCAACGACATTCTGGAGTCTGCGCCTCTGGCCGTCTGGAGCATCAAGCACTACGTGCGACAGGGGATGAACATGACCATAGACGCGGCTATGGAGATGAACAGCAGCCGGTGGGTCATGGGGTCAGAGGACGCCATCGAGGGGCCAAAGGCCTTTGTGGAGAAGCGCAAGCCCGTCTGGAAGGGTCAGTAGGCGCTCGGCGCGGCCCCGCGCCTTGACACCCACGCCTCCCTTGAAGTAGATTAGGAGTGGTCAGGTGCGCCTGGCACAGGCGCTGTTTCGCGCCATCGAACTGGAGAGAACACCCGAATCGACTCGACAGGAGGGACGGAGCTATGGACTTTGACATCCAGTACACCACAGAGCAGGAGGAGTTCCGCAAGGAGGTCCGAGCCTGGCTGGAGCAGAACGCCAAGGTCCCTGAGGAGCTTGGCCCCATCCCCCTGGAGTCCGGCGCAGTCAGCCGGGAGATGTGGGAGTGGGGCAAGGAGTTCAGGCGCAAGCTGGGCGCGAAAGGCTGGCTCTTCCCCCTGTGGGACGAGCAGTACGGCGGCGGCGGCCTGACCCCGGACCAGAACTTCATCATCCAGGAGGAGATGGAGAACATAGACGTTCCCCGTATCTACTCCAACAACTTCGCCATGCCCGCCCTCTTCGTCTACGGCACGGAGGAGCAGAAGCAGCGCTTCCTGCGGCCCCTGTGCGCGGGTGAGGTCATCTGCTGGCAGGGCTTCACGGAGCCGGAGGGCGGTTCCGATTTGGCCTCTCTGAAGACCAGGGCGGTCAAGGACGGCGACGACTTCATCATAACCGGCCAGAAGATGTGGATCGGCGGCCAGTTCGAGGCCGACTTCATCTGGACGCCGGCGGTCACCGACCCCGACGCGCCTCGGCACCAGAACCTGGGCGCATTCATGATTCCCGCCGACCTGCCCGGCATCACCATCCACGAGCTTAACCTGATGGTGAAGGACAGGAAGCGGCTGGTCTCCTTCGACGGGGTGCGAGTGCCTCGCGAGTACCTGGTGGGCGATGAGACCCAGGGATGGCGCGTTATCTCCGCCAGCCTGGAGATCGAGCACGGCGCGGCTGGCGCGGTCCGGGAGAGGGACTCCCTGCTGGAGGACATAATCCAGTACACCAAGGACACCGAGCGCAACGGCCAGCCCCTGAGCAAGGACGCCTTCACTCAGCAGGCTATGGCCAACAACGTCATCGAGTCCAACATCCAGAAGCTGATTGGCCTGCGCAACTACCACATGTTCAACACGGGCCAGACCTCCACCTACCACGGCTCTCAGAGCTCCTTCATGGGCAAGCACTACAGCGTGAGCAAGGCGCAGCGCGTCCTTGAAACCCTTGGCCCCTACGCCCTGACGGAAGACCCGGAGTGGGCGCCACTCAAGGGCCGCGTGGAGGTCAACCAGCGGTCGTCGCTGACCACCCTGCACCCGGGCGGCACTTACGACATCCAGAAGCTGATCATGGCCCGTCGCTTGGGCATCAGCCGGACCCAGGAGCGCGCCGCACCGACCCACGGGCCGACGGGCGGGTCAAGTTCGTCGGGAAGCTAGGTGACGAGACTATTCAGAAACAAGTGAGGTGAGCTGATGGACTTCACTATACAGTACACCCAGGAGCAGGAGGACTTCCGCAAGGAGGTGAGGGCTTGGCTGGAGCAGAACGCCCACTACCCCTCCGAGTGGGGGGCCGTCCCGCCGGAGACGGACCACTGGACCGACGAGATGAAGGAGTGGGCCTTGGACTTCGCCCGCAAGCTGGGCGAGAAGGGCTGGCTCTTCCCCCTGTGGGACAGGGAGCACGGCGGAGGCGGCCTCACCTCGGAGCACGACATCATCCTCCAGGAGGAGATGGGGCGCTTGTCCATCCCGGAGGTCGGCAAAGGAGACCTGCAGGCGGGATCCATCGCCGTGCACGGCACGGAGGAGCAGAAGAAGCGGTTCCTCAACCCCATACTCCGGGGCGAGGCGGTATGCTGGCAGCTTTTCACCGAGCCTAACGTCGGCTCCGACCTGGCGTCCCTCCAGACCCAGGCGGTTCGGGACGGCGACGACTTCATCATCACCGGGCAGAAGGTCTTCGTTGGCGACTCCTTCAAGCCGGACTGGCTGTGGGCGCTGGCCGTGACCGACCCGGACGCCCCCAGGCACCAGAACATCGGGGCCTTCTTCATGCCCGCAGACCTGCCCGGCATCACCATCAACACCCTGAACCTGGTCACCGAGAGGGGCAAGCGCATGGTCAACCTGGACGGCGTGCGAGTGTCTCGCGAGTACCTCATCGGAGAGGAGACCCAGGGATGGCGCGTGGCCCAGACCACTCTTGAGCTTGAGCACGGAGCGGCGGGCTTCCTTGGGGAGCGGGACTCCGTGGTGCGAGACGCCATTGAGTACACCAAGGAGACCGTGCGCAACGGCCAGCCCCTGAGCAAGGACCCCTTTGTGCAGCACGCGATGGTGGACAACTACATCGAGGCCAACATCTACCGGCTGCTGGGGCTTCGCAACTACTGGATGTTCAACAACGGGGAGCAGGTGACCTACCACGGCTCCCAGAACTCCCTCCTGTGGAAGCAGTTCGGGCTGAACGCCGCCGACCGCATCCTGCACGTCCTTGGCCCCTACGCCCTGTCCAACGACGAGAAGTGGGGCGCTCTGCACAACAGGGTGGAGCATCACCAGCGCGAGAGCCTGGTCAGCGCACACCCCGGAGGCACTCTTGAGGTGCAGAAGCTGATCATGGCCCGCAGGCTGGGCATCAGCAGGACGCAGGAGAGGGCCGCGCCCACCCAGGCGCCGACCCAGAGCAGGTAGTCGCAGACAACAATACAGCTTGAAAAAGGGGTTACCTCGCTCACGGCCAGGTAACCCCACAGGTGTCAGAGAGCAGGCGAGTGGACTTCGACATACAGTACACCAGAGAGCAGGAGGAGTTCCGCCGGGAGGTGCGCGCCTGGCTGGACGAGAACGCCAACTGATCAAGACTTTGAAGAGGTATCCTGGTGAAAGAGCATATGATTCCCAAGAATTAAGTGTGGACAGGGAGCTATATCGCGAGTGATAGCCCCTGAACAAGGAGCAAAGGAAGGAGACGAGCATGGATCTGTCATTGACAACGGCACAGGAGATACTGAGAGACTCGGCCAGGGACTTCCTCGCGCAGGAGTGCCCTCGCAGCTTCGTGAAGGAAGTGGATGAGAGTGAGACCGGGTTCTCCCCGGAGCTTTGGCAGAAGATGGCGGAGCTGGGCTGGATTGGGATGGTCATCCCGGAGGAGTACGGCGGCGGCGGCAACAGCTTCATGGACCTGGCCGTACTTTACGAGGAGATGGGCTCGGCGTGCATAAGCTCGCCTCATCACTCCTCTGTGATTCTGGGCGGTCTGGCTCTGCTGAACGCCGGAAGCGACCAGCAGAAGCGCGACATTCTCCCGTCCGTAGCCAGTGGACAGCGCATCCTTGCTTTCGCCCACACGGAGCCGGACTACGGCTGGGGCGCGGAGTCCATCAACCTGCCGGCCACGCGCAAGAACGGCGGCTTTGTCCTCAACGGGACCAAGCTCTTTGTGCTGGACGCGCAGGTGGCCGACCAGCTAGTTGTGGTCGCCCGAACAAGCTCCGGTGGCTCGCCTGAAGAGGGAGTCACCCTCTTCCTGGTGGACAAGAACGCCCCGGGCGTGTCGTCCCGCATAGTGAGCGGCTGGACCGGCGACAAGATGAACGAGGTTGTCTTTGACAACGTTGAGGTGCCGGAGTCCGCGGTCATAGGACAGGTCGGCGGCGGCTGGCCCACCGTGGAGCGCGTCCTAGACAGGGGCGGAATCGCCATGTGCGCCTACATCGTCGGCGGCCTGCAGCGCCTCCTGGACATCACCGTGGAGTACAGCAAGAACCGCATCGCCTTCGGCGTGCCCATCGGCACGTTCCAGCGCGTGCAGGACTGGATCATCGTCATCGTCAACGACCTGGAGTCCGCCCGCTGGACCACCTACGAGGCGGTGTGGAAGCTGGACGAGGGCCGGCCCGACGCCGGACTCGCCATATCGATGGCCCAGGTTGTCGCCAGCGAGGGCTATCCGCGCAGCGCCGAAGCGTCCCACCACGTGCACGCAGGCATTGGCATTGACAAGGAGTACGGCCTGTACCTGTACACCAAGAAGGCCCGCACCCTTCTCAGCTACCTGGGAGACCCGGTGCACCACCGCAAGCGGGTGGCGCGCTTCCTGGACATGTAGGAACCTGCGTCCTGACACCTTCTGCCGCTTAACGGGGAACGTAGAGAAAAGAGCAAGCAATGACCAGCCTGGATGACAGAGTGACTCGCCTGGAGAATGCTTTTGTGGAGCTGGTGCCCCTGGTCAGGGATCTGACGGAGGGCCAAAACAGGCTGGAGGAGACTCAGAACCGGGTGCTGGAAACCCTGACCCAAGTGATACTGACTCAGAACCGGATGCTGGAGACACAGAACCGGATGCTGGAAACCCTCCAGGAGCACTCCGATCTCCTGCGAAGCATTGTTGGCACGCTCCAGCAACACTCATCGGACCTCACTCTCATCAAGGGCTACCTCGAATACCAGAGCTAGGGGCTCGGCCAGCGACGCCACTTAGGGAAATTTGGCGGGCAGACCAGTGAAAGAGCGTGGCCCCCGCTTGTCATTTGACCCTATAATATCGCTCTACGGGCGCTCATAGGATTCGTTTTCGAGAGATCATCGCGCACCGTATTGTCTATCAGGGCACGCGCGGATAGCCTGAGATGTCAATGCCCTCGCTCAGCAGGAACTCTTCGTCAACAACTATGTTTCCCGTAAAGCTCCGAGGCTCCTTGACGCAGATGGCTACGGCCGCGTCCGCCATGATCTGCCCGTCCACGTAAGCCCCGTGCATCGCCTCCACGCCGCCGCTGTGGAACGCCGTCCCCTCGGAGGCTATGCTCCTGGCCGGCAGCAGCCCGTTGACGGCAATGTTGAGGCTGAAGGCCTCGTGCGCGAAGCCCTGGGTCAAGCGGTCCAGGGCGGCCTTGCTCACTCCTCCAACGGTGAAGCCGGGGTAGGCGCTGGTGGCAACGTCGTCATACGGCCCGCTGCCCGGGCCTTTGGACGCGCTGCCGCTGATGTTGATTATGTGGCCTCCGCCCTGCTCTATCATGTGGGGCAGCACGGCGCGGCACGTCATGAACGGCCCGCGGATATTGACTCGATAGGACAGGTCCCAGTGGCGCGGCTGCACCTCAAGGATGGTGCCAGGAGTGTAGATGGCGGCGTTGTTCACCAGGATGTCCACCCGCCCGAACTCCTCCATAGTCCTCTTCACCATCTCCTCTATCTCCTCGTCACTGGTGACGTCGCAGCGAACGCCAATGGCCGTGCCGCCCTCGGCGCGGATGCGCTCCAGGGTGGTGTCGATGCTGCCGGAGATGCGATAGTCCCCCTCCCTCTCCGTCCTGGCTCCCACCACCACGCGGGCCCCCTCCCGCGCAAAAACAACGGCGATGTCCCTGCCGATGCCGCGGCTGGCCCCGCTGACTATGGCTACCTTGTCATCCAGCTTTCCCACGACTCCTCCTTACAGACTACTCCGGCGCTTTGGGCGGTCTCGCCGACAGGATGAGCGCCAGGGCCAGCAGTATGGAGAATGCCAGGACCGTAAAGGCCAGCCTGTAGCTGCCGGTCACGTCCCGGACTGTCCCGGCGAAGATGGGGCCAATCACACCGCTTATCAGGGTTATGGGCGTCATCATCCCGCGGATGGTGCCAAACCACTTGCGCCCAAAGTACTCCGCCTGTATGGCCGGTATCAGGGGCAGCACGCCGGCGTAGGTGGGAGCGTACAGCGTCAGGAAGAAGATTATCCCGGTCATCCCGTCCACGTATGCGAAGAGGATTAGCCCCACGGACTGAATGCTGAAGCATCCGGCCATGACAAAGCGCTTGGGGAAGATGTCGCCCAGCCAGGCGAAGATGACTCGGCCGGGCGCGCCTATCAGGGCCATGACGCCCAGCACCGTGCCCGCCTGGGTAAGCGACATGCCCCTCTCCTGTAGAAACGGAATCAGGAAGACGGCTATCGTGCCGGAAACGAGCTGCCTAGCGGCAAAGGTAAAGGCAACGGCATAGAAGGCCCTGACTTTGAGCGCCTGGAGGGGCGAGAAGTTCGCCTCCTCGTCGTCCTGCGCCGGTGGCGTGGCCGCTTGGGTCTGCCCCGCGGGCGCGGAGGGTTCGGCAACGCCTCCGCTCACGGCCGGGGCAGCCTGCTCGGGACTGACAGCCCTCCTGGGTCTCTCACCGTCAGGCAGGTAGCCGTAGGGCTCCGGGCGGTGCCTGACAATGGAGGCCAGTGGGTATCCCAGGCAAAGTGTAGCCAGGCCGGCCACCAGAATCCCGCTGCGCCACCCATACTGGGAGATGAGGAAAGTGAGGGGGATAACCATAATCCCACCGAAACTCAGCCCCAGGGTGCCGATGCCCATGGCGCGGCTTCGCTTGCGACGGAACCAGTTGGCAATGGCCACGTCCACCGCTCCCCCGCCCATCCCAAAGCTCGCGCCAAGCTGCACCATCAGGATCATAATCATGTAGAAGTAGACCAGGGACGTTGTACGGCTCAGCAGGATGTACCCTACTCCCGTCAGGGTGATGCCAATGAACATCATTTTGCGGGGGCCAATGCGGTCAAACATATACCCGGCCGGCAGGGCCATGAAACCGCCCTCCAGGCGTGAGAGGGACAGCACACCGGCCAGCGCGGCTCTGGACCAGCCGAACTGCTCCACCAGCGGGTTGAAGAATGCGCTGAATCCGTAGTAGCTGAAGGTGGCGAATACCGTCCGCATCACGGTGCCGACGGCAACTATCCACCACCCGTAGAAAATGCGGGGCTGAGACCGTTCCTGCTCGGTTTCGGGCAACTGCATTTGTGGTCTCCAAGCAAAGGCGGCACGATCTCTCGTCGCGAGCAGAACGCCTCAACCGCCTGTATGCTGAACCGATTATACAGCATAGGAGTTCAAGCTGCCTATGCTTTTGAGCGCGTCTACAGCGTGGGCCAGCCGCTACGAGACAGCAGCCAACACCACCACCTGGGTGTCCCGCGGAAGGGACGAGGCGGTCAGCGAGAGGCTGGACACCGGCGATACGTCTCCCACGCCCATCTCCCTAAGGAAAGGCTCCAGAGGGCCAATTTCGGCCTGAGTCCCCGGTGTGTGGTAGTGCATCGGGATGACGATACGAGGCTGTATGGCGTTGATGACCTCCACAGCCTGAGCAGGCTCCAGGGTACAGCCGCCACCCGCGGGGAGCAGCAACACCTGCGCCTCGCTCAGGTGGCCCATGGCCCTGGCCGACGGCGGAGCGGCAAGGTCGCCCATGTGGCAGACGGCTATGTCATCAAGCTCTATGAGAAAGGCTGTGTTCTCGGCCACGAGGGAGTCGTCTCTGTTCAGAGAGGTGCGAAGCCCGATGATGTGCGCCCCCGATATCTGGAACTCCCCCGGGCGGGTCAGCACCCGGGGCGGCGGGTCAGTGTCAAGCCCGTCCAGATGCGAGTGATAGGGATGGGCGTTGCTTACGGTCACAATGGAGGCAGACGCCTCATAGCCGGGCAGACCGATGTCGGGTGGATACGGGTCGGTGAGGATTGTTGCGCTCCCGCCCTCAATGCGAAAGCAGGCGTGGCCCAGCCAGGTTATGTCCACACCCTAACCGTCCCGGGGCACGTCACCCCGGAAGTGGCGTACTATCTCCCACGCGCCGGGCAGCACCATGCCGGCCAGCAGCAGCTTCAGGGCGTCGCCGCCTATGAAGGGGTACAGGCCGCCCTTGAGGGTCTTGTCCAGCACGTTGTCCCCAACTATGGCGTCGTAGTAGGTGAGCTCAAGGCCCGGTATGGTAGTGCCGGAGGCGATGTACCACGCCAGCCAGGGCAGGCCAATGAGGTATATGCTCACGTTGCCCACCACCATCGCCAGCGACACCTTTGCGCGGCGGTCCCAGCCTCGCTCGGCCAGCAGGCCCACCAGGTACGCCCCGAGAATGAAACCCACGATGTAACCACCGCTGGACAGCTCCCAGACAGCGCCATCGGAACCGGACCAGGGCAGGATGAAGTGGACTGTCTTCTCGCTCAGGAAGCTGGATGAAGGGGCGAACACGGGCAGGAACAGGCCCATGAGCATGTAGACCACCATGCTCAGGCCGCCCCGGACGCTGCCCAGGGCCCCGCCTGTGACCAGTATGGCGAATGTCTGGCCTGTGATGGGCACCGTGGTGCCCGGGAATTTTATGGCGATTTGAGCGAAAACAGCGGTGAAGAGGGCAAAGCCTACAACCAGGGCCACGTCCACCAGCAGACCCCTCTGGGGGATCACGGCGTAGGCCAGGGTTGGGTGCTTGCCGGTTGACGGGACTCGCATGCCGCGCTCCTTTGTGAATCCAGGTACAGGTTGGCTACAGCTTAACAGAGGCATGAAACAGGGTCAATATCGCTTGACACCCCAACTCCCTGATGATAAATTTCAGCAAGAGTCTAAGGGGTGGGACGTGCTGTGGATTCAGGCGGAGCCGCAATGATTACTCAGCGAAAAACAGAGCTTCTCAGGACTCTAGTTGGAGACTACATCGAGTCGGCCAACCCGGTCGCCTCCGAGTCCTTTGCCCGAAAGCACTCCCTGGGCGTCAGCCCGGCCACGGTGCGAAACGACATGGCGGACCTGGAGGAGCAGGGCTACATCACCCGGCCTCATCACTCCGCGGGCGCGGTGCCGCTGGACAAGGGGTACCGCTTCTACGTGGAGGCCATGCCTGGAGTCGAGGACCTGCCGACGGAGTCTCAGCACACCCTCCGCTACCAGTTCACCAAGGCGGAGCGTGACATCGAGGGCTGGACGCGCCTAGCCGCCACGCTCCTTGCGCAGCTGGTCAACAACGTCGCCATGGTCACCTACCCCAGGGAGTCGGAGTCCCGGGTCATGCGCATCAACCTGGTGCCCATCCAGGAGTCCGTGGCCTTCCTCATCCTGGTGCTTCAGGAGGTCAAGCTCAGAAAGCAGCTCCTTACCCTCAGCGAGCCTCTCAACGGGGACGACCTGCAGTTGGTGGCCAACAAGCTGAGCGACTCCCTCTCCGGCCTGAACCGCCAGGAGGTCCTTGCCAAGACGAAGGACGCTTCGCCCTTTGAGCGCACGGTCACGGAGAGCGTCGCGGACATTATGGAGGCCGAGGACAGGGCGCTCTACAGCGACCACTACATTGAGGGGCTGCGCCACCTGCTCAGCCAGCCGGAGTTCTCCGAGGGCGAGAAGGCCCGGGAGATTGTGGGCGTGCTGGAGGACAAAGACCTCCCCAGGGTGGTGCTGTCGGAGGCCCCGGAGTGGGGCCACATCAGGGTAATAATCGGAGGGGAGAACCGGGCCACCTCCCTGCGCCCCCTGAGCATGGTGGTCTGCAGGTACGGCCTTCCCGGCGGCGGCCAGGGGTCTATAACGGCCATCGGCCCCACGCGGATGGAGTACTCCCACACCATGGCCGGCGTGCGGTTCATCTCCTCACTCATGACGGAGCTGGTTTCCCAGGTCTATGGCTGACTTCACACCGGCCTGCCGGCTCTCTTCGATTTACGCAACACCAGACCGAAAGCTGAGGCTAGATTTGCCCGTTCTGCGACCAGGAGGCGTTTGATGAGCGACGCCAGTCACACCGAAGGAGCCCTGGATGGCGTGAGGGTCCTCGACCTGGCAGGCCCGATGGGGGTCTACTGCGGCAAGCTGCTGGCCGACCTAGGCGCGGACGTCATCAAGGTGGAGAAGCCCGGCGGCGACGCCATGCGTTCCAGGGGGCCCTTCTACCACGACCAGGCGCACCCTGAGAAGAGCCTCTACTTCTTCCTCTTCAACACCAACAAGCGCGGCGTGACCCTGGACATGGAGAGCGCCGACGGCAAGGCGGTCTTCAGACGGCTGGCCGAGGGCGCGGACATCCTGCTGGAGACCTATCCTCCGGGCTACATGGACGGCCTTGGCCTGGGATACGACGACCTGGCGGCCGTGAACCCGGGGCTGATAATGACGTCGGTGACGCCATTCGGGCAGACCGGGCCGTATAGAGACTACAAGTCCTCCGACCTGGTGGGCAGCGCAATGGGCGGGCTGACCAACATGGTGGGCGTCCCGGGCGAGCGCCCCGCATGGACTCTCTCCGAGATCGCCTACCACCACGTCAACATCAACGCCAGCTCCGCCACCCTCATCGCCCTGTACCACAAGGACTTCACCGGCGAGGGCCAGCACATCGACGTGTCGATGCACGAGGCGGTGTCGATGGTGGTGCCGGCCTCGGTGCAGAGCTGGGACGTGCTCGGAGAGGTGGTTACCCGCAACGGGGGAGCGTCCATCCGGGCGGGCTTCGGGGCCTTCCAGTGCAAGGATGGCTACGTGAGCGTCGTCATCCGAGCCGGGCCGCCCCTGGTCTACCTGTGCGAGTGGCTGGACGAGGACGGCGTTGAGCACGACCTCTGGGACGACAAGTGGCACGATATGACGTTCCGCAGCCAGCCGGAGAGCATTGAGCACATGAACAACATTCTGAGGCCCTTCTTTATGAACTACACCAAGGTGGAGCTTGCGGAGAGGGCCCAGAGCCACCACCTGAGCATCACCGCCTACTACGACCCGAAGGAGGTGCGAGAGGACCCGCACCTCAACGCCCGGAACTACTTTGTGGACGTGGAGCACCCGGAACTGGCCGGCAAGGTAACCTACCCGGGCGCGCCCTACGGCCTCTCGGAGACGCCGTGGAGCATCCGGCGCAGGGCCCCCCAGATAGGTGAGCATAACGAAGAGGTCTACGTCAGAGAGCTTGGGTACTCCCCTGAGCAGATGGCCCGGCTGAAGGCCGCCGGGGCCATCTGACACAACACATGAAGAGGACTCCTAAATGAGCAAGCTGCCTCTGGAGGGCATAAGGATAGCCGACTTCACCTGGTGGATCGCGGGCACCATGTGCACCCGCCTGCTGGCCGCGTTCGGCGCAGAGGTCATCAAGGTGGAGTCCACCACCCAGCGAGACCAGATCCGGGACATTCCGGGGACTCGCCCGGGCACCAGCGGCGTGAACGCCAGCCAGGCCTTCAACGGCATCAACGCGGGCAAGTACGGCATAACCCTCAACCCCAAGCATCCCAAGGGGCTGGAGGTCGCCAAGCGTCTCGTTTCCATCAGCGACATAGTCGCCGACAACATGACCTGGGGCGCGATGGCCAGGCTTGGCCTTGGCTACGATGATCTGATCAAGATCAAGCCGGACCTCATCGTCCTGAGCATGCCCGTGATGGGCCCCGGCGGGCCTTACACCCACTTCACGGCCAACGGAGAGCAGATAGCTGCTGCGGCTGCCATGCACCATCTCACGGGATACCCGGACAGCATAGGCATGGCCCCCGGCCCGGTGTGGCCGGACTGGAGCGCCAACCCGTACCACGCGGCCACGGCGGTGATGGCGGTGCTTCACTACCGCAAGAGGACTGGCAAGGGCCAGAACATTGTGATGTCCCAGTACGAGTCCGTGGTGAACGTCACTGCCCTGGCGACTATGGACTACAGCGTGAACGGCCGGATTCAGGCACGAATGGCGAACCGCTCCCCCTACGGCGCGCCCCACGGCATCTACCGCTGCGCCGGGGACGACAGGTGGTGCGCCATAGCCGTGTTCTCCGACGAGGAGTGGCAAGGTCTGTGCCGCGCCATGGGCCACCCGGAGTGGAGCCGCGAGAGCAGGTTCGCCACCGCCCTGGGCCGATCTGAGCACGTAGACGACCTGGACAGGCTGATAGAGGAGTGGACGTCCGGCAGGACGGCGGACGTAGTGATGACTGAGCTTCAGAGCCAGGGAGTGGCAGCCGGCATAGTGCAGAACGGCCGGGACCTCCTGGAGAACGACCCTCAGATGAAGGAGCGGGGCCACTACGTCTACCTGGACCACGCGGAGATAGGCACCCAAGCCTTGGACAACTACCCCTTCAGGCTCTCCGCCACGCCCGGGCGGCTCAGCGGCCCGGCCCCTCTGATGGGAGAGCACAACGACCACGTCCTGACCAATATTCTGGGCATGTCTGAAGACGAGGTCAACGAGCTTATAATTGAGGGCGTGCTGGAGTAACTTCCCCCTGGAAGCGGGTGTTGGCAGGCTTCAAAATTTGACATGAGCGCCTGTTTGGTCTAAACTTCATAAGGTTATGGAATACGCGATTGTAGAGACGGGCGGGAAGCAGTACACGGTCCACCCCGGGGACACCCTGAAGGTGGAGAAGCTGCCCTTGGCAGAGGAAGATTCCCTGGAATTGGACAGGGTGCTTCTGGTAGTCAAGGACGGCAACGTGAAGGTGGGACGACCCCTGGTGGAGGGCGCGACGGTTAAGGCTCAGGTTGTCGCACAAGGCAGGTCGCCCAAGGTAACGGTCTTCAAGTTCAAGAACAAGATCAGGTACAAGCGCAAGAGAGGCCACCGGCAGCCGTACACCGAGCTCAAGGTTACGGAGATTGTGGACGCGCAGAAGCCGCCGGCCCGCCGGCGGAGAACCAGATCCAGCGAGGTGACGCAAGATGGCCCATAAGAAAGGCGGAGGAAGCAGCAGAAACGGCAGGGACAGCAACTCCCAGCGCCTTGGCGTGAAGCGGTACGACGGGCAGGTTGTCACGGCCGGGACCATCATCGTGAGGCAGCGCGGCACCCGGATAAGGTCGGGGAACAACGTGGGCGTGGGGCGTGACCACACGCTGTTCGCACTCACGGATGGCCGCGTGAAGTTCGAGTTCGCCACCAAGTACCGGAAGCGGGCCAGCGTCTACCCTGTAGAAGCCTGAAGCCAGGAGGCACCAATGAAGGCAGACATTCATCCAACCTACTACTCCGACGCTCAGGTGGTCTGCTCCTGCGGCCACACCTTCGTCGCCGGCGCCACCCAACCGACCCTCCGCGTGGAGATATGCAGCCAGTGCCACCCGTTCTTCACCGGTGAACAGCGCATCGTGGACACAGAGGGCCGGGTCGAGCGCATGAAGAGGCGCTTCAACCTCCAGTAGGGCCTTTGGATTGATTGACAGCACAAGGGGTAGGCAATGCCGCCCCTTGTTTTGTTTCTGACCCATTAGAGGAAAGCCAGGCCAAATGGAAAAGCGGGTTGTGTACGGAGGACAGGCGGTAATCGAAGGAGTGATGATCCGCGGAAGGGACCACTACTCCCTGGCCGTCCGCAAGCCCAACGGCGAGATAGCCACACAGTCCTCCCGCCTGAGCACCTTCTACACCGGACGGCTGAGAAACATTCCCCT
Organism: Dehalococcoidia bacterium; assembly: GCA_965204895.1. Lineage (GTDB taxonomy): Bacteria > Chloroflexota > Dehalococcoidia > Lucifugimonadales > UBA2985 > DAOUJW01. The sequence continues at coordinate 707,222 of OZ242025.1, forward strand.
GATCCGTGGCGTCATTGTGCTCATCGAGACGCTGGTGATAGGCATGAAGGCCCTGAGCGCTTCGGCCAACATTGCGCTGGAGGAGGAGGGCCAAGAGCTGTCCGGCTGGTCTATGGGCATAATGCTGACCGTGTCCCTGGGCATTGGAATTGGACTTTTCTTCATTGCGCCGCTCCTGGCCATCCGCTCCCTGGACAACATGATAGCCTCCGACGCGGCGAGCAACCTGGTTGAAGGGCTGCTCCGACTGGCGATGTTCCTGGCCTATATTCTACTTATTGGCCTCATGCCGGACATCAAGCGGGTCTTTGCCTACCACGGCGCGGAGCACATGACCGTACACGCGCAGGAGCGCAACGACCCCCTGGACGTGGAGCATGTGCGCCACTATCCCACGGCTCACAATCGCTGCGGCACGGCCTTTCTCCTGGTTGTCATGGTGGTCGCCATTGCCGTCTTCACCTTCCTGGGCAGGCCCTCCCTGCCCGTCAGCATAGCGTCGCGGGTTGTTCTGGTTCCCCTGATAGCTGCCATAAGCTACGAGATCATTCGACTCAGCGGCGCTCACGCGGGCAACGTCCTGGTGAAGGCGATAGTCTACCCCAGCCTGGCGCTCCAGAGACTAACGACGCGCCAGCCTGACGACGAGCAGATTGAGGTGGCCATCCGCGCGATGAAGCACGCCATTGCCGTCGACAGCGGGGAGATTGACGAAGAGGCAGACGAAGGCGAGGACGATGCTGTTTCCCCAAGCCCGGAGCCGGGTTAGCCGCTACCCGCGCCTCTTGCGCAGCTCAGCCCACACGGCCTCCGGCCCCATGTCCGACGCGGACAGCAGCACCAGCGTGTGGTACAGGAGGTCTGCTATCTCCTTGGTCAGCTCCTCCCGGTTGTCCGTGGCCGCTGCAAGAGCCGACTCGCCCGCCTCCTCGATGACCTTCTGGGCTATCCGCGTAACGCCGCTGTCCAACAGCCTTACGGTGTAGCTGTCGGCGGGCCTGTCGCGCTTGCGCTCCTGGATTGTGGCGAACAAGTCCTCCAGTATCCCGGACCCCTTCTCGCTCTGCTCATATTGCGGATCTTCGGTTAAGGCTTCGAAGAAGCAGGACTGCTTCCCCGTGTGGCACGTAGGCCCAACCGGGTCCACCTTGAGCAGCAGGGCATCGCCGTCGCAGTCCACGTGGGCCTCCTTGAAGTTCAGGAAGTTGCCGGACGTCTCGCCCTTTTGCCACAGGTCCTCGCGGCTGCGGCTGTAGAACCACACCTGGCCTCCGTCAACGGTGCGCTTTATGGAAGCGGGGTTCATGTAGCCCAGCATCAGCACCTGGCCTGTGGTGGCGTCCTGAACAATGGCGGGCACAAGGCCCTTCTCGTCTAGCCTAATCATCGCCTGTCGACCTCTCTCCAGGATCTCAGTTTGTCTGCCAGCTCATCCAGCCCCGAGACCTCGTAGTCCGGCTGGAGGAGCTCCGGGTCTCTCTCCGCGCCACTGCGATTGATCCACGCCGCCTGCATCCCGGCGAGCTTGGCCCCGTGTATGTCGTCCAGCAGGGTGTCCCCGACGTAGAGCGACTCCCCGGGCGACACGCCCATCTTCTCCGCTACGCTCAGAAACACCCGTGGGTCCGGCTTGTAGGCACGGGCCATCTCCGAAGTGACCAAGGCGTCACAAGACAGGTTGTATCTCTCCAGCAATGGGAAGATGGAGCCGTTGTCGGCGTTGGTGAGCACGCCCACCTTCCAATGGGATTTGACGTACTCCAGGAACCGGAACGTGTCGTCAAAGGGCTCTCGCGCCGCCAGGCCGTCCACGGACATCTGGGCGGCCTCGTCGGCGTCGGCCTTCATGTCGAGGCTGGCGAACGTGTCAACGAAGGCCGACCGCCACGCGGCCTGGTACGTCGAGAAGGGCGGCGACAGCTCCGGGCTGTCCAGGTTGGTCCTGGTCTGGCGGAATCGCACTTCAATGGACTTCCACTGGGCGTAGAGGTCCTCCGGCGCTATGGCAAGTCCCTGAGAATCGCAAATCCCCCTGAAGGTGTCAATCCAGCAGGAAAGATCGTTGCGGAACAGGGTGTTGTAGACGTCCAGGATTACGGCTCTGATGGTCATGGGCGCTCACGTCTGGCGGACGGGAACGCCGCGCTCAGCCAGGTAGTCCTTGGCCTGGGCTATGCGGTACGTCCCGAAGTGAAAGATGCTGGCCGCGAGAATGGCGTCTGCCTTGCCCTCCGAGGCCACCTTGTACATGTGCTCAAGGGTGCCGGCTCCGCCACTGGCGACTATGGGCACGTTGACGGCCTCCGACAGCGCCCTGGTGAGCCTGAGGTCATACCCCTCCTGCGTGCCGTCCGAGTCTATGCTGTTGATGACAATCTCCCCGGCCCCAAGCTCCACGGCCCTCACCGCCCACTCAACGGCGTCCAGCCCCCTGCCCCGTCCGCCCCCGCTCCCGGTGTGGGTGTACACCTCCCACCTGGGCCTGTCGCCGCCGACCACCGCCTTGGCGTCCATCCCCAGCACTATGCACTGGCTGCCAAAGGCCTCCGCCCCCTGCCGGATGAGGTCCGGGTTCTCCACCGCGGCCGTGTTGATGGAAACCTTGTCCGCCCCCGCCTTGAGCATGGCGCTCATGTCCTCCACGCTGCGCAGCCCGCCGCCCACCGTCAGGGGTATGAAGAGCTGCTCCGCCGTCCTGGACACCACCTCCAGCATTATGCCCCGGCCCTCCGCCGACGCCGTAATGTCGTAGAAGACCAGCTCGTCGGCGCCCTCCGAGTCATAGAAGGACGCCAGTTCCACGGGGTCGCCGGCGTCCCTGTGTCCCAGGAAGTTGACGCCCTTGACCACGCGGCCGCTCTTCACGTCCAGGCAGGGGATGATGCGCTTGGTTAGCATGGCTTGCTCATTGTATCACATCTCTCCGCACACCATTCCCGCGCAGGCGGGAATCCAGGGGGGTGACTCAGGGAAAGTTCCTTATCAGAATGATGCCCAAGGAGGCTCGTTGAGCATCCTTGTGATACGCGCCTGCCTTTCATATATCCTGGCAAAGGCCTGGTCGATGGCATTCTGAGTCTCAGCAATCCTGGCCAACGTCCGGTTGATTCTAGCCTGGGTCTCAGTGAACCATAGCGGCAAGCTCGCGGGCCGTTCGGGGTCGTCTTCCGGTTCGTCCATATGGCCTACGATGGTTGTCATCTCCGGCTTCCTCCTTCCGGTCTATAGTATGCGCTCCTGGGCAATTGTGCAAACCTTCAGATCCGTCATTCCGGCGGGGGCCGGAATCCAGGACGACTATGAAAAAGGGGGGATAGGTTCCCGTTTGCACGGGAATGACGAGGCCCCACGCGCCCCAAAAGGAGAAGGCCCCCTCCTGGTTGGAGGGGGCCTCTCTGTTTGCTCCGATGTTCCGCCGTTGCGGGGTCTGGCTACGGAGTCAGTACTGCGTCGTACAGAGCGTAGACCAGGTATCCCTTACCAGCTTCAATCATCAGCGGCTCGTCGTTCTCGTCAAACCCGCCCTTGCGGAGCACCGTCCAGCCCTTGCCGGGTGTCGGGTCGTAGGCGTAGGCCACCGACCATCCGATGCTGCCGAGGTACTGGTCTATCTCAGCCATGCCTTCATCTGCCACGTCCCAGAATCCGATGGCGTTGTAACCCTGCCTGACCGGTATGACCGGGGGCAGATCGCCGACGGTCTGCAGCTTCACCTTGAGGGTTACGCTGGCCGTGCTGTTTACGAAGTAGGCCTTGCCGGGCTCAATGGCGGTTATGTCACCGCTGAACATTCCCGTCTCAAGGTCCTTGCTGGACCGCAGCCACGGGTTCTCACCCGCAAGCTCCATGGCCCTGTCGTAGGTCGACACGGAGGTTATGGCCTCATCCGCCAGGAGGGTGTCAATGTTGCCACCTTCACCCTGTGGCATACCCGGTATGGAGATGAAGTTCTGACCGGGGAACAGCTTTATCTCAAACGGCTTGGCCTCAACCACCTGGAAGTCCACGTCATCAGACGTCTCGTTACCGGTGGCGTCCACGCCGGTGATGTCGATGTTGTACATGCCGGGGGCCAGGTTCACGGCCAGGGTGCGCTGGGCGCACTTGTCCGTGGGTGCGTCACCTTCGCCCGTGTGGGCGTGGTCGGCACAGTTCACCTCACCGCCGAACACCATGGCCACGTCGTCCGTCACAACCTCTTCACTCTCGGTGTTCGTCAGGGTCACGGCCGTTACCGTCACTCCACGGGACTTGTCATCTAGGTGCTCGTCCTCATCAAACTCCGCCACCAGCCAGACCGCGCCCTCTTCCTGTTTGCTGTCCTCCAGGTCCTTGCCTGCGGCGTCCTTGAATTTCAGGCTGGGATTCTTGTCGTCCAGCTGGAAGCTGACAAGGTCACCATCTTTGGCCGCCACTCCCACCTTGGCTTCGTTGTCGTTCTGGTCGCGCGCCTCCGCCACCACGTAGTACCTGTTGGCGTCACCCGTCTTTTTCAGAGTAGCCGTCCAAGTGGTGAGGCTTCCGGTCTGCAACGACACGGTTAGAGCATCCGTGACCGGAGTGGTGCCCTTCACGGGCTTGGTGGTTGTGACGCCCACAGTGGGGTTGCTGCGCAACCGCTCGCTGGTGGTCACGGTCACCGTTACCTCGGTCTCGGCGACTTCCGCCGACGGAGTGACCGTCAGCACCGGGGATAGGCCGTCAGCAGCGGCGGCGACCGTGCCATCGCTCCGAGTGTTCCCTGCCTTGTCCTTTATCTCGCCGGTAAGCTCCACCTTGGGTTTGGCGTCCGTGTCCAACTGGCCCACCTGCAGGTACACCGCGGCACCCTTCTTGGCCTCGGACACTCCATCCGTATCATGGCTCACAGCGTTTATCTTGTAGTCCAAGGGGATAGCGCCGTCCACCCGGAAGTCGTTGGCGCTGACTGAAGTCGGATCCAGGGGAGCGCCGCCGGTGCCCAGGTCAAAGAGGGCCCGGACCCACTGCCTGTTGTTCGTCTTTTCGTCCTCCTGGTTGTCGCCTGCGGTGGTGACGCCCGGGTTCTTCAGGTTGAGACCCGTCCTCGCACTGAGCAATGAGGGCGCCCTGGTGTCAACCGTGAACTTGAAGGCGTTGAAGGTCATGGCCGCCGGGGTTGTGCCATGGGGAATAGCCCCCTTGGGCGCTTCCTTCACGTCAGTTTCCGGGTCTTCCGCGGTGGGCACGTTGCCAACCTTGTCCTCCACACCAACGTACCAATCCTTTGTGCCCTCAGAGATGGTACCCGTGGAAGCCACTGTCACCCTGTAGCCGCCCTCAATTGGGCTATGAACGTTGGCTCCTACGGGGACGCCCGTGCTCCTGACAGTTATCAGAATCTTGTCCTGAGTCACACCGGCGCCGCTGTCCGTCACCTCTGCGCTCAGCGTGACCGCCCCTGTGCTGGTGAAGAAGTTGTCCGAGGGGCTGATCAGCGTCACCACCGGCGCCGCCATATCCACAGTTGCGGACTTGCTGACTACGGTGGAGGGATTCAGGTCCGTGTAGGTAGCGCTAAGCACGTCCCCGTCTTCCCCGGAGATAATCTTGTCCAGGAGATCTGACGCGTCGGCAGTTAGCTCCAACCCCAAGGAGTCAGCAGCTGTGGTGACCCTTGTATATAGCTCGGTGTCACCAGTCTGGGTCGCCGGGTTATTCAACTGGTACGTGGTGTTCAACTCACCTATTTGTATCTTGCCATCGCCGTCTCCGTCGTTACTGGGTTGACCAGCGACGGTGCTGATGGTGCCCGCCGCATCGCGTATCAAGGCGTGGTCCGCCCTGCTGAAGATGGCCACCTTGGCCTCGAACTTGTTGCTGTCCGGCAGCGTCTCCACGCCAAGCAGCTTCTTGCTCGGGACGGAGGCCGAGTTCAACGTAACGAAGTCCTTCTCCTCGTCCTTCACGTCGTAGACAAACCTAACGACCACGTGACCGCCAAAGTTGGCGCCGGTGGTGGTGAGGTTCAGGATGCTGCCAACCGCAGAGCCTATCCCCACGCTTCCGGAACTGCCGAAGAATCTGCGAGCAGCGGCATCGGTGTTGTTGTCAAACCTCACGCTGGACTCGGTGCGCCTGACGGGCGTGGCGTCGCCCGTATCCAGGAAGTTGAACTCCGAGTACTTGTAGGTTACGGAGATGCTGTCCGCGGCGTTCTGGGGATCAGTTTCATGCAGCCGGACAGTGTTGATGCCCCCTCCCTGAGTTTCCCCCGCGGCGCAAGACGTTGGGGTGGCGCAGGGAGTAAGGACGGTCACTTCGTAACGGGCGCCGGTCTGATTAGGGGTCACAGTGTTATCAGCCTCAACGCGAGTGGCGCCGTCCACCTCGCTGCCGTTGACCACCACGCTGATTATGTCTTTCTCGTTGATGAGAGCCACGTCCGTTTCAGCCGTGGAACTCTCAACGTGCCTGTCCCTGGCGGTCTTCGACAGGTTCAAGGAGTACACATCGTTATCTGTAGCGGCGCTTGGCACCAAGTCCTCTGCAGCATTTGTGCCAACTGTGCCGGTATACAGAGTGACCACATCATCGGTGAACATGAGGTCACCCTTGGACAAACAAGCGGCCGGGGCCTGACCTGACGTCCTATCGGTGTCGTCGATAAACCGCTCAGAGTCCGGGCTGCCGGCCTGGTAACGCACGTTAGGAGTACTAGTGCCGTCAGCGTCGGTAGCCACATCGTGATTGCACAGCGGGTTGTTCTCTCCGCCGTCAAACTTGTCGGTCTTTTCCTTCTCGCCGATCACGTAGTATCCACGCAGGTCTACGGCGGTGCCAGCCCCAACCCTCGACCGCGCCTGACCAACTCTGCCCGGGGTCAGGTCCGCATCCTCAACCGTGATTGTGACAATGTTCTTCCCTGACCTGTCGGAGAAGTATTGTCCCTTCTCCCCGCCGCCGAGGGTCACCTTGCCGGCGACCGCGCCCGCAGAAGAGGCGAGCGGCACCAGGGCCACAAGCAGTCCCAGGACTGCCAGAATCACTATGAATCTACCTTGTATCTTCACTATACCCCCTTATGTACCCGGATATCTCTACGGGTTTTTTCAAATTTCCTCGGCCTTGCCACGCGCCAAACCCGTGAAAGCGTGGGCTTCCCGGGAATTGTAGCTGGGCCTGCTCTTGTCAGGTTATCGGATGAATACGTAGATAAGTCCATAAACTTCCCGTTCCTTTCGCGGTTAAACCCTCCAATCTTTTACACCATCAATATGCCGTTGTCAACCCCTCAACAGAGGGATTTGCGCGCAACAGGGGCAGTTCCCTCCCTATTGTTGCGCAATCGTAACACTCGGCCCGGCCGCCGTACTCTGAGCCGCGGCCTGGGGGCCTTCCGCCCCTCTGAGATACCGCATAGAATGATATAGCAACGCCAATTTCCTTGTCAACGATTTCAGAGGTCGGTTGACGGGCAATATGCAAAGGGCGAAGGGGCCGCTCGCCGTGCGACGCCTACTGCGAAGCTCCCCCATCCAGCAGCGCCTCCACCTTCCCCACGAAACGCGCCGCGTCCTGCAGGGACCTCTCCACAAGGTCGACAGTCAGCCAGCCCTCGTAGAAGTGGGTGTGCAGATGGTTCGCAACGGCATAGAGAGTCCTGAGCTCATCGTCTCCCGTCTCCTCAACCAACCTCGATACGGCTTCGCTCAACAGCCAATGGCTGCCGTGCTCCCAACCCCGCGCCTCCGCCAACGCCTTGACCATCTGCGACGCCGCTCCCCACCCCTTCTCCGCCGCCTGCATATCGTCTCCCTCGGCAAACTCCCTGCTGGCCTGCACCAGGTACACTCTGCTCTGGTCTCTATGTACAAGCCTGCTTACCATTGCTCGCCTCTTCTGGTTGGTCCATCCCGCTACGCCGGGATTATACTACAGATAGAGCGCCGTAGCAGACGCCCTGTGATAGAATGACGAGCACAGGATCACAACTAGAAATCGCCCAGGGAGGTGCGATTGTGACAACCGGCAAAAGACGCTACCGGCTGCTTTGCGCCCTGCACGACCCCTCGGAGTCAACCGAGCCGGACAAGTACATGGCGGAGACGCCGGCATTTCCCAACTGCGTCGCCTGGGGCGACACGCCAGAGGAGACCATTGAAATACTGGAAAGCGTTGTGGCGGCAACAATCCAGACCTACGAAGAACGGGGCTATGACCTGCCCCCCGGCGCTCCTGGATTCCGGCCTTCGCCGGAATGACGGTTCAGAGGTTTCCTAAGGCCGCTGGGCCAGCCGCTCAGCGTCCCGGATGTAGTCCGATGTCTGGTTGACCAACATCGCAATATCCGCCGGGTTGTAGTAGTCGTGGTAAAAGCACTCGCCATGAAGCACCGTCTGCCGATCGGAGTAGCGGAGTCGGAGGTCCCACAGCGATTGGTCGTTGGTAGAGAGGTCGCGCAGCCTGCGGCCTGCCGCCGTAGAGGTGGTCGGCCCCTCGCCCGTGCGAATAAGGACCAACGCCTCCGTAGCGCGCAGCGTGGCGCACCAGGCCTTCTCCGCCGCGTCCCGGATGTCGCCCGCCGCCATCTGCGAAAGGGCGGCTTCTCCCATACGGCGCGCGTCAGCAAAGATGCGGGCGGCTTCGGCTTCAACGGTGGTCATAAGCTACTCCCAAGGTCGCTCCTTGGATGGAATTGTAGCACGCGCAGGCCTACAGCGTCAGTTCAGGCGCGGGAATCAGCTCGTGGTGTGTCGTATCGGCAATCAACCCAAAGGATTGAAGCGTAACGGGACCCAGGAGGTATCTATCAGGAGGACCGAATATCACAAGGCTGGTGCGCTCCCTGACCTCGGAAGCGGGACGGCCGTTGCCTCCGTCAACCCCAATCCTGAACAGCATCTCCCCAACCGGCAGCGCCTGCCTCCTGCCGTCCGCCAGGGTGAACTCATTCTCCTCAATGGGGCTTACTCCCAGCTCATGCAGCAGAGCAGCCGGCAGCATCGAGTACGTTGCCCCGGTATCCACCAACGCCGTCACTTCCTTGAAGGGGCCGCCCTTGTCCCGCCCCACTGAAACCGTCGTCACAAAAGTGCCCATGCCAAGCGTCTCCTCTTGTGAGCATTATACGACACGCTGCCGGGTCGGCATAGGGCGAACGCAGATTAGCAGGCTCGCCCCGCCCTGAGACCCCTCCATCGCGCTTGTTATTTCCTATTAACAATGGTATACTCCCTCTGAAATATTTGTGGTGGAAAGTGGGTCAGAGGCCCACTTTTTTGCTAGATATAGATCCCTGCCTCGGCTTGGGACCGGAGAGTAAGGGGAGTAGAGAAGATGAAGAGCGATTTTCTTATAGCCGTAACCCAGCTGGCCGCGGAGCGACGCCTCCCGCGGGAAGCGGTAATCTCCGCCATTGAGGCAGCCCTGGCCTCCGCCTACAAGAAGGACAGCGTCATGGCGGGCCAGGAAATCTCTGTCTCCCTCAACCCCGCCAACGGCGAGGTGCGGCTCACCACCCACAAGACCGTTGTTCAGAAGGTGGAGGACCCCCTCAAGGAGATAAGCCTGACCGAAGCGAAGAAGCAGAAGAAGGACGCCGCCCTGGAAGACCTGATGGAGGTTGAGTTCGAAATCCAGAGCACAGGGCGAATAGCCGCTCAAACTGCCAAGCAGGTTGTGCTCCAGCGGCTGCGGGAGGCCGAGCGCGAGCTGGTCTACGAAGAGTACGCGGAGAAAGAGGGCGACATTGTCACCGCCACCGTGCAACGCGCCGACTCCCGACAGGTCACCCTTGACCTGGGCCGAACCGAGGCCGTTCTGCCGGCGTCGGAGCAGGTGATGACGGAGAGATACAGGCCGGGCCAGAAGCTCAAGGTGCACGTGGCGGAGGTCCGCCGGAGCGCCCGCGGGCCGGAGATAGTGGTCTCACGCGCCCACAAGGACCTCCTGCGCCGCCTCTTTGAGATGGAGGTGCCGGAGATATTCAACGGCGTGGTGGAGATAAAGGCCGTGGCCCGGGAGCCCGGCTCCCGCAGCAAGGTGGCCGTCCACTCCCGCCAGGACGGCGTCGACCCCGTAGGCTCCTGCGTGGGCTTGCGCGGGATAAGAATACAGAACATAGTCAACGAGCTCCAGGGAGAGAAGATAGACGTTGTCCAGTGGCACGCCGACCCTTCCGTCTTCCTGGCCAACGCCCTCAGCCCGTGTCCCGTGACCCGCGTGGACATGGACCTGGAGGACAACTCGGCGCTGGTGGTGGTGCCGGACCGGCAACTCTCCCTGGCCATAGGCAAGGACGGCCAGAACGCCAGGCTGTGCGCCAAGCTGTCCGGGCTCAGGGTGAGCATCAAGAGCGTCACAGAGGCCGAAGAAGAACGTGTGCAGAAGGCCGCGGACCTGAGCCAGAGCCTGAAGGGGACAGTTGAGGAAGAGGCCGAGGCAGTGGCAGTGGTCGCGGAGGCGGTTGTGGCGGAAGCTGAAGCGGTAATAGAGGAAGCCATTGAGACGGCCACGCCGGAGCCGGAGCCAGTCCTGGAGGCGGTGGCAGAGGAGGAGCTTGCGCCGGTGGCTGAGGTTGAGGCAGGCAGAGAGATCTCCATTGAGGAGCAGTTGGCGGAGGCCACCCTGGAGATCGAGACGGCTGAAGAGGAGCCCGCGGCGGCTGAGCAGGAGGCGGCCCAAGCGCCGGACATAGTCTGGACAGTCCCTCAGGCTCCCCAGGAGACCCAGAGGATTCGCTTCGCAGAGGAGATTATGGGCCCCAGAGGGGGCGGCGGCAGGGGCCGTGGGAGACAGGGCCGCGACGACGACGCCAGGTCTTCTCCCAGGCGCTCCCGCCGCAACCAGCAGCCCAGGTCGCAAGACGAAGACCTGGACGATCTGGCCTAAGGAGGACTTCTTGAGACGTGGGCACATCGCGCTGAGGACCTGTGTTGTGTGCGGCGCCAAGACCGATAAGAGGGAGCTTGTGCGCGTGGTGCGGAACCAGGCCGGCAGCGTTCAGGTGGACGCCACCGGGAAGCAGCCCGGTCGGGGGGCGTACCTGTGCCGCGCCCAGACGTGCTGGGACAGGGCCCTGAAGAAGAGCAGGCTGGACCACACCCTCAGAGGCCCAATATCCTCCGAGGACAGGCTGACGTTGCAGCAGTACGCTCAGCATGTGGCCGAGGCAGCGCCCTCTTCATAGCGTCTTTCATATATCAGGAGGGGATGACCAACATGCAGCAGAGGAATCGCGGCAGGAGAAGGGGCAGGCGGACCTCGCAGGACTACGCCGCCAGAGAGGGCGTGTCAGTTGCCCAGGACCCGAATGCCGCTCCCATAGACCTGGAACTGCCGAAGACACTGACGGTCAAGCAGCTTGCTGACCAGATAAGGGCCGACCCCGTCGACGTCATCAAGGAGCTGATACGCAACGGGGTGATGGCCAACATAAACCAGACCATAGAGTTCGACATGGCTGCCGTGGTTGCCGGCGAGTTCGGCTACCAGGCGACTCCCCAGACGGAAGCGGACGACGACTTCGCTATCTACTCCCAGCTGACCAGGGAGGAAGACCCGGCCAACCAGGTCATACGGCCGCCTGTGGTCACCATCCTCGGCCACGTGGACCACGGCAAGACAACCCTCCTGGACGCCATAAGGGAGAGCAACCTGACCGAGGGCGAAGTTGGCGGCATTACCCAGCACATTGGAGCGTACCAGGTGGAGTACAACGGCGAGAAGATAACCTTCCTGGACACCCCGGGCCATGAGGCGTTCACGGCCATGAGGGCCAGGGGCGCCAAGGCGACGGACATCGCTGTGCTGGTGGTGGCAGCCGACGACGGCGTTATGCCCCAGACCGTGGAGGCCATCGACCACGCCAAGGCCGCGGCCGTCCCGATAGTAGTCGCCATCAACAAGATAGACATGGAAGCAGCCGACGAGGAGAGAGTCAAGCGGCAGCTGGTGGAGCGGGGCCTGGTGATTGAGGAGTGGGGTGGAGACGTGGTGGCAGTCGCCATATCCGCCAGGGATAGAGTGGGCATAGACGACCTCCTGGAGAACATCCTGGTGGTCGCGGAGGTCTCTGAGCTGAAGGCGGACCCGGAGCGCCCGGCTGTGGGCGTCATAGTGGAGGCGGAGGTGGACAAGAGCAAGGGGCCGGTCGCGACCGTCCTGGTGCAGACGGGCACCCTCAGGGTGGGTGAGACCGTGGTCGTTGGCGACTCCTGGGGAAGGGTGAAGGCGATGATCAGCGAGTCCGGTCGGAGGACCAGGACCGCCGATCCGTCGACCCCCGTCGAGATTCTTGGCTTGGGACAGCTGCCCCTGGCGGGCGATACGCTGTGGGTAGTCCCGGACGAGAAGACGGCCAAGGAGCTGATACAGGAGCGACGCCAGAGGCTGGAAGCCGAGCGCACGACCATGGCCAGCCCAACCCTGGAGAGCGCCTCCAGTCGAATTGGCGCCGGGGAGATCTCGGACCTTAACCTTATAATCAAGACGGACGTACAGGGCACCGTGGACGCGGTGCGGGGATCCCTGGACAAGCTGTCCACCGAAAAGGGCAGGGTGAACATTATCCACACCGCCGCCGGAACTATCAACGAGGGGGACGTGCTCCTTGCGGCTGCGTCCAAGGCCATCATCATTGGGTTCAGCACCAGGGTGGAGCCGGGCGCACGGCGCCTGGCGGACTCGGAGAAGGTGGACATCCGCCTTTATGACATCATCTATCGCCTTTCGGAGGACGTGCAGAGCGCCCTCGAGGGTCTTCTCAGCCCCGTGCGCCAGGAGATTGTGGAGGGCCACGCGGAGGTAAGGGCCGTCTTCTCCGTAGGCCGGCGCGCTCGGATAGCCGGTTCTTACGTGACGAGCGGACGCATTACCCGCAACGCCGGCGCAAGGATAATCAGAGGCGGACAGCCGGTGTTCGAGGGGACCGTCTCCAGCCTGAGGCACTTCAAGGACGACGTGCGTGAGATGGCCGCAGGCTTTGAGTGCGGCATCGGCGTGGACGGCTTCACCGACTTCCAGGAAGGCGACATCGTAGAGGCGTTCCGCCAAGGGTAGCCAAGCCCCAGACATCTTTCCGGTATACCTGGACCACTGAGGGTGAGCCGTGTCCCGAAGAACCGAACGAGTTAACGTGCTTTTGCGCCAGAAACTGAGCGAGATAATCACCCTGGAGATGAAAGACCCCAGGTTGACTCCCTTGGTGACCATCACTGAGGTGGGGGTATCCAGGGACTTGAAACGCGCCAAGGTGTTTACCAGCGTCCTGGGGAGCTCCGAGGAGGGAAAGGCCGCGGTGGAAGCGCTGAACGCCGCATCGGGGTTCCTGCGCCGTGAGCTGCTGGCGCGCCTCTCGCTGAAGAGCGTTCCATTCCTCAGCTTCGTGACGGATGACTCCATTGAGAAGGGTTCCTACCTCCTCCAACGCATCAGCGAGGTCCGCTCCGATGACCCGCCCGCGGAAGGCAGTACATGAGCGAGATTACCGGCATCATCAGCATCTCGAAGCCCCTTGAGTGGACCTCTATGGAGGTGGTGCGCCGCGTCAAGCGCCTTACCCGCCAAAAGCGGGTCGGGCACGCAGGCACCCTGGACCCCCAGGCCACCGGCGTGCTGCCCATCTGCTTCGGGCAGGCCACCCGGATAATGGAGTTCCTGGTGGACAGCCCAAAGGTGTACAAGGCCGTCATCCAGCTGGGCGTGTCCACAGACACCTACGACTCCCAGGGCCAGGTCACAGAGACAAACGACCCCTCCCACGTCACGCTTCAGGACATAGAGCGGGAGTTGGAAGCCTTCCGCGGGGTGTTCCTGCAGGTGCCTCCCATGTACAGCGCTCTGAAGCGTGACGGCGAGAGGCTGTACAACCTGGCAAGGGCCGGTAAAGAGGTGGAGCGGGAGCCCCGGGAGGTGGAGATATACAGCTCTGAGATCACAAGCTGGCAGTCGCCGGAGGTGGAGATGGAGGTTGCGTGCGGCCGCGGGATGTACATTCGCTCCCTTGCCCACGACCTTGGCGCGGCCCTGGGCTGCGGCGCCCACCTGAAGGAGCTGGTGCGCCTTCGCACGGGGCCATTCAATATCGACAACTCAGCCACAATGCCGGAGATGGAGGAGGCGTGCGAGAACGGCTCATGGGAGTCCCTGGTGTTCCCGGTGGACTACCCTCTGTCCAACCTGAGGGCCGCCGTGGTGCAGCGCGAGAAGGAGGAGGCAGTAAGGAAGGGACAGGGCGTGTACCTGGGAATGCCCCTCAGGGGTATCTCCCCCACAGACCGGTACCGCCTGTACTCCGTTGACGGCGACTTCATAGCCCTTATCCGACCGAGCAGGGTGAAGGGTCTGTGGAACGCCCAGAAGGTCTTCAACCTTCGAAGCTCGTCCCAGTAGCGCTTGGCTGGGCCACCCGGCTCCTGTCATATGCCGAGCATAGGAAAAGCTCCAACAGCGCGTCGACCCTTGTATCCCGGTATATTCCCTCTGCATTAAGGCATTTCAGGGTTGACAACCCTTTTGTGAGCATATATCGTCTCCCCTAGCTACTTGGAACCCAGGGAGGTGTGCTATGGAGGCCTACTGCTTCAAGTGCCGCGCCAAGAGGGAGATCAGCTCTCCACAACAGGTCACTCTCAAGAATGGTCGTCCTGCCACCCAGGGCACGTGCCCGGTGTGCAGCACCAAGGTGTTCCGCATCGGGAAGGGATAAGACCCGCCTGTAGACGAATGGAGAATCGCTTGAACGCGCCAGCCTGACTCTAGCCCGCAGGGGCGGACAGCCCAAAGCGTTCCAGCAGTCGCGGCGGGTTGCCTTGCAGCACGACCGAGGCGGCCTCTTCCGACAGTCCAGCGCCCCTCGCCACCTTCGACGCCAGCTCCGCAGTGAGCAGGTCTTCCGGCGCGTGCGCGTCGGAGTCCAGGACGAGCCTAGCGCCGCCGTGCAGCCCGACTCGCGCCACGTGGCCGTTGGTCAGGGAGTGGCCTCTCCGGGAGGATATCTCAAGGAAGACCCCATTCTCGGCGGCAATGGCGGCCTCCTCCTCGGTTATAATGCCCGGGTGAGCCAGTACGTCCACGCAGGGAGACTTGATCGCGGCCAGGTTGCTGCCCGGTTCCACCGGCTCCACGATGGTCTCGCCGTGCACCACCACTATCTGGGCCCCCAGGTCCTTGGCGCGCTCGGCGGCCTCGGCGATGAGATTCTTGGGGACGTGGGTTATCTCAACGCCCGGTATTGCCAGAATGTCCCACTCCTCCGATGCCCTGCGGCACTCTCCCACCAGCGTCTTGATGACCATCTCCTGCCCCTCAATCCCCACGTGGTCCGTGACGGCTATGACGCCGTATCCCCGGGCGTACGCCCTGCGGATAAGCTCAATGGGGGAAAGCACGCCGTCGCTGAGGAAGGTGTGGGTGTGGAAATCGTAGATCAATGTCTGCTCCGCGCGCTCCTATAGGGCTGGGACAGCTTAGTGGAGGCTGCTCAACAACAGGCTTCCGTATGGAGTCGGCGTTCCGTCGGGCTGGCTCTCAGGCGCTACGGCCTGGAGGCGACTATCTCCAGCCAGTTGCGAGGTATATGGGTCACCTTCATGTCCTCAAAGACCTCTCGCGCGCCCTGCTTGAGGGCCTCGCTGGCCTCTCTCAGAGGCACTCCGGGCATGACGCCCCTGATCCAGTCCTCAAACTCGCTGATGTTTATCCAGCCCTCCAGGGGGACCTGCACGGTGTTGATGCGCTGCTCCTTCACCTGAAAGCCCACGGACTCCAGCAGTTGGGTGTACTGCTCGGGCGACAGGTGGCGCCTGGCTTCTACCTTCTCTGCCTTGTTTGGCGACAGGCCGTACTCCGAGCGGAGGATGCGAAGCGACTTCATCATCCACCGGCGATAGAACTGCTCCGACTCCGGCGGGTGCCCCCCCTCGAAGAAGGAGGTGTTGAAGGCGAAGACACCGCCGCTGCCCAGTGTGTGGAACACCTCTCCGGCGAGCCTGGCCTTGTCCGTCACCATGTGAATTGCGTTGCAGAAGACCACGGCGTCCACCGAGTCTCGCACCAACTGGGACAGCTGCTCGGCCTGGCCGTGGATGAACTCCACCATGGAGGCCTTGGCGTTCTCAAAGTCCTCCCTGGCCTGCTTCAGGGCTGCGGAGGAAAAGTCCACGCCAATGACCAGGCTGTCCTTCGCCCCACGAATCCTTTCAAGGATTATCTTCGTCACTCCCCCCGTGCCGCACGCCAAGTCAACTACCCGCTGGCCCGGCCCTACTTGGGAGAGGTCCACAAGATTGGCGTTGACGGCCTGATAGAAAGGAGTGTTTGCGAAGGTTGCGAAGGAGAACTCCTCATCCTCATTTCCCAACGTCGTCTTGCTCTCATCATTCATTTACCTATTCCCCCGATGGAGTTATTCAGGCCGCGTTGTTGGATGTCTATCCTGCCTTGCAGGATACCAACGCGCCTACATTATAATTTCAGTGGATGATAGCCTAACGCCAACCCTCAGTCAATCCGCCTAGCAATCCGAGGGTATTAAGGTCTTGTTAACGTCTCTTTATCGGCAAGAGAGTGATTATATTATATCACATCACCACGACGCGAAGGGCCCGCTCCCTCCCGGCCAAGTCATTGTGTACGGAGCATTCAGCCTGCGGGAATACGGACCGGGCAAGCTCAAGGACTTCACCAGCCTGTGCCGGGTCAATCTCCACGATTAACGCCCCGGGCTTGCTGAGCTTCGCCAAAGCCTGTGGGATCAGCAGGCGGACCACGTCCAGGCCATCAGCGCCACCGTCCAGGGCCTCCTGAGGCTCAGCCAGGACCTCCCTCGCGAGGTGGGGGATGTCCGCGCTGGGAACGTAGGGCGGGTTGCTCACCACTATGTCCACAGGCCCCGATACGGGTTCCAGCAGGCTGCCCGTGCCCAAGACAATCCTGTCCTGCAGCCCGTAGCGCTCGCAGTTGAGGCGCGCCGTCTCCAGCGCGGGCAATGATATGTCAGTTGCGTAGACGGTCGCCTGGGGCAGATGTGCCGCAAGCGCGACGGCAATGGCCCCGCTCCCTGTGCAGACGTCCGCTATTCGCAACGGACGATCCGTAGGAAACGCGCCGGCAATCTCAAGTGCCAGATCTACCAGCAGCTCCGTCTCAGGACGCGGGATGAAGACACCGGGGCCAACCGCCATGTCCATCCCGTAGAACTCCCGGCGCCCGCTTATGTAGGGCCAGGGCTCTCCGGCCACACGCCGGGCCACGTCCCGCGATACGGCCTGTCTCTCCCCGGACGTCGTTGCCCTCTCGGGAGATGCGTAGAGGAGCGGCCTGTCCATGTCCAGGGCCTTCATGAGCATAAGGTCGGCCTCAAGGGCCGCCTCCTCAACTCCGTGACTCGCCAGAGAGGAGCGGGTATCCTCCAGGAGCTGTCGCAGGGTCAATGCATGTCCTCTTCAAGGAGCTTGGCCTGCTCCTGGCTGGCAACGGCGTCAATGAACTCGTCCAGATCGCCCTGTAGTATGCGCTCCAGGTTGTGGCTGGTTACTCCAATGCGGTGGTCTGTGACGCGGTTCTGTGGGAAGTTGTAGGTGCGCATCTTCTCGGAGCGGTCGCCGGAGCCGACCTGGGACCGGCGGGAGGCCGCGACCTCCTCCTGCTGGCGGTTAATCTCCCTGTCCAGGAGGCGCGCACGCAGAACGGCCATGGCTCGCTGCCGGTTCTTCAACTGGGAGCGTTCGTCTTGGCATACGGCCACAATGCCGGTAGGCGTGTGGGTGATGCGCACGGCCGTGGCCACCTTCTGGACGTTCTGCCCGCCGTGGCCGCTGGAGTGAAAGATGTCGATGCGCAGGTCGCCGGGGTCGATGTCCACCTCCACCTCCTCGGCCTCCGGGAGTACGGCGACGGTCGCGGCGGAGGTGTGTATGCGACCTCCGGCTTCGGTCGTGGGAACCCTCTGCACGCGGTGGGCGCCCCTTTCGTACTTCAGGCGGCTGAAGGCGCTCCTGCCCTTCACCTCAAACACTATCTCCTTGAACCCGCCGATGCCCGTTGGGTTGGAGTCGATGACGTCCACGTCCCATCCCTTGTCCTGGGCGTAGCGGGCGTACATGCGATACAGCTCTGCGGCAAATAGGGCCGCCTCCTCACCACCTGTACCGGCCCGCACCTCCACAATGACGTCCCTTTCGTCGTTGGGGTCCTTGGGGAGCAGCGCCAGGCGCAACCTGTACTCCAGAAGCTCTCTTCGCTCTTGCAGCGCCTCCAGCTCATCCTGCGCCAGCTCCTTGATGTCCTCCTCAGAGGTCTCTTGCAGTACGGTCCGGGTGTCGTCCGCCTGGTGGGCTACCTCCCTGTACTCGTCGTAGAGGGACACAAGGTCCTCCATAGAGGCGCGCTCCCTGGCCAGGGTCTGGACCCGCTCGTGGTCCGTAGCCACCTCCGGCTGGGCCAGCGTCTCCTCTATCTCGCCAAAGCGTCGTCTCAGGGTTTCAAGTCTATCGAACATACTCAGCTATCCAGGCGCACCCAGTATCGAGCCACCCGCCGTATTATAGTCAATGGCTCTACGAAATCATAGCACTATGAACGCGTTCTTGAACAGATGTAGAAGCCGTGCTAGAATTCCATTCAGGGCTAGCGAATCGCCGCTAGCCCCTTTAGGCGTTGGAACGCTGGAAGGAAGGGTTTAGCGTTGAGCAAGAAGAAGCCAAAGAAGAAGGAAAAAGCTCCCAAGAAGAACAAGAAGCGCTCACAGAGCAAGAAGACGGACGTCCTGCAGAAGACCGCCGACGCCAACGCGCAGAGATACCTGGACTGGAGAGGCCGGGCCTCTTAGCAAAGGAGCAAGATTAGAGAGCTGTTTTCCCTTCTATCCCTGAACCCCAACTACTCCGGCCTGCTGAAGACGCTTCGGCAGGGGCAGGCCAGGAGCGTTGCCGTTATCCCGGGCTCCGCCCTCCCCTTCTTCGCCGGGGCCTTGAGGCATGACCTGGGCGTCCCCATCCTAGCGCTGACGGCGCGGCCGGAGAGGGCGCGGCAGGCGCACTCCGACCTCACGGTGTGGTGCGGAGAAGACGGAGAGGTGTACCAGTTCCCGGAGGGAGAGACTCTGCCCTTTGAGAGGCTCATGGCAGACGACGCCTCTACCCACGGGCGCATCAGGACGCTGGAGGCCCTTCTGAGAACCAGAGAGGAATCGCGGCTGCCTCCTGTAGTTGTGGCGTCGGTGGCAGCCGCGGCCCAGAGAACTATTGCAAGAGAGGTCTTCGAATCGTCCCGGCATCGCGTGGCCGTCGGACAGCGCGTCGACCTGAACGCGCTGCTGCATCGCTGGCAGGCCATGGGCTATCGCGTTGAGCCGTCGGTAGAAGTCCCCGGCACGGCAAGCAGGCGCGGCGGCATTGTGGACGTCTTTTCGCCCGGGTCTGAGCTTCCCGCCCGCATCGAGCTCTGGGGCGACACTGTGGAGAGCATCCGCCTGTTCGATCCAACCTCCCAGCGCTCCGTGCAGCCGGTTGAGGATACGCTGATACTGCCATGCCAGGAGGCCCTGCCCGGCCTCATCCCCCGCGAGGACGTGGAGGAGAAGTACACACGGCTGGACATGTCAAACTGCGCGCCTCAAACAAGGGACCGCATCCAGGAGGAGATGAGCTTGCTGCTGTCGGGCCACACTCTGGAGGAGCCCGGCTTCTACCAGGGGTTCTTCTGCCACGGGTCGCTCCTGGACTTCCTTGGCCCTGACACCCTGGTAATAGTGGAGAGGCCGGGACACGTAGAGGACGAGGGCCTGAGGATGGAGGCAAAGTCCATTGACCTGCAAAACGCCAAGGAGGACAGGGGTGACGTTCCTCGCAACTTCCCGTCCCTCCACGTACCCTGGAAGGAGCTCAGCGACCGGCTTTCGGCGACCGCGAGACGGCTGGAGACGGCGCCCTGGGCCCTGAGCGAAGAAGACGGAGATTCGCCCGGGCATGATCTCGGCTTCCTCTCGCCCGAAGGCTACCGGGGTCGCCTTGACACGCTGGCAGAGGACGTCCGGGGCTGGAGGCAGAACGGTGACCGCGTAGTCCTGGTGTCCCATCACGCCTCTCGTCTTGCGGAGGTGTTCAAGGGACTGGACTTGCCCATAGACCCGGACGGGATGGGCCAGGGAGAGCCTGGCAAGGGTTCAGTGGCCCTCCTCAGAGAGTCCCTGGCTGAGGGCTGGAGCCTGCCACTGGGCAACACGACCCTACACCTCCTGACCGACGCCGAGATCATGGGGCAGACCAAGGAACGCCCAATGCGCAGGCGGTCGCAGGCCCCGCGCATCGCTTCGCTGGCGGAGCTGGAGACGGGCAGCTACCTGGTGCACACGGAGCACGGCATCGGTCGATTCCTGGGGACGCAGCACATGGGAGGAGAACAGTCGGAGAAGGAGTATCTTGTCCTTGAGTACGCTGCGAGAGACAAGCTCTACGTGCCCACGGACCAGCTGGACAGGGTAGCCCCGTACGTCGCCTCCGGGGAGCGAATGCCCTCCCTCACCCGCTTGGGCACCCAGGAGTGGAGACGATCCAAGGAGAGGGCCAGGGCATCCACCAGGGAGCTGGCCGAGCAGCTGCTGTCCCTCTACGCCTCCCGCGAGGTGGTGGACGGATTCGCCTTCTCCGCGGATACGCCCTGGCAGCAGGAGATGGAGGACGCCTTCCCGTTCCAGGAGACGCCGGACCAGATGGAGAGCATCCACGAGGTGAAACGGGACATGGAGTACCACCGGCCCATGGACAGGCTGGTGTGCGGCGACGTGGGTTACGGCAAGACGGAGGTGGCCCTGCGCGCCGCCTTCAAGGCGGTGATGGACGGGATGCAGGTGGCCTTTCTGGTGCCCACGACGGTCCTGGCACAGCAGCACTACGTGACCTTCTCCGAGCGGCTGGCCACCTTTCCGCTGAGGGTGGAGGTGCTGAGCCGGTTCCGAACCCACGAAGAGCAGCGCAGGGTGGCGGAAGACCTGGCCGAGGGCAGGGTGGACATTTGCATAGGCACCCACCGGCTGCTCCAGAAGGACGTGTCCTTCAAGAACCTGGGCCTTGTGGTCGTCGATGAGGAGCAGCGGTTCGGCGTGGCCCACAAGGAGCGTCTCAAGGAGATGCGCCGGGAGGCGGACGTCCTCACCCTGAGCGCCACGCCCATCCCCCGCACCCTGCACATGGCCCTGTCCGGCATCCGTGACATGAGCACCATTGAGACGCCGCCGGAGGAGCGGCTGTCCATAAAGACCTACGTCTCCGAGTACAGCGAGGAGGTGATCCGGGAGGCAATTCTCCGGGAGATGGACCGGGGCGGCCAGGTGTTCTTCCTGCACAACCGCGTCCACTCCATAGAAGAGACGGCAATGAAGATCCGGGAGATTGTCCCCGAGGCGGCGGTCACCATTGGACACGGCCAGATGCCGGAGGATCATCTTGAGCGGGTGATGTCAGACTTCGCCCAGGCAAAGTTCGACGTGATGGTGTGCACCACCATCATCGAGGCCGGCCTGGACATGCCCAACGTCAACACCCTCATCATCGACAGGGCGGACAGGCTGGGCCTGGCGCAGCTCTACCAGCTACGGGGCCGCGTCGGAAGGGGTGTCAACAGGGCCTACGCCTACCTGATGGTGCCGCGCAGGCGCAGCATCACCGAGACGGCGGAGAAGAGGCTCAAGACCATCATGGCGGCCACGGAGCTTGGAGCGGGTTTCCGCATCGCCATGCGCGACCTGGAGATTCGGGGCGCGGGCAACATCCTTGGCGCGGAGCAGAGCGGGCACATCCACGCCGTAGGTTACGAGCTGTACTCCCAGCTGCTGGCCCAGGCCGTGGACGAGGTGCGAAGCCAGCGCAGAGGCGAGCCGTCCCGGTTGTCGCCGCAGACCCAGGACGTGAAGGTTGACCTGTCGATTGCGGCCCACATACCCGTCCACTACATACCCGACTTCGCAACGCGGCTGGGCGTGTACCAGCGCATGGTCAAGACCCGGGAACGTGAGGAGATAGCCGCCCTTGGCGAGGAGATAAGGGACAGGTTCGGCCCACTGCCCAGGGCCGTGCGCGACCTGCTGTACGTGATGGACATCAAAAGCCTGGCCCTGGAGGCGGGCGCGGAGTCCTTGGTGCAGGTGCAGGATGGGGACGCGGCCGTGATGCAGCTCAGGGAGCCCGTGGAAGGGGCCAGGCTGGCTCTGCAGAAGGCCCTTGGCAACGGCGTCCACGTGGGACACAGCCAGATACGCATACCCCTTGGACGGGAGTGGCAGAAGACGCTTTCAGAGACCCTGGAGCGACTGGTGGCCTTCATGACGGAGGCACTGGAGCTGTCCGGCGCGGTGGCCGGCGCCATGCCCTAGTCCGTCAGCCCTTGGACCAGTTCTACCACCTCCGGCAGGCTCTCGATGCGGGGGCACTCCGCAATGTCGTCGCTCAGCCTGTCCCTGTCCAGGAGCACAGGGCGAATGCCCATGCCAAGAGCGCCCTTGACGTCAGTGTCGTACTGGTCGCCGACGTGCATTGCCTCTTGCGGCTCGGCCTGTGCCCTTTTCAACGCCTCGATGAAGATGGGTGGGTGGGGCTTGCTCGCGCCCACGTCCGCCGACGTAATTGTGAAGTCCATATAAGGGGAGAGGCCAAGCTCCTCTGACAGCTTGCTCATGTCGCCCTCGTTGTTGGAGAGCAGCCCAAGGGTCAGACCCCGCTTCTTGAGCGCGTCCAGGGTGGGAAGTACGTCGTCGAAGAGGGCATAGCCGTAGGAGAGCTGACGCAGCCGGGCGCTTATCTGCAAAGCCAGGTCCAAAGACACCTCCACGCCAGCTCCCTGAAGAATGAGCCTCTGGTACTCGGCAAAGAAGTCCTTGACCCCCTGGCGGCCTCGCTCCCGGAGAGGAAGTCTCGCCGTCTCGCGAGCCATGTAGGCGTCCGCCAGGGCATAGCCCACGTCCACGCCCTCCGGCGTGACCTGTATGCCGAACTCGCCGCAGGCCTGCGCCTGAAGCTCCTCCCTCGGCGGCCAGAACCTGCCGACGGTGTTGTAGAAGTCAAAGAAAACAGCCTTGATCATAGGAAACGCAACTCCTTGCGACAAATCAGTTTACGGCTTAATCTTAGCACACCAAGCGCAAATTAGTACCAAGCTCCCTGCATACTCACACGGGCCTGGTGCATTGTGTCATTACCAGAATATATATACAATGAACTTGACGGGCACACTGATTGCATATACAATATCATGGTAGAGTATGAATGGGACGAAACTAAACGAGCGCAAAACCTGGAGAAGCATGGCGTAGACTTTGCGTCTATGGAACTCTTTGATTGGGACGCAGCCGCAATTGAACGGAGTGACAGGCAGGGTGAAGTACGGTTTGGAGGGATAAGCTTCATAGGGGACCGCTTGCACTACGTGGTGTTCACGGAGCGCGGTAACGCAATTCGGATAATTAGCCTACGCATAGCTAATGCCGTAGAGAGGAGGTGGTATGCTCAAGCAAACGTTTGAAGAGCTTGTCGCAAGCCAGATGACCTTTGAAGAGATAAAGGCGGAGTACGGGGAGGAGGTGGCAATAAACGTCGGGATTGCCAGGGACCCGGACGCCCCTGAGCTTGATGAGGAGTGGTTCAGGCGCGCCCGCCCTGCGGCTGAGGTTGTGCCGCACATAGTAGAGCGGTGGCGGAGGACGCGCGGCAAGCAGAAAGCGCCAACCAAAGAGCCAATCTCCATCCGGCTGGACTCTGACATACTTGTTTACTACCGCGCTACAGGTAAGGGGTGGCAGGGCCGCATAAATGAGACGCTCCGCAAGTACGTCACCGGCTCAGAGGAATCACAAGAAGCGGAGCAAGGGTCCGGTGAGGATTCTGGCCAGAAGTGATACCCCTGCTCCACCGGGCCGCGCGGCTGGCGTCGGCGTCCCTGGACCTGCTGTACCCGCCCAAGTGCGTGGGCTGCGAGAAAGAGGGACAATTCCTCTGTCTTGGATGCCTTGACACCCTTCCACACTTGCTCCCGCCGTTCTGCCTCCGGTGCTCCCAGCCCATAGCACGCGGGGACATCTGCCGCAGGTGCATCGAGTCACCTCTGGCCATTGACCGAATAGTGGCGCCCTTCCGCATGGAAAGCGCGGCGCGAGAGGCCGTACATCGCCTGAAGTACAACAACCTGCGAGCCATAGCACCCGTCCTGGGCGAGCTCCTGGCGGACTTTTTGGTTGAGCGTCAGGTATCCGGTGATGTACTCGTCCCCGTCCCACTCCACCCCCGACGCGAGAGGCGGCGCGGCTACAACCAGGCGGCGCTGCTGGCCCGCGAAGCGGGCGAAAGGCTGGGTATTCCCGTTGTTCCCGGGGCTCTCTCACGCATCAAGAACACCCCCTCACAGACGGGACGCTCCCAGGCTGAAGAGAGGTGGGCCAACGTCCAGGGGTCTTTCTACTCCCCTACCCCCTCTCTTGTGAAAGGGTTGAACATACTGTTAGTGGACGACGTGTGCACCACCGGCGCAACGCTGGAGGCCTGCTCGGCGGCGTTTAAGGAGGCAGAAGCGGCCTCGGTGACGGGCGTCGCCTTTGCGCGCGAGGCGTAGGGCTACACTGCCGTAAGTGACTGCAAAAAGCCGGGAGCCAGGCGCTGACGTGCCTGGCTCCCGTTCTTGTGAGGCTGTATATACTGCCCCGTCTACCTGAACTGAGCGGTCTCCGTCGAACCGGCCAGAGCGGCCGTGGCCGCAAGGTCCTCGCTCACGCTGAGCAGCACCTCGTCGAAGTAGCCTGCGCCAACCTCCGCCTGGTGCTTGGAGGCCGTGTAGCCGTCCTTCTCCCGGGCGAACTCCTGCTCCTGGATCCGGACGTAAGCAGGCATTCCCTCCTGGGAGTAGGCCTTGGCAAGCTCAAAGGCGTTGAGGTTGATCATGTGCCAGCCGGCCAGGGTGATGAACTGGAACTTGTAACCGGCCTTGCCAAGCTCGTCCTGGAACTTGGCGATGGTCGCGTCATCAATGTTGGCCTTCCAGTTGAAGGAGGGGGAGCAGTTGTAGGCCAGCATCATGTTGGGGTTCTCCTTGCGGATGGCCTCTGCGAAGGCGATGGCCTCGTCCAGGTCCGGGTCGGAGGTCTCGCACCACAGCAGGTCGGCATAGGGGGCGTAAGCCAGGCCCCTGGCGACCGCGGCGTCGAAGCCGTCACGCACGACGTAGAACCCCTCTGGGGTGCGCTCGCCGGTCACGAACTCCTTGTCGCGCTCGTCGATGTCGCTTGTGAGAAGGGTTGCGCCCCGGGCGTCCGTCCGTGCGCAAAGGATGGTGGGCACGTCCAGGACGTCGGCGGCGAGTCTTGCCGCGTTGAGGGTGTGTACGAACATGTTAGAGGGTATGAGCACCTTCCCGCCCATGTGGCCGCACTTCTTGGCGGAGGAAAGCTGGTCTTCGTAGTGGACCCCGGCGGCTCCCGCCTCAATCATGCCCCTCATCAGCTCGAAGGCGTGGATGGCCCCGCCGAACCCGGCCTCTGCATCGGCCACAATGGGAACGAACCAGTCAGTGTCCGACTTACCTTCCAGGGCATCGATCTGGTCGGCTCTCATCAGCGCGTTGTTGAGTCTCTTGACCACCGCAGGAACGCTGTTGGACGGGTAGAGGCTCTGGTCAGGGTAGGTGTGGGACGCCAGGTTGTTGTCGCCCGCCACCTGCCAGCCGCTGAGGTAGAGGGCGTTAAGGCCGCCCTTGACCATGTTCACTGCCTGGGCTCCCGTGAGAGCGCCGAAGGTCCGTACGAAGCCGTCCTGGTTGAGCTCCCGCCACAGGCGCTCGGCCCCGTGCTTGGCCAGCGTGTACTCTATCTTCAGGTTGCCCCGCAGCTTTACAACGTCCTCAGCCGTATAGTCCCGCTTTACGTCCTTCCAGCGAGCATCGGAGGCCCAGCACTCCTCTATCTCCTTGACCTGCTGGGCAAAATTGGGGTGGTGATTGTTCATACTACAGCCTCCTTAACTTACTCCAAGAATCGGTATCCGGGAAGTGTCAGAAAATCGATGTACGACGGACTTGTGACCAAGTCGTCCAATAGATCCACGGCCTTGTCGAGGGCGCCTACGTTCTCGGGGCCTCGCGCCTGGAGCAACGCGCCAACCTCGTCGCTTCGCAGCGACTCGTAGAGGTTCCTGCTCACAGAGCGGTTGTCCGAGAGATAGGCCCCGTGCTTCATCCACTGCCATATCTGAGACCTGGCTATCTCCGCCGTAGCAGTGTCCTCCATCAGGTAGTTGAGCGCTACAGCTCCCCTACCCTGCACCCATGCGTCAAGGTACTGAAGGGTCACGCTGATGTTGTTCCTCAGCCCGGCCTCCGTAATGTCTCCGTCCGGCACGTCTAGTATGTCTCTGGCCGAATAGTTCACCTCCGGGATTTTTCCAAGCTGATTGGGGCCGTCAAAGGCCTTCTCAAATATCTCAAGTACAACCGGCACCAGGCCGGGATGGGCGACCCATGCGCCGTCGTGCCCCTGGCCGGACTCTCGCTCCTTGTCGGTCCTGACCTGGTTCATGGCTCGCTCGTTTGCCTCTTCGTCATCGCGCCTGGGGATGAATGCGGACATTCCGCCCAGAGCGTGCGCGCCACGCTTGTGGCACGCCTGCACCATTAGCTCCGCCGCCGAGCGGAGGAAGTGGGTGCCCATTGTCACCTGCGACCTGTCCGGGAACACGAAGTCCGGGCGCTGGTTGAAGACCTTGATTACGCTGAAGATGTAGTCCCACCTGCCCAGGTTCAGGCCGGTGATGTGGTCCCGCAGCTCGTACAGGATCTCTTCTATCTCGAATGCGACCAGGATGTGTTCAATGAGCACGGTGCACTTGATGGAGCCGTGGGGCACACCCAGTTGCGCCTCGGAGTAGTCGAACACCGCGTTCCACAGGCGGGCCTCCAGGTGGCTCTCCATCTTGGGCAGATAGAAGTAGGGGCCAGTGCCCCTGTCCAGGGCCACGCGGGCGTTGTGGAAGAAGGCAAGGCCAAAGTCGAAGAGGCTTGCCGACACCGGCTGCCCGTCCACCAGAAGGTGTCTCTCCAGAAGGTGCCAGCCCCTGGGCCTGACGCACAGGGTGGCGATGCTGTCGTTGAGACGGTACTCCCTGCCCTCCGGGTTTGTGAAGCTGATGGTGCCCGCAATGGCGTCGCGCACGTTCACCTGGCCGTCCAGGGTGGGTCCCCACACAGGGGAGTGGGCGTCTTCAAAGTCGGTCATGTAGATCTGTGCGCCTGAGTTCAGGGCGTTGATGACCATGGTCCGGTTGGAACTGGGGCCGGTGATCTCCACGCGGCGGTCCACCAGGTCACTGGGCGCGGTGGTCACCTTCCACGCCCCCTCGCGAATGCCCCTGGTCTCGGGCAGGAAGTCCGGGTCCACGCCCTCGTCAATCTCCCATTGGCGCAGGGCCCGCGCCCGCATCAGGGAGCGCCGCGTCGGCTCAAACTCACGGGCCAGGCCGGCCACAAAGTCCAGGGCCTCCGGGCTCAGGATGTCCGCGACTTCCGGGTCTACCCTTCCCAGAACCTTGATGTCATCACTCATGCTTTGGATCTCCTTGGTGTCGGATCCTTGTTGCTATGCTGCCATATCTGGCTGACGAAATTACGAATCCACTACAGGTCTAACATAGTATACTTATATGAGGTATAATGCAAGTGCCGTATTCCCTATTGCAGCGATAAGAATATTCTATCACTCGCTGATGTGCTAGCTGCAATTATGAGACCTTTGCATAACAGGCCATCACAGTCCTGCAAATGCCGTTCCTGGATTCCGGCTTTCGCCGGAATGACTGTTGGAGCGTCTCTTTTGGGCCGAGGCCGAAGAATACATAAATGTCCGCAATAGGCATCTACATTAGGGAGCACTATGGAACTCGCACAGTTGAGGGCATTTCTTGAGGCCGCAGAGCGCGGCAGCTTCCGACGCGCCGCTGAGGCGCTGTTCCTTACCCAGCCCTCCCTGAGCGCAAGGATCCACGCCCTGGAGGAGGAGCTTGGCGTGTCGCTGTTTCACAGGATGGGCCGCGGCGTGCGCCTGACAGAGATGGGCAGGGCCTTCCTGCCCTACGCAGAACGCGCAATGGAGGCCCTGCGCCAGGGGCGGGACGTCATCGACAGCGCACGGGACGCCTCCGGCGGCGTGCTCAACATGGCCTCGGCGCGGGCAATCGGCACCTACACCCTGCCCTCCATCCTTGAGCGGTTCCGGCTCAGGTACCCCAACATCAAGGTGCACATCAACATCGGCCGCTCGTCGGACGTGCTGCAGATGGTGGTTGACGAGGAGGCGCAGCTTGGACTGGCCCGCGCGCTGACCGACCCCGACGTGGTGACCATGCGTCTCTACGACGAAGAGATCGCCCTGGCCACCAGCCCCCACCACCCCTTCGCCATCCGGGGCGAGGCCAGCATCTACGAGGTCGCCCAGGAGCCACTCATCCTGTACGACCGGGAGTCCTCCTACTTTGTGCTCATCAACCAGGTGTGCCGCGCCGCCGGCATCTCTCCCAGGGTGGAGATGACCCTGGACAGCATAGAGGCCACCAAGCACCTTGTGGAGCTTGGCATGGGCGTGTCCTTCCTGCCGCGAAGCGGCGTCCGCCACGAGCTTGAGCGCGGCAGCCTGCGCCTTATTCCCCTCACTGAAGGCCACCAGGTGTCGCTGCCCACCGCTGTTATGGTGCGGCGCGCCCAGCACTACAGCCCGGCGGTACTGGCCTTCATGGACGTGCTCCGGGAGATGTACGGCATTGATACTTCCCTGCTGGATGGAACTGGAACGCCGTCGGAAAACGGCCAGATTTCGGCGACCGCAGAAGTGCGAACTCAGAGCCTGTAGTTTATAATGGAGAAAGTCGGGGCGTAGCGCAGACGGGAGCGCGCCACGTTCGGGACGTGGAGGTCGCTGGTTCAAGTCCAGTCGCCCCGACCATTCAAGATAACTTCCACATTTGTCCCCCTTTCTTCAAGGCGGGGCCAAATCCGTCTGTTCCATCATTCGGGCATTGGGGCTATAATGTCCTCAATCAATCTTCCCTCAGGAGGTAACTATGGCCTTTACACGCATTCATCACGTAGGGCTGGTCAACGGGGACCTGGACAACGCTCGACACATCCTGGAAGCGGGCTTCGGCCTCTCCCTGGACGAGCACCGGACGCCATGGCCCGGAGTCCAGGGGTACGACGGCACAACCGTCCTCCAGTTTCCGATAGGTGAGATGTACTACGAAGTCGCAAAGCCCGGCGACGCCTCAAGTGAGCCTGCCCAGTACCTGGAAGCCACCAACGGGCGCGGCGGCATGTACTACCTTTCGATAGCCTCCAGCGACATCTCCGCCGACGTAGCGGGGCTGCAGAGCCGCGGCGTCAAGATAAAGGGCAGCTGGGACGGCAACGGCCCCGTGTGGCTGGACCCTGAGACCACCCTGGGCCTGCGGCTCCAGGTCACGCCCGATGAACCCTACTACGTGCATCCCTTCTACAAGGGCAACGGCACCTGCACGGGCATGGCCCACATTGGGCTTGCGGGTCGAGACCCGAATGAGTCCAGGAACTTCTGGAGCAACGTCTTCGGCGTCCGGGAGGACCAGACCTCCGAGCGAGGCAAGGAGGGCCCCGATCCCAACCGGGAGCGCAGGGCGGCCGCCGACGACCCCGTGCACATCCTGGAGTACGCCATTGGCGGGACGGTCATTGAGATAAGCCATCCCACCACCTCGGACAGCGGAACGGCCAGGCTGGTGGCCCAGCGCGCCACCCTCGGCGAGGTGTTCCACCACACGGCGCCCTTCGCCCCGGACGTGCACAGGTTCATTGAGCAGGCCATACCAGCGGGCATGGAGCAGATAGGCAGCATCCCGCCCAGAGAGGTGTCGACAAGGGCGACTGCGTGGTTCCACCCAAGGGCGTGCCTGGGTATGCTGCTGGAGCCCTGGAATCGGCCGCCCGGAGACGACCACTACCGGCCTGTCTAGCGCCAAAGTAAGAGGCTGTCCCGCGTCGGCGCGCTCTACACGAAGTCGAACTTGAGAGCTTCCGGGGAGGAGTCGGTTGACCCTCCCCGGGCCGCCGGGTGAGAGCGCGCCCGCGGGTACGACCAAACACCATCGTCAAGTAGCTAACCTAATCGCCTTACGTAAGGAGAAAAGCATGATTCGCGCCCTGGGAGACAAGAAGCCAAGGATTCACCCCACCGCTTTTGTTAGCGAGGCAGCCTACGTTGTGGGAGACGTGGAGATTGGAGAGGGATCCAGCATCTGGCCCGGCACCATCATCCGCGCCAACAACCACAAGATAAAGATAGGCAAGTACGTCAACATCCAGGACAACTGCATGATCCATGCCGACGCCGATTGCAACTACGGCGACTACGTCACTCTGGGACACCACGTAATGTGTCACGCGACCACCGTTGAGGACCACTGCCTTGTGGGCAACGGAGCGACGGTGAACGGCCACGCCGTTATCCGACATCACTCCGTAGTGGCAGCCGGTTCCGTGGTGCTGGAGCGGGTGGAGATCCCGGACCACTCCTTTGTCACCGGCGCGCCTGCGGAGGTCCGCCGCCAGGTCACGGACCGGCACCTGGAGATGCTGAACAATCTCCCGATGGGCTACTATCGCAACGGCCAGATATTCAAGGAGGCCGGCCTTCAGGACCCCGACCAGGAGGAGTTCACAGACCCCAACGTGTAGGACGCTTATAAGATAGATATAATCGCCCGCTCGTTAGGACTCGCCGGCTACCAAGAGCCTGGTCAGCCCGCTCGCCCTGAGCCTGTCGAAGGATACGAGCGGGCTGCTGTTTTTACAGATTGTCTCATCCCGCTCATTTGGTTCGACAAGGTCACCCCCGTATCAAGTACGGGGCAAGCTATGAGCGGGTAACTGAGGAATCGCACCTCGCCCCGCAGGTTGCGGCAACACCCCCACCAAGATATAATCGGCTGAGCGCGCGGCGCCCAAGCACGCGTCCCACAGGAGCGTATCCATGAAGGTTTACTGGAGAGAGCACAAGACAGGCCAGAGGCTGATCCTCGACAACGAGGCGGGCCGGGAGGAGGAGTGCGGAGGAGTCCGCAAGACACCCAGGGGGTTCGACGCCCTGGCCAGGACCTTCGGCTACGACCCGGGCCGTGCCCAGAAGGGCTTTGCCACCATGGAAGAGGCCAAGGCCTTCGTGGAGTCCTTCGAGCCGTGGGACCTCTTCGTGGGCCGCACAGAGGTGGAGTTCGACAGGACCGTCCACCCCATACCGGAGGACAAAGGCTGATTTCCGGCGCGACGCCGGCTTACGCGAACTGCGGAGGTGGATATGCCTCTCTTCAGCGACGGGGAAGTCCGGGTCTACAAGACTACCTGCGGCCCCTTTGACAACAACTCCTATCTCCTGGTGTGCCCCCAGACCAACGAATGCATCATCATAGACGCGCCAATGGGCCCCGGCGAGGTGCTGGCGGAAGCCGAAGCCGAGGGCGCCAAGGTGAAGGTGATCCTGATTACACACAACCACCAGGACCACCTGGCGGGCCTGCAGGAGATGACCGAGGCCACGGGCGCGCCGGTGGCCTGCCACGCCGACGACGCCTCGACGCTGCCGGTGGCCCCAAGCTCCTTTGTAAATGAGGGAGACACCATCACGGCGGGAACCATTGAACTGAAGGTTATGCACACCCCCGGCCACACGCCTGGCTCGGTCTGCTACCTGGTGGGCAAGCACCTCTTCTCCGGCGACACACTGTTCCCGGGTGGCCCGGGCAGGAGCCGCACGCCGGAGGACCTCCAGCAGATCATCGGCAACATCACCGGGAAGCTCTTCGTCCTGCCGGACGACACCGACGTGCTGCCGGGACACGGCGTGGAGTCCATCCTGGGCGCATCAAAGCAGGAGTACAGCGTCTTCGCCGCCAAGAGCCACCCCGCCGACCTGTGCGGGGACGTTCTCTGGCTGGAGAGCTGAAGACCCCACAAGACATTCAACCCGCACAGCCAGGGGCGCCGCGCCTACCGGAGCCATCAGGGGGACATCATGCAAATGCCTTCCCAGCAGATGCAGGCTACCATCAACCACGGTGACGACCTCATCTACCTCACCATTTACCCCGTGGGGTACAACCCGGACAACTCCTACCCCATGATTGTGCTGCTGCACGGCATGGGCGCCAGCATGTACGACCTGGCTAATCTCGTCTCCTTCATTGACTCCGAGGGCTACATCTACGTGTGCCCCAACGCTCCCGTCCCGGTGCAGGTCGACCAGGGCGTCCTGGGCTTTGCCTGGACTGTGCCGGGCAGCGACGATCCTCAGGGAGTCGCGCGGTCGGAGGCGAAGTTCGAGGGGATGCTGAACGAGGTGAGGCAGGAGCACAAGGTGGCCGACGGCCAGTCGATAATGCTGGGTTTCTCCCAGGGTGGCAGCATGACCTATCGCTACGGCCTGAGCCACCCGGAAATCTTCACCGGCATTGTGGCCCTCGGCACGTCCATCCGGGACCAGGACGAGACGCGCCAGCGACTGCCCGCCGGACGCAGCCAGAGCATATTCATCGGTCACGGCCTCCAGGACAACATCGAGCGGGCGCGCAGCTCCAAGGAGTTCCTGGAGGCGGAGGGCTACACGCCCTACTACCGCGAGTACGACATGGGCCACGAGATAAACCAGGACGTTATGGCGGACCTGGTGCCCTGGATTCAGACCGTGCTGCCGCCACTCCGGCCCAACTCAGGCCCCCTCTCAGGGCTGATTCTGCCGTAGAACCGCTCTAAGGAACGTCATTCCGGCGAGGGGAGACCCTTGCAAATCCGTCATTCCGGCGAAAGCCGGAATCTAGGAATGGTCTGAACTATTCCAACGTCACTCCCGAGAAGTCGGCCCGTACCTGACACTGGGTCAGGAGTCTATGCTCTGTCTCCTGGATTCCGGCTTTCGCCGGAATGACGGAGTGGTGAGACAGGGATCTGCCCATTTAGAGGTTGCCTAGAACACCACCAGCGGGTCGTCCTCTGTGATGACGCGCTGCTCGTTTGCCAGTGTGGCGCGGACGTGCTTGGGAAGCGCGAACAGCCCGGCGTGTGTCACGCCGTCGTAGAAGCGGAGGGCATCGCACCCGCGCTCGGCCAGCCTGCGGTCGATCTCATCCGGAGCCAGGGCCAGTGGATTGGGGCCAAGGGACGCCAGGTTGAAGCCCCAGTCGGAGGCGAAGGACGGCACCATGATGTGGTACGGGTAGACACTGGGAAAGACGCTTCGCAGGGTGTTGTTGATGGCTGAGAAGGCCTCCATGTTGCCAACCATGCACGGCTCCGACTGCACGGCCATAACGCCCTGTGGGTTCAGCCTCTGGGACAGAAGGCGGTAGAAGTTCCGGGTGTATAGCAGGCCGGCGGGCCCGGCCTCCTGGGGGTCCGGCAGATCAATGATGATTACGTCGTAGGTGTCCTGGGTGGTCTCCAGGTACTCCCGGGCGTCCCGGTGGTACAGCTCCGTCCTGGGGTCGTCGAAGGCTCCGCGGTGGTGGTTGGGCAGGTAGCGAACGCACACCTCCACCACCTCCCTGTCCAGGTCGACCATGACCGCCCGCTTGACCGTGCTGTGGGTCAGCGCCTCCCGCAGGGTTGCGCCCTCTCCGCCGCCTGCAATGAACACCGATACGGGGTTCGGGTGCGTCACCATGGCGGGCTGCACCAGTCCCTCGTGGTAGATGAACTCGTCCGCCTCCGCCGACTGGGTCTTGCCGTCAAGGAGCAGGCACCGGCCGTGGGGCAGCGAGTCCACGACCTCGACCTCCTGGAAGGCCGTCCTGGTCGAATAGACCCGTCCCGCGATGGCCATCATCTGATAGAGGTCCTGGGTGATGTACTCCTGGACCCACTCGGTGTCGGGCTTGTCCATAGTGTGACCCGACCTAGCGAGTGGCTACGCCCGCCAGCTGCGGAAGGATGCCGCGCCGAATCTCCTGGACGGAGTGGTTCCTGCACTCAAGGCTTTCGACTACGAGGTCCACGGCGTCCAGCGCCCTGAAGTTCTCTCCGCACGTGAAGATGTCCACCGCGGCGTAGCCGTACTCCGGCCAGGTGTGGATGCAGAGATGGGATTCTGCTATGGCAACAACGCCCGTGACTCCCTGGGGGCTGAACTGGTGGAAAGACTCATCTATGACTGTGGCCCCTGTCTTTCGGGCTGCTTGCAGAAGTGAGTCTCTAATGTGAGGTAAGTTGTTAAGGAGTTCCCGGTTACAGTCTTTGAGCTCCAATATTATCTGTGTACCTAGTGCATTCAATCACCCGCCCTCCTGTAGGGAATTTCACAAAGCGTGATTATATCAGACTTGCTCTCTTTGGCAAGTGAAATTTCGCAGATAAAGACCCGCTGGAGCCGGGTTGCGGCGCAGCGGGTCAAAACCAACGAATAGGCTAGGAGCGGCCAAATAGCGGCGCTATTTGCAGGCTTCTCTGTGAACGAGAAAACCTAGTGGCCGCCACATGCACAACCACCGCCACCGCCGCCACAGCTGTCACCGCCACAGCCGCCGCCTCCGCATGCGCAACCGCCGGACTGGATGTTGGGGTTGTTTATGACAAACCCGCTTCTCATCAGCCCGTCCATGTAGTCGATCTCCGCGCCCTCCATCATGGGCGCGCTGTCGGCGTCAATGAGAATCTGAACGCCGTCCGAGTCGATAACGGTGTCGTCGCTCTTGGCCTCTTTCTCAAGGGCCAGCATGTACTGGGCCCCGCCGTGAGCGCCGGGCATGAGGACTACGCGTAGCGACGAGCCTTCCTCACCCTGCTCAACCAGGATCTCCCTCAATTTCTCCGAGGCTAGGGGGCTAATGTTAATCATACCCACTCCTTTCGGTCGAGGCCTAAGCCACAGATACGCTTTGCGCTATTGTAGCACGAAACTGAGTGCTGATACTAGCACAGCCTCCAAGGAGCGTCAAGGGTGCGCGAGCACAGAGGCGCGGCCCGCTCACCCCAGGGAGTCCAGGATGTCGCTCAGCTCCCCGGAAATGCAGGTGAAGATTGGCGTGTCCCGCTCCGTGTAGGGCCGCGCGGCAGACCCTCGCATCTCCATTACCAACTCAAGGAAGTCCGACGGCGAGTCCGTCTCAAAGCCCAGGACAAACTCCTGGTCGTCCAGGCCGTAGGAGTAGGTGGTGGTTATCTTAACGGAGGGGTACTTGTGTCCCATCTGAATGTGCTCGTTCATCATCTCCTGGCGCTCCTCCGCCGGAAGCTGGTACCAGTCGTGGGTCTTCACAAATGGGTACACAAAGAGGTACTGCCTGCCCACCTGACGTATCCTGCCCCCCGCGCCGTCCTGGCCCGGGTGCCGGTGGCTGCCCACGTAGGGAGAGCGCCGGGTCATCGCCAGATAGGAGTATGGCAGCTGAAGGTACTTGCCAAGGCCCGTCTTCCACAGCTGCCCGCCAAGCTCCTGGAAGGCCTCCAGGTTGGGAGACACCTTCCACAGGAGAAAGTCACAGTCGCCGCGGATTCCCGTCAGGCCGTAGGGCAGGATTGAAACCGCCGACGAGAACTCGTCCAGCACCGCCGCGAACTCCGCCTTGTGCCGCTCCTTCTCGTCGGAGTCCAGCCGCCGCCATACGGGGTCCAGCTTGTAGAAGTCGTACTTTACGTACTGCTTAACCTGTTCTTCCATAATCAACCTCCAGAAAACTATAATAGTGGAGGACAATCACAGACTCAAGAGCGTTATCGACATCGACTTGGAGGTCACATGCCGCCGGAGATTCGCGTAATAGGCGTCACAGGTCTGCCGGAGGTTGCCGAGGGCGACGACGTGGCAGCCCTCATCTACGAAGCAGCCCGGAGCCAGTCTACGCCCCTGGAGGCCGGCGACGTGGTTGTCGTGACGCAGAAGATCGTGTCCAAGGCGGAGGGCGCGGTGGTCGACCTCCGGGACGTTACGCCGTCGCCACTAGCCGAGGAGTTCGCCCGCCAGTTTGACAAGGACCCGCGCCACGTGGAGGTGGTCATGCAGGAGACCAAGCGGGTGGTGAGGATGGAGCGGGGCGTGCTGATTGTGGAGACCAAGCACGGCTTTGTCTGCGCCAACGCCGGCGTGGACGCCTCCAACGTGCCCGGCGAGGAGCGACTATCCCTGCTGCCCAGAGACCCGGACGCGTCCGCCCGTCGCATAAGGAGCGGGCTCATGGAGCGGGCCGGTTTTCCGGTGGCGGTCATCATATCGGACACCTTTGGCAGGCCCTGGAGGATGGGCACAACGGACGTGGCGGTAGGCATTGCCGGGATGCATCCACTGCGGGACTACCGCGGAGAGGTCGACCCCTACGGCTACCCGCTGCGGGTCAGCGTGTCCGCCGTCGCGGACGAGATAGCCTCCGCGGCGGAGCTTGTGGCAGGCAAGCTGAGCATGGTGCCCGTGTCCATAGCCCGGGGCTTCCCATACCCCTCCGACGAGGAGGCCGGGACCGGAGACCTCATAAGGGACGCTTCCCTGGACCTGTTCCGCTAGCGGTGTGGACTATTCTCCATTCCTGCGTAGGGAGACCTTTGCGTAACTAAGGTCTTATCCAGAGAGAAGTACGCTTCTCGTCATTCCCGTGAAAACGGGGATCTATTGCCCTCTATATAAAACGTCCTGGATTCCGGCTTTCGCCGGAATGACGGAGAGGGAGCGACCCGACCACGGGTTATTCAAAGGTCTCACTTCTCTGGAGCGGCGTTAGACTTGATCAGACAATTCTTTCATCTTCAGGCCGCCTCGCTGGAAACCGGGGATACTCACCAGTAGCCTGTAATAGCTGCCGGTCAAAGGTAGCTAGAGGGATGGATAGCGCCTGCGCCAGGTAGAGGTAGCTGGCGTCGTTTGTGGTGAGATTGGTATCCAAAGCCAGGCGCAGCGCTGCCAAATGGTCTACGTCTCTCCAGTGAATGGGAAGCGTCAGGGCCACGGTGAGCGCTTCGCTGATGACTCCGGCGTTCCCCGGGTAGTCCAGGGCTTTCCTCCTTGCTATACTGGCAAGCTCATAGGCCAGAAGGAGAGGCGCGTACAGGTCGGCTCCCTGTAGCAGCCGGAACGCCTCTGAAGAGCGGGGCTCCCGGAAGCACCAGGCCGCCATCACAGAGGCGTCAACAACTTTAGCGGGCATCGCGCAGGTCTCGTATCCACTCCGTCGAGTCGTTGCCTGTTCCGAAGCCAAGAGCGCTCAGCCGCCTCTCGGCTTCATCCAGGGAAAGCCTCTCAGGGCCTGTGGCCTCCTCCAGGATGGCCATGAGCTCGCCCTGCAGCGAACGATGGTGGCGCTTTGCCCTTTTGCGCAGCTTTTCCATCATCTCATCGGGCACGTTCTTGACGGACAGATTGACCGGCACGTCTTCTACTCCATAACTCATCTATTTTAGCTCTATTTTAGACTCATTATGGAGCCAGGTCAATTTCACCGGCGGCGGGAATGGCGGGAGTAAGGGCACGGCGCAATTTACGCAAAGCCTACTCCAGGCAAGGGAGCAGAGGTTCTGCAAACGTCCGCGCAGGTTGACACAACAGGGGCGCGCGGGTATCTTTGCGGAGGAACGAAAAGAATCCAGTGAATCCCACTTCACGGGGAGGTAAGTATGGTAGTTACCAAGGCACAAATGGACGCAGCGATGACCCCCAGGACCGTCGCTGTCGTGGGAGCGAAGAAGGACGCCGACTACTCCTGGCTCAAGAACATGACCGACTTCAAGGGCAAGGTCTACTCGGTGCAGCTTGACCCCAACGAGATTCCGGGCATAGAGGAGTTGGGCTTCGACAACTACACAAGCCTTATGGAGATACCTGAGCCGATAGACTACGTGGTGGTCGCCGTCCCAAGGCGGGTGGCCCCCAGGGTCCTGAACGACGCCATTGCCAAGGGCGTCAACACCGTCCACTTCTTCACCTCCGGCTTCGGCGAATCGAAGGAGGAGGAGGGCATACAGCTTCAGGACCAGATATACCAGATGGCCACCGAGGCCGGGGTGCTGGTGATAGGCCCCAACTGCATGGGCGTATTCAACCCCCACGTTGGAATGCGCTTTGGGCCGGGACAGGACGTGGAGAAGATTGGCAACGTCACCATCATCTCCCAGAGCGGCGCCCACGCCAGCTCCATGACCGCGGGCATCCAGGGCAGCGGACTGGGCGTCAACAAGAGCATCAGCTTCGGGAACGGCATTCTCTTGGACAGCCCTGACCTGCTCCAGTACTTCGCCCAGGACCCCAACACCAGCGTTATCTGCGCCTACATCGAGGGGCCAAAGGACGGCAGGCGGTTCTTCAGCGCTCTGCGGGAGGTCACGCCCCAAAAGCCCGTGATTGTGTGGAAGGGCGGCCAGACGGAGGCGGGCATTCGAATGACGTCGTCTCATACAGGCTCGCTGACAAGCTCGCTGGAGGTCTGGGACGCCGGCGTACGGCAGTCAGGCGCCATTCGCACCGACTCCCTTGAGGAGACCATCGACGCCGCCAAGGCGCTGACGTTCCTGACGCCCACCACCGGAGACAAGATGGGGATCATCGGCGGCAGCGGCGGGCAGTCCGTCTCCATGAGCGACGACTTCTCCAGGGCGGGGCTTGAGGTGCTCAGGCTGACGGAACCCACCCTGGAGGCTATGGGTGAGTTCTTCCAGCTGATCGGCGCCAGCTTCTTCAACCCGGTGGACATCGGCGGCATGAATCGCAGCAACCTGGAGTCCATTCTGGACCTGCTGGCCAACGACGCCAACGTGGACATACTTGCCATGCTCAGGGGCGTCCAGGCCGCAAGGCGAAGGGACGACGATGAGCTGAGGTCGGAACTTCAAGCGTACAAGGAGGCCAGCGACAAGTCCGGCAAGCCGCTGCTTGCGATGCTCTGGACTCCCACTCCCTACACCGACAGCGCGCAGATAGCAGAAGTGGACAGCATGTTGATGGATCTGGGCATTCCCACCTTCCCTACGCCGGGACGCGCGGCTCGTGCGGTCAAGAAGATGGTGGACTACTACCGCTTCCGCCAGAGCGTCCAGAACGGAGGCTAGGGCACTCTGCTACCTGGTCATTCCGGCGCAAGCCGGAATCCAGAGGGGGTCAGGACTTTCCGCCTCTTGTCATTCCTGCGGAAGCAGGAATCTAGCGGGCGGGGGTTCAGGACTCAGGCGTATTGACACTCAGGGGTCTGGAAGCTTTCTCAGGCCCCTGACCTATGAAGGCGCCCTGAACGTCGTGAACGCTAAAAGCGCCGCTCTCGATGAGGATGCCCCGGGCCTCCGGCGCGTTTGTGGCTTCTACGCCCGCCGCCAGCAGGATGTGGCCCTGGGCAAGATGCCGGTTGAATCGATCGGCGAGCCTCTCCTCCAGCCCCATCTGCGCGCCCATAACTCCACCAATGAACGCCCCGGCAAATACGCCGAACTTCCACATGGTGCTGGCCAGGAACAGCTGCATGGCCCAGTGGTCGAAGGCCAGGAACACCCAGATCAGCGACAGGCCTCCCACCAGCAGCGAACCGACGATGGCCCCGTGCAGCGCGCGGCCAAGGGCCTTCTCCGGTCTTTTGACAAACCTCTCCACGAATACCGGCGTGGCGAACAGGGACAGGTGGGGGTAGCTCAGCCCTTTGCTGGAGAATACGACCACGTTGGACGGTGCGTGCCCGGCGTCGTGCAGCATCTGCGCCGCCTCCAGCGCGCCCTCTTCATGCTGGAATACCGCCGCTATCTGCTTGCTCATGGTAGTATTTTAGCCGAGATATGCTTCTATTCGTCGCAACAATTCACTGGGTGAAGACGAGGTTACGATACTACCCGCGCCGTCGCGCGTCAACAACAAGAGGCTATGGGCTGGTCTGCCTGAATTAGCCTGCGGTATACTGGGCGTAGAGTACGCTGGAGGTTTGTGATGGGTCTTTTCCGGGCAAAGATTGAGGTCGCTCATCCCATAGGCCGGGAGTTTCAAGAGATTGAGGCCGTGGTGGATACGGGAGAGTTCTGCTCCATGTTCCCGGCCTCCCTGTTCCATCAGATGGGCATCACCTCGGATAGCGAGCGTGAGTTTACGCTGGCGGAGGGCCGCAAGCAGACGTACCCGATGGGCGAAGCGCGATTCCGTTGGGAAGGACTGGAGCGCACTAGCGCCGTCATATTCGGGCCGGAGGGCGTGTATCTCCTGGGGGCGCTCACATTGCAGAGCCTGAACCTTATTGCGGACACCACTCATCATCGTCTTATTCCTACGCCTGAACTTCTGCTTGTTTGTTGTTTGATGGGAGATTTTTCTCCTACCATTATGGCCATGAGTTGAGCCGATAGTCGTAGACTATGCCACAATTGACGACGATTCACGCAAGAAAGATTGACCACCTCCTGGTGACTGGCATATACTCACACCGAGCCCGGAACGAAATATAGAAGGGGGTAACTGATATGGCAGTCAAGTCTTTTGAACTGGTGGACTATGAGGTAAGGGACCGCGTCGCCTGGCTGGAGATCAACAACGCCGAGCGGATGAACGCCCTGAGCACCGGCGTGCAGAACGGCCTGTGGCTGGCCTTTGATGAGGCCATCAACGACGACGACGTGCTCGTCGTTGTGCTGACCGGCAGGGGCGGCCGCGCCTTCTGCGCCGGCGCAGACCTGAAGGAGACGGCCGAGCGAGACCGGACCATAGGGCAGGGGGCCCCGCAGCAGGCCAGGAGCGGCCTGTCCAAGGTCACCGACTGCCTGAAGCCGATTATCGCGTGCATCGACGGCTACGCGCTGGCGGGCGGGATGCAGCTTTCGGCTCGCTGCGACATCCGGCTTGCCACTGAGAAGTCACGCTTCGGAATGCCGGAGCCCCTCCGCAGCCTTACGCCCATCAACTCCATGGACA
Source organism: Dehalococcoidia bacterium (assembly GCA_965204895.1). Lineage (GTDB taxonomy): Bacteria > Chloroflexota > Dehalococcoidia > Lucifugimonadales > UBA2985 > DAOUJW01. The sequence goes on from OZ242025.1 coordinate 748,080, forward strand.
CCCTGGAGATGGGCTTCGTGCCCCTGGGTGAGGCCATGTGGATAATCCTCTCCGGCGACCACATCACATCGCAGCGGGCGTATGAGATTGGCTTTGTGCAGCAGATCCTGCCGGACCGGGACGCTCTTATGGCGGAGGCGGAGAGAAGGGCCAACATCTTCAAGCTGTGCGCGCCCCTGGCGGTGCAGGCGCTGAAGAAGGGCGTCCAGCTCCACATGAACCCTCCGACCCCGGCTGCTGATGGTGTTGCCCTCCTGGACCACCTGAAATCGCTGAACAAGCCTCTGACGGACAAGGTGGCCAACAGCGAGGACAGGCTTGAGGGGCCAAGGGCCTTTGCAGAGAAGCGCGCTCCCAACTGGAAGGGGCGGTAGCCGTAACGCCAACTTATTTCCAAGTCGGCTAATCTATTCAGCGCTCGGCGTAATATGCGCCGGGCGCTGTTTATTTGCGTGAGAGAGGCAGCTATCGCAGTAGTCCATAGGTGAGTCCTTTGTATTGCCATGGAATCTTGCCAAACAATACGCATTTGCTGTCATTCCGAACCGAAGCGGAGCGAGGCGAGGAATCTAGGAATAGTGTGAACAAGTCCAGTCCACTCCAGACTTCTGAGACCTTTGCGTAACTCCCGGCATTAGGGGAGAATAAGGAGGAAGAGTCCCAAGGAGTCAGGAGGGAATCATGCACAAGGATATGGGTCATCAGGGTCTAGCGGAGTCGTTGTTGCCGGAGGAGTTGGGACAGAACCGTCGTCTGGAGCGGATCTCCGAGATAGTAGATTGGGAGCGGTTTGAGGGGTTGGTGTCTGGAGTCTACTCAGCCCGGGAGGGTAGGCCGAGCTATCCGCCGCTGACTATGGTGAAGGTGCTGCTTCTGGAGCAGTGGTACAACCTGTCTGATCCACAGATGGAGGAGGCCCTTGGTGACCGCATCTCATTTCGGCGCTTCGTGGGTTTGGGTCTTCAGGATGATACCCCTGACTACTCAACCATAAGCCGGTTCAGGTTGGCGTTGGAGGAGAGGGGGTTGAGCGAGAAGTTGTTTGATGAGCTGGGGAAGCAGTTGGAGAGGCTGGGGCTGGTGTTGAAGCAGGGAACGCTGATGGACGCCACGCTGGTGGAGGCGCAGGTAAAGAAACCGCCCTATTCGGCTGGTGGTAGAGGCAAGAGCGCCACGGACCCTGATGCTGACTGGACTGGTGGTGGACGTGGGAGTAGATTCCACTTCGGATACAAGCTGCATGCGGGTGTGGACGTCGGGAGTGGGCTGGTGCGGAGGGCCAAACTGACTCCGGCAAAGGTGTATGAGAGCGAGGTAGCGGATGAGTTAGTGAGCAGAGACGAGGAGGAGGTGTACGGGGACAGAGCCTATGAATCCAAGAGGAGGCGGGAGTGGTTGGAATCTCAGGGTATCAGAGACATGATAATGCACCGTTCTCACAAGCACCAACGGGAGTTGCCCGAGTGGCAAAGGGTGCGCAACGAAATGATACGGCCCAGAAGGGCCTTGGTGGAGAAGGTGTTTGGGACCCTTAACCGGAGCTACGGGTACAGCAGAGTGCGCTACCGAGGGCTTAGGCGAAACGCCTTGGAGATGTGGTTCAAGCTCATGGCCTACAACTTGAGAAAGGCCGTCAAACTATCTGTATAGCTTGATGCTAAGGATAATCCGGTGAGACCATCAGGCCGAATACGAGAGTGATGACGGATACTACCTTAACAAGAGCGCCGATGACCTTATTACTATCCCCAAAAACAATCCTTCGAGGAACTAGCCTTAGTTGTTCAAAGGTCTCCGAAAACGGGAATGACGAGAAACTTACTTCTCTCTAGGATAAGACCTTAGTTTCTCATGTCTCAGAAGTCGAGAGCCTACGACCCCACCCCCTGGATTCCTGCCTGCGCAGGAATGGTCGCCGCCCGTCGCGCCCCTGTTGTGTCAACCTGCGCGCTGAACACGTTTGGCTACGGCGCGCGTTTGTGATAGTATATGTACCTATCAGAAGCCCTGCTACTCGTGTGGGAATCCCTATACCGCACAACCCCCAAATCGTTGTTGGGCAAAGGAGACGCATGGTCAGCACGATGGGATTGACAGAAACGCTGCAAAAGCTGCACAGGGGGATTTATCCGCGCAACATTGCCGTGTTCGGGGCTGCGAGGCACAACCAGCACCGCTGGTTGAAGTCGCATCTCCCCTTCCACGAGAAGCACGGCAAGGTCTTCCACGTGAACATAAACGAGGAGGAGTGGCCGGGCGCCGAGGAGTTGGGTGTCCAGAACTATCGCAGCATCCTGGACATAGAGGAGCCTATCGACTACGTCACCATCTCCGTGCCCCGCAAGATAGTCCCCAGGCTCGTGGAGGACTGCATAAAGAAGGGCGTGGCCCTGGTGCACATCTTCACCGCTGGCTTCGAGGAGTCGGGCGAAGAGGAGGGCATCCAGCTGGACGAGGAGATCAGCAGGATGGCCCGGGAGTCCGGCCTCCTCATCATGGGGCCAAACTGCATGGGGCTGTTCAACCCCGCCATCGGCATTCGCCAGTCCGAGGGCGAGTACTACTACGAAAACGGCGGCTTCGCTTACATATCCCAGAGCGGCTCAATGGCGTCCGGCATGGCTATGGAGGCCAACGCCTACGACGTGAAGATGAGCAAGTGCATCAGCATGGGCAACGGCATGATTCTGGACGCCCCGGACTACATTGACTACCTGGTTCAGGACCCGGACACCAAGGTCATCGGGCTGTACCTGGAGGGCCTGCGCAACCCGGCCAGGTTCTTCAAGAGCCTTCAGGAGGCCACCAAGGTCAAGCCCGTTCTGGTGTGGAAGGTGGGCCTTACGGAGGATGCCGCCAGGGCCACAGAGGCCCACACGGGCACCTCCTTCATAAGGGAGGACCTGTGGCTGTCGCTGCTGATGCGGTGCGGAGCCATCGCCATCGAGAGCCAGGAGGAGATGATCGATACGGTGAAGGCTCTGGAGTTGGTGAAACCCTTCTACGGCTTCAACGTGGGGCTTTACGCCAACACCGGCGGACACTCCACTGACATGGCAAACGTGTTCTCCAAAAACGGCTTCAAGATTGTCCCTCTGACGGAGAGCTCCTATGACGAGCTGCGCTCCTTCTACAACATGATAGGCGGCAACTACGTCAACCCCATTCAGCAGGCTCCCCCGGACCACCACGAGCGCATCCTGAAGATACTCAGCAAGGACGACAACCTTGACCTTGTGGTGATGGAGTCACAGCTCAACCGCCTGTCCACGGAGCCGGAGTTCCTTGACGACCGCATCAGGATGTTCAAAGAGGCGCAGGCCGACTCGCCCAAGCCCATTGTGGCCATTGTGCCAAACCAGTATCCCAAGCTGGACCCGGCAACTGAGGAGAGCATCAACAAGCGCTTCAGCCAGGAGGGGATCCCCGCCTTCCCCAGCTTCGTGAGCGCCGCCAGGGCGCTGAAGAAGGCGGCGGAGTACTACACCCTGAAGAGGTACCTGGACGACTAGACCGCTCTGTCGCCACGGGCGCATCCCTGAAGTATCGCCGCTTCGGTTGGCGGCAGGCTTGCGCGGCCCCGTGTTGAAGTAGAGCCGACAGCATCGACGGAGGCGAAGAATGCCCATTTGGGAGTACAGGGTAGTGCCACTGGGTCCACTCCTTGAACAGGAGGGGGCGCTCAACTCTTTTGGGGCCGACAGGTGGGAGGTTGTGTCCATCGTCGGAGCGGGCGGCGGCGAGCCCGTGGCGTACCTCAAGCGAGAGGCCGTTTTCTCCATGTCCGGCATGCCGCCAATGGCGCCCCCCAGCATCTTTGAGGAGAGGCCGCCCAGCGCGACCAGGTCGGCCATACCATCCGTGCAGGCACAGACCAACGCTACACTGAGGGTACACGCCAAGGACGACCCCGCAGTCACCGGCTGGCTGGACTCCGGGCTGGTCCTGGACGACACCCACGCAGGCATATCCATCGCCATCGACGGAGAGGTCCTGGTGTCGTCGGGAGAGGTTGTAGAGTCGGATGGTTCTACCACGAGCAAGGCCCTCAACCCCGCCATCGGAGAGGAGCTTCCCAAGGGCTGCATCGTGGTCAAGGTGGGCGAAGATGGGCCGGTGGAGCCCGTTTACTACTCCGGCTTTCTTGCCATTGAGGAGAGGGGAAGCCTCTACGTAACCATCAACGACGACAACTACGACAACAACGAAGGTGAGTTCACGGTAATCGTGTCCCTTCTTTAGGGTGCCTTTTAGATTAAGGCAGGAACGCAAGAAAGCTGCATATGGACGGGCGGGAGTAACATTGGGACACCCGGCAGTGAGAAGAGGTACTACCGTGAAACTCCTGGTGTTGCTGCCGCTATTGATTGTCAGCCTATTCCTGTCAGGTGGTTGTGAGGAAATTGCTCAGATCACACAGCAGGAGGACGAGGGTGGGCTTGGCTCGGCAAACGCCAAGGAACGTGTACTAGCTTTGCGGGCACATGGTGGTCGTTTCACCGCACTAGAGATAACTCGGCACAACTTCATGACGGGGCAGTCCGGGCCGACGAGTGAAGAGTTGGCAGCTTGGAGCAGGGTTGAGGCCGCGGAGTTTGTCAGATGGGAGGGTTGCCTGTTCGGTCAGAATGCGTTTGGCGGATACTTGTCCGAGGTGTCTATTTCCCTACCAGACGGAACGTGGCAAGTGATATATGTGCCCGATAGGGATGCCTGTTGACTACGTATAGTCCTCTGCGCACGCGGTATAAACCCCAGAGGAAGGGCAAATACAACCCTCCCGTTAACACCTGACCACACCATATGCAGTAAATGGTTTATCCGCCGCTACCCTAATTCTACAGCTTCCGCTTTACCATTGACGAAGCCTGTGATAGAATTGCCCACAGCCTGATGAAGGCGGGGTACGGTCTGTGCGAGTAGTTGCCGGAGAAGCAAAAGGGAGGCGCATAGGAAGCCTGAAGAGGCTGGGAGCGCGCCCCACAACCCAGAGAGTTCGTACGGCCCTCTTCTCCATTCTGGAATCATTCGGCATGGAGGGGAAGCGAGTGGTAGACCTGTACGCCGGCACCGGGACGTTGGGCATTGAAGCGCTGAGCCGCGGAGCCGACCACGCCGACTTCGTAGAGGTCAACTCAAGGCGGTGCGCTCTGCTGCGGGACAATCTCAACTCCCTTGGCTATAGCAACAGGGCCTCTGTGCACTGCATGAAGGTTGAAAAGGCCGTGAAGACCCTGGGCAAGTCCTACGACTTCGTGCTTATGGACCCGCCATACACAATCGGCCCGGTCCACGATGTGCTGAATGAGGTCGACGCACTGGCAAAAGAGGGCGCTGTCGTGGTCGCGGGCCATTCGTCTCGCCACACCCTGGAGCCCAGTTACAACGGGCTGGAGCTTATGCAGGAGCGCCGGTACGGGGACACGGTGTGTTCCATATATCGGGAAGGAGGAAGTCCATGGTAATCGCCATATACCCTGGGAGCTTCGATCCTATAACCTTCGGACACATGGATATAGCAACCAGGGCCGCCAACATCTTCGACAAGGTCTACCTTGCCATGGTGTACACCAAGCCAACCAAGTCAATGATGTTCACCACAGAAGAGAGGGTGGAGCTTTGCCGGGAGGCGTTGTGCCACCTTCCCAACGTGGAGGTGCTGTCCTATACCGGGCTGACCGTGGAACTGGCCCACAGGCTGGGCGCAAAGGTCATGGTCAGGGGACTGCGAATGGGGTCCGACTTCGACTACGAGTTTGAGATGGCCCTGAACAACCAGCAGCTGGCCCCGGACATAGACACCATGTACCTCATGGCGAACCTGGAGCACATCTACATGAAGTCCAGCCTGCTGAAGGAGATCGCGGAAAACCAGGGCTCAATCAGCCACCTGGTGCCCGCGAATGTAGAAGCATCCTTGAAGGAGAAGTACAAAGCCCGAGTCTAACAGCGCCATACAAACTGAAACAGGCCGGGAAAGTTTGCAACCCGGTTCCTGAGAATGCGGCGGTATCCTTGAGGGAGAGATACCGTCCCCCAGTATAAAGTCCCTCGAGAAGGGGGTGTGCCGTGGATATCTACGCACTCATAGACAAGCTGGACGAGCTGATAAGCTCAGGAATATGGATGCCGGGGACCGGGAGGTTCCTCATCGACAGGGACAAGCTCACTGCGGTGTCGAGCCAGATACGGGAGGCCGTACCCGTAGACCTCAAGGAGGCGCAGGAGCTTCTTCAGATGAGGGACAGGGTGATAAACCAGGCCATGACGGAGGCCAACCGCATCAAGGACGCCGCAGACGAAGACGCCAGGATGCGCGTTGCCGAGAGCGAGCTCACAAGAGACGCCCAGTCCCAAGCGGACGCGATGGTCCTTGACGCTCAAAGCCGGGCCGAGAGGATGCTGGCCGAAGCCGAAGCCCAAGCCAGGGTGCGCGTAGAGGGCGCCGACGGCTATGCCAGGGAGACGCTGGAGCAGCTTGCGGAGGACCTGTCCGAGACTCTCAACACAGTGAAGAGAGGCCTGGAAACCCTCAACGGACAGAGAGAGAAGAGCTCAGCCTAGTCCCGCGGATTCCCCTGATCACTCTGGCAGAGACCTTCGAGTAGCTTGCCCGTAACCCCATACTCTCGTCATTCCTGCGCAAGCAGGAATCTGAATTGTTCCTTTAGAGACTAGGCATTCTGCCAGCAACGCCTTTTGATTCCCGTTTTCACTGGAATGACGGTTGGTGTGCTTCTTCCAGAGTGAAGCAAGGAGCTAGTCTAACGGTTGGCTTTGTGATAAAGCCCTAGGCAGACGGCTTGGTTGCCCTGACTCGGACGCTGGCCAGGCTCCTCTTCCACTCCTCGCCCTCCTCTATGGCACGCCGGTAGGGCGACTGCTCGATGATGTCCACGTTCGTGAAGCCTGCGGCGTCCATGCGGCCCAGGTAAGTGCTCTTCAGCTCCGCGCCCCCGACGCAGGACACCCACATGTCCGGGTCCGCGCTGATCTCCTCCGGCAACTCCGCTTCAAGCACCATGTCCGAGACGTAGAGCCTGCCGCCGGGCTTCAACACCCGGAAGGCCTCCTGAAACACCCTGTCCTTTTCCGGGGACAGGCAGATGACGCAGTTGGAGATGATTACGTCCACCAGGTCGGACTCCAGTGGCAGGTTCTCAATCTCCCCCAGGTGGAACTCCACGTTGTTGACGCCAACCTTTTCCGCGTTGCCCCTGGCCAGGTTGATCATGTCCACGGTCATGTCAACACCAAGGACCCTGCCCTCGGGACCCACCTGGTGGGCAGCCAGGAAGCAGTCGATGCCTCCGCCGCTGCCAAGGTCCAGGACCGTCTCGCCCGTCTTGAGCTCAGCCAGGGCCACCGGATTGCCGCACCCCGCGGAGGCGGCGACGGCCTCTATCGGCACCTCCTTCAACTCAGATGCCGAGTAGAGAATCGGGGGAATAACTATGTCCCCCGCGGCGCAGCACGCGGAGGCACTCTGCGCCTTCTCGCCGTAGCGCTCCTGGACTGCCAGCTTGATGTTCTCCTCTTTCAAAGTGCTCATTTCATACCTCCAAGTATTGGTACTATTATCGCACAGGGATTCCACCCTGAGAAGGGGAGGAAATGTCACAGCCAAGGCTATCGCATGAAGGCTGTTTCACTATCGTCATACCGGCGGAAGCCGGTATCCAGTCACCGATCCCGTCGATGTACTTTCCTGTTCTTTCACTTTGGAACCTGCTGGACTCCGGCTTTCGCCGGAGTGACGGAGGTGTAACCTTTGATGCAATTGCCCTGATGTCACAGTGTATTTCTTTGCCTTGCACTGGCAGGATGGTATAATCCGATTACTGGAGAATGACTTGACCTTACAGATATCAGTTATCGGCGCAGGCGAACCACCACCAGAGGCTATACCCCTGGCGGAGGAGGTCGGGCGCGAGTTGGCCGAACGCGGCGTGGTTGTGGTGACGGGTGGCCTGGCCGGAATTATGGAGGCGGCGTGCCGCGGGGCCAAGGAGGCCGGCGGCCTGACCATAGGCATCCTGCCCGGCACTGATCCCGCCGACGCCAATCCCTACGTAGTCATCCCCATCTGCACCGGCATTGGCTACGCCCGGAACCTGGTTGTGGTGAGGTCCGGGCGGGCCGTCATAGCCGTATCCGGGGCATACGGCACCCTTTCAGAGATAGCCCACGCCCTGGGCGACGGCATCCCCGTCATTGGGCTTGGCACATGGTCCATAGCCAGGGAGGGCAAAGAGGACGACGGCATTATCGTGGCCCACAGCCCTGCAGACGCCGTGGACAAGGCAATCGAGGCCGCCATGAGCCGGGATGCGGCGCTGGCCGCAAGCGGGAGCAAGCTGTGAGCGGCATCAAAGACGTCAGAGCCAGGGAGGTACTGGACTCCAGGGGTAACCCCACCGTGGAGGTGGACGTCACCCTGGAGGACGGCTCTCACGGCCGGGCGGCCGTTCCCTCCGGAGCCAGCACCGGGGCCCACGAGGCCGTGGAACTGCGTGACGGCGACAAGGCCCGCTACGGCGGCAAGGGCGTCCTGAACGCAGTGACCAACGTCCACGACACTATCGCGCCGGGCATTGCAGGAATGTCCGCTCTGGAGCAGCGCGCCCTGGACGAGAGGCTCGCCAGCCTGGACGGCACGCCCAACAAGAGGAAGCTGGGCGCCAACGCCATTCTCGGCGTCTCACTGGCAGCGGCCCACGCGGCGGCAGCCTCCAGAGGCATACCCCTCTACCACCATCTGTGCGAGGACTCCCCTACCCTGCTTCCCGTGCCCATGTTCAACATCTTGAACGGCGGCAAGCACGCCCAGGACTCCACAGACTTCCAGGAGTTCATGGTTATCCCGGCGGGCGTCGGCTCCTTTCGGGACGCCTTCCGTGCGGGAGCGGAGATATACCAGGCGCTCAAGGACGTGCTCGTGGGAGGCGGCTACAGCGCCAACGTAGGCGACGAGGGCGGCTTCGCTCCGTCACTGCCGTCGAACAAGGACGCCGTTGAGTCGGTGCTCGCGGCCATCGAGAAGGCGGGCTATCGGCCGGGTGTCGACTGCTTCATCGGGCTGGACGTGGCCGCTACCGAGCTGTACCAGGACGGGATGTACGTCCTGCCAAGGGAGGGCGTCTCGCTGGACAGTTCGCAGATGGTCGATTACTACGCCCGCTGGGTCGATTCCTACCCCATCATCAGCATTGAGGACGGCATGTCTGAGGACGACTGGGACGGGTGGGGCCTCCTGATGGAGCGGATTGGCGAGCGGGTGCAGCTTGTGGGCGACGACCTGTACACCACCAACACAAACCGCATTCTGAGGGGCGTGCAGGAGCGGGCCAGCAACTCCATTCTGATAAAGCTGAACCAGATTGGCACCCTCACCGAGACCCTGGACGCCATCGAGATGGCCGCCGCCGCCAGGTGGAGCGCGGTCATCAGCCACCGCTCCGGGGAGACGGAAGACACCACCATCGCCGACCTGGCCGTGGCCACCGGCGCGGGCCAGATAAAGGCGGGGGCGCCGGCCCGCAGCGAGCGGGTTTGCAAGTACAACCGCCTGCTGCGCATCGAAGAGGAGCTTGGCGACAACGCCCGCTACCCAGGGCGTGACGCCCTGCCGGTTTGAGAAGTCAACATAGGCTGAAGCCACAGAAATCGACACTAAAGGAGGCGCCATGACCACTCGGATAGGCATCAACGGGTTTGGACGAATAGGACGGCAGGTGCTGAGGGCCTCGATGGAGCGGCACCCGGACAAGCTGGAGGTGGTGGCCGTCAACGACCTCACGGACGCCAAGACCAACGCCCACCTGTTCAAGTACGACACCAACTACGGCGTCTATCCGGGCACGGTGGCCGCAGAGGAGAACGCCCTCGTCATCGACGGCAAAGAGGTGCAGGTTCTGGCCGAGCGCGACCCCGCCAGCCTTCCCTGGGGAGACCTGGGCGTGGACATCGTGGTGGAGTCAACGGGCATCTTCACAGACGCCGCCAAGGCCGCGGGGCACATCACCGCCGGGGCCAAGAAGGTCATCATCTCCGCGCCCGCCAGGGGCGAGGACGTGATGGTGGTCCTGGGCGTCAACCAGGATAAGTACGACCCCGCCGGCCACAACGTGCTCTCCAACGCCTCCTGCACCACCAACTGCATTGCGCCTATGGTCAAGGTGCTCCACGACAACTTCACCGTGAACCACGGCCTTATGACCACGGTGCATGCCTACACCAACGACCAGCGCATCCTTGACCAGGCCCACGACGATCTGCGACGGGCGCGGGCCGCTGCCCAGAACATCATCCCGACGACGACGGGCGCGGCCAGGGCCGTGGGCGTGATTGTGCCGGAGCTTCAGGGCAAGATACACGGCATGGCCCTCCGAGTGCCGGTGTCCACCGGCTCCATCACGGACTTCGTGGCGGAGGTGGACAAGTCGGTCAGCGTGGAAGACGTGAACGCGGCGTTCAAGGAGGCGGCGGACTCCAACCTCAAGGGTGTGCTTGAGTACAACGAGGAACCTCTGGTGAGCGCGGACATCGTCTACAACCCCCACAGCTGCATCTTCGACGCCCTCTCCACGATGGTGATGGAGGGCAACATGGTCAAGATTCTGGGCTGGTACGACAACGAGTGGGGCTACTCCTGCCGCACCGCAGACCTGTGCGCCTACCTGGTTGACCAAGGGCTATAGAATATAGCGCTACGCGCGACTAAAGTGGCTCCTGCCGTCGGCAGGAGCCACTTCTGTTCATAAGTCCGTCTGGAAACGGGAGAAACCTATGAGCACGGATTGGAATCAGGATTCACTGGAGTTCATACTGGAGCATATCAGGGATGCGCCTGAGAAGCAGATTCAAGCAATTGACGCTCTCGATTCGAAGATGATTCATATCTTTGTATCTGCCAGTATAGTCATTGGCCTGGCAGGTCTCACTAGCACCTCCGGCTCAGAACGATGGGAAGTAGTACCTCTGGTATTGGCTCTGATTGCTTACGTTTCTGTGGCAGCGGTCGCTATAGTACATCTTTGGCCCAGAGATATTCGCTGGAATCTCCACGCGGATTCATTGTGGCCTGAGTACGGAAAGTATGATGTAGAAGATATCCGAGAAGTCGTGGCCCAGGATACCAGTGAGGCTTATGCCTTCAACAAAAGGGTGTTGGGTGCCAAGTCAAACACCATACTGAAGGCATTGGTCGGCACTGGGTTTGAAGTCATATTCGTTGGCATAGCTATAGCAATGCCATTGGTGGAAGTGTGGTTTACTTAGGGTGCTTGGGACCGATGCCCTTCTTAAAATAATCCGGGGGCAGGGGAGGTGGTTTTCCGTTTTCGCCGTTGCTCATAGTAGTGTCCTCCACGAATAATTATAGCACACAAAGCCCTGCTCTTTGCCCCTTGCCACCCGCCTTGATAGAATAGCCCTACTGTGGAAAACCCCATCCCAGAGGAACCGCCACCTCAGAACCCCCGCAATCTGCTTCTGAACGCCCGCCGTCTGGCGTTTGTCTACGCTCCCGCCCTCATCCTGCTGCTGGCCCTTGGCTTGCGGCTCTTCGGCATCAACTGGGATCAGGGCGGCCTCTTCCACCCCGACGAGCGCGCCATTCTCTTCCGCGTCAACGACATGAGCTGGCCACCCCTTTCGAACCTGGGCGTGCTGCTGGACGTGGAGGAGAGCCCCCTCAACCCGCAATGGTTTCCATACGGCAGCCTTCCCATCTACGCGGTGAAGATAGCGCAGACACTCCTGTCTCCGTTCGTAGACTTGGACTTCCACAGCCTGCGCATCCTGGGCCGCTTCCTCTCCTCTCTAGCCGACGTGGGCACCGTGCTGATGGTGTTCCTCATAGCCTCACGCCTCTACGGACGGCGGGTGGGCATCCTGGCCTCCCTGTTCGCGGCCCTGGCGGTTATCCACATCCAGCTGAGCCACTTCTACACCGTGGACACGTACCTGACCTTCTTCATCACCGCCTCCGTGTACTTCATGGTGCGCCTGATGCAGGAGGGCCGGCTGAGCAACTCCGCCCTGTCCGGCGTCTTCATAGGGCTGGCACTGGCCTCCAAGATAAGCGTCGCGCCCCTGCTCCTGGCCTGGGTTCTGGCCCACCTCATCTACGCGTCTTCGACCTCGCACGAAAGGTTTGCACTGGCGAAGCCGTCGCGGGCCGACCTCGTCGCGGTCGCGCGCAACCTCCTCATCGGGGGCGCAATCGCTCTTCTGGTGTTCTTCATCGCCACTCCCTACGCCTTTCTCGACTGGTCCAAACCCAACCCCTGCGAGGTGCCCTTCTCCTTCCTGGAATTCCTGGACCGCAACTACTACGCCTGCGACCTGGGCGGCGAGTTCGCGATGGCCCGCGGCATATCGGGGCGGCCCTACACCCAGCAGTACATCGACACCGCGCCCTACTGGTACCACATACGGCAGCTGTCCCTCTTCGGCCTGGGGCTGCCCCTGGGGATAGTGGCCTGGACGTCAGTCCTTTTTACCGTTGCCTCGGCCATAGCCCACCGCAACAAGGGCGACCTGCTCATCTTGGCCTGGGTGCTCCCCTACTTCCTCCTGACCGGCTACGTCGAGGTGAAGTTCCTCCGTTACATGCTCCCGTTGACGCCGTTCCTCCTCATCTTCGGGTCTCGCATGCTCTTCTGGGTGTACGGCAAGGTTGCCGCAAACAGCAATCGACATCTGCCCCTCTTACGCTGGGGCATCGGGTTCGTGGTCGCCGCCACGGCCTTCTATGCCCTCTCATACGCCGCCATCTACACCGAGCCGCACACGGCGAAACGGGCCTCATCGTGGATAAACGAGAACATCCCCAAAGGCTCGGTGATTCTCATGGAGCACTGGGAGGAGTCCATCCCCGATACCCGGGGCTACCTCATCGGGTGCCGCGGCGTGCCTGAGGACTACAAGTCGTGCATGACCATGTACGACCACGACGCCATCACCTATCCGGGCGGCAAAGACAAGATGACCAGGGTGGCGGAGCAACTGGCAGGTGGCGACTACTTGGTGTTCTTCAGCAACCGCCTCTACGGGAGCGTCCCCCGCGTGCCGGAGAAGTACCCGCAGAGCGGCGAGTACTACCGGCGGCTCTTTGGCGGCGACCTGGGCTACAGCCTGGAGCACTGGGAGGCCGCATACCCCAATCTGCTGGGGATCGCCTTCATTGACGACACCTTCGCGCGCCCTCGGCTGCCGACGCCCAGCCCACTGGGTACGTTCCGTCCGGCGCCCTTCACCATAGGCCTGGGCTATGCCGACGAGAGCTTCAGCGTCTACGACCGCCCCAAGGCGCTCATATTCAAGAACCTGGAACGCCTGCCCGCGTCCGAGATTCTCTCGCGTCTCCTGGAAGAGCCTCCCGCGCCCGCCGCGGAAAAGAGCCTTCTGCTGTCGGACGCTACGCTGGCGGCCCAGCGCCAAGGTGGAGGCTGGACCACCATATTCAACCCCGACAGCCTGTCCAACCGCTTTCCGGTGGTGGTCTGGCTGCTCTGGATACAGGCGCTCGCCCTGCTGGGCCTGCCACTGAGCCTGCTGGTGTTCAAGGCGCTGCCGGACAGGGGCTATCTGCTGGCCAAGCCTCTCGCCATTCTCATCACCGCATACATCGCCTGGATTTTCGCCAGCTTCCACTGGATGCCCTTCTCTCAAAGCTCCATCCTCCTCGCAGCGCTGCTGCTGGCCGCCGTTTCCCTCGCGGTTGTGTACACGCGGCGGGTTGACGTGCTCGCATTCTTCAGAGACAACCTGCGCCTGGTGATTATTGGAGAGGCGCTGTTCCTCGTCTCATTCGCCGCTTTCCTGCTGCTGAGGGCCGCCAACCCCGACCTGTGGCACCCCTTCAACGGCGGAGAGAAGCCCATGGAGATGGCCTATCTCAACGCCGTGGTGCGCTCCACCTACATGCCGCCATACGACCCCTGGTTTGCCGGAGGGTACATCAACTACTACTACTTCGGGCAGCTCATCGTCGCCAGCATAGTCAAGGTGACCGGCATCACAACGGAGGTGGCCTTCAACCTGGCCGTGCCCCTGTTCTTCGCCCTCACCACCTCGGCGGTGTTCTCGCTGGTGTACAACCTGGCGGAGGGCACGCGGCGCAGCCTGGGCATGGCCAAGAGCGGCGTATGGGCCATAGGCGCGGGGCTGGCCGGGGCATTCTTTGTTGCCGTCATGGGAAACGTGGACGGCGCGATTCAGCTTGGGCAGGGGCTGTTCAGGGCGCTGGTCGACGGCCAGCCCTTCGGAGAGTTCGACTTCTGGCGCAGCAGCCGGTTCATTCCCCCGGGCGACCCGCCGGGCTACGAGATAACCGAGTTCCCATTCTTCACATTCCTGTTTGCCGATCTTCACGCCCACATGATGGCAATCCCCTTTGCCCTTTTGTCCCTGGGCCTGGCGCTGACCCTGGCGCTCCGCATCAGGGACGGAGAGGGCGTTGCGTCAAGGGTTGCCCACCTGGTTTTACTTGCCCTGGTCGTTGGCTCCCTGCGGGCCATCAACACCTGGGACTATCCCACGCAGCTGGCCGTCGGAGCCGCGGCCGTGCTGATCGGCGAGTACGCCCGCTCACGAAGTCTGTCCGTAATGCTCCTGGCGCGCGCCGCCGTCCAGACGGCCCTGCTTTTCTGGTTGACCACCCTGCTCTTCGCGCCCTTCATAGACGGCTACCGCTCCTTTGCCGACGGCGTGTTCTTCAGCAAGTGGCAGACGCCCCTCTACGCCTACCTTGGCATACACGCCCTGTTCATATTCGTGGCGATAACCTTCCTGGTCTACGCCTCCCGCAGCTATCTCCCGTCCTTCTTCAATCGCGTCGCGGGGGTGGCCGGAGGCGGAGGGCTCAAGGGATTCGGCGAGGAGCTTGCCTCAGATTCCGGCAAGACGCTCCGGCTGACTCTGGCCCTGGGCTTACCGCTGGTGACCGTGGCCACTCTTGTTTTAAGCGGATACTTAACGGCGGCCTTCCTGCTCCTTCTCCTGGTTCCAACCGTGATATTGGGATGGAGATGGGCGTCCTCCGGGGAAGACGCATTCGGCGCGTTTGCCGCGGCGCTGCTGGGAATAGCATTGCTCATAGGGATAGCGGTGGACGTCGTGACCATCAAGGGGGACATAGCCCGTATGAACACGGTGTTCAAGTTCTACCTCCAGGCCTGGGCGCTCATGGGCATAGCTACGGCCTACCTCCTCTGGCGCATGGACTTCGGGCGGGCGATTGGCGGCGGGCGCGGCCTTCTCAGGCCGGTGTGGCTGGGGCTGCTGGTGGTTCTGATAGTCGCGTGCTCCATGTACACCGTAGGCGGCGCCCGGGACCGGCTCAGGGACAGGTTCGAAGTCCTGCCTCTCACTCTCAACGGGATGGCCTACATGGAGCGCGCCGCCTACTCCTTCGACCGCGGTCAGGCCGCCGAGAACCTCAAGGGTGAGCACGACGCCATCCAATGGCTCAGGAGCGGCGCAGTCCAAGGCTCCCCCGTGATACTGGAGGGACACGGAGAGCTTTATCGAAGCCTGCACACCAGGGCGGCCATCTACACCGGCCTGCCCACGGTCATCGGATGGGACAACCACCAGTCGCAGCAGCGGGGCTACGGGCCAACGATACAGAACCGCCTCAGCGACGTTAAGCGCATCTACTCCACCTCGAATCGGGAGGACGCTCTGAGGCTGCTGGACAAGTACGAGGTCGAGTACATATACGTGGGTGACATAGAGCGTCACTTCTATCCCCGGCCCGGCCTGGACAAGTTCACGCGCATGGTCGGAGAGGAACTGGAACTGGCCTACTCCAACCCCACGGTTGAGATATACCGGGTGGTGCGGGACGCGCCTGCCTTTGCCAATTAGTAAACCTGTGCTATTATAAAGTCAGGAGGGTGGCCGAGGAGGGGATCACGGGCGAAGGGACGGCTTGGGTTGGAAACATCAGAGTTCATAGGCGTTATACGTGACCTGGCCATTATTCTTGTGGCGACCGTCGGGCTGATGGTCATGACGGCGGCCACGATAATGGGGTTTCTGCTCTATCGCAAGGTTTCGCCTTTGCTGGACTCCACCAAGACCACCATGAAGCAGACGCAGGAGGCAACCAGCCTTCTGTCGGACAAATTTGTTAAACCCCTGATAGGGGCCTCGGCTTTCGCCTTCACCACGGGGCGGGTTGTAGGCTTTATTCTTGGGGTTTCTAAAGGGAAAGGAGGATCGAGAGATGGCAGGTAACGGAGGACCGGGATTTGGCACAGGGCTTCTCCTGGGAGCGGCAATAGGTACCCTGGCGGGGCTTCTTCTGGCCCCAAAGCCGGGTGAGGAGACCCGCGCCCAGATGCTGGAGAGGACGGCAGGGCTCAGGGGGAGAGCGGAGGAGATTGCAGTTGAGGCCAGGGAGCGCGTTCGGGAGGCGATTGAAGAGGGCCGGGCAGTCGCCAGCCGCATTATGCCGGGGCACGACGACGGAGTGGCGGAGGAGCAGCCTCCTGAGAGCCGCGAGCAGTCGGCTACCTAGCCGGATTCAACCGCGTAGCGCGGATACGAACCCATAATCTTCATCGTAGAAGCAGCAGATTGGACACCGCTCAAGGCCTCTTTCACATGGGGGTCTTCGCGGTGTCCTTCCAGGTCCACCAGGAAAATGTAGCGGCCAAATATCTCCTTGTTGGGCCGCGACTCCACCTTCGCCAGGTTGATGTTTCTATTGGCGAACTCTCCCAGCACCGCGTACAGCGACCCCGGTCTGTCCTCTTTGAACGAGAACCACAGGGACGTCTTGTCCCGGCCCGTGGGCGAGTTGTCCTCGTGGGCCAGCACCACAAACCGGGTGAAGTTGGCTGGGTTGTCCTGTATGCCCCTGGCCAGTATCTCCGCCCCGTACAGCTCGGCCGCCCTGCCGGTTGCTATGGCCGCCGCCGTCGTTTCGCTCTGAAGCATCTCCCCCACCGCAGCGGCGGTGCTCAGCGCGGCCACCGCCTGAATCGACGGGAAGCACCTCTCGATGAAGCGTCTGCACTGGCCGAGCGCCTGTGGATGGGAGAAGATGGCCTTGACGTCCTGCACCGAGACGCCGGGCTTGACCAGAAGGCAGTGCTCTATGGGGATGACCAGCTCGTGGCGTATGGACAGGCGGGACTCGTGTATGAGGAGGTCCAGCGTATCCGTAACAGACCCCTCCAGGCTGTTCTCTATGGGCACAACGCCCTCCTCCGCCATGCCCGCGTCCACCGCGGCGGCGACGGCGGCAATGGACGGAAACGGCAAAAGCTGCGCCTCGGGGTCGTACTTGAGGGTCGCGGCCTCCGCAAAGGTCCCGGCCGGTCCCAGATAGGCTACTCTCTTGGTCATATCTTCACTCAACCCAGGTCAAGACCTCCCTTAAGGTTTCTTCCTGCTCCAGGGTTGTGATTATCACAAGCTCGTCCTCGGACTGCAAGACAATGTCGGCGTCCGGCGTGTGCAGAGTGCCGTCCCGCCTTAGTATACAGGAGATGACGCTGTCTGAAGGCAAGGAAATCTCCCCCAGGGATTTTCCTATGACCTCGGCGTCCGGCGGGATGCGTATCGAGACCACCTCCCGGTTCGATCCCTTGATGCCCATAATGTGCACCAGGGGGTTCCTCGGAAGCTCCTCTTCTATCCTGGACAGGATGACGTCCGTGCTGCTGATGCACACGTCGATACCAAGCTCCCTGAACAGGGGTTCGTTGCCGGCGTTGCTGACCAGGGAGATTGTCCTTGGCACCCGGAAGCGATGCCTAGCCATCTGGCAGGCCGCCAGGTTATCCGGGTCGCTCCCGGTAACGGCTATGAACACCTCTGCCCTGGACGCGCCCGCCTCCTTCAACACCGCTTCATCCGAGCCGCGCCCCGCGAGCACCAGGCTGCCCAACTCTTCATTTACGGCGTCACACCTCTCCTGGGAGCTCTCGATTATGGAGACCTCGTGATCGCCCCTGAGCAGGGTCTTGGCCAGCTCATATCCCACGTCCCCGGCGCCGACTACGATGACGTACATGCCGCCTAGCCGTTCACTTTCTCCAGAATCAGGTGAGATACCACCTGGGTAGCGCTGACAGAATCCAGGCCAAGCTCGGTGTACATTGCGTGGTTCGCCGGGTCGTTGATGCGGCAGATCACCCTGCCCACCCGAAAAACGTGCTTGGCCATCTGCGAAGCCAGGGCGTTTGCGGTGTCACTGGATGAGACCGCCACAAAGACCTCCGTCTCGTCGATGCCCACGGCCGCCAGGTCTTCCCTCAGCGTGCCGTCGCCCACAACGGCCTTGCTCTTCAACACCTCCGGCAGATGCTTGAAGCTCTCCGGGCTTGGGTCCAGAACAACGACGTCGTGGCCCTCCTCCGACAGGGTTGCAGCCACCAGCGCTCCCACTCCACCACAACCCATTATCAGCACTCTCATGGCTCAGCCCTTGCCGCGACCTCGACCGTTCCTGGAGTTGGCGTGCATCGCTTCCCTGGAGAGCAGCACCTGGCACGGGGCGTTCTTCAGAATGTATGGAGCGGTTTCTCCCATGCTGAAGGAGCCGAAACGCCTCTTGTAGCTCATCTGCATAACTATGAGCTCCGCCTCGCGCTCCACGGCTTCCTGGACAATTGCCGGGCCCACGTCCCTGGCCTGGAGCAGCGTGGCCTCCACTGAGCACCGCAGCTCTCGTCCCAGGTGCTCCAGGTGGTTCAGCACCCGCTCCGCCTTGGAAGTCTCCTCAGATATCTCAGCGTCCAGCGGCAGGTCTCGCCCCACCTGGATTACGTATACGGCGTACACCTTTGCCTTGCCGTTGCCCTTGACGATCTCGCTGGCCAGCCTAAGCGCGTCATCGTCACAGCCATTGCCGTTTACGGGTATCAGAATCTTGTCTGGATTCATGTTTTGTTCGGGGCGCCCCTAGTTTAGTGCGAGATTATACGCTCAAACCGATTGCGTATCAAATCCGGGACGAAGGGAATAGTCTCTGTCAGGAACCGTTCATCGGTTTCAGTGTCCGCAGCTTCTCCACCTGCTCATCCCTTCCCGCCAGAACCAGAAGGTCTCCCTTCCTCAGCCTGTCGGCCTCGTTGGGCGCCAGGGTGACGTCCTTGCCGCGCTTTATGGCGATAACCGCCACACCGTACTTGTCCCTCACTCCACCCAGGCCGGCCTCCTTCAGGCTCATGCTGGCCAGCGAGTCCGGCACCCTTATCTTGCTTATGCCGAACTCCGGGGTCAGGTCCATGTACTCAAGCACGTCGGGGTTGAAGAGGCCGTGAGCCAGAAGCTCTCCCATCTCCTGCTCCGGGTAGATGACCTTGTGCACGCCAATCTTCTCCAGGGTGTTGCCGTGAAGCAGGTCTTTGGCGCGGGCTACTATAAGCGGGACGCCCAGCGTGGTCAATAGCACCGAGCTCATGAGGCTGACCTGCATGTCCTCACCAACGGCGACAATCGCGGCATCAAAGTTGGGCGCCCCCAACTCCCTGAGTGTAGTCTCGCTGGTGGCGTCGCCCTGGACGCTGTAGGTGATCTGCCCCATATTCTCCTGGACAATCTTCTCGTCCGTGTCTATGCCCAGCACGTCATACCCCGATTGGTACAGGGTATGGGCAACGCTGGCCCCGAACCTGCCCAGACCTATGATCATCACCGACTTAGCCATGTCATCTTCCCTTATCCTATTTTAACTCTTTCCTCGGCGTAGCGATAGGGAGCAGTTTCTTCTCGCTGGGCTAGAACCAGGGCCAGGGTCAGGGGTCCCACCCTGCCCAGGAACATGGTCAGGATGATGATGATTCTGCCCAGCTCCGACAGCTCGCCGGTTATGCCCGTGGACAGCCCCACAGTGGCGAAGGCGGAGACCGTCTCAAACAGGATCTGGATGAACGGGAAACCCTCGCTGATGGTGAGGAAGAAGGACACGGCAAAGACCATCGCCATTCCAAGGACAAGCACCGCCAGCGCTCGATAGATCTGGACTTCGGGAATCTCCCTGCCAAAGGCCGTCACGTACGTCTTGCCGCCAATGGATGATAAGACCGCCGCCAGAAGCACTGCAAAGGTGTTCACCTTTATGCCGCCCGCGGTGGAAGCGGAAGCCCCGCCTATGAACATCAGGCCAACTATGAAGAATTCACTGTGCTGCTCCATAGCCTCGAAATCCACCGATGTGAACCCCGCCGTCCTGCCGCTGACGGCCTGGAACATCGCGTTCAGCGCTTTGTCGCCGAAGGCCATGGGGCCCAGGGTGGCGGAGTTGCCGTACTCCGCCACCAGTATCACACCTGTGCCCACCAGAATCATGGCTATCGTAGCGGTAATCACCAGCTTGGAGTCAAGGGTGTACCGCGTGAATCTCTTGTAACGCACCATGTCCACCAGCACGCTGTAGCTCAGCGTTCCCAGGATTATGAGGAGGGTCATGGTCAACAGGATTGCGTAGTCCTGCTGAAAGCGGCTCAGGCTCTGGGAGTCCGGAAATATGACAAACCCGGCGTTGTTGAAGCCGGACACCGCGTGGAAGCTCGCCTGCCACAGGGCGGTGGACACGGGGAACTCGCTGTACAGCCTGGCAAACAGGAGCAGGAACCCCACCACCTGTATCGAAACGATGGTGAACACGATGTACCGGGTTAGCCTGACCAGACCTCCAAGCTGGTTGACGCCCAGGGTCTCCCTCATCAGCAGCCGGTTGGACAGGGTTATGCGCTGCCCAATGATGATGAGGAGGAAGGTCGCGCTGGTCATAATGCCCAGTCCGCCCGTGAAAATAAGGAGCATGATTATCAGCTGCCCGGTAAAGGTCCAGTAGGTAGGTGTGTCCACCACCACCAGGCCGGTTACCGTAACCGCAGAGGTGGCAGTGAAAAGGGCGTCCGTGAAGGGCGTCATCTCCCCACTCGTGTTGGTGAAGGGCAGAAGCAGAAGGGCGGTCCCCACGCTAATGAGGATGGCGAATCCACCCAAAAGCAGGTAGGGAGAGCCAAAGTTCTTGGCGGGAACCCTGGGAGACGGCGCCTCTATGCGAAGCGGCCTTATCTCCTCCTCACGAGGATGACGTACTACGCTGTCCCCCGGCCTTGGGCGCCACGACATCTGCGAAATCCTACCTTCTGTTCACTAGCGGTTCAGAAACCGGATTCTTGGAGGCAGATCAGTATGCAGCCGGGGGGCTTGAAGTGAGGGGCAGGGGAATCCTGGACTATTGTCGTAGCCATTGTGTAAGGGGATTCTATAACCGCAAACTCTGCCAGTCAACAATAATGGGAGTGACCTGAAGCCAAAACGGATGGCCCAACTACTGCAAGGGGGAGTAGTCCGTAGGCCTGAGTATGCGGTTGGTTATCCGGGCCACCAGCGGCCCCTCGCTCTCCGTCTCCGCGAAGGCCTGGGCCCGCTCCGGGTCCGCCCGGAACGCGCTCCACGCCCGCTCCCGCTGGCCAAGGTCCTCAAAGGCCAGAATGTAGACCAGGGTGTTGCTTGTGCCCACGTCCTCAG
The DNA here is from genome assembly GCA_965204895.1 of Dehalococcoidia bacterium. GTDB lineage: Bacteria > Chloroflexota > Dehalococcoidia > Lucifugimonadales > UBA2985 > DAOUJW01. The sequence goes on from OZ242025.1 coordinate 769,587, forward strand.
TCCAGTAACCGATGGACTTCAGCCCGTGCTTCTCGAACAGCTTTAACGTGACGTTGGCAAACCTCTGGTTGAGGGCCGCCAGCTTCCCCGGCATAGCCTCGTACGTCCTGATCTCGTAAATCACAGCGCGTCCTCCTGCATCAATTTTGGGCCTACAGAAGCCTGCCCTGCTCCCTCAGCCCCAGGCTTGCCATTGCCGCTTCTCCTATCTTGCGGCCGCCCGGCGTCCTCAGCACAAAGCCCATCTTGAGCAGGTAAGGCTCCACCACGTCCATCAGCGTCTGCACCTCCTCGTTGACCGTGGCCGCCAGGGCGTCAATGCCAACCGGCCCGCCCTTGTAGTTCTCGGCTATGGTGGTCAGATACAGCCTGTCCAGCCGGTCAAGCCCGTCCTTGTCCACGCCCTCTCTTGTGAGAGACGAATCGGCGATCTCCCTGGTGATGACGCCTTTGGCCTTCACCTGGGCGTAGTCCCTCACCCGGCGAAGCAGCCGGTTGGCGACTCTGGGCGTGCCCCTTGACCTGCCCGCTATCTCTTCGGCCCCGTCCTGGTCTATGCCCACGCCCAGAATGGCCGCCGACCGCATCACGACCTTTGTCAGCTCCTCCGGGGAGTAGAAGTCCAGGTGGTATATCATCCCGAAGCGGTCCCTGAGCGGAGGCGTTAGAAGGCCGGCCCTCGTCGTAGCGCCGATGAGCGTGAATCGCTTGAGCTGGAACGGCAGGGTCTTGGCGTAGGCCCCCTTGCCGTAGATGAAGTCGACCTGGAAGTCCTCCATCGCTGAGTACAGGTACTCCTCCACCGCGTGGGGTAGCCGGTGTATCTCGTCTATGAACAGGGCCTCTCCCGACTCCAGGTTGGACAGGATTCCCACTATGTCCACCGGCTTCTCCAGCGCCGGGCCGGAGGTGTGGGTTATCTCCGCGCCCATCTCCCTGGCTATGATGTGTGCCAGGGTGGTCTTGCCCAGGCCGGGAGGGCCGTGGAATAGCACGTGGTCAAGGGGCTCCTGCCGCTTCCTGGCCGCGGTAATGGCGATGTTCAGGCTGTCGGCCACCTGCGACTGGCCCACGTACTCCTCAAGGGTGCGGGGGCGCAGGCTCCATACGGCGCTATCCTCCTGGTTTGCGCCGTCTTCCGGGTCAGGGTCTTGCGGTTCGCCCTTTATCGTAGTCTGTCTGGGCATAGCTGCCTCACCCGCGCTCCAGCCTGAAAACCTCTCTCAAGAGCCCCTGGGAGTCGTTGGCCGACGGGCTGCTCTTGGCCGCGGCCTCCACCTTCTCCCTGGCCTCGGAGCGGCGGTGTCCCAGGTTCACCAGCACGTTTACCACCTCCTCTTTGACGTCGGTAGGCTCAAAGTCCACCGATCTTGGCACTGTCGCGTAACCCTCGTCCCTGAGCAGGGCCCACTCGGCCACCTTGCCCTTGAGCGTGGCGACCATCTTGTCCGCCGTCCGCTTGCCTATGCCCGGCATTCGCACCAGCAGGCCGGTGTCGCCGTCCTCAATGGCCTTGGCGATGGTGGACACGGAGAAGACCAGGGCGCGGGATGCCGTGTTCACGCCCACGTCCTCAACCTGGAGGAGCATCTCAAAGAAAGTGCGCTCGGACTCCTTCTTGAACCCCACCAGCACCGGCTTGGGCTGCCTCTCGGAAGCGTGATAGTAGATCTCCATCTCCACCTCGTCCCCCTCACCCTTCTCCTCCTCCACCAGAGAGCGAAGAACAAAGTACGGCAGAAGCAGTTCGTAGCCCACGCCGCCCACGTCCAGCACCACCCTGGCCCCTTCCTTATCGATGCGCCTCACGACGCCCTTCAGATAGTTGATCACAGGCTATTCCACGCACTAGCGCTTGCGCGCGCTTGCAAGAGCTTTCAAGGTCATGTCATTTGCTGCGGCCATCTGCCAGTGGCAAATGGCCAGGGCCAGGGCGTCCGCCACGTCGTTGGGTTCCGGCGGCTCGGACAGCCCCAGGCGCGCCTGGATCGCCCTCTGCACCTGGGACTTGGCGGCCCTGCCGCTGCCGGCCAGGCACTGCTTGACCCTGGTGGAGGCGTAGCTGAAAACGGGCACGTCGCTCCGGGCCGCCGCCAGGCATATCACGCCCCTCGCGTGGCCCATGATGACTGCGGTTGCGGGATGGGCATAGTGGGAGTAGACCTCCTCCAGGGCCAGCGCCCCGGGCCGGTACTCGGACAGCACCTCATTTATTCCGTCGTAGAGGGAGGCCAGCCTCTTCTCCAGCGCGTCGGAGGAGGAGCCGCACTGGATGGCGCCCCCTTCCAGCAGGCTCATCCTGCTGCCTTTGATCTGGATAACCCCGTACCCTGTGGTGTGCAGGCCAGGGTCCACTCCCAGAATATTCATATCGTTCACCCCGGCTGAGGCCCTACTGAGTCCATTCTATGTACCTTCCCAAGGAGCGTCAAGGAGAGGGCAAGCTGTATGAATAATGAAATGCGTTGCCGATGCGCTGAGAATAAGATTGACATGGCGTTAATAGTGGGTATAATAGGCTTGGCATTTGCACCTTAACAACTGGATAGTGGAAGGAAGGTTCTTAAGCGAGTTTGATCCTGGCTCAGGACGAACGCTGGCGGCGCGCCTAATGCATGCAAGTCGAACGGTCCCTTGGCCTTCGGGCCTCTGGGATAGTGGCAAACGGCTGAGTAACGCGTAAGGGACCTGACCCCGGGTGAGGGATAACCCATCGAAAGGTGGGCTAATACCTCGTACGCTCCCCCGCTGCATGGCGGGAGAGGATAGCCTCCGGACGCCCGGGGAGGGCCTTGCGTCCTATCACGGTTGTTGGCGGGGTAACGGCCCACCAAGCCTAAGACGGGTAACCGGTGTGAGAGCATGAACGGTCAGAGGGGGACTGAGACACGGCCCCCACTCCTACGGGAGGCAGCAGCAGGGAATTTTGCGCAATGGGCGAAAGCCTGACGCAGCGACGCCGCGTGGGTGATGAAGGCCTTCGGGTTGTAAATCCCTTTTCTGGGGGAAGAGCAAGGACGGTACCCCAGGAATAAGCCCCGGCTAACTACGTGCCAGCAGCCGCGGTAATACGTAGGGGGCAAGCGTTGTCCGGAGTTACTGGGCGTAAAGGGCGCGTAGGCGGCCCAGGAAGTCCTCGGTGAAATCTCCCGGCTCAACCGGGAGCCGCCCGGGGATACTCCTGGACTTGAGGACAGCAGAGGAGGGTGGAATTCCCGGTGTAGTGGTGAAATGCGTAGATATCGGGAGGAACACCAGTGGCGAAGGCGGCCCTCTGGGCTGTACCTGACGCTGAGGCGCGAAAGCGTGGGGAGCGAACCGGATTAGATACCCGGGTAGTCCACGCCCTAAACTATGGATGCTGGGTATAAGGGGTATCGAACCCCCTTGTGCCGAAGCTAACGCGTTAAGCATCCCGCCTGGGGAATACGGCCGCAAGGCTAAAACTCAAAGGAATTGACGGGGGCCCGCACAAGCAGCGGAGCGTGTGGTTTAATTCGATGCAAAGCGAAGAACCTTACCAGGGCTTGACATGGCGGTGGTATCCCCTGCGAAAGCAAGGGAGACCCCTCGGGGAGCCGTCACAGGTGCTGCATGGCTGTCGTCAGCTCGTGCCGTGAGGTGTTGGGTTAAGTCCCGCAACGAGCGCAACCCTCGTCGCTAGTTGCTTTCTCTAGCGAGACAGCCCCTAAGAAGGGGGAGGAAGGTGGGGATGACGTCAAGTCAGCATGGCCCTTACGCCCTGGGCTACACACACGCTACAATGGCTGGGACAAAGGGTTGCCAAACCGCAAGGTGGAGCCAATCCCATCAAACCCAGCCCCAGTGGGGATTGCAGGCTGAAACCCGCCTGCATGAACGCGGAGTTGCTAGTAACCGCAGGTCAGCACTACTGCGGTGAATACGTTCCCGGGCCTTGTACACACCGCCCGTCACGTCATGGAAGCCGACAATGCCTGAAGTCCGTGGGCTAACCCTTTTGGGAGGCAGCGGCCGAGGGTGGGGCCGGTGACTGGGACGAAGTCGTAACAAGGTAGCTGTACCGGAAGGTGCGGCTGGATCACCTCCTTTCTAAGGAGTCCTGCTCAAGTGGACATAACACCCCACTACAGGAATCCCAGTTCGATCAGCGGGTGACAGGCCTCCAGCAAAGGGGTCGCAGCATGACCCGGCCCACAAGGCCGGAGGGAGCTCCCCCTAAACCGGAGACCATTCAGGCATTACGCCTGAGAGAACCCACTGCACACACCAACGGAAAACTTCCCTTCCTTCCACTATCCAGTCGCTAAGGCAAACCCACACGAGGGGCGAATCTCTTCGCCCCTTTTCTTTATTGACACTAACGACACAATAGTGTGAATGTAATCATTTACTCTTGCGTTCTGGTGTGGTATTCTTCCTTATCATTTGTTCACTTGGAGGTGAGGTAAATTGAGCCGTAAGACAGCAATCCTTCTGGTGGCCGTTATGGCCGGTCTCCTGGCGGTACTTGGGTGTACCGAGGAAGAAGCGACGCCCACGGATGCCATGATGGCTACCGAGCCCGCAATGGTGGAGGAAAAGAGCCGTCTTGAGACGGTGATGGAGCGGGGCAGCGTAATATGCGCCAGCCGTGACGACGTGCCCGGCTATGGGTTCCTGGACGCCAACGGCGCCAACGTCGGCTTTGACATTGACCTCTGCCGAGCGCTTGCCGCGGCCGTCCTGGGCGACCCCAACGCCATTGAAATTCGCCTGATCACAGCAGCCCAGCGCGGTCCTACCGTCCAGTCCGGCGAGGTTGACATGCTGGTCCGCACGGTCACGTGGACCACTTCTCGCGACGCCCAGTGGGGCAACTACGCCCAGACAATGTTCTACGACGGCCAAGGCTTTATGGTCAGGAAGGATCTGGGAGTGGACAGCGCCCTGGAACTCAAGGACGCAACGGTCTGCGTGACCCAGGGAACCACCACAGAGCTGAACCTGCAGGACTTCTCCAACCAGTACGACCTGAACATCGAGGCGCTGACCTTTGAGGACACCGACCTGGTTGTGGCAGCTTACGAGAGCCAGCAGTGCGACGCCTTCACCAACGACCGCTCCCAGCTGGCCGCCATTGGAAGCGCCTTCGCCAACGTCGACGATCACGTCATCCTGCCGGAGACCATCTCAGAGGAGCCTCTGGGCCCGGTGGTCCCCCACGGCGACGAGCAGTGGTACGACATTGTGAAGACCGTAATGGGCATGCTCATCTACGCCGAAGCCTACGGAGTGGACTCCGGCAGCGTACCCACCGCAGAGACCGGCGACACCGTGGTGGACAGGCTCTTTGGCCTGTCAGGTTCATACGGGCAGGAGACCCTGGGCCTCAAGCAGACGGCCGCCCAGGACGTGATTCGCAGCGTAGGCAACTACGGAGAGATCTACGCGCGCAACCTGGCGTCCGGGAACATCAACCTGCCCAGGGAGAACGGCCGGAACGCGCTGTGGGCCAACGCCCGTTGCACAGATTGCCCCAAGGGAGGGCAGATTTACGCTGCTCCTCTGAGGTAAATCAATGCTATGGCGGCCATACCGCGAGGATTGACCTATAAAGGTATCCCGCTCTGGCGGCATACCCAGGTTATCCAGGGGGCATTGCAGGTTGTATCCGGCCTCCTGGTTGTTACCCTCGTAGCGTGGTTCTTCGTAAACATCAGCGGAGCCATACGGGATAGAGATATCCCGTATGGCTTCAGCTTTTTATCCCGCGAGTACCAGACCCCTATAGGGCAGCACTTCCTGCCCTACGAGTCGTCAGACTCCTTCCTGTACGCATTTGGAGTCGCGGCAACAAACACAATAGTCGTCTCCATAATGGGCGTCATACTGGCAACGGCGCTGGGGATATTCGTAGGCGTCTCGCGCATGTCCGGCAACTGGATTGTGTCCAAGGCGGCGCTGGTCTACATCGAGTTCTTCCGCAACGTACCCCTCCTGATCCAGCTGTTCTTCTGGTTCTACATAGTCCTGTCGCTGCCACAGGTCCGCCAGGGACACGTCATCGCCGAAAGGATATACATTAACAACGGGGGCATATCGTTGCCCTGGCCCTATGCGACCACCCCGGACACAGGATTGCTGTTCATTGGCCTTGCGATAGTTGCAGCAATCGCCGGAGTGTTAGTTCACAGAGCGATGACTAGGCGCGAAGTAATGACGGGAGCCACTTCCTACCCCGTTGCGCTGGGCATTGTCACCGCTGTCCTTGTCTCAGCCGCCTGCTGGCTGGCCATCACCATCGCCTCCGGCAATGCGCCGTTCTACATCTCAACACCGGAACCGCAGGGCATCTTCGCACGCCCGGCGGGTGGCTTCACCGCTTCAGGCGGGCTTATCGCTCTTCTGACCGGCCTTGTGATATACACCTCTTCCTTTATAGCCGAAATCGTCCGGGCGGGCATCCAGTCCGTGGGGCGCGGTCAGACTGAGGCCGCACGGTCCCTGGGGCTTCAGTACATGAAGACCCTGCGCCACGTAACGTTCCCACAGGCCCTGAGGGTCATCATCCCTCCCCTTATCAGCCAGTGCCTGAACCTCACCAAGAACAGCAGCCTTGCCGCCGCCATCGGCTACTCCGACCTCACCAACGTGGCCACGACCATGACCCAGACGGCGCCGGCCGTGTCCATTTTCATCCTGATTATGGTGGCCTACCTGGCCATGAGCCTGACCTACTCGCTGATTGGCAACCTGTACAACCGCCGTATCCGCTTCTCGTAAGCCCGTCATAATGTCATCCAATCTCGAAACAGCGCCACCGAGCCCGGTCCTTCTGCCGCCCGTCATGGAGCGGGGGATGCTGGGCTGGGCCCACGCCAACCTGTTCAGCAACAGGTTCAACACGGCCCTCACCATTGTCTCCAGCGTGATTCTGGGGGCTGCCTTATGGTTCGGGCTGCAATGGCTGCTCCTGGAGTCCGACTGGTCGGTTATAGCCACCCTGGGCGGTCGAATGGTCATAGGCCCGTACAATACCGAGGGCGCGTGCCCGGGGCAGAACTGCTTCTGGAGGCCCCAAGTCGCCCTGATGCTGGTGACCATGCTGCTGGGCATGGGGTGGGTGGTGGCCGGCGGAGGACTGACAAAGCGCATCGCCATAGGGGTTGTGGTTGCACTGGCCGCCTTCTCCCTCCTGCCATACGGCCTGGACAAGATGGGAATGGACGTGCGCCTGCTGCTTCTGGCAAACATACCCGCCCTGGCGTTGGGCTGGGCCCTGGCCCGCTATACGCCTCTGGGCTCGGCTCGGTGGGTGGCCATTCTGGCGGTGGGCACCTTTCTGGTAACTCTGGTATTGCTGCGCGGCGTGGAGGGGGTTCCCGGCCTCCAGCCCGTGTCCGTCAACCACTGGGGCGGCCTTATGCTGAACCTGCTGCTGGCCGTGGCGGGTATAACGCTGTGTTTCCCCATTGGCGTCGCGCTGGCCCTGGGTCGCCGCGGGAATCTCCCGGTGGTGAAGCTGCTGTGCGTGGTATTCATCGAGGTCTTCCGGGGAGTGCCGCTGATAACGCTCCTGTTCATGTCCCAGACGCTGGTGCCCCTTGCCTTCCCCGAAAACTTCCCCGTGAACTCCCTGATGCGCGCCGCTATAGTAATAACCCTGTTCAGCGCGGCGTACATGGCCGAGAACATCCGGGGAGGCCTGCAGGCGCTTCACCGCGGGCAAGCGGAGGCGGGACAGTCGCTGGGTCTGAAGACCTGGCAAATCACCCTGTTCATCACCCTGCCACAGGCCATCCGCAACGTAATACCCGCGATTGTGGGCCAGTTCATCGCCCTGTTCAAGGACACAACGCTCGTGTTCATTATCGGTATGCAGGACATATTGACGTACAGCAGGGCGTTCATCCAGGGCAACCCGGAGTTCATAGCGAACGCGCAGGAGCTGTTCATCTTCCTGGCTATAGTTTTCTGGATCTTCACCTACACCATGTCCTCCGTGAGCAGGCGAATCGAGCAGAACCTGGGCGTTGGTAGACGATAGCCACTCCCCTGCCCTCCCGTCCGGGCCGCCTCCCTGCTCTGGCTCCCGCTGCACGAGATCAACCACCTGTCGTCAGATCGTTTCCGGGCGTGAGTGTGGCTACGCGGCGGAATTAGGGTTATGATGGAAAGAGAGACAATTGAAATTCAGGAGGGCAGACCTTGAAGACGACAGTTGAGTTCGACCCCAGCTACGCCATGCTTACCATTGACCTGGACCCGGGCGAGTCCATCAAAGCGGAGACCGGGGCAATGGTCCTCCAACATGGGGTGGAGATGTCTACGGGCACGGGAGGCGGCGGCCTGCTGGGCGGGCTCAAGAGGATGGTGGGCGGAGAGTCCTTCTTCGTCAACACCTTTACTGCTGAGAGAGGCGGTGGGCACATAAGCCTTGCCCCAAGCTCTCCCGGCGACATCGGAGAGTTTGAGCTGCAGCCCGGCAAGAACCTCTTCATACAGTCCGGCTCCTTCCTGGCGTGTACGGCAAACGTCCAGACCGACACCAAGTTCCAGGGCTTCCGGGGCATGTTCAGCGGTGAGAGCCTGTTCTTCATAAGGGCTTTCTCCACGGAGGGAATGGGCACTGTCTACTACAACTCTTACGGCGCCATCAAGAAGGTGCGGGTTGAGCCGGGCCAGGAGCTTGTTGTGGACACGGGCCACCTGGTGGCCTTCACCGAGGACGTGGACTACTCCATCGGCAAGGTTGGCGGGATCCGCTCCCTTATCGCCGGCGGCGAGGGCCTGGTGATGAAGTTCAAGGGCAACGGCGAGGTTTGGGTACAGAGCCGCAACATGGCCTCCCTGGCGGAAAAGATCATTCCCTTCCTGCCAAAGACAGGTGGCAACTAGAAACCCTACCTGCTATTAAAATACTCGTCCTCGCTGAACCTTGTCCATGAGCCAAAGACGGGAAACGGCGACGGGAGGACGCTGTCCGGGTCGTTCAGCTTGAAGGCGATCCTCTCTTTATCAAAGAGGTCTCTGACGGAGATGGAGACGCCGGCAGTTGGAATACAGTCGGTACACTTGGTGGGAATCTCCTGGGAAGACCCCGGCTCGTTGAAGCGGATGATGTACTCGGAGCCACTCCCCTCTACGCTATAGCTCTTGGCGGTGATCTGCCACTCGTTCACGGCGTAGTTACCCTCGGCGTACTGCGCCCAGAAGGTGACGCCGTCAAAGAAGTCCAGGATAACGCCCTTCCGCGGGTCGCCGTCGACGTGGGGAGCGAACTGGCGGAAGGACCTGTCCTGCAGCTCCTCAACTACCCGCTCCCTGTCCGCCTCCGTAACCTCTGCACTGCCCTGGTCGCAGGCCGGGAGAACTGTTAGCACCAACGCAAGAGCAAGCAGAAAGCCGCAGGCTCTTGGCGTCAACCTTCTACCCAAGCTAGTAGATCACCTCTTCCTCAACCAGCCGGTCTACCTCCTCCCGGGACATGCCCAGGAAGCCGCGGAAGACCTCGTCGTTGTGCTGGCCGATCAGTGGAGAGGCGCCGTACTTGCGTTCCGGGACGGCGCTGAACCGGCCCTGCATCCCCATGCTCATGCGCACGCCCACCTCCGGGTGGTCCGTCTCGATGAACTGGTCCCTGAACTGGAGCTGCGGATCGTTTATGAGCGCCTCGTTGTTCTGGGACGGGCCTGCCGGAACGCCGACAGCCTGTAGCCGCTCCATCACCTCCATGTTGGTGAGAGTAAGCGTCCACTCAGTGATGAGGTCGTCCAGCTCTTTCACATTGCTGTGCCTGCTGAAAGAGTCGCGGAAACGCTCATCCTCCAGCCACTCCGGGTGCCCGGCGGCCCTGCATAACGCGGCCCACTGCCCATCGTCGTGGACCGAGATGGCGACCCACTTGTCCTCTCCCTGGCACCTGTACAGGTTGTGGGGAACGGCCAGGTCGTCCCTGTTGCCCCGTGGCTCCGCCACCCGGCCGTTCATGGCGTAGTCCAGAAGCTGGCCGGGAATCATGTTCATCACGGTCTCCGCCATGGAGTGGTCGATGTAGAGGCCCTCTCCGGTACGCTGCCGGTGGTAAAGGGCCGTTATGATCAGGTATGCGAGGGTCATGCCGACAGTGTAGTCGGGCCAGGTGCCGCCCATGCCCGTCGGAGTACCGCCCTCGTACCCCGTCATCGACGGCAGGCCGGCGAAGGCCTGGTTCGCCGGGCCCATTCCCGCCACGTCACCCAGGGGGCCGGTCTTGCCCAGGGACGAGTTGGCGATGAGAATAATGTCCGGTTTGATGGCCTTCAGCTTGTCATAGGTCAGGCCAAACCGCTCAACAACCGGGGTCGTAAAGGCTTCGATTACGACATCCGACTTCTCGATTATGCGGTAGGCCAACTCCTGGCCCTTCTCCTTGGTCATGTCCAGGGTACAGCTCTTCTTGCCGTAGTTGAGGGAGTTGAAGGTCGCCACCCGGTTCCACGAAGGCTCAGGGCCGGGCACCACGCCCCCGGCTGCGCCCATGCGCACAAGGTCAGGGCGCGCCTTGCTCTCTATCCTGATGACATCCGCCCCCAGAGTCGAGAGCCACTGACCGGAAAGTGGGGCAGCGAGAATCCATCCGAAGTCGGCAACTCTGATTCCTTCAAAGGGTAGCTTTCCCATGGCTGACCTCCTGCGGCGGCTGCTTAATCGACTCTAGATTACGCCGGACTGATAGAGGTGTACCAGGTCCTCCGGCGAGCGGCCCAACTCTTCGCAGAACACGTCGCTGTTGTGCTCTCCGAGCAGCGGGGCTCGGTGGCGAATCTCGGACTGGTGGTCCGAGAGCTTGTAGGATATGCCGGGGTATTCGTGTGTGCCGGCAATGGGATGCTCCACGTTCTGGAAGAACTCCCGGTAGCGGTACTGCGGCTCTGCGTATACGTCGGCGGCGGTATTGAGGGGAAACACGCCCAGGCCGGCGTCCTGGCCCCTCTCGAAGAGCTCCGCCTTTGTGTAATCCATCATCCAGGACATGATGTGGGCTTCAATGATGTCAGTATTGTCCCGTCGGGACTCGGGCGTCGAGCAAATCTCATCGTTGGTCCACTCCGGGTTCCCCATCAGATTGCAGAGGCGACCCCATCGAATGTCGTCCCTCTGGACGTTCAGCCCGGCAAAGAAGCCGTCCTTGCACGGCTTGAACCTGGGGATGCCATTGCCCTCACGGGGCGGTATCTCCCCCGTGTAGGTGTACTGGGCAATTCGAGGCCGCTCCAAACTGAAAACTGCCTCGTGCTCCGATACGTCTACGAACTGGCCCTCCCCCGTCATCTCCCGCTGGAAGAGAGCGACGCTTGTGCAGGTGGCGGCCAGCCAGCCGGATGCGAAGTAACCCTGATACCCCGGGCCCTTCAACGGCGACTGCTTCTCAAGGTCGGTCACCTCGTTGACGGGGGTCTCGTAGCCGGGGCCGCCCATGTGGAAGAGCACCAGTTCGCTGCCAACGTAGTCCCGGTAGGGCCCCTGCTGCCCGAATGGGCTAACGGACACCATAATGAGCCGGGGGTTTAAGGCACTGAGAGTGTCGTAGCCAAGCCCGAACTCTTCGACTACACGGGGTTGGTGGTTCTCGATAAGGATATCGGCGCCGGCGACCAACTCCTTGAAGATGCGCAGTCCTTCGGCCTTGGTGAGATCCAGTGTGACGCCGCGCTTGTTGATGTTCAGATAGAGGAAAAGGCCGCTGGTCTCCGGATGGGGCACGTCGCCGGGAAAGGGGCCTACGCGTCGAGAGGTGTCGCCTGAGCCGGGGGATTCCACCTTGATGACGTCCGCGCCCATGTCCGCCATCAGGCGGGCAGCCCAAGGGCCTGAGACCAGATCGCCCCACTCGATTACCCTGAGTCCCTTTAGGATTCCGTCTACCATCGGAGCCCCCTTTGACACTCCTGAAAGGAGAGGAGTTGCGACGGGGAATACGCCTTCAGAGGTAGCCCGATGATAATGGCTGACCCTGCTTCTGTCAACTGCTGGCACCTCACTTCTGGAGCAGGCTCTTGAGATGGAGTATAATGCCCGTGGCGTCACTCCCGCAGGACACTGGCGCTATCCAAGTCGGTGAAAGGAGGCCGAGCATGGCGGACCTGGAGCTTGAACGAGACAGAACTGCGGTGGTCATCATGGACTACCAGAACGACATTGTCAGCAACTACTCCACGGACGGAGAGGGTCTCCTACAGAGATCCGCATCCGTGCTGGAGAGCGCGCGGCAGGCGGGCATACCCGTCGTTTACATCGTCGTGCAGTTCCGGGAGGGACACCCGGAGGTGCTTCCCCGCAACCGCCAGCGCTTCGGCAACCGGCTTATTGAGGGAACACCCGGAGCCGACGTGCACCCAGCGGTAGCTCCCCAGCCGGGAGAGATGGTGGTGGTCAAGCGTCGCACGGGGCCCTTCTCCACCACGGACCTGGACGCGGTGCTCCACTCCATTGGCGCGACCACCCTGGTCTTCTTCGGCGTCGCCACCAGCGGCTGCGTGCTCACCGCCGTGCGCTGGGCCGCGGACGTGGACTATCGCATCGTGGTCGTGTCGGACTGCTGCGGAGACCAGGATGAGGAGGTGCACCGCGTGCTCACGGAGAAGATATTCCCCCGCCAGGCGGACGTGGTGACGGCGGAGGAGGTTTCGGCGGCGTTCAGGGAGGCGAAGTGAGCGACATGGACGGCAGGATGATTGGCGTTGCGCTGACGGCGCAGAACAGCAGAGAGGCGATGGACCAGGTCCTGCAGCTGGACTACCTGGGCATTCCGGCGGCCTGGGCCACGACCGGGGGAGCCGGCGGAGACGCCCTCACCTTCTTCGCGGCCGCTTTGATGAGGACTCGCGACGTGCTCCTGGGGACGTCCATCATCCCCACGTACCCACGCCACCCGCTGGTCACGGCCCAGCAGGTGCAGGCCCTGGACAACCTGGACAAAGGGCGGCTCAGGCTGGGCGTAGGGCCAAGCCACCAGGCCATCATCGAGGGGACGTACGGAATCGACTTCAAGGCCCCTCTTGGCAACCTGCGGGATTACCTGCAGATACTGAAGACTCTGTTCAGAGACGGGCAGGTGGACTACGAAGGTCAATACTACACGGTCCACGGGCGAATCCCATCGCCCATTGACGTGCCGGTTATGGCCTCAGCCCTGCGGCGGCGGGCCTTTGAGCTGTGCGGCGCAGAGGCGGACGGAGCGATAAGCTGGGTGTGCCCCGGGGTCTACCTGCGAGACGTGGCCGTTCCCGCTCTCAAGGCCGGAGCGGAGCAGGCCGGACGCCCCGCGCCTCCCCTCATCGCCCATGCCCCCGTCTGCGTCCACGACAACCCGGAGGAGGTGTACGCCGCCGCGAGGCAGCAGATAGGCTTCTACCCAAGGGCGCCCTTCTACGCCAACATGTTCGCGGACGCCGGCTTCCCTGAGGCGTCCAACGGTGAGTGGAGCGACGCCATGCTGGACGCCGTCGTGCTGTCCGGCAGCGAGGCACGGGTTGAGGAGAAGCTGATGGAGCTATTCTCCTTCGGGGCCACCGAGATACTGGTATCGCCCATAACCGCCGGAGACAACAGGGAGGCGTCCCGGGAGCGGACGCTGAACCTGCTGGCCCGCGTCACGGAGTCCCTTGAGCAGTCGTAGGCCGTCCGCAACCCAGCCCGCAGGAGGGAGCTTGAATGACGCTTAAGGGTAAGACTGCCAGAAGTAACGCCCCCACCCCAGCCGCCGCGCCCGCCTACCTGTGGAGATCGGGCGAGCTGGTTCCCTGGGAAGAGGCAACCATCCACATCACGGGCATGGCATGGGCGTCCCTATCGGCCGTCTTCGAGGGAATAAGGGGCTACTGGAACGAAGAGGAGCAGGAGCTTTACGTGTTTCGCCTCCAATCGCACCTGGACCGCCTGTTCAACTCGATGAAGCTGGTGCGAATGACCCCGCCATCCACCAGGGAGGAGCTGACGGCGGCCATTGTGGACCTGCTGAGGGCGAACAGGGCGCGGGAGGACACGTACATCATGCCCGTGGCCTACTTCAGCGGCGACGTGGCCGGGTATATGGCGGCCTACGAGCAGCCCGGCGCCGTCTACGTCGTCGCCAGGCCCAGCGCCTCCAACCTGGGCAGCAACCGGGGCAGCCACTGCTGCGTGAGCAGTTGGACGCGCATATCCGACAACGTACTGCCGCCCAGGGCCAAGATGCTCTCCAACTACGAGAACAGCCGCCTGGTGTCCACAGAGGCGCGCATCAACGGCTACGACGCGGGCATCATCCTCAACCCGGAGGGCAAGGTGGCCGAGGGCTCCTACGCCTGCATCTTCATTGTGCGGGACGGGGTCGCCATTACGCCGGGCGTCACCTCCGGCATACTGGAGAGCATCACAAGGGAGACGGCGATGCACCTGTTCAGGGAGCGTCTTGGCGTGCCCGTAGTGGAGAGGGACGTGGACCGGACGGAGCTTTACGTGGCAGACGAGGTGTTCCTGTGCGGCACCTACGCCGAGATTGAGCCTGTGGTGTCCGTGGACCGGTACGCCGTGGGATCGGGCAGGCCGGGGCCGCTGACCAGGAAGGTCCGCCGTCTCTACAAGGACCTGGTGCGCGGCAAGGACAAGTCGTTACCGGAGTGGCAGCATCCGGTGTGGAACGGCCGCGGCGTCGACGAATAGCGCGGGAGGTGCATGACATGAACGACGGAGTGCGTCTTAGCTACGAGGAGCTGTGCGAGAAGCTCCAGGGCGACATTGGGAGGCAGGTCTTCCAGCTTGCGCTCCAGGCGCGGATAGTCATGCGGACGGCCGACTCCCAGCTCCGGGGCGACTACGCGAACCCCCGTGACATGCCCGGTACCATTGCGCTGCTGGCGGTGCAGGACTTCCTTGACCTGTGCTTCGACAGGAAGCTGCCCGGCGAGGAGTAGAATCCAAAGTCGGGGTGGGCGGATTTGAACCGCCGACCTCCTGGTCCCAAACCAGGCGCGCGTACCCCTGCGCTACACCCCGATGACTTCATCATAAGTTAGGGGCATAACGGGGTCAAGGCTCGCCCTGCGGGGGACTCAGGGATAGTCAGCGACGCTCACGGCTATCAGGACGTCGCCCACACGCCTGAAACGCACCCTCACCTCCTCCCCCGTGAGCATGTGCTCCCGCAGGTGGGACGGCGTGAACTCCAGAGGCCACTCGGCAATAAAGCTCCACGTCTCCCCTTCCGCGTCCAACAAGGAGAAGGAATCAACCTGTATGATGCTCCTGTTCTCAACGCTGGTCACCCTGCCGTGTACCGTCTCCGAAGAGTCCTCTCCCGTGCCGCAGACCCTGAAGAGAACCACTGCCGCAATCACGAGAGCCAGGAGAGCGCCTATGGTCAACCCCCGGGGCATGTCAGGGCTCCGTCCCGTTCTGCGCCTGCGTGTAGCTTGGCAGTAAGCATGATTGAGTATTGTAGCCGCTTGCGGCCCTTTGCTCAAACCCGTCGCTCGCTGGGCGTGTTGACAGGAATCTCAAAAGCACGTAAATTACTATGCGGCGTTAGCAGCCCCTACCTGAGACCGCTAACGTCGATCTGGAGACAAATGCCGATATACGAGTACCAGTGCGGGACCTGTGACCACCGCTTTGAGATGAAGCAGGGCTTCGACGCCGCCACTACCCAAGACTGCCCCCTGTGCAGCGGGACATCCAAGCGCAGGTTCCACTCCCCCACCGTCATATACAAGGGCAGCGGTTTCTACACGACCGACTACGCCCGAAAGGAATTCCACCCCGAGGACAGGGGAAGCGATAGCGGGGCCAAGGACCCGACCAGAGACGACTAGAAGGACGCACCCGTGCGCGCCCTCGTCCAGAGAGTCGCCGCTGCCTCCGTCACCATAGGCGAGGACGTTGAGCGGATTGAGGCGGGCCTTGTGGTGTTCGTAGGCGTGGGGCGGGACGACGAGGAGGAGGACGCCCGCTACATCGTGGACAAGGTCGTCAACCTCCGCATCTTCGAGGACGAAGCCGAGAGGTTCGACCACTCCGCACTGGACGTATCCGCCCAACTCCTGGTGGTCAGCCAGTTCACTCTCTATGGCGACGTACGCAAGGGGCGCCGGCCGTCATTCTCCGAGGCAGCCCCTCCCCAGGAGGCGAAAGGCCTGTTTGAGCGGGCGGTAGATATGTTCCGGGAGACCGGCCTTGAAGTAAAGACCGGCCGCTTCCAGGAGCGGATGATGGTTCACATAGAGAACGACGGCCCGGTGACCATTGCCGTCGACAGCGCGGACAGGCACCGCCCCAGGCGCGGCTAAAGGCTCACAGCCGTCTGCCCCTGCGTAGGAACCACCCACACCCTGGATACCGGCCTTCGCCGGTATGACGGTTCAAAGATCGGCTAGCCCGTATCCCACGCGCCTTTGCCCATTAGCAGCACGAACCGGCACGGCCCCAGGTTGGATACGGAGTAGGTCTTCCCCTTCTTTTTCACCTTGATAAGGCTCTGCTCCTGCTGGGAGCCTGCCGGAATCACCATCCTGCCGCCGTCCGCCAGTTGCTCCATGAGCGTCCTTGGCAATGCAGGAGCGGCCGCGGTGACGATGATGGCGTCGAAGGGGGCCTCCTCCGGGCAGCCCAACTCGTCGCCCGCCTGGCGCACCTCCACGTTGGCGTACCCCAGATACGACAGCAGGTCCCTGGCCCGCTCGGCCAGCGCCGGAATGCGCTCGATGGAGATGACCTGTCCGGCCAGGAGGGAGAGCACGGCGGCCTGGTAACCGCTGCCGGCGCCCACTTCCAGCACCCTGTCGCTCTCCTTCAGCTCCAGGGCGTGGGTCATCATCGCCACTATGTGGGGCTGGGAGACCGTCTGCTCTTCGCCTATGGGAAGGGGCATGTCCTCGTAGCTGAGGTGTCGTTTCGATTCGGGCACAAACAGCTCCCGAGGCACCCTCTCCATGGCGTCGATTACCCTGTGGGAAGGTATCCTGCTACGAAGAACCGAGAACAGCCTTGATTTGGCCCTCTCAAGCTCGCTGGACACTGCACGCCTCTCCCGATGGCTATACTCCCAGTGTACCCGCGCAGGGGCAGACTTGTCCAAGGTTCAACTGAATAAGGGACCACAAGAACCGGATTCACAGCCCCTGGATTCCTGCCCCCGGAGACCTTTGCGTAACTCCTGGGATTAGGGGAGAATACGGAGGGAGAGTCTCAAGGAGCCAGGAGGGAATCATGCACCGAGAGATGGGTAATCCGGGTCTAGCGGAGTCGTTGTTGCCGGAGTCACTGGGGCAGAACCACCGTCTGGAGCGGATCTCCGAGATAGTAGATTGGGAGAGGTTTGAGGTGTTGGTGTCTGGAGTCTACTCAGCCCGGGAGGGTAGGCCGAGCTATCCGCCGCTGACTATGGTGAAGGTGCTGCTACTGGAGCAGTGGTACAACCTGTCTGATCCACAGATGGAGGAGGCCCTTGGGGACCGCATCTCATTTCGGCGCTTCGTGGGGTTGGGTCTACAGGATGATACCCCAGACTACTCAACCATAAGCCGGTTCAGGTTGGCGTTGGAGGAGGAGGGGTTGAGCGAGAAGTTGTTTGAGGAGTTGGGGGCGCAGTTGGAGAGGCTGGGGCTGGTGTTGAAGCAGGGGACGCTGATGGACGCCACGCTGGTTGAGGCGCAGGTGAAGAAGCCCCCCATGTCGGCGGGTGGTGGAGCCAAGAGTCCGACTGACCCTGATGCGGATTGGAGCGGAGGGCGGGTTGGAAGACGGTCGCACTTTGGGTACAAGGTGCACGTGGGAGTGGACGCTGGGAGTGGGCTGGTGCGGAGGGCCAAGCTGACCACAGCCAGGGTGTACGAGAGTGCGGTGGCGGATGAGCTGGTGAGTTGTGACGAAGGGGAGGTGTACGGGGACCGAGCCTATGAATCCAAGAGGAGGCGGGAGTGGCTTAAGTCTCAGGGTATCCGGGACATGATAATGCACCGGTCTCACAAGCACCAACGGGAGTTGCCCGAGTGGCAAAGGGTGCGCAACGAGATGATACAGCCCAGACGGGCCTTGGTGGAGAAGGTGTTTGGGACCCTGAAACGCAGCTACGGGTACAGCAGGGTGCGTTATCGTGGTCTGAGACGCAACGCCCTGGAGATGTGGTTCAAGCTCATGGCCTACAACCTGAGAAAGGCCGTCAAATTGTCCTTATAGCCCGGCCCCGGCGTAGTGAGATGAGACCAAACCACCTAAAAGATGACAGTGATGGACGAGACAGCCTTGTCCAGAGCGTCTACAAGACAATTCCTACCTCCAGAGACCGCCCGCTGAGGACCTCGTCAAAGTTATTCAAAGGTCTCCCCCCGCAGGAATGGACTAGGATGAACTGAGAGCCGGGCTAGCCCTATGCGCTTATGCCCAGAGTCGCCAGCGCCTGCTGAGCGGCCGGCGGGAGCTCCAGGCCCTGGGCAAGGCCTACGTTGAAGGCCCGGCTTAGCGCCTCAAGGGTCTGTGCGCTTGGGCGTTCACCCTCGCTCAGGTGAGCCGCCAGGTCCGCCAGGGAGTTGCACGCCTGGTCGACGTGCCAGTAGAAGGAGAGGAGCCACGCCAACTCCCGCTCCGTGGAAGGAGGCGGGATATCGTCCAGATCAAATATGGCGTCGGTGGCCTTTGTGTAGCGGAGAATCCCCGCCCTGTCCTCCTCGTGCTCTCCGTAGTACCGCTTCTTCTTGAGCTCCCGGACGCGCATCTCGTACTCGGTATCGCCGTAAATCTGCCTTGGGCCCCACTCCTCCCGCAGGTTGAGGGCCACCTCGCCCTGGGGATTCACAATGGCTACGGCAATCTCAACGCCCAGGGCCGGGTCGTGCTCAAACTTCACCGCGCCGCGAAGCACCGCCTCCTGGAGCATCAGGGTAATCTCCCTTGGAATCTTCTTGTAGAGCGGCCCGCTGGACTCCTCGTTCCTCTCTGCGCCCAGGCCGCCGGTGTTGAAGGAGTAGAACTCCTGGGGAAGACCGCCCCTGGCCATGTCCTGCAGGACGTTGTACATCAGTGTCGCGTTCTCGTCCTCCAGTCCGATGATGAAAGGGTCTGAGAAGTACTCCACGTAGGGCCTGCCGATAGCGCCCGCG
Organism: Dehalococcoidia bacterium; assembly: GCA_965204895.1. GTDB lineage: Bacteria > Chloroflexota > Dehalococcoidia > Lucifugimonadales > UBA2985 > DAOUJW01. The sequence goes on from OZ242025.1 coordinate 788,663, forward strand.
GCAGCCCCGGTCTGCACGGCCTCGCCGTACATCAGAGTCCGCACGTACTGCTTGGCGGTCAGCCGTATCAGGGGTGGAACGACGGTGTTCTGGCGCATGACGGACTGCCACATCACCTTGTCGGTGCTCTCCATAGGCACGTGCACGGTGTCCTTGACCTGGCCGTTGGTGATAACCTCCGGCAGGTGCTGGACCCCCTTCCTGGACAGAAGGCGCGAGCGGGAGAGAATCATCCGCATGTTGCGGACGGGGTTGCGCATGAACTCAGGAGCGCCCTCTTTAGGGTCAAAGGGCACGTTCTCCAGGGTCTCCTGCGGGTTGGGATCGTTCTCTATTCCCCTGAGGACGTCGTAGGTTATGGGGTCGTCATCGCGGCTTAGGCCGAAGGGCACGGCGTAGAAGTTGTTCTCCGTGCCGGCTATGCCGTAGGAAACGCTGATTGACTTGCCGCCGCGCTCAGATGTGACAGGCTCCCGCAACGGCTGGAAGAGGAGGATGTCGTCGTTCATGGGATAGACGGCTTCGCCTGCGTCCTCGGCCAGGCCAATGAGCTTGGACAGGTCACTGCCCGCCAGCTCGATCATTATGGTCAGGGTACTCTTGCCGTGGAGCGAAGGGCCGGCCGTGACTATGGCCGTGTTCGTGGGGCTGCCCTTCAGGGTCTTGACCCGCGCCATGCTGAGGGCGGCCTGGAGCGCAAGGCCGTTGGCCTGCTTGACCAGGAACATCGCTATCGACAGAGGCCCCATCTTGTGCTCGCCCAGGTAGTCGAACCCCAGGTGGAGGGAGAGGCCGCGGGTCGGCGCCTTGAACACCAACTGCGTAAGGCCGGACTCCCTGACGCGCTCCTTGAGGTCCTCCGGCATATCCAGGTCCTCCAGCCACCTCGGAAGGGAGACCTCCATGATGTCCGGGGGCTCCTGGAGCTTGGCGTCCGGCAGGTCAAAGGTGAGCTGGCGCCACATGTACGGAAGCTGAAGGTACTCCGTGCCAAACAGCAGCTGGCGGGCGTGGAAGGCGCGATCGGGCGTGTCGCCGATTTGCCGGTCCGTCTGAACGACGGTGTCACCGGCGGCGAAGTGCTTCTTCATGGCGGCGGTGATGTAGGGGAAGACCTCTGCAAAGAGCGCCTGGCTCTCCTCGCTGAAGGCCAGTCCGTCCCGGTTGCGCGCAAAGCCGTCGATGAAGTACTGGGTGAGGTCCGGCCTGCGGGCGACCCCCAACTGGCTGAAGAAGCCCAGCCCGCCGCTGTCCAGCCGCACCGCCACGTCCGGCCATGCGCGGGCCGCCGCCTTGCCCTCGGCGTTCAGCGCCTCCGCCTCACTGGTAATCTCGTCGGCCTCCTGGAGAATCGCCTTTTGCTGCTCCTCCGGTAGGTCCTGGAAGATGCGCATGCGGCCAATGAGCCACTCGCTGGATGGGTTGAAGAACTGGCTGTCCGACTTGTGGCCCACCTTAGCGGTGGCCACCAGGTCGTCAAGCGCCTTTGAGAACTCAGGGTTTACGGGCGGGCCGGCCAATACCGAGCCAGGCTCCGACGTTACTGCCATGCTGGAATCTCTCCTCTGTGCAGACTTGCCCCGACGGGGTTCCATCAATTCCCAGGGGAGGCGCCACTAAATTGGCGGCTGTTGGGGATAATTTCGCTGTTTAGCGTATCCGAAAGCCATACACAAGAGTGCCGATGTATAGCGTATTACGTGATGGAAATATAAAGGAAATCCCTGCCAGTGTCAATGCCATTTACGCACGGGAGTTACCGATTTTTGGCTCTCCAGCCGCGCTGATTGGGCTTCAAATCGCGGGAGCAAGCCGGTCAGCCGTTGTGCTGTGACTGGCAAGGTGCTATCCTTAAGCGTCGTGTCCTTTTCGAGGGGTCGACACCCATTAAATCTCTGATAGCGATCCCATACGGAGGTCTGATAGATGCACTTGCTGATGGATGGATTTGGTGGTGATGAGGAGAATCTGAAGAGCGAGGACTTCGTTTTTCGATTCCTGGATACGCTTCCCGACGAGATTGGGATGACCAAGATACACGGGCCTCACGTGATGACCTACAACGGCCCTAAGGAAGAGGACTGGGGCGTCTCCGGCTTTGTGATGATTGCGGAGAGCCACATTAGCGTACACACCTTCCCGGACAGGTCATACGTGAACATTGACGTGTTCTCCTGCAAGGACTTTGACCACGAGCGCGTCCTGGAGCGAGTGAAGGACCTCTTTGGACTGGACCAGGTGAAGCTGTGGGTCATAGGGCGCGGGCTGGACTACTCCCGCCCCGATTTCCCGTCGCCCGTTGAGAGGGGCCAAGCGAAGGCGGTGCTAAGCGGGGTGAGCTGATGGCCTCCGGCCATCCGTCGCCTTTTCCAGCGTCCGTCCCCTGGAGCTTCCTGGCAGTCGGCCCGGAGGAGACCAACGCAAAGGACTGCCGCGTTGTCGTTCTGCCCGTTCCCTACGACAGCACGACGTCCCACATGGGCGGAGCCAGGGAAGGCCCCAGGGCCATCATCGAGGCCTCCCGTCACCTGGAGGACTACGACATAGAGCTAGGCAGGGAGGTCTACCGGGTGGGCATCCACACCCTGCCGGAGCTTGAGCCCCACGTCGGCGGCCCGGAGGGCATGGTGAACAGGGTGCAGGCCGCGGTGGAGCCTTTCGCCAGGGACGGCAAGCTGGTGGCTGTCCTGGGAGGCGAGCACACCGTCTCGGTGGGCGCGGCCAGGGCATTTCGCAAAGTACACCCGGACCTCTCGGTGCTTTACCTGGACGCCCACGCCGACCTGCGGGACGAGTACATGGGAAGCCGTTTCAGCCACGCCTGCGCAGCCCGCAGGATTTGGGAGGAGTGCCCCGTGGTGGAGGTGGGAGTGCGCAGCATCAGCCAGGAGGAGATGGACTTTGTGCGGCAGCAGGACATCCCCGTCTACTTCCACGACGAGGGCAGCGCGCCGGCCTCGTGGGACGCGGAGGAGGTGGCGTCCCGCCTCTCCGGCCAGGTCTACGTGAGCATCGACCTGGACGCGCTTGACCCGGGCCTGATGCCTGCGGTCGGCACCCCGGAACCCGGAGGCCTGGACTGGAACGCGGTCATCGGGCTGCTGAGGGCGGTCTGCAGGAGGCGCACCGTGGTCGGCTTCGATGTCGTGGAGCTATGCCCCGCGGCCGGGCCTCCCGCATCGTCCTCCGTTGCCGCCAAGCTGGCCTACAAGCTGATGGGATACGCAACGGAAAAGGGTTGCGGAGTCTGAGGATGGAGGCCGGGGATGCTGAGGACTTTCAGGTTTGGCAGGATTCTGGGTATACCCATTGAGATCCACTATAGCTGGTTCCTGTGCCTGTTCCTGCTAACACTGTCCATAGCCATTTCCATAGGCCGCGTCCGGCCGTCCTGGTCTCTGCCTGAGCTGCTCGCGGTGGCAATCGCCTCCAGCCTGCTGCTGTTCGCCTCCGTGGTGGTCCATGAGCTATGCCACTGTCTTGTGGCCAGGAGGAACGGAGTCCCCGTAAAGGGCATCACCCTCTTTGTCCTTGGCGGAGTGGCGCACATCACCCGGGAGAACACCAGGCCATCGGCGGAGTTCGCTATGGCGATAGTGGGCCCTGCCTCCAGCATAGTGATGGGCCTGGGCTTCCTGGCCTTGGGCAACATTATAGAGCCGGCCAGCGTACACCTCACGGTGGTTGCCAGGTGGCTGTTTGTGATGAACATAGCCCTGGGCCTCTTCAACCTCATTCCCGGTTTCCCCCTGGACGGAGGCCGCGTGTTCCGGGCGGGGATCTGGGCGGTCACCGGCAACCACGCGCTGGCAACCCGGATAGCGACCATCGGCGGAATGGTGACGGCGGCGATATTCGTCCTGGGCGGAGTCGCCTTCCTGTTCATGTGGGAGGTGTACCTGCTGGGCATCTGGCTGGCCTTCACCGGCTGGTTCCTGTGGCTGGCGACCGCCATGACGTCACGACGCGCCCGACAGCTCCAGAGGCTCAGTGGGTACGTGGCTCGTGACCTGATGAGCGTCGACTGCCCGGAGCTGTCCCCGGAGACTGCTCTGCGAGACGTGGGCCGGAGGAAGACCGTGGCCCAGGGCGGCATGTGCTACATAGTGAGGCAGGAGAGCAAAGTTGAGGGGCTGCTGGGGCCGCGGTCGGCCAGAAGCCTGGGCAGGAAAACCTGGGAGACGGCCAGCGTGAGCCAGGCGATGGCGCCCCTGACCCTGGTGCCCGCCGTCGCCCCAGACGACGACTCCTACCGGGTGCTTGACCTCATGGACGAAGGGGATACGGGCATGGTGACGGTGGTGGAGCGCGGAGAGCTGCTGGGAGTCATAGTCCAGGACAGCCTCACAGGGCGGAGGTAGCGAGGGGCGAAGCAAATGGATCCCTGTAGTGTCTCAACTTGGGTCTGACGGAGTATGCCTACAGGTGAGACCGGATTCTTGAGGAAATGGAGATAGGATGGAGGTTACTATGGTCCTTGACACACCAGATATCTACATAATTGAGTCGGTTGACTTGAAAAACGAGGCCAAAGGTGAACGAGAGGGAGAGGCACTCACAGAGATTCTCAAGCTGTCTGGGAAGTCCCCGCGATACGTTTACATTCGAACGAAGCGGGAACTCATACACTTCTTGGAGGACTTTCAAGAAAGCGGATATCGTTACTTGCACTTATCCTGCCACGGGAATAGTCAAGCTATCGGAACCACATTCGACACTATCTCATTCCAAGAGTTAGGCGATCTTCTTAGACCATACTTGCAAGATAAACGGCTTTTCATCTCAGCTTGTAGTGTGGTGAACGACCAATTTCGACAAGCCGTTATGATTGGCTCAGGATGTCTATCAACGCTAGGTCCTAGCAAGGATGTTGATTTCGATCAAGCTGCCATCTTTTGGGCTTCGCTTTACTACCTGATGTTCGACACAGACACGAGGCGTATGAAGCGTGACGACATACTGCCAACCGTCAGAAAGCTGGCACCGCTGTTCGAGTTGCCGATAACCTACTGCTCTCGAACACGAACTCATGAGATAGGCTGAGTGAGACCTGTGATGAGAAATTGCTTTTGGTCAAACGAATACACTAACGTATTTCCCCTCCGCTTTATCCCAAGGCTGCGCAATGCTACAATGGAGGGTATAGCATCAGTATAAGGAGTCCCAACCCCTGAGGAGGGCGTAAATGCAGGAGCAGCCAAGGATGGTCTACATGGACCACGCAGCCACCACTCCGGTAAGGCCGGAGGTTATGGAGGCCATGCTGCCCTATTTCACCCATCGCTTCGGGAACGCCTCCAGCCTCTACACCCTGGCCCAGGAGTCGCGCAGGGCGGTGGACGAGGCCAGAGAGTCGGTGGCGCGCGTCCTGGGCTGTCGCACAAGCGAGGTGGTCTTCACCAGCGGCGGCAGCGAGTCGGACAACACCGCGCTGAAGGGGGCCGCCCTGGCCCTGAGGCAGACCGGCAACCACGTAATCACAACCAGCATAGAGCACCACGCCGTCATCCACACCTGCCAGTACCTTGAGGACAACGGCTTCCGGGTCACCTACCTGCCCGTGAACAGGGACGGCCTGGTGGACGCGGAGGACGTGCTCAAGGCCGTCACCGACGAGACCATCCTCGTCAGCGTCATGCTCGCCAACAACGAGATCGGCACCATACAGCCGGTGGCGGACATGGCCCGGGGCGTCAAGGAGACCGCCAAGGGGCTGAACCGCACCATCGTCTTTCACACGGACGCGGTGCAGGCGGCGGGATTCCTGGAAATCGACGTCAACACCCTTGGCGTGGACATGCTTAGCCTCTCGTCCCACAAGTTCTACGGCCCCAAGGGGGTTGGCGTGCTGTACGTGCGAAGGGGCACGCCCTTCACGCCGCAGCAGTACGGCGGGGCGCAGGAGAGGCAGCGACGAGCCGGAACCGAGAACGTGCCCGGCATTGTGGGCACGGCCGTGGCCCTGAAACTGGCCGATGAGGAGCGGGAGGCCAGCAGCGAGCGCTGCCTGCGGCTGCGGAACAGCCTGATCCAGGGCATTCAGGAGCGGATAGACAGGGTGCACCTGAACGGCCACCCTACGCTACGGCTTCCCAACAACGTGAACTTCTCCTTTGAGGGCGTGGAGGGTGAGCCGATACTCCTGGGGCTGGACTTTGCGGGCACGGCGGCCTCCAGCGGCAGCGCCTGCACCTCCGGCGCACTGGAGCCGTCCCACGTGCTTCTGGCCCTTGGCCTTCCCGCGGACCTGGCTCAGGCCAGCCTTCGACTGACCCTTGGCAAGGACAACACACAAGAGGAGGTTGAGCACGTGCTCCGCGTGCTGCCCGACCTCGTCGGACGGCTGCGGGCCATGCCCAGCCTGTCCCACGTCACGCCTTAGCCGACTATGAAGAAAGGCATCATCGCAAAAATCCTTCTGGTTGCAGCACTGCTGGCTGTTGTGGCCGCAATGGGGTGCCTGCGCGGAAGCAGCGACCGGGAGTACGGCGGCAGGGGGGAGGTCATCCACGTCGGCGCACACAAGCCGGTAATGCTGGAGAAGGTGGTGTACGCTCTTCCGCGGCACTGCGAAGCGACGGGGGAGGATACGCAGGTCTCGGAGTCGGACGCCCTCATCGCGCTCTACGCCTCCGCAGGCGGAGCCGGCTGGGACAACAACGACAACTGGCTGAGCAACGCGCCCCTGGGCGAATGGCACGGCGTGACCACCGACGCCGGCGGCAGCGTCATCGCAATCTCCCTCCCAAACAACGACCTGGCCGGAGAGCTGCCAGAGGAGCTTGGCAGTCTCTCCAGCCTGGTGTCGCTGGACATAACCGGAAACGACGATCTCACCGGCTGCATACCTGCGGCCCTGGAGGATGTGCCGGTTTACGGCTTTCTTGAGGCCGGATTGAACCGGAACTACGTAATCGCCCCAAAGGTGCCGGGCAACGTCATTGCCGCCGTGAGAACCAGGGTGCTCAACCCCGAATCGACACAGGTTACGCTGTCGGTGGACGCGAACGCCGCAACCCTCAGGGACCTCAACGAGATCCAGTACAACATGATCGACCCCAACCCTGGGGCGGGAGCTGTGGAAACCCAGGAGGAGCCGCCGGAGGACAACCCGTATGCAGCGCGCATCTGGGGGGAATTCCAGATAATCTCCGGATTTGAGATACCCGGCTACCTCTTCTTTGAGGTCCCCGAGTCCCTGGAGTTCTCAGCCCTGGTGTGGGACCACGTGGAGTTCGTGAGGGTGCGCTATCCCAAGGACTGAAGGCTGTCTGAAAGATTATCTGCTCACACTTAGACACGTTCAGTGTGAGCGGGATTGAGGAATACTTCGGGAGAAACCGATGAATACGCTCAAGACGGGATTCCTGTTGATAGTGATGTCGATGCTGCTGGTCATGGCGGGCTTCTTCCTGGGCGGTGAGGGCGGGATGGCAATCGCCCTGGGGTTGTCGCTGCTGATGAACGTCGGCGCTTACTGGTACAGCGACAAGCTGGCTCTGAAGATGGCGGGCGCAAGGGAGGTCACGCCGGAGGAGGCCCCTGAGCTGCACTTCATTGTGGAGGAGCAGGCCAGGCAGAGCAACCTGCCCATGCCAAGGGTCTACATCATTGAGAACGACTCGCCCAACGCCTTTGCCACCGGCAGAAACCCCAGCAACGCGGCCGTGGCGGCCACCACGGGCATCATGCGCATCCTGAACCGCGAGGAGCTGTCGGCGGTCATGGCCCACGAGATGGCCCACGTGGGCAACCGGGACACCCTCATCATGACCATCGCTGCTACCATCGCCGGGGCCATCACCTTTCTGGCGATGATCGCCCGCTTCTCCATGCTCTTTGGCGGCTTCGGGCGAAGGGACGCCGGAGGCCACGGGGCGATGTTCACCATTGTCGGCATGCTGGTGGTCGCCATACTTCTGCCCCTGGCCGCCATCCTGGTGCGTGCCGCCATCTCCCGGGCCAGGGAGTACCAGGCCGACTCGACGGGCGCGAAGAACTGCCGGAACCCCTGGGCCCTTGCCAGGGCGCTGGAGAAGCTGGAGCAGGGAGCCAGCCGGAGGCCCATGAAGGTGAACGAGGCCGTCTCCCACATGTTCATTGTCAACCCGCTCAGCGGGTTCACGGCCAGCATGTTCTCCACGCACCCGCCGATGAAAAAGCGGATTGCAAGGCTCAGGGACATGCGCGGGTTCTAGCTTCGGGCGTTCCACGCCACACAGGGGGATGGAGTGAGGTTGGAGGTCTGCTGGCTGCCCGGCCTGGATTCGAACCAGGGTCAGGGGATCCAAAGTCCCCTGTGCTACCACTACACCACCGGGCACCGCTCTCTTGAGACTGTCGAGTCTATGATTCCATTGTAATACCGCGAGTGGGCGCGGTCAAAAGGTGGCCGTCAGGCTCGTACGCTCAGATTGACACTAGCAAGGCGCGGGAATTATAATCATCGCCTGTAGTCCAATGACAAAACGAACCTATCAGCCAAAAGTCAGACGAAGGAAAAGGGTGCACGGCTTCTTCTCCCGCATGCAGACGCGGGGCGGCCAGAACGTCCTCAAGCGGAGGCGCTTCAAGGGCCGCCAGAGGCTCACCGTTTAGGCGCGTGCGCTGTCGTCCCCTTCGCAGATCGCTCTCAACTGAATGCAAAAAGAGCTACGCCTCAAGAAGGCGCAGGAGTTCTCTCACATCTATCGCCGGGGAAGATCGTGGGCCAATGACCTGCTGGTGCTTAAGGCCATGCCCAACGGCACGGACGGCAGGAACAGGTACGGCTTCTCCGTGAGCAAGCGCACCGGCAACGCGGTGGTGAGGAACACTATCAAGCGAAGGACCAGGGAGGCCGTGCGCAACACGCCCACCGTGGGAGGCTGGGACATGATATTCATCGCCCGACGGGGAGCGGGTTCGGCGGACTACCACAAACTGAGCGCATCGGTTAGGGACCTCCTTCGAAGGGGAAAGCTGCTGGACATCGCGCCGCAGTCGGAGAAGCTCAAGGCATGAAGCGGGGAGCGCTGGGAGCCATACGCCTCTACCAGAGGGCGATTTCGCCGTACCTGCCAACGTCCTGTCGCTACGAGCCCACCTGCTCACACTACTCCCACGAGGCTATAGACAGGTACGGGCTTGCGCGCGGCGTGTGGATGAGCCTGGGCCGGCTGGCCAGATGCACGCCCATTGGCGGGACAGGCTATGACCCGGTCCCCTGAGGCGCGCCGTACCGGACGCGGCTGGTGGCTCCTTGTCCTCTCACTGGCAGTCATAGCCCTTGCGGGGTGCGACGCGCGTGACCTGGGCCCGGACTCCGGATGGTCGGGAGCGGCGGTGACCGAGGACGCGGTGTACATCGGCTCCCGCGAGGACGAGCTGCTGGCCCTTGACCGGGCTAACGGCGCGTTGCTCTGGAGCTTCCCCCAGGAGGGCCAGGAGGAGGACGGACTGCAGGGCATCTACTCCACCCCGGCGGTGACCGATGGCCTTGTGCTGCTGGGCGGGTACAACGGCGTTCTCTACGCCGTGGACCCGGAATCGAGGCAGAAGCTGTGGGAGTTCCGCACGGACGACAGCATTGTGGGGTCGCCGGCGCTGGTGTATGAGATGGAGGAGGCTGTAGCCACTCCAACCCTGCCGGAGCCCACTCCGACCCCGGGCTTCTCGATAACGCCGACCCCGCCGGCTGACGACATGCCCGCCGAAGACCCGGCCCGCGGCAGGTTGGAGACGATAGTCATTGGATCCTCCGACGGCAACCTGTACGCCCTGGACGCCGACGGCGCGGAGCAGTGGCGGTTTGAGACGGGCAACAAGATATGGTCTACGCCTGTGGTCTACCAGGACGTGGTGTACTTCGGGTCTCTGGACCGCAACGTGTACGCCGTAGCCCTGAAGGACATGAGCACTTACAGAGCAGGCGATGAGGTGTGGCGGTTCGAGACAGAAGGGGCGGTTGCGGCCACGCCCCTTGTCCTGGACGGGCGGGTCTACATAGGCTCCTTTGACCGCAAGTTCTACGCCCTGGACGCGAGCAACGGGCAGCAGATCTGGGCCACGCCCTTTGAGGCCGGCAACTGGCTCTGGTCTACCGCCGTGGCCGAATCCGGTGGCGTAACCGTATACGTCGCATCCCTGGACGGCAACCTGTACGCCCTGGACGCCACAAACGGAACGGAGCGATGGCGGTTCGAGACGGACCCCAAGAGTCCCATAATAGCCGCTCCTGCGCTGGTCCCGGCGGGCGTGGCAGTGGCCACGGACAACGGCGACGTGTACCTGGTGCGCACCACGGACGGCACGGAGATAAGGGGAGTCCCTGACTTCGACCACATACGCGCGCCTTTGACAGCGTCGGGCTCTATCGTCTACTTTAGCGCTATGGACCACACCGTCCGCGCCGTCGACCTGCAGCAGGGGTTCTGGACGGAGCTGTGGTGCTTCAACACAAAGGAGTCCACGGCCCGGTGCGAGTAGAGGCCGCAAAGGACACATGGGAGCAATGCAAGTGACAACTCAGTCGCAAAGGGCAGAGAGGTAGCGCGTGCTGGAACTTGTAGCCACAGTGTGGAACCAGCTCATCCTGGGTCCCATGATAAACGTCCTGGTGCTGCTGTACGCCCTTTCCCTGGACAACTTCGGCGCCAGCATTCTGGTGTTCACCGTGATCATCCGCGTGGTCACCCTGCCCCTGACGCTGAAGCAGATCCGGATGACCAAGAAGATGTCCGAGATCCAGCCCCTGGCAATGGAGATACGCCAGAAATACCCGGACGACAGGCAGAAGCAGTCCCAGGAGACCATGCGCCTCTACAAGGAGAAGGGCGTCAACCCCCTGGGTTGTCTTGGCCCCATGTTCATCCAGATGCCCATCTGGATTGGCCTCTACCAGGCCATCATCCAGACCCTCCCGGACCACCCGGAGCGGCTGGCGGGGCTATCGCAGAAGCTGTACGCCTGGCTGCCCCTGGTAAACGAGGCCATTCCCCTGGACAGCCGTTTCCTGTGGCTGGACCTGGCGGAACCGCCTCGATTTGTGCTCCCGGTGCTGGTGGGCATATCCATGTGGGCCGTGCAGAAGACGACGACGGTGCAGCCGGCGGACCCGCGCCAGGCTCAGACAACCCAGATGATGCTCTGGCTCATGCCGATGATGCTCATGTTCTTCTCATTCTCGCTGCCCAGCGGCCTGTCTCTGTACTGGGTGGCGTCCAACATGATTCAGATGGGGATACAATACTTTGTTGCCGGCTGGGGAGGCCTGCTCCCCACCCGAAGGCCGGGGCCAAGCGCCCAGCCATCGCCAGCCCAGCCGGTCAAGGAGAGCGCAGAAGATGGAAACGACGATGGAAGTGACGGCAAGGTCAGTCGAGGAAGCAATAGAAATCGCCCTAGACCAGCTAGGCGCAGAGCGCGATCAGGTCGAAATAGACGTAATTAGCCAGGGCAAGGGCGGCATACTTGGGTTTGGAGCGGAGCCGGCCCGCATAAAGGTGACCCTGGCCTCCCTGCCCTCCAACCTGCCGGCTGTGGCCAAGCTCACCGTGGACAGCCTGCTAAGGTCCATGAAGGTGTCGGCAACGGCCACGCCAAGGCCGCAGCTGGAGGGCGAAGAGGACACCATCGAGATGGACATTGAGGGCGAGGACTCCGGGCTACTCATCGGGCGGCGCGGCGAGACCCTCCGCGCTCTGCAGTTCACGGTGAACCTCCTGGTGGGCCAGAGGGCGAACGGCCGAGTCATCCTGGACGTGGAGGGGTATCGAGAGCGGCGCTACAACTCCCTGAGGGCCCTGGCGTCCAGGGTCGCGGAGCGCGTGGCCTCTACCGGACGCTCCATCACCCTGGAGCCAATGGCCCCCAACGAGCGGCGGGTGATACACATGGCCCTGGCGGACAACCCCAGAGTTGCCACCGAGAGCACGGGCGTGGGTGAGAGCCGGAAGATAACGGTGCTTCCCAAGAGAGACTAGCCCGCCGTACGCCCACGGAAGCTCAATGACCTCCTTCGTCCGGGTCCTGCTTGCGGCTGTTGCCGTCACGCTGCTGACCGCGGCGTGTGACGAACTGCCATTTCCGACGGCAACGCCCGAGGCGCCAGATGATGGTCTGACACTGTCCATAATGGTCGCTCCCGTTCCAGCCGACATCCCCGCCTACGACCGCGGCGAATGGCGGCACTGGATAGACGAGGACAGGGACTGCCAGGACACGCGCCAGGAGGCGCTCATTGAGGAGTCCACATCACCGGTGGAGTACAAAGACGCCGATGAATGCAGGGTCGCATCGGGTGAGTGGAACGGACCCTACACCGGAGAGCAGTTCACCGACCCCAGTGACCTGGACGTAGACCACATGGTTCCCCTTGGGAACGCGCACCGCTCCGGCGGCTGGCTGTGGAGTGAATCAAGAAGGAGAGACTACGCAAATGACCTCTCCTATGCCGGTCATCTGATAGCCGTGCAGAACTCCGCAAACCGGGCCAAGGGCGCGGACGGGCCTGAGGAGTGGAAACCGCCCGACCGGGGCTACTGGTGCCAGTATGCCACGGACTGGATCACCATCAAGAACACCTGGAGACTGACCGCGACCTCCTCGGAGGCGGCCGCCCTCTCCGAGATGCTGAACACCTGTACACCACAAATAACCCTTACAACTGTCGAAGCCGAACGGCCGCAGCCTGGCCCTTTGCCCACTGTAAGCGATACAACATCACCACAGCCCATTGCTACGTCTACTACAACCCCGGCGTCAACACCGCTTCCGGTTGGTACTGCTGAGGCAACCCCCGCATCTGGAGATGTCTACGGCTCTTGTGAAGAAGCGGAAGCGGCCGGTGAGACTCGAGTATTGGGTAGCGCGGGTGATGGCTGGGGCTTCCCAAAGGCCAAGGTGCCCAGCGTTCGCGATGGCGATAGCGACGGCGTTGTTTGCGAGGAATCAGGTCCATCTGCAGCAACTCCAGTGGCAACTGATGAGGTTGTAAAAGCAACTCCAACGCCAACACCAGCGCCGCTACCAACCGATACTCCCTTACCAACTTCTGCCCCTGAAGCAGTCTACGACTCCTGTGACGCGGCTGAGGACGCCGGGGAGGAGCGCGTGCTGGGCAGCAGCGGCAACGGCCGCGGATTCCCGCAGGAAATGGTGCCCTCCGCCCGCGACGGGGACGGCGACGGCGTTGTCTGTGAAACGTAAAGTCCTCGCCTACGTGACCCGCGGCGATGAGCTGCTGGTCTTCCGTCACCGGGACTTCCCGGAAGCCGGACTCCAGGCGCCGGGAGGGTCCATCGAGGACGGGGAAGACCCGGGTAAGGCCGTGCTGCGGGAGCTACGGGAGGAGAGCGGCCTGACGGACGTCAGGGTTATTGGCCTTCTGGGACGTTATCTCTACAATGTCGCGCCCCACGCGGACGAGGTTCACGACCGCCACGTGTACCACCTAGAACTTACCGGGCCCACGGAGGAATCATGGCTGCACTGGGAGAACGACCCAAGCGACGGCGGCCCGCCCATCGCTTTTGAGTTCTTCTGGATGAGCCTGAATGACCCCTGCCTGCAACTGGCGGGAGGCCAGGGGGACCTCCTCCATATGCTCCGTGTCTGACTCAGCCGACGGATGCTCACCCGTAAACCAGGCCCACCCACGCAACCATTCCTGCGAAGGCAGGAATCCAGGACACCCAACACAACAAAGGATAGACCCCCGCTTTCGCGAGGGTGGTTGGTGGTGTGAAGGGCACGCCCTCCTCTACCACCGGTAGACTTGGATGTACGTGGCGTTCAAATCTATGTACGTATCCTCCGAGACGGGCAGCTCCACCAGAGCTACGGCCCCATCGGGGTCCCGGCCCGTGGCCAGCATGACGTTGCGCTCCAGGGTCAGGCCGTGATAGCCGGGTACCGGGAACGCGCCCAGCACCAGCAGCTTTGTGCCCGGCGGCGAGGAGACAGCCACCTTCTCCGCAATATCGCCCTCGTTGTTGATGTAGTTGAACACCGTGGCAAAGTCCTCGAACTTCAGGCCCGCCCGGAGGTAGGTCTCGTCTTCCGTAAAGTCCCCTGGAATAATGAGGTCGGACGCGCCCTGCAGGCCGGAGCTTTTGAGGCTCTCGATGTTGGCCCTGGAGAACTCCACCAGCGGCTGGTCGTACTCCACGCCCACCGATGGTATCCCGTGCACAAGCGCGGTGAGGGCCACCACCCGCCCGTCTCCCGCGCCGGCGTCCAGGAACAGACCGGAGGGGTCGAAGGCCGACGTCTCAATGAGGTACTCGATGGCGGCATTCAGGTGGCGTAAAGGCGACGGCAGGTACTGGCCGACGGCCGTCCTCTTGTACGGCCCGCCCAGGTGGTGCTCGGCGGCATCCAGGCGGTCGTAGAGCTCCTTCAGGACCTCAAAGGAGCGCTCTTTGGACAGCTGCCCGCCGCTAGACTTCTCTTGTGGACTCATTTGACGTACATAGAGAGGGAGGCCCAGTTGCCCCAGGCCTCCCTCTTCGTTGCTCCAGTATGGCTGTTCCGCCGGAAGCCTAGCCTGCCCCGTTCTCTTCCTTCTCCCACAGGGCTTCCAGAATCGCGCCGGGGTTCATCGGCAGGTCGAGCATCCTCACGCCAATGGCGCGGGACACCGCGTTGGCCATGGCCGCCAGCGGGGGCACTATCGGCACCTCGCCGACGCCTCTCGCTCCGTAGGGATGGCCGGGGTTCGCCTTCTCCACCAGGATGGTGTCGATCATCGGCAGGTCCAGGGAAGTGGGCATTCGATAGTCCAGCAGCGAGGAGTTGGCCATGACGCCCTCGTCGTTGTAGTAGTACTCCTCGTTGAGCGCCCAGCCGATGCCCTGCACCACGCCGCCCTGAATCTGGCCCTCCACGTAGCTGGGGTGAATGGCCCTGCCCGCGTCCTGAATGGCGGTGTAGCGGAGCACGTCAACCTTGCCCGTCTCCGTGTCAACCTCCACGTCCACAATGTGATGGCCAAAGGCCGCGCCCACGCCTCGGGGGCTTACGGTTCCCTTACCCACAAGGGTACCGCCCGTCTCCATCAGGCGCTTGCACACGTCCTTGAAGGTTATCTGCTGCTCGGCGTCGGAGATGCGGGTGAAGGTGGCGTCGGCAAAGTCCACGTCGTCCTCCGTCGTCTCCCAGATCCTGGCCACCCGCTCCTTCATCTGTCGGACCACGTCCTGGGCGGCTTCGTAGGCGGCCCAGCCGGTGGCGAAGGCGACGCGGCTTCCGCCAGTGACCGCCGTGTACCCGATGGAGGCGGTGTCGCCCACCACGGGGTGCACCTCTTCCGCAGCGAGCCCGAGCACCTCAGCAGCCTGCATGGCGATGGCCGCCCGCGTTCCGCCGATGTCCACAGATCCCTCAATCATGGCCACGGTGCCGTCCGGGTTGACCTGGAGGTTGCAGCTGGACTGCATCCCGCCGTTGAACCAGAAGCCGCTGGAGATACCCCTGCCCCGGTGCTTGCCCTCAAGGGGGGTGTTCCAGTGGTCGCTGGACTTGGCGGCCTCCAGCACCTCCACGTTGCCAATGTTGCCGAAGGGCGCTCCGGTCACCTGCCGGTCTCCCTCCTTGGAGGCGTTCTTCAGGCGGAACTCCAGGGGGTCAATGCCCTTCTGGAGGCAGTACTCGTCGACTATGGACTCAACCGCCAGGGTTGCCTGGGGCGAGCCGGGGGCGCGGTAGGCGGAGGTCTTGGGCTTGTTGACGACCACGTCGTAGGCGTCCAGCAGGGCGTTCTCAATGTTGTACATGCCCAGCATGCACATGGCGCCGGCCGTGACCGGCGAGCCGGGGTAGGCGCCCGCGTCGAAGGCTAGGAAGCCCTGGGCGGCGACAATCCTGCCGTCGCTGCCGAAGCCCAGCTTCGCCTTGGTGTACGTGCCCGAGCCGGGGCCGGTGGACTCCAGCACCTCGGTGCGGGTCATCACCATCTTGACCGGATGCCCCGTCATTCGGGACATAACGGCAGCCACAGGCTCCATGTAGATGTTGATCTTGCCGCCAAAGCCGCCGCCAATCTCCATTGGGATTACGTGCACCTGGGAGACCGGGACGCCCAGCAGCGCCGCGGTGTTCTGCCGCACGCCGAAGTGCCCCTGGTTGCTGGTCCAGATGGTTATCTTGCCGTCGCTGCCCCAGTGCACGGTGGCGTTCTGCGGCTCGATGTAGCCCTGGTGGACGGTCTTGGTGTTGAACTCACGCTCGATTACAACGTCGGCTTCCTTGAAGCCCTTCTCCACGTCGCCGATGGTGAACTGGGTGTGGACGGCGACGTTGCTGTTCTTGCCGGTGTCCTTGCCCAGGGACATGGTGGTCATGGAGTCGTGGAGGATGGGCGCGCCGTCCTGCATCGCCTCGAACGCGGTCATCACCGGAGGAAGCACCTCGTACTCCACTTCGATGAGGTCCAGAGCCTCCTCGGCCACGTGCGGGCTGTCGGCGCACACCGCGGCTATCGCATGGCCTTTGTAGAGCGCCTTCTCACGGGCCAGCACGTTGGAGGAGATGTAGCGAAGGTTTACCATAGGCCCCTCGCCGACGGACACCGGCTCATTGGGCGGCTCAGGCAGGTCAGCGCTGGTGACCACGGCCCTCACGCCGGGGAGCTTCAGCGCCTTGCTGGCGTCGATGGACTTTATGCGGGCGTGGGCGTGGGGGCTGCGGAGTATCTTCCCGTGCAGGATGTCAACCCCATGCACGTCCGCGCCGAACTTGGCCCGGCCCGTGACCTTGTCCACCCCGTCGTGCCGGACGGGTCTTGTCCCAACAACCTTGTAGTCGGGTGAGCGATCCATAGTAGTAGCCATATGATTCACACCTCTCTTGAATCTGATGCTTGAAACACAACCGTTTAATATCTTACCACAACTGGGGGAACGGTGCAGGGCTGGATGCGAGATGCGGGGCAAGTGGTGGTTTGACGTCGCGTCCACAGTTACTGATAAAATTAGGCGAGAGCCTGGAGAGGAGGCAGAGATGAGTGAAGGACCGCTGCTATTCAAGGTTGACCCTGAAAGCCAGGCATCCGAACGCATTGAAGAGGTGGATTTCGCGCTACTGGGTTTGAGAGAAAGGAAGGACATCCAGGAGTGGATTGCCGCCAACCCCGGCATCCTGGGTGAAGACCTGTTAATAATCGACAAGGAATTCAGTGGCTTCGACCGTACTGACGAGAGGCTTGACCTGCTGGCTGTGGACTTAGACGGCAAGCTCGTAATCATAGAACTCAAGCGTGACAACACCGGAACTGATGCTCACTGGCAGGCCATAAAGTATGCTAGCTATTTCCGGCGCGCAACTCCTGACCAAATTGTGGGTATGCTGGCCGAGTACAAGAAAGTCTCTCAAGATGAAGCTACGAACCTCCTGCTGCAACACTTGGGTACTGATGACCTGAATGCTTTGAACAACGACCAGCGCATAATCCTTGCCAGCCACAGGTTCGCGCCAGAAGTTACCTCTGCCGCATTGTGGCTCAACGATAAAGCTCCCGGCGAAAACCTTATAACCTGCGTCACCCTGACTCCGTACAGAGATGCCAACGCTGACTCGCTGTACATACAGGCGAACACAATTATCCCAGTGGCTGGAGAAGAGGACTATGTCGTCGGCATAGGTGGCAAAGCACAACCCGCAGCTAAAATGCGAAGATCATTCCCGAACAGGAGGGACGAGATTACGTCCTTTGCCAGGAAAGTAGGAGGATTGACCCTGGAAAGATTGCAGAACGAAATACGCCCGGATAAGAGAAGCCGATGGGCTGAGGGAACCCCAGACTTCCGAGACTACCGTTTCTGGTACTCAAGAGCCCATTGGGCGAAGGCCGATTTGTACTACGCCATTACTTTCCGGCCTGTAGAAGGGAACCCGGATCAACGACGCGTCAACGTAAGGTTCAGAGACAACCTAAACCTTACCTCGGCAGCCCTAGAAGGCATCCACCTTGACAAAGACCAAGAGAACGACGATATAGGCATTTTCATAAGGATGGGAAGCGATTCACTTAATGAGAGTTTCGCCAACAGAATCGCGGAAATGCTATGTCATTTCATTAAGAAGATCACGCCCATTGTGGATAGCCTGGAAGAAGAGGACAACGAGGAAGAAGCGTGAAGACAACCGCCTCTGGAATAGCTTCTCTCGTTGTCTATCCCTACCCCAGCACCCTGATTGCCTTTAAGCGCGGGCTTCTGAGGCTGACTGAATTGGTGTGCTATTATGCGTGGGTATTGACATAACCCCCCAGCATGATAGAACATATGTATCTCACGGAGAAAAACTATGCCTTCTGCAATAGAGTGGACAGATGAGACCTGGAACCCGGTGACCGGCTGCACCCGCGTTTCTCCGGGGTGCGACAACTGCTATATGTTCGCGCTTTACCCGCGTCTCACGGCTATGGGTGTCCCGGGATACGGCTCATCCCCGGACCAAGTCCGCCTCTTGCCGGAGCGACTGAAAGCTCCTCTGACTTGGAAACGGCCCAGGCGTGTGTTTGTCAACAGCATGTCTGACGTGTTCCACCCGCGAGTCCCATTTGACTTCGTGTACGAGATTTTCTCGGTTATGGAGGAGGCTTCTCGCGAGCGGGGTCACGTTTTCCAGGTCCTGACCAAGAGACCCGGGCGCGCCGTTGGCTGGTGGGAAGAGTATGGACACTACTTTCCGGAGGGCTGGCCTCCCAACGTATGGATAGGCACATCGGTTGAGAGTCAGAAGTACGCTCCCAGGCTGACAGTATTGTCACGCCTTCCTGCGCCAATACGCTTTGTTTCTGCTGAGCCCCTGCTTGAAGCGGTAGACCTATCCTACTGGCTAGACTCCGGCGCTCTTCAGTGGGTGATCGTCGGCGGTGAAAGCGGCCACAAGGCGCGGCCCATGGACCTGGAGTGGGTCCGCGACCTGCGCGATCAGTCAACACGGGCGGGAGTGGCATTCTTCCTTAAGCAGCTCGGCGGCATGCGAAACAAGCGAGGCGGAAATAAAGCAGTCATAGATGACCGGAAGTGGCTCCAAATGCCAGTAGCCGGAGAGATTCAATGAGCAGTATGGTCTTCGGCGGACAGTGGACCAGTGACAAGCTGGAGATTCTCCGACGATATTTGGATGCTTACACTACCGCATTGAAGAACTTTCCATTCAATCTTGTATATGTCGATGCCTTTGCTGGAAGAGGCCACTGGACTCCCCGTTCCGGGTATTCTTTGGAGGATTACGAGGACTTCCAAGAGCTGCGAAAAGGGTCATCGAGAATAGCATTAGAAATCCAGGACAAGGCCTTTGACCAATTTGTCTTTATCGAAAAGGACTCAGCGAGCATAAGTTCACTTTGGTCATTGCAGGAAGAATTCCCCGACACTCAAATAAACATAGTTAATGATGATGCTAATAGGGCCCTGCCACGCTTCTGCAGGGAAATGGGAGACCTGGACCGGGCCGTGGTATTCTTGGACCCATATGCAACACAAGTATCCTGGAGCACAGTCGAGGCCATCGCACACTCAGAGAAAATCGATTGCTGGGTACTCTTCCCACTTATGGCAGTAACCCGTATGATGGCCAGAAACAACGAGCCTACCCCGGCCCTTTCGGATCGCCTGGACCAAGTATTCGGGGGTAGGGAGTATTGGCAGGGAATCTATAGCCCGTCACAACAACTATCGCTCTTCGGCGATGAGCCAAGACAGGAAAGACCGCAAGGTAGTGGGCAAATAGCAGATCTCTACAGAGGGCGACTTGAGTCTGTGTTCTCTCAGGTTGCACCTAAAAGCCGGGTATTTGAGAATTCAAAAGGATCGCCTATGTTCGAGCTATTCTTTGGCGCCAGTAACCCAGTAGGAGCACCCACCGCAATTAGAATCGCTGACCACATTCTGTCCAACTGGTAGATTACAGGCGCTTTGCTCCAGTACCTTCCAAACCACCCAAACGGAGGAACCCCATGCCCCCACCCCGCCGCCCACGCCACGAGATGCCGGACTTCGTACGGGACGCCCTTGCGGAGCACGGCCTCGACGAGGCGTACCGCAGCCGGCCGCCCTACCAGCGCAACGACTACCTCATCTGGATTGCCGGGGCCAAGCGCGAGGAGACCCGCCGGAAGCGTCTCAACCAGATGCTGGATGAGCTGCGCGCAGGCGATCGCTATATGAAGATGGCCTACAGGCCCAGGACCTCACGGCCAGTATAGATGGCATAGCCTCCGCTCAAATGGTTCGACAGGCTCACCATGAGCGGATAAGCAATGCCCGCTCACCCTGAGCCAGTCGAAGGGAATGAGCGGGCAATTTTTTTAAGGCTGTTGCTACCTAAGCCCTAGTACTCGTACCAGCCCTTGCCCACCTTGCGGCCAAGCTGGCCCGCCACAACCATCCTCTGAAGCAGCTGGCTGGGTCGGTACTTGGGGTCGCCGGTCTTCTCAAAGACGGTGGATATCTCGTGCAGGATGACGTCCAGCCCAATCAGGTCCATCAGCTGGAAGGGCCCCATCGGGTGGTTCAGCCCCAGGCGTACGCACTCGTCGATGTCCTCCTTGCCGGCCACGCCCTCCTGCAGCAGGAAGGTGGCCTCGTTGAGGAAGGGCGCAATGAGACGGTTGACCACAAAGCCCGCCGAGTCCTCCATGACCACCGGCTTCCGGCCCATGACCTCGGACGCCTTGACCACGACCTCCACCGCCTCGTCGCTGGTGTGAAATCCCCGGATGACCTCCACAAGCTGCATGGCGTAGGGCGGGTTGAAGAAGTGCATCCCAACCACCTTTTCGGGCCGCTTGGTGGCGGCGGCAAGCTCGGTGATGGGCAGCGTGGAGGTGTTGGAGGCCAGAATAGTCTCCGCCGGCGCCATCCGGTCCAGCTTCTCCAGCAGCTCCTCCTTGGCGGGCTGCTCCTCCCAGATGTTCTCAATGATGAGCGGCGCCTGGGCGGCCTCCTCCAGGTCCAGGGTGGTCTTCAGGTTGCTCACGGCGTTGTCTCGCACGGACTGCTCAAAGAGGCCTCGCTGAACGCCCCTGTCCAGGCCGGTGGTTATCCGTCCCACAGCCGCGTCCAGCTGCTCCTGGCCCACGTCCGTCATTATCACTTCGTACCCGTTCTGCGTGGCAATCTGAGCGATGCCCGCACCCATTATGCCAGACCCAATAATCCCGATTCTTTCCGCCATTAGACCCTCCATTTCGTTAAGCGCTTGGACTCTGAGGATTATAGCCTACGGAGTGGCAAGGGTAAAGGAAGCGACGATGGCGTGGCATCGAAGCAGCCTTGTCTCCCTCTCAAGCAGGTCGCCATTCAACGACCCTTCACCAGACCCTAACCAGGCGTTAACCGACCCTTAACCGCCCGTTAACACGACGCTGTTATGTTGAGATTAAAGGCAGTCATGACAAGAGAGAACGATTTCTACTTCATCCACATCAGCGACACCCATATAACCCCGCCGCGCAGAGGGTTGTATACCGATGATGACACGGCCCGGAACTTCAACAGGGTGATTGCGGCGGCCCTTGAGCTTGACGTTGACCCCGCCTTCATCGTCGTGAGCGGCGACCTCTCGGACAACGGCGAGGTTGAGAGCTACGTGCGTCTGGCCTGCCTGGTGGCGGAGGTGGAGGAGCGGGGAATCCCGGTGCTGCTGGCCCTGGGCAACCACGACAACCGGGCCAACTTCTACAGCGTCTTCCACCCGGACTGGGACCCTGAGCAGCATCCCAAGTACCGCTACAGCCGGACCATCGGCGGGCTGCGGGTCATAGTCCTGGACTCCCTTGTACACGGCCATGGGTCGGGGCATCTGGGCCGGGAGCAGCTGGAGTGGCTGGACGGGGAGCTTAGCCAACCGGAGCCTTGTCTGGGCACGGTCATAGTCCTTCACCATCCGCCAGTGAACACAGGAGCCACGTGGGTCGACGGCTTCAAGCTCATCGACGGCGCAGACCTCCTGGAGGTGATAAAGGACCACCCCGTCCAGGGACTGCTCAACGGCCACACCCACTATCCAAGCGTGAACAGGTTCGGGAACACCATATCGGCCACGGCGCCCGGGGTCGCCAACCT
Source organism: Dehalococcoidia bacterium (assembly GCA_965204895.1). Classification (GTDB taxonomy): domain Bacteria; phylum Chloroflexota; class Dehalococcoidia; order Lucifugimonadales; family UBA2985; genus DAOUJW01. The sequence continues at coordinate 810,718 of OZ242025.1, forward strand.
CATCGACCCCAGCTCACAGAACGGCCTGCGGTACGCCTACGGCGCCGGCTTCAACATGGTGAGCATCCGTGACAACGAGCTTTCGGTACACCCTGTCATCCTCCCGGGGCCTCGCTACATCATCAAGTACGAGAACGACCTGGCGATCGCCCAGTCCGAGGCGGCGGCAAGGGCCGGTCACAACATCCTGGAAAAGGAGCCAGCAGTAGCATGAACATCAGGACGCCCGAAATAGACCAGTACACAATCCGCCATTGGCCCCTTGAGGGGACGCAGAACCTGCGAGACGTGGGAGGCTACGCCACAACCGACGACTCCTGCACCCGGTGGGGCGTGCTCCTCCGCTCAGACAGCCTGCACCGCCTGCCCCTGGAGTCCCAGGGACGGCTGGTCTACTTCGGGGTGCGCACCGTCATCGACCTCCGAACGGAGACTGAGGCGGCCACCGCGCCCGATGTCTTCGCCCGCTCCGACAGGGTGGCCTACATCCACCTGCCCATGCTGGCGCCCCACATCGTAGACCTCCACCGTGCCGACACCCTTGAGGAGCTGAACCGCCTCCTGGTGGACAGGTGCCAGAACCAGGTGGCGCTGGTGGTCTCCCTCCTGGCGGAGGAGAACCGTACCCCCGCACTGGTGCACTGCTCCGCAGGCAAGGACCGCACCGGGCTTGTGATAGCCTGCCTGCTGGACCTGGTGGGTGTTGAGAGGGCGACGATAGTCGAGGACTACGTACAGACCCGTTACTACATGCAGAACCTGTCCCAGGACCTGCGCAGCGCGGCGGCCCAGATAGGCTTTGACCTGGAGCGGCTGGACAGGATGCTGGAGTGCAGGGCCGACGTGATGGAGCAGACCCTCAGGTACATCGACCAGCAGTACGGCGGCGCCGCCGAGTACGTCCGCTCCGCGGGTGTTGACCAGGATACCATCGACCGGCTGCGCACGGCCCTGGTACACGAGGCGTAGGCTACTCTGTTCCCTTCTCAGAGGAACGGTTTATACCCACCAAAGAGACCACCCCATCCACCCAACAACCATTCCTGCGGAGGCAGGAATCCAGGCCCCTGCTCCCCGTTTTCACGAGGACAAGCTTCGCAGAGGTGACAGGTAAGACCTACAGCTGCACCACCTTCACCTGGTAGACGTTGGACAGCGTCTTTATCTCGTTGAGCACCGGCTCAGGCATGGGGTCGTCAAGGCCCAGGATCATCGTGGCCCGGCCCCGGGGCTCCAGGCGTCCAACCTCCATGAAGCCGATGTTGATGTCGTGCTTGCCGGTGATTGTGCCCACTAGCCCGATCATCCCCGGCCGGTCCTGGTGGTCCGTGAACATCATGTAGCCGCCGGTGGCCACCAGGTCTATCCAGTAGCCGTTGACCTTCACAATGTGGGTCTCCCCCCGGACGTAAGCGCCGGACACCTCCGTCTTGCCGCTGGAGGTCTCCATCTCCACCGTAACCAGGCTGCTGTACTGCTCCGTTGAAGGCCCCTTCTGCTCCATTATCCTGAGCTCCCGCTGGGACGCAATCAGGTTGGCGTTGACCAGGTTCACCCGCTCCTCGCTGATTGGGCCCAGAATCCCCACAAGGCACGCGGCTTTGAGGATGTTGGTGTCGTAGGCGGCTATCTCCCCTTCGTAGCGAAGGTTTATGACCCTCAGCTGGCCGTCCGAAAGCTGGGTAGCCAGCTTGCCGACGCAGGTGGCGACGTCGATGTAGGGCGCCAGTATGGCCTGGGACTCCGGCAGCACGAAGGGGGCGTTGACGGTGTACCTGGCCGACTGCCCCTGGAGCACGGAGATGACCTGCTCCGCCACCTCCTTGGCGACCTCCGCCTGGGCCTCCTCCGTGGAGGCTCCCAGGTGCGGCGTGACGATGATCCTGCCGCTCTTGAGCAGCGGGTTGTCCTGGGGCGGCGGCTCCTGGGAGAATACGTCCAGCGCCGCTCCGGCTATCCGCCCCTCTTCAACGGCCTTGGAAAGGGCCACCTCGTCCACAAGCTCGCCGCGGGCGGCGTTCAGCACGCGCGCCGTCGGCTTCATCATGGCAATTCTCTCGTCGTTAATGAGGCCGCGCGTGGCCTCGGTCAGCGGGGTGTGCAGGCAGATGAAGTCGGACTCCCGGAATATCTGCTCCAGCTCAACCATCTCGATGCCCAGGAGCCGGGCCTGCTCCGGGGAGACGAAGGGGTCGTAGCCGTGCACCTGCATCTGGAGGCCGGCAGCCCTGCGGGCGACCTCGGTGCCCACCTTGCCCAGGCCGATGACGCCCAGCACCTTGTTGCGCACCTCTATGCCCATGAACGCGCTCCGCTTCCACTCCCCGCCGCGAAGGGACTCGTTGGCCTGGGGAATGTTGCGGGCCAGCGCCATCATCAGGGCGATGGTGTGCTCGGCGGCGGCAATGGTGTTGCCCGTGGGCGCGTTGACCACCGCTATCCCCTTCTGGGTAGCCGCCTCCAGGTCGATGTTGTCAACGCCCACGCCAGCGCGCCCTATGACCTGCAGCTTGTGGCTGGCCTCAATGACCTCCGCCGTGGCCTTGGTCTCGCTCCTGACCACAAGGGCGTCATACTCGCCTATTATGGAGAGCAGCTCCTTGGGGTCCATGCCCAGCTTCACGTCCACGTCCCCGACGGCTTTCAGCATATCGATTCCCTGGGGGTCTATTGGGTCTGACACCAGTATCCTGGGCATCACGCGCCTCGCGCAGCTGCGCCCGCGGGCTGGAAACCCACCTTGGGTAGGGTCGCGCCCAGGGCGTCTATAACGTGGGATATATCCGCGTCGGACACGTAGCCCAGGTGCCCGATGCGCACTATCTTGCCGTCCAGGCTCTGCTGACCGCCGGCCAGGACGATGTTGTGGTCGGCCTGCATCTGCTGCACCAGCGCCCTGGCCTCAACGCCCTCGGGCACGTTGACGGCGGTGACGGTGTTGGAGGCGTGGGACTCGCTGGCGAAGAGCGAAAGGCCCAGGCCCTTGACGCCGTCCCTGGTCTTCTGCGCCAACCTTGCGTGACGCTCGTAGATGTTGTCCAGGCCCTCCGCCATCATCTTCTCAAGGGCCACGTCCATCGCGTAGTAGATGGAGACCGCGGGGGTCCAGGGAGTCTGGCCCCGCTCGTAGTACCTCTTGGCGCTGCCCAGGTCAAAGTAGAAGCGGGGTATCTTTGCTTCGGCGTACGCCTCCCAGCCCTTGGCGCTGACGCTGACGAAGGCCAGGCCCGGCGGTACCATCCAGCCCTTCTGGGAGCCGGACACCACCACGTCGCAGCCCCACTCGTCGTTGCAGAACGGGATGGAGGAGAGGCTGCTCACGGCGTCCACCAGCAGCAGCTTGTCGGACTCCTTGACCACCTTGCTGATGGCGGCCAGGTCGTTGGTGACGCCGGTGGAGGTCTCGTTGTGGGTCACCAGGACCGCCTTGACGGAGGGGTTATCCTTCAGCGCGTCACGGACGGCCTCCGGGTCGATGGCTTCGCCCCAGGTGGCGGTGAGCCGGACGACGGTTGCGCCGTACGCCTCCGCTATCTGGGCAAAGCGGTCGCCGAAAACGCCTATGGACACGGAGAGGACCACGTCCCCCGGGGACAGGGTGCTGACCACGGCAGCCTCCATGCCGCCGGTCCCCGACGTGGTGAGAATCAGCACGTCATTCTCCGTCTGGAACACTTTCTTCAGGCTCTCCGTGACCCGTGTGCTGATGTCTCGGAACTCAGGGCCGCGGTGGTTGATCATCTCCCCGCTCATGGCCTTCAGGACATCGTCGGGGACGGGTGTAGGACCGGGTATTCTCAGGTTCAATTCAGCCTCCTGTAATGGTTAATGGCGCTCTTTGTTGGGTGCGCTGGGAGGGAGCGGGACGCCGCCCGCTACATTGTGAATTTTAGCACACTAACGCTTCCGTATCAAAGAGGAGGGTCAGCGAGTTTTGCCTCGCTCCGACTTCCAACCCTCTCCACACGCGGTTGGCCCTGCAAAGACCGGGGCCTTGGGGCAGCGCCCTCAGCGCCCGGCCCGTTGAAGGGCCACTCTTCTAATCGTCCGTATCCACCATCCTGGCGAAGCGACGCCTGCCGACCCTCAGGATGCTGCCGTTGCGCAGGGCCGCCGCGTCCTCCGTGAGCCTGTCCCCGTCTACCTGTATCGCGCCCTGGGCCAATAGCCGCTTGGCTTCATTGGCGCTCTTGACCAGGCCCTCCCCCACTATTATGGGAAGGATGGGCAGCATCAGGCCGCCGGAGCCGTCGTCCGCGGGAGGCGCGTCACCCTCGCGCAGCATTGCGGCCCACTTGGGGATGGATATGGTCTGGGCGTCATCCGGCGCCTCGCCCCTCTGGTACGTTCCGGTAAAGTTGGCCTCCGCCTGTATTGCCGCATGGTCGTCGTGGAACTGGGCCACAATCTCACGGGCCAGCCGCTTCTTCATGTCCATCGGGTTCACGGACTCGGCCTCCAGCGCGCGGCGCATCTCGGAGAGCTCAGCGTCCGGCACGTCCGTCACCAGGTAGAAGTAGTCCATCATCAGGGAGTCGGAGATGGACATCACCTTGCCATACATGTCGTTGGGCGGCTCATCCACGCCGATGTAGTTGTCCAGGCTCTTGCTCATCTTCTGCTCCCCGTCCGTGCCCACCAGAATGGGCATGGTGAAGCACTGCTGTTGCCTCTGGCCCATCATGCCCTGGAGGTCGCGGCCCACCAGCAGGTTGAACTTCTGGTCCGTGCCGCCGAACTCCACGTCCGACTGGATGGCTATCGAGTCGTAGGCCTGTAGCAGCGGGTACAGCAGCTCCGTAATGGCGATGGGGCGCTGGGCCCTGAAGCGCTGGGCAAAGTCGTCACGGGCCAGGAACTGGGCGACGGTGAAGCGCTTGGTCAAGTCTATGACGTTGGCCAGGGTGAAATTCCCGAACCACTCGCTCTGCCAAACGGTCTGGGTGCGCTCCTTGTCCACCACCTTGAAGAACTGGCGCATGTAGGACTCGGCGTTGTCCCGCACCTCCTCCGCCGTGAGCATGGGGCGGGTGGCGGACTGGCCGCTGGGATCGCCTATCTGGGCGGTCCAGTCACCCACGATGAGAATCACCTGGTGCCCCAGGTCCTGAAGCTGGCGCAGCTTGCGAAGTCCCACCGTATGGCCCAGGTGGATGTCCGGCCGGCTGGGGTCGAAGCCCATCTTGAGGCGCAGGGGCTCGCCTGCCTGCAGGAGGCGCACAAACTCCTCCTCCACGATTATCTCCGACACGCCCCGGCGTATCACGCTCTGAAGGGTCTGGGGGTCCAAAGCGCCGCTAGCCAACGAAGTCTGCCTGCCTCACACGAAGATCAAGGATTGAGATTTAACGAGCGGCGGAGTTGTTCAGGGTCTCCCGCGCCTGCTCAACGTCCACGTGCATCTGTGCAATAAGGGCTTCCGCCGATTCAAAGCGAAGCTCGTCCCGCAACCGCTCAACGAACTCCAGGGTGATCTCTTTGCCGTAGAGGTCGCCGTCAAAGTCCAGGAGGAACGACTCAATGTTCCTCTCGTTCTCTCCGAACGTGGGCTTGATTCCCACGTTGGTGGCCGCCATGTACTTCCGGTTCTCAACGCTGGCCCACGCGGCGTAAATCCCGTTGCCGGGCACAAGCCGGTCCTCCGGCAGGTCCATGTTCGCGGTTGGAAAGCCCAAAACGGACCTTCCTCTGCCCTCGCCGGCCACCACCTTGCCGCAGAGCGAGAAGGGCCTGCCCAGCAGCGAAGAGGCCCCGGCCACGTCTCCCGCCGACACGCTGTCTCGTATGACGGTGCTGCTCACCCGCCCATCCCCAACGGACACGGCGTCAACCACCGTCACGGAGAACCCCTGGTCGCTCCCGATGGAGGCCAGGGTCTCCGGCGTGCCCTCACGCTTGAAGCCCATAGCGAAGTTGTACCCCATCACAAGTCCGGCCATCTTCAACCGCTCCTGGAGCAGAGCGGTGAACTCGTGGGCCCGGAGGCGGGAAAGCTCCATGTCGAAGTGCAGCGGTATGACCATGTCCACACCGGCGTCCTTCAGAAGGGTCAGGCGGTCCTCGACGGAGGTTATGTAGCTGATACAGGTGTCGGGAACAAGCACGGACCGGGGATGATTGACGAAGGTCAGCACGCCGCTCAGCATCCCGCCTCTGGAGGCCACGTCAACGACCTGCTTCAGGAGGTGCTGGTGGCCCCTGTGCACGCCGTCAAACACGCCTATGGTGAGGACGGTGTTCTTATCCGGCGGCGCGTCCGGCAGCTCTTCGTGGACTCTCATTTCAAGGCCTATACGTTTTCAGGGCGTTTTATCCCCACTCTACTCAAGAAAAGCGCATTGATACTAGCATAGGCCTATATGAGCGTCAAGCTGAGCCGGTGGCCGGAGGCGTCGCCAACAGGCGTGAGCCGCCTGCTTGCTCAAAGGAGGGCCATTGCCCCAATGCCCACGGTCACCAGGGTAGCCGCCGTGCCCTTCTCAAGAGTCGCCCCCGCCGTGTTGCGCTCGGCAATACCCCTTGACGCAAGAACACCCAGAAACGTTACGTAGAGCATGATCATCACCGGCCTGGTCGCCATGATGGCTGACGAGAGGGAGACCGGGCCCAGCTCAAAGGCCCACAACCCTGTGATGAAGGCCAGGAATATCATGCCGTTGGCCGACCACACCAGCGCCAGCGCCCCCGACCGGCGAGCCGCCAGCTGCACCTGGGGCCAGGCGCGGAAGGCGTGTACGGCCAGTGCGAAGGCAGGGGCAGAGGCCAGGCTGGATAGGGCGTACGCGTGCCAGAAGCTCATGTGGCCAAGCGCGTACTTGGCCACGATGCTGTAGACGGCAATCCCAAAGCTGGCCACCAGCAGCAGGAAGAGCGGCCCGCCTACCCTGACCCTGCTTCCGGGAAGCGCCTGGTGCCAGGAGGCGACGAGCACGCCGCAGACCACCAGGCATATGGCCAGCCACTTGACAGCGGTGAGGCTCTCGCCCAGGAAGAGTACGGCCATAACCGCGATGAACACCGGATAGCTGTCTACCACGGGAACTATCCGGGTTACATCTCCCTGCTGGACCATCCTGTTTATGAGGAGATTGAACCCTACGTTCAGCAGCCCCGCGGCCAGCATTGCGAGCACAGGCGCGGAGACCCAAGATACAGACAGGGGATTCACGGCCAGGATGACCACCGCCAGGATCAGATGAAGCATGGCTCCCCAGAACCCGAAGGCAAATATGCCGCAGGTCTGCCTTTGAAGGGCGCGCTTCTGAATAATGCTATAGGTCGAAAAAGACACTGCGCTTAGCAGTGATAGTCCTATCCAGTCCATCCTACTGATCCTCTTTATAATGATAGAAAAAAGTTGCTGGACAGCCTCAATGGGTTGCGCACAACAGGGCGTCTCCCGGGCAAGCTGAACCTAACCGGATGAGACCCGTCCAAGAAGATGATGCAGGCCTACCGGCGGAGGACGGCCATGTACCCTCCCCCACCGAAGGCGATGGTTTGCATCAGAGAGGCGGGCGGCCCATATTGCGGACAACCAGCAGCTGAATCCAGAAGTCGCTCTGGGACCTGGCTCCGGCGTTGGCCTGCAGCCAGTCGTCGTGGGCCGCGTCCGGCGCCTTGGCGGCCGGCCTCCGGCTCCGGGCTCTCCGGTGTTCGCCCACTCTGGCGGCCAGCGCTTTTGGCATCTCCCTGCCAATGATGTCCTTTGTTCTCGTAATCGTTGAATATTGCATTTTGGCGCTCCTCATCTGTTCTCTGCTTCCGCCCTAGCTGTCCAGGATGTTCCCGATGAGATTTCTATCAACTCAAAAAACGGAATAAGTCCAATACAATTTTGACGTTCAGCCCACTCCAGGGAACTTGACAGCAACCCTCCTTTGTGGAATAATTGTGCTGGTATATCAAGAAACGTTACCCATGATACATCCTCCTAGAATTCTATTACTTGGCTGGCTTAGCTAGAGTAATAAAGCATGGTTAACAAAAGATGAACTGAACTTCTTGCTTCAGTATACATCTCTTTTGTTACTTGTCAAGCATTTCTCCAGGTAAATCTGAGGGGAATTTTTCTACATGGCTAATTGGTCCTTTGTCACCAACCACGGGCTTGTCCTGGCCGCAATTGCCAGGGGCCTTGGCCGAACCGCAAGGGAGATTGGCGACGTGGTGGGCATTACGGAGAGGGCGGCCCACAAGATAATCAATGACCTGGAAGACGCCGGCTACGTCACCAAGACCAAGGTCGGCAGGTTGAACTCATACCAGATACACCCGGACGTACCCCTGAAGGACGAGGCCAGCGACGCGTCCGTCGGTGAGCTACTTGTAGTGCTGGGCTGGAGGTGGGGCGGCAGACGGCGCAGGCGCAGAGAGCCGCCCGCTGAGGGCCAAGAGCCGGGGGCGGAGCCGGCGCAGCCCGCTGATTGAGGAAAAGGAAGAGGCCCACACTAGCGTGTGGGCCTCTTAATCTATGGCTTAAGGAGTCCTCCCAATCACCTGGGGAGGGCTGACCTCTCTAGGCGCTCACAGGCTGCGGCGACGCCAGCATCTGGTGAGCGTAGTTCAGCAACTCCTCGGTCTCCTCCCAGTTGATGCACGGGTCCGTGATGGAGACGCCGTAGGCCAGAGCCCCCGGATTGCTCTCGTCCAGCCTCTGGTTGCCCTCGTGCAGGTGGCTCTCCAGCATCACGCCCACCAGGTTGGCGTTGCCGGCCGTCCTCTGGTTGAGGACGTCGAAGAAGGCCACGCGCTCCTTGGTGTGGTCTCTGCCGCAGTTGGCGTGGGAGCAGTCCACCACAAGCTGGGTGCTCACGCCCGCCCGCTCCAGCCTTTCGACCGCGTCAGCGACGGACTCTGCATCGTAGTTGGGGCCGCGGCTGCCGCCCCGGAGCACTATGTGGCAGTCGGGATTGCCCTTTGTGACCACAGTGGACGCCCTGCCATTGGCGTCCACTCCCAGAAAAGCCTGCTTGGCCTGGGCCGCAACCACGCCGTCCACCGCCAGCTGCACGCTGCCGCCCGTGCCGTTCTTGAGGCCAACGGGCATACTGAGGCCGCTGGCCATCTGCCGGTGCGTCTGGCTCTCCGCCGTGCGAGCGCCTATGGCCGCCCACGAGATCAGGTCCGCTATGTACTGGGGCGTAATGGGGTCCACAAACTCTATTGCCGACAGCAGGCCCAGATCTCCAACCTTGAGCAGGAACTCCCGGGCCATACCCAGGCCGGTGGTGATGTCGAAGCTGCCGTTGAGGTGTGGGTCGTAGATGAGGCCCTTCCAGCCCACCGTCGTGCGGGGCTTCTCAAAGTAGACCCGCATCACCACCAGGATGCGGTCCTGCACGGCGTCGGCCAGCTTCTTCAGCCGGTTGGCGTACTCCAGACCGCTCTCAACGTCGTGGATGGAGCACGGGCCGGCTACCACAAGCAACCTGTCGCCTTCGCCGCGGAGTATCCTGGCTATCTCCTCGCGCCCGTCCGCCACCAGTTGGGCCACCTGGGGAGTGATGGGAAATCTCTCAATGAACTCCGCGGGCGTGGGAAGCGGTTCTATGCTCTGTATGTTGAGGTCGTGTATCTGAGGCATGGCTCACCTGCTATGGATATTTACCGCAGAGACCTGCGCCTGGGGCCAAGCCTGCTGCAACAGCTTCTAACTATAGTCCTGAATACGTGTCGTGTCTAGTGCCGCTCAACCAGGCGAGGGTCTCAGGAACGGAATACGACTATAGGATCATCCTGTATCAGCGCGGGATTTTGCATTCCCTGATATAATGACCTCATCAGGAGGCGACTGATGAATGCAGAACTGGACCAGGAAACTGAAGACATCATCGTGTGCAATGACGTGCACAAGTGGTTCGGGACGTTCCACGTCCTGCGGGGCGTCACCACCTCCGTGAAGCGGGGCGAGAAGATAGTGATCCTTGGGCCGTCCGGCTCCGGCAAGTCCACCTTCATCCGCACCATAAACCGCCTGGAGGAGCACCAGAGGGGCACCATCGTTGTTGACGGGATAGAGTTGTCCCAGGACGTGCGGAATATAGACACCATACGCCGGGAGGTGGGCATGGTGTTCCAGCAGTTCAACCTCTTCCCCCACCTCTCGGTGATGCAGAACATCACCCTGGGGCCAATGAAGGTCAGGAAGTGGCCCCGAAGCAGGGCCGAAGAGATAGCCAACGAGCTCCTGGAGAGGGTGGGCATCCCGGAGCAGGCCGGTAAGTTCCCAGGCGAGCTTTCCGGCGGCCAGCAGCAGCGCGTCGCCATAGCCCGCGCCCTTGCCATGCAGCCAAAGATAATGCTCTTCGACGAGCCAACGTCCGCCCTGGACCCTGAGATGATCAACGAGGTGCTGGACGTAATGCGCGAGCTGGCGAACTCCGGGATGACTATGCTCATAGTCAGCCACGAGATCGGTTTCGCGAAAGAGGTTGCCGACCGCGTGGTTATGTTTGACGAAGGCATGATCATTGAAGAGGGCACCGCGGAGGAGTTCTTCAGCAACCCCAAGCACGAGCGGGCCCAGGAGTTCCTCTCAAAGATCCTGGACTAGCAGCCACGCCCACAGCCCTACCAGCCTCTGCGCCATCCGGCCGTTGACACCGGCTCCCCGCAAGCCGGATATTAGCACATGGGTGCTCAAATGGACAGGCGCATTTTCCACATAGACCTGGACGCCTTCTTTGTGGCGGTGGAGCGCGCCATGAACCCATCCCTTGTCGGGAAGCCCGTGGTCGTGGGCGGAGAGCTGGGAGCCAGGGGCGTGGTGGTCTGCGCCTCCTACGAGGCCCGGCCCTACGGCCTCCGCGCCGGGATGCCCCTGGCCCAGGCGCAGCAGCTCTGCCCCCATGCCGTCTACCTCAAGGGCCGCTTTGGCCGCTACCAGGAGGTCTCCAAGTCCTTCATGGACATCCTTGGAGACTACACTCCTTTCCTAGAGCCTATGGGCATTGACGAGGCCTACATGGACATGACGGGTTTCGACGGGCTGTACGGGCCCCTCGTGCAGGTGGCTGCGGACATCAAGGCCCGCGTCCTCAGGGAGCTTGGGGTCACGGTGTCCGTGGGCATCGCCGGCTCCAAGATAACCGCCAAGGTGGCCTCCGACCGGTGCAAGCCCGACGGCCTTCTGGAGGTCCCCGTTGGAGGCGACGCGGCCTTCCTCGCGCCCCTGGCCGTGAGGGATCTCCCCGGCGTGGGCGGTAAGACGGCCAAGGTCCTGGACGAGTGGCATATCAAGACCATCGGCGAGCTGGCCGCGGTGCCGCCCGCGACGCTGAGGCGGTTGGTCGGCTCCTGGGGCGACAACCTGCACATATGGGCCGGCGGCCAGGACAACAGCCAGGTCAGCCCGCCGGGCCCGGCCAAGTCCATTAGCAGGGAGACCACCTTCACCAGGGACACTCTGGACATGGACTTGCTGGTCGGCACTCTCCACTACCTGAGCGAGCGGGTTGGGGCGGCCCTCAGGAGGGAGGAGAAGCTGGCCCGCAAGGTGGTTCTGAAGCTGAGGTACGAGGACTTCCAGACCGTTTCCAGGAACCACACGCGGCCAAGGCCCGCCTTTGGCGACGAGGACATCTTTGAGCCGGGCGTCTCGCTGCTGAAGAAGGCCCTGGAGCAGCGGCGCGTCCCAGTCCGGCTCATCGGCATAGGTGTCGCCGACTTCATCCCAAGGTCGTCCCAGCTTTCACTGCTGGAACCCGATAGCGACAGGTCACAGGACCTGGCCCTTGCAGTGGACGCCATTCGCCGGAAGTACGGGTTTATATCCATCCAGCGGGGCGCAACCTTCTCACTGGACCGCCACTTTGGGGTGGAGAGCGGGGACTATATGCTGAAGACCACGGCCCTGTCCAGGTAGGCTACTCAGACTCAGCCAGGGACACCTGCCGGAAGTCCACTCCCCTGCTTGGGTGCAGATGCACCAGGCACACCGCCCCCAGCTCACGTCCGTCAGACGTGAGTATGGGCGCGCCGGAGTAGGCCGCACGCACGCTGCCCTGGGAGAGGTCTTCAAACAGGTCCGAGTGGCCCAGTGCTACGTAGTCGTAGCCCGTGGCCTCAATCTCATAGGCGAAGATGGGAGAGGAGCGGTCGTTCTCCACGCCGGGCGGAACGTAGAAGCCGTGGGCAATGCCAACGTGCCACCAGGGACCGTTCCTGGGAGGCGCGCCCTGGAGAGGGCGGAAGTCCATGTGGTGGTCGTAGGTGGGCCGTCCCCAGACGTTCAGCTTCAGGTCCTCGAAAAGTATGGTCTCACCCTCCGGGTCGCGGAGGAGATTCACCTGCCAGGGCAGGTTCTGGAAGCCCGGATGGTTGTAAATGGTGTGCTGGTCAAGCTGGTCGTGGTTGCCGGGCAGGAGCACAACCGGCATATCCAGCCGACCAAGCTGGCGGATGGTCTCGAACACCACGTCATCTCTCACCCTGGCGTTATCGAAGAAGTCTCCCGCAAGGATGACCAGGTCTACCTCAAGCTCGTTGGCCTTGTCGACCACCTTGCCCAGGGCAGCGCACGTGGAAATCTTGTCTATGTGATTGTCCGAGGTGTGAAGGATTCTCACCTCGTTATCGGGGCGCGTCCCGTTCAACTACCATCCCTCCGTAGTTCAAAACGTCCGGCGGACACGCCTGCCGGCGCTAGGGAATAATACCACGACGACGCCCGCCCTTACAACAGGTACGCGCGCGTGGGGAGACGCTGCTGGTAGGAGCGGTTCGCGAACCACCCCTACGGAAATCCAACCTTAAGACCACACCTGCAAAGCCATCCCCGACCCTGAAGGGGGCGTAATATCCCTTCCCCCGCCTGTGGGGGAAGGTTAGGATGGGGGCCCGTCTCCTGACTTCAGGGCCCTGGACACCCCACCGAACCTCAGCCTGAAGAGGCCCTTCATGTCGTCCGTGGCGGTCTTGATGACGCGGACGCGCGTGTCCGGGTCGTCCACCCAGTGGACGGGGATGTCCTTGATGCGGTAGCCGCCCTTCTCCGCCAGGATGAGCAGCTCCGAGTCGAAGAACCACGCCTGGTCCTTGATCTTTGGCACGAGGACCTGCGCGGCCCTGCTGCTGATGGCCTTGAAGCCGCACTGGGCGTCGGAGAACCTTGTGAAGAACATGGCCTTGATAATCACGTTGTAGCCGCGGGAGGTGATCTCACGCTTGAGGGCGCGCTTCTCCACCAGCGACCCCTTCATCAGCCGCGAGCCTATGGCCAGGTCGTAGCCCTCCTCGCCGATGGCGCGCACCAGTGGCGGGAACGCCTCCAGGCCCGTGGACAGGTCAACGTCCATGTAGGTGAGTATGTCGGCGTCGCTCTCAAGCCACGCCTTGCGCAGCGCGCGGCCCCGGCCCCGTATCTCCAGGCGGCTCCAGGTCACCTGCTCGTGCTCCCGGGAGAGGGACTCGGCTATCTCCGGCGTCCGGTCGGCGGAGCCGTTGTCCGCCACCACTATTCGGAAAGGGTACGGCGAGCTTTCGCCCAGGAACTCCAGGAGATTGGCAACGCAGACGGGCAGGGCCCGCTCTTCGTTCAGGACGGGGATTACAACGTCAACCAGTGGGGCCATTGTCGCTCTAGTGCCAGAAGGCGCGCTCGCCGGTGAGCACCATTGCAATGCCCGCGGCGTCTGCGGCGTCTATGGAGGCCTGGTCGTTGATTGAGCCGCCCTGCTGCACAATGGCCGCAATTCCGTAGCCGGCGGCCAGCTCCACGCTGTCCTGGAACGGGAAGAAGGAGTCCGACGCAAGAATGGCTCCACGTGCGCGCTCCCCGGCCTGCTCAAGGGCTATGCGAGCCGAGCCCACACGGCTCACCTGGCCGCTGCCTATGCCCAGGGTCACCCCCGCGGCCTCGTCCCAGACCATAATGGTGTTGGAGCGAATGTGGCGCATCAGCAGCCAGGCGTCCTCCATGCCTTGCAGCTGCTCAGGCGTGGGCTGGATTTTCGTTGCCACCTTCCACGACGCCCGGTCTATGGGCGACGTGTTGGCCTGCTGGTACAAGAGCCCGCCTGGCGCCTGCTTCAGGTTAACGCTGCCCGACGGCAACGGCCCAAGGTCGTCAACGGTGTAGAGCACCATCCGCCTTCGGGTCTGGCGCAGGATGGCCACGGCCTCTTCTGCGGCGCCGGGCGCTACAATGGCGTCTATGTTGGACGACTCCAGCTCGCGGAACCGGGCCACCACCTGGGCGGTCTCCACGTCCATGGGCCGGTTCAGCCCGATTATGCCGCCGAAGGCGGACGTGGCGTCCGCGTGGATGGCCTTCTCCAGCGCCTCCGCCGGCGTGGCCCCGAACGCGAAGCCGCTGGGCGTGGCGTGCTTGATGACCACCGCCGCCGGCCTGTCCATGAAGTCCCTCACGCTCTCCAGCGCCGCCGACATGTCGTACACGTTGCACAGAGACGGCTCCTGGCCGAGCAGTTGTGAGCCGCCGGCGAGACTCGCGTAGCCAAGCAGAGGCTCCGTGTAGAGGGCGCCCTGCTGGTGGGGGTTCTCGCCGTAGCGCAGCTCCTGAACCCTGCGGTACGCCAGCGTGAGCTCCTGCGGGAAGGCCGCGTCGGGGTCGTCCCGGCGCAGGTATGACGCTATCAGGGTGTCGTAGTAGGCGACGTGCTGGAACGCCTTCTGCGCCAGTCGCTGCCTCTCCTCCATCGACAAGCCGCCCGCCGCCATGCGCTCGGCGACCAGGTCGTAGTCCGAGGGGTCGACCACCACGGCGACGAACGGGAAGTTCTTGGCCGCGGCGCGTATCATGGTTGGGCCGCCGATGTCGATGTTCTCCAGGGCCTCATCCAGGCTCACGTCCGGCCTGGCGATGGTGTCGGCGAAGGGGTAGAGGTTGACCGCAACCAGGTCTATGGAGGCGATGCTGCGGTTCTCAAGCTCGGCAACGTGGGCAGGCACGTCGCGGCGGGCCAGGATACCGCCGTGAATGGAGGGGTGCAGGGTCTTGACTCGCCCGTCCATAATCTCCGGGAAGCCCGTCAGGTCAGACACCTGCTGCACGGGCAGATTGGCGTCCTGGAGGGTGCCGTGCGTGCCTCCGGTGCTGACCAGCTCCATGCCGAGTTCCGTCAGCTTCCGGCCGAACTCCACAACCCCCGTCTTGTCGAATACGCTGATAAGAGCTTTCATTCACTACCTCGATATGATTACTTCTTTGCCCTTGATTACTTCTCCCGCCACCCGGGCCTCTGGCACCAGGCGGCGCACCTCTGCCACCTGCGACGGGTCGCACGCCAGCGCCATCCCCACGCCCATGTTGAACACCCTGTACATCTCGTCCGTGTCCACCCGCCCGGCCTCCTGGATGAGGCCGAAGATGGGCGGAACGTCCCACGCGGACTCGTCAAACCGCGCCCCAAGGCCCTCCGGGAGGATCCTGGGCACGTTCTCCGGCAGCCCTCCGCCGGTGACGTGAGCCATGCCCTTGATAAGGGGCAATACCGGCTCCAACAGCGGGTAGTAGCACCGGTGCGGCCTCAGCAGCGCCTCGCCCAGGGTCTCGCCAAGCTCAGGGTACGTCCTGTCCAGAATAGACGGGTCCTCCTCCACCCGGAACACCCTGCGCGCTAGGGAGTAGCCGTTGGTGTGCAGTCCGTTGGACGGGACGGCCAGAAGCGAGTCGCCCTCTGCGATGGTTGAGCCGTCCAGTATGTCCTCCCTCTCCACCACGCCCACGGCGAAACCCGCCAGGTCGAAGCCGTCCTCAGGGTATATGCCCGGCAGCTCCGCCGTCTCCCCGCCTATGAGGGCGCAGCCCACCGCCTCGCACGCCTCCGCGACGCCCTTCACCAGGGCCTCAGCCCTCCGGGGGTCCAGGCGGCCCACGCCCAGGTAGTCCAGGAAGAAGAGGGGTTTCGCGCCGGAGGTGAATACGTCGTTGACGCAGTGGTTCACGGCATCGACGCCCACGGTGTCGTAGCGGTCCATCAGAGTCGCCAGCTTCAGCTTGGTGCCCGGGGAGTCGGTGCTGGAGACCAGGACGGGGTCGCGGTAGCCCTGCAGCCGGTACATCCCGCCGAAGAAGCCCACGCCGCCGATGACGTTTGGCCCAAGGGTCCTGGACGCCAGGGGCTTGATGCGCTCCTTGGCCTCTTGCGCCGCCCCCTGGTTGACTCCGGCGGCTAGGTAGGTCTCACCGGGCATGGGGCCTTGCCACTACCTGGCGACTTCCAGGGCCAGCTTGCCCAACTCAAGTTGGACGGGGATGGGATGGTCGCCGGTGAAGCAACCGGTGCAATGGCTGGCAGGCTCGCCGCCCACGGCCTTCAGCAGACCCTCCACGCTCAGATAGCCCAGGGAGTCGGCGTCCACAAACTGGCGTATCTCTTCGATGCTGTTGTTGGCGGCAATCAGCTCCCGGTACGTGGCCATGTCCACTCCCAGGTGGCAGGGGTGCTTCAGGGGCGGAGCGCACACCCGCAGGTGCACCTCCTTGGCCCCCGCCCTCTTCATCAGCCTGACGACGTGGGGCGTGGTGGTGCCGCGCACAATGCTGTCGTCAATGACGACTACGCGCTTGCCCGACAGCACCGCCGGCAGCGGGTTGAACTTCAACTGCACGCCCAAGTCTCGGACGCGCTGGTCAGGCTCAATGAACGTCCTGCCGACGTATCGGTTCTTGGTCAGCCCCTCGCTGTAGGGTATGCCCGTCTCCTGCGCGTAGCCCACCGCGGCCGCCGTGGCCGAGTCCGGCACGCCAATGACCACGTCGGCGTCCACCGGGTGCTCCCGGGCCAGCTCCGCGCCCATTGCCTGCCGCATGGAGAAGGTCAGCTTCCCCCTGAAGACGCTGTCCGGCCTGGCAAAGTAGATGTACTCAAAGATGCAGAACGCCCGCTTGCGCTCGGCGCTCTTGTGGATGGTCCTCATGCCCTGGTCGTCGATGGCGACGGCCTCTCCCGGCTCAACCTCTCGCACAAGCTCCGCGCCCAGGTGGTCCAGGGCGCAGGTCTCGGAGGCGACGATCCAGCCGCCGTCGCTCAGCCTGCCGACGCACAGAGGGCGGACGCCCAGGGGATCGCGGATGGCCATGAGGGAGTCCTTCGTCAGCACCACAAGGGAGTATGCGCCCTGGGCGCGCCGCATGAGGTATTGCACCCTTTCGCCCCAGTCACGGCCCGGCGCATTTGCCAGCAGATGGGCCAGGGTCTCAGAGTCCGTAGTCGCCGAGAAGGTGCAGCCCCACTCCTCAAGCTCCGTGCGCAGGGGGACGGGGTTGACAACGTTCCCGTTGTGGCCCAGGGCAAGCTCCCCGTAAGGCCCGTTGACCAGGATGGGCTGGGCGTTGCAAAGCAGGCTTGAGCCGGTGGTGGAGTACCTGGTGTGGCCGATGGCGATGTGGCCCGTCAGGCGCTCCAGGTCCTGCTCGCGGAAGGCCTGGGTCACAAGGCCCATCTCGGTGTGGTCCCTGATGGTCTCACCGTCGCTGACGGCGATGCCGGCGCTCTCCTGCCCCCGATGCTGGAGCGCGAAGAGGCCAAAGAAGGTAATTCTGGCTACGTCTTCTCCTGGGGCGTATACCCCGACCACCCCACACTCTTCGTGGGGTATATCATGCTGCCCCGCCGCCTCCACTCCCATCGGAAAGGTCACCTTGCTCAAGAGCCACCTTCCTTGTATGGGAAGTTCCTATAGTGTATGCCCTGAAATTGGCTGGGGTCAATAGGTGGGGGATGGGTTAGTGCCTCAGTTTGGCTGGGAGTTTACAGGAAATATGAAGTTCGCGCTGACAACGGAGGCGGTGAGGCGTCGTGTAGGGTATGAATATCTCATAGTCCATTGATTGAGCACATCCCGTCCCAGCAAAGAAGGTATGTGCTCAATGTCCTCGTTGGGTTGAATCACGGAGAGTCCAACGTGATACACGTAGACTTTGGAGCCGGGGTCGTTGAAAGCAATTACGGCTGGCAGAGTCTTGCTCAGGGCGCGACCTCCAATGCCGGCCGCGCCTTCCTCAGCTGGTCCGGGTAACCGGTCGAAATCGATTCCCATCTTGCTACAATCCAATGGGAATAGTGTAGTTGTGTCAGCGCCGGTATCAACCAGGAACGAAATCTCACTGCGGGCTAAGCCTGGAAGTGACAAACGACCCTCAATGTAAGGTCTGCCGGTTGAGTCTCCGAATCGACCGCGCAACATGGCTAGAGGATCAACGTTCGCGGTTCAATTTCTATGAACCGTAGAATCGTCTCACTCCTAGCCAACCCCTTTTTATCAATCTCTTTGAGAACAGAATCCATCGATGCTCCATGTGCCCTTACGCGGCCGGCATGAATGGCTACCCACTCTTGAGGATACCGCTCCATCATCTTCGATTGTCGAGAAGACAACTTGCGGGCTGACTTTCGGAATGCGGTTAGCGATTTGTCAACTTCCTGTGGGTCTCCAATGAGATCTATTACCTCTTGCTCACTCATGGGTGTTAAGCCCTCTTGCGGTCCAGAGAGCCTTGGCTCACTCGCAGGCATACTTCACCTCCAGTATCAGCATAACTATACCACGATAGCACAGAAAAGAGAAGGCCTGTAATCGGAAAGCGTAATCGCTTTGGGCGGAAATGACGGTAAGCCCGCTCACGCCCTTCGACAGGCTCAGAGCCTGCCCCGTACTTGATACGGGGGCAAGCGGACAAACCCCTCCCACACGTTGTAGGCTGACAATTATCTGTTGCCTCCTACAGAGGCAGCTCAGGGGCGGGAATCAGCTGACGATGGGTGGTATCGGCAATCAGCCCAAACTCCTCCAGGGACACTGCTCCCAGCAAAGCTCGATCATCGGGGCCAAAGATCGCTATGCTTGTACGCTCGTCAGGCCCGATGCGCAGCCGGACCTCCCCCAACTCCAGCTTCCGCTTGCTGCCGTCCGCCAGGGTGAACTCTCTTTCATCAAAGGGCTCCACTCCAAGGCTCTTCAAAAGCCGGGCGGGAAACATGGAGTAGATTGCTCCCGTGTCCACCATCGCCGTAACCGTCTCAAAGGAGCCGTTCTTGCCCCCGCCGACCTCAACGTCCGTATTGAATATCCCCATGGAAAACGCGCTCCTTTGCAGGGGTCTGAGTCCCAAGCTGGTATCCTCAACATATCGGGCTATGCGCCGGATGTCAATGGCTCTTGGCAATGGGGCAACCGTTCGCCAACGTCGCTCCCGTGCAGAAGGGAGCCCACCCCACCCCTGGATGCCCGCCTACGCGGGCATGGGAACTGGCTGACACACGCGCATACCTCCCCAGTGGTAGAATTACAACACAATCCAACCCAGGGGAAGCACATGCCAGAACCCAACTTCAAAAACCGCACGCTGTGGACGGGCGACAACCTGGACATTATGCGCGGCCTCAACTCCGAGTCCGTGGACCTCATCTACCTGGACCCGCCCTTCAACTCCAACCGCGACTACTCCGCGCCCATTGGCTCCGAGGCGGCCGGCGCGGCCTTCAAGGACACCTGGACCCTCAACGACGTTGACCTTGCGTGGCACGGGCTGATAGCGGAGGAGCACCCCGGGCTGTACGGCATAATCGACGCCGCGGGCGTTGCCCAGGGCAAGGGCATGAAGTCATACCTGATAATGATGGCCGTCCGCCTCCTGGAGATGAGGCGGATTCTGAAGCCGACCGGCTCAATCTACCTGCACTGCGACCCCACGGCCAGCCACTACCTGAAGCTGACGATGGACAGCGTCTTCGGGTCGGGGAACTACCGCAGTGAGATAACCTGGAAGCGCACCAACGCCAAGGGCCTGGCCTTCAAGGGGTATCCCAACAACGCCGACACCCTGCTGTACTACAGCAAGACGGACGATTTCACCTGGAAGCGTCCTTTCCGGCCCCACGACCAGGCCTACGTGGACAAGTTCTACAAGAACATTGAGCCTGGCACTGGTAGGCGTTACCAGCTTGCCGATCTGGTGAACCCGAACCACGACCGCCCCAACCTGACATACGAGTTTCTCGGCGTCACCAGGGTGTGGCGCTGGACCCGGGAGCGGATGCAGGCAGCCTATGACCAGGGGCTGGTAGTCCAGCAACGTCCCGGGTCGGTACCAAGGTTAAAGAGGTATCTGGACGAGATGCAAGGCAATCCCGTGGACACCATCTGGGACGACATCAAGCCCGTTCAGCCGCGCTCTGCGGAGCGCGTGGGCTACCCAACCCAGAAGCCCATTGCGCTGCTGGAGCGCATAATCAGCGCCTCCTCCAACCCCGGCGACGTTGTCCTGGACCCCTTCTGCGGCTGCGCCACCGCGCTGATAGCCGCGGAGAAGCTGGAGCGGCAGTGGGTAGGAATAGACCTGTCGCCAGTGGCCCGGACACTGGTGCAACGTCGTATGGCAAATGAGCTTGGGTTTGACAGCCTTGGGGTGGTCTACCGGGAGGATGTGCCAAGGCGGACGGACGTTGAGAAGCCGCCGCCCTACCGGACGCAGAAGCACACGCTCTACGGAATCCAGGAGGGCATCTGCGCCGGGTGCGAGGTGCTGTTCCCGTTCAGGAACTTCACCGTTGACCACGTTGTGCCCAGGGCCCGGGGCGGCACAGACCACCTGGAGAACCTGCAGCTTCTCTGCAACGCCTGCAACTCCCTCAAGGGCACAAGGTCGCAGGCGGAGTTCCTGGCGGCGCTGCGGAGCAGGTAGGGCACACAACCATTCCTGCGGAGGCAGGAATCCAGAACCCCCATTGTGTCCTCTATACCCTGCGCGGGGTGGTCTAACGGCAGTGTCTCCACTCCACCCCTGGATGCCCGCCTTCGCGGGCATGGGGAATGCCTCACACCCTCCCCCTCAACACCTTGACTTGGAAGCGCACGGGATACGATACTTAACTAAATGGAGTATTTGCCTGACCCAAGAGAGGTTCTCACCGCGCCATGCAGCTTTCACTCAAAGATTTCGCCTTCGTCTTTCTCGTAGCATCCTGGACAGTTGCCATCTGCAACTGGACGGGCTGCTCGTCATTCAGCCCTGACAGATACGCAGTGTGGGAATACCCCGTCCTGCTCTCACGCATAGTCGTTTTTGGCTCAGCGCTCTTTGCCGCCGGGTACGCCATTGTCAAGGTTCGCGGGTTCATGGGCGTTTCCAGAAGCTAGACCAATAGCTCCCTGACTTATGGGCATACGAAATCGCCGGCGTCCAGGCGCCGGGCATCAGGAGAAGTAGATATGTTTGATACAATCAAGCGGAGCTTCAGGCTCGTAAAGCTCTGTCTCCACGTACTGGCGGTGGACAAGGAGCTGATCTTCTTTCCCATCTTCTCCTCCATAGGCGTGATCCTGGTGATGCTGACCTTCCTGGGCGTGGGGATAGGGATAGGCGCGTTGGACCGCATTAACGCCGGAACGGTCGGGGGCGGCGACCTTGTCGTGGCCTTTGGCTTCTACGTCCTTTCATACTTCGTCATCATCTTCTTCAACAGCGCGCTGGTGTACGCCGCCCACGAGCGGCTGGCCGGCGGCGACCCCAACATCCGCTCAGGGCTGAACGGAGCCATGCAGTCCGTTGTGACCATATTCATGTGGTCCGTAATAGCCGCAACCGTGGGGCTGATTCTGCAGATACTCTCCAGCCAGGCGCGGCAGCGTGGCGGCATTGTGGGCATGATCGCCTACTTCATCGTCTCCATGCTTGGCGCGGCGTGGTCCCTCATCACCTACTTCATAGTCCCGCTGATAGTCATTGAGCACCGCTCCCTGGGCGACTCCTTCAAGACGTCCCTCTCCATGCTGCGCCGCACCTGGGGCGAGCAGATAGTGGCTAACTTCGGCCTGGGCATAGCGTCCCTCCTGTTCTATCTGGCCGCCGCCGCGATCATCGCCGTGCTGTTCTTCGTCCTGTCGCCTCTTGGCGGCTTCGGCGTCTTCACCGCCATAGCCATCGGCGTCGTGCTCATCGTCGGCATCTCCCTGGTGTTCGCCACGCTGAACGGCATCTACAAGGCGGCCCTGTACAACTACGCGGTGGACGGCATGGTGCCCAGCCTCTTCCCGGACGACGTAATTCGCGGCGCGTTCCGCCCTGAAAGATGACGCAGCGCAGCAGGCTGGCCCTTCTCATCGACTTCGACGGCACGGTGACCGAGCACGACATGGGCGTTCAACTGCTGGACGCCTTTGCCCTAGAGGACTGGAAGCGCTTTGAGCCGATGCGCGAGGCGGGGCTGATTGTGGGCAAGGAGTGCCTGGCCAGCGAGTTCGGCTGTCTGCCCAGCGACCGCGAGGAGGAGATGGCCCGCTTCGTCCAGGAGAAGGCCGTCGTCAGGCCCGGCTTTGGTGAGCTTGTCCGGCGCTGCAAGGAGGACGGCATACCCCTCAACATCGCCTCCAGCGGGCTGGGCTTCTACATACACTCCGTTCTGGCGGCCCGCGGCCTCTCCGACGTGCCCGTGTTCAGCAGCCGCGCCAACTTCAGCGCAGGCGACAGGGTGAAGGTGGAGTACAACGACTGCCCGGTCATCTGCGATTCAGTAGGCGCTTGCAAGTGCTATCATGCGCTTAAATACACTGACGAGGGCTACAGGGTGGCGCTGGTGGGCGACGGCTTCTCCGATACGTGCGTTGCAGCCAAGGCCGACTATATCTTCGCATGCCGCAGGCTCCGCGCCCACTGCGAGGCAGAGGGCATCCCCTTCTTCCCCTTCAATGACTTCCACGACGTGATTGCCCGCCTGCCGGAGCTGACTGCCGGTCAGTCCTGAGCCTGTCTAAGGGGTCACATATCCGTCATTCCGGCGGAAGCCGGAATCCAGGGATAGTCTGAACAAGTCCAGTCCACTCCAGCGAAGCCTGCCCCGTACTCCGATACTGGGGCCGGAGTCCACGCCTCGCCCCTCCTGGATTCCTGCCTGCGCAGGAATGGCCACGTAGCGGTGCCCCCTACTTCAGCCGCAGCCACATGCGGTACAGATCCCTGCGAGACATCCCCGTCTCCGCCGCCACCAGCGCCCTCGCCTCCCTGCCGGAGACGCCCCGGGCCAGCAGAGAGCGCAGCATCTCCTCCGCGTCTTCCGGGGATGGCGTCTCATCCGACGGCTCCCAGCCCACAACCAGCGTGAACTCCCCCCGTGGCCGTTCGAAGTGCGCCAGAGCTTCAGACACGCGGCCGCGGAAGACCTCCTCGTGGAGCTTGGTCGCCTCCCTGAGCACGGTCAAGGGCCGGTCTCCTAGAACCTCTCTCACGTCGGCAAGGGAGCGCTGTATGCGGTGCGGCGCCTCGAAGATGACCAGGGTAAAGGGCATGGCCACCACCGACCGCAGCAGCGCCTGCCGCTCGCCTTTGGCGCGGGGCAGGAAGCCCAGGAACAGGAAGCGGTCGGCGGGGACGCCGGACACGGCCAGGGCCGCGGCCACCGCGGACGGCCCGGGAACGGAGACCACCGGGAAGCCCGCGGCCGATGCCGCCGCAACCAGCTCAAGCCCGGGGTCGCTGATGGCGGGCGTGCCCGCCTCCGACACCAGGGCCACGTCCCCCTGCTCCAACGCCTGGAGAATCTGGGGCAGCTTCTGGCCCTTGTTGTGGTCGTAGTAGCTGGTGAGGGGCGTGTGGATGCCGTAGTAGGAGAGGAGCTTGCGGGTGGTGCGGGTGTCCTCGGCGGCGATGAGGGTGACCTCCCGCAGGACGCGCAGACCCCTCAGGGTCATGTCCTCCAGATTGCCTATGGGAGTGGCCACCACGTACAGAGTGGGCATTGGGTCAGGGGCCTCCGTCTCAAGTCAGGTGCTGGCGCATGTCCGCGCAATCAGAGTATACCAGTGGAATAGGCGTTGGGGTCAGAGGGAGAGGCGAACAACCTCTCAATGTCACTCTCCCGAGAAGCCTACCCCGTACCTGATACGGGGTCGGGAGTCCATACACCACATCCCCTGGATGCCTGCCTCCGCAGGCATGACGGAAACGGTCATCTACACAGACGCGGCAGGCCCTCAAACGCTCTGCCTGGGAAGATGCTATACTGGAATCAGTCCCCCCTGCCCTACCCACACACCACCGCCCACTCACATGAACATCGGAGTTTGCCGCATAGAGCTGGATCTTCCCGCCAGCCACTCGCTGAAGGACAAGCGCAAGGTGGTCCGCTCCATCGTCGACAGGGTGCGCAGCCGGTTCAACGTCGCCATCGCGGAGGTCGACAGCACAGAGAGTTGGAAGACGGCCACCCTGGGCATAACCTGCGTCAGCAACGACGGCCGCCACGCCAACGAGATGCTCTCCAAGGTGGTGCAGTTCATCGAGGGGTGCCGGGAGGAGGCCGTCCTGGCCAACTACGACGTTGAGATGCTCACCGGGATGTAGGCCTCCGGCCTGCCCTACCGCTCAATCTTGAGAAGGGCCAGAAACGCCTCCTGGGGGATGTCCACGTTGCCCACCCGCTTCATCCGCTTCTTGCCCTCCGCCTGCTTCTCCAGCAGCTTCCTCTTGCGGGTCACGTCGCCGCCGTAGCACTTCGCCAGCACGTTCTTCCTCAGCGCGCTGATGGTCTCCCGTGCGATGATGCGGTTCCCTATCGCCGCCTGTATGGGCACCTCAAACAGCTGGCGGGGTATCAGCGTCTTCAGCTTCTCCACCAGCGACTTGCCCTGGTAGTAGGCCTTGTCGCGATGCGTTATGAGCGACAGCGCGTCGACGGGCTGGTTGTTGACCAGCAGGTCCAGCTTTACCAGAGGCGCAGCCCGATACCCGGCCAGGGAGTAGTCCATTGAGGCGTACCCCTGAGTGCGTGACTTCAGGTGGTCGTAAAAGTCGACAAGCACCTCGGCCAGGGGCACCTGGTACTCCAGCAGCGCCCTCGCCTCCGACGACTGGCTGCCCTGATCGCCATCCGGCACCGCGCCCTGCAGGTACTCCATCCGCGTGAACTCCCCCCGGCGAGCCGAGACCAGCTCCATCACCGTGCCTATGTGCCTTGCGGGGGTCACAATGCTCAGGGAGAGGAGCGGTTCCCTCATCTCCACGATCCTTTGGGCCGCCGGCAGTTTGGCCGGGCTCTCAACCTCCAGCTCCGTGCCATCGTCCAGCGCCGTCTGATACGCGACACCCGGCGCGGTGACCAGCAGGTTCAGTCCGTACTCCCTCTCCAGCCGCTCCTGCACCACCTCCATGTGGAGCAGTCCCAGGAACCCGCACCGGAACCCGAAGCCCAGGGCCGCGCTGGTCTCCGGCTCGTAGCTCAGGGCGGCGTCGCTCAGTTGCAGCTTCTCCAGGGCGACGCGCAGCGCCAGGTAGTCCTCGCCCTCCGCCGGGTACAGGCCGGCGAAGACCATGGGCTTAAGGGCCTGGTAGCCCGGCAGAGGCTCGGCGGTGGGCTTCCTCGCCAGCGTGATGGTGTCCCCGACCCGGCACTCCCGCACGTTCTTCAGGCCCGTGGCAATGTAGCCCACCTCGCCGGCGTGAAGGCTCTGCACCTGGGTCAGCTGCGGGTGGAACACCCCCACCTCCAGCACGTCGCCAACGGAGCCGGTGGACATCATCACCACCTCGGTGGCTTTGCTGATGGAGCCTCCGAACAGGCGCACGTAGGCCACCACGCCCTTGTATGGGTCGTAGGCTGAGTCGAAAATCAGCGCCTTCAGGGAATCGGAGTGGCTCTTGGGAGGCGGCACCCGCTCCACGATGGTCTCCAGAAGCTCACCAACGCCCCGGCCGTCCTTGGCGGAGACGAATATCATCTCCTCCTCCATGAACCCGAAGGCCTGCTGAAGCTCCTCGGACACCGCCTGGGGGTGGGCCACCGGCAGGTCTATCTTGTTAATCACGGGGATGATGGTCAGGTCGTGCTCCAGGGCCAGGTACACGTTGGCGAGGGTCTGCGCCTGTATGCCCTGGGTGGCGTCAACCACCAGGAGCGCGCCTTCGCAGGCGGCCAGGGCCCGCGACACCTCGTAGCCAAAGTCCACGTGACCCGGCGTATCGATGAGGTTGAGCTGGTAGTCGCCGTCACCGTTGGCGTAGGTCATTCGCACGGCCTTGCCCTTGATGGTAATGCCGCGTTCACGCTCCAGGTCCATCTGGTCCATGAACTGCTCCTGCATCTCGCGGGAGCTGACCGTGCCCGTAAGCTCCAGGATGCGGTCCGCCAGAGTGGACTTGCCGTGGTCTATGTGGGCGATTATGCAGAAGTTGCGAATTCGGGTGGCGT
The DNA here is from genome assembly GCA_965204895.1 of Dehalococcoidia bacterium. Classification (GTDB taxonomy): domain Bacteria; phylum Chloroflexota; class Dehalococcoidia; order Lucifugimonadales; family UBA2985; genus DAOUJW01. The sequence goes on from OZ242025.1 coordinate 836,865, forward strand.
CCATATCAAGGCCATAGTAGCATAGCGGTGGTATACCCTCAAGGCGGCCCGCCCTTACAAGAGATGCAAGTAGGGGCGGTTCGCGAACCGCCCCTACTCTGGCCTCTGGTCTTAGAATCTAGCGCTTACACGCGGATGCAGGAGACCCAGTGCTCCGGCGACACTTCACGCAACTCCGGCACGCCCCGCTCGTTGGTGAGGCCCGCCGACTCGACGCCCATGCAGTCGTCTATGGCGATGGGGCACCTGGGGTGGAACACGCACCCGGCCGGTGGCCGCAGAGGGCTGGGCACGTCGCCCGTCAGCACGATGCGCTCCCGGGTCGCCTCCACAACGGGGTCTGGAATGGGCACAGCGGAGAGAAGCGCCTTGGTGTAGGGGTGCAGTGGGTTCTCGTACAGCTCGTACCTGTCGGCGATCTCGGCAATCTTGCCAAGGTACATCACCACGATGCGGTCGCTGATGTGCCGCACGACGGAGAGGTCGTGGGCCACGAAAAGGTACGTCAGGTCGAACTCCTGCTGGAGCTCCTCCAGGAGGTTGATGAGCTGGGCCTGAATGGACACGTCCAAAGCTGACACCGGCTCGTCGCAGGCGATGAAGCTGGGCCTAACGGCGAGGGCCCGGGCCACTCCGATGCGCTGCCTCTGGCCTCCGCTGAACTCGTGGGGGAACCTGGCCGCCATGTGGGGGTTCAGGCCCACAACGCTGAGAAGCTCCGCAACCTGGTCCCTGTACTCGTTGCGGCTCCGGGTGATCTTGTGCACCACCAGCGGCTCGCCAATGATGTTTCCGGCGTTCATCCGGGGGTTCAGAGAACCGTACGGGTCTTGGAAAATCATCTGCATCTTGCGGCGGGCCTGTCTCAGCTCCCTGCCCTTCAGTTCTGAAAGGTTCTGCCCCTCAAACATGACCTGTCCGGAGGTGGGCTGGTATATTTGGCCCAAGTGCAAGATGGTGCGGGCGGCGGTGGTCTTTCCGCAGCCGCTCTCACCCACCATACCCAGGGTCTCACCCCTGCGGATGAAGAAGCTGATGTCGTCCACCGCCTTAACGTCGGCTACGTGCTTCTGAAATACTATGCCCCTGGTTACGGGGAAGTACTTGACCAGATTCTTGACGTCCAGAAGGATCTCGCCCTGTTGCTTTTGCTCTGTCATTACCTTCTCTCCCCGATACCGAGTTGGTCTGAAACCCAACAAGCCGCCGTGTGGCCCTCGGCCACCTCTCGCAGCGGCGGATACTCCACGGCGCACCTGTCGATTGCGTACCTGCATCGAGGCCTGAATGAGCAACCCGCCGGCAGTCCAATGAGGTCCGGCGGGGACCCCTCGATGGGGTCCAGCTGCTCCTTGCGGGGCTCGTCCAGCCGCGGCACCGAGTTCAGCAGGCCGATGGTGTAGGGGTGCCGCGGGTTGGTGTATATCTCCCGGGCGGTGCCCCTCTCGATGATCTTGCCGGCGTACATGACGTTCACGCGGTCGGCGTATCGGGCCACCACTCCCAGGTTGTGAGTGATGATAAGCACTGCGGTCCCCGTCTCCCGCCCCAGCCTCCTGACCAACTCCAGAATCTGGGCCTGAATGGTCACGTCCAGAGCCGTGGTTGGCTCGTCGGCTATGAGCATCTTGGGGTCGCAGCTGAGGGCCATTGCAATCATAACCCTCTGGCGCATACCGCCGCTGAACTGGTGGGGATAGTCCCTGAGGCGTCCCCTGCCCTCCGGTATGCCCACCATCTCAAGAAGATCGCCGGCCCGGTCGTTGGCAGCGGCCTGGTCCAGACCAAGGTGCAGCATCAGGGCCTCCGTCAGCTGCTTGCCGATGGTGAGCACGGGGTTCAGCGATGTCATGGGCTCCTGGAAGATCATCGCCATGTCCTTGCCCCGAATGCGCCTCATCTCTGAGTCGTCCAGGGCCAGCAGGTCCTGGCCGTTGAAGTTGACCTCACCGGCAACGGTCCTGCCGGGCCTCTGGATGAGACGCATAATGGAAAGGGCGCTGACGCTCTTCCCGCAGCCGCTCTCACCCACCAGCCCCAGGGTCTCCCCCTCCTCCAGGTCATAGGTGATGTTGTCTACTGCCTTTACCACTCCTTCAGGAGTGAAGAAGTAGGTCGATAGGTCCTTTACCTCCAGCAGATTGGCCACTATTCCCTCCTGATTTACCGTGAATCTTTATCCCCTTATTCACAGTAACCTTGAGTTGTGAGATCCCCTATCTTTACCCTCTGTATCTCCTGGCAGGAGTCCTCATCCCTTGCTCCTGGGGAAGAGGAGACTCGAACTCCTACGCCCTTAGGCACATGATCCTAAGTCATGCTCGTCTGCCAATTCCGACACTTCCCCACCTATCCGGCTCTGACCCGCACAGGACTCGAACCTGTAACCCGCTGATTAAGAGTCAGCTGCTCTACCATTTGAGCTAGCGGGCCTAACTTGGGTCTCGTGGAAACCACGAAATTATCGGCGAATTTATCACGGAATGCACTATCTGTCAAGCATTTCCACGTTGGGCGGGTAGTTTAGCTGCCATCTATCCCGTATGCAAGCGGGTTTCCATCATACACCGCTAGCCTCCTGATTACGAAAACGTATGAATGAAGGTTGGCTTAACTTGCAATCCAGAGAAGTACAAATTAGCAATTGGGTGAAAGCCGCGCTCGCGTATCAGGAAGTCGTAGTCTCAGCGCGCCCTACCCTTGCGATGCGCCCCAGCCAGCGCGGCACGGTCTCGTTGAAGATGGAGTAGACTATGGGCACCACAACCAGGGTCAGTACGGTTGAGCTGAAGAGGCCGCCGATTACCACGGTCGCCAGCTCCGCGCTTATGATGCCGCCTTCTTCGTCGCTGATGGCCGCCAGGGGCAGCAGCGCAAAGCTGGTGGTCAGCGCCGTCATTAGAATGGGGCGCAGCCGGACGCGGCCCCCGGTAATCAGCGCATCGTATACCGAGCGCCCACCCTGACGCAGCTGCTCCACAAAGGCTATCAGCACAATGGCGTTGGTCACCACGATGCCAATGAGCAGCAGGATGCCCATCATCGCCGACAGGCTGAGGGTTCGGTCCGTTAAGGCCAACGCCGCGAGCGCGCCTATCAGCGCCAGGGGCAGGCTGGTTATGATGACCAGGGGGTTCCGCAGGGAGCCCAGGCTGGCCACCATAACAAGGTAGACCAGCACTATGCCCACCGCCATTGAAATCAGGATGGCCCGCATCCCCTCCGCTATGTCCCCAAAGATGCCTCCGCTGCTGACGCTCACTCCCGGGGGCAGCGCCAGGGACGCGATCTTCTCGTCCACCAGGAGGCCTATGGCCTGGGTGTCCTCCCCGGAAAGGTCGCCCGTTATGGTGGCCGACCGCACGCCGTCGGTGCGGCTGATGGTGACAGGCCCCTTCTTGACCACAACCTCCGCCAGCTCCTCCAGGGGCGCCGCTCCGCCCGGACCGGCTATGACCAGCTTCTTGACCTGCTCAATGCCGCCTGCGGCCTGCCGGTTTCCTGCCAGCACAACGTCTGCGCTCTCGCCGTCGATGACGATGCTGCTGACGGTCCGACCCGTCAGATACTGGCTCAGTTGAATGCCGACCTGTCTGGTGGTCAGGCCGATTGCGCCGGCCCTGGACGGGTCGACCTGGATGGACACCTCGTCCCGCGCCTGGGCCACGTCGCTCTCAAGGTTGACCACCCCCTCAACGGACGAGATGGCCTCCACAAGCTGGCTGGACGCCAGCGCGATGTCGTCGTAGTTTGAGCCGGTGACGCTGATCTCCACGCCGCTTGTGGGAGGCCCGGCGGTTATCTCCGTGATCCTGACAGTTCTGCCCGGCTTGTCCAACTCCTCCCTGAGAGTGGTGGCAATGTCTTCGGGCGCGCCCGATGGCAGATTGACCAGGAGGCTTGCGTTGTTCTGCCCTCCGGGTGCGCCTCCAAACTGCAAATTGGTCTGGCCCACTGTGGCAATGTACAGGTCCGAAATCTCGTCTATCCGCGCCTCTATCTCCTCCACCTCCTCCAGCGTACTGCCCAGGGGCGTGCCGGGAGGCAGGGCGACCTCTATCTGGAGCGACCGCTCTCCGCCGGTTGGGAAGAAGGTCACCGGGATGACGGCCAGCAGCCCCAGGCTGCCAACGGTTACCACAAAGACCGCCGCCAGAGTGATGACCTTGTGTCCAAGGGACCACCTGAGAATGGGCGTGTACACGCGCTGCAACCACGTCTCCTGGCCCAGCACCTCTTCGCCCTCGGCTACGACCTCTTCCGGCAGGTCGCCCGGCCTCAGCAGGTATGCGCCCAGCACGGGCACGGCGGTCAGGGCGACGACCAGTGACGCCAGAAGCGCAAAGGTGACGGTGAGCGCAAAGGGCTCGAAGAAGGACCCGACAAGGCCCTCGATGAAGGCCAGGGGCAGGAACACCACCACCGTCGTCATAGTGGATGCGAAGATGGCCGGGCCGACCTCCGTCGTAGCGTCCAGGGCCGCGCGCCACCGGTCGCGACCGGCCTGGATGTGGCGGTACACGTTCTCCAGCACCACTATGGCGTCGTCCACCACGCGCCCAACGGATATGGCCAGGCCTCCCAGGGTCATGAAGTTGAGGGTCAGGTCCTGCCACGCCAGGAGCAGCACGCCGGTGAAGACGCTCAGGGGAATGGACAGCCCTATAACTACGGTTGGGCGGACCGTGTTGAACATCCCGCGAACGAATGTGGGCCTTATGGTGAACATGAAGGCGAACACAACGGTCACGGCAAAGAGGAATCCGAATATCCCCTCCCGCCGCAGCTTGTCAATCTGGGCCTGAATCTCCGGCCCCTGGTCGGAAACCACCACCAGCTCAACGTCCGGCGGCAGCTCCGTTAGGCCGTCCAGCGCTTCCCGCACGCCGTCGGACACCTCAACGGTGTTGGCGTCTGCCTCCTTGAGAATGGACACGCTGATGCTGGACTTGCCGTTTGTGCGGGAGACGGAGGTGGTCGTGCCCGGACCCAGTCGAACGTCCGCCACATCCTTGAGACGCACGGGGCCCGTCTCCGAAGCGCCGACTATCAGCTCAGCGATCTCCTCCACGGAGCCAAAGGCGTGAGTGGTCTTGGCCGGAACGGCCTGCCCGCTCTCGAAGATGAGGCCGGCTGGTATGCTCAGGTTGTTCTCCGTGAGGGCCGAGGAGACCTGGAACAGGGATACGCCGTTGGCCTGCAGCCTCTCGGGGTCCACGGATATGTTGACGCGCCGCTCCACCTCTCCCGTGACCTGGATATCCAGGATGCCGTCCACCTCCGAGATGGCCGGGAGTATCTGCGACTGGACTATGCGCCTGGTGTCGGCGGCGTCCCGGTCGGAGATGGCGCTGAACTGGACAATTGGGAACTGGTCCGGCCTGAAGCGGCCCACGTTTGGACGCTCAACGCCCGCCGGAAAGTTCAGGGCGGAAACGGCGGCTTCCACGTCGCTCTCGGCTGCGGCCATGTCCGTCCCGAACTTGAAGGTGGCCAGGACAATGGAGTTGCCCTCAAAGCTGGTGGACTGAATCGTCTCCAGACCCTGCATCCCGTCGATGACCGACTCCACGGGATCGGTGACGTCCCGCACCACCGCTTCAGGGTTGGCGGAGGGGTACGATGTGGTTACCGTGACCAGCGGAAACTCGATGTCCGGGAACAGGTCTACGCGCAGGGTGTTGTACGCCGTAACGCCCGATATAAGAAGGAGGAAAATCGCCAGAAGTGTGACCGACCTCTTGCTGATGGCCGCGCCGGTAATGAATCGCATTCTCTACTCCGCTCCGTATAGTGGTATTGAATTGTGAAGAAATTATCAAGGCTTGCGCCATAAAATAACCCCCTCCCGTGGAGGGGGGCTTGCCGCCGCCAGGTTCTCTTCTCTGCACGTTCCTTGTCATCTGGCTGCCGAGCCTGGATTCGAACCAGGATTACCTGATCCAGAGTCAGGCGTGCTACCATTACACCACTCGGCAATTCAGGCCAGTCTTTCTAGTGTAATACTTCCCCCGATTGCCGGTCAAACTTCTCGCCAAATTTGCCCGGTGGACGACTCAGGTCTGTTGTGACTATTAACAGTCATCAGCGTTAGCGGGTTTGACCGGAATGATCCGCTTTAGAAATGTCCATCAGTGTGATACGATTTATACCTAAGGGACTAAGCAGCCGTAGGAGGTTACTATGGCTAGTGTTCTCAAGAGAGAATTTGACTTCTATCGCGCCAACCAGGATGAGATGGTTTCCAAGTACGACGGAAAAGTCATCGCAATCAAGGACGGAGAGGTGCTTGGCGTCTTTGAGAGTGACCTTGCTGCTGTCACCGAAGTCCAGAAGACCCACCCCTTGGGCACATTCCTAGTTCAGAGGGTAAGCGCAGGGGAGGAGGCGTACACCATGACTATCAACTCTCCCGGCGTGGTGGCCTCATAGCCCAGCAGCAAACCCCTCGCAGCTTCACCAAGACTGCCACGGCTGGCTTTCCAAATAAGGCAAAGTTAGGGCATCACTTCCATGTTTGCCTTCCGAGTAGCAATCTATTTGCAGCGAACCGTTCACCGGCTAGCGTGGATAGGTCTGTCGTGCTTGGTGGCTTCAGCATTGCTGTCAGCATGTGATGACGATCTCGTACCCACTACAACGCCTGTGCCTATTTCCATATCGCCCACTCACATCCTGGAGTGTTCTAACGGTGTCAGCGTGCCGGACCCTCATAACAACCCGGATTTAGTCAATGACTGTGCAATCCTGCTTGAGGCTCGGGATATTCTGAGCACTACCTCCACTTACAACACTTACGACCTGAACTGGAGCCCCGATATTCCCATCTCGCAGTGGAAAGGCGTTACCGTCGCTGCAGGCCGTGTCACAGGCATCGATTTGGAATCCTACGAAGTGTGGTGGGGAGATGTGGGGTTTGAGGTCACTCTTGGAGGGAGAATGCCGCCGACACTTGGCGGTCTCACCGGTCTGCGTTTTCTGAGATTCCGATGGACCGGATTGGAAGGGCCGATACCCGCTTCTCTCGGCAACCTCAAGAATCTGGAGGCTTTAGATCTATGCGGCAACGAGTTTTCGGGGGAGATACCGACTTCGCTGGCGCGCCTCCGAAATCTCAAGGAACTAAGTCTATGCAGCGACCAGTTCAGTGAGATACCACCTTCCATAGGAAGCCTCACCAACCTGGAGTCACTTGCTTTAAGCGGCACCGGGTTCACGGGCGAGATACCCTCTTCCTTAAGCAAACTCACGAACTTGAGAGCGCTCAGCTTGTTTTCCACCGGATTCACAGGCGAGATACCTTCTTTCCTGAGCGACCTCACCAAACTGAGGTATCTCAGCCTAACTCGTAACCCGCTTACAGGCGAGATACCTTCTTTCCTGGGCGACCTCACCGAACTGAGACATCTCGGCTTGGAGGACAACCAGTTCACGGGAGAGATACCCGCTTCCCTGGGCAACCTCACCAAACTGGAGCATCTCGATCTAGCGCAAAACCAGCTTACGGGAGAGATACCCGCTTCCCTAGGCGACCTCACCAAACTGGAGTGGCTCGAACTAGAGCGCAACCAGCTTACGGGAGAGATACCTGCTTCCCTGGGCGACCTCACCAAACTGAGGTATCTCGATCTATCGCGCAACCAGCTTGCGGGACAGATACCCGCTTCCCTGGGGAATGCCGGCAGCCTCTGGCATCTACGATTGAACTACAACCAGCTTACAGGACAGATACCCCATTCCCTAACTGAACTCTATAACCTGGAACGGATGGCACTATACCCGAACCCACTGAGCGGGTGCGTGCCTGAATTTGAGAGCGTAAGGGATCACGATGCCATGCATTTTCACCTACCGGACTGTTGAACGCTGACTTTTACACTCGTGTTCCTGCCTAAGGACTCAGTAGCCCCGTCTCTCTCAAATCCGGCGACCCCTCATCGTCGGGGTGGAGGCCGGGGGCCAGGCGGTCGGCGGCTATCCCCGAGATGACGCCTGCATTGCCGTCCAGGGTCTCCAGGAGAGAGGAAACGTACTCCTCCGCCGTCTCGGTGGGCAGCCTCACAAAGTAGTCAAAGAGCCGCATAGAGGACTCGGCCCCAAGCTCTCCTTCGGTCATCAGCTCCTCCCTCAGCTCCGCCAGGTTGGGGTCCTCCAGCACCGCCAGCCACTGGAGCAGGTAGCCAAGCATGTGCTCGTCCAGCCCGTGGTTCAAGCGCCAGGACGCCAGCCGACGGCTGATGAAGACGTGGAACCCCTCGTAGTCCGGGTAGGCGAGGATTGTGGCGCCCGTTAGCTCCTCCAGCTTCAGCCAGAAGGCCCGCTCGAACTGCTGCGCCTGGGCCTCCCGGATGCCGCTCAGGGTGTGCCTGGAGGCCGTGCTTTCCGCAGGGGGTGGATAGCCGTGCCTCTGATGCACGTGGCCCATCTCATGGGCCAGGGACTGGATTACGTCGGCCAGGCCCCGCTCGGCGTCTATGGCCACCGTAGTCCTCCCGAAGCGAGGAACAGTTATCCCCACCGCCGTCGCCTTTATCCGCTCCCTCTGCTCAAAGAGGCGCGGGTACTCCGACTCCGGGCTGAGGGCGAACCTCTCCGCGAAGTAGCCGTCTATCCAGTCGTTGAACTGCGCCCTGTTGAAGAAGAGAATCTCCAGCCGCTCGTCGTGGAGGCTCTGGCCGGTCAGCAGGTAGTAGCCCGCGTCCACGACGTCCAGCGCCTCCCGGGAGTAGTCCAGCCCGCCTTCGGGGCTGATGGCCGGCTCCCGTATCTCAAGGAGCGACTCCAGGTCCGACAGCTTGAGCCGGAGGTCGTCTTCGCTGTAGACAATGGGGGCAGGCTCATCGGCCTCCTCCACGCTCCACACGAAGGTCTTCTCGTAGACGTTGTCGTCCTCGTTGGCCTCCACGACCGCGTTGTCCGGGTCAATCACCATCCGCAGGGTGTGTGGCCCCTCGTCGATTGTCACGTGGTCGGCAAGCCCGTCCCAGTCCTCGCTCCAGAGGAGGAGGTTGGAGGGCATTCTGCCGTGGAACTCAAAGGTCTGGACAAGGGTATCGTCGAAGTAGAGGTCTGCGGTGAAGGGCGCTGCGGCCTCCACGGTGCTGAGGTTGTGCACCGCCACGTCCACGTAGGGCGTCCTGCCGACGACCAGTGGATCGTCCAGAAAAGTCCCCCGCTCGTGGGAGATGCTGATGGGCGCGTCCGAGTCCATCCTCCATCCGGGAGTGAGGTTGGGCAGCGTCAGAGGCGCGGGCGGAGTTGCGTCAGGCGTCGGCTCCTGAACGGGCATAGGCGCTACCGGCCCCGTGCCCCAGGTGAACTCCTTTTCTATGGTGTTGTTGCTCTCATCGGACTCCTCAACCGCGCCCGTGGCGTCCAGCACCACCCTGAGGGTATGGACGCCCGGCTCGACCCTGGTAACGCTCTGCAGCCTGTCCCACTCCGCGCTGCCGGTGGACTCCTCCGCAATCAGCCCGTCCCCTTCCTGCACCGATATCAGGACATCGTCAAAGTACAGGTAGACCGTGACGTGCTCCCGGATGCTGGCGAGGCCCGTGTTCTGGAAGCCGTACCTGATATAGGTGGGCACGTCCACCGACAGGGGGCCGTCCGCCGCGTCTCCGGCGTAGGACGTGGCTATGAGCGAGTCTCCCCAGCCGAGAGGTATCGACGGGGCCAGGTCCGGCAGCTTGCCAGGCAGTGGGGTTGGCTCAGGCGCGGGGATGTCGGAGGGCAGCCAGGTGTACTCCAGCTCATAAACGTTGTCTGACTCGTCCGTCTCCGGGACCAGGTTTGTGGAGTCAACCACCAGCTTCAGGGTGTGGGTACCGGGCCGGAGGCTCAACCGCCGTGGAAGCTCGTCCCAGTCGGTGAGGCTTATAAACAGGTTGGCCTCCAGGTTATTGGTAGTCCACCTCTCAACCAGAACGTCGTCCAGGTACACGTCTATGAAGAAGGGGTAGTCTATGGGGTTGGGACTGGCGTTGATCACCGCCCAGCTGAGGTAGGTGTCGCCATCCAGGGACAGAGGCGCGTCGCTGCGAGGCCCCGGCGCGCCCGCGGCCACCAGCGGGAGACGCCAGCCTACGGGGGTGAAGGGGACGACGTTGACGTTGGCCTTCCTGGCAGGCGTGGGCGCAAGCGTGGGGATGGACGTGGGCGGCGGGGTTGGCGTAGGTGTGGGTGTAGCGGTAGGCTCAAGGGTGGGTGAAGGCATCGGCGACGGGCTGGGCTCCGGGGTATCGGCGGGCGCGGCCCCCGGCCCGGGGCAGGCCGTCGCCAGCAGGGCGATTACCGCTATAATAAGTAGGAGTAGGTAGCGAGTCGTCATGGAAAAAGTGTAGCAGATACGTCTCAGCCTCAGCATTTACCTGCTATGATAGAGGTGTCAGGTATAGGGAGCATGACAGTTCACTGGCGATTGGGACTTTAATCTATCATTACGCGAGCAGTTTTAAGGGATTGTTAAGAGGTAAGAGTTGGCCAAATCCGTATTCTATTTCGCCCTTGGCATAGCGCTGGCCCTGGTCACCCTGGTTGTCATAGCCCTGGTGGTGACCAACTTCACCGGCGACGACCCGGCGCCCGCACCGGCGCCTACGGCCACGCCCTCGGCTGCGGGGCCTGTCGGACCCGACACGCAGCCCGCGCCCACCGATGCCCCTACCGCTACCGCGACTGCGCCGGACGCGCCCACGGCCCAACCGACCCCAACCTCAACGCCCTCGGTGAACATGGACCGCGACCTGCAAATCGTGACGCTCCTTCGCAAGGACGCCATACCGGCCATCCTGGAGCCGGAGTTCCTCACCATTGCCGAGGCCGACGGGCAGATGACGGAGGACGAGCTGGTCTTGGGCATATCCATCGAGGGGGACTCCCGGGCCTACTCCGTCAACATGCTCAGCAGGCACGAGATAGCCAACGACGTGGTGGGAGGCGTGCCCGTCGCCGTCACCTGGTGACCCCTCTGCTTCTCGGGCATAGTTTATGCCCGTGAGTTCGGCGAAGAGACGCTGACCTTTGGCGTGTCCGGCAAGCTGGTGATGAACGCCCTGGTCATGTACGACCACCAGACGGACTCCCTGTGGAGCCACTTCACGGGAGACGCCATTGAGGGCGATTACCTGGGCACAAGGCTGGAGCTTGTTCCGTCAACCCACACCACCTGGGGCAGGTGGAAGGAGCTGCACCCTGACACCCTGGCGCTGGACAAGGGCGGGCGATACAGCTACGACAACTACGCGTCCTACTACCGGAGGTCCGACGCCGGCGTCATTGGCGAGACCGTTATCGACGACCGTCTGGCCACCAAGGACCTGGTTGTGGGCCTGGTGATCGGCGGCGAAGCCAAGGCCTATGCCTTCGACGACCTGAGCGAGCAGCCCGTGGTCAATGACGCCGTGGGAGGCAGCAACGTGGTGGTCGTTTTCGACGCCGAATCCGAGACGGGCAACGTCTTCAGCCGTGACGTGGACGGCCGCACCCTGGAGTTCCAACTGCTTGAGGACGACGGCTCAGGCGACCTGCTGATGGAGGACCTGGAGACGGGCACCCGGTGGCTGCTCCTCACGGGAGAGGCCGTTGACGGCCCACTTCAGGGGGCGCGGCTGGCGCAGGCGCCCTCCAACTACTCCTTCTGGTTTGCGTGGAAGGACTGGCATCCCTCCACGGGCCTCTTCGTACGGGACGGCGCGGCCTCCTGACCAGCGCGCTTGAACCCCTCAACATTACGCCCTTTTCTGTTATAGCCTCTTAATATACTTAAGGATTGCGAAAGGTGGCGCCGTTATGATTTGGCGAATAAGACCTTGGGAGAGGTATATCCGTATGACAATGGTGAAGGCTCGTGGACTTGCCGTTGGCCTGACGATGACGTCGGGGCTGGCGCTGCTCGCCGCCGGATGCAGCGAGCCAGTCGTCACGCCCACGCCGACGTCCGAGCCAACCTCCACGCCCCAGGCCAGCGCCACTCCCGCACCCGTGCCCACCGCCACCCCATTCCCCCTGTCGGACACCGGCAGGGTTACCAGGGATGAGCTTGTCGCCAGGCTGCAGACCGCCGTAGTGAGGGACGGCATCCCGGCCATTCTGGACCCACACTTCGTGCCGCCGGAGTCGGTGCCGCCGGAGTTCAGGGACACGGAGCTTGTCATGGGGATGTCGCTGAACGGCCAGAGCAAGGCCTACCCGATAGCTATACTCAGCCATCACGAGATAGTCAACGACGTGGTGGGAGGTGTGCCCGTCGCCGTCACGTGGTGACCGCTGTGTTACTCGGGCATAGTTTATGCCCGCCAGTTCGGGGAGGAGACGCTGACCTTTGGAGTGTCCGGCAAGCTGAGCATGAACGCTATGATAATGTACGACCACCAGACGGACTCCCTGTGGGCCCACTTCACGGGTGAGGCCATCACGGGCGACTACGAGGGCACACAGCTGGAGGTGCTGCCCGTTATGCAGACCACTTGGGGCCACTGGCGGGAGCTTCACCCAGACTCCCAGGTGCTGGCGTGGAGGATGCCCACCAATGAGGACCCCACCGGCGCGCTGGGCTTCACCTACGACCCGTACCTGGGCTACTACGCCAGCGGCTGGGTCGGCTACGGGCGCACCCGGGAGGACAACCGCCTGGAGCAGAAGGACTTTGTGCTGGGCCTGGTGCTGAACGACGAGTCCATGGCCTACCCCTTCAACAACCTTGTGGACCACCCCGTCGTCAACGACTCTGTGGGAGGTAGGGATGTGGTCATCACCTACGAGCCGGTGTCGGATACGGGGGGAGTCTTCTCTCGCAAGGTGGACGGCCGCCCCCTCACCTTCAACATCCTGGAGGAGGACGGCGCAGACGGCCTGATTATGGTCGACGAGGAGACCGGCAGCCGGTGGCTGCTCCTGGCGGCGGAGGCCGTGGAGGGCCCGCTCAAGGGAACCAGGCTTGAGCAGCTTCCCGCGTTCTACTCCTACTGGTTCGCATGGGCTGACTGGAATCCCACTACCGGCCTGTTCCTCCGGGAGGGCGTCCAAGAGGGCGTCTCTCCGTAGGCGGGCCTCCAAGGCGGCCTTGTACTCCAGGCAGGCGCATCGCCCTGCAGAAGGAGGCTCTATACGATTACAGGAAAGTTGGCGATACAACGGGTCTCGAATCGATGACTGCCGGCTGAACGCAGTCAAAGCGTATAGGAACCTCTGAATAAATTGAGGGTCAATCCCCCACCCCGTCATTCCGGCGGAAGCCGGAATCCAGGGTGACTGTGAAAGAGAGGGATAGATCCCCGTTTTCACGGGAATGACGAGGAAGGGCGGCACAACAGGATAGAGCGGAGGTAGACAATGCACAGATACGTTGCAAACCGACTTATACAGGGGGCCCTCACCGGACTGCTGGTGTCCCTGGTGATCTTCGCCATCATGCGCATCGCCCCCGGCGACGTGGCGATGATGATTGCGCTGGAGCAGAACGGCGGAGAGGCGGACCTGGTCACGGAGCCGCAGCTTGCAAAGATCCGCGAGGAGGTGGGGCTTAACGCTCCACTGCACATGCAGTACCTGACCTGGATTGGCGGCTGGGTGACCGGCAACTGGGGAGAGTCCATGTTCTCCAATGAGGGCATTTGGGGGAACTTCATGAGGAAGCTCCCGGTGACCCTTGAGCTGGCGCTTCTCTCAATTGGCCTGTCAACGGTGCTGGGACTGCCCGCAGGCATACTGATGGCCATAAAAAAGGACACCTGGATAGACTACGTCCTGAGAATCTGGTCCCTGTCCGGCCTCTCCATACCCAACTTCTGGCTTGCCACCATGGTGCTGGTTGTAGGGATGTATGTCTTTGACTGGAGCCCGCAGCTGGGGTTCGTCCCGTTCCTTGACAACCCGTCGGGCAACCTGAGCCAGTTCTTCTGGCCGGCCCTGATAGTGGGCTTCTCCTCCATGGTCACCAAGGCGCGGATGATGCGCTCCACCATGCTGGAGGTGCTGCGACAGGACTACATCCGCACGGCCCACGCCAAGGGCCTGAGGAGCACGGTGGTCACCTACAGGCATGCGCTGAAGAACGCCTTCATCCCGGTGATCACCGTTGTCGGCTTCTCCATAGCTGGCATCATTGGCGGGTCTGTGATTATGGAGCGCATCTTCGTTCTGGACGGCATCGGCAACATGCTAGTGGAGGGGATGAACCAGCGGGACTACCCCGTGGTGCAGTCGCTGGTGCTGCTCTTCTCCCTGTGGATAGTGGTGGTGAACCTCCTGGTGGACCTGAGCTACGGGTGGCTTGACCCCCGCATCCGGCACGACTAGGGAGGGCAGACTTGTCCCCGATAGCTGCCTTAGCTCCGGCTGTGGCGCAGGAGCCGTCCTATTGATAGGACGGCTCCTCATGGAGGAATGTACGAATGGCGAGCAGATTCGAAACCCATTGAAATTTCGTGCAGGGGTATCGCCATACAGAAGCCGATTGCTGTACAATCATTACAATCTGATAAAATCCCCCAAAATTGTATTGACTGCGCTATAAATCGCCAATACAATTGGCACTCAATCATAGTGATGACAGCGTCTTCACTTCAGGCGCAACCGCCTCTGACCGGTTGAATTCAGCAAGAACATACAACAGGTGGAGTACCAGCCTAGAGCGAGAGGTCGATTATGCATAGATACGTAGCGAACCGACTAATTCAAGGAGCCGTTACCGGCATACTGGTGTCTCTGGTGATCTTCGCTATCCTGCGCATCGCCCCGGGCGACGTGGCGATGATGATTGCGCTGGAGATGACCGGCGGCGAAGAGGACCTGGTTACAGAGGACCAGTTGGCTAAGATCCGCGAGGACGTGGGTCTCAACGCCCCCATATACATGCAGTACCTGCGCTGGATTGGCGGCTGGGTGACCGGTGACTGGGGCGAGTCCATGTTCTCCAACGAGGGCATATGGGAGAACTTCATGAGGAAGCTCCCTGTGACACTGGAGTTGGCAATTCTCTCAATTGCCCTGTCCACTATCCTGGGGCTTCCCGCAGGGGTGCTCATGGCCCTCAAACGGGATACCTGGATAGACTACACTCTGAGAATCTGGTCTCTGTCAGGCCTCTCGATACCCAACTTCTGGCTTGCCACCATGCTGCTAGTTATCGGCATGTACATATTCGAGTGGAGTCCCCAGATCGGCTTCGTCCCGTTCTTCGATGACCCTGGGGCGAACATGAGCCAGTTCTTCTGGCCGGCCGTCATAGTGGGCTTCTCCTCCATGGTCACCAAGGCGCGGATGATGCGCTCCACCATGCTGGAGGTGCTGCGACAGGACTACATCCGCACGGCCCACGCCAAGGGCCTCAGCGGGACCATGGTCACCTACCGGCACGCCATGAAGAACGCCTTCATCCCGGTGATCACGGTCATCGGCTTCTCCATAGCCACCATCATCGGCGGGTCCGTCATCATGGAGCGCATCTTCGTGCTGGACGGCATCGGCAACATGCTGGTGGAGGGCATGAACCAGCGAGACTACCCGGTTGTGCAGTCGCTGGTGCTGCTCTTCTCCCTGTGGATAGTGATCACAAACCTGATTGTGGACCTGAGCTACGGCTGGCTGGACCCCCGCATACGGTTCGACTAGAGTTACCTCTACAACACAACATATCGTATTGTTGCAAAGCTGGCCAGGACGAATACCTGGCCAGCTTTATTTCTCTGGCCGAAGCAATATACATACGCCGAAAGGCCCTTAATCAACCAAACCGGTACCTCGGCTTGTTGCGATGTATTCAGAGTGCAGTGGTATAATTGCGAGGTATGAACGCACACAATCCAGACGCTCCAGAACAGGCGCACCCGGCAGTCTGTCGCTATTTGCTTGATAGCGAGGCGCTCTCGCCAGATAACGCTCAGAATACAGATATTCCGGAAACAGCGGAGCAGCATATTATTCGCGGCGATGCTCTAGATGTTCTAGCGAGATTACCCGCGGAGTCTGTTGACCTAGTACACACTAGTCCGCCCTACAACATTAACAAGCCATATGAATCTGACCTAACTGACAGGGCTTCCGCCAATGTGTACAAGGAATTCCTCTCTGCGGCCATCAACGAACTCAAGCGGGTGATCAGACCTGGTGGATCTATTTTCTGGCAAACCGGGTATACTCAAAGCGAGCGGAACGATTCTGAGATAGTCCCCATTGACTTCCTTAGCTATGAGTTTTTCCGCTCTGAACCTAACCCCTTTATTCTCTGGGACAGAATAATTTGGCGTTACTGGGGCGGCCACGCATTCACCAAGAAATTCACCAACAAGCACGAAACCGTTCTTTGGTTTGTCAAAGCTGGCAAAGAGCCGACCTTTCTCGTGGATGCTGTCAGAGAGAAATCTAAAGAGTACGATAAACGTAACAATCTTTGGGGGCGTAACCCTGGTAACGTCTGGGAGGTAGATCGCGTAGCCTATGGCTCTACCGAACAGACATCTCATATAGCTGTCTTTCCAGAAGAAATCACCGAAAGAATCGTTCGTGCATGCTCTAACCCTTCGGATTTGGTGTTGGACCCGTTTTCGGGGAGTGGCACCGTGGCGAAAGTAGCTCATGGGCTGGGGCGAAGATGGATTGGCATAGAAATATCCCCCCTGTACGCCGATGAGTCTTGTGTGCGAGTTGGATACCAGCAACCTTCCGAGCATGAGTCCTTGGCGTCGGAACTGATTAAAAGATTGGCCTTTAAGGACAAGCCCGGAAAATTGAAGCTCTCAGAGGTTTTTGACAGGGTTTCGCTTTGGGCTAGAAGTGTTTCGGTTGACGAGCTACAAAGTGTACTCGACTTGGATATCAACAGAGTTTTCAGTGATGGGAGTGGTAGAAATCAGGTCAAGCGCGAAGTCTGGATGAAGTATGACAAAATCATGGATCAGCCCGCCAAAGGAACCTCTGTAGCTCTTGCGGACGAGCTGCTCTCCAACTGTTACAAGCTCAGGCAGCAATTCAACGGTGTTACCCGCTTCAGGTCAGCGTTGACAGCATTGACGACTTGTTTAGACAAGTTTATAGATTACAGTTCTGCACTTCCTTACATCTCTAGACTTGCTAGACAGGAGCCCTCCTCTTTTGAGTTGCACGAGACCGAGCTTACGTTCCTTTCGCCAAGCCGCAAAGTAGGCTCTAGCGCTCTTGATCTTCAAGCCGACGATGTCCAAGACAAAGGCGGCATTGAAGAAACTAGCTCACAAGGAAGGCTGCCTCTGTGAATCAGTGGTTGTCTCCTACCCAAGAAACCCTAAAGTCTGTCATAGAGACTTCGTCAGGGAGGCTTCTGCTTTGTAGCCCTTTCATTTCCAGGTCGGGACTAGATGTAGTCGCTGACTCGTTACCAGGCGCCGTCTCGCAAATTGAAATATGGACCAAGCTTGATACCCACGACTGGTTAACCGGCGCCTCTGATTCTGAGGGCCTATTGGACTTTATTCAACAGGTTAAACCCCAAGTATCTGACGTTTCGCTCCGCCAATCTAGCAATCTACATGCCAAGATCATCGTATCGGATGGCCCGCAGGGGCTTGCAGGGTCCTCCAACCTGACTGCTGGCGGCTTCGGACGCAACTTGGAGGTTACGCGCCTAACGTCAGATGGTGAATTGGATGAACTCAGGAGTTTCGTTGAAGCCATGAGGCCTAAACTGACACCTGTGACATTTGAGCAGTTCAATGACTTTGTTGCCCAATGCGTAGCCAAAATCGACTCTCAAGAGGCTTTGCTAGAGCTTATTCGAGACGAGATGCCGCCCCCAGACTTGGGGCCTCTACCCCTTACAAGCTACAGGGAATTCCTAACTTTCCTTGATTCTCAGGCCAGCCCATTGGCAAGTGATATCTTGAGGATAGCCAGAAATTTGGATCGCAACAATAACACCGGCAAGGTCAAACAAGCATTCTTTGGGGTTCAAAGATTCCTGCAAGAGTACCCAACATATAGGAACCGTGTAGCGTCTCTTCCAGACGATCAATGGTTTGATGTATCTGGAGACTCAATGTTTGGAGATTGGCGCCGATTCCTGATTGACTACAGCTTAGAAGTCAACTCGGCTTACGGATATTCAATTCCTACGCTCATCCGCTACCTTACGCTAACCTCAGGCGGCTCACTAGTAGGCGGTGGTGGTGGAGACAACGAACTTAAGCGAGTGTGGCCGTTTGTGGGCAGACTTATAGTGTCCCAATAATCTTCCTTCTCCTCGCAACCTCGTCG
Organism: Dehalococcoidia bacterium; assembly: GCA_965204895.1. Taxonomy (GTDB): domain Bacteria; phylum Chloroflexota; class Dehalococcoidia; order Lucifugimonadales; family UBA2985; genus DAOUJW01. The sequence goes on from OZ242025.1 coordinate 855,093, forward strand.
TGAGTATCCCTGCCACTCGCCTACGACTTCCATTTAGACAGGCAGAGGGTTACAATTAGCGCCGGAGCATGGCCATGATTCTGCTGATAGACAACTACGACAGCTTCACCTACAACCTGTACCAGTACCTGAGCGAGCTTGGGGCCGAGGTGGAGGTGGTGCGCAACGACCAGGCCACCGTTGAGGACGTGGAGCTCATGCGCCCGGAGAAGATAGTCATCTCCCCGGGGCCGTGCACTCCCAAGGAGGCGGGCATCTCCAACGACGTGGTGAGCCACTTCGCCGGCCGCGTGCCCATCCTTGGCGTCTGCCTGGGGCACCAGTGCATCGGGTACACGTACGGCGGCACCGTGGACAGGGCCGGGGAGATAATGCACGGCAAGACCTCGATGATCCACCACGACGGCAAGGGCGTCTTCCGCGGCCTTCCCAATCCCTTCGAGGCCATTCGCTACCACTCACTGGCCATCTACCGGGAGGACCTGCCGGATGACCTGGAGGTAACGGCGTGGACGGACAAAGGCCTGATTATGGGCGTGCGCCACAAGGAGCACCAGGTGGAAGGCGTGCAGTTCCACCCTGAGTCCATCATGACAGTCGTGGGCAAAGACCTGCTGAGGAACTTCCTCAGCTCCTGAGGCGAGAATGATACAGGAAGCCATAAGCAGCGTGGTCTCCGGCCATCACCTGTCCGCAGAGGAGGCGACCCAGGTGATGGAGGAGATAATGACGGGCGAAGCGACCCCGGCGCAGTTCGGGGCCTTTGTCACAGCCCTGCGACTCAAGGGCGAGACCCCTGACGAGATCGCGGGCATGGCCAGGGTAATGCGCGAGAAGGCCCTCCGCGTCCAGTCCGACGGCGACCTGGTGGACACCTGCGGCACCGGCGGCGACGGGTCACACACAATAAACGTATCCACCATAGCCGCGTTCGTCACCGCGGGCGCGGGGCTGAAGGTTGCCAAGCACGGAAACCGGGCCATCACCAGCGCATGCGGCAGCGCAGACGTCATGGAGGCCGCCGGCGTGAAGGTGGACCTGGGGCCTGAGGCGGTGGAGCAGTGCATCCGGGACGTGGGGATTGGCTTCATGTTCGCTCCCACCTTCCACCCCGCCATGAGGCACGCAGGCCCTCCCCGCAGGGAGATTGGCATACGCACCGTGTTCAACATCCTTGGCCCCCTGACCAACCCCGCCGGGGCGCGCAGCCAGGTGCTGGGCGTGGCCGACGGCGCGCTTGGGGAGAAGATGGCGATGGTGCTGCTCCGACTTGGCTGCCAGCACGCCCTCGTGGTCCACGGGGAGGACGGCCTGGACGAGATCTCCATAACTTCGCCGTCCCAGATATGGGAGCTGAAGGACGGCAACATCTACAACTTCACCGTTACGCCGGAGGACATGGGGCTGTCCAGGGCCGCCGCCAGCGACGTACAGGGAAGCTCCATCGAGGACAATCTGGCCGCCATGAACGGCGTCCTCTCCGGCGAGAGGGGCCCGGCAAGGGACATTGTGCTGCTCAACGCCTCCGCCGCGCTGGCCGCCGGCAACGCCGTCGATAACCTGAAGCAGGGAATCATGGCAGCTTCCGAGTCCATAGACAGCGGCAAGGCAATGGACAAGCTCCGCGCCCTGGCCGAGCTGAGCCAGAAGCTGGCGTAGGTCTCAGGCATGGCTACCATTCTTGACAAGATCGTTGAGGTAAAGGCGCGGGAGGTGGAGCGCCGCAAGGTGGAGGAGCCCCTTGAGGCGCTTGAGGAGCGCATCCAGTCGCTGCCCGTGCCCGCCAACCTCTCCGGCGCGCTAATGGGAGACGGCCTGCGGCTGATAGCGGAGACCAAGAAGGCGTCGCCGTCCAAGGGCCTGCTGCGGGCGGAGTACGACCCCGCGGCCCTGGCCAAATGCTACGTCGATAACGGCGCGGCGGCGGTTTCGGTGCTCACGGAGGTAGACCACTTTCAGGGCAGCCTGGAGCACCTGTCGGCGGTCAAGGAGGTCGTCCGGCCGCACGGCATACCCGCGCTGCGCAAGGACTTCATCTTCGACCCCTACCAGGTCTACGAGGCCAGGGCCTACGGCGCGGACGCCCTGCTACTGATAGTCGCCATCCTCACGCCTGAGTGCCTCAGGGAGCTTCTACAACTCAGCCAAAGCCTGTGGGTTCAGGCCCTTGTGGAGGTGCACGACGAGGAGGAGCTTCAAACGGCCCTGGACGCGGGCGCGGAGATAATCGGCATCAACAACAGGGACCTGCGCACCTTCAACACGGACATCTCCCTCACGGACCGCCTGGCGTCCCTTGCGCCCAGGGGCAAGATTGTGGTCAGCGAGAGCGGCATTCACAGCCACGAGGACATGATGCGACTGCGACGGGGCGGCGCCCACGCCATGCTGGTGGGCGAGGCCATTGTCACCGCTCCGGACCCCGGGGCCAAGGTGAGGGAGCTGATTCGCGGCTCCGCGTGAGGCCGCTCTGCGAAGGAAATCTCTCTGTATGACCAAGATAAAGATTTGCGGGCTGAGAAACATCGACGACGCGCTGGCCGCCGCGAAGGCGGGCGCGGACTTCCTGGGCATCGTCTTTGAGCCGCGAAGCAAGCGCTACGTCGATGAGGATGAGGCCAGGCGGCTCATCCAGTCCTTCCGCGAGCGCTGGGGGCAGGACGGGCCTCGCTGGGTGGGCGTCTTCGCCAACCAGCCCCTGGAGGAGGTGCAGCGGGTCATCGCCCACTGCGACCTGGACATGGCCCAGCTGTCGGGCAGCGAGTCGCCGGACTACTGCCGCCAGGTGGCCAAGCCCGTGATTAAAGTTGTGCACGTCAGGAGTGACGCGCCCGCCCGGGACGTTCTGACGGAGGTGGGCAACTCCCTGGCCCTTTACGAGAACGACGGCCACATCCTCATGCTGGACACCTTCAAGCAGGGAGTCCTTGGCGGCACCGGGCAGGTCTTCGACTGGGACGTGGCCCGGGAACTGGCCCGCGAGCACCCCCTGCTCCTGGCTGGCGGCCTTAACCGGGACAACGTGGCCGAGGCCATGCGCCAGGTCGGGTCCTGGGGCCTGGACGTCTCCAGCGGCGTCGAGACCGACGGCCATAAGGACGCGGCCAAAATCGTGGACTTCATAGAGCAGGTCAGGCTCGCAGACACGCTGCTTAAGCAGCGCGCCGGGGCGTGACGACCTCACAGAAGGCAAAGGCATGACTACAGAGAAAGCTCCCCTCCCCGACTCCCTGGGCCACTTTGGGCCTTACGGCGGCCGCTTTGTGCCGGAGACCCTGATGTCGGCGCTGGAGGAGCTTGAGAGGGAGTACGCTGCCTCCCGGGAGTCCCACCTCTTTCAAAATCGGCTCTCGGACTACAACGCCAACTACGCCGGAAGGCCAACGCCCCTGTACTTCGCCCGCAACCTGTCGGCCCAGTTCGGCGGCGCTCGCATCTACCTGAAGCGGGAGGACCTGACCCACACGGGCGCCCACAAGATCAACAACGCCCTGGGCCAGGCGCTGCTGGCACAGCACATGGGCAAGCGGCGCATCATTGCCGAGACGGGCGCAGGGCAGCACGGCGTTGCAACGGCCACCGCCTGCGCAATGCTGGGGCTGGAGTGCGTGGTGTACATGGGTGAGGAGGACATGCGGCGACAGGCCATCAACGTCTACCGCATGAGGCTGCTGGGAGCGGAGGTGAGGGCCGTGACGGCGGGGAGCCGCACCCTGAAGGACGCCATCAACGAGGCCATCCGCGACTGGGTGACCAACGTGGAGACCACCCACTACCTGCTGGGCAGCGTCGTGGGGCCGCACCCGTACCCCATGATGGTGCGGGACTTCCAGTCGGTCATCGGCGTGGAGGCGCGCCGGCAGATGCTGGAGGCGGAGGGCCGCCTGCCCGACTACGCCGTTGCGTGCGTCGGTGGCGGCAGCAACTCGATGGGCCTCTTCTACCCCTTCATCAACGACACCGAGGTCAAGCTGGTGGGCGTAGAGGCCGGCGGCAGCGGCGTCGACACCGGGAGCCACGCGTCCACTCTCGTCGCCGGAAGGCCCGGCGTGCTTCACGGCTCCATGTCCTACCTGCTCCAGGACGAGCACGGCCAGGTGAAGGAGACCCACAGCATCTCCGCGGGCCTGGACTACCCCGGCGTTGGCCCGGAGCACAGCCACCTGAAGGACACGGAGCGGGCGGAGTACACCGCCGTCACCGACTCCCAGGCCCTTGAGGGCTTCCACCTGCTATCACGCGCCGAGGGCATCATCCCCGCCCTGGAGCCGGCCCACGCCATCTACTACGTCAGCCAGCTGGCCCCAACGCTGCCCCAGGACGCGATTGTCCTGGTCTGCCTCAGCGGCCGCGGCGACAAGGACGTGGACACGGTGGCGCGGCTGGGGGAGTAGGGACGCGGCCAAGCAAGGAGGATCCAATGGCAGAGGGCGGAACAAGGGCGTACACCTTTAGAAGCACAGTGAGAGAGCAGGACGATGGCCGGTGGAGCGCCTGGCTTGATTCCATACCCGCTTGCAGCACTTGGGGGCACACCAGAGAGGAAGCCCTGGCGGCGTTGCAGGAAGCCGCGGAGCTGCTTGTAGAGCATCTGATAGCATCCGGGGAAGAGATTCCAATAGATGATGTCGAGACCATCAGGGTGTTTGCTTGACGACTCTCTCCGCGCTCGTCTCCGCTCTGCGCAATGTCTCTGTTCGCAGGCTGATCTCGGCGTTAGAGCGGGACGGCTTCACGCTCCAGAGGTCTAAAGGTTCCCACAGGATATACACGGATGGAGAAGGTAGGTTAGCGATTATAGCTGTTCACAGGGGCAGCGATACCCTTCCCCGCGATACCCTACGTAACCTCTTGCAGGCTACTCAATGGAACAGGGATGACGCGGTGCGATTGGGACTTCTTGATTCCTGATAGGGAGGAACAACCACGATGAACGACATTATGACGCTAATAGCCAAGGCGTCATGGCGCGAGGCGGTCACGTATCGGCACACATGGCCCCATGAATACGTGCTGATGAACAAGGACCAACAGCATGATTTGGTTGCCGCGTTCAATGAACGTATAGAGCGGGGCGAGGGTGTTGAGTGCCAGTTCTTCCACCAGCAGAAGCGGTACCTGTTCCTTGGCAATCACAAGTACTGGACTGAGGGCGGGAACAACGACGACGAAATAGTCTTGAACCGCGCACTGCTTTACAGGGACCGCCGTGACTTCCTGATCAGGCAGGGAGACTCAGGTATGTATGAATCACAGGAGGGCACGGATCTGGAGCAGGATGAAAACATTATCCAATTGAACGTCCGCGAAATGTGGCCCAACGAGGCTTATGATTTCACCCGCTGGCTCGCCGAGGAGGAGAATCTAGCCCTGCTGAGCAGGGAGCTTGGCCTGAGCCTGGAGTTGGTGCAACGCGAATACGCCATTGGTAACCTCTCGCTGGACATTTTGGCGCGAGAGACCAGTAACGGTGCGATGGTAGCCATCGAAAACCAGTTGGAGTGGACTGATTTCGATCATCTTGGCCGGTTACTCACCTATGCAGCAGGCTCCGGTTCACAGATTGTAATATGGGTTGCGCCCGACTTCGTGTACGAGCACGCCCATGTACTTCACCAACTGAATGAATGGAGTGGCCCCAACGCAAGGTTCTACGGAGTCAAAGTAGAATACATTCAGAAGAGAGGTGAAGACACCAAAGAGCCGAGATTCCGGAAGGTGGTCTATCCGGGCGGATGGAACAAGGAAATAACTCTGGACCCGGAACCGCCCCCGAATCCAGATATTCAGAAGTACAGGGACTTCTTTGCACCACTCGCGGCACAGTTGCTCAGGGCGGACTCGGGCTTTGCGCTAGCGCCACGCCGGCGCTTTGGCTACAGTGATCGTCTTTTCGCTTCCCCCGACATACCTGGCATAGGATACGCAGTGTCCTTCTGGAGGGGCCACGCCTGGGTTAACCTTCATATCGAGACGGGGGACCAAGACCTCACCAAGGGGTTGTACGACAAATTACTGACCGACCAACAAACTATTGAGTTGAGCATCGACTTAATTGCCGGCTCGGAGTGGCAGTGGGATAGAAACACCAGTTACGCTTTTTCCAGCATTAGCATACACAAAAGTGGGTCCATAGAAGACTCGCCGGAGCAACTGGAAGAGACGAGGGCGTGGATGGTGGACCTACTCCCCAAGCTGAAGGAGGTTTTCGACCCGCGTCTGACCAAGCTTCTGTCCGAACAGGGCCTTTGACCTTCATCTGCAGAATGTCAGAGCAAGAGGTTTAGGCTGAGGGACAAGAAGCCTGACGCTTAGTCACCGCCACAGGCGCGCCAGGTGCTCCGCCTCCTCGTCGCTGAGGGGGTAGGGGCGCTTCAGCCAGCGGTAAAGGCCTGTGCTATAATGCTGCCAAGTGAGGCGATATATGATTCTGGAAAAAGAATTTGACTATTACCTGGCGCATAAGGCCGAGCTTCTGAAGAAATACGATGGCAAGTTCCTGGTAATCAAGAACCAGGAGGTCATAGGAGCGTATGACGCTGATATGGAGGCCCTCCTGGAAACCTCCAAGACCCATGAAATGGGCACGTTCCTGATACAGAAATGTGAACCCGGTGACGAGAGCCACACGCAGAGATTTCATTCGCGCGTTACGTTCGGATAGAGTGTGGCTGAATGCAACCCCTCGGTCTGGGACCTCACTCGTTTACAATCTCCTATGAAGGTAAGGCCGACGTTCTATCAAGTAGCGTATTCATCCAAGCAGCCTTTGATCCTGACTACCCGCCTACCGACCCTCCCGAAACCTTCAGGTCAATCTGGGATACAGGCGCCACGAATTCAGTCATTAACGAGAACGTCGTAACTCAATGTCAGCTTAGATCTACAGGCGTAACTGATGCATACACAGCCCAGGGCAGACATAGAACGGAGACTTACCTGGTGGGCGTTACCTTACCGAACCGTGTAACGTTTCCCAGTTTGAGAGTATCAAAGGGCTTTCTTCACGATTTCGATGTGCTAATTGGCATGGATATTATTGGGCAAGGGGACTTTGCCGTTACCAACAAGGACGGTAATACTGTCTTCTCTTTTCGGATACCATCCCTTGAGACTATAGATTTCGTGACGCAGACCACGAATACCTCCCCTATTTAGGGTCTCCCCTCACCGCCACAGGCGCGCCAGGTGCTCCGCCTCCTCGTCGCTGAGGGGATATGGGCGCTTCAGCCACCGGTACACCTCGAACCACCGGCCGGCCACCTTGACCGCCAGTATGGGGTCAACCTCCTCGGCCAGCACCGCCGTCTCCTCTATCTCATACAGGGTGGACAGCGGCTCGCGCAGGGCCTCCGCCTCCACGCTCATCAGCACCTTGTTGGCATCGTATTTGACGAAGGTCCCGCTCTTCGGGACGCCCATAGTGAGGCGCGCCACTCCCGGTATGCTGACTCCTATCTCCTTGCGCCATGACACCCGGTAGACGTCCGACATGTGCATGAACCCAAAGAGGCCCTTCTTCAGGGGCGTCAGCTCCAGTGGTGTGGGCTGTAGGCCCAGGGCGGCCGCCCTGTTGAGGAATCGCTCGATTATCTCACGCTCTATCGCCTCTTGCGCAGCCCGCGGCGAGAAGATTGCGCCTTGACCAATCTGACTGTACGTAGCCATGTCCACCTCCAAAAGCCGTTCGCTTTGGTCTTGAAGTGCAGGAAGTGACAACCAGTCTAACCCACGTCAAGGGATTAGCATAGTACCCTGGGCAAATTGTAAGAATTTTAATAATTTCACGGCCAACTCGTGTGGAAATCGCCTTCCTTGAATACGAGATATGCGCCCTGTATACTTAGCCGTGCTTAGCGTCATGGACAACCGAACCGTATCCATACGAGTGCCCGCCACCACGGCCAACCTTGGCCCCGGCTTCGACTGCCTGGGCATGGCGCTGGACTGGTGGAACGACATCTGCATGAGCATCTCACCCTCTCCGGCCATACAGGTCGAGGGAGAGGGCGCAGGCTCCCTGAGCGCGGCTGAGGACAACCTGATATACCGCGCCGCGTGCGCCGCCTTTGAAGCAGCTGGTGAGGAGCCTCCAGCTCTCTCGATATGGTGCCGGAACCGCATTCCCCTGGCCCGGGGCCTTGGGAGCAGCGCCGCCGCTATCGTGGGCGGTCTGGTGGCCGCCAACGCCCTCTGCCGTCGTCCTCTTGACCAGGAGTGCCTGCTCAACCTTGCCGTGGAGATGGAGGGTCACGGAGACAACGTCTCCCCTGCCCTGCTGGGAGGCTGCCAGATCGTCGTGAGAGACGAGGGACGTATCATCACGGACGCGGCGCCTCTGCCGCCGGACCTGATGGCGGTGGTCCTGGTGCCCGACATGCCGATGGCCACCAGCGAGGCGCGGGCCGTTCTGCCGGAGATGGTCAGCCGTGAAGAAGCGGTGTACAATCTGGGGAGGGCTGCTATGCTGGTGAACAGCCTGTCGACGGGACGGCTGGACAATATGAAGGTGGCCACCCAGGACGTGCTTCACCAGCCGGCGCGCCAGGCCATATTCCCGGCTATGAAGTACGTGCTGCGGGCCGCCTTGGACGCCGGGGCAGTCGGCGCGTTTCTGTCGGGGGGAGGCTCCAGCGTCTTGGCGCTGGCAACCTCCAGGCCCATGACCATTGGTTATGAGATGATCAACGCTGCGGACAAGGTGGGCGTCTCGGGGAGCCTCAAGGTGACCAGGCCGTCCCCCATTGGCGCGCACGTGGTATCGACCGAGTGATGGAGCGTATATGAGCGAACTGATTGTGCAGAAGTACGGCGGAAGCTCCGTAGCCAACGCCGAGAGAATCAAGAACGTGGCCGGTCGCATAGCCCGCGCCAAGGACAGGGGCGACCAGGTGGTGGTGGTCGTATCGGCGATGGGCGACACGACGGACGACCTCATAAGCCTGGCCTACTCCGTCAACGAGAGGCCCGACGGCCGGGAGCTGGCGCTACTCCTGTCGACCGGGGAGATAGTGTCGTGCACCCTGGTCACGATGGCCCTGCGGTCGATGGGCTACGACGCCATCGGCCTCAGCGGAGGGCAGGCGGGCATCCAGACCACCGATACGGACTACACTCGTGCTAGAATAGTGGCTATCGACACGCAGCGCATTCGCAGAGAGCTTGAGGAGGGCAAGATCGTTGTCGTCGCCGGGTTCCAGGGCATCACGGAGGACATGGAGATAACCACCCTCGGCCGCGGCGCTTCGGATACCACCGCCATTGCCCTGGCCGCCCAGCTGGAGGCCGGGATGTGCGAGATATACACGGACGTGGAGGGCATATACACAGCCGACCCCAGAGTGGTGCCCAACGCCAGGAAGCTGGACGAGATAGGATATGAGGAGATGCTGGAGTTGGCCGGGCATGGCGCAAAGATGAATCCCCGCTCCATAGAGCTGGGAGCAATCTACAATGTGCCCATAATGGTGGCGTCCAGCTTTGTAGACGCGCCCGGAACTTTGATACACTGAGAGTGATATGGAAGTAAGAAACAGAGTAAGAGGAGTAGCCCACGACAAGAACGTCGCCAAGATTACCGTGCTGGGAGTGCCGGACAGGCCGGGTATAGCCGCCACGCTCTTCGATCCCCTGGCGCAGCAGGGAATCAGCGTGGACACCATCGTACAGAACTCCAGCGTGGAGCGCATCACGGACCTCACTTTCACAGTGACGCGGGCTGACCTGCCGGCTGCCATGGACATCGTCAGGCCCGTCGCCGAAGGCATTGGAGCCCGGGACTGCGCCAGCGATGATCGCCTTGCCAAGGTGAGTATCGTCGGGACGGGGATGCAGAACCATCCCGGCTACGCGGCCCAGATGTTCCGCGCCCTGTACGAGGCCAACGTCAACATCGAGATGATCACCACTTCGGAGATACGCATCACCTGCATTGTGGCCGAGGACATGGTGGAGGACGCCGTGCGAGCCCTGCACGACTCCTTCAGGCTTGACGAGGCCGACTAGACGGCATGGGGAAGGCGGGTTCTCTTCTTGGCGCATCCGTTCCTTTCTATTGTAATCCCCGCCTATAACGAGGAGGTGCGGATTACCCAGACCCTGGAGACTGTGGTGGGCTACCTGCAGCGCCAGAGCTACTCCTGGGAGGTGGTTGTGGCCGACGACGGCAGCGAAGACGCGACCGCCAGCCTGGTGGAGGCCGCCGCCAACAGGAATCCCAGCATTCGGCTGGTAAGCCTCGACCACCGCGGCAAAGGATGGGCGGTGAAGGGCGGGATGCTGAGCGCGCAGGGCCGATACCGGTTCATCGCAGACGCCGACCTGTCCATGCCCATTGAGCACCTTGAGAGGTTCCTCCCTCCCCACCTGGACGAATTCGACATAGCCATAGGCTCGCGGGAGGCGCCGGGGTCGCGCCGCTTCGACGAGCCCCTGCGCCGCCACCTGATGGGGCGCGTGTTCAACTGGATGGTGAGGCTCCTGGCGGTCAGGGGTTTCTCAGACACCCAGTGCGGCTTCAAGTGCTTCGACGCCCAGGCTGCGGAAACCCTCTTCGCTCTGCAGCGCGCCCACGGCTTCGGCTTTGACGTCGAGGTGCTGTTCCTGGCCCAGAGGCTGGGTATGCGAATTGTGGACATACCCATAGACTGGTACTACCACGAGGGGAGCAAGGTGAAACCGGTCAGGGACAGCTTCCTCATGCTGAGGGACATCTTCTCGGTGAGGTGGAGCCACGCAAGGGGCAGGTACGGCAAGCTCCGCTCGAAGGCCGGGGCCGCTCAGCCCGTGGCCAAGGAGGCGGACAAGGCCTCCAACAACCTCTCGGACTGAGGCGGTCCTGACTGGTAATCATGGTCATGGACGAACGGCTGCGCATCAACCGCGCCAGATGGAACCAGAGTACTCCCGTCCACGCAGCCTCCGCCTTCTACGACGTGGACGGCTTCAAGGCAGGCCGCATAACCCTCAACGATATCGAGCGCGAGGAGGTCGGCCCCGTGTCAGGCAAGAGCCTGCTCCACCTCCAGTGCCACTTTGGGATGGACACCATGTCCTGGGCGCGCTTGGGAGCGAATGCCACCGGCGTTGACTTCTCCGGCACCGCGATCGACCTAGCGCGGTCACTGAACGACGATCTCGGCCTCTCGGCCCGGTTCATCTGCTCCAACGTCTACGACCTGCCCGACGTGCTAGATGAGCAGTTCGACATTGTCTTCACGTCCTATGGCGTCCTCTGCTGGCTGCCGGACCTCGACAGGTGGGCCGGCGTCATCGACAACCACCTCAAGCCCGGCGGCCTGTTCTACATCATCGACGGACATCCCTTCATGGGCGTATTCGAGCAGGCAGAGCAGGGCCACTTGCTCCCGGTGAATCGATATTTTCGCGAGGAGCTGTTCTTCGGTGAAAATCAGCCGAGCTACGCGGACTCCCAACTCATCGAAAGCCCATTCTATGAATGGCAGCACAGCCTGAGCGAGGTTGTCACGGCGCTGGTTGGCGCCGGTCTGAGGATCGAGTACCTTCGCGAGTTCCCCTTCTCCGGCTACCAGGCCTACCCGGTTATGAGGCGGGACGACGACGGGTGGTGGCGCTTCCCTGAGCACAACGACTCGTTCCCCCAACTGTTCTCAATCAGGGCCAGCAAGGACTCCCCTTAACCGCCAACAGCAGACTCAGCGCCCCCATGGCCGCGGCATTGCGTCTGTACAACCCCCGCTCGTCCTCTTCCTGCTCGGAATCCCTCTCTGTCCTGTGTCCAAGCCCCTTGTTTACTGCAAATTAACACAAAGGTATTGCGCGCCTATTGACAAGCAGTATACAATTCATCTCCCCTGGAGTACGGGGAGTGTAGACGATGAATCTGAATACCACTGAAGACAAGGCGCGTTTGAGAAGGGACAAGGCCAAGGAAGCCATAGCCTTGGCGCTTGAGAGCCGATGGGAAGAGGCGCTGGCCCTGAACCGCGAGATCATAGCGGAGTTCCCCCGGGACGTGGAGGCGTTGAACCGGCTTGGAAAGGCGCTATCCGAGCTGGGACAGTACAAGCAGGCTGAGGACGCCTTCCGGCAGACCCTGGAGATTTCGCCGGCCAACATGATAGCCAGGAAGAACATCAAGCGGCTGGCCCACCTGAGCGACAGGGACGCCCAGCCCAAGCTAGGCTCAAAGGTACCCCCGCAGCTCTTCATAGAGGAGCGGGGCAGGACAGCGACAGTCTCCCTCAGAAACCTCCCGCCCGGCACGGCGCACCTGCCGATGGCCCCTGGCGACGCCGTAGAGCTCAAGGCGGACGGCGGGCGGATGGCCGTGGAGAACGTGCAGGGGGAGTACCTGGGCGAGATTGAGCCCAAGCTTGGGTTGCGCCTGGCGAAGCTCATGCAGGGCGGCAACAGGTACGCCGCCGCCGTCACCGCGGTGGACGAGCACAGCCTTATGATAATGATAAAAGAGACCTTCCAGCACCCCAGCCAGTTCGGCACGGTGTCATTCCCGGCCAAGCAGCCGGGAGACGGCGTCTATTCCTACCCGGGCGCTCCGCCGGTGCCGATGGAACTGGATCTGGAGGAGGATGAGGATACCGACCGGCCTCCCATCATCGACTGGGACGAGGAGGGAGAGGCAAACATAGCCGCCCTGCCCTCCGACGAGGACGAGGCTGTCTCCTACGTCAGCGCAAAGGACGATATTGAAGACGAGGAAGAGGAGAGGTACTAGCCCGGCTGAAGGCCATCGCCCGATTTCATTACCGGTATCGTAGACATGGGAACTTATCAGACCGGCGAGCAGAGAACTGAAGGTATAAGGGTGTACTCATCCATGGAGGAGCTGGCGGCAGCCTCCGACCTGGTGGTCGTGGGCACCGTGCAGGGCGTTGTGGCCCGCGAGGTGGACTACGGCACCTCAAACGCCGGTGAGCGTAGTGACGCAGGCGTCCCCATCGTGTTCTACGGCGTTGCAGTGACGGAGACGCTGCGCGGCGAGACAAGGAGCATAGTAATCGTGGGCGCGCCGGACGCGGACGACACCACCATTGAGGGGGCCACGGCCCTCCTGAGCGGCCAGCAGCTTCTGCTCTTCCTCAAGCAGCACACCAGGGAGGTTGCGCCTGGCATCAAGTCCTACGAAGTCTTCTTCGCGCCCGTTGGCCTGAACAACGGCGTCTTCGACGTTCTGGAGGACGGGCTGGTGGCACACCCGCGAATGCCCAAGGCCTTTGAGGAGGAGAGTTACCGGCTGACCGAGGTCAGGGCGAAGATCCGGCGCTAGACCTGCCTCTGCAGAAGACTTTTGCACAACTCCGGTGTATCTCCCGGAAGAGGTTAAATTCTCTGTCATTCCCGTGAAAACTGGAATCTAAAGCGCTTCTTTCAAGGCATCGCTGACTTGCGAATAGGGTCACTGGATTCCTGCTTCCGCAGGAATGACGGTTAGGGTGCCCTTCTAAAGATGGCGCAAGCAGATTTCCAAAGGTTTAAGCACAGGAAAGACAGCCTACAGAACCACTCTGCTCCTCTTGATGGACTCCTCTACCCTGTGTGATATGCTATCCCTCAGCCCTTAGCGGAGGCCGTGCTCATGGACATGTCCCGGCGAGTCTACCCCCTGGACCCTCGCGAAATGACTGAGGAGCAGATTGCCGTGGCTTTCGCCATGACCTCCCGCAACCCGCAGCCCTTCGACGAGATAGCCAAGGCGGTCACTGAGGAGCGGGCGGCGGACTTCCACGAGCGATGGGTGCTCAACTACGGCCATGCCTCCGTCGCTGAGCACGCCATAGTGCACATGGCGGTGGAGAACGTCTCCCGACTGGCCTGCGACACCCTGGAGGACAACCGCCTGGCGTCCTACACGGAGAAGTCGTCCAGATACCAGGTGCTTGACCAGGGCAGCTACCACGTTCCGGCTGAGCTTGAGGGCCATCCGCTCAGAGAAGTCTACGTCGATACCTGCGACGGGCTCTTTCGCTCTTACGAGGAGGCAGTCGAGCAGGCGCTACATCACCTCCGGGAGACCACGCCCCAGAACGACGGCGAGCGAGATGCCGCCTACAACCTGCGACTGCGCAGGGTCGCCACCGACGTGTGCCGCTTCCTGCTGCCGGCCGCCACCCTGACCAACGTGGGCGTGACAATGAACGCCCGCTCCATGGAGCACGCCATCCGCAAGCTGCTCTCCTCCGACCTGTCCGAGGAGCGGGAGCTTGGCGAGGAGCTGAAGACGGAGGGCAGGCGCATCACGCCGACCCTCATCCGCTACGCCGACCGCAACGAGTACCTGGCCCTCACCCGCGAGTCGCAGATGGAGCGGTCGGCAGCGGACGACCCGCCGTCGGCCTACGACGACTGCCACGCGGAGCTGGCACACTACGACCCGGAGGCGGAGTCGAAGCTGGTCGCGGCGCTGCTGTATCGCTACTCCGGCGAGTCTTACCGGGACATCTGGCGGCGCGTGGAGTCGATGTCGCAGCAGGAGCGGGAGGCCGTGATCCACGAGGCGCTGGACCGCCTGGGGCCCCACGACATCCCCGTGCGGGAGCTGGAGGTGGTGGACTACACCTTTGACCTGGTGATGGACTACGGGGCGTACCGTGAGTTCAAGCGTCACCGGATGCAGACCTACATCCCCCAGCCTGCAACCGTGGGCCTTGGCTACATTGTGCCTGAGCTTGTGGTGGAGGCGGGGGCGGAGGGCCTCTTCCGGGAGGCCATGCAGGCGGCAGAGGACGGCTTCTACCAGCTCCTGGACCCCCTCCCGCGAGTGGCGGAGTACCTGGTGACCCATGCCCATCTGCGTCGGGTGCTGTCCAGGATGAACCTGCGGGAGTGCTATCACCTCTTCAAGCTGCGCACCAGCCCCCAGGCGCACTTCACCATCCGCAGGGTCATGCAGCAGGCGCTGGATCTGGTCGTGGAGAAGCACCCGTTGCTGTTCCGCTATCTAAGGCTGCGGGGAGAGTAGGCGGACTGATGCGATCCTGCATTGAAGTATGCAGTGCAATCATGGTATAATAGCGCATGAAAGCATTGATGGAGGCGCTATCATGGCAAGCATAACAGTTCGCAACCTGGATGACGGGCTGAAGCGGCGGCTGCGTGTTAGGGCCGCGGAGAACGGCCGGTCCATGGAGCAGGAGGCCCGGGAGATACTGAAGCAGGCTTTGGAGGAGGAGACGCCCATAAAGGATCTCGGAACCGCTATCCACGAGCTCTTCAAACCGTTCGGCGGCGTGGAACTGGAGATACCACCAAGGGACCCAATGCGCGAGCCTCCCAAGTTCGACTGAGCTTGCGGCGATGATTATTCTTGACACCAATGTGGTCTCAGAACTCATGCGGGAGAGGCCAGGCTCAGGAGTCCGCTCGTGGCTGACCGCTCAGCCAGCCAGCATTCTCTTCACTACCGCTATCACTGAAGCTGAGATACTGTCTGGCATAGCCATTCTGCCCGATGGAGAGCGACGGCGCGGGCTTGCCGCCGCGGCTCAGCGCGCATTTGGCGTACTGTTTGGTGAACGTGTTCTCTCTTTTGACAGCAAGGCTGCCCAAGCCTACGCGGTGATAGCCGCCGCGCGCCGCGCCGCCGGGCATCCAATCAGCCACGCCGACTGCCAGATAGCGGCCATAGCACGCTCCACAGGAGCATCGGTCGCGACCAGGGACGCGGACGGCTTTCAGGGGTGTGGGGTAGACGTCATTAACCCCTGGCTGGACTGACGCAGACAGGCCAAGGCGGTGTTGTCATCAGACGGGCGACTAATCTATAATTGGGTTAGCCGCTAGACTCCGGCGGCGCACTGCAAGAGCGGAAGTGGCTCAGTGGTAGAGCATCTCCTTGCCAAGGAGAGGGTCGTGGGTTCGAATCCCATCTTCCGCTCCATTCTTTTTTGAGCCGAAGTGGCGGAATGGTAGACGCGGCGGTCTCAAAAACCGTTGGGGCGCAATCCCCGTGCCGGTTCGAATCCGGCCTTCGGCACCATGCGAGTTCCCTATGCGTTTCGTATACCCAGCCAGACTAGATCACTACAGCGAGAATGAGGTTGTGGTCTCATCCCGGGATGTGCCGTGGTGCCACACGTCCGGCGAGAACGTAGACGAAGCGCTAGTGGAAGCCGCGGACGCGTTAGAGGAGGCAATTGCCGGGTGCATCAACCACGGAGAGCACATACCCACACCCAGCTCCCCACTCCCGGGCGAGCATCCGGTTGCCCTGCCCATTGACATGGCGGCCAAGGCTGCCCTTGCACTGGCGTTCCGCGCAAGTGGGTTGACCCGGGTTGCCCTTGCCAAGCGCCTCAACGTACACGATAGAGTAGTGCGCCGTATGCTGGACCCACGGCACGGGACATCCGTCAGCCGCATCAACGACGCCCTGCGCGTCTTGGGCAGTGAGGCGATCCTTGAAGTGCAGACCTTGCCCGCGGCTTCAACATAGTTGGAGATACCAGGAGTGACGCCATGATGGAGTACAAGGGGTACATTGTCAAAGTTGAGTACGACGATTCCGTTGGCCTTCTGCACGGGAGCGTGATCAACAGCGGGAGCTACCCCGTTGCAACCTGTGAGGCGGCTGACGTGGAGACGCTCAGGAAGGAGTTCCGAATTTCCATAGACGAATACCTGGCCTGGTGCGCGGAGGACGGCGTTGAGCCCAAGCGGCCCTTCTCCGGCAAGCTGAACCTGCGCCTGGGGCCGGACCTCCACGCGCGTGTGGCCGCGCTCGCGGCCCAGAGTGGTATGAGCATCAACAGCTGGATCAAGGAAGCGCTGGAACGGGAGACGTCCAAACTGAGATGAACGCCAAAAAGCCCGAGTTACAAGACTTCAGGATAACACCCGAAGAATATGACCTATATGTGGGCAAGAGGGGTTTGTACCCTTCAGACCGAGCATTTGGGTATTCACTAGCAGTCATCTTTGTGGTCGCGTTCTCAAGCCTTTATGTCGGTACCCGCGATTTGGGCATTGCGTTCTGGCTTGGCTTATCGATAACCGCCGCGAGCTTAATGCTAGTTGTGCCGATAGTTGGATCCTTGGTCAAATTAGCCATTACGCATTACCAGAGAGACCGCCTATTGGGTAGCCCCATCGTCTCTAGGATCGAACTATATGAAGAGGCATTGGCAGCTTACCAGAACATTATAGAAGACGCGAAGAGAGCAAGGCGGGAGGCAGAGAGGCAAAGATGGGAGGCGGAGAGGGCGCGGGAGAGGGCCGAGTGGGCCCGCCAGAAGGCTGAGAGAGAACGGCTCAGGAAACTAAGCGAATACTGGACATCTCTAAGCGGCGTCGCATTTGAGCGGGAGTTGGCAAACCTATATAGACGCCTCGGCTATCTTGTAGAAACCACCCCTGGCTCTGGAGATCAAGGAATTGACCTCATTGTCAAAAAAGATGGTCTTACGACCATAGTTCAGTGCAAGGCTCACAAATCCCCTGTAGGACCTGCAATCGCCAGAGAGCTGTACGGAAGCCTGGTTGCTTACGGTGCTGACCTTGCAATCCTGGCCTCGACTGGAGGGTTCACACAGGGTGTAAAGGATTTTGCGCGGGGGAAACCAATAGCCCTCATCTCTGCTTATGAACTGGCCGCTTTGGGAGAGAGGGGCGAAGCACTACCAGAGCAAAGTATCCCACCCATCTGCCCCGCGCAGGGATGTGGAAAAACGATGGTCACACGGACTGGCAGATACGGCACATTTTGGGGATGCCCGACCTTCCCCAAATGCAAAGGAACCAGGGAATACCGGGGCCAGTGAACAGCCACCCCTAAGCCGGCACGGGCGTTGAGCGGCTGGCCGGGTGCGCCTCCTGGTACTCATCGGCAAGGCGCGGCAGGTCCGAGGCGCGCATGTACGACCAGTCTATGCTCTCGGCCGTGCTCCTGCGCATACCCACCAGCATCACAATTTCCTGACCGGCCTCGCCGGGCGGGTCCCACAGCCACGCCAGGGTCACGCGCTCGGCGCGGTCGTCGTTGAAGATGCGCCGCAGCACCTCGATGCTGGGGTTATGGAGGATGGCGCTGGGAAATGCGCTGGTGGGGTCGTACCCCTCCGCCAGCACGCCGATGATGGGGTCGCGGCCGGACTCGCCGAACCGCACGCCCAGGTAGCGGGCCCGGGCCGTGTTGCTGGAGTCGTCCAGGGCCCGTAGCACGCTGTCGTCCAGCCACAGGTGGTACTCGGTTATGTCCGGGTTGGCGGGTATGGTCGGAGCCTCCGGCTGGCGGACTCCCCTCAACGGCTCAATGACCGGCAGCGCCAGGGAGCCAATCAGCCCGACGATGATGAAGAAGGCGATTGCCTTCAGCAGGAATGAGACGGGGATACCGGCGATGGTGGCCGGGCCCTCCGGCTCCGGCAGGTTGGACAGCTCCTCAATCTCGTCGGGATCGGGGAACTCCCAGTCCTGGTAATCGTCGTCAGGGTTTGGGGGCCTTCTTCTCACGGCTGGGGGCCACCTCTCCCCCATCTGGATTCCTGCCTCCGCAGGAATGGCGGTGAAGGGTGAATTGTGTCCGGGCCGGGGGGTCTTATTCTCATGGCGAGGATTCCAAGTGCTTGTACGCGCTTGGCAGCGCTAGAGAGGGCTTTTGGCGTGCCCCCTCTCTAACTCTCCCCCTGAAGGGGGCGAGAATGCCCTTTCCCACAGGGACATTCCACTCCTGCCTTCGCAGGGGTCTACCGGGTGCTTTGACGGGACCCCTAGATTCCTGCTTTCGCAGGAATGACAGTGGTGGGCTATGGGCCAAATTACGCAAGATGTCCCTCAGGAGTGTGGAGGAAAAGTGTCACCGGCGGACGGCCGCCCGCTCCTTCATCACGGAGTCCACAACGTCCAGCGCGGCGTCTACGTCCTCCTGCCCAATGCCGTAGTGGGTCACAAACCGCACCCGCGAGCCGTGGGGGTGGGAGCCGCGCAGGCCGCGCGCCTCCGCCTCCCGCAGGAAGCCCGGCGCGTCGCCGTCGGCAAGCTCCAGGATGACGATGTTGGTCTGGATTGTAGTCGGGTCGATGAGCACGCCCGGGATGCGGCTCAGCCCCTCGGCAAGCCGGCGGGCGTTGGCGTGGTCCTCCGCCAGTCGCTCCGTCATCTCCTCCAGGGCAACCAGGGCCGCCGCCGCCAGAACGCCCGCCTGCCGCATACCGCCGCCCAGCATGTTGCGGTTGCGGCGCGCCCGCTCAATGAAGTCACGGGGGCCGCAGACAATGGAACCCACCGGGCAGGAGAGGCCCTTGGAGAAGCAGAACATCACAGAGTCCACGGAGCGCACAATCTCCGCCGGGGGCAGGCCCAGGTACACGGCGGCGTTGAAAATGCGAGCGCCGTCCAGGTGCATGGAAGCGTCCCGGCTGTGGGCCATGTCGGCAATGGCGTCGGTGTACTCAGGCGTCAGCACCCGGCCGCTGCACCGGTTGTGGGTGTTCTCCAGGCACACCAGTGCAGTGCGCGGGAAGCGGGGACTCGGCGGGCGGATGGCGTCCTCTATCGCCTGCGGGTCCATCGTGCCGTCCTCGGCGTTGTGAAGCTGCCGGTAGGCCACGCCGCCCAGGGTGGATGCGCCGCCGTACTCGTACAGGTAGATGTGCGACTGGTCTCCGACGATGACCTCGTCTCCACGCTGGCAGTGGCTCAGGATGGACGCCAAGTTGGCCATGGTGCCGCTGGGCACGAAGACCGCCGCCTCCATGCCCATCATGCGCGCCACCGTGTCCTGCAAACGATTGACGGTGGGGTCGTCACCCCAGCCGTCGTCCCCGACCTCTGCGGTTGCCATGGCCTGCC
The DNA here is from genome assembly GCA_965204895.1 of Dehalococcoidia bacterium. Lineage (GTDB taxonomy): Bacteria > Chloroflexota > Dehalococcoidia > Lucifugimonadales > UBA2985 > DAOUJW01. The sequence continues at coordinate 874,881 of OZ242025.1, forward strand.
GCATGGCGGGCGTGGGATGGGTCACGGTGTCGCTGCGCAGGTCAATCTGTCTCAAGGAAGCGCCTCCTGTACAAATTACAACGCCCTCATTCTAACATATGCCCCAAGCGACAGGCGTGCTATAGTATGGTGCAGCCATGGGAGGCGACAAGGAGCAACTCAGGATGAGCGAGAGGGAGCGAATCAACTGGGCGGCCAGATGGGCCGGAGGCGACTACGAGGGCCGCAGCGCGCCGTCGCCTCTAATCGTCGCCTGGGCCGACCACCTGCCGAAGGGACGCGCCCTGGACCTGGCCTGCGGCAACGGTCGAAACGCCCTCTACCTTGCCGAGCGCGGGTTCGAGGTCGACGCCCTGGACATCGCCGAGCCCGCCCTGAAGCTGGTCCAGGACACCGCCCGGGAGCGCGGGCTGGCCGTCAACACCATCCTCGCAGACCTGGACGACCACCCCCTTCCCGCCGAGACCTACGACCTGATAACCACCAGCTTCTACCTCAACCGCAGCCTGATTCCCAGGATGAAGGACGCCCTCAAGCCCGGCGGCTTTGTGCTCCACGAGCAGCACTACGCCACTGACTCCGACGTGAGCGGCCCCACGGACCCGGACTTCCGCCTGCGCTCAAACGAGCTTCTGCGGCTGTTCCCGGACTTCCGCGTGCGGTTCTTCTCGGAGGGCCTGGCGTGGGAGTCTGAGCGGGAGGGAGGCCGCCTCATAGCCCTTCAGCAGCTTGTGGCCCAGAAGCGGCCCGCCGGGTTCGAGCCTCCGGCGAGCGGCGACAGGGAGGCGCGCCTTGGCTGACGTATCCATCGCAGAGATGCTCGCCGGATTTGGCGTAAGCGACGCTGGTTCGCAGCAATCGGCCCTTGTGGCGCTGGTCGCGGCCGGCGTGGTGTCCAGCCGCCCGAACCGCACCCGCATCGCCGCCGACAAGCGGGAGCGCGTTGGCGAGGTCCTGGCAGAGGCCTTCTTTCAACACTGCCACAACGGGGACTGCCGCCAGCAGGCCGCAAGCGCCGTAGACCCGCGCTCCCTGCTTCTGGTAGACCAGCCCTCCTGCCAGGTGTGCCACGGGTCCACCAACCGGAGCGCCCTGGAGCGGATGGCAAAGTCGCTGAAGACGGCGGGGGTCAGCCGCGTGCTGGTGGTCGGCGGCACGGAGGCGCAGGCGCGGGAGATCCGCGACAACTCGCCGAGCTCCGTAGAGTGGCGGTTCGTGACCACGCAGACGTCCCGGGACGCCCGGTACTACCGCAGCGACCGGGACTGGGCGGACGTGATAGTCTTCTGGGCCAGCACTCCCCTGCCCCACAAGGTGTCGCGCCACTTTGAAAGCAAGGGTGACGGGCGCAAAGTGTCTGTGACGCGCAGGGGCGTCGCCGCGCTGGCAGAAGAGGTCAGACAGCACCTGGAGCGGTAGGCGGCATCATAGTTTTGTCCCGCTCATCCCCGTACTTGATACGGGGGTGAGCGGGAAACAAGGCGTATCAGTACATCTCTGTTATGCCTATAAGGAACACCAACACACAGAGAATACCTCTGGTCTGAACCACTGCTGTGTGTGTCGCGTCAGGAGAACGTGACGCAGACGTCCTCCACAACCCTCAGTACGGCCTCTTGATAAAACCTCCGCTTGTACTCGTCCGAGATCTCCCGGGTCAGGAGCATCCTGTCCTCACCCGGCGGCGCAAGGACAATCAGCACCTTGGAACGCTCCCTGAGTATCACGCCGTCTGAGCCGCGCCATTGGCCCTGGGCATCCAGCACCGTCAGGCCGTCCGGGAACCGGGGCGTCACCGTGTCCTCAAGGAAGGCGGCCCAGGCAGCGTCGTCTACGACCTCGCCGGTCTGGTTGTTGCGGCCCATGAACAGCCTGTACTCCACGAATGGGTCGGTCCCCTCTGGGCAGGCGGGCACATCGGTGTTGGCGCAGGCCGCAGCCAGCAGGCCAATCGACAGGCAGGCCAGGGTCGCTATTCGCATGAGCGCTCCTAAGGATGTTTTGCTCATAGCCTGTTTACGCACCGGGAGCGGCGCACAGGCGCAGCGCAACGGTCAAAGTATACAGAATAACCACAGGCTGTGCTATTCTACTTGCAGACAGACCTGCCCTGGGCCTTTGCCCTTGGGGTCGGGCTCCTGAGGAGAGCTTGCGGCATGACCTTGCTGGTGGACAGGTGGCGGCTGATAGGTACAAAGCTGTACCTGGCCCTGGGCTTTGCAGTCATCCTCACGCTGGTGTCCGGCGCGGTTGGCGTCTACTACTTTGAGCAGAGCGGCGACGCCAACTACCGGGTGCGGTCCGAGTCTGTGCCGGCTCTTGAGGCGTCCTGGGACGCCGCACGCGAGGCGGAGCGTCTGCGAAACCTGGGACTTGGGCTGGCCGCCGCCGATTCCGGGTTCCAGGACCCGGGGCCGGGCGCAGTCGCCGGAACCCTGCAACGGCTTGAGACGGCCTTGAGCCGGGTGCGCGGCGTGCCGGAGCTGGAGCAATACGCCAGCGCCGTGAGCGACGCCGCCTACGACCTGGCGGAGGTAATCGACAGGCTTGCCCTTAACCGCAATGAGCTTCGGATAGCAAACGACTCCGCCGCCGGCTTTCGGTCGCGCCTGGCTGCCGCTACGTCCGGCGTGGGCCAGTCGGAGGCGGCCCTGTCGGTGCTGCGGCGTGCGCTCCAGGCAAACGACGAAGCCTCGCTGGACGTACTCTGGGAAGACTTCTCGGACGTGTACGCCACCGGAATCGACCCCGCGGTGGCGTCTCTGGGCGAGGGTGAGGGCGTGTTTTACGTCCGCCGCCTGCAGCTAGCCCTGGAGGCGAACATCAGGGAGCTGGCGGTGTCCTTTGACACTGCAAACTCGGTCCTGGTGGACACAGTGGCAAACCTGTTGGAGGCGTCGGGCGCCCACTCCGAGGATTCGTTGGGGCTGGCGATAGGCAGTTTCGACGAGGGGAGGACCCTGCTGACGGCCATCAGCGTGATAAGCGTGATCGTGGCTACGTTGGCGGCCTGGCTGTGGGTTGGCAACGGAATGGTGCGACGCCTCTCGCGGATGTCGCAGCGTATGCGGAATATGGCGGACGGAGACCTGGAGACGCCTGTGCCGGAAGTGGGCCGCGATGAGATAGGCGAGCTGGCCAATGCGCTGGAGGTGTTCCGTCAGCAGGCGCTGGAGGTGCAGCGTCTGAACCTGGTGGAGCGGCTATATGAGGAGTTGCGCCAGACCAACGCGGAGCTTGAGCGGACCCAGGCCCGCATGGTTGCACAGCAGAAACTCGCCGCCCTGGGCGAACTGGTGTCCGGCGTGGCCCACGAGATCAGCAACCCGCTGAACTTTGTCACCAACTTCTCTGAGGGCTCGCTGTCCCTCTACGAGGAGCTTGCGGAGATGCTGAACACATACCGGGAGCATATGTCAAACGAGGACTCGGAGCTGCTGGACAGCATCACGCAAGACCTCACCGACAGCCTCGGCCGCGTCCTCGCCAACGGGGGACGCGCCCTGGCCATTGTGGAGCGTATGCGCGCCCTGGGTGTCGTTGGCGGAGAACCCGTTTTGACGGACCTGAACGGAGTTGTCCAGTCGTCAGTGCAGACGGCCTGCGCCGCATTCAGCGCCCGGGTCCCGGACCTTGAGGTTGAGCCCACGTTCGAACTAGACCCGTCGGTAGGCGAAGTGCCGATGGTGGAGGGAGACTTCCTTGAGGCGATGGTGAACCTGGTCTCAAACGCCTGCCAGGCTATGCACGATAAACAGGGAGCCTCCGACGACGGCTACACGCCGAAACTGGCTATTTCGACGCGCCTGTCTGATGATGTGGCGCAAATCCGTATCCGTGACAACGGCACGGGCATTGCGGACGATGTACTGCCGTATATCTATAATCCCTTCTTCACCACCCACTCCGGGACTTTGGGGGCCGGGCTGGGCCTCACCATTGCCGCGGACGTGACGCGCCGGTTGGGGGGTGACATCTCCGTGGACACCGTGTACGGGGAGTACACCGAGTTCACCATGAGCATTCCCGTTGCGGGCGCTGCGCCTCCTGAGTCCAAGGAAGAAGAAGAGACCGAAGACGCGGAGGACACCGGCTAAAACAGGCGCCGGCGGCTCGCGGCATCACCAATTCTGACTAACCGGCCTGGCAGGACCGGCTCCGGTTATTCCCGTCGTAGGATCAGGTAGGTAAAGACGCTTACCGCCAGTACGCTTGTGATGGCCTGGATTATGATCAGCGTGGCGCGCCGCCGTGGGGAGGAGGCAATGCCGCCCAGGGTGTCGCGGACGCGGGGTACGGCGTCTCCCAATACGGGTACAGCGGGCCGTTCCAACTCGCGGCTGGCGGGTCGCAGCGACGGCTCCGCGGTGCCCAGCGCAGTCAGGACGGCGGTGGGAGTAGCGGTGGGCTCCGCCGTGGGAGTGGCCGTTGGCGCAGGCGTGCTGGTGGGTACGGGAACGAGTGTCGGCGCAGGAGTGGGCGTTGGTGTGGGCGTAGGCGTCTGAGTTGGAGTTGGCGTAGGAGTAGGCGTGGCTGTGGGTACAGGAGTAGGAGTCGACGTTGGCCTGGGAGTTGGCGTCTCGGTTGGCTCAGGTGTAGGAGTAGGCTCAGGCATCGGCGTGGATGTAGGTGGGGGAACAGGTGTAGGCGTAGCAGTGGCGAGCGGCGTGGGAGTAGGAGTAGGAGTAGGAGTAGGTGTAGGAGTAGGAGTAGGAGTCGATGTGGGAGTTGCCGTCGGGTCTGGGGTGGGAGTGGGAGTGGGTGGGTCCGGCTCCGGTGGGGGCGGTGGTGGTGGTGGTGGTGGTGGTGGTGGTGGAGGCGTGTCGCCGTCTTTGTCCAGTACTCGCCTCTCGAAACGGCTACTTTCTGCACAGATTGGCCCGGCGGCCTCGTATTCGGGGAATACCGGATTTACCTCAATACATATTGTCCTGCCTGTTGTCACTGCCCCGTTATCATCAGCCACTTTGACGAAGTAGGACACTTCGTCCGTCTTGTCTCCGGGCCAAAAGGCGAAGGCAATCAGATCAGGGCCGGAAAATTCCGGCAGAGAGTCATAAGCTCTGATACCGCCCAGGAGTCTCCCGCCATCGAGACCAGGGTAGTTCGCAGTGACAGGCGTGTTGATTTCCAGGGTGACTTCCAGAGAGTTGCCCTCCAGCACTTCAGACGAGGGGACGACGCTCTTCAGGCTAACCACCCGCAGTTTTTGCTCATCCACCGGTGGCTCTTGTCCAACCACACGATAGTCGGACTGAATGGTAAGGGTTGCAAGGGCAACCCAGACGGCCAGTAAGACACCCTTGATACCGGAGGCTCTAACGGATCTCAGCACTTGTGGTAGCAGACCTTTCCGGCTACGCCTTGTGCTACGGTTTGCGATACGCTTCTACCTCGCGTAATGAACTACTCTCTCTTATTATCCTATTATTGCCTGTCAGTCAAGGATATGCCTGCGGAGCGTCGCGCGCGTGGTGTGGGGATGGCGTGGCCGGACGATAGGCGCCAGTAATAGTTCCGGTTCCCAGTAGCGGTGGGCGATAGAGGACTCGAACCTCTGGCCTCTTGCGTGTAAAGCAAGCGCTCTAACCAACTGAGCTAATCGCCCTTGGCATTGACATGGAAAATGGCGCGCTTGGCGGGACTCGAACCCACGGCCTCAGCCTCCGCAGGGCTGCGCTCTATCCACTGAGCTACAAGCGCGCTTTGCCACCGCACGCCCACATCGCCACCACTCTAACATCTTACTCGCTGACACCTGGTGACAGCAATAGGGCGTGGGGTGGCGTCAAGGCTATCGCATGAAGGCTGTTTAACTACCGTCATACCGGCGGAAGCCGGTATCCAGTCACCGGCCCCGTCAATATACTTTCCTGTTCTTTCACTTTGGAACCTGCTGGACTCCGGCTTTCGCCGGAGTGACGGAGGTGTAACCTTTGATGCAATTGCCCTGAGAGCGGCGCCGGACGTCCCTCGCCAGTATTAGCCTGCACTGCCGGCTGGGAGATGGTCTATAATGTCAGCGATGAACGGTCTTGAATCACTGGGCAGGGCGCTTGTTCTATTGGGGGTGTTCGCCTTTCTGTTGGGCGTGCTGCTAATTCTGGCCCCCAAGATACCCTACCTGGGGCGGCTTCCGGGGGACATCCTTGTGCGAAAGGGCAGCTTCACACTCTACGTTCCCCTTCTTACTATGGCGCTTGTCAGCATAGGTCTCACCCTTGTGCTGAACCTTGTCCTCAGGATCTTCCGCAGTTAGCCAATGCGTACCAGCGACTACGACTACCATCTGCCGGAGCGCCTGATTGCCCAGACCCCAATGGAGCCGCGAGACCACTCCCGGCTGCTGGTTGTGGACGCGGCCACGGGAGACTTCTCCCACCGGCGTTTCTACGATGTCGGCGACTTCCTGCGGCCCGGCGACCTTCTTGTGGTCAACAACAGCCGCGTGATTCCCGCCCGGCTCAGGGGCCGGAGAAGCTCCGGCGGCGCGGTGGAGGTGTTGCTGCTGCATCGACAGGAGGCCGGGTTGTGGAGAGCCATGCTCAGGCCCGGACGCCGCCTTGGGCCTGGGGCGGTCTTCGACATAGACGGCGTCTCTGCCGAGGTGGTTGAAGACACGGGCGACGGCACGCGGCTGATTCGCCTCTCGGACGAGGGCGTCATCCAAAGCTCAGGAGAGATGCCTTTGCCCCCCTACATCCACACGCCCCTGGCGGATGGAGAGCGCTATCAGACCGTGTACGCCAGCTCTGAGGGCAGCGCCGCCGCGCCCACGGCCGGCCTGCACTTTACACCGGAGCTCCTGGACAGCCTGCATCGCAGAGGCATAAGGCTGGCCGAAGTCACCCTTCACGTGGGCATAGACACCTTCAGGCCGGTGCGCTCGGAGGACCCGGGCAGGCACAAGCTGCATTCGGAGTACTTCCACCTGGACGAGGAGGCCGCGAGAGAGATCAGCCGGGCAAAGGAAGACGGCCGGCGGGTGATCTGCGTTGGCACTACCAGCGTCAGGCTGCTGGAGCAGGCGGCTTTGCTCGCAGAGGCAGGGGGCTCAGCAACCGTCGCCGCCGCGTCCGGATGGGCGGACCTGTTCATTCTGCCCGGACACCGCTTCCGGTTGGTGGACGGCCTGATAACCAACTTCCACCTGCCGCGCTCAACCCTGTTGATGCTGGTTTCGGCATTCGCAGGGAGAGGCCGCGCGGAGGACGAGGGCAGACGGCTCATACTGAGGGCGTATCGGGAGGCTATTGAGCAGGAGTATCGCTTCTACAGCTTTGGCGACTGCATGGTTATCCTCTAGTCGTACGCGTAGTCGTACGCGGCAAATCTTGCAGATTGGGCGGCTCGCTTTGTTGCGCTTACCCGCTCGGCGCCGCGCATCAACGACGTAACTGGCGCGGAGCGCGGGTGAAGTAGTCGCATATCGTAGCGCGATGCCCGGATATCGGCAGGGCACAAGGTTGTCAGGGGTTGACAATACACGCAAAAGGCATTAGGGTATTTCGGATATTCATCACTAGACCGAGTTGAGGATGAAGGCGCAGGGTAGATTCCCAAGCAACTCGACCGCCCGCTTCCATCAAGCATGATGCGCCGACCCCTCGTAGATAAGTTGCCATGCGCCCGCCTTGCGGGACAGCGTGACCCCCAGTCCGCTTGTCTGGGGAAATACGACAGAGGAGGTGAAAGGGTCGCAGATACTCCGGAAATATGCGTGGGTCTAAATGAGCTTCAAGCCTGACGTGACCCACTGATCCACTCGTTGGTTGTACAGAAACGGAACCGGAAACAAGTCTATTAGGAGGAGAATCACATGTTAGGAAAGGTCTCAAAGACCAAGTTCCTTGCGCTCTTTGTGGTGATTGCGGCCCTCGCGGTTGTGATGGCCTGTGGCGAAGACGAACCCACCGCTGCGCCGGCTCCGACGGCGACCGAGGTCATGATGGAGCCAACAGCGACCGAGGCCATGATGGAGCCCACGGCCACGGAAGCCATGATGGAGCCCACGGCCACGGAAGCCATGATGATGGAGCCCACGGCCACGGAAGCCATGATGATGGAGCCCACGGCCACCGAGGCCATGATGGAGCCCACGGCCACGGAAGCCATGATGATGGAGCCCACGGCCACGGAAGCCATGATGATGGAGAAGGAGAAGGAAGTCATCAGGTTCCACGACGGGCAGTGGGGAAGCCTCTGGGCGCATAACGCCATCGCCATGTACATTGTGGAGGTTGGCTACGGGTACCCGGTGGAGGAGGTCCAGGGCACCACGGGCACCATGCAGGTAACCCTGCCTCAGGGCGACGTGCACGTCAACATGGAGCTGTGGCGGGCCAACGTACTTGAATGGTACAGAGGAGAGATTGAGAAGGGTACCGTCATGGACCTGGCCGGCACCGTTGACAACGTTGACAACGCCGCCAAGGGCCAGATTCTGGAGGTCTCCCGCCAGGGCTTCTACGTGCCGACGTACGTGATTGAAGGCGACGCCGAGCGCGGCATTGAGGCCAGCGCCCCCGACCTGAGTTCGGTGGATGACCTGCCCCAGTACGCGGACGTGTTCGCTGACCCCAGCGACCCGGGCAAGGGCGCAGTGCTCAATTGCATCATCGGCTGGTCCTGCCAGAAGATCAACAGGGCCAAGTGGCACGCCTACGGCCTGTACGACACCTACAATGTGATTGAGCCCGGCGGGTCTGCGGCCCTCAAGGCCGGCATTGTCAGCGCCTACGAGGCCGGCGACCCAGTCCTGGCCTACTACTGGGAGCCCACGGACGTTGTGGACCAGTACGACCTGACCCTCCTGGAAGAGCCTGAGTACAATGCGGAATGCCAGGAGATGATACAGGCGGCGATTCAGGAAGAGCCCTACGAGTCTGAGGTCGGTTGCGCCTACGAGGCCCTGGACGTTCACTCCGCCATCTACTCCGGCCTGGCGGAGCGCGCGCCTGAGGTGGTGGATTTCCTGGGCAACCTGTTCATCGGAGCCCTTGCGGTAGGTGAGCTGGAGGCGTGGCAGGCTGAGAACGACGCCGAGTGGGTAGACGTTGCCATCTATTACCTGAAGGACAACAGGGACGTCTGGACCACCTGGATCACCGGCGACCACGCTGACGAGATCATCGCCAAGGTGGACGCGGAGCTGGCCAGGGAAGGCTAAAACAACTCTGTAACTCAGAGCGTACCGAAGAGGTGGAGGAGCCTTGCTCCTCCACCTCTTTAGTTTTGTGCTCGCCCATCTCCTGAGGCCGCAAGTGGCGCGCCTGTAATGCCCCGTGCTATTCTTGAAATCTGGTCTTGGGTCGATATAGGCTAATGTGAGAGGGCTGGACAATGGAGCTGATTGTTGCGCTTATAGTTGGACTCATCCTGGGAGGAGCAGCCTGCTGGCTGGTGCAGGAGTCCCGGGCCAGGAGCCGCCTGGCTGAACAGGACGCTGGCAGCCGGGAGGCCATCGCCGGGCTGCGGGGACAGCTGGAGCAGGCCGACAACGCCGCCAAAATCCTGGAGTCTGCCAGGGAGCAGCTTAGCGAGACGTTCCAGGCAACGGCCAGTCGCGCTTTGCAGAACAACAGCCAGCAGTTCATCACAGTTGCCAACGAGAACTTCGGTAAGACCCTGGAGTCGGCGAAGGGGGACTTCAAGCAGCGCCACGAGCAGTTTGAGGCCCTGGTCAAGCCACTTACCCAAAACTATGAGAGGCTCAACCCCCAAATAGAATCGCTGATAAAGCAGAGCCGGGACCTGGCCGCCGAGACAGGCAGGCTGTCCAACGCCCTGACCAACAACCGGCAGATAGGCAGCTGGGGCGAGGTGCAGCTGCGCCGGGTGGTGGAGCTGGCGGGGATGACGGAGCACTGCGACTTCATTGAGCAGAACGCCATCCCCGGCTCCGGCGAGCGGCCGGACCTGACCGTGAAGCTGCCTGAGAAAAGGGCGGTTGTGGTCGACGCCAAGGCGTCGACGGCGGCGTACATGGAGGCCTATCAGTCGGAGGATGAAGCCGGGCAGAGCGAGGCCATGATGCGCCACGCCCGGGCCCTTCGCACCCAGGTGGACGACCTGGCCGGGAAGAACTACGGCGCATCGGTTGAGGGGTCGCTGGACTTCGTGGTCATGTTCGTGCCTGGTGACCAGTTCCTGGCGGCGGCCCTGAACGCTAACCCCAACCTCATCGAGTACGCCATGGGCAAGCGTGTGGCCATCGCAACCCCGGCGTCCCTGGTCTCGCTCCTTTGGGCAGTGGCCAACGGCTGGCAGCGCCATCGCATCGCCGAGAACGCGGAGGCCATTCGCCAGGCGGGGGAGGAGATGCACAGGCGTATGCAGAGGTTCATCAGCCTGTACCAGAACGTGGGCAAGGAGCTTGCGTCTGCGGTCAAGGCCTTCAATGACTCTATCGGCAGCTTTGACAGCAGGGTGGTCCCCCAGGGGCGAAGGTTCGCTCAGCTTGTCCACAACAATGAGGAGGAGTTCACGCAGCCCCAGGCCATCGACGAGGCGGTGTCCGCCTCCCGCTACGCCAACGATCACGCGCCCGCCATATCCGAAGGCGACGGCCGGAAGCCGGACTGAGTCGAGTCGCCCGCAGACCCTTAACCCGAAGAGAAATTTCAAGGAGGACACGAATGGCTACAACACGAAGAGCAGAGGCGGTGTGGAACGGAGACCTGATATCCGGGAACGGAGCGGTGAGCGCGGCCAGCAGCGGCGCGTTCACGGACCTGCCGGTGACGTGGGTGTCCAGGACCGAGGCGCCGGGCGGCAAGACCAGCCCGGAGGAGCTGGTGGCCTCCGCGCACGCCGCCTGCTACTGCATGGCGCTGTCCTACGGGCTGGCCGGAGCGGGCACGCCTCCCACCAAGCTGGAGGTGAGCGCGACGGTGACCTTTGAGCTGGGCGACGCGGGGCCCAGGGTCGCCTCCAGCGCCCTGACCGTGCGTGGAGAGGTGCCAGGAATCGATGCCGCTGCCTTCAAGGAGGCTGCGGAGTCGGCCAAGGACGGCTGCCCCATATCCCAGGCGCTCCAGGGCAACGTGGCACTCAGCGTAGAGGCGACGCTGGCGTAGGAGCCGCCGTGAGCCTTTCGGATGTTAAGGCCCTCACCTTTGACGTGTTTGGCACGGTGGTTGACTGGCGCAGCAGCGTCATCCGGGAGGGCGAAGAGCTTGGACGCGCCAAGGGCATTGACCTGGACTGGGCGGAGTTCGCTGACGGGTGGCGAGGCGGCTACGCCCCTGCAATGGCCCGCGTGAGAAGCGGGGAGCTGCCCTGGACTAAGATAGACGTGCTGCACCGAATGATCCTGGACGGCCTGCTGGAGGAGTTCGGCATAACCGGCCTCAGCGAGGAGGAGAAGGCCCACTTAAACCTGGCGTGGCACAGGCTCGCGCCCTGGCCGGACTCCGTGCCCGGGCTGACCCGGCTGCGGAGGCGGTTCATCGTGGCTACCCTGTCCAACGGCAACGTGGCCCTGCTCACCAACATGGCAAAGCACGCCGGGCTGCCCTGGGACTGCATTCTATCGGCTGAGCTCGTGAGACACTACAAGCCGGACCCGGAGGCCTATCTGGGCGCCGCCGATCTCCTCGGCCTCAGGCCGGAGGAGGTGATGATGGTGGCGGCCCACAAGGGCGATCTGCGGTCGGCGCAGGCGGTGGGCCTCAGGGCCGCCTTCGTCGCCAGGCCCCTGGAGTTCGGCCCCGACCACGACGTGGACGTGACGCCTGAAGCCGATTTCGACGTCAACGCCGTGGACATAGAGGACCTGGCGAGCAAGCTGGGGTGCTAGTGTGGTCGCATAGAGCAGGCGGCTTGCTTGTACAGGCTGAGAAGGAAGTTGACAGCCATTGGTACTCGCGGTATTATCTGATTACCACCCCTATCGCTTCGCCGGTAGGGTCGAGACCGCCCTATAGGGCGGTCTCTGTCTTTGCAGTGAGAGCATGGCTTGATCACTAACTTCTACATAGACGGCTTCAATCTATACTACCGCGCTCTCAAGGACACTCCGTTGAGATGGCTGGACTTGCGAAAGCTGGCTGAGAACCTACTTCCACGGGACACCATAAACAGGATATGCTACTTCACCGCCATGCTCGATGCTCGCCCAAGCAACCCAGGGCAACCCCGGCGGCAGTTGGTATATCTGAGAGCGTTGGCTACACTGCCAGGACTCGACGTTTACTATGGCAGCTTCCGGTCCGGCGTCAAGCGTCGTCCACTGGCTGAACCTGTGCCGGGTCTTCCCGCTCAAGTCCTGATAAAGGACTCGGAAGAGAAGGGGTCCGACGTGAACCTGGCTACGCGGCTTCTGGTGGATGGCTTCAACGGCGAATACCAGCAGGCCGTCGTTGTGTCCAACGATGCGGACTTCGCCGGTGCAATGAGGTACGTGCGTGACGTCTTGGGCCTGCGCGTCACTCTCGTCAATCCTGACCACCGGAACGCGAGCCCTAGAGACCTCTCTACGTCTGCGACCTATGTAAAGCGCCTCTGGAGAAGCCATCTGAGGTCGAGCCAGTTTCCGGACACGTTGACAGACTCAGTTGGCGCCATCACCAAACCTGTCGGATGGTAACCTCATACGTTTCAGCCCGAGTCCCACCACCTACAAGCTTGCACTTCCTACCGTAGCTTCTAGCTCCTCGTGGCGCGGCCCTTCAGAGCCGCAAACGCAAGGCCCATGCTCACCACCCCCACCAGCAGAACCGCTCCAATGCCTCGCAGCAACACCTCCGGCTCCCAGCCGACGGTTATGAGCGACCTCAGCGCCTCAAGCAGATACGTGACCGGGTTGTAGTCTGCCACGGTTGCCAGCCAGTCGGTCATCGCTTCTTGGGGCAGGAAGAGGGTTGTCATAAAAAGGAAGGGAAAGAACAGCAGGAAGGTCAGGTTGACGGCTGCGATGTTCCCGGTTTTCAGGGCGATTGCGTAGGGAAACCCGGCGAATATGAGGCCCCAAAGACCGCCCATGAGCATGAACGTGACAATGCCAAGAATGCCCGACTCGAAGCGTATGCCCACCGCGTAGCCCATTACGATGACGGGTATCGTCAGGCCCACCACCAGAACGAAGTCGGCCAGCATCAGGCCTATGAGCAGCGCCAGGCGGTTCACGGGCGAGATCACCAGCCGGTCGAAGTAGCCGCTCTGTATGTCTATCACTACCGTCGTCGCGCGAGAAACCCCGGTCACGGCGAACAGGACCGCGACGGGAAGCTGGAACGCCTTGTAGTCCAGGCCGGGTATCTGTTCGGCGAAGTCGGCAAGGGCCCCTATGTTCAGAAAGAAGAAGAAGGGAGGTATGACCAGCGCGGAGATGGTGATCTCCGGGTCCCTGGCCACCGAGCGGGTGGCGCGCTCCGCTACGGAGATAATGTCCCGCAGGAAACCGGCTCTCCGGGCCCTTACTGAAGCGACGGTGGGCGCTATAGATGTCAACTCTAACTCCTCTTTTTGATGTTGTGGCGGCGGGCCCTGCCCCGTATTCAGGGGCGGCTCAGGGAGGGCGATCCTTCAGGCTGTGGCTGCGCCGTCCTCTTCCGGCTGCTGCCGGTCGCCGGCGTCGTCCTGCAGCCTCTCGCCGGTCACCTGGAGAAACACGTCGTCCAGGGTGGGAGTGCGCAGGGTCAGCTCCTGGACGCCGATGCCGCTGTGGTCAAGCGCGAGGGCAACGGCGCTTATCACCGCTGAGCCGTTGGCGACGCTTGCCGTAAGCTCGTTGCCGTGCACCTCCACGCTGTTGACGCGGCCGGTGCCCTTGAGCGCCTCGACAGCCTCATCCACGTCGCCGTCTATCCTGGCGATGATCAGGTCCGACCCGCGGGCCCGCTTCAGCTCCCCCGGCGTGCCCTGAGCGGCCAGCTTCCCGCGATTGATGATGCCGACCCGGTGCGCCAGGGTGTCCGCCTCCTCAAGATACTGGGTTGTCAGGAAGATGGTGACGCCCAGCTTGGCGTTGACGTCCCGCACCTCCTGCCAGACGCGGGAGCGGCTGACCGGGTCAAGGCCAGTGGTCGGCTCATCCAGGAATAGCACCTCCGGGTTGTGTATCAGGGCGGCGGCCAGGTCCAGGCGGCGTTTCATACCGCCGGAGTAGGTTCCTATCAGCCTGTCCATAGCCTCCCCGATGTCCACCAGGTCTGAGAGGTCGGCTATGCGCTGCTTTACCTGCCTGCCGGACAACCCGTAGAGCTGGCCCTGGAGCCGCAGGAGCTCGCGGCCGGTCTGCTTGGCGTCGAGGGCGGCGTCCTGGAGGGCCGCTCCAATGCGCAGGCGCACCTCGTTGGCCTGGCGCACGGCGTCGTAGCCGGCCACCGTTATACGGCCTTCCGTAGGGGCCAGCAGGGTGATGAGCATCCTGATGACGGTGGTCTTCCCCGCGCCGTTGGGCCCCAGGAAGCCGAATATCTCACCCTTCTGCACGGTCAGGTCTACGCCGTCGACGGCCGTCACCTCGCCAAAGCGGCGCACAAGGCCTTCGACGACGATGGCGTGTGTGTTATTAGAAGCGATGGTCATAGCTATGAAGGAGACGCTTTAAGGGTTGTGGCCTCTTTCCCGCTCATAGCCTGCCCCGTACTTGATACGGGGTGAGCCTGTCGAACCATATTGAGCGGGAAGACTGCGAGCGAGCTTCTCCCGCTCATCCTGAGCTTGTCGAAGGAAATGAGCGGGCCGGTCGCTACTTGAGGCCATCAGTCAACCTCTAGTTGAACATCAGGACGGAGCGGGCAACCTCCCCGGCCTTCATCGCGCGGAAGGCCTCGTTCACGTCCTCCAGGCGGCCCCGGCGGGTGATCATCTCGTCCAGCAGCAGGCGGCCCTGTCTATAGAAGTCAATGAGCCGGGGCATGTCCGTGCGGAACCGGTTGGAGCCCATGCCGCTGCCCTGTATCTTCCGCTCGCTGAGGAACATCCGCCCCTCAATCTCCACCTTGTGCCCCTGGGGGATGATGCCTATGACTGTCGCCGTGCCCCCGGGCGTCAGGCAGTAGAAGCACTGCTCGGCGGCGGTCTTTGAGCCAATGGCCTCAAAGGAGTAGTCCGCTCCGCCGCCGGTGAGGTTCTGGATGGCCTCCACGGGGTCCTGGGACGATGCGTCCACCACGTGGGTTGCGCCCATGTCCAGGGCATACTTGAGCTTGGGTTCCACGACGTCGACGGCGATGATCTGCCGCGCTCCGGCTATACGCGCGCCCTGCACGGCTGAGAGGCCGACGCCCCCCAGGCCGAACACGGCGACGGTGCATCCGGGCTCAATCTTGGCGGTGTTGATGACCGCCCCCACGCCGGTGATGACGCCGCAGCCGATGAGGGCGGCGCAGTCAAGCGGCATGTCGTCGTCGATCTTGACCAGGGCGTTCTCGTGGACCAGCATTCGCTCAGCAAAGCTGGAGAGGTTGAAGACCTGGTTGACTGTGTCGCCGCTTGCAGCAAAGCTGAGGCGCGGCGGGTCCGACTCTGCGCGTCGTGGTCGCTGGGAGCAACGGTTGGGGTGGCCGGTGAGGCACTGGTGGCACGTCCCGCAGAAGACGGACAGGCATGAGATGACGTGGTCGCCGGGCTTGAGGTAGGTGACCTGGTCGCCAACGGCCTCAACAACGCCGGCTGCCTCGTGGCCCAGGATGGCCGGAGGCGTGGTGTTGGATATTCCGTCCAGGTAGTGGAGGTCGCTGTGGCACACGCCGCTGGCGGCCGTGCGGACAACCACCTCCCTGGGCATGGGGCTGTCGAAGTTGACCTCTTCAATGGTCAGAGGAGTGTGCGCCGCGTGAAAAACTGCTGCCTTCATTGCACTCCTTCCATAGGGGGAAAGTTTCAGGACATTATAGCACGGCGCAAGCGGGATTCCATCAGCTACTAGGCTGTCCCGGCGGCAAGCTGTTGCCCTTCGGCCCCAACCTTCTCGGGCGGCTTTGGGGGCACGGCCGCGAGCATCAGGAGGCCGCAGAGTATCCAGGCAGACCCGAAGATGAGGAATGACAGGTCGTAGTTGCCGTAGCGGTCCCACATGTAACCTCCAAGCAAAGGACTGGCGGCGCCCATCATGTTGCCCACCGGCGTCACGAAGCCCCGGATAGAGCCCTGGTTCTGCCGCCCGAAGTAGGAGGCCCAGGCCACGTTGGCAATGGTGGGCCATCCGCCCATTGTGAGGCCGTGGAACACGGCGTAGACGTACAGCATTGTCATATTCTCGGCCACTACCAGAGCGAACAGCGACACTCCCGCCGGTATGACGCACATTGGAATCACCCATCGCACGTGGATGCGCTCCGCCACGAACCCCCACAACGGCTTGGCAACTATGGCGAAGAAGGCTACGGTCGTTGCCACGGCCGTGGCTGTTGCCAGGTTGAAGTCCTTGTCCTGGACGTAGGCCACCTGGTGGAAGATGACGGGCATGAGGCCCATGCTGCCCAGGGACTGCACGCCCATCATTATCCAGAGGGCTCTGGTCCTGAACGCCTCTCGGACGGTCCAGGGATACTCGTCGACGGCTGCTCCGCGGCCCGCTCTGCCCCCGGCTCCCTCGGGCGCGTCGCCGTCCGGCAGAAGGCCGATGTCCTCCGGCTGTCGTCGCATGAACAGCGCCGCCATAGGCGTTATGGCCACCATCATGAATATGCCAAGAAACACCCAAGCCGTGCGCCACCCGAATTCGCCCACAAACCACCCGGCCATTGGCGCGATGATGAAGCCGCCGGTGGATATGCCCATAGTGCCGATGGCCATGGCCCGGCCGCGCTTCCTGATGAACCACTTGGAAATGACGGCCGGCCCCACCAGCTGGCCGCCCATGGCGAACATGGCCAGCCCGAAAATGACGCCGTACAGCAGATAGAAGTGCCACAGATCCTGCACCAGGGAGGTGGATATGAGCACCACGCCCGAGATTATGCTGCCTACGGTCACCAGCAGCCGGGGGCCGTGCTTTCTGTCCACCAGCACCCCCAGGAAGGGGAGCAGGGGGAGGAGCGCGAGGCGGAACACCGCAATGGCCGAGAACTCCGTCCGGGAGATGCCCAGGTCCTCGCTCATTGGGACAATGAAGAAGGACAGGCCGTAGCCGCTTATGCCCGCGGTGGTCATAGCAGTGGTGAAGGTTATGAGGACAATCAGCCAGCCGTAGAAGAACGGCCTGCCTATGACTTTGCTTGCTACCCAGTCGGCGCTTGCCATTGGACCTCGCAGTCAAATTGCATGAGCCAATGATACGCCAAGAGGATAGGGCGGGAAAGGGGGCAGAACTGGTGCATTGGGAAGACAGGCCTTCGAAGCCGAGCTAGAATTGCGAGAGCAAATCTGAATCCCTTCTTGCTATTTCCCCATTCCTTCTCTGACTACGCCTTGCTACGGTGTTGGCCCGGCATGCTGGAAGAGTTTTCGCCCGGAAGCATGATATTATTTGTTTTCATCGGTATCCAGTTTGGATTTACTAGGTTGCCGTTAGGTTCGGGGACTTAGGCGAAATCCAGCATGGGGAGGTAAATTTTGCTCCTTGTTCCATTTGGTCTCAATCAGCGAGACGGGAAGCTGTACACTGTTGACGAAGTTGAAGGGGGTTTGAATTGCGGTTGCGTTTGTCCTGCCCCGCAATGTGAACGACCTTTAGTAGCACGACAAAATGTTTCGAGGACTATTCCTCACTTTGCTCATTACGGTGAGCCAGACGGTAGTACTGTGGGATGTGGAGCCGTCGAGTCAGGATTGCACAGATACGCCAAGCAGTTCCTGTGTCACAATGACCAAAGAGGAAAGGTATTCCCGATGGAGCATAGAGAAAGTCCCAAGTTATACAATGGCTACGAGGGGGCAATTAAGATAGACCGAGCGATTCCGGAACACCCGATTCCAAGAACTACGCGCCGATGTGATGTGCTGATAGAAGGGCGCGTGCGGAAGATGCATTCTCCTAGTGATGGCAAGAAGAAAAGGGGCGAGTGGAAGGACAGGGCTAAGGTGGCGGTTGAAATATATTGCACGAATCCGAAGACGCGAGGCTATATTGATGAAGTTACCATTGCTGGCTCAATTTCAGTTATTGAGTTGACATTACGCCCTCAAGACGTACAGAAGTATATGGAAGACAGATACGCAAAGGGTGAGAGAACAACTTGGAAGAAAGCTATACACAACCTCATTTTGGGAACGCGCAACGACAACCGGAAGTGGCTATACCGGCGTGGATTAGGAGCGGGGATTAGCCGGTCTCCTTAGAAGGACAGCCAGCTACCAGAGAGAGGGAAATTGGTGGCAACACAGGGCCTTTGGCAGACCGGACAGCAGATCCTTCAGCAGGACTTGTGGCTGGGCAAGCTGATAACCGCTCGGCCTGTGACCGTGGTTGAAGACAGCCCGGCGCGCCTTGCCCTCTACACCCACCCGGGAGCGCCGTACTACTCCGCCACGACCATCTCCAGGAACCGCCATTCTCTGACCTTGTCGGAGCGGGTGGACATACTGATGTCTGATGACATTCCTCCCCTTGAACCAAGAGTGTCAGGCAGCCGCCACGTGCTGACCCTTACGACGCCCGGCGCGGCGCATTCTGTGTGGCTCTTCTGGTCGTCGGAGTGGGAGTTTCTGTTCTGGTACGTCAACCTTCAGGCACCCATCAGAAGAACGCCCCGCGGGATTCTCGTTCAGGACCAGGTACTGGACATCGTTGCAGGCCCGGACCTGGCCTGGAACTGGAAGGACGAGGACGACTTTGAGGCGCTTGTGGAGCGCGGGTTCTTCACCCGTGAGCAGGCGGCGTCGATAAGGGCGGAGGGCGAGAGGATGGCAGCCGCGATAGAGCGCAACGATTCGCCCTTCTGCGAGGGGTGGAAGAGGTGGAGGCCCGACGCCGGTTGGCTTGTGCCGGAGGTTCCCGAGGACTGGGCTGTGGTATCCCAGGTGGTGTGACTCAACAGTCGCGGGTCAGTTGCGCAGCTGGGCCAGGATTGAGGAAACGGAGGTCCTGTGGCTAGTGCTGCCCACGAACTTCCACTTGATGATCCCCTCCGCGTCGATAACGAAAGTGGACGGAGTGGCGCGTCCTCCGTCGCTGGGGTTGTGTACCTCGTATAACCTGGTCACTTCCGCTGAGGGGTCGTAGAGCACCGGGAAGGGGATACCCACCTGCCGCGCAATGTCCTCAGCACCGCTCAGGTTGTCCACGCTTATGGCTACCACCTCAGCGTTCAGAGCCTGTATGTCGTTGTATCTACTTGTCAGCTCTACGAGCTGAGCGCGGCAGTAAGTTCACCAGAATGCCCGGTAGAAGACCACCACCACCATCTTGTCGCCACGGTAAGACTCCAGGGAAACGTCCGACTCTGAGATGGACGGCAGCGTGAAGAGTGGAGCCAGATTGCCTACGTCAGTACCTACCGGTATTGGGACTTCCGTGGGCACAGGTGTTGCCGTAGGCGCGGGCGTCGCGGTCGGCTGTGGAGTGACCGTTGGCACTGGAGTAGCAGTTGGCAGGATAGTTGCTGTCGGCACAGGAGTAGCGGTGGGCTCCGGGAGCGCCGTGGGCCAAGAGGTAGCGGTCGGCTCTACGGTCGTCAAGCTGGACAGATGCTCCTTGATGGTGGAAAGGGCGGGCCGATCGCCCGCGGACGTGCCTACGTACTTCCACCTGATAACGCCCTCCGCGTCGATGATGAACATTGACGGGGTTGCAAGGCCGTCGTCCAGGAGGTCGTAGACTGTGTACGACCGGGTCACCTCTGTTGAGGCGTCGTACAGGACGGGGAAGGTGACCCGCCACTCGCCCACGACGGTGAGGGCGTCCTGGAGGTCGTTCACGCTTACGGCCAGGATTTCGGCGTTGAGCGCCTTGATGTCCTCGTGGGCCTCTGTCAGCTCAACGAGCTGATCATGGCAGAACCCTCAGAAGGAGCCTCTGTAGTAGACCAGCACCACGCTCTTGTCGCCCCGGTAGGACTCCAGGGACACGTCCGTCCCGGAGGCGGAGGGCAGGGTGAAGCCGGGGGCCATGTCCCCGACCTCCGCGCTGGGCGGCGCTTCCGGCTCAGGGGTTGGGGTGGGAGGCTGGGTGGCGGTAGGCGCGGGCGTCTCCCGGGGCTCCGGCGTGGGTGTTGGGGCCGCCGTTGGCTGGGGCACAGCCGTTGCGGTGGGCGCCGGTGTGGGGCTTGGGGCCGTGGTCGCGGTCGGCTCCTCGGAGCCGCACGCCACCGCCGTCGCTATCGAGATGATGCCTATGGCGAGCCAAAGAACTGCTTTGCGCATACGTCTATGATACCCTATAGCGTCCGTCCGCCTCAACGTCCGTCGACTATTGGTAGTGTAACTTAGAGTGTGTAAATTGATGAGAAGGGGCGTATCCTGAATCAGGGTTTAGTGCAAGGCCTGAAAGGAGGACACGCCCATGGTGCAGGTCAGGGACCTGACAGAATTGACGATAGCTGATAGGTGGAGGGAGGTCAAGGGAGAGGAGGAGTGGTGGGGAGACATCAAGGAACAGGCGCTGAGAGGTGTGAAGAGGTTGTTGGAGGGGGCGATGGAGGGAGAACTGATAGAGCAGTTGAACGCTGGGAGGTACAGGCGAACAGAGTCTCGGCGGGGTTACCGCAACGGCTACCGGTATCGCAGCCTGCTAACGGAGTTGGGGATGGTGGAGCGTCTAAGGGTGCCCCGTGACCGGGACGGAGCCTACCGGACGGAGGTGTTGCCTAGATACCAGAGGCGACAGGAGAGGGTGAATAATGCAGTACGGGCGATGTTCCTGACAGGGGTGAGCACTCGGAAGGTGCAGGAGTTGGTAGGACCCATGCTGGGAGCGTCGGTCAGCGCCCAGACTGTCTCACGAATTGCTCGCAGCCTGGACGGAGAGGTGCGTCGTTACCAGAGCCGTACTCTGACAGACTCCTACCTCTACTTGCTGCTGGACGGCATCGTCCTCAGGGTGAAGGAGGCTAACAGGGTGGTCAGGCGCCTGGTATTGTGTGCCTATGGCATTACACCGGCCGGGTTCAGGGAGATGATATCATTCCGCCAGGCGAACTCTGAGAGTGAAGCTGCATGGGAGGCCTTCCTCAGAGACCTATACGACAGGGGGCTTAATGGCAAGTCTCTCAACATGATCAGCACCGATGGTTGCCCTGGGCTTCATAGCGCTTTGGGCACAGTATATCCCTATGTCACCAGACAGAGGTGCTGGGCTCACAAGATGCGCAACGTAGCCTCCAAGCTACCCCGTAAGCTTCAGGACACTTGCCTCACTGAGGCCAAGACCATCTACCAGGCTCACACCCGAAGGGAGGCTGTACTCCGCTTCCGCCGGTGGGCAGCGCGCTGGCGCAGCACTGCACCCAAAGCTGTAAAGTGCATAGAGGACGACCTAGACGAACTCTTGCCCTTCCTCGACTGTCCTAAGGCCCATTGGAAGAAGATACGGACTACCAACGCTATCGAGAGAGCTTTCAGGGAAGTACGACGTAGAACAAGGCCTATGAGCTGCTTCCAGAATACTGCCAGTGTAGACAGAATCATCTTCGGCGTAATCAGTCACTTGAATAACAATTGGAAAGATAATCCCCTTCCGCATTTTACACACAACTCTTGACACTACCCGACTATTCCGCGAGCCGGGCAGGCGCGTGCTACCCAATCGTCGCTGAAAAAGCCTGATTCGCGCTTGAGTTTGCGGAATATCGTGGTATACTACGGGGCAGATACTCTCAGGGTGGAGAAGAATAGAGGGAGAGTACTAGGAGAAAAGGAGGTTGACATGGACTTTTCACTGCCCTATACGCCGGAACAGGAGGCATTCCGGAAGGAGGTCCGCGCCTGGCTGGATGAGAACACTCCGGAGAACATGAAGCTGCCCATAGATCCCAACGACACCACCCAGGAGATGCGGACCTTCTGGGCGGAGAAGCACTTGGAGTTGGGAAGGAAGGGCTGGCTCTATCCGACGTACCCCAAGGAGTACGGCGGCGGCGGGCTTACCGCCGACCACGAGACCATTCTTGACGAGGAGTTCGCCAGGGCCAGGGCGCCCCGCTCATACGGCAACACCTACTCCTTCGGCAGCATCATGGTCTGGGGCACGGAGGAGCAGAAGCAGAAGTTCCTCGTACCCTTCATGAAGGGCGAGAAGAAGACCCACCAGAGACTCACGGAGCCACAGGGCGGCGCAGACCTGGCAAACGTCCAGGGCAGGGCCGTCCGCGACGGCGACGACTGGCTGCTAACCGGCCAGAACGTATTCATCAGCTGCTGGGGCGACGAGGACTACTACCCCGGCGTGATGATGACCGACCCGGAGGCTCCCCGCCACCGGAACCTGGGCTTCTTCATGGTGCCCAACAACGTGGAGGGCTTGGAGATCAGGGCAATGGACCTGCTCCCCTCCTCGGGCCGCTCCCCGGGGCCGGGGCAGAAGGCCATCTTCATGGACAACGTGCGGGTGCCCGCCGACCACATGATCGGCGGCGACCACCAGGGCTGGCAGGTCATGCAGACGCTGCTTGAGGCCGAGCACGGCGGCCGAGGTCGGGCGTTCCCCAGGGACGACAACGTGGACAGCTTTGTCAACTACGTGAAGGAGACCGACCACGACGGCGGCAAGCTGGGCTGCGACCCCATTGTCCAGCAGCAGACCATGGACGCCGTTATCGACGCCCACGTCCAGAACCTGTTCCAGCGGCAGACCTACTGGATGTACCAGAACCGCATGGAGATGAGGGGCGAGAACAACTACACCAACGTCCACAGCAGAGAGTCCGACCTGCGGAACTCCCGGAGATTCAGGGACGTTATGGGGCTGTACGCCTTCCTCAACACCAAGGAGCCCAACGCTCCTGAGGGCGGAATGCACGAGGTGAACCAGCGCTCCACGGCGGGCCAGCGCCACGCCGGTGGCAGCACCAACATCGCCAAGGTCATCCTGGCGCGGCGGATTGGCATCAGCCGCACCCAGGAGAGGGCGGCTCCCACCGCCTCCACGGCGACCAACCTCGGCAGCTAGCCTTAAGCTTCCGAACGCAGAAGAAGGGCAGTACCCACATGGGTACTGCCCTTCTTGGTTTGTATGGCGCGCGGCTGATAACTTGCGTGTGATACAATGAAGCCGGAGGGTCTCATGGACGTTAAGGAAGCGGTGCGAACGGCGAAAGACTACATTGCAGAGCTATTCGATGGCGAGGAAATCACCTTTGTTGGTTTGGAAGAGGTGGTGTACAACGAAGATTCGAATAACTGGAAGATCACCATTGGCTTCTCTCGCCCTTGGAACAACCGAAACGCGTACGCTGCTCGAGTAGGAGACCTAAGAACTTTGCGCTCTTACAAGGTTATCTGTATCAATGATGACAGTGGGCGTGTGGAGTCTCTTACTGACCGAATGTTGAATGAACCCAGATGATCTGAGGACTCGGGATGGCTACTTCATAGATGCGAATCTGCTTGTGCTCCTGGTGGTGGGGAGTGTAGGGCGAGACCTGATTGCCAAGCACAATCGTACGAAGCAATACTCCCCTGAGGATTATGAACGCCTTTTAAGTCTATTGGCGCCGGTTGAGCAGATATACGTTACGCCAAACACTCTTACCGAGACATCTAACCTACTTGCTCAGCATGGCGAACCTGAGCGGTCCTGGTTGTTTGCAGAACTCCGCGCTCTGATTGAAGACTCTAGAGAGGTTGTGGTAGCAAGTGCCCAAGCGTCAAGTAACAGTGCCTTTGTCCGTCTCGGCCTCACCGACGCGGCCCTTTTGGAATTGGTCTCTTCAGAAGTTCCTCTGCTGACCGTGGACTCGATCTTGTACGATGCTGTCGTCCGCAATGCTCCAGGAAGCGCTGTAAACTTCAATTATCATAGGCTCTTGTAACCGGCTGACGGTCTCTGTTGCCTCTACCTGTCCGCGTGCCCCAGGACCTTCTCCGGCGCTATGCGGTCCCGGATCCGCTGCTTGAGCTCCTTGGGCTGCGGGAAGCGGCCCTCTCCCTTGAGCGACCAGACGATCTCCCCGTTGGCGCGCACCTCAAATATGCCGCCGCTGCTCGGTATCAGCGCTATTTCCCCAATCTCCGCCTCAAAGGTGGAGAGAAGCTCCTGGGCGATCCACCCGGCGCGCATCAGCCAGCGGCACTGGGTGCAGTACTCTATCTCTACTCTTGCTTCTGCTGTCATTTCAGATCACCCGTAACCCAAAGTTGTGAATTGTAGTGGTTTCCCATTCGCCCCCATCCAACCTTCCCCCGCTAGCGGGGGAAGGGATTGTAGGTACTGTCTCCGAGGCTAGTACAGTATCTTCTCTTCCACCAGGCGCTTCAGCTCATCGTCAGACAGGCCCAGCAGGCCGCCGAACACGTCCCTGTTGTGCTGGCCCAGCTCCGGGCACGGCCCCACTGTGCGGCTGGGCGTCTCCGAGAGGCGTATGGTGGCCCCCGGATGCTCCAGCACGTCGAAGGCTGGGCGGTGGTCAATGGTGATGACGTAGTCACGGGCGCGCAGGTTGATGTCGTAGTACAGGTCCTCGGCGTTGGCCACAATTCCCGCGGGCACGCCGCCCTTCTGCAGGGTGCGCATGGCCTCGTGGGGTGTACGCTCCGCCGTCCACTGCCCAATGCGGGCGTTCAACTCGTCCAGGTTCGCCAGGCGGCTCTCCAGCGTGGCGAACTTCTCGTCCTGCGCCCAGTCCGAGTTCTCGAGCGCGCTCACCAGCGCTTGCCAGTGCGCGTCGGTGTAGCAGGCGATGGCGCACCAGGCGTCGTACCCCTGGCAGGGGAACACGTCGTGGGGCGAGGCGTTGGGATTGCGGTTGCCAGTCGGCTCCCAGATGTGGCCGTTGAGGGAGTAGTCGGCGAAGGCCACGCCCATAGTCGCCACCAGCCCCTCGAGCTGGGCCATCTCTATCATCTGCCCCTTGCCCGTGCGGTCGCGGTACTCCAGCGCCGAGAGCAGGGCATTGGCCCCGGCGGCCGCGGCGATGAAGTCCGGCAGAGGCACCTTGGGCCGCGTGCGGCCGTCCGACTCCGGGTGCGCCCACAGGTTCATCAGGCCGGTGTAGGCCAGCAGGCTCTGGCCGTAGGAAAGCTGGTCCACGTTGGGACCGGAGTTACCGAACCCGGGCATGCTCAGGTAGATGATGCGGGGGTTTAGCTCCTTCATGCGCTCGTAGCCGATTCCCCAGCCCTCCAGCACGCCGGAGCGGAAATTCTCCACCACGCAGTCGCACTCCTTCATCAGCTTCTCGGCCAGGGCTATGCCCTCCTTGTCGGCCATGTTGAGGGTGATGGAGCGCTTGCCACGCTGTATCTCGGCGAAGTTGAAGCTGAACGCGCCCTGCGCCTGGCCGCGGTCCGGCAGCATGTGCGACTCGACCTTGAACACCTCTGCGCCAAGCTCGGCCAGGTAGCGGGTCATGAAGGGCCCGGCCCACACGCGGCTGAAGTCCAGTATGCGAAGCCCCTTCAGGGGCAGCGGCGGCTCGCCGTCCGACGGCGCAGCCGAAGGCGCGTCCTTGCGCGGCGACGCTGACCACTCTTTGACCACCTCCTCGGTGTGCTGTCCCAGGAGCGGCGCGGGCCTGTAGATACGCCAGGGGCTTTCCCCCATTCGGAAGGGCGCGCCGGGTATGCGGTACTCGCCCACGGCGGGGTGCTCCAAGCTCACGAAGTAGTCTCGGACTTGCAGGTGCTCGTCTTCAAGCAGGTCCTTGATGGTCATCAGGGGTGAAGCGGGGATGTGGCGGCGCTGCGCCTCCCGGTAGAACTCCATCTTGCCAAAGCCCTCGGAGAACTCCGCCACCAGGGCCGACAGCACATCGCTGTTCTCACGCCTGAAGTCCCGGTCCTTCCAGATGTCGTCCTTGAGCGCGTCGTTGTCCATCCACTCAAAGAGGGACTCCACGTGGCGCGGGTAGCCGGGCTGCATGTACACAAACCCGTCACTGCACGGGTAGGTGTTGGTGGGAGCGAGGTTGGTGGTTGCGCCGACACGACGATTGATCTGTATGCCGTTGGCGTACCGCCCCAGATAGGCCAGTATGTTGGCGAGAACCTCCTGAATCGACACCTCTATGCGCTGGCCCCGGCCGGACTCGTTGCGATACCGGAGCGCCGTGAGGCTGGCCATGGCCGCGTGCTGGGCCGCAAGCTGGTAGCCCTGGGCCAGGGGCGCAAGGGCCGGCCTTATGTCCGGGTCGCCGTAGCCGTACATCAGCCCGCCAAGCGCCTGCACTATTAGCTCGCCGCCCTGGTAGTCCTTGTACGGCCCCCAAAGCCCGAAGGGCGAGATGGAGGTGTATATGAGGCCGGGGTTGGCCTCCTTGAGGGCGTCGTAGCCCAGGCCCAGGGCGTCCAGGTCCCAGGAAGCGCCGTCCTCCAGCAGGATGTCGGCTGCGGCCGCCAGCGACCTGAAGCGGTCCCGGTCGGAGGCGCTGTCCAAGTCAAGCGCTACGCCGCGCTTGTTGAGGTTGTAGGTGAGATAGGTGATGCTGCGCTCCGGGTCGGGGCTGCCGCCTGCGTAGGGTGCCAGGCGTCGGCCATCGTCGCCCTGCGGCGGCTCCACGCGCGCCACGTCAGCGCCCAGGTCGGCCATCAGCCGTCCGGCGTACTGGGCCCCCGGCCCGGTCAGGTCAAGCACCCGCAGGTGGGCCAGCGCCCGCGACTCCACCGGGACTTCCGCTTCGCTAGCTGTAGACTGCTTGTTCATATAGTCAGACCATCTTTATTCAGGCTATGTTCGTGGTATAAGGTCTCTCACTCTCACAGTGAGGAAAGGAATCCGTACAGACGGCTGTTGAAGGTCTCAGGCTCCTCCCGGTGCACCTCGTGGCCTACGCCCGGAAACAGGTCAAGCTCCGACCCCTGGATGGAGTCCCGGACCATAAGAGCGTGCTCGACTCCGCCCCACTCGTCATCCTCTCCCTGGACTATCAGGGTTGGACAGCGGATTGAATCCAGCCGGTCGCCTACGAGGTTGGCCTCGGTTTCGTAGATACGCTCTGCGCTGGCGACGTAGTCGTCCACCAGCCGCTCCCAGTAGGGGGAGCCGTGGCTGCGGGCCAGGGCGCGCTGCAGGCCGTCCGGGAGGCTGTCGGCGGGGGCCAGCTTTCTCGTCACCTCCATCGCCTTTTCGTCCAGGACAGCCTGCGCGCCTATGAGCGTCAGGGACCGCAGGCGATCCGGGTGCTCCCCGGCGACAATCATGGACACGACAGCGCCGTCGCTGAAGCCGCACAGGTTCACGGGAGGCAGCCCCAGGTTCTGGATAAGGGCCGCAATGTCCTCCGCGTCCCTCTCGTAGAAGTCCTCAAAGGATGGGCGGCGGTCCGACCCGCCGTAGCCCAGGAAGTCCGGTACAATCACCTGGTAATTCTCGGCGAACTCGTTGATCTGGTGGCGAAAGTGGGCGCGCCCGGTGCCCAGCGCGCCGTGAAGGAACACCAGCGGCGGGCCTTCGCCGTGCACGATGCAGTGCAGACGGCCGTGCTTCGCCATAACGTCCAACTCTCTGGGTTCTGGTCCGGATGTCATTTGCACCTCCGTATCAGCGAGTCCCCTACCCGCCCTCGCGGGGGTCGGGGACGTTCACCACAAGGAACTCGGTGGAGTTTCTGGCTACTATCAGCTCCGCCGGCTCCGTCTCGCTCAGGTTCTCCTCAACGTGAACGGTCTCCGGCGGCACGTACAGGAAGTCACCAGCCTCAGCAATGAGGGTTTTTTGCAGCCCCTCGCCGAAGTGGAACTTCAGTTGGCCTTTTATCACGTAAATGCCCGACTCGGCGCTCCCGTGGTGGTGCGCTCCGCCCGCGCCCGGCGGCGCAGACACGAAGCCTATCCACAGGCCCTGGCTGCCGCACAGGTCCGCGGCCACTCCCGCCTGCCGCACCATGCCCGGCGTCTGGGCCGTGTTGACGCCCCTTTGCTCAGGCTTTATCAGCACGATGTCTTCCATTGTTCTGCCTTGCGTTAACTGTGTCCTTATCGAACTCGCGACACTCTAACCGCGAAATTACTTACATCCGGCTTGATGAGTCGGGCTGCATCAATCACGCTGGCGAGTATCCACCCCGCCGCGCTCGGCGTCCACTCTGGCATCGTGACCGACACACCTTGAGCTGATGGTTGAGCGACAGAGAACGGTTGCTTGTCCGCCAAGTTGACCATGTGTTGCTCAGGCACAGCTTCAGCCAGCCCGAACTCGAATGGTCCGCTGTTCCTCCACTTGAGGCTGGCGACCAATTCGGCAATTTCATGCTCCCCAATCAGGCCCTGTTCAAAGGCGACTATCCCATCTGCCCTCGCCTCCAAGTTTGTATTGAACCAGTTGAGCACAGACACCAAGTACCCAAGGCGGTCCCCTGTACGGGTGTCCACGCCACTTGCCGTCATCTGGAGACCGGACAACTCGACGACTCCAAAGCGTGAGAGCGCGTCGGTGAAGCATTGAACCAATGCCGGCAGCGCCATGACCGGGTCAGCGCTTTTCTGGCGCATTGGCAACCCCAACCAACCCCGGATGGGCCTCGACGGTTCCCGGAGCACCTCGACGGGCCCAACTCCCAATCCCACCTGTACCCATCCGATACAGGACGGGTCATTATATGCCGTAAGCTCTGCCTCTTCCATCGCCCAAAGCAACGGGCAGTCGTTGGAAGTGGACGCCCAACCCATCAGTTCAGCCCGCGTTCTGAACACACTGTACAGGTCTTCCTCCTGAGGGTCAATGACCGCCCGGCCGGATAGCTGTCCGAAAGCCTCAAGGAAAAGAGTAGACATGACTGCTGGTTTAGTAGTAACTGGCTCCCAGCGACGCAGGCACGAAGCCGATCCACAGGCCCTGGCTGCCGCACTGGTCGGCGGCCACGCCAGCCTGGCGTATCATGCCGGGAGTCTGGGCCGTGTTGGTACCCCGCTGGTCGGGTTTTATCAGCACAATGTCTTCCATTGTTCTCCTAGTCCAGCTTGAAGTAGCGGAAGGCCTCCGCGTACTTCATGCCCTTGGCCTTGCCGTTTTCCTCCCGCCACATGCGCATGTAGCGCTCGGCGTCCTCCGGCGTGACCTGGCTCTCGTGCCTCTTCAACGCCTCAATGGCGACGTCTATGGTGTCCGTGACGTCGATCCATTTGGTGGCCCGCTCGCTGCGGTCCATCACCAGAAGCTCCCTGACCTTGTGAGGCTCCAGGCCCTCTGCGAGCAGCTCCGGGAATGTCAGCCTGTCCCGGGCCGCCGGGAACACCGCCGACAGCGCGGCCTCTCCCGCCGCGAAATGGTCCGGGTGGCCGATGTACTCCATGCTGTCCAGGGTGCGCAAAGGGCTGGTGGTGATGAGTATATCCGGCCTGAACTTGCGAATCTGACGGGTGATGTCCCTGCGAAGCTCCAGGGTGGGTTGGAGCATGGCGTCCTCGTAGCCCAGGAAGACCACCTCCTTCAGCCCCAGCATCTCGCCCGCCGCAATCTGCTCGTCGCGGCGTATCTGCGCCAGACGCTCTGAGGTCATGTCCGGGTCGTCGCTGCCCTTGCTGCCGTCGGTGCACACCACGTACACCACCTCCATGCCCTGCCTGCACCAGAGGGCCACCGTCCCGGAGCAGCCCCAGTCGGCGTCGTCGGCGTGGGCGAACACCACCATGCCTCTTTCGGGCGTTCTCTCTTCTGTCATCAGCGCATAGACCTCAGCCGCGTTACCCTATATCTAAAGGCGTGGACAGGATGTATGATGGAGAATGTCTACCTTCTTGACGAGTCCCACACAGGGTGTGTGCGGGTCGATTTGACCACTAGAAATAATACATTGAAAACCAAAAGCAGGCAACTTGAGCGCTGAGAGAAGCACACAGGAATCCGCGTCCACGGCGGGGCCTCCGGCCTCCGCCGACCAGCGACAGCCTTTCTACTCCTGGATTGTGATGGGGCAGTTGTGGGGCATGGACATGATGAACGTGATGGTGTTCGCGTCCATTGGCGTGCTGATTCCCTACTGGCAGGAGGACATGGGTGTGTCGCCGCTGGAGGCGGGGATGCTGGGCGCGGCGGGCTTCCTTGGCTTTGGGGTGATGGCGCTGCCCGCAAGCATCTGGCTCACGCGGTACAACCCCCGGCTGGTGACGCTCATCGCGGCGCTGCTCATGGCGGCAATGGCCCTGGGCCAGGCGCTGGCGCCCACGGTTGCCGTGCTCATACTGGCCCGGTTCGGCTTTGTGCTGATGGCCGTATGCCGCATTCAGATGCAGGTCATCTTCATTCAGCAGTGGTTCCAGCCGCGGCTGTACGCCATGATAAACAGCCTGGACTTCGGCAACCGCTCCCTGGGCCAGACGCTGGGCGTCGCTGCCGCGCCGCCGCTCATCGGACTGCTGGGAAGCTGGCGGAGCTCCTACCTGGTGGTGGCGATTGCCCTGGCCGCCCTCTCGGTTGTCTGGGTCTTCTTCGGAAGGGAGCGTCGGCGCACACAGCAGGAGGGAGGCCCGCCGCCCCAGGTCGGCAACCCCGCAGGCGTCCTCCGGCGACACAAGGTGCTGTGGCTTATAGCCGGGTGCCAGATGGGAGTCGCGGTGTGCTTCGCCTCCTTTCTCACCTTCTACCCCACCTACGCCATAGAGTCCCTGGGCATATCCAAGACGCTGGCGGGCCTCACAATGGGGTTCTTCTCCTTGGGGTCCATGTTCGGGTCGATAGCGGCGGGCCCGCTGTCCCAGATGACGGGGCGAAGAAAGCCGTTCATCTGGGCGCCCGGACTGGTGTTGCCGGTGTCCTACGTCTTGCTGCTGCTGGCGGACTCCGTTCCCCTGGCGATGGGCCTTCTCTTCGTGGGCGGCGTCTGCGCGATGGCGGTGCCGCCCATCATAGCCACCATCCCCCTGGACATGCGCCTGCCGCCCAGGGAGGTCGCTGTGGCCATAGGGCTGACCCGCACCCTGTTCCCCATCAGCGCGACCATTGGCCCGCTGATTGTGGGGGTGATAGTGGAGAGCACCGGGTCCCTGTTCGTTGGCCTGATGATAGTCTCGCCCATGGCCGTCACGCTGTTCATAGGCGGCTGGCTGATGCCGGAGACAGGGCCGAGGGGGAGCCGGAGCTAAACCAAATCAAATGTGATAAAATACCTGTAGTGACAGTTTGTAGTATTATCCTCTCTACTTCACGGGAAAACACTTCGGTTAGAGAGAAGGTGGACACATCGTGACAACGTCATCAGAAGAGAGGCTAAGCCGTCTCGAAGGTGCTTACGAGCACTTGGCTGCCAAGGCCGACATTGCGAGGCTGGAGGGCAGAGTAGACGTCTTAACAGTGCAAATGAACAGCATGGAGACGCGGCTGGTCAACAAGCTGTATGTAGTTGGTGTGGCTGTAGCAGGTGTCACTCTGGCTGGTATGGCCCTTATGCTGCGGTTCTGGTCATAGTTTCTCAGAATCCATTTACTGTCCCTCCACCTCTCCCATTGACCCCTGGACGCGTGCGCCCCATTCACGCGCTTGCCATTTGGCCTCGAAATTAGCATAATAGCCCTCGTATGCCGTAGTCAGACCGACAGGCGGCGCCAATCCATCGTAGAGGTCCAGCAGCAGTGTACATAGACATGCACGTCCACTCCAAGCAGTCCGACGACGCCGGCGGCACTGTGGAAGGCTATCTCAAGTGGATCAACGTCATTCGCAAGAAGGGCTACCAGGTGGACGGCATTGTTCTCACTGAGCACAGGGGCTTCGACTTTGAAATTGACTACTCAGACCTCGCTGAGCAGTACGGCGTGGTGGTGATGAAGGGCGCGGAGATAGAGACCAACGTGGGCCACGTGCTGACCTACGGGATTACCCGGGGGCTGACCGATGAGTTCGACTTCAAGAACATCACGCTGCCCGTCAGCGAGGTGATGAGGGCCGTTCGGAGGGAGGGCGCATACGCCATTGCCGCCCATCCCGGCCGTCCCCGCATTGGGCTGTGGCAGCACATCCAGAACGGGGCCTCCGTGGACTACTTCGAGACCATTGAGCTGCTGAACGGCGGCAGCAGCGCGGAGGAGAACGCCCTTGCCAGGGAGCTTGCGGACACCTACGGCTTCAACTGCATCGGCGGCAGTGACTCCCACTACGTGAGCACCATCGGCAGGTGCATCACCAAGTTTGAGAGGCCCGTGACCTGCATTGAGGAGCTTGTGGAGCAGCTTCACACGGGGGACTTCGCACCGGCGTTGCTGGAGGAAACCAAAATCTCTTAGGGGCGATTTGAGCCGAATCGCTACCGACCCTTAGCTGCATCTAAGGAGGCGTTGCATGGCGGAACAGAACCTGACGGACACCATCGACTTCGACAGGAGTGTCCTGGGTGTCGACTACGACGTGGGCACCATCGAGGTCTCCAAGGAGAAGATCATCGCCTACGCAAAGGCGCTGGGCGAGACCAACCCCCTCTACCTTGACGAGGAGGCCGCCAAGGCCGGGCCTTACGGGGTGATCATCGCGCCGCCCCTTTTCTACAATATGTTCAGCCTTGAGGCCGGTCCCGACCCCAAGGTGAACTTCGGCACGTCGGGCTTCGACGGCGGCCAGCACGTTGAGTTCTTTGAGCCCATCAAGGCCGGGGACACCATCTCCGCCAGGACCCAGATCGCGGACGTGTACGCCAAGACGGGGCGCACCGGGACAATGGTGTTCACCGTCCGGCGCACCACCTTCACCAACCAGGACGGGGAGCAGAACATAGTCATGGACCGCATCAACGTTAGAAGGGACCTGAGCCAATGAGCCAGGTGTACTTTGAAGACGTGGAGCCGGGGTACGAGGTCGGCCCGGTGGTCAAGAATCCAACCAGGGAGCAGCTGGACGCCTTCACCACGGTGTGGGGTTCGCAGACGGGCCGCTTCACCAGCGACGAGGCCGCCCAGAAGGAGGGCTTCTCCGGCGTAATTCTGCCGGGCAACATGAGCATGGCGCTCCTGGCCCAGGTCATAACGGATTGGGCGGGGTCGGCCGGAAAGCTGAAGCGGCTGGAGTGCGACTTCCGACGGTACGTGCAACCCGGAGACACCCTCAACTGCGTGGGCCTTGTTACAGACACGGAGACTGAAGGCGACGAGAACCGGGTGATTATGGACGTGTACATCGAGAACCAGAGGGGAGAGAGGGCGATCCAGGGGACGGCCCTGGTGCTGCTTCCCAACAAGGCGTAGGAGACCTTTGAGCAGCACTATGTTGTACCCCCATCCTGACCTTCCCCCGCTGGCGGGGGAAGGAAGTTCTCTCCCCATTCAGGGGGAGAGTCAGAGAGGGGGCGTACCATTTCAAAGTAAGGCAAACATAGACCACAGAAGGAGGAGACACATGCCGGACGCAGAAGACATCATGGCTAACCTTGACTACAACCGGGACGTGGTGGGCGTGGACTACGACGTGGGGACGCACGAGGTGACGGAGGAGCAGGTCATTGGCTTTGCCAACGCCATCGGCGAGACCAACCCCATGTACCTGGACAAGGAGTTCGCCGCCAAGAGCCCCCACGGGACCCTCATCGCTCCGCCCGCCTACTACACCTCCATCAGGCTGGAGTCGGCACCGGACGCGGAGGTGAAGTTCGGCACCACCGGCTTCAACGCGTCCCAGCACTGCGAATTCTACGAGCCGATGAAGGTAGGCGACACTATCTCCGCCAAGACCCAGGTCTCCCACGTCTACGCCAAGACCGGACGCACGGGGACGATGGTGTTCACCGTGCGACGAACCACCTACTCCAACCAGCACGGCCGGGACGTGATGATGGTGGAGAGCTCCATGGTGAGAAGGGACATGAACCAATGAGCCAGAGACACTACGGAGAAGTGGAGCTTGGAGACGAGCTAGGCCCCCTGGTGAAGGAGCCAACCCGCGAGCAGATACGGGACTACGTGGGGCTGTCGGAGGTGCGGATGGGCAGGTTTACCAGCGAGGAGGCGGCCCAGAGCGAAGGGCTTCGTGGCATCATCGTGCCGGGGAACATGAGCATGTCATTCCTGTCGCAGCTCCTCACGGACTGGGCGGGAGTCGAAGGACAGCTTTCTAAGCTGGAGGTCAACTTCCGCCGGATGGTTGAGCCGGGCGACAGGCTGGAGTGCAAGGCGGTGGTCACGGACATGCAGGAGGTGGACGGGCAGAACGTCGTGACGCTGGACGCCTTCATTGAGAACCAGAAGGGCGAGCGGCCCATCCAGGGCATTGCCGAGGTGGTGCTGCCAAGCTGAAGGATGTGGGGGGTTCAAACGGCTACATGTGTTCTCTGCTTGTGCGTGTTGTTGCACGGTTGAGTACAGGCCTGTGCCCACAATGCATGTCATGATGCGCCGATATGCCCCTTCCATTTGAGTTCACCGTTCCAGGGCCACCTGTATCTCAGCAGGCACGGCGAAAGCGGCGTGTGGCAAGGTGGATTCAGGAAGTGCATGATGCCGCCAGGTTGCATTGGGATGGGGAGTCGCCCTTTGCCGGGGAAGTCATGGTGACTATAACTTATTTCTGTGACATCGCGCCGCTTGATGTTGACAATGTTCCAAAGCCGATACTGGACGCTCTAGTAGGATTGGTTTACTATGACGATATTCAGGTATCTGATATGATCTGCCGTAGGAGAGACCTGAACAGATATTGGCCTGCCCGGAATGCCTCACCAATGCTACTGGAAGCTCTGGCTCGTTCTGGACAGTTTCTCCACATATTGGTGTCTGACGCGCCCACTGAGGAGGTGCAGTCTTGATAGAAGACACAGCGTTTCTTGAAAACCTCATTGTCGATAGAACTGCAGAGGAGTATCGAAGGAAGGGTTACGAGGTATCTCTGGAAGCTCAGTTGGACTTCTTGCCTGGCTTCAGCCCAGACCTGGTTGCCCGAAAGGGCGACGAGACAATAGTTATTGAAGTTAAGGCCCGATCATCGCTTGCCGCGAATCCCAAGATAAAGGAGTTTGCGCAGGTTATCCGGTCCAGGCCTGGATGGAGCTTCGAATTGGTCTTAGTGGCTGAACCGGAGAAACTGGACTCGCCTGAGGGAGCGAACCCTCTTGGTCGCGAAGGCATAATGGAACAAATTAACAAGGCCGAAAAGGCTCTTGAATCCAACTTTCCTGAGGCCGCCTTTCTGCTCGCCTGGTCAGCTTGCGAGGCCGTTGTGAGAGAGATGAACGCATCACAGGGAGTCTCAAGTAAGGGAATCTCAACACCTAGCTACGTACTGAATCAGGCGGTATCTCAAGGCGTGATCTCAAGGGACGACTACAATGAACTGTCCGGTATGATGAGATACAGAAATGCCATAGTCCACGGGTTCAGTCTCAACGACTTTAGTGACAAGCTGGTAAAGGACCTAATCAAAAGTGTCCGACGAATGGCCAAAGTCCCTGCCTGAAACTCAGACCAGGTATGCCATTTTCCTGACCTTTGTTAGTAACGCAAGAGGAACTTCCAACCAATGACACCTGAGGAGCGGCTTCAGAAGATAGAGTCCTACGGCAGCGCCCACGCCCAGCTGGTGGAGGCTCTTAAGGAGTTTCCGGAGGAGATGCGGCAATGGAGGGACGAGCACGGGTGCTGGAGCGTCCACGAGCACATCATCCACGTGACGGACAGCGAGGTCAACAGCTACGTCCGGTGCCGCAGGCTGGTTGCGGAGCAGGGCGGGACGATAATGGCCTACGACGAGAACAGGTGGGCCTCGCTGCTGAACTACCACGAGCATAGCATGGATGACGCGTTGGCGCTGTTCAAGCTGCTGCGTCAACAGAGCTACGCCCTTATCAAGGCGCTGCCCGAGCCGGTGTGGGCGCATACGGCAGTCCATTCGGAAGACGGCGAGATGAGCCTGGAGGACTGGCTGGACACGTACGTCAGGCACATCTTGGAGCACATCGGCTACATGCGGGAGAACCTTGAGGCCTGGAGGGTGGCGGGGAAGGGTTAGGGGGTTTGTTTGTGTAAGTGTTCCCGTTCTGGTATACTGCTCGGTATAGTATTGTGAGGAGTGACCGTCCTGCGATTCTTCACCGATGAGCAAGGTAACGAGGTTTGGCTCACGGACGAGAGGTTGCAGCACATGTTGCGAAGGCACCCTGAAATGGCCTTCCAGTTGCACAGGTTTCCCGAGACCCTCGCTACGCCTGACGCCATACAAATCTCCAGGTCTAACGCGACAGTCCGCTTGTACTATAGACTTTACCCGGACCTGAGAGGAAGGAATCGCTATCTCTGCCTGGTGGTGAAGAGGGAAAGCAACTACTCTTTCATACTCACAGGCTACCTGGACCGCAGAATCAAGGGGGATTGACCATGACCAGCAAAAAGGTGTCAGTATGGTACGACAGCGATGGGGACATGCTCGAGGTTCTGTGGGCGTTCAGGGAGGGCTACTTCACACCCACTGATGACGAACGTATACTCAAGCGGCTTGACGACGACGGTGAGGTCATTGGCTTTTTGATACACGAGGTCAGCACCATCAAGCAGCCGGATCCAGTAGAGTTCGAGCTTTCCTCTGAGACTCCCGATGATGATGTTGCTAATGTCACAGTGAAGCAGGCCGCTGCCAGGCTGGGTATATCGGATCGCAGGCTGCGCAAGCTGGCCGGCGATGGGCGAGTACGGGGGGCGGTCAAGATAGGGCAGGAGTGGCTTATACCCACCCCGGTTGAAGTGACACCCGGAAGCCGCGGCCCCGCAGGCGCTGCCGCGCGCTCGGCGGGTGGGTAAAGCAGCCGTGTACTTGACGCCACTCAGGAAGTGAGACGAGGAAGACCTATGTGGGAAAAGCTGAAATGAGCTATCAACTGGCTCCGTCGTAGACGGGCCTGCAGCTAGCCGGAAGGTCAGCCTCCGCCAGTAATGCCTGATACCTGGACGATTCGCTGGATACGGAGGAGAGGCACTTAGTGGAAGGAGGTATCCAATGAAGACTCAGACCATTGGGCTAGGCGCTCTGGCCGGCGTCATGCTCGTTGTGCCTATGGTTGCAGTGATGTACCTGGCGGACAATTGGCTCAACTTCTCATTCGCTCCCTATGACGTTTTCGACTGGGTTGCCCGGATTACGCCCGGGCCGGTCATTACGTTCGGCATTGACTTGATGATTGACAGCCTGGAAATGCTGGGCCTCAACGTCGCTGCCACTGCGAAGACTGCCGAACATATCCAGGCGGTGCTGGCGTTCGCCGCCGTCGGAGTAGTGTCAAGCATCATCGTATACAGTGTTGTTGGACGCAGACCTGCCGGCAGCGGACCCGGGTTGGGCCTCCTGGCGGGCGCTGTCCCGGGCTTGCCGGTCGCGATGATCTCGGCAAGCATGTCCCAGGTCTCGACTGCCCCGTCGATCGTCTTCCTGTGGGTCCTTGGTGTGTTCTGCGTCTGGGGCGTCATCACGGTCGCCACCGCCCGCAGGTTGCTGCTGCCTGATCCCTACCTAACGACCGGCGGCTCGTCATCGGAGGTGGATGAGCGTTCCGTAAGTGTCGTAGGCAGGCGGCAGTTTCTCATACAGATGGGGGCAGCAACGGCCACCATCACGGTTGCAGGCGCCGGCCTCGGGCGCGTCCTCGAAATCAACGAACGCAATCGCCTGGAAGCCGAACTGGAGGAGATGAAGGCCTACCGGTCCGCGCCCCCGTCGGGTATCGAGCTGCCCAACGAAGACGCCGCTGTCAAACCTGCCCTGGGAACGCGGCCAGAGTATACCGCCGTTAGAGACCACTACAAGGTCTTCATCCGGTCGGAGCCAACGGTGATCGATGGCGCAACGTGGACCCTGCCGATCACCGGCCTCGTGGACAACCCGATGACTTTGACTCTGGACGACCTCCGGACCAGGTACGAGGAGCGCAATGAGTTCGTCACCCTGAGTTGCATCTCAAACCGGGTGGGCGGCCCCCTCATAGGCACCACCTACTGGACAGGCGCCAGCCTGCAGGACATCCTTGCCGACGTGAGTCCCCAGGAGGATGCCCGCTATCTGTACATAACCTGCGGCGACGGCTTCTATGAGACTGTCGACCTCGATTTGATCAACTCCGACAAGCGGGTCATGCTCGCATACAACTGGGACGGCAGGCCGATACCGTTCGATCACGGGTTCCCGTTGCGAATCTGGCTTCCAGACCGCTTCGGCATGAAGCAGCCCAAGTGGATCACCGGAATAGAGGTGATAGCCGACTATGAGCTGGGCTACTGGGTCAGTCGCGGCTGGTCAGTGGAGGCGCTGGTCAAGGCCACGTCTGTGATTGATACCGTGGCCGTTGACTCGGTGATCGAGGACGGCGACCGCAAGCTGATTCCGATTGGCGGAATCGCCTATGCCGGAGCGCGAGGCATTTCCAGGGTGGAAGTGTTGGTTGACAACGAACCGGAGTGGCGCATCGCGGATCTGCGCACGCCGCTCTCAGATGTTTCCTGGGTAATATGGCGTCTCGACTGGCCGTTCGAAGAGGGACGCCATAACTTCCAGGTGCGCTGCGTTGAGGCGGACGGGACTCCGCAGATCAAGTTTGCGGGCCCCCCCAGACCGGACGGAGCAACCGGAATCCACCGCAAATCAGAAAGGCTGAGGGAGATCTAGGCGACTATACCTTTTACTACAGGCTTGGTCGTGTGTAGGGAGGCGGGGAAGGGGTGAGCGCGCACCTGCATTGCTTTGTGCTATAATGTAAGGCGTAGATTGGTATAGCAATGCAAAGGGTGTCTCCATGATTGAGTCAGGTATAACTTCAAAGGGCCAGACCACCCTGCCCAAGGCCGTCCGGGATGCGCTGTCCGTGCGGGCCGGGGACCGGATACGCTACGTGATTGAGGGCAGCGAGGTGCGGATTATGCCCGTGCGCCCCATTGGCCGGCTGTACGGCGCGCTCCAGTATGACGGCCCAACTGTCACGCTGGACGATATGGAACGCGCCATTGCCGACGGAGCAGCCCAGGCTTGATCGCTGTTGACACCAACGTCCTGGTCCGGTACCTGGTGCGAGACGATGCTGAGCAGTCAGAGGCGGCCCGAGTGCTGCTTGAGGGAATCACGTCTGAGCGTCCGGCTTTCATCTGCCGTGAGGTTGGAATTGAGGTGGTCTGGGTGCTGGAGAGGGCGTACAAGTTCACGCGCACACAGATTGCGGACGTGATCATTGAGCTGGCGGCTACGGAGGGCATGGTCTTTGAGGAGTCGGAGGACGTGATGCGCGCAGCCATCCGCTACCGGCA
The DNA here is from genome assembly GCA_965204895.1 of Dehalococcoidia bacterium. Classification (GTDB taxonomy): domain Bacteria; phylum Chloroflexota; class Dehalococcoidia; order Lucifugimonadales; family UBA2985; genus DAOUJW01. The sequence continues at coordinate 914,055 of OZ242025.1, forward strand.
GACCAACGCTGACTTCTCAGACCTGATGATTCTCGCCGCCGCCGAGCGCACGGGCGCCAGTCCCCTCTACACCTTCGACCGCAGGCTTGCGCGTGTAGATGGCGCAACACTGGTGGAAGCAGGCCAGAATTGAGCTGGAGGGGCCTATGTGGAGAAATCTAAGGTGAATTCTTGATTGGCTCCGTCGTAGACGAGCTTGCCATTAGCCAGAACATCGGTACCTATTAGAGCAATTATGCCCTGGTCAAACACGTTGCACGTAGAAATAACGAGGTTTTCAATGTACTCGGCGATTCCGCTAAGTTCCACTTCATATATTGGGCTTGTGTTTTCTATGCCGTCTGCTGTGAGCACTGAAATTGTGCCTGACACACTGAAGCCATAGGTTTGGGCAATGCGCGAGTCAATTGCAGTCATAGTGGCACCTGTATCAATCAAGGCAGGCCCATTGACGGCAAATCCTCCCCTCAAGGGCCTGATGGTTACCGAGACTATAGGACGATGAGAGAGGGCTTCCCTGATCTCATTGTTTACAGCGTAGGTGTGCCTGGTAATCTCTATGGGTGAAGTAACACTTCCCACAGCACTATCCTACCGGTGCACCGTAGCAAGGAAGATTGCGTCTCTGGCCATGCCCGGATCCACGGGTTGAATCAAGGCTATAGCGTCAAGCTCGCGTAGCGCCCGCGCCGCCTCAGAGAATGTATCCAGCGCATCAACGACTTCGCTTCCCTGAATAAGCAGCCACTTGCCCGGATACCTGGCCGATAGCTCGTCGCGGTTGGCGTGCCAGAAAGCCGTCTCCTCTCCGAAGACGACATGCACCCCGTCCTGGCTGGTGTTGGGTTGCTTATTCATGCCCGTTCCTCTCTCCACTCTTTGATGCGCTTACTGCTGATATAGTACCACCATCTGCCTGCTTTAGCACATAATTCTTGAAGCAGAGGTTGCGCTGTCAAGCTACGGGCAAGGTTCCTCCTCCTAGCTTTCCAGAACGCTCCTGTCCGTGACCGAGGGCTCCCGGGCCAGCTCCCGCCGTATGGTGGCGACCCACTCAGCGTCAAGCCCCAGGGCCTGCGTCACCGCCTCGTCTATCTGGCGGCGCACAGGGTCCTCGGCCATCCGCGGGAAGGGCAGCAGCGTGTCCTCGGCAAGCCAGTCGTACCAGCTTTCAAGTGACTCCCGCTCCGCCGCGCCCAGGGCCGCGAGGTTGGGCACGGGCAGCGAGCGCAGCGTGTCCAGGGAGAAGGACGGGTACGAGGGCACGCGGTTGTCGCGCCCTCCCAGCAGGGACAGCAGGCCGGGGGTTGAGTTCAGGTAGAGGCACAGCGTTTTGGCTATGTCCGGGTCATGGGGTCGGCAGGGAGTCCAGATGGAGCCGACGGCCGGCTCAGGCAGCATTACCGCGGCCACACGCGTCAGGTTAAGCCGAATACGGTGAGGCAACAGCATATTGCTGCGCTGCTCCCAGTAGCCTTCTGCCAGGCGGCGTTCTCGGTCTGAGGGTTTTGGCTCAATATAGGAATCAGTCTCCGCACGCATAGACGTTGTGACGTCCGTCTTGTGATACCAGAGGGCCCGCCGCCCGGATAGCGTAGGCATATCAGAGCGCGTGTAGGCGTCTCTTATACGCTGCCCTGCGGGGCCTATCTCAGCCAAATTGCTCAGAGGCACGGTTGGGACTGATGCCGGGTTTGTCTCAGTGAGTGTGCGGTAGGCTTCCACCAGGAAGGGCGAGAGGAAGTTGACAGCTGACCAGTCTCCACGCTCAATACGGGAGGAGTCCACGTACTGAACGGTGAAGTCACGAATGGGCGCGCCGTCCGCCCTCTCTATTCTTGAGGTGGTGTCCAGGGCTTCAATCGGCGTTTCGGGGTTTCGCGCCAGGTTGACCACCCGCGTGGGGGGCTTGGGGCCGTCGCCTCTCCAGCGTCGGCACACCAGCAAGATCTCCCCTATGCTGGTGTTCTCCGAGAAGAATATGCGGTTTGGGTCGTGAGAGCTGACTATGGTATCTACATGGAACTGCTGGGCAAGGTACTGGCGTAACGCAAGGTTGCCAGGTGCTGTAGGAACAACTGACGGGAGCACCAAGGCCAGGATGCCGGAGTCGTTCTTGATTAGCTTATCAGCCAACAAAGCAAATGGGCCGCCGGACGAGTGCAAGCGGGCTGCAGCGCGCTTGAGATCAGTCGAGCCAATTCTGTGATACCAGGGCACGTCAAGGTCGTCCCCCAGGAGAATCTTCTCATGCTCTTTGAGGGCCAGTTCTTCTTCACGGCTGAACTGGTTGTGGCGCAGGCTGTCCCGGGTGAAGGGCGGGTTCATTATCACCAGGTCCATGGGCGGGGGAGGCTCCGCGACTCCGTCCCCGTTCTCCACCTGTTCCGCCGTGGAAGGCCAGGCCGCCAGCCGCGGCTGACCGTTGAGAAACTCAAGAGACCCCAAATACGGGACGCCTTCAAACACGCCCAGTAGCGTACGGTGTACGTTCATACGGCTGAACCTGGTGGCAGGGGAAAGCATACCCAGCGTGCTGGCGGCCATGTGGGTAGCCGTCAGGTTGACGTCATAGCCGTACAGCACGTCCTCCACCAGGGACAGGCCAAGGTACTCGTCGTCTTCCCTGTTCAAGGGGCCGGCGGCGGTGCGCAGGTCGCGTATGCGCTCCGCGGCGGCCATAAGCAGCGTCCCGGTGCCGCAGGCGGGGTCGCAGATGCGGAGACGCTCTATGAAGTTGGGGTCTGACCAGTCGCCGTCCTTCTCCCGCAGGGCCAGGGACGCCAGCAACACCGCGGCGGCGGTGGAGGTGTAGAAGGAGCCATCGTAGCGGGCGGTGTCCAGCACCCTGTGGAAGATGCGGCCAAGCAGGTCGTGCCGCAGGCCGCTTACCAGCTCAGAGACACGGGCCACAACCCCGGCCATGCTTCTCACGGACTGGGCCGTGTCCGGGTCAATGGATAGGGCCGCCAGCGCCGTGCGCCCGGTCTCAAAGACCGGCTTGTAGTCCACGGCCAGAATGCCGCGCCAAGCCTCCCGAAATGCGCTGATAATGGCATCCTGCTCCGCGCACACGGTCGGGCTGGCCGGCGGCCACTCGCCTTCATAGCCATCCGGCCGTTCCGCGGGCAGGTGCTGCTGTACGCGATGGTGGAACAGCATGGCCGTTGCCACAACCAGCATCCCGCGCTTGGCAGCCACAAGGTAGCCGTTGCCGCGCTCGCCACTTTGGGGCCTTGTGGCAGGAAGGTCCAGGGCCTGGGCTAGGGCGCGGCGCACTGGGGTCTTCAGACGCTGGATGGCCGAGTCTAGGCCGTCTGACAGTATCTGCGCGGCAACGTCGGCGCCGCTCAGGGAGCGGGGCGCCTGCAGCACCGCCTGGGCCAGTTGTGCCAGGCTGCCGGTTGACCACTCCCCGGCGGGGTCGCCCGCCTTTGTCCGTACGGTCCAGGTCAGCGCAGCATCGGCAAGGTTGTCCTCTGTGACCCCGTCCGGATAGCAGATGGCGAAGACAACGGTTGTGAGCCTCTGGCGCAGGCGGGCGTCGGCGTCCTTGATGGCCTGAGCCTTGCGGTGAAAGCCCGTCTCCGCTTCCAGGACAACTCGCAGTCCGTCCACCTCAGCAACCACGTCCATGCGCTTGCGGCCGCCGCGCTGCTCAAAGTCCGCGTGTATGCCGCGCTCCTCAAGGAGGTTTGCCAGGGCGCGGTTCTGGAACTCTTCCTGCTTGTTCATAGGGCGAGATTGGCGTCTATGTCGAGCCCTGCGCTCTTCATCTCTCTGATAAGTTCCATCCTCCAACCCCCGTGTTCATCCATCGAAATATAGAGAACGCCGGCGTAGTTGGAGGGTATTTCCACATCTCCTTTTTTAAGGGCGCGGACTCTGTTACGGCCGAACGCACGGACAAAATACCCGAGCTCGAAAATCACGTTCTGCCTTGCGCGAGGTTTCAGTTCATTAGCGTTGGGGCCGCCCACGTCGTCAGGCGTGAGCAAGGCTACCACGAATCCCCCCTCAGCATTTTGCTCAAATTTCTCAATTGTCGTGAGACCCTGGTCGGGCTGCTCCTCTAATATCACAACTTCAAGATCTAGTTTCCGAAGGAAACCAGCGACCGTATCCCTAGTTCCGTGATCCCTGCCGTGAGTTAGGAAAACCCGCTTCGTGCTGACAGGCTGAGGGCTTTCTACAGATTCAGAGGAATATGGCTCTTGAGGGTCATCAGGCCAATACTCCTGAACCTCATCGATCATGGACCTGAGTATGGCGGCGGCTGAATCCAATCCGCGGACGTACGCTTCTTGGAAAAATCGTTCTTCAAGAACGAACGGGGTGAATCCTATATCTTGGAACTCTTTAACATGGTGAGAAGATTCCTCGAAAGCGTAAGCGACCGCAACTCTAGTGTCTCTTCGCCATTTCTTGAACTCGGCTGAGTCATACCTTTGCCTTTGGAGTTCAGGTATCTCATCCAACTGCTGTTGGAGGCGTCTTATTGCGTCTTCTTTTGTTGGTCTGGGCATAATGCTCGCTCTTGGAGTGGCTACTGTGCTGAACTACCCTTGCAAAACACAATTATAGCACATACAATCCAACGGCCTCTGCAACAGGGGCACTAACACCCCGTTCCGCTCACACTGAGCTTGTCGAAGCGTGAGCGGATGCCGTACGTCCTCCGTATTCCCCGCTCTGGTTCGACAGGCTCACCACGAGCGGGTTGTCAGCCCCCTACCTCACGTGCTCTGCGTAGTCCATGCCGATGTGGCCCAGGTCCTTGAGGTTGTCGTACTCAGCCTCCGACAGGCCCAGCACCTCGCGGTACACGTAGTCATTGTCCTCGCCCAGGCGCACCGGCGGCTTGCGCACCTCAAAGGGAATCCCGGACATCCTGAACGTGGTGCTGGGGTATAGGTAGGTGCCCACCTCCGGCGCCGTGATGGGGACAAAGAAGCCCCGCTCCTTCAGGTGAGGGTCGTTGAAGACGTGGTCCTCGTGAATCAGGTAGCCCGCCGGAATGCCCTCCGCCTGGAGCCGGTGGAACAGGGCGATGGGGTCGTGCTGCGCCGTCCACGAAGCGATGATCTCGTCCACCGCGTCGTGATTGGCGCGGAGGGCGTTCATATCGACAAAGCGGTCGTCCTCCAGCAGGTCAGGTCGTCCCATCAGGCGGCAGAGGTTGCGCCACTGCTCGATGCGACCGACGGACAGGGTGATCCACTCGTCGTCGCCGTCGCACGGGTAAGCGCCCTGCACGTTCCACCAGTCGCGGTTGCCCGGCGGCCCGGCCACCCGCCCGTTGATGGTGTAGTCCATGTAAAGCTCCCCCAGGTGGGGCAGGAAGTTCTCGCCCAGGGAGATGTCGATGTACATGCCCTTGCCCGTCTTCTCCCGCTGGTGAAGGGCCAGCATGGCGGCGATGGCGACCGTCACGCCGGAGGAGGCGTCAGTCGCAACCGACCCCGGCGCGCCGTCGATGCCCATGTCCGGGTAGCCCGACACCGACGCGTGGCCGACCGCCGCTTCGAACTGCGTCCCGATGCCCCGGTACTCGCTCCACGGCCCCGTCTGCCCGAAGCCGCACACGGAGATCATGATGAGGCGAGGGTTCCACCTGCTGACCACGTCCCAGGAGACGCCCAGGCGGGCCATTGAGCCGGCGGCGTTGTTCTCAATGAAGAGGTCGCTCACCTCCACCAGGCGGCGGAAAACGTCCTTGGCCTCCGGCTGCCCAAGCTCCAGGGTCATGCCGGACTTGTTGCGGGAGTGGGCGTTGAAGTTGGCAGCGCGGTTCCAAGGGCGCGGGCCGGGGTCGCGGTCGGGGTAGGGGGAGGTCAGCGCCGTCAGCTGCGACTCCTTGCTGGGCCTGGCAAACTGCCCCCGGCTGGTGGCCGGCAGGTGGTTCATGGTCTCGACTCGGATCGACTCCGCGCCCATGTCGGCAAGGAACATCGTGCCGTAGGGCCCGGCGAATATCACCGTCATATCGATGATGCGGACTCCCTCCAGGGGGAACCGCTTCTTTGCGGCGGGCTTCCCGCCCGACGCCGGGGACGTGCGCAGGCCCGCGGGCTTGACCGACGCCGGCCGGTCGCTGTCCACCCAGGTTGAGCCACTGGCCTCCAGCACCTCTTTGTTGTGCTGGCCGAGGGTGGGCGCGGGCCTGCGTATTCGCCACCAGCGGCCTTGAGTGAGGATGGGCGCGCCCGGGTACCGGAAGCTCCCGGCCTCCGGGTGGTCTATCTCAGTGAAGTAGCCGCGGTGGTCAAGCTGGGGGTTGTCGTCCACAACCTCGTCAATGGGCATGTTCGCGCCGGTGAGCAGGCCCGCCACCTGGCACTCCGCCACCGCCTGCTGCTTGGTGCGGGCCATGAGCCAGGGCAGCCAGATGTCACGCTCAAACTCCTCCTTGCCCTCCATGCTCTGCTGCCCGAAGGGTGGGGCGAAGCGGGGGTCCTCCAGAAGCTCCGGCATCCCCAGGGCTGCGACGGTCAGGGGCCAGCGTTGGCCTCCGCCCGATACGGAGATGTAGCCGTCCTTGCAGGGATAGTGGCCCTGGGGATAGCCGCCACGGGTGCTGGGCCCCCGGCGACGACCGCGCTCGCCGTTGTACTGGTAGTTCACCAGGCTGGTGAGCCGCCCGTTGATGGAGGCCATCTGCGTCTCCAGTATGGACACGTCGATGTGCTGGCTGCCCATGCCCTCGTACCTCTGGCCGTGCCAGGCGAAGAGGGTGGCCATGGCCGCGTTGTTCCCGGCCTGGTACTGGACGTGGTTGCCGCCCAGCTTCAGGGGGTAGCGCTCCGGCAGGCCCAGGGCGTGCATCCGGCCGCCCATGCCGAACAGCGTAAGCTCCGATGCCTTGTAGTCCCGGTACGGGCCGGTCTGCCCGAAGTTGGAGATGGAAGTCATCACCAGGTTGGGATTGACGGCCTTGAGCGCATCGTAGTCCAGCCCCAGGCTGGCCATGACCCCCGGCCGGAAGTTTTCCACCAGCACGTCGGCGTCCTTCACAAGCGCCTTGAGCGCGCCGACGCCCTCCGGCGTCTTGAAGTCGAGGGTGATGCCGCGCTTGTTGGTGTTCAGGAACAGGAAGACGCCGCTCTTCTCCGGGTGCGGCACGTCGTCGGGGAAGGGGCCGAGGGTACGGGCGTAGTCGCCGTCACCGGGCCGTTCCACCTTGATGACGTCTGCGCCGAAGTCGGCTAGGAGCTTGGTGCAGTACGGGCCCGCAATGCCGTGGGTGAGATCAACGATACGAATATCGGAAAGGGGCTGGGGTTCCGGGCGCTCTTCCATAGTCTACCCTCCTGTGCGCGGGGTTTTCCTGAAAGATACCCCCGTAGCATAGCACATACGGAGCGCCTGCGTCTTGTGGCGGTTTCGACCATTCGGGAGACCGTCACTACCGGGCCTCTGTTTGACAATCCTGTGGCTTAGTCATATCATTAGCTAAACGAATTGGAGAGGAGCAGGCAATGGCAACGGTGAACGTCCACGAAGCAAAGACCCATCTGTCCCGCCTGCTGAAACAGGTTGAGGCGGGTGAGGAGATCATCATTGCTCGCAACGGGATCCCCGTGGCCCGGTTGGTGAGCAGCAAAAAGCGTGGCAAGCGACAGCCCGGCTCCATGAAGAACCTCATAAAGATAGACGACCGCTTTTTTGAGCCGCTGCCAGAAGAGGAACTGGTGGCCTGGGAGGGGAGCGCATAGCGGATGCGGCTCCTTCTGGACACCCACGCGTTTCTGTGGTGGATAGTCGATAGCGAGCGGTTGTCGCAGGCCGCCAGGCAGGCAATAGCGGACGAAGACAACGAAGCGTTTGTCAGTGCGGCGTCGGCCTGGGAGATAGCAACCAAGCACAGGATTGGCAGAATGCCGGGAGCGGAGGCGCTGGCCCTGGATATTGCCGGCGCCATGGCAGCCCAGGACTTTGGTGAGCTGACCATCACCGTGGCTGATGCCGCCCGCGCGGGCGCGCTTCCTGGTCCGCTCCGCGACCCGTTCGATCGTATGCTCATTGCACAGGCGTTGTCGCGTGACCTTGTCCTTGTATCTAATGAGTCCCTTTTTGATCGGTACGGCGTGCGCCGCCTGTGGTAAATGGTAACCTTCTACATACAATCCCTACCGCTTAGCCGGTGGGTTCGAGACCGCTCTTAAAGGCGGTCTCTGTCTTTGTTAAAGGGCAGAGATTTTGGATGTGCTAAACTTGTGCGAGGAGGGTGGTAATGGCTTACTTGGTAATGAAATGCCCGTACTGTGGCGTGAATAGGATGGCAATGAACGTCCTACGTTCCTCACTTACAAGTTTGGACGACTCTGGGCGCGCTCGTCATAATGTTATGATTGAGTGTCCAGGCTGTCGCAAAGCATTAGTGGTGGAAATGACTGGCATTGGCCTTGCCTCTCCAGAGGATGCCGTTGGAGATGTTATCCAAGAGGACTTTCGGCTAATGTCCTTGCACCTTCTTGACGCTGATGTGCCAGAACACTTGGACTCCGGTGTCGCCGATGACTACAAGGAAGCGGTCAACAATCTCAACTCAGGTAGTTACACGTCAGCAGGCATCATGTTCAGGCGTGTACTAGAGCAAGCAACCCTTGTACTCGACCCCTCTCTTCACGCTGATAGCCTAAATGTGCGAATTAGGAAGTTAGCGGAAGCCTCAATTATCTCTGAGGAACTACGAGAGTCCGCAGACATCATTCGGTTGCAAGGGAACACTGCGGCTCACGATTCAAGAGAGCGGTTTACAGAGGTACAGGCCCGACACCTGCACGAGTTTACGGAGTTGTTTCTCATCTACACATTCACACTACCGGCCAAGATAAGGGCCTACCATGAGAGCGTACAAGAGGCTAGAACTGCCAATCCATAAATTGATTACCTTACCCACAAGTCTGCCCGGAGGCATCGTCGTAGGGAACCTTGCGGGCCCACCCTTCGGAGCACACAACAATCATAGTGTCGTCAACCTCGTGACACGCCATAAGTAGATAGTTAGACAAGGCTCTACGCGACCATAACACCAGTATGCGAGGGGGCTTTACTGTAGGCAGAGCGGCACAAAAGTCGGTAACGCCGAGACCGCCATTAGGCGGTCTCTGTCTTTGGACGGCGTACTCCAATCTGATATACTCCCAACCAGCAATCCCAGCAAAGGAGAAGCATGGTTGAGATAAAGAAGACGCCTGACGGAATCGAGATACCGCCGCCGGGGCCGGACGACGTGCTATACGAGAAGGGGGACGGCTTTGCCCGCATCACCCTCAATCGCCCCACGGTGCTCAACGCCATGAACAAGAACGTCCAGCGCCTGCTTAACGCCGCACTGGATCGGGCGGAGGAGGACGACGACGTGAAAGCCGTCATCCTGACGGGCGCGGGCCGAGCCTTCACCGCAGGCGGTGACCTGTACTCCCACCTCTACCCGGACGACGACCCCGCGCCAAGCGGGATGGACAACCAGATGAAGATATGGTCGCTGCTCAAGCCGGTCATTGCGGCGGTCCGGGGGCACGCCGTGGGCCAGGGGTTTGAGTTCGCAGGCGTGTGCGACTTCACCATCGCCGCGGAGGACGCCCGTTTTGGCGAGATACAGATTCGCCACGGCGGCTCTCCCCCCGTGCTGATAACGCCCTACATGCTGGGGCTCAAGAGCGCCAAAGAGGTACTCCTCCTGGGCGAGCAGATAGGCGCCCAGGACGCCCTCAGGATGGGCATCGTCAACAAGGTTGTGCCTGTGGAGCAGCTTCAGGAGGAGGCGGAAGCGTGGGCGAAGAAGCTCGCCGCCCTGCCACCGGCCGCGGTGCAACGCAACAAGTTCCTGGTCAACCGCGTCTACGACCTCGCGGGATTCCGGGAGGGCCTGGCCTACAGCGACGATCCGGCAGTCAAAGCCCTCTCCGAGAGCGCAGACGACGACCGGCTAACCAGGGAGCGCCGCCAGAGGCTCCAGGAGACGGGCTGGGGCGCGTTCAAGGACGAGCGTGACGCTGCATTCAGGGGTGACGCGCCAAAGTCTTAGGGGCGGGTTCTATAATCCCCCCATCCCAACCTTCCCCCGGAGGCGGGGGAAGGGGTATTCTCGCCCCCTTCAGGGGGAGAGCTAGAGCATGCCCCGTACTCAGATAAGGGGAGGGGGCGCCCCGCTTACCTGACGTGCTCTGCGTAGTCCATTCCTATGTGGCCCAGGGCCTTCAGGTTGTCGTACTCCGCCTCCGTGAGCTTCAGCACCTCGCGGTAGATGTGGTCGTTGTCCTCGCCCAGGCGCACGGCGGGTTTTCTAATCCTGAACTCCATGCCGGACATCTTGTAGGTCGCGCCCGGGTACAGGTGCGTCCCAATCTCCGGGTGATGCACGGGCACAAGGATGCCGCGCTCCTTGACGTGGGGGTCGGCCAGCGCGTGTGGCTCGTGCATCAGGTATCCGGCGATTACGCCCTCCTTTTGCAACGCGTGGAACAGAGCGACCGGCTCTTTGTCCGCCGTCCACTCCGCGATGATCCGGTCGACGTCGTCGTGGTTCGCTCGGAGGGCCGCCATGCTCTCGAAACGCGGGTCGTTTGCCAGCTCTGGCCGTCCCATCACCTTGCACAGGGCGCTCCAGTGCTCGTGCTTGCCGATGGAGATGGCAATCCACTCGTCGTCGCCCTTACAGGGGTGCACGCCCTGCACGTAATGCCACGGGTCACGGTTGCCGGAGGAGCTAGCCACCCGCCCGTTGATGGTGTAGTCCATGAAAAGCTCTCCCAGGTGGGGCAGGAAGTTCTCGCCCAGAGAGATGTCTATGAACATGCCCTTGCCCGTGCGCTCGCGGTGGTGCAGGGCGATGGTGGCCGCCATTGCGACGGTGACGCCGGTGCAGGCGTCCGCCGGGACGGTCAGGGGCACGCCCTCCGGCCCCATGTCCGGGTAACCCATGACCGATGCGTGGCCGTAGGCGGCCTCGAAGGAGGTGCCGATGCCCCGGTACGCGGCCCAGGGCCCCGTCTGCCCGAAGCCGGTGATGGATATCATTATGAGGCGCGGGTTCCACTTGCTGACCACGTCGTAGGTGAAGCCAAGGCGCGCGATGGAGCCAACGGCGTTGTTCTCGATGAACATGTCGCTGATGTCCACCAGGCGGCGGAATACGTCCTGGCCCTCCGGCGTTCGCAGGTCTATGGTGATGCCGTGCTTGTTCCGGCCGTGGGCGTTGAACCCGGCGTACCTGTTCCACGGCCTCTCGCCGGGGTCCTTGTCCGGGTACATGGACATGGGCGCGTTGGCCTCCGCCTCTTTGCTGGGCCGGGCGAACTGCCCCCGGCTGGTGGCCGATAGCTGCTGAAGGGTCTCCACTCTGATGACCTGCGCGCCCATGTCTCCCAGGAACATCGTGCCGTAGGGTCCGGCCAGCACCACCGTCATGTCGATGATGCGGACGCCGTCCAGGGGGAGCCTGGAGCCGTCTGCGCTTGCAGAAGGAGATGAGGTATGCGCTTCGGAAGGCTGTCGCGCGCTGTCAAGCGCTTGCAGCACTTCCAGGTTGTGCTGGCCCAGAAGGGGCGCGGGCCTGCGTATCCGCCACCACTGGCCCTCGGTGAACACCGGCGAGCCGGGGTATCGGAACTTTCCGGCCTCCGGGTGCTCAATCTCCGTGAAGTAGTCCCGTGCATCAAGCTGCGGGTTGTTGTCCACCACGTCGTCTATGGTGTTATAGGGAGTGCACAGCAGCTCATTGGCCTGGCACTGCTGCACCACCTCCTCCTTTGTGCGCTGCATGAGCCAGGGAATCCAGATGGTGGTCTCGAACTCCTCTTTGTAGTCGGGGTCCTGCGCTCCTTTGGCGACTCCGTAGAGCGGGTGCTCCACAAGCTCCGGCTGGCCCACCGATGCGGCGACGCGCGGGAACCGCTGCCCGCCTCCTGCCACAGAGATGTATCCGTCCTTGCAGGGGTAGACGCCGTTTGGATAGCCGGCGACGCTCGTCCCCAGCCTCTGGCCGCGCATCCCGTTGTACTGGTACCCGATTATGCTCATCATGCGGCCGTTTATCGATCCCATCTGTGTATCGAAAATCGACACGTCCACGTGCTGTCCATCCATGCCCCTGTGCTTTTGGGCGTACCATGCGAACATGGTGGCCATTGCCGCGTTGTTGCCCGCCTGGTACTGGACGTGGTTGCCTCCCAGCTTAAGGGGATAGCGGTCCGGCAGCCCCAGGCGGGTCATGCTGTTGCCCATGCCGAACAGCGTAAGCTCCGAGGCCTTGTAGTCGCGATACGGCCCGGTCTGCCCGAAGTTGGACACGGAGGTCATGACCAGGTTGGGGTTTACGGCCTTGAGCGCGTCGTAGTCCAGCCCCAGGCTTGCCATGACCCCCGGCCGGAAGCTCTCCACCAGCGCGTCGGCGTCCTTCACCAGCGTCTTGAGCGCGTCGACGCCCTCAGTCGTCTTGAGGTCCAGGGTGACGCCTCGCTTGTTGGTGTTGAGGAAGAGGAAGATGCCGCTCTTCTCAGGGTGCGGCACGTCTCCGGGAAAGGGGCCGAGGGCGCGGGCGTAGTCGCCGGAGCCGGGTCGCTCCACCTTGATTACGTCGGCTCCGTAGTCGGCCAGGAGCTTGGTGCAGTACGGCCCCGCAATGCCGTGGGTCAGGTCTATGATACGCAGGTCTGAGAGAGGCTGCTCTTCCATGACTTACCCTCCTGACGGTTAGGACTCTTGGGTGAAAGGCTCCCGCGTCTTGCGGATTCTCCTAGAACAGCGCTATTGGGTTTATGGGGGAGCCGGTGCCGTAGCGGATGCGCAGGGGAGCGACGGTGAGCAGGAACTCCCACCGTCCGCGTTCGGCGCAGGCGGCGGCCAGCTCTTCCAGGTTGGCGTTGTCGATGAGCCACAGGCCCATGTGCGGGATGCCTATCTGGTGAAAAGGCATTCGCAGGTTGGGATAGCTGCTGGGGCTGGGGTCGCTCACGGTGTCGCCTCCCAGGACCGCCACGCCGCGCTCCCTGACCCAGGGCAGGCAGGCGCCGTGCAGCCCGGGCCAGCCGTCGTCTATGGGCCTGGGGCCCTCCTCGTTGCGCCGGCGATAGTGTCCCGTGCGCACGAGGAGTATGTCGCCCTCCCTCACGCGTACTCCCTGCTCCTCCTCGATTGCGTCCAGCTCAGAGGGCAGGATGGTCTCGCCAAGGTCCAGCCACTTCACGCCCCGGTGTCGTGGCGCGTCCAGCAGCACGCCGCGGCTGACCACCCCGTCCTGGAGCAGCTCAATCGACTCCGCGGTCGCCCCCTCGCTGCTTGTAATCAGCGCCGAGGACTGGCCGTTGTACATCTGGCCGTTCCAGAAAATGTGGCAGAGTGAGTCAATGTGGGTGATGCTGTACCCGTGAAACGCCAGGCCGATGAAGTCGCCGCTGCCCTGGGAAGCCGGCGGGAAGGTCTCCGGCTGGTTGGCGAACCCCTCGCCGGAGCGGGTCATGTAGTGTATGGCAACGGAGTTTGAGTCAGGAGCGCGCTCGTAGGTTATGGTCCTGGCGCACGATACCGACACGCCGTCCTTGACCAGGGCCGCCGCCTGCCTGCGCTGCTCCGGCCCAATGTGGTTGATGGTGCCCAGCTGGTCGTCCGGCCCCCACCTCCCCCAGTTGCTCAGCGTCTTGACGTACCCAAAGACTTCTTCCTCAGAGGGGACTTGCGCCTGGGTCATGGCTTCCTCCTTGTCATTCAGTCTTTGCGCCGGGAAGTTGGTTAGGCGACAGTGACCTCGGCCTTTGCCAGCTTCTCAAGGAAGGGCAAGTAGATGGCGGCCCTCCGCTCATGTCCGATATCGACGAACCTGTCGGCGTCCTGCTGCCTGAGGCTCTCCGCCTCCTCCGGCGAGAAAACGGGCGGGTGCAGCTCCGAATGGGGCAAAATACGATGGAGGTTCTCGCCGACGGCCCTGGGGTGCACCTCGTCGTTGCCCGGTATGATGACCATAGGGACCTTGATGCGCTTTAGCTCCTCCTCCGTAACGCCAATTACGGGCTTGTCAGCCGTGAAGAATGTCCGCCACCGAGCCATGACGCCGATGAACTCCTGGACGTCCATGGCCATCAGCCTCTCGCGGTTGGAGGGGTTCTCCGCTATGCGCTCGGCGAAGAACTCGCTCTCTACCACACCCTTCATCCCGTCCCGTTCCGCGTCTTCAATGAACTGCTCGTAGTAGTTGTAGCCCAGCCGCTCCGCCGCCACGGCGCCACCTGTGACGTGCCACAGGAGCAGGCCCTTGACCACCTCCGGGTGGCGCAGTGCCAGGAGCAGCGAGACGCGGCACCCGGCTGAGCCGCCGCCCACGTACGCGGGCGATGCGTCCAGCCTGCTGAGGAGCTCGTTCAGGTCGTCCGCCCATATCTCCTGCTCTGACAGGTCGCCGCTGATTACAACGTCTGAGGCGCCGCAGTTGCGCCGGTCGTAGATGATGACCCGGTAGTGGGGAGCCATGCGCTCGGCAAGGCCTCTGACCGCCTCCATGCCGCTCCTGCCGCCCGGTGTCAGGACAACCGGCGCACCGCTGCCCATCTCTTCGTACTTGATTCTGACGCCGTCGATAGTAATGGCAGGCATAACGTCCTCCTGGAAACGACTTGGGGGTTCAGGGGGTGGCACAGGTACGATAGCAGTATATTTGCAGCCCCTTGCTGCGGTCAATACGACATCACGATAACCTCGGTTCCCGTGCCGACCTGGCTTGCCCGGCGCTTGAGATGGGGGTAACCGGTCTAACCTCACTGGCCCTTGCAGCTAGATGTCTGCTCTTCGTCAAGATATAGAGGGATGGGATCGGCGATAGGCTGTAGGGATTGACAGGAAGGTATTAACTAACTAAAGTAATAACAGCAATCAACTTTAGAACAGGTGATGTGATATGGCAATAGATCAAGGCCAGAGGCACCGAGAAAGAGCAAAACGAGGCAGGTATCATAATTTGTACAGTCACCTATGTGCCCTCCCTGTCCAAGAGTGGAGAACCTCCTTTGACGAGATTGAGAGAATACTGGGTTTCTCACTGCCAAACTCGGCACGAGATTTCCGACCCTGGTGGGCAAACCAAAGGGACGTCAGTGGCCGGGCCCAAGCTCTCGCTTGGACTGCCGCCGGGTGGGAGACGGCAGAAGTTGATATGATTGCTGAAACGCTGCTGTTCAGAAAGCGGAAGAGTCAGGAACCCGAACATTCACGCACCCTTGACGAGATATGGCCCGTACATCCCACAGCGGTGTGGCCGGAGGGATTGAGTCTCAGACGAGAAGACATGTACGAGGATAGGACATAGCCCACCTATGTTCATAGACACGAATGTCCTCGTGACCTCTCGAATACGCCATGCTCCCTATCACGACGTTGCTAGAGCAAGACTGGACCGTGCCCGGCAAAGTAGCGAGAACGTAAGTATCAGCCGTCAGATTTTGCGTGAGTACCTGGCGGTTGTAACCCGCCCTCAGCCTTGGCGGACAGGCATATCGCGTGAGGAAGCCTTTGACGACGTGAACAGGCTACTGAATAACTACGATATTTTAGAGGATGGCCCTGATGTGACTGAGACCCTAATCAGGCTGTGCCGCGAGGTTTCCGTGGGAGGACGTCAGATCCACGACGCCAATATAGTAGCAACCATGCTGGCTCATGGGGAGCGCAGATTGCTGACCTTCAACACAGCAGACTTCCGACGCTTTGGAGAGCGCATTGACCTGGTTTGATATTAGAGGAGCCGGTTAGATCTGTTCGGAACGGAGGAGCGTATGCCATCTCTGGATGAATTGCTCGCACAGGTGGACCGCAGCGCGGACGAGATACTGTCCGTTCACCGGGATCTGGTTGGCATACCCTCGGTGAACACGGGGTTCATGCCCACCGGCAACGAGACCCCGGTGTGCGAATACGTCCGCGACCTGCTGGCGCGGGACGGCGTTCACGCCGACATCCTGGAGTCCGCCCCGAACCGCGGCAACCTGCTGTCCGGGCTGGAGGGAGCGTCCGGCAAGCCGGGCCTGATGTTCATGTCCCACACCGACGTTGTGCCCGTGGGGGACGAGAGCAAGTGGCGCTTTCCGCCCTTCAGCGCAACCCTTTCGGGCAACCGCATCTACGGCCGCGGAGCTTACGACTGCAAGGGTCTGCTCACCGCCCAGCTTATGGCGACGCTTCTGCTGAAGCGCAACGGCGTGGCTCTTCAGGACAGCCTCATCCTCGCCGCGGGCGCTGACGAGGAGCACGGTGGCCGGTACGGGTTCGGCTGGCTGGCCCAGAACCACCCTGAGAGGATAACCGCGCCCTTTGCCGTGAACGAGGGCGGCGGAGTGCCCATCAGGGTCGGCGCGGGCTTCGTCTACGCCTTGGGCGTGGGCGAGAAGGGTCGTCTCCAGGTGGAGATCGACATTAGGGGCGCCAGCGCCCACGCCTCCATCCCCTGGCGAGGCGACAACGCCCTCTACCCCCTGGCCCAGGTGCTGACCCGCATCCAGGCGTACGAGGCGGAGCGCGACACCTCTACGAGCCTGTTCCAACACCTTTCTACCCTTGCCATAGAGCACAGGGCGTCGCCGGACAACGTAGATCAGATTATCGCTGAGCTGGAGTCCGACAACCCGCCGCTGGCCTCCGTCCTGCGCGCGCTGTCACGCATGACGGTGACGCCCACTATGGTGCAGGGCGGCGTCAAGTCTAACAGCGTGCCGGAGACCATCCGGCTGACCTGCGACGTGAGAATCCTGCCCCACCAGACTGAGGACTACCTGCGCCAGGAGCTTGACAGGGTGCTTGAGGGGATCCCGGGCGTGGAGTACGAGATAGACTTCATGGCGGCGCCAAATTCGTCGCCCTTTGAGACGCCCTTTGCCCAGCATATCAGGGGCGCGACGGCCCGCGCCCTTGGTATGGACGACATCGAGATGGTCCCGTCCATCAACACCGGTTTCACCGACTCCCGGTTTACCCGCAACCTTGGAGTCGTGACTTACGGCTACAATGCCGCTCACCCGGACGACGACCCCTCGCTCACCAACGCCCATGGCACCGACGAGTCCATTGGCGTTGCCAGCCTGATGAACAGCACCAGGGTCATGCTGGCCCTGGCCTATAACATGCTGGCCGCGCGCTAGCCTACGTCTGCTCTCTCCGCAGCGCAGACCTCAGAGAGCGCCAGGAGCGGTTCAGCGCGTTCAGCCGCTCGCCGTCGGCGTTCATTTGGCCGTAACGCTCCTCTATGTAGGCCTGGGTGATGGCCTGTAGCGCCTCGTCCTCAGACTCCAGGCTAGTCTCAAGCCGGTCCCTGTACTCGCTGGGAGTCTCCGGCCTGCGGCGCGGGAATCCGACACGATGCATCTCCCACAGCAGGCCGCGGTATATGTCCCGGACGCTGAACACGACACCCGTGTCCGTCTCCCTTGTTATAGGGGGTGGAGGAGAGGCCGCGGCCGGAACGGCAGCCCTCTCTCTCCTGAATCTACCCAGCAGCCGCGACAGGAAAGAGCGCAGGTCCGCCTTGAACCCTTCCCACGTCCAAAGCGACTCACTCACCTCGTCAACGTCTTCCTCGCGGCGTCTGCCGCTCGCGTAGCGGAAGAGGGCGCGGGCCAGAATGAAGAGGACGGCCAGAACCACCAGGGCAACCAGGCCCCATTGCAGGATGAGAGCCGCCTCGGGCGGAAGGCTGCTCGTGTCCCGGCCCTCCACGAAACCCTGCACGTCCGCCGGGCCGGGTATGCCCAGGGGCTGCGGAGGATCGCCGTCGGGCAGGAGGCTGGCCAGGAAGCGGAACACGTATATCAGCACCGCCGCAATGAATCCCAGTGGCAGCGCCACCACGTATATGAACATGGTGATCAGTAAGTCTCCCAATACTCTCAGGGGATGGAGCAGCGCCACTGCCAGGTTGAAGGAGAAGACGCTGGCGGCGACAAGGGAGACGGCTATGATGCCGAAGACAACTGCCATGAGCATGGAGAACCACCGTCTGCTCACCGCGCCCGACGCCTCGTCACGGCGGCGCATCTCCTCCCAAACGGCTCTCAGGTTGACCAGCCCCATGGAGAGCAGCCCGATGCACAGGAACCCGGCAACGTAGAAGCCGGTTGACTCCAGCACGTTTTGGCCTTCGTCTGCGCCGGGTATGAGGCCCCTGAGCGCCAGAAGGGTGACCAGGGCCAGAAGGCCGAACAGGAACCTGCGATAGATGACGTCAAAGGAGGGGGTCTCCATGCCGACGGCTATTCCCCGCCAAAGCAGGTACGCGCCAAAGGCCAGCGCCCCGAAGATCGCCGCCCGGCTCTCGACGGCGAATGACCACCAGCCGGAGTCCCAGAGCGCATGGCCGCCGCCCAGGTCCAGGCGCACTACGAGCGCCGTCAGCAGAAGCAGGGCAGGCAGCACGACCGACAACGTCTTGACCGGCGACCAGCCCCGATGCAGCGCGCCGCGGGACATCAGCATGGCCGCGAATGTCAGCAGCACCGCGCTTGCAAGGGTTAGTGGAGGCGCGGGCCACTCCACAAAGTCCCAGTCACCGGCCCAGACGAACCAGGGGTACGCCCACAGCGTCTCCATGAGCGCTCCCAGGGGCGGGATGGCGCGCGCCGCGTCCAGCTTCAGCGCTCCGCTCAGCCACCTTGCGCCGGGCATTACATCCCTCCGCCTTCCGCTTGTCTCAGTTGCACGGACTCCAGCTGCTGGGTGTATACGTCGCCGGAGACGTGGTAGACGGGTAGGCCGCTCAGGGCAAGGCCGTCGTCCTGCTCTCCCACCAGCACCAGCGCCACTCGCCTTCCGGCCCGCCGGAAGCGGGTGAGGGTCGCCAGAAGCGACTCTGTAGGCTCCGCGGTGATCACAGTCAGCGTGGCCGAGCCGGGCAGGTTTCTGGCCTCCCGGTTCAGAAGCTGCTCTACGGGCATGGACGGCCATCCCTGCACCTGGGCCAGGGCCTCCAGGGTCCGCTGCAGCTGGTCGGGGTGGTCGGAAGGCGCGAGCCTAATCATGCCCTCGGAGAAGAGGTAGGGTTCGTTGGCGTACAGCCCCAGCCTGTAGCCCTGCTTGAGGGCGTGATTGGCAATGGACGCGGCGGTCATAACCCCCGTCTCCAGGAGGCGCTCCACGCGGCCCCAGATGCGCACTCCCACGGTGCGCACGTCTAGGAACAGCGCCAAGTCGACGGTGGTGGTCGGCTCAAAGACGCGGCTCTGGAGTCGCTGGAGGCGGGCGCTCGCCTTCCAATGGATGCGCTTGAGGGGGTCGCCCGGGACGTACTCGCGGGTCGATACCACGCGGACGGGGTCTTCGTGAAGGTGTCGTCGCACTCGAATGTCGCCAAAGGGGTCTCTGGACGGGATGCCCAGGTCCTCCAGGGGGACAACCTTGGGGTAGACGAGCAGGTAGTCGCGCTTCTCCTCTTCCATCTCCCGGTGGAAGAAGCCGAAGAGGTCGCCGGAGCGCACGGTGGCCGGCCCGAAGGTGAAGTAGCCGCGCCGGAGGCACTGCACGGGGTAACGGCGGGTGAGGCGGTGGTACCACATGAGCGACAGGAAGGTGGAGAGGAAGGCGCGCCCGGACCTGTGCCCCGGCGTGGTGCGCACCGTGAGGAAGGACAGGTCTTCCGGCACGTCGTCCTGGACGTGCACCCAGGGCAGAGGCAGTATCTTGGCGTTGGCGATGCGCATGTCCAGAGTCACCGTCTCGCCGAAGAACACCCTGGTCTCGCTCAGGCGGCGGCTGTACTCCACCCGCTCCAGGGCGTAGCGCGCCCACAGCCGGGCGACTCCGGAGGCGATGAAGAAGAACAGGGCTATGAGCAGGAGCAGCGCGTGCTGCAGAGCGACCGCGGCCACCAGTATCGCCAGGGTGATGTAGAGCCAGGCTTTGCCCAGCAAAGCTAGCCCCCGGCGACCGAGTCCGCCGCCTCTTCCTCCTCAACGGGCACCGGGACCGAGTCCAGCACCTCGCTCAGGATGTCGGCGGCGGTGTGGCCCCGCAGGTGGCTCTGGGAGTGGGGGATGATGCGGTGCTCCAGGACGTAGGGCGCGAGCTGCTTGACGTCGTCCGGTATGACGAAGCTGCGGCCGCGTATGGCGGCCAGGGCCTGGGCTGTGTGCAGCATCCCCAGCATTGCCCGCGGGCTTGCGCCAAGCTCAACCTGGGGGTGCTGGCGCGTGGCGTGCACCAGCTTGATGATGTACTGCCGCACGTCGGCGTCCACCAGCACTTCGCGGCAGGCGCGTTGCAGCTCCAGAAGTTGCTCCGCGTTGACCACCGACGCCAGCTCACCGATGGGGTTGCCCTGGGCAAAACGCTCCATGATCAGCTCATCCTCTGCCTCGTCCGGGTAGCCCATGCGCACCCGCAGCAGGAAGCGGTCAAGCTGCGCCTCCGGCAGGGGGAACGTGCCCTCAAGCTCCACGGGGTTCTGGGTTGCCAGCACCAGGAAGGGGCGAAGCAGGGGCCGCGTCTCGCCCTCCACCGTTATCTGGCGCTCCTCCATGGCCTCCAGGAACGCCGACTGCGTCCGAGGCGTGGCCCTGTTGATCTCGTCTGCAAGGAGCACCTGGGCAAAGACCGGCCCGGAGCGGAACTCGAAATCGTTGGTCTTCTGGTTGTAGATGTACGTGCCGGTCACATCCGACGGCAGAAGGTCCGGCGTGCACTGGATGCGGTTGAAGGAGCAGCCCAGGGAGCGTGCAATCGATCTGGCAAGCATGGTCTTGCCGATGCCGGGCACGTCCTCGATAAGGATGTGCCCCTCGCAGAGGATGGCCACCAGCGCAAGCTCCACCACGTCCGCCTTGCCCACAATGACCCGCGCAATGTTGTCGTGGATTTCGCGGGCCGCGCCGGCGATTCTGTCTACGGACGCGTCGGTCATCTAGCTGGACACCCGATCCATCAGCTAAGGGTCTCCAGTATGTCCATGCCTATGTGCCCCTCCGCCTCCAGCCGCTCGTACTCCTCGTCTGATACCCCCATCACCTCTTTGTACACGTAGGGGTTGTGCTCCCCAAGCAGGGGCGGCGCCTTGCGCAGCTTGTTGGGCGTCTTGGACATGCTCCACAGGGGGCCGTGGTACTTGATAGTGGGCATCTCAGCGTGCTCCAGCGGCTGGTAGTAGCCACGGTCCACCATGTGGGGGTCCTCCAGCGCCTCAAGCTCGTCCAGGATGGGGCCGGAGGGGACGCCACGGGCTTGGAGCCTGTTGAACACCTCTCGATGGTCCTGCTGAAGCGTCCACTCTACAATGATGTGGTCGAGCTGGTCCTGGTTTCTCCAGCGAGCGTCCGCGTCCCGGAAGCGGGGATCGGCCGCCAGCTCAAGATCGCCCATGACCTCGCAGAGCCCCTGCCACTCCTCGTCGCTGCCGACGGCCAGGGTGATCCACTTGTCCTCGCCCCGGCATGGGTACACGCCGTGGGGCGCCATCCACCGGTCCCTGTTGCCCATGCTCTCGCGGACGCGCCCGTTCATGTTGTAGTCCATGATGGACTCCGCCATGAAGGGGATGAAGTTCTCCGCAAGGGGCATCTCGATGAGCTGGCCCTTGCCCGTGCGCCTGCGATGCCACAGCGCGGTCATCACGGCGAAGCAACCCGCCGCTCCCGCGGCCGCGTCCGCCGCGACGGTCTCCCCGCGCCGGTGGGGCTCCTCGTCAGGGTAGCCCCGCGTGTAGGAGTGGCCCGACACGCCGTCCACGTGCATCCCCAGGCACCGGAAGTTTGTGTAAGGCCCGGACAGGCCGAAGGCCGGCATCCGCACCATGATGATCTCCGGGTTCCACTCTCGCAGCCAGTCGTAGGTGATCTTCAGCTTGTCCATAGTTTCCGGCACGTTGTTCTCAATGAACACGTCCGACTTGGCTATCAGCTTGCCCAGTATCTCCAGGCCCTCCGGCCTCAGCAGGTCCACGGTCATGCTCTTCTTGTTCCGGCCCGTGGAGGTCATGCTGGTTGACCGGTTCCAGGGCCGAGGCCCCGGGTCCCAGTTAGGGAAGACCCCTGCACCGGTTCCCGCCAGCTTGGACTGCTCAATCATCTCCTTGGACACCTTGGCGTGCTGGCCCCGCGTTCCAAGCACCAGCGACATGACGGTCTCCAGCCGGATGAGGTCGGCTCCCCAGTCGGCCAGGTGCATGGTGGCATACGGCCCGGCAAAGATGTGGGTCAACTCCACAATCCTTACTCCCTCCAAAGGCAGCTTGCTCATTTCCGTCTCCTCTTCTTAACCTCGTCATTCCTGCGGAAGCAGGAATCTCTCACGTTATCTCACTATACAAGTCCAGCCATGCGGGATTGCCTTCCTCAATTAGCTCGATCTTCCATGCCCGCTTCCATTTCTTTATGGCCTTTTCTCTGCTGAGTGCCCCCTCTATAGTGCTGTGAACTTCATACCAGACCAGCATATGCACTCGATAACGCTTGGTAAAGCCCCCTACAAAGTCATTCTTGTGCTCCCAGATCCGTCGAACCAAATCCGAGGTGACGCCGATGTACAGGGCGCCGTCTGGCCTGCTTGCAAGTATGTAGACGCAAGGAGTTGCCATGCTTAGATTCCTGCTTTCGGAGACCTTTGAATAACTTTGACGAGGTCCTCAGCGGGCGGTCTCTGGAGGTAGGAATTGTCTTGTAGACGCTCTGGACAAGGCTGTCTCGTCCATCACTGTCATCTTTTAGGTGGTTTGGTCTCATCTCACTACGCCGGGGCCGGGCTATAAGGACAATTTGACGGCCTTTCTCAGGTTGTAGGCCATGAGCTTGAACCACATCTCCAGGGCGTTGCGTCTCAGACCACGATAACGCACCCTGCTGTACCCGTAGCTGCGTTTCAGGGTCCCAAACACCTTCTCCACCAAGGCCCGTCTGGGCTGTATCATCTCGTTGCGCACCCTTTGCCACTCGGGCAACTCCCGTTGGTGCTTGTGAGACCGGTGCATTATCATGTCCCGGATACCCTGAGACTTAAGCCACTCCCGCCTCCTCTTGGATTCATAGGCTCGGTCCCCGTACACCTCCCCTTCGTCACAACTCACCAGCTCATCCGCCACCGCACTCTCGTACACCCTGGCTGTGGTCAGCTTGGCCCTCCGCACCAGCCCACTCCCAGCGTCCACTCCCACGTGCACCTTGTACCCAAAGTGCGACCGTCTTCCAACCCGCCCTCCGCTCCAATCCGCATCAGGGTCAGTCGGACTCTTGGCTCCACCACCCGCCGACATGGGGGGCTTCTTCACCTGCGCCTCAACCAGCGTGGCGTCCATCAGCGTCCCCTGCTTCAACACCAGCCCCAGCCTCTCCAACTGCGCCCCCAACTCCTCAAACAACTTCTCGCTCAACCCCTCCTCCTCCAACGCCAACCTGAACCGGCTTATGGTTGAGTAGTCTGGGGTATCATCCTGTAGACCCAACCCCACGAAGCGCCGAAATGAGATGCGGTCCCCAAGGGCCTCCTCCATCTGTGGATCAGACAGGTTGTACCACTGCTCCAGTAGCAGCACCTTCACCATAGTCAGCGGCGGATAGCTCGGCCTACCCTCCCGGGCTGAGTAGACTCCAGACACCAACACCTCAAACCTCTCCCAATCTACTATCTCGGAGATCCGCTCCAGACGGTGGTTCTGCCCCAGTGACTCCGGCAACAACGACTCCGCTAGACCCGGATTACCCATCTCTCGGTGCATGATTCCCTCCTGGCTCCTTGAGACTCTCCCTCCGTATTCTCCCCTAATCCCAGGAGTTACGCAAAGGTCTCCTTTCGCAGGAATGACGAAGAATATAAAGCAGCTTGATTTTCTCTCATATCCCATGTATTGCCTGGTGTGAATCCTCTCTAGATTACGCCCAGTCCCCGCAGGCGCGCCAGGCTCTGGCCGTCGTAGCCCAGCGCGTCGCCGAAAACCTCTTCGTTGTGTTCTCCAAGCTGCGGCGCGGGTCGTCGCAGCTGCCAGGGCGTCTCGCCCATGATGATGGGTCGTCCGGGGTAGGTGTACCGCCCTGCTACTGGATGGTCGATGTCGACCCACATCCCCCGGTCCCGGAAGTGGCTGTCGTCCATAAGCGCCCTGGAGTTGTAAATGGGGCCGGACAGCACGTGCGCCTTCTGCGCCAGCGTCCAGACCTCCTGCATGGTGTGCTGCATGAGCCAGGGCATGAGAATCTCCCGGTTGAAGTCCTCCGAGTTCTCCGGGTTGAGCCGAGCCTCCGGCGTTGCGAAGCGAGGGTCTTCTATAAGCTCCGGCCTGCCCAGCATCTCCAGCGCCCTGGGAAAGCGGTTTCCGCCTCCGGTGACGTTGACGTAGCCGTCCTTGCATGGGAACGTCCCCGACGCCATCGTGGCCCCCGGCGCACGGCGTGGGAACACCTGGTTCACGAACTGGGCGGTCATAAGCTGGGGCGCTCTGCGGTCCTGGGAGCCGGCCTGGGTCTCGACAATAGCGACATCGACGTGCTCGCCTTCGCCGCCGCGCGCCTCGCGGGTGAAGAGGGCGGCCACGGTCGCCGCGGCCCCGATGAGGCCCGACTGCCTAAGAGCGACGTGGCTGCCGTACTTGACCGGCTCGCGCTCAGGCAGCCCCAGGCTTCGCAGATTGCCTCCCATGCCGTGAAGCACAATCTCGCTGGCCTTGTAGTCGCGGTACGGCCCCGTCTGTCCGAAGTTGGAGATGGAGACCAGAATCACGCCGGGGTTCACCCGCTCCAGGTCCTCATAGGCCAGGCCCAGAGAGGGCATGATCCTTGGGGCGAAGTTCTCCACCACCACGTCCACCTGCTTGACAAGCTCCAGGAGCATGCCGCGGGCCGTGGCGCTCTTGAGGTTGAGGGTCACGCCGCGCTTGTTGGTGTTGAGGTGCAGAAAGAGGCCGCTCTTCTCAGGGTGTGGAACGTCGTCCGGGAAGGGGCCCATGCGACGGGTGAAGTCGCCGCCATCCGGCCGCTCCACCTTGATGACGTCCGCGCCGTAGTCGGCCAGCATCTTGGTGCAGAAGGGCCCGGCGACGTGCCGGGTCAGGTCCAGGACGCGCACGTCTGAAAGCGCCATCTCCGACATCAAGCCACCTCCGGCTGCCCTCGCGTGGTTGGCGGTTGGGGCTGAGAATCGTGGGGCTATTATAGCACGGGATGAAGGGCAGGGGTTGTTTCCATCCTCGTGGGTCAGATGGCGATGTTAGCTTGAGAATGATGGGTTAATTCGCGGACTCACCGATGAGTTAGAAGTGCAGGTTATCCTTGCTGATTGCTAATAATAGTCTATAATAAGAAGCGCAAAGGCTATTAGAATGACAGATTTAGACTCGTTGTCTAACATCAGGCCCACTTCTGCATAGCCATTGAGGAGTTAAATAGTGATAGTTGATCTAGCCGGCAGCGGTTTCTCACATCTGATGCTGTCTATACATCTTGAGGCTAGCTATGACTCAGTAAGGCAGGCATGGGAATCAGTCGGACTTGAAAAAGGAGAGCAAAGCGGGACTGACATGGGTTACACCGAGCTTGCCGGCTTCCGCAAAGGCGGACAAAACTATAGCCTGTTTACAAGTTTGTCAGTTGTTCCTGAAGAAGGTTCAAACCTTACTCTCATATATGAGTTTTTTGGATTTCCCGTGCAAAGGGAGTTGCGATCCAATTTGGACAAGCTGGGCCGTCTCTTGGATCAGTTGGAGGGCCAATGCTCTGTAGTTACATCTGCCAGCGGTCTGTTCTTCCTGGATAGCTTCAAACCTAAGTTTGACCTGCCGCTAATGCGGTTCAATATGCCCGACGACTTTTTTAGTGAAATCCGCGGCGTTCGTCTGGTCAAGCTCAGGGATGGGGTTGCAGGTGACAGCGTTACACTGGATATGCTTGAAGAAGGTGCATTTCATGTACTCGTACACACGGCTTACAGGACTACCTTGAGATCGGACATTCCCTCAACTGCGCTGGTTCGGCTTGCGGAGCTAAGAGGCCACGCCGTTACTGAAGTCCGTGTAGAGGTTTCGGAGGAAGTATGACTACACCAAGCAAAGTTAATCACTTTACAAGAGGCAGGTTTCACGTATTAGGGCGACATCTAAGGCAAACCCATCCAAGCTTGCTTAGACGCATCGGAATGGAGAACGTGGCGGTTGGCGGTGAAGGGCGGGTGGTTTCCATATTCGCACTTGGTTGGGGGCACGCGCCTGACGCTCCCACCAGAAAACCCGTGGAAGTCCCGGAGTCGGCTCAGACAGCCGAAGGCGCCGAGCCGAGTTTAAAGAAGCTGGAGGAGAAGGTGCAGACGGCCATAGATATTGGCTTGGAGAACCGTAAGCTACTTGAACAGCTATGTGAGGAGGAGAGCCGCATTGGCCTTGGCGCTGTACACAGCCTGGACGAGGGCAGGGTGCAGCTTACTCACCCCCTTATCTATAACTACCAGGCCTTGGACGATGAAGTTGTCGCGGGCATTGAGGAGATGGGAGTTTATGGGGTTGGCGCTACTGAGTCCGAGGCCGTTAGAGAGCTTCAGGAGGAACTTTGGAACCTTGTCCAGGAACTTGAGCGCACCCCGCCAGAGGAGTTGGGCGCCCACTTAAAGAAGACCTTGAAGACGCTCACCGCAAGGATGCAAAGAGATGCCGTGGATGCCTAACGGCCAGGAGATAGATCGTGGTTTCGGCAAGCTTGTGAGTCTTAACGTAAACGATCCAGATCAAGGCCTTGAGTTAAGACAGTCATCCGAAGAGTTTGGCTGGTACATGGTAGATGGGATCAAGCAGTTCCATGTCTCATCCAAGGCTAGGCCGTCGGGTGGGATTGGTCGCGGCCGCCTCTCGGCCCTGCGTAGGTATCTGGGGCTCACCAATGAGCAATTCAAGGACCTTTGCCAGTGTCCTATGACAGGTCCCCAGTATCATCAGATAATTCGGGATAGGCTGGGCCTCTAGCGCACAGTACAGGCGAAAATTTGGCTAAAATCGGTGGCGTGGGCTTGTGTGATCGCACTTCTAGAGGAGGGAATTCTAACATCTCCCCAACCCTTGATGAGGAGATCGCGCTGCGGGCCCTGGGCCACCGCGTCGTCGCAGGGGTGGACGAGGCGGGCAGGGGGCCGCTGGCGGGGCCGGTGGTGGCGGGAGCCGTCGTGCTTCCGGGGGATACTAGCCTGCCCTGGCTGGCGGGGGTGCGAGACAGCAAGCTGCTGCCCCCCGGACAGAGGGAGACTATCTTTCAACGCATACGGGAGTCGGGCATTGGCTGGTCTTACGGAGTTGTCTCCCCGGAGGACGTGGACGCCCTTGGCATAGCACCCGCCACCAGGGAGGCCATGTTGCGGGCCATACGCGGGCTGCCTGAGCCTCCCGGCTTCCTGCTCATCGACGCCGTGAAGCTGCCGGATAGCGGCATTCCGTTCAAGGCCATCGTCAAGGGAGACCGGAAGTGTCTGTCGATAGCGGCGGCTTCAATAGTCGCCAAGGTCACGCGGGACAGGCTGATGACGGAGGAGGACGCCAAGCACCCGGGCTACGGCTTTGCGGCGCACAAGGGATATCCCACCATGGAGCACCTGGAGCGGCTGCGCAGCCTGGGGCCGTGTCCCATACACCGTCGCTCCTTTGCGCCCGTGAGGGCCGTGGAGGACGCCCGCTATGGCTGACGGCGGCCGCCGCATACGGCTGGGGGAGGCGGGTGAGCGGGCGGCGAGGGGCTACCTTGAGGGCAGGGGCTACGCCATCCTGGACACCAACTTCCGCTGTCCCTACGGCGAGGTGGACATCATCGCGCGGGAGGGGGAATGCCTGGTGTTCCTGGAGGTGCGCACCCGGAGCGGCGGGAGCTTTGGGTCACCCGAGGAGTCGATAACGCCGGACAAGGAGAGGAAGCTCATCGCCACGGCGGAGACGTACATGCAGTCAAGAGCGGACCTGCCGGAGCAGTGGCGCATCGACCTGGTGGCGGTGGACGTTGACGGCCGGGGGCGCATCACACGCATAGAGCTGATGGAGAACGCGGTGCCAAGCGGGAACTAGGCAAGACCAATTCACCGACTTGCTTATTGGACATCGCCCGGCTTCCCAATACCTGTCGGCCATAGTGTATAGTAGAGGTACGTAACGGGCGTTAAGTAGGTCGATTTCTCAAAGACTTCACATTCCTCAATGGGAAAATGAGGAGCAAGGGCTATGAGCTTGCAAATGTCGGAACTTGAGGATGCAATTGCCGCGTTCTGTGGAGAACGCGGAATCAGATGGCTTGCCATATTCGGCTCGGCCCTGCGGGAGGACTTTGGGCCTCAGAGCGACATAGACGTGCTGGTTGAGTTTGAGCCGGATCGGATTCCCGGACTGCTGGGTGTCGCTGAAATGGAGTTGGAGTTGTCTGGGTTGTTCTCGGGACGCAAAGTAGACCTGCGAACGCCTGAAGACCTGAGCCCGTATTTCCGGCAGGATGCGTTGGACACGGCTGAGGTCCAGTATGCAAAGGGATGATGAGGATGCCAAAGTTCATCGTGCTGGCTGCCATGAAGGGGGAGTTCCTCTCCCGCTCTGGCAACATCTACGAGAACTTCCAGATGATGGGCTACGTGGAGGCGACCAGCCCCTTTGACGCCGTAAGGCACTTCTTTGACGAGCCCCAGTTCCCGATAGACTGGCGGGACGTCAGGTACATGTGGGCCGAGCCCCTGAAGGACGACGAGAACAGCGGCCACTACGGGGACTTTGACCGGATATTCATAGAGGACCTGACGCGCACTTTCAGGCAGGCCGCGGGCCTGGACGCTCCGGAGCGCGGGGCCGGCAGCTAGCGGGGGTTTCAGCCGGCGCGGGGCTTTGGCCCGGCGCTCGTGAGTCGGAGGAGCAGGTATCCCGCCGCGCCCGCCACGAGGGACGCGCCGAAGACGCCTATCTTGGCCTGGTCCACCAGGGCGGCATCGTCAAAGGCGATGCCGGAGATGAAGAGGGAGACCGTGAACCCCATCCCGCACAGGCAAGCGACCCCAAGCACGTGTTTCCAGGTGACCCCCGACGGCAGCGCGCCTATGCCCAGCCGAACTGCCAGCCAGGTCAACCCCATGATCCCGACAACTTTGCCCGCCAGAAGGCCCGCCGCGATGCCCAGGGTAACGCTGCTGGCTGCAGCCTCCGAGACAGTCTCAGAAGTGAATACTATGCCCGCGTTGGCCAGGGCAAAGACGGGAAGAATGAGGAAGCTGACCCAGGGGTGAATGATCCCTTCAAAGCGCTCCATAGGGCCTTCGGTGCCGCGGCTGAGCCTCTCTATCTCCTCCAGTATGACCTCCGCCCTGTCTTCGTCATCGTTCGCCATGGCCGTCCGGAATTCGTGGAGCAGGCCATCCACAGCGTTGGCGTAGTCTCTGCGATGGATATGCGGTTCCGAGGGCACGACGGCAGCCACCAGGACTCCGGCCAGCGTGGCGTGGACACCCGACTGGAGGAAGAACTGCCACATCAGGACGCACAGGATGGTATAGAACAAGGGGGAACGAACCCCCATGCGAATGCAGGCGGCAATCGCAGCGAATGTCGCAACGCCCAGGCCAAGGTCCGTCCAACTTATCGTATCCACGTAGAATATGGCGATGACTGCGATGGCGCCCAGGTCGTCAAAGACGGCCAGGCCCAGGAGGAACACCCTTAGCTCAGGGGGTATCCTGCTTCCCAGGAGCGCCAGCACGCCAAGGGCAAATGCAATGTCGGTTGCCATGGGGATGCCCCAGCCCACCGCTCTCTCACCCGACGAGTTGAACAGGAGGTAGATCAACGCGGGCGCCGCCATGCCGCCTATGGCCGCAGCCACCGGCAGGGCCGCCTTCCTGAAGGTCGACAGCTCTCCGTGGAGCAGTTCGCGCTTGATCTCCAGGCCAACAACAAAGAAGAAGACGGCCATGAGGCCATCGTTCACCAGATGTCCGAGGTCTTCGGACAGGGCAAAGACACGTATGTCTATCGATATGTACGTATGCCAGAAGTCGAAGTATTCGTCGGACCAGGGGGAGTTGGCCAGGCCAAGCGCGGCCACCGAGGCCAGCAGCAGGATAATCGCACCGACCTCTTCAGTGTGAATGAAGTTCTGTACGGGTACTCGCAGCGCTCTGATTAGATGTGACGGTTGCCTAGACATGTGTACCTGAAATTACCTGCCGGCCTTCAGCCGGCCGCTTTGACGCAGGGGCGGGAGAGCATAGGAAAGCATATTGGAGCCATTCTATCAACGATTAACCCAAAGCGTCCAACAGACAAAGCTGTACAGAGACCTTTACACAACTAAGGTGTCTCCAGAAAGAAGTACGTTTCTCGTCATTCCGGCGGATAGCCGGAATCCAGGACGCCTGCGAAAAAGAAGGATAGATTCCCGCTTTCGGAGACCCTTGCGTAACTTGTAGCCAGGCCCCGTCCCTGTGTCATTCTGAGCGTAGCGAAGAATCCAAAAACGTTCACCAAATACATCGTAGCTTTGCAGACGAAGACTTTAGATTCTTCACTCCGCTGCGCTCCGTTCAGAATGACGGCTAGCGCGCTTCTTTTGGGACAACGCTGGAGTTATTCAAAGGTCTCTGTGCACGGGAACGATGCCGCGCCGTCGGGGGCAGAGGGCGCGGCGTATCAGATCTCGTGGCCCTGGGCCGTCATAATCATCATCTCCAGGACCTCGTAGCTGGCGATGGAGCCGATGAAAGCGCCCGTCCCCGCGTCCATTACGGGCAGCACGGTCAGAGCTCTTTCATTCATCCGTTGGAGGACGTCCTCCACCGACTCGTTGGTGTAGGCACGGGGGGTGGTCCGGCGCAGCACGCCGCTCAGTGAAGTGCGGCCCCATTCGCTGCGCGGGAGGTACCGCAGCAGGCTCAAGGACACTATCCCGGCCAACTGCCCGTGATTCACCACCACGTAGTCGTGCTGCTCCGGCAGCAGCCAGTTTTCGGCAAAGGCCTTGACCGTCAGCGACTGCTCCGGGTGGCTTCGAGAACGGTCTATGATGTCCCTGACCATTATACCCTCCAGCGCAAACCGGTCCAGTGACGGCGGTATCCGCTCTCTGGAAGTAGCGGCCTCGGAGTGTTCCAGCCTTCTGAGGGCGAAGCCGATGCCCATTGGCGTAAGCAGCATGTAGCCCAACATGACCAGCACCAGCAGGGAGAAGACACCCTTGTCGATTGCGCCCGTTTGCAGCAGCAGGAGCAGAAGCGCGATCTCCGCTATCCCCTTGGCCATGAGGCTCGTGGCAATGGCAAGGGGCGCCTCAAGCCTGGTGATGTACGCGCTGACAAACGCTCCCACGAACTTTCCGGCCAGGGGAATCAGCGTCAACCCCAGTATGGTCTCCGGCGGCAGTCTCAGGAACTCCGTGCTCAGGTGCAGGCCCGCGGACGCGAAGAACAGCGGGACAAAGAAGCCCTCCGCCGTGCCTCTCATGCCGGGCATGATGTCGCGGCGCACCTGGTAGGGCAGCATGGAGAGGGCCGCTCCAAAGAGCAGCGCTCCCAGGGAGCCGTGCAGCCCCACCTCCTCGGCGGCGACAACCACCAGGAACAGGCCGCCCAGCAGCAGCCCGAAGGAGAGCTGGGGCACCTGCAGGAATCGATGCAGAAGGACTATCACCCTGGGCAGCACCCTTGTGGAGACAAACCAGGTTATCAGGGTGAACACGACAATCTGGCCTACGACGGTCGTCATGCTGAGCCAGTCCAGCGTGTGGCCGTGTTCCCCGGCGTAGAAGTGCTCGCTAATGGCAAATCCCACCACGAACAGGGCGATCAGCTCTGCGATGACCACGGCGGTGAAGATCTGAACGCCCACCGGCTCCCGGATGCGCCCTTCGTCTATGAGCGCCTTGGCGACTATGCCCAGGCTCGATAGGGCCAGGACCCCGGCCAGCCCCAGGGCCTGGGTGAAGTCAAGGCCCAGCTGAAGATCGATCAGGTAGTCAGTGGTGACGGCCAGGGACACCAGCAGCGAAATTGTCACGGACAGCACGGAGGCGATGAAGAGGCGTCCGCGAACCGCCGCCAGGAACCCCGTGATATCCAGCTCCTCCAGGCCTATGAGGAAGAAGAAAATGAAGATGCCAATGCTCAGGATAATCTCGGTCTCGGCGCCCGTCTCCACCAGTCCGGTTAGGGGGCCAAGGATAGCTCCCGCAGCGGCGTAGGCGATGATGGAGTTCAGGCCGAATCGCTTGAATACGCCCTCAAGCAGCTTGGCAAGAACAATGAGCAGGCCAACCGAAAACAGGGCCTCGTGGATTTCCAATGCGGAGTGACCTCCCTGGCAGCCATACCGTCAGGCGGCGTTAGCAAAAACAGGCAAAGTACCTCGGTACGCGAACCATTATGCCGAGGGGTGTAAGGGGTGTCAATGAAAGCAGGGCTATTGGAGGTTCAACCCGGGCCGTCCGGGCTGTCCAGGTACGTCTTGCTCTCGGACTTCTGTACTCCCAGGTACCTGGTCCCGGAGAAGCCGCTCGCCATGTCCTCCCAGAAGGTAGTCTTCAGCTCTTCAGGGAAGATGGTCATCTCCTTCATCTCGTCCCGCCGGACGAAACGCGCGTCCTTGATCATGTGGTCCACGTCGAAGATGCCGGCGCCGGGGTTGTTGCCCGTCGCCAGCGGCCCGGAGTAGGAGGTAGCCATGAAGAACACCTCGCAGTGGTGGTAGCCCGGCTCCACGAACTCCCGGACGTAGGCTATACCGCCCAACTCCACCGCCAGCCCCGTCTCCTCAAGGGTCTCGCGCCGGGCGCACTCCACCAGCGACTCCTCGCCCTCAACGCCGCCGCCGGGCGGCACCCACCATGATTCCCCGCCCTGGAGTTCGTCGTGCTGGTGCTGGACGAGGAGCACGGAGTCGCCTTCTACTACTATTGCCGCCGCGCGGATTCTGTGACGCATACTGCCTTATAGTCTAGCTTATCCCGGCAGGCTGTCCAGTGCTAGGAGCTGAGGAGGCCCCCTGACTGCCGTCAGCCACTCCCCTCGTCTCCCAGTTAGAGGCGCTGCCCCAGGCCGCCGGTTTCTCTCCCACGAACTCCTGGCGACCGTGGACAGAGGAGGCATCTTCCGAGAGAATAAGTTAGTGTTGACAAGGCGGCTTTTATTTGATACGTTGTCTTACTTTAATACGAAATACGCCCAATACTTGCTTGTCCAAAAGTGAGATAGCATATCGAAATTACAGACACAAAACGAACAGGGCGGATAGTAATGCGTTCTGACTGAAAAGCCGGGAAGTGAAGACCAGCAATCCATTAGCGAGTCAGAGCTAGAATATCGATGCGCGAGGTGAGTCTTGGAGTTCTATAACGTGAAGACCAGGCAAAAGGTGGATATACCGGAGAGCGGCCTGAAGAAACGTACTCTGGTGCAGAAGAACGGCAAACTCACCTATGCCGTTACCGGGGAAGAAAACGGCGCCAAACTGGTTAGATTTGTCAGTAAACAACAGTACGATGCCTTGCAAGTGCCTGAGATTGAGGGCTCCTGAGGAGGCATTATGTGGTGGTTCAAACAAGCGGTGCTCCGTTCGACTTTTGCTGACGTCCAGGCGATGCACCCCTGGTTCCTGGACTACGAGCAGTTGGAGCCAGGGATCAGGGAGTTGGTGTGGACGTTAAACCAGACCGACCTGGTAGAAACCCTCTCCTCCTGTGAAGGTCACCCGGAGCTGCCGGACTGGTGGGAGGCCACTGATGGAACGGCTTACGTCCTGTGCCTGGTGACCAGTCCCATCCAGTGGGGCGGGGTGCTGCATCGGTTGCGGCAGTTGGCCCAGGGCTGGACGGATGTCCAATTGATAGTGCGAGATGACCTGGAGCAGGGGGAGCAGTGGCTGGGGTTTCAAGTCAGCCCTGCCCAACCGGAGTACGTCCGCAAGGCGCTGGACCAGGCCATTTGCCAGGCCAAGGAGTTGATCAAAGAGTACCTGGACCATGAGGTCGTTGCAATAACCCCGGCCCGACGTGGACAGGAGGACCATGCCCGGCAAAATGGTCCCCACGTCTAGCTAGAGGGTGAGGGCAGGGCCAGGGGAAAGGCCAACAGATTGACGGAGGTGTCTCATGGAAGGACTAACTGCTTACTGCTTAGCGCTGCGCAGGATGTGCGAGATTGTGGAACCCAGTGTGGTAACCCTGAAGAATGGCCGTAAGGCGGTACGGGGCCGGGCCAAAGACGCTCCCCAGTACACCGTCTTCCGAATTGTGAGCGACTCTGAAGCGAAGCAGCTGGAGTCCAAGCTCAGTTAACAAAGCAGGATTCAGGATTGCGGCTAATCCTGGCGTTTGATCAGGTGTTGCATCGCAGAGGACACATCTGTTGAGATCGGCCGGCCGGCTACGCTGGGGATATCTCCGCGCGGACTCCGCTGCCCTGCCCAGTAGCAATTCAGGGATGGTCTGAATAAGTCCAGTCCCCGCCCCGCCCCTCCTGGATTCCTGCCTGCGCAGGAATGGTCGGCCGGCGCTGTCATTCCGAACGGAGCGGAGCGCGTTTCTCGTCATTCCCGCTTTCGCGGGAATCTAAAGCCGCTGTCCGCAAAGCCGCGATGTATCTGGTGAATGTCCCTGGGTTCTTCGCTTTCGGCTCAGAATGACACCCGCGTGGAGAGGACTGGAGCGTTTAACCTACAACTGGAGCCAGGGGTTGAGGGTTACATTCACCACCCCTGAGGAAGGCGTTGTAGTGGTGGGCGGTAGTGGACTCGAACCACTGACCTCTGCCATGTCAAGGCAGCACTCTAACCAGCTGAGCTAACCGCCCATCTAAGCAAAATTCTAGCAGTTGGGGGTTGGCGAGGGCAATCCGTTGCGGACTGCCCTCGGCGTTGTGCTAGAAGTCCAGGTCTCCGGGGGCAGACTCCAGGACGTGGTAGATGGCCTCCGACTCCAACGTCAGCTGCGGGGCAGCCTGGCCCTCCTCGCCTTCAGCGATGGCTATGCCCAGGCGCTCCCGGCCCTCCTCGGAGGCCTCCAGGTTGGCGGGTATCAGGCGTCCGATGATGACGTTCTCCTTCAGCCCGTTCAGGTAGTCCACAGAGCCGTTGATGCTGCCCTCGGTGAGGACCCGCGCCGTCTCCTGGAAGGATGCCGCCGCCAGGAAGCTGTCGGTGCTAAGGGACGCCCTGGTCACGCCCAGAAGGGCGGGTGAGGCCATTGCGGGCTCGCCGCCTTCGGCAAGCACCTTTGCGTTTGCGTCCTCGTAGGTCACGCGGTCCACGAGCTCGCCGGGGAGCATGTCCGTGTCGCCGGGCCCATCGACTCTGACCCGCCTCAGCATCTGGCGGACTATGACCTCAATGTGCTTGTCGTTGATGTTCACGCCCTGGGAGCGGTACACCTTCTGCACCTCCTCCAGGAGGTACTGCTGCACCGACTCGCGGCCAAGAATGCGCAGGATGTCCTGGGGGTTGAGCGGCCCGGCGGTGATGGCGTCTCCGGCCCTGACCGTTGACCCGTCAGAAACCACCAGGTGCGAAGAGGGCGGTATCAGGTACTCCCGCTCCTCCTTCTCCTCCCAGGTCAGCGTGATGGTGTTGTCGTGGATGTTGGTGCGGCCGGCGATGCGAGCCTTGAGCGGCAGCGGCTCAGGCACCGCCTCTTCACCCTCCTGGGCCTGCTCCTCCGGTTTGGCCAGGTCAGTTCCCACGTCCACCCACTGGCCGTCCTCCACCAGGGCCTGGTAGCCGGCGGGCAACGGGTAGTCCTCCCTGTACTCGTCCGTGCTGGAGACCTTCACGCGTCTCTCGTCTCCATCCTCCGCTATCTCCACGTTGCCGTCGATCTCGACAAGGAACGCCTGCCCCTTGGGCGACCTGGCCTCAAAGAGCTCCTCCACCCGGGGCAGGCCGCTGGTGATGTCCACGCCTGCTACGCCGCCCGTGTGGAAGGTGCGCATGGTCAGCTGGGTGCCCGGCTCGCCGATGCTCTGGGCGGCCATGACTCCCACGGCCTCTCCCAGGATTGCCAGCTTGCCCGTAGCCGGGTTGCGGCCGTAGCACAGGCTGCAGATGCCGCTCCTGGCCTCGCAGTTGAGGGGTGAGCGCACAAACACCTCGCTGATGCCCAGGGAGGCTATCTGCCTGGCGGTGTCCTCCGCAATCTCCTCGTTGTGGTCGACGATGACCTCGCCCGTAGTGGGGTCTGCCACCGCCGTGATGGCCACGCGACCCAGGAGCCGCTCGGCGTAGGGGGCGACCAGTGGCTTGTCCGGGAGCTCCTGGATGGTTATGCCCATGCTGGTCCCGCAGTCGTATTCGAGAACGATGACCTCCTGGGACACGTCAATGAGCCTCCGGGTGAGGTAGCCGCTGTCTGCCGTTCGCAGCGCCGTGTCCGCCAGCCCCTTGCGAGCGCCGTGGGTGGAGATGAAGTACTCCAGCACGCTGAGGCCCTCCCGGAAGCTGGACTTGATTGGCAGGTCAATGATGCGGCCCCTGGGGTTGCTCATCAGGCCTCTCATGCCGGCCATCTGCTTGATCTGGGCGATGTTGCCCTTTGCGCCGGAAATGGCCATGAGGTAGACGCCGCCGTAGGTGGGCAGCTGCTCCTCAATGACCCCCGTCATCTCGTCGCTGGTCTCCGTCCAGATGCGGACGGCGGTGTTGTACCGCTCCTCCTCGGTGATGAGGCCGCGCTGGAACTGCTCCTCCAGGCCCTCGATCTTGCCGGAGGCGTTGTCGATGAGGTCCGCCTTCTGGCGGGGCACCTCAATGTCGTTGATGGCAATGGTGGTGCCGGACTGGCCCGCGTAGTGGAAGCCCAGGCGCTTGATCTTGTCCAGCACCTCCGCGGTGACCTCGTTGCCCTGGGTGCGGTAGCACTCCGCGGCGATCTCCTTGAGGAGGTTCTTGTCCATGATCTCGTTGCGGAATCGAAGCTCCTCCGGCAGCACCTCGTTGAAGATGATGCGCCCGACCGTAGTCTTGAACCAGGAGCTTCCCGCGCCGTTCCCGTTCTGCTTCACCTCAACGGGCGACCGGAGGTCGACAAGGCCGTGCTCGTATGCCATCCTGGCTTCGTCGAAGTCGTTGAACCTCTGCCCCTCGCCCTTGGCCCCGGGCACCTCTGTGGTGAGGTAGTAGCAGCCAAAGACCATGTCCAGGGTGGGCGCCACAATGGGCTCACCGGAGCTGGGGGAGAGCATGTTCTGGGTGCTGAGCATGAGGCGCTTGGCCTCCTGCACGGCCTCTCTGGACAGGGGCACGTGCACGGCCATCTGGTCTCCGTCAAAGTCCGCGTTGAAGGCGGTGCAGACCAGCGGGTGAATCTTGATGGCGCTGCCCTCAACCATCACGGGCTGGAAGGCCTGAATGCCCAGCCGGTGCAGGGTGGGGGCGCGGTTCAGGAGCACGGGGCGAGTGGCAATCACGTCCTCCAGGATGTCCCACACCTCCGGCCTCACGCGCTCCACCATGCGCTTGGCGCTCTTGATGTTGTGGACGCGGCCCTCAAGAATGAGCCGGTTCATCACGAAGGGCTTGAACAGCTCCAGTGCCATCCTCTTGGGAAGGCCGCACTGGTTCAGCGCAAGCTCAGGCCCCACCACGATTACCGACCGGCCGCTGTAGTCCACGCGCTTGCCCAGGAGGTTCTGGCGGAACCTGCCCTGCTTGCCCCTGAGCAGGTCTGCCAGTGACTTGAGCTTGTGGTTGTGGCTTCCGGAGATGGCCTTGCCCACGCGCCCGTTGTCGATGAGGGCGTCCACGGCCTCCTGGAGCATCCGCTTCTCGTTGCGCACAATGATGTCGGGCGCGCCAAGCTCCAGCAGCCGCTTCAGGCGGTTGTTGCGGTTGATGACCCTCCTGTACAGGTCGTTCAGGTCGCTGGTGGCGAAACGCCCGCCGTCCAGCTGCACCATTGGCCTCAGGTCCGGGGGCAGCACCGGCAGCACGGTGAGTATCATCCACTCCGGCCGGTTGCCGCTCTTGATGAGGGACTCCACCACGCGCAGGCGCTTGATGGCCTTCTTGCGGCGCTGCCCGGAGGAAGTGCCTATCTCATCGTGCAGCTTCAGCTTCAGGCTCTCCAGGTCCATCTGCTGGAGGGTATAGAGTATGCCCTCCGCGCCCATGGACGCCTTGAACGCGTCGCCGTACTTGTCCCTGCGCTCCCGGTACTCGGCTTCCGTCAGGAGCTGCATGGTCTGCAGGCTCTCCAGGTCGTCTATCTTGGCCTGGATGTCGTCCGGCAGGGGCGTGGTGTCCTTAGCGCCCGACTTTGCGCCGTTGGCGCTCTTCGCCGCCACTTCGGGAGTGTCCTCCGACTGCTCAGCCCCGTCCGTCGTCTCCACTGCGGCCTGGGCCTCTTCAGCCTGGGCCACGGACGCCTTCAGGGACTCGATGAGCTCGGCGCGGTACTCCTCGTCCACGTGGGTGATGATGTACTTGGCAAAGTAGAGGACGCGCTCCAGGTTCCTTGGCGAGAGGTCAAGGAGAAGCCCAAGGCGGCTGGGGATGCCCTTGGAGTACCAGACGTGGGCCACCGGCGCGGCAAGCTGAATGTGGGCCATCCGCTCCCGCCTCACCTTTGAGCGGGCAACCTCAACGCCGCACCTGTCGCAGATAACGCCCTTGTAGCGGATCTTCTTGTACTTTCCGCAGAAGCACTCCCAGTCCTTGGTAGGGCCAAAGATGCGCTCGCAGAAGAGCCCGTCCTTCTCAGGCCTGAGGGTCCGATAGTTGATGGTCTCAGGCTTGGTGACTTCGCCGTAAGACCAACTCTTTATCTGGTCCGGGGAGGCAACGGAGATACGAATTGCGCTAAATTCCGAAGTCTGGGGCATTCTCCAACTCCTCCTGCTCTTCTTCGTTTTCGCTGTTGATTTCCTCAAACATCATCCCGACCAGGTCTGCCAGGTCGTCCGAATCGTCCGACTCCTCTATAACCTCGCCGTCGACCATGACCGACTCTGCGGACTCTGAGAGCATTATCTGCTCGGACTCGTCCTGGAGCAGCTCGACGGCCAGCCCAAGGCTCTGGAGCTCCTTGACGAGAACGTGGAACGACTCCGGCACGCCGGGCTGTATGACGTCCTCGCCCTTGACTATGGCCTCGTAGGTCTTCACGCGGCCCACAACGTCGTCCGACTTGACGGTGAGCATCTCCTGGAGGTTGTACGCCGCGCTGTAGGACTCCAGCGCCCACACCTCCATCTCGCCGAATCGCTGCCCGCCGAACTGGGCCTTTCCGCCCAGGGGCTGCTGCGTAATCAGGGAATAGGGGCCGGTGGACCTGGCGTGTATCTTGTCCTCCACCAGGTGAATCAGCTTCATCATGTAGATGTAGCCCACCGTCACGGGCTGGTAGAACGGCTCACCCGTGCGACCGTCGTAGAGGATGTTCTTGCCCAGGATAGGCGCTGCCTTGCCGGAGTCCTTGCTGAGTACAAGGGCCTTCTCGAACATCTCTCCGTCGGACATGTCCTTCGTGTTCATACCGGCCTCTTCACCAAGCCAGATCTTGAGACAGGCGCTCCGGGCCTCGCCGGGATGCTCGTCGCTCATGACCCGCTCGGCATCGAACCCCTTCTGGTTGAGCCACTCCTTCACAATGTCCATGTTGCTGCCGGCGCCGTTCCCGTTTCCGTTGCCAGGATGCGGGTCTCTGGCGCCTGACTGCTCTATCATCCAGGCCCTGGCCAAGTCATCCTCGATGGAGGTGTCACGCGCCCCGTCGAACACGGGGCTTGCCACCTTCATCCCCAGGCTGTGGGCCGCCATGCCCAGATGGGTCTCCAGCAGCTGCCCCAGGTTCATCCGGGAGGGCACGCCGATGGGGTTGAGAATGATGTCAACGGGGGTGCCGTCCGCGAGGAACGGCATGTCCGCCGCCGGCAGCACCCTGGAGATGACCCCCTTGTTGCCGTGGCGTCCCGCCATCTTGTCGCCC
The DNA here is from genome assembly GCA_965204895.1 of Dehalococcoidia bacterium. Lineage (GTDB taxonomy): Bacteria > Chloroflexota > Dehalococcoidia > Lucifugimonadales > UBA2985 > DAOUJW01. The sequence continues at coordinate 953,912 of OZ242025.1, forward strand.
TCGGCCACCTTGCGGGCCTGGGCAATCCACACCCGTACCAGGGTGTTGACGCCGGGCGCAAGGTCGTCGTTGTTCTCCCGGGAGAGCACCTTCACGTCGATGACCTTGCCGCGCTCTCCGTGGGGCACTCTGAGGGACGTGTCCTTCACGTCACGGGCCTTCTCGCCGAAAATGGCCCGCAGCAGCTTCTCCTCTGCGGTCAGCTCCGTCTCTCCCTTGGGTGTAATCTTGCCCACAAGGATGTCTCCGGGACCGACCTCCGCGCCGACGTAGACCACGCCGCCCTCGTCCAGGTTCCTCAGGCCCTCCTCGCCCACGTTGGAGATGTCGCGGGTGATCTCCTCAGGCCCCAGCTTGGTGTCGCGGGCGTCCACCTCGTACTTCTCAATGTGGACAGAGGTGAACTTGTCCTTGCGAAGCAGGTCCTCGTTCACGATGATTGCGTCTTCGAAGTTGTAGCCCTCCCAGCTCATGAAGGCCACCAGCACGTTCTGGCCCAGGGCCAGCTCGCCGTTGTCCGTGGATGAGCTGTCCGCCAGGGGCTGCCCGCGCTCAATCACGTCGCCCTTCCTGACGATGGGCCTCTGCCCGATGCAGGTGCCCTGGTTGCTCCTGAGGAATTTCACCAGGGGATACCGGTGCTTCTCACCCTCCGGGTCCTGCACCTCAATGGCCTCCGCGGACACGCTGCTCACAACCCCGCCGGTTTGCGATATGACCACCTGGCCGCTGTCCATTGCCACCCTCTTCTCCATGCCGGTGCCCACCAGCGGGGCCTCCGTCAGGAGCAGGGGCACGGCCTGGCGCTGCATGTTGGAGCCCATAAGGGCCCGGTTGGCGTCGTCGTGCTCAAGGAAGGGGATGAGGGCCGCGGACACGCTCACAATCTGGATGGGTGAGATGTCCATGTAGGCCACGTTGTCGGGCGACTCGTTGGAGAAGACCTCGCCCTGCCGTATCTCAATCCTCTCCGAGGTGAACTGGTTCTTCTCATCCAGGATGGAGTTGGCCTGGGCTATGGGGTAGCTCTCCTCCTCGTCGGCGGCCAGGTAGGCGATGTCGTCCGGGTCTACGGAGGCGAAGGGCTTGACCTTGACGACGCACTCAGGCAGGGCCGCGATGCTCTTTGCCATGTTCTTTGTGACGACCGCGCCCTCCTTGGCGATAGTCCTGCCCTTGTCGTTGGTCACGGCCTCCGTGAGGGTGCGCCCTTCCAGGTCCGGGTAGGTGTTGGGCACCTCCCTGCGAATCCTCCTGTAGGGAGTCTCGATGAAGCCGTACTCGTTGGTCCGGGCGTAGGTGGCCAGGGAACCCAGCAGGCCGATGTTGGGGCCTTCCGGCGTCTCGATGGGGCAGATGCGGCCGTAGTGGGAGTGGTGCACGTCTCGCACGTCGAAGCCTGCCCGCTCCCTGGAGAGGCCGCCAGGGCCAAGGGCGGAGAGCCGCCGCTTGTGGGTCAGCTCCGCCAGTGGGTTGGTCTGGTCCATGAACTGGGAAAGCTGGGAGCCGCCGAAGAACTCCCTCACCGCAGCCACCACGGGGCGGACGTTCATAAGCTCCGCAGGGGTTGCCCTGGTGGGCTCCGGGTGGGTGGTCATCCGCTCCCGGATGACCCGCTCCATGCGCAGGAATCCCACGCGTAGCTGGTTCTGCAGAAGCTCGCCCACGGCCCTTATCCGGCGGTTCCCCAAGTGGTCTATGTCGTCCGGGGTCTCGCGGCCGTTGTTGACCAGGATCATCTTCCTGACCACGGCTATGAGGTCCTCTTTGGTGAGGTTGCGCTGCTCAGAGTCCAGGCCAAGGCCCAGCCTCCTGTTCAGCTTGTACCGCCCCACGTTGCCAAGGTCGTAGCGGCGGGAGTTGAAGAAGAGGTTCTGCATCAGGTTGCGGGCGTTCTCCACGTTGGGAGGCTCGCCGGGCCTGAGGCGTCGGTAGAACTCCAGCAGGGCGTGGTCTTCGTCGTGGACGTAGGTGTCCCGCTCAAGGGTGGACTTGATGTACTGGTGCTGGAGGTCGGTGTCCACGTCTTCGAAAGCAGACCGAAGCTCGGCCTCGTTCATCAGGCCCAGGGCGCGCAGGAGGGTGGTGATGGGCGCCCGCCGCTTGCGGTCTACCTTGACCGACAGCACGTCCTTGTTGCTGGTCTCGAACTCCAGCCACGCGCCGCGGTAGGGAATCAGCTTGCCGAAGCACAGGTCGCGGTCGCTGGCGACGTCCCGCTCGGTGGTGAAGTACACCCCCGGAGACCTGACCAGCTGGCTCACCACCACGCGCTCAGCGCCGTTGATGATGAAGGTGCCCTGGGAGGTCATCATGGGTATGTCGCCCATGAACACCTCTCGCTCCGCTATCTCGCCCGTCTCCTTGATGAGGAGGCTGGCCTTGACGTAAAGCGGGGCGGAGTAGGTGACCTCCTTGGCGCGGCACTCCTCCTCCGTGTGCTTGGGCGGGTGGAAGGAGTGGTCCGAGAAGGACAGCTCAAACCGGCCCCCGGTGAAGTCCTGTATGGGGGAGATCTCCTCAAAGAGAGAGGTCAGGCAGTCCCCCATGAACCAGTCGAATGACCGGGTCTGCAGCTGGATGAGGTTTGGCACATCCAGCACCTGGGGTATCTGGGCGTAGGACTTCTGGACAAGGGGCGTCTGGTTCCTGGGAGATACCGGGGCTAAAGACTGCATGCTAAATCACACTCCAAAACCGAGCAATTTGGGACGACTACGGGCGCGAAAATAGGGCAACAATAAAGTTGCCGGGCGAAAAAATGGGGGACATACCTTGAGCCATATTAACGATAGATTGCAAGTGTAACCTGTCCAGGGGGAGATGTCAAGCCTTTGGATCGGCCAGTTCAGGGCTACCGCAAAATACGATCAACGCAATCCCGCTCATGATGAGCCTATAGAGCCATTCGGTGGGAAGACTGTGGGCGTAGGGTAGCAGGCGTTTGGGCAAAAGCGAGGAGCTGGTGGTGATTGTTGACTACTATGGGATGGGTTACAATGGAGACGGTTTAATAGGTGATCTAGAGCCGAGAATAATGTGAGGCGACTGGTGCAAGCTGTCTCTCTCTTTACAGGATGCGGGGGTTCTGATAAGGGGCTGGTTGAGGCTGGTTGGCAGATTCTGATGGCGAATGACAAACTGCCTTATGCCCGAGAGGTCTATGAGGCGAACCTTCCTGAAACTGATTTCAGAGCTACCGGCATTGAGGAAATAACTGCTTTCCCTCAAGCCGATCTCCTGATTGGATGCTATCCTTGCCAGGGTTATAGCCAGGGTGGAGCGCGTGACGCGAACCGAAGTGTCAATACACTTTACAGAGAGTTCGAACGCGCTCTCAAACAGGTTCAGCCAAAGGCTTTTATAGTAGAAAACGTACCAGGTATGGCAAGAAGCGACAATCGGCATTTGTTGAATGATCAACTAAAGCGCTTCCGCTCGGCAGGTTTTAGGGTTGCTGAGCCACGCTCCATTAATGCAGCACACTACGGTCTGGCACAAGACCGCCAGAGAATTTTCATAGTTGGCGTCCGTTCCGACCTTGGCCTTAAGTATCAATTCCCTGAGCCTACGCATGGCCCGGGTTTGCAGCCCATTAAGACACAAAGGGAAGTTCTAAAGGATTTAGAAGAGGGCTGGCCTGTGGGAGAGTTTTACGATCTGGCATTTCATTGGTATTACCTTTCACGCAATCGCTACCGCGGATGGGATGAACCCAGCAAGACAATACTTGCAAATGCGCGTCATATGCCACTTCACCCGATGAGCCCTCCGCTGGTTAAACACGGCAAAGACAAGTGGGTTTTTAATGGAGACCCAAGCGAGGCCCGCCGCTTATCTTATAGGGAAGCGGCAATCCTTCAAGATTTAGGGGACTGGAATTTCCCCGACACCGTGGGTTTGATGAGAAAATACCAGGTGATAGGCAACGCCGTGCCACCAATGCTTTTTCAGCAAGTAGTCGAGGCTATACCTAAGGAGGTATTCTCATGAGTGGCTTTGAGGAACTTAACCTCGAATTGCTTGAATTTGATAGGCAAAATCCGAGATTGCCGACAAGCGTGAGAGGTGGCACAGATTCCAATATTTTAAAATACCTTGCTACGAAAACAGGTATTGAGAACCTGATGGTGTCCATTGGGGAAAATGGGTTCTTCCCTGGTGAAGCCATAGTGGTGACTCCCAACGGTTCTAAGTACACTGTTATAGAGGGGAACCGCCGCTTAGCGGCCTTGAGATTGCTGCAAGATCCAACTTTAGTCAACCTGCGCAGCGTTGAACGTGCTGCACGAGAGGCTACCCACAAGCCGAGCAAAGTGCCTGTGTATGTGGTGGGATCAAGAGAAGAAACGCTTCAATACTTGGGATTTCGGCACATCTCAGGAGTTCAGCGATGGGACCCTTTGGCTAAAGCAAGATATCTGGAGTCACTATTTGACATAGCCCAGGGTCAGCCACAGCAAAAATACAGTTCCGTTGCTCGTGAAATTGGAAGCAACAGTTCAGCAGTCCAGCGAAACCTAGATGCGCTGGCGGCTTACAAGATAATTGAACAAAAGGGCTTCTACGACATTGCCGACATGGACGAGGAAACCTTCCAGTTTGGAACTTTCTATACAGCAGTTAGCAATGCTGATATAGCGAACTTCGTTGGCACCAGGCATGAAGGGACTTCCGGGCATCCGATAACTAACCCTGGCGTCATCAACCAGAGTCATCTTGAGGAAGTTGTGAAGTGGATGTTTGAAAGAGATGCCAGGGGCAATACGAAACTGGGTGAATCACGAAACATCGGCAAGCTGGGAGCAGTGTTGAGCAAATTTGATTCATTGCAGGCTCTCCGTTCAGGCCAATCGCTGGATATGGCATACAGGTTAACGCCTCATGGACGGGATGACTTTATGCGCCATATGAATCAGGCAATTGAAGAGCTCAAACAAGCGAATGCGAACCTATATGCTGTGGAAAGCGACGATAAGGTGGCAATAAACGTTGTTAGGGAAGCCATGAAGATCATACAATTGGCGTCCGAGAGGCTAGGTGTATCATCTGATGATTGATATGGCCTGGAGTTCAGCTATTACCAGGGACCCGCTGATACTAGCGGATGCCATAGAGCTTTTAGTTGCTTTTGATGATTCTTGTGACGGGCGGTTTACGCGGGCAAATTTCCAACATTATGTAGCAATGGAAAATTTGGGTGATAACAATCAAACATATATCACTGGAGACCAAGCCGACGAGTACAACGAACAATTTGAGCAGGCTCTTGGACTCATAAAGAAACGGGCGGATTGGCTCGGTGAAGCATATCCTTTCGGCACCGCGGGCGACGAGGCGTTTTTCACGCGTCGGGCAACTGCCTGGAGACACATACCCTATCTTTTCCTGCTGCTGTGTTCCAACGGTAACTCCGTACCCTCAATAAAGACGTCCTTGCCAGTGCAATTCGAGAATCTCTGCAAAGAAGCTTTTAGGTCTCTGTTTCCTGAATGGGCAGACGTACTGTTATTCAGCAAAAACAGTGAAGACAGAAAATCTATTTTTGGATCTGCAGCAAGCGCCGCTGTTCTCAAATTGGCGGAGAAACTCAATACTGAGCCACTAAATGTTGATCAACTCAGCAATGCACAACGCGAGTTTGGTATTGACTTGGTTGCCATATGCCCTTTTGGCGACCAATCACCCTATCCATTCTTCGCTTTTGCGCAATGCACAATAGAGCGAGAGTGGTGGGACAAGAAACATGAGGCGATAGCCGAAAACGGACTTGCGGGATTTATTGCCTTGAACGCGCGCCACTCCAACTTTCTAATGATTCCGCACTTTCCGCGTTATAGCTTAGAAGAATGGAGTGTAGATCCGGCGCGGACCGGCAACTGTATACTTTGTGACCGCTTTAGGATATGCAAGCTACTGGAGAAGTCCAGCTTCTTTAATCAAGACAAACCTCCAGCGAGTATTTCGGATGTCTTTAAGACAATAGAGAAAAATCTTGTTGTAATTCATGGCTAGATATGCATTGAGCAAGCCCAATGAACTCTTGTCTAACATTATATCCCATATGGACAGCCAGGTTCCGCCAGTATGGAATGCCAGGCTTGCGGTAGGTGTGATTCATGTCTGATACCGTATCGCCTGCGACCAGGAGCCGAATCATGTCTAGGATCAAGTCGAAGAGCACGAAACCGGAAATAATGGTGCGGCGGTTGCTTCACGGCCTTGGTTATAGGTATCGCCTACATAGAACTAATTTGCCGGGCCGGCCTGACTTGGTATTCCCTTCAAGACGCAAGGTAGTCTTTATAAACGGATGCTTTTGGCATTATCACCAGGAATGCGCCGCGGGACACATCCCTGACGGAAACAAGGATTATTGGCTGCCTAAGCTGATGCGGACCAAGGCGAGAGACGAACGCAATGCCGAATTGCTCAGAAAAGAGGGCTGGGGTGTGGCAACGGTTTGGGCATGCCAATTGGCTGACGTTGAGTGGACAACTAAACGGCTTGTCGAGTTCCTTGAACAGTGACTAGGAACAGTGACTAGCACCTGCTACCCGTGGACACCTCTCCAACCATTCCTGCACTCCGCTCGCCCTTAGATTTCCGTGCAAATGGGAATAACCCGTGGCCTTGCGGTTGCTAGGCAAGGGGACAAAGATACACAAGTCACTGAGGTCCGCTAAAGGTGGGCCAAGCGGTTGGCAGGGTTCTATCCATCCAAGCAGGGCTGACAGAATTATATCATTTGCGCCCCGCGCTGAGCCTGCCTTATACTCGCCTCGGATACCTCACTAAGCTTTTGGAGGCCGCTATGAACTGGGACAATCCCTACGTTAGCTACGAGAAGAAGGGCCAGATTGCCTACCTCACCATGAACCGCCCGGAACGCATGAACGCCCTGGGCCGTGACATCAGCCGAGGCTTGCAGGAGGGCGTCACCGACTTCCGCAACGACCCTGAAATGAGGGTGCTGATCATCACGGGCGCAGGCGACCGCGCCTTCTGCGCCGGCGGTGACCTGAAGGAGATGGCTGAGCGCTCCAGGTCGGGGGAGTCCACCATGCCGCCGACCACCACGGAAGTGGCGACGCCGGAGCTGATTATGACCACCTACAACAAGCCTGTCATTGCCGCCATCAACGGCGTTGCCGCGGGCGGCGGCTGCGAGATCGCGGCCTGCTGCGACATCCGCATCGGAACGCCGAACACCCGCATGGGCTGCCCGGAGGCGCGGGTGGGCCTGGGCGCGCACGTGGGCACCGTCATGCTGCCGCGGATGCTCCCGATGGGCGTTGCCCTGGAGGCCCTGTTCACGGCCCGGCTGCTCAACGCGGAGGAGTGCGAGAAGTGGGGCCTCATCAACAGGATAGTGCCCCAGGAGGAGCTGCTGCCCTACTGCACTGAGCTTGCGGAGAAGATTCTGGACTGCGCGCCCCTGTCGGTGGCCCGCCAGAAGCACAACGCCTACAAGACCATCGGGCTGCCCCTGCCCTACGCCTTCCACGTCAACGCGGGGCCGGACGTGTACGGCGAGCAGGGGGCGGAGGACCGGGCGGAGGGCGCCAGGGCCTTTGCAGAGAAGCGGAGGCCAAGCTGGAAGGCGCGGATTACCAGCCCGGACTAAGGGGTGAGCCCCGCCCATCCTGGATTCCCGCCCCCGAGCGGGAATTGTAGATGTCAGGTAATTCGTTGACCATTCCTGCGAAGGCAGGAACCAGGGATCGGTCGATCTGGCCAGTTGGCCCCCTGCCTCCGCAGGGGTGGTTAATGAGCAGAGCACTTGGCAGGAATCCAGAAATAGCGGGTTGAGCAAGGCGCATTGATGACAAACCAGCCACAAAAACCCTTCTTCCAGAGGCTGCGGGGCCACGTCCGCAGCACGCTGATTGTAGGCGTGCTCATCCTCATCCCCGTGGCCATCACCTACGTGCTGGTCAGGTGGGCCTTCGACACCGTAGACGGGCTGCTGAGGCCGGCCATAGACTCGCTCATTGGCTGGAGCATCCCCGGCCTGGGGCTGATAGCCCTGGCGCTGGCGGCGTACCTGCTGGGGCTGCTCTGGACCAAGCGCGTGGGGCGTCGGGCCATCCGCGCATCGCAGGAGTTCATGCTCCGGGCGCCGCTGGTCGGGGCCATATACGGCCCGGCCCGGAAGCTGATAGAGTCCTTCACGGGGGACAGCGCGGCGGGCTTCAAGCGGGTCGTCATTGTGGAGTACCCCAGGGAGGGCGCGTGGATGGTCGGCTTCCTCACCGGCATCACCAGCTTCGACTCCGGCCAGACCGTGGGCGTGATTTACCTGCCGACTGCGCCGACTCCCAACTCCGGCTGGGTGGCGATGGTGCCGGTGGAGAACATCTACGACACGACGATGACCGTGCCGGAGGCGATGTCGATGGTGCTGTCCGGCGGCATATCCTCGCCGTTGGGCATCGACCTGAAGCCGATGGACCCCCAGGAGGCGGCGGAGTTTCTGGCGCAGGGCGGCATAGAGGCAGTCATGGAGAAGAAGGCAGACGCGGAGTGACGGTGGTACGGGAAGAAAGCGACTATTGGCGCTTGGAGGATTTGGTATGTACTGCACTAGGTGTGGAGTGGAGAATGCAGAAGGCGCCCGGTTTTGCAGCAGCTGCGGCAATTCCATGCGCAGCCCAATGGGTTCACCAAACAATATCCCTGCACGCCCGGACATTCCAAATTACCTGGTTCAAGCCATACTGGTAACGATCTTCTGCTGCCTGCCTGCAGGGATAGTGTCCATTGTCTATGCGGCGCAGGTAAACGGGAAAATAGCGAGGGGAGACATCCGAGGCGCTGAATCGGCCTCCCAAAATGCAAAGACGTGGGCCTGGATTTCATTTGGACTGAGTTTGGGAGTAGGTGTCATCTATCTTGTGTTATTTGTCATCGGAGCGGCGTCAAGTGGCGTATAGGTTTGGAAAGATGACCGCGCCGACAAGCTACACCGTACTGCCGATATGTGGATACGCTATAACGTCGCGAGCCGCGTACATAGGCTTGGCAGTTCTTGGAGTTGCGGGCCTGGCGCTGCTATACGCCATTGACCCAAGAAACCAGGGTTACTACCCCGTCTGTCCCCTTCTGGGCCTGACCGGATGCTTCTGTCCGGGCTGTGGCACACTTCGTAGCCTGCACCAACTGCTTCACGGCAACGTCGTGAGCGCGCTTGGCTACAACCCACTGGCCGTCCTGTCATTGCCGTTTATCATCTACTCTTTTGCAGCCGGGGCGGCAAGAGCGTTCGGTATACCGGCTCCCCGCGCCGTATTTGTTCATCATCGACTAATATGGACGCTGTTCGTGGGTGTTATAGCATTCTGGATACTACGCAATGTACCAGTCGAGCCGCTTACAGTTCTTGCGCCGTAGCCGCCGGCGTGTTTCACTTCTAGTTGCCCCTTTGCCTGAATAGGCGTTATACTGAGTGTCTACCCATTCTGGAGGCTTCAAAAATGAAAGCTGCAATCATAAACGTAACGGGTTACTCCGGCATTGAGCTTGCCCGCATACTGCACCGCCACCCGGAGGTGGAGCTGACCCAGGTCACCGGCAGGAGCGCCGTGGGCCAGAAGCTGGGCGAGGCCTTCCCGCACCTGGGCGACATCGACCTGACCATCCTGGACGAGGTGACCGAGAGCGTCGACATCGCGTTCTCCGCCCTGCCGCAGACGGCCAGCGCAGAGGCGCTGATCCCGTTGGTGGAGAAGGGCGTGAAGTCGATCGACATCAGCGCCGACTTCAGGCTCAAGGACGCCTCCGAGTACGAGCAGTGGTACGGCGTGGAGCATCCCAAGCCGGAACTGCTGGAGGACTCCGTGTACGGGCTGACGGAGCTTTTCCGCAGCGACATCAAGGGGTCAACCCTGGTGGCCAACCCCGGCTGCTACCCCACCGGCGCAATCCTGGCCCTGGCCCCGGCCATCCGCGAGGGGCTGATTGGGGAGGACATCATCGTCGACGCCAAGTCCGGGGTGTCCGGCGCCGGCCGCGGCCTCAGCCTGACCGCCCACTTCTCTGAGGTGAACGAGAACGTGTCGGCCTACTCCGTGAACGGCCACCGCCACCTGCCGGAGATAACCCAGGAGATTCGCCACTACCAGCCCTCCTACGACCCCAAAATCACCTTCCTGCCCCACCTGATACCCATGACACGGGGCATCCTGAGCTCCTGCTACGTCACGCTCAAGGACGGGGCCATCTCCTCGGGCAAGACGGGCATTGATGAGGTGCGGTCTCTCTACAAGGACTTCTACCGGGACGAGCCGTTCATCCGCGTGGTGGACGCGTCGCCCATGACCAAACACACACTTGGCAACAACAACTGCATTGTCTTCCCCCACGTGGACACCCGCACCAACCGCCTGATGGTGGTGAGCTGCCTGGACAACCTAGTCAAGGGCGCGGCGGGGCAGGCCATCCAGAACATGAACCTCATGTTTGACATGCCGGAAGCGGAGGGCCTGGAGCAGCTGGCGCTGTACCCGTAGGGAACGCGGCGGCAAGCGGCTCCAAGACTCGCAGTATTCACATGCCCTCATCGTCTAGCCTGGCCTAGGACGCCACCCTTTCAAGGTGGAGATCAGGGGTTCGAATCCCCTTGAGGGCATAGCCTCTCTTACCCATTCCTGCGCAGGCAGGAATCCAGGACGCCCCCACTTTCCGCTCATAGCCTGCCCCGTACTTGATACGGGGATGAGCGGGTAATATCGGCCGTTGCTGCGCACTTTGAGAGTATCCCATTGGCGCAGTGCTGGACAGAGGGCGTATACTTGGCGCAAACCCCATCGCCGAAAGCGAGGCCCCGCCATTAGCTCCAACAGGGATGAGACCCCCGCGAACGAGCCGCGGTCACCCCGGCGGCTGGGCCCCCTGCGCGCCTTTGCTTACCCCCAGTTCCGCATATTCTGGACCGCATCCCTCATCTCCATAACCTCCTTCTTCATGACCATGATCGCCCGCGGCTGGCTGGCCCTGGACCTGACCGACTCCCCCTTTATGGTGACTGCCGTCAACGCCGTGGGAATGGTTCCCATGCTCGTCTTCTCGGCCTTCGGCGGAGTGATCGCGGACCGGGTGAACCGCAGGCTGGTGCTCATCGTCAGCGAGGTATTCAACCTGGTGGTGGTGCTGGCCCTGGCGCTCCTCATCGTTGCCGGCGTTGTCCAGGTGTGGCAGCTATTTGCTCTCACCATCCTGCACGGAGTCGGCTTCGCCCTGGGGATGCCGGCCCGGGCGGCTACGGTGGGCAACCTGGTAGACCAGAGAGACCTGGCAAGCGGCGTGGCGCTGTTCACCACCATATTCAGCGCGGGGCAGCTTGTGGGGCCGGCCCTGGCGGGATACCTCATCAACTCCTACGGGATGGGGTTCTGCTTTGTTGTGGCCTGCATCGTGCTGGTTCCCGCCCTTCTCATTCTCTTTCCCCTCAGGATTCCCAGCGTGTCCCCCGGCCTTGGGGCGGCCGCCCAGACTTCGGTGCTGGGCAGCATTGTCCAGGGCGTAAACTACGTGCGCACAAATAGCGTGCTTGTGGGCCTTCTTCTGATGGGGGCGGTCCTCACGATTTTCGCCATGCCTTACATGACGCTCCTGCCCGTATTCGCCCGGGACATTCTTGACGTCGGCGCCGACGGCCTGGGATGGCTTGGGGCGATGGGTGGAGCGGGAGCAATTGCAGGCTCGATGACGGTGGCCGCCTTCAGCAAACCGGGTCAGGTGAAGGCGCTCATGATAGCCGGCGGCCTGGGGCTTGGCCTCTTCATCGCCTTCTTCGCGTTCTCCACCGTGTACTTCCTCTCCCTGGCGCTGGTACTACTGGTGGGGTACCTGTTCCAGATCTTCATGACCAGCAACTTCACGCTGGTGCAGATAATCTCCCCCGACTACATAAGGGGCCGGGTGCTGAGCATACGCATGATAGCGGCAGGCATGGGGCCTGTGGGAATGGTCTTGCTGGGAGTCGGCGCGGAGGCGTGGGGCGCGCCTGTGGCCACGGCCTCAATGGGCATTTTCTCCCTCGTTCTGGTGTCTGCCATACTGATCGGCATTCCGGCCGTCAGGAGGGCGGAGACGGCTGTGGGCGAGGGCACGGCACAACCCGCCGAAGAGGCCCCGGCGACAGCGGCCTCCTCCTAGTTGTAGCGATTCATTGCCCAATCCAGGCCGTGGGCCAGCACGTCCATCACGGCGTCCCGGGCCGTCGACAGCGCCTCCGAGATAAGCGGCTTCTCTTCGGCGGTGAATGCCCCAAGGACGTGCCTGATCTCGTCTAAGTCCTCCGGCGGATGGCCTATGCCGATGCGGAGCCGCGGGATGTCCTGGCTTCTCAGGGCGGCTATAATCGACTCCATGCCCTTCTGACCCGCGCCGCTGCCGGACGGCCGGATGCGGATTTTGCCCAGGGGCAGGTCCATGTCGTCGTAGATGATGAGCAGGTCGCTGTGGGACACGGGAAAGCGGGTGGTCAGGTATGACAGCGCCTCCCCGCTGTTGTTCATGAAGGTGCGGGGCTTGGCCAGCACAACCTCTTCACCCTCAATGAAGCCCCGCCCTATGACGACGGCGGCGCGCCTCTCGGAGAGGCGTATTCCCCCCAGAGCAGCTACCGCCTCCACACACATGAACCCGACGTTGTGCCTGGACCTGGCGTACCGCTCGCCCGGGTTCCCCAGGCCCACTATGAGCTTCATGGGTGGTCAGCAGATGCCTGCAATGGAATTACAGGGTAGGGGGAGGTAACCATTCCTGCGAAGGGGGACCTTTGAATAACTCCAGAGTTGTCCCGAAGGGAGCGCTTTTCACCGTCATTCCGGCGGAAGCCGGAATCCAGGACGCCTGCCCACAAGTCTCCGCTATCTCCTGCGACGAGCCCTAGATTCCCGCTCGGAGGCGGGAATGACGGAGACGCGGATATACCATTCCTGCGGAGGCAGGAATCCAGAATCTCCGCCCGTAAATCTGCGGTGTCGAGCGGATGGAACACCTTAGATTCCTCGCTTCGCTCGGAATGACAGTAGATGAGGTCTCTGAGCAGATTACGCAGCGTTCTTATCGGAGGCGTAAACGTAAATAGGAGACTGTCATTCCGGCGGAAGCCGGAATCCAGGAGGGGTAGGGCATGGACTCCCGTCTGCACGGGAGTGACGATGATTTCTTTGGGATGAGGATGCATAGCAACTCAGCCCCCGGCCACCTTCTCCAGAAAATCGGCCTCCGTGAGCACGGTAGTGCCCAGCTTGTTGGCCTGGTCCAGCTTGGATCCCGCCTCCTCGCCGGCCACCAGGAAGCTGGTCTTGCGGCTCACGCTGCTCCCCACCGCGCCGCCAAGCTCCTTGATGCGCGCCTCCGCCTGGGACCTGGTCATGCTGTCCAGCCTGCCCGTGACCACGAACTGCAGCCCTGCCAAAGGCTGCTCGACCGGCTCTTGAGGCGAATCGTCCACCAGCCGCACGCCGGCGCGTTGCAGCTTGCGCAGGGTCTGTCGATGAGCCTCGGTGTCAAAGTATGTAGCGACGCTCTCGGCTATCTTGGGCCCGACGCCCGGAATCGCCACAAGCTCCTCCTCCGTAGCGCGGGACAGTCGCCACAGGTTCCTGTAGTGCGACACCAGGGTCTCCGCCATCTCCGACCCCACGTGCAGAACGCCCAGGGCGGAAAGTATGCGAGGAAGGGGGCGCTCCTTGCTGGCATCTATAGCGTCGATGATGTTTGTGGCGCTCTTCTCTGCCATGCGCTCCAGCTTCAGCAGGTCTTCCTTGGATATGGAGAAGACGTCCGCAATGTCCCTGACCAGCCCGGCCTCCAGCAGCGACAGGCACAGCTTCTCCCCCATGCCCTCGATGTCCATTGCGCCCCGGGAGACGAAGTGCTTTAGAAGCTCAAATAGCTGCGCGGGGCATGACGGGTTGGGGCAGAGGCTCATGGCCTGGCCCTGGGGTCGGACTACGGGCGTGCGGCACTGGGGGCACGCCACAGGCATGGAGAACTCGCGCTCCTCGCCCGTCCGTCGCTCCGCCAGGGGGCCCACAACCTGGGGTATGACCTCACCGGCGCGCTCCACCACCACCCAGTCGCCGATGCGCAGGTCCTTACTGTGGATGTAGTCCTCGTTGTGCAGGGTCGCCATCTTCACCGTCGCCCCGCCAACGTCAACCGGCTCCAGCATGGCGTAGGGGTTCAGGCTGCCGGTGCGCCCCACGTTGACGCCAATGTCCAGCAGGCGGGTGACGGCCTGTGTAGCCGGGAATTTGTAGGCAATGGCCCACCGAGGCTCCCTGCCGACGCTGCCCAGGGCGTCCTGCTGGCGGAAGGGGTTGACCTTCACCACCACGCCGTCGGCGCCGTAGTCCAGCGTCTCCGCCTCCTCCACCCATCGGCGGTAGTAGGCTTCAACCTCCTCCGGGCTGCGGCACAGGGCGTTGTTGGCGTTGACCTTGAAGCCCAGGGACTTGAGGTACTCCAGGGTATCCCACTGGTTGTCCGGTATAACGGCGTCTCCGGCGTCCTCCAGGATGTACATGCTGTAGACGTAGATGTCCAGGGCCCTCTGCGCCGTTATGCGGGAGTCCAGCTGGCGCAGGGAGCCGGCGGCGGTATTCCTGGGGTTGGCGTATGTGGGCTGACCCTGGGCGGCCCGCTCCTCGTTGAGCTTGTCGAAGAGGGATCGCGGGAAGTACACCTCTCCGCGTACCTCGAAGCGGCGCGGGGCCTCCGGCGTCACCGACAGGGGGATGGAGCGAATGGTGCGCAGGTTGCGGGTGACGTCCTCGCCACGATACCCGTCGCCTCTGGTCGCGCCGTGGACGAACACGCCGTCCTCGTAGGTGAGGGCGACCGCAAGGCCGTCGATCTTCAGCTCGCACACCATCTCGAAGTCCGCGCCGTCCAGAAGGTTGGTCGCCCGGCGGTGCCACGCCGCAAGCTCGTCGCCGTCAAAGGCGTTGGCGAGGCTCAGCATGGGGCGCGGGTGCACAACCTCGGCGAATCCCTCCGCGGGCGGCGCGCCCACCCGCTGGGTCGGCGAATCCAGGGTGACAAGTTCGGGGTTCTGCTCCTCCAGGCCGCGCAGCTCCACCATGAGAGCGTCGTAGGCGGCGTCGCTTATCTCTGGCGTGTCCAGGACAAAGTAGAGGTGGTTGTGGCGGTTGATCTCGGCGCGGAGCCGCTCCACCCTCTCTCTGACGGAAGCGTTGTTCATGGCTGTGTGGCCGCTCAGGTCAGGCGGTTTATCACCAGGCCCGTGGGCAGCTTGGGGCTGAAGTAGGTGGACTTGATGGGCATTCGCGCGCCGGAGAGCACCACGTCCTCGAACACGTCCAGGGACAGGGGCGGCAGGACGAAGCCAAGCTGGACGTCGCCGCCGCCGATGGCCTGGGACACCTCCTCCGACTCGTGGCTGTAGTACAGCAATCCCCTGTCGACCGCGTCCGACTGGGTGCCCAGGGCAGGCTCCAGCACCATCTTCTCCAGCGCCCAGGTCGCGCACCGCTCCAGGGGTGACGGGGACGCTCCGGGCTGCTCCTTGAGGGTCAGGAGGGAGACGCGCTTTCCGGCGGCGTCCAGAAGGCCCAGGGCCACACGCGACCCGGCTATCTCCTCCAAGCGGTCCTCCAGGACTGGCACAGCGTCACCGCCGGAGGCGCTGTCCAGGGGCTGGACGTCGAAGCTCGCCTCAACCAGCCTCTGTATCTCGGCCAGCTGCTCGGAGGACAGGCCCCGCAGCAGGCGATGGTAGGGGAGGACCACCAGGCCGGGGTCGTCTATCTCCAGGAGGGACATGAGCACAAAGTCGTGGCCGCCCACCTGCGCGCCGCTTTCGTTCTGGATCTCGCGATAGCGGAGGGCCGTCTCGTAGCGGTGATGGCCGTCGGCAATGTAGATGGGCACGCCGTCCAGGGACTCCCTTATGGTCTCCACGTCGGCCTTTTCGTAGATGGCCCACAGCTTGATGCCCACGCCGTCGAAAGTGGTGTCGATGAGGGGCGACTTGCCGGCCGTCTTCTCTATCGCCGCGCCGACCCTGGGCGATGGAGAGCGGTATATCGCCATGAGGGGGCTGAGGTTGGCTCCGGTGGCCGTTAGCAGCTCAAGGCGGTCCTGCTTGGGCCCCTGGGATGTCTCCTCGTGGGGCAGGACCACCCTGCGGGAGAACTCCTCAAGGCCCACCCTGGCCACCAGCGAGCGGCGCGCCCTCACCCGCCCGCGATGGGAGAACTCCTCTTGGAGCAGGTAGAAAGACGGCTCCGGCTCCCGTTGCAGCACGCCCTCGCTAAGCCACTCCTCCAGCAGGCGGGAGGCGCGGGTGTAGCGGTTGGACTCAGAGGAGTCGTTTGGTGTGTCCAGGCCGAACTCCAAGCGGATGGCGTTGTAGGGGTTGCGGTCGTGCAGGTTCTGCTGGTGCTCCGGCGAGATCACGTCGTAGGGCGGGCACAGAAGCTGCCCCATGTTTTCGCTTAGTGTTGCGTTGTAGCGTATGCCATTGAAGGGTTGAACGTCGGCCACGGCTAATTCTCTCCAAGTGTGGTGGGATTGGTTAAGGAGTTAGTATAGCGAGACGATGACAAAGCGTCTACTTGCATCACCGCGTAGCAGTAGGGTGGTGTAAGGAATATACAGGAAGTCAGTCGTTGCAGCTTGGATGCAAGGTTGGGCTAGACTACAGAGCTAATCCGGCTTTTCTGGCGAGCTCTTAGCTTTCGTACGCGAGGGTCTTCTTTATCGGGATAACCAACAAAGATTCGTCTCCCACGGGAGATTGGAGTCACCCTGAAACGTCTCCCTCTCAGGCCAGCTTCTATTAGCTCTTTATGTATCCTTAGGGCCTCGGCTAGGGTTGCAGCATCTATGGAAGGGTTTTTTTTCAATGTTTCTGGGAGGTTGATCTCATCCAACATCCTGTCCTCCTTTAGAAAAATGGGAAATAAGCCCTTTCCCTGTGCATAGCCCCAGGATGTGAGCGTTTGGTCATATAATCCTCAAGCAGATTATAGTAGCTTTTTATTTGGTTTCCTAGAGTTTCATGGCTGTCAAAATCATCTATCTTTAACTTCAGTTCGTTTCTGAGCACTTCCATAGAGATGCCATACCCATGCGACTTCCAGCGTGAGGTGTTATTAAGTTCGCTGGCGATTTCTTTGGCCCGGTTACGTTTCATTGTTTCGGTGACCCTTTTACCCTGAGTCTCTGTCTTTTGCCAGTTCTTGAACTTGTACTTTGCGAGCCATTCCTCTAGTAGACTTATGGATAGGTCTCGCTCTTGTTCTATCTGATAGAGCTCAGCTTGGTCGAAGCCAGAAATCATTAGATTCATCTCGGCTGTAGTTAGATTTCCACTTTCTGCTCTATCAATGAGTCGCTCCCACTGTACCAAGTATCCGAGTGCTGGGACATCTCTACCAGTTGTTGTGGATTGCGTTTGGGGGTCTATCGGGCCCAGCCTCGAGTAGTAGTTCATATAGATGGCATCGCCCGATAAGACCAACACAGTTCCGGCTGAAAACGCATAGTTTGGCACCACAAAATCCACAGCGTCATAGTGATGTCTCATTGTGTCTACGATTCTGTGTACAACATTTATGTAGCCTCCAGTGGTAGTCAGTACAACCGCCAGTCTTTTCTGACTGTGGTCCTCCAGCCTTTTCTCTTCGATTACTCTACGGAATAGATCGTCTACTCCATCGTAGATGTCGCCCACGAAGCCTATGACATCTGAGTTAAAGGCTCCTTCCAACAAACGGATGCGCTCATCCAGTTGTTGTTCGATGAAGGCGTTTGCGTCTTGTGGTATTTGTGTTGCCATGTTCCTATTTTGTCCTGTCTCGCCATCTGGCCTGGGCTGCTCTGCGAGCTATGTCACTACGTTGCTGGGCAGTGAGTTTCTCCGCCCTGGCCTTCCCACCCTTCTTGCCCCCCAGCCTGCCCAATGCCACAGCAGCGGGATTCTTGCCGTCTGGTGCAACAGCCTCGCTCGGAGGCTCCCCTTGCATCGCCGCAGCTTCCGAAGCTACATTGGGAGAGCCAATAGGAATAGAGGGGTCGCCCTCGTTCTCCGTTACCATAATTGAATTATAGCAAGAGCGCTCAAGCATTGCAACTCAGGTTAACGCATTCTCAGAGATATGTCTGTTGGTATTCACCACTGGTGCTATAATCCCTCTGAGAGACTATGTATAGAGACGTACTGGAGGGCCTCAACCCGGCGCAGAAGGAAGCAGTGGAGGCGGTCGATGGGCCGCTGCTGATACTGGCAGGCCCGGGCAGTGGCAAGACGCGGGTCATCACCCACCGCATAGCCTACCTTGTCCTGAGATGCGGGGTCATGCCGTACCGCATTGCGGCCGTCACTTTCACCAACAAGGCCGCGAGAGAGATGCGGGACAGGCTCTTCGGCAGGAGCGAGAGCGACAAGTCGTCTCCCCTTCTCGGCGACCTGTGGCACATGCGCGGCGACTTCAACGTCGCCACATTCCACGCCCTGTGCGCCCAGATCCTGCGCAGGGAGGCCGACTACGCCGGCCTCGACCGCTCCTTCGTCATCTACGACCAGGAGGACCAGCTGGAGGTGCTGGACCAGGCAATGGCGCAGCTTGAGTACGACCCCAAGCGATTCCCGCCAAGGTCGGTGCTCTCCGCCATCTCCGCCGCCAAGAGCCAGCTGATTGAGGCGGAGGACTACGCCCCCGGACATCCCAATCCAATGGAGCGGGTCGTCGGCCAGGTGTATCTGAGATACCAGGCGCTGCTCCACTCCAACAACGCCGTGGATTTCGACGACCTGCTGCTCAAGACCTACACCCTTTTCAGAGACAACCCGGAGGTCCTGGAGAAGTACCGCTCACGTTTCGAGTACCTCCTCATCGACGAGTTCCAGGACACCAACGTGGCCCAGTACGCCATCGCCCGGCAGCTTGCGAGCAAGCACCGCAACATCTGCGTGGTGGGCGACCCCGACCAGGCCATCTACTCCTGGCGCAACGCGGACATCCGCAACATCCTCTCCTTTGAGCGGGACTACCCGGACGCCAGGAAGGTGACCCTGGAGGAGAACTACCGCTCCACTGAGACGATTCTGGAGGCGGCCACCGGCGTCATCTCCGCCAACCGCCGGCGCATCGGCAAGGGGCTGACCACCCAGAACGATAGAGGAGTGCCCCTGTACGTGGGCGAGGCGTACAACCCGGAGGAGGAGGCCCAGCAGGTGCTCCAGGAGATCGAGAGGATGAACCAGTATGATGGCCGCAGGCTGGGCGACTGCGCCGTGATGTACCGCATCAACGCCCAGTCCCGCGCCCTGGAGGAGGTGTGCCTGCGGTATGGCATCCCCTACAAGCTCATCGGCGGGCTGCGCTTCTACCAGCGCAGGGAGATCAAGGACGTGGTTGCCTACCTGCGGGTCGTCCACAACCCCTACGACGAGGTGAGCCTTAGACGAATCATCAACGTGCCGCCCAGGGGCATTGGGCAGAAGACCCTTGACCAGCTTGTGCACACCGCCCGAATGCGCAACGTCCCCGTCTACACCGCCGCGCAGCTCATGGCGGAGGAGGGCGACGACGGCGGGCGGCCCAACCGGGCGGTGGCTCGGTTTCTGCACATAATCAACACGCTGATAGAGTACGCCGGAAGCCTCACCGTTGAGGAGCTTATCGACGCCGTGATGGAGCGCACGGGCTACGGCGACCACCTGCGGGCCGAGGGTGAGCAGGGCCTGGAGCGGCTGGAGAACCTCAAGGAGCTGAGGACTACGGCCCGGGAGTTCCAGCCAATGGAGCCGTCGGAACGGCTCTCTGCGTTTCTTGAGGGAGTGGCCCTGGTCTCGGACGTGGACACACTGGAAGAGGGTGGCGACGCCATAACCCTCATCACGCTGCACCAAGCCAAGGGCCTGGAGTTCCCGGTGGTGTTCATAGTCGGGCTGGAGGAGGGCCTGCTGCCCCACAGCCGCTCCGTTGACGACCCCGACCAGCTGGAGGAGGAGCGCCGGCTGTTCTACGTGGGCATGACCCGCGCCAGGGAGAGGCTGTACCTGACCCGCGCCTTCCGCCGGGGCTTCTGGGGCAACAACTCCGCCTCAAGGCCGTCCCGCTTCCTGGGAGACGTGCCGCAGCGCCTCATCACGTCCATGTCGATGGCGGGGCAGAAGGCCGCCGCGCCGGGGCCGGTGGGCAGGGCGGTAGGCATAGAGCAGAGTACCGTTCCGGTCGAGGCGCCCTTCAAGGACGGCGACAGGGTGACGCACTTCAAGTTCGGAGAGGGCATTGTGGTTCGCTGCACTCCAACGGACCAGGACTACGAGGTGACTGTGGCCTTCAAGGGAGAGTCCGGCATCAAGAAGCTGCTGTACAGCTACGCGCCGCTGGAGAAGGTGGAGTAGGTCTCTACAGCACCGCTCCAAGGAACTTGGACAGGAGCCAGCCCAGAATCGCGCAGAATGGGTAGGTCACCAGCCAGGCCCAGAGAATGCCGCGGGAGACTCCCCAGCGCACTGCCGAAAGCCGGCGCGTTGCGCCCACTCCCATAATGGAGCTGCTGGAGGTGTGGGTGGTGCTCACGGGCAGCCCTATGTTTGAAGCCGCCTCAATGACGGCGGCGGCGCAGGTGTTGGCCGCGAATCCCTGGACGGGCTGAAGCCTGGTCACGCGCATTCCCAGGGTGCGGATGACCCTCCATCCTCCCAGGGCGGTGCCAATGCCTATCATCAGGGCGCTGGCAAGCTGCATCCAAAGCTCCACCTCAACCTCCTGGACGTAGTACACGCCCACCGCCAGGGCCATGATCCCCATCGCGTTCTGTGCGTCGTTCTTGCCGTGGCTGTAGGCCAGGAAGGCCGCCGCGAGTATCTGAAGCTTGCCGAATAGAGCGGTCACCTGGTGAGGGGTCAATCGCCTAAACACCCAGTAGATCAGGACCATGAACAGGAAGGCCGTCGCGAAACCGAGCAGCGGTGAAAAGGCCAGGGCCATCAGCACCTTGATGAGTGTGCCGACTTTGACGGCGGCAGTCCCGGCGTGGGCAACTCCTGCGCCAAGCACGCCCGCCACCAGGGAGTGGCTCACGCTTACGGGGAAGCCGTAGCGCGTGGCCACGAGCACCCAGATCACCGCCGACAGGATGGCCGCCATCACCGCTTCCTGGGACATGAGGTCCGGGTTCACAATCCCCTTGCCGATGGTCTTGGCTACGGCGGTTCCCGTCAGCGCCCCGACCAGGTTCATCAACCCGCCCATGAGCACGGCCGCCGTCGGAGACAGGACCCGTGTGGACACCACGGTGGCTATGGCGTTGGCGGCGTCGTTCAGGCCGTTGCCATAGGCGTATGCCAGAGCCAGGCCAATCGTGATTATCAGTATGGCTTCATCAGGCATGCTTCAGGACTATTCCCTCCAGCATATTGGCCGCCGTCTCGCAGTGGTCGGTAGCGCCCTCCAGCAGGTCGTAGATCTCCTTCCACTTGATAACGTAGATGGGCGAGACGTTGTCGTCGTTGAACAGATCAGCCATAGCCCTGCTGACCACCTGGTCGGCCTGGTTCTCCAGGAGGTTAATCTCTGAAGCAAGGGGGAGGATGTCCCGGAGCTTCGCCCCTCGCAGGTGCAGGAGGCCTATGGCCTGCTCCAGGGTCTCCGAGCAGCGCAGCAGGATTCGGGCAAGCTCCTTGGCGTTTTCCGTGGACTCCTGAATGCGGTACTCCACCATCAGGCGGGCGGCCTCCTCCATGTAGTCCACGATGTCGTCCAGGCGTTCTCCCAGCGCGGCGATGTCCTCTCTGTCCAAGGGAGTGACAAAGGTCCTGTGAAGGCTGGTCATTATTTCATGGATGACGTTATCCCCCACCTCCTCCAGTCGCTTTATCTCGGCCACCTTGTCCGGGACGTTCTCGTAGTTCTCCATGAGGTCCAGCAGCTTCTCTCCGGTTGCCTTGAGGTTGGCCGCGCTCTGCTGGAAGAGGGTGAAGAACTTCTCTTCTCTGGGCAATAAGGATATCTTCATTGTATCCTCCGGCGCTCTGTATTTTCGCCACAAAAAATCCTCTCATAGCGAGAGGATTTCTAATCGACAACTCCGCTTGTGGGAGAATGATCACGTTTGAAGAACGCGGGGTGTGTTCGGGGGGGGGCTGGATTGTTGAACATAGGTAAGCGTAAACACCTTCCCCAAGTCTGGGTTGCGCAAAGACGATAGCCTACACCAGGCGGGTTGTCAAGGCGTTGTATGAGCGCGGCTTCCGTCAAGGGTTCTGAGCTAATGCCGACACAGATGCGCCCCAACCAGCCAGGACTACGAGGCGCCCGTGGCCTTCAAGGGGGAGTCGGGCATAAAGAAGCTGCTGTGCAGCTACGCGCCGCTGGAGAAGGTGGAGTAGGGCAGGACGATAGCGTGTCGGTTCGTCATGCCCGTGTAGAGAGACCTTTGCGTAACTCCCGGCATTAGGGGAGAATAAGGAGGAAGAGTCCCAAGGAGTCAGGAGGGAATCATGCACAAGGATATGGGTCATCAGGGTCTAGCGGAGTCGTTGTTGCCGGAGGAGTTGGGACAGAACCGTCGTCTGGAACGGATCTCCGAGATAGTAGATTGGGAGCGGTTTGAGGGGTTGGTGTCTGGAGTCTACTCAGCCCGGGAGGGTAGGCCGAGCTATCCGCCGCTGACTATGGTGAAGGTGCTGCTTCTGGAGCAGTGGTACAACCTGTCTGATCCACAGATGGAGGAGGCCCTTGGGGACCGCATATCCTTTCGGCGCTTCGTGGGTTTGGGTCTTCAGGATGATACCCCTGACCACTCGACGATAAGCAGGTTCAGGACGGCGTTGGAGGAGAGGGGGTTGAGCGAGAAGTTGTTTGATGAGCTGGGGAAGCAGTTGGAGAGGCTGGGACTGGTGTTGAAGCAGGGAACGCTGATGGACGCCACGCTGGTTGAGGCGCAGGTAAAGAAACCGCCCTATTCGGCTGGTGGTAGAGGCAAGAGCGCCACGGACCCTGATGCTGACTGGACTGGTGGTGGACGTGGGAGTAGATTCCACTTCGGATATAAGCTGCATGCGGGTGTGGACGTCGGGAGTGGGCTGGTGCGGAGGGCCAAACTGACTCCGGCAAAGGTGTATGAGAGCGAGGTAGCGGATGAACTGGTGAGCGGAGACGAAAGAGCAGTGTATGGTGACCGGGCCTACGAGTCAAAGAGGAGGCGTGAGTGGTTGAGTTCTCAGGGCATCAGTGACATGATCATGCACCGTTCCCACAAGCACCAACGGGAGTTGCCTGACTGGCAGCAGAGACACAACGAGTTGATAGCTCCGGTGAGGGCCTTGGTGGAGAAGGTGTTTGGGACACTTAAGCGAAGCTACGGATATAGCCGTGTACGCTATCGCGGTCTGGGGCGCAATGCCGTGGAGATGTGGTTCAAGCTGATGGCCTACAACCTGAGAAAGGCCGTCAAATTGTCTGTTTAGCCCAACTTTGGGGCAATCTGGCGATACCAACCCACCACAAATACGAGAGTGACGAAGGATACTACCTTAACAAGAGCGCCGATGACCTTATTACTATCCCCGAAAACCTTCCTTCGAGGAACTAGCCTTAGTTGTTCAAAGGTCTCTGTAGACGGGCATCCAGGGGAAGAGTGGAGGTGTGCACTCCCGGCTGCTCGGGAGTGACGGAGCCGCTCAAAGGGTATCCCGAGCATACGTTGGCGTTGGCGGACAACACCGCTTATCCCCGTATCAAGTACGGGGCAGGCTCTGAGCTAATCGAAGGGTGAGCGAGACCAAACGGCCTCCCCGCAATTCTGTAGGGGTTTTGTTCTATCTAAGGTAGTTGCAGTACAATCTGGATTAAACACGATATCTAGTGACCATATCCCAGGCGGAACTACACAATGTATAAATTCCGTAGCCCGCCTCGCGAATTTCGATGTTCTTCATTGACAACGTAGCCAGATTGTGATATTGTCCGAGTAGCTTGAAACGGAGGGTAGTAAAGCAACTGCATTACTAAACAACGGAGTGGCGAAACTTAGCAATGCGAAAGACCTCCAATAGCGTGGAGGTCTTTCAAATTAGCATCCGCCGAGTGGAGGACGCCCAAGGCAAAAAAGCAGAGGGAATTATAATCCCCTTTCTCCTTGGAGTCAAGCGTGGCAGCCCGCAGACTTTGCAGGTGTTCGATTGTCAACTCCACTCGGCGAGGCTAAACGGAGTGCTGGCAATGCCAACTATCAGAAGGACTATCCGGCGCACGATCCGTGTGGAGCGCACGGTGCGCATTAGGGTCAAGCCACCGCGTATCGTCGTTCGGAGAGTCGGGCGTTAGTATTTGGGGAAGGGGCTTACCTTTGGTCCCTTCCCTAGACATTGGTCAGTCACCCCGGGAAAGAGAAATACCATGGCACAGCCAAGAGACACGTTCCGATACACCCTGCGTGTTGGGAATAAGGTGGTCTACCACGGCATTACCAATGACCCAGAGCGTCGGGCGGCCGAGCATCGAAGCAATGGACAGCCTGGCAAGATGCACATTGAGGGCCCCAGGGTAACTCGTGATTCGGCCCTGCGCTGGGAACGAGAAAACCAGTAGAAGGGCGAACATAGCCAAGGGAGACCGTCTCGGTTGAGACGGTCTCCCTACTTTTACAACTAGCTCATACTAGATATTCGCTTGACAGCCATAATAAGAAAGGATAACGTGCATTTACACCCCCTGTATGCTTCGGCAGCAGGGCGCAAGGCTGCCTTTAGGCAGCCTTAGCTTTTCTTGCGGAATTTCCTCGGATATACCTGATATGCTACTTTATAGCGTGTGTTTCCAGATATCAGACTGAGAAGCTGCCTTCAGCTATGGGCTGTTGCAGCCACGCCCCAGGCTTGGTAGAATACGCTCCTCATGATCTCTTCAACAGAGGTATCAAGCGTAGTTCGTCCGAAAGGCGGGGTTCTGGCATTGCTCCGCTGGGCGGACTGCGTTGTCCTTTAGTCTCCTCTTCCACCCGCTACGCCCTCAGCCCTCTCTCCGGGATACGTCCGTAGGCTCACCACATCCCTGAACTCGTGGTATCCTAGTGCACGGGTTTGAGAGCTCATCACATCGTGGAATCGACTAGAGGAGACCCGTAATGCCAGAAGAAACAAACACGTCCGACGCCAGGCCGCGCACCCCTGAGCGAAGATACGACCCCCAGGAGCTTGACGCCAAGTGGCAGGAACGCTGGAGCGCTGACAAGCTCTACCAGGTCAAGGACGACGACCCTCGCCCCAAGTGGTACGAGCTCACCATGTACCCCTATCCCTCAGGCGACCTGCACATAGGCCACTGGTACGCCATGGCCCCCTCGGACGCTCACGCCCGCTTCCGCCGTATGCAGGGCTACAACGTCCTGCACCCAATGGGGTTCGACGCCTTTGGGCTGCCGGCGGAGAACGCCGCCATTCGCCGGGGCATCCACCCCTACCAGTGGACTATGGGCAACATCGAGAACATGCGCAAGCAGCTCAGCTCAATGGGCCCCGTCTACGACTGGGACCGGGAGATAATCTGCGCCCTGCCGGAGTACTACCGGTGGAACCAGTGGATATTCCTCCAGTTCTACAAGGCGGGCCTGGCCTACCGCGACAACGCCCCGGCCAACTGGTGCCCCTCCTGCCAGACGGTGCTGGCCAACGAGCAGGTGGTGGACGGCAAGTGCGAGCGGTGCGAGGCCGCCGTCTCCCGCCGTGACCTGGAGCAGTGGTTCTTCGGCATCACCAGGTACGCGGAGGAGCTGCTGGACTTCTCCGGCCTCCTGGACTGGCCGGAGCGCATCAAGACCATGCAGACCAACTGGATAGGCCGCAGTGAGGGCGTGGAGATCAGCTTCGACATCTCCGAGTACGGGCTGGAGGAGACCGAAATCCGCACCTTCACGACTCGAATTGACACCATCTACGGAGTCACCTTCGTGGTCATTGCGCCGGAGCACCCCCTGGTGGACAGCCTGACCACCGCCGACCGCCGGGCGGAGGTCGATGCCTACATTGAGGAGGCGCGCCGCCAGTCGGAAGTGGAACGCCTATCGACGGAGCGGGAGAAGTCGGGCGTCTTCACAGGCTCCTACGCCGTCAACCGCCTCAACGGGGATCGCGTGCCCGTCTTCGTCGCCGACTACGTGCTGCTCACATACGGCACGGGTATCGTCATGGGCGTTCCGGCCCACGACCAGCGCGACTTCGAGTTCGCAAAGAAGTACGGTCTGGACATACTCGTCGTCATCGCTCCGCCCGACTGGGATGGCGGAGAGCTGACGGAGGCCCACGTTGAGGACGGGACCCAGGTGAACTCCGGCCCCTTTGATGGCCTGCCTGTGGTCGAGGGCAAGGAGCGCATTGCCGACCACGTTGAGGCCAGCGGCTGGGGCAGCCGCACGGTGTCCTACAGGCTGCGGGACTGGCTAATCTCCCGCCAGCGCTACTGGGGCACTCCTATTCCGATGCTGTACTGCGATGGCTGCGGCGTGGTGCCGGTGCCGGAGGAGGACCTGCCCGTGCTGCTGCCGGAGGACGCCCAGTTCCGGCCCACCGGCGAGTCGCCCCTGAAGCACCACGAAGAGTTCCTGAACGTCGATTGCCCCGCCTGCGGCGCGCCCGCCCAGAGGGAGACGGACACTATGGACACCTTTGTGGACTCCTCCTGGTACCACCTGCGCTACGCCAGCCCGCACTACGACCAGGGCCCCTTCAACCCGGAGGCGGCCAGGGGCTGGCTGCCCGTGAACCAGTACACAGGCGGCGCGGAGCACGCCGTGATGCACCTGATGTACTCCCGCTTCTTCAACAAGGCGCTGCGTGACCTGGGCCTGGTGGAGTACGACGAGCCGTATCTGAGGCTGTTCAACCAGGGCACCATCATCGCCGACCGCCAGAAGATGAGCAAGTCCCGGGGCAACGTCATCACGCCGGACCCCTACGTACAGGAGCAGGGCGCGGACGTGGTGCGCACCTACCTGATGTTCCTGGGCCCCTGGGATCAGGGCGGCGAGTGGTCGGACGCGGGCATCAACGGCATGGCCCGCTGGCTTAACCGCGTCTGGGACATCGCCCAGCGCGACGCCTCGACCCTGGACGCGCAGCCGGTGGACGACGAAGCGGTGCGGTCGCTGGTGCGCATGACACACAAGACCGTCAGGAAGGTGGAGGACGACATGGAGCGGTTCAAGTTCAACACCGCCTTGGCTGCCATGATGGAGCTGACCAACCACATGGGCCGCGCCTGGGACGACGGCGGCCTGGACTCCGCATCCTGGCGGGACGCCGTGGAGAAGCTGCTGCTCCTCCTGGCGCCCATCGCCCCCCACGTAACCGAGGAGCTTTGGGAGAGGACGGGGCACGCCTACAGCATCCACAACCAGACGCTCCCGGCATGGGACGAGGAGCTGGCCCGTGACGAGGAGATAACCCTGGTGGTGCAGGTCAACGGCAGGGTGCGTGACCGCATCCAGGTGGAGGCCTCCATTGCCGAGGAGGAGGCGAGGGCGCTGGCTATGGAGAGCAGCCGCGTGCAGCCCTACCTGGAGGGCGTCCAGGTCAGGCAGGTCATATACGTGCCCGGCCGACTGGTCAACGTGGTGGTGGGGTAGGGGGCTGGCTGCACATAATGTCCCTTCCCTCGCTTGCTGGGGAAGGTTAGAGCTTGCCCCGTACTTGATACGGGATGGGGGAAACCGAAGTAGGGGCGGTTCGCGAACCGCCCCTACACTCCCCTACTCCAGACGCCGCAGACGCGGGCTGGACAGCAGGATGGTCGTCGCCACGAGGATGAGCAGGACCGCCATAATGCCAAGGGAGAGGGGCGCGCCTATTTGGTCCGCCAGAATCGTGATGGGAAGAACGCCTGCGGGCATGAGGCCCATGTTCAGGGTGAAGAGGCTCATCACGCGTCCCCGGTACTCCTGGTCTGCGTTCTCCATCATCAGGCTGTTGGTCAGGGTCATCCTGCCCGCCTGGATCACGCCGACAAACACCAGGAACACCAGAGCGGCTAAGTATACCGGCGCCAGGTAGGACAAAGTCGAGAACCCCAGGAGGATAGTCCCTGATACGATTCCACTGAGCAGCAGAGCCAACCCGCAGCGGGCGACCTTGCCCAGAAACGCTATGACCAGCGTCCCGAACAGTGACCCCAGGCCAATTGCGCTCAGCATAGGCCCCAGTCCTCCTGCACCCACCTCGTACACGTCTTCGGCGAAGACGGGCAGTATGAATCGTATGGGCATTGCAAAGATGATTGTGGAGAAGGAGAGGAACAGCAGCAGAAGAATCACACGGTTGGAGGAGGCGTATCTCAAGCCGTCCTTCATGTCCCCCAAAATGGAGGCCTGTCTACTCGCGGATGCCCTCCCCAGCTTGGGCAAGAGCTGTGTGAAGAAGAGCGCTGCCACGAACATTCCGGCTATGACGTAGTAGACCACCTCTATAGACAGGACTTCAATCAGTCCCCCGGCAAAGGCTGGGGCTGCCATTGTAGTCAAGCTCATCACCATGGAGTTGAGGGCAACTGCGTTCTGCAGCCGCTCCATTCCCACCAGCTGGGGAACAATGGCCTGGCGGGCCGGCATAATCAACGGCATAACGCAGCCCTGGACGAATGACGCGCCCAAGAGGTGTACCCAAGTGATTGTGCCTGTGGTTATGGAGACGCCGATGAAGAGGGCTGACAGCAAGGTCACAACCTGTCCGAACTGGATGATTCTCTTCTTCTCAAACCGGTCAGCGAACACTCCGCCAAAAAGAGCCAGAGAGACGGCCGGGATCGCGGCCGCCGCCGTGACCACGCCCAATCGGGAGGCGACACCCGTCAATTGATATACGTAGTAGCCGCCGGTCATTATCATCATCTGCATTCCGCCCATCTGGAGCAGAAAGCCTATCCACAGGTTGCGGTAGGCCGGCACACTCAGGGAGTCGAAGGTGCGTTTTATCGCGTCCAGGGAGGTGAAGGAGCGCAGCCCCAGGCCCGGAGGCCGGCCCATGGTTGCCGTGGCAGCGCCGGGCCCCATGCCGCCTCTGCCCGGACCACCCGCGGCCTGGGCAGTTGCTCCCTGCGCGGCTCCAGACGCCACGGCGGCCGGCTGCTGCCCATTCTCGTCTTCGACGCGTGCGCCGCGCCAGGGCCCGCTTCCCATGGGGCCAAACTGCATCTCTCCGGATACCTCGTCGCCGGTGACGTCGCCGGAGAAGTCGAGCTTCATAGCGCCCATAGGTCCTTGAACGGTGGCGCTGAACTCCACGGAGCCGTTATCGGCGTGGCCTGAGACGGGAGCCGTGCCCATGCCGGTGGTCAGCGACCCCTCCAGGTTGCCGGTGGTCTCTGTGATGGAGAGTTGCGCCGGACGCTCCCCCATTGGGGAGGTAATGGTGAGCTGCCAGTTGCCCTCAAAGGACATGCGGGATACCTGCCCTTCGCCTGTTGGCTACATTATACGCCTCTGGCGGCACATTGACCAACAGGCGACGTGGGCCGCCCTGCCCGCTTATGGTGAGCCTGTCGAACCATTTGAGCGGGCAGGATATGGCGCTCCCTGGGAGCGTTGGCAATACCAACACGCCCCGCGAATACCAGCCCAGACCTAGACTATAGACTCGCTGTCCAGCAGGCTCTCCGCCTTCTCCCGGTCATCGGGTAGTATGGCGACTGTGGTGTAGTCGCCGCGGCGGTCTACTATGTGCAGGCTCTGGATGTTCACGCCGCCCTGCTTGAGCTTCTCAGCCATTTTGGCCAGGGCCCCGGGCTCGTCCTTCAGGCTGACCAGCAGCGAGTCGTCCGTGACCGTCTTGAACCCGGCCTCGGTCAGCGCGCGCAGAGCGCCGTCGTAGTCGTCGGCGGTCAGTGTAATTGTTCCCTTGTCGTCAAGGGCCTCGGCGCTGATGGTCTCTATGTTGATCTCGTTGTCCGCCAGCACCCGGCTTATGTCGGCTATTACGCCAACCTCGTTCTTCGCCATAACTATAATTCTGGGCATAGAGCTATATCCTCTGTGAGTTTTTTGTGCGCTAATCGTTCAGGCAGTCGTCAACGACTGCGTCTATAGTCTCGCGCGTAATGTGCGGCATGGTGAGCATGTGGGCGACGTCCTCGTAGGGCGCCAGCTGCCACTTGCGGATGACCTGCGCCGACGGCTTGGGGAATACCACGGTGACCGAGTTCCTGTTTCGCCAGGCCGGGATGCCGCTGTCCCTGAAGCGCGTGACTGCGTACTCGGCCTTGTCCAGACACTCGTTCACGATGCGCTTGAAGCCACCCATCCCGTGCTTCTCAAGGGCGTACCAGAGCATTAGCGGCGCGAAGGCGCTGCGGGAACCCGTGAGCGTCGTGTCCAGGACGCCCACGTACTCGATGGAGCGGGCGACGCGAGAAACGTACTCGCGCCTGGTGAGGGCGACGCCGCAGGGCAGCGGAGAGCCTATCATCTTGTGGCCGCTAATCGCCACGCTGTCGAAACCGACGTCGAATCCGAAGGGCTGCGGGTCATCCACAAAGGGCAGTATCATGCCGCTCAGGGCGGCGTCCGCGTGGATGTAGCGGTTGGTCACGGCAAGGGCGTCGAGGATGGCGCGCACCCTGCTCACGTCGTCTATGGCGCCCTTCATGGTGGTGCCTATGTTAGCCATGATTATGGCAGGCGAGTCCCGGTTGATGCGGATGGTCTCGTACAGGTCCTCGTAGTCGATCTCGCCGTTGGGCTGGCTCTTGATCATGATGTTGCGGGCCTTCAGCAGGCGCAGAATCTTCACCACGCTGTAGTGGGTGTCCTGGGAGAAGTACACCACGCCGTCCGGGAATATCTCCCGGCCCATGTACAGGCCGTACATGTTGCCCTCGGTGCCGCCGGAGGTGACGTAGCCCCACGCCTCGCTCCGCTCCAGCCGCATCATGCCGGCGAAGGTGTTGATGACCTCCCGCTCCATCTCATGGGTGTTGACGCGGAAGTTGCTGTCGTGGAAGGGGTCTCCGACGTTGTTGGCGCTGTACTGGAGGAAGGGCCACAGCTCCGAGTAGTCGAAGTCGTGGTTGCACGGATACCCGACCTGCTCCGCGCTCAACTCCCCCAGGTCTTTCAGCAGAACATCAAGACGCTTCCGGCTTTCGGCTTCCATCTCAGTCCTCCACCGACGTCGATTGCGGCATTGCCAAGCCTTCAATTCCAATATAGCACGCAGGCAGTCCTGCCAGCAAACGGAAGGCGTCTCTACAGCGAGAGTCCGGGCAGGAGTCTGATGACGACCAGAGCCACTATCCCGGCCAGCAGCACAAGCCCGATTATGTACGGGATGACGATGCGGAAGATGGACCGCTCCTCGCCGGCAAGGCCGACCACCGCCGCCGCAACAAGCACCTTGGCCGGAGCCATCGAGCTGCCGACTGACGCGCCAATGGACTGGATGCTGGATATGGTTACGGCCCCAATGCCCAACGCCTTGGCAGTTTCCAACTGGAGCAGGCCGAACAGGACGTTGGAGTTGGTGTTGCTGCCGCTCATAAAGGAGCCCAGCAGGCCGATGAACGGGGAGACCAGCGGGAAGAGGGGGCCGGAGACGTCGGCGATGCCCCGGGCCAGGAGCACGGTCATTCCCGTGTCCGCCATGACAACGGCCATTATGACCATGGTCGTTACGCTCAAGGTGGAGCTGTAGCTCTGCCTGTAGGTCAGCCTCAACGCCTCACGCCAAAGGCCACTGCGCCACCTTTTGGCAAAGACGTAGACCGCCGCGCTGATGAGCGTGGAGAAGAGGACCAGGGGAGCGGGATGGTTGAGCAGCCTTATGGGCGCGTAGCCCTCCTCGGGAGCCACGACGAACCCCCGGCCGGTTGTGAATCCGGGGTAATCGACCGCCAGCTTCAGGCCGCTGACCGCCTCCTTTACGGGGCCTATCTGGGAGATGACGCTGAGGGTGATGAGCAGAAGGTAGGGCATCAGAGCCAGGCCGAGAGGCATGGGGGTTTCGTCGGAGCCGTCCGCCGCGCCTGCTGCAAGCCCTCCGTCGACCGCCGCGGGTTGCGTTTCGGCGGGAAGAAGCGGAGTGCGAGCGAGGGCCGCAAGGGCCACCATGCCCAGGACGCCGGGCACCGTGGACGCTATCTGCACTGCGCCCACCAATGCAAGGGCGTACATCGCCCCGGACATGATGGCGCCCGTGACGACGACCAGGGGAAGGCTGCGCCTCACGGCGGCCATGCCCCCCTGGATGTGAGCCACAAGCGCGCCGCTGGCCACGACGATGGGCGCAAAGAGCAGGGCCATGTGGGGAGCAATCACGTCGCCCTCTATGCCCGTCACCAACTGGATGGTGTAGTAGGAGGACGCCATTGAGCCGAAGGTCACGGCCCAGCCGTGTCCCACGAGTGACATCGCGGCGGCCCGTGCGGGCGAGAACCCAAGCATTATCAGCAGCGGAGCGGTAATGGCCACGGGCACGCCGAACCCGGTGACCCCCTGGATGAAGCTGGAGAAGCCCCAGCCTATGACCAGCGCCTGCACAAGCCCGTCCGAAGAGAGCACGGCCATGCTCCGTCCAATGGCGGTTATGCCGTTCAGCCTGTCCAGCACGTTGAACAGGTAAACGGATGTCCAGACAATGGTGAGCACGAAGAGGGACAGGCTGACTCCCTTGGCGCTCGCTATGGCCGCGTGCTCCGGGGCCGCGCCGAACGCGAACAGGGCCAGGACAAGAGCCATCACGCAGGCGACGGCGCCCGCGCGCGGCGTCTTCCAGTTGAGCCACATCAGGACAACCACCAGAAAGACCACCGGCGAGGCCGCCAGCAGCCAGTTGACGAGATTGAGTTCCGGGCCTGTCATGAGAGAGCTGTCAAATACCCTGCGATATGCTTAGCTGACTCAGCATATCACAAGAGAGTTGCAAGGTTTATAATCGAGAGAGCAGCTCGATTCTGGCCAGGCCCGCAAACCCGGGTCTGGCGCGCATAGGAGGCACATCGTTGGAACCTCAGACCCCTGGAATTATGGAGTTGATAGCGCAAGCCCCCTGGCGGGAGGCGGTCACGTACCGGGACACCTGGCCCCACGAGTACGTTGTGGTCAAGAGGGACCGCCAGGAGGAGCTGTTGGCGGCGTTCTGCGCGCGGATAGCGCAGGGAGAGGGCGTCGAGTGCTGGTTCTTCCATGAAAAGCGGAAGTACCTCTTCCTGGGGGACTACAAGTACTGGACGATGACCGAGTGCCACAACATAGACCTGGAGGCGGACGACGACGTGCTCAACCGCGCGCGGCTGTATCACGACCGCCGCGACTTTGTGATTCAGGGCGGCGACACAGGCAGACGAGAGGAGTAGGCTGCAATGACCACACCAGAACAGGGAACTGAGTACGTAGATGTCCGCTCCGAGTGGCCGCATGAGGCCTTGGACTTCACCCCCTGGCTCGCCAGGAACCTGGACCTCCTGAGCGAAGCGGTTGGACTGAAGCTGGAGTTGGTCCAGGAGGAGGCGGCCGTAGGACCGTTCTACTGTGACATTCTGGCAAAGGAAGTCGACACCGGCATAAGCGCAGCAGTCGAGAATCAGTTGGAGTGGACCGACCACAGCCATCTGACCCAGCTTCTCACCTACGCGGCGGGACTGGACGCCCGCATTGCAATATGGGTCGCGCCCGAGTTCCGCTACGAGCACGCTGCCACCCTGCACTGGCTCAACAAATGGACTCCGGGTGAGCTCAGGTTCTACGGCGTTAGGGTGGAGCTCGTCAAGACGGGCACCTTATCCTACGAACCGAAACTGCAATGTGTGGTGTCACCCGAAGGCTGGAACAAGGAAATCACACAACCAGAAGGGGCATCCACATCCCCGCGCAGCCAGCAGTTCAACGCCTTCTTCCAGCCACTGATTATTGCGATGCACAAGGCGGGTTTTGCCAACCAGCCAATCCAGATGTTCGAGAGCAATGACCGAGGTTTTCCGTCCAGCCTCAATCCAGGCATATGGTACGTGGTATCCCTTGAAAGGAACAACTACGCCTGGACAACCCTGCACATTCGGGCGGAAGACAGGGAACTGACCAAGCAGATATTCGATGAGTTGCAGAGGGATAAAGACGAGATAGAGGCTAGTATCACTCTCGCGCCCGGCCAGGAGTGGCACTGGAACAGGCACACCTCCTCCAATTTCTCCAGCATAAACGTGAGAAGGGACGGCTCTATAGACGACCCGCCGGAGAAGCTGGAGGAGACCAAGGCATGGATGCTGGATATGCTGCCCAAGCTCAGGGAAGTCTTTGAGCCGCGCCTGGCGGAGATACTGCGAGACCTGTCAGCAGGGGGCTGAGCCTGAACACACCGCCCGCCTCTACTCCTCGCTGAGCGTGTACCCGGACTCGCGCAGGCGCTCCCGCACCTCCTCAGCGTGGGCGGAGTTCCTGGTCTCCAGCTCAAGCTGCACCTCAACGTGCCCCATGGGAACGGACGGCCCGTGCCTGAGGTGTCCCACCTGGAGTATGTTCACCCCCGTGCCCGACACTACGGCCAGCAGACGGCTCAGCCGACCGGGGCGGTCCTCGATAAGCTGCCTGAGCACCATGTAGCGTCCTGCATGGGAGAGGCCGTGCTCAAGCACCCGCGCCACCAGGTTTGAGTCCACGTTGCCTCCGCTTAGCGCCACAGCCACCCTCTGCCCATCGACCGGTATCTTGCCGCCAAGCAGGGCCGCCAGGCCCACCGCCCCGGCGCCCTCCACCAGGAGCTTGCACCTCTCCAGGAGCAGCGTCATCGCCTGGGTAATCTCCTCCTCATCAACCGTCACCATATCGTCCACGCAGCGCGCGGCCAGGGGCAGCGTCAGCTCCCCCGGCGTGCCCACGGCAATCCCGTCCGCCACGGTAGGCTCCCCCTTCACGCTGACGCGCCTGTCCGACCTGTACGACTCGACGAAGGCCGTAGACGCGCTGGCCTGGACGCCTACCACCCGGACGCCGGGCATGGTCTCCCGTATCGCCAGCCCGATGCCCGCTATGAGACCTCCGCCTCCGACGGGAACGACGACCGCGTCGATGTCCGGCGCCTGCTCCAGCAGTTCCAGGCCGATGGTGCCCTGCCCGGCAATGACGGCGGGGTCGTCGAAGGCGTGGACAAGGGTCAGCCCGTTCTCTTGCACAAGGCGGCTGGCGTGGTTCATGGCCTCGTCGAAGTTCTCGCCGTGAAGGACCACCTCTGCGCCGTAGCCCCGGGTCGCCTCCACCTTGGGAATGGACGCGTCCCTGGGCATGACAATGGTGCAGGCAATCCCCAGGTTCCCGGCGGCCAGGGCAACCCCCTGGGCGTGATTCCCGGCGCTGGCGGCGATGACTCCCCTGGCCTTCTGCTCCGCGCTCAGCCCGGCTATCTTGTTCACCGCGCCCCGCACCTTGAAGGAGCCCGCTCGCTGGAGGTTCTCGGCCTTCAGCAGAAGCTCACAGCCTACCATAAGCCCCAGGGAGCCTGTGGACAGAACAGGCGTCACGTGCACCTGGCCGGCGATAACGCCGCGGGCCCTCTGGATGTCCTCCAACGTTACAGAAGGGCTCATACCCGGTCTCCCGCGCTCCCGGCCGAGGGCTGCTGACGGTCTATCCCGTGACCGCGCCGGACGACGCGGAGCCGACCAGCTTGGCGTACTTCCACAGCGTGCCCCTGGTGTGCATCGGTTCCGGAGGCGTTGCCGCCGCCATACGCTCCTGTATCTGGGCGTCGGAGAGGGCCACCTCCAGGACGCGGTTGGGCACGTCCAAGGTCACGGTGTCCCCGTCATTCAGCGCCCCGATGGGGCCGCCGGCCGCAGCTTCCGGCGCGATGTGCCCCACCATCAGGCCGTGGGTCGCGCCTGAGAAACGGCCGTCGGTGATGAGCGCCACGTGCTCGCCAAGCCCCTGCCCTACTATGGCCGCCGTCACCGCAAGCATCTCCTGCATACCGGGGCCGCCCTTCGGCCCCTCGTAGCGGATCACAATCACGTCGCCCTGGTTAATGTCGCCGCCCAGCACCGCCCTGTAGGCGTCCTGCTCCCGGTCGAAGACCCTGGCCGGGCCCTGGTGGTACAGCTTCTCCTTGCCGGCAATCTTGATCACCGCGCCCTCAGGGGCGATGTTGCCCTTGAGTATCGCAAGCCCACCCGTGGGGCTGAGGGGCGACGACACCGGGAACACGACCTTCTGGTCGCTCTCCTCCTCCACGCTCTCCAGGTTCTCGCGGATGGTCTTGCCGGTAACGGTCATAGCGTCGCCGTGGAGTAGCCCGGCGTCGAGCAGGCGCTTCATCACCTGGGAGACGCCCCCGATTCGGTCGAGGTCGGCCATCACGTACGCGCCGCCCGGCCGCAGGCTGGCGATGTACGGCGTATTGCGGCTGATGTAGTCGAAGTCGTCAATCGAAAGGGACACGCCCGCCTCGTAGCTGATGGCAAGCAGGTGAAGCACCGAGTTGGTGGAGCCGCCCATTGCCACCACGACGGTTATGGCGTTCTCAAAGGCCTTGCGGGTGAGGATGTCACGGGGCGCAATGCCCATCTCCAGCAACCTGACCGCCGCCTCTCCCGCCTGCCTGCACTCCTCCATCTTGCGGGGATCCACAGCCGGGATTGAGGCGTCGCCGGGGAGGCACATGCCCAAGGCCTCGATGGCAGAGGACATGGTGTTGGCCGTGAAGAGGCCGGCGCAGGCCCCCGCGCCGGGGCACGCCACCCGCTCAAGCTCGTCAAGCTCGGCGTCGGAGATGTTGCCCAGGGCGTGTGCGCCAATGGCCTCGTACACGTCCTGGATGTTCACGTCCTTGCCCTGGTAGGTGCCCGGCATGATGGTGCCGCCGTAGACGAAGACGGATGGGATGTTCAGCCGCGCCATAGCCATGAGGCAGCCGGGCATGTTCTTGTCGCAGGCGCCGACGGTCACCAGGCCGTCGAACCACTCCGCCATTGAGACGACCTCAATGGAGTCTGCGATGACCTCGCGGCTGACCAGGGACGCCTTCATGCCCTCCGTGGCCATTGACACGCCGTCGCTGACGGTGATGGTGCCAAACTCGAAGGGCGTGCCGCTGGCGGAGCGAATGCCCTCCTTGACGCGCGCCGTCAGGGGGCCAAGGTGCACGTTGCAGGGCGTGACGTCGCTGGCAAGGTTGGCCACGCCGATGAATGGACTGGACAGCGCCGCGTCGTCCAAGCCGGTGGCCCGGAGCATGGAGCGGGACCCGGCCCGCGTGGGGCCCGCGGTTATTGCGTCGCTCTTGTGCTTCGTGTTGTCGTTACGCGTATAAGATTGCATTTCATCCCCCTTTGCTGAATGGACGGAGACCAAGTACCTTGTATCATAGTGTAGTCCCCATAGCAACTGGCTGGCAACTATTGGAGGGGAGAAGGGAGAAGGGAGAAGACGAAAGAGAGACCTCACACCATATCCGGAAAGCGTTCTGTCAGGAAAGCGGTTATGAATGTAGAGAAGGGTTTGTCAGGCTGCGTGAAGTCAAGGGCAACCAGAACCATCTGCTCAGGGTCTGTTATGCTGCTAAGACTCTGAATCAGCAAGTTCCTCTGTCGGAGACGCTGGTTCCAAAGATGGGCAGGATGGTTAACTCCCAACTCCCTGTCGTTCAGGTCCATGTCCCAAATAGTGCGTCTGGCCATTGACCACGCCAACCTGTCAAGCTCTTCAGCAGGTCTGACCTCGCCTGTCTCGACATCGAACTCGAAGTACTCCTGCGCAGGTTTCCGTCCTTCTTCCGCATTGGGACTGACGTACTCCGAGATAGGCGTGTAACGAGAGTCTGTGCCCAAGGACTGATTGGTTTGCGCATCGTCAAAGCCGGGCCAACTGCCGCCTTTGGCCTGGTTGCACCTTTCGCAGGCCAATACCAGGTTTAGCCAGTCGAGCCACAGGTCGGGGAACCGACTGCGCGGACGAAAGTGGTCAATGGTTCCCTCGAATGGCCATCGGCAGTCCTCCTCGCAGTATGCACAAACCAGCCCAAAGTCCTGAGCAAGAGCGCCGCGTATGCGCCGGCGGTCGCCTCCGTCCAATTGATCCCAGCCAGTGTATGCGGCCCGGAACTGCGCGAAAAACGCAGGCTCCGCCGACCGCTCTACCGAGTGCAAGGTCAGCCGTTCTCCTGGTTGATTTCCTGCGACCGTCGGTATTTCTCAAGAGCCTCAGCAAACTGCCGCTCGAACAGCTCCCGCTGGGCCGCCTCTGCACCGCCGGCCAATAGCTCCCTGCTCAAGAACCGCCGCAGCTCCTCCATCCGCTCCTGGCGTTCTGCTTCTTGCTCCGGCTCGCTGCGCGGCCCTTCATTGCGCAACTGCCGAAACTCCCGCGCCGCCGCCGCAGTTTCGTCGTCTGTGGGATCGTCAACGCCCATCAGATTGCGGAGTATCTCATCCGCCGTCCAGCCTACAATGTCTTCCGTGTTGGTGGTGGCAAAGACGCGGCCATCTTCTTCGCGCTTCAGCAGGTGAACCTGCCCGGCCTCCAGACCGGCCACCACAAAGGGCGAGTGGGTTGTGGCGAATATCTGCAAGGCGGGGAAGTGCTCCAGCAGAGCAGGCATGACCCGACGCTGCCAGGTGGGGTGTAAATGGTTCTCTATCTCGTCAATGAGTAAGATGGCTGGCTTTTTCTCCCAACCATCTACCCAGCGATGCCGGTTGGCCATATTGATGGCCAAGGCCCATACCCATAATAGAGTACCTTGCGTTCCAGAGCTTAGGGCGCCTGCATAAATTGGCTCGCCTAGTCTATCATCGGTAGTCACTATTCCCATGTCGAAATGCACAACTCTTTTGGAAGGCGATGATTCTTGTTCCTTAATCTCCACATATGGGTATGGGACATCATCGTATATAACTTCGCTACAGATACTCTTGGCGCAGGAATATCCTATCTGCACTGCTCTCCTGAGTTGCACTCCCATTGTTGTTTGTATACCGCGAATAAACTTTATGGCCTGCTCCACGTACTGACCATCAAAGATGCCAGATTCGGTATCGTACAGGGCTTTCATGGGAGGGTCTGAATCGTCGTCCATTTCCTCAATCGTCTGCTCGAAGATGTCCATACCAGGTAAGTTAAGCCTTGTGGCGGGCACGTATAGGAAAGGCGCTAGGTCCCATATTGTCCCATCTCTCTCAGGGTTTTCTAACGGCCAGTCATCGCTGAGTTCTATAACAAACCTACCCTGCTCACCTTTAGAGTTGATGAATTCCTTAGTGAAGAAGTTCTCGTCTGGGAATGAGGGGTTCAATGTAGGGTCACGGTCCAATTTCAAGGAATACATCCCCATTATTGCCCGCAGGATGGTGCTCTTGCCCGACGAGTTAGGCCCAACGAAAAGGTTTACCCTTTCATCACAATCCAAGACAATATATTCAAGCGGCAACAGTTTACTGGCTGATATCCACTTTATGTGCATGACAGCGACTCCATCGTAGCCCAACTCCCCCCATTTTATCACAGCCAAATGCCCCTCGCGGCCTTGGGCAATGGGGTATAATGAAAGGGAAGCCCTTGGACAATCGGCACAGGAGGTACTCATCATGAAGATACTCGTTCCCCTGGACGGCTCCAAGCTCTCGGAAACTATCATGGGTCGGGTGGCGCAGATGGCTGAGGCCATGGACGCGGAGGTGCACCTGCTGAGCGTGGTGGAAGAGCCCCGTATCGGCGGGACGTGGCTGGAGGCCCTGGCCGCCGTCGACGAGACGACGGGTGAGTTCGGTATGGGCGGGACGTCGTACCTCCGACGGCTGCCACAGCAGACGGACGCAGTCGCAGAGACTCGTGAGCAGGCGCTGGAGCGGACCATCAACGCCTCTGAGCGGTACCTGGCGGGAGTCGCCGCGGAGTTCCCTTCGCTCAAAATCGCAACCAACACGGTCCACGGCGACGACCCCGTCACGGAGATAACCGCCTTCTCCCAGGCGGAGGGCGTTGACCTCATAGCCATGTCCACCCGCGGGCACTCCGGGCTGGGCAGGTGGGTGTACGGCAGCAACGCGGACAAGCTGGTGCATTCCACGGCCATTCCCCTGCTTCTGCTGCGACCCGAGGACGCCGGCGACGCCCCCCTGGAGAGGAAGACCATCGACACGCTGCTCGTGCCCTTGGACGGCTCGGCGCTGGCGGAGTCGGCCATGCCCCACGTGGAGGCGCTGGCGAAGTCGATGGGCGCGAAAATCTCCCTGGTGCAGGTTATCACGACGCCGACGATGGCCTACCCGGCCGCCGAGGCCTACACCTTCGACCCGCAGATGGCGTCCAACCTGGAGCGTGCCGCCGCCGGCTACCTGAAGGAGAAGAGGACGGAGCTGGAGGAGAAGGGGTTTGAGGTGGAGACCACGGTGAAGAGCGGCTACCCGGCTGCCCACATCATCGACCTTGCGGCGGAGAGCGAGGGACGCCTGATTATCATGTCCACCCACGGCCGCTCCGGGCTGGGCCGCTGGATAATGGGCAGCGTCGCCGACCGCGTGCTCAGGGCGTCCTACAGCCCCGTGCTGCTCATACGGCCCACGGGGTAGGGCGGCACAAAAGCGCTCATT
Organism: Dehalococcoidia bacterium; assembly: GCA_965204895.1. Taxonomy (GTDB): domain Bacteria; phylum Chloroflexota; class Dehalococcoidia; order Lucifugimonadales; family UBA2985; genus DAOUJW01. Next base: position 994,465 of record OZ242025.1, read on the forward strand.
ACTCCGGGTGGTATTCCCAAAAGAAACGCTCTTCTACGTCATTCCTGCGCAAGCAGGAATCTAAAATCCTAGATTCCCGTCCCCGCATCAAGTGCGGGGCAAGCTTCACGGGAATGACGGAGAGATAGAAGGAGGCATGAATGGACTTGGGAATCAAAGGCCGCGTGGCCCTGGTCACCGGCGGCAGCCGGGGGCTGGGACGCCAGGCAGCCCTGACGCTGGCGAGAGAGGGGTGCCGCGTAGCCATCTGCGGCCGCGGCGCGGAGGACCTGGACCAGGCCTTATCCGAGATGAAGGCGCTGGGCTACGACGTCCGGGGCACCCGGGCGGACGTGGCTACCGCAGAGGGCGCGGAGACGTTCTACCGGGAGTCGGTGGAGGCCTTTGGGCAGGTGGACATCCTGGTGAACAACGTCGGCGGCACCCGGGGCGGCCGCGACTTCGACTCCACCACGGACCAGGACTGGTACGACACCCTTGACCTGAACCTCATGTCCACCGTGCGCCTAACGCGGCTGGTGACGCCCGGGATGAAGGAGCGTCGGTGGGGACGCATAGTGAACATCGCCTCCATCTGGGGCCGCGAGTACGGCGGAGGGCTGAGCTATATGGCGGCCAAGGCGGCGGTCATCGCCTTCTCCAAGCACGTGGCCCAGTCGCTGGCTCCCCACAACGTGCTGGTCAACACCGTGGCGCCAGGCTCGATCCAGTTCCCCGGCGGAAGCTGGGACCGCTTTGTGCAGTCCAACAGCCCTGAAGCGGTGGAGCAGTTCATAGAGCGCCAGCTTCCAATGGGGAAGTTCGGCTGGCCGGAGCCCCTGGGCGAGACCGTGGCCTTTCTCTGCTCGGAGCGCGCCGACATGATCACAGGCGCGTCCATAACCGTCGACGGCGGGCAGTCCCGCTCACTGATCTAGAGGCGATGGCGACGTCAATGGCCCTGAACATCCCCTTAGATTCCTGCTTCCGCAGGAATGACGAGAAGCCTCTCACACGACGCAGACATGAGCACGAGCACTGCCCACGCCCTTGAGTCGCTGAACCGGGCGGTCATTGACTGCCGGCTTTGCCCAAGGCTGGTGGAGCACAGGGAGCGGATGGCTCGGGAGAAGCGCGCCAGGTACCGCGACCAGGAGTACTGGGGCCGTCCCCTGCCCTCTTTCGGAGACCCCAAGGCGCGGGCGCTGATCATCGGGCTTGCGCCCGCAGCCCACGGCGGCAACCGCACAGGGCGTATGTTCACCGGCGACAGCAGCGGCAACTGGCTCTTTGAGACCCTCTACAAGTTCGGCTTTGCAAGCTCGCCAACGTCCACGCGCCGGGACGACGGCCTTACGCTCAAGGACGCCTACATCACGGCGACGGTGCGGTGCGCGCCGCCGGACAACAAGCCCTCAACCGCGGAGAAGGCCGCCTGCCGGCCCTACCTGCTGGGAGAGCTGTCCCTGCTCACCGGGGTCAGGGTCGTGGTGGCCCTGGGGAAGATAGCCTTCGACAGCTATCTGTCGGCGCGGCGGGAGTTGGGCCGGGAGACGCCAAAGCCCGCGCCCCGCTTCGCGCACGGGGCGGTGCATCGACTGCCGGACGGCGTGTCCCTGGTTGCGTCGTACCACCCCAGCCAGCAGAACACCAACACCGGCAGGCTCACCCGCGAGATGTTCGAGGGCGTCTTTGCTGGCGTCCGGGGGCTGCTGGATAGCCTCTGACCCCTCTCCCCTGGATTCCTGCCTGCGCAGGAATGGAGAGCGGAGGATTAACGCTTTATTCGTTCAGAAGGCCCCTGGACGCGCCTAGCCGTAAAGGTTGTCCGTCTTGGCCGCCATGATGAAGTCGTTGCGGTGAAGGCCCCGAATCTTGTGGGTCCACCAAGTGACCGTCACCCTGCCCCACTCCGTCACAATGCGCGGGTGGTGCCCTTCGTCCTCGGCGGCCTCGCCCACGCTGTGGCTGAAGGCCAGGGCATCGGCGAAGTTGGGGAAGCTGAAGGTGCGCTTCAGTCGCTGCATGGACTCCTCCTCAAGCAGCTCCCAGTCCGACACCTGGGGATGCAGCTCGGCAACTTCTTCGTCGGTTACCAGGGGCGAGTCCCTGCGGCACGCCACGCACTTTTCCCGCATAAGCATAGTTTCACCTCCCTACCTGTCCTGGTGACAGCTTACTATCGCGGCCCAGGGCTTTCAAGGGGTCAGATCTCAAGGCTCCCTTACGATTATGTAGACAGTTGCCACTTCATTATTTATCATCGGTGTCATAAGCGTGAAGGTATACTACGGAGTTGTGGGATGCAATTTACTGTGTATCTACTGAAGCGAGAGGGGCAGATCGTATACATCGGCTCTTCCCAAAATGTAGCTAAACGCCGACGACGCACTAACCAACTACACACGGAAGCCACAAATCAGTTCAAGGAATACGACGAAGTTGTTGAGTGGCGTAACTATCCGTCTCGTAGGGCTGCAATATGGGCAGAGGATTGGTTGCAACATGCCTTTATTAAGAAATATGGTCGATTACCTGAGTACAACAGGGGTTGTGCCTTGAGTATCAAAGGCGGCCCACACGCAAAAGCCAACATAGATGGGCCAGTTCCCACCTTATTATAAAGTCTCCGTTGTACGAGAGCACAAAGCTCAGAGCCTACCCCTACTTGATAAGGGGATAAACTCCTCGAGGAATCCAAAGCGCTTCATCGAAGACCCAGCAGCATTGAGGGCAACGGCTTTGGATTCCTCACTTCGCTTTGCTTCGTTCGGAATGACGGTGTATAGCATATTTCGTGACGATGCCCAGGTTATGTAAAGGTATCCTGAATCGGGAGAGAAACATCGTCCGCAACTCGCGGCGAGCGCCTCAAAATTGATACCACTTTCGCAATTGACTGCCCGTCGCGCGTGTGCTATATTAACGCCTAAATCTCACGGCTAAGCAGCCTTCATGGGAGGGGCCATACCTAGAGACTACCGCGTGAACCAGCAAATACACACTCGGGAGGTCCTGGTGATAGACGACCAGGGCGAGCAGCTCGGCACCATGCCGACCTCCGAGGCGATTCAGCTTGCCCAGGAAAGGGGCCTTGACCTTGTAGAGGTGGCCCCGGGCGCTCAGCCCCCCGTGTGCCGGCTGCTGGACTACGGAAAGTTCCGCTACCTGCAGACCAAGAAGGAGCGGGAGGCCCGCAAGGGCCAGAAGACTACCCTCTTGCGTGAGGTCAGGTTCCGCCCTCGTATCGGCGAGCACGATATGGAGGCCAAGAAACGCCAGGTGAAGAAGCTGCTGGACGAAGGGGCAAAGGTCAAGTTGACGGTGATGTTCAGAGGAAGAGAGATTACCCATCAGGAGATAGGCTTGGACCTCCTGCGGCGAATGGCGGAGGCCTTCAAGGACGAGGCCAAGCCGGAGAAGAACCCCAGCCTGGAGGGGCGCAGGCTCAGCATTGTCATTGCACCCACCGCTCAGAAGGCCAGGGCGGAGAAGGAGCCTGAGAGGGAGCCGGAAGAGGTGGCAAATGCCTAAGCTGAAGACCCACAAGGGCGCGAAGGCCCGCTTTCACATAACCGGGTCCGGCAGGATACTGCGCATGAAGGGGCACAGGAGCCACCTGCGGCGCAAGAAGCCGGCCAAGGTGCATCGACTATACCATCGCAAGCTCGACACAAGCCCCGCCGACAGGCCGGGCATCAAGCGAGCGCTGCCATACATGTAAACACCCGGAGTAAAAGACGTGCCCAGAATCAAACGCGGCGTAACCACAAGACATCGACACAAGAGGCTTCTCCAGATGACCAAGGGTCATCGCGGGGGCAGGCACAGGCTATACAAGCAGGCCAAAGAGTCTCTCATCAAGGCCCTGAGCCACGCCTACCGGCATCGCAAGGAGCGCAAGGGGGACATGAGGCGTCTCTGGATCACCCGCATCAACGCCGCCGCCCGCGAGAACGGCCTCTCCTACAGCCAGTTCATCCACGGGCTGCACCAGGCGGGCGTTGAAGTGGACCGCAAGATCCTGGCCGATCTGGCGGTCAGGGACGCGGAGGCTTTTGCCCAGCTGGCCTCGGCGGCTAAGGAAGGCCTGCCGGCTGCGGCCGCTGCCTAGCTCTGTCGAAGAAAGCCGCCACCCGGTCGACGTACTCCGCAGGACGCGTGTTGTAGCCCTGCGCGTGGCGCGCCTCCGGCACAAGCCATAGCTCCTTTTCGACCTCCGCCGCGTCGTAGAGCCTTTCAGAGTGAGACTGGGCCACCATCACGTCGTCCGCGCCGTGAATGAGCAGCAGGGGGCAGTCCACACTCTTCACGGCCTCCAACGGCCGCACCAATGACAGGTCTACGCCGTAAAGCACGCGGCCCATCAGCATCATCCCCGGGAGGAGGAAGCGAGGTATGCCTTTGCGCCTGGTGGTCTGCTTCGCCATCTCCATCGGGCTGGCGAAGGGGCTGTCCAGCACCAGGCCCGCGAGTCCCCGCTCCTCGGAGGCGGCCATTATTGAGATGACGGCCCCCAGCGAGAAGCCCAGCGCACCAATGCGGTCCCTGGGCACGCCTCTGGCCTCCAGGTAGTCAATTGCGCCCTGGAGGTCGGTGCGCTCCTTGAAACCAACCGATACCCGGCTGCCCTGTGACCGGCCGTGGGCCCTCAGGTCGAAGGTGAATACGCCGATACCTCTCCTGACCAGGTCTCTTGTCAGGCCAAGCATGTTGACCGCGTTGTGCGCGCGGTTGCCGCCGCTGCCGTGTACCAGGATTACCCAGGACTCGGGGCTGCCCTGCCAGACCAACCATCCCCTCAGCTCCAGCGACCCGCCTCTGTTGCAAAAGACCGCGTCCTCGTATTGCAGCCCAAGACTGTCGGGGGTGGTCTCCGGGTAGGTCCTGGGGACGCGGGACATCTGGTTGGCCATGTAGCCGGACAGCCCGAAGTACGCGCCTGCGGCCGCGCCCACCAACAGTCCCCGGATCAGCATTTGGCCCTCGTAAACACCCGCACATGATACCATATCCTCTCTGTCATGCCCGTGCAGGCTTGTCCCGTACCCCGATACGGGACGGGTATCCACACGCCGCCCTGCCTGGATTCCCGTTTTCGGAGACCTTTGCACAGCCTCTTCCCCCTTGAGGGGGAAGATTGAGATGGGGGTGAATCGTGCGTGAACATACCTCTTTTTTGCCCCCATCCTGACCTTCCCCCGCAAGCGGGGGAAGGGATTTAGGATTATTCAACGGTCTCCTTTCACGGGAATGACGGCGGGGGCAACTCCCTGCGTTCCCGCTCACAGCCTGCCCCGTACTTGATACGGGGATGAGCGGAGGCCATGGGTTTATGACAGTCACAACATTGTAACGGCCAGTGCAGTTGAGCGCGCCTCTCCCTCAACGCTATGATTAGACCAAGGAGGTGGTGTGAAGACTCTCGCCTGGCGTATCTTGAAGGATGCTTTCCTCGTGACTCTCGTCATATGGCTCTCCTTTGTGATTCTGACCACGAAGGACACCCTGCAGTACGGCCACGCCGTGCCGTACAAGTACTCGCTGGTGCAGTGGGAGGCGGAGAACTTCCTTGCCAAGTGGCTGCACGGGCTGGTGTCTCTTCTTCCCGGCAACTCGCTGGATGACCGGGAGAAGAGAGCGCTGGTTATGGAGTACTTCCGCCTGGTGGAGGAGGAACAGAGGCTGGAGAGAAGGGTCAGAGAGGTCCTTCTGCCGACTCCCGGAGACTCACCCGCGGCCCTTGCCGACTTTGAAGAGGAGCTGAAGCTCGTGAAGGAGGCCAGGGGGGCGATAAGGGATGAGGTGGAGGAGACGCTGGAGGCGACGCTCGATGCAGCCATCGACGAGGAGGGGCTGTTTCCTGAGGGCCTGGTCGGGGCCATCGGGATTCACTTCCCGCCCGTCGACTTCCGGCTTGCCCCGTCTCCAAGGGTGCTCATCATATCGCCGCGGGACCGCATCGAGGTCATCGACGCAACCCTCCTTGACCCCGACATCACAGCGGAGGAGATCGATGCCCTGGAGGAGCTGATCTTCACAGAGGATGACGTATCGGCGATTATCGCGGGCACAGGCGGCGTGGCTACGGTGCCCGCCGTGATCAACGCCAGATACTCCCTGCGGACCACCCTGCACATTGCGGCCCACGAGTGGCTGCACCACTACCTCTTCTTCAGGCCCCTGGGGCAGACCTATGGAAGAAACTCCGACATGACCGCCATAAACGAGACCGTGGCCAACATCTTTGGGCGGGAGATAGGCGACCTGGTGTACCAGGAGTACGAGACGGCTGCCCGGATGCCCATATCCTTCACCCCGTACCTCCCGCCCCAAGCGCAGCAGGAGCCCTTTGACTTCCGCCAGGCGATGCGGGAGACGCGCCTGACGACGGAGGAGCTGCTGTCAGAGGGCAGAATTGAGGAGGCCGAGGCGTACATGGAGGAGCGCAGGCTGTTCCTGGCGGAGAACGGCCACTACATCCGCAAGCTCAACCAGGCCTACTTTGCCTTCCACGGCAACTACGCCGACAGCCCGGCGTCCGTCAGCCCCCTGTTCGGCCAGCTGACCGAGCTTCGCGCCGCCAGCCCTACCCTGGGCCACTTCATCCGGGAGGTGGCTACCGTCTCCTCCCACCAGGAGTTCCTGGAGCTTTACGAGAGGAAGTTGGGGAAGAAAGCCGAAAGGTGAAGCGCCCGTCTCAGGCCCTCGCCTCTTCCTCGTCCTCCTCCACCCTGATGTAGGTCCGCCTGGCAGTGGGGCTGGGCTTCTCTGGCCGCTCCAGTAGGCTGAGGGCGGAGTCCAGGCAGCTCCTGAAGGCCAGCAGCATCTCCTTGCGGGCCTCCTTCAGGTGCTCCTGGGTGTCTTCAGGAAGGAGGCGTATATTCCTGGGGCTGAGGCGCACCACAAAATCGCCGGACTCGTAATCCACCTGAACTATCTTTGCCATATCTCCCTCCTAGCCGGTCTTTGTCTTCGAGTTCCCTCTCCGACCGCGCGGAGACTTGTCCTCAAACTTCAGCTTCAGAGACGAACCGTCCATGCGGGCCACCGAGACGGGGAGATCGACCAGTATCCGAGGCAGGACTATGTTGCGGCGATGCTGCCCAGCCTGGATGACCAGCTCGTCTCCGTGCTGCATGAGGTTGATGTCCTCCCGACCGAGGAACGGCAGGTTGACGGTCATCACGTGGCCGTCGTCCTCGCGGGTCACGGTCTGGGTGGAGCCTTCGTAGAAGATGGACGCGGGATCGTCGTCGCCGAAGAGGGTAAGGCCCATCTCTCGCAGAGGCTCCAGGCCAACCACCTCCCTATCCAGCAGATGCGACACGCGTATCGGCACGGGCGCAAAGCCCTCTTCGATTAGGTGGAAATACCTGGCTTGGGAGTCCTTCCACATCTTGAAGAATCCGTCCTCCACGGTGTCCGGGATGAGGCGGTTGCACACAATGAGGTCCGTATAGTAACCATAGAGGTTAAGATACGTGAAGGTTCGCTGTGTTTCACGAATCACCATCTTCTCCGGGTTCAAAACCAGCCTCACGGAGGACTGCGCCGGGTCTCCAAGTATGCTCCTCATCCTCTCCAGCCCGTGAAACAGGTCCTGGATTGAATCGAACACCTTGGGGTCCGGGACGGGCAGGTTGAACAGGCCCCGGGCCATCGGCCCCAGGGCCGTGGCCACCCTCCGCTCGATGGGGAAGAGCTTGCGCATGTACCATCTAGCCATCTCCGGGAAGCTCAGCAGCCTCAGCGTCTCTCCCGTGGGAGCGCAGTCGACTATGATAGTGTCAAAGTTCCCGCTGTCGTAGTGGTGGGTGATGTTGAGCAGGCCCACCATCTCCTCCATGCCGGGCAGCACGGCCACCTCCTCCGCCACCACCTCGTCCATGCCCTGCCACTGCATGAGAGCGGCAAGCCAGTCCTGCACAATGCTCCAGTGGGTCTGCATCTCCTTCAGTACGTCTATCTCCTGGCCCCAGAGGTTGTCGGTTATCCGGGTGGGTTCGGCCTGCAGCTCCATGTCCAGGGAGTCCGCCAGGCTATGTGCGACGTCGGTGCTCATCACCAGCGTCCTGTACCCCAAATCTGCGGCTCTGAGAGCGGTTGAAGCGGCTACGCTGGTCTTTCCTACGCCGCCCTTGCCAGTGTATAGTATTATCCGCATGTTTTTTGATGACCTCCTAAGCGTCTATTATAGGCTTTGGCCGTAATCAATCGCAAGCTGACTGAAGAGGTGTCGAGCTATGGCCCAAGACAGGTGTCTCCTGGCGATATTCGCCCACCCGGACGACGAGTCCTACACCACCGCCGGGACCCTTGCCACCTACGCCGCCCAGGGGGTGGAAGTGTACCTGATCAGCGCCACCAAGGGCGAGGCCGGGACCATCAGCGACCCCAAACTGGCCTACCGGGACGTGCTGGGAGCCGTGAGGGAGGAGGAGCTCCGGGAGTCCTGCAGGACTATGGGCATACACCAGCCCCACTTCCTGGGCTACAGGGACTCCGGCATGGCGGGCACAGCGGACAACCGGGACCCCATGTCTCTCTACAGGGCCCAGCCGGACGAGGTGCTGGCCAAGGTTGTGCATCTGATACGCCAGATTCGCCCGGACGTCATTGTCACCTACGACCAGGAGGACATCTACGGCCACCCTGACCACGTGGCCATGAGCAGGTACGCGGAGGCGGCCTTCCACGCCGCGGGCGACCCCACCCGGTACCCTGAGCAGCTCAACCGGGGCATTGAGCCACACTCTCCCAAGAGGCTGTTCTACGTCGCCATTCCCTTCAGCCGCATAGAGGCCCTGGCCAAGACCATCCCCGACGAGGACCAGCCGGAGGACGAGCCCCTGGACCCGGACGAGATCGGGACGCCGGACGACGCCGTGACGGTGGTGATGGACGTGGCGGCCATGTACGAGACCAAGCTGGAGGTGGTTGGCTGTCACCGCACCCAGCACAAGCCGACGGACTTCTTCAGCCGCCTGCCGGAGGACATAAGGCGGGAGTTCTTCTCCCAGGAGCACTTCACCCAGGTGCTGCCTCCCCTGGAGCCGGGAGTCAGGTACGCGGACCTGTTTGAGGACCTGGACGGCAGCTAAGCCGGGGCGCACCTCCAAGGAAACCGAAATGCCAGGGCAAACGGAGAATCAAAATGTCTGACGAGGAAATAGTCTTCCAGGTGTGGGAAGCCCCTGAAGGGGGATACACGGCTCGCGCCTTGAACCACAGCATTTTTACGGAGGGTGATGACTGGGAGCATCTGAAGTCGATGCTGCGGGATGCAGTGCTGTGTCACTTTGATGAGTGGGAAATGCCCCGGGCAATTCGCGTCCACATGGGAACTGTTCGGTAGGTGACCCATTTGGCATATCCTGAGGGTCGGTTTCAAGTAGAATCAGATGGGCGGTGGAGCGCCTGGATTGACGAGATCCCAGGATGCGCAACTTGGGGATACACCCAGGAAGAGGCTACACAGGCTCTTCACGAGGCGGCAGTCTTGATCTTGGAAGATATGCTGGCTAACGGGGAAGATGTCCCAACAGGTGAGTCCAAGAACTAATCTTATTGAACCCACGCGCCGTCAGACTTATACTTGCAACTCAAACAGCCGTAAGGAGGGAGTCATGGCAGAGGTTGAAGTGGGCCGTGTGAGCGACTTCTTCGCTCGTCCCGTGGTCGCCGGGATAGAGCTGACGGACACCCTGAAGGTGGGGGACAGGATACGCATTACCGGGCACACCACCGACCTAGAGATGGTGGTGGAGTCGATGCAGTTGGACAACGCCGAGGCTTCGGAGGCCTCGGCGGGCCATGCGGTGGGTGTGAAGGTCACGGACCGCGTGCGGCGCGGCGACAAGGTGTTCAAGATAACGGACTAGGCCGCATTTTCCGGGTGTACTGGATTCCTGCCTTCGCAGGAATGGGGAAGTAGAGGCTTCTAGCCCTACCCCTCCCTCACCTGGCGCAGGAGGTTAGCCATCTCAATGGCCGTGAGCGCCGCCTCGTAGCCCTTGTTGCCGGCCTTGCCACCGGCCCTCTCCAGCGCCTGCTCCTCCGTGTCCGTGGTCAGTACGCCAAAGGCTATGGGCACGCCCGTCTCGCGGGATGCGGCGGCTATGCCCCGGGCCGCCTCTCCGGCCACAAAGTCGAAGTGGGACGTCTCCCCTCGGATGACTGCGCCCACGCACACCAGGGCGTCCCACCTGCCGGTTTTGGCCATCTCCAAGGCCGCCAGGGGCAGCTCGAAAGCGCCCGGCACCCAAGAGACGTACAGGTCGGTCTCCTCAAAGCCGCTGGCCATGAGGCCCTCGCAGGCGCCCTCTACCAGCCTGGACGTGACAAAGCGGTTGAAGCTGGAGGAGACTATGGCTATTCTGAGGCCGCGCGCGTCCAGCCCGCCCCTGGTGTGCAGCCCCGGGCCTTGCGGCTCATCGTCGAAGGAAGGCCCCTTCAACCCTTGGCCTCTTCCACCCCCAGCAGGTGGCCCAGCTTGTCGCGCTTGACCTCCAGGTACTGCTCGTTCTCGGCGGTCGGAGGGACGATGATGGGCACCCGCTCAACCAGCTTGATGCCGTAGGACTCCAGGCCAATCACCTTCTTGGGGTTGTTGGTGAGCAGCCGCATGTTCTTGATGCCCAGGTCGGCCAGTATCTGAGCGCCGATGCCGTAGTGTCGCAGGTCCGGGCTGAAGCCAAGCTGTACGTTGGCCTCCACCGTGTCCAGGCCGCTGTCCTGGAGGGCGTAGGCCCGTATCTTGTTGTGCAGCCCAATGCCCCTGCCCTCCTGGCGCATGTACAGAAAGACCCCCGTGTCCTCCTCGGCGATGAGCTGAAGGGCCAGGTCTATCTGCGCTCCGCAGTCGCACCGCCGGCTGCCGAAGACGTCGCCGGTGAGGCACTCGCTGTGCACCCTGACCAGGTGCGGCTCTTCCTTGCTGATGTCGCCCTTGATCAGGGCCAGGTGCTCGGCGGCGTCCACAACACTCCTGTATGCGATGGCGGTGAACTCGCCGTACCTGGTGGGAAGCCTGGCCTCGGCCACCCGCTCCACCATCTTCTCGTGGAGACGCCTGTAGGCGATGATCTGCGCAACGCTGACGATGTTGATGCCGAAGCGCTCGGTGAAGGTCTCAAGCTCGGGCATACGGGCCATCGTACCGTCGTCCGCCATGACCTCACAGATGACGGCGGCGGGATAGAGACCGGCCAGCTTCGCCAGGTCCACCGACCCCTCGGTCTGGCCCGCCCGCACCAGCACTCCGCCCTCCTGGTAGCGCAGGGGGAAGATGTGGCCCGGCTTGGCCAGGTCCTCCGGCTCCGTCAGGGGGTCAATCAGGGCCTCGATTGTAGCAGAGCGGTCGAAGGCCGAGATGCCAGTCGTCGCTCCCTTCCTCACGTCAACAGACACCGTGAATGCGGTGGTGTTGCGAGAGGTGTTGTCGTCAACCATTATGGGCAGCTTGAGCTGCTCCAAGCGAGGGCCGATCATGGGCACGCAGATGAGGCCGCGGCCGTGAGTGGCCATGAAGTTGATTATCTCAGGCGTGATCTTCTCCGCAGCTACAGAGAGGTCGCCCTCGTTCTCCCGGTCCTCGTCATCAACGATGATGACCATCTTCCCTTCCTGGAAGTCCTTGATTGCCTGCTCAACGCTGACTAGAGCCATTTTCCACCTCCCGATAGACGATTATAGAGCCCCCATCACCGGCGGTCGGCCAGGAGCTTCTCCGCGTACTTGGCCAGGATGTCCACCTCCAGGTTGACCACGTCCCCGGGCTTGCGCCCGCCCAGATTGGTGTTGTCCTGGGTATATTTTACCACAGACACGCTGAAGGACGATTCGTCCCAGTCCACCACCGTCAGGCTGATGCCGTCCACGGCGATAAAGCCCTTCTCCACGACGTACCTCATCACCTGGGTCGGCGCTTCAAACCGGATCATCAGGGCGTCGCCCTCCGGCTCCACGGAGACGACGGTGCCCGTGCCATCGACGTGGCCCTGGGTTATGTGGCCCCCCAGCGGCGTGTTCAGGGTGAGCGCCTTCTCCAGGTTCACCGGCACGCCCGATTCCAGAAGGCCCAGGTTGGTGCGGCGCAGGGTCTCCGGCATTGTGTCGACTGAGAAGCTCTCCGCGTCCATCGACTTCACCGTGAGGCACGTCCCGTTGACGGCTACGCTGTCCCCCAGATTCAGCCCTTCCAGGGAGGCGCTAGCCTCGATGGTGAGGGACGAGCCGTCGTTATCCCTGGCTTTGCCAACCTCCTGCACGATTCCAGTAAACATCAGGTTCTACCTCACGTACCCCGTCATTATTACGTCCTCTCCAATCACCTCCACCCTGGTCCGCTTGAGGCGCAGGGCCTCCTCCATAGTAGCCGACCCCGCGCCGGCCACCGGCGTCGGAGAGTCCCTGCCTCCAAGAACCACCGGCGCTATGTAGGCAATCACCTTGTCCACCAGCCCCAGGTCGAACAGAGATCCCACCAGCCTGCCGCCCCCCTCCACCATCACGCTGGTTATCTCCTGCTCTCCCAGGACTTTCAGAAGGGCCTGAAGGTCAACTGAGCCGTCGGCGGCGGCCACGGGGACCACCTGCGCGCCCGCGGCGCATAGCTTCGCGCTCTTCTCCTCAGGGGCGTTGGCGACGGCTACCAGCACGGGGCCGGGCTCCCGGAACAGCTGGGAGTCCGGCGGCGTGCGAGCGGAGCTGTCGATGATGATGCGCAGGGGCTGTCTCTCGACGTTGTTGCCGTCCAAGTCCCGCGCCGTCAGCCGGGGGTCGTCGCTCAGCGCCGTCTCAATGCCGACGGCCACGGCGTCCACCTGGCCCCGCAGCACCCTTGCATGGCAGCGCGCCTCCTCGGAGGTGATCCACTTGGAGTCGCCGGACGCGGAGGCAATCTTGCCGTCGATGCTCATGGCGAACTTGGCTATCACAAAGGGCAGGCCGGTGGTGACAAAGTGGACAAAAGCCTCCGCCACCTCCGCGGCCTCTTCCCTCTCCTCCAGGCAGGTCTCGATTCCGGCGTCTCGCAGCTCGGCCATGCCCATGCCGTTCACCCGGGGATTGGGGTCGATGAGCGCCGCATGCACCTCGGCAACGCCCGCATCGATGATGGCCCGCGTGCACGGGGGCGTCCTCCCGAAGTGGCAGCACGGCTCAAGGGTTGTGTAAAGCACAGCGCCCCTGGCCTGTTCACCCGCCTGTCGCAGGGCCACGACCTCAGCGTGGGTCTGGCCGCGAGGCAGCGTACTGCCCTCACCCACTATCCGGCCGTCCTTGACTATCACCGCGCCCACCGGAGGGTTGGGGCTGGAACGGCCCACGGCCTCCCGGGCCAGCTCAATTGCCCTTCCCATGTAGTCCATACAGCCTCTAGTCCTTGGAAAAGTCTCTGAAAAAGCGGCTGGCGGTTGGCTCCGTCTGCCCCTGGTACTTGCTGCCCAGGGCTGGTGAGCCGTAGGTGTTGTCGGCGGGAGTGGTCAGCCGCAGGAAGGATATCTGGCCTATCTTCATCCCGTAGTAGAGGGTGACGGGCAGGTTGGCGACGTTGCTCAGCTCCAGGGTCAGGTGCCCGTTCCATCCCGGGTCCACGTAGCCCGCCGTGGAGTGGATGAGCAGGCCTATCCTCCCCAGAGAGCTCTTGCCCTCCAGCCTGGCCACCACGTCATCCGGCAGGCCGACGACCTCCAGGGTGCTGGCAAGAACGAACTCGCCCGGGTGCAGGATGAAGGGCGAGTCGTCGGGAATCTGCTCTATCTCCGTGAGGTCCGGCATGTCCTTCCGCACGTCTATGTAGGGCTGCCGCGTGTTGCGGAACACCAGCAGCTTGCGATCCAGGTGAAGGTCGACACTGGCGGGCTGGATGTCGGAGGGGTCCAAGGGGTCAATGATGATTCTCCCCTTAGCCAACTCCTCCTTGATGCTGCGGTCGCTGAGGACCATAAGACCCTCCTCCAAGAATGCAGATTTGGGTGACTTACGGGAATTCTAGCAGTCTACGTCTAGCTGCGCAAATGAGCGAAACGGAACTGACTATCTGTTGAACCCATTACAGCCAAGGGCGTAATATTGCTGCCAGTTGGTGAACAAAAAAGAGACGTCTCCCTGAGGGAGACGTCGGGCCAAAGATGCTATCTTTGGCGTGGTAACTCATTATAAGCATACTGGAGACAAATTGTCAAACATTTCCGGTCAGCGCGAAGCGGAGCGCGTAATAGTATACATTGATGGATTTAACCTCTACTACGGCCTTCGGTCAAGGGGTTGGAGGCGTTACCTTTGGCTTGATCTTCGCCAATTGTCTGAAAATCTGCTAAGGCCCACTCAACGACTGGAAGCGGTACGCTATTTCACTGCCCGCATCTCGGCTGAATCTCATGACCCTGATAGACCAAGGCGGCAAGGCATGTACCTGGAAGCCCTGGAAACTCTGCCGGATCTGAGCCTCCACTACGGAGCCTACATTACCAAAGAGCACCGCTGCCCAACCTGTGGAGCGACAACTAGGACGTTTGAGGAGAAGATGACAGACGTCAATATTGCAGTGGAGATGCTCAGCGACGCCCAGGACAACGCTTTCGATACGGCTATAGTCATCTCTGCCGACGGCGATTTGACCGGTCCAATCAACGCAGTTCGCCGTCGCTATCCGGAGAAGCGAGTCGTCGTCGCTTTTCCGCCTGCCCGAAATTCGATCGCCCTGCGCAACGCCGCAAACGGACACTTCAACATAGGCCAGAATGCGGTTAGGAACAGCCAACTACCGGAGCAGATCGCCAAATCAGACGGTCACATACTGAAGCGGCCACCCAGTTGGGCATAGTCTATCAGATGGCGCGCCTTACCTTTCCCACGCCTGCCGTCTGTGGTAGACTCTACGACTGAACAGCCATGACTACCGCACGAAAAAGCGTCTTTTCAGGCATGCGCCCCTCCGGGCGTCTGCACATCGGCAACTACCTGGGGGCCCTTCAGAACTGGGTCGCCCTGCAAGACGAGTACGACTGCATCTACTCGGCGGTCGACGTACACGCCCTCACGGACATGCAGGGCGACGCCACCCAGGACATCCGCCCCAACATCCGGGAGATGGTGCTGGACTGGCTCGCCGCCGGCATCGACCCTGAGAAGAGCATCGTCTTCGTCCAGTCCCACGTGCCGGAGGTGATGATACTCCACACCCTCCTGAGCATGGTGACGCCCCTGGGCTGGCTCATGCGGGTGCCCACCTTCAAGGACAAGGTGCGCCAGATGAACGAGACGGAGGAGTCGGTGAGCTACGGGCTGGTGGGCTACCCCGTGCTTATGACCTCTGACATCATCCTGTACAAGGCGGACACCGTGCCCGTTGGTGAGGACCAGGTGCCCCACCTGGAGCTGGCCCGGGAGATAGCCCGCCGCTTCAACCACCTGTACGGCCAGACCTTCCCGGAGCCCCAGGCCAGGCTCACGGAGTACCCCGTAATCGTTGGGTTGGACGGCAACCACAAGATGAGCAAGAGCCTGGACAACCACATAGAGCTGGCGTCGACGCCGGAGGAGACGGGCGCAAGGGTCGCCACAGCCTTCACCGACCCTCAGCGACTGCGTCGCTCCGACCCGGGCCGGCCCTGGGTGTGCAACGTCTACAGCCTGCACAAGTTCTTCAACCCCGACAAGCTGGACGAGGTGTACCGGAAGTGCACCGCCGCCGAGATGGGGTGCGTGGAGGACAAGCGCCTCCTGGCCGAGGGCGTCAACCGGTCGCTGGAGGCCCTGCGTGAGCGGCGGCGGGAGCTTGCGGCCAAGCCTGAGTACGTCGGCGAGGTGCTGCGGGAGGGCGCGCGCCGCTCGCAGGCCATCGCGAGAGAGACCCTCGCCGAGGTCAGGGAGAGGATGGGGATTCAGGAGGCGGCGCTCTGAGTATAGGCTCAAAGAGCGACCTGCCCGTTTCCCAAAGCGGGGCGTCCGCCCTGCAGGTGGCCTTGAGAGTGGCGGAGGAGGCCGGCGACCTTCTGCTGGAGAGGTTCCACACCGAAAAAGAGGTCTCATTCAAGGGCCGCGCCGACCTGGTCTCCGACGTGGACAAGCTGGTGGAGAGCCGCGCCATCGAGAGCCTGAGCCGCGAGTACCCGGAAGCGGGCTTTCTGGCGGAGGAGTCGGAGCCGGTTGGCGGAAGCTCGGGCTACACCTGGATCATCGACCCCCTGGACGGCACGCGGAACTACATCCTTGGCATCCCCTTCTTCTGCGTGGTTGTAGCCCTGTCCAAGGGTGACGACGTCCAGCTGGGCCTGACCTACGACCCCGTCCGCCGCGAGATGTTCCAGGCCGTCAGAGGGCAGGGGGCGTACCTCAACGGCAGCCCCATCAGCGTCTCGCAAAAGGGCAGGCTGGAGGACGCCCTGCTGAGCTACGACCTTGGCTACGTGGACGAGACCGCGTCCAGGGCCATTGAGCTTGTGCTTCACCTGTGGCCCAACATACAGGGCACGCGGATGATGGGGTCGGCGGCCCTGGGCCTGGCCTACGCCGCCTGTGGCAGGGTGGACATGTACTTCCACCACAACCTTTCGCCGTGGGACGTGGCAAGCGGCCTGCTGCTTGTTGCGGAGGCTGGAGGCATTGTCACGGACAAGCGCGCCAACCCCGGAACGCTCTACTCCGAGGGCATAATAGCCTCCGGCGCAGAGCTTCACGCCGAGTTCATCCGCGCCACCGACGGCCTCCCGTGGCGGCGGTGAGTCTAAGGAAGACGCAATGCCCTACGTAGCAGCCAACGGCCTCAACTTCTACTACGAGACCTACGGTGACCCGGGCAGCCCGCCCGTTGTGCTCATCTCCGGCTTGGGCGGCGACCACCGGGGCTGGAGGCCCCTGGCCGAACACCTGGCCGCTTCCTTCCGTGTCATCGTTTTCGACAACAGGGACAGCGGGCTGAGCCAGCGGGCGCAGTCCTTCTACGGCATCGCCGACATGGCGGAGGACGCCGTCGGTGTGCTCAGGGAGCTTGGCATCGCCAGGACCCACGTCGTCGGGTACTCAATGGGCGGCGCAATAGCCCAGGAGATCGCCATAGAGCATCCCCAGTTCGTGGACCGCCTGGCGCTCCTGGCTACCTACGACGCCGGAGACCCCAGGGGGTCGGCCCTGTTCCGCGGGTTCGCATCACTGAGGAGGACCCTGCCCCGGGACGAGTACATGAGGCTCACCCTCCCCTGGGTGTACACCCGCGCGGAGTACGCGGAGGAGGACTTCATTGAGCAGCTGATCAGCTCCGGCATGGAGGACCCCCTCTACCAGGAGGCCGACGCCTACGAGCGACAGGCGGAGGCGACCGTAGCCTTCCACTCCAGGGACAGGCTGCACCGCATCTCATGCCACACCCTGCTCATCTTCGGAGAAGAGGACATTATGACGCCGATGCGGTTTGCCAGGTCGATGGTGAGGGACATCAAAGGCTCGCGGCTGGTGGTGATGGAGGGCACGGGGCACGCCGTGAGGCGCACCCGCGAGGCGGAGGTCATGGGCCTGATACACGCCTTCCTCAGTGAGGGCTAGGCTTCCTGGTCTCCGGTCAGCTTCTCAAGGAGCCACGTCTTCAGAAGAGGGTACAGCTCCTCCCGGCACTCCCGCAGGCTATGGCCCGCGCCTGGGTAGATGACCAGCTTCTTAGGCTCCTCTGCGATGTCGTTGATGAGCCTGGAGCAGTGTGGCCCCAGCCTCTCGTCCTCCTCGCCGTGCACCAGAAGCAGCGGCCTGGGCGTCACCAGGTTGGCGTACTGCGCGCCGTAGGTCTGGCTGGCAAGGCCAACCACCGTCACCACCGCTTCGCTCAGGGGCGCGGCGGCGATGACCACGGCTCCGCCAAAGGAGTGGCCCACCAGCGCCACCCGCTCGTGGCCCTTGTCCTGCAAAAAGGAGACGCCCGCCAGGACGTCCATCATGCAGTGCAGGAAGTTGTTGGGCTTCCGGTAGCTCAGTCGCAGAGACGACACGCCGTCCTCAATCAGCTCATCGGAGAGGATGGAGTAGAGGCCGCCGCCCCCGCTGAACCCGCCACCCGCGCCCGATACCCAGATGATGCCCTGGGTCGCCCCCTCAGCCACGTGGTACATGCAACGGATGGGTCCCCAATTGGTGCGCACCAGGACGCCCGTGCCGCCCGTGGCCTCCGGCAGCCTCCAGGGCGCAACTCCCTTGTACTCCATGGGGACCGGCGTCCCCTCAAGCAGGCTCTCCCAAGACGGCTCACTGACCATTTCTGACCCTCCCCACAAATCTTCCTATTCTAACCAGGGCCTCTTCAATCTCGTCCGTGGCGACGGCGTAACAGCACCGCACGTGCCCCTCGCCGCTTGGCCCGAATGCCGACCCCGGCACCAGCGCAACCTTCTCCTCCATAAGCAGACGCTCCGCGAACTCCTCCGACGACATGTCCAGGCTCTTGATGGACGGGAAGGTGTAGAACGCGCCCTGAGGCTCCAGGCAGCTGAGGCCCAGTCGATTCAGGCCGCGCACCATCAGGTGCCGACGGCGGTTGTACTCCTCCCTGGTCTCCTCAACGGCCCTGTCGCCGGAGCGCAGGGCCTCGATGGCCGCCATCTGGCCCTGGATGGGCGCACACATCATCGTGTACTGGTGCACCTTCATCATGGCCTCAATGACCTCCGGGCGGCCGCAGGCGTACCCGATGCGCCAGCCCGTCATTGCGTAGGACTTGGAGAAGCCGCTCAGGTGAATGGTGCGGTCGGCCATGTCCGGCAGGGAGGCGAAGCAGGTGTGCTCCGTGCCGTACACCAGCCGCTCGTATATCTCGTCGGAGATCACCATCAGGTCACGCCTGCGGGCGATGTCCGCTATCTCCTCAAGCTCCCCTCGGGACATCACCGCGCCCGTGGGGTTGTTGGGATAGCCGATGAGGATGGCCTTTGTCCTGCCGGTGACCCTGGCCTCGATGTCCTCCGGCCGCACCCGGAAGCCGTTCTCCATGTGAGTGGGCACCGTGACGGCCGTGCCCCCGGCCAGCGCGACGCATGGGATGTAGGAGACGTACGTTGGCTCCGGGATGATGACCTCGTCGCCGGGGTCGATGATGGCGCGCATGGCCAGGTCAAGCGCCTGGCTCACGCCCACCGTGACCAGCACCTGGTTCGCCGGGTCGTAGCTCAGGCCCGTGCGCCCGTTGATGTACCCGCTTATCTCCTGGCGCAGCTCCATCAGGCCGTAGTTGGAGGTGTACATGGTGTACCCCTTCTCGATGGAGTAGATGGCGGCCTCCCGAATACGCCAGGGCGTGACGAAGTCCGGCTCGCCCACGCCCAGGGAGATGACGTCGTCCATCGTGGTCAGCAGGTCGAAGAACTTGCGGATGCCCGACGGCGAGAGGCCCTTCACCCTGCGGGAGACCATGGACGCCGCGCCCCTTTCTTCGTGATAGTAGGTCAAGATATCCTCCTAAGGCGCGAGGGGAAGGCGCATTGCCTTGTCCTCTCCGTCCAGGTTCTCCCCGTCCTCCTTGAAGCGCTTGAGGAGGAAATGGGTGGACGTGCCGTGCACCTCCTCCAGGGCCGCCAGCTTCTGGGCGACGAAGTTGCCGACCTCGTTCATGGAGCGACCCACCAGCAGCACGGAGAGGTCGTAGTCCCCCGACATGAGGTACAGTGAGCGCACCTCCGGGAAGCGGGCTATCCGCTGGGCCACGCTGTCGAAGCCCACGTCCCGCTGGGGAGCGACCCGCACCTCGACGTGGGCCATCACCACCTCTTCGCCCAGGGACTCCCAGTTCACCAGGGTCTTGTACTTGACGATGGTGCGGTCACGCTCCGCCTCGGCGATGATCTCCCGCACCTCCTCCGGCGTGTGGCCCGTCATCTCCGAAATCTCCTCCGGCGTGGCTCTGGCGTTCTGCTCAAGGACTGCCAGGATGTCCTTCATAGCTTCTTGCGTCACTCTACTACCGCCTCCAGTTTTTCATTCGATTTCACAGCGCCGGCCTCATCCTGTGCCACTCCGTGGCCTGCTCGTAGGCGTAGGCGGCCCGGAGTATCGTCTCCTCTGCCAGGGGCCTGCCCATTATCTGCATCCCCACCGGCAGGCCGTCCACAAACCCGGCGGGAATGGACATAGCCGGGATGCCTGCGATGTTGATCGGAATGGTGCAGATGTCGCTGAGGTACATCTGCACGGGGTCCTCCACCTTCTCGCCCAGCCTGAAGGCCACCGTCGGAGAGGTCGGGGCCACCAGCACGTCGTACTTCTGGAAGGCCTCCTGGAACTCGCGGCTGATGAGGGTGCGAACCTTCTGCGCCTTCAGGTAGTAGGCGTCGTAGTACCCGGCGGAGAGGGCGTAGGTGCCCAGCATGATGCGCCGCTTCACCTCCGGCCCAAAGCCGTGCTGCTTGGTCTGCTCCATAGCCTCCCACATGCTGCCGGCGTCCCGGCTGGAGAAGCCGTACTTCACGCCGTCGTAGCGCGCCAGGTTCGCCGAGGCCTCCGACGGGGCGAGGATGTAGTACACCGCAAGGGCGTACATGGTGTGAGGCAGGGACGTCTCCTCCACCGATGCGCCGAGCGCCTCCAGCTTATCCAGGGCCTTGCGCAGGGTGGCCGCCACTTCGCCGTCAATGCCCTCGCCGTAGTACTCCTTGGGCACGCCTATTCTCATGCCCTTGATGTCGGCGTTCAGCGCGCCGGTGTAGTCGGGGGCCTGCTGCGGGATGGAGGTGGAGTCCCGGGGGTCGTGGCCGGCGATGGCGTTGAGCACCAGGGCGCAGTCGGTCACGTCCCTGGTCATGGGGCCTATCTGGTCGAGGGAGCTGGCGAAGGCCACCAGCCCGTAGCGGCTCACCAGCCCGTATGTCGGCTTCATACCCACGATGCCGCACAGGGCGGCGGGCTGCCGTATGCTGCCGCCGGTGTCGGAGCCAAGGGCGTAGAAGCACTCGCCCGCGGCCACCGCCGCCGCAGGCCCGCCGCTGCTGCCTCCGGGCACGCGCTCCAGGTCCCAGGGGTTGCGCGTGGGGAAGAAGGCGGAGTTCTCCGTGGAGGAGCCCATCGCAAACTCGTCCATGTTGCCCTTGCCCACGACCACGGCGCGCTGTGCCTGGAGCCTCTCCACCACTGTTGCGTTGTAGGGGGGCACAAACCCCTCCAGCATACGGGAGGAGCAGGTGGTGGCGACGCCCTGTGTGCACATGTTGTCCTTGACCTGCATGGGAACGCCGGTCAGGGGCGCGCCTTCGCCCTGGGCGATTGCCTCGTCAGCCTGGCGCGCCTGGCCAAGGGCGGCCTCGCCCGTGACCGTGACGAACGCGCCGACCCGCGAGTCCACCTCCTCAATGCGGCTCAGGGCTGCCTGCGTAAGCTCTTGGGAGGAGACCTGGCGACTCTCCAGAAGCTCCCGGGCCTCGTGGAGGGTGAGGTCAAAGAGGCGGTCCGCCATCAGTCCAGCACCGCCTTCACGCGGAAGAAGTCGTCCTCCCTCAGGGGAGCGTTGGCAAGGGTGTCCTCTTTGGGAAACGGGTCTGTTGGCTCGTCGTCACGCATCACGTTCTGGACGGTCACCGAGTGGCCGGTGGGCGGGACGTCGTCAGTCGCCACCTGGTCAAGCACCTGGAAGTTCTCCAGGATGTCCGACAGCTGATGGCGGAACCTTTCGATGTCGTCTTCGCTCAACCCCAAGCGGCAGAGGAGCGCCATGTGCTGAACTTCGTCCTGGCTCAGTCTGGGAGAGGTCATGATTGCGCACCGATCCAAGGGAGATAAGGCAAGTGTAGCAAAGAGGCCCACCAGCTTCAAGGGGCGGGGGCGGCCATACCCTAACGCACACTTGACAGATGTGATTCAATAGAAGAACCAAGTACAGCCCCTGTACCACTCCGTGAGGCAGGGCCGGTTAGGGCTTTCAAGGGAGTCTATAGATGAGACCTGTGCTTCCGCTTGTCCCGGCGCTCACGCCGTATGCCCCGGCCTCTGGGCGCGGCGGCTGGGCCGGACGCTTCACCCTCGCCGCCCTGCTGATTGCGACTGCCGCCCTTGTCCTCATGCCGGACCGCGCCTCCGCGCACCACACGCCGGAATCCACGCACGAAACCCACTGCCGTGACATCAATGACGGCCCTCAGAATGGAGTCTTGGGATCTCTATTTGGTGATATCGCGGAAAGCGGGGAGTTCACGAAAGACTGTATTGCACTCCTCAAGGCGGCGGAATCCCTGACCGAAGGCGCCACCACAGACGTCAACTGGCTGTTTCAGGAAAGTCCTTCTCTGCCGCAACTATTCTACCCCGGTACGGTAGAGAGCAACTGGCTCGGAGTCTGGATCGAAGATGCCGGCGCTGCCCCCAACCTGGAGTACAGGATCAACCGGGTTGACCTTTCGGCCAGAGACCTGGGCGGAATACTCGGGCCGGAGTGGGCCGAGTTGACCGCGCTGACATCCCTTGACCTCTCAAACAACCGGCTGGGCACGGACGATAGCGGCGCGTCTGTCCCTCTGCCCCTTGAGGTCTGGCAGTTCCTGGACGGACTGGAAGCCGTAAACCTTGACGGCAACAGGGACCTGCGGCCTTCGCCTCCCCTGAACCTGAGCGCCGCCGCGTCCAGGACGGCCGCAGGCGAGCCGCAGGTTACCCTGTCCTTCGACAACGTCTGGTACACCCTGGAGGTGCCCAGGCACGAGTACCGGTACAGCGTGAACGGCGGGGCCACTTGGGGCCCGCGCAATTTCACGGGCGACGGCGGATGGATTCCCGCAGCCACAGGCTGCACCGATCCCGCCAACTCAGCGGTGACCCCCAACATTGACCCCGGCTCTCCGGTCCTCTGTGACAAGGACGACGGCGCAGCGACTCCCGCGCGTAACAGAAACGTGATTGAGACGGGAGCGCTGCCCAGGTTCGACACCTACGTCTTCCAGGTCCGCGCGGTCAAGGAGACGCCATATACGGACGACAAGGGCACCCCGGGCGACGCATCCGACGACACGGAGGAGACCCTGGTCACAAGGAGCCAGGTGTCCCAGATAAACGTGGTGGGGCCGCAGGTGCTGACCGCTGAGTCCGACTTCCTCCTTGAGACGGACGCGAGGTATGCGGCCGCCGACCCTCTGCCGGACGCGAGCGTGCTGGTGGTTGAAGGCAGAGAAGAGGGTGTTTATTTCAACCCTCTGGCCGCCACCGGCGAGGATGACGTTACCGTGAATCTCGCCCAGCGCTCGGCGGACGTCACGGGTTCCAACGGAGCGGTCATCGGTCGGGCCGGCGGCGGCGTCAGCTTCCCGGTGGAGATCAAGCCGGCGTCCACCGCGCCCACGAAGACGGACATGCCCAACCGGTCGATCCTCACCTCGGGGGGGCCCACGCGGCTCGACCTGACCGGCCATTTCCAGGGCGAAGACCTGACCTACGCCGCCACGTCCTCCAGGCCCGAAGTCGCAAGCGTTGCGATCGATGAGGAGGCGGGAGAGCTGGTGATAGCCGCCAGGCGCAACGGCGTAACGCTCATCACCGTGACCGCCACAAACCCGGACAGGGGAAAGGCCGTCAACACCTTCAGGGTTACGGTCTCAACGCCCAACGACCCTCCGGAGGCGGTAGGCGCAGCGCCGGACCAGACGCTGTACCTGGACGACGCCGGTACCCAGCTGGACTTGTCCGGCTCCTTCCGCGACCCGGACAACGACCCGCTGCGCCTCATCCCCCAGTCCTCCAACCCGAGGGTGGTGACGGCAACGTCCAGAGCCACCGTCATAATCTTCAACGTCGTCGGCGTTGGCGAAGCCACGATGACGGTCATAGCGGAGGACCCAAGCGAGGAGACGGCCTTCATCACGTTCACGGTGACGGTGCTGCCCGCCAACGAAGCGCCGGAGGCCGTGGGCGACATCCCGGCCCAGTCCCTGCGGCTGGGCGGCCCCGACCTGACGCTGGACCTCACCCCCTACTTCACGGACCCCAACGACGACCCTCTGACCTTCACGGCGGAGTCGGCTGACGAGTCGGTGGTGACTGCAACGGCTGCGGAGAGCGCCCTGACCATGACGGCGGTGGCCGTTGGGGAGACCACGCTGAGCGTTACGGCGACCGACCCGCTTGGGGAGTCCGCTGCGCAGGAGGTAGCGGTGACGGTGCGGCCAGCCAACAGGCCGCCGGAGGCCGTCGGCTTCATTGACGACCAGGTCTTGCTGGAGGGCGGCGATCCGTTGTCCCTGGACGTGGCTGAGTATTTCACCGACCCCGACGGCGACGCGCTCACCTTCGCCGCCACGTCGTCCAACCCCACTTCAGTGCATGCCGTGATTATCGCGGGGAGCAGTTCCCTGGTGCTGAGGCCCCTTGCCCCTGCGGAGGGCGCAGCCATAACGGTGACGGCAACGGACCCGGACGGGGATTCTGCCGAGCAGACCTTCACGGCAACGGTGGCAGCGGAGATGGCGCAAGCAACTCCGACGCCTACGGCCGCGCCCGCCCCGGTAGCCACTCCGACCCGGACGCCTGAGCCGGCAGCCTCCCCTACCCCCGCGCCCACGGCCACGCCTGAGCCAACGCGGACGGAGGCTCCGGCGGAAGAGGGCGGAGAGCCGCCTCTGGGGATAATCCTCTTGGCTCTGCTGGTGGTTGTAGCCGCCGCGGTGCTCATAGTCCAGCGCCAGCGCAGGACGCCGCCAACGGCGGAAGGCTAGACGACCTACTGGCGCGTCATGCCCGTGAAGACGGGCATCCAGGGGCAGCGGGGTGTGGACTCCCGCCTTCGCGGGAGTGACGGTTGGGCGTCATGCCCGTGAAGACGGGCATCCAGGGGCGGTACCCCCGTTGCAGCCACAAGAGCCGTGTGCTTTAATTGGGTATAACAGGTTAAACTAAGCCATATGATTCTGGGTTTCCGTCATAGGGGCCTGAGACGCCTGTACGAGAGGGGAGACCGTAGACGGTTGCCCGTTGACTATGTTGCGCGAATTGAGGAAATACTGACCCTGCTCGATACTGTGACAAGGCCTGGGGAAATGGCCCAACCCGGCTACCGGTTGCATCCGTTGAGCGGCGATTTGGCCGGCTTCTGGTCGGTGACCGTCTCCGGAAACTGGAGAATTACTTTTAGGTTCGACGGCGACAACGCCACGGATGTCGATTTGGTAGACTACCATTAGGAGAATGCCAAATGCCTATGAAATATCCTGCCCACCCCGGAAGAATTATCCGGTCAAACATGGAAGCTCTGGGAATGGGCGTTACGGAGACGGCCAAAAAGCTGGGGGTCAGCGCAGAGCAGTTGAAGAGCGTCATCGACGGCCAGGCAAGCGTAACTCCTGAGTTGGCCGTGGAGCTGGACAAGCTGTTTGGCGGCGCCTCTATCTGGAATCAGTTGCAGGCGCGGTACGACGAAGCCCAGGAGCGGAACAAGGACGACATTCCCGCGAAAGTGTAGCCCCATGACCAACGCCCTCTACTACGGCGACAACCTGGCCGTCCTCCGGGAGCACGTGGCCGACGAGTCCGTGGACCTGGTCTACCTGGACCCGCCCTTCAACTCCAACGCCTCATACAACGTCCTCTTCCGGGAGCAGACGGGCGAGGAGTCACCCGCCCAGATAAAGGCCTTCACCGACACCTGGGAGTGGACCCTGGAGTCCCAGCGCACCTATGAGAACGAGATCATCCTGAACCCCGCCACACCCGACAACGTGAAGGAGATGGTCTCAGCCTTCCGCCAGTTCATTGGAAGCAACGCCATGATGGCCTACCTGGTTATGATGACGCCCCGGCTGGTGGAGCTGCACCGCGTCCTCAAACCCACCGGCTCCATCTACCTCCACTGCGATCCCACCGCCAGCCACTACCTCAAGGTGCTGATGGACACGATTTTTGGAGCGGGAAACTTCCGCAATGAAGCAATCTGGAAGCGGCAAACTGCTCATAGCGATGCAAGAGGCTACGGTGCGGTTCACGATACACTGTTGTTTTACGTAAAGTCCAATAACTATGTTTGGAATCCTACTTTTCAGGCTTACGATCCAGAGTATGTAAGTCAGTATTATCGCTACACCGATCCTGATGGACGTCGCTTCATGTCTGGAGATTTAAGTGCCGCCGGATTGCAAGGTGGCGGGTATGAATATGACTGGAAAGGGATCACGCGTGTTTGGCGCGTTCCGATAGAAACAATGCAGAGGCTGGAGTCGGAAAATCGAATCTTCTACACTCGGAACGGCTTCCCAAGAATTAAGCGCTATTTGGATGAATCAAGTGGGATGCCTGTGCAAGATGTCTGGACAGATGTGGAGTCTTTAAGGTCTTGGCACAAAGAGCGACTAGGTTACCCAACTCAGAAGCCGGAGGGTCTGCTGGAGCGCATCATACAGGCGTCCTCCAACGAGGGTGACGTTGTACTGGACCCCTTCTGCGGCTGCGGCACCGCCATCGCCGCCGCTCAGAAGCTCAACCGCCGTTGGATAGGCATAGACATAACGCACCTGGCCGTGGCCCTCATGAAGAACCGCCTCAAGACCGCCTTCAACATCCTGCCCGGCCGGGACTACCAGGTGGTCGGCGAGCCGGTGGACGCGGGCGGCGCGCGGGCCCTGGCGGAGCAGGACCGCTACCAGTTCGAGTTCTGGGCCATGTCCCTGCTGGAGGCCTTTCCCCGTGAGCAGAGCAAGAAGAAGGGCGCAGACCAGGGCATAGACGGCGTGGTCTACTTTGTCGACGGCCCGCGGCGCGCCGTGAACAAGGCCGTAGTCCAGGTCAAGAGCGGCCACGTCCAGTCATCCCAGATCAGAGACCTGAATTGGACTGTGGAGAGGGAGAAGGCAACAATGGGCCTGTTCATCACCCTGGAGGAGCCCACCCGCGCCATGACCACAGAGGCCATCAGCGCGGGGCTGCACCACTCGGACGTGTGGCAGCGTGACTTCCCCAAAATACAGATACGCACCATAGAGGAGCTACTGGCGGGCAACGGCTTTGACATACCGCCTCACCCGCCCATGTACCAGTCGGCGCAGCGCATCAGCCGCCCGGAGGGTGAGCAGGGCCGCCTGGACCAGGCCGCGGCAGGCAGCTAGGGGCGGCCCCGCCCTGCCCGTGTAGACGGGCATCCAGGCGGGGGGAGTGGACTCCCGACTCCTCGGGAGTGACGGTTGAGCGTCATGCCCGTGTAGACGGGCATCCAGGGGCGGAGGTATGGACTCCCGACTTCTCGGGAGTGGCGGTTGAGCGTCATGCCCGTGTAGACGGGCATCCAGGGGCGGTGGGATGGCCCCCCGACTCCTCGGGAGTGACGCTTGGGCGTCATGCCTGTGTAGACGGGCATCCAGGAGTGGTGGGATGGACTCCCGACTCCTCGGGAGTGACGACCGCTACGTCCACCTCTCACAAAATCCGCTCATACAAATCGGCCCACACGGGGTTGTCCTCTTCAATCAACCTGATCTTCCACGCCCGGTTCCATTTCTTTAGCGCCTTCTCCTTGCTAATGGCGCTCTCCATAGAATCGTGAACCTCGTACCAGACCAAGTCATGTACCTGATAGCGTTTGGTGAAGCCCTCAGCAAGGTCGTTCTTGTGCTCCCAGACCCGCTTGACTAGGTCCGAGGTTACGCCTATGTATAGAGTGCCTTTGGGCTTGCTTGCCAGGATATAAACGCAAGGAGTCGTCATTTTGGTGTGAGGCAGTGGGTTCCCGACTGCACGTGAACGACAGTGGAAGTGACTCTCTATATTTGAATGAGCCGTTGCCCGTCATGCCTGTTTGGCCTTCTCCCATACTAACATGCAAGATGGGCATCAAACCAGGAGCGTTGGGCGTCATGCCCGTGCAGACGGGCATCCAGGGGTAGGGGGAGTGGACTCCCGACTTCTCGGGAGTGACGGTTGGCGCGTCATGCCCGTGTAGACGGGCATCCAGGGGCGGGGTGGGATGGACTCCCGACTTCTCGGGAGTGACGGTGTCACGCCCACACCGCCGTGACCACCGCGTCCTGGGGGTTGGTGGAATCAAAGAGAATCACCGCGCACTTGCGGCCCACAACCATCTGTGACGAGTATATGTTCCGGGCCACCGGCACGCCGTGGAGCCACGTGGCCTGGCTCCCGGCTATCTGCACGCTAGCCGTGTGGCTGCTGCGATTGAATCCCCTGACTAACCCCCGCTTTATCTCCATGCCTTCTCCTCCCGCATTTGAAGTCATTCCCGCCTCCGAGCGGGAATCCAGGCGGGGTGGGGTGTGGACTCCCGCCTGCGCGGGAGTGACGGTTTCGCCGTCTCATAAACGTCTGCGAATGGGCGCTACACCCCGCCCAGCAGTATGGTGTGCCTGTATTCGGTCCTGGGGCCCCGGGAGTAGTCCAGCCGCAGGCCCAGGACTCGGCGTCTTTCGGCCTGC
Organism: Dehalococcoidia bacterium; assembly: GCA_965204895.1. Classification (GTDB taxonomy): domain Bacteria; phylum Chloroflexota; class Dehalococcoidia; order Lucifugimonadales; family UBA2985; genus DAOUJW01. The sequence continues at coordinate 1,022,814 of OZ242025.1, forward strand.
AGGCCGGCCACCGGGTCCGTCACCTCAATCACGTCGTACAGCTCCTGGCCCAGGTTGGGCGGCGCGACGATCTCCCCGTCCAGCGTAGCCAGCGTCTGCTCCCGCATGGCGGCGTCCGCCCTCTCCTGGGCCTTCTGCTGGGTGTCCAGGTTCAGGTCGTGTATCTGGAGCAGGCGTTCCGAGAGCCGGTCCATCTCGTCCCAATCAAAGGCCTCTCCCACGTGGAAGCCGCCGTAGGCCTGGATGCGGTTGTACGGCCGGGCCCTGGAGGCGTACCGACCCCGAAGCACGGGGTGGCCGACGCCGTAGCTGTAGTCCGCCGCGTCCGATGCCCGGAGCTGCACAAGGTGACCTCGACGGCCCCTGAACACCAGGACGTCCGGCAGCCTTTCCAGCAGTCTCTTCACCGCCCCGGCCCCGCTCTCTCCCGGGTAGATGGTGAAGGCCGGGCTGAGGGCTTCGGCGGCGCTGCTGGCCTCGGAGTCGTCTACCTCCAGTCCCACCCTGGCCAGCACAAACTTCAGAATGCCCGCCGCGCTGGTGGAGCCGCCGTCCCACGTGTACTGCCGCCTGGCCTTCCACGCCTCCAGCAAGCCCCAGGCGTTCCGGGCGTACACCACCAGGGTGGACGTGCCCGGCGACGAGCGGCGCTCCCACGACTCCACCCAGTAGGCCGCGCCCGCCGGCGTCTCGCGCCCGGCGGAGGTCAGGTAGCCCGGCGAAATGCGCAGAGCCGACCCGCTGCCAAGCCACGCGGACGACTCGCGGCCCGCGCCGCTGTAGCGGCCGTCGTCGTTTCTCAGGGCCACCACCGCCTCTCCGCTCTCCGGCCCCTCGCTCAGGGACACCTCCAGCACGTCGTCGGTCAGGTCACGCACGGCGTTGGTGAGTGGGCCTCGCCAGACGCCTGAGGGGGTGCACAGCCACAGGTCGCTGCCGGTGGCCGCCGCGGACACGCCGTAGGAGGACGACAGATCGAAGGGGACCGGCTCGCGCCACAGGTTGTCGGCGAAGGACGACCCGGCCAGGCTGTTGGAGCGCACGGGCCGCTCGAAGGCGGGAGAGCCTGTTGACTTCTCCGTGCACACCATCCGGTAGACGTCCTGCTTCACCATGGAGGGGAAGTGGAAGGTGGTCAGGGAGTTCGCCTTGGACGTGTTCACCTCCCGCAGAGCCGACCACGCGCCGCGGGTCTGACTACCGCCGTTGCCGTAGGTGCACGTCCACACCTTGGCGTCGTTGGTGGCGCGCTCCTTGCCCGCGATCACCAGGTTCCAGTCGCCGTCGTATACACAGCTCATACCTGTGATGGACGCCACGCGGTTGGTCCACAAGGACGGGATGCTCCACCGGGACCCTGTCTTCCTAGTCACGTACACGTCGTGGTTGGCGGTGGCGTAGAACAGGATGAGAGCGCCAAGGTCGCTTACGCCCGCCGCCAGCCAGGGGATTGCGCCCCGGTTGGGATACACAACGTGCGTGGGATGTTTCCAGGTGGCCCCGTAGTCAGTGCTCTCCCTGCGGAACAGGTTTGTGCGAGAGGCGTTCACGTAGAAGAGGTTCACGTTGGCCCCACGGCTCACCAGGGAGATGCTTGAGCCGGTTGAAATGGCGCCTATGGAGGTCCATGAGGAGAACCTGCTGGACGGGCCGGGGTTTGCCACCCTCTGGACGTAGAACCTGCCTCTACTCGCGCCCGGCGTCACCCTGGCCCTCACCAGGGAGCCGTCCCCCGGGCAGGTGGCGTCGTTGTAGAAGTCCGCCTCCCGGCCATCGTACAGGCGGGTGAGGACAGGGCGGGGCGCCCCGGCAATGTCGTCCAGCGCCTCCACCTTGACGTGGGGCGTCCCGCTGGCCTCCTGCTGTGCGGCGCGCAGGGTCGCAGTGAGAGTCTTCATGGAAAGGCCACCCCGTCGCCTATCGCCAGCCGTGGACGGGCGCACGGCCGTAGTCCGATCGCTGCGAGCTGTACATGTGCCGCGTCCTCAGACGGCTCCGATGGTTGGCGAGGCCCTTGAGAAAGGAGTCCAGCCGCTCCCTGCCCCACGCCTGGTAGTGGCGCCACACCTCCGCGCCACCCACGTTGACGCGGTTGCTGGCGTAGCTGGACCACTCCAGCGCGGCGTAGCCCTCCGCGCCTATGGCCACCAGCTCCTCCAGAGAAGCGGGCACGGTGGAGCCTCCGGCGTCCAGCGTGTGCAGCTTCCCGTAGTAGACGTACACCCTCTCGCCCGCTCCGGGCGCGTCCTCCACTAACAGGGTGAGCGCGTCGCCCCAGAGGCTGAAGGGGACGTAGACCGGAGGGTACTCGCCTGCGGGGTACTCAACGGCCTCAACGGACACAATCTCATCAAGGGAGGCTACGGACAGCTCGCGGCTGCCCGCCGATGTCGCGAGGGTGGCCTTGGCCTCCTGGGGAATGGCCAGGCTCAGCTCCCTCACCCCGTGCTCAATGTGGCGGTCCAGCTCGGCGTCGCTCCAGCGGTAGTCCGTTGCGTCCGTGTCGCCAAGGTCATGCCGCACCCGGGTCCTCATCTCGGACAGGTTCATGGCCGCCCTCCGCTAGTCCCGCACGCCGGTGAGCTTGGCCAGCTTCAGGGAGTTGAACACGGCAATGGACACGTACCACTTCACCCGCGTCCTGGTGGCGTCCTTCACCTCAAGCGAACCCACCCGCTCCACCTGGAGACCCCCGGGGCCGGAGAGCCCGGCGATGGCGCCCTCTCCGTACTGGACGGCGTAGATGGTGGAGCAGTCGCTGCTTGTGCCCACGGTCCCGGCGTCCGATATCCAGTCGTTCACGCCGATGGGAACGCCGTCGTAGAACTGCGCCATCTGCCCGAACTGGTTGCGGTCCGTCTCCAGCAGGCCGCTGCCGGAGGCCCTGGACAGGGAGGTCAGCTTCCGCCGGCTGCGGCGGCTCATGAGCAGCATGTGGGGCTTGCCCGCCTTCACCTTGTCGATGACCTCGTCCAGCTTGTCCAGGGTGAGGGTTGCGCCGTTGGCCCCCATGGACACCGTCTGCCCGGCGGCAACCAGCTTGTCTATCCCGTCAAAGGACTTGGAGTCGCTGGTGGAGTCCCCGTTGACAAAGGTGTCGTCGAACTTCTGCTGCACCGCCTTGGCCTTGAGCTGCACCACGGCCGCCTCCAGGTCCTGGAGATTAGACCGGGTGGCCTTCAGGAAATTGTCCACGTCCGCGTCGCCGCCCAGGATCTTCAGAGTGGCCGTCTGCTGGGTGAAGGTGGGAGTGGACTCCGCCCAGGTGTCCCCCACGTCGTAGAAGGACACGGTCGGGGCGGCGTTCTCCTGGTTGTAGGTCAGCCCGTTGCCCACAATCTCAATGAAGGGGAGGGACTGCAAGATGGGACTCTCGTTAACAATGGTCTCAATCACTCCCGTAACCAGCACGTCGTTGGAGAGCTTTCCCGCTTCCGTCAAGGTCATCGCCATGATTCATCTGCCTCCTGCTTTAGCAATGGCAGAAGCATAGAACGCCCGTGCGCATAAGGCAATGGGCGGATGTCATGGCGCGGCCGGGAAACCTCTTCACTCCGAAAGGGGCAGGCTAAAGACAAGGGTAAGCAGGATGGATGTGAGGGGATAGACCACAGACGCAGCGCTCTGCGCTAAAGCAAGACTAGAAGACGAGCCGCGGAGCGGGCCGCGCCCGCGTGGGGCTACGGGAAGGTGAGGTTCAGGATTACCGGCGTGAGGTTCCTGGTGTTGTAGGTGGACGTTTCCGCCGCCTGGTTCAGGGACTCGCCATTGGCGTCCACTACGTGGAAGGTGATGGTCGCTCCGTTCAACGCCAGGTCGTTGGGAGCCACCGTCAAGCTGGCGTACCTCCCCTGGAATACCCTGACGGTGTCCGAATGCCACCACTTCACCCTGGCCTGCAACAGCACGCCGGTCTGCGCGGGCTGACCGCTCACTGTTACGGTCCCTGAGAAGTCAGTGAACAGAGGCGGGACCTGGCCCGGAGGAACCGGCAACGGCGTGGGCGTGGCCGTAGGCGCCACGGTGGGCGTAGGCGTGGCGGTTGGCTCCGGAGTAGGCGTGGGCGTAGCCGTCGGTTCGGGTGTGGGCGTGGGTGTAGACGTGGCCGTAGGCGCCGGCGTGGGTGTTGGTATGGGAGTGGGCGTTGCGGTTGGCCTCGGCGTAGCCGTTGGCTCGGGTGTAGGCGTATCCGTTGGCTCGGGCGTAGGCGTGGGTACAGAAGTAGCCGTCGGAGCCGGGGTGTCCGTCGGAATGGGTGTAGGCGTTGGATCTGTACCGCAGGCCGCTACTAGCGCAAGAGCTACGATGAGCAGGCCCGCGACAATCTTTGTCGTGCTCATTGCTCGAATCATCAATTGTGGAGTGTAGCACCAAGAATTCACTATTTCAAGCCCTTTTAATGTGCGCGGGCAACGAGTTTGAGTTACGATGGGACGAAGAGCCAGAGGGGAACTTTTGAAATGAGCTCACGGAGGAGACGAAGACGCGCCCGGCGGTGGGCGGGCCGGGCCGCCGGCAGCAGCGGCGGGGTGCCCTGGTGGATCTTCCTGGTCCTGCTGGTCCTGGTGCTTATAGTAGGTTTGGCCCGGACGGCCAGATAGCCCGCGGCTGATGTGCAACCCCCTCGTCTCCCTTTGCAAAATGCAACCGCCTGGGTTAGAATGATAAATGATACAAGAGGCAAGGAACTTCTCAGAAGGTAATCTCCCGTGAACAATACCGTTGTACTCTACACCCACCCCGACTGCGGCTACTCGACCAAGGCCAGGGACGAGTTGGCGCAGAACGAGATTGAGTTCACGGAGATAGACCTGAGCATGAAGCCGGAAGCGTGGGCGGAGGTGGAGCGGCTGACCGGCGGCGAACGCATTACGCCGGTCACGGTTGAGGGGGACCTCGTCACCATAGGCTTCAACGGCATGGGTTGAAGCTTCTAGAAGCGGAGGCCGTAGGCTTCCAGCAGCAAGACGGGAAACCTTAGCCTTGCCCCACGCGCCCTTGGCGTGACGCTCTCGAACGCGGCCCGGTGGTGTAGCTTGGTTTAACACACCGCCCTGTCAAGGCGGAGATCGCCGGTTCAAATCCGGTCCGGGTCGCCAGCTTTACTCTACTCTATGGCGTACAGCGCCTGTACGCTCAGCCTCAGCTCCAGTTCGCCGCCGCTTATGGACGTAGACGCCGCGTCCGCCATCATCATCGCAGACTCCCGATAGACGGGGCCAGGCGAAGGTACAGCGCCACCCTCGCTCATGTAGACCAGATCGCCAAGCTCCACGCCTGACAGGGTTGCCAGGCGCTCGGCCTTGGCTTTTGCGTCGGCCACCGCCTCCTCCCGGAGCTGCGTCATGAAGGGCTTGGGGTCCTCGATTGTGAAGTCAATGCCGTGGATGCGCGTGGCGTCGCCGCCAGCCTCAGCCGCGTCGTCGATTACGGATCCCACAACGTCCAGGTTGCGCACCTCTATCCGCGCCAGGTTGCTCACCGTGTACCCCACAAGCACCTGCTTCCTGGTGGTCAGCTCACCGCTCATCACCTCCGGGTACTCGTACTGGGGCCAGATGTTGAATGACTGGGTCTGGATGTCCTTGTCTTCCAGCCCGTGGGCCTTGACCGCATTCACCACGGCGTCCATTGCGCCTGCGGCCGCGGCCCGCGCCTCAGCCACAGTCTCACCCATTGTCTCCACCCCGACGGTCAGCAGCGCCAGGTCCGGCTCAACGCTCACGCTCGCCTGCCCTGAAACGCTTATCCCGGCGACGTTCGGCTCCACTTCCTCGGTAATACAGGCAACTCCCGCCAGTAGCAGGGCAGCCATCCCCACGATTGCTATGAGCGGCTTGTAACGTCTCAATCTATATCCTCCATACAGAGATTTTCAGGAGCGGGCAAGCCCTTCTTTCAATATGGCTATCACTGCATCCACGTGCTCCGGCCCTATAATATAGTCCGGGTGTGATACCGACGGGTCCACCGGCGTCTTGTGCTTGACCAGGTAGTCTCGTAGCCGGTCCCCGTTGGGGAAGTTCTTGACGCGACCAGAGTGGACGCGAGCCTGGTTTGTCGCCGAGTAGCTTTTGCGAAAATACAGCGTCGCGCCCTTATAACCGCATTTCCCAAATCCAAAGGACAGGTTAGATTCATTCTCCACGTAGAGATCGGGGAAGGCCTCCTTTAGCTTCATGAGGACAACCATCGCCGCCTTCATATCAGCCACCATCCCCTTAATGCGGCGCTTGCGCTCCGGAGAAAAGTCCTTGGTCAGTTCTCTGAAGGGTCGGTGTCCGGCCATCGTGTGCTCTACCTCCCACACCATTACCTCATTATATGCCCCGCTTTCGCAGGCTGCCAAGCTCATGGCATCTGCCCTTGACAAAGCGCGCCCAATGGGTAATGCTCAGGGTGCAATATAGTCGTCAGGAGGATGCTATGGGCGACCTGAGACAAGCGGCAATTGTAGGCGTGTACATGACTGAGCAGGGCGGCCTCCAGGACCGCACCACCGGCAGCCTCTACGCAGAGGCGGTGAACGGAGCGCTGGAGGACGCCGGGCTGAAGGCCCACGAGATAGACGGCATCATCGGCGCGGGGCCGGAGGGCGCAGGCATTGTCGGCGACTTCACCGACGCCTTCGGCCCTCCACTGAGGTTCCACGCCCAGACCGGCGTCGGCGCGTCCTCGTCCTCGGCGGGCATGGGCATTGCGGCGATGGCCATTGCCCACGGCTACACCGACGTGGTGATCGTGCCCACGGCCTCCGGCGGCGCGGTGCACCCCAACGCCCCCAGGCGCGGCGGCGGGCCGGGCGGCAACCCCTTCGAGTACATCTGGGGCACCACCAGGGCCTCAGACTACGCCCTCGCCGCACGCCGCCACATGCACGACTACGGCACCACCAGCGAGCACCTGGCAGAGGTCGCGGTGGCGGCCCGGAAGCACGCAACCCTGAACCCCGCCTCCGTTATGGGAGCGCGAGGCGAGATAACCATTGAGGACGTGGTCAACTCCCGCGTCATCGCGGACCCGCTGCACCTCTTCGACTGCTGCCTGGTGAACAACGGTGGCGGCGCAATTGTAATGACCTCCCTGGAGCGGGCCCGTGACCTTCGCAAGACCCCTGTGGTGATGCTCGGCTGGGGCCAGGGCTTCACCTTCTACGACCCCATGTCGGCGCCCACCCTGACCTCCTTCGGCGGCGTCATGGCCGCTAACACGGCCTTCGGGGAGGCGGGCGTGCGCCGCGAGGACATAGACGTCGCAGGCATCTCCGACCACTTCTCCATCGACGTCATCATCGAGCTTGAGGACGCCGGCTTCTGTGCCAAGGGCGAGGGCGGCCCCTTCGTCGAGGGCGGCGCGCTCCAGATTGGAGGCCGGCTGCCCACCAACACGGACGGCGGATACCTGTCCGGCAGCCACGGAGCGGCCTGCGGGCTGTACACCGTCACCGAGCTGGTGCGACAGCTTCGCGGCGAGGCGGCCGACCACCAGGTGCCCAACGTGGAGCTGGCCTACGCCCACGGGACCGGCGGCGCATTCCAGGGCCAGTACTCAGCCATTTTCGCCAGGGGGTAGACATGACGCAGTACAATAAGCCTCTACCTGAGATAACCCTTCTGAACGAGCCCTTCTGGGAGGGGACCAAACGGCACGAGTTGCTCCTGCAGCTCTGCGACGACTGCCCTTCATACCGCTTCACGCCCAAGGACGTTTGCCAGGACTGTGCGTCGGTTAATGCAACCTGGACGCCCGTCAGCGGCAGTGGAACAGTGTACTCCTACTCCGTGGTGCACCGCGGCCCCGGCCCCGCGTTCCAGGAGGACGCGCCCTACATTGTGGTCATGGTGGACCTGGCGGAGGGGCCGCGCATGCTGAGCCACATGACGGGCTGCGAGCCAGAGGACATGCAGATAGGGATGTCGGTGACGGTCGTCTTTGAAGACGTCACCCCTGAGATCACCCTGTACAAGTTCCGGCCCGCGTAGGCAGGCGCGCGCCTGTCGGAAGGTGTATACTGGTAGCAGCGCCGTCGGTGAGTGGCTTGACTAACTTGACCATGGGGCGCTTCGCAATCGTATAATTCCCTAGAGTTGCTCAGGTTTCCCCACCGATGAGGACAGGGAGGTAAGATGTCATGACAACTCCACCAGAGCCAGCGCCCGGATCCACGGCGTACCTGGAGGCCCTCGCGGCCTTGGAGACGTTCCGTCTCTACGTCAGAGACTGGATGAACGCGAATGCCGTGATACCCGACGACATCCCGGCCCCCGTGAGGGGGCAGCCCATGTCGCCCGAGGTGAAGCAGTGGGTTGTGGAGTTCCGCCGCAAGCTGGGATCGATGGGCTGGATTGCCCCAAGCTGGCCTCGCAGGTACGGCGGAGCCAGTCTGCCCGCCGCCTACGCCCAGGTCGTCCAGCGTGAGCTTGCCAAGCAGTCCATCCCGCCCATCTACGTGTCCATCATGCACGCCGCGGCCCTGCGGGTGTTCGGCACGGAGGAGCAGAAGACCACCCTGCTGAAGTCCCTGCTCCAGGGTGAGCTCACGATGTGCCACGCCTTCAACGAGAGGATGCACGGCTCCGACATCAGCGCCAACACCACAGAGGCCGTCAGGGACGGCGACGACTACATCATCACCGGCACCAAGGACTATATCACCAGCATCCTGGCCCCGGACGTGGTGCTCACCCTTGCGGTCACCAACCCGGACGCGCCCCGCAACCAGCGCATGAGCCTGATTGCCGTCAAGACGGACACGGAGGGCGTCGAGATCAGGCCGGAGAACCTGCTCCTGGGCGGCCGTGAGCACAAGTTCCTCTACACCGATGCGTCGGTGTCCCGGGAGAACCTGGTAGGCGTTGAGGGACAGGGCATTGAGATCGCCGAGTTCATGGTCGACATAGAGCGCGGCGGTATGGCCACCGTGCCCCTGGACCGCCAGCAGGAGGTTGAGCAGCGGGAGGCCGAGTTCGAGGCTGCAGAGGCTAGCGAGGCCGCTCAGTAGTCTGCTGGTGAAGTAGAGAGGCGGACCACGCGAGCGACGTGAATGCAGGATAGAGGGACCGCCGCGCCGGAATCCGAGGCGCTAACCGATGGTCAGCGACGCACCCTGCTGGTTGTAGCGGTTGCGGGCCACGGGCTGAAGCACCTCTTCAACGCAGCCTTCTTTGTGCTGCTCCCTGAGATAAAGACCGGCCTTGGGCTCACCAACTCCCAGATAGGCATCCTGTCCACCTTCCGCAACGTCCTAGGCGGCTTCACCAACATCCCCGCAGGATACGCCGGAGACAGGCTGAGCGCCTATCGCGCGGAGATCCTGGGCGCTTCAATCATCTTTCTTGGCATCTTTGCCCTGGCTTTGGGTCTGTCCACAACCTTCTGGATGGCCCTCGTCTTTGCCGCCCTGTTCAACGTAGCCATCACCTTCTGGCACCCCTCGGCCATATCCTCCCTCTCCAGGGAGTTCGAGTCCCGCAGGGGTTTCGCCATCTCCCTGCACGGCACCGGCGGAAGCGTGGGCGAGACCCTTGGGCCGGTCCTGGCCGGGACGTTGATTGGCGTTGTGGGCTGGCAGATGGTGCTCCGGGGCGGTGTGGTCCCGGGAGTCATTGCCGGCATCCTCATCTGGGCGATACTCAAGACCATCCCGACCCGCTCCGGCGAGATACAGGGGCAGGAGAGCTATCTGACCTCTCTGAAGGGACTGCTGCGCAATCGCAGGCTGCTGCTGGTGCTCGCCTTCGCAGGCGGGTTCGTGGGCGGGCAGACTACGTTCCTGACCTTCTTCCCAATCTACCTGAGGGAGAACCTGGAGGTCTCCAGCGTCACCGTGGGCATTTATCTGCTATTTGCCAATGTGGGCGGCATAGTTTCCCAGCCCATTATGGGGTACGCCTCCGACCGCATGGGGCGCAAGGCCATCCTGGCCCCAAGCCTTGCCGTACTGGGAGTGTGCTTCCTGCTGATTCCCCTTGTCCCCGGGGATTGGCCCGTTACAGGTTTGGGCTTTCTCGTTGACAGATTCCCCACCTTGGGAGAGATTAGCTGGCCCCTGGCGGCCGTGGCCATAGTCATGGGCTCATTCCTCTTTCCCCTCATGGCCATCCTGCTGGCGGCAGGTGTGGACCTGGTGGAGCCAGGGGCCCAGGCCACGACGGTGTCGCTTGTGTTTGGCTCTGCGCTTATCGTCTCGGCCATCGCGCCTGCCGTAGCCGGGCGTCTGGCCGACTCCCAAGGGATAGAAGCAGCCTTCGCCCTGGGCGCAGGTATAGTCCTGACCACGGCGCTTCTATCGGCCGTTACCCAGTGGCGTCCCAGGATCGCTTCTCCCTAGAGACCTCTGAATGACTCCGACGTTGTCCCAAAGAGGCGCCTTCCACCGTCATTCCGGCGGAAGCCGGAATCCAGGACGCCTGTAAAAGAGAGTGATAGATTCCCGTCCCCGCACGAATGCGGGGCAAGCTTCCGCAGGAATGACCAGGTATAAGACCGTTTTCTACGCTGACGCGTAGGGAGGGCGCTCCTCTGCATTCAGGCCGCCGTACCGGCGGCGATGCTCACGCATAGTTCAATTGTTCATTATGACCTGGACGCCCGCCTCCTCCGCCTTCCGGGCCGACTCCTCGTGCACAACGCCATCCTGCATCCAGATGTACTTTGCGCCAATCTCTATGGCCTCGTCCACCACCGGCGGCACCGTATCCGACCGCCTGAAAACGTCCACCATGTCCACCGGCTCCGGTATGGACTTGAGGTCCGGGTAGCTCTTCTCGCCCAGTATCTCGTCCACAGTGGGGTTGACGGGGATGATCTTGTAGCCCTGCTCCTGCAGGTACTCGGCGACGCCGTAGCTGTCCCTCTCCGGCCTCGGCGAGAGGCCAACGACGGCGATCACCTTGCTCTTTGTTAGCTGCTCTTCCACTGCGTCCATGTCTGCCTCCTTTCATATTCCCCTTATTGCAAGCCCCGCTTGGATTCCTGCTGCGTAATTTGCTAGTAAGCATCCCTTCTCGTCATTCCCGTGAAAGCTTGTCCCGTACTCTGATACGGGACAGGAATCTATCCATCTCTTTCACAGGAGTCCTGGATTCCGGCTTCCGCCGGAATGACGAGGTGGCAGGATGGCGGATTCATGCCTGCGCACTGTGATGCGCTTACATATGCTTGTATACGCTTGAACGTGCGCGGTGTTCTATGCCTTACCTCTTGCGCCTGAACTTCTGCACCCGCTGGCCCTCCAGCACCTCGGACACGTACAGGTCGCCGTGGGAGTCGGTCCAGATGCCGTGGGGGCCCCAGAAGAGGCCGGGATCGTGGCTCCGCCGGTCGCCCCATCGGGCCAGCACGTTGCCCTGGAGGTCCAGGACGCTCACGCGGTCGCCAAGCTCCGCCACGTACATGATGTCGTCGCTGTCGATGTAAATCTTGCAGGGCTGAAGGAAGCCCGGCCAGATCGCCAGGTGCCTGCCGTCCGGCGTGAACACCTGGAGGCGGTTGTTCTGGCGGTCCGCCACGTACACCCTGCCTTTGTGCTCCCACACGCTGTGCACAAGCTGGAACTGCCCGGGGCCGTCACCCGGCTCGCCCCAGGAGAAGAGCAGCTCCCCCTGCTGGGAGAACTTGTGGACGCGGCAGTTGCGATAGCCGTCTGAGATGTACATGTCGCCCTCCGGCGTCAGGGAGAGGTCAGTGGGATGATGGAAGGGCGGGCCGGCATAGAGGACGGTGCGGTTGTCGTCCGTGTAGCCCGTGTCCGACGGCTGGTCGCGGTTGCCCATTGTGAACAGAAGCTCGCCGTCGTGGGTGAACTTCATAGCGACCTGGGGGCTGCGGTCCACCAGGTAGATGCTGTCGTCCGGCCCAATGCAGATGCCGTGGGCGTCCGTCAGAACGCCCTCGCCCCATGAACGCAGGAAGTTGCCCTCCGTGTCGAAAACCATAAGGGGATGGTCGCTACGGGTGAAGACGTGCACCTCGTCGTTGGAGTCGACTGCAACGCCGCCCACCTGCCCCCACTGCCAGCCTTCGGGGAGCTTGCCCCAACCCTCAACGACTTCGTACTCCAGCTGTCCGGTTGCTGCCATATCGATCAGCCTCCTTTCCAGTCTTGGATATGCGCCGATTTCCGGCTGCGGACATTATACCAGCAAAAGGGGCTGGTTGCGGGAAGCGTCTTTATCACTCCAATATGAGAGTTCAGTCACAGGGCGGCAAATAACCCCCCTAAAAGCTTGGAGCCTACGTTTAGGGGCTTGACAACGCCCAATGTAAGATGTTATTTTAACTCTAACATGCCGCGTTGCACTACAGGCTACGTGGCGCCTAAAATATGAGATGTGCATAGCTTTTGCAAGGAGGTGCATTTTGACTGAACGGCCTAACAAAAAAGCCATTGTGGACGCCTTGGACATTTACCGCGACGCGATGAGGCCCTTTATTCTCCGGTGCCTGAGGCGGGTTCCTGGCGGCAATATAGAGACTCACATTAAAGCCGCACTGCGAGATGAACAGTACAACCAACTCCAGCAGAATCTGAGCAGTGGGCGAAGTATTGAAGAGGCTATTGACATCAATGATTTCCCCCAGATTGTGAAGCGCTACTGGCAAGATGGATTCCGCGACGCCGTATCTACAACGCAAGGGAAATGGGATAGGGATGCCCTACGCAGGATTGTCGAAGCCCGTAATAAGACCTCACACCCTGAGAGCCGGGACATTGAATCGGAGTACACGGTTGATCGGCTAAAGGATATTCAAGGAATACTCTCCGCTATCAACGATCCGGATAGTGCAATTGCTGTGAAGAAGATATTGGAGTTGAGGGTTCCGTTTACCACTTATGCCCACAAGCTAATGCAGGGAGACAGAGATGTTTATGCATTTACCCTAGATCTCGATTCTCTGGACAGGAGGTTACCCACTCGCGTGGACGACAGGGTCGTGAAAGACGCCAACCGTCCTTTGACCCCAAGTCACGCCAAGAACATTCAGAAGTACCTTGAAGAACGGAACGATTGGATATTGGGCCCCTTGCTACTGGGAATCTCCCCGCATGCAGTTGATTTTGAGCCATATACGGATCCTGAAGCAGAGTTCTTGGTAGGGAAGCTCATCATTGACGCCGATGCTGAGGTCAGTATGAAGATGTTCGATGGCCAGCACCGACGTCGCGCCATCAGGGATGTCCTTGAAGACCTCTCTCAAAGTAGGAGACACTTGAACAAGCTCTCCGTGCTAAAGGAGGCTTCTCTACCCATCATGCTGTACGTAGAGGACAGGATCGATAGTCTAAGGCAGATGTTTGCAGATGCGGCAAAGGCCAGACCGATAGAGCAGAATACCGTGACCAGATTCGACCAGAGAGATGCCTTCAATGTAGTCGCTCTGCGGATTGCCGAAGGGAGCGCATTGTTTGCCGGGCGAGTAGAGATGGAACGAGCGTCGGTTGCCAGAAGTAGCCAAAATATAATCGCCATCAACCAGTTGGCGAAGACGCTCAAGACCCTAGAAGTGGGCTACGGAGGCCGCGTCAAGAGGGAGCGCAATGACGAGTTCATGCTGGACCCAGATTCACTTTATGACCAGTGCTTGATATGGGCTGACGACTTTATGCCTGCTTGTAGGACTGAGTACAGCGACCTTGTAACCGGAAAGATTGAAAACACTGATATCCCGGATAAACGGGGCGAAACAATGGCATACAACGCAACGGTCATCCGGATTATCGCTGGATGCTACCATAAGTGGACTAAGTTAGGCTATGAATGGAAGCATCTGGCCAATTTTCTCTACGGCGAGTCTCTCAAACTTGGATCATACGCTGACTCTCTGCTTGTGGATGTCGGGGTTACCGCTCCCGGGGGCACTTCACCCAGCGGGTCCCCTCGTCTTGTAGTACCAGCAATCGATAGAATTATAAACAAGGCCATAGAAAGCATATCCTAGTGCAGATATGGCGCGAGCAAGTAAATCTAAGGAGTTGAAATGACGCTGACAATTCCCACAATCAGAAATACATACTCCCTAAACGTCCCTGCTCACAGGTTTCAGCAGGGTGGACGCGATGCGTATTACTTTGCACTAGATTTTGATAGGCTTGATAGCCTTTTGCCTCAGCGCGTAGATGACAACATCGTCAGGGAATCCAATAGACGCCTCACCCCAAGTCACGCACAAGCTATCCAAAGGTACTTGGAAGAGAAGGATGACTGGTTGTTGGGAGCGCTGTTGCTAGGTATAGCCCCAGACGCAATCGAGTTCGCACCTTACTCAAACGAGGGCGGCGAGCCTGAAAGCCCCAACTTTGGTGAGTTGCGCATCCTTGCCAACCGTGTCAACACTATGAGGATTTTCGACGGTCAACACCGGCGCCGCGCCATACAGGAGGTACTGGCAGAGCTATCGGGTACGGGTGACAATAGGGATGCCACCAAACTTGCCTCACTACGCAGAGCTTCAATGACAATAGTGCTCTATGCGGAAGATGATACAAAGAAACTGCGCCAGATGTTCGTAGACGCTTCGCGTACCAAGAGAATCGAGGGGCATACCGTGACCAGGTTTGACCGACGTGACGCCTTCAACCTGACGGCAGTGCGGCTTTCTGAAGACAGTCGCCTGTTCAAAGAGAGGGTGGAGATGGAGCGTCCTTCAGTTACTGCATCTAGCCAAAACCTGCTTGCTGTTAACCAGTTGGCGGCTATTTTGAAGAATCTAGCCGTCGCCTATGGTGGACGAGTCAGCAGGGATCTAAATGACACCTTTATGCAGGATCTTGACGGACTGTACAAGCGTTGTCTGGAATGGTCGGATGATTTCATGCCTGCTGCCAGAGAAGAGTATAACTATCTCATATCCGGCGAGATCGATAATTCAGAGATCCCCCGTCTTCGCCTTTCAACTTTTGCCTACAACGCCTTCTTTATTCGGGTACTCGCGATATGTTACTACGAATGGCTGAAAGAGCATAAATCCTGGACCCCTTTGGCTGACTTCATTCACAAATCCTCGGTCACACGACCGGCTACGTACGGCCTGCTAGTTGATGCTGGCCTAGTCAATCCAGATGGTACTGCTCTCTTTACACGCCGGCAGGAGGTTGCTCGTGCAGTTAACTACATTATCAGAGCAGCAAGCCAATGAACACTCTATCCTTCTTTACGGCATACCGGTATGCATGTGCGGCAACCGTGTTCTATCTCTCATATCCAGATCCAAATAAGCAAGCGACGGGCTTCACAACCCGCCCGTAGCGCCCAGCGCCCTCCATGCGTACAATAGACCCGTCATGGACAGCATAAACGTACTCGTGGGATGGGGCCTGCCGCGTGAGCAGACGGAGCGCATAAGCGCGCTGGACCCGCGCGTCCGGCTCCTCAACGACCCCAACCAGGACCTCCCAAGACCAGAAGTCTGGCCCCCCTTCCCCTTCCCCGACGAGCTTCTGCCCCTCGTGCCGGATGTCCGGGTGCTCCTAACCTCCCGGCTGCCTGCCAACCTCAAAGAGACCGCCCCGCACCTTCGATGGGTGCAGCTCATCAGCGCCGGCGCGGACGTGGCCGTACGGGACGGGCTGGAGCGCAGTTCCCTGGTCTTCACCACCGCCAGCGGCATCCACGCCGTCCCCATATCGGAGTGGGCGCTGGGCAGCATGCTCGCCCTTGCCAAGGAGCTTCCCGCGGCCGTCCGCGCCCAGGACAGCGTCGACTACTGGAAGTTCATAGGCGGCGAGCTTGCGGGGCGGACGGCGGGCGTCCTGGGGCTGGGCAAGATAGGCTCAAGGGTGGCGAAGCTGTGCCGCGCGATGGACATGCGCGTGCTGGCGATGCGCAGATCGATAACGGAGCCGGTCGCAGGCCAGGGCGACGTCCACCTGCTGCTTCCTCCAAGGGACCTGCCTCGCATGCTTCAAGAGAGCGACTTCCTGATAATCTGCCTTCCCGGAACGCCAGAGACCTTTGGCCTTGTGGGTGAGGCGGAGATCCGGCAGATGAAGCGCGGCAGCTACGTCCTGAACGCGGGACGCGGCGGCATCGTGGACGAGGACGCACTGGTGAAAGCCTTGCAAGACGGCCACCTGGCGGGCGCGGCCCTGGACGTCTTCGCACGGGAGCCCCTGCCACCGGAAAGCCCCCTGTGGCGCGAGCCGCGCCTCCTGATGACAGCCCACGTCGCCGGCAACTCCCTCCTTTACGAGGAGCGGGCCGTCGACCTCTTCCTGGACAACCTGCGCCGCTACCTGGACGGCCGCGACCTGCTCAACGTCTACGACCCCGACCGGGGCTACTAGTCAACCGCACAAGGTGAGCTATGGGCCGTTTGCGGATTCCCCGGAGGCGCTTGCTGGTATGGTTGACCCTGCTCGCGCTCATGCTCGCGGTAGCCGTATGGACGGTGGTTTGCGTCCGCGGGCCGGCCGCCGACTCACCGCCACAGCCTGCGATAACCACTGAGGACTTGCTGGCAACCGCCGCAGCGTTCAGTGAAGCACAGGCAACTGCAAGGCCCACCGCGACGGCTGCACCGCCGGATGTAGTCGAACTCCCTTCAACCGGCTCCTGCGCGCCTCCAGACCGTGAGCCTCCAGGCGATACACCCCACTTCCTTCACTGGACGCCTGACGGCTCCCGGCTCATCTTCGACCTTTCGGATACAATCTGGGCCGTAGATAGCCAGGGGACTCGCGTAGCCGCTTTGCTTGACGCCAACCCGATAGACCCAGACACGGGTCACCCGTCCGTTTACGAATTCTACGCCGACCTGTCGACGGACGGCTCGCGGATAGTCTACTCCACCTGCGAGTATCCCCTTGTTGCCTCGACTTCGGAAAGTATCGGGACACGCCACGTCTATGAGATCGCCACGGCCGACCTGAACGGCGGAGGACGGCAGCGGTTGACGGAAAGCCCGGCGTTCGACAGCTACCCCGTATGGTCGCCTGATGGCGAAAGCATCGCCTTCATACGAAGCGGTGGGCGCGACAACGATACGTGGGTCTACCTCCTGGAGCACGGTTCCGTGCCGAGCAGGTGGTGGCTGGGAGGCCAGGATGTTGAAGCCGGTCTGTACCCACCGGCGTGGTCGCCGAATGGCGCGTCCCTTGCCCTGGTTGGTTACGAGTCCACGTCCGATGGCCACAAGCCGTGCTTGTACACAGGCGCAGCAAGGGACCCGGGAGTGATCCAATTTCGGACTACCAGATCAGCAGTGTATAGGATAACGGAAGCCACCGGCCCTCCGTCCTGGTCTCCAGACGGCCAGTATCTCGCCTTCACCAGGAGCGGCGGGGAGAATGCAGGCGTATATGCGGTTCGTCCCGACGGCTCAGACCCCTGGCGTATTGTAGACGGGTCCAGCCGGGGGCCGCTCTGGCCCCCTGACGTGACGGAGCTACCAGGGAACGTGAATACGTTCAGAGGAAGTCCGGCCTGGACTTCGGACAGCGAAAGGCTGCTATTCATCACCAGGGAGATTGACGCCGGTCTCATTGATGAATCAACCGGCTTCGTGCCCAGCCGCGTGTACTCAGTCGACTTGGACGGCGGTGACGTTGTCGAACTGGACCTTCCCTTACCGGAGTTCGTTAGAGTAACGGCGGCTGCCTGGTCGCCGGACGGGTCGAGAATCGCCGTGTCTGGGGACATTCGGCAGTTCCCGGAGGGTGAGCACGCTGTGCGGAGGGTGATTCTCACGGCCGACCCGGACGGAGGGAACATGCGCATCCTGGCGGCCGGAGATACCGTCCTGAACCTGGTCGGTGGACATTACGATGAGTCCGTTGGAGGCCTGTTTGAGTGGAACCGGCCTGATCCAGGAAGCCCTGTTGACACTTCACCCTGTTCCGAAGGCTTTGTGGTCCCGAATCCCGGTGAGAACCCCGGGCTTGTTCAGGACTGCGAGACGCTGCTGAGCATTCGGGATACCCTTGCCGGGAGAGTTAACCTGAACTGGAACGCTGAGACCCCTATTGGCGAGTGGGAGGGAATCACCACAGGCGGCGACCCTCTTCGAGTGCGTAGTCTGAGGCTGAGCGAACAGGGATTGACCGGCGCCCTTCCCCCTGAGCTTGGGCAACTGTCCGGGTTGGTGGAGCTGGACTCTTCGGGAAACTGGCTCACCGGCCAAATTCCTCCCGAGCTTGGCAACCTCACGGAGCTTGAGGTGCTGGACCTAAGCTCTAACTTCCTGAGCGGAGGCATTCCGCCGGAGATGGGAATGTTGGAGCGCCTGTCCAGGCTGGCCTTGAGCGGGAACAGGCTGAGCGGAGGCATTCCTGGAGAGATATACGGGATTGTCAGCTTGAGATCCCTGGAATTATGGGGCGGCCATCTGACGACTTGCTTTCCCGCCGAGTATCCGGAGATACAGGAGGAACAAGCCAACATGCACCAGTGCGAGCCCAAGGTCGAGGCAAAGGTCGAGGCAAAGGGCTGGCCCTTCGGCTGGGGCGTGTTGCGCTAGCCGCGTCACGTATCACACTCTTGCGAGGCGACACGTTGACCTCCCGTCACTCCGATGTACTGATGAGCTTGGCGGAAGCGGCCTACCTTGCCTTCTTCCACGCCTCCAGGATGATGGGGTCTCTGGGAAATGCCAGGGGCGGCAGGTCGTCCAGGAGGAAGAAACCAAGCTCCGAGACCTCCGGCCCCGGCTTCGCCTCCTCGCCACCGACCTCCTGTGCGTTGAAGGCCGCCAGCACCACGGGGTGTCCCTCCTCCGAGAATAGGCCCAGCAGCCCGGTGATGGTCACGTGCAGCCCCGTCTCCTCCAGCACCTCCCTGGCCGCCGCCACCTCCACCACCTCTCCCCTGTCCACGTATCCCCCGGGCAGGCTCCACAGGCCAATGCCGGGCTGGATGGCGCGCCGCACCATAAGCACCCGGTCGTCGCGCTCCACCACCACCGTCGCGGCCAGCTTGGGGTCGTAGTAGATCACCCTGCCGCACTCCGGGCATCGGGGGCGTTGCGCTCCGTTGACCTCCTTCATCTCCAGGCACGCGCTGCATCGAGGACAGAACTTGGCTTCCTCCATCATGACAGGGGGAAGATACCACATATCCCCGCGCCTTGCACAAATGCCAGGGGTTGCGCCCACATCGCCGCGAGGGGTATAAATAGGCAGGCCCAATCATCCCAGAGCGTTCCCCTTTTGACTCAGGGGGCAGGAGGTATCAGATGAAGATAGGTTTCTACAACGACTTCCGACCTTGCATTCTGAAGGACAACGGCGTGGTGGACATCAGCAGCGAGGTGCAGCAGCTGCAGGGCGGCTCGCCGCAGCTCACCCTGGAGAACATCATCGTCAACTTCCAGTTTCTCAGGCCCAGGCTTGAGAGGCTGGCGGAGCAGGGCGCGACAATCCCCCTGAGCGACGTGCGACTGCGCCCGCCCGTCCCGCGGCCTGGCAAGGTTCTCTGCGGCCGGGGCAACTTCATGGAAGGCGTCCCCGTCGAGCCGGTGCGGCCGCTGGCCACCTTCTTCAAGTCGCCTGACGCCGTCATCGGCCCGGGCGACACCATCGTCCTGCCGTCGTTCAGGCCGGTCATCTTCCACCACGAGGCGGAGCTGGCCTTCGTCATCGGAAAGGCGGCCTCCAGCGTGCCGGTGGCCCAGGCGCTGGACTACGTTTTCGGCTACACCACCTCGGTGGACGTCTCGGCCAGGGCGCCTGTGGAGGGTGAGGCAACCCTGCCTGGTGAGTACGGCAAGTCCTTCGACACCTTCCTCCCCATTGGCCCGGCCATAACCACCGCCGACGAGATAAGCGACCCCAACAACCTGAACGTGAAGTACAGCGTCAACGGGCAGCTGCGCCAGGACTACAACACCAGCGACATGGAGCACAGCGTCGCCTACCTCATTGCGGCCCTCTCCGCCAACATGACCCTCAAGCCGGGTGACCTCATCCTGTGCGGCACCAACCACCAGGGCCTTGGCCCGCTCCAGGATGGCGACGTGGGGGAGATTGAGATCGAAATCGTTGGTCGCAGCCACAACAATGTTGTGGACTCGATGAAGCGCACCTGGTCCCGGGCCATCGACCCGGAGACAGGCACGCGCATCCGCGAGCGGCGGGAGTCCCAGCAGGGCGTCCCCTCGACGGGCACCTGGCCCCTGACGCCGCCCACTTCATAGCAGAAAGGAGAAGCAAATGGGGTCATTCAGCATAGAGATAGGAATAGGCGACCCCGGCGGC
Source organism: Dehalococcoidia bacterium (assembly GCA_965204895.1). GTDB lineage: Bacteria > Chloroflexota > Dehalococcoidia > Lucifugimonadales > UBA2985 > DAOUJW01. The sequence continues at coordinate 1,043,005 of OZ242025.1, forward strand.
AGCCGATGGAGGACGCTTAACGCCCTTGTGGACACGGGCGCGACAATTACGGCGATACCCGCATCCGTCCTGCGTGACCTGGGAGTCGAGCCATCAACACGCCGCAGATTCCAATCCGCACACGGCGAATCCAGGGAGATGGACATAGGCCACGCTTGGGTGCGGGTTGATGGGGAGGAAACGCTAACCCCTGTCCTGTTCAATGAAGAAGGATCGACACCCCTTCTGGGCGCGGTTACCCTGGAGTCGGTGTTCATGATGGTGGACCCGGTAGACCAGAAGCTGGTGCCGCGAGAAGGCCATATCTGATGATGAGGTTAGATGACGGTTGAGCTAATCGAGGCCGTATACCTTCCATAGGGAAAGGAGCAGGCACATGCGCGCTATACGTGTACACATCTCCGGTGACGACCGCAGTCTTCTGATGGAGGACGTCCCAACGCCTGAGCCCCGACCCGACCAGGTGCTGATCCGGGCCTCAGCCACCAGCGTTAACCATGCCGACCTGGGTAGAGGGCCCGTGGGCGGGTCCGCTACCGGCGGCCCCTTCATCCCCGGCCTGGACGTAGGCGGCATTATAGAGGCCGTCGGCTCGGACGTGAGCGGCTGGAAGGAGGGCGACCCCGTTATCGCCCTGGCCCGGAGCGCCTACGCCGAATTCGTCCCGGCCCGCGCCGTACTCGCCTACAGGCCTCCTGAGGGCATGAGCATTGTGGACGCCGCCTCCATCCCCTGCGCGGTTCTCACAGCCTGGTACGGCCTCAAGAAGTTGGGGAGAATGCAGCCCGGCGAGACGGTCGTGGTCCACGCCGCCGGCAGCGGTGTGGGCACAGCAGGCATTCAGATAGCCAAGGCGTCGGGCGCTCGCGTGATCGCGACGGCGGGAAGCGACGCCAGGGTGGCCATGGGCGTGGAGCTTGGCGCAGAGGCCGGAATCAACTACTCCACCCAGGACGTCGCCGCAGAGCTTCAGCGCCTCACGGACGGCCGGGGCGTGGACGTTGTCCTGGACTCCGTTGGCGGTTCCGTCTTTGACGCCACCATGAAGGCCCTTGCCGAGGGCGGGCGAGTGGTGAACGTCGGCTCGCCTGCCGGCACCCGCTCGGAGCAGGACCAGCGCGCAATGGAAGCGAAGGGTCAGTCCACGCACCAGTCGGGCGTCTTCAACGATGCGGCGGAGGACGCGGAGGGCGCGGGCTGGGCGCAGCTCAAGGCCTGGTACGAGGACGGTGCCATTCGGCAGATTGTGGACAGGGTGCTCCCCTGGGAAGAGGCGGCAGAGGCGCATCGGCTGCTGTCGGAGCGGGTCATCTTTGGTAAGATAGTCCTCACTGTGGGAGGCTAGACACCTATGCGTAAGGCAGAGTTCACCAAGTTTGATCTTGACCTGAAACGAAAGGGTAAGGCGGACGGCTCAATGGGGACTTTCAGCGTAGACATAGGCATAGGCGACACGGAACGCGAGCACTGGACGCAGCTTGAGGCCCTTGTGGACACGGGCGCGACCATCACAGCAGTACCAGCCTCTGTTCTGCGGGAGTTGGGAGTACAGCCGTCAATGCGCCGCAGGTTCGAGTCCGCGCACGGCGTGTCTAGGGAGATGGACGTTGGCCAGACGTGGGTTAGAGTGGAGGGTGAAGAAGTAATTACTCTTGTTCTGTTCAACGATGAGGGCACTACGCCATTGCTTGGGGCAGTGACCCTCGAGGCAGCATTCTTGGGTGTAGACCCGGTACACCAGAAGCTTGTCTCGGTAGCCGGCCTCATTTGAAGGCTACCCGCTCATGCGGTAGGACGAATTAGACATCCATGAAAAAGAGAGAATTCGGCAGCTTAGGACCGGTCAGCGCCCTCACCCTTGGCGGGGGTGGAATAGGCCAGGTGTGGGGGGCCACGACCCGCGAGGAGTCCGTAGCCACGGTGATAGAGGCGGTTGAGGCCGGAATCGACTTCCTGGACGTGGCCCCGGGCTACGGCAACGGCGAGGCCGAGCTTGTGGTCGGAGAAGCCTTCCAAGGCCGGTTGCCCTCCGGCGTGAGGGTGTCCACCAAGTGCAGGCTGGGCAGCCCGGACGCCGGAGACGTGGCCGCTCTGCTGGAGCAGAGCCTGGACGAAAGCCTCGCCCGCATGAGGCTGGAGAGCGTCGACCTGTTCTTCCTCCACAACATGATCATCCCGGACGACGCGGCGGACCTGTACCAGGGAACGCCCCGCAGCCTGTTTGTCCAGGCCGTGCGCGCCGCCCTTGAGGACCTGCGGCAACGCGGCCGGATTGGGGCCTGGGGCATCACCGGCATCGGGGCGCCGGACGCCGTCATAGAGACCCTGCGTGAAGACCCGCCGCCCGCGGCTGTCCAGGCCATCTCCAACCTGCTCGACTCTCCGGGCGCGCTCAAGCGCTACGACGCGCCTGCAAGGCCGCGTGACGTAATCGCCGCCGCCGTAGCCAGGGGCGTAGGCGTCATGGGCATCCGAGCCGTGCAGGCCGGCGCCCTGACCGACGCCTTCGACCGGGAGCTGCCGTATGACCACCTTGACATGGCCGACTACCGCCGCAGCGGCCCCTTCCGTGACCTGGCGCGTGAGTTGGGCGAGTCGCCGGCGTCCCTAGCACACAGGTACGCCCTGTCCATGGAGGGCGTCTCCACCGTCGTTCTGGGCGTCAAAAACCGCCGGGAGCTAAGGGAGTGCGTGGAGGCGGAGGCCAAGGGCCCTCTGTCAACGGAACTGGTTGCCCGGATAGATACCCTTGCGCTATAGTCTCGAATCTAAAGGCACATTTGCGCCGTGACAAGGCTTATTGGCGTCGATAAGCACCCACAAACCGGCGACTTGACAAACTTATTGCACGAATATTAGGATGAGATAACCGCTTCGCGCGGCAATCCAATCTCAGAAAGGAGGTAATACTGACGTATGAGATATGTACGCGGAACGCAGATTGAGCACGCCCGTATGAGCCATCTGAGTGTCGATTGCTGCGGCTGTGCAGTTGGCTCAAATCTGTCCATCGGCCCCGTCAACCTTCGGAATCACCTGCTCCCCGGTTGGGGTTAGCTTCCCCTCTTCATCGCCGGATAACTTTCTCCCGCCAGTAATCCCGGACTTCAACGCTAGTCTCCGTACACGCGCCCTTTTCCTTCTGAGCCGGGCAACCGGCGGGTAGACGCATCTCCATAGTTTGGCTATCAAGGCCATTCTGTGATTCCCGTCAACCCTTTGAGGAGGAGCGCTGTGAATCAACCGGACGTACGATACGTATCCTCGCTGTACGGCGGTTTCTGGAACTTTGAGACAAAGGACTTCTGCTACATGACCAACCCCTACTTCCCGCCCCAGGAGTTCATAGACGCCCTGGGCGCCAGGCTGAGGCAGCTGGTCAAGTCTTACCCTTCCACCAACTGGTACATCTCCTCCCTGGCGGCAAAGCCCCTTGGCCTGACCCACGAGGAGCTGGTGATAGCGAATGGGGCCAGTGAGCTGATCAGCGCCATCAGCGAGGAGTTCGTGGAGCGTCTGTCCGTCCCGATACCGACCTTCGATGAGTTCGTGAACCGGGCCATGTCCCAGGGCAAGCCGGTCAGCCCCTACCAGCTGACGGGGGACTTCGAGCTGGACGTCGATGACTTCGTGCGACACACCCTGAGCGTCAAGGCCAACGCCGCGCTCATCATAAACCCCAACAACCCAACGGGCACGCTCCTGTCTCAAGACGCCCTCTGGTATCTCCTTGACTCCCTGCGCAGCCTTGACCTTGTCCTGGTTGACGAGTCCTTCATTGAGTTCTCCAGCCGCGCTCCTACCCCAACCGTAATGGGAAGGCTATCCGACTTCCCCAACCTGGTGGTGCTCAAGAGCCTCTCCAAGAACTACGGCATCCCCGGCATTCGGCTGGGCTACGCCGCCTCCGCCAACAGGGAGATGGTGGCGACATTGCGAAGGAGCGTACCCATCTGGAGCATCAACTCCCTGGCACAGTTCTTCCTGGAAGAGATCGACAAGTACCAGGACGAGTACCTGGAGTCGTGCGCAAAGGTCCGGGAGGCGGCCAGAGTCCTGTATTCGGGCCTTGAGTCGCTGGACTACCTGACGCCGTACCCAACCCAGGGCAACTTCGTCCTGTGTCGGATGGAGAAGGGCCTCACGGGGTCGGAGTTGACGGAGCGCCTCTTCGCAGAGTGCAACATCCTGATAAACGACTGTAGTCGCAAGAAGGGACTCGGCAGCGAGTTCGTCAGATTCGCCTCGCGTACCGTCGAGGAAAACGCCCAGCTCATTGAGGCCATGCGGGAGCTTGGTTCAACCATGCCCGTGGTGGAGCGGGCGCACACGTAGGAGGGCTGAGGAATGAAAGCAGTTATTCTTGCCGCCGGCCAGGGCACAAGGCTGAGACCCCTCACTAACAGGACGCCCAAGTGCCTTGTCAGGCTGCACGGCAAACCGATAATGCAGCGACAGCTGGAGTCCCTGGACAAGGCAGGCATCGAGGAGTGCGTCATTGTGCTGGGGTATAGGGGCGACCAGGTTGAGTACCAGTTCGGGCCGCGGTTCCGCAACCTGGAGATCACCTACGCCTACAACGAGCGTTACGAAGAGACCAACAACATCTACTCCCTCTGGATGGCCCGCAGCCTCCTGAACGACGACATCCTGCTGCTGGAGAGCGACCTGGTCTTTGAGCACGACCTGCTTGACGACCTTGCGCAGACTACGTACCCGGACGTCGCCGTGGTGGACTGGTTCAGGCCCCCGATGGACGGCACGGTCATACTAGCGGAGGACGGGCTGGCCGAGTCAATGGTGCTCAAGTCCCAGCAGTCAGAGGATTTCGACTACAGCCGGGCCCTGAAGACCGTCAACATCTACTCCCTCTCCCGGGACACCATGAGCCGCCGCTTCCTGCCCGCGGTTGAAGGGTACGTGGAGGCTGGCAACACAAACTCCTTCTATGAGGCGGCGCTGGCGGCGCTGGTCTCCCGGGGCGAACTGGATATGGCCGTCCACTTGACCGGCGACCGGAAGTGGACGGAGATCGACACCGTGGAGGACCTGCGCGAGGCGGAGGCCCTCTTCCCGGTGGCTCCCTTCACCGGGGACAGAGACACCATCCGCGAGACCCCTGAGAGCATTGCGCTGAGAAGAGACCCAGGCCATCCCGACAACGCCCGGTACGACCACAGGCGCCGGCAGCGAGAGGAGCGCCCATGAATGACCCGATGGCTGGCAGCGCAAAGGCCTGGTCTGAGTCCACCGCCGTGGACTACTACGCCAAGCACCGGCACCAGGTGAAGGACCTCTATCCGTCGGAGAAGGTCTTCCTGCCCAGGGTGCTCTTCCCGGGGGCCAGAGTGCTGGACGTGGGGTGCGCCTCCGGCGGCTTCTTCAACATAATGCGCACCCTGGAGCCGGCAATCGAGTACACCGGCATAGACATCGCTGAGCCGTCGATCAACGCCGCTAGGCAGCTCTACCCCGATGCCAACTTCATGGTGACGGATGGCCTCACCATCCCCTTTGACGACGACGAGTTTGACCTGGTCCACTGCACAAGCGTGCTTGTGGTTGAGCCCCGCTACCAGGACGTCATCCGGGAGATGTACCGCGTCTCCAAGCGGTTTGTGCTGGCCGACATGCGGCTCCTGAACGACCCGGACGCCGCGGGCAACCGGGGGGACTCCCTGTTCAAGATCCAGTTTGAGGGGGAGTTTGAGGGAACAACAGTGCCCTACGTAGTTTCAGACGCCGATGAGGTGGTCAACTTCATGCTGTCCCTGGACCCCAGGCCCCAGGCCCTCCGGGGCACCGGCTACTACCACGCCGTCTCGCCCATGGCCAGCACGCCCTTCTCGGAGGTGTGCATGACCATCTTCCTCGTCCAGAAGGGTGACGAAGGCATCGGCAAGACGGAGCTGGAGCTTTCGGACCTTCCCCTGGAGTTCTCCATAGAGGAGCAGTACCTGTAGGTGAGCTGCCCCCACAACGCCCATTACGTCATTCCTGCGAAAGGAGACCTTTGCGTAACTCCTGGGATTAGGGGAGAATACGGAGGGAGAGTCTCAAGGAGCCAGGAGGGAATCATGCACCGAGAGATGGGTAATCCGGGTCTAGCGGAGTCGTTGTTGCCGGAGTCACTGGGGCAGAACCACCGTCTGGAGCGGATCTCCGAGATAGTAGATTGGGAGAGGTTTGAGGTGTTGGTGTCTGGAGTCTACTCAGCCCGGGAGGGTAGGCCGAGCTATCCGCCGCTGACTATGGTGAAGGTGCTGCTACTGGAGCAGTGGTACAACCTGTCTGATCCACAGATGGAGGAGGCCCTTGGGGACCGCATCTCATTTCGGCGCTTCGTGGGGTTGGGTCTACAGGATGATACCCCAGACTACTCAACCATAAGCCGGTTCAGGTTGGCGTTGGAGGAGGAGGGGTTGAGCGAGAAGTTGTTTGAGGAGTTGGGGGCGCAGTTGGAGAGGCTGGGGCTGGTGTTGAAGCAGGGGACGCTGATGGACGCCACGCTGGTTGAGGCGCAGGTGAAGAAGCCCCCCATGTCGGCGGGTGGTGGAGCCAAGAGTCCGACTGACCCTGATGCGGATTGGAGCGGAGGGCGGGTTGGAAGACGGTCGCACTTTGGGTACAAGGTGCACGTGGGAGTGGACGCTGGGAGTGGGCTGGTGCGGAGGGCCAAGCTGACCACAGCCAGGGTGTACGAGAGTGCGGTGGCGGATGAGCTGGTGAGTTGTGACGAAGGGGAGGTGTACGGGGACCGAGCCTATGAATCCAAGAGGAGGCGGGAGTGGCTTAAGTCTCAGGGTATCCGGGACATGATAATGCACCGGTCTCACAAGCACCAACGGGAGTTGCCCGAGTGGCAAAGGGTGCGCAACGAGATGATACAGCCCAGACGGGCCTTGGTGGAGAAGGTGTTTGGGACCCTGAAACGCAGCTACGGGTACAGCAGGGTGCGTTATCGTGGTCTGAGACGCAACGCCCTGGAGATGTGGTTCAAGCTCATGGCCTACAACCTGAGAAAGGCCGTCAAATTGTCCTTATAGCCCGGCCCCGGCGTAGTGAGATGAGACCAAACCACCTAAAAGATGACAGTGATGGACGAGACAGCCTTGTCCAGAGCGTCTACAAGACAATTCCTACCTCCAGAGACCGCCCGCTGAGGACCTCGTCAAAGTTATTCAAAGGTCTCCGAAAGCAGGAATCCAGGGGCGGGGGACATAGCAACACACCATGATAAGAGTTTACGCTGACCCCGTGGCCGACCTCTTCCACTACGGCCACATGGAGTTCCTCCGCAAGGCCAAGGCCCTTGGCGACTACCTCCTTGTGGGCATCTACGCAGACGACGTGCTGGAATCGTACAAGCGCAAGCCCATTCTCACAATGGAGGAGCGCGCCGCCTCGGTGGCAGCCTGCCGCTACGTGGACGAGGTGCTGCTTCACGCTCCCCTGCGCGTTGACGCCGAGTGGATAGCCAGGTACGACATACACCTGGTTGTACACGGTGACGACTTTGACCAGGAGCAGATGGAGGACTACTACGGCGTCCCAATGGAGATGGGAATCTTCCGCACCGTGCCCTACACCCAGGGCATCTCCACCTCTGAGATCATACGCAGGATAAAGGAGAGGGGCTGACGCAAGGCCCGGGCGCTAGCCGCCCTTTGCCAGTGCGCTCCTGGGCACCTCAAGGTGCAGCTCCCGGCCGGGGTTCACCAGCAACGCGCCCCGCGCCATCGGGCCGTCACCCAGCCTGACGATTGACGCCTTCAGCCTCTCGCTGTTCAAGTCCAGGATGCCCACGGTGCCCAGCCGCGTCGACTGGTGGTGGGGCAGCGTGGGGCTGCCCGGGTTCACCTCAACCACGCCGTTGGCGTACTCCAGTTGCTCGTAGTGGGTGTGGCCGGTGACCAGAATGTCCACGGGCCTGTCCAACTGAACTCCGGACGTGATGTCGTGCAGCATGCCAAGTGTCCAGCCCTCCGCCTCCAGGATCTGTGTGGGCTTCACGCGCGGGTCGTCCATGTCAAAGTCGTTGTTGCCCAGGGCCGCTAGGACCGGGGCAATGCGCTCCAGCCAGTCCAGAACCCGGTGGGACACGATGTCACCGGAGTGAAGTATCAGGTCGACCCCGCGGAACGCCTCAGCCACCTCCGGCCAGGGGTCGCGGATTGAAGTGGGTAGATGGGTATCCCCTAACACGCCTATAAGCATGAGTGACTTTAGGAACTACGCTTCCCGTCATTCCTGCGGAGGCAGGAATCCAAAAGTAGAGAGCAGAGAATTACCAAGGCGCGCCTGCCGGTTATGAAGAGAGAGCGGGGCCTGGTACAGGCCCCGCTCTTTCAAAGCCTTGCTTGTAACGCCTCAAGTGAGGCGTCAGCAGCGCCGTCTCTAGCTGCCGTGCTGGGTGGCCGTCGCCGGCGTGGGGGCAGCCCTCTCCTGGGTCCGGCTGATGCCGATGCGTCGGGCGATGATGACCTTCTGCACCTCTACGGTGCCGCCCGGGTGCAGCCCCTGGAGGCTGGTCCTCTGGTTGACCTCGGTGTGGCCGCCGAAGGGAGCCTCGGGCTCCTCGGTGCCCAGAAGGGCCTTGGGGCCCATGATGTCCAACTGCCGCAGGGCGTTCTCCAGGTTGTAGGTCTTCCGGTACATGGAGCTCTGGGAGCCGTGGTAGCTCATCTCCTGGCGAGCCTGGTACATCGCGAAGTTGCGCTTCGCAAACAGCGTGTTGATGTGGGAGGCGATGACGCTGTTCATGGTCTTCTGGCGCACTACGGGGTCGCTGCCGACCTTGCCGTCGCCACAGTCGGTGTTCTTCACGTAGGACATCAGGTTCTCAAGGGCCTCGTCCCGGGGGAACGCCTGGCCCCTGCCGCCGTGCTCCTGCTCCAGGGTGGTCTGGGTTACCTGCCAGCCCTGGTGGTCGCCACCGATGAGGTTCTCACCGGACACGCGGACGTTGTCCATGAAGATGCGGTTCTGGCGGCTGCCGCCCAGAAGCGCCATCCGGCCAATCTGCAGGCCGTCGGACGGGTTCTCAATCAGGAAGAAGCCCAGGTTGCGGTGGCGAGGCGCGTCCGGGTCGGTCACCATGGGGCCGAAGAGGATGTCAGGGACGCCTGCGCCGCTGACGAACTGCTTCTGGCCGGAGATGATCCAGTCGTCGCCGTCGCGTACCGCGCGGCTCTCAAGGCTGGCCAGGTCGGAACCGGCATTGGGCTCGGTGAAGTTCTGGAAGGCAACCGTCTCAGCCTTCAGCAGGGGGGTGAGGAACTTCTGCTTCTGCTCCTCGGTGCCCCACACCAGCAGGGTGGGGAATACCAGGCCGTTGGTGAAGCCGCGCACCACTCCGCCCTTGCTGAACTCCTCTTCAATGATGGTCTCGTGCTCACCGCTGAGGCCGCCGCCGCCGTACTCCTTGGGATAGGTGGGATACAGCCAGCCCTTGGCGGCCAACTCCTTGTGCTTCTCCCTCCAGAAATAGTACAGGTCGGCGTTGTCACCCTCCTGCCCCGCCGTCAGACCCTCGGGGTCCACGGGAGACTTCTTCTCTTCCGGAATGTTCGCCGCAATCCAGTCCTGAACTTCCTTCCGGAATGCTTCCTGCTCCGCCGTATATTGGGTCGAAAAGTCCATGTTTCCCCTCCTTGCTTCCTTTCTTCTTTCTCTGCCAAATTCAACCAGTCAGGCATACCTCGACACCTGACAAAACCTGAATAACAATACACCATCTTGGCAATGAGGTCAATACTTTTTGGCGACAAATGGCGCGACGCCACTCCACCTTCCCGTCATTCCTGCGAAAGGAGACCTTTGAATAACTTTGACGAGGTCCTCAGCGGGCGGTCTCTGGAGGTAGGAATTGTCTTGTAGACGCTCTGGACAAGGCTGTCTCGTCCATCACTGTCATCTTTTAGGTGGTTTGGTCTCATCTCACTACGCCGGGGCCGGGCTATAAGGACAATTTGACGGCCTTTCTCAGGTTGTAGGCCATGAGCTTGAACCACATCTCCAGGGCGTTGCGTCTCAGACCACGATAACGCACCCTGCTGTACCCGTAGCTGCGTTTCAGGGTCCCAAACACCTTCTCCACCAAGGCCCGTCTGGGCTGTATCATCTCGTTGCGCACCCTTTGCCACTCGGGCAACTCCCGTTGGTGCTTGTGAGACCGGTGCATTATCATGTCCCGGATACCCTGAGACTTAAGCCACTCCCGCCTCCTCTTGGATTCATAGGCTCGGTCCCCGTACACCTCCCCTTCGTCACAACTCACCAGCTCATCCGCCACCGCACTCTCGTACACCCTGGCTGTGGTCAGCTTGGCCCTCCGCACCAGCCCACTCCCAGCGTCCACTCCCACGTGCACCTTGTACCCAAAGTGCGACCGTCTTCCAACCCGCCCTCCGCTCCAATCCGCATCAGGGTCAGTCGGACTCTTGGCTCCACCACCCGCCGACATGGGGGGCTTCTTCACCTGCGCCTCAACCAGCGTGGCGTCCATCAGCGTCCCCTGCTTCAACACCAGCCCCAGCCTCTCCAACTGCGCCCCCAACTCCTCAAACAACTTCTCGCTCAACCCCTCCTCCTCCAACGCCAACCTGAACCGGCTTATGGTTGAGTAGTCTGGGGTATCATCCTGTAGACCCAACCCCACGAAGCGCCGAAATGAGATGCGGTCCCCAAGGGCCTCCTCCATCTGTGGATCAGACAGGTTGTACCACTGCTCCAGTAGCAGCACCTTCACCATAGTCAGCGGCGGATAGCTCGGCCTACCCTCCCGGGCTGAGTAGACTCCAGACACCAACACCTCAAACCTCTCCCAATCTACTATCTCGGAGATCCGCTCCAGACGGTGGTTCTGCCCCAGTGACTCCGGCAACAACGACTCCGCTAGACCCGGATTACCCATCTCTCGGTGCATGATTCCCTCCTGGCTCCTTGAGACTCTCCCTCCGTATTCTCCCCTAATCCCAGGAGTTACGCAAAGGTCTCCGAAAGCAGGAATCTAAACGCAGCAAGCAGAGGTTCCCTTTGGCGATTAGCGCGACGCCTGGCGATGGCGTATAATTTCCCCATGCCTGCCTATCCTCACATAGAGCGTTACCACGCCGACAAGCAACGGCTCATCGACTTCGGCGGCTCCGACAGCGAGTCGAACATACGGCGCGCCTTTGCCAACTGCCTGGACGCCTACTGCCGGGACGAGAAGCTGGCCCTCATTGACGAGCTTGACGACTCGCGAGGCAATCGACCCGACGGCACGGTGAAGGACTCCCTGCGCATGAACCGGGGCTACTGGGAGGCCAAGGACAGCCGCGACGACCTGGACACCGAGATACAGCGCAAGTTCAACCGCGGCTACCCCAGGGACAACATCATCTTTGAGGACTCCCAGACCGCCGTCCTGATTCAAAACCGCGAAGAGGCCATGCGGGCTGACATGTCCCGCCCGGGCGAGCTTCACCGGCTCATCCGCTCCTTCCTGGACTACGAGCTGCCGCAGATACAGGAGTTCCGCCAGGCGCAGCAGCAGTTCAAGGCGGACCTGCCGGAGGTCATTGGCAACCTGCGGAAGGCTGTTGAGGAGGCCGAGGCCAACAACCCGGACTACCAGTCGGCGGCCGTAGAGTTCCTGGAACTGTGCCGGCAGAGCATTGGCCCAAGCGTGTCCGACGCCGACGTCCGGGAGATGCTCCTACAGCACATCCTCACCAAGGACATCTTCCTGCGAATCTTCCGGGAGACTCAGTTCCACCGGGAGAACAACATCGCAGGACGGCTGGAGGCCCTGGAGCAGACCTTCTTCACAGGCGACGTGCAGCGCCAGGCCATCGACCGCCTGCTCACCTACTACGGCGCCATCGGCAGGGCCGCGGACGAGATTGCCGACTACGCCGAAAAGCAGCAGTTCCTCAAGGCCGTCTACGAGGACTTTTATAAGTCCTACAATCCCGCCGCCGCCGACCGCCTGGGCGTGGTCTACACGCCCAACGAGGTGGTGGATTTCATCATCCGGGGCGCAGACCACCTGCTGCAGAAGCACTTCGGGCGCGGCCTGGGAGACAGGAACGTGCAGATACTGGACCCCGCCACGGGCACCGGCACATTCGTCACCAACCTCATCAGCTACCTTGCCAATGGCGGCTCGCCGGACGCCCTGGAGCGCCTTGAGCACAAGTACCGCCACGAGATCCACGCCAACGAGCTGGCCATCCTTCCCTACTACATAGCCAACCTGAACATAGAGTACACCTACAGGGAGAAGACCGGGCGCTACCTGGAGTTCCCCAACCTGTGCTTTGTGGACACCCTGGACAACATGGACTGGGAGGGGGCCACCGGCGACGCGGTGGAGCGGCAGGGTTCCTTCAACCTGGGCGGCCTGTCCACCGAGAACTGGATGCGCGTCCAGCTACAGAACGAGAAACCGATCAGCGTCATCATTGGCAACCCGCCGTACAACGCCAACCAGCAGAACGAGAACGATAACAACAGAAACCGCGAGTACCCGGATATAGACCGGCGAATAAGCAAATCCTACGTTGCCTACAGCACGGCGCAGAAGACCAAGCAGTACGATATGTACAAACGGTTTATCCGGTGGGCCTCCGACCGGCTGACGGGCGACGGCATCATCGCCTTCATCACCAATCGCGCCTACATAGATACACGGCAGGACGACGGGTTCCGACAGGTCGCGGCGGAGGAGTTTACCGACATATATCTGCTGGACCTGGGGTCGGACGTGCGCCGCAACCCCAAAATATCAGGGACTACTCACAACGTCTTTGGCATACAGACGGGCGTTGCCATAGGTTTCTTTGTGCGGGACAAAGCCAGGCTCGGCGAGTGCTCTATTCATTACGCGCGCCGCGAGGACGCGGAAACTGCAAAAGAGAAACTGGCCTATTTACGCGCGGCGCAGATGGATGAGATTGCCTTTGAAAAAATCGTGCCAGACACTAAGAGCAACTGGCTCAACCAGTCCAATAGCAACTTTGAACGGCTGCTGACCCTGGCCAACAGGCAGACAAAGTACACCAAGTTCGCCTCAGATGAACGGGCGGTGTTCAAGCGGTATTCAATGGGTGTTGTTACAAACCGTGATGACTGGACTTACGATTTTGATGGTGAACAACTCAGCAAGAAGGTACGCGCTATTATTGACGCTTACGAGGAAAGCCGCTCAGTGTACGGAGGCAATGAGTTTAGCAACTCTGACCTTGGCACTGACATTAAGTGGACTCGTGATCTGAAACGCCAGTTGCGTATAGACAAACCCAACACATTCCAGGAATCCAAAATCCGGCAAACGCTATTTCGGCCATTTGTGAGCAAGGCACTGTATTTCGATAGAAGCCTGAATGAAATGCAATATCAGCTCCCGGAAATATTCCCCAAAGGCTACATTGGCGAGAACAAAGCAATATGTTTTTGCGTGAACGGACGATTCTTCTATGCTCTGGCAACAGATAGGACTATTGACCTGCACTTCACCGGAGATACCCAATGCCTGCCCCTATACCGCTACAGTTCTAACGGCAGACGCTCCAGGAATATCACCACCTGGGGCATCAAGCGCATAAACGACCACTACAAGAAGGAGTGGGGCGAGGACTTCAGCAAGATCTATCCCAAGGGCATCACCGCGGAGCACATCTTCGCCTACACCTACGCCGTCCTCCACGACCCGGTGTACCGCCACGACTACGCCGTAGACCTGACCCGGGAGTTCCCGCGCCTGCCCCTCTATCACGACTTCCAGGTGTGGGAGCGCATGGGTCAGGAGCTCCTTGACCTGCACATAGGCTTTGAGTCCGCAGAACCCTACCCACTGGAGCGCATTGACCAGGCGGGCGACGCCAAGCGCGTCACCCTGAGACCGGACAAGGAGCAGGGCAGCATAAAGCTGGACGACAAGACAACCCTGACCGGCGTGCCGCCGGAGGCGTGGCGCTACCGGCTGGGGAGCCGCTCCGCCCTGGAGTGGGTGCTGGACCAGTACAAGGAGCGCAAGCCTCGTGACCCCACCATCGCAGAGAAGTTCAACACCTACCGCTTCGCCGACTACAAGGAGCAGGTGATAGACCTGCTCAAGCGGGTGTGCGCCGTCAGCGTCCGCACAATGGACATAGTGGACGGCATGGCGTACTGGCTGGAAGACGGGAGGTTGGTCGTATTCGGCGACAGGGACAAGCACGAGTGGGCAATGCTGGGGCTGTCTCAGTGGGCCAGCGAGCCGGAGGACCCGGAGTGGGAGGCGGCGTGGTTGGAGATGTAGTGCTGGCGCCTTTCCCGTATACAGATTTGAGCCGAGTCACTATACGGCCTGCGCTGGTCCTTTCCAGCGTTGGTATGGACGACTGGATAGTATGCCAGATAACCAGCGCCCCGCAGGCGCGTACGCACGACATAGCGATCGGTCAGAGCGATATGCAGTCCGGTCGCCTCGTACCCGGCAGCCACGCGCGACCTGAGCGGTTGATAACCCTGAATCAAGGCGTGTTCGAGGGAGTCATCGGCCGCGTGACGTACGCCAAACAGGCGGAGGTCCGCGCCGCCGTGCGCTCTCTGTTTACGCCGTAGCCCGCCCCCCTCACCGCTCCACTATGTGCACGCCCGTGGCCTTGAAGGAGGCGCTTATCTGCGCCCCCGGCCGGAGGCCCAGGTCCTCCGCCGACCTGCTGGTGATCAGCGCCACCAGCGGGAAGCCGCAGTCCAGGCCCACCCGCACCAGCGGCCCGGACGACGCCATGCCCGTTATCGTCCCGGGGAAGGAGTTCCTGGCGCTTGTCGGCGAGGGGTTCAGGGCAATGGTGACCTCCTCCGGCCTGATGCAGGCGGAGACGCTGGCCCCCGGCTCAAGGCCTGACACGCCCTCAATCATCGCATCGCCGATGCTCACGTTGACCAGGCCCGCCTCCCGTGAGTGGATGACCCCCTCCAGGATGTTCTCAACGCCAACGAACCGGGCCACCTGGGTGTTGTGGGGCAGGTTGAATATCTCGCTGGGCGCGCCCACCTGGAGCATCTCGCCGCCTATCAGCACACCAATGCGGTCGGCCAGGCGCTGGCCCTGGGCCATGTCGTGAGTGGTCATGATCACCGTTGTGCGCAGCTCCCCAATGACCCTGGCTATCAGGTCTTCCACCCTGGCAATGGACACCGGATCAAGGTTGGCGGTAGGCTCGTCCAGCAGGAGCAGCTCAGGCTCCGTCACCATAGCCCGGGCCAGGGCGACGCGCTGTATCTCGCCGCCCGACAGGGTCTTCGCCCGCCTGCCCTCGTAGCCGGCCAAATCGACAGTCTCCAGAGCGCGGCGCACCCTCTCCTGAACGACGCCCCTCTCCCGGCCCCGCACCCTCAGCCCGTAGGCGACGTTCTCGTAGACCGTGGTGCTGAAGACCACCGGCTTCTGGAAGACGAAGACCATCCGCCGGCGCATCTCCAGCCGCGCCCTCTCCGACGCGCCCGCGTCCACGCCGTCGAAGAGAATGGAGCCGGAGGTCGGCTCCTCCAGCAGGTCTATGAGGCGCAGGAGGGTCGTCTTGCCGGAGCCGCTGGGGCCTATCAGCGCCGTAACGCCGTTCCGGGGCGTCTCCAGGTTGATGCCCCTCAGAACAATGTTGCCGTCGTATCGCTTGGACAGGTCTCGAATCTCTATCACGCGCTCACCTCTGCTGGAGCCGGCCGGCCAGGACGTTGACCACCAGGGCCAGGAACACCAGGATTATACCCAGCGCCATCGCAAGCTCAAAGTTGCCGATGGACGTCTCCAGGGACATCGCCGTCGTCAGTGTCCTGGTGTACCCCCGGATGTTGCCGCCCACGATTATCGCCAGCCCTATCTCGGATATGGCCCGCCCAAAGCCGAGCAGCGCCGCCGTAGACACCCCGTACTTCGCCTCCTTGACGATTGTGAAGATGGTCTGCATACGGTCCGCGCCCAGCGAGACGGCGGTGTCCTTGACCTCCGGCGCAACGCCCCTGAGCGCCGAGATGGTGAGGCCGGTGATGATGGGCGATATGAGTATCACGTGGCCCATGACGATGGCCCAGGGCGTGAAGAGTATGCCCAGGCCGCCCATCGGCCCGTCCTTGGACAGGGTGATGAACACCAGCAGCCCTACAAAGACCGTGGGCACGCTGTAGAGGGTCTGGATGACGTAGACCAGAGCGCCCTTGCCGGGAAAGTCGTGGAAGTATATCAGGCTTCCCACGGGAATGAACACAAGTGTGGCTATCAGCGTGGACGTCCCGGCGATGAGGAGGGTCCTGCCCGCAATGCTGAACACCTCCCGGTCTCCCGTGAAGATGAGGCGAAGGGCCGTGAAGAAGCTGTCCAGCACCAGGTCCATGAGGTTAGATGCCTCCCCTGCCGGGTTCCAAGGCTTTGGATTCCTGCCTCCGCAGGAATGGAGTGCGGCCTTGCCTTGCCAGGCAAGATGACGAGGATATGCAGCGTTCCGTCATTCCCGCGAAAGCGGGAATCCAGGAGGGGCGGAGTGTGGACTCCCGTCTGCACGGGAGTGACGGGGGACGCAGGCAAGCGCTCATTGTGGCTCCACGCCCCTCGTTGGAGTGAAGAGCGGCCCGCCGTACTCCCCTACCCTGTAGCCGCCTATAATGTCCTGCGCCTCCTCCGACGTAAGGAACTCAACCAGCCTCTCGACCATCACCGAGTTGGCGTCCGGGAAGCGCTCCGGGCTTACGGCTATCACCGAGTACACGTTCAGGAGGGAGTCGCCCTCCTTCACCAGAGGGGTCAGGTCCAGGTCTCTCATGAATGCCCAGTACGTGCCTGCGTCCGTCAGGGTGTAGGCCTCCTTCTCGTCGGCCAGGAGCAGGACTGCGCCCATGCCCGCCCCCGACTCCAGGTACCAGTCGCCGGAGTCCCGCACCGCGTCGTAGTCGTGGCCCGCCCTCTGCCAAAGCAGCTTCTCCCTGGCGTGGGTCCCCGACTCGTCGCCCCTGGACACGAACCACACCCTGTCTCCCCTGCCCTGGCCTCGGCGCATAATCTCCGAGAGAGCCTCCTCCGGCGTCATATCCTTAATCCCGGCGGGGTCAGTGCAGGGCACCGCTTGTGGCTTCCGGCGGCGACTTCTGTCTTCATCAGCATCAAGTATCGGTTCAACCGCCGCGTGGGGGATGTCGCACGGCCCGACCAACAGAAAGTGGTTGTAGGCTATGGGATGCCGCTCCACGCCGTAGCCCTCCGCAATGAACGCCTCTTCCCGGACGCGGTCGTGGATGGCAAGCACGTCCACCTCTCCCAGCCTGCCAAACTCCAGGGCCTTGCCGGTTCCACCTGTCAGAATGTCTAGCTCCACGTCGTACATATCCTCAAAGCGGCTCTCCAGAGTGTCCCAAAGCCCCGTGTCGTAGAGGCTGGTGGTCGTGGCCAGCCTCAGCCTGCCGCCCGACGCAGGGTCGCCCTCCGCATCGCAGGCCAGCATCAAGCTCAGGGCGGCAAGCGCCAGAGACGCCGATATTGCCTTTGAAGTCCTCATAGCTTCTGCACGGATAGCGTAGCAAAGAGGTAAAGTAATTGCATAGACTTCCCACTGCTAGGCGCGCAGAGGGCATTATCTTAGGCTGGAAGAGAGGATATCACCGCATTGGGACGTTTTAGCTATAGGGTTGTGACTGTCCTTCAGTTGCTCCTATAATCCATCCGCATATAGTACTTGCTATGTCCGTTGTCAGAGACGCAATAGTCTCCGTGTGGTGCACTAGATTGTGTAGGTATTCTGGACTAGTCTCGGTGATGCGATGATGTTACTGGCAGAGTTAGCGACTCAATTCCATAGGTTCAGTCCAACCAGGTAGAATTTGGGGGTGTTGTATCACGAGCCCTGGTACTTGGCCATTGCAACGGACTAAATCATCGTCATCATAAGTGTGAAGGTAATCGACACCAAGGTATACTGCTGTTGCTAGATGGGTTGCATCCCGTCCATCCAAGTGGGGGAACTGACGCTGTAACCGACGCGCCTCCAAGGCAACAAACCAATCAGGCACCTGTTTACGAATCCACGGATTGCGGAAGAACTTCTGAATCATGTCCTCAGCCTCTTGCTCACTGGATGTTGTAGGGGCTTTGAAGACTTCTATTAGTGTAAGAGTTGAGGTGTATAGCTCAATATCGCCTTTCCTAGCTGCTTCCAACAAAGCGAAGCAAATATGGCTTCGCCCAGTTTCGTCATTGATGACAGCACAAAAGGGTGACGACTCCCAATATACCTTAGGCTTATCTGCCACCCCATCTCTCCTTCAAGTAGTCTTCAGATGGCTTCCCCTCAGTCAAGTTAGGCATTATACCTCTAATGTCAGAAGGAGTCGGCAGGTCATCGAACTCCACGACTTCCAGACTCCTTACGTTCGTCATCTCCTGACTTTCTTCATGGGGCAAAGATCTTATCAAGCCCGCAACACTTACTACCTTCCCAAGGGTTTCCTTGACAGTAGACAGCATATCAGCGTCAAAATAGCACCGTGTAGCCTTTCCCGTCGTCAGACTGTAAACATTAAAGTATTGACGCCCCTGCAGTGTTACCATCTTTAATTCGCCTTCAACAGAACCGAGTGTTTCTTCTCGTTGACCAAGCAATGCCGTGGCGTGGATTTGTAGGCTTTCCGTAAGAGTTACTATACGACTGTCGCTACTGACAACCATTTGCGCTAGTCCTTCACTACGAACCAGACGCCCTAGGGCTTGGCAGTGCACGAGGCCAGCATAAGTCAGAAACGGTGGAAGATTGGGAGCATGTTGTAGGGTGTTCAACGAATCGAGAGCATCTTTGATCGTCCGATCTACCACGTCAACGTCAGCAGTAGAAGGTTCAGCTAAAAGGTCAATCGTTGGGTTGCTAGTTGCAGTTCGCTGGATAAACCAACGCGTACTCTGCCCTGTGCCTCCCGCCCGCCGTGTAAAGGCCCGGTCAAGTTCCCTCAGAAGGCCAAGTAATTCATCCAGAGCATCGCGGTAAGACCGTGCCTCTACCAGAGGCCCATCTGCTTGTAGTTCAATTCGAATAACTGTATCTGGCATTGTGTGCCTCCTGCTACCCTCAAATAAAGGGTCGCAGAATAGTTCTAGGGGCTCTAAGCTAGATGTGAGATGGTATCTTGCAAGGCACCCTCTTTATCCTTTAGATGGCCAAATTTGAGAAGACTCAGGCTACCATTACAAGACCTGTTCCACAAACTGGCAGGACCAGCCTAAAGCATAAGCTACCCTTACATACACCGATTATACCGAAAGAGTACTCACTTAGATAGCTCTGAAACTGTTCCTCACTTACTACATAATTGACCATACTTGCTGCGCTTTTCACCAAATACCTAACTCTTCAACACGGAGATCGGAGATCCTGCTCATGCAAATGGTCCCCGTGAGTTTTGTTTGCACGGATAGCGTAGCAAAGTGACGGGGAGATTGCATAGGGAGTCGAAGTCCGGGGGCGTGATGCCGCGCTTGAGAATGGCGGAGAGGATGGGATTTGAACCCATGAGGGGATTGCTCCCCTACGCGATTTCCAGTCGCGCCTGTTCGGCCGCTCCAGCACCTCTCCGGAATCCCTGCTCGTTGCGGGTCACGGCAGGACCCATTGGCGGAGAGGGTGGGATTTGAACCCACGTCCCGATGCAATCGGGAACCGCTTTTCGAGAGCGGCGCCATAAGCCTCTCGGCCACCTCTCCTTCCGAAACAGCATTATATCACAGCGCGCCGCCGACTAGCGTATATCCCCTGACGAAAGCGCATCGCTACGGATTACGGCTGGCAACGGTGCGCGCGTTACGCTTTGCAGCCTGCGCCGACGTTGACAGCCCACTTTCTACCGTGCTACTATGTGAACAGAATGTGGATTTGTCCAGATCTTTCTCGATAGAGGGTAGCCGGTGTTCTTGTGCAGCAACAGGAGTGCGGTTGCCCTTTAGTTATTGGTGCAAAAAGTGGATGGTTGGCGAGCGATAATCCTGGCCGCGGGTAGAGGGACCCGCATGAAGTCCAGCATACCTAAGGTCATGCAGCCCATCTGCGGCCGAGAGATGGTGGGGCTGGTCGCGGACGCCCTGCGAGGGGCGGGCTTTGAGGACGTGACTGCCATTGTCCCGCCGGACTCGTCCCACTTGGCCGACGTCCTTGGCCCCGGCTGCCGCCTGGTGGAGCAGGCCGAACCCCTGGGGACGGGACACGCGATGACCCAGGCCCGGGCCCTGCTGGGCGACTACCGGGGCAATATCCTCGTAGTCAACGGCGACGCTCCCCTCATAACCTCCGACACCCTGTGCGCCCTGATGCGCCAACACGAGTCCGCCCTGAGCTGCCTCACCCTTCTGACGTGCAGCGAGCCCCCAGCGGAAGACATGGGCCGCGTGGCGCGTGGAGAGGACGGCCGCGTGCTGTCCATAATCGAGAAGGCGGACGTGAAGGACGGCGACGTGATGGCCTGCGAGGGAAACGCGGGCGTCTACTGCTTCAGCTCCCCCTGGGTCTGGAGCGCGCTGGAGCAGCTGGCTCCGGCCTCCAACGGCGAGCTTTATCTGACAGGCCTGGTGTCGCTGGCCGCGGCCCAGGGCCACGCCGTTTCCACACTGACTCTGGACGATCCCCTGGAGGCCCTGGGCGTGAACGACGGCGTTCAGCTTGCCAGGGCCAGGGAAGCTATGCAGCGCAGGATAAACGAGCGCTGGCTCCTGGAAGGCGTTGTCGTTATGGAGCCTGCCTACATAGACGCATCTGTGTCCCTTGAGCCGGACACTGTCATCTATCCAAACACCTTTCTCAAGGGCAAGACCAGAATCGGGCGTGGCTGTCATATAGGCCCAGGCTCCATGATAGAGGACACCACCATTGCCGACGGCTGCCGGGTGTGGCACTCCGTCGTGGAGTCCGCCGTCCTGGAGGAGGGCGTCGACATTGGCCCCTACAGCCACATCCGCCCTGAGACCCACATAGAGCGGGACGTGCACGTCGGCAACTTCGTTGAGGTGAAGAAGAGCAGCCTGGGCAGAGGGACGAAGATAGGCCACTTCACCTACGTGGGCGACTCCTGGGTTGGGCCGGGCGTCAACGTGGGCGCGGGCACAGTAACCTGCAACTTCGACGGGGTGGACAAGCACCAGACCGTCATTGAGGAGGGCGCTTTCATAGGCAGCGACTCCATGCTGGTTGCGCCGGTCCGTGTTGGCGCAGGAGCCAGCACCGGCGCAGGCTCAGTGGTGACGAAGGACGTACCTCCGGGCGCAAAGGTGGCGGGGGTCCCGGCCAGAATCCTGCCCAACGGCAGACCGAATAAAGAACAATGAACTCTCTGCAAGAATCCTCAATATCGCGGCCTTATGTCATAGGAGTGTCCTCCACAGCGGGGACGCTCTCTACCGACCCGCGGGAGGTGGTATGCATTGGACCCCGATAGTTCGTTAGCAGCAGCCATAGCCTTGGGCCTGTCACTGGCCTTCTACGCACTGCTGTCCCTGACGGAGGGATACGTGTCGCTCAGGCTTCGCAGCGGCCCCGGGGAGGAGGGCGCGCCCGTCCATCCCGCGCTGTGGGAGGACTCCGTCCGGTCGCTGATAAGGGCGGTCCTGGTGGCCGCGGCCGTCGTCTCAGGCGTGTTCCTGTTGCTGGCCCTGGACGCGCTCTGGTGGGGCGTAGCCTTGGGAATACTGGGGCCCCTCATCCTGCTGCCCCTGCTGCACGGCGCGCTGTCGGGCGCGGGAGCGCGCCTGGGCAGGAAGACGCGTTTCTTCGCCTTCCTTCTCTGGCCCTTGGCCGTGCCTGCGTCCCTGCTGTGCCGAATGCAGGGGTCTGCCGCGTCCGCCCTGTCCGGTGGAGGCGCGAACGGCGCTGAGTCGACAGACTTCCCCGGTTCGCCCAACGCGATCACCCTCGCCGAGCTTCCGGAGGCCGACCTCAACGAGGAGCTGGAGCCCCACGAAGAGCAGATGATCAGGTCGATTCTGAAGCTGGACCAGACCACGGCCAGGGAGATTATGATTCCCAGGATGGACATTGTGGCTGCGGAGGCCACCTCCTCCCTGAACGTGGTGGCGGAGCTGATGTGGGACAACGGCCACAGCCGCATCCCCATCTACGAGGAGACCATAGACAACATAGTCGGCGTGGTGCACTCCCGTGACCTGCTGCGCAACATGTCTACGGGGAATTCGGACGTGGCCCTGGCAAGCATCGCCCGCCCGCCCCTCTTCATCCCCGTGTTCAAGCGCCTGGACGACCTGCTGCGTGACTTCCAGGAGCAGCACATCCAGATGGCCCTTGTAGTCGACGAGTACGGCGGCACCACCGGCCTGGTCACCATTGAAGACCTGCTGGAGGAGATAGTGGGGGAGATTGAGGACGAATTCGACACGCCGGAGTCCCTCAGCGAAATGTTGAGCAATGACGAGGCGCTGATGGACGCCCGCATCTCCCTTGACGACGTGAACCAGGCCTTCGACACCGACCTGGAGGGCGACGGGTTCGACACCCTGGGCGGCCTGCTCTACCACCAGCTGGGCAGGATTCCCGTGCCGGGAGACGAGGCGCAGGTGGACGGCCTGACCATCAGGGTCATCACCACAATGGGGCGGCGCATCAAGAGGGTGCGAGTGGCCCGGACGGCCGCCACCGAGTCTCACGGCTCGCGGTAGCAGCCGCCCTCCTAATCTCTAAACGGGCCACTGCACACCCTACCCCACTCCCGGCTGCCCGTCGTCAGAGACCTTTGCACAACTACGACGTCATGCCGAAAGAAGTACGTTCTCGTCATTCCCGCGAAGCTTGCCCCGCACTTGATGCGGGGGCGGGAATCTATTTACCTCTATATTAAACGTCCTGGATTCCGGCTTTCGCCGGAATGACGGCGAGGGAGATTCCAGACCACGGGTTATTCAAAGAGCTCTAGTCACGTGGATGACATCTAGACACGCGTAGGGGCGGTTCGCGAACCGCCTCTACGCGGGGTTCGCCGCGCGGCGAATCCGTCCCGAATTCCTGCAAATGTGATGTATTTCTCAAAACTCCTGCTATAATTCACGCTTGGTGTCGCGCCATACCTCAGCGCAGGAAGAGTATGGAAGAGGATTTTGTAAAGCAAGTAGAGCACCTGGTTATCCAGCTGGCGATCATCCTCGTCGCTGCCAAGATAGGCGGGGAGATCTGCGAGCGGTTCCTGAAGATACCACCAGTCCTCGGTGAGTTGGGAATAGGCATACTGATAGGCCCCTTTGCACTGGGCGGCATGGCCTTTTTTGGCTTGAGGCCTCTGTTCCCTGTCATTAACGGCCATGATACCCTGCCGGTCTCCCTGGAGCTATTCGCCATATCGCAGATTGCAGCCGTGGTCCTTCTCTTCGCCGCCGGGCTGGAGACGGACCTGAAGCAGTTCCGGCGCTATGCCGCCCCGTCATCGCTGGTGGCGATTGGCGGAGTTGTAGCGCCCTTCGCTATGGGAGCGGGAATCACCATGCTCCTCAAGCCGGCCGGACTGGAGGGTGACCCCCTTCTCTACGCGGCCCTCTTCATGGGGGCGGTTATGACGGCTACGTCCGTGGGCATCACGGCACGGGTGCTGGGCGATATACGCAGGCTGGACTCCCCGGAGGGCGTGACCATCATGGCGGCCGCCGTTGTTGACGACGTGCTGGGGATTCTGGTGCTGACCGTAGTGGTGGGCATAGCCACGCCGGGCGAGGAGGTCACCGCTTCCGGCATAGCCCTGATCGGCCTGAAGGCCGTGGGGTTCTGGCTGGTTCTCATGATTGGCGGAATCCTGGCCTCCAGATACATATCCAACGCTTTTGAGTCGTTCAGGGTCTCCGGCGCCAGCGTCGGGCTTGCAATGGCCCTCGCCCTGCTGGCGTCCGGCCTGGCGGAGAGCTTTGGCCTGGCGATGATCATAGGCGCCTACTCCATCGGCCTTGCCCTCTCGGACACCCGCCTGAAGGAGAGGATAGAGCAGCCGATTATGGAGGGGCTGTACCCCGCGCTGGTTCCCATATTCTTCGTGGTAATGGGGATGCTGGTGGACGTGGGCGCTATGGGCGGGACCATCGTCTTCAGCCTGATACTGACCGCCCTGGCAATTGTATCCAAGGTGGTTGGCAGCGGGCTACCGGCCCTTGGAGTCGGGTTCACCAGGGTGGGTTCGCTGAGAGTCGGCATTGGAATGCTCCCTCGCGGCGAAGTGGCGCTGATCATCGCAGGGATAGGGCTGGCCCGGGGGGTAATCGGATCGGACCTGTTTGGCGTGTCCATCCTGATGACGGTGGTGACCACGTTCCTGGCGGCCATCCTGCTGGTTCCCTCCTTTGCCAGGGGCGGTCCCGGCCGCCGCGGCGACTCGCAGTAACGCCCCCCCACGCGGCGGATATTGCCATTTAGCCGCGCCACTGCTATATTCCCCACTGAGACCGCGGCAAGGCAAGCCCCGCAAGCGGCCTCCCTCCGTCACGAGTGAACGCCGGTTAAGCCCCCGTAGCTCAGAGGATAGAGCACTGGCCTCCGGAGCCAGGTGCGTGGGTTCGAGTCCCGCCGGGGGTACCATTACGTACTGTACTCATAGCTCGCCCGCGGGAAGAATCACACGCCTGCGTTTCGAGTTAATCCTACCTGGAGCCAGTTGACATGAAGAGCGAGAAGAAACAGAAGCGCTTGCAGGAGATTCACGTCCGGGAGGCATTGTGTGAAGAGGTGTTCGCCTCGTGGGTCTCGGAACAAGGAGCGGAGGGAGTCCTTGACACTTTAGGAGAGTTGCTCTGGTGGCTGGACGGCATCGCTTCATGTAGATGGGGTTGCAGGGGAGGAGATCATGAGGAGGAGCATCTCATAGGTCGAATTTCAGCGAATGCCTCTGCCGCGCTTCTTCTGGTCAGGAGGGGTTACATTGATCCTGCCT
The DNA here is from genome assembly GCA_965204895.1 of Dehalococcoidia bacterium. Classification (GTDB taxonomy): domain Bacteria; phylum Chloroflexota; class Dehalococcoidia; order Lucifugimonadales; family UBA2985; genus DAOUJW01. Next base: position 1,067,917 of record OZ242025.1, read on the forward strand.
CCGGAGTGTTCAGGCAACTGGCGGAGACTGAGAATCTGTTGCACCTCTTCACCTACTCCAGCAAGGATCATCAGGAGTGGCGAAGGTTGGAAGAGGGCGTCAGGAAGGACCTGTACAACGCCTTTAACGTCAGACTGAAGTTGGAGAAGTTGGACATCGAGCCCGTAATGGGAAGGGACGCGTATCAAATTTTCAGCAAGTACGGTACACATCCAGGCCCAGGTTCTGAACCCCGATCCCATGATTCACCAGAGGAGCCGACAGTCGGGACAGCCTATCGACCCGCCGTAGGCCTTACCTTCACTGTCGCGGTGGCGCACGCGGTCGTTGGAGCATTGATTTTTGGTAGCGATTTGGTGCCGCAGGTCAACGTGAAGCTGGATGCTCTCAACGCTGCTGTCGCGGCTAATGAGGAGCTCCGTAGAATAGATTTGGACTCTCTAAAGAAGGAATCAACTCTAGTTCTTGAACCGCCTAGCATCGCGGTGACTGTGGAGACCCACGAGGACAACCCTTAGGGTCTCGCACTCTAGGTCATGGTTGTGGGCCCGAAGTTCACAGCCCTCCGAGCCACAATTCAAAGACGGTTCTGTCTACCGTCAAAATAGGCCCACCACTCCAGACGGTAGTCGATTCCATCTTCTGGCTTCGTTCACCAAGCCTTTCCGCACATCAAGGCCTCCCGATTTCCGAGGCATTTCCTGCATTGCAGCCTCTGCCCCTCTTCCTCTAAAGTCCCTCCTGTTGCGTCTCCCCGTAGGGCATCCGGTAGCCGACGCGAGGCTCGGTGAAGATGTAGGTGGGGTTGCTCGCGTCGTCTCCCAGCTTGAGGCGCAACCTGCGCACTATGGTGCGCATGGGCCGCAGGTCGCCGCCGCTTCTCTCCCCCCACACCCGGTCCAGCAGGTGTGCGTAGGTCAGCACGCCGCCGGCGCCGGACGAGAGCTCCTCCAGCAACCGGTACTCCATGGGGAGCAAATGCACCGGTTCGCCGGCCAGGGTCACCCTGCGCCGGGTGTAGTCAATGGACAGGTCTCCCAGCACGTACGGCTCCGACGGTTTGGGGACCTCCCGACGGCGAAGGGCTGCCGCGACTCTGGCTGCCAGCTCCGTAGGCGAAAATGGCTTGACCACGTAGTCGGCAGCCCCCATGTTCAGGGCCGTGGCCACGAGTTCGTCCCGGCCGTAGGCGGATAGAAAGATGACCGGCAGTTCGGCCTCGTTCAGAATCTCCTTCATCAGATCGATGCCGTCTGTCCCGGGAAGCACCAGGTCCAGCAACGCCAGGGCGGGCCTCTCCTCCTTCACAAGCCAGAGCGCCTCCTCGGGTTCCCCGGTCACCACCGGCGCGTAGCCGGCCGCGACCAGGGTGTCCTGGATGTAACGCAGGTCCCTGGGATCGTCGTCCACCACCAGCACCCGGGTCCCTTCCCCTGTTTCTCCCGGTCCGCGCCGGTAGGGTCCCGTTGTGGAAGTCTTGCGGGAACCCGCCACTCCGCTGCCGGTCTCTTTCAGCGTGGGAAGCGTGAAAGTGAAGCGGGCGCCCAGGCCCGGTCCGTCGCTCTCGGCCTGGATGCGTCCACCGTGGGCCTCGACTATCCCCTTGCAGATGGCCAGGCCCAGGCCCGTGTCCCCTCTCGCCTCCTCGGGCTGCACCTGTGAGAACTTGCGGAACAGGCCCGGCAGGCTCTCCGCCGGAATGCCCCGTCCTTCGTCGGTCACCGAGAAGGCCACGTGAAGCCCCTCGCGAACGACGCTCACCCGGATGACCGAAGACCCGGGGGAGTGGCGAGCGGCGTTGGTAAGCAGGTTGCCGAGTACCTGCACAATGCGCCGCCGGTCCGCCAGCACCAGGGGAAGGTCAGGCTCGACGTCGATGGCCAGGCTGTTCCCGTCTCCGGCTCTGATGAAAGCGCTCCTGGCCCGCTCCACCAGTACGGCTGCCTCCGCCGGTTCGGGGCTGACCGCCAGCGTGCCGGTCTCGATGAGGGCCACGTCCAGGAGATCGGACACCAGGTCGTTCATGTGGTCGGCCTGCTCCGCGATAATGCGGAAAAACTGGCGCACCACGGCCGGATCCGTGTCCGTAGCCGACTCCAGCACCGTAGCGGCGGATCCCTTGATGGTGGACAGGGGCGCCCGCATCTCGTGGCTCACCATCGCCAGGAACTCGGCCCGTAGCCGCTCCAGCTTTTCGACATCGGCCATGTCCTGCAGAGTAACCACCACCGACTCCACCGCGCCCTCATCGGAGAAGATGGGAGTTGCGTTGAGCAGCACGGTCACGCTCCGTCCGTCGGGAGCGCGCAGCACGATCTCCTCGGCCCGCAGCGTCTCACCCACGCTCAGCAGCTCGGACAACGGGAACTCCCGCAGGGAGAACTCCCGCCCGTCGGCTCGATGGCAGGTAATCACGTCCAGCAGCATGTCAGGAGACTGATCCGGCCCACCCAGGCTGGCCGCGATCCTGAGGGCCTCCCGGTTGATGGATTTCAGGGACCCCGTCAGGGCGTCGAATGACGCCACTCCTACGGGGGAGGTGTCAATCAGCGCCTCCAGATCAGCCCTGGCCCGCCGCTCCTCGCGGTGTCGGCGGGCGTTGGCTATCACCAGCGCCGCCTGGGAGGCGAACATCACCAGGGTCTGTTCATCTTCCAGGCTGAACCCCTGCCCGTCCTCTCGCCCGGCCAGGAAAATGTTGCCCACCCGCTCGCTCCCGTGGAACATCTGCGTTGCCAGGAAGGGCGATACCGGCTCCGCCGGCAGGGGCAGACTGAATTCGGTAAAGCCAATGGAGCGGACGTAGCCCACCAGGTCGGGCAAGCTCAGCGGCGTTGCGCTGCTGCTCAGTCTCTCGAAGATCTCCAACCCCTCCGGGGTCTGCCAGAGCCGTTCGGCCTCCTCCCCGCTCATTCCGGAGGACAGAAAGTCCTGCACCCTGCCATCGTCGCTCAGCAGGGTCATCACTCCGTAGCGGGCGCCGGTCAGGGTACGGGCGGAGTCCAGGGCGCCCTGAAGCACCGTGTCGAAGTCCAGGCTCTCATTGATGCGGAGGCTGGCCTGGCTCAGCCGGGCCAGTCGTTCCCGCAGCGCGGCCTCGTTTGCCGACGCATGTCCATACTGCCGGTCCATTTCATCACCTCTGTACTGCCGGGGCGCACGTCTTCCGGCGCTGCAGGAATTGGCGTCTGCCGGTGCAATTATGCCTTATTCGGCGAAATATCACAATAGGTCATACCATATAAGCCGCAATATCACGGACATATCATACCCGCCCTGTATACTAATACGAGGTAGTTCAGCTGGTTGAGTGGCCTCAGCAGGTGAGAGGCGTCCATTTGCCATGCAATGAACACCGTATTTGGTTTGAAAGGGATGGAAAATGACGAATGAAGGCGCTGGAAACAGCCGGCTAAAACTGCAAATCAAAACCGCGGGCCTGGTGATCATCGCTTTGTTGGTGGCTCTGGTAGCCATTGCAACCGCGCTGCCCCGGCCGGCTCAGGCCCAGAACGAGAGCCAGGCCACCTACGAAACAGTGCTGTTCGAGGGGTTGCTCCAACCGGCCGAGGTCAACCAGTGGTGCTACGGCTACTTCCTGCATACGGTTGAGACCAACGATGAGAGAGGCGACTGGTTCACCGGAACGGCCGACAGCACGGTCCCGGTGGACGGCTCCCCGGTCATCCGGGACCAGGGCGAAGCGCTGGAATTCAACATGTTCTGCAATGATTCCGGCCGGAGCAAGACCTACATCCGTTTCATGCCGGAGAATCCAACAGGCTACGACGACTACGGCGACCGCCTGCTCCCGGGCCGGTACGTGATGGAGCTGGATGACACACAGCTGACCTTCGACGGAGTTGACGATTACGTTGAGACTCCTGAATTCCCGTTTCCGCCCAGGTCCTACACCGTGCTGGGCACATCCTTGGACTGGCACAACAGGCAGGAGGACGACGACCTCGTCAAAGTCCGCTTCACCGTGGTTCGCCAGGACCACGACCGGGACGACGACGGCCTGATCGAGGTGTCCAACATGGGGCAGCTGAACGCCATCCGCTTCGACATGGACGGCAACGGCGTTCCGGAGAGCGAAGAGACCCGGTACCACCGGGCCTTCCCCGAGGCTCTGCCGGGCATGGGCTGCCCCGACACCGGCTGCAAGGGCTACGAGCTGACCGAGGACCTGGACCACGACACCAACGGCAACGGCACGTTCGACCAGGGCGACTGGCCCTATGACGACGGCCAGGGCTGGCGGCCCATCGGCTTCCACAACGACGGCGCATACACCGGCGAGTTCCACGGCAACGGCCACACCATTTCCAACCTGCACGTCAATCGAGACGGCACCCGGGCGGGGCTGTTCGGCCTCATCAGCGGCTCGGCCTACGTACACCACGTGGGCCTGCCCGAAGCGAATGTTACGGCCACCGGCAAGGACGTGGGCGCGCTGGTGGGCTTCATCAGGGGCAAAAAGGCGGCGGTGGCGGGCAGCTACGCCACCGGGAGCGTGACCGGCGGCAAACATACCGGCGGCCTTGTGGGTTCCGCCCAGGGCTACGTGGTCAACGCCTGGACCGACGTGACGGTCAACGGCGCGCGCCACGTGGGCGGCGTGGTGGGCCACAACGGCGGCTCGGTCCACGGCGTTTACGCCCTCGGCGCGGTGACCGGCGATACCCGCGTTCACGGGGTGGTGGGCTGGACTGAAGGCGGCCACCTGGGACCGGTCTACTTCAACTCGGACAACCACACCGCGGTGAGGGACGACATCTACTCCAAGACCACCGCCGAGCTTCAGGCTCCCACCGGCTACACCGGCATCTACTCCGAGTGGAACCTGGACTCCGACCGGACCGACAACACCGGCTTCAAGCGCCAGGGCGACCCCTGGGACTTCGGCGGCAGCTCGGACTACCCGCAGCTGCGGGCCTTCCAGCAGTCGGCTGCCCCCGCGGACCTTGTAGGCGGCTTGTAGGAAGGGGGACCGGAATGATGATCCGCACCAATTGCCGCAAATGGGCAGCCTTGCCGGTTGCCATTCTGCTCCTTTTCCCGCTGCTGGCCTCCGCCTGCGGAAACGGCGATGCGCAGGAAGCGAGAGGGATCTCACGCGCCGAGGCGCAGGAGATTGCCCGGGCGGAAGTGGCCGCCGGCGCGCCGGAGCCCGGCCTTACCTCCGCCGACGTGGAGCGGGCCATCAGCGAGGCCCTGGCAGCCCAGCCGCAACCCGGCCTGACCCGCGCCGACGTGGAGGAGATAGTCAACGACGCCATCGCCAAGATGCCACAGCCGGAGCCGGGGTTGACCCGCGCCGACGCGGAGGAGATAGCCCGCGCGGCCATGGAGGCGATGCCCCAGCCGGAGCCGGGCCTGACCCGCGCAGACGTGGAGGAGATAGTCCGGGTGGCCATCGCCTCCATACCGTCCCAGTCGTCCCCGGCCGACTACACGCAGCACTTCGTGGACAACGCCATCGCCCGGTACCAGACCCAGGGCCTGGACGCCACACTGGCCCACTACAACAGCCCCCGGAGCGTGGACGGCCAGTGGTACGTCTTCATCATCGACGAGAACGACCTGGTAATCGGACACCCGGACCCCGAACGCCTGGGCCTGGACCTCAAGGAGTGGGTGGGCACAGACGCCAACGGCTACGAGTTCGGGCCGGAGATGCTCGCTGCCACGGAGGAGGGCAAGTGGGTCTCCTACGTGTACCGCAACCCGGAGAGCGGGGGCATAGGCTCCGACGACTTTGAGCTCAAGAACGCGTGGGTGGTGAAGCGCGACGGGCTGCTGTTCGGCTCGGGCTGGTACATCGACGCCGACGAGTTCACGCGGATGCTGGTTGCCGTGGCGGTGGACAACTTCCGCGAGGGAGGGCTGCCGGCCACCGTGGCCTACTTCGCCAGCCCGGGTAGCGCCCTGGCGGGCCTTGAGGCGGCCATCGCCTACTACAACGCCGCCGAGACGGTTGACGGCAGGTGGTCTGCCTTCATAGGAGACCCGGACGGGGTGATCGTGGCGCACTCCGACGTCACGCTGATAGGCGGCAACGTCCAGGAACTGCTCGGCGGGGAGATGTTCCAGGCCACAGAGGAGGGCGTATGGGTGGAGTCCGAGTCGCTGAGGGTGTTTGTGGCCGGCTATGACGGCTACGTGTTCGGCTCCGGCTGGAGCCGGGAGGAGTGAGGTGAACTATGTCTTTCGTCAGATACGGACTCAACCATCGGAGCCTTGGCGCCCTGTCTTCGGTCAACTCCAGAGTGAAGGCGAACCGGCTGACCGGCCTGCTGCTGATGGCCTTCGCCCTGGCTACGCTGCTCACCGGCAGTGTGCCGGCCCTGGCCCAATCCGCCGTTGACTACGACGTTGACGACGACGGCCTGATCGAGGTATCCAACCTGGACCAGCTGAACGCCATCCGCTGGGATTTGGACGGTAACGGCACGCTGGCCTCCGACGACGAGGCCGCCTACGCCGCCGCATTCCCCAACGCCGTCGATGGCATGGGCTGCCCCGACACCGGCTGCACGGGCTACGAGCTGACCGCCGACCTGGACTTTGACACCAACGGCAACGGCGAAGCCGACGCCGGCGACGCCTACTGGAACGACGGCGCCGGGTGGACACCCATAGGCGCCTTCAACGGGGAGTTCCACGGCAACGGCCACACCATATCCAACCTGTACATCAACTCAGACTGGCCCGCTTTTGTGGGGCTGTTCAGCCAGACTTTCGGCTCCGCCTACGTGCATCACGTGGGCCTGCCCAACGTCAACGTGACGGCCACCGGCTACGACGTGGGCGCGCTGGTAGGCCGAGCCTACAATAACCGGACGGTCGTTGCCTCCAGCTACGCCACCGGATCGGTCAGCGGCGGCAGCCAGACCGGCGGGCTGGTGGGCGGCAACCGGGGCTTTGTGGTCAACTCCTGGACCGACGTTGCGGTCACCGGAGACACCCACGTGGGCGGCGTGTTCGGCCACAACTCAGGGGCGGCCCAGGGGCTGTACGCCCTGGGCACGGTGCAGGGCAGCGTGGCTCACGGCGTGGGTTTGAACGACGACGCCCACCACGCGTACACCTACTACGACTGGACCCGCCACCGCGGCCCGCATACCGACCAGACCCACCCCAGGACCACCGCGGAGCTGCAAGGACCCACCGGCTACACCGGCATATACGAGCATTGGGGCCTGCAAGACCTGAATGACAGCGACGGGAACCTGGTGCGCCGCCTGGAGAGCGCCGACCCCTGGGACTTCGGGACATCCTCCAGCTACCCCAGGCTGAAGGCGGACCGCAACGGCGACGGCGCGTACACGGCCGCCGAGTTCGGCGGCCAGCAGCCCGTGTCCCGGCCCGCGTGGCGGGACTACGACACCGACGACGATGGCCTCATCGAGGTCTCCAACCTGGCCCAACTGGACGCCATCCGCCATGACCTGGACGGCGGCGGCTGGACCGGGGGCGACTTTCCCCATTACACCGGCGCCTTCCCCATGCCCGCCTACGGCATGGGCTGCCCCGTCACGGGCTGCAAGGGCTACGAGCTAATTGCCGACCTGGACTTTGACACCAACGGCGACGGCGTGACCGGGGCCGGCGACCCCTATTGGCACGGCGGCGCCGGTTGGAACCCCCTCGGCAGAGCCCCCAGGAGTGGTGGTGGTTGCAGCAATTGCGCCGGGGCCTACTCCGGGGAGTTCCACGGCAACGGCCACACCATCTCCAACCTGTATATCAACCGCCCAAGCTGGGACGACTTGGGGCTCTTCGGCGCAGTCACGTCTTCTGCTTTCGTCCATCATGTCGGCTTGCTCAATGTCAACATCACTGGCAACGATTCACAAGGGGCGCTAGTCGGCTATCTAACTGATAACACTGCTGCGGTGGCCGCCAGCTACGCCACCGGTGTGATTTCTGGTGGAAGATGGTCTGGTGGCTTGGTGGGGTACAGCAATGGACACGTTGTAGCCTCCTGGACCAATATGAGCGTGACCGGAGGCACCGAAAAGGCGGGCGGCGTGGTGGGACAGAATAATGGAGCGGTGTTGAGCGTATACGCGCTGGGTACGGTGCGCGGCAGCGGTGATACGCATGGCGTCGTGGGCTATACCGAGCACCAGGACAACCTGAGAAGCGCGGGCGTCTATTACAGCTACGACCATTACCCAGTGTCCCATTCTCCCTACTCCAGGAGCATTGGCGAGCTGAAAGAGCCGACGGGTTACACCGGCATCTACGCCAACTGGAACGTGGACACGGACCGGGTTGGCGGCGTGGACGACCCCTGGGACTTCGGCGCTTCCGACGAGCTGCCCGCCCTGAAGGCGGACCGCAACGGCGACGGCGTGGCCACCTGGCGGGAGTTCGGCACCCAGATGCGGGGCGGCCGGGACTACGACGGGATCAATGACGGCCTCATCGACGTGTCCAGCCTTGAGAAACTGAACGCCATCCGCTTCGACCTGGACGGCAACGGCTTCCCTGAAACCGGCCACGCCGAGTATGCCGCCGCCTTCCCCGACGCCGCCTTCGGCATGGGCTGCGGGGGCGGCTGCAAGGGCTACGAGCTGACCAGGGACCTGAACTTCGACGCCAACCGCACAGGACGGGTGGGCGTCCACGACCCCTACTGGAACGACGGCCAGGGCTGGCGTCCCATCGGCTACGAAACCGACGGCGCCTACACCGGCGAGTTCCACGGCAACGGCCACACCATCAAATACCTGTTCATCAACCGCGACGGCAGCCACGTGGGGCTGTTCGGCCTCGTCAGCGGCTCGGCCTACGTGCATCACGTGGGCCTGCCCAACGCGGACGTCACCACCACCGGCAAGGACGTGGGCGCGCTGGTGGGCTTCGTCAGGGGCAACAAGGCCCGGGTGTCGGCCAACTACGCCACCGGGAGCGTGACCGGCGGCAAACATACCGGCGGCCTGGTGGGCAGCAACCAGGGCTACGTGCGGGCCAACTGGGCCGAGGTGCGGGTGCGCGGGACCCGGCACGTGGGCGGCCTGGTGGGCCACAACGGCGGCGAGGTCAGCGCGTCCTACTCCCTGGGCGTGGTGAACGGCGACTCCAGGGTCCACGGCGTGGTGGGCTGGACCGACGGCGGCTCGCTGAAAGACGTCTACTTCCGCTCCGACATCAACCCGGACGTGGTGGACGCCCACGCCAAGAGCAGGGCGGAGCTGCGGGAGCCCACGGGCTACACCGGCATCTACCAGAACTGGAACGCGGACCTGGACGGCAAGGACGGCCCCGACGACCCCTGGGACTTCTGGACCGACGTCCGCTATCCCCGCCTCAAGGCGGACCGGAACGGCGACGGGCGGCCCACCCGGCAGGAGTTCAAGGGGCAGAACCCGGGCGAGGGCATCCGCGACCTGGTGGACCACGACCGGGACAACGACGGCCTGATCGAGGTGTCCAGCATGAGGCAGCTGAACGCCGTCCGCTTCGACATGAACGGCGACGGCGTTCCGGAGAGCGAAAAGCCCCTGTACGACGAGGCCTTCCCGGAGGCTCTGTCAGGCATGGGCTGCCCCGACACCGGCTGCAAGGGCTACGAGCTGACGGCCAACCTGAACCACGACCGCAACGGCAACGGCACGTTTGACCAGGGCGACTGGCCCTATGACAACGGCCAGGGCTGGCGTCCCATCGGCTTCGACAACGACGGGGCCTACACCGGCGAGTTCCACGGCAACGGCCACACCATTTCCAACCTGCACGTCAACCGGGACGGCAAAGGGGCCGGGCTGTTCGGCCGCATCAGCGGCTCCGCCTACGTGCATCACGTGGGGCTGCCCGACGTCAACATAACGGCCACCGGCAACGACGTGGGCGCGCTGGTGGGCTTCATCAGGGGCAACAAGGCGGCCGTAGCCGCCGCATTTGCCACCGGGAGCGTGACCGGCGGCAACCAGACCGGCGGCCTCGTGGGTTCCACCCAGGGCTACGTGGTAACCTCCTGGACCAACGTGACGGTCAACGGCGCGCGCCACGTGGGCGGCGTGGTGGGCCACAACGGCGGCTCCGTTCACGGCGTTTACGCCCTGGGCACGGTGACCGGCAGCGACCGCACTCACGGGGTGGTGGGCTGGACCGACGGCGGCCACCTGGGACCGGCCTACTACAACTCGGACAACCATAGCGCGGAGGGCGCGGACGCCAAATACACCAAGACCACCGCCGAGCTGCAGGAGCCCACCGGCTACACCGGCATCTACGCCGAGTGGGGCCTGGACTCCGACCGGACCGACAACGCCGGCTTCACCCGCCAGGGCAACCCCTGGGACTTCGGCGGCAGCTCGGACTACCCGCAGCTGCGGGCCTTCCAGCAACCGGGCGGCCTGTAGGACGCGGGGGAGCGGAATGACGATCAGCAGCCTTTGCCGGTTGCCATTCCGCTCCTTTTCCCACTATGAAGGCTTCCTCACGGCTACTGTGCGCTCCGTCTAGACCGGAACGGCCCACCAAAAAGTTCGCTTTGTGGTACGCTTAGGTGTACCATTACCACGAACCAAAGGGGGGCCTTCCCTGGCCATGCACTACTACGCGGGAAACGAGGCCAAGGGCCGTAGCACGCGGCTCGGCCTTGCCGCGGCTGCGGTGGCGATGCTGGCGTTGGTGCTCGCCGCCGTCGCCTGCGACCCGGAGGACGCCCAGCCGACCAGCCCGCCGCCAACGGCGACAGTGGTCGCGCCGGTCCCGACCCCTACGGAAGCGCCCACGGCAACCACCGAACCCACGCCTGAGCCAACCGCGACACCCTCGTCAACGCCAACTCCCGGGCCCACGCCTGAGCCTCCTTCCGTCCAGGAGATACTGAGCGCGTCCGCCGCCGCTATGGCAGCCGTGGAGACCGGCTCCGTGATACTGGACGGCACAGCCAAGCTGGAGGGTTCCCTGCCTATCGAGACCACACTGGTCTTGACCGGAGACTATCAGGCCCCCGATCGCAGCCGGTTCAATACCGTCATTTCGTCCGGCGGCTTCTCCTTCGAGTACGACTCCGTGGTCATTGGAGCGGACGGCTACCAGGAGAACCCCTTCACCGGCGCATGGGAGAGGAGCCCGGACGCAGTGGCCTTGCTGGGGGAAAGCGGATACCTGGGCGAGCTGAAGCTGGACATCGAAGACGACGTAGCCCGGTTGATCAACCTGGTCGGCGTAGAAGAGGCGGACGGCGTCAGAACATACCGCCTCAAGGCGTCTCTGCCTCCCTTCGCCGCCGCCTACATTGCAGGCGACTCGTCCCTTGAGCAGGACTCTCAGGGCGCGCCTGTTGATATGGAGTTGTGGATTGGCGTTGAGGACTCCCTGGTCCGGAAGCTGTCCATGGGCTTCCAGCACACGGATGCGCTCACCGGGGACAGCATTACCGCTCAGACCGTGATGACCTTCTCCGACTACGGCAAGAGCGTGGACATACAGGCCCCTGCAGTGGAGGACGTAGAGGACTTCACCCTCTGGCAGGGAGAGGACGACCACGGCGACAACCCGGCGACCGCCACCCGGATAGCGGCTGGCGAAACGGCCGAGGGCGCGATTGACAACATCCTGGACTACGACTACTTTGTGTTCCAGGCCGAGGAGGGCGCGGAGTACCGGATAGAGGTCGCCCTGGGAACTCTCCCGGACTCCGCCCTGGGTCTCTACGATATGTATGAATCTGAGATAGGATGGAACGACGACTATGGCGACACGCTGGCGTCCCTGATAGAGTGGACTGCGCCCGCCTCCGGCGAGTACTATCTTGCCGTTGGGACCGCGGACGGCAGCACCGGCACTTACACGCTGACCGTGGACGAAGTTCAGCCGGCGCAGCAGGTCTAATGAACCATGTTTAACGACGCGAACAAACGAAGCTGGAGCAGACGCTTTGCAGCCGCGCTCGGCGCAGTGGCGGCGCTGGCCTTGATGGTGTCTGCCGTCGCCTGCGACCCGGAGGACGCCCAGCCTACCGCCGCGCCGCCAACGGCTACCGCCGTTGCCACCAGCCCCACGCCCACCCAGGCCCCAACCGCAACGCCGGAGCCCACGGCTACGTCCGCGCCCCAACCCACGGCCACTTCTGCGCCAACCGCTGCCCCGACCTCTACGCCCACCGCGACGCCCACTGCGACGCCAACCCCGGAGCCGACCGCCACGCCCACGCCCGCCCCCGTGCTGACGTCGGCCCAGGAGGTCCTGGACGCGGCTGTCGCAGCGATGGCGTCGGTGGAAAGCGGCGCCGTCATGGTAGCGACCGCATCCAAGCTGGAAGGCCCGTTCGTGTCTGAGAGCAAGATCGAAATGCACGGGGACTTCCAGGCCCCGGACCGCAGCCTCTTCACCGCGGTCGTAACCGCAGGCGGCTTCCCTGCGGAGTACGAGTACCTGGCCGTCGGCGCGGAGGGCTACCGGAAGAACCCCTCCAGCGGTGAGTGGGAGTCAAGCGAGGACCCTCTGAACATACTGGGCGACGCCGAACACCTGGGCAAGCTGGACCTTGGATTTGAGAGCGAAGTTGTTGAGCTAATCACGCTGGTTGGCGTGGTGGACCTGGACGGGACGAACGCCTACTACCTGAAGGGAGCATTGCCCGCGGGCGCAGCCGCAGACCTGGTCGGCGACCCGTCCATTCTGAACAAGTCCCCGGATGAACCCGTTGAGACGGAGATATGGATAAGCGCGGAGGACTTCCTGGCGCGGAGGGTTGCAGTCCGGTACTTCCAGACGGACCCCATAAGCAATACCAGCCTGTCCGGCGAGACCGTGATAACCTTCTCGTACTACGGCAAAGAAGTGGACATACAAGCGCCGTAGCGCCTCTTCTCCACATTGACGCCCCCATAGGGCCAATGGTATGCTCTAGCCGTTGGGCCGGACGCCTGCGGTCCGCTTGTTCGCCACGGCGCGCAAACCCTCGTAAGGGTCCGGCGCTTCTGGAATCCGAGTTGCGCAGTCTCAGTATTTCCAGAAAGGGGCTCTCCTATGAACAAAGTCCTCAAGATCGTTCCCGAAGCCTGTACCGGCTGCATGCGTTGCGAAATGGCCTGCTCCTACATGCAGACGGGCACCTACCAGCCGTCGAAGTCCGTCATACGGGTCTCACCCTTCGAGAGGCACACCAGCTACTCGCCCTACACCTGCTTCCAGTGCGAGGAGGCGTGGTGCCTCACGGCCTGCCCTGTGGAGGCCATCACCATATCGCCCGCCGGGGCAAAGGTGGTCATGGACGACCAGTGCGTTGGCTGCAAGCTGTGCACCATCGCATGCCCCTACGGCACCATATTCTACGACGTGGATACTCACAAGGCGTTCAAGTGCAACCTGTGCGGAGGGGCGCCCGCATGCGCGGAGGCGTGTCCCACCCAGGCCATCCAGTGGGTGGAGGCCGAGGTGCAGGACTGGCAGGGCGACTTCGCCGAGCAGCGCGGCAACGTCCACCTTGTGGGCTTCTCCGTCTAGGAGAGGGGGTAGAATATGGCTCCAAAACGTCACGTAATTGTCGGTGGCGGCACCGCCGGCCTCAACGCCATGACCACCATCCGCGAGTACGACAAGGGCGAGTCCGAGGTGGTGCTGGTGTCCGGCGAGTGGCCCTACTCCCGCATGGTGCTGCCCTACTACCTGGGCCACACCATATCCGAGTCCCACGTGTACACGGCAACGGCCCCGCGCCTGGCGAACCTGGGCATCCAGTTCGCCAAGACGGACGCCGCGCCCCCGCCACCGTCGCCCCTGGGCCCGCCGCCCGAGGAGGCTTCCGGCGACCTCATAGCCAACTTCATACCGCGCCGCGCCGCGTCCCTGGACACCGCCAACAACCAGCTCACCCTGGACGACGGCGTGACCATCGGCTACGACGACCTGCTCATCGCCACCGGCTCATCGGCCACGCGCCCTCCCATTTCAGGCGTGGACGGCGAGAACATCTACAACCTCTGGACCCTGGACGACGCCCGGGGCGTCCTGTCGCAAATCAAGGAGGGCATGGACGTGGCAATGGTGGGCGCAGGCTTCATCAGCTTCACCATCCTCAACTCCGTGCTCAGCCACGGCGTCAACCTGCACATCATTGAGATCATGCCCCAGATTCTGCCCCGCATGATAGACGGCCAGGGCGCTTCCATGGTGCACGGCTGGCTGGAGCAGAAGGGCGTCAAGATGCACACCAACACCCGCGTCAACGCCATTGAGGACGTGGACGGCCGCAAGAAGCTGGTCGTTGAGGGCGGCGACGACATCACCGTCGACCTGGTCATCATGGGCACGGGCATCCGCACCAACCTGGAGTGGCTGGAGGGTTCCGGCATCGAGATCGACCAGGGCATCCTGGTGGACGACCACCTTCGCTCCAACGTGCCCAACGTCTACGCCGCCGGCGACGTGGCCCAGGGCCGCGAGCTGATAACCGGCAACCGCGAGGTGCACGCCATCGAGCCTACGGCGATGGAGCACGGGCGCATCGTTGGCGCGAACATGGTGGGCCGCGACCTGGCCTATCGAGGCAGCCTGCTGATGAACATCCTGGACGTGCAGGACCTGGACATCGCCAGCTTCGGCGACTGGGCCGGGAGCGACGACGTAACGGTGTTCCTGAGCGAGAGCGAGAACGTCTATCGCAAGCTGGTCTGGAACGACGACCGCATAACCGGAGCCATCATCATGGGCCCGGCCAGGTCCGTGTGGACCACCAACGACGTGGGAATGCTCAAGGGCCTGATTCAGTCGGGCACGCGCCTGGGTGGGTGGAAAGCCTACCTCCAGGACAACCCCCGTGACATCAAGAGGCCCTTTGTTGCCTCCCACATAACCAGGGACATGCTTCCCGTGAAGACCCTCGACCATCCCTCAGTGCCGTCCCGGGAGGTGGTGGCGAGCGGCTAGGAGGCGTTTGCTTAACAACTTCATCGTCACTCCCGCGCAGGCGGGAGTCCACGCCCCACCCCACCTGGATTCCTGCTTTCGCAGGAATGACGGCAACGTGGACGGAGGCTGGAGGCGGCAGACTCACACCCAGGAGGAAAATCAATGACAGAGCAGTTGCCCGGCGGGTACGCCGGCAGAATACTTAGAATAGACCTCACTACCGAGCGCATCTGGACGGAGAGCATTGCCCCGGAGGACTACCGCCACTATCTGGGCGCGGTGGGCATAGGCACCCGGATCCTGTGGGAGGAGGTCCCGGCGGAGGTCTCCTGGGACCACCCTGAGAACCGCCTCATCCTGGGCTCCGGGCCCCTGGCGGGCACTCCCGTGTGGGGCACGGGCAGCCTCACCGTCGTGACCAGGGGCGCAATGACCAACGGCGCCACGGTGACCAACGCACAGGGCTTCTTCGGCGCAAACCTCAAGTACTGCGGCTACGACGCCATTGTCCTCCAGGGGCAGGCCAAGAGGTGGGTGTACGTCTACATCAACGACGACCTGGTGGAGCTTCGCGACGCCTCCCACCTGCTGGGCAAGGACACCTGGGACATGCAGGACACCCTGTCGGAGGAGCATGGACGCTCGGGCCACCAGCTGAGCGTCTACGGCGTAGGCCCTGCCGGCGAGAACGTGGTGCGCTGGGCCATCATCGAGGGCGACTACGGCCACGTAGCCAGCAAGAACGGCTGCGGCGCGGTGATGGGCAAGAAGAAGGTGAAGTGCGTGGCCATCGCCCGGGGCACCCGCGGCGTGAAAGTCCACGACCCTGCCGGACTCTTCCAGGCCGCGGACATGATCTCCCACGAGTTGAAGACGGACTCCATGTCCTCCAACCTGTACCGCTACGGGACCCTCGGCGGCGTGTACGGCGGCTCCTTCACCGGCACGCTGCCCACCAAGAACTACACCACCAACATCTTCCCGGATGCGGAGCGGCTGGACGAGTGGCAGCCCGTCAACCTGAGGGCGCAGTTTCCGCACCGGGGCCACCAGTGCAACGGCTGTGGGATGCAGCACTGCCACATCAACGTGATACCCTCCGGGGAGCGCAAGGGCCAGCTCATCGACGAGTCCGAGTACGAGGGGCTGTCCGGCTGCGGCGCGCAGATAGGCATTGTCGACCCGCTTGACGCCCAGTGGCTCAACACCCAGGTGGACAAGGCCGGCGTGGACGTCAACGAGTTCGGCTGGGTCATTGGCTGGGTGATGGAGTGCTTTGAGAAGGGATACATCACAAAGGAGCAGCTTGGAGGTCTGGAGCCAAGGTGGGGCGACGCCGAGGCGGCCAACACCATGCTTCAGATGATCTCCAACCGTGAGGGCTTTGGCAACGTCCTGGCGGAGGGCGTGAGGCTGGCGGCGGAGTACGTCGGCGGCGAGGCCTACGACTGCGCCGTGTTCACCCACAAGGGCGTCAGCCCCCGGGGCCACGACCATCGCAGTAGATGGGCCGAGATGCTGGAGGGAGCCGTCCAGAGCGCGGGAACCATCGAGACCGGCCCCCTGGTGAAGCCGGAGGAGCACGGCCTTCCCGCAAGCCACAACGGCTTCGACCCCCAGGAGGTCGGCTACATGACGGGCGCAATGCTGGGCAGGCGTCACTTCGAGGACTCCCTGGGCACCTGCATGTTCACCACCCGCACCTTCCTCACCTCCGTTTGCCGCGCCCTGAACGCCGTGACCGGCTGGGACTACTCCAAGGAGGAGGCCATGGACTTCGGCAGGCGGTGCTCCCACCTCATGCGCCTCTTCAACCTGCGCGGCGGCGTGGGCATGGACCTGGAGAAGCCGTCGGAGCGATACTGGTCGACTCCCGTTGACGGCCCCGCGGCGGGGCAGAGCGCCAAGGAGAACTGGGACACCCTGGTGGGCACCTACTACGACACCGTTGGATGGGACCGGGAGACGGGCAACCCCACCCCGGACACTCTCCGCAAGTACGGCCTGGAGCACCTCATCCCGGAGGTGTGGGGCCCGGAGGAGGCGATAATCCGTGGCTGAGGAGCAGGACAAGACGGTTACGGCAGAGAAGCCAAAGGTAAAGATAGAGGTCTTCGCCTGGCTGACTCGCTACGTCGGCGGCGATGGCGGGGGGCGGAAGTTCTACACGGAGGAGTTCACCCCCGGCGAGTCGCTGCGGACGGTGGTGAGGAGGGTGAGCAGGGGCTTTCCCGCCCTTGACCACATCCTCTGGGACCCGGACACCGGGCAGCTGGGCGCGTCCGTGGAGATCATCGTCAACGACGCCTTCCTGGGCATCACCCACACAATGGACAGCGAGCTCCAGGACGGCGACACCATCACGCTGCTGCCCGCCTGGGACGGAGGATAGAGCGGGAGTCACCCCTATATGGAAAAGGATGGCTGACCGGATGTCTGGAATGCCAGTCCACATAGACTATAACGACCCCAGGTACTCCGAGTCCGCCGCCGAGATACTCAGACGGCACAACCACCCTGGGTCTGAAGCCGATATCACCAGCGCGGTCCGCAATTTCCTGACCATCACCGGCCTGGTGAAGGACGAGGAGATATTGGAGGAGAACCCGCCGGCCTTGGGATCGCGCCGCGCGGTGGATCTCACGGCCCTGGACACCTTTGTGGAGTTCAAGCGCAGGCTCGGCACTACCGGCGGCTTTAGCCCCAACCCCGAATATGTGCAGCAGATAGACGAGTACCTGGCACAATCGCAAGCCCAGGGCCGGGTGCGCATGGGCATCCTGACAGACGGCAAATACTGGCTGCTGCGATGGCCCGGCGCCGGGCCAGTAAGGACTATCCAGCCTTATGCCTTCACCTTGGATGACCCGGAGCGGTGGATTGCCCTATACGAGTGGCTACGGGATAACGCTCTAAATGCCAGCGAAAGCATTTTGCCCACTCGGGAGACCATCACTGAGCGCTTTGGCCCCAACAGTCCTTCATACCATCGGGACATAGAGCACCTGAACGCGCTCTACCGACAGTACGCGGGCTCCAAAGCGGTGGGGGTCAAGCGCGAACTGTGGCAGGACCTGCTAATGGCAGCTTTGGGCGAGATTGCCGGCGCCGAATCCGATATGGATGACCTGTTCGTGCGCCATACCTACCTGAGCGCAGCCATAGGCATGATTGTACAGGCCTCCTTTGGGACTGACATCTACCAACTGGCTGAGACCGACCCCGCAGACCTGCTACAGGGCAACGAGTTCCGCCGCCAAACCAGCTTGCAGGGCATAGTGGAGTCCGACTTCTTTGCATGGCCCTCGGAGTTCGAGGGCGGAGTTCCACTAATCAAGACCCTGGCCCGCAGCATCGCCAGGTTCGATTGGCTGAAGGCTCCAAACGACGTCGCTGCCATCCTCTACGAGACCGTCATTCCGTCAGAGGAGCGCCGCCAGCTTGGGGAGTACTACACCCCGGACTGGCTGGCTCGTACCATAGTTCGGGAGCTGGTGACGAACCCTCTGGACCAGTACGTACTGGACCCCGCCTGCGGCTCCGGAACCTTTGTTGCAGAGGCCGTTACACACTTCATTGAAGCCTCCAGCAGCTCTCCGCTTGATTCCAGAGAGGTGCTGGAGTGGCTGCGCTTCTCCATATCGGGGATAGACATCCATCCCGTTGCAGTCCACCTGGCGCGCTCCGCCTGGGTGCTGGCCGCCAGGCCTGCCATCCAGGCCGCGGCCAAGGACGGCTACGCCGCCGCCGTCACCGCTCCCATCTACCTGGGTGACGCCCTTCAGCTCCGGTCCCGCACCGGGGATATGTTTGCAGAGCACAATGTAACAGTACAGGTAGACGACGGACAGAACACGGCCCTAGTATTCCCCGTAAGTCTGGTGGAGCGTGGTGAGACCTTCGACGCTCTGATGGGCGATGTTGCCCAGGCCATTGAGAACCGTGGCGATCCATACCTCGCCCTTGACGATCACCGCATCACAGACCCCGTAGAGAGGGAGACACTGACTGAGACCATCGGGGCGTTGCAGAGACTACACTCCGAGGGACGCAACCACATCTGGATTTACTACACCCGCAACCTTGTGCGTCCCGTTGCCCTGTCCCGCGAAAAGGTGGATGTGGTAGTCGGCAATCCGCCCTGGCTGAACTACAACCAGACCATCAACATCCTGCGCACCGAGTTGGAGAGACAAAGCAAAATGGTGTACGGGATATGGACAGGCGGGCGATACGCTTCAAATCAGGACGTTGCCGGCCTGTTCTACGCACGGAGCGTTGACCTGTACCTGAAGGACGGCGGCGTCATTGGGATGGTGATGCCCCACAGCGCCCTCCAAGCGGGGCAACACTCCAGGTGGCGCACCGGCTCCTGGACAAATGCCCGGGGCCTCAGTACCCTGTCCGTGGACTTCAGCTACAAGACGGCGTGGGACCTAGAAGGGCTGGAGCCGAACACCTTCTTCCCGGTTCCGGGGTCTGTGGTGTTTGCCAAACGATTGAGCCCAGCCGAAAAAGGAACTCACCTGGCGGGTGAGGTGGAGCGCTGGCTGGGCAATACTGGTACATCTGATGTACGACGGGTGAATACCAGGATTACTGATACGTCTATTGGTAGTGATTCTTTCTATGCTTCACATTCTCGGCAAGGCGCATCAATCCGACCTCGCCGCTTATTCTTCGTGGAAGAGACCGAGAATCCCGCGATTATCCAAGCCGGCCAGACGGTGACTGTGAATCCGCGACTCGGGTCGCAGGACAACGAGCCGTGGCGCAACCTGGATCTGACCTCCATCACGAGGCAAACCATTGAAACCGCACATGTCTACGATATACAACACGGTGAAACGGTGATCCCGTATGTAACCCTTAGCCCTCTCAAGGCGGTTCTGCCCCTGAAACGCGGAGAGACCCGGATGCCTGCTGACCCTAATGGCATAGCAGGTATTCGTCTGGGTGGTTTGGAGTGGCGGATGCGTGAGCGCTGGCAAACGATCACCCGCTTGTGGGAGGAGAACAAGGCGGCGGCTAACAAACTGAACCTCCTGGAGCGTCTGGACTACCATAGAGAACTGTCAGTCCAACTGGACTGGCAAAGGAGTTCTGGAGGTAGGCCAATTCGCGTTGTATACACGGCAGCCGGCCAACCAACAGCGGCTATGCTCAGAGAAAAAAGCTCGATAGTTGATGAACGGCTCTATTGGATTACATGCCGAAATCTGAGCGAGGCCCACTATCTGCTGGCCATCATCAACAGCCAGGCCTTGTACGAAGCAGTAACCTCACTGATGTCTAAAGGCCAGTACGGCGCCCGAGATTTGCACAAGCACCTGTGGAAGCTACCCATCCCGGCGTATGATGCTGGAAACCTGCTGCACACCGAGGTTTCCAAGGTCGGCAGGACAGCGGCAAGGGGTGCAGAGCGGCAGCTTGCCGGGCTGCGCCAAGAACGAGGCGACGTGTCCGTCACCATTGCCCGGCGGGAACTTCGAGGGTGGTTGCGGAACTCCAGGCAGGGAAAGGCCGTGGAAGAAGCGGTAGGACTGCTACTAGACGCTGGATAGTGTAGTCATAATCTGTATTAACAACAGGCTAAACAAGTGGGTGTATACTATATCAAGCGGAAACCAAGAGGGGAGGCCAAGCCATGACACAACAGTTGCCCGGAGGATACACAGGCAGGATTCTTAGGGTAGACCTGACCACGGAGAGGGTGTGGGTGGAGACGCTGACCCCGGAGGAGTGCCGCTACTACCTGGGAGCGGCTGGCATTGGGTACAAGATTCTCTGGGAGGAGGTGCCGCCTGAGGTCACCTGGGACCACCCCGACAACCGCCTGATAATGGCCTCCGGCCCCCTGGCGGGGACTCCCGTGTGGGGCACGGGCAGCCTGAACGTGGTCACCCGCGGCGCAATGACCAACGGCGCGGTGATGACCAACGCCCAGGGCTTCTTCGGCTCCAACCTGAAATACTGCGGCTACGACGCGCTGGTGCTCCAAGGCCAGGCCAGCAGGTGGGTCTACGTCTACATCAACGACGATGTTGTTGAGCTGCGGGACGCCTCCCATCTCCTGGGCCAGGACACCTGGGAAATGCAGGACGCGCTCCAAGAGGAGCACGGCCTGAGCGGCCACCAGATGAGCGTCTACGGCGTGGGGCCGGCCGGTGAGAAGGTCGTGCGCTTCGCCATCATCGAGGGGGACTACGGCCACGTCGCCAGCAAGAACGGCTGCGGCGCGGTGATGGGCAAGAAGAACGTGAAGTGCGTGGCGATTGCGCGCGGGACGAAGGGCGTGAGCGTCCATGACACGGCGGGGCTGTACCAGGTCTCAGACATGATAGCCCACGACCTGAAGCAGGGCACCACCTACTACTACGGAACCCTGGGCGGCCCGTCGACGGGCACCCGCTCCGGCACCAGGCCGACCCTCAACTACACCACCAACATCTACCCCGAGCCTGAGCGCGCCGACGAGTGGGACCCGCCCACCTACCGCGAGACCTTCCCCCATCGCGGCCACCAGTGCAGCGCCTGCGGGATGAAGGGCCACTGCCACATGATGGTCGTGCCGGAGGGCCCCCAAAAGGGCACTCTCATAGACGAGCCGGAGGCGGAGGGCATATCCGGCTGCGGCTCCCAGATAGGCGCCGTCGATCCCGTTGAGGTCTCCTGGCTGAACACCCAGGTGGACAAGGCGGGCGTGGACGTGAACGAGTGGGGCTGGCTGTGCGGCTGGGTTATGGAGTGCTACGAGAAGGGCTACATCACGAAGGAGCAGCTTGGCGGCCTGGAGATAAAGTGGGGCGACGTGGAGGCCGCAGACAAGCTCCTCTGGATGGTCGCCAACCGGGAGGGTTTCGGTGACGTGCTGGCGGAGGGCGTGAAGTACGCGGCGGAGTACGTCGGCGGAGAGGCCTACGACTGCGCCATCTTCATCCACAAGGGCGTCAGCCCCCGGAGCCACGACCACCGCGGACGGTGGATGGAGATGCTGGAGGGCAGCGTCAGCGGGACGTCAACCATCGATACCCAGTCCAACGTGCACCCAGAGGAGTTCGGGCTGCCCGCGGCCTTCGACCCCTTCGACCCCAAGATGGTGGGCTATCACCTTGGCTCGATGGTCGGCAGGCTGCACTTCATCGACTCCCTGGGCATCTGCAAGTTCACGGCCAACACCTACCACGAGTTCATCTGCCAGGCGCTGAGCGCGGCTACGGGCTGGGACTACACCAAGGAGGAGGCTATGGCCTTCTGGAAGCGGTGCGCCGCCATGTTCCGCCTCTTCAACCTGCGCAACGGCATTGGCCCTGAGTCTGAGAAGCCGTCGGAGCGATACTGGTCAACGCCGGTGGACGGACCGGCCGCGGGGACCAGCGCCAAGGAGAACTGGGACACCATGGTCGCCGCCTACTACGACACGGTGGGCTTGGACCAGGTGTCCGGCAGGCCCTTCCCGGAGACTCTGCGAAAGCTGGGCCTTGAGCACATGATCCCGGAGGTGTGGGGCGTGGAGGAGGCGAGGCTGGGGAGCTAACCTATCCGTCATTCCCGACACCGATCGGGAATCCAGGCGGGGTGGGCGGATGTAAAGCCTCTGGATTCCTGCCTCCGCAGAAATGGTTGGGCTTCTGTCATTCCCGCCTCCGAGCGGGAATCTATGGGGGCTGGGGAGTGGAGGCTCCTGGATTCCGGCTTACGCCGGAATGACGGACAGGGGTGTTTCCTCCTATGCACGGGTGAAAGGGATGAAGCGCCCCGCTAAAGGACCGGCTCGTCCTCTCTGCGCTGGTTGCGCAGCGCGAAGCAGAGGCGCAGGAATATCAGCGCCTCTCCCGCGGAGGCCTTTGACCTGCCGTTCTGCCTGTCCACAAAGGTGATGGGCGTCTCCCGCACCCGCGCCCCGCGGCTCTTGGCCAGTATCTCCAGCAGCAGCTTGAACCCCTTGGGATTCAGGTCCGGCAGCAGAGGCTCCATCCAGCGACGCCGGAAACCCCCAAAGCCGGACGTCAGGTCTCTCACCGCAAGGCCAACTATCATGCGCCCCATGCCGGAGGCCCCGCGGCTGACGGCCTGCCGCCACAGGGGCCAGTTCTGCACACCGCCGCCGGCGACGTACCGGGAGCCTATCACAATGTCGGCGTCGGAGAGTGCGTTGAGCATCCTGGGCAGCTCCTCCGGGCGGTGGGACAGGTCGGCGTCCATCATAATCCAGTAGTCGCCCTCCGCCAGGGCAAAGCCGTCGGCCACAGCCGTCCCCAGGCCCAGCTTGCCCGGCCTCTGCAACAGCCTTATGCGCGGGTCTTCAGACGCCATTTCGCGGACGGCGTCGGCGGTGCCGTCGGGGCTGTTGTCGTCCACGATGATGACCTCGTAGTCCCACGCGGAGCCGATGGCCTCGCGTATGCCGTCGCACAGAGGCCGGACGTTGTCCCGCTCGTTGTACGTGGGAACTACAATAGAGACCTTCTCGCCGCCCTGGGTCATGCGCTTTCACTCCAGTCCACGGTACAGCCGGAAAAGCGGTAGCGGTTCCGGGCGAACCAGCCGTAGACCGCTTCTCCAGCCAGGTTCACGCCTGGAAACCACATCAGAGGGGCAAGTGGAAGCAGCAGCGGCAGCTTGAGGGTCAGCAGCCTCATGGCGTAGAAGCCCTTGCGGAGAGGCCCGCGGCCCGTGTCCATGTATGCGTAGCGGTCAAGGTCTTCCCAGGACAGGCCGTCAGGCGGCTCGGTCAGGGTCTGGTAGGGAGTCCACTCTATGCGGTGAAAGAAATCGAGTTTGGATAGCCAGCGCCTTCCACCGGAGCAAAAGCCGCAGGCCCCGTCGTAGTACAGGGTCCACCTGGAGCCGTGTTCGGTTCTGCTGGACATATGCCCTCCAAAGACCTCCGCCATATTATACCCCTTGGTCAAGCTCCGTAGCACACTGAATTATAGCCTAGTTACCGGTGTCCAGCCGCCGCCACCTGCTGACCGGCCGGTAGACCAGCCACGCCCTTGCCACGATGGCGCTCCGGGGCACGGGGCCGAAGGCGCGGCTGTCCGTGCTGAACTCCGGCGCGTCTCCCAGCAGGAAATACTCATCTGCGCCGAGGCACCACTCTCCGCTCTGGTGAGAGTTGAGGTCTTCCGACGAGGCCGCGCCCTCCGGCGGGACGCCGTTGATCGTGATCGCGCCCCATTCCAGCAGCACCTCGTCCCCGGGTACTCCCGCCACTCGCTTGATTATCGACCGCCCATCGCCCAGGACGCCTCGCGCCAGGACCACGTCGCCCCGCCCGGGGGCCTCCCGCCGGTAGGCCAGGCGGTCGAAGAGCGCGTATTCGCCCGGCGAGAGCGTCGGGTACATGCTCCAGCCGTCGACCACCACCCTGATGGCCGTGACCAGGGCCAACGCCCGATAACCAAGCCCCGTGATGACCAGCAATGCGCCCTTCCTTCGTTATCGCAATTCGCCCAAAGGTCTGCTACACTATACCCAATTCAAGACCAACTTGTTAGGAGGTAGGTATGTCTCTACTCAAGCACACCTTCAGCTTGCTGAACAGGGTTCTTCCCACCGAGAGGGGCTACGCGCACTGCGACATCCCCTGCGGGATATACGACCCCATTGCCGCCAAGATTGCGGCCCAGACCGTTCAGAAGATGGTGCTGCGTATGCAGGCGCTGCAGGAGGGCGACGACCACGTGGCCTACGCCAACACCATGTCCCGCTACATAGCGGTGAAGGAGGAGCACGCCGAGCTCTGCAAGCGCGAGCTTCGGATTCTCTGGGCCGACTACGGCTGGCCCAATCTGCCGGAAGGCTTCGACCTGCACGGTTCCTTCAACGCCGCGCTGAAGCTGGCCGGCCGCTGCCGACAGACGGTGGACATGGCCGCCTGCGAAGAGCTGGTGGCCGCGGTCGACAACATCGCCACAGCTTTCTGGGCAACCAAGGGCGTCGAGTACAGCGACCCCAACGCCGCCGCCCGCTACGGGACCTAGACCCCGATATCGCCAGACAACCTGGAGAGGAGTGCAAGGCGAAATCCATCGCTCTTCCGGGGAGGTGGATTTCGCTTTGTGTCGCAGGGGGCGGTCTACAAGCGCCCCTGGGCCCAACGGCAACTAGCCAATTAGAGAGGTACAAAGAATATGGACGTGCGAATTCTTGTTTTGTATGACAGCACAGGGCAGCAGGTGCAGGCGCTGGCCGAGGCCGTGAGCGAGGGCGTGAGCCGTATCCAGGGCGCTCAGGCTATGGTCATGGACATAGACCAGGCCGGGCCGGAGGACCTGCTGGACTGCGACGGAGTCATCCTTGGCTCCCCCAACTGGAACGGCATCACGGGTCGGCTGAAGTCCTGGCTTGACCAGATGTCGGACCTTGGGCAGGAGGGGCTGCTGGAGGGGAAGATGGGCGCCGCCTTCACCGCCGGCCGGGGGCGCTCGGCGGGCACGGAGTTCACCCTCCTGGCGCTGCTCCACTGGCTGCTCTCCTGGGGCTTCATCGTCGTCGGCCTTCCGTGGACGGACCGCATGGTCACCTCCGGCTCCTTCTACGGCGCAACGGTCCACGGCAGCGTGACCGGCGACGACCTTGAGCAGGCCAGGTCCCTGGGCAGCCGCACGGCACAGCTTGCCAACTACCTCAAAGAGGGAGGGATGCAGCCCAACTTCTAGGGACTGTGCCCCGATAACTCTGGCTGTATGGTCTATAGCGAACGCCCCCGCTCACCCTGAGCTTGTCGAAGGGTATGAGCGGGGGCTTTGCGCCACTCGTCTTTCCGCTCAAATGGTTCGACAGGCTCACCATGAGCGGAAAATACGGTCTCTTCCCTATCTCCACAGGGCGTGGAAGTGGTTCAAGGGCCCGTGGCCGCTCCCGACAGGGAACGACTGGCGGATGGCCTCGGTGACGTACTCCTTGGCCTGGCCCACCGCTTCCTCGACCGACATGCCGTTGGCAAGGCCCGCGGCGATGGCGGATGCAAAGGTGCATCCCGTGCCGTGGGTGCTGGTGGTCTCGATGCGGGGCGCTGAGAGCTCCCTGAACTCCCTGCCATCGTAGAAGACGTCGACGGCGTCCCCCTGCAGGTGGCCGCCTTTTACCACCACGCTCCTGCTGCCCATAGCCACTATGTCCCTGGCCGCCTGCCGCGCCTGCTCCAAGGTCTCAACCGGGTAGCCCACCAGCACTGACGCCTCCGGCAGGTTGGGCGTCACCACAAGGGCCAGGGGCACAAGCAGGGTGCGCAGGGCGTCCACGGCCTCCTCCTGCAATAGCGGATCGCCGCCCTTGGCCACCATCACCGGGTCGACCACCAGGTTTGGAAGGTTGTGCTCCGTTACCTTGTCGGCCACCACCTCAATGATGCGGGAACTGGAGAGCATTCCCGTCTTCACGGCGTCTGTACCGATGTCTGAGACCACGGCGTCTATCTGCGAGGCCACCATGTCGGGGGTAAGCTCCTGGACGCCGGTTACGCCAAGGGTGTTCTGGGCAGTGATGGCCGTCAGGGCCGAGGTCCCGTAGACGCCCAGGGCAGCAAAGGTCTTCAGGTCCGCCTGAATGCCTGCACCGCCTCCGGAGTCGGAGCCGGCTATGGTCAACGCTCTCTTCATTGTGCCCCCATCCTGACCTTCCCCCGCAGGCCGGGGAAGGGATTCCACATACTTGAATTGGACCCTTCTCACTCTCCTAAGAGACTCTTACACAACTCTGGGTTGGCCCAGAAGACACGCAGCAAATGTCATTCTGAACGGAGCGGAGCGGAGTGAAGAATCCAGAGCCTCTGTCAGCAAAGATACGATGTATTTTGATGAACGGTCTTAGATTCTTCGGCGTTTCACGCCTCAGAATGACAGTGAAATATGCCTCCATCTAAAGCCACGCAATATTCTGCGTCAGGGGAAGCTGTCATGGCTGGAACTCTGCCGTGAACGCCTCTCCCGCGTCCACATCATCCCCCAGCAGGCCGGAGTCCTTCATCCACTGCGCCAGGCTCTCCCAGCGCTCCGCCGTCTGGGAGCCGAACAGCGCGTCCCCCTCCTGCCACAGCGGGGCCAGCAGCCCTATGCCCTCCGTCTCCAGCTCCTTGTCCGTCTCAGGGTTTGCCTCCACCAGAATGTCCACTGCAGCCTGTGGATCGGCGATGGCGTCGGCAAAGCCCCTGGCCGTGGCCCGCACAAAGCGGCGCACCGTGTCCGGGTGGCTGCTTATCATGTCCTCGCTGGCCACCAGCACCAGCTCGTAGAAGTCCGGGACGCCCCACTCCTCCATCCGCATGATGGTTATGGGGTAGCCCTGCATCTCCATTGCAATGGACTCGTGGGTCCAGTACGCGCCCACAATGGCGTCCACTTTCCTGCCAATGAGGGACGGCCCCAGGTCGTATCCGACGTTTACGACAGTCACGTCGTCAATGCTCAGGCCCTCGTGCTCAAGCATCGCCTGGAACAGCGCCTCCTCGAAGGGAATGCCCGTAACACCGACCTTCTTCCCCTTCAGCTCGCTCGGACGGGTGATGCCCGACTCCTCCAGGACCATGATGGAGTTGAGAGGGTGCTGCACCATAGCGGCCACGGACACTACCGGCACGCCCTCGCCCCTGGCCAGGAGCACCTCGGCCTGGTAGCTGACGCCGAAGTCGTCCCGCCCCGCGCCGACGGTCTTGAGCACGTCCTCCGGGTTGGCGGGGACGTAGATGTTGACCTCCAGCCCCTCGTCCCGGTAGTAGCCGCGCTCCAGGGCCGCGTAGAACCCGGCGTGATTGGAGTTGGGGAACCAGTCCAGGGCCAGGCTCACCTCCTCGGTTGCGGGGGTGGGGGTTTGGGTCGGGGCCGGGGTGGGCTCCTCCTCGCAGGCGGCCAGTAGCATCGCCAGGATGAGCATCACTGCTGTAAAGACCGTCGTTCCGCGGTGGCGTAGTATCATGTTAACTCCTTTGAAATCTGCACAACGCTAGTCGCTCAAAATCGTTCACAGCTTCTCAAGGGCCCTGGCCCGCCGCTCCCACTGGTTCCAGGGCAGCGCAAGTCGCTCCGCCAGGACCACCAGCGCAAAGAGGGCCACGCCCATGACGGACAGGATGAAGATGGCGGCGAAAACCCGCTCGGTGAGGAACTGGGGCGCGGAGCGGGTCATGAGGTAGCCCAGGCCGGCGCTGGAGCCGACCCACTCCCCTATCACGGCGCCGATGACGCTCAGGGCGATTGCCACCCGCACGCCGGAGAAGAGGAAGGGCAGCGATGACGGCACCTGCACCTTGGTGAATATCTGCCGCCGCCCCGCGCCCAGGGAGCGCATCATGTTGAGCATGTCCGGGTCCACGGACTTCAGGCCGTCCACCATGTTGACCACTATGGGGAAGAAGGATATGAGCACAACCACGATTATCTTGGGCCAGATGCCGTAGCCTATCCACACCAGAAGGAGCGGAGCTATGGCGATGATGGGTATGGTCTGCGACGCTATCACAAAGGGATACGCGGCCCGCTCCACGATGCGCGAGTAGGCGATGGCCATGGCCGCGGCTATCCCGACCACAAGGGCCAGCGCAAAGCCGATGACCACCTCCTCCAGGGTGGTCAGGGTGTGCCTTAGAAGAAGCTCCCGGCTCTCCACAAGCTCCGCGCCAATGGCCGTCGGCGACGGCAGCAGCCAGCGTTCTATCTGGAGCAGCCGGACGCCCACCTCCCACGCCGTCAGCGCAAGAAGGATGATCGCGCCCGGCGCGGCCCACTTGCCCACCATCACCCCGTACCCTCCCCTTCCGTCCTGAGGGAACGCAGCAGCTCCGCCTTCATCCTCACAAGGGCGTCGTCTGTAATCATCTCGTAGCTCCTGGGCCTTGGCAGTTCCACGTCCAGTATAGTCTTCAGCCTGGCCGGACGCGGCGTCATCACGTACACCCGGTCGGAGAGCAGAAGCGCCTCGTCTACGTCGTGGGTCACCAGCACGACGGTCTTGCCCCAGGACTCCCATCGCTCAAGGAGCCACTCCTGCATGTTGGCCCTGGTCAGAGCGTCCAGAGCGCCGAAGGGCTCGTCCAGCAGGATAATCTCCTGGTTGGCCAGCGCCGTCCGAAGAAACGCCGCCCTCTGCCGCATACCACCGGAGAGAAGGTGCGGGTAGCTGCTCTCAAACCCCTTCAGCCCGAACTGCTCCGCCACGTCCAGGGCGCGTCTTCGGGCCTCGGCGCGGCCCACGCCCTGAATCTCCAGCCCCAGGATGGCGTTGTCCAGCACGGTGCGCCAGGGGAGCAGCAGGTCTTTCTGGTGCATGTAGCCCACGGCCCCCGGGCGTCCGGTCGCCGGCCGCCCGTTGAAGCGGATGGCCCCGCTTGTAGGCTCCTCCAGGCCTGCAACAATGTTCAGCAGAGTGCTCTTGCCGCAGCCGCTGGGGCCAATCAGGCTGACGAACTCGCCCGGGGACACGCTCAGGCTCACGTCCTCCAGCACAGGCAGAGTCTCCCCGTCAACGCGGAACGCCTTGCCGACGTTCTCCAACTCAATCTTGGGACGCGGGGCGGTCTCGCCGGTGGCAGGGCCGGGCGCAGAGGTCATCTCCGTGATCATCGGCCCCAAAACAAAAGGCCGACGGGTGTATACCGACGGCCATGCAAGTATTTGTATCTAATGACGCTCTCCCTCCGCTGGCATTACCCAGGTCAGGTTCTAAGGGTCGCCCCGATGCGTCGGAGCCTCTCAGCCTGGCTTACCAAGCTCCCCTTCAGCTTTTCTCCAAGTGTATCGCGGTTCGCGAGGGTAGTCAATGCGGGGCGAAGGGCGTGTCCCATGCCCGCTCATCCCCGTATCAAGTACGGGGCAGGCTCACCACGAGCGGGCATGACACGGCGTTGCCTACGCCTGGAACGCCGAGGGGCAGCCGCCACTCAGGACGCACCGGTCGCACAGGGGGCGACGGGCCTTGCACACCTGCCGGCCGTGGGTGATGAGATAGACGTGGAAGCCAAACACCTGCTCAGGGGCCACCGACGCCTCCAGGATGTCGTGGGCCTGGTCCGCCGTGACCTTCTCGCCGATGAGGCCCAGCCGCTTGCTCACCCGGTAGATGTGGGTGTCGACTGGCATGGCCGGCATACCCAGGGCAAAGCATAGGACTATGGCCGCCGTCTTGGGCCCCACGCCCGGCAGCTCACGCAGCCACGCCTTGGCCTCCTCCAGGGGCATCTCCCTCAGGAAGGAGAGGTCAAGCCCGCCGCACTTCTCCTGAATCTCCTGTAGCACGGCCTGGATGCGCGGGGCCTTGATGGTGGACAGCCCGCCAATCCTGATGGCCTGGGCTATATCCTCCGGGTCTCCCTCCATTATCCCGTCCCACGACCCAAAGGCCTCTATCAGCTTGTCGTATGCCTTGAACGCGTTGAGGTCGGAGGTGTGCTGGGAGAGGATGGTGAAGACCAACTCCTCGATGGGGTCAAACCTTGGCTCCCACTGCGCGACGCCCTGCTCCTCCTCCAGCAGGCGGTACGCCTCCAGGGAGGTGATCTGCTTTGACCTCCGCTTGGAAGTCGGCACGTGAACTCCTCAAGATGAATGGAATAGCTGAGAGAATGGAGCGGGAGATGGGGATCGAACCCACGACAACTTGCTTGGAAGGCAAGAGCTCTACCACTGAGCTACTCCCGCGGAACGCTGGAGGCCATTATAGCAGGGCGCTAGCGCGGAGTGTAGAGGGCACGCGCCGTCGCATTCCCCAACCCACTCCTGGATGCTCGTCTGCACGGGCATGGCGAATCCAGGAGCCTTTCCGTCATTCCTGCGGAGGCAGGAATCCAGGGGATGCGGGGATGGGCGGCGGGTATAGGCAACCGCGCCTCAAAGCGGGTACAATGGCTCCAGCCATGCTTTACATAGACCAGCAGTACGCCCAGGAGATGATCGCCCACGCTCTGGAGGACGACCCCAACGAGTGCTGCGGCATCCTCGCCGGGAAGGGCGGCCAGATACTGAAGTTCTACCGCATGACCAACGTGGAGGCCAGCCCCTATCGCTACCGCATGGACCCCAAGGAGCTGCTGGCCGTGTACCGGGAGATAGACGACAGCGGCATGGACATCATCGCCATCTACCACTCCCACACCCACTCGGAGGCGTACCCATCCGCCACAGACGTGCGGCTGGCCACGTGGCCAGAGGCCCGCTACGTGCTGCTCTCCCTGCTGGACAGGGAGAACCCGCCCATCCGCGCCTTCCGCATCGAGGACGGCGAGGTGACCGAAGAAGAGGTCACCCGCGCATAGCCCGCTGAACACAACCTGCACCCAGGAGCGACTACCGTGAGCTTCCCAAACGCACACATCTTTCCCAAGACTGCCGACATCAACTCCGACAGCCACCTGACCCTGGGCGGCTGCGACATCGTGGAGCTGGCCGAGGAGTTCGGCACGCCCCTCTACGTCTTCGACGAGGTCACCCTGCGAGACACCTGCCGGGAGTTCGTCAGCGAGTTCCGGGCGCGCCACGCCAACAGCACGGTGATCTACGCCTGCAAGGCCTTCGTCAACGTGCCACTGGCGCAGCTGCTGGAGGAGGAGGGCCTGGGGCTGGACGTGGTATCCGGCGGCGAGCTTGCGGTGGCGCGCCGCGTGGAGTTCCCGCCGGGCAAGGTCTACTTCCACGGCAACAACAAGAGCCGCGAGGAACTGGAAATGGCACTGGACTACGGCATCGGGCGGGTGGTTGTGGACAACTTCCACGAGCTTGCCCTTCTGGGCGAGATAGCGTCCTCAAGGGGCGTTGTGCAGGACATCATGCTCCGTGTCTCGCCCGGGGTTGACCCCCACACCCACGTCTACACCACAACCGGCGTCCTGGACAGCAAGTTCGGTTTCCCCATCCAGACGGGGCAGGCCAAGGAGGCTGTCCAGCAGGCGATGGCCCAGGACAGCCTTCGGCTCCTTGGCCTGCACTTCCACCTGGGTTCGCCCATATTCGAGCTTGAGCCGTACACGAAGGCGATGGAGGTCACGCTGGAGTTCGCATCTGAGGTGGGCCTGACGCTGGAGGAGATAAGCCCCGGCGGTGGGTTCGCCATCGCCTACACAAGGGACCAGGAGCCCCCCTCCGTGGGCGAGTACGCCGACGCCATCACCGGCCCAATGAAGGATCTCGGCAATGTCCACCTGGTCATCGAGCCGGGAAGAAGGATAGTGGGCACGGCGGGCGTGGCCCTGTACAGCGTGGGCGCGTCCAAGGACGTGCCCGGCATCAGGAAGTACGTGTCCGTGGACGGCGGCATGGGAGACAACATCCGTCCCGCCCTGTACGAGGCCCAGTACGAGGCGGTGCTTGCCAACCGCATGGACGCCCAGGGCGGCGACGTGGTGTCCATTGCCGGGAAGTTCTGCGAGTCCGGGGACGTGCTGCTCAGGGACGTGGAGTTCCCCACCCTGGACGCCGGCGACATCCTGGCGGTGCCTGCTTCGGGGGCATACGCACCGTCCATGGCCAGCAACTACAACCTGGCCCCAAGGCCGGCCATCGTCATGGTGAAGGACGGCCAGGCGCGCCTCATCCGCCGTCGTGAGACCTACGACGACCTGATGCGGAACGACGTGGCCTGACATGTGGCAGGTGGTGGGCCACGAGTCGGCCATTGCCCTGCTCTCCAGGAGCCTGGAGCGGGAGATGCTCTCCCACGCCTACGTGTTCGTGGGGCCGTCCCGGGTCGGCAAGACGACCCTGGCGCTGAACCTGGCCCAGGGCGTCAACTGCCTCGATGAACCGGCCAACCGGCCGTGCGGAGAATGCAGCCAGTGCGTACGCATAGCTCAGGGCATTCACCCCGACGTGCAGGTCATCGACCGCGAGATGAACGCCTCCGGGACTCGCGCCCGAAGGGACATAGGCATAGACCAGGTGCGAGAGGCGCAGCGCGCGGCCGTCCTCAAGCCCTACGAGGGCAGGTGGCGGGTGTTCATCTTCCAGGAAGCGTCATCCCTGTCCCAGGAGGCGTCCAACGCCCTGCTCAAGCTGCTGGAGGAGCCGCCGGAGTCGGTGCTGCTGATACTGCTCACTGGCAGCCGCGAGGCCATACCGGACACCATCCTGTCACGCTGCCAGCAGGTCGATTTCCGCACCCTGCCCATCGACACTATAGCCCGACACCTGGAGGAGAGCAGGGAAGTCCCCCGGGAGCAGGCGACGGAGTTGGCCCGCCTGTCAGGCGGCAAGATAGGCTGGGCGATAGAGGCTGTCGGAGACCCAGGCCTAGTCGAGGAGTACACGGCTGAGCTTGAGGGCGTGTCTAACCTGCTGGACAACGGGCTGGAGGAGCGCTTCGCATTCGCAGAGGAGGTCGCTTCGCTGTACTCGCGGGACTGGGAGAGGGCGCTGGGTCGCCTGAAGGTGGGCATGAGCTGGTGGCGGGACGTGCTGCTCATCAAGAGCGGCCACGAGGAGCTGGTGTCCAGTGCGCCAGCCATGGAGGACCTGCGGCGCCACGCCGGGTGGCTCTCCACGCCCCAGGTTGTGCGGGCCATCAACGCCACCCGTGAAACAATGGAGCACCTGGAGTCCAACGTCAACCCGCGCCTGAGCCTGGACGTGCTGATGCTGTCCCTGCCCAGGAAAGAGTAGTAGGAGCTAGAAGATGCCAAGTGTGATAGGAGTCAGGTTTGAGAGATCGGGCAAGGTGTTCTACTACGACCCGGGAGACCTGGAGGTTGGCCTGCTGGACCGGGTTGTAGTTGAGACGGACAGCGGCCCGGAGACGGCGACGGTGGCCATTGCACCTGAGCAGGTAGTCTACAGCGAGGTGAAGGGGCCTCTCAAGGCCGTCCTGCGTAAGGCGGAGGAGGAGTCAAGCTAACATCAACTCTGGCTGGTTTCTTTGCCGTCCGGCGCAGGCTCGTTAAAGGGCTGGCCTTCAGCATAAGCCTTGTCCCGCTTCTCCAGCCACTCGCGCCACGCACGGTTATTAGCTTCACGAATCGCCCTGTCTCTACTCTCATTTATTTGCCGTGCAATTACCATCATAACCTCCAGCCAAGCCTGTACGTATACCGCCGTCGCGACTGCTGCGCCGATTCCCTGCAGAATAGCTGCAAAGGTCTCCAAAACTGAATCAGCATCAACAAAGAAGACCTCATATGTTGTTGTCCAAACTCCAACCCCGGTAGAGATAACCGTGAACAGGATAACGTATTTAGCGTCCCTCTGCTGTATCACTATCAGCTACACTGTCCCGTTTCCAGTATACCGCTACCCTATTATTGAGGACAAGGTTTGTCAAGGACTCCTGAGACTGCTACAGAAGCCAGGGATTGCTGCGCCGGCGCGCTCTACACCACCCTGCCCGCCTCGCTGTTGCGGCAGTTGGGCATTGAACCGATAGGCTTCCGCAGGTTCCTTGTGGGCGACGGTCGGCGCGTTCAGATGGACACTGGCGAGGCCCGGGTAACTATAGGCGGCGAAAGCGTATCAACCATTGTAGCCTTTGGGGAGGAGGACTCTCCTCCCGTGCTTGGGGCGTACACGCTGGAGGGATTTGCCCTGGCAGTGGATCCCGCCGAACAGCGGCTCATCCCCCTGGACTCCATCTTGCTGTAGGTGGGACGCCTAAGGCAGTATAGCCGCCGTCGCGCCCTGAATGGCCTCAACCAGAGGGCCGGGGTATACGCCCAGGACGATGATCCCCAGCACCAGCAGCCCCAGGACGCCCCCGCTCAACACAGACACCTTTACCGGAGAGTCCTCCAACGCAGGCTCCATGTACATCTGCTTTATCACCATCAGGTAGTAGTAGAGGGAGATGAGGCTGTTGACTATCGCCAGGCCCACCAGCCACAGCAGCCCGCCCTCGGCGGCGGCGGTGAACAGGTAGAACTTGGTTATGAAGCCGGCAAAGAAGGGCAGGCCCGCAAGGGAGAAGAGCGACACGGTCAGGGCCATTGCCAGGTACGGCGCCCTGTCCGCCAAGCCTGCAAAGTCGGCGATGTCCTCACGGCGGGTGGCGTTGTAGAAGATGATGACGCACAGAAACGCCGCCAGGTTGGTCACGCCGTACCCCGCCAGGTGCAGGATGACCCCGTCGGAGGCCAGGGGCGAAAGGGCCGCGACCCCCAACAAGAGGTACCCCACGTGCCCCACGCTGGAGTAGGCCAGCATCCTCTTAATGTTGTGCTGAGCCAGGGCCACCAGGTTGCCCACCGTCATGGTCAGCGCCGCCAGCACCACCAGGATTATCTGCCAGTCGTCAAAGGCGGGCATGAACGCCTGGGAGAACAGCCTCAGTATCAGGGCGAAGGCCGCCGCCTTGGAGCCAACGGCCAGGTACGCTGTGATGGGCGTGGGCGCGCCCTCGTACACGTCGGGGGCCCACATGTGGAAGGGCACGGCGGCAACCTTGAACCCCAGGCCCGCCACGATGAGCGCCAGGCCCACCAGCAGCGCCGGGTTCATGGGCGACGGCTCGAAGCTGAGGGCTGTCGCTATCTCCGAGTACCGGGTCGTGCCCAGCATCCCGAACACCTGGCTTATGCCGAACAGCAGCAGCGCAGAGGCGAACGCGCCCAGCAGTATGTACTTGATGCCCGCCTCGTTGGACTTGGGGCTGTTGCGCCCGTAGGACACCAGCACGTACAGGCTGAAGCTCAGCAGTTCAAGGGAGATGTAGGCCGTCAGCAGCTCGCCGGAGGCCGCCATCAGCATCATGCCCAGAATGGAGAACATCAGAATTCCGTAGTACTCGCCCGGGTGGCTCAGGTGCTGCTTCACGTAATCGACTGACACCAGGACGACCAGCGCGCCCAGCACAAGGAAGAACGCCTTGAAAAAGAGGGAGAAGTTGTCTATGAGGAACAGGCCGTCGTACAGGTCCGTGTCCTTGCCCCACAGGTAGCTCAACGACACCGCGAACACGACTGCCAGCCCCGCCAGGCTCAGCCAAGGCAGGAATATCTTCCTCTCCCGGGACAGGAATAGGTCGATGCCCAGGACGCCAAAGGCCGCGCCTGTTATGAGGAACTCCGGCAGGAAGAGCATGAAGTTCATTACAACCCCACCACCCTTTCCAGCAGGGGCGCAACGCCGCTGTTGATCAGGTCCATCCAGGGCCGGGGGTACAGCCCCACGCCGACCAGGAAGACCACCAGGATGGCCATTGAGAACCCCTCAAGCCGCGTGGCGTCGGTGAGGTGGTCCCACTGTGGGCTGATGGGCCCGAAGAACACCTTGCCCAGAAGCCGCAGGATGTAGACGGCGGTGATGGCCGCGCCGATTATGCCCAGCACACCGATGATCGGGTAGGACTGGAACGCGCCGATGAACACCATTAGCTCGGCCACGAACCCGCTCAGCCCCGGCAGCCCCAGGGAGGTTAGCCCGGCCACCGCGAAGAAGGCGGAGGTCAGCCCCATGCGCTTGGTCAGCCCCTCCAGTATTCCAATGTCCCGGACGTGGGCGCGGTCGTAGATTGCGCCCACAAGGGCGAAGAAGAGAGCCGTCATAATGCCGTGGGAGAACATCTGGAGCACCGCGCCGCCCAGGCCAAAGGAGTTGAGAGTGGCAAACCCCACCAGAACGTATCCCATGTGGCTGACGCTGGAGTAGCCCACGACATACTTGAGGTCGCGCTGGCCCATCGCGGCCACCGCTCCGTACACCACGTTGATAATGCCGAGGGTAATGAGCACCCACGCCCCCTCCTGCGCCCCCTCCGGCAGCAGGTCGAATCCCAGCCGGATGATTCCGTAGGCCCCCAGCTTCATCAGCACCCCGGCGTGGAGCATACTGACGGCCGTAGGCGCGGCCACGTGGCCGTCCGGCGACCAGGTGTGGAAGGGCCACAGGCCCGCCAGCACCCCGAAGCCCACCATGAACATCAAGAAGAAGAAAAGCTGGAAGTCCACCTCGAAGAAGCCAACTTGGAACGTCTCG
Organism: Dehalococcoidia bacterium; assembly: GCA_965204895.1. Classification (GTDB taxonomy): domain Bacteria; phylum Chloroflexota; class Dehalococcoidia; order Lucifugimonadales; family UBA2985; genus DAOUJW01. The sequence continues at coordinate 1,104,684 of OZ242025.1, forward strand.
GGGAAGGAGGCGTCCAGAAGCGCACGGAGCGAGAACGTCCCCATGTCGCCTGCGACGTACACTGCCAGGATGGCAACCCACACCAGGATGCTGCCAGCGACCAGGTAGAGCATGAGCTTCATCGCCCCGTACTCCTTGGGCCGCAGGAATGTGCCGAAGTCGCTGCTGCTCCCCCACACGCCGATGAGCAGGTACATGGGCAGCACGGCCAACTCGTAGAAGAAGAACAGGAAGAAGAGGTCAAGGGAGACGAAGACGCCGTAGACGCCCGCCACCAGCAGGAAGAAGAGCACGAAGAAGTCCTTCATGCGCCGGGGCATGTCCGCCGAGATGTTCCAGGAGATGAGGACGCCTGTGAAGGTCACAATACCGGTCAGGAAGACCATCGGCACGGAGATGCCGTCCACGCCCATCGCGAGGGTTATGCCCAGGGAGTCGAGCCACTGGAACTCCTGGGTGAACTGGTAGCCGGCCGCGTCTTTGTCGTAGCCCAGGAAGACGTAGGCGGAGAGCGCCAGGAGTACCAGGGACACCGCCGCCGACAGCACCCGCATCGCCTGGCGGCTTTCCGGGGGAAAGAAGGCCAGCGCGATGCCCCACACGAAGGGTATCGCCACCAGCGCAAACAGTACGGAGGAATCCAGTCCGTCCAAGCTCATCCCCTTCTAACGTCAGACATGAGGCAACGCCAGCCACCAAATCAGGGCTACCACAACCACCCCAACGGCCATTCCCAGGGCGTAGTTGTACACCTTGCCCGTCTCTATGTACCGCAGTCTCAGCCCCGACAAGAACACGGAGCGACCCGTGCCGTTCACTCCCGTGTCGTTGACGACTATGCGGTCGAAGAGGGCCATGAAGTTGGCTAGTCCCAGTGCGACGCGGTCGATGCCCCACTGGTACAGGTCGTCTATGTAGAACTTGTTAACGACCAGCGTGTGCAGCCCCGAGAACTGCTGCCGTATGCGCTCCGCCGACAGCGATCCCTTGACGTACAGCGCCCAGCCCAGGGCGAAGCCGCCCACCGCGAGAACTATGGACAGCGCCATGACCATGACGTTCACCTTGTAGGGGTGAGGCTCGTCGTGGAACAGCCATGCGCCGAACCCCTGATAGTCTGACGTCCAGCCCGGGGCCAGAAGCCCGGCGGTCAGGGCCAGGGCCGCCAGCACCGCCAGGGGAAGCACCATCAGCGCCGGCGACTCGTGGGCGTGATCGTTATCACGCTTCAGGTTGCCGTAGAACACCAGGAAGAAGACCCGCGCCATGTACAGCGCGCTCATGAGCACGGCAACCAGGGTCAGCAGGAAGAATACCGGGTTTCTGCCGTCCAGCACCGCCACCAGAATCTCGTCCTTGCTGAAGAAGCCGCCAAGGGGCGGGATGCCCGCCAGGGCCAGCGCGCCTATGCCAAAGGTGACGAAGGTCAGTGGCATTTTGCGTCGCAGGCCGCCCATGTCCCGGATGTCCGTCTTGTCGGTGCCGTGGGTCACGCTGCCTGCGCCCAGGAAGAGGAGCGCCTTGGCAAAGGCGTGGGCCAGCAGGTGGAATATGGCGGCGGTGTAGCCGCCCGCGCCCAGGGCCAGCATCATGAACCCCAGGTGGCTGATGGTGGAGTAGGCCAGCACCCGCTTGAGGTCGGTCATCACCAGGGCCATTGCCGCGGCGATTAGAGCGGTTACGAGGCCGACGATCGCCACCACCAGCATCGCGTCCGGCGAGAGGACGAACAGGGGGAATATGCGGGCCACCAGGAACACGCCTGCGACCACCATCGTCGCCGCGTGTATGAGGGCGCTGACCGGCGTGGGGCCCTCCATGGCATCGGGCAGCCACACGTGGAGGGGGAACTGGGCGGACTTGCCCATTGCGCCCAGGAATATCAGCAGCAGCGACGCCGTCAGCATCCCGGAGTCTATTGCGCCCTGCTCCGCCACGTGGATTATGGTGGCGATGTCGAAGGTGCCCGTCTCATTGAAGAGGAGCAGCATACCTATAAGCAGCCCTACGTCGCCGATGCGGGTGGTGACAAAGGCCTTCTTGGCCGCCTCAGCCGCCGACCGGCGCTCGTACCAGAAGCCGATGAGCAGGTAGGAGCAGAGGCCCACAAGCTCCCAGGCGATGTACAGCAGAAGGAAGTTGTCCGCCAGTATCAGGGTGAGCATGGCGGCCGCGAAAAGGGAGTGGACGGCGAAGTACCAACCAAAGGGGCCGGGCTGGTCCTTCATGTAGCTCAGGGAGTACACCTGTACGGCCAAGGCCACGAAGGTCACAAGGCCCAGCATCACAATGGTCAACTCATCGACTATGATGCCCCAGGTGAGGGTAGTGTCGCCCACGGTGAACCAGTCCACCTGGTATATGCCCCCTCCGGTGGAGAGGAACTCGGTGAGGACGTACCAGAAGAGGACGAATCCCCCCAGGATGGCCAGAACGGACAGGTGCGCCCCCTGCCTGGGGAGGTACCGGCCAAGCACCGCAATGACCGTAAAGGCGGCTACGCAAAAAGCGGGAGCCAGCCATGCCCACTGCACCGCCGATGTCATTGAGTCGCTCGTCTCCGGCATTGGTTAAGGGCGCCTACCATTTCATAAGGTCCACCTCATCCACATCCACCGTGGTCCGGTTGCGGAACAGCCGCAGGATGATGGCCATTGCCAGTCCCACCTCTGCCGCCGCAACGGTTATGACGAATATAGCGATGACCTGCCCCGTGGCCCGGATTGGCTCCATGTACGCCGCGTAGGCAATCAGGTTGATGTTGACGGCGTTGAGCATAAGCTCAAGGGCCAGGAGAATGAGCACCGCGCTGCGACGCGCCAGCACCCCGTATATCCCTATGGAAAACAGGGCGGCGGCGAGCACCTGGAAGTGAAGCAGTGTGACGGTCACTCCTCTTCACCACCTTCCCGTGCGATGACGATGGCCCCGATCAGGGCCACCAGCAGCACCAGGGACGCCACCTCGAATGGCACCGCCCACTGCGCGAAGAGGCTGTCGCCAAGCTCCGCGAACCCAAGCGACCCGCGCTCGCTTGCGAAGGGGCTGCCCTCCCGCATGGCCAGGAACAGCACCGCGAACACCGCAATGGAGATCAGCCCCGCCAGGGGCCACTGGGGGTTGTCCGTCATTGTGCGGAACTCCTGTTGCCGCGTGAGCATTATGACAAAGAGCGCGACTATGATGATGGCGCCTCCGTAGATGAGCACCTGGACCAAGGCCAGGAACTCGGCCAGCAGCACCAGGTACAGGCCGGCCACGCCCAGCAGGGCGAGGAGCAGCAACAGGGCGGCGTAGACCACGTTGCGCGTCATCACAACGCCCAGGGCGCCCGCCAGGCATATTGCCGCCAGTATGTAGAACACTACCGGGGTCATACTCAGCTCTCGGCCTCCACGGCTTCCTCCTCCTCGGCCCCTTTGCTGGGTTTCCAGCCCACCTCCACCTGGTAGTTCTTGCCCATGTCGAGCAGCTTGTCCAGGTCCGCGCGGTTGCCGTTGCGGGCGAACTTGCTCATCTCGTGCTCGTGGCTCATCTCGATGGCGTCGAAGTTGCACACGTCCACGCATATCCCGCACACGATGCACCGGCCCAAGTTGATCTCGAAGCTGTCCACTATCTTCCGGCGGGAGCTCTGGCCTTCGGCGTGGAGCGGGTTGTCCTTCATCACCGCGGACATGCACTGCGTGGGGCAGTAGCGGACGCACACCATGCAGCCGGTGCAGAAGGGCTCCCCCACCTGCTCGTCCCAGGTCAGGACGGGGAAGCCCATGTAGCGCGGCTCAATGGGCTTGTGGGCGGCCGGGTACTGGTACGTCACCGGCTTGCGGAACAGCGTAGACAGAGTGACAAACAGCCCCTTCAGGTTACCTAGCATCGCCCACCTCCTGGGTTGGGGTGTACAGCCTCACGGTGTACTCGGGCGCGGGCAGCGTCTTCATACGCCTGCTCAGGCCCCAGACCGTGCCCACCAGAACAGCCACGGACATTATCGACAGCGTCCAGTCCGGCCACTCGTATTTCAGGTACACCCCTGTGATAACTATGTTGACAAAAGACAGCGGCACTAGCACCTTCCAGCCCAGGCTCATCAGCTGATCGATGCGCAGGCGCGGATAGGTGCCGCGTATCCAGAATATGACCAGGATAACGAAGTAGGTCTTCACCAGGAACACCCCGACTCCGGCGATAGTGAGGTCGTCTGAGACGCCGGGGATGCGCCAGCCGCCCAGGAACAGCAGGACGGTCAGGGCAGCTATTGCAAAGGTGTTGATGTACTCGGCCAGGAAGAACACGGCCCAGTGCGCGCCGCTGTACTCCACGAATGGGCCGCCCACAACCTCCGACTCCGCCGGGTGTATGTCAAAGGGCGTGCGGCCAAGCTCAGCCAGCCCCGCAATGAGGAATATGACCAGGCCCAGGGGCTGAAGCAGGACGTAGGGCACGGGAGACTGGTTCTCCACAACCTCTTCTATATTCAGGGTCTGGCCCAGCATCGCCACGCCAAGGACGGCCAGAATCAGGGGAATCTCGTAGCTTATGAGCTGCGCCGCCGCCCGGAACCCCCCCAGCACGGAGTACTTGTTGGCGGAGGCCCAGCCCGCGGCCACCAGCCCCACAATGGACAGCACCGACAGGGCCACAATGTAGAACAGGCCCATGTCCAGGTTGCGTATGACCACGTCCCTGGCGAAGGGGATGGTCACCCATATCATAAAGGTGGGCACAAACACAGCCAGGGGCGCCACCCAGTACACCACGCGGTTCACCTCTCCGGGCAGTATGTCCTCCTTGGACATCAGCTTGATGGCGTCGGCCACCGGCTGGAGCAGCCCGTGGGGACCGACGCGCATGGGGCCCAGCCGCATCTGTATGCGGCCCAGGAACTTCCTCTCCAGGTACGTCAGGGAGAGCACCACAACGGACAGGGCCGTCAACAGCCCCAGGACAAGCGCGACCAGTATGCCCACGTCCAGGAGGCTCACCGGTCCACCGTCAAGGAGGTTCACCGGTCCACCTCGCCCAGCACAACGTCCAGGGAGCCGAGTATCACCACGGAGTCGGCGACGTAGGCGTCCCTGAGCAGGTGCTTCAGGGACATCAGGTTGCAGAAGGAGGGCGGCCGCACCTTCACCCGGTAGGGCCTGTCCGCGCCCTTGCTCACCAGGTACACACCAATCTCGCCCCGGGGGTTCTCCGCCCGCACGTACACCTCTCCCTCAGGGGGGCGCAGCACAATCCTAACGGGAACGGACACCGGGCCGGCCTCAATCTGGTCCATCGCCTGCTCTATGATGCGGAGCGACTGGCGCATCTCCTCCACGCGCACGTAGTACCTGTCCCAGCAGTCGCCCTTCTCGCCAATGGGTATGCCGAAGTCGAAGCGGTCGTAGACGGAGTACGGCTCGTCCTTGCGCACGTCCATGGGCACGCCGGTAGCTCTCAGCGACGGGCCGCTCATGCCGTTGGCGATGGCCGTCTCCGCGTCGATGACCCCTATACCCTTGGTGCGGGCCAGGAATATCTCGCTGAAGCTCAGCAGCCTGTCCGCCTCGTCGATGCCCTGCTTGATCTCCGGGATGAGCCTGGCCATCTGCTGCGGGAAGTCGTCCGGCAGGTCGTTCTTGACGCCCCCGATGCGGATGTAGTTGTGCATCATCCGCGCGCCGCTCACCGCTTCGAACAGGGACTGTATCTTCTCCCTGTCCCGGAAGGTGTACATGACGGGGGTCATGGCCCCAACGTCCAGGCCCATTGTGCCGAAGAAGAGGAGGTGGCTGGCGACGCGGTTCAGCTCGCACATGAGGACGCGGATGTACTCCGCCCGCTCAGGGATCTCAAGGCCCATGAGCTTCTCCGTAGCCATGCAGAAGGCAAGCTCATTGTTGAAGTTGGAGATGTAGTCCAGGCGGTCGAAGAGGGTGACTATCTGGGCGTAAAGCTCGCCCTCGCACAGCTTCTCCGCGCCCCGGTGCAGGTACCCGATGTGCGGCTCCACGTCCACAATGCGCTCCCCGTCCACCCACAGCAGCATACGGAACACGCCATGAGTGCTGGGATGCTGAGGCCCCATGTTGACCATCATCTGGACCATGTCCAGTTGCTGCTCTGTGCTCACCAGTTACCACTCCGTGTAGTCGTTGAAGTCATAGCTCTTCCGGCCGGGGTACCCCTCGAACCCCTCGTACAGCAGCAGGGGCGTCATGTTGGGATGGCCCTCGAAGACCACGCCGAAGAGGTCGTGGGCCTCTCGCTCGTACCAGTCCGCGCCCGACCACACCGACATGACCGAGGGCATACTGGGCTGTTCAGTGGGAACGCTGGCCTTGAGCGCCATCTTGTGCTTCTTGACGGTGCTGTACAGGTGGTAGACCACCTGCAGCTCCTCCTCGTAGTCCACAACGCACAGGCACAGGAGGAAGTCGAAGGCCAGGTCCGGGTTGTCCTTCAGGGTCGAGCACACGGCGGGGACGATTTCGGGCTTGACCGCGGCCTCCACCATGTCAAAGGAAGACGTTACCTCAGGCTCGTACTCCCTGAGCGCCTCGGGGAGCAGCCCTTCCAGGATGCGGCCCTTTTCGTCCAGCGTGACCTGGGCCTGAGGGGCCTGCTCCCGCCTACGCCTTTCGACCACGCTCTTTGGCGTCCTGGGAGATCTTGTCCTGGAGCTTCAAGATGCCCTCCATCAGGGCCTCCGGCCTTGGGGGGCAGCCGGGCACGTACACGTCCACAGGCACAATGTGGTCCACCCCCATGACCACGGAGTAGGACCTGTAGTACGGCCCCCCGTTGGTGGCGCAGCTGCCCATAGCAATTACCCACTTGGGCTCCGGCATTTGCTCGTAGAGAATCTTTATCGGTTCCGCCATCTTCTTGACCACTGTGCCCGCCACAATCATCACGTCCGACTGTCGTGGCGAAGGCCAGGTGACTATCCCGAAGCGGTCGAGGTCGTGGTGGGCCATGTAAGTGCTTATCATCTCGATGGCGCAGCAGGCCAGGCCAAAGGTCATGGGCCACAGGGACGACTTCCGGGCCAGGGCGATAAGCTCCTCCGACCTGGCCGTCACTATCCCCGGCGCGGCCTTGTTTAGAATGCTCCTTGGCTCCTGGTTGCCGCTTCCTGTGCTTATCTCCATTGCAGCACCCCCTTCTTCCAGCCGTAAATTATCCCAAAGAAGAGAATGGCGATGAACAGGAGCATCTCGTAGAACACCGCGTCAATGCTGGTTAGGAAGACCACGGCCCAGGGAAAGAGGAAGACGGCCTCAACGTCGAAGATGAGGAAGAGGATGGCGAAGATGTAATACCGCATGTGCAGCTGGGACCAGGAGTAGGGCTCCGGCGGGATGCCGCACTCGTAGGGCATGTCCTTGAGCGCGGAGCGCCTCTTGGGGGACAGGAGGAAGGACGCGGCAAACATGATGCCCATCGCAATGGCGCCCACAATTGCTGTGATAACCACCGCGGTGTAGTTTATTGTGAAACCTTCAGGCGCCACTTACAGCCCCCAAAGCAGTAACTCTGTACGGGAATCACCCGTAGAATCGTTGGCCGCAACCAGAATATACTACCCCTTTGTAGCTGTGTCAATGAAGGGGCGGAATGGATATTGTGACTATGAGAGGGGCTGTGCTAGAGTAGAGCGCTGAGCAATCGATGGGACGGCGTTTCTCACTGAGGCGCCAGGATTAAAATGGACTATACCTTCGCGCCAATGACTGAAGAACATGCCCGCGCTGATCTGGCATGGCAGTATAGGGCCCCCTTTGCCTACTACAACAACGACCCGAGTCACCTCGAGAAAGACCTGGCGGACTGGCTTGATCCGGGAAATGCCTACTACGCAATTCTTGACAATCAAGGCATCCTCATCGGGCACTGCTGTTTTGGAAAGGAAGCTCAAGTCCCTGGCGGTCTGTATGAAGATGACGGCACTATCGACATTGGGGCGGGGATGCGTCCGGACCTCATGGGCGCGGACCTTGCCCTGGCCGTTCTAGGGGCCCTCCTTAGCTGGGCTGCGGCAGAGTTCTCACCGCAGCGATTCAGGGTGACCATCGCAACCTTCAACCGGAGGGTGATAAGGCTGTGCTCGCTGGCTGGATTTGAGCCTGAGCTTAAATTCATGAGCAATACCGACGAAGCCGACCGCGAGTTTCTGATAATGACACGAAGCGTCTGATAGGAGCATCCGCCGCCAGGAACGGGCTTCGCCTAACTCTGCCGCTCTATGCAGGCGGAAAAGGGACCTCAATGATGTCAAGTACGCTGTCAAACAAGCTGCCAAATAGCGTGTCAAATAACTGGCGCGACAACGCATAGAACCGTACAACTCAGATACGAATTGCGCCCGTAAAAGCCGTCAAATAGTGGGTCAAACAGTGTGCCAACTAACCGCCCCAATCCTTGCCTTGGAATCCCTGTGTGGCTTAATATTTAGATATAGACACTTGCGCCACGAGACGGGTCTCGTGGCGCTCGCACAGACCCGCGCCTGCGTGAGCAGGCAGCGGCCCTATCGTCCAACGAAGGGTTGGTCCGCAAGACCCGGTTCGAGGTGATCGCCATGACCGTCAGAGTCCTGATGAAGCGCGTAGTCAGGGACGAGGACCGCTCCATTCTCCAGGAGAAGCTGCGGGACCTGCGCAGGCTGGCCCTCAGAAGTCCGGGCTACATCTCCGGCGAGACCCTCTTTTCGGTGGAGCAGCCCGGCGCCTGCCTGGTGATAAGCACCTGGATAAGCCTGGGCGCATGGCGGGCCTACGACAACGACCCGGACAGGGTGCAGGTGCTGGAACAGATCGGCAAGCTGCTGGTGGAGCCGCAGGAGACCTCCATCTGGATAATGGAGGGAGAGCACTAGGTGGAATCGGGGATAAGGCTATCTTATTGGCTCGGAGTGTATTAGAATCCCCGTTGGGGTTTTTTCCAGGCCAAAAGGCAAGCGCCCTTGAGAGGCGCGAGAGTTATCAAAGCGAAGCAGTATTGTAAGGAGGAGATAGAGCACATGACATCATCGCCCAGGACCGTACCCACATTTGAGGGATTCCCGAAGCACTTCACCCTTGACGACGGCACAGCCGTCGAGGTGAGGCCCCTGGCACAGCAGGACCACGAGCCCCTGCACGGCTTCTTCAGCAGGATACCGGAGGAGGACCTCTACTACCTCAAGGACAACGTTACGGACCTGGAGGTAATCCGGGAGTGGACCCACAACATCAACCACGAGCGCGTCATTGCCCTTGAGGCCATTGTGGACGGCGAGATCGTCTGCGACGCCACCATTCACCGCACCCGCGCCTTCTCACGACGTCACATCGGAGAGCTGAGGGTGGTTGTAGACCCCGCGTACAGGCAGAGAGGGCTGGGATCCATCGTCATCCGGGAGCTCCTGGACATCGCCAAGGAGATAAACCTCTACAAGGTGTACATAGACCTGGTGCCCCGCCGGGAGGAGGCCGCCATCAGATTCGCAGAGCGCATGGGCTTCGAGCGAGTGGCCACCCTTCCCGCCCGCATCATGGACTACTACGGCGGCTACCTGGACGTGGTTGTGATGGAGGTCTCCCTCTCCGACCGCAGCACCTGGTGGAGACCTTAGGAGCGCCCTGAGTGGACTTTCGCTTTAGCGCCGGGGAGTCGGCCTTCCGGGACGAGGTGCGGGAGTTCATACTCGCCGAGATCCCCCCGGAGATACGCTGGCAGGACAGGACCGCCTACAGCGACGACCTCTGGCCCACGGTGCTGGAGGCTCGCAGGAAGGTGGCCCAAAGGGGCTGGGCGACGATGCACTGGCCCGCGGAGCACGGCGGCCAGGACTGCTCCCCCGTAACTCACATGCTTTTTCGAGAGGAGATGGCCTACCGGGGCGTCCCCGAGGCCATCTCCTACGACGACGGCCCCAACCTGATAGGCCCCGCCATCATCGAGTACGGCTCCGACCACCTGAAGAGCGCTCATCTGCCGGCCATCGCCGCGGCGGAGACCTTCTGGTGCCAGGGGTACACGGAGCCCGGCGGCGGAACGGACCTGGCGTCCGTCCGCACCACGGCCGTCCAGAACGGCGACCACTACGTGGTCAACGGCCAGAAGGACTACGTGGGCGGAGGAGCCAGGGCGGATTGGATACACATTCTGGCCCGCACCAACCCGGAGGCCCCCAGGCACCGGGACGTAAGCTACTTTGTCATAAACATGAACACCGACGATATCAGCCTGCGCGCCCTGGACGAGGTTGACGGCAGGAGCGGAATGCTGAACGAGGTGTTCTTTGACGACCTGCCAGCGCCTGCGGAGTGGATGGTGGGTGAGCCGGGCATGGGGTGGCAGATAGCCATGAGCGTCCTCAACCGGCAGCGCGTGGGCATTGAACTGGTGGGCCGCGCCCGCGCCCTCCTGGACGACCTCGCAGCCTACACCAGGGAGACGGATGCAGGCGGCAAGGCCCTCTTCGACCACCCCCACGTACGCAGCAAGCTGGGCGAGATGGCCATGAGCATCGAGGCCTGCCGCGTGGCCGCCTACCGGGTGGCCTGGATGCAGCTTGAAGGCTCGGACTCCAGCCACGCTGCCTCCATGAGCCGGCTCCTGAGCGCCGAGATGTGGCGGCAGTTCACGGGAGAGGCCCTGCAGGTGCTGGGCCTCTACGGCTCCCTTGAGCCCGGCTCCAGGGCCGCTCCCCTCATGGGCAGGCTGGAGGAGGCCTACATAAGCTCCGTGGCCACGACCCTCCACCTGGGTTCGTCGGAGATACAGAGAACCATAATAGCCCAGCGCGGCCTGGGAATGCCCAAAGAGTAGTCTTGAAGTCCCTTCCCCCGCTAGCGGGGGAAGGTCAGGATGGGGGAACAATAGGATGGACCTGTCATTCACAGAAGAGCAGCAGATGCTCAGCCCCCTGGCCAGGGAGTTCCTGGAGGCGGAGTGCCCCAAGTCCCTGGTGCGGGCAATGGAGGCCGACGAAACGGGCCACTCGCCGGAGCTGTGGCAGAAGATGGCCGAGCTTGGCTGGCTTGGACTCACCTTCCCGGAGCAGTACGGAGGGGCGGAGTTCAGCTTCCTGGACATGGCAGTCCTCCTTGAGGAGATGGGGCGCGCGCTTCTTCCCGGCCCCTTCTTCTCGACTGTGGTGCTGTGCGGACAGGCCATTCTTGACGCCGGCAGCGATGAGCAGAAGGACGCCTACCTGGAGCGCATTGCGATGGGCGAGCTGGTCATGGCCCTGGCCCTGACGGAGACGAGCGGACAGTACGACGCCGACGGCATTGCGGTGCGTTGCGAGCCGTCCGCCGACGGCTACGCCATCAACGGCGTCAAGATGTTCGTGTCCGACGGCCAGGCCGCCGACTCCTTCATCGTGGCGGCGCGCTCCGCAGACACCCCTGACCCCAAAGACGGCGTCTCCCTAATCCTGGTTGACGCCTCAACCCCGGGCGTCACCGTGGCCCCGCTGCGAGTCATGGGCATCGACAAGCAGGCGGAGGTCTCTTTCGAGAACGTCCAGGTTCCCGCGGACAACCTCCTGGGGCCCCTCAACGGCGGCTGGCCGCTGATAGAGAAGCTGCTGGTGTGGGGCGCTATCGGCAAGTGCGCGGAGTCGGTCGGCGGCGCTCAGGCCGCAATGGAGCTGGCCGTGAGCTACGTCAACGCCCGCCCCGCCTTTGGCCGGTCCATCGGCAGCTTCCAGGCCATACAGCACCACGCCGCCAACATGCTCACGGACATCGATACCTCCCGCTACCTCACCTACCAGGCCGCCGGGCTTGTGTCCCAGGGCGACTTCTCCGCCCCGGAGATATCCAAGGCCAAGTCCTGGATCAGCAACGCCTACGGCAGGGTCACCACCAGGGCGCATCAGTGCCACGGGGGGATCTCCTTCACCAAGGAGATGGACATCCACCTGTACCACAAGAAGGCCAGGGTGAACCAGGCCCTCTTCGGCGACGCCCGGTTCCACTGGGACAGGATTGCCGCGGCGCTTTAGGCGAGACGCTTCGCAGTTAACCCCGACCAGCAATTGACATCGAGTGTACTTTCGGATATGCTGTCGTGTAACAGAAAGGAAACTGATGTTCGCACGCATGGCGCTGGACGCCCTCGGAAAGGCATGGTATGGACGCCTTTAGTGAAACCAAGTTTCGAGAGTTGGTCCTGTACATATCAGGGAAGAGCGCTAACGACCCCCGGTTTGGGGCCGTAAAGCTCAACAAGATCCTCTATTTTTCTGACTTTGAGGCTTACCGCCGGCTTGGACAATCCATCACCGGCGCAACCTACAGGAGGCTCAACGAAGGGCCCGCGCCGCGCGAGATGCTTCCTCAACGGGACGTGATGCTCGATTCAGGTGATATCGCCATGGAGCACCGGCCGTACTTTGCCGGGGTCCAGCAGCGAGTTGTGCCACAACGCGAGGCCAGGACTGACCTGTTCACTACCGAGGAGCTGGCCGTTGTTGACGAGACCATTGAGGCATTGTGGCACATGACCGCTCGCGAGGCCTCTGACTTCTCCCACCGGGAGTTGGGTTGGCTCGCGGCGGCTCCCGGCGAGACTATAACCTACGATTCTGCATGGCTGAGTTCCGAGCCGGTTCCACAGGAAGTGGAGGAGTACGCTATCGAGGTGGCCAGGAACCATGGAGGAGCGTAGGCCGCCTGATACTTACTACCGGGTAATTTAGACTACTGAGTTTGAGCACTTGGTCCGCACCAAGCTCGGCGGCCTTTTGCAGTGGTATGAATAAGATGGTCGGTCACCGGCCGTTGGCTGTTGAGCAGGGCACCACATCAAGGAAACCACCTGCCTCATCTTGACCTCTGGGTCTTGATGCTTCGGACCAAGCCTCCGGTTGCAGTCTACTACCGGATCAACGAGTCGCTAAAGCAGGTGACGATGCTGGACCTGATTGTGCTCTCCTCTTAGATCCCCCAGGCCCCCTTGATGCCCGTGGCGACGGGCATGACGGAGTGGCCTACAGCTGACGGCCGTCCTGTGTGGTGACCACGTAGGTGGACTCCCGGCCCAGCACCTCATCCTGGTGCATGCGGTCGTGCCTGTAGAGGGACTTGAGAAACTGGTGTACGCTCAGGTCGCCGAAGGGGGTGTTGCGCCCCGCCCGCTCCATCTCCGAGTCGGCGGTCTCAGCAATGAAACGGTACGTCATCTGGCGCTCCTGCTCCAGCCGCTCTAGCAGGTCAGCCAGAGGAATCTCGTTGGCGTGGTCGAAGAGGGGTGCCTCGCCGGTGGCTCCGGGGTCAGGAAGCCCCGCCAAGTCAGGAGAGTCCTCGTCCCGCGACCGGCGCGCCCAAGTCCAGACATAGTGATTCTCCGCCTCCGCCAGGTGCATAAGCTGCCCCTTGGGAGAGCGGTCGCCGGCCTTCTGCGGGGTCTCGGCCTGCTTCTCGTCCAGAGTAGCCACAATCTCCAGCAGCGCCTTGCGGTTCTCCTCCAGCTTCTGGATGAGGTCGCGTCGGTCCTGTATGCCGAACATAGCGTCTCCCTTCCCGGCGTTCTCGCGCCAGTCTACCCCACCGCGCGCCTCGTGTCGAGTGGACGCGTCGATGCTCTGCAGTGGTACAATTCCGGCGTGTTCAGGATTACGCGCATAGCAAAGCCAACGCTGCTGGCGGCCACGCTGGTCGCTCTCGCCCTGTCGTCCACTGGCTGCGAGGACGCTTCAGACCGGGCGGACGCGCACTTCCAGGCCGGGGTGGAGCTGGAGAGCCAGGGGCAGGTGGAGGAGGCGATAGCCCAGTACGACGAGGCGCTTCAGATCAACCCCGCCAATGCCGACTACTACTTTCGCAGGGGAGGCTCCTACGGCCGGTTGGGGCAGTACGACAAGGCTCTGGAGGACCTGAGCGAGGCCATCCGGCTGGACTCGGGGCACGTGGGGGCGTACAGCACCCGGGGAATCACCTACTTCCTGTTGGGCGAGCACCAGAAGGCCATAGACGATTACAACCAGGCCATTGAGCGTCTGCCGGAGATAGGCGAGTTCTACGTAAACCGGGCCAAGGCCCACACCCGCCTGGGAGACGACGAGGCCGCCGCGCGGGACGTGGACAAGGCCGTAGAGCTGGGCTTTGACGAAGATGAGTTGCGAGCGGACATAGAGAAGCAAAGGGCGTTGCGGTAGGGCACGGTCCCGGCTGTCATCCTCTCTAACGGAGACCCTTGCGTAACTTGTGACCACGCCCCGTATCAATGTCATTCTGAGCGCAGCGAAGAATCCAAGGTCTTTGCCTACGGACATCGCAGCTTTGCGGACAGAGGCTTTGGATTCTTCACTCCGCTGCGCTCCGTTCAGAATGACAGCGTCGCGCTTCTGGCGAAATGGTACCTTAAGTTGTGCAAAGCTCTCCTAACGCGGGAACAAAGGGGTGGTGTGGCAGGCGTAAGGCACAAAGAGAGGGGGCAGGCTTGAGCCTGCCCCCCCTCTACACTTCTGCGTTTAGCAGAGCGGTGGATTAACCACCTGGGTTATCCTAGTTGGAGTCAGCGACGTTGGCGCATATGGCGTAGCCAGTGATTCCCCAACTGACTGCCGTTCCGTCGCCTGCGTACGCAGCTGCCACCCTCCATCCTGCGGGCACCTCACCGGCCAGCCCGTTGGGACGGTTTTCCGAAACCACCACGTCATCCGATGTGCCAGTGATTATGAAGCCGCCACCGACGGCGAACAGGTCCTCACCGGCAGACTCACAGAGAACGACAGACGACTTACTAGCGGTGGTGCTGGCGCCCACTACATTTGTGACAATCTGCAGGTTGCTGACACCCGGGTTACCCGGTCGGCCCTGAGGCCCGAACGGTCCTTCAATTCCCTGTGGTCCAGCAGCGCCGCGCTGTCCTGCAGGTCCCTGGGGTCCCTCCGGCCCTTGCACTCCCTGGGGTCCCTGGGGTCCTTCCGGCCCTCGCTCGCCGGGCTCACCACGCGGTCCCTGAGGTCCAATGGGGCCCAACGGTCCCCTGGGTCCCTCTGGGCCCTGGGGTCCGGTCTCGCCTGCCGGTCCCTGAGGGCCAACCGGCCCTTCCGGTCCCTGCTCGCCGACCTCACCCTGAATGCCCTGGGGTCCCTGCGGTCCGGTGTCGCCCTTCACGCCGCGAGCTCCGATGGGTCCCTGCGGTCCCACTGGCCCCTGCGGCCCAATCGGTCCGGGAGGTCCGCCCGGAATGCCGGGCTCGCCCTGAGGACCACGCGGCCCCTGCGGCCCTTCCGGTCCTGTGTCACCCTTGGGGCCTTCCGGACCCTCCGGACCCTCCGGACCTACAGGTCCGCCCGGATCGCCCGTGTCGCCCTTGGGGCCGGCTGGTCCCTGTGGCCCCTGGTTGCCTGAGGGTCCTGCGGGACCCTGCGGCCCCTCGGGGCCGGCCGGGCCAACTGCTCCCTGTGGGCCTGTGGGGCCTTGCGGGCCGGCTGCTCCGTCCCGACCATCCTCGCCCGCGGGGCCTGAACAGGCCGCTATAAGCAGGACTCCGACTGTTAATAGCGTAATGATCCATAGCCGACGTCCAATAGACCCGGCTAAACGATTATTCCTAGAAGTAGACTTCATGAAATACCCCCTTTCTTCTCCCGTTAAGGCTACTATTATAGCCCTACGCTGTCAAGCAGAAATTCCCCTAAATGATACCAAGTATAACGATACCACGCATAACGATACCAAGTATAACAAGGTATTACAAGTGTAATCCAGAGGTGGCGCTATTCCCGTCCTTGACACGAGCGGGGTTAGATTATAGGCTGATGGTGCTAAGTCCGTGCAGTCCATTCCGCGCGGGCAGGAGACGGAATAACTCAATAAGGAGGTGGACTCCATGACTATCACAACCGACAAAGAGAGCGCCGACGCAGGCCAGTTCAACGTGGTGGGCACAAGGCCCATTCGCCACGACGCCCTGGACAAGGTTACGGGCCGCGCCAAGTACGGCGCAGACGTCAACATGCCCGGGATGCTGCACGGCAAGATACTCCGCAGCCCCCACGCCCACGCCCGCATCCTGTCCATAGACACCAGCAAGGCGGAGGCCCTGCCGGGGGTCAAGGCCGTGCTCACGTCCAAGGACTTTCCCCTGATTGAGAACCGCGTCCTGGACTTCACGGAGACCATGGGCAACGTGAGGCTCCTGGCGGAGAACGTCCTGGCCACCAAGAAGGCCATGTACAAGGGCCATGCGATTGCGGCCGTGGCCGCCACCGACGCCCACATCGCTGAGGAGGCCCTGGACCTCATCGAGGTGGAGTACGAGGTGCTCAAGCCCATCCTCAACGTGAAGGACTCCCTCGCCGAGGACGCGCCCCTGCTCCACGACAACCTGACAACCGTGTTCCGCGTCGAGCGATTTGGCCCGGGCGAGAACACCGGCGTCAAGAGCAACATCGCCGGCCACATCCAGTTCAAGCGCGGCGACCTTGAGCAGGGCTTCAAGGAGGCCGACGTCATCGTGGAGCGGGAGTTCACGACACAGCCCGTTCACCAAGGCTACATCGAGCCTCACACCTCCACGGGCCACTGGTCGGCGGACGGCCATCTGACCATCTGGACCAGCACCCAAGGGTCCTTCACCATCCGGGACTCAACGGCCGCCATCATCGACCTTCCGCCCTCCATGATCAAGGTCATCCCCATGGAGATTGGCGGAGGATTCGGCGGCAAGACCATCACCTACCTGGACCCCGTGGTGGCGCTGCTCTCCAAGAAGTCAGGCAATCCGGTGAAGATATCCATGACCCGCAAAGAGGTCTTCGAGGGCACAGGCCCCACGTCCGGCAGCTTCATGCGCTGCAAGATTGGCGCAACCAATGACGGCAGGATAACGGCCGCGGAGCTGTACCTGGCCTTTGAGTCCGGCGGCTTCCCCGGCTCGCCCGTTGGCGGCGGCGCAATGAGCGGCCTTGGCCCCTACAAGATAGACAACCTGCTGGTTGACGGCTACGACGTGGTGGTCAACAAGCAGAAGACGGCCGCCTACCGCGCCCCCGGCCAGCCCCAGGCGGCCTTCGCGGTGGAGCCGGTCATCGACGAGCTGGCGGAGAAGCTGGGCATGGACCCCCTGGACTTCCGCATCAAGAACTCCGTCCACGAGGGCGACCGCGCCCCCAGCGGCGTGCCTCACCTGCGCTTCGGCTGCGAGGAGGTGGAGCAGGCCATGAAGGCCCACCCCCACTACAACGCTCCCCTGGAAGGCCCCAATCGGGGCCGCGGCGTGGCCGTGGGCTACCGGCTGAACGGCGGCGGAAGCGGCTCTTCGGCCACCATCCACGTGAACGCCAACGGCACCATCAACCTAATCACCGGCTCAGTGGACATCGGCGGGACCCGCACGGCGGTCGCTATGCAGGCCGCAGAGGTGCTGGGCATCCCGGCGGAGGACGTGAACCCCACCGTCGTTGACACGGACGCAGTCGGCTGGACGGGCGGGACCGGCGGAAGCCGCATCGCCTTCGATACCGGCCGCGCCGCCATCAACACGGCCCAGGAGGTGGTCAGGCAGATGAGCGCACGGGCCGCGATCCTGTGGGAGGTGCAGCCGGACGACGTGGACTTTGCGGACGGCGTTTTTGTCTGCAAGCAGAACCCGGAGGACAGGATCAGCTTCAAGGAGCTTGCCGCCAAGCTGATGGACACCGGCGGCCCCGTGACCTGCTCCGGACAGGACAAGCAGGGCGGCGTCGGCGCGCAGCTGGCCGGCCACATCGCCGACGTGGAGGTTGACCCGGAGACGGGCAAGGTGGACATACTTCGCTATACCACCTTCATCGACGCCGGCAAGGCGGCCCATCCCAGCTACGTGGAAGGCCAGATGCAGGGCGGCGCGCTCCAGGGCATTGGCTGGGCGCTCAACGAGGAGTACTACATGACGGAGGACGGCACTATGGCCAACTCCAGCTTCCTGGACTACCGGATGCCCACCAGCCTGGACCTGCCCATGATCGACTGCGAGATCATTGAGGTGGCCAACGCCCGCCACCCCTTCGGGCTGCGCGGCGTGGGCGAGACGGTGCTCATCCCGCCCCTGGCCGCCATGGCCAACGCCATCTACGATGCGGTGGGCGTGCGGATGCAGCGGCTGCCCATGTCCCCCGGGGCCATTCTTGAGGCCCTGGAGGAGAAGAACGCCGCGGGCTAGGCCCTTCGCAAGGATGGTTGAAGTGACCGACCACGACACCGGTACAACTCAGACGGCAAGCCGGTACGTGTACCTTCTGACGCTGGACGGAGGGGACTTCTACATGGGGCTGACGGACAACCTGGCGCGCCAGGTTAGGCAGCACCACGACGGGGAGTTCCCCTCCACCGCGGGCCGCAACCCGCAGCTTGTCTGGTCGGAGCAGTGGGTCGGCGACGAGTCCAAGCTGCAAGGACGCATGGACCACCTGGCCAGGCTCTACAGCGAGAACCCCAACGCCATGCTCTACCGGCTCCAGGCCCGCCTCCCCCTGGGCGGCATCCAGTGGGGGTAATGCAGGGTCGCTGACCCTCGGGCGCTTCCTGCCTCCAGCAAAGGCTTTCCCATGCCGCGCCATGATTACATTTTTGTGGATGAATCTGGCGACCCGGCATATACCCACGACCCAATCTCCGGTCAACTGCTAAGCACCAGCTTCTATGTAGCCGCCGCGCTACATCTATGCGATGACTCGTTTAGCCACCTGAACAAACACGTGGCCGCTTTCAGGTACTACTCTGGATTGAGCAGGGAGCTAAAAATTCCTCCGGAGCGAGAGGAGTTTACGAAACTCCTTGACCCAATCCGAGCATTATCCGAAGGGGGCAGGAATATATGGGCCTCTGTTGTTTACGTGGACAAGCTAAGATACACGGGAAGCTACTTGAAACCAGGGAGAAAGAGGCCAGCGGACCCCGTCAGGTTCCGAAACTACATTCTCCGCCGATTGCTTGAGCACCACTTCCATCGGTATAAGCTGCAATCCGAGCAATACGATCTGGTCCTTGACCGCATAGATCTAACGACAGAACAAACTCTGCATCTTAAGCGATACGTTTCTGGGAACCGAGATATTCCGACTCCTAACCATATAACCCATGCTGCGTCGATATATGTGGAGGGATTGCAAGTGGTGCACCACATAGCCAATGCTTATGTGGGCGTGGTTGGAGGCGACAGCCCACCCCGTGAACTTTCCTTTGTGAGCGCACGGGACATAACTACTAACCAGCGTATCAAGAGATGAAAAAGTTGCAGGCCAGGAAGGACTCCCTTGTTTCGGGGAATCCCCCTGGCCCACGCATTAGACTGCGGGCTGTTAGCCCAGCCTGCACTCTAATGTTTGCACTTTTTACGGAGGTTGTCAATCTCAAAGGTGTGAGCTGTTAAGGCTGTCTACGCCCTGATTCTTGCAAGCCTCTCGGGATCTGTCAGCCCACCTACCCCCTTGACGGCAGTGTGCCCACCACGGGCCCGGGGCCTACGCTGGTGCCCTTGGGCGTCTCGGTCCACATCTCCAGCTCCACGTAGTTCTTGCCGTCCTCCTGCCACTTCTTGGCCACCTTGCCCCGCACAACCGACGGCTCGCCAACTACGTTGAAGATGCGCATCCTGAAGGGGCCCACCTTCTGTATCCAGCCGTCCGCGCCGAAGAACTCGCGGTACGCACGCTCCCACATGCCCTGGATGAAGCCGTTGTTGGCGTACATCGCCGGCGCGCGGCCGGCCCGGGCTATCTCGTCGTTGTGGTGGATGGGAGCGAAGTCCCGGTTGCCGCCCGCCTCGTAGACCAGGCGCTGGACGGTCAGGTGGAAGGTCACCGGCTCAGTGAGGTCGCCCACCTCCACGTCCTCGTAGTGGCGCTGCTTGCTCCAGTCCACGTAGCTCGCCCTGGCCTCCGGCGCCTCAAAGGGAGGCCGCTCCTCCGCGGGGCGGACGCTGCCGCCGCCTGGGAGGTTGGGGGCGTAGCCCTCCGGATGGGGGTTGTACTGGTAGCCGCCGCTTCGGGACAGGGCCACAACCTCGCCCTTCTGGTTCACCCACTCCGTCTCGGAGACGGTGAATGCGCCGTGGCCCACGCTGGTCTCGCGCACCACCACGGAGATGAGCTTCCTGCCCCTTGCGCCCAGGTGGTCGCCCACGTGGACCGGCTTGATGTACTCAACCTCCCGGTCCGTGGCGAAGCCCGCCGTGGTCTTGGGCGCAGGCCACGGCCTGCCTCCGCCCTGGGCCGCGTTGCTGGCCACAAAGTTGCGCTCCGACACGGGCCAGCGAGTGTTGTCGCCGGGACGCCACAGCCCCTGGCCGGTGTGGTTCTGGATGTGGCTGGCGGGACAGATGATGCCCTCGTAGCCATGCTTCTTTGCCTCTTCGGCGCTATGGAAGAGCGGGAAGTCCGACTCTATCGCTTCGCAGTAGCGACGGATGGACGTCCACTCAATCGGTTCAACAGCCCAGCGTATCTCTCCGTCGGAGAAGTCCTGCCCGACTGCGTTTTCCAGGTCCTCCCAAGTGTGCTCCTGGGTCGCCATATCCACCCTCCGTTCTGGGGACGCTGCCCTCTCTGGTGATGGCCTTAAACTACTTCTCGCGCCCCGGGTTGTCAAGTCCGCGAGGGGCTTCCGACTACTCGACTACCCTGATCCTGCCCTCCGCGTCGGCCTCCAGAAGCACGCGGAAATCGTAGCCGCGGCTCCGCAGCTCCTCGCCTCCACCCTGGTTGCGGTCCAGTATCGCCAGCACCCGTTCGACCGTGCAGCCCGCCGCCTCCACAGCCTCTATCGCCATGAAAAGCGAACCGCCAGACGAGCATACGTCGTCCAGAATGGCCACGCGGCAGCCCGCCTGGAGCCTGCCCTCCACCTGCTTGCCCATGCCGTACTCCTTGGCCTCCGCCCTCACGAAGAAGGCCTCAAGCGGGCTGCCCTCAAGCTGGCTCACCAGGGCAACCGAGGTGACGATGGGGATGGCCGCCGTCGCCGGGCCGCCGATCGCGGCCACGCCAGACCCCTCCAGGCTCTGCAGGAACGCCTTGCCCAGGAGGTATGCGCCCTCCGGGTGAAGGCTCATCAGCCGCCCGTCGAAGTAGTAGCTGCTCTTCGCGCCGGAGGACAGGGTGAAGTCGCCGTACTGCAGAGCCCCCACCTGCTCCGATAGCTCAAGGACCTTTTGGGAAATCTCACTGCTCAACGCCAGCCTCCTGATAGAGTCCGTGTTCTTGGATGTATCTCTCGACCGCCGTAGGAACCCAGTAGGCGATGGGCAGCCCCTGGCTCACCCGGCGGCGTATCTCCGCCCCGCTTATGCCGATGTCCGGCCCTTCCAGAAAGACCACCTCCGCGGAAGCCCCGGGCCGTATGCTCTCCAACGACGACCTATTGAAGTCCGCGTGGCCCGGCCTGGACACCGCCACCAGGGTGCACATGTCAAAGAGGCGGTGGGGCTCCTTCCAGCGATGAAGCGTCTCCAGGGAGTCCATGCCCAGGATGAAGAACAGCGACGCGCCCTTGGCCTCTCCCTCCAGCAGGGCCGGCAGTGTATCCACCGTGTAGGACAGCCCCGGGCGGTCCGTCTCCAGCGTGGACACCCTGAAAGCCGGGCTGCACTCCACGGCCAGGCGCAGCATCTCCACGCGGTGCTCGGTAGGCGTGACGTCGGTTCCCTCCTTCATCCACGGGCGGCCCGTGGGCATGAACAGCACCTCGTCCAGGGCAAGCACCGCGGCGGCCTCCTGGGCGATGATCAGGTGCCCCGTATGCACCGGGTCAAAGGTCCCGCCGAGTATGCCGAGCCTCACGCTACTTCCACTCCAGTTCGTGTTCACCTATCCTGACCACCGACCCGGACCGCGCGCCCGCCTTCTCCAGCGCCCGCACGATGCCCTTGCGCCGGAACTCCTGCCAGAGCTGTATCTGCACCTGCCAGTCTCCCAAGTCGACGCGGCGCACAAGGCGCTCTGCCTGTTGGAAGTGCAGCACGAATACGTCGCCGTCCCGCTCCACCTGCGGCCTGTTGCGGCGGGGCTTGGGGGTCAGCACCGGTACCGGGCACTCCTCTGGCTCAGGGGCCGCGGGCTGCTCCGCGAGCATCCTAAGCGCTCCGTCGAGAACGGCGTCAACACCCTCATGGGTCGCCGCCGAGATGCAGTAGGCGTCTATACCCATCTCCTTCAGGTCGGCGAGCAACTGCGCCCGCCGCTCCTGTACCTCCGGCAGATCCAGCTTGTTCAAGGCAACTAACTCCGGCCTCTCCACCAGCCCGGGGTCATACAGCCGCATCTCCTCCCGCACCTGGCGGTAGTCCCGAAGGGGGTCCTCAGATGCGCCATCGAGCAGGTGGATGACGGCGCGCGTCCGGCCCATGTGTCTCAGGAAGTCATCCCCCAGGCCGACACCGGTGTGCGCGCCCTCCAAGAGGCCCGGAATCTCCACTACCACGAACTCTCTGCCGCGCCGCTCAACAAAACCCAGAACGGGCTCCAGCGTAGTGAAGGGATAGCCAGCGATGTCCGGGCGAGCGCGGGAGCAAGCCTGTAGAAAAGAGGACTTACCGGCGTTCGGCACCCCAATGACGGCAACGTCCGCCAGCAGTTGTAACTCCAGCTCCAACTCAACTTCGTCCACAACTTCCCCTGCCTCAGCCAAGAGAGGTACCCTGTTCTGGGAGTACCCGAACTTGGCGTTTCCTCTACCCCCCTGCCCCCCGGCAGCGGCTGTCCACCCAGAGCCGTCATCCACCAAGTCAGCCACCAACTGCCTTTCTTCGCCAGTGGCACACTCATACACCCGTGTACCATGAGGAACGTCGATCACACATTCATCGCCATTTCTGCCCGTGCGGTCATTTCCTCCCCCGGGAGCGCCATCACCAGCACTAAAATGCCTCTTATACCGGAAGGCGCGGAGCATGTGCTCCCCCTCGCGAACTCGCAGAACTACGTCACCTCCACGGCCTCCGTCACCCCCGTCCGGGCCTCCCCTGGGAACGAACTTTTCCCTGCGCAGGCTAATGGCTCCGGAGCCCCCGTTCCCTGCTTTCACTGTTATCTTTGCTCTATCATACATATCAGTATAATTATATTAGATAATGGTAGTAATAGTCGCTGATTGTGAAAACAACGTGGAGAAGTCCTAAAGGATACTTCGGAACGAGCTTAGTGGCAGTTGGCTAACCAGTCGCGCTGATACGTTGCGTAATAAAAGCGATGTCTGACGAGAGGGATGCATCAGTGTCTCTTGTCTGGGTTATCTTTGTCCAGGCATATCTTACTGTTGCATGATCCCTGTGCCCGATGAGGGCGCCAATCTCGCGGAGGTTCTTCAGTGACAGTTCCTTCAGCAGATAGATGGCAACCTGCCGGGCCCTTGTCACTGACTTGTCCCGGCGCCGGCTGCATAGCGCCTCAACTGAAGTCTCGTAGAAGGAGCACACGGTGGTTATCACTGTCTCAGGAGGGGGGACTGTTGAGGCGGTTGTGGAGACAAGGTCACCAAGGGCCTCGTATGCTAGGGGGAGGTCTAACTGCTTTCCTGTGAAGTCTGCATAAGCGCAGACGCGGTTCAGCGCCCCCTCAAGCTCCCGGATGTTGGAGGTAAAGCTCTCAGCAATCAGGTCTTGGACCTCCTGTGGGATGCTCGCCCCGTGGCTTCCGGCCTTGGCTTGGAGTATTGCCAGCCGCGTCTCCTGGTCGGGCGTCTGGATGTCCGCGCTGAGGCCCCACTCGAACCTTGACCGGAGGCGGTCTTCAATGGGTAGCAACGCCGAGGACGGCCGATCGCTCGCGATGACAATCTGCCGGTTTGTGTTGTGGAGATCGTTGAAAGTGTGGAAAAACCCCTCCTGGGTGGCCTCGCGGCCGCGCATGAACTGGATGTCGTCCATCAGCAGCACGTCGACGCCGTGGTACTTCTCCCGGAATTCCCGCGTCTTGCGGGTCTGGATGGAGGTCACGAAGTCGTTGGTGAACTGCTCGGAGCTGACGTACAGGTAGCTCAGGCCCTTGGAGGCGCAGGCGTGGCCGATGGCGTGGAGCAGGTGCGTCTTGCCAAGGCCCACCCCGGCGTAGAGGAAGAGGGGGTTGTACGCCTCCCCCGGCCGGGAGGACACCGCCAGCGCGGCGGCGTAGGCCAGCTGGTTGGAGGCCCCAACCACAAATGAACTGAGGGTGTACTTCTGATTGAGCCTGGGGCGGTCGGTGGCGGTGCCGCGAGCCTGCACGGCAGCGGGCGCCGGCGCGCCGGGATCAGGGCTGCTCGTGGAGATGGACATGGCCGGGGCCGGCGCAGGCTGCTCCGTCAGTATCTGGAAGCGCGCCTCCGTCCTCTGGCCCATGACCTGGGACAGCGCGCTCTCGATGAGGGAGGACATGCGCTTCTCCAGCCACTCCGCCACAAAAGCGGACGGCGTCCCGACAACTATGCGGTTGTCCTCAAGGGACAGCCCGACGGTATCCTTGAGCCAGGTCCTGAAGATGGGCCGGCTGACCTGCAGCTCCAGGCTTGACAGCACGGCTTCCCACGCCTGCGCGGGGCTTCTAAATCTCATACTGAATGCGCCGCTCCCTTGGTGTATCGGGTCTGGGGCCGGAGGGCCCGCCTGGGCAAACCCTCCGGCGGATAGATAGCGCCGATGGCACTAAAAAGAGCCTGGCATTCAGGCTAGGTGTGAGCCAACTCCGGGTATGGCCTGGACTTATGGAAATTGGCTGGGACAACTATATCAGAGTCGTCGAATAGGGGATGCAAGGGGTTGGCCGAGGAATTTGGCGGGAGTTTTTCACCATTTTTTGATGAATTTATGGGGCTGTTGTTTTGGCTTTTCCACACCTCTATAATCCCACACAGAGCAAGCTATGAGAGTGGTCTTCATGGGAACCCCGGCCTACGCAATCCCGCCGCTGGAGGAGCTTCTGGCGAACGGGTATGAAGTCGTCGGCGTCTACACGCAGCCCGACAGGCCCGCAGGACGCGGCAGAAGCCTGGAGGCCCCTCCGGTAAAGACCCTCGCCCTTGAGCGAGGGCTGAACGTGCTGCAGCCTACCACCCTGAGAACCCCGGAGGCCCACGGCCGGCTGGCCGACCTGGCCCCGGACATCATAGCAATAGCCGCGTACGGCAGGATCCTCCCAGCGGAGGTGGTCCAGATGCCTCCGGCGGGGTGCGTCAACGTGCACCCGTCGCTCCTGCCCCGCCATCGCGGGCCTTCGCCGGTGGCCTTCACAATCCTGGAGGGTGACCCCACGGCGGGCGTGAGCATCATGCTGCTGGACGAGGGCATGGACTCAGGCCCCGTGATCGCCCAGGTGGAGGAGCCGATTCTGCCGGAGGACACGACGGAGTCGCTCACGGACAGGCTGTTTCGCAAGGGAGCGAAGCTGCTGGTCGAAAGCCTGCCGCGCTTCCTGCAGGGCGACCTTGCGCCTCAGCCCCAGGATGACGCGCAGGCGACCTACGCCCCCAGGCTGACCAAGGAGGACGGCGAAATCCGGTGGGAGCTGCTGGCGGAGACCCTGTGGCGGCAGGTGCGGGCCTACCACCCCTGGCCCGGCTCCTTCACACGCTGGGAGGGCAGGCTGCTCAAGGTGCTGGAGGCCGCGCCTCTGCCCCACGTCGCCGCTGCTCCGGGGGCGGTGATCCCTCTGGACGGCACTGGCCCGGCGCCGGTGGGGGTGGCCTCGGGCGAAGGCGTCCTGGGCCTCAAGCGGGTGCAGCTTGAAGGACGCCGCGCGGTCGACGCAGCGGACTTCCTGAAGGGCCACGAGGGCTTCCTGGGGTCTACCCTGCCCAGCTAGGGACTTAAATCACCCCTTCCCCCACACATGGGGGAAGGTCGGGATGGGGGTGAGATACCTGCTCAAGCGTCCGAAGGGCCGGGCTGCCAGCCCACGTCCTGGGACCAGCGGTCCGCCCGTTGCATCACCTTCCAGATGAAGGGGCCTTTGGCCTCCGTGTAGGCACGCCGGTCGTCGGCGTGCTCCCGGGCAAGGCGGCGCTTCAGATCTGCGTAGAGCCGCGCGTCCTCGTCGTGCGCTCTGATGTAGTCTCGGAACAGGAGGGCGAACTGCTCCGCCCAGCTTCCCGCCTGCCGCACGTGGACGTGAGTCCTTCTGCTGCCGGGCGACTCGCGGAAGTACCGCTTGGTCAGCTCCGGGTTGTCCGCCCTGAAGACGAACCCCAACCCCTCCAGAGTAAGGCGGTACGGCTCCACAGGCTCAAGGGCTGCAACGGAGACCTGGACGTCGATGATGGGCTTGGCGGCCAGGCCGGGCACGGCGGTCGAACCTATGTGGTCGATGCGGCGGGCGACGTCGCCAAGGGCCGCCCGCAGCCTGGCGCCCAAGTCCCTGAACAGACGCGGCCACTCGTCGTCGTAGGGGACCACCTCTATCCTGTCCGGGGTCACGGCGCCAGTCCCTGGTAGAGGGTTAGTCAGACGCCTCTTCCTGCGGCTCCCCGGCAGGCTCGCTCGCCGCTTCCGCAGCCTCCTCAGCCTGGTCGACAGGCGCGGCGGCTACCGGCTCTTCGGCCACCCTGGGAGCGTTGATCCTGACCACAAGCTCCTCGGCGTCCGTGAGGATGGTGATGGCTTGGTCCACGGCGATGTCGGAGACGCGGACGTCCTGGTCCAGCTCCTCGATGTGGGAGATGTCCACGTCGATCCTCTCCGGCATGTCCATGGGAAGGGCCTCCACCGCGAGCACGTACAGCGCCTGCATCAGCACGCCCCTGTGGACGCGCACGGCGGGGGCCTCGCCGGCCAGGACTACGGGCACCTCGCCCCGCACTCGCTGGGTTGCCTCCACCCGGTAGAAGTCCACGTGGAGTATCTGGTTTGTGATGGGGTGGCGCTGGACCTCCCGCACAAAGACCAGGTCCTGCTCCCTGGTGTCGCTCACCTTGAGGTACAGGGGAATGTTCTGCCCAACCTGGCTCACCACCTTTGCGACGGTGGCGGTGTCGCCCTGGAGGGCTCTGGAGTCGACACCCTTCCCGTAGAGGTGGACCGGGGTCATGCCGGCGCGCCGCAGGGCGCTCACCTTCTTGCCCACTACGTCCCTTGGCGTAACTTCAAGTGATATGGCGTCCATGGGTTCTCCTTGCAGGTTTATGTTGGTTGAATTTGCCCGCCTATAATATGAGGCTCTTGCAAAATAAGCAACCCCTCAAGTCAATTGGCAGAATTTGGAAACGAAACGGAAATGGAGTTGAAATGAAATTGAGTGTTGGATATGATTACGTGCGTAGATACGTGAAATGAGACGGGAAATGAGGAGCGAATGGCGTCTACCTCCATCAGTCACTACACTGTCCCGCGGCAGTGGGTACGCTATGACAGCGCAATTATAACAGATTTGTTGGTCGAAGCTAAGACTGCTGCCGGCGTATTGAACCGTCTACCTTACCTGCCACGTTGGATTGAACAGGTCCACGAGGAGCAGCTGCGCTTGGAGGCAGTCGGCACAACGCGAATAGAGGGCGCTGAGTTCACTCCGCGAGAGCAGGAAGAAGCTCTCACCTCTGATGCGGACGCCCTTAGCGGCCTCACCCATTCTCAGCGGCAGCTGCGAGCCGCCTCAGATACTTACCGGTGGATTCGCTCTCTTCCCCCGGATACGCCGGTCACGGGAGAGGTGATGTTTGGTATCCATCGGCGCATTGTGAAAGATTGTGACGACGATCACTGCGAGCCTGGCGCGCTGCGCCGCGATGGAGCGAACGTCACCTTTGGCCGCCCGCGCTGCCGAGGTACGGAAGGAGGGCTTGAACTGGCTGGGGCGTTCGGGGGTCTCTTGCAGGCCATAGCCACAGAATTCCCAAGGCATGACCGCATCATACAGGCGATGGCGGCTCATTACCATATTGGCGCTATGCACCCATTCGGTGACGGCAACGGGCGTAGCGCACGCGCGCTGGAAGCGTTCATGTTAAGAAGAGCCGGAGTTAATGATATGGTGATGGTAAGCCTATCCAACTACTATTATGAACATCAGGAAGAGTACCTGGCGGCGTTGTACCAGTCTCGAATCAACGGTCATGATATCACGCCGTTCTTGAGGTTTGCTTTGCCTGCGGTCACAGAGAGGTGTGATGCGCTCGCCACGCAGATCGTTGCTCACAGCAAGCGGATACTTTATCGGGAGTTTGCCCAATCTCTTTTCGGGCGGCTGCGAAGCCCGCGCCGTCGTGCACTGGCGGATCGGCAGATGGAAATCATAAATGTACTACTGGACGCCGACTCCATGTTGCTGAGTGATCTGGCAGACCGTGTCAGGGCGCATTACAGAGACCTCAAATTCCCAGTTCGCGCCCTTGTGAGGGACATAGTTGGACTGATGGACGTGGCCGCTATCACGCTTGACAATGGCCAAGTCACCGCCGACCTGGACTGGCCGCAGAAGTTCTCCGAGTCAGAGTTACTGGAGAGGTATGAGCACATGCCAACGGCGGCATCCGCCCGGCATCCAGCTGCGACGGAGCTATCGCGACTGCTGGGAGGCCGTTAGACCTGATACTAGAATGGAACGTTCCAAGCTGGACGCTCCTTCGGCGCGACCGCTCTTGAAGCTGTACAGGGGGCGTGCTATACTTTTTGAACGGATAGAACAGAGGAGGTGGGGGGAATGAAGGTACCCATGAAGGTAGACTACGGCGTGCGGGCGCTGATTGAGTTGGCGCAGCGTTACGGCAACGGGTCCGTTCAGACGGTGGAGATAGCGGAGCGCCAGAGCATTCCAGAGCCCTACCTGGAACAGCTTCTGCCCACGCTCAGCAGGTTCGGGTTCATTCGCAGCCGCAGGGGGCCCCAGGGCGGCCACGTGCTTGCCAAGGCTCCCCAGGAGATAAGCCTGGGGATGGTTATGGCCGGCCTTGAGGGTACGGCGGCGCCCCTTGAGTGCATAGACGAGCCGGCCGAGTGTAACCTCTCAAATATCTGCGCCCAGCGCGAGGTCTGGAGGTCGGTGGAGGACGCCGTGCAGAGTGTGCTGAACTCCACCACCATTGCCGACCTGGCCAATCGCCAGGAGCGGCTGCAGAACCGGGGGATGTACCACATCTAACCCCGGCGCGATAATCGGAAAGGCGCAGGCCCCGTTTGGATACACCCCTTGGCCCTGGCCGAGCGTGGAGAGCGGGGTCTTTATTTTGCAGGTAGTCCTTGGGGTATAATGTATGCCCAGGACAGCTTAGGAGGAGTTACAAGTTATGGTTCAGGCGCTTACACCGCAGCAGGTCAATAGATACAGCCGTCACATCATCATGCCCCAGGTTGGAAGCAAGGGGCAGCGTAGCCTCATCGACGCAAAGGTGCTCATAGTCGGAGCGGGCGGCCTTGGCTCGCCCGTCGCCGTGTACCTGACCCTAGCGGGCGTGGGCACCGTGGGCATCGTCGACTTCGACACCGTCGACCTGAGCAACCTCCAGCGACAGATCCTTCACCAGCAGAGCGACGTGGGCAGGCCCAAGGTTGAGTCGGCCCGGGAGACCCTCGAAAACTACAACTCCGACGTCAACGTGGTGGTGCATGAAGCGCCGCTCACCTCCGAGAACGCAATGGAGATCATCTCCCAGTACGACGTGATAGTGAACGGGGCGGACAACTTCCCTGCCCGATACCTGGTGAACGACGCCGCCTACCTGAGCGGCAAGCCCCTGGTGGACGGCAGCATCCTCCTCTTTGACGGGCAGGCCAGCGTGTTCATCCCCGGGCAGGGGTGCTATCGCTGCCTCTTCCCGGCCCCTCCGCCTCCGGGCGCGGTGCCCAGCTGCGCCGAAGCCGGGGTGCTGGGCGCGCTGCCGGGCATGGTCGGCAGCATACAGGCCGTCGAGACCATCAAGCTGATAATCGGCGCCGGCGAGCCCCTGGCGGGCCGCCTGCTCATCATCGACGCCCTCAGCATGGACTTTCGCTCCGTGAAGCTGCGGCGGAACAAGGAGTGCCCCCTCTGCGGAGACAACCCCTCCATTGACGAGCTTATCGATTACGTGGCCTTCTGCGGCCTGCAGGAGCAGCCCGTCACCGCCATCCAGGGCTAGGGGCTTGCGCTCCAGGGAAGGGTTGGACAGCCGGCCATGACGAAGCGAGACATCCTGGACACCATAGGCAACACGCCTATGGTTGAGTTGACGCGGATGAGTCCCAAGAAGGACGTACACATCTTCGCCAAGCTGGAGGGGAACAACCCCACGGGCAGCCTCAAGGACCGCATTGCCAAGTACATGATCGAGAAGGCGGAGGCCGACGGGTCGCTCACCCACGACAAGATTATCCTGGAGCCCACCAGTGGCAACACGGGCATAGCGCTGGCCTTTATCGCCAAGCGTAAGGGCTACCGGGTGAAGGTGGTCATGCCGGAGAACGTCAGCCAGGAGCGGGCGCAGCTGCTGGAGGCCTACGGCGCGGAGATAGTGGTAAGCGACGGGGCCAAGGGCACCAACGGCTCCATTGTGGTGGCCCAGGAGATGGCGGCCGAAGACCCCACCTACTTCATGCCCTACCAGTACGGCAACGAGGCCAACCCCCGGGCCCACTACGAGACGACCGGCCAGGAGATAATCCGCGACCTGCCTGAGGTGGATACGTTCGTGGCGGGGCTGGGGACGGGTGGCACGCTGATGGGCGTGGGCAGACGCCTCAACGAGTACAACCCCGACATCAGGATTGTGGCGGTGGTGCCCCACCCGGACGACGTTATCCAGGGTCTCAGGAGCCTGGAGGAGGGCTTTATCCCGCCCATCCTGGACCTATCGCTGCTGGACAGCCGGATAATGGTGGAGAGCCGGGAGGCCTTCCGCACCACGCGGGAGCTGATGCAGCAGGAGGGGATATTCGCCGGCATATCCTCCGGCTCGGTGGTGTGCTGCGCCGTGCGTCTGGCCGAGCGCATGGAGAGCGGAAACATCGTCTGCCTGCTGGCCGACGGCGGCTGGAAGTACCTCAGCACCTCCCTCTGGACCAGGGACTTCACGGAGCTGCAGGACAGCGTAGAGAACAAGATCTGGTGGTAGGACATGACAATAACCGCCGATGCAGCCAGGATATTTACGGACGCTCGCCAGGTTCACGCGGAGTCACTGGAGCGTCTGGCCCAGGGCGACGTTCGGGACGCCGCGGAAAAGGCGTGGTGCGCCGCCAAGCGGGCTACGGACGCCCTGCTACTGGCCCGTACCGGCGAAGAGCCTGAGAGGTCCACCGAGACCAGAATAGGACTGGAAAGGCTGGCCAACGCCGACGAGAGGGCGCGGTCTCTGGTGGGCCGCTACTACTCCAGGCAGAGCTTGCTGCACGGCGACTGCTTCTATCTCGGTATATGCGAACCGTTGGAGACCATAGAGCGTCGCATACGCGAAACCCTCCAGTACATTCAGGACGCCGAGGTTTTGGCAGAGTCCTAGCTTCCCCTGAGGCTCTGGCCTGCTGCGCGTCCTCTTCACAACATCATGAACCGGGTGGCGCACGTTTCTCAGAAGCTGACAGGGTCCTCCTGGTTCGAGTACTTCATCATCGCGGTAATCCTGGCCAACGGCGCGATGCTGGGACTCGGCACGTCTCCGGAGATAGAGGAGACCTACGGCGACTGGCTGGAGCTTGGCTACAACGTGGCCCTGGGCATATTCATTGTTGAGGCGCTGCTCAAGATGACGGCGCTGGCGCCGCGGCCGCTGCGCTACTTCCGGGACGGGTGGAACGTCTTCGACTTTGCGGTGATAGTGTTCGCGCTGGTTCCCTCCACGGGCCAGTTTGCCATGATAGCCCGCCTCGCCCGCCTGCTGCGGATCGTCAGGCTCATCTCCGCCGTCCGGGAGCTGCGGCTCATCGTCTCGGCGCTGGTGCGCTCCATCCCCAGCGTGGGCCACGTAATGATGCTGATGAGCATAGTGGTCTACATCTACGCCATCATGGGCTACTACCTCTTCCACGAGCACGACCCGGTCCACTGGCGCAACCTGGGGATTTCGCTATTGTCCCTCTTCCGAGTGTTAACGCTGGAGGACTGGACCGACATCATGTACACGGCCATGGAAGCCCACCCGTGGGCGTGGTTGTACTTTGTCAGCTTCGTTGTCGTGGGCACTTTTGTGGTGATAAACATGTTCATAGCCATAATCATCAACAGCCTGGACGATGCGAAGGCTGAGCGTATGCGGGAAATGGAGCAGCCGGCGTCAAGAGAGGAGCTGCTGCGGGAGTTGCGGGAGACCCAGGCCGCCCTTCAGCGTCTGGAGCAGCGCCTGAACGACGAGGAGCACAGGTAGGCTGCCCTATGCCCACGTGGCGCACGACCGGAGTTACAGATAGACAGAACAACTGCTCTGGTGATAGAATTGACCAAGTTCATGGCCTGATTAGGAACTAAAGCAAAGGGCAGGGGCACAATAAGGAGTGATATGGTTCAAGCTGCGATGCCGGCAATGCCCAAACCGAGATCACTCAAATCAAATTCCCCATTCCGATACCCCGGGGGGAAGTTCTACGCCCGCAAACTGATTCTTGATATGCTTCCCCCTCACACCGGCTACTGCGAGCCGTTCGCTGGTGGCGCTTCAATTTTCTTTGCCAAGCCAAAAGTCGAGAGTTCGATTCTCAATGACCTGGATGCTGAGGTCATTAACACACTTACCTGTATCCGGGACGACGTGGAAGGTTTGATTGGCTTGCTAGACGGCTTACCGGCGTCGAAGTACCTTCACGCCTACTACAAGGCAGAATATCAGCCCCGTACGGACTTGGAGAGGGCATTCCGTTGGTACTACCTGAATAGGACTTCGTATAGCGGAATCATGAGGCCCGAAAACTGCTACTGGGGCTTTGGCGAGAAATACTCCATGAGACCGGAAAACTGGCCCCCGCACCTTCGCACCGTCTCCGACAAGCTACAGGGTGTAGGGTTGCACTCACTGGACTTTGAAGAGGTTATAGAGTCACTGCCGGACGGGTACTTTGCTTTTGTGGACCCGCCGTATTTCAATGCCGATCAGCAGAAGTTCTATAACTGCACCTTTTCAGAGGCTGACCACATAAGGTTGGCTGCGTGTTTGCAACGCAACTCTCACCGCTTGGCCTTCCTGCTGACCTATGATGACCATCCGGGAGTCAGACAACTTTATGGATGGACAGAGCGAGTTACTCAACAGGAATGGAATTACACAATCAACCGCACAGACGACCAGCGTAACGGCAAAAAGAAGGAGGACGGGTTCCGGAGTTCCAGGAATAAGGGACAGGAACTCTTCATTCATAATTATGATGCCCGAAAATGAACAGGAGATTCTCCGGGTGTTTAAGGGCATCACGGAGTATTGCCAAACCTACAATATCCCGCGTGAGAACCTGCTAGATATACTTGAAGACCAGAAGGTTCTACCAATGATACGTGGTAAGGCAACTGAGTATGTCGGGGCCGCGTTCTTGAAGCAAGTGCTCGACCCGCGTGATTGGATTGTCGAGAAACTGAATCTCAACCCGCAACCGGGCGTAATTGATGAAGATGTAAGCATCACGTTTCGCAGAACAGGCGCCAGGTTGAAGGCTGAGACAAAGAACGCTGTTCGCGGTAGTTTCAAAATGGGAACCTCGCGACGCCCAGGACCATATTTCACCGTCAAGTGCCACAAATCTCGCTCAAACCTCAGCCTGCAAGGCACGACCAATGACAGATACTTGGTAGGGGAGTTTGACCTGTTATTGTGCAACGTGTCCAACTCTCTGTTCCGGGGACGGGCACTTCAAGCGGGCTTGCCACTGGTTGACAATCCAGACGCCATTGAATGGCTTATGGGCTTCTATGGAGTCGACAGTGAAAGTGAGTTAATACGGAAGGCGTACGATGACTGGCGACTGTGCTTGCCAGTGACTATAGCCGACGAAAATGGTGTTATTCCCAGGACCCCTACGGTTCTAATTGAGAACGACCCCAATTGGTTCAAAGCTGATGCCTTGGCTGCCAACCTTCGCAGCCTGATAAACGGTGTCTAAGGATAGAGAAGATATGCCCACGCGCTTCTGCGTCTTGATAAGCGCTTGACAAGTCTGATAGCATTCTTGTAAGCGCTAATTTAGAGGTATGCAATGAAGATTTCTCAGATAATGACCTCCTCGGGACCTGCAGAGGAGGACCTTCCGCCCCTCCAGTCCATGATTCTGGAGGAATTGATCAAGCGTCCGGACGAGGTGTTCGAGTACAACGACCAGGGGTTACTGCGCATCTTCCCTCGCATGAAGCCGTCCGCCCTCAGCTGGTCCTTCTGGTCCCTCCACAAAAAGGGGCTGATATCCAAGCAGCGGGTTCGCGTCAACGGCAAGCTGTCGACTTTGTTCGGCTGCCACGAGGCCATCGAGGCCTTGAAGGAGCAGATGCAGGACGCTTCCAAGGCCTCCTAGCTCTGCCGAATTTGAGGCGCTCCTCTTCTCCGGCTGAGGCTCCAGGCCCACTCCGAACGGCTCAGGGCGCATCCGCATGATGGGCTTTCTGCTCCAACTGCTCTACCTGCCCATCAGGCTTGTGCTTCTGCCCTTCAAGCTGGCGCAGACGGCCTCGACCTTCTTCACCTGCGTAGTGCCCCTGCTGGCAGCCCTGGGGATAGCTGTTGCGATTGTGTGGCTCCTCTTCATGAGATAACGGAAACAGCCGCGAGCGCGGAGGTTTTGGGCGTATCCAGGTTGTATAGCCGTTGTCCAAGTGGTAATATCCGCCCATATGATTGAATCAGAGGCTACGACTTCCATGTCGGCCCGCCAATGGCGGGCTTTTGCAATATTGTGGTTCGCAATGTTTGTCATTGCGGCCGGGTTTGGCATGGTTGTCCCCATACTGCCGGTTTTCGCCCGGGACCTGGGAGCGTCGGGCCTCTGGCTGGGGCTGGCCTTCTCCGGTTTCGCCATCACCCAGACGCCCCTCACGCCGGTAATGGGGAGGCTGGGTGACAAATGGGGGCGCCGCCCGTTCATCGTGACGGGCCTGGGCATCTACGTGGTTGTCGGCGTTGGGCTTTCTCTGGCCGACACCTTCCAGGCGGTGGCTGTACTGCGAATGGTCATGGGCGTTGGAGGGGCCTGCATGTTCACCTCCGCCCTGGCAACCGTGGGCGAGCTGTCGCCGCGGGGCCAGGAGGGGCGGTACATGGGGATGTTCATGGTCTCCTTCACTTCCGGGTTCGGCATTGGGCCGCTGATAGGCGGGTACCTCAAGGACACGGTGGGCGTGGACGCCACCTTCCTGACCCTCGCCGGAGCCGCCGTCCTGGCCCTGCTGCTGGTGGGCGTAGCCATGCCCAGCCAGAGCGCTACCAGTCGCTCCGAGGAGGATGCGGCGATTGCGCCGGTCCGGGATATGCTGAGGGACTTCAGGGTGCTGGGGTTGTTCGCCTTCAACTTCAACTTCGGACTGGGCATAGGGGCCGTGATGACCTTTATAGCCATATTCATGACCGACGTGCTCATTGCCAGCGCGACTATGGTGGGCCTGGTTGTTGGGTCACGGGCCGTCCTGTCCAGCGTGTTCCAGCCCATCTTCGGGCGGCTGGCCGACCGCGTGCCCCGGCACTTGATGGCTGCGGTAAGCGGCGTGATCCTGGCCGCGGCGACCGCGGGCATTCCGTTGTCTCCGAACGTGATGGTGCTGCTGGCGCTCTTTCTGCTGCTGGGACTGGGGGAGAGCGCTGCGATGCCGTCTTCACTGGCAATCACTACGGACCTTGGCAGGATATACGGCTACGGCACTCTCATGGGAGTGACCAACGCCGTTCTGGTCTTCGGCCTGCTTGTGGGATCTGTGGGAAGCAGCGTCGTTGAAACGCTTTGGGGCATTGAGAACATGTTCAGGGTGACGGCCCTGGTTATGGCGCTTCTGGTCGTGGTGTTCCTGGGCGTCTGGAGCAGGACGCCCCGGTTGCAGGTTAGAGTTGCTGCCATCGACTAGGTTGTGGGCCACCAGACGCTCCGCTTGTAGACTGGGAGAGGCAGGTCTGATAAATTGATGGTGCGACCTACGACAAAATAGCACTCTTTAGCGAGGTAGACGGTGTCTGAGACGGCTGACAGAATGCAAGACCTGAAGGACGAGGCCTACGTGTCGTCGGTCATAGAGGATATGGGGGGCGCCCAGGCATTGGTCGATGGGATACGCGAATACCGCCATATCGTCAAACGTATGCGGTCGGAGCGAGCCTCCCTGATGGAGAAATACCCGGACATGTGGGTTGCAATGGGCAAGGAAGGGGTCTTGGCAATAGGGAACTCCATGGACGACGTGCTTGAGAAAGTAGAGAGCCAGGGCTATCGTGGCTCGGAAGTCGTAATTGAGTTTCTGGATACAGACCCTTCCATTCTCATTCTATGATACTAGGTGAGTTCGACGAACGCGGCCGCCCATACATTGAGGGTCGGCTCATTATTCCACGACTGCGAGTAGACCATTGGATGTTCTTCCTCTTGGACACGGGGGCTGAGAGGACATGCCTTCATCCCAGGGATGTGGGCAGGGCGCGAATACCCATTGAGGAGTTGGGCGGCGCTATGCAATCCAGAGGTGTTGGCGGGCTATCGCCATATTATCGCGAATCTGCCCTGCTCTCCTTCGATGATCAGCTGTACACAAGGGTATACGCAATAGAACTGCTTATCGCCAGTCCGCATGAAGGTAACGAAGGCTTGCCGTCCCTGCTTGGGCGGGATGTCATAAACAACTGGGATATCAGGTACGACCCGACGAACGATGAACTGGAATGTGTCGTTCATTACGCTGACTACAGCCGGGCAGTCAACTGAAATCCTGCCCTTGCGCTCCCTACCCCGCTTGTGTCATACTAGAATCGTAGCGTGCTTCAAGGTGCGATACAGAAGGAGGATACGCCAATGTGCGATTCATGTGGATGCACCGCACCCGAGCCTAAGGACAAGCCGAAGCCGTAACGCCTGAGGAAGAAGCTTCAGGTCTGGAGGGGAGAGCCTCGACAAGGGGTTCTCCCCTCTGCTCGTTTATGGCCTAGCTGCGCTGGGGAATCTCCGGCTTCTTGATGAAGAAGACCAGCACCGCCCCAATAAGGTTGATCACAGAAATGACAAAGAACACCATCTGATAGCTGCCCTGCGCGTCGTAGGCGAACCCGGCGGCTATGGGCCCGAAGAAGGAGCCTATGACCATGATCGGCTGGGAGAGGCCCATTATGGTGGCGAAGTTCCTGGGGCCGAAGAACTCGGCTCGAATGGCGATGAGAATGGGCGCTCTAGCCCCGTAGCCCAGGCCGTACAGGACTGCGAACAGCATCGCCTGTGGGACTGTCTGGGCAGTCGCCAGCACCACAACCCCCGCGGACATCAGCAGGAAGCAGACCACCAGGATCAACTTTCGGCCCAACTGGTCGCCAAGCCAGCCCCCGGCCACCCGCCCCACCATCGCCACCATCGTCATGAACGCCAGTATCGACGCCGCGGTCTCGAAGGATATGCCGGCGTCCACCAGCAGCGGTATCTGGTGAATGGACACGGACCCGACGATGAACAGCGAGAAGCCGTGGGCGGAGGCTATGAACCAGAAGGCGGGCGTCTTGAGGGCCTGCATGGGCGTGAAGTCCGGGGTCTCCTCTGCGCCTGAGGGTCTTCCGTCGGCGGAGGATCCCGGTGGAGCATCCGGGTCGTCGCCGTCGGGCAGGTAGCCGTAGGGCTGGGGCTTGTGTCGCATCATGGCCGTCAGGGGGAATCCCAGCAGCCATATCACCAGCCCAATCAACACCGCAGTCGTCCGCCAGCCGTATATGGAGATGGAAAAGGCCACCACAGCCACCAGCACGCCGCCCACGTTGACCCCCGCGGAGCAGATGCCCGTGGCCAGACCCCTCCTGCGTGAGAACCAGTTGTTGACCGCAGTGATGACGGGCAGGAACCCGGACAGGCTGGCCCCCAGCGCGATTATGGGGAACACCAGGTAGAATCCCAGCAGGGAGTTGACGAAGCTGAACAGGATGAAGCTCAGCCCCAGCAGCGCGAAGCCGATGTACATGATGCCCCTGGGCCCAAAGCGGTCTATCATAAAGCCCTCGATGGGGCCCAGAAGGCTGCTCTCAAGCCGTGTGAAGGAGAAGGCCAGGGACAGGGCGCCGCGGCTGGTGCCCAGGGTCGCGGCCAGGGGCACGAAGAAGGCGGGGAAGCCGTAGGCGTAGAGTCCCCCCTGCATAACCATCACCACGGTGCCGGCTCCCAGGAGCCACCAGCCAAAGAAAACGCCGCGGTTTTTACTTGTTACAGCCACGGTGCTCTGCCCACTCTCCGCAATTGCATTCTCCCGAATGGCATGACGCCCGCCGTATTCTATCTTGACGAGGGGCTGGCAACAAGGGCGGGCCAAGCCGGGCGCTCCACGGGCCTGATACTCCAGTTGACACTACAAGGACATAGTGATACTATTATGCCAAATAGTATCCTGTTCTGTAACTTAAGATACTGGAGTTTCCAAAGTAGCATGGAGCAGCTAAATCATAGTCCCTGTGGCCGTCTTGTACCAACCTTGAGAGGGCAGAGAGCGTTTGTTCCTGACCCCCTGCCGCGCCACGTTGAGCCGAGCATGCCACTGATGCGCTCGCTTGACCGGGCTTCACGGGCGGTGGCGACCTTGGCTGGAGTGGGTGAGACTATCCAGAACCCACATCTCTTGATCAGGCCCTTTGTGCGCAGAGAGGCCGTCCTCTCCTCAAGGATTGAAGGTACCCAGGCGTCCATTTCTGACCTCTTCCGGTTTGAGGCCTCGGGATCGCGCCGTTCTGAAGGGGATGTTGAAGAAGTCGCCAACTACGTCCAAGCCTTGGACCATAGCTTGTCTCTTCTGGATGAGCTGCCAATCTCGGTACGGCTGGTCAACCAGGTGCATTCGATTCTGATGAGAGGTGTACGTGGGGGAGAGAGACGCCCCGGGGAACTCCGTGACGAGCAGGTGTGGATCGGTCCACCGGGCGCGCTTATAGAAGAGGCAACCTACATTCCGCCGCCTCCGGACTTCATCCGCGATCTGCTCTTCGACTGGGAGCGGTTTGTCAACGATGGAGACACCCTGCTGCCCCTGCTGCAATGCGCAATGATGCACTACCAGTTTGAGGCCATTCACCCATACCTGGACGGCAACGGGCGGGTGGGCCGGCTTTTGATTACCCTGTTTCTGTGTGCCAAGAAGATCTTGCCCACACCCCTGCTGTACCTGAGCGCTTACTTTGAGCGGGACCGCAGCGCCTACTACGACCAGCTGTTCCGAATGAGCGCGACGGGCGATTGGGAGAACTGGATAATCTACTTTCTTGAAGGGGTAGCTGAACAGGCCGGCGATGCCATGGCCCGGGTCAGCCGCATCAGGAAATTGCAGGAGCAGAAGAGGCAGACCTTGCTCGAAAGACGGGAGTCTGGAAATGCCCTGAGGCTGCTTGACGAGCTGTTTGCCAGGCCCGTTATGACCGTGGCTGAGGCTGCCAGGTTGCTTGATGTAACTCCCGCAGGAGCAAGGCGCATCCTGGAGAGAATGGAACAGGCGGGTATTCTGGTCGGAGACATCGGGAACAGGGGGCCAAGATTGTACATCGTTACTGACCTCTTGCACGTCATAGAGGCGCCCACGGCGTTGGACTAAAGGGGGTTTCTTTGCATACACAGAAGCTCGCTGGGTGGGGCCGCGCGGCGGTTGTAACGGTGGTGGCAATTGCAGTCGTGTTGGTCTTTGTGTCGCTGCCCTCCGGCCAGGAGCTTGACCGGGACTCGGGTAAGGTCACAGAAGTGCGCTCCTTTCACACCACATCAAAGGGCACTGTGATTATGAGCAACGGGGATGTTCACCAATGGTCCGGCCAAGGGGGCATCGTGTACACGGGTGACTCACAGGGCTACATTGAGTACGAAGGATGCTCTTTTCCTTTTGGAAAGGACATCTACCTGTGCAGAACGGAGTGGGTGGAGTTGGAGGGCGTAAGGTATGAGAAGGAGGATACTTCGGAGGGCTCCGGGGAGTGGAAGGTGGTGGATAGAGTTGCACCATCGGATCCCAATACGGGAATGCCATTTGACCCGGCCAAGGCTCTTGAAAACTTTATACAGCGCTACGACCTGCTGGAGTTGAAAGGGGGATTCGTCGGTGGAGTTGCGTATAAGCGATTTCGGGGTGACTTCAGTCCCAGCAGGCGGATGTTGGAGCGTATAAAGGCCGGAGAGTGGGAGCCTCCGAAGGAGTCAAAGATATCACTAGAGGACTTCATAGGGATACTCGAAGAGCAGGCCGGGGCGGAGACCGGCTCTATAGAGCTATGGGCGCGGGAGGACGACAGCACCATGTGGAGAATCATCACTGAGAGAGATAACCTGGATGTAATCGATTCAAGGGCAGATAGGTCCGCTATCACCAAGAGGACCTACGATGTCCTGGAGTACTCCCGGTACAATGAGCCGGTGGTAATCAAGCCGCCCATCTAAAGGCGTTGGTCGCGCCCGCGTTGGTAAGAAGTTTTACCCTGTTGTATAATGACCTAACCAGGGGTATTCTCCCCGCAAGTGAGAAGGAGTGGTTTATGGATCAGGGAACGTGGCGTGTTAAGGCCGGGCTGGCCCAGATGCTCAAGGGCGGTGTGATTATGGACGTGGTCTCCGCGGACCAGGCCAAGATAGCGGAGGACGCGGGGGCATGCGCAGTCATGGCCCTGGAGCGGGTGCCGGCGGACATCAGGGCCGATGGAGGCGTGGCGCGCATGGCGGACCCGGCCCGCATCACGGCCATCATGAAGGCTGTTACCATTCCCGTCATGGCCAAGTGTCGAATAGGCCACTTTGTGGAGGCGCAGGTGCTTGAGGCCCTGGGAGCGGACTACATCGACGAGTCGGAGGTGCTGACCCCCGCCGACGAGAGCAACCACATCTGGAAGCACGACTTCAAGGTGCCCTTCGTCTGCGGCTGCCGCGACCTCGGCGAGGCCCTGAGGCGCATCGGAGAGGGCGCGGCCATGATCCGCACCAAGGGCGAGGCAGGCACGGGCAACATCGTGGAGGCCGTGCGCCACATCCGGGCCGTCACCGGCGAGATCAAGAAGATAACGGGCATGTCCCAGGACGAGCTTATGGCTGAGGCCAAGAACCTGGGCGCGCCATTCGCGCTGGTGCAGGAGGTTCACGACACGGGCCGCCTGCCCGTCGTCAACTTCGCTGCCGGAGGCGTCGCAACTCCCGCCGACGCCGCTCTGATGATGCAGCTTGGAGCGGAGGGCGTCTTCGTCGGCTCCGGCATCTACAAGTCCAGCAACCCGGAGGTCAGGGCCAAAGCCATTGTGGCCGCCACCACCCACTACAACGACGCAGACGTCATAGCCAAGGCGTCCGAGGACCTGGGAGAGCCAATGCCCGGCATGGACGTGAGGACTATGAAGCAGGAGGAGATCCTGGCTGTACGAGGCTGGTAAAGTGGCTCGGAAGGTGGGAGTCCTGGCCCTTCAGGGCGACTTTGCCGAGCACATGAAGTCCCTTGAGACCATAGGCGCAGAGCCGGCAGAGGTGCGCCTGCCCGACGACTTGGTCGATATTGACGCCCTAATCATCCCCGGCGGGGAGAGCACCACCATAGTGAGGCTTATGGACGTCTTTGGCCTGGCCAAGGCAATCAAGGGGCGGGTCAGGGACGGGATGCCCACCTGGGGCACCTGCGCGGGCATGATAGTCCTGGCCAGGAGCCTGGTGGAGGACAGGCCACAGCCCCTGGGCCTGATGGACATCCGGGTCCAGCGCAACGCCTACGGCCGGCAGATAGACAGCTTTGAGACGGAGATCCCCGTGCCCGCGCTGGGCGAGGAGCGCTTCAGGGCGGTGTTCATACGCGCTCCCGCCATCGAATCTAT
Organism: Dehalococcoidia bacterium; assembly: GCA_965204895.1. Lineage (GTDB taxonomy): Bacteria > Chloroflexota > Dehalococcoidia > Lucifugimonadales > UBA2985 > DAOUJW01. The sequence goes on from OZ242025.1 coordinate 1,146,485, forward strand.
CGGGCCGACTGTGGAGCCTCTGGCCTGTCTGGAGGACGGTCAGGTGGTGGCGGCTCGTGAGGGCAACCTGCTGGTGACGGCCTTCCACCCGGAGCTAACCACCGACACCAGGTTCCACTCCTACTTCCTGGGCATGGATGCGGGTGAGTGAAGTGACGATACGCACTCTCCGATCCATCGACGTTCTGAGGGCCTTAATGGGCACAGGGCGTATGGGCGCGGACTCCGCCCAGACCTGGGACAAGATGGGGGTTGCCTCCCCAGACACGCTCAGCGCCGTGTCCGTAGCCAGAGGCCTGATGCTCAACGGTGACGGCGAGCGGTGCAGCGTCTCGACGTCTGGATTGGCGCTCCAGGGGTTGGCCTCAGTGCGCCCCCGCTCCGGGCCCCGCGCCTGGGAGGTGGACCGCTTCCACCTGTCGCCGGACTTGGAGAGAGAGGGCGTGGAGTTGCTGGAGAAGATGTGCTCTATGGCGGGCGAGCACGGAGGCCAGAAGGTCTTCCTGCGGCTGTCCGGCTGGAGTCCGGTGATGCGGATCGCGGCTGCGGCGGGCTTTGTGTCCTGTGCCCAGGAGACGCTCTACCGAAAGGACTCCCCTATGTCCAACGCCGTGCCCACCACCAAGTTCATCCGTCCCACCATGCTCAGCGACGACTACGCCGTCTTTCGCCTCTACTGCGAGTGCGCCCCGTCGAAATCGAAGTCGTCCTACGCCCACACCTTCGACGAGTGGAGCGACGCGATGGAGCCTTCGGGCAGGGAGGAGCAGCGTGGCATCTACGAGGGCGAAGGCGGACTTCGGGGCTGGGTGCGGGTGGCCTACGGCAAGCAGACGGCCAACAGGCTGGAGGTGATGGTGCACCAAGGGGAGGAGTCCGGCACCTGGGAGGACTTGGTGGCGTGGGGGCTGCACCAGGGACGGCCCGGGACGCCCTTCGTGGCCCTTGTGCCGGACCACCAGACCATACTTGCGCGAGTGCTGGAGAAGAAGGGGTTCATTCCCACGGGCGGATACTACCTCATGGTCAAGTCCACCGCCGCGCGGGTGAAGGAGCCGGTGCTGGCCCCGGCGAGCGCATAGCCGTAATCGTTTGAGGGCGCGAAAGGAGTTATGCAGAAGTACATCGTTGACGACCTGGAGTCCCTGGTAGAGGCGCTGCCTCCACATATCCAGACGCCCCTCAGGGAGCGAGGGGACATGAGCGAGCTGCTGGAGGTTGTCCTGGACCTGGGCCGGTCTCCAGAGGCCAGGTACCCCGGGCGGGAGGTCGTGCTGGCCCAGACGGAGGTCACCGAGGCCGACATACAGCACGTGGTGGACAGGATAGGCGCGTTCGGCGACGACAACCGGGCAGGCATAGAGCGCACTCTGCACCGAATATCCGCCATACGCAACCGGGGCGGGAAGATAGTGGGCCTCACCTGCCGCATAGGGCGCGCCGTATTCGGGACGATACGCGTCATCGATGACCTTGTGAGGAGCGGAAAGAGCATCCTGCTCCTGGGCCGCCCGGGTATGGGCAAGACGACCATGCTGAGGGAGGTTGGCCGCGTCCTGGCGGACGACGTGCGCAAGCGCGTCATCATCGTGGACACCTCCAACGAAATTGCCGGAGACGGCGACATTCCACATCCCGCCATAGGCCGCGCCCGGCGCATGCAGGTGGTCACCCCCGCCCTTCAGCACGCCGTGATGATTGAGGCGGTGGAGAACCACATGCCGGAGGTCATAATCATCGACGAGATGGGCACTGAGCTTGAGGCCGCCGCCGCCCGCACCATCGGCGAAAGGGGCGTGCAGCTCATCGCCACCGCTCACGGCAACACCCTGAACAACCTGGTGCTCAACCCCACCCTGTCAGACCTGGTTGGCGGGATTCAGACCGTCACCCTGGGAGACGAGGAGGCGCGCCGCCGCCGCACCCAGAAGAGCGTCCTGGAGCGGAAGTCCCCTCCCACCTTCGACGTGGTGGTGGAGATACAGGACTGGGACCGCGTCGCCGTCCACGACAACGTGGCCAAGGTGGTGGACGCCATGCTCAGGGGCTTCCCCCTGTCACCGGAGGTGCGCTCCTCCGACGAACGCGGGGAGATCCAGGTGTCCACGGAGAGCGCTCCCCCTGCCCTCTTCCCGGAGGACGAGGTGGAGGACGTTTTTGAGGAACAGGACGTTACGCCGTCCTCGGTTCGTCGCATAAGGATACTGCCCTTCGGAGTCAGCAAGGGGCGGGTGACGCAAATCGTACATACAACGCGTATGCCCATTGACGTTGTGGACAATCTGGACCGGGCGGAGGTGCTCCTCACCACCAAGCAGTTCTTCCGCAAGATGCCCAAGCTGCTCAAGAGCGCCGAGGACACGGGCAAGTCCATTTTCGTGCTGAGGAAGAACACCCTGGGCCAGATACGGGAGTTCCTCATGGACCTCTCACGGGACAGGGGGTGGGAGGACCCCGTTGCCAGGGCCGTCAGGGAGGCGCAGGAGGCCGCGGAGCAGGTGCGGGGCGGACAGGACGTGGTCACCCTGACCCCCCAGATTGCCTACATCCGGCGGCTTCAGCACCAGATAGCCCAGGAGAGCAGCCTGGCCTCGACCAGCGTGGGGCGCGAGCCCTACCGTCGGGTGACCATCTCCCGCAGGTAGGCCGGAAGCGATGCCCGGAGGCCTTTTCATTACCCTTGAGGGCGGCGACGGGAGCGGCAAGAGCACCCAGGTGCAGGCCCTTGTTAGCCGCCTTGAGCAGCGCAAGATACCCGTGACCGTCGTCCGAGAGCCGGGCGGAACTCAGTTGGGCGTCCTGCTGAGGCAGGTGCTGAAGTTCTCGACTGCGCCCAGGTCTTCGGAGGCCGAGTTGCTGCTGTTCAACGCCTCCCGCGCGCAGCTGGTGTCGGAGGTGATACGCCCCGCGCTTGAGAAGGGCCAGGTCGTCGTGTCCGACCGCTTCGCCGACTCCACGGTCGCCTACCAGGGATACGGCAGGGGCCTTCCCCCGGACCAAGTGGAGGCTGTGAACGCCGTGGGCACGGTGGGCCTCAAGCCCGACCTGACCGTCCTTCTGGACTTCCCCCCGGAGGAGAAGCTGAAGAGGGGCGACTGGTCTTACAAAGACCAGATGGAGCGGAAGGCCGTGATCGACTTCTCAGACGGGCTGAGGCAGGGCCAGCTGTTCTCAGGGGAGGTCCAGCCGAAGGACGTGCTTGACTCAAGCCAGTGGTCGAGGCAGGGCACCCTGTTCGAGGGTGGATACGAGGACAAGGAGGTTATGGACTTTCATCGCCGGGTGCGCCAGGGGTACCTTGAGCTGGCGGGCCGGGAGCCTGAGCGGTGGCTCACCATAGACGCCCGGCTGTCTCCACAGGAGGTCACCGACCTCATCTGGCAGCGGGTGGAGCCAATGCTGGCGCAGAGGAAGGCGAAGCCATGAGCCGTGTGCGCCTGATTCACTGGAAGGCGGCAGAAGCCGAAGAGCGCGTTGAGCGGCTCCGGGCTGCCGGCTACGAGGTCGTCTACAGGGACATGGGCAACTCCGCCGACCTGAAGGAGCTGGCTGAGGACCTTGGGGAAGCCGTGGTCATAGACCTGGGCCGCCTGCCCTCCCACGGCCGGGACATAGCGCTGTGGCTGAGGGAGCGCAAGTCCACCCGCCGCGTGCCGCTGGTCTTCGCCGGGGGCGACCCGCAGAAGGTGGACCGCATCAAAGAGCTTCTGCCGGACGCCGCCTACGCCTCTTGGGACGACATAGGCGCCGCCCTGGAGAACGCAATAGCCAATGCCCCTGCCGACCCTGTCGTTCCGCGGTCGAATTCCGGCCCTTACTCCGGTACTCCGTTGTCCAAAAAGCTGGGTATAAAGAAAGGGTCGAGCGTCCTGCTGATAGACCCTCCGGCGGACTTCGGCGAGACGATTGGCGCGCTGCCCGAGGGCGCGTCGCTGCACACCCAAGCCGACAGTCCGTCTCAGCTCGCCGTCTGGTTCACAATGTCGCGTGCGGACTTGGAGGGCCGGATGGAGGAGACGCTGCGGTTGCTTGCGGAAGGCGGAAGCCTGTGGATAGCCTCGCCCAAGAAGGCCTCCAAGGTTGCCACGGACCTCAATCAGAACGTCGTGCGGGAGGTGGGGCTTGCCGCCGGGCTGGTGGACTACAAGGTGTGCGCCATTGACCTGACGTGGTCGGGGCTTCTGCTCACGCGGCGGCGCGACCGCTAGCCTTCCCTCATGGTTATCGACTTTCACACCCACGTCTTTCCCGCGGAGATTCGAGACCGCCGCGAGGAGTACCTGTCCAGAGACGCCACCCTGGAGACGCTGTACGCGAACCCGGACGCGCGCATGGCCAGCGCGGAGGAGCTTGTGGCCACCATGGCCGGCGCGGGCATAGACCTGTCCGTAGTCCAGGGCATAGGCTGGAACGACGTCGGCCTTGCGCGGGAGGCCAACGACTACCTCATAGAGTCGGTGCGCCGCTTCCCAATGAAGCTGAAGGGATTCTGCTCCGTCAACCCCGCCTGGGGCCCGGCGGCCGCGGCGGAGGTGGAGCGGTGCGCCAGGGCCGGACTCGCGGGCATCGGGGAGCTGCACCCGGACACCCAGGGCTTTGACCTGGGCGACAAGGCCGTTATGGCCCCCCTCATGGAGGCGGCAGCAAGCCTGGGGATGCCCGTACTCACCCACTCCTCGGAGCCTGTTGGACACCAGTACAGGGGGAAGGGGCACACCACGCCGGAGGCGCTCTGCCGCTTCATAGACAACTTCCCGGACGCCGCCATAATCTGCGCCCACTGGGGTGGGGGTCTCCCCTTCTACGCCCTCATGCCTGAGGTGGGAAAATCCCTGCAAAACGTCTACTTCGACACGGCAGCGTCCCCCTTCCTCTACCGGCCGCAGGTGTTTGAGACCGTAGTTGGACTGGTGGGCGGAGACAGGGTGCTACTGGGGACCGACTACCCCCTCGTCGACCAGAAACGGCTCATCCGGCAGGTCACTGACTCGCCCATCTCCGACGAGGCCAAGGAGGGAATCCTGTACAACAACGCCGCCGGCCTCCTGGGGATGCCCTCGTGGGACGGTTCAGAGCCTTCATAGATAGCGCCGCAGAGCCGTGGGTCAGGAGGATATGAGGCCCTCCTGGGGCTGCGTCCAAGGCAGATTGTAGAAGGGCGCAAACTGGGGCGCGCGGGGTATCGGCATATCTCCGAATGGCGCGTCGATGACTACCGGCGCCTGGCGGTGCAGCGCCTGAGGGATCAGGGTCTCCAGTTCCATCGGGTCATCTGCCCTCATGCCCACTGCGCCGAAGGACTCTGCAAACTTGACGAAATCCGGGTTATGGAGGTCCGTCTCGTAGGCGCCGCCAAACACCTCTTCCAGGTCGCGGGCGACGTTGCCGTAGGAGTCGTTTCTGAAAACTACAGTGACAACGTTGATGCCGTACCTGACAGCCGTTGAAAGCTCAGAGGAGTTGAACATGAACCCGCCGTCTCCCGCCATGCACACCACGGGCGCGTCGGGTTTTGCGACCTTCACGCCCAGCGCCGTCGGGAAAGCGTAGCCGAGGTTGAAAGAGTAGCCGGAGTCAATATACGTCTTCGGATGCGTCACCCGGTAGTGGGTACGGGCATAGTAGCCGAGCTGCGTGACATCCCAGACTATGAAAGCGCTCTCGGGAATGCCCCTCTGTATTGCCTCCAGGACAGAATACTGGGGCTCCTTGAGCCGGATGTCGTAGTATGCGATGAGGCGCCGGGCCGCGGTGACCGCTTCCACGGGTGACGGGCGGTCTCCCGCCTTGGCATCAATGAGATAAGGCAGCAGGGCTTCGATGGTCGCCCTGGCGTCGCCGTGCAGAGGGATGGTGTTGGCCTGTACTCTCGTGAGTTCGGCATCGTCTATGTTGATGTTCACCAACGTGGAGGACTCGCCTGCGGGATTGCCCAGGGAGAAGCGCGCGCCGATGCCTATCATCACGTCGGCGGACTGCATCACCTCAAATAGCTGGTTCATCTCCTGCCTCTCGCCCCTGGGGCTGAAGCAGGAGCCGTAGGACAGCGGATGGCTGTCCGGGATTGTGCCCTTGCCTCCACTGGACGTGACGACGGGAATGTTTGTCGCCTCGGCCAGTTTGACCAGGGCTTCCTCCGCGTCTGATCTTGCCACACCGCCTCCGGCGTATATCAGGGGCGAACGGGAGCGGGCAATGACTCCGGCGGCCTCGCGGAGGTTGTCCGGGCTCGGCACGATTCTGGAGATACGAGCAGGGTTCCGCAGCTCGACATCCTCCTGCTCGACACCGGCCTCCGGCGGGATTTCGATCAGAACGGGACGGGGACGTCCGGTGCGCATCTGCCTGAACGCTTCGAACACCGCGCCCGGGATCTCCCGGGGCCTGAGCGCTTGGCGCTGCCACTTGGTAACGGAGCGCACGGCGCCTGGCTGGTCAGCGACTTCGTGAACTGCTCCGAGGTTCTTGCCAATCGCTCCGCGCGGGATTTGACCCGCGATGAGGAGCACAGGCGAGGAGCGGGAGAATGCGTTGGTGAGGCCGGCGGCGGCGTTGTATACGGCAGCGCCCGGTACCACTAGGGCCACCCCGGGCTTGCCCGATGCGCGGGCATAGCCGTCGGCCATATACGTCGTGGCCTGCTCGTGGCGGGTGGTTATCATGCGGATGTCCGGCTCGTCCCGCAGCGCAGCGATGATTCCGTATATCTGTATCCCCGGGATTCCGAAGACGACTTCAACGCCTTCCCCCACTAGCGACTTCACGAGGGCTTCGCCCCCACTCATTTTTGGCACTGTTCACCCGTCCCGTCTGCGTAGATTACTGGGATTTTATTACAAGGCAAATGCGCCTGCAAAGTACGTTGGCTGCGCGATGATATACGATTGTGGACAAACCGTTGTGTCTCCTTTACCCTTCCTCTGTCTGAGAATGTTGCCTTGGAGTAGCAATTATGGACCGGCTCAGAGCCTTCATAGCCGTTGAGCTGCCGCCCGCGGCCAGGGAGGCCATTGAGGGAGTCACCCGGGAGATGCGCTCCAGAGCAGGTGACGGCGTGCGGTGGGTCAGGCCGGAGGGCGTCCACCTCACCCTGAAGTTCCTGGGCGACATAGCCGCCGACTCCGTGCCCTCTATATCCCAGGCACTTGATCGGTGCGCCGCGCCCGCCGCGCCCTTCGATCTCTTTCTGGAGGGCGTTGGCGCGTTCCCCAACGCAAGGCGCCCAAGGGTGGTGTGGATAGGCCTGGACGGAGGGCTGGAGCCGCTACTAAATCTTCAGCAGTCCATTGAGGGGGAGTTGGAGGCGCTGGGCTTTGCCAGGGAGCGGCGCGCCTTCACCCCCCATCTGACCCTGGGCAGAGTCAGGGACCGAGTATCCCCTGCGCAGAGCAGGGCTTTGTCGGAGGCCCTTGGCGGAGTGAGGGTTGAGCCTGACGTAAAGCTGCCAGTCGGGGAGGTCTCCCTCATTAAGAGCGACCTGCAGCCGTCCGGGGCCGTCTACACGCGGCTGTATGCCGCAGGCCTGGGTAGCACGCAGGGCAGCGCTTAGTCTCCGGCTGCTGGTCGGTTCAATAAGCGATTACCGACATCCTCCCAAAATGCCTTGGGGTCATCCAACGAAATGCCTATTATCGAGGTCTCCTTCTTCCTTGCGAAGAGGCTTTCTAGTTCTTCGGCCTCCTTGAGGACAACGACCATGTCAGGCTCTCCCATCAGCGCCGCACTCACATATCCGGGAACCTTCGAATCAACCAGCGTCGGCTTGCGGAGGTCCGCTATCTTGGCTAGGGGAATCCGGCCACGCCAGATTAACCCTGTGCGTATATGGATGTATTCATCATCTACAATCAGCGGCTGCAGGCGCACTGCGTGAAAATGGCCCACCATCCACAAGAGTGCGTAAACGTTAATGGCTGTAAGAATCCAGGCCCCGATCTGAGTCCAGATGCCGACTATCAAATGCAGAAGGCCAGCCTCGACTATTACCAGGGCCACTAGAGGCCAGAAAATGAAGCTGAAGTAGCTCTCCTGGTGGTATGAGTATGCGGAGACGTTCTGGCGGGATGTCCTGAACTTTGTGAACCATCCCGCAAAGACGAGATACAGCATGGATATTTCAGTAGCCAAAATGGCAGCCAAGAGCTCGCTTCCGAAAGACTTTTGTAAGCCGGTTCTTAGAGCGTCGATAAAGTAAAGGCAATCCCGCCTGGCGCTTCGATATTCCCTAATGATGTGACGTAGCTTGAACAGTATGAAAGCAGCTATGGACAGCTCGATTGCCAGGATGAGGAATTCGCCGAACCTCAAATACGATTGTTGAGATGATGGCAGGATGAACCTGATCGCCAAGAGCGTCAGAACAACTACTGGCACAATGCTAAGCGGGGGCAGGAACCTCTTACGCACCAGCAGCAGATAATATAGAAGTGGCACTCCTACTGCGAGGTCGGTTGCAATTGCGATTGCCATGATACCCGGCTGGGTACTCGCTTCTACAAGTGTGGCTATCCACGCTTCCGACGCCAGCAACAGAAGCGTCAGCGTGGCAAAAGTGACGAGTGATGTTCTGCGAGTGAGGGTCATGTCAGATGTCCAGCGCCCGTACCTGATCATCTGCAAAGCTGAGTCTTCGCCGCCGAGAACCGTCTACCGTGAATTGGGCCCCCTCATCAAGTGCGGGGTGAACTGCACGGGAGTGACGTTGAACCGTCATTCCGGCGGCGGACGGAATCCAGGAGGTGAGGGGCTTAGGAAACCCTGAGCCTACACCGACTGACTCGCGGTCACCGCAGGCTCCAGCGCCTGCACGATGTTCTCGTACTCCGCCGCGATCAGGGGGCTGGCCACGCACGCGGGCTTCGACATGTCCATGTAATCCGCCCGGAGGCCCAGTGAGCCCATGAAGGTCAGCCCCAGTTCAGAAGCAAGCTCCTGCCCTGCACCCGTGCCGAAGATCTCGCCGCTGAAGTTCTCCACCACGCCCAGCACGTTCACGTTCAGCTTGCGGATCATGTTGATGGAGCGCTTGGCGTCCAGCTTGGCAAGCTCCTGGGGAGAGGTCACCACCACAAACCCGTCCAGGCTCAGGGTCTGCATCACCGTCAGTGGAGCGTCCGAGGTGCCCGGCGGCAGGTCGACGACGAGGTAGTCAAGGTCGCCCCAGGCGGTGGTCTGAAGGAACTGGTTGATGGCGTTGTGGACCATTGGCCCGCGCCAGATGATCGCCTCCTCCTCGTTCTCCTGGAAGAAGGCCATGGACAGAATCTTTACGCCGTACTTCTCCGGGGGAATGATCATGCCGTCCTGCATGGTGGGCTTGTCGAAGACGCCCAGCACCCGGCTGGCGTTGGGGCAGTCGATGTCCGTGTCCATAAGGCCGACGGTGTACCCCTTCTGGGCGAGGGTCACGGCCAGGTTGACCGCCACGGTGGTCTTGCCAACGCCACCCTTGCCGCTGTACACGCCTATCTTGGTTTTGATACGAGCCAGCTTGTCCGCTATCTCGCGGCGCTGCTGCCAGTTGCGTTTCATGGCTTCCAGGCGCGCCTGCTCCTGGGGCGACATTTGTCGGGTCATGTGGCCTCACTCCTCCCGGCTACGCGTCCTTGTGTCCAAGGGCGGGCCGGGCCACTCGAATAGTCGTCCGGGTCGATTGGGGTTAGTCCAAGCCGAGCAGTTTCTTGCCGTCCTCGGTGATCATCTCCGGGTTCCAAGGAGGATCGAACGTCATCTCCACCTCCACGTCCTCCACGCCCTCGATTTCGGCAATGCGCCACTCGGCGTTCTGGGCGATGTAGGGCCCCATGCCGCAGCCCGGGGCCGTCAGCGTCATCTGCACGTAGACGTTGCCCTCGTTGAGCTGGATGTCGTAAATCAGGCCCAAGTCGTAGACGTTGACCGGAATCTCCGGGTCGTACACGTCCCTCAGGGCTTCCTTGATCTCGTCCATTGTCACTGTTGCTGCTGCCATTTAAGACCTCACTTCCATCTCTAGCCTTCCCTACCGGCACTCCCAATTGTAGCAACAGGCGAGATAGGGTGTCAATTTGGAGTGGCGGCTACGCTACAACATACCCTAAGGTATGGATAACAACATGCCTCGATAGTTGTATTTGTCGGTCATCTGACCATTAGGCCGTATAAAGCGTGCGAACGGTCGAGGAGTCGTCGCGTCTAGTAACTCCAATGTAGGCCAACGATTAAGAAGCAGCTTTAGTTGTTGTGCAGGTTTTTCCTCTCCTGAAGTAAGGAATACAATACCTACACTATACTCAATGATTGCCCGCTTTTCGTGTTCTACAGCCAGCATTTTCTTGTTGTGGCTAAAGACTAACCAGCCATTTTGTCCAGCTATCCTCAACCAATCTGTATCGCTTCTGCCGCCCAAGCCTATTCTCACAAGGGCGTAAGCATTAAACCCAACATCTGTCAGTGCGTGTGGGATACCAGTACCAACATCCTCGTCACATAACAGGATCAAGCTGCGATAAGCTCCCCGTACCGTACAGCGTCTTCTACCACATGCTTATCGATCGCAAAATCCTGGGCGATGAAATCCATTTCTTGACCCGCCAAGAACCGCTTGCGGATGATCTGCACGGTTACACCTCGCCCCAATATGGTTGGCAGGCCAGAGGTGATGCGCGGATCAATAACTATGGGCACATTTGCCCCTACTGGGTACCATTGCACTGCGAGTTCGTGCTCATACTTGATTTGTCTCTTTACGCTGGCTACAAGCCCCGGCAATGTCCATTGTGATAGTTCGTCGATTGCTTGGTAGCTTGCCGTTGTTTCCTGAGCGTGAAGGATGCGTACAATATGACCGCCCACTACCTCAAGCTGCTCATAAGCAAAGGGATACTGAAGATGCAAATCCTCTTTCGCATTCATATAAGCTTTCCGTAAGCGGGCCAGGGATACCCGTTCGGATTTACGGAAATTGGCAGCAACGACGACTTCAATGAGTTGGAGAAACGACACCATCGGAGCGCGAGAAGCCCGAAATAACGATTTCCGATCTTCCGTGCCATAAAGCCAATTCCTCACAGTTGTAGAGGACACACGGGCTAAGTGCGCAGCCTCTGGCACTGTATAGAGGGGAGTTGTGCGTGAGCCATTGAAACTTTCAGCTGAATGTCCATCTGTGGTCATGACAACCTAACCTCACGCCGAGAGAATCAAAATGTGACTTCTCAATTTCCTATTGCAACTTGGCCGCTACGGATCATCTGCCAACGTTTATCACGTGTTTTGGGTCCAGTGCCAAGGAAGCAACAAGATACTAGCACATCGCTTTGCCCGTTGTCCTTTGATCAAGTAAATCCGGCCTCGGTGAACCTATTTCTCCAAGAGGCCCGCTACCCTTATCGTATCACAGATATGTGGCGCATTGTGCTGAGGTGTGCTATCTCTGAGCTATAGGCGAGGCCTCCGTGCCTCTCATGGCCCGCTGTGTCCGTGCTTGCCTTGCTACTTAATTCACAATTGCTGTATCATGGAGTGCCTGAAGGAAGGGGCTGTCGGGCGAGCCAAGAAAGGGGAGCACGCGGGGAGCAGCATGGCAGAGGCGGACGGCTATGGCCCCCATGCCATACACGTAAAGGGGCTGAGCAAGAGCTACGGGCCGCAGGCGGTGCTCAGGAGCCTTGACCTCAGCCTGCCCTGGGGCGACTTCCTCACCGTCTTTGGTCCCAACGGCTCCGGCAAGACCACCCTCATCAAGGTCCTGGCAACCATGTCCCGACCCGATCAGGGCGATGTCACAGTCGCCGGCTACGACCTGAGGAAGGAAGCGACGGCCATCAGGAGGAACATAGGAGTGGTGACGCATCAACCCCTGCTCTACGGCGACCTGACGGCCCGGGAGAACCTGAAGTTCCACGGCAGGATGTTCGGGCTGTCGCGGCTGGACGAGCGCATCGAGCGGGCGGCCGACCTGGTTGGCCTGCGTCCCCACCTGTCCCGCAGGGTCAGCGTCCTGTCCCACGGGCTGCAGAAGCGCGCCTCCCTGGCCAGGGCCATCCTCCACGACCCGCCCATTCTGCTGCTTGACGAGCCTGAGACGGGCCTCGACCAGGAGGCGCTTGCCATGCTCAGCCAGATGGTCACGGCCGGGGATCGCGGCCGTCGCACCGTGCTCATGGCAACCCACAGCCTGGAGCGCGGCCTTGCCTTGGGGAACCGCGTCGCCATCCTCACCGGCGGCAGGATAGCGTACCAGTCGGAGCGCGCCCTTGTGGACGAGGAGATGTTCCGGGGCACATACGGCAGCTATACGCAGGTGGCCCAGTGACGGGGTTCTGGCCGACGGTCATGACGCTGGTGTGGAAGGACGTGCTCACGGAGCTGCGCGCCAGGGACGTGGTGACCGCCATCCTGGCCTTTGCCATCCTCTCCCTGGTGATACTCAACTTCGCCGTGAACTCGACGCCCCGGCTGACTCCCGTCGTCGCTCCCGGCGTGCTTTGGGTGTCCTTCACCTTCGCCGGCGTCCTGGGCCTCACCCGCGCCTTCGCCATCGAGAAGGACCGGGGCAACCTGGAGGGCCTGCTGGTAACGCCCACCAGCCGGGAGGCGCTGTACGTGGGCAAGATGCTGGGAAGCCTGGCTTTCATGCTGGTGGCGGAGGCCGTCCTGCTTCCCGTGTTCGCCGTGCTGTTCAACGTCTCCCCCTTCCAGCCGTTGTTGCTGCTGATAGTCCTGCTAGCGACCCTGGGCTTCGTGAGCGTGGGCACCCTCTTCTCCGCCATCGCCGTCAACACCCGGTCCAGGGAGATAATGCTGCCGGTGCTCTTCCTGCCCATCGTCGTGCCGATAGTGATCGGGTCTGTCGTGGCCTCCGGCTACGCGCTGGAGGGCAGGCCTTGGAGCGACGTCGCCGGGTGGGTGCAGCTCATGGTCGTCTTCGATCTGCTGGCCCTGGTCTTCTGCGCCCTGGCTTTTGAACACGTGATACAGGAGTGAAAATGACAAGCACAAACAGCCCGATGCGAAACGTCCTGCTGCTGCTCAGCGCCGTCTCGATGGTGGGCGTCCTCTACCTGGTCTTCCTCTACGCCCCGACGGAACGGAACCTGGGCATATCCCAGCGCATATTCTACTTCCACGTCTCCATGGCCTGGGTGGGCTTCATGGCCTTCTTCTGGGTGCTGGTGGGCAGCGTGGGCTACCTGTGGAAGCGCTCCCAGAAAATGGACCGCCTGGCCTACGCCTCCGCGGAGATAGGCGTGGTGTTCACCACCCTCATGCTCGTCACCGGCGTGCTCTGGGCCAAGCCCGCGTGGGGCGTCTGGTGGACGTGGGACCCCAAGCTCACCACCTCCCTCATCCTGTGGCTCATCTACGTCGCCTACCTGATGCTGCGAGCATACTCCCCCAGGGGTGACCAAGGGGCGCGCTTCGCCGCCGTCCTGGGGATAGTGGGCTTCTTCGACATCCCGATCATATACCTGTCCGTGGTCTGGTGGCGCACCGTGCACCCCAACGTCGTCGGCACGGGGGCCGCGGGCGGCCTGGAGCCGGAGATGCGCACGGTGCTCATGGCCTGCACCGTGGCCTTCACGTTCCTCTTTGCATTCCTGCTGATGGACCGGCTGTCCCTGCGCAGGAGCGAGGAGGAGTTCGAATCGATGCGGGGCGTCGCCAGTCTGGTATAGCGACCCCTGTCAAACAGGAGGCGATATGAAAGCGACACTCACCAGAACCCTGATAGCGCTGATAGTCCTGTCGGCAGTTGTCCTCGCGCTGGACGGCGACGCCGCGCTGGCCCAGCAAGCCACGCCGGAGCAGACCACCGCGTCCGAAAACAGCGACCCGGAGGCCAACCTGCCCTACCTCTTTGCAGCCTACTCCGTGACGTGGATAGGCTTCTTTGTGTACGTGTACTACCTGTCCCAGAGGAACCGCAGCCTGAGGCGGGAGGTGGAGGCGCTGCGCGAGGCCCTGGAGGAGCGGGAGCGGCGCTAGGGGAGGATAAGGGGGCGTGGTCTAAAGGTGCTCAAGACCTGCTTAGGGCGCGCCGACGGTATCGTGTATAATAAAGCAATCCGGCCTCTAGCGTGTTGACAATATGCTAACCAATATCCGCCTGAGAAACTTCAAATCCTTTAGAGACACGGGAGACATTCGCGTCGCTCCCTTGACAGTCTTGACTGGACCAAATAGCTCGGGGAAGAGCGCCATTATCCGCGCGATGATGGCCCTCCGCCAGACGGTGGAGAACCGCGACATGAACACGGCTTTCGTCCCAACCGGTGATTACGTGGACCTGGGCACGTTTGAGGATTTTGCATTCAAGCACGACGTGCAGTCCTCCGTCCGTATAGAAATAGCTTCGAGGTGGTATTCGGGTACGGACCGTCCAGAAGACCTGGTAGCACTTCCAAATCCACAGTGGGTGGATCTGTCAGTTTCTCTTGGATTGGCTAAGTTTCCGTCAATCGACCGGATATATCTTACGGACTCAAAGATCGTTCTCGGTTCTGAATGGCTGACTTTGGAAAAGAAGAGTATGAAGGGCCGTCAACTGGGCCAGTCTTATCAGACGGCCGTTAAGTCCTTTTTCAGTGGTTCTCTAACTACGGAAAAACTAGCCAATTCCACTCTTGCGAAATTTCACTTAGCCCCTCAAGTCAAGGTGCCTGATGAAACCTTGAACTTTGTAAGCGAAAAGGGGTCAAGGATTTCGAGGACTTTTGAAAAAAAGATGTGGGCAGCTTCTGAGGCCAGCTTTGCCGGAGAAACGGTATCTCAAGAACTCTCCGGTTTTCATTATATCGGGCCTCTGCGCGAAAGCCCCAGACGGATGTATCTATCTACAGGGGAAACTCCAAGAGAAGTTGGCACAGCCGGGGAGTTGGGGCCGGCAGTCCTTTGGAGCGCGTCACAATCCAGCCAACTGGACTCTGAGCAGCTTTCTGAGTGGTGCAGGAGAATGGGACTGGCGCTCAAGATCAGCCTGGCCCGGCTATCGGGGGGATTCTTCCGCATCATGATTGAAGACCTCTATAGCGGAGTGGAGGTAAGCCTTCCGGACGTGGGCGTTGGTACGTCCCAGCTTCTGCCGATTCTGATCCAGGGGCTTATTGCCCCTGTAGGAGCAACTTTCCTTCTGGAGCAGCCTGAGATACACCTTCACCCAAAAGTGCAAGCCGACCTCGCCGATTTCTTCATTGAAGTCACTAGGAGAGATGTCGGAGTAATTGTAGAGACGCACAGCGAACATCTCATCAACCGCCTGCAGAGGAGAATCGCGGAAGAAACCCTTGACCCCGCTCAAGTAGCCCTCTACTACGTTACGCCGTCCGCGGATGGCTCAAAGATTGAGCCAGTGCATATCAACGAATATGGGCAGATTCCATCTGCGCCAGAGGGATTCTTCGAGGAAGGGTTTGAGGAGACATTTGGCCTTATGAGCGCAGTTGGCCAACGAAAGGCTCGGGAAGCCCGGGCGTAGGGTGCCGAGCCATCAGCCAACATGGACTGGGTAATTGACACTGATGTGTTGGTGAAAGCCGAGGAGGGGGATGAGAACCACGATCATTGCTTTAATGTAGTGGATCTATTGGGGATTATTCGTCGGTCGGATCACAACCTTGTGGTAGATTATGGTGGTTCCATTGAACGGCAGTATCGCAGAAATCTTGAAGCTCGTGGATTGGTTTACAAGGTCTTAAGGAACTTTGTGAATCAATCCAAGGTTCGTTACGTTTCGGGAAGGCTTACCAACCGTTTAACCGCCGAACTTGACTCGCTACATTTTGATCCGGATGACCATGTTTTCGTCGCTGTGGCTCACGCTACAAGAGGTGATTCAGTGGGCAAGTTGGTTGCTGAAGAGTCAGACTACACAGACTCCGTAATCGAATATCTGTTTGGCCAAGGTGTCCAAGTAATGGACTGTCAGGCGGCTTTGGCCGAAGCAAGGCCAGAGCAAGAAGGCTAAACATCCCCTGCCACAACAGCCCCTCGCGGTGGTAAAATATCCCTTAGCCCGTTGAAACGTTTGTGAGTAAAGGGTATCTATGTCTCAAGACAGCATCGTAGTCAAAGGCGCCAGGGAGCACAACCTCAAGAACATCGACGTCTCCATACCCCGGAACCGGCTTGTGGTCATCACCGGGGTGTCCGGCTCAGGCAAGAGCTCCCTGGCATTCGACACCATCTACGCGGAGGGGCAGCGCCGCTACGTGGAGTCCCTTTCCGCCTACGCGCGCCAGTTCCTGGGCCGCATGGAGAAGCCGGACGTGGAGTACATCGAGGGCCTCTCGCCCGCCATCTCCATCGACCAGAAGGGCGTCTCCCACAACCCCCGCTCAACCGTGGGCACCGTCACGGAGATATACGACTACCTTCGCCTCCTCTACGCCCGGGCCGGTCGCCCCCACTGCCACCAGTGCGGCAGGCCGGTGGAGCGGCAGACCGTCCAGCAGATAGTCGACGCCATCATGGGCCTGCCGCGAGACAGCCGCATAATGGTGATGGCGCCCTTGGTGGTGCACCGCAAGGGTGAGCACAAGGACATCCTGGAGGAGGCCCGCAGCGCAGGCTACGTCCGGGTGCGGGTGAACGGCGAGATACGCGACCTCTCGGAGGACATTGTCCTGGACCGCCAGAAGTGGCACACCATAGAGGTGGTGGTTGACAGGCTGGTGGTGAACGACGACGCAGACGTCAACCGATTCACCGACTCTGTGGAGCAGGCCATCAACCTGGGCAGCGGCGTCGTGCAGGTCTCCGTGGTAGACGGCGAGGAGCTTCTCTTCTCAGAGCGGTTCGCCTGCGTCCACTGCGGCGTGAGCCTCGGCGAGATCGAGCCGCGTACCTTCTCCTTCAACAGCCCCCACGGCGCCTGCGCCACATGCACCGGGCTGGGCTACAAGCTGGAGATCGACCCTGAGCTTATCATCCCCAACAAGGACCTGCCCCTGTCGGGCGGAGCGGTCATGCCCTGGAGCAGGTCAGGCTCCTCAAGCCCCTGGTACTCCAGCCTCCTGGAATCCCTGGCCCAGGCCCACGGCTTCTCCACCAAGTCCAAGGTGCGGGACCTGAAGCAGGAGCACATTGACCTGGTCCTGTACGGCAACAAGGGCAAGGTTGTGGAGATGCGCCATCGCACGCAGCGGGGCCGCCTCTACTCCTGGGACACCACCTTTGAGGGGGTCATCCCCAACCTGGAGCGCCGCTATCGTGAGACTGGGTCGGACTACATTCGCCAGGAGATTGAGCGATACATGGCCCAGCGGTCGTGCCCCGCCTGCGAAGGGCAGCGTCTCAAGCCCCAGTCCCTGGCGGTCACGGTGGCCGGCAAGAACATCATAGACATGACCTCCGCCACCATCAGCCAGTCGATGGAGTGGGTGGACTGGCTGGACGCCGACAACGAAGAGTCGCCGCTGACCGTCCGGGAGCAGACCATCGCCCGGCAGATACTCAAGGAGATACAGTCCCGCCTGAAGTTCCTCAAAGACGTGGGCCTGGACTACCTCACCCTCGACCGCACGGCCTCGACCCTGAGCGGCGGCGAGGCGCAGCGCATCCGGCTGGCCACGCAGATAGGCTCGGGGCTGATGGGTGTCCTCTACGTGTGCGACGAGCCCAGCGTCGGGCTTCACCCGGTGGACGACCACCTGCTCATCGACACCCTCAAGCGGCTGAGAGACCTGGGCAACACCGTCATCATCGTGGAGCACGACGAGGCCATCATGCGGTCGGCTGACCACATCATCGACCTTGGACCGGGCGCGGGTGAGCACGGCGGCCACGTCGTCGCCACCGGCACAGTCGAAGAGGTGTCGGAGCACCCCGTCTCCATCACGGGCCAGTACCTCAGCAGCCGGAGGAAGATTCCCCTGCCGGAGGAGCGGCGTCCGGGCAACGGCGGCGAGTTGGTGGTCAAGGGCGCGCGGGAGAACAACCTGAAGGGCGTTGACCTGTCCATCCCCATGGGGATGCTGGTGTGCATTACGGGGGTGTCAGGCTCAGGCAAGAGCAGCCTCATCTACGAGGTGCTCTACAAGCGGCTGGCCCAGATGCTCTACGGCGCCCGCGACAAGCCCGGCGAGTGTGACGCCGTCTACGGCATTGAAAACATCGACAAGGTGGTGAACATCGACCAGTCGCCCATCGGCCGCACGCCGCGCAGCAATCCGGCCACCTACACGGGCGCGTTCACGCCCATCCGCGAGCTATTCGCCACGGTGCCGGAGGCCAGGGTCAGGGGATACGCGCCCGGTCGCTTCTCCTTCAACGTCAAGGGCGGCCGGTGCGAGGCGTGCACGGGCGGAGGCTACATCCAGATAGAGATGCAGTTCCTCCCCAACGTCACCATGCCCTGCGAGGTGTGCCACGGCCAGCGCTACAACCGGGAGGCCCTGGAGATTACGCTGAGGGGCAAGAACATCTCAGAGGTGCTGGACATGACGGTGTCCGAAGCGCTGGAGTTCTTCTGGAACTTCCCCCGGATCCGCTCCAAGCTGGAGACCCTGAGGGACGTGGGCCTGGGCTACATCCGACTTGGACAGCCCGCCACTACCCTCAGCGGCGGCGAGGCGCAGCGCGTGAAGCTGGCGACGGAGCTGTCCCGCCGCGCCACCGGCAAGACCCTCTACATCCTGGACGAGCCAACAACCGGCCTCTCCTTCCAGGACTGCGCCGCCCTCCTGGGCGTGCTTCACCGGCTGGTGGACTCCGGCAACACCGTAGTTCTCATAGAGCACCACCTGGACCTTATAAAGAACGCAGACTGGATTGTCGACCTGGGGCCGGGCGCGGGAGACAGGGGCGGAAATGTCATCGCCACCGGCACCCCGGAGGACGTGGCAGCCACAGAGGGTTCCCACACGGGCTACTACCTGCATAGCGTCCTGGATCGTGAGAACGGCGCAAAGCCTAAGATGAAGGCCAAGAAGCCCAGGGCCAAGGCTAAAGCTAAGGCCAAGGTGGCTGCAGGGGCGTAACCTAAGGCAGCCGCGCCGGTAGCCCAGCCCTGAACGCCCGAATGTGCTCCGGGCCAATCCCGCAGCAACCCCCGACGACCTGCACGCCCATCTTCACCCACTCCTGCGCGTCAGCCAGCAGGCTCTCCGGCGTCTCGGTGTCCTCAAGGTCCCAGACGGAGGCCACCTTGGTTCCGGAGGAGTTGGGGTATGCGCCCGTCGGCCCCTGCCAGTGGCGTCTTAGCTCCGCCAGAGCGGGAGTCGTCTCCTCGGCAGTGGTGTGCATCACCGATATCACGGAGGGACCCAGGGGCATTATGGCCGCCAGCGCATCCGCGAGCGTTGGGCCGCTGTCCGGGCTGTCCTGCAACAGCAACTGGGAGCCGTCGGGGGATGTCCTGGTGCTGAATCCCACCCATACGGGCAGCCCTGTAGACAGGGACTCTTCTACGGCATAGGTGGTCTCGGGGATGTCCCGCATCATCTCCAGGACTATCAGCTCTGCGCCCGCCTCTGCCATGACTTCAGCCTGCTCTCGGTAGTTGGCCCGGGACTGCTGCTCGGTTGGAAGCTGCAGGCCGGGGATACCGCGTCCGAAGTAGGAGCTGGCAGAGGTGTTCTCGGTGGAGATGGAGCCGGCTATGTACACCGGCCTTGAGGCGGCAGCTTGGTCGCGTGCCTCCCTTGCCAGTTGCACCGCCAGGGCGTTCAGCTTCTGTACCTCGTCGCCCATGCCTGCAGGGGCCAGCACGTTCCTGTTGGTGGTGTAGGTGTTGGTGGTGATGATGTCGGCGCCCGCGTCTATGTAAACCCGATGCACCTCCCGCACGACGTCCGGGTGAGACAGAAGGGACGCCGCGCTCCAGGTGAGGTCGTGGAGCGTCACGCCGCGCTTCTCCACCTCCGTGGCCGTGGCTCCGTCCAGGATGATTATCTCGCCCTGGTCAAGGCGTTGTTGCAGGTCTGTCAGGTCGTCCTCCTGTGTGTCGGTCGTCTGCGATGTCTAGCCATTACCCTGTCTTTGTCCTTGGAACTGGCTTGCAAGAGTAGTCTCTGAGGGTGTACTCAGCTTTTGGAGCACCAATTGGCAGATTCTCAAGCCTGGGTGAAGCAGGCACGGGAATGGCCCGCCGTTGAGAATCTCCAATCTGAGCTGGCCTTGAAAGGTGGCGTGGACCGTGGGCGCGGTCTGGTGTATGGATATGCCAAGACGGCCCAGGGAGCTGCGACCCTCCACCCGCGCTGTCAGGTAGTTGGGCATTTCGATGTACTCCAGGGTATACGCCAATACGAATTGCCCCGGATCCAGGCGGAACGTCTCGCCTTCCGCAAGGGCTTTCGTATCCCCATACTCTTTGATCACGTCTTCCACGTTCCTCATCCTGCCAAGGTCGACTATTGTCTCAGCGCCTTCCGGCCCGCGCCTGAAGGTAGTGATCTCGTTGCCAAGCCGCAGGTCTACGGCCGAAGGCGAAAGCTGCCTCCATTCGATTTCTGGAGTGAACCTGAGCCTGCCGCTCCCTATCTCCATTCTTATTTCGCGGTCGCTGAGTATCATAGCCCTAAATGTATGTCAGCAGGCTTTCTATCTCATCCGGCGGCACCTGCATCCGCGGCCCGGAGGTGAGGGTTTCCGCCGGAATCTCCACCAGCAGACTCCCTTCATATTCCGCAAACACAACCCCGAACATCTGCTTCTTCTCAAAATTCACGTACTTTCTGGGGACAAAGGAAACAAACTGCTCGCCGTGGACCTTGAACTGCACCAGGTACTCGTCAGGGCGGTCGCTCTCCGCGACTTCCTGCAAGGCAATCCAGACCGACTCAGGCTCATCCTTCAACTCCGGCAATTTGGGTGGCATGGCTATCCCTCCTGAGATGCGAACATTTGTTAGGTCGGGCTAATGCTAGCAAGGCGCTCCAGGGCTGTCAACAGGTTCATACTGCAATTGGGACAATTTTCCACTCCCCTACAGCGGCCAGCCCTCCAGGTTGTAGGACATCTCCCAGAAGAGGTACTCGTAGCGGGTGGCCGTGAGGAAGTGCTCCTCCAAGCGGGCCATCTCCCTTTCGCCCGCGCCCTCCGTCAGGGAGTCCAGGAATTCCCTCAGCCAGTCCACAAAGGACTTGAACTCCTCCGCTGAGTACATCTGGAGCCACTCGGCGTAGGGGTTGGCGTCCGACGCGTCGCCGGTGCGGGCCAGGCGCTGCCCGGTCTCCAGGTATCCCCACTGGCACGGCAGCAGGTTGGCGATGACGTCGGTCAGGGTGCCTTCGTAGGCCACCCGCAGCAGGTAGTCGGTGTAGGCCAGGGTGATGGGCGCAGGGCGTGTGGCCTCAAGCTCTTCAGGGGACACGCCGAACTTGCGGCTGAAGGAGCGGTGAAGCTCCATCTCCGTGTTCAGCGTCTCGTTGAGCAGCGAGGCGAATCGCCCAATGTTCTCCAGGTCCGGGGCCTTGGCAACCGCCAGGGCCAGCATCCGGTTGTACTGGATGAGGAAGTAGTAGTCCTGCTTCACGTAGAACTGGAACTTTTCAAGGGGCAACTCGCCGCTGCCAATGCCCACGACAAATGGGTGGTTGAACAGCCTGTCCCACAGGTAGGAGTATTTCCCTCGGAGATGCTCAGTTGTGCTCACAGGTCGTACTCCTCACGACGTTCCTCTTCCGGCCTGTCCTCCTCGCCGCCCGGCTTCTCCCCGGCGTGGATGGCCACGGTGCCAAGGCCCATCTTCCTGTACTCCACCTTCTGCAAGCCCACCT
This sequence comes from Dehalococcoidia bacterium, assembly GCA_965204895.1. GTDB lineage: Bacteria > Chloroflexota > Dehalococcoidia > Lucifugimonadales > UBA2985 > DAOUJW01. The sequence continues at coordinate 1,168,186 of OZ242025.1, forward strand.
TCTCCATAAGCGCGGCCAGCTCGTCGGCGGTCATGTAGCTCGCAACCGACTCCGGCAGGTAGGTGTACGCCTCCCTGCTTCCGGCCACCAGCGACCCCATCCAGGGCACAGCCTTGCGGAAGTACCACTGGAACAGGCGGCTGAGGCCGTCGCTGCCCGTCACGGGTATGATGTCCAGGATCACCACCCTCCCACCGGGCACAATGACGCGGGTCATCTCCCTGAGAGCCGCCTCGATGTCGGCGAAGTTGCGCAGCCCAAAGCCGCAGGTGACGCACCAGAAGCGGTCGTCCGCGAAGGGGAGGTTGACGGCGTCGCCGCGCACCCAGTGGACGCGGTGGGCCTGGCGCTTGTGCTTGCGGGTCTTCCTGCGGGCGTGGGACAGCATCTGTGGCGCAAAGTCCACGCCAACCACCCGGCTTATCGACGTCCTTTCCGACAGCTCCCAGGCAAAGTCGCCAGTGCCCGTCGCTATGTCCAGCGCCTCGCCCGCGCCTCCGCGGCTGGCGACGGCGGTCGCCTTCCATCGCCACAGGTGGTGCAGCCCGCCCGTCATCACCGTGTTCATCAGGTCGTAGCGCCGGGAGATGCGGTCGAACATCGACGCCACGTATCGAGCTTTGTCGTCCCCCTTCAGCTGCACCATGCCGTCCGCCTACTCGCTGCGCCTCTGGTAGCGCATGCGGTCGCCCATGAAGCCGTCCAGCCCCAGGGCGTCCAGCGCCTTCGCCACCACGTAGTCCACCACGTCATCCACAGACCTGGGGTGGAGGTAGAAGGCGGGCTCCGGGGGCAGGATGGTGACGCCCAGACGGGCCAGGGTGAGCATGTTCTCCAGGTGAATGGCGGACAGCGGCGTCTCCCTGGGCACCAGCACGAGGCGATGGCGCTCCTTCAGGCAGACGTCCGCGGCTCGCTGGAGCAGGTTGGCGGACGTGCCGTGGGCAATGGCCGATAGCGTGCCCGTGCTGCAAGGCATTACCACCATCCCGGCGATGCGCGTGGTGCCGCTGGCGATGGGCGCTTTGAGGTCGCCTATGGGGTAGTAGCTGAAGTTGGGCGACTCCTGCCACTGGGCCAGCGAAGAGCCGAAGGACTCGTCCATCTCCTCCTGCCACACCATCCGCGCCGCCGACGTGCAGGTGGCGATGACCGGCACCTCACGCTCCAACAGCACGCCTATGGCGCGCTTAGCCAGGATGGAGCCGCTGGCTCCAGATATGCCCACTACTACCGGGTCCATACTCTCAGTATGCCCCTAAACGTATATTGACGCAAATGTGAAGACGAACATGATGACGGCTATGTAGCCGTTGACGTTGAAGAAGGCCATGTTGAGCCGCGACAGGTCGGTGGGCGAGACCAGCCTGTGCTCGTACACCAGCAGGCCCGCAGCCAGCGCGCAGCCGATGTAATAGGGGAACCCCAGCCCCATCCAGGGGCCCAGCGCCACAAGCGACGCGGCGGTGAGCACGTGCATCACCCTGGCCCACATCAGCGCGGCGGGTATCCCGAACTTCTGGGGTATCGAGTGGAGGCCGCTCTCCACATCGAAGTCGTAGTCCTGGCAGGCGTACAGGATGTCGAACCCCCCTATCCACGCGGCCACGGCAAAGGCCAGCAGCACCGGCTCCCAGGACAGAGCGCCCGTCACGGCTATCCACGCCCCGGCGGGCGCGATGCCGTCGGCCCAGCCAAGGATGAAGTGGGATGTCCAGGTGAACCGCTTGGTGTAGGAGTAACCCACCACGACCACGGCGGCCACGGGCGCGAGGGCCAGGGCCAGGGGGTTGAGCATGGCCGCGGAAAACAGGAAGACGGCCAGGGAGACGGTGGACATGGCGGTCATCTCCCACAGCTTGATGCGGCCCGCCGGCAGGGGGCGCGCGGCGGTGCGCGGGTTACGGGCGTCCAGATGCCGGTCAATGATGCGGTTGGCGGACATGGCCAGCGTCCTCGCCGACGCCATAGCCACCGTAATCCAGATGAACTGGCCGAGGGTGGGCAGGCCGTCGGCGGCCAGCGCCATGCCCAGGTAGGCAAAGGGCAGCGCAAAGATGGTGTGCTCAAACCGGATGGAGTCCAGAATGAGACGTATCTTCCCCGGCACGGCTGTCACCATGCTCATATTGCTCCTGGGCTGGTGACCGCTTGGTCTACTGTCCGTTGCATTAGAGGTTTTCCGTGTAGCTGAAGCACAGCTATTGCAAGTTGGACTCAAAATGGAAGTCCAACAGTTTCTCCCTTTCTACTCTCTTGCTGATGTTCAGCATCTCTATACCGACCACCCGGTTCTCTGAATTGAAGTCCAGGATAACACCTGGCTGCACCTCTTCTGACTCCACAATCGCCGAGTCGTCCAGCCGCAAATAGAGGGTATCGGTCTCCTCATCCAGTTTCAGCTTCATTATGTTCCCCGTCCCTGTGATTAGACAAGTTTTGGAAAATCCAGGCCACCACCGCTGCGCCTGACCATTCCTGCGGAGGCAGGAATCCATCTCATGCTATCTCTTCGTACAGGTCTGACCATGTGGAGTTGCCTTCTTCAATAAGCCTTACCTTCCACGCCCTCTTCCACTTCTTGATTGCCTTCTCCTTGACAAGAGCGCTTTCCATGGACTCGTGGGCCTCATACCAGACCAGTGTGTGGACGCTGTACTGCTTGGTGAAGCCCTCCACGAAGTTGTTCTTGTGCTCCCAGACTCTTCTGGGGAGGTCCCATGTGGCGCCGATGTACAGGGTGCCATTGGGCTTGCTTGCAAGGATGTAGACGCAGGGTGTTGCCATTGGTAGGCTTCTGGATTCCTGCCTTCGCAGGAATGGTTCTGGTGGTTCTATGATTGGGTGTCTGGATTTCTGCCCCTGCATCAAGTCTGTGAAAAGCTCCGCTGGAGGGGTTAGTGCGTTGCCAAGCCCCGTCCCCTGGATTCCTGCCTCCGCAGGAATGGTCAGGGTATCCCGTACTGCGACCACTTGCCGTCCACCAGCGCCTTGATCTCGTCTGACATGACGATGTCCGGGGGCCACTCGCGCTCCCGGCCCTCCAGCGGGCCCTTGGCCGTGGCGTCGATGCCCACCTTGCTGCCGAACTTCGCCGTCGGCGAGGCGTGGTCCAGGTCGTCCACCGGGCCGTCGGCAAACGTGATGTCCCGGGAGGCGTCCAGGTTGTTCGTCACCCGCCACGCCACCTCCGACACGTCCTGCACGTTGACGTAGTCGTCCACCACGATGATCGCCTTGGCCAGCATCATCAGCCCCAGGCCCCACAGCGCGTGCATCACCTTCTGCGCCTGGCCGGGGTACTCCTTCTTGATGGAAACAATGACCAGGTTGTGGAACACGCCCTCCGCCGGCATGTTCATGTCCACAATCTCCGGCAGCATCATCTGGATGATGGGCATAAACAGGCGCTCCGTGGCCTTGCCCATGTAGAAGTCCTCCTGCACGGGCCGCCCCACCAGGATGGTGGGATAGATGGGGTGGCGACGACGGGTTATCGCCGTAAGGTGGAAGACCGGGTATGTATCGGCCAGTGAGTAGTAGCCGGTGTGGTCGCCGAAGGGCCCCTCGACGCGCTCCTCACCCGGCACGATGTACCCCTCCAGCACTATCTCCGAGTGGGCGGGAACCTCCAGGTCGACGGTGGCGCACTTGACGACCTCCACGCCCTCCTCTCGGATGACGCCCGCGATCGCCAGCTCGTCCAGGCCCGGGGGCAGCGGCGCCGAGCCGGTCCACAGCGTAGTGGGGTCGCCGCCCAGGGCCACGGCCACCTCCAGCCGCTCGCGGCCCTGCTCCCGGGCCACCCGCTCGTGGTGGGTGCCGACCTTGTGGGTCTGCCAGTGCATCCCCGCCGTCTGGCCGTCGTACACCTGCATACGGTAGGTTCCCACGTTGCGAGTGCCCGTCTCCGGGTCCCTGGAGATGACCAGGGGCAGGGTGATGAAACGCCCGGCGTCCATGGGCCAGCACTTGAGGATTGGGAGGCTGTTCAGGTCGGCGTCCTTGCCGGTGAGGATGACCTCCTGGCAGGGGGCCTGGCGCACCACCTTGGGCTGCGTCCCCGCCATCTTGATGAGGTCCATCAGAGTGCGGAACTTGTCCATGAGGCCGGCGGGGGGGCCTTTTGTGAGGTTGAGGAGCTTTCTCACCCGGTCTCCCAGGTCGTCCAGGCGCTCCACGCCCAGGGCCCACGCCATGCGCTGCTCCGACCCGTAGGTGTTGATGAGCACGGGGACGTCGTACCCTTCCACGTTCTCGAACAGGAGCGCCGGGCCGCCGCTCTTGACGACGCGGTCGTTGATCTCGGTGATCTCCAGGTCGCGGCTGACGGGGGTCTTGATGCGCGCCAGCTCGCCCCTCTCCTCCAAGAAGGCGATGAACTCTCGGATGTCTTTGAACTTCACGGCTGCCCCCTGCCGGCGCTCTCGGCGCAGATGCTCCGCAGAAGAAGTTTTCTAAGGCTGTCCAGCGCCCCCTCCAGGGGCTCAGGCTTGCCCGTGTAGAGCCACCGGACAATGACCTCGTTGACGGCGCCCATCCAGACGTAGGCCGTCAGCTCCGTGTCGATGGGCGGTATGGAGCCCTCCGCCACGGCCTCGTCCAGGTGCGACTTGATGGCGTCGGCGAAGCGGGCGTGAATCGACAGCAGGCGTTCGTCGAAGGCCTTGCCCAGCCCAACGCCGCTCACCAGCAGTATCTTTGCCAGGCTTCGATGCCGGGAGAAGGTGCGGAACACCGTGTCCAGGGCGGCCGTCACCTTCGCCAGCGCGCCGCTCTCCCGGGCAATGGCCTCCTCCGTGGAGCGGGCCAGGGCCACAATGAGGCGGTCCACCAGGGCGAAGAAAATCTCCTGCTTGCTGGGGAAGTGGAAGTAGAAGGAGCCCTTGGAGGTGCTGGACGCCTTAACGATGTCGTCCACCGCCGAGCCGTGATAGCCCTTCTCGGAGAAGACCTCCGTGGCCGCGTCCAGGATGCGCTGGCGCGTGGCCTCCTTGCCCTCCGGGGCGGGTTCAAGCTGTGGCTCCCTGACCTCCATCGCTGCCTCCAGACCGACTGGTCGGTCTAAAGTCTAGGGGAGGCGGGCGCGAGCGTCAATAGCCATCATCGAAGAGGTGAGAAGACGATGCAGCCGGTCGGTCGCCCAGCGCGCAGGCAGACCTCTACCCTGGTACAGCAGAGCCGGGCCGCTACGGAAGCGGGCTGAGTCGCAGATGGATATGGGGCTTCTAGCGCGCTCTTGGAGCGTGCATAGCGCCGCTGGTTATAGGCTCGTTGAGGTAGACGTCTCCGTTGCGAATCTTGATGTTGAAGCCACAACTGGGGTTGGTGCACACCCACGCCTTGTAGTGGATGGGCGCTCCCTGACTCCCGAAGTCTGAAAGAGGTACCAGATCACCTGTGCTGCAGGTCTGACACTTGGGTATACTTGAGTTCTCCACTGAAGCCTCCTCCCTGCCGTTGAATACTTTGAGAAGTATATCACGAATCAACTTTGGGTGACAAGGGTTGAGGGAAGTAGGTTGTGCGCTCGCAAGCTGAAAGCGTGTATAATGAGGGGCGATACGAATCTATAAAGGCTGATGCACTTGAACAAGGTGCACCGCTTCACCCAGGAATAGGTAGATGAATCTAACAGACACTCAAGAACAGGCGATACAGCACAATGGACGTAACCTGCAACTCATCGCGTGTGCCGGCTCTGGTAAGACAGAAGTTGTTGCACAGCGCATTGCTCACCTACTGACCAAGAACGATGGCGAGAATCTGGAACCGCGTAATATTGTGGCATTCACTTTCACAAACAAGGCTGCCGCTGAGCTCAAAGAGCGCATTCTACAACGCACCAGAGAGGCTGCCGGTGGCGACGTCACCGGGATGGCCGATATGTATGTTGGGACTATACACGGATTTTGCCAGGACCTACTACAAAAAGAGGTGCCAGAGTACCTGAAATATGAGGTGCTGGAGCCTATTCGACAAACGCTGTATGTAAATCGCAAGAGCAGCAAGACGGGATTAACGAAGTCATCCAAACTCAAGGGCGCCCCGCTAAGACGCTGGATTGACACTGGCTTATATCTGGCTGCCCTGTCCGTATTGCGTGAAGATGATGTAGACCAGCAGAAACTTGATAGTTGTTCAGTTATAGAAGGACTGAAGCTGTACAACGCTCAGATGACAGAGGATTCCTATTTTGACTTCTCAGCTATTCTTGAGATGGCTGTTGCACAACTAAGCAACAACGACGAACTGAGGAGCAGAATATCGGAGCGTGTGAAGTATGTTGTAGTCGATGAGTACCAAGATGTGAATCCAATACAAGAAAAGCTGGTGGAGTTACTGCACGGCTTGGGGGCGGGCATCTGCGTGGTAGGAGACGACGATCAGACGATTTACCAGTGGCGGGGAAGTTCCGTTGGGAATATCCTGGAGTTCGAAGAGAGGTATCCAAGCGTTGAGCAGATTCGGCTTGAAGAGAACTTCCGGTCAAGTGAAGGTGTGATCGCGACCGCGCGCGGGTTCATTGAGAAGGTGAATCCGAGATTGACTAAGGCGATGAAGTTTGCGAACGCTCAGCCTTATGAGTCGGGAGACGTAGTTGCACTGTCATTTGATTCGCCAGAGGAAGAGGCTAAATACATCGCTGAGACCATTAGATCATTGTACGGTGTTGCTTTCAATGACGGGGGCCAAGAGCGCGGCCTCTCGTGGTCCGATATGGCGGTGCTGCTACGCAGTGTCAAAAACAACGGCACAGTTATCACAGAGGCCTTGAAGGAGGCCAATGTTCCATTTGTAGTAAGTGGACTGGCCAACCTATTTGAAACAGACGAGGCACGCGCGGCCAGAGACCTCTTCTATTTCATTGCCGACGGAGGCGAATCAATTGACGAGCAAGCGCTACGCTGGTCATGGGAGAAAGCCAACCTTGGACTGAGCAGGCGCAAACTAAATAATGCTCTTCGGTACGCGAAGCGATTTAACAAAAACCTGGGCGAAGAAGAAGGTGGAAGTTCTTCAACTATTCAGTACGTGTTTCTGAAGTTTCTTGAGTTGGTGGAATTACGCGAGGAAAAAATCCCAGATGGACGAGGGCAGGTCGTCCTATTCAACCTCGGACGTTTTAGCCAAGTAATAACGGACTGGGAGTCAATCAATTTCAACTCAAGGCCTATCGAATCTTTCCAAGGGTTTTCGAGGTTTCTCTACTATCAAGCTAAGGATGCTTATAGTGAAGGGATGGAAGACGTCGACTATGTGGCCCCTGATGCGGTACAGGTAATGACTGTCCATCAAGCCAAGGGACGCGAGTGGCCTGTTGTATTTCTGCCTGCTCTATTGAGGAATCGTTTTCCATCACCCAATAAAGCGAGTCTTGTATGGAATTTGATACCGCGCGAGGCGATAGGTAATTCTGAACGGTATGATGGTTCTAAAGACGACGAGCGGCGGCTATTCTACGTAGCAATGACGCGTAGCAAGAAGTTCCTACATATGACTTGGGCACCAATTGAAGGCAAGAATAATTGGTACATTAAGAAATCTGAGTTCTGGGAAGATGTGGTCGAGTCGAAGTGGGTGAGACGACGCAAGCCAGATTACTCTAACCGGAGTCGCGCGACCCCGCAACCCAGAGCCTCCGTCTCAAACATCGAATTCTCTTTTTCAGATCTCAAGTACCTACTCGAATGCGGATACCAGTTCAAATTGCGGGCGCTGTATGGATTCAACAGCCCCATAGTGCCGCCGCTCGGATATGGCAAGTCTCTGCACGACGCGCTTGCGGAGGTGCATCACCGTATCATGCAGGGTGAGTCAGTGAGCGAGGCCGATGTGCCAGAGTTGGTAGACCGACATCTGCGGACACCATACGCGTTTGGAGAACTACGTACCCGCCTTGAACAGATAGCGTACCGCGACATAACTAATTATATCCGCGATAACGCCGACAAACTTCAGCACATAGAATACTCAGAACAGGACATTGAGATTCATTTGGATGGCGGTGTAAGTATCAAGGGCAGAATTGACCTAGTCCGTCGCACTGACACCGACGAAATCACTATTGTAGACATGAAATCTAACGAACGCAGCCAGGAAGAAGATATTACCGAGGCGCAGTTGCACACGTATGCCCTTGGATACAAAGAACTCACTGGACGGGATGCAGATTTCGTCGAAATATATGAACTGGAAGAGAGGCGCTCCAAGCCTCGCCCGGTAGATGAAGGCTTCATTGATGATGTTCGCCAGAATACCGCGGAAGCAGCGCAGGCATTACGCGATATGCGTCTAGCGCCAGTACCAGCTACTCTCAAGTGCAGGCGTTGCGACTTTTCGTCGCTCTGCAGTGCGAGTCTGGCATAGAGCCAATTACCACCCCATAACGAACGAGTTAGGCTAACCCCCGCCGCGGCCGTCTGCGGATGAGCCGCACTATTGAGATGACCTGGCGCTTATATGCTCCAGCGCGGCTTTGGCTAGGAAGCCGGACCTGGTCTCACTTTCGCGGTTGGCCCACTGGTCGATTACGGCGAGCAGCCTGGACGGCACCGTGATGTTGACGCGCACTGCCTTGTCGGGAAGGGCGGCCAGGTCCACGTCGACCAGACCCCATATGCCGCCCTGATATTGCTCGTTGCCCAGATGCGCCTCAATGGGCTGGGGCTGGGGCAAGGTTTCTCCGTCCGCCATCATACCTTCAAGGTGCAGCAGTACAGCCTCGTGCGCGGCCACGAAAGCCTCCTCCGCCGTCCGACCCCCTGAGAAGCAGCCGGGAAGGTCAGGGACCGTGACCCCGTAGCTGGACCCCTCGTCATGGTGCATCACAATGGCGAATTGCATTACCGCTCCCTCCAATCCCATCCGGCTTGCCGGAAGATGTTGCGCAGTGTGCCTGTTGGTATGTCAGCCAGAGGATGTGCGATCGTCACCCTGCCAGGCCTGTTGGGGTGGGTGAACTGGTGGTGACTGCCGCGAATGCGGTCAAGCTCCCAGCCGTCTCGCTCAAGTCTCCTGATTACCTCTCTGCTGTGCATCTGCTGACGTGCTTGCGCTATGTGTATAGGATACACACCATGCTATGGCGGTGTCAACTCTTGGAAACGGCTTTGGGGATTGTCCCGGAATCAGGGTTCCGGGGAATCGCTAGAGGCTGGGCGTAAGAGACCTAGCGCCCCCCACCCCGGCGCGGCCTTCTGCGGATGAGCCGCACGCCCTGGGCCACGTACCCCTGAAGCGTGGAGGCCTCCCGGCTGAGGGCCACGCGGAAGTGGGAGCTGTACTCCCCCATCTTGCGGAACTTCCGATGCCTGTCCCTCAGAATGCGCTTGGTGGAGCGGGCCGTCAGCGCCGACATTTCCTCCTCCAGGGCGGCCTTGAGTCGTGCGGCGGCGTCGTTGGGGTTGATGTGCGCGCCCTCCGGGGGCTCCGGCACCACCGCGTCGATGATCCCCAGCTCCTGGCAGTCCTGGGCCGTCAGCCTGAGGGGGTCGAGTCGCTCCGCGTCCGACAGCTCTTCATGGTGCAGCATGGCCGTGGCCACGTCCGGCGAGGTCACGTTGTAAACGGCTCGCTCCAGCATGAGGATGCGGTCGGCTATGGACATCGCCAGCGCGCCCTCGCTGCCCGCCTCACCGACCACCACGGAAATGGTGGGAACGGGAAGCTGGGCCATCTGCGCCATTGTGGAGGATATGGCGTTGCCAATGCCTCGCTCCTCCGCCTCCCGGCCGTAGTTGGGGCCGGAGGTGTCAATGAAGGTGACCAGGGGCGCCTGGAGCTTGGCCGCCAGCCGCATCATGCGCTGGGCCTTGCGGAACCCCTCCGGGTAGATGCGCCCCTCGTGCCGCTCCCGCGACGTGAGGTCGTGGCCGCGTTCCTGCCCTATGACCGCGACGGTCCGCCCGTCCAGGTCACCGATTCCAGCGACGATAGACGGGTCGTCTCCGTACAGGCGGTCGCCGTGAAGCTCCACAAAGCCGGAGAGGCAGCGCCGGATGAAGTCCAGCGACGTGGGCCGCTCGCCCCGGCGCGCCAGCTGCACCGACTCCCACGCCGGGGGCCAAAGCTCCTCGATGCGCTGCTCGCCTATGCGCTCCTCCAACTTGGGAGCGGGCAGCCCGCGGGTGGACTCGTCCTCAGCGACGGGTTGGGTTGGCGTCGTCAGGTCCAGGAGCACCGTCAGCAGGTCTCTCAGCTTCTCCCTGTCGATAATGCGGTCTATCATGCCCCGCGCCAGGTGCGCCTCCGCGCTGTGAATCCCCGCGCCCTGTGAGCCTGTCGGGGACGACTGCGCAGGCGCGAGGCCCAGGAGCGCGCCGGGTTCGGCCAGTATCACGTCGGCCAGGGTGGCAAAGCTGGAGTACACCTGCCCGGTGGTGGGGTTGGCCATCACGGTGATGAACGGCAGCCCCTCCTCGCCCAGGCTGTTCAGGGCAAATGAGGCTTTGGCCATCTGCATCAGGGATATGACGCCCTCCTGTATGCCCGCGGTGCCGCTGGTGACGACTGCGACCAAGGGTATCTTACGCCTGGTGGCAAGCTCGAATGCCAGGGACACCTTCTCGCCGACCACGGCCCCGATGGTGCCGCCCACGAACCGGAAGTCCAGCACGATGAGCACCACGGGCCTCCCGCCGATGGAGCACCTGCCGGTGATGGCGGCCTCGGTGAGGCCGGTCCTGCGGCCTCGCTGCTCGGCAGGGGGGGCGGCCTCCGGGTCAAGGGAGACTATGGAGCGATGGTTCTCACGGAAGCTGCTGGGGTCGGCCAGCAGCGAGACGCGCTCCCTGGCGGTCAGGTTGTAGTGGAACCTGCACGACGCGCAGACCCTGTACTGTTGGTAGGTGGGATCGTCCAGCAGGGATGCGCCACAGGCCAGGCAGTTGTCCCGCGGCTCCTGGTCGTCTTCAGGAGGGCGCGGGCCTCTCCCCAAAAAGGCGCTCAGGCGGTCCGTAAGGCTGCGAACCAACTATCAGTCCCCCATGCTGCTTCCGCCCCTGCCCACAAGCACGTCGCGAGACTTGCCCGGCTCGCCCGGGCCTATCACGCCCTCCTCCTCCAGGAGGTCCATGAGGCGGGCGGCCCTTGGATACCCAATGCGCAGCCTCCTCTGGAGTAGCGACGTCGAAAGCCGGTTGTGGCTGGTGGCAAGCTCCCACGCCTTCTGCAGAAGGTCGTCTCCGTGGTCTCCCCCGTCGAACTGGCCGCCGCCCTCATGCTGCTCCTCCGCGACCTCCAGGGCGATCGGCGGCGGCAGGGGGCCCTGAATCTCCTTCCAGTGAGTGACCAGCTCCTCTATGTCCCTGTCCGACAGGAACGCGCCCTGGATTCGCACCGGCTTGGGCATGTCCGGCGGCAGGAAGAGCATGTCGCCCCGCCCCAGGAGCTTCTCTGCGCCGGCGGAGTCCAGGATGGTGCGGGAGTCCACCTGGGAGGCGACGGCGAAGCTGATGCGCCCGGGGAAGTTGGCCTTGATCAGGCCCGTCACCACGTTGACCGACGGGCGCTGGGTAGCCACTATCATGTGGATGCCGGTGGCCCGTCCAAGCTGGGCCAGCCTGATGATGGAGTGCTCTATGTCGCGGGGCGCGGCCATCATGAGGTCCGCCAGCTCGTCCACCGCCACCACAATGAAGGGCATCTTCTCCTCAGGGGGCAGGTCGCGGTTGTAGGAAGTGATGTTCCTCGCGCCGGCTTCCTCCAGCAGCTTGTAACGGTCATCCATTTCCCGGACCATCCCCTTCAGGGAGTTGAGCGCCACCTCAGGCTCAACCACTACGGGGGTTATCAGGTGCGGAATGCCGTTGTAGGGCGTAAGCTCCACCCGCTTGGGGTCGATGAGAAGCAGCCTGGTCTGCCAGGGCGAGTTCTGCATTATCATGCAGGAGATGACCGTGTTCATGCACACGCTCTTGCCGCTGCCCGTTGAGCCTGCGATAAGCAGGTGAGGCATACGGGCCAGATCGGCCACTGCGACCTCGCCGCCGCTTCCCAGGCCAAGCCCCAGGGCCAGGTTCGATTTCTCCAGGAGGTCCTTGTAGGGTTTCGTCTCCATGACACCGCGCAGGGTGACGGACGCGGGCTTGGGGTTGGGCACCTCGATGCCCACCAGGGATGCGCCGGGAATCGGGGCCTCGATACGCAGGCTGGGCGCGGCCAGCGCCAACGCCAGGTCCCTCTCCCGCGCCACTATGCTGTCCACCCGGACTCTAGTCCTGTCCGAGTTGTCCTCTTGGTCGTCCTTGCTCTTGCTCTGCCGCGACCGCCTCACCCACCCCGGCACCAGCCCGAACATGGTCACCACGGGGCCAATCTTGACCTCCTCCACGTTCACCTCAATGCCGTACTCCCGCAGGGTGCTCTCTATGAGGCCGGAGGTCTTCTCCTGGTCTATGCCCGGCTCCTGGTCCTCCGCGGGCGTCTCTGTCAGCAGGGATACGGAGGGCAGCACCCAGTCCTCCAGGTTCACGCTGCGGCGGACAGGGGGTCTCTCAGGCTCCTGGTACGCTCCGTTGGCCTGGGGCGCTGCCTTCGCCTGCCGGGGCGGCATCTCCGGCGCGATGCCGGGTATGTCGAAATCGTCGTCGTCATCATCTTCCAGGGGAGTGGCCTCGGCGACCTGCTCGCCCGGCCTGCGGCGTCTGGTTATGGTGGGCGGGGGCGCCTCCTGCACGGTGATGACCGGCTTGCCGCGCCGCTCTCTGCGCCCGTTGGAGGACGCGGCCGCCGGCTCCGCCGGTTCCGCTGCCTTTGCCTGCTTCCTCTCCGCCCTCTTGCTGGCTATCCCCGCCACGCCGCCGGCCAGCTTTCTGTACAGCCTCACAAACAGGGGAGCTGTTGTCCGCGCCCCGGTTCGTGCCTTGCCGTAGGCCCACCCGGAGAAGATGCGGGAGCCGATGGGAAAGGCTATCACGAGAATTAGGACTGTCATCACGGCCAGCCGCAGCGCGCCCAGCACGTCGGAAGATCCCTTTATGCTCTGGCCTATCCATCCGCCAAAGCTGTACTCCGCCAGCGCTCCAGACTCGGTTGTGAAGAAGGCCAGTACTCCCCATACAACCGGGGTTGCCAGAAGGGCGGCCAGCCATCGGTTCAGGAGGCGTACTTGCAGCAGTGAGCGTCGCTTCCATATCGCCAGGGCCAGGGCCGCCACCCACAGCAGCGGCGGGAAGATGCTGAAGGCCAGGCTCCGTACGAGCAGGTCCCTGGTCGATATGAAGGCGTCCACTATGTTTGCAAACTGCCACGCTATGAGCCCGATAATGGACAGGGACAGGACTGAGATGCCCACCCACTTGCGATTGCGCCAGCCTGCCTTTATGAGCCGTTTCATATCTACACCTCCACAACCACGGGGATAATCATGGGGCGGCGGCCCGTCTGCTGGTGGAGGAAGTTGCCAACGGTGTCCTTCACCATCTTGGCAATGTCGTCCTTTTCCATGGGGTGCTCGCCGTCGCTGTTCAGCGCCTCCATCACTACGTGAGCCATGGCAGACACGGTCGCGCTGTGCTCCTCCGGGTCGATGAAGCCGCTTGACACCATCTCCGGAGGCTTTGCCAGCTCCCCCGTCCTGCCGTCCTGGGTGAGTACGAGAACGACTATGCCGTCTTTGGATAGGAGCCTCCTGTCCCGCATCACGCCGTTCTGCATGTCCCAGACCCGGCGGCCATCGACGTACACCGGGCCTGCTGTCACGCGGTCGACCACCTCTCCGCCATCGGGTGTCAGCTCCAGCACGTCGCCGTCCTCCAGGACAAAGGTGTTCTCGGCAGGGATGCCCAGGGACTGGGCCAGCTCCGCGTGGGCCTTCAGGTGGCGGTGCTCGCCGTGGACGGGCACGAAGAACTCCGGCTTGGTCAGGTTGAGCATCAGCTTGAGCTCCTCCTGGCTGGCGTGGCCGTGGACGTGAACCAGGGCTATCCGGTCGTAGAGCACCTCCGCGCCCTGCCGGAAGAGGTTGTCGATAGTCCTGCTGACCACGGTCTCGTTGCCAGGAATGGGCGTGGCGGAGATGACGACGGTGTCGCCCGGAATGATATGGACGTCCCTGTGCTCGCCGTTTGCGATGCGCACCAGGGCGGATGTCGGCTCCCCCTGGCTGCCGGTGGTCATCATTACCACCCTCTCCGGCGGCAGATTGCGCACCTCCCGTATGTTCACCACAATGCCCGGCGGGACGGAGAGGTAGCCCATCTTCGTCGCCATGTTGGCGTTGTCCACCATGCTGCGACCTATGAAGGCCACCTTGCGGCCGTGCCACTCCGCGGCGTCTATGACCTGCTGCATACGAGAGATGAGAGAGGCGAAGGAGGCTATCATCACCCTGCCCGGGGCCTCCGCGATCACACGCTCCAGGGCGTCTCCCACCACCCTCTCGGAGGGCGTATAGCCAGGGACCTCGGCGTAGGTGGAGTCGGAGCAGAGGAGCAGGACGCCCTCGGAGGCATACTCCGCCAGCTTGTTCAGCTCCGTCAGGTAGCCGTCCACAGGCGTGTGGTCGATTTTGAAATCGCCGGTGTGCACCACCAGGCCCACTGGCGTCCTGATGGCTATGCCCATGGCGTCGGGGATACTGTGGCACACCCTGAAGAACTCCGCCTCAAACACCCCCAGCTTCACGGGGTCCCCCGGCTCCACAACCTCCAGCCTGGCGTCGCGAAGGGAGCGGTGCTCCTTCAGCCTCACCTCAATCAGGCCCTGGGTCAGCCGCGAGGCGAAGACGGGGACGTTCAGCTCTCGCAGCACGTAGGGCAGAGCGCCGATGTGGTCCTCGTGGCCGTGGGTTATCAGAATGCCCTTGACCCGCTCGCGGTTCTCGACAAGGTAGGCGATGTTGGGGATGACCAGGTCGACCCCCAGCATGTCCTCTTCTGGGAACAGCACCCCGGCGTCGATGACGATGATGTCGCCATCGCACTCCAGGGCCATCATGTTCCTGCCAATTTCGCCAAGGCCACCCAGGGGGATGACCCTTAAAGACCGTGACATCAGGGGGACCTTAGAACATACTGAGCTGCTCCCCTTCCCGTTCCTTTTCAGGCTCCGGAGAGGGGGCTTCCTTGAGAAGAGCGGGCAGCTTCTTGATATCCGCTTCAATTACCTCGCGGAGACTCTGCTGGTGGAGAGCGGCCGCCGGGTGATACATGGGGAAGAGGGTCCTGCCGTTGACGCTCCTGGGCTTTGCCCGGGCCTTGGAGATGGTCTCCTTGGGCAGGAAGGCGGTGAGAGAGTGCCGTCCCAGGGTCACGATAACCTTGGGGGCGATGACCTCTATCTGGCGGTCGAGGTACTTGCGACAGGCGGTCATCTCCACGGGCAGCGGGTCGCGGTTGTTGAGGGGCCGACACTTTACCGTGTTGGTGATGTAGACCTGCTCTCGACTCAGGTTCGCGGAGGCCAGGAGCTTGTCCAGGAACTGGCCCGCCGCACCGACGAAGGGACGCCCCTGCTTGTCCTCGTTGAAGCCGGGGGCCTCCCCAATGAGCATTATCTCCGCGTTCTCAGGCCCCTCGCCGGGGACGGCCCTGCTGCGGTTCTGATGCAAAGGGCAATCGGTACAGGTGGAGACCTCTTGATCTATCCGGGCTAGGCTGTCCATGCTCTACACCAGGCTCTACGACGGCTGCACAAGGCAACCTTACTTCGCGAGCATAATAGCACGGAGGGGTGGAGGGGTCAATTGTGTGCTGAGGCGGTAGACCTCCTGCGGCTCAGCGGTGCTTAGCTATCCACTCATTGGCTCAGGCGATGTCCAGGTAGCAACACCTGTTGTAGATCCAAAGGCAGTTTCCAGGGGTATAAGAGGCACGTTATTTTGCCGCAAATACTCCTCCATGAAGCCAAGCTCTTCAATTGAGCTAAGTTGGAGGGTTATGTTATCTCGTATTTCTCGGCGTACCTCTTCCAGGGTATCGGCGTGGGTGGCCGTGCCAAGCTCCAGGCACTCCGCCAGCCACTGGCCCGAGTGCTCCTTGAAGTCAATTGTCAGCAGTATTGCCTCTTTAGGCTTGTCGTCCCTTGACCTGATGTGAACTGTTACCGACATTTAGATGGCCAAATCAAACGGCAAGTCGCTGATGTCGCGCAGCCTTCGGCCGTTAACCATTGTCTCCAATAACTCGGCGTCCGAATCGCTACCTGAGGCGGCATCTATCAGTTCCCTTAAGGCAAAGTGGTAGATGCAGTCAATATCTCCTGTGCCATATGCAAGGGATGCAATTCGCCCGGGCAGTGGTTCCCCTACAACTACTACTATATGTGGTGTTTTGCCTTTTCGGTTGCGGACAAGGTTCAAGCCCTCAGTGCGTGCGTTTTGCGAGCGGTCGCTGCGGATGGTCCATTTGCAGGAAATACTGGCATGCATAATATCCACCTCCGAGTTTTCGCGGCGGAGAGGTGTATGACCAGCCGTCCCGTCATCTGTCACCAAGATTTCTCTCTCGTTGATCTTCGAATCAGCGATTGGTTTCCTGCGAACCACAATGTCAGGCTTGACGATGTAGTCGCCGAAGATGATACGTAGTTTCTCATTCTCATCAACTAGTTGTCGCAAGTCAGACAGATGCAAATATTGCTCATAGTCTCGAATGTTACCCCCTAGCGAGAACTCCCACTCGCCCGGGCGAAGATGCGGTAGAAGGCCAAAGGCGTCGCGCAGAAATACCTTTGTAGCCTCTTCGAATCGTCTGCCTGCAGTTTGTCCAGCTAGTGTTCCAACTCTTATCTGAATCCCAATATTATCGACAATGCCTTTACCAAGCCTGACACTTGCAGGGCTATCCTTATCGGCATTGTTTGGAATGCCTTCCGCATTCTTTCGCAGCACGTCGCGACAGATTTGCTGGTGGTAGAGCCGGCGGAGATCTTCGATTTTGCCGGACATTACGGCTTTACCAGGCCGATCACATATTCATCGTGCATACGCGCCTCAATCTGTGATTCTGACTGAGTCTCCCAACGCGCAGGCATCATGCGCTTGTCCCGGTCGAGGCGACGAACTCCTATTCCTGCCAAGTCAAAGCCAGCGCTTTCACCGATGGCGGCCAGTCCCTTGTGTGTTTCAACGTCAACACCTCGTAGGTTTGAGGTTCCAACGACAATTACTGCCGCTCCACCCCGTTTCAACACCCGTTTCATCTCGGCAATCACGGTTGCCATTTCTCCAAAGTAACGGCGCAAGGTCGCGGCTTTCTTGACGTCTCGGTCCGCGAGTATTCCAATTCTTTCTTCGCACTGGTCCGGCAGGTCATTGTGCTTCTCGCGGGATGCTGCATCGTGCCCCAGGTACTGAGACCGGATCTTGGAAAGATCTGCGATCTTCCAGCCAAACCATACCAGAGAGAATTTATGCGCTCGCATGTAGTCAATCGCATTGTTGGCGTATGGGGGTGACGTGACAATCAAGTCGATACTTGCAGGCGATAGGCCAGTGTCGGCGGCGCTGGCAGCGTGAATTTCCGCTTGGGCGTATTGCCCATTGGGAGCAGTTACGTCTGTTCCTGCTCGCGAGTAGGACTTACCGACGTCATAAGGGCTGCTCTTTGCGAGAGCGGTAACATTGCGCTCCAGCCTCTTTGCAAACTCTACGAACGTGGATCCCGGTACCTTATTGGTGTCCCTGTGGGGGCGTGTATGCGCAAGGTCGCGCGCCCGTGAGACCCCTCCCGACTTGGCGATGATGGTCGAAGAGAAAACCACCTTCAGGAACTCTCTCGTACCCTCTTGAGGCAAATCCTCGATATTTTGCAGAAGTGAGAGCAATTCAAGCTGGTGTTGTGGCAGAAACCAGTAGTTGATGAAGTCTGCTGTCTTTGTGTCAAACCGTAGGTCGAAGTCCTGCCGCAGTCTGGTGGCAGACTCCCAGCAATCCCCCTTGGCGGCGCTCAGGATAGCTTGCCCTTTTTGCAGAGCAGCCAATGGGTCAACGGGTGTCAGTTTTGCCGCGGCAATCATTCGAGCGAGGGGGTCGATATCGCAGCCTACAGCGCGGCGGCCAAGTCGCACTGCTTCTACGAGGGTGGTTCCGGAGCCAAGCATCGGGTCGAGAACGACGTCATCCGGCTCCGATAGTTGTTCAATGAGAAACTCCGGCAGTTGAGGTGGGAACTTAGCGGGAAAAGGATGCCAGGCATGAGAGCCGTAGCTGCTGTCCATGCCGTGAAAATCCAAATCGGCGCTCAACGCTGTCCGCAGTGCATCGAAGCGGTTGATGGAACTCACACGTTGCTTGATGAGCATCTTCATCCCCCGCGGCGGCGAAGCGCCGGGATTGGCATTGATGGGCTGTAGAACCCATCTGTGATTACCTGTTTCGTATTGAAGGCGCGGGCCACCCGCCCGCGCGCGCCCTACTCGTCTGTTACGCCACGGGCCGTGAGGTACTCTATGGCGTCGCTGACCCGGAGCAGGCCCTCCGCGTCCTCGTCGGAGATCTCAATGGCGTTGTCGTCTGTGCTGAACTCGTCCTGGAAGGCCAGGATCAGGTCAACCAGGTCCAGGGAGTCCGCCTCCAGGTCCTCCGTGAAGGACGCCTCAGGCACAACCGCCGACTCCTCAACCCCAAGCCTCTCGGCTACGATCTTCTGTACTCTCTCAAGAACTGTTGCCAATCCGGACCTCCTGTGAACGCTGATATGTATACTATAAGCTAGCTTCTTCCATTACGGAACCCAGTACCCCGTTGACGAACTTGGGCGAGCTCTCGCTGCCGTACAGCTTGGCCAGCTCCACCATCTCGTTTATCACCACCTTGGGGGGAGACGACTGCTCCACGACCATCTCGTAGACGGCCAGGCGCAGCAGGCTGCGGTCGACCACCGGCAGCTGGGACATGGGCCACGATGGAGCGAGTCTGGATATGATGCCGTCTATCTCCGCAGAGTTGCCCAGCGCGCCCTCCGCCAGGCCACGGGCGAACGAGGCGCTATCTTCTGGCAGATCCGCGGCCCTTAGGTGGCGGCTGCAGACGACATCCAGAGGGTGCCCCACGCTGTCCACCTCGTACAGGATCTGCATTGCCACCGTCCTGGCCTTTCGCCTGAACGCGGCGTAGCTATCGCCTTGCATATCTACGGGACTCCGCTCCAACGATATTCCGTTGTTAAAGGACTTGCTTGCTAACCGGACAGGGCCTGCAGCGACTCCAGGTCGCTGACGTTGGTTATGTTTGCCTCTTCGTTTATGCGCCTGACGGTGCCCGTCAGGACTCTTCCGGGGCCCATCTCGTAGAAGTCCGTTGCGCCGGAGGCCAGCATGGTGTCCACGCAGTCCTTCCACCGGACGCAGGAGAGCAGGCCGGACAGCAGCTCCGTCTTTAGCTCCTCGGGCGTGGTTATCGGCTGGCCCGTGCAGTTGGCGATGATGGGTACGGCAGGCTGATGGAAGGTGAGGTCATTGACGGCCTTGGTCAGTCCCTCCTGGGCGGGCTGCATGAGCCGTGAGTGGAACGCCCCGGCAACGACCAGGGGCACCACCCTCCGTGCGCCCTTCTCGGTGGCCAACTCCATCGTCCGCTCGACCGCCTGCTTCTCCCCGCTTATGACTATCTGATCCGCGGTGTTGATGTTGGATATCTCCGTGCCACCCTCGCGGCAGGCCTCCGCCAGCGCTGCCTCTTCCAGGCCGATTACGGCTGCCATCCCGCCCTCGGTAAGCTCCGAGGCGTACTGCATCAGGCGGCCGCGCTCCCTCACCAGACGCACGCCGTCGGTCAGGCTCAGGGCGCCGGCGGCCACCAGCGCGGTGTACTCGCCAAGGCTATGGCCCGCGGCCATCGACGGGACGGGCATTCGGTCGCTTCCCAGCGCCTCCTCCGCTGCCCTTAGACAGGCGATGCTCACTGCCAGGATGCCTGGCTGGGTGTTGACCGTCCTTCGCAGATCATCCTCCGGCCCTTCGAATATGATGCGGGAGAACTTCTCCCCAAGGGCCTCGTCCACCTCATCGAAGACGGCCCTGGCCGCAGGGGAACTCTCGTAGAGGTCCATCCCCATTCCCACGGCCTGCGCTCCCTGCCCGGGGAAGAGAAAGGCCGCTTTGGGTCTTGCGTCGCTGGAACTTGTGCTCACTGGAACAACTCCTGGATTATTGCGTTATTGGGATGAGATCACCGCTCCCCTACTGGGGCAGGGCTGCTTCCTCCTTAGCGATTACCTGACGGCCATTGTAGTAGCCACAGATATCGCAGACCCGGTGGGGCCGCATGGCTTTGTGGCACTGAGGGCAGGTCCCAATCTGGGGTACGGCCATCCGGTAGCCCGTACGTCGATGTCCTATCCGGTGTCTGGTTCGCTTCTTCTTTGGTAGTGCTCCCATGGGGTTTGCCTCTCTTATCTCTTTTCGTTGACCGCCAGAAGCTCCAGCAGCGGGCTCCACCTGGAATCGACGGGGGCTGAGCAGACGCACTCGCCGTCGTTCAGGTTAACGCCGCAGTTGGAGCACAGGCCGGCGCAGTCGTGCCGGCACAGGGGCTTCATGGGCAGGTTGATGATGACGTACTGCCTCACCGCCTCCGTCAGATCCAGGATGTGGTTATGGTCCAGGGTGAACGCCCCCTCCTTGACCTCCGGCGTCCTGATGGCCGCGCCGCTGGCAATGTCCACCGTTGGCAGATACTCCTCGTCTATGCCGAAGCGCACCGGGCACTCCGCGGGGTTCAGGCAGCGGCTGCAAGAGATGAGGGCGTTGCTCTCGATGGGGCCGCTGAGCCAGACGCCGACGTCGGTGCGCGTGATGGTGACTTTCCCCTTGACCAGGGACGTGCCCGTCTCCGGAAGCGCCTCAAAGGTCTCGTCCAGGGGATAGCTGCGACGCGACCCAACGCCGTCCTTCAGAAGCTGCGCCACGTTAAATCTCATCTCTCTCCTGGCCGAAAACCCTTCCCCAATAGTCGCGGATTATATCTACAGCCCCCTTTCGTGTCAAGGAAAACAGGGGCTGTTTGATATATTTTTCACATAATCGCAGTGTGGAGTCAACCTTCCCTGAGATATTGACTTAGGCCTTTTGCTCTTGTGCGGAACAGGATATAATATGAGTATCACCGTGGCGGAGGGGTGAGATGTCTGAGCGGTATCAACGAGAGATAGAGGAGATCCTCAGCCAGGCGGGTGAGTCCGCGCCTGCCGACAGGCCAGGGAAAGGCCGAGGAGTTCCCCTGCTACCCCCGTTTTTCCGCACGGGTAGAGGGGGCGGCAATCGCGCTTACCTGACCTCAGGGCGGCTCATGTTCATAGGCCTGGCCCTGTTGCTATCGGCCATCCTGGTCAGCGCCATTTTCCCGGGGTTCCTGGGCCCCATCGTGTGGCTGGGGCTGATAGCGTTCATCCTGGGCTACGTGCTCTTCTTTGCCCGGCCCAGCGCAGGGCCAGAGAAGCGATGGCGCGGCAGGGTGATAGAGCAGGACCGCCCGTCCTCAATGGGCGGGGGTTGGTTCCGCGGCTTCCAGCGCTTGTTCAAACGGCGGTAGGCCGGGCTTTACCGGGTCAAGGCATGCCTCTAGTTCTGTCTGTCCACTTATGCGAGGTTGCTGATACGGAGGGTGATTTGCGCATGTCCGCCCCTTTGCTCAGGGATATAATGTTATGAGCACTCGAGATCGCTCTGCGCAGTTGAGTCAGATCGTGGAGGAGGCAATAGAGAATTTTCAGTTGGAGAGCTTCGAGGCATACTGGGAACTGTACGAGGAAACGGCTCAGGTTAATTCAGTCCAAGCGTTCTTTGTCAGAGTTGACGCGGACAATGGCCCTTACGGTCAAAGTAGAGGAGACTATTGCAACGTCGCAATTATCGGTGACGGACTGTTAATAGACATAGAAGGTGACGATAGCGACGATTCAGGTAATCTGTCCGTTCATCCGCTGAAGTCTCTCAGCAGGGTCTCACTTCGCAACGGACCTCTTCAGAACCTGTCTCACTCGCAAGGAGCCTCGCTGGTAGTAATTGCTAACCAAATCGGTGACGAACACGTTGGGCCTTACTGGGTTGCAAAGACCGACGACGAAGAAGAACATCTTCTTAAGTTTGCCCAGGCTTTGGTGAAAGCGATTTCCAAGGCGTAGAGCTCTGGAGGACTCAAATGGCAAGGCCAACCCTGCAACTAAGAGAAGTTAGAACTGGAGGAATACTCCGCGATCGGCCTGACAGTCCTTTGGATGATCAGCGCAATCGGCCAGACGTATACCTCTACTTCCCTCCTGGGGTGATAGGAATGCGAACGCGTTTCCGGGATACTGTCCTCAACTACATCTACAGGACGACACTAGGTCTGTCTGAAGGCCGTCTGAAATCCGCGGAGGTATCAATCTCAAGCCAGCCTGATGAAGAGGATTCCCTCACCCTGGAGTTGACGCTGACCATTGACTCCGATTGGGAGTTCATCCGGAAGCTGGGCCACGACATTCTCGTCAAGATTGGCGAGTGGTCCAAGGAATGGTCGGATGAGGAGAGAGATGACTACGCGCAGAGGATATACTTTGGGCTTGTGCCCTCAGTCTTATGAGGCCCCTTGACTTCTACCGGCTTGGACTATCTTTGTCAGAGACCGCTGATGCCGAAGCTGTGCAGCGCACGGCCGTGAGCCGTCTGTATTACGGACTACACCACGAGGCTTGTTGCAGGTATTTCAGGACCAACCCCGAGTCGGAGGCGCTCAACATCAGTCGTAGACACGTTGATCTCCGTGACCGGTACAACAGCCCCGATGATCTTAAGTCCCGAACCGTTGGCCGTCTCTTGAACGATTTGAGAATGCTGCGTTCTGTGGCAGACTATGAGCTTGTTCCGCCCCTGAGGTTCAGGAACCGCCCGCTGGCTCCCCAGCAGTTTCTGAGTCTAGCGGTCGAAACTGCGCGACAACTTCTCGACGCGTTGGAAGACTACTCCCCGGGGGAGGCTGAGGACGGGTGTAGATGTCCCCTGGCTTATGTGAGCGGTTAGTAGACATGATTGTAGGGGCGCTTCGCGAAGCGCCCCTACTGCTTACTTCGTCAACCGGGAGTTATGCCAGGTCAAAGCGGTCCAGACTCATCACCTTGTCCCACGCTGCCACAAAGTCGCGCACAAAGGTCTGCTGCGCATCGTCGCATGCGTACACCTCGGCAATGGAGCGAAGCTCGGAGTTTGAGCCGAAGACCAGGTCTACCCTGCTGCCGGTCCACTTGAGGTTGCCCGTGCGCCTGTCGCGTCCCTCGAACACGCCCTCAGCGTTGGGAGACGCCTGCCATTCGGTGTCCATGTCGAGCAGATTCACGAAGAAGTCGTTGGTCAACGCCCCCGGGCGGTCGGTGAAAACGCCCTGCCGGGACTGCCCGGTGTTCGCGTTCAGGACGCGCATGCCGCCAATGAGCGCCGTCATCTCAGGAGGGGTAAGGGTCAGCATGAAGGCTTGCTCCACCAGCAGCTCCTCCGCCGAGTGGCGTTGTCCCGCCTTCAGGTAGTTGCGGAACCCGTCGGCGGCGGGCTCGAGCACGGCGAAGGACTCTACGTCTGTCCACTCCTGGGATGCGTCCGTGCGCCCGGGCTTGAAGGGTACCTGCGCGTCATGCCCAGCGTTCCTTGCAGCCTGCTCCACGCCTGCGCATCCGGCAAGCACAAGCAGGTCGGCCAGAGAGACCCTTGCGCCCTGGCCCTGGGCGCTGTTGAACTCGGTCTGGATCCGTTCCAGCGTCGACAGCGCCGCAGCAAGCTCGGAGGGACTGTTGACCTCCCAGTCCTTCTGAGGCGCAAGACGGATGCGGGCCCCGTTTGCTCCGCCCCGCTTGTCCGTGCCGCGGAAGGTCGCCGCCGATGCCCAGGCGGTGAAAACCAGTTGGGAGACGGACAGCCCCGAGGCGAGTACCCTGGCCTTCAGATCGGCTATTTCACCCTCTCCAATCAACTGGTGATCGGCGTCCGGCACGGGGTCTTGCCACAGCATCGACTCCTCCGGGACCAGCGGTCCGAGGTACCGGCTTCTGGGCCCCATGTCGCGGTGTATCAGCTTGAACCACGCCTTCGCAAAGGCCTCTTCAAGCTCCGCGGGGTTCTCAAGGAAACGCCTTGAGATGGCCGCGTAGTCCGGGTCCGCCATCAGGGAGAGGTCCGTGGTGAGCATCATGGGTGGGTGCTTACTCGACGGGTCGTGGGCGTCCGGCACGGTGGCCACCTGAGAGGCGTTCCCGGGGGCGTACTGCGACTTGCCGGCCGGGCTCTTTACCAGCTCCCACTGGTGGCCGTGCAGGTTCTCAAAGAAGTTGTTGTCCCACTTGACCGGGTTGCTGGTCCAGGCGCCCTCCAGCCCGCTGGTGAAGGTCTCGCTGCCCTTGCCGCTGCCGTAGCTGTTCTTCCAGCCGAGACCCTGCTCCTCAATGCTGGCGCCCTCCGGGTCCGGGCCTACGAACTCCTCGGCGACGGCGCCGTGGGCCTTGCCAAAGGTGTGCCCGCCGGCGATGAGGGCAACCGTCTCCTCGTCGTTCATAGCCATGCGCGCGAAGGTCTGGCGGATGAATTTTGCGGCGGCCGCCGGGTCCGGGTTGCCGTTGGGCCCCTCCGGGTTCACGTAGATGAGGCCCATGTGGTCGGCGCCAAGGGGCTCCTGGAGCTCTCCGTCTGCGCTGTGGCGATCGTCCCCAAGCCACGCGCCCTCGGGGCCCCAGTAGGTCTCGTCAGCTTCCCAGGCGTCCGTGCGACCGAACCCGAACCCAAAGGTCTTGAACCCCATCGACTCCAGGGCGCAGTTGCCTGCGAAGATGATCAGGTCGGCCCAGGAGACCGTGCGCCCGTACTTCTGCTTGACGGGCCATAGAAGGCGTCGCGCCTTGTCCAGGTTTGCATTGTCCGGCCAGCTGTTGAGGGGAGCCAGGCGCTGGTAGCCGGACCCGCCGCCACCCCTGCCGTCTATGGTGCGATAGGTGCCGGCTGCGTGCCACGCCATCCGGATGAAGAGGGGGCCGTAGTGGCCGTAGTCGGCGGGCCACCAGTCCTGGGACGTCGTCATCACCTCTTCTATGTCCCTCTGCAGGGCGTCCACGTCCAGGGACTTGAGGGACTCGGCGTAGTTGAAGTCCGCGCCCATGGGGTCGGAAACGGGTGAGTTCTGGCGGAGGGCCTTCAGGTTCAGCTGATCAGGCCACCAGTACTGGTTGGATGTCACTTTATCTCTCCTTCTGCAGGTGTGCTGAGTGAACGGCGACAGTCCAGAGAGCCGGAGCGCCTGCCCTTCGATGTAGCCGGCCGCCCCTTTGGAGACCTGTCAAAGCCGTCCCACACCTGTGCTGGATACTTTAGACTAAGAGAGCCGTCCCTGTCTAGAATCCCCGGACGGGGTACCCTCTACACGCGTTTGCTATGGTGAACGACACCGCTCATACTGAGCTTGTCGAAGTATGAGCGGTAGCAACTACGCCCGCAGTCTTCCCGCTCAGATAGTTCGACAGGCTCACCCTGGCGGCAACCGAGCGGCCCTTCACCACCTGGAGCGCCCACCCGGAAGTGGGCTGACTGCGCTTGGGCAGAGACGTATAAGAGTTGGACCGTCACCCGCGCCAGCCATTCAAGGCCGTTGCTTTGGTCTGCATCACGGCGTTTGCCACTGAGATGCATTCAGGACGCTCAGGGAACACTAGGATCAGAGGTGCAGCAAGGTTCTCAGCCGCGCAAAGAGGGATTTAGGGCGTGCGTTACCCCTTGCACGGCGCTTGGCATTCTCTCGCCATTCCTGGGCTTGACGCTCGTCGGCAGGTTGCTCGGGCTTCTCTATTCCGTAGAGAGCCCTGGCGCTGTCATCGTGCCCCATGCGCCTTAACCGATCGGCAGCTATAGACTTCCAATCTCGTGGTGGGAGCATGCCACACCTCCAAACTCCATCTGCTGAGTATCTACAGAGAGAGTGTTCTTGACTGCATTATCGTGCAAGTACACTTAACTACGACATAGAATTCGGCACAACAACGTTCTAAATCGTGCATCTCCTCCGGAGTCCCGGCCCGTTATAGGGTGCCGGGCAGGCTCTGTTTGGGAACGATGATGACAGCTAGCTAGTCCCTAGACGGCGCACTCCCCTTCGCCGCGCTCCAGCTTGTACAGCACCGTCTTGTTCCAGTCCTGGTACGTATCGATGTTCTCGCGGTTCAGGGGGCCAATCTCCTTGAACTCTCCCATGATGGCCTCAAAGGGGGCCACGCCCACCCTGTCCACGAAGGTGTTGAAGGCCTCCGCGTCATCTATTCGGTGCTCCTGGTAGTAGGAGAGGACGTGGCGTATCACCTCCGGCACCTTCTTGGCGGGCACCTTGCCCTTGGGCCGCAGGCCGATTCGCGCCTCCGTCTGGCTCTTCAGGTCCTGGTAGCTGCCGCCGATGAACATCTCGTAGGCGGGCACCTGGTTGCCCCCGGCGCCCTTCATGGAAGCGCCGTGGAACCCGATGTTGGCTATGTGGTGCTGGCCGCAGGAGTTGGGGCAGCCGCTCATCTTGATGTGCAGGCCCTTCACCTGCGGGTCGGAGATGTCCGTGTCCTCCAGGCCCTCTCTGATGGCGTTGCCAAGGCCCATGGACGAAGTAATGCCCAGCTTGCAGCTGTCCGTCCCGGGGCATGAGGTCACGTCCGTGATGGAGTTCACCTCCACGTCGGCCATGCCCGCGGCCTGAAGCTCCTTCCACACCTCGTACAGCGCCTCCTCCCGCACCCAGCGAAAGGCCAGGTTCTGCTGCTGGGTGAGGCGCGCCCGGCCCCCGGCGTACTGCCGTGCGATGTTTGCCAGCAGCGGGAACTGGTTCTCATAGATGTCCCCTATGGGCAGCTTGACCAGCACCACGTTGTACCCCGCCTGCTTCTGCGGCTCCACGTTGGTGGCGCGCCACAGCTCGAACTCGCTGCGGTCTCCGTTGGGCGATGCGTAGCTCTCCGCGCCCATTGGCAGGGGCGCGTCGACCTCCTCGTCGTCCGGGTAGAGCAGGGGCGTGGGGTCGATGGGCTGCTGCGCCCAGGGCTTCGTCAGCTCCTCCTCCACCAGCTTGCGGAACTCGTCGATGCCTATGCGGTCGACCAGGAACTTGATTCGGGCCTTCATCCTGTTCTTTCGCAGCTCATCGGAGGCGTCGAACACCCTCAGCACCGCTTCGCTCACCTTCAGGTAGTCCTCCTCAGGCACGAACTCGTACAGGGTGGGGGCTATGCGGGCCATGATGGAGAGGCCGCCGCCGACAACGATCTTGAAGCCGCGCTTCGTCTCGCCGTCCACCTCCTGGAGCCTGGGCACAAAGCCGATGTCGTGGATGCTGGTCATGGCGCAGTCCTTCTCGCAGCCGGAGAAGGAGGGCTTGGACTTGCGGGGCATGGCCTGGGTCACCGGGTGCCGCAGGAAGTAGCGGGCGTAGGCGGCCGCGTAGGGCGTAACGTCAAAGGGTTCGTCGGCGCAGACGCCGGAGAAGGGGCAGCCGGTGACGTTGCGCACCGTGTTGCCGCACGCCTCGCGAGTCGACAGGCCCACCTTGCCGATGATGCGCATGGCCTCCGGCGTGCGCTCAAGGGGCAGGAAGTGGAACTGGATGTTCTCCCGTGTGGTGGCGTGGCCCTTCTGGAGGGGCGCGATGTCCCGTGCGATGACGCCCAGGGCCTCCAGCTGGTCGGCGTCCAGCCCGCCCACGGGTATCTTGACCCGGAACATCTGGGAGTCCGGCTGGCGCTGGCCGTAGACGCCCTGCTTCAGGCGGAAGGCCATGAAGGCGTTGGGGTCCCATTCGCCCTGGACAAACCTCTCCACCTCCTTCTCAAAGTCATCTATCTCGTCCATCAGGATGGGCAGTATGCCCTTCTCGTTTATCTTGGCCTCGCTCATAACGCTCCTTTGGCTGTCCGGCTCTAACTCTGCGATTGTGGGGATAAAAGACACCCCCCGCAAGCTGTGCGCTTCGGGGGGCGATTAGTGGCTACAGGTACTTAATGTAGACCCCCGATGTCAGGGGTTACAACAGCAGCAGTTGACGACAGACTTGGGGTTCATTTGTGTGTAATCCTAATCCACGCTAGGAGGTTTGTCAACAAGAGCGCGCGTCATGCCCAAGTTTACCATGCCTGCGGAAGCAGGCATCCAGAGTTGGTTGAGGAGGGCCGTAGGTCACTCCCTGATTCGTACTCGTGAGTCCTCCACAATCCAAAGCTGACCTCTGGGGGATGAGATGGACAGCATCTCGACCAAACTTGCGCCGACCGCCAAGAGAGCGTCCCGCGTCTGGCTGGTCAGCCGGAAAACCACTAGCCCTGGATACGTCCCAGGTGGATAGGTTCTTATATCTGCGAAGTCTATATCTTGTGTCACCAGCACCCGTTCCTCAGCTAGGCAGACCGACATGACATCTGCGTCTGTGGCTCCTCCGATTCCCTGGTCCAGGACAGTGACCGCGTCGTGGCCGGAGTCCGTGAAAAGACGCCTGAGTTGAAGAGGCAGGTTCTCGTCCAGTTTTACCCGCACGGAGATCCCCTTACGCGCCCAAGGGCACTACGCGTTCCCTGGCCAACTCGGCGGCGTAGTGCAGGACGGCCTTGACCGCGTCAGCGGAAACGGACGGGTAGCTATCGGCAATCTCCTCGACGGTCAGTCCTGCAGCGAGGTTGTCCAGTATGACGGTGACCATCACACGGGTGCCGGCGATGCAGGCTTGCCCGTGGCAGATTCCCGGGTCGACGGATATGTACTTACGCCAGTCCATCGTCATATCTCCCCCATAGCTCTGATGAATTATGGCATATTGACCATAGCAGAGCCAATGCCCCTGAGTGGTGTTAGTTGTGTCGGCGATACTGCCCAGTTCACCCCCGTATCAAGTGCGGGGCAAGCTCTGAGCCTGTCGAAGGGAGTGAGCGGCCAGAAGACGGGTCACCAGCATCCAGCCACCCCAGTTTGCCCGCCGCGCTGGTAGCTGGTAGACTTCCCGTGTAACCCTGCTCGCTCAAAGGAGGAGGCATGCCCGAATATGAAAACATCCTGTACGAGAAGCAGCGCCAGGGGGTGCTCATCACCCTCAACCGGCCGGAGGCCCTGAACGCCATCAGCAGGCCCCTTGAGGCGGAGCTCCACGACGCCCTGGACGAGGCCGTAGCCGACCCGGAGATCAGGGCCATTGTCCTGACTGGCGCGGGCAACGCCTTTTCATCCGGCTACGACCAGGGCGGAGGCGGTCGTGGAGAGACGGTCTGGCCCTACGGCATCACCGAGGGCATGAGCGCGGCGGAGGCCATCGACGCCCGGCGCGGCAGTGGCCGCAACCCCCTGCTGCACCTGTGGGAGCTGGACAAGCCGGTCATTGGCGCGGTCAACGGCTGGGCAATGGGCGGAGGCTCCTGGTACGCCTGCTTCACCCACATAACCATTGCATCGGAGAACGCCGTCTTTGCGCAGCCGGAGGTTCGTCACGGCTCCAACACCAGCTTCATGTGGACGCTGCTGGCCGGGTTCAAGAACGCCCTGCGCTACGGGCTCACGGGCGACCACATCGACGCGCAGGAGGCGCTGCGCATCGGCATTGTGAACAAGGTTGTTCCCCAGGACGACCTGCTGGACGAGTGCTTCCACATCGTTGAGCGAATAGCCCTGGTGCCGCCGGAGACGGTGAAGATAAACCTGGCCATCGCCACTATGGGCCTGGAGATGATGGGCCTTCGAGACGCGGTCTACTGGGACTCCCAGCTTGCGTCGCCGGCCCGCGTGCTGCTGAGGGAGGAGTACCGACGGCCACTGGACGAGACACGGAAGAACGAGGGCGTCGGCGCTTACCTACGGCTCCGGGACGACAAGTTCCGCCCGGAGCCCTTCGGCCCGCGCTCCCGGCCGCGGGAGTAGGCCGCCAAGCCCAATTGCCTCAACCAGCCGACATACAAAAAGGAGAGGCCAATGCCCGCATACGAAAACCTGATTTATGAGAAGCAGAGAAACGGGGCGCTGATAACCCTGAACCGACCGGAGGCCATGAACGCCCTGAGCATGGACCTGCGCAGCGAGATTGCCTCCGCTCTGGAGGAGGCCAGGGATGACCCTGATGTACGCGCAGTGGTGATAACCGGCGCCGGGCGCGCCTTCTCCGCGGGCGCGGACATCGGCGGCGGTGGCGGCGGCACGGGCACGGAGTGGGTCTGGCCCTACGGCCTCCCGGAGGGGATGTCCCTGAGGGAGCACTACGACGACTGGCGAGACCGTGACAAGGCCAACGTGGACGATCAGTTGTACAGGTGGGAGTACCCCAAGCCCATCATCGGGGCGGTGAGCGGCTGGTGCCTGGGCGCAGGCTCGTGGCTGGCCCTCACCTGCCACATGACCATCGCCGCAGACGACGCGGTGTTTGGTCAGCCGGAGGTGCGCATGGCGTCCAACACCAACTTCATGTGGGTGCTGCTGGCCGGGTTCAAGAACGCCCTGCGCTACGCCCTCACCGGCGACCACATAGACGCGCAGGAGGCGCTGCGCATCGGCATCGTCAACAAAGTCGTCCCCAAGGATGACCTGCTGGACGAGTGCTTCAACGTCGTGGAGCGTATTGCGCTGGTGCCGCCGGAGACGGTGAAGCTCAACCTTGCCATTGCCACCCAGGGCCTTGAGATGATGGGGCTGCGAAAGGCGCTGGCCCTCAACGCTGAGCTCTCGGCGATGGCCCACGTCTCCAAGCGGGAGGAGTTCAACAAGCGCCTTGAGGACGCCCGGAAGGAGGGCGGCCTGCGGGCCTTCCTTCAGGTGAGGGACACGCCCTTCATGCCGGAGCCCTTCGGGCCGCGGGCGAAGGGGGATTAGGGGTGAGCAGCGCGGCCGTAGTCTGCGTCCGCGACGCGAGACCCCTGCGCCTGCCACTCCGGGGAACCGGAGACGTGGTAGAAGGACATCTGGCGCTCCTCGTCGTAGCTTGGCGGCTTGAGCTTCTGTGAGGTGAGATTGACCGTCCATTCTCCCAGTTCCCCAAAGGAGACAAACCGGACAAGCAGGCCCACGTCGAAAGCCTTGGCCAGGCGCTTCAGGGTCTTCAATGAGTACCTCCCGTAGTTGGGGTCCTCCAGCCGGGAGATGGATTCCTGTGCCATGTCACAGCGCTTGGCAAGCTCCTCCTGGGTCCAGCCACGGGCTTGGCGGATGAGGTTAATCTGAAATGCCAGCCCCACTGCGACGTGCTCGGAAGCGAACTCGTGGCGGTACTCCTCATCCTGCACCTCGTCCAGAAAGCTTCTTCGCTCATCGGGTGAAATCATGTCTTTCTCTCCTGTCAACAGGCTGAGCCTCTATGAAGCCTTATCTTCTGAGCGCTCTCAACACCAATTCTGTAGGGTCTGTCTCAGGGACTGCCCAGTTAGCAATGCTCGGATGGGTTAGAACCGCAACCATCAATCCATTCCGATTCCTGTATGTGCGACTTGTCCAGCGGCGCTGGTTCTTCTCAACAAACTCATCCACAAGGTTAGCGGTTCCTACTCTGTCCAAAACGACTTGACCGGCGTCCCCGCCGAGGCAAACAATGACCCTGACATTTAGGTTCTCTATAACAGCTGCATGAAATGCCCAGCATTGAGATGCCAAGGTTGAGAAATCTCCCTCTAGGGTTGCCTTCCGCTCAGAGCGTACGAAGACTACATTGCTCGCAGGGACGTCTCCTGGGTCTACTTGCATTTTTCTGAACAGGTGCCGCATCCTCACTTGCATGGGCGCAGTTCCAGGCGGGCGTAGCTCCCCCGGCCTGCGGCCTCCCCAACTTTCATCCCTGTATGCAGACCAGTTGTCTGACGCGTCGTTGAGTATCCACTCTGTGTGTGACAACACGGTATTGTCCTTGAGTTCCCGTGGACGTCCACCAGGATTCAACCCAACGATATACAAGTTTGAAGGTGTGTCAAAGGCGGTTCTGCCAGAATAGAATACCCTACCCGACTTATTCAGGAGCATCTTGGGTAGTAGTTTGGCGAGGTCTTCAATCATTTTTGTAAACGCAATTAAAAGCCGTTTTTTCCTGACCTATCCCCTACATCTGCGCCGTGTCCACTATGCGGGCTTCACGGCTGTCTGCGGTAAGCTCCAGGATGGCCAGTGTCCCGGGCATCATCTTCTGGCTGGGCCACGTGGCGCTGCCGGGGTTGATGAACAGAATGCCCTCGTGCTCCTCGATGAGGGTCTCGTGGGTGAAGCCAGCGAGCACTATGTCCACCGGCGCGCCGAAGACCTCCGTCATCGCGTCCGCAATTGAGGCGTCGGGAGGAAAGTAGCGGCCTATGGCCCCCGGCACAACCTCCTTTGACCTTATGCCCGGGACGGGGATGATGAGCTCGTGGGTCATGCCGATGCTATGCCCCTCAAGCTCCAGCACCCGCGTCTGGCCCTCCGTCCTGGGGTCGTCCTGAAGGTGGTCGAAGATGCCACGGACCGCCTTCACCGGCGCTATTCGCTCCAGCCAGTCCAGGCACGGGGTGATGTATATGTCCCCGCAGTGGAGGATCAGGTCAACGCCCTCAAGGGCTTGGGCTATCTCCGCCGACAGCTCAGGCCCGGCAGATGGCAAATGGGTGTCTGCGATGATTCCTATCTTCATGTCTGAGGTCCTTCCTGGGGGTTTAGAATAGGTCTTGTTTCGGAGTGCGGTCTGGATTCCTGCTTTCGTAGGAATGACGGAAGGGATGCCCTTATCCTGAAGCCTCCCGCTCCTCCCACAAGCGGTCTGCTGTCCTGCGGATGACGGCCCCGTTGAAGCCCCTGCGGTACAGGTAGCCCTGGAGGCGGCGACGGAAGGCCATGTAGTCCGCGTCCGACAGGGAGCTTGCAGCCCTCTGCCCGGCGCGGTAGGCCGACTCCTCGTCGTCCAGCGCCTCCACCGCGGCCTGGGCCGTGTCCCTGTCTATGCCCTTGCCCAGAAGCTCCCGCCTTATAGCGGAGGCGCTCCGGGGTCTGTGGGATACCCGGCTACGCGTCCACTCAAGGGCGAAGGAGGCGTCGTCCAGGAGGCCCAGCTCCTTCAGCCTCTGTACCACGGAGTCGGTCACCCGTCCGGCGTACTTGGCTGCCAGCCTTCGCCTGACCTCGGACTCGCTGCGAGCGCGGTATGAGAGGAATCGCAGGGCCTGTGAGGTGGCCTTCTCCAGGAGCTTGTCCTCATCCATCGCGGGGAGAGGAGAGACCTCTAGTCCTCCACCTCTTCGTCGTCTTCTTCGATGGGCCCAATGGCCTGGGTCTGGACGTTTGTCGCCGATGCCCTGATCCGCTCCTCTATCTCTGAGGACACGTCCTTGTGCTGGTTGAGGTACTCTTTGGCGGACTCCCTGCCCTGGCCCAGGCGCACGTCCCCGTAGGAGTAGAAGGAACCCGCCTTCCTGATAATGCCGTCATTGGTGGCGATGTCCAGGATGTCGCCCTCCTTGCTGATGCCCCGGTTGAACATAATGTCAAACTCAGCGGTTCGGAAGGGCGGCGCAACCTTGTTCTTTACAACCCTGGCCCTCACCCTTGTGCCAATGACCTGCGACCCCTGCTTGATGGAGTCGACTCTGCGCAGGTCTATGCGAACGGAGCTGTAGAACTTCAGGGCGCGTCCGCCGGGCGTGACCTCCGGGTTGCCGAAGACGACGCCTATCTTCTCTCGAAGCTGGTTGATGAATACGACGGAGGTCTGGGACCGATTGATGGCCGCCGACAGCTTGCGCAGCGCCTGGGACATGATGCGCGCCTGGAGGCCCATGTGGGAGTCGCCCATGTCGCCCTCCATCTCCGCTCTCGGCACCAGCGCCGCCACGCTGTCGACCACGACCACGTCCACGGCGCCGCTTCGCACCAGGTACTCGGCTATCTCCAGCGCCTGCTCAGCGGTGTCCGGCTGCGACACGAGGAGGTCGGTCACGTTGACGCCCAGGTTGACGGCGTAGGCGGGGTCAAGGGCGTGCTCGGCGTCGATGTAGGCGGCGGTGCCTCCCGCCTTCTGCGCCTCAGCGATTATGTGGTGGGCCAGCGTGGACTTGCCTGCGGACTCAGCGCCGAATATCTCCGTGACCCTGCCCCGGGGCACGCCGCCGACGCCCAGAGCCATGTCCAGCGAGAGGGAGCCTGTGGGAATGGTCTCCACGGCCAAGCGCTGAGATGCCTCCCCCAGCCGCATAATGCTGCCCTTGCCCACCTGACGCTCTATCTGGCTCAGGGCCAGGTCCAGCGCCTTTTCCTTTTCTGTGACCATACAACCCTCCGCTGAAACCCTCCGATTTGGCACCATCATAGCACGGGCCATACGAGTGGACAAGGAAGATATTGCAGAGGTATCCTCAGCGGGCGTTGGCGCTGTCGGATGATGCCGCTCGCCCCCGTATCAAGTCCTGTCCCCGACTCCGAACGGGGAACGGGGCAGGCTATGAGCGGGCAAGAGGTGGTATTACAACCAGTGTTGACATTACCAACACATATAGAGAATACTGATGTCACTGCGCCGGGCGCGGTTCTGTGACGGGGACATACGGACGGCCTCCCCCGGTGTATCCATGTAGTCGAGACGAGATTTTTCGTTGCCGGTGCACCGCCGTCGGTGGTAGTGTAGTGCAAGGTGTCGTATAGTGCCGCGTGAAGGGTGGTTCATAGAATGGTGAGAGAGAGAGGCAAGGACGAACAGGCTATCGAAGCGGCAACACCCGATCCTGTCCTAGAGTCCAGGAAGGACGCGCCCTGGGACGATGAGCCGTTGACGGCGGACGATAAAGAAGCCATCGCGGAAGCGAACGCGGACTATGTTGCCGGCAGGGTCGTATCGCAAGAGGAGTTGCGGAAAGAACTGGGCGTTTGACTTGGAAAGTCTCTTATGGCAGTGGGGCCAGAAGGGACATGCGGCGCTTGGACAAGGCTTCCGGCGCTCGCATAGCGGATGCTCTTAACCGATTGGCAACCACTGGCATAGGCGATATTCGGCGCATTCGTGGCTCGGATGATGATTGGCGGTTGCGTGTTGGCGAATGGCGGATTATCTACGAGTATAGAGATGACGAACGGGGAATCTACGTCAAGAGGGTTAGTCGGAGAGACGCCGCTTACAGGCAATAGAAGCAGGCTGTAGAGGGCGGAAGGCCCGGCTGAACGAGTAGGTATTCTCAACAGGCGTTGGTTATGGTGAACGATACCGCTCACTCTGAGCCTGTCGAAGGGAGCGAGCGGTATCCGCATGACCGAGTTGTGCCCGCTCAAATGGTTCGACGGGCTCACCCCCGTATCTAGTACGGGGCAGGCTATGAGCGGGCAGGAGTTAGTTTCACGACGTGCGTTCCTATATCATCACGCCCAGAGAATGTAATTGCAGCCTAAGCCTGGTGGCTCGCGCTAGCCTTGTAGCGTCGTGTTTTGGAGACGGACGATTGACAAACGATATCAATAATAATACCATCTTTACGTCCGACATAGAGGTATGACGAAACTCTATCAGATGCGCCAGGTCATCAAAGCTCTTGAAAAACTACAAAGGGATAGACCCTGAGCACTACACTTACAGAGTTACATGGTCTGCAGAGGACGGCGAGTTCGTTGGGCTGTGCGCTGAGTTTCCTCTGTTAAGCTGGCTCGCGTCCTCTCAGGAAGAAGCCTTTTCCGGTATCCGGCGGCTGGCGGCAGAGAGCGTCGCCGATATGGAGGCCAACAGTGAGCAACCCCCGGAGCCATTGGCGGACCGAACCTACAGCGGCAAGTTCATGGTACGCGTGCCCCCTGAGACCCATCGCGCCCTTGCCATAAGGGCCGCGGAGGAGGGCGTCAGCCTGAACCGGCTGGTCAGCGCGAGGCTAGCCAACGATTGATCGTGCACAAATGGCCTGTGCTTTTGGCTAAGTCCTCTATAATATCGGTGAGCCTGCTGGCCCTCTGCCTGGCGCTAAGCTGCACGCCGGCGCCTCAGCCATCGCCAACTAGCCAACCTATTCCGTCTCCAACCGTCGCTGCAACCCCTACACCCTTGCCAACCCCATCGCCTGCCGCCATTGCTACGCCTACGGCAGCGCCTGCTCCCCAGCCAGACCCATCGCCCACCACAGCGGCATCGACGCCCTCACCGGCTTCCATGGCAACATCGACGCCTTCGGTAGAGACCGAAAGAGCGCTCATCCCCAACGCGCCGGACGTCGACGTAGACGACCTGTTCCGTCGCCTTGGCAATCCCTGGGACAGCCCTGTGCAGACGCCTGTGGACAGGGGGAGTATCACCTATGAGGAGGGCCACCGGGAGACCTTCTGGGCGCGCGACTCCGTGAACAAGGCCGTGTACCAGGTGGAGGCTACGCTCGCCCGCGTGAGCGAGCACGCCTACTGGTACTTCGATAGCGGCTATGAGATAGATGAAGAGGCGGTTGACGCCGCGGTCCGCGCATTCGAGGAGAACATCTACCCGGTGGTGACGTCCCACTTCGGCGAGCGCGGTTTGGGCGTGGACAACGACCCGCGCATGACCATCCTCCACCTTCTGGACATTGGGCCGCTGGGCTACTACAGCGCAGGCAACGAGTTCTCCACCGAGTTTTACCCCTACAGCAATCAGAGGATGATGCTGTACATGAACCTGCGCCTCCTGCCTGTGGGCGGCGTCGACTACCTGGGGACTCTGGCCCACGAGCTTCAACACCTCCTCCACTGGGAGGGCGACCAGAACGACGAGGGCTGGGTCAACGAGGGTCTGTCAGAAGTGGCCAAGGGCTTGGCAGGCTACGACTTCCGGTACATCGGCTTCTTCCTGACGTCGCCTGGCACAACCCTCACCACGTGGCCCGCCAGCGGCTCGACTCTCCCCAGCTACGGCGCGTCCACCCTCTTCTTCGAGTTCCTGGCCCAGCGCTACGGAGGCCACGAGAACATCGGGGAGCTGATGCGGCGGCCGGAGGACGGCATGGAGGGAGTGAACGCGTACCTGCAGTCGATGGGCTACAGCGAGAGCTTCGATGACGTGTTCCGCGACTGGCTGGTGGCGAACTACCTGGACTCTCTCAAGGTCGGCGGCTACTTCTACGAAGGCGTTGACGTAAGCGTCAGCCCCGACCGGGCCATAACCGCCCCCGGCAGCCTTGCGGTGACAACTCCCCAGTACGCGGGGCAGTACATAGAGGTGATGCTGCCGGAGGGGGACGCCCTGCTGACCTTCCAGGGGCAGACGGAGACGCCTCTGCTTCCCGTCGACGCCTATAGCGGCGACCACTGCTGGTGGGGCAATAGCGGAGACGCCATCAACTCCACGCTGACGGGGACCTTTGACCTCTCCGGGGTCTCGCGGGCGACCCTCAGCTTCCGCACGTGGTACGCCATAGAGGACCTGTGGGACTACGCCTACGTGGAGGTGTCCCAGGACGGCGGGGAGACCTGGAGCATCCTGGAGGGGGCGCATTCGTCTACGGAGAAGGCCAGGGGCGTCAGGTTTGGGCCGGGCTACACCGGCCACAGCGGCGGATGGCTTGAGGACTCCGTAGACCTGACGCCCTACGCAGGCCGGGAGATAGCGGTGCGCTTTGAGTACGTCACCGACAAGAGGACCTACGACGACGGCATATGCTTTGACGACATATCCATCCCGGAGATTGGCTTCTACGACGACGCGGAGGAGGACGGGATATGGGCGTCCGACGGCTTCTTCCGCACCGACAACCGCGTGCCCCAGGGCTACATTGTCCAGGTGATTGAGCTTGGAGACGAGACGGTCGTCAGGGAGATGGCACTGGACGCCGACGGCAGCGGGTCACTGGTTCTGAGGGGGTTCGGCGAGGGACTGGGAAAGGCCATCGTCATTGTAGCGCCCACGGCTCCAAAGACTACCCAGCGGGCGTCCTATGTGCTGACGTTGGAGAAGGTGACGGGGTAGGTGGTGGGCCCTCGCACCTCCTTGCTTGACACCTTGCGTGGCGCTAGCTATACTCCGCGCACAATCCAGATAGCCAAAGGCTGGGAACGGGAATAGTAAGCCTCAAGCGGGACTCAGAGAGCCGGGTAAGGTGCGAGCCGGTGTCCAGCGCAGGGGTTGAATGGGCCCGGGAGCCGCAAACCGAAGGCCCCGATGATGGGGCTGTAGGCCTTGCCGGGGGAGTCCCGTTACAGGCTCTCGAGCCTGCTGCAAGAGGCTCGACTGAGATATGAGAGGGGCGTAGCGTTGCCGATGCCTCTCCAAATAAGGGTGGCACCGCGGAGAAGCCCCGCCCCTTAGTGGGTGGGGCTTCTCGCTATTCGTGGGCATTAAGAACTACCGGACACGGAGAGGGGCGCAAGCCCCGGTAACGAGAACATGAGCAGCTACTATCCATCGTTGGAAGAGGTCAGGGAGCTATCGAAGCAGGGGAACCTGATTCCCCTGTACCAGGAGATCAACGCGGACCTTGAGACCCCCGTTTCGGCCTACCTGAAGGTTGCCGAGGGCCCCTACTCCTACCTGCTGGAGAGCGTGGAGGGTGGTGAGCAGCTTGCCCGCTACAGCTTCATCGGCGCTGAGCCGTACAAGGTGGTCAAGACCGGGCCGGGCCAGCCCTACGGAGAGGTCGACCCCCTGGAGCTCATCGAAGAGGAGCTGAACAGGCACACCCTGGTGCCGATTCCAGGGCTGCCCCGCTTCCACGGCGGCGCGGTGGGCTTCATCGCCTACGACGTCGTCCGCTACTACGAGCCGGTGCCGCCACCCGAGCGGGATTCCTTGGGCCTGCCGGAGGCCGTATTCCTTTTCGACGACACCCTTCTGGTGTTCGACCACGTGAGCCACAAGATAAAGGTTGTCAGCCACGTCCACCTGGACGGAGGAAGCATAGAGCAGGCGTACGCGGACGCCGCGGCTCGGATTGACAACCTGGTGAAGCGGCTGGATCGACCCCTCCTGGTGGAACGCCGCGCCGCGGCCGGCCAAGGCGAGGCCGTGCCCTCGTACACCTCCAATATGACCCAGGAGCGTTACGAGGCGATGGTGGAGCAGATAAAGGAGTACATCTACGCCGGCGACATCATCCAGGCTGTGCCCTCCCAGCGGTTGGCCAGGCCCACCACGGCTGCGCCCCTGGACATCTACCGGGCGCTGCGGACCCTGAACCCCTCGCCATACATGTACTACCTGTCGCTGGAGGATTTCTCCATAGTCGGGGCGTCGCCGGAGCTGCTGGTGCGAGTGGATGACGGGCTGGTCTACAACTTCCCGCTCGCGGGCACTCGGCCCCGGGGCGCGACCACCGAAGACGACGAGGCGCTGGCCGCGGAGCTGAAGGCCGACGAGAAGGAGCGCGCCGAGCACATCATGCTGGTGGACCTGGGCCGCAACGACGTCGGGCGGGTCTCCCAGGCAGGGACTGTGGAGGTGACCGACCTAATGCGGATCGTGCGCTACTCTCACGTCATGCACCTGGAGTCGGAGGTTCAGGGCAGGCTGCGCCCGGACCGCACCATCTACGACGCCCTTCGCTCCTGCCTCCCGGCCGGGACGCTCTCAGGCGCGCCCAAGATACGGGCGATGGAGATCATCGGCGAACAGGAGGGCGAGCGGCGCGGCCCCTACGGCGGGGCAGTCGGGTACTTCAGCTTCTCCGGCAACATGGACACCGCCATCACCATCCGCACGATGGTCATCAAGGACGGCGTGGCCTACATCCAGGCGGGCGGCGGTGTTGTGGCCGACAGCGTGCCGGAGAGCGAGTACCAGGAGACGCTGCACAAGGCCCGGTCCAGCCTGCGGGCCATAGAGGAGGCGGAGCGGTCCGGGCTTTTGGTCCAGTGGAAGGACTAGGCGGAGGTACTACAACCCTGCAAATAGCAAGAGAGTTCAGGCTAACGCTTGTTTTAGCGATGCCCACATATACACACTCCCAAAGGAGGCAGTGGACATCTCCAAGTCGTGCCCGAACCCTTTACAAAGTGTAGAATATGCTAGAAGAAGTGTATAGTCAACACAGCTTTGGCAATGACCTTAATTTTCCGGACATGTCATTCTGAGCCGAAGGCGAAGAATCCAAAATCCTCGGGTAAAAGCTGTCCCGTCATTGAAGAGAAGAAATACGGCAACGACTTTAGACCCTTCGCTGTCGCTCAGGGTGACAATTAAAATCCCTTGCCTTTAGGAACTGATACCCTTCTGGATGCCTGAAGGAGGCAAATGGCAGTCTTACGCGGTATGTTCACCGCCCTGGAGGTGCGCAACTACCGGCTGCTCTTCGCCGGGCGCATAACCTCCAACTCCGGCCGCTCCATGCGGGTGTTCGCCCGCGCCATCTGGGTGTTCGAGGCCACCGGCTCTCCCCTGCGCATGGGCATTGCAGTCTCCGCCCTCTCCTGGCCCATGCTCTTCATGCCCCTTATAGGCGGAGTCGTCGCCGACAGGGTGGACCGCAAGACGCTGCTGCTCTGGACGGAGGGGCTGCTGGTCATCCTCTGGGCGGTCGTGGCGCTGTTCATCTCCCTGGGGTCGTTCCAGTGGTGGTACTTCATCATCACCGCCGTTGCCAGCGGCACCATCCAGTCCTTCGGGCGCGCCGGGCACCAGGCCATGATCGGCAGCGTGGTGGACGACCAGAGGCTGGGCAACGCCGTCGCCCTGGACTCGGTGTCGATGGCGTGGCCCCGGATAGCCGCGCCAGCGCTGGGCGGAATACTCATCGGCCCCATAGGAGTCGACGGGCTGTTCTGGCTGACGGCCGCCGGCCAGCTGGTCACCTTCGTAACGCTCATAATGATTAGCTGGACGCCCCAGGAGCGCAGGGCCGCCAGGGAGAGCGTGGGGCGCAACGTGATGGAGGCCTTCCGCTACATCCGCGGGGAGAAGGTCATCATGTCCCTGGTCATGTTGGGCCTGCTCTCCTCCCTCTTTGCCGGCTCCTTCAACTTCCTGCTGCCCATCTTCGCCATCGACATCCTCGACGTGGGCGAATGGGGTCTTGGCGTGCTAATGACGACCTCCGCCCTTGGGGCCGCGGCGGGCTCGGCGATAGTGCTGGCCGTCAGCAACTCCCGGCGTCGCAGGGGGCTGCTCCTGATAGCGATGGCGAGCATCAAGACGGCGATGCTCATCATCTTCTCCCAGTCCATGCTCTTCCCGCTGTCCCTGGTGGCGATGTTCGCCCTTGGGGGGTCCCAGGTCATGTTCATGACGATGATTACCGTGGCCATGCAGCAGCTTGCGCCCGACCACCTGCGGGGCCGCATAATGAGCCTGCGGGTGGTCTTCATGGGCTTCTCGCCCTTTGGGGTGATAATCATGGGCGCAATAGCCGAGGTGCGCGGCACAGCCGACACGGTGCTCATCGGCGGGATACTCTACGGCGTCACGGCCTTGCTGGTCTTCGCCCTTGTCCCGACGCTGCGGCGGTTTCAGTAGCGCGCGAAGCGGCTTCTCAGATCCGGCCTACCCGCGTGAATTCGCCACCCTCAAAGAACTTCACGCCAAGCACAATGCTCCAGACCACCCAGGGGAAATAGCAGGCCCTGGACAGCATAAACATAGCCTCGTTCTGGGCTGTGTGCCCTATGATGAGAGCGATAAGAGCAACCAGGGAGACGATGGCAATCACCACCGCGCCGACCCTGAGCGGGCCTGATGGAAACATGGCCGCCATGCCGAGGTTGAATGTCAGGAACCCGGTTGCCACGCCCATGCCGGAGATGAGGGTAATGCCTCTATCCACCTTGTAGATGGCTATGGCCGTCTCAATGACCCCTTCAGAATCGATTGCCGTTTGCGCAATGATGAGGTTCAACCCGCTCGAAATTATCCAGCCGAAGGCGCCAACCATCATGAACATAATGCCCAGCCGGGACAGGGCAGCGGCCGTGCTTTCTTCCATTACTCGATTGATGCCGGCCAGGCCGTAGAGCATCAGAATCAGGCCTAGAGGCACTCCCATCGCCGTGACGTGAGCCATTGTGGAGTTAGTCGCCAGGGCTGTGATGTTTCCCACGGCGTCGTCAGAGGGCGCGGGGTCAAATATCATCCCTCCCGGCTCCAGCAGGAAGAATATCAGAGCCAGAGAGGGACCCAGAATCATTCCCAGAGACTCCAGCCTGTTTACCGACCTTGTTATCACGTCCAGTTCACCCCACTGTGATTTGAAAGGCGCCGGGCCGACCAACCGTCAGTGTAGCCATTATAGACGGACTTCCAGGTCATTGGAATACAGGGGAGTGTAACGGCCCGGCGCCCGTCGCAAGTTGACAACCTACCGCCGTCTCCGCATAATCCAACACAACCCCCATACATAGGAGGTGTGATTTGCCCAAGCCATCCCCCGTTCCCGACGAGATAAGCAAGCCCTATTGGGACGCCTGCAACGAAGACCGTCTTGTGATGCAGGCCTGCAGCGCCTGCGACCTGCTGCACTACCCGCCCAAGGCCGCCTGCGACGAGTGCGGCTCCGCCGATAACATTGAGTGGCGCGAGATGAGCGGCAGGGGCAAGGTCCACGGCTACGGCGTCATGTACGACTGCCGCGTCCGCGCCCTGCAGGGCGACCAGCCCTTCAACATTGCTCTGGTGGAGCTTGAGGAGGACCCGGAGATTATGATGTACAGCCACCTGCCCGGAACCCCCGTGGACCAGGTCCCGGTTGGGGCCGCCGTCCAGGTGGAGTTCGAGGTTACGCCGACCACGGGCCAGAAAGTGCCCGAGTGGCGCGTCGTGGGCTAAGCCGGCCCCGTATCCGCAGAACGCAATTGACACAGAGAGGTGTGAAATGACAACCGGACCCACCCAGACAGCGCCAAGGTCGTTTTATCGAAGCCAGGAGGGTCTTGGCGTATGGGAGCATCGCGGCAAAGTGGCGGCCGTCGGCATAGGCCACTCGCCCACGTCCCGCCGCTGGGACGAGACGCCGGAGACCAGCCTTGGCGCGTGGTCGATAGTTGCGCTGCGCAACGCAATGGAGGACGCGGGCGTGTCGCCGGACCAGGTCGACGGCCTGGTCATCAGCCCGGAGAGCCTGGGAGAGCCCTGGTCGCCGAGGCCGGTGCCGGAGGACTTCGCCAACATGTTCCAGCTCACGGACAACCCCAACGACGGCCTCAGCCAGATGAGCTCCGAGTGGGTGCTCAAGAACATGCCGGAGCTGACCAACGTCCAGTTCACCATGTACGGCCCGGGGTGCATGTCCAACGCCATCTGCGTGGCTGCCCAGGCCATTGGCGAGGGTCTCACCCAGACGTGCCTTGTGCTCACGGCCAGGAACAACCTGTCGGGCCGCTACGGGCAGTACGGCGCGGCGGCTGCGGACACCGTCACGGGCGGCGCGCAGTGGACCAACACCTGGGGCGCGGTCGGCCCCTACTACCCGGCCTACTGGTTCAACAAGTACACGGAGAAGTACGGCGGCAACCACGACATGATGGCCCCCTTCGTCGTCAACTCCAAGCGAAACGGCCTGCTCTTCCCGGAGGGGTTCTTCGCCCAGAACCGGCCTGAGCCGCTGACCGTGGAGGACTACCTTTCGGCTCGATGGATAGTCAAGCCCGTCAACCTGTACGACTGCGACATACCGATGTGCGTGACCGTGGCCTATCTCTTCACCACCGCCGAGCGGGCGAAGGACATGAAGCAGAAGCCGGTCTACATCCTCAGCCACGCGGAGTCGAGACCCAGGTACCGAGGCATCGAGCAGACGCTGGACGAGGTTGAGGAGTCGGCCGCGAGCCTGGGCCGCAGGCTGTACGAGGGCGCGGGCATCACGGCAAGCGACCTCTCCTTTGAGAACATGTACGACGGCTATACGCTGTTCCACCAGATCATGCTTGAGGGCCTGCGATACCGGGGCGTCCAGCCCGGCGAGGCGCTGGACTTCTACCAGACGGACATCAGCATTGAGGGGCCGAACCCCGTCTCGCCCAGCGGCGGCAACGCCGGCAGCGGCCGCACCCGCATATGGATGCACACGGACTGCATACAACAGATACAGGAGAGGGCGGGCGCGAGGCAGGTCACGGCCGTAAAGCCGGAGATTGGCGTGTCCGGCGGCCCGCACCCCCGCGGCGGCGACTTCAT
The DNA here is from genome assembly GCA_965204895.1 of Dehalococcoidia bacterium. Taxonomy (GTDB): domain Bacteria; phylum Chloroflexota; class Dehalococcoidia; order Lucifugimonadales; family UBA2985; genus DAOUJW01. The sequence goes on from OZ242025.1 coordinate 1,212,122, forward strand.
GGTCTGGGGATCAACGCCGGGGTAGGGGTAAGGTGTAACCGCACGAACCACCCCTGCGAAGGCAGGGGTCTATAGTCCTCCAACTGGGGAAGCCTGGATTCCTGCCTGCGCAGGAATGGTCTGCAGATGAGGCGTTGTTCCGCTATGCGATAGCTGGACCTAGTTCCGCGGACTCTGATTCTGTTTGGGTCAGATTGCTCTTCAATTCAGCCGCGGCAGCGGATGCCTGCTGAGCCATGAACTGCCCCACTTGGGTAATGCTCACGTGCTTGGTTGCCTTGTTGACTAGGACACCCGTTACAAGTCCTGCAAGCAAAGCTCCGCCAGCGGGACCACCGGATACTCCTATCAGTGAGACCGCAGCCAGAGTTGCTCCCGTCCCCATTGCGCCTCGGAACTGACCATCCACGAACTCCGCGTATTCTCCCGTCTGGTGAGCTTTGTGAAAGGCCTTTGCAAGTGAAACTACGGTTACAATCATTAGCAGTGGGTTCGCGCTGATTACAGAGGCTAGGCCCATGCTGCCGGCCATTCTGGAAAACTGCTCAGTGTCGGCGCGATTCCAGTTGAGTGCTAGGGCGACAGCGCCAATTGCGCCTCCCAGTAGCTCCGCGGCGTCATATGAATTCAGATCGTAGAACCAGTCCTTGGGAATGTTAAAAGTATTATCTAGCCAGCCTGATACTTGGTCATACGTAGCCTTATCCCAGTTCGCGAAAGGAAGCCCCTTGGAAGTGGTGCCGTCCCTGAGCAGCCCTTGGAGGAATCCCCAAGCCTCCTGCATAATATTGTCGTCCTCCGACGCGCCCCTTACCGCTTCCCAGGCTCCGTCTAGGGTGTGGCCGCCATCGAACATCCGGTGGTTGCCACCACCTATGTGCTCTGTGATATATCTGGCATCCATCGCCTTGTCGTAAATGGTTGAAGCTCCATCCACAAAATCTTGGAACGCATTGTTGAGGTCTACTGACAGCCTGCTGGCCAATAGGCCTTGAGCAGTTCCCAGAACTGCTCCGGCAATTGATGTTGTAGCCTGCGACATCTTTCTGGAACCGGACTGCGCCAATCTTGCGCCTTCAACTGCTTTGTCTACGGTCTTCCTTGTACCGCCCTGTGTCATTCCCGCGACCGCAGACGCGGAGTCTGTAACTCCTTGTTTAGCATTAGAGGCTGCCTTACCAACCGCGGAAGAGGTTTTGTCAGCCGCTGTCTTGCCGGCCCTTCTCACTCGATCTGTGCCTGAGCGCATTTTGTCTTTCATGTCGTTCACCCCGAAAGTGCCGTTGCTTTTCAATCACACTACACCGTTTGCTACAATAAGGAAAGCCTTTATGAATAGAGGACGGCCACACATGACCGCCAACAACCCCGCGCCCTTGCCCAGCAGTTTGGATGCAGACAGCGAGGCTCCAGAGCCTATTGAAGATCCTGACGCACTGGAGTTAAGGGAAGAGTTCTCGGAGGAGTTGCGGGCTTCACTGGAAGCAGTGGCTGGCGGTGAAGCAACCCGTTCCGCTGATGAGGTGGCCCAAAGGCAAGGCCTGGCCTGGTGACGTGCCAGGTTGATTTTATGGACTCAGTTGATATATGACCGCCAAAAACCCTGATCCCTCTCCACATTCCTGGCATTCTGACGAGGATCCCCTCTGGTACTTCGCCAATGAGCGGGGGATGGGCCGTCGGCAGTTCCTGAAGCTGATGGTGGCTGGCGGCGCGGCGGCCGTCCTCGCCGCGTGCGGAGTAGACATATCGGTCGAGCCGTCCACGTCTACGCCGTCGGCAACGGCCTCAGGCGCGAACCCGTATGCGCCTTTCTTCAAGGACCCCGCGCCCTTCATTGAGCGCGACGGCAAGGGGCTGGAGGCGCGCCTTGAGAATATGCAGGGCCTCATCACGCCCAACCGCCACTTCTTTGTCCGCAACAACTCCGTCAGCATTGGGCTGGAAGCCGCGGGCTGGCGGCTCTCCGTGGAGGGCGACGCCGTGTCGGAGCCGATGGCGTTGACCTACGACGACGTCCGCAGCCTGCCCAGCCGCACGCTCGTCTCCTACCTGGAGTGTGCCGGGAACCATCGCGCAATGTTCAACCTGCTCAACGGCCAGGAGACCTCCGGCACTCAATGGATGACCGGGGCCGTCGGCAACGGCGAGTGGGTGGGCGCGACGCTGCGGGATGTGCTGACCCTTGCGGGCATCGACGACAACGCCGTCAGCGTGCTCCTGGTGGGTCTGGACACGGAGTCGCCGGAGGAGGGGTTCCGCTACGTGCTGCCGGTGGAGAAGGCTATGCACCCGGACACGCTGCTGGCCTACGCCCTCAACGGCGAGACGCTGCCAAAGGACCACGGCTTCCCGCTGCGGGCGGTGGTACCGGGCTGGGTGGGCAGCTCCCACATCAAGTGGCTTGGGCGCATTGAGGTGTCCTCCGAGCAGCTTTGGACGCGCAACAACACGACTTCATATACGCTCATCGGTGACGCCTATCCGCAGGAGGGGGAGTCCCACGGCAAGCCGGTGACGGAGCAGGTCATCAAGAGCGCGCTGGCCCTGCCCTGGCCCGCGGAGCTTCCGGCGGGACGACAGCGCATTCACGGCTACGCACACTCGCCGTCGGGGCCGATCTCGCGCGTGGAGTGGAGCGCGGACGCCGGGCGCACGTGGCGCAAGGCGGAGCTTTCGGGCGGTCAGCCGGACTACTCCTGGGCGCGCTTCGAGTTCGAGTGGGACGCGGAGCCGGGGGAGAGCGCCCTAATGACGCGGGCCACGGACTCTGCTGGCAACACGCAGCCGGACCGCGTGCCCTACAACGAGAAGGGCTACCTGTTCAACCAGCCTCTGCCTCACCCCATACGCGTGGCGTAGGCAAGGCCGCGCGTAGAGACCTTTCTATGTCCCCTGGATTCCTGCCTGCGCAGGAATGGTCTATGAGTAAAGGGGATAACCAACCTAAACCACCTTTGCGGCAGTATGGGTCTAGCGCCACATTAACGGCTTCGTGATTTGTTTCACTTGATTAAGTGCATTAATGCCCATAACGTTGGGATTATTTGTGATAATGTTAACTATTTTGACGAATTCCTCTATCAACACGTACAATTGAATTGAGTGGGACGTCAACTAACCTGAGTAAAAAACAATGAAGGTCAGGGTCTCCTGGACGGTCAACCAAGGGGAGGACATCAAGCTGGCCCAGGGCCTGAAAGCAGACCTGAGCTAGCGGCAGCCGAGCGGAAATTGAATGGGGCTGACATGAAGACCGAAGTGCGTGTGGGAACGAGAACCTCGCGGCGAACGGGTACGACCCACGTTCTGATGAGTCCCCCGCACTACTTCGATGTCAGGTATGAGATCAACCCTTGGATGAGCACGCGGAACAGGGTTGATAACGCCGCGGCCTGGGAGCAGTGGGAAGTCCTGTATCAGGTGCTTGCAGGTGAGATTGGGGTGGAGGTGGAGACCGTCAATCCTGTTGCAGGGCTTCCCGATTTCGTGTTTACGGCCAACGCCGGACTGCTGGCGGGCAACGTCTTTATCCCATCCAACTTCCGTTACCCGGAAAGGGCGCGGGAAGAGCGCCATTGGCAGGCCTGGTTTGAGTCCATGGGCTATAGCGTGGTGCGGCTGCCATCGGACCTGAGCTTTGAGGGGGAGGGCGACCTGCTCTCTGTTGGAGACCTGATCCTGGCAGGCTACACGTACCGGTCGGCCCGGGCGGCGGTTGAGGAGGTGGGCCGGATGCTGCAAATGGAGGTGCTGCCCCTGGAACTGGCCGACCCCTGGTTCTACCACCTGGACACCTGCGCTTGCCCCCTCACGGACGACGCCATCCTGTACTATCCGGGAGCGTTCACGGCGGCCGGCCGCGCCCTGATTGCTGAGCGCTTTCCAGATGCTATTCCGGTCCCGGAGGTGGAGGCCAGGCGGTTTGCCTGCAACTCCGTCGTCATAGACTGCCATGTGGTGATGAGCGCGAACTGCCCGGTGGCCACGGCGGAGTTGCAGGCGCGGGGATATGAGGTCCACGAGGTGGACGTCAGCGAGTTCCTGAAGGCAGGCGGCGGGCCCAAGTGCCTGACGCTGTTCCTGGAGCGCGGGGCCGTGGGAGCGCGCCGTTCTGCTGGGGGCTACGGGCGCGGCGGGCAACGCGCGGCTTAACGCCGGGCCTTAGAATGACGTATGACACCGCTCGTCCTGGGCTTGTCGAAGGGTACGAGCGGTGTCATATAGTTGCTGTTTATCCGCTCAAATGGTTCGACAGGCTCACCATGAGCGGATAGTGGGAGAAGCCCTACACGTCCAGGTTGCGGACGCTGGTGGCATGGGCCTGGATGAAGGCCTTGCGCGGCGCGACCTCCTCGCCCATGAGGTCCGAGAAGACGCGGTCTGCGCTCTCGGCGTCCTCCGCCGTCACCTGCAGGAGAGTGCGCGTCTCCGGGTTCATCGTCGTCTCCCACAGCTGGTCCGGGTTCATCTCGCCCAGGCCCTTGTAGCGCTGCACGGACAGGCCTCGCTTCCCCTCCATCTTCTTGAGAATGGTGTCCTTCTCGTTCTCCATGTAGGCGTAGCGGGCGTCCCTCCCCGCCTGAATCTTGTACAGAGGCGGCTGGGCAATGTACAGGCAGCCCTCGTCAATGAGGGGCAGCATATTGCGATAGAAGAAGGTCAGCAGCAGGGTGCGAATGTGCGACCCGTCGACATCCGCGTCTGTCATGATGATGACCTTGTGGTACCGCAGCTTCTCCGAGTTGAAGTCGTCGCCCAGGCTCGCGCCGACCGCGGTGATGATGGTGCGGATCTCCTCGTGGCCCAGCATCTTGTCGATGCGCGCCTTCTCCACGTTGAGAATCTTGCCCCGCAGGGGCAGAATTGCCTGGAATCGACGGTCCCGGCCGGCCTTGGCCGAGCCTCCTGCGGACTCACCCTCCACCAGGTACAGCTCCGACAGCGATGGGTCCTTCTCCGAGCAGTCGGCCAGCTTGCCGGGCAGCGAGCCGCCGTCCAGGGCGTTCTTCCTGAGCACCATATCCCGGGCCTTGCGCGCCGCCTCCCGCGCCTTCTGCGCGGTGACGCACTTGTCGATGATGCGCCTGGCCTCCTGGGGGTGCTCCTCCAGGTAGTAGGTGAGGGCCTCGGCCACCACCGAGTCCACGAATCCCTTGACCTCCGGGTTGCCCAGCTTTGACTTGGTCTGCCCCTCGAACTGGGGGTCCACCAGCTTCACGCTGAGCACTGCGGACAGGCCCTCTCGCACGTCCTCACCGGCGAAGTTCGCCTGGTCGTCCTTGAGGAACTTCTGCTTGCGGGCGTAGTCGTTCAGGGCGCGGGTCAGGGCCGTGCGGAACCCGGTGAGGTGGGTGCCGCCGTCGGCGGTGTTGATGCAGTTGGCGAAGGAGTAGGTCAGCTCCGAGAAGCCCGCGTTGTACTGGAGCGCCGCCTCCACCATGGTGCTCTCCACCGTTTTCAGCACGTACATGGGCTCGGGTTGGAGCGCCTCCTTGTTGTGGTTGAGCTGCTTGACAAAGCTGGCAATCCCGCCGTCGAAGAGGTACTCCTGCTCCCACTCGGAGTAGCCCTGCTCCTTGTGCCAGTTGCTGATGAGGCAGATGCGGAGGCCCTTGTTCAGGTAGGCCATCTCCTTGAACCGCTGGCACAGCTCGTCAAAGTTGTACTCCAGGGGGCCGAAGATCTCCTCGTCCGGCAGGAAGGTGGCGATGGTGCCGCTGCCGAGAGCCTCGGTCACCCGCTCCAGGGGGCCGGTTGCGTGGCCTCTCTGGAAGTTCTGGGCGTAGAGGTAGCCGTCGCGCCGCACCTCGACGCGCAGCCACGTCGAGAGGGCGTTGACGACCGAAGCGCCGACTCCGTGCAGGCCGCCGGACACCGTGTATCCCTTGCCGCCGAACTTGCCCCCGGCGTGGAGGGTGGTCATCACCGTTTCGACCGCGGACTTGCCCGTCGTTGGATGGATGTCTACAGGGATGCCCCGTCCGTTGTCCTCCACCTGCACCGAGCCGTCCGGGTGGATGTTTATGGTAACGCTGTCGCAGTAGCCGGCCATCGCCTCGTCCACTGCGTTGTCGACTATCTCGTAGATGAGGTGATGCAGGCCCCGGTGGTCCGTGCTGCCGATGTACATTCCGGGGCGACGCCGCACCGCCTCCATCCCCTCCAGCACCTGTATGTCTTGAGCCGTGTATTCCTGAGACAAGTCCTTCTTTTCCATGCTCCTGACCTCTCTATCTGGGGCTGCACCCCAGGAATATGACTGGACAGCGAATATGCTGCTGCCAGCTTAATTACCAATGCCGAGAGTCTGCCATAGGCGCTTGACGGATGCTAGAATGCGAAGCTGGCTGGGATTCAGTAAAGCGTTATCGAATTCCGACGGCGGACACCTATGAGACATCGATGGTTTGCTATTGTCTTGTGTTACAATTGTAACACAAATTGCCAATGAGCGTCAAAGCCGCGCGTGTGCTGGTAGTGTAACTTAGAGTGTGTAAATTGATGAGAAGGGGCGTATCCTGAATCAGGGTTTAGTGCAAGGCCTGAAAGGAGGACACGCCCATGGTGCAGGTCAGGGACCTGACAGAATTGACGATAGCTGATAGGTGGAGGGAGGTCAAGGGAGAGGAGGAGTGGTGGGGAGACATCAAGGAACAGGCGCTGAGAGGTGTGAAGAGGTTGTTGGAGGGGGCGATGGAGGGAGAACTGATAGAGCAGTTGAACGCTGGGAGGTACAGGCGAACAGAGTCTCGGCGGGGTTACCGCAACGGCTACCGGTATCGCAGCCTGCTAACGGAGTTGGGGATGGTGGAGCGTCTAAGGGTGCCCCGTGACCGGGACGGAGCCTACCGGACGGAGGTGTTGCCTAGATACCAGAGGCGACAGGAGAGGGTGAATAATGCAGTACGGGCGATGTTCCTGACAGGGGTGAGCACTCGGAAGGTGCAGGAGTTGGTAGGACCCATGCTGGGAGCGTCGGTCAGCGCCCAGACTGTCTCACGAATTGCTCGCAGCCTGGACGGAGAGGTGCGTCGTTACCAGAGCCGTACTCTGACAGACTCCTACCTCTACTTGCTGCTGGACGGCATCGTCCTCAGGGTGAAGGAGGCTAACAGGGTGGTCAGGCGCCTGGTATTGTGTGCCTATGGCATTACACCGGCCGGGTTCAGGGAGATGATATCATTCCGCCAGGCGAACTCTGAGAGTGAAGCTGCATGGGAGGCCTTCCTCAGAGACCTATACGACAGGGGGCTTAATGGCAAGTCTCTCAACATGATCAGCACCGATGGTTGCCCTGGGCTTCATAGCGCTTTGGGCACAGTATATCCCTATGTCACCAGACAGAGGTGCTGGGCTCACAAGATGCGCAACGTAGCCTCCAAGCTACCCCGTAAGCTTCAGGACACTTGCCTCACTGAGGCCAAGACCATCTACCAGGCTCACACCCGAAGGGAGGCTGTACTCCGCTTCCGCCGGTGGGCAGCGCGCTGGCGCAGCACTGCACCCAAAGCTGTAAAGTGCATAGAGGACGACCTAGACGAACTCTTGCCCTTCCTCGACTGTCCTAAGGCCCATTGGAAGAAGATACGGACTACCAACGCTATCGAGAGAGCTTTCAGGGAAGTACGACGTAGAACAAGGCCTATGAGCTGCTTCCAGAATACTGCCAGTGTAGACAGAATCATCTTCGGCGTAATCAGTCACTTGAATAACAATTGGAAAGATAATCCCCTTCCGCATTTTACACACAACTCTTGACACTACCCGTGTGTTGATAGCGGCTGTGTGGAAATCGTACGGGTCGCCGAGAAAATAGTAGAATATAATGCTTGGGAGACCCTTTAGGAAAAGCAGTTTTGGCGGCTAAGGAATCTAGGCCCCCGAGTCCTTGAGGCGTTCTATGGGGTTGAGATGAGAACGTTCCGCAACTTGCTTCGCAGGAATTTACAGGTGCTTGTCCTGGTTGCAGTGGGCTCTGTAGTGGGCCTGTGCATGGTGCTGGTCGGGGCGAGGGGTCAGAGTGAAACCGAGCGTCAGGGTGAATTTGTTGGAGAAGCAAGAAGCAGTGGAAGCTCTGCAATCCTGGCCCATGTCAACGGACTCCCGGTCACGGAAGCCGACATCGCAGAAGGGCGAGCCCAAGCATCTGCCAACTTGGAGTGGATGAAGGACACTATCTCCCGAATCGCACCCGACAGCCAGGCTTACTCCAGGCGTCCATGGCCGACTCTGGCGCCCGGAGAGGTTCGTATGACTGTTAACGATGACGGGCCCATACCCGAAAGCTCTGGTATACGGAGGGGCTTGGAGGCGCGAATCGCGATAATTGAGCAACACGGGGTTGACACTGCCGTGTGGTCCCAAGCCGTGAGCGATCTAGCGCTGTTTACGGCTGCTGCAGCTGCTGGCCACTCCGCTGACCCTGCCGATATTGCTACCAGGGTAGCGCTGGTCCAGACCGCCTTGGAGGAGGGGCTGCTTCCGGAATTAGAAGGCTACCTTTCCGCCGTCGGCGAAGAAGTGTTCTTTTCTGAGATACTGCCCGGCCGTCTCGAGAAGGAGTTTGCTGTCGCAAGCTGGCGAAAGGAGCTATTTATTGGTATCACCGGCTTTGAGGAGATGCACCGCGCCTGGCGCGAGGCAGAGCGAAACGCCCTGTCAGCCGCACGAGTCACTTTCACGAACGAGCCGGGCCTAGACGTCACAATTGAAGGCATATACGCTTACCTGGATGCCTATTGGGCTATTGATGTTCCCTTCACCCCCGCACACCCCTCGACTGATTGCAGCTTTGCCGTGTACAACCAGGGCGACAAACCCGGCCTCGTGTGGGACTGCGTCACCCTGCTCGAGGTCAAGGACGCTCTCATGGGCACGGCCGCCCTCAACCGGAGCGTGGACACCACCATCGAACACTGGGACGGAGTGACCTTAGAGGTTGTGCGGATGCCCGACAACTCCTTGCAGAATTGGGTATTCCCTGTGTGTTGGTAATAATGAGCGGGAAGGCGGTGGTATTGTGACCAGCGTTGCCAATACCAACACGCCCCGAGAATAACCACACTGCGCGTGCTTGAAAACCTCGCCGCTAAGCTGTAGAATACCCACGAGCTTTGGGGCAGACGCCCCAGGTGTATACAAGAAATACAACCAGGCATAGAGGAGGTTTCTCCGTGCTCCTTGCAATAGTTCTGCCCTTCGCCGCCCTCATCGCGGTTGCCGCCGTGGCCATCTCCCTGGGCGTAGTCTTCACCCAGGCCGGGAACACCGGCACCAGCATAATCGGCCTGGCTATCATCGCTGTTGTCCCGGCCATTGGCTTTGCCCTGACAAGGGGCAGCAACAGCGGACCGGAGAGCGGGGAGAGCGAAGGCTAACCCCCTCCCTCCGGCGTGGCTGCGCCTTTGAGTACGCCTATGCAGATAGGTGTTGTCTTTCCACAGACCGAGATAGGCTCCGACCCCGCGGCCGTCCGCGACTACGCCCAGGCCGCCGAGGACCTGGGCTACTCCCACGTCCTGGCCTACGACCACGTGCTGGGCGCGAGCCGCGACGCACGCCCCGGCTGGAGAGGCCCCTACGACCACAACTCCCAGTTCCACGAGCCCTTTGTGCTCTTCGGCTACCTGGCCGGGGTTACGCAGCGCATTGAGCTGGTGACCGGCATAATCATCCTGCCCCAGCGCCAGGCGGCCCTTGTCGCCAAGCAGGCCGCGGCCGTGGACGTGCTCAGCGGAGGCCGCCTCCGGCTGGGCATCGGCATTGGCTGGAACGAGGTTGAGTACGAGGCCCTTGGCGAGGACTTCCACACCCGGGGGCGGAGGGTGGAGGAGCAGGTTGCGCTTATGCGGGCCCTCTGGACCGAGGAGGTTGTCACCTTCCAGGGCCGGTGGCACACGGTGACCGCCGCGGGCATCAACCCCCTGCCCGTCCGGAGGCCCATACCCCTGTGGATGGGTGGCGGCGCGGAGCCGGTCATACGGCGCATTGCGCGCCTGGCCGACGGCTGGTTTCCCCAGTTCCGCCCGGACGACCGCGGCCGCGAGACACTGCGACGCCTCCACGACTACGTCCGGGAGGCTGGCCGCGACCCCGGCGACATCGGCATTGAGGGCCGGGCCAGCATCGGCGGCGGCGGCCCCGACGACTGGGCCAAAGAGGTGGAGGCGTGGCGGGAGCTTGGCGCGACCCACCTGGGCGTCAACACAATGGGTGCCGGGCTGTCATCTCCGGCAGACCACATAGACGCCCTCCGCCGGTTCAGAGACGCCGCCAATGTGTAGCTAGGGACAGGTAGTTGTAACACCCGAGGTTTGCCCTGAGCCAAAGATGTAACAAGGCCATCAGCAATATACGGATGCCCTCCCTTCGCTTGGGTATGTTGGCGCTGTGTTGCATGATGACTATTGCGTTGATAGCTTGTAGCGAATCTGCTCCCGCGTCCACACCAACGTCTGCGCCATTACCCACCTCCACGTCCACATCTACGCCAATAAACACGCCCGTGCCTACCCCAACGCACGCGGACACGCCCATCCCAGTTCTTGCGGTGCCTACGCCTACGTCGGTCTCAACCATGCCCACATCCACGCCGGTTCCAGTCCCCGTAGCCACACAGGAAAGCGATCCCTACGGCAAGCTATTGGCAATCTACATGGTGGGCAGCGACTTGGAAGAGAACGACCAGGCTGGAACAACTGACTTGAGGGAGTTGATCGAAGGTTACGAGAGCCTTTCTAACCAGGAGGAGATAGTGGTTGTCGTTGCCTTTGGAGGCGCGAACAAGGACGGCTGGCGGGGCATGAAACTTGCCGATATAGATCAGCTAATGGCCGACGCTCAAGACTCTGAGTTTGGCAACGAGAACAGCCCCGACGCGTATATCTACTATGACGACCAGGCAGACATGGATGACGAAAACTCCCTCAAGCTGTTTCTCGATTACCTGAGAGACGGGTATACAGACTTAGACCAGCGATTTCTTACGTTCTGGGACCATGGAGCCTCCTATGGAGGCTTTGGGGGGGACACCAACTTTAATGATGATATTCCAATGTCCCTTGCTGAGATGGAGTGGGCATTTAAGCGCAGCCAGCCGGGCGGCTTTGACCTTATCGGCTTCGACGCCTGCCTCATGGCCTCTATGGAAGTTGCAAGGTTCATAGAGCCTTATGCCGATTACATGATTGCATCTGAAGAACTTGAACCGGGACACGGTTGGCTATGGAGCGCGGTTATTGAGCATTACGCTCAGGAAGACAGCATCGAAGAGGCTGGCAAGCGGATGGTCGACAACTTCGTTCAAGACGTACACGATTACGAAGATAAAGGGAAAACCCTCTCTTTGCTTGATCTGAGCCGGTACGACCAGCTTGTGGCGGCCTTGAATCCTGTGATTTCAGCCTATGACGAGCGGTTGTTTCATAACTCTGTGTATTCCAACAGCCTGATCGAGGGATCCACCAAAGTTCGATCCTACGGGGAATCCGAAAAAGATGCTCCCCGGCTCTCTATAGACCTGATGCACTTTACTCAGATACTGGCCCAAACGCTTCCGGATCCGGAGGTAAGCCCAAAGCTTGAAGAATTAATGGACGCGATTGGCCGGTTTGTTGTCCATTCCAACCACGACGGCTCTAGGACTAACTCCTTCGGGATAGCCATTGATGCGCCGGAGAACGCGGGGCAAGAATACGCGGCCTACAAAGTCAACGATACCTGGTTGGACTTTCAGAACACGTTTTTTGAGTTTCGCCAAACTGACACCGAACCGCCGGAGTTGGTTGCTGAATTCGCGGACTCCGATGGGATTTACGCCACCTTTGACGACGAAAATCTGAGCTATGTAACCAGCCTCTACGGCTTCATTGAAACGGTAGAGTACGAAGACGGCGCGGTCGAGGACTACTTTATGGTTGTCGCCGAGGAAGAGACCTTTCCCACCGAGATTGAAGGCCAGTATTTTGCCCCCGCGTGGGACAAATACTGGTTCACGGTGGAGTACGACCCGGATGTACTGACTGCCTGGATACCTGCTTCCTTCGATAGCTGGTTTGAGGAGGATGGACAGCAGTACTCAATATACACGGCTGAAATCGACTACTACAGAGCGGGGCAATCCGAGGCCGACCCCGCCGTGATGACGCTTGTAGTCGATGCAACTTGGGAGGTTGTGTATCACGACATCCAGACTTACCAGTACATCTTCTCTGGCCCAGACGATGAAGAGGACACGGTCCGGTTTGACAAAGCGACTTACCAGATAAGCCCGGGTGACGCCGTCCAGTTCTGGAATTTCGGTTTTCATCTGGAGGACCCAGACAAGGACGATTGGTTTATGGCCAGCGACGTCATAACCTTCGTACAGGAGCCGTTCTTCCTATTAGAGCTTCTTGAGTTCGAGGACGAGTTCGGCCAGCCAATTGAGTACCTGCATTGGTTTTGGGCAGAGGACATAAGCGGCAACGCTGCCATTTCCTGAATAGCCCACGGCGCAGGCGGCAACGCCAAATCCATGACTTGGCCTGATGTACGCGCAGTGGATAAGGCAAAAACCGCCCCTGTCGTGGTATGATTAGCGCTGCAATAGACTCCCGCTCCACAGAGGAGCGAGAAGGAGGCCAACCTTGACACAGCAGCAGTTGCAGGGCCTCAGGGCGGAAGTCCGGGCCTGGCTGGGGGAGAACGTCCCGCCGGACCTGGACCTGCCCGGCCCGGATGAGGACATCACCCCGGAGCTGGAGGCGTGGACGCTGGAGTTCCGTCGCAAGCTTGGGCAGAAGGGGTGGCTCGCCCCCGCGTGGCCCAAGTACTTCGGCGGCGGCGGATACTCGCAGAAGGCCGCGAACGCCATCATGCAGGAGGTCAATCGCCTGAGGCTGCCCCCCCTGGGCCTGAGCATGACCTTCCTGGTGCCAATGCGCTCCTGGGGCACGGAGGAGCAGAAGGAGCGATGGCTCATACCGACGCTGCGCGGCGAGATCACCGTGTCGCAGCTGCAATCGGAGCCATCGACGGGCACCGACCTGGCCACGCAGCACACGACGGCCATCCGCGACGGCGACGACTACATTGTCAACGGCGAGAAGGGCTACACCAGCGAGGCGCTGACGCCCGACTACCTGTTCAGCATCGTCACCACGGACCCCGAGGGGCCCAAGTACCAGAATCTGAGCATGCTGCTCATCAGCGCCAAGGGCCCGGGAGTCACCGTCAACTACCGCTCCAGCCTTATTGGCAGGAAGATGAAGAGCTTTGAGTTCACAGACTTGCGGGTGCCTGTGGTGGACGTCATCGGCGGCGAGGGCGCAGGCTGGGAGGTGGCCCAGACGCTCCTTGACGTTGAGCGCGGCGGCATGGGCATAAGCCTGGACGAGCGCAAGGCCATTGAGGAGCGTGAGCGTGAGCGCTGGGTGAAGCTGCCTCCACCCCCTCCGCCTCCCCCCAGGAGGCCGGCGGACTAGCAGGGTCTCAGGGTCTTTTCCTTGTAGATCATGTCATTCTGAGCCGAAGGCGAAGAATCTAAAATCCTTCAGCAAGAATTTGGTCCGAGCATTGAAGAGAAGGAATGTGACAAGGACTTTAGACCCTTCGCTGTCGCTCAGGGTGACAGGCCAAACACCCTCGCTGACGCCTCGGCGCATATTGCCCTTGCCAGGGGCTGCGAATATACTTAGGCGCAGGGCCGCGAACGGCTCACGCCCCGCCCGCTCTATGTGGGCTACCTCAACGCAGTAAGACACAGGAGGTGTCCAATGGCTACGGAAGTCGAACCGGATAGCGTACTGGTTGACGCCGACGGACTTGAGAGGTTCGTTGTAGACCTGTTCAGGACCCAGGGACTGACGGATAAGAATGCCCGGGACGCTGCGGCGGTGCTCGTCAAGTCGGACGTGCTGGGCATCGAGTCCCACGGCGTGCCGCGACTCCGCAACTACATTACGCGTCTCCAGAACGGCCAGGTGGAGGCCAACCCGGAGGTGGTGATCGCCCGCGAGTTGCCCTCGACGGCGACGGTTGACGGCGCCAACGGCCTTGGGATGGTAGTGGGCCAGCGCGCAATGGAGATCGCCATCCAGAAGGCGCAGAACACCGGCGCGGGCTTCGTGTCGGTGAAGAACAGCTCCCACTACGGCATTGCCGGCTTCTACGCCCGCATGGCCCTGGAGCACGACATGATCGGCTTCTCCATGACCAACGTCGGCGCGGGCGGAGACACGCCCCCAACGGGCAGCAAGACGGGCCTGTTCGGCACCAACCCGATAGCTGTCGCGGCTCCATCGAAGACGCCGCCGCCCTTCGTCATGGACTTCGCCACCACCGTCGTGGCCTTTGGCAAGCTGCAGATTGCGATGCGCCGCAACCACTCCATCCCCGCCGGCTGGGTGGTGGACGGCGACGGCAACCTGGCCACCGACCCCAACGCCCGTGGCGAGGGCGGGTACATCCTGCCCATTGGCGGGTTCAGGGAAACCGGCGGGCACAAGGGCTACGGCCTCATGCTGCTGGTGGACATTCTCTCCGGCGTGCTTTCCGGCGCGGCGGTCGGGGCCACGGCCGCCAAGCTGTCCGTGGAGGGCGCGGAGGCGGAGCGGGTCAGGCGCGCGGGCGCGGCAGCGAACACGGGCCACTTCTTCGGCGCGCTGCGCATCGACGGCTTCCGGCCCGCGGACGAGTTCAAGGAGGAGATGGACGAGGTGTTCCGGGTGATTCGAAACACCGAGAAGCTGCCCGGCTGGGACCGCGTCTTCGTCCACGGCGAGCCGGAGTGGGAGGCGGAGATCGACCGCCGGGCCAACGGCATACCGCTGGACGGACCCACCTACCAGTCGCTGGAGGAGCTTTCCAGCGAGCTTAACGTGCCTCTGAACATCAGGAAGTAGACTACAGTCAGAAGGAGAGTGATATGAAGCTTGTGCTTTTCGGCGACGACTTCCGCCTGGGGGTGCTCCAGGGTGACTCCGTGGTTGACGCCTCCTCGGTGGGCAACACCATAGACTACCACACGCCCCAGGAGATGATGAGCAAGCTCATCGAGAACTTTGACCAGTACAGGGGAGCGCTGGAGGCCCTCAGCGGCCCGGGCACACCCGTGAGCCAGGCGCGGCTCAGAGCGCCTCTGCCCCGGCCGGCGCGCCTGGTGTGCATGGCTGGCAACTACATGGAGAGCGGCACCCGGACGGAGGCCGGCCCCATCAACGCCTTCAACAAGTCCTCCAGCAGCGTCATCGGCCACGGGGACACCGTCGTCCTGCCGGACGCCCCGGCCACGGTCTTTGAGCACGAGGCGGAGCTTGGCATTGTCATCGGCAAGAAGGCCAGCGCCATCAAGGCAGACCAGGCCTTTGACCACATCTTCGGCTACGTCAACTTCATCGACGTATCCTGCCGGGGCGCTGGCCCCGCGAACAGGGACAGCTTCTTCATCGGCAAGTCGTGGGACACCTTCGGACCCATGGGCCCGGCGCTGGTGACCGCCGACGAGGCTGGCGATGCGCAGAACCTGCCCATCAAGCTGTGGGTCGACGGCGTGCTGAGGCAGGACTACAACACCAACGACATGGCCCACAATATTCCGGCGTTGCTGGAGTGGATGACCTGGATAACCACCCTGGAGCCGGGAGACGTCATCGCCTGCGGCACCAACCACCGCGGCCTTGGCCCCCTCCAGGACGGCGAGACCGTTGACATGGAGATTGGCAGCTTCGGCAAGCTGACGGTCAATATCGTCGACGCCATGAAGCGCGAGTGGGTCAAGGAGACCCACGCAGAGCGGGAGGCCCGGGAGGCCGCCGCAAGGTAGTACCGAGTCCAAAGACACGACGCTGTATCCAGGCAGTGATTATGCGTCCCATTACTGAAAAGGAGGTGACCCTTGGCACACATACTGTTCAGGCACACGGTCGAGAGCTACGCCAAATGGAGGCCCGCCTTCAACGAGCAGGCCGGGCTGCGCGAGGCAGCGGGCGCGATTGGGGACCCGATGGTGTTCCGCAGCGGCGACAACCCCTTTGAGGTGCTGGTGCTGATGGAGTGGGAGGAGCTGGAGAAAGCCCGCCAGTGGGTGGCCTCGGACACCCTCAAGGAGGCGATGGCGGAGTCAGGCGTCAGCGACGAGCCCACGATATTCTTCCTCTCGCAGGTCTAGGCGGGAGTCTCGGATGACCCTTGTAGGGGCGGTTCGCAACCGCCCCTACATTACGCGCTCTCATTCCCGTGAAAACGGGAATCCAGGGCGTGAAGTTGAACAGTTGAGATGCCTCTGGATTCCTGCCTTCGCAGGAATGGGAAGAAATCCCAAGTCTGTTGAGCAACGACCATTCCCCCAACAAGCCCTGCCTCCTGCTGCGGCTGGGCGTTACGGACTACGCTGAAACCCTGGAGCTGCAAAGGGACGTGGCGCGCCGCCGGGCCGAGGGCTCGCTGCCGGACGCCCTTCTCCTCTTGCAGCACCCCCACACTTACACACTGGGGCGGCGGGCCGGCGAGTCGGACGTGCTGCTGGAGGCGGACGCCCTGAAGGAGATAGGCGCGACCGTCTATAACGCAGACCGGGGCGGCGAGGCCACCTACCACGGCCCGAGGCAGCTGGTGGGCTATCCCATCGTGGACGTGAGGCCATTTGGTGGCGCGAGAGGCTACGTCCGGACGCTGGAGACGCTGCTAATTGCTACTCTGTCAGACTTTGGCATAGCGGCCGAGCGTAGAGATGGCCTGCCGGGGGCCTGGGTGGGCGACGAGAAGATAGCCTTCATCGGAGTCAGGATAAGCCGTGGCATCGCGACTCACGGCTTTGCCATCAACGTAAACCCGGACCTCTCCTACTTCCAGCACATAGTGCCCTGCGGAATTGAGGGCCTGGTCGTTACATCAATGGAACGCATTCTGGGAAGCCCCGTGTCCCTTGAGCAGGTGGCCGATTCCCTGGTGAGCCACTTCAGTAGGCTGTTCAACCGGGACATGGTGGAGGTTGGGCCGGAGCAGTTCAGGGAGTATTCCCCCGTCATTCCGGCGGAAGCCGGAATCCAGAGGGGGCGGAGCGTAGACTCCTGACCCCTTATCAGGTACTGGGCAGGCTTCTCGGGGGTGACGTTAGACTTGTTCAGACCATTCCTAGATTCCGGCTTTCGCCGGAATGACGGTTTGGGTTCCGTGTCCTAGTGGTCGTGGTGGTCGTGGCCTGGGCCGGGCTCCAGCAGCAGCTCCTGGCGGTTCCCCCACTTCTTCAGGAAGCGCTTGAAGTTGTCGCGGCTCAGCTTCTCCCTCTCATCCTCCGCCAGACTGGTCCAGACCCGGTGCTCGTGCCGCTCCAGGGGCAGTGAGCCGAGAGCGACTATGCGATACCCCTTTTCACGGAAGTAGAAGCTGTACTCCAGGTCCAGGTTGCGGTAGAAGCGGAAGCTCTCACGCATCAGGCTCACCTCCGGTATCAGCGACCGGCGGAAGGCGAAGCAGTAGCCCTGCATGGCGTCGACGTCACCCTCCTCCACCTCGTTGAAGTGGTGGAGGTCTCCGCTTCTGAGGCCCCAGGGCCCGGCAACCCCCACGGACTCGTCCGACAGGGCCTCCGACAGGGGCGCCAGAAAGTCCTCGCGGGCTTCCACGGAGGTGTCCATCAGCACCAGGTAGGCGCCCCGGCTCTGCTTGAGCAGGATGTTCTTGGCGGCGGCGTCTCCCAGCACGTGGTCGGTGTGGATGACGCGAAGGCGCGGCTCACGGCGGGCCTGCTCCTCAAGCCACTCAGAAGTGCCGTCCGTGGAGCCGTTGTCGACTACCAACACCTCAAGGGAGTGCTTCTTGCCCAGGGGCAGGAGGCTCCCGACGCACCGCTGCAGGTCAGAGAGGTAGTTGCAGGCGACTATGCCGACGGTAAACTCCGTCTCGTCCGCGGCGTCCAGCAGGGAGCCGACCTCCTTGGAAGATGACACTCGCGTCAGCTCCTCGGTGCGCTTCTCAAACTCCGACTTTGGCCTTGTCCTTGTGTCTACGTGGGAGTCCTCCAGGACGAAGCCCGCCTCATTGAGCCGGCGGCGCACCTCGTCTGCGGCAGGGTAGTCGCGGCTCGCCCTCAGCTCCGAGCGTCTCTGCTCCGCCTGGGACACGTCGTCCGGTATCTTCCAGTCAAGGGCCACGCGCTCCAGGCCCAGGCCCAGCACGCAGTCGAAGTCCAGGAGCAGTCCCAGCCTGGCCGCCGTCGGCAGGTCGGAGCGGGTCATCCTCCAGGTCAGGGCCAGCGCGCCGGGCATGTCCAGGTCGTCGTTCACTCGCTCCCAGAAGGCGTCGCGCCAGGGTTGTGTCGCGGGCGCGCCCGCGTCCGGCGACGTCTCAATCGACCACTCCCACACCCGGTTGCGGAGGCGCTGGAGGCCGTTCTGGGCGGCGCGGAGGGCGGAGAAGGTGAAGTTCAGGCGGGTCCTGTACTGGGCGGTGAGGCACAGGTAGCGGAAGGCCATTGGGTCAAAGCCCATGTCCTCAATATCTTGAATGGTGTAGTCGTTGGCGGCGGACTTGGCCATCTTCACGCCGTCTGCCAGCAGGTGCTGGCCGTGCACCCAAATCTGCACGAAGCGCTTGCCGAAAGCGCCCTCGCTCTGGGCCACCTCGCCCTCGTGGTGGGGGAAGATGTTGTCGACGCCGCCGGTGTGGATGTCCAGCTGCTCTCCCAGGTACTTGGTGGACATGGCGGAGCACTCGATGTGCCAGCCGGGGAAGCCAAGCCCCCAGGGGCTGGGCCATTGGAGGACTCGCCCCTCCTCCGCGGCCTTCCACAGGGTGAAGTCGCGCTGGTCCCGTTTGAGAGGGTCCGCCTCCACCCGGACGCCCTCAAGCAGCGACTCCTGGACGTTGCCGGAGAGCTTGCCGTAGTCCGGGAACCTGCCCACGTCGAAGTAGACGTTGCCCTGCACCTCGTAGGCGTACCCCTTCGCCTGGAGTCGCTCCACAATCTCCACCATCTCCTGCACGTGGTCGGTGGCCCTGGGCGAGTGGGTCGCCGGAGAGATGCCCAGCTTCGCTTCGTCACGGTAAAAAGCCTGGGTGTAGAACTCGGCTATCTCCTGGGGCGTCTTGCCCTCGGCCAGCGCGGAGGCGATCATCTTGTCCTCGCCCTGCTCCAGCATCTCCTGGCGCATATGGCCCACGTCCGTGATGTTCTTGACCTGGACGACGCGGAGGCCCTGCAGCTCCAGCCCCCTGCGAATCCAGTCCGCCATGAGGTAGGTGCGCATGTTGCCGATGTGGGCGAATCGATAGACGGTTGGCCCGCAGGAGTACATCCTGACGACCCCCGGCTCCAGGGGTTGAAGCTCCTCCGTCTTTCTGGAAAGGGTGTTGTAGAGTCTCATAGCCACGCTCCACCCCGGACTGGTGTCCGCCTGTAATTGTAGCCCACCTGAGGGGATGCTTCAATCCTGATTCTGGTAGAATGGCGAAGGGAGAGCATGAACGTGCAAGAGGGTCTCGGTACAACTCGATGGGGCAAGTGGGAGATGGCGTGGGGCAGGCGCACCTACGTGATGGGCATAGTCAATGCGACGCCCGACTCCTTCTCCGGCGACGGCCTTGAGCACGACGTGGAGGCTGCCGTGGAGCAGGGGTTGCGGTTCCAGGCCGAGGGCGCGGACATCATCGACGTGGGCGGTGAGTCGACGCGACCCGGCTCTACGCCGGTGGACGCCGAGGAGGAGATGCGCCGCATACTGCCCGTGATACGGGGGTTGGCCGCGAGGCTGGACATTCCCGTGAGCATCGACACCTACAAGAGCGAGGTGGCCCGCGCGGCCCTGGACGCCGGCGCGTCCGTCATCAACGACGTATGGGGTCTCAAGCACGACCCGGACATGGCCAGGCTGGCGGCAAGCGCGGGCGTCCCCGTCATCCTTATGCACAACCAGGTGGGGACTGACTACGAAGACCTGGTGCCGGATGTGATTACCGCCCTGCGCTCCAGCCTGGAGACCGCGCTGGAGGCGGGGGCGCCAAGAGAGAACGTGATACTGGACCCGGGCATGGGGTTCGGGAAGACCGCTGAGCACAACCTGGAGATACTCAGACGCTTGGCGGAGTTCAAGGTCCTGGGCAGGCCGCTGTTGGTGGGGATGTCACGCAAGAGGACCATCGGCTACGTGTTGGACGCGCCGGTAGACGATCGCGTTGAGGGCACGGCGGCGACCGTCGCTCTGTCCGTAGCCAACGGCGCGGACATAGTGCGCGTCCACGATGTCAAGGTGATGGCGCGTGTGGCCCGGATGAGCGACGCCGTGGTGCGCGGGTGGGAGATGCCACCGGAACAGACATGAGCGAGGTGACGGCCTACTTGGGCCTGGGGTCGAACCTGGGCGACTGCGAGGACAACCTGCGCCAGGCCATCTCACTCCTTGGCGAAAGGGGTGAAATCACCGCCCTCTCCTCCGTCTACGAGACGGAGCCTTGGGGCTATACGGAGCAGCCCTCATTTCTGAACATGGCCTGCGGCCTGCAGACGGCCCTCAGCCCTCAGCAGCTTCTAGCAGTGGCTCAAGACGTGGAGCGCAGACTGGGCCGCATGCGCACCATCCGCTACGGGCCAAGGACAATCGACGTGGACATCCTGCTCTACGGCGATCTTGTGGTGGATGCGCCCGACCTGCAGATACCCCACCCGGGCATTCCGGAGCGCGCCTTTGTCCTAGCGCCACTTGCGGAGATCGCGTCTGGCGTGGAGCACCCCGTACTCAAGCGGCCCATCGGCGCGCTGCTCGCGGACGCCCCGGGAAGGGAGACGGTCGTGAGGCTGGGCGCTCTGCCCCTAAGCGATACGGCTTAGGAAACTTTTGAGCAGGTAAAGCTCCTTTCCACCGTCCCGTCATTCCTGCGGAAGCAGGAATCCAGGGGGATGGGGGTGGAGGTTCCTACTCGCGGAGGCTCGGAGGCAGCAGGTTGGGGATTGAGTCCTCTATGGGGTACTGCTCCTCGCAGCCGCGGCAGTGAAGCGCGCCCCTGATGACCTCGCCTTCGCTCTGCTCCAGCACCGTCAGGTTCAAGGGACTCTTGCACACGGGACACGCCAGGATGTCCACCAGGTCTCTCTTCATACTATTGCTCCGATGATAGTTGACTTTAGCTGCCAATCATATTGGCCCTGGGCTATTCCCCTGTCAATCCCCGCTCGAAGATGAACCTGAGCAGGTCGGACAGGAAGAAGATGGCAATGCCCAGGATGACGCTCAGGTTGACGCCTGATATGAGGGCCATGGCCCTGGCCAGCCTGCTGCGCTGGGCGTCTTGGGCAACCTCCGGCTGCGCTTGCGCCGCCCGCCGCCTACGCCACCGGCCCCGGGCCATTGCGAACATCCACAGCGCCAGACCAATCTTGATGGCGACAGTCACCACATATGCAGTCCCGGTGGTCGCGTCCGTCAGGCGGTCGAAGAGCATGACCGCGCCCGTGACCAGAAGGACGGCTATGCAGGAGTCTACTAGGCCTCTGAACTGGACCTGCACCTCCGTTGCTGTAGCCGCCCCTTGCGCGCCTGCCCTGCGCTGCGCCGGTCGGAGGACCAGCACGTAAAAGAGGCTGCCGCCTATCCAGGCCACGGCCGCCAGCGAGTGGAACCAGCGTACCAGCAGCAGGAAGCCTTCGCCAAGGGTCACGGGGCACGCCTCCACGTTCTCGCCATAGGTGTCGATTGTACCACCAAAACCGTCGTCATTCCGAGCGCAGCGAGGAATCTAAGGCGCGCCAAAAATGCGACAATTTATTCTGGAGACTCCCCCACCCTCTTGGTTATAATGGTCTCCATACTCAGAAGGAGCGTAGGGGTACTTGAGAGACCTGATACAGGACGCCATTCGGGGTCACAACGCCGACTATGTTGAGGTGCGGCTGGAGGAGGGCGTTTCCAGCCACATCACCTACGCCGGCCGCGAGCTGGAGGACATTGGTGCGAGCAGCTCCAGGGGCGGCAACGCCCGGGCGCTGGTGGGTGGCGGCTGGGGCTTCGTCTGCTTCAACGACCTGTCGGATCTCAGGGAGAAGGTTTCTCTGGCCGTGAGCCAGGCCCGGCTCGTGGGTGGAGACAGGGTCGGCCTTGCGCCCGTCGAGCCTGTGGTGGACGTTGTTCCGCCCCACGTCGTGAAGGACCCCGCCCATGTATCGCTGTCGGCGAAGAAGGCGCTCCTGGACGAGTACAACGACATCATGTGGGGCGCGCCCGCCATCCAGAGCACCTCCATAACCTACGCCGACAGAAACCGGACGATCTACTTCGCCAGCTCCGAGGGCGCGTACATAGAGCAGGGCAAGGTGGACGTGGCGATACGCCTATCGGCGATGGCGCGGGACGGCGCGGACGTGCAGCAGGCCGGGGTCAGCCTGGGCAGCAACGGCGACTTCTCCTTTGTGGAGGCGCTCCATCAAGACGCCAGGGACGTGGCCGACAAAGCCGTCAGGATGCTCAAGGCGCCCCAGGTCAAGGGCGGAGAGCACACCGTCATCCTGGACCCTGTGCTGGCCGGGGTGTTCATCCACGAGGCCTTTGGACATCTCTCAGAGGCGGACCAGGTGTACGACAACGAACAGCTCAAGGACATCATGGTGCTGGGCAGCGCCTTCGGCGGGCCGCACCTGAACGTCGTGGACGGAGGCGCGGTCGGCGGCCTGCGGGGCAGCTACAAGTACGACGACGAAGGCGTGCCATCGACCCGCACGTACCTGATAAGGGAGGGCGAACTGGTCGGCAGGCTGCACTCCCGGGAGACGGCCTCCAGGATGGGGGAGCCAACCTCGGGCAACGCCAGGGCCATCAGCCACCAGTTCCCGCCCATCGTCCGCATGACCAACACCTTCATTGAGCCGGGTGAGGCCACGCTGGACGACCTGCTGGCCGGCGTCAAGGAGGGGGTGTACGCCTCAAACTGGTACGGCGGTATGACCAGCATGGAGATGTTCACATTCTCCGCGGGAGAGGCGTACATGATTCGCAACGGGAAGATAGAGGAGATGGTCAGGCCGGTCATGCTCTCCGGCAACCTGTTCACCACCCTGCGCAACCTGGACGCCGTGGGCAACGACCTGGACTTCAACCAGGGTGGAGGCTGCGGCAAGGGCGGCCAATCGCCGTTGCCGGTGAGCAACGGCAGCCCTCACATTCGCATTCAAAACTGCCTGGTGAGCGGGGTTTAGGCCGTGGAAGCCATACTGGACAAGGCGCTTAGAGAGGCAGGAGAGTGCGAGGTGTTCGGCGTTTCCCAGACGGACACCAGCATGAGCTTTGAGGCCAACCGCCTCAAGATGGTGGACACCCGCGAGGCCTCCGGGCTGGCCCTGCGCCTGGTGAAGGACGGGCGCATCGGCTTCTCCTCCACAACCAACCTCGCCGAGGAGGACGCTCTGGTGGACAGGGCCTTGGAGATGGCGCCCTTTGGCGCGGAGGCCCTTCTGGAGCTGCCCTCCGCGACTGCCTATCCCTCCGTGGCCGTCCACGACCCCCCGCTGGAGACGCTTGACATGGACGCCATGCGGCACCTGGGGCAGAGCCTCATTGACGCCGTGAGAGCGGAGTGGCCCAACGTCCAGTGCGAGGGCAGGGTTGGCAGGAGCGTGACCAGGACGGAGCTGCTGAACTCCCGGGGCTGCCGGGTCTCCTACACCAGGACCACCATGAGCATCTACCTTGAGGCCGTGCTGATTCAGGGCACGGACATGCTCTACGTATCGGAGAGCGACACGTCGTGCCACCCCATAACGGACGTAGCGCCCCTTGCGGACTCCATGAAGCTCCAGCTGGAGCGGGCCAGCCGCGTGGCGCCCGTGCCCAGCCGCGCCATGCCCGTCCTGTTCACGCCGCGAGGGTTGGCGGGAGTCCTCATCGGCCCTCTGATAAGCGGGTTCAGCGGCAAGACCGCCCTCAAGGGCACGTCGCCGTTGGTGGGGAGGTTGGGGGAGCAGGTGGTCGACGAGCGCATCTCCCTGTGGGACGACCCCACGCAGCCCTTCGTTCCGGGCAGCCGCATCTGCGACGACGAGGGTACACCCAGCCGGGCCACGCCCCTCATCGACAAGGGCGTCGCATCCAGCTTCCTCTACGACCTCCAGACGGCGGCCCAGGCCGGCGCGCATACCACGGGCAGCGCGTCCCGATCCCTCGCGACCCTGCCCCAGCCAGGCCCCGGCGTGCTGGTCTTCTCTACGGGGGACGCCTCCTTTGAGGACATGGTTTCGGGCGTGGAGGAGGCCCTTGTCGTGGAGCGTCTGCTGGGAGCGGGGCAGGGGAACATCCTTGGCGGGGGCTTTAACGCCAACGTGCTCCTGGGCTATTATGTGGAGAACGGCGAAATCGTGGGCCGGGCCAAGGATGTCATGGTGTCCGGCAACGTGTACAATGTCCTTAACGGCGTTGTCAGCGTCGGGAGTGAGAGCCGGTGGCTGAGGGGGTTCCTGAGCGCCCCCTCACTGTTGTGTGAAGGCGTGGCTGTAACGGCAAAAGCATAAGGAGGACCGACAAGGTGACCCTTGAGCAGTGCCTGAGCGCAATCGTCGACAGCGAGCAGCCTCTGCGAAACGCGGACCTGATGAGCCTGTCCGGCATGACCACTGAGGAGCTGGAGGCCATTCGCGCCGACTGGGATGACGTCGACTCCGAGCGGCGGCAGCAGGTCCTGCAGCGACTCATCGAAATGGCGGAGGACAACCTGGACGCCGACTTCAACAGCCTCTTCCGCCTCTGCCTCAAGGACGAGGACGCGAAGGTCAGGGCCAAGGCGATAGAGGGGCTCTGGGAGTGCGACGACCGGTCCCTGGTGGCGCCCCTGGCCCGGCTTCTGAACGAGGACCCGTCGGACAAGGTGAGGGCTGCGGCGGCTATGGCCATGAGCAAGTTTGCAGTGCTGGCCCAGAGCGGCAAGATACTCGCCAAGGACGGCGCCAAGATCATGGAGTCGCTCACCGCGGCCATCCGCAACCCGGACGAGACGCAAGAGGTGAGACGCCGCGCCGTCGAGGCCGTGGGTGCTTTCAACACCCCGGAAGTACACCAGATCATCCGGGATTCCTACACCAGCGACCAGCTTGAGATGAGGTGCAGCGCGGTCTACGCAATGGGCAAGAGCTGCAACCCACAGTGGCTGTCCACCATCCTCAATGAGCTTCGCAATCCGCATCCGGCCATGCGCTACGAGGCCTCCAACGCCTGTGGCGAGATGGGCGAGGAAGACGCCGTGCCCCATCTCATGCAGCTCTTCAAGGACGAAGACCAGCAGGCGCAGACGTCGGCGATAGCGGCGGTCGGGGCGATAGGCGGCAGTCTTGCGAAGAAGGCGCTGCTCAGGTGCCTCAAGTCCTCGGACGATGCGGTTGTAGAGGCTGCCGAGGAGGCGCTGGAGGTCCTTGGAGAGACATCCGACCTGTAGTGTTTATCACACTGGTAATGGCAGATACCGCTGTGTGATTACCCCTTACCGCTCATAGCCTGCCCCGTACCTGATATGGGGGGTGAGTTTGTCCATCCCAATTATCCAATAGACACCAAAAACTCTGGTACTTGCGAGCTATAAATTCTGATTCAACAAGTTGGCTCAATGGGATTGAGAGGTCGTTGGCCCGCCTACCATAAACTAGCAGATCGAGTCTTCTTGGGTGGGCGTTACCAGACTTGGCTTGCCTATCTCCTACTCGGGCCTGTCAATGCGTACAGATACCAGCCAGTGTAGTCACCACGCGCGCTGTCAAAGTAATTCTCAGTGGGGCTAACGTATACTATGCCGTTTGCCACGGTCGCGGGGCGCCCTAGACTGACGTAGGTGTGGTAGACCCACAGGACATCCCCGGTCTCTGCATCGAATACAGACACCCCATCTACGGGTTCGTCCTCACCGCGGGCAACGTAGGTGGCATATATGGCGCCATCGACCACAGATGGATAGAGTGCATTGCTTCCCGGCGCACGCCAGCGAACCTCGCCAGTGGCGCTATCCAATGCAGCCAGGTGATCGACGAATCCGATTAGCCCAGAGATGTACACAATCCCCTGTCCTACCCAAAGGGAGTAAACCCCGTCGAGTTCTGTGTGTTCCCAGATCAGTACACCAGTTGATGCGTCCAGCGCGTACACGGTACCACCAAGTAATCCTGCCACGTAGACTACTCCTGCTTCTACTACCAGGGTGCGCGGCAACGTTGCGGCCGTTTCGCTTTCCCAAAGCAGGTCTCCGGTATATGCATCCAGCGCTTGTACGATTCCGCTATCCGTGCCGATGTAGACGGTCTCTTCGACAACTACTACCGGCGGAGCATGGAGCGTTTGGGAGCGCAATTCATTTCCGCTCGCATTGTACTGCCAGAGCACCTCACCGGTTGAGGAGTTCAATGCGTAGAGGATTCCGGGAGCGGCGCCGGCATAGATTATCTCGTTTCCTTCAACAATAGAGGTGGAATACAAGTAGGTGACGACCTCACTTCTCCAGATCAATTCCCCTGTAGAGGCCTGCAGGGCGTAGACGTGGCCGCCTCCTCCTGCGTAGACCGCGCCGCCCGATAGCCTCAAATGGTCGGACACCTGGCCCGCCGTCTCGTAGCGCCAGAGCAGTTGCCCGCTCTCTGCATCCAGTGCGTACACGTATCCGTCCCATGATCCCGCATATATCACGCCACCCATCACCACTGGTGAAGAAGTGATCCAACCCCCTGTCTGATAGCTCCAGGCTACCTCCCCTGTGCTTGCGTCCAGCGCTCGGAGTGAGTTGTCGTACAGGGTTATGAATAGTGTGCCATTCGCAACTACAGGCCTTGAGGCCAAATCCTCATTTACTGGAAAGCGAAATTGCCAGAGCAAGTCTCCTGCGGGGTAGACCGGTTCAGGCCTCGGGCCAGCCTCTGTTATGGGTGAAGATTGACCATATAAGTCGTTTCCCCAGCAAACGGCCGAGCCGTCGTCGCGAAGCGCGCATGTGTGCATTCCGCCGCTGCTAAGGGCGGTAAATGTTTCCCCCTGCGGCGGCGACGCTTGACCAAAACCATCGCTGCCCCAGCAGACAGGTGTCCCGTCGTTGCGTAGGGCGCAGGTGTGCTCATTGCCGGCGCTCATTGTAACGAACACCTCACCCTGCGGAGGCGACGCCTGTCCAGAATCGTCGTGACCCCAACAAACAGGCGTTCCATCGTTACGAAGGCCGCAGACGTGCAACATTCCAATAGTGATGGAGGTGAATAGCTCATCCCCCGGCACTTGCGACGTCACAGGGTCCTCACCGAGTAATTCCCCAAATGCCCCCAATCCTCCCCAGCATTCCGGCTTACCGTCCTCAAGCAGCGCGCAGGTATAGAGGGGGCCGCTTGTGACTGTAGAGTAAAGAGTCTCCAGCGTTTCGGGTTCGCCGTATACGTCAACCCAACAGACGGTGACCGCATCTTCGCGGATGCCGCAGGTAATGAAGTAGCCGACGTCAATTGAGACGAAGCGTTCATGCTCCGGATACGCATTCGCAAGATTCCCGGCTCCCCAGCAACTGAGTGCCCCGTCCTCCTTGAGGCCACAGGTGTGGAGTGAACCGCTGTCTATGGCGACATACCGCTCGCCTTCAGGCGGCGACGCCTGACCATGGTCGTCGAAGCCCCAGCATATGGCGATGCCGTCCTCCCGCAAGGCGCACGTGTGGTTCTCTCCACTGCTGATGGCCACCAATCTAACATCCGGCATCGGCTCCGTTGTAGGTGTGGCAGCCTGATCTGGCGCGGACGTGGGTGTGGTCACTACTGCAGGCGCAGGGGTAGCAGTGGTCTCCATTGTCGGCGTTACCATAGGTCTGTCAATCTGAGTTGGCGTTGGTGAAGGCATAGCCACTGTGATTGGCGTGGGTGTGGCAACTGGAGTTGGCGCGGGTCCAGGCGTAAGCACGCCCATCGGCGTGAGCGTGGGAGCCGGTCTGTCGCTGCAGGCGCTTGTAACTAAGACGACGGCCAGAACTGACAGGACTACGAACCAGCGAAAAAGAGAGGGGGTTACGGCAATGACAAGGGCCGACGGTGTGTCTGCCGTATCCACCCCAATAGCTGTTCTATCGAATTCCAAATCCCTGCTCCAACTCCAGCCTTTCAAAGACAAGGTGTGCCGCGCCCAGCAGTGAGGCGTCGTCTCCGAGCACGGATGCCACAACCGGGATATTCACCTTGATGTGCGCCATGACCCGGCGTTGAATGGCGGCCTTGAGTGGGGCGAAGAACAGGTGAAGGTCCCGGCACACGCCTCCTCCCAGAATTATCATCTGGGGGTTGAAGATGTGCAGCAGGTTGGCGAGCCCCTGGCCCAGGTCCTGGGCGAACTGCTCGACAAGCTCCCTGGCCAGGGCGTCTCCCTGAGCGGCGGCACCCATCACCATCTCCGCCCTGACGCCGTCGCCGTCCGCCATTGCCTCCATAACACTCTGCGCCCCCTGCCGCAGCCGCTCGTTGGCTATGTTGGCCAGGGCCGTGCCGGAGGCTATGGCCTCCAGGCAGCCGGTATTGCCGCAGTTGCACAGAGGGCCGTTTCTCTCTATGCTCATGTGGCCCAGCTCGGCGGCAAACCCGTCAACTCCCAGTATCGGGATGTCCTCCACAATCACTCCGCCGCCTATGCCCGTGCTCACGGTGACGTAGACCAGGTTCTCCACGCCCCGGCCTATGCCATAGGCGTGCTCGCCGACTGCGCCCAGGGTTGCGTCGTTGGCTATGTGGACGGGCAGATGGAGGGACTCCTCAAGCGCCTGCTTTGGCGAGAAGCCGTCCCATCCCGGAAGGCTCGGTGGGTTGTACATTGTTCCGGTGTCCGGGTCAACCGGGCTGCCCATGGACACGCCGACTCCGGCGAACTGCCCGTCGCCTGCGGCGCGCATGAGCCGGGAGGCGGTGTCCGAAAGGCGCGCCATAGCGTGCTTCGCTCCCAGATGCGACTGGGTGAGTTCACGCTCCCTCTGCAGCACCGCGCCGCTTCGGTCCACCACCGCAACCCGGATGTTGGTGCCGCCCACGTCTATAGCCAGCGACAGGTTTCCCTTGCTTGCCATACTCACTTTTCCTGTAAATGTAGAAAACAATGATACCACGACACCATTGCTGCGGGTTATAATTGGGATATGTGGGAGTTGTTTGGGCAGGAGGACGTTGGATACAATGCTTGAGGAGAATCAATAAGGAGGTTTCTGTGCCGCACGTAGAGGTCAACCTGGAAATGAAACACGAGACCCGCATAGCCAACTACGGGGGAGCGCTCCGGCCTTACATGGCAATAACCAGAATGGACGTAGACGGTGAGGAGGGTGTCCAGATACTGGTCATAGGGCCCGGGTCTGACGAGAACCCCAAGACCCTTGACCTGCGCATGACCAAGGACGTGGCGGAGGACTTGGCCAACACCCTGATGCTGATGAGCCAGTCCAACGCGCAGACAATTGGGTTTGAGTTCACCAGCGAGGAGACCCAGCTTCAGCCCTACTCTGAAGATTAACCTGCCAAGGCATCGGGCGGGGTATCTTTCTGTGTAGAACAGGGTCATGGTGTGTTTCTCTGGTGAAACACCTGTCGCCTGAGGGCGGTTACAGGGACGTAACCTTCCCTTTTTACCTCGCATTGTCTAGTATAGAGATATACCTGGTTCACTTAACCAAGACACGTTAGGGGGAGCTTATGACCTCTACCCAGAAGGCAAAGACCCTGCGAGAGCTGAAGGAGAGCGGCTATGAGGTGGTGGGAGTCAGGGAGGAGTTGCGGCGCAACCTCGTCAAGAAGATTGTGGCCAAGGAGGACCTCTTTCCGGGGATAATAGGCTACAGCGAGTCGGTCATTCCTCAGATAGAGAACGCCATCCTGGCCGGGCAGGACATCATCCTGCTTGGCGAGCGCGGCCAGGCCAAGTCCCGCATCATCCGCGCCCTGGTCAATCTGCTGGACGATGAGATACCCTGCATCGCCGGCTGCGAGATCAATTGCAATCCCTTCGATCCCATCTGCAGGGCCTGTGGCGACAGATTGGAGAGCGAGGGGGATGACCTCCCCATTTCTTGGCTGGGGCGCGACGACCGTTACGCCGAGAAGCTGGCTACCCCGGACATTGCCGTGGCCGACCTTATCGGAGAGGTGGACCCCATCAAGGTTGCGGAGGGCCGCTACCTGTCCGACGAGCTTACGGTCCACTTCGGCCTGATACCAAGGACCAACCGGGGCATATTCTCCATCAACGAGCTGCCGGACCTGGCGGAGCGCATCCAGGTGGGCCTGTTCAACCTCATGGAGGAGCGGGACGTCCAGATAAAGGGGTACAGGATTCGCCTGCCCCTGGACGTGTACCTGGTGGCAAGCGCCAACCCGGAGGACTACACCAACCGGGGGCGCATTATCACGCCCCTCAAGGACCGGTACGGGGCACAGATACGCACCCACTACCCCCAGTTCCCGGAGGATGAGGTGCAGATAATGGAGCAGGAGCGCGCCACCTTTGCGGACGTGGAGGAGCAGGTGTCCGTGCCCGGCTTCATGAAGGACATAGTTGCCGAGGTGACGTCGCTGGCGCGGCGTAGCGGCGACATCAACCAGCGGTCGGGGGTGAGCGTCCGGGTGTCCATCGCCAACTACGAGAGCATTATCAGCAACGCCTACAAGCGCGCCCTGCGGTTCGGAGAGGGCAAGGTTGTGCCGCGCATAAGCGACCTCGCCGCTATCGTGCCGTCCACAATGGGCAAGATAGAGCTGGAGACAATGGAGGACGGCCGCGAGGAGAAGGTGCTGGAGGACATCACCAAGAGGGCGGTGCTGAACATCTTTGGCCGCTACGTGGACATGGAGGAGATGGAGGGGATTGTGGAGTCCTTTGAGGAGGGCATGGTGATTGAGACCGGCAGCGACAGGCCCTCCATGGAGTATGTGTCCCTGCTGGGAGAGGTGGAGGCCTTTGACGAGCCCATCAGACGGCTGGGGGCGGACAACACCCACGGTATCATAGCCTCCGCAATGGAGTTCATACTGGAGGGGCTGCACCTCAAGAGGCGACTGAACAAGGACCGGGTGGAGGGGCGATACCACTACTATGGATGACGTAGAAAAGGCGGGAGTTCGGGGATGACCACAGAAGAGCGCCTTTCATCGGCGGAACAGCACATATCGGAGCTGCAAGACCAGATCTCAACACTGGCGCAAGGGCAGGCGGCCCACGAAGCGATCCTTGAGAGGATGAGCGAGGTGCTGGAACGCCTGGTCATCGCCTACGTGGATATCAGCAACCGGCTGGGTCGAATGGAGGAACGGCTGGGGGTGATGGAGGATAGACAGGGGCGGATGGAAGATCGCATGGAGCGGATGGAGAATCGACAGAGGCTGATAGAGGAACGGCTGGGGGTAATGGAGGATCGACAGGAACGGATGGAGGATCGCATGGAGCGGATGGAGGCCACCGTGCTAGACCATACCCGCATTTTGCAGGCCCACAGTGTTGACCTGTCGGCCATCAGGGCGATCCTGGAGCAAGACCAAAATGGGCCGAACTCATAAGGTATACAGGGATACCACGCACACGCGGGGCAAGAAGGGTTTAGAAGCATTATCGCAAGGGGAGGAACAGTGACGACGGATAACCAGGTAGAGAACGTGATAATCATAGGGTCGGGTCCGGCGGGCGATACCGCCGCCCTCTACGCCGCCAGGGCGGACCTGAAGCCCCTGGTCATAGACGGCATTCAGCCGGGCGGACAGCTCACCATAACCACGGACGTGGAGAACTACCCTGGATTCCCGGAGGGCGTCATGGGGCCTGACCTCATGTTCAAGTTCCGGGAGCAGGCGGAGCGGTTCGGGGCGCGGTACGTGAACGGCAGCGTGACGGCGGTTGACTTCTCCAAGCGTCCCTTCCGCATAGAGGTGGACGAGGAGGACAGCTACTACGGCAAGACCGTGATCGTCTCCTCTGGCGCTACGGCCAGGCTGCTAGGGGTTCCCGGGGAGGCGGAGCTTATGGGGCGCGGCGTGTCGGCCTGCGCCACCTGCGATGGATTCTTCTTCCGGGACAAGGAGCTGGTCGTGGTCGGTGGCGGCGATACGGCGATGGAGGAGTCCAACTTCCTCACAAAGTTCGCCTCCAAGGTGCACGTGGTCCACAGACGGGACCAACTCAGGGCCTCTAAGATCATGCAGGAACGGGCCTTCAACAACCCCAAGATAGACTTCATCTGGGACACGGTGGTGGAGGAGATAATGGGCGTGGACGAAGGCGAGGTGAAGTCGGTCAAGATGCGCAACGTGAAGACCGAAGAGGTCATTGTGAGGGAGATCGATGGGGTCTTCATGGCCATAGGCCACAAGCCCAACACGGAGCCGTTCATAGGGCATTTGGACATCAACGAGAACGGGTACATCATCACCCACGACGGCACCAAGACCAGCGTGCCCGGGGTCTTTGCCAGCGGCGACGTGCAGGACTGGGTCTACCGGCAGGCTGTGACGGCCGCGGGCACGGGGTGCATGGCGGCCATAGACGCGGAGCACTTCCTTACGTCCAACGGCGAGATCTAGGCCGGCGCTCAGCGTCCGGCCCACCTCCGAGGGAGAGTAGAGCGGCGACGAATACCTACCTGGGGGCGACAGTGAGAAGGATGGGCTCCACAGCACGCTTGGCGGCGCTGTGGAGCATGGTAGCCCTCTTGCTTACGGCGTGCACCGAATCTGCGCCAACACCGACCGCGGTTGCAACGCAAACCGCAACTTCAGCGCCGACCACCGCTCCGGTCGCCACCATTTCTCCAACGCCGACTGCCGCTCCGTCACCCACCGACACTCCAACACCAACCGCGGCGCCGACGCCGACTGTCACTCCGGTTCCCACCGCCGCGCCCATAACGGACGCTACCCAGGTCTCCACTGACGCTCCTCTGTCGCCCCCCGCGTCTGAGCCGACACCAAGCAGCGAAAGCGCATCGGACAGGGCCGCGCTGGTGGCTCTGTACAACGCCACCGGGGGAGATAACTGGAGCGATAACACAAACTGGCTGAGCGACGCGCCATTCTGGGAGTGGTACGGCGTATTCGCAGATGAGACCGGGCAGGTCAGCAAGCTGGACCTGAGATACAACCAATTGAGTGGAGAGTTGCCGCCGGAGTTGGGCAACCTCTCCGGGCTGCGGGAGTTGCACCTGCCTCACAACCAGTTGAGCGGTGACATACCCCCGGAGTTGGGATCCCTCTCCGGCCTGGGGACGCTGAATCTCAACGACAACCGGCTGAGCGGGGAGATACCGCCGTCGCTGGTCTCCGTATCCGACCTGCGGACGCTGTATCTCAGCAACAATCAGTTGAGCGGAGAGATACCGCCGGAGCTGGGCAACCTCTCAAACCTTCGCGAGTTGCGCCTGGCTCACAACGATTTCAGTGGAGAGATACCGTTGGAGCTGGTCAACGTCTCCGGTCTGTGGACGCTCTATCTGAACGACAACCGGTTAAGCGGAGAGATACCCCCGGAGCTTGTCTCCATGTCCGACCTGCGAGCGCTGAACCTCAACAACAACCAGTTGACCGGGGAGATACCGCCGGAGTTGGGCGGCTTCTCCGACCTGTGGGGGTTGCACCTCGGAGATAACCGGTTGACCGGGGAGATACCGCCTGAACTGGGCAGCCTCGCCAACCTCAAATCGCTGTCCCTCCACAATAATCTGTTGGTTGGAGGGATACCGTCGGAGCTGGGCAACCTCCCTGAATTACGGGAGCTATACCTGAATGACAACGAGTTGGTCGGAGAGGTCCCGCCCGAAATGGGGGCCCTCTCCGGCATGGAGTTCCTGTATCTTGATGGCAACTCTCTAAGCGGGTGCCTGCCCGGCGACCTCAAGTACGCGGAATTCATTGACATTTACTTCGATGCGCCCGGGCTGCCTCCCTGCGAGACTAGCGTGGACAGGGCGCCGCTGATCGCTCTTTACAACGCCACCGGCGGGGAGAACTGGAGCAGCAATGTAAACTGGACAACCCACGCGCCGATCAACAAATGGTACGGCGTGATAGTCGATAAGGATAACCGGGTTGTAGAGCTTCGCCTGACCTTCAACCAGTTGACCGGGGAGATACCACCTCATCTGACCAACCTCTCCAGCCTGCGACGGATGTACTTTGCCAACAACCGGCTGAGCGGGGAGATACCAACCGCACTTTTCAGCCTCTCCAACCTGGAAGAGATCCGCCTGGACAGCAACCGGTTGAGCGGCCAGATACCGCCGGAGCTGGGCAACCTCCCCCTCCTGTTTTCCCTGTATCTCAATGACAACCCGTTGAGCGGGTGCGTTCCCGCGAATCTCCTGGCCCTTCCATACACCGACCTGTACAAAATCGATTTGCCAGAGTGCTAGGCCATGCGTCCGGCGTGTGCAGGAAAACGGCAGGCAGCACATCCTGTAATGGAGCTTTACGCTGGACGCCGCTGAAAGAGGCCAAACGATATGGACAAATTGCCATCCATTATTCGCCTCGCGTTACTGTGGTGCTCGGTGGGCCTCTTACTGACCGCGTGCACTCAATCCACGCCTACTCCCATTCCAACATCGACTGTCGCGCCAAAGCCGATTCCCACCCCAACACCAACTGCCGTACCCACGCCGACCCCCACTCCAGCACCAACCGTCGTGCCCACGCCGACCGCCACTCTGGTTGTCTCTGCGGATTCGTGGCCGACTGCTACGCCTCTACCTACACCGGCCGCCGACAGCGATAGTGCCAGGGACAGAGCCGCTCTGGTAGCGCTATATAATGCTACAGACGGAGAGAATTGGACCAACAACACAAACTGGCTGAGCGAGGCGCCAATCTGGGAATGGTTCGGTGTTATAGCCGACACCACAGGACGCGTTAGAAGGCTCTCCTTGGGAGACAACTGGTTGACCGGGAGGATACCGCCGGAGTTGGGTAGCCTTTCCAAGCTGAATGTGCTGGAGCTCAATGACAACCAGTTGAATGGGGAGATACCTTCTGAACTGGGCAACCTCTACGACTTGGGGGGGATACGCCTCAATGACAACCAGTTGAGCGGGGAGATACCGCCGGAGTTGGGCAGCCTTTCCAAGCTGAATGTGCTGGAGTTAAATGACAACCAGTTGAGTGGGGAGATACCTTATGAACTGGGCAACCTCCACAACCTTGGAGCGTTGTACCTTTCGGGGAATCGGTTGAGTGGGGAGATACCACCACAGTTGGGCAGCCTTTTTAGCTTGGCGGTGCTAAACCTCCACAACAACCAGTTGAGCGGGGAGATACCGCCGGAGTTGGGTGGCCTCTCTAATCTTCATTTCTTGGCGCTTTCTCAGAATGAATTGAGTGGAGAGATACCGCCGGAGTTGAGCAAGCTCTCCAGCCTGAGAGTGCTGTTGGTCCAAAATAACCAGTTAAGCGGTGAAATACCACCTGAGTTGGGCAATCTCTCCGGCCTGTTTTTGTTGTACTTTAAGAATAACCGGTTAAGCGGGGAGATACCGCTCGAGCTGAACAGCTTGACCGAACTTAATGAGTTGCACCTCAGTGGCAATCTGTTCAGCGGGTGCATTCCCGACAAGTTGCAAGATGCTGAGACCAACGACTTGAGTGAACTAGGGCTCCCCTTCTGTTGAGCCTTGGACGGAGGTTTTCCTACCTTGAAAGTGCCCTCGACTCCGCAGCTTGACGCTCTTCCCTTGAGCTTCTCCCTCGACTCTCTGCCCCATCCGGCGAGGCTCTTCCCGTCATTCCGCGACCTCCCCTACCCCGCGCTGCTGGACGGCGCCATGCCCGGGGCCGAGGGCGGCAGGTTTTCGTATCTGACGGCGGACCCGTTTCTGGTGGTGCGAAGCCGCGGACGCCGTGTGGAGATTCTCCGGGACGGCGTCGCTGAGGAGATGGAGGGAGACCCGTGGCGGGTACTCCAGGACCTCCTTCGGAAATACCGCGTGGAGAGGCTGCCGGGGCTGCCACCATTCCAGGGCGGAGCGCTGGGCTACTGGGGGTACGACCTGGGCAGACACCTGGAGAGGCTCCCGTCCTGGGCTGAGGATGACCTGGGCCTTCCTGAGATGTACCTTGGCTTCTACGACTGGGCGCTGGCCCACGATGGGGCAACTGGCCGGTCGTGGCTGGTCTCCTCCGGAATGCCGTCGGCCACCGCTGGGCGCGCAGAGGCCCGCGCGGCGGAGGTGATGCGCCGCCTGAACGAGAAGCCGCAGGAAGCGGCATCCCATCCCCTGCACGCCCCCGCGGCTTTGCGTTCCAACTTCACGCAGGAGTCTTACATGGCCGCGGTGAGGCGCGTCAAGGAGTACCTGGAGGCGGGAGACGTCTACCAGGTGAACCTGTCCCAGCGCTTCCGCACACCCTATGAGGGCGACTCCTGGGAGCTTTACAGGAGGCTGCGCCGGATCAATCCCGCGCCCTTCGCCGCCTTCCTGAGCTATCCCGAAGTAGACGTGCTCAGCGCATCCCCGGAGGAGTTCCTGCGCCTGGAGGAGGGCCGGGTGCGGGTGCGGCCCATCAAGGGCACAAGGCCGGTGGGCAGGAACGCCGAAGAGACCGCGCTTCAGGCGGAGTCGCTGCTGGCCAGCGAGAAGGAGCGGGCGGAGAACGTCATGATCGTTGACCTGCTGCGCAACGACATCGGCCGGGTCTGCCGCATCGGGTCTGTGCAGGTCCCCAGCCTCTTCGCCGTCGAGGAGCACCCCACGGTGCTGCATCTGGTGTCCACCGTGACCGGCGAGCTGCTGCCCTCCGCGGACGCCGTGGACCTGCTGACGGCCTGCTTCCCCGGCGGCTCGGTGACGGGCGCGCCCAAGGTGCGGGCTATGGAGATAATCGAGGAGCTTGAGCCTGTCCGCAGGGGGATCTACTGCGGCGCCATCGGCTACGTCTCCTTCAGCGGTGACATGGCCGCCAGTATGACCATTCGCACTCTGGCGCTGGCCCGCGGAGAGGCTTACCTCCAAGTGGGCGGAGGCATAGTCGCCGACTCCGACCCCGAGTCTGAGTACCAGGAGACTCTGCACAAGGCGCGGGGCCTTCGCCGCGCCCTGGGGTGCGATGACTGAAGCCCGACCTGTGATGTATACCAACGGCCGCTTTGTCCCGGAGGACGAAGCGAGCATCTCGCCCCTTGACCGGGGGTTCACCCTGGCCGACGGCCTCTTTGAGACGATGGTGGCCCTGGGCGACAGGGTGTTCCGCATATCGGAGCACCTCACCCGGATGCGGCGAGGCGCGGAGGCGCTGCGCATCCCCCTGCCTCCCGCCGAGGAGCTGGCCGGGATTGTGCTGGAGAGCATAGGGCGCAATGGTCACCCTGGCTCCGTGACGAGGCTCACGGTGAGTAGAGGTATGGATCGCGGCCGGGGGCTGGACGCGCCCGCTGCAATCGACCCCTCCGTTGTGGTGAGGGTTGCCCCCTGGCAGGGGCCGCCGGACTCGCTGCCACAGGGCCGCAGGCTTGCCTTCTCGGAGATACCCCGCAACGACCGATCACCGTTGTCCGGGATAAAGTCATTGTCCTACGTGGAGGGCGTGGTGGCTCGGCTGGAGGCCCAGCGCGCCGGAGCCGACGACGCCCTGCTGTGCAACACCCGCGGCCTGGTGGCATGCGGTACGTCGAGCAACGTCTTTGTCGTAAAGGACGGGAATCTGCTCACGCCGCCGGAGGAGGACGGAGTGCTGGCCGGCGTAGCC
Organism: Dehalococcoidia bacterium; assembly: GCA_965204895.1. GTDB lineage: Bacteria > Chloroflexota > Dehalococcoidia > Lucifugimonadales > UBA2985 > DAOUJW01. Next base: position 1,249,782 of record OZ242025.1, read on the forward strand.
CGGAGCACAGTGCTGGAGGAGGCGCGCAATCTGGGCTTGTCCGCAGCGGAGCAGTCCCTGGAGCCTGAGGACGTTGCAGGCGCAGACGAGGTGTTCCTGACCAACGTGGTCCAGGGACCGGCGCCGGTGGCCTCCTTGGACGGCAGGGCGGTTGGCGCAGGCGCGCCCGGCCCGGTAACGCGGGCTCTCTTCGATGCTTATTGGGGCCGTGTGAGGCGAGAGCTGTTCTTGGCGTATGGGGGGTGAGTGCCCTGTTCCCGCTCATGATGAACCTGTCGGACCATTTGAGCGGGAATAACATGGTTGCGCGGTTCCCGCTCGCGCCCTTCGACAGGCTCAGAGCCTGCCCCGTACTTGATACGGGGGCGAGCGGGAATATTTGCTACCCTCAACTCCCTGTGGGGATGCAGGAACAGTACGCGGCTTGCGCCGGCCGGCCATCCGGCGTAGCATTAGCGTTGTGACGCGAGGTGTGGAGACTGGTGTGGACATCGCACGGCGCGATCTCGCTATTGACACATTTCGTACTTGTGGTGTAGCATTTGGCATAGAAAGACTAATGCGGCTAATGAGGCAATGGACGAATTAGACAGAAAAATCATCGGAATTCTTCAACTAGACGGCAGGGCGTCCAACGCCAAGATAGCCCGGCAGTTGGGCGTAAGCGAGGGCACCATAAGGCGCAGGCTGAAGCGCCTCATTGAGGACGAGGCCATCCAGGTGGTGGCTCTGCCTGAGCCGTCCAAGCTGGGCTACAACACTGAGGCCATAGTGGGCATTCAGGTGGACCCGGGCAAGCTGGAGTCCGTGGCCGATGAGCTGGGCCGGGTGCCGGAGACACTGAACGTCTCCGTGACCACGGGCGCATTCGACATCTTCGCTTGGGTGGCGCTGCCCTCTCCTGAGCAGCTTCACAGCTTCCTCCTGAGCACCGTCGGCAAGATAGACGGCGTCAAGCGCAGCGAGACCTTTGTCACGCTGTCGGTGAAGAAACGATCCTCGGCTCCCCTGCCCTGAGTCGCTCTCGAGACCGCCGCACCCTTCCAGCTGCCAGGCCGCGCCGTTTCATGCCAATGCACGCGGGCTTTTGCGCGCCCGTCGCTTCGCCAATCAGTCGCACCCCTTAGCTGGCCTGGAGTGTGTGCTATAATGCGGGCAAATCCTAAACCCAAGGAGTGAGCATGGCAGGCGAGATCCTGACTGAGATGGTAGAGTGCCCGGTCACCGACGGCAGTCCGGTGCCCGGTTATCTGGCCCGGCCGCAGGGCGACGGGCCGTTTCCGGCCATTGTGGTCATCCAGGAGTGGTGGGGCCTTGACGCCCACATCAAGGACATAGCCGAGCGGTTTGCGCGGGAGGGGTACGCAGCCCTGGCCCCCGACCTGTACCACGGACAGGTCACCGAGGAGCCGGACGAGGCCCGGAAGCTGGCGATGGAGACGGACATGGACCTGGCCACCCGCGAGGTGGGTGGGGCGGTTACGTACCTGAGGGGTCGTCCCTACGCCAGGGGCACAGTCGCCACCATTGGCTACTGCATGGGCGGAGGACTGTCCCTTTCGGCGTCCTGCCGGTATGCCGTTGACGCCACGATTGTCTACTACGGCGGAAATCCCAACCCCCTGGAGCAGGTGGAGAACATCCCAGGCGCGGTGTTGGGCATCTACGGCGAAGACGACCGCCTCTTCCCGGACGCGGTCAATGCCCTGCGAGACGCCCTGACCGGCTACGGCAAGTCGGTGGAGATTCACACCTATCCGGGCGCGCCCCACGCCTTCTTCAACGACAGCAGGCCCGGGACCTACTGGGAGACGGAATCCAACGACGCCTGGCAGAAGACCCTGGACTTCCTGTCCCGGCACATGGGGTAGATGATGTCGCGACTGGATTAGACCCTCGCGAAGCCTCTTTCTCATTCCAGGAGTTCCTTGGGTAACTCTGTTATGTCTTCTGAAAGAGGGTATCTCCTCTGTCATTCCCGTGAAAACGGGAATCTAGGGAGTTCCTTCCAAGGCATCGTAGCTTTGCAGGGTGTGATATTAGATTCCTGCTTCCGCAGGAATGACGATAGATATGCCTTCCTCAGAAGGACACCTGGTTACGCGAAGGTCTCTCTAGATCCTACTCTGCCAGGGATTACATTGGGTGATCTGACTACCGGGCTAATAGAGTCTGTCTGCCTTTTGGAGTGATTGTTCTATGCTAGGCATTCTCTTTGGAATACTGGCGGCAACCTGCTGGGGCTTCAGCGCCGTGCTGGTGCGATTCGGCCTGCAGCACCTGCGACCTACCACCGGCACCTGGATCTCACTGATACCGGGCGTTGTGCTGGTGATGGGCCTGGCGCTGGTGTTCAACCAGGACGCGTTCCCTGAGCTGACGGCCATCGCATTTGTGTGGTTCGCGTTGAGCGGTCTGTTCAACTTTGCCCTGGGCCGGCTGTTCAACACCGTCAGCATCGGGCTGGCGGGGGTGGCCCGCGCGACGCCATTGTTCAGCACTGCGCCCCTCTTTGCAACAATTCTGGCGATAATCTTCCTGGGAGAGTCCATCACCCCCTGGCTGCTCCTGGGCACCGTCACCATTGTGGGCGGGATAATCCTCATCACAAGCGAGCAGGTGCGATGAAGACCATCCAGTCGCGGCTTCGCGGTGGCGGCCGCCTGTGGCTGGGGTACGCGGCTGCGATGGGCGCGGCGCTGTCCTACGGCGCTTCCCAGACCATCGGGAAGCACATTACCACCGAGTACGCGCCGCCGCTGGTGGGCACGGCCTTTGCCCTGCTCTTTGGCTTCATCTACGTCTCTCTGATGTTCCACCGGCACGTTCCCACGGACCTCAAGGCCAACCCGCGATACGGCTATCTGTGGTTCGGGCTGTCGGGGATCACCTCTGCCACCGGCGTGGCGCTGCTCTACTTCGCCCTGAGCGAGGCGCCCGTTGTCGTCATCTCCCCGGTGGTGGCCATAAGCCCCCTGGTGTCCCTGGCCCTGGCACACCTCTTCCTCCAGCGCCTTGAGAAGATAACAGTGCGAACCGTCGTTGGCACCCTGCTGGTTGTGCTGGGCGTGGCGATTGTCGCGTTCAGCAGGAACATCTCCTGAGGGATAGGCCATGACCGCCATTGGATTTGTCCTGGTGCTAATGGGAATCCTGTTCTTCCTGGGAATGGGCGTTGTGTACCTGGTCCTGCTCTGGATTGGCAAGCTGACGGCTCCCAAAGAGGAGCGCGGGGAGAAACGGAAGGGCGAAGATCCCTAATCCTGCCTGTAGCGGTTTACTATGGGCAGACGCCGGTCGCGGCCGAAGGCCCGCGGCGTTATCTTCACCCCCGGCGGGGCCTGCCGGCGCTTGTACTCGTTGCGGTCAACCATCGCAATCACCCTCTGGACCGTCGCTGAGTCAAAGCCCATGTCCACTATGTCGGTGTAGCTGCGGTCCTCCTCCACGTAGGCCTGGAGAATCCGGTCGAGGAGGTCGTAGGGCGGAAGCGTGTCCTGGTCGGTCTGGTCGGGCTTCAACTCCGCGCTGGGGGCTTTGTCAATCACGCTCTGCGGGATTGCGTTGCGGGGCGATCCGTGGTCGTTTCGATACTGGGCAAGCCGGTAGACCAGGGTCTTGGGCACGTCCTTGATGACCGCAAAGCCGCCCGCCATGTCGCCGTAGAGGGTGGCGTAGCCGGTGGCGACCTCACTCTTGTTGCCGGTGGTGAGCACCAGCCAGCCGAACTTGTTGGACAGGCCCATGAGGATGTTGCCCCTGATGCGGGTCTGAATGTTCTCCTCGGCGACGTTGGGCGGGCTGTCTCCGAAGGGGCCTGAGAGCATGTGGAGCATGGCCTCGAAAGCCTCCTCGATTGGGACGGTCAGTAGCTCGATGCCCAGGTTCTGCGTCAGCGACCTGGCGTCCAGCAGGCTGCCCTCTGACGAGTAGCGAGACGGCATTGCCACGCACAGGACGTTCTCGCTGCCCAAGGCATCCGCCGCGATGGCTGCCGTCAGGCTGGAGTCGATGCCGCCCGAAAGGCCGATGACCACCTTGCTGAAGCCGCTCTTGCGTACGTAGTCCCCCGTGCCCAGCGCCAGGGCGGCGTACACCTCTGCCAAGGGGGCCAGGGGCTCGGCGATGCAGCCGTCAAGGGCCTGCTTGGGGTCGCCGGTGGCGTACTCGGAGTGATGCACCACCCGGGACGCGCCTATGTTGTCAAGGATGGGCCGCTCCTTGCGGGGCCTGGGGTCCCGGAGTCGATGTCGGAAGACGGCGTCCATGTCCAGGTCGACCACCACCAGGTCCTCCTCGAACTGCCTGCCCCGGGCCACCAGCTCGCCGCTCTGGTCGAACACGGCGCTGCCGCCGTCGAACACCAACTCGTCCTGGCCTCCCACCAGGTTGGTGTAGGACACGAAGACTTCATTGTCCGAGGCGCGGGTCGCCACCATTCGCTCACGGAAGCCCAGTTTTCCCGCGTGGTACGGCGAGGCGTTGAGGTTGATGATTACCTCCGCGCCAGCCTCCCGCTGGACGGCCGCAGGACCAAGGGCGTACCAGATGTCCTCACAGATGTTGACGCCAATGTGAATGCCGTTGACCACGAACACGGGGCACTGGGAGCCGGCCTTGAAGTAGCGGTCCTCGTCGAAGACGCCGTAGTTGGGCAGGTACATTTTGTGGTAGACGCCCAGAAGCTGGCTGTCGTGGGCCACCGCCGCGGCGTTGTATATGTCGCCCTGGGAGTCCACAAAGCCGACGACAACGGTGATGCCCTGGGAGGCGGCGACGACCTCGTGCATCCTCTCGATGTTGGAGCGGATGAAGGAGGGCTTGAAAAGCAGGTCCTCCGGCGGGTAGCCGGGGATTGCCATCTCCGGGAAGACCACAAGGTCGGCCTGCCGCTCCCGGGCCATCCCGATGTACTCCAGGACCTTGGCGGTGTTCCCCTCAAGGTCGCCCACGGTGGTGTTTATCTGGGCCATAGCCAGACGTAGATTGCGCACGCTTAAAGCTCACTCCGATTGCGTTTGGTTATAGAGTATAGCACAAGGGGAGCCTCGCCCAATGCCAGTGGCGGGGATGGTCAGGCGATATGGCCTCAAGTACCGACCCTCTAGGCGCACATAAGGGCCGTGTTGTAGTAATATGTAGGGGCGGTTCGCGAACCGCCCCTACATGCTTGATGCGGGGGCAGGAATCCAGGGGCGGTGGACGCGTCTCAATAACAAAAAGAGGCATGTATGCTGGCATTCGATGAAAGAGTGACAATCAAGGACAGGGACGGCAGCGTGATTGGCAGTTGCCGGATGACCGGCTGGGTGGACCAGACGGATCCGGCCATGAGGAGATGGCACGGGGAGTTTATCCCCATTGCCGGGCAGCCCTGGGAGTTCGCGGTCAATACAATTGAGAGAAGCGGTCTTCAGGTGGTGTGCGAGGACGGCGCAACTGCCAGGATACTCGCGCCCACCGTCACCGACGCCCTGAGCTCAGGGGTGCGCTGCACCTTCGAGGGCATCTGGCCGCCGCCCAGGCCGGTGGTGTAGGCATATCGGCTAGCTCCCCGCGAAGGCTTCGGCTACCGATATTCGATTCTCCAGGAGTGGCTCAGCTTATCTCTCATGCTTCTAGCGTAGCTATCCTTCACTTTGACATTGAACAGATAGATCGAAGCGTGCCCTATATTGGATAGCTTTGCTGTGTCTATTACAACGAATGCTTTGTTCCCGTTGTCGTTAATCTCTCGTACTGCGCGGGCAGTAAAGAGCGCCACTCCTTCTGAGACTCTTGTATCTCCTGCAGAGGGCCTTGCCAGTTTTTCGTTTATGGAGTCTTCAGCGAATTCCTTGGTGGCGTACTGCAGGCGATGTACTGAGAAACCACGTTCTTTCAAATCTCTCAGGGGAATTGCAGACGGCTGAACCTCACCGCCTCTAACGTGGTCAGGATTCAGGATTTCTCTGAGTAGCCTCTCTTCATCCAGTACAATGCCCGGAGAAATGCCTGGCGCCGCAGTCGTAGCTTCGTCCAGGTGCAGAGGCTGAGAACGCATACGTGACTATACGGCCAGCAGCGCCCTGAGTTCTCCGGGAAGAGGGGCAGTCACAGGAATTTCGTCACCGAACCATTCATCGCCGTTTTTGTCACGGGCGTAATATGAAAATTTGCCCGTGCCATAGAAACCGAGATCGACACGCGCCCCTTCAATAGACCATGCAAAGTTGACCTCGCCGTCGTCTGCCAATGAGATGTGGGGAGACGCTCTCAATGGCACAGGCAGACGTTCTGTGAATTTCCGGGCATCAACAAATGCTCTGTCGTTAGGCCAATCAGCACTTGGCCACCGGGCGGTTTTAGGCAACGACCGTAACTCAGCTAGCCGCTCCAACAGCGGCAGGATGACAGGATTCCAGTATATTTCTTGCTCCATAGGCGTTACTGACTGTCAATAGTAGTGAATTGCATGATCGGTTCCCAACAGCCAACGGAAGGGAAAATACTGTCGAGCGCTTATCGTGGAACGGCAGATACTCCACCACAATATCTCTTTAGTGATTCTTCAGCAGGCGTTAAGATACATAATCCTTAACTCTATTGTACACCATAACTAATCCATCTGGCCTCTGCCCAGGCCGGTGGGGTAGGGGCGCGCAGGCGCAGAGGATATCATACAGACGCCAAAAGCTCAGCCCATCTCCGGCGGTGTCTAATGTCTGACCTGTGTTCGTCTAGCTGAGACCCTACCTCTATCAGAAAGCCTCTCCTGCCCTCTTCCCCGATAAGCGCAAGGCTGACCTCCGCCAGCTTGGACAGGCTCATTACGTAGATGTTCTGACCGCTCGCGAACTCTCGCTCAATAAGCGAGTCTACTTGCTCTTGGTCTTCAACGCCCTGTTGTGCCACAAAGAATAGCTCTGAAACCTGCTTCTCGCGCACGTCAGCTACCTTTCCTATCATCTGGCTCACGGTAAGCACCCTGTCCTTTACCTCTACGACAAGAACTATTGTGTCGTCCTCTAACATGCACTCCAGGTCGGCAAGCATTCCGGTGGAAGCATCTGATGACGTGATAGAAGCTCTCTGTACTCTTGAATACAGGTGAAATCTTCTGCCTATTACGGTAAAAAGCGCGGAAGAAAGCGCCATCAGCCGGTCACCACCTGAGAGCTCAGCCAAATACTCATCAATGAGATTCATACACTGGGATAGGCTGATGCGTCTCGGTGCAGGATAGGCCACTCTTACCTCTGAGAGCCTGTGGTAGACTTCAATGAGGACTTGCTTGAGCACGTTTCTCGTAAAGTCCTCATCGGCAGCGTTCTCAACCATTTCCAGCACGTGACACAGGTGGTCCCAGCCCCTTTGATTTCTCTGGGCGCTGCGGTACTGCTCCGAGACTTCAGGTACCCTGACCGGATTGTTCACATAGGGTTCTGGCGAGCCGCCCAGGACGCGGTCGTTGGATTGGTCAAAGGGCACGATTACCCGGTGGGCTATGGTTCGCGCATCGAAAGAGCCGGCCCTGTCCGCACCTGCCTGCAGAGAGCGGCAATCTAAAGTGGGGTCGGACACCTTGGCAAGAAGCTGCGTAGGCAGCACGTAGCGATAAGTCCTGGTGTTTGAGTTCACGGAGCTTCGGATGCTCTCCAGCAGTCTGCTCTCTTCTTTCTCAATAGCATCCGTCAACTGCCCGTTCTCAGCGGCAGACTGAACGCTGTTCCAGATCTCGTCCAGGGTAGCGGCCGCGTCGCTCAGGTCTATAGGCATGTTGTGGCAACCACTCTGCTAGAAGTTGGTCCAGAGGGCCTCTTGCCTCTGCTCCTTAACGGAGTGGCAGAGCTTGGGCGGGGCTTCGTGGCATTGCCAGTCTTTATAAAGATCGTTCATCAGGTCACACCGGTAGCCGGAGATAGCCACATTGCCCTTGCAGTTGCGGAGCGCTTCTGCGAGTTCCTTGTGAGAGGCCTCTTCCATCTCAAAGCCGTATGCCTTGCTGTCGCCGCGGCTGGCGTGAACGTAAGGCGGGTCGCAGTAGAAGAGAGTGTCAGGGCTGTCGTATAGACGGATTACATCAACGGCCGGCCTGTTCTCTATCTGGACTCTCAGCAGGCGCGTGGCTATTTCCGGGAGGTGTTCCACGCTCCCAAGCCATCGGGACACTACCCCGGACATTCCTGCTCTGCTCGTGTTCTTGCAGTTGGCCCAGCGGCCCAGCGAGGCGGTCTGGGCCAACCCGGTTCTGGACTGGCGGGCTCGTACGAAAAACCTCCTGGCGCGCTCCAAATCGTCAAGATGATCAGTCCCCTCAGATACGGCCCAGTAGAACTCCTCTCTGGAGAAAGGAGTAAATGCAATGTGCTTTTCAAGCTCCTCCGTCCGGTCTCTCAATACCCGGAAGAAGTTAGCAACCTCTCCGTCTATGTCGTTATACGTCTCTACCGGAGAGGGCTGTCTGTTCAAGAGCACTGCCGCTGATCCGGCAAAAGGCTCGCAGTAGTGGTGACTTTCAGGAAGCAGAGGCAACAGCCAGCTCAGGTGGCTATACTTGCCTCCATACCAGCCGAAGGCAATCAGCTTTCGACGGTTGCGTCTCTTGCCCTCAGGACTCTTGCCTCCTACCCCGGTTAGCTCTCCTTGCAGATAGATGGGAGACGGCGACCTGCTCATTAGTGAGTGCCTCCTTTGTGGGCTCAGTCCTGAGAGCCGTTTTGCTACACAGAAGCTATTGTACTGTCATTAGACCATCTGTGCGTCACCAGTGTATCCGTTTCCGTGTAACGCGTCAATAGTCTTTCCAGAAATTCTATAGACAGTCTGGAAAATACTACAAGTCGCGTGCAGAGCGGTTTGCGGTTAGTTTGCTGCCCCCTACCCCAGGTCAAAGGACCTGGATGCCAGGTCGACTATGTAGCTGCCTATCGCAAGGGAGGACGTGGCCCCGGGCGACGGCGCGTTGAGCACGTGGATGGCTCCCCTGGCCTCCTCTATGCGGAAGTCGTCTACCAGAGAGCCGTTGGGGTTGACCGCCTGCGCCCGCACCCCCGCCCCGCCCGACACCACGTCGTCGGGGGTGATCTCCGGCAGCAGGCGCTGGAGGTCTCTCACGAATGTAGCCTTGCTGAAGGAGCGGTGCATCTCCCCAATGCCCACCTTCCAGAACTTCCGGGACATGGACCAGAAGCCGCCGTAGGAGAGGGTGTCCATGAACTCGCCCAGCTTGAAGCTGGTCTTGGTGTACCCCTCCCGCGCGAAGGCCAGGACGGCGTTGGGCCCCGCCTCCACCTCCCCGTTGATGCGCTTGGTGAAGTGGACGCCCAGGAACGGGAGGCTGGGGTTGGGCACGGGGTAGATGAGGCCCTTAACCAGGTCCCGGCGGTCGTCCTTCAGCGTGTAGTACTCGCCCCGGAATGGGATGATCCGTACGCTGGGCTTGATGCCCATCATCCGGGCGACCCTGTCCGCCGCGAGGCCGGCGCAGTTTATGAGGTGCTTTGTCTGCACGTCGCCTTGGGTGGTCTCCAGCACCAGGGATCCCTGGTCCTCCCGGATGGCGCGGACGGCCGCGTTGTTGACTATCTCCCCGCCGCCGGCCCTGATCTTGTCGGCGTATGTGTTGGCCACCTTCTTGAAATCGACTATGCCGGTAACAGGCACCCAGAGGGCCTTCAGCCCAAAGGAGTGAGGCTCAATCTCCTTCAGCCGCTCTGGGCCTATCTCCTCCAGCCCCTGCACGCCGTTGGCAATGCCCCTCTCGTACAGCGTGTTCATCCTGCCGAACTCCGACTCGCTGGTGGCCACAATCACCTTGCCGCACTGCTCGTACTCAATGTCGTTCTCCTCGCAGAACTGCGTGAGCAGCCCCACGCCCGCCGTGCAGAACTGGGCCTTGGCCGACCCCGGGGCGTAGTAGATGCCGGAGTGAATGACCCCGCTGTTGTGGCCCGTCTGGTGCTGGGCCAGGGTAGGCTCCTTCTCCAGGACGATGACCTTGCAGTCGGGATGCCGCTCCGTGAGGCGCAGCGCGGTCGCGAGGCCGACTATCCCGCCTCCGATGATTGCTACCTGGTATTGCTGTCTCTCCATAGCGGTCTCCCTTCCCGCTCATGGTGAGCTTGTCGAACCATATGAGCGGGGGCAATTCGGTCGTTCCGCTCATGCCCTTCGACAAGCTCAGGGTGAGCGGAACTCACGGCTCTGCGCATTTTCACCCCGTTGCGTGGCATTTTGGTTAATCCAAAGTGGTTCAGAGGGACTTGATTGCCGTCTGCTGAGCCTCGAAGTGGTACTGGATGCCCCTGCCGGCCAGGGACAGCAGGTCGTTCATGGCGTCACGGGAGAAGGGGCTGCCCTCTGCCGTGCCCTGCACCTCCACGTACTCCCCGGCGTCCGTCATCACCACGTTGAAGTCCACCTCCGCCCGGTAGTCCTCGTCGTAGCAGAGGTCCAGCGCCAGCTCGTTGTCCACCAGCCCCACGCTGATGGCGGCCACCGCGCCCTTGAGCGGCACGGAGCGAAGTGCGCCCGTCTTGACCATGTACTGCATGGCCTGGTACAGGGCGACGTAGGCCCCGGTGATTGACGCCGTGCGCGTGCCGCCGTCGGCCTGCAGGACGTCGCAGTCTATGGTGATGGTGCGCTCTCCCATCGCGCCCATGTCGGCGACCGCCCTGAGCGAGCGGCCGATGAGCCTCTGTATCTCCAGGGTGCGCCCCGACACCCGGCCCGCCTCCCGCTCGCGCTGAGTCCGGGTGAGCGTCGCGCGGGGGAGCATATTATACTCCGCCGTTATCCACCCCTTGCCCTGGCCGCGGAGCCACGGCGGGACGCGCTCTTCAAGGCTGGCCGTGCACACCACCCTGGTCTCCCCCACCTCAATGAGCGCCGAGCCTTCCGGGAACACCAGGTAGGACGGGGTTATGGTCACGTCCCTGGGGCGGTCGTTGGGTCTGCCGTCTGTTCTGAACATGGGCTTGTGCGTGTGAAGGGGCGCTGAGCGCCTTGCAGGGAGTCTACACCAGCGCCCCTGGCTTTTCAACGGGCGGTGGGTGCGAGGGCGTAGTCGCGTACGCCTCAAAGCCCGCGAGCATCGTCCAAGGGTATGAGCGGGCAGATGTCAGGGGTAGTCTGCCCGCTCAAGTGGTTCGACACTCTAAGACTCGTCGGGGACGTCAGGCTGGTCGTCGTAGTAGCGCGACGTGAAGAGCAGCCCGTCGTGGCGGATAGCCCACACGTGAGCGTACAAGGTCTCCGAAGACCTCGTGTTGGGGAAGACGAAGCTGACCCAGATGCCGTCCTCAGTGGCCGCCGCCATCTCTTGGCCAATCTTCCGAATGCGGCCGAGCTCTTTCAAGTCGGTGCCTATTAGATGTGGAGTGAGGACAGCGACCCGTATAATGTCGCTCTCATCGGCCATGGTCAGGTTCCACTGACCGTCAACGCTCTCCTGGCTGTTGTAATGGGCGATGGTGTCGTCCAATCCGTTGGCCTGATAGTACGCTATGGCTTCCTGCACGTACTCCTTGGTCCGCGCCGCCGGGTCTTCAACCTGCGGGTAGTAGCCGGAAGCGAAGAGCATCCCGTCGCGTCGCACAGCGTACCCCACCTTGGGAACTTCCTTGAGCGTCACCGGATGCGGCCACAGGTATTCCACCCAGACTCCTTCACCGCCGTCAACGGCCTTGGCCAACTCCTCACCCAGCTTGTAGCCGTCGGAACCCACTACGTTCTTGATATCGGTCCCTATGAGCTGTGGCAACAGAGGGTGGACGTGGTAGATGTCGGCGTCGTCGGTGGCGAAGAGATACCACTGGCCCTCGAAGCTGGCGACGCTGTTGTAGTAGTTGAGCATGGACTCCAGGCCTTCGCTCTCGTAACGCTCTATGGCCTGGTTCACGTACTGGACGGTGTACTCCCTGTGGTCGGCGTCGCGCCAGGCCGGGGGACCGGTCTCGGGCTCGCCGGCGTAGTAGCCGGAGGCGAATATCAGCCCGTCGTGGCGGATGGCCCAGGTGACCTTTTGCTGCTCCTTCCGGGAAACGGGATGGGGCCACAGGTACTCCACCCACACGCCTTGCTCCGTGGCTTCCGCTATCTCCTCACCCAGCTCCTGCCCGTCGGAGCCGACCACGTCCTTGATGTCGGTGCCAATGAGGTGGGGGAAAATGGGATGGGCCAGGTAGATGTCATCCGCGCCGATGAGGAACAGGTAAAACTGTCCGTCCAGGCTGTCCTGGCCGTTGTAGTGGGTGATGACAGCGTCGAGGCCGTCATTCTCGTATTTGAGTATAGCCTTGTTCACGTATTCCTTAACGGAATCCGCGACGTCTTCCACCAAGGCAGAATGGCTGGAAGAGAACACCAGGCCGTCGTAAAGGACGACGAGTACTCGCCGCGGCTCTTCCTGCTTGGTGGCCGGGTTGACGCCCTGAGTCGTAATCCAGAGACCCTCCTCGGTGGCAGCTCCCACCAGCTGCGTGAGGCCGGCAAATGGCGAGCCCGGGCCAACGTACTGGCCTTCCAGAGCGGGTATGTTCCGGTATACAAGCAACCTGCTTTCGGCTTCGTCCAGGAGGATCAGCGTCCGCCCGTTTTCTGTGGATGCCTCAGACTTGTAGAGCTCAACGGTGGCGTCCCGGCCGTTGGCCTCGTAGTAGTCGATAGCCTTCTCCACGTAGGCGCGCGTCAGGGCATCGTCGGAGTCGGGGGGCGGTGGCGCGTCCGCGTCACCCTCAACGTAGTAGGCGGAGGCGAAGACGTATCCGTCGTGGCGGATTATCCAGAGGTACACGGTCAATTGCCCCGCCGTCCTGGGGTTGGGCCACAGGTACTTGAACCAGTGGCCTTCCTCGGTGGCGCTGAGAAGCGATTCGCCAATTGGCTCTTGGTCCACAATCCCCCGGAACAGGCTGGCATTCAATCCAACCAGCGCTTGCTCCGCGCCCGCTACGACTATGACGCCCTGGGGATCAACCATCATCAGCCAGTAGGAGCCGTCTATGCTCTCCGGGCTGTTGTAATGGGCGATGGTGGCCTCCACGCCCTGGCTGTCGTAATAGTCCATAGCCTTCTGGACGTAGGCTTGGGTGTAGGCAGCCGGGTCCGCGACGCTCGGATAGTAGCCGGATGCGAAGATCATCCCGTCCCGGCGCACCGCGTACCCAATCTTTGGCACTTCCTTAAGCGTTACCGGGTGCGGCCACAGGTACTCCACCCACACGCCTTCTCCCTCCCCGGCCTTGGCCAGCTCCTTGCCCAACTCGTAGCCGTCGGAACCCACCACATCCTTGATGTCCGTGCCTACCAAGTGGGGCAGCAGAGGATGTACGTGGTAGATGTCGTTCTCGTCGGTGGCAAAGAGATACCACTCGCCCTCAAAGCTGGCGACGCTGTTGTAGTAGTTGAGCATGGACTCCAGGCCGTCCCGCTCGTAGCGGGCGATAGCCCGCTCCACGTACTCCACGGTGTACTCGCGCGGGTCCGCGCCCTGCCAGGCAGGCGGCTCCGGCGCTTGGCCGACGGCGTAGTAGCCGGAGGCGAAGATGAGGCCGTTGTGGCGGATGGCCCAGGTGGTCTTGGGCTCCTCCGCCCGCGAGACCGGGTTGGGCCACAGGTACTCCACCCAGATGCCTTCTTCGGTTGCCTGGGCAATCTCCTTGCCCAGTTCCTGGCCGTCGGAGCCAATCACGCCCTTGATGTCGGTCCCTATCAGGTGCGGGAAAATGGGATGGGCCAGATAGTTATCGTCCGCGCCAATCAGGAACAGGTAGAAGTTACCCTCCAGGCTGCTGGGGCTGTTGTAGTAGGCAATCGTCGCGTCCAGCCCCTCACCCTCGTAGAGGGCTATTGCGCGGCTCACGTAGTCCTTGGCGGCCTCTGCCAAGTTCTCCTGTAGGGTGGAGTGACCGGATACGAAGATGAGGCCGTCTCTCAGGACAAGGTAGTGCCGCATAGGCCCCTGTCTGGTTGAGCTGCCGGTGGCCGTCTCCACTACATAGAGTCCCTGTCCATCATACCAGGCGCCGTCCTCTGTAGCGATTCCCAGCAAAAACGCGGCAGATTCGTGCTTGCTTCCCAGGAAATTGTGATAGAACGGCATTGCCAGCAGGGTGCCTTCATCCCTGCTGATTATGTACAGATACCGACCTCCCTCAATGCTCTCTTCGCTCTTGTAGTATTCGACCGTCGCGTCCTTGCCGTTGGCGTCGTAGTAGGCGACAGCCTTCTCCACATAGGCGCGAGTCAGCGCATCGTCTTCATTTACGGGCTCGGGTTCCGGGGTCGCCGTCGGCGCGGCGGTGGGCGCGGGCGTCGCCGTCGGCGCGACTGTAGGCGCAGGAGTCGCCGTAGGAGCGACGGTGGTAGGCTCAGGGGGCGTCGGCGGCGTGGTAATGGGCACGGCGGTAGGCATAGAGGTTGCAGTCGGCGCGGCGGTGGCAACGGGCTCCGGCGTTGGGGTAGCGTCTTCGCCGCAGGCAACCAGAAGGGCTGCCGTGGAGACCAGGATAAGAAGCAAGAATAATGCTCTCACGCCGGCTGGCGAGCGCCGGAACCTGGACCCAGCGCGATCCGCCTGCGGGTTTTTCTCTTGCTTGGTTCGCATCATAACTTATCCCCCTTTGTTTCTTGCTCACTCTCTAGCTTGGCCGGAGCGCCTTTGGCAAGGAAATGTACTGGTTCAATATATCTGATCCAGTATATCAGGATACGCTGTCTCATTCTATGTGTCCGTATGCATTATCGCGTATAATGCGTCCATAAACGAAACCTCACTTCTGTTGAGCAAAGTCGGCAATTGCCCGCCGAGCTGTTGCGCCGGGGAACTCACCTAAATGTTCAGAAAAGCCCAGGAGCGACACGGAATCCAATACGAACCGGATGAGAAGTGTCCGCCGCTACTGGCAATATCCTCGGCTTTACAGGTATTCATACCCAACACCATCAGTCTTGTCATGTTGGCGGCGCTGGTGGTGCGGGCCTCCGGCGAGTCGGAAGAGTACCTGTCATGGGTGACGTTTACAGCGCTGGCAGTCACGGGAGCCAGTATGGTCCTGCAGACCCTGCGGCTGCGGCACCTGGGTTCTGGCAGACTCATCGTAGCCAACTTCAACGTACCGTTCCTGGCGGTGAGCGCCCTGGCGCTCCACGTGGGCGGCCCTGGATTGCTGGCTAGCCTGGTGGTGGTTTCCACCCTGGTCCAGTCTGTTTTGACCCTGCGCCTGGCCTCCCTCCGCCGGATATTCACGCAGACCGTGAGCGGAGTGGTGGTCATGCTGGTGGCGGTTTCGGCATTGCCCTTCATCATCAGCAGGGCCGTCGGTCCGCCGGAAGGGGAATCGGTGGTCCTTTTCCTGGCGCCGGGAATAGTCGCTCTTGCCGCCGGCGTCCTCATATCCCTGCAAGACGCGCCGGTCTGGCGAATCTGGATTTTGCCTGTAACCGTCGCCGTCGGTCTGATAGTAGCCGTTCCACTGGGCTATTACGACACCGACATAATAGCCAGCACCCCGTGGCTGAGCCTGCCTGAAGTCGGATGGCCGGGGCTGGACCTGGCTCTTAGCGCCGATTTCTGGGCGCTGCTTCCGGTCTTCATGTTTGTGAATCTCACCGCCTTCATGAAGGCCGTGGGAGACCTGTCGGTGATCTACCGCGCTTCCTATCGGGATCAGACGGCCATTGACTTTCGCACTGTGCAGGGCGGCCTGAACGTCTACGGGGTGGGCACCCTTGTTTCCGGCCTGTTGGGAACGCTGCCTGTCGCCGCGCCGTGGGCGGCCACCGCGGTCTATATGAGCTTTACCGGCGTCGCCGCGAGGAGCGCCGGGATATACCTGGGACTGTTGACACTGCTAGTCGCCTCCTTTTCCAAGTTGCTCTCCATTCTGGTCGCCATCCCCAGCACAGTGGTCATCGCGGTGTACGTCATCATCTTCGGTATGCTCTTTGTGGAGGGGGCGAAGACGGTCTTTACGGGGCAGGTTGACCAGAAAAAGGCCACGATTGCGGGGGTCTCAATGGTGCTGGGCCTGTCCGCCGGGGCTCTCAGCGGGTTGTTCGAAGGGGTCACCACCCATCTGGTGAGCAATACCATCGTGATAGGCGGTATGGCAGCCATAGTCATGACGGCATTCACCGAAATATCAGGTTTCCGTGCCAGGAAGCTACGGATTGACTTGTCCCAGTCTTCCGTACCTTCAATGGACGAGTTTCTCTGCCAGTTTGCCGATGGACATAAATGGACAGAGGAGGGGAAGAACCGGCTGCGTCTGGTAGGGGAAGAGGTCATATTGAGCCTGGTCAATGAGGAGAACGACGCCCCGTTGGAGCAGAAGCGCAGCTTGGTCGCCACAATTCGTCCTGACAGCGGATCAGCCGAGCTTGAAATCGTGGTCGCGTCGGACGACGCCATACAGGGGAATATAGAGAACCGCATAGCCTATCTGGGCCAGGACCAGGCGCTGGAAGACGAACAGCAACTGTCCGTCCGAATCCTGCGCCACTTCGCCTCATCGGTACACCACCGCAAATACTACGGCATTGACATCATCAGTTGCCGCGTGGACAAGTAGCGCAGCAGGGCTAATGGGAGCCAGCACGGCCGGAACGTGCAGGAATTACTGTGCGGCGCTCGCCCTTGCTGGTGTCGTCCGCCTCTGATAGTATACTCGCCAGTGCTCAGGGGCTGGCCGACAGCCCCGTTGCCGGCCGGAGGCGTCTTGCCCACGCCCCGCGTGTTAGACCGACTCGCGCCGCTTCGATTACGTCGCAGCCTCCGATTGTGAAGCCATGACAAAGACCAGACCGAGGATATTCTACGGCTACTGGGTGCTCTCCGCCGGCTCCCTGGTGATGGTGCTGCTGGGGATAGCGGGGCTGCACGGCCTGGGGGTGTTCTTCTCTGCCCTGCAGCGGGAGTACATGTGGAGCAGCGCGCTCCTGTCCGGGGCCTTCGCCCTCTCCAGGGCGGAGTCCGGCTTCCTGGGCCCCGTGGAGGGCTACCTTGTGGACAGGATTGGCCCCCGCAAGATGGTGGCCATTGGCCTGGTCATCCTGGGCGTGGGGTTTGTCCTGCTCAGCCGCGTGGACAGCCTGCCCTCCTTCTACATCGCTCTTGTGGTGATTGCCCTGGGCACCGGCATAGGCGGCTTCCTGGCGATTATGGCCTCCCTGACCAACTGGTTCTATCGAATGCGGGCGCGGGCCATGGCCGTGGCGACCGTGGGCGTGAACGTAGGCGGGCTGCTCATAGTGCTGCTGACCTGGGCCGTCGACAACTACGGGTGGCGGGCCGCCGCCTTTATCTGCGCCCTCATAGTCTGGGCCCTCATTCCACCCATCATAATGGTGCTGCGAGACCGACCGGAGGACATGGGCCTGCTGCCGGACGGCGACGTTGCGCCTCCCGCCGGCGAGGAGACCTCGGACGCCCAGGACGCGCCCGGAGACGACGATGACGACATGACGGTCAGGGAGGCCCTCTACAGCCAGGCCTTCTGGCTGGTGTCCCTGGTGCACGGGATTGCCGTGATGTCCCTCTCGGCGCTGGCCGTCCACCAGATAGAGCGGATGGTGCAGGCGGGCGTCTCTCTGCAGATGGCGGGGCTGGTGGTGACCATATACACAGGCGTCGGCATATTCTTCCGTGTCTTCAGCGGCTACATAGCCGACATCTTTGACAAGCGGTACGTCATAGCCGGGTTCCTCCTCTTCCAGACGGCGGCCCTGTTCGTGTTTGCGGTGGGGAACACCGTCTTCATGTTCGTGCTCTTTGGGCTGCTGTTCGCCCCGGGCTGGAGCGGCCGGGGCGCGGCGCTCACCGCCTACCGGGGCGAGCTCTTCGGCAGGAGGCGTTTTGCCAGCATCACCGGCGTATCGATGGTGGTCACCAACTCCCTGTCCCTCATCGGGCCGGTCTTCGCCGGGTTCCTGTTCGACGTGACGGGCAGCTACGCCAGCCCGTTCCTTGCGCTGTCGGTCCTGAGCCTCGTGGCCGCCTTCCTGATACTGCTGGTTCGCAAGCCCAGGAAAGCGGCGAGGAGCGCGGCCGCGTAATCGAGTCGGACAACCCTCCGGGAAGTGGTACAATGCCACTGCACAAGAGTGAAGGAGGGACGACATGCCGCACTACATAGTTCTGGGCAACTTTACCGACGAGGGCGCGAGGAACGTCCGCGACCTGCCGAGGCTGAGGGATGAGACCAACAAGCAGCTTGAGGCGGCCGGTATCAAGATACAGCGCTTCTACACCCTGGGGCAATACGACGTGGTTGCCATAATTGAGGCCCCCAGCGACGAGGCGATGGCCAAGGCATCCCTGGCCGCCAGCGACCAGGGGCACGTCCGCATCACCACCCTCAAGGCCTTCCCGGAGGCGGAGTTCTACAAGATGATAGAGGAACTACCCGGCTCATAGGAAACCTCTAGAAGGTAAAGCATTATCCACCTACCCCGTCATTCCTGTGAAAACGGGAATCCAGGGGTGTGGGGCCGGGGGTTTCCTGGCCCACGGCCCCTAGCGGCCGCTCAGCCCCATCAGTATCTTCTCCTGGGGCGACAGCGCCGAGAGGTCCGGGGCCGAGCGCGCCGGAACGCCCAGGGGCGTTCGCTCAAGGGAAGCCTGAGCCTCCAGCCGTGTGCGGACCTGGGCCACCATCTGCCGCGCCCGCTCCAGCGACTCCTGCACGGCCTCGACGGTGGCGCCGTGCACCATGTCCTCCGGCAGGTCCGGCTCAGCTTCCAGCAGGGAGGCGCGGTACAGCTCCACGGCCTGGGCCAGCCGTGCGTTGACGGCCTCTATATCCTCCACGCGGCTCTGCACGGCGGCCTCCAGATGCGCTATGCGGGCGTCTCGCTCGGACAGGGCAGCTGTCAGCGTGTCCACCTGGGAGGTGTTGGAGGGCTCGGCGTTCTGCGCCTGCTCAAGTGGGGACTCCTCCGGGCGCTCCGCGCCTTCCACGGTTGTCTCCTCAACGTCTGTATCTGATTCCATCTCTGTGATCTGTTCAGTTTCTTCAGCCATAACCTCTCCTGAATAGGGTTGACTGGCCACAGAATATATGTGCGAGTATTGGTTGTGCAAGAGGCGGATGGCGGGGTTTCTCTCAGGGAATTACATACAGTTTTACCCGGAGGCGAAAAAGTGAGTGGGTCATATCACATCATACCTGTAATTGGGGGCTATTACAGGAGACAAGTGCCTTTTGGTGTGCCTAAGGCTTGACCTGGTCTAACACCAATACACCCCGAGAATACCATTGTCCTTCACCTGGAGCTAATGGCAGAGCAGGGCGATGAAATCCCTGAGCCAAGATCCTCGGCGCAATTGGTGGAGGTGTAGGTGAACAATCCCAGTCCAACCCTGAGAGAAAAACTTTATGAACTGAAGAGGCGGGGAAGCCATGATAAGAGCTTCCCCGCCTCAGTCTTGTTATCCAAGACCGGATGGACTCCGGTCACCTCGCTTGTAAGTCCGCTACGGAAGCACGAACCTGCCGGTGGAGATGATCTCCCCGTTGGACACCATCCAAATCTCAATGTATCCCACAACGTCGCCGTTCTCGTCAAAGTCCACGTTGCCGGCTGCGCCCTCGTAGTTGATGTCGTCGCCGGCGGCTATCAGCTCCAGGGCCTTGATTATGCCTGGAACACCGGGGCCTACCACCTCTCCGGGAGGATTGGCGACGTCGCGAATGGCGTCGCGGATGGCTGCCGAGTCGGTGGTGCTGCCCGCCTTTGCGGCGGCCAGAGCGATCAGCACGGTTGCATCGTAGGTCTCAGCCGTGAACGGGTGCTCCAGGTCTCCGTAAGCGTCCTCGTATGCGCTCAGGAACGCCTCCAGGGCCGGGCTGTCCGGCGCGCCCTGAGCGGTCCCCAGAGAACCCTCCAGGAGGTCCCAGCCAACTACTTCCATCATCTCCGGCGACTTGGTAGCGTCCACGAACAGGAACTTGTCTGCATAGCCGCCCTCTATTGACTCCCGGAGGTAGACCTCCGCCTGGCCGGGGTAGCTCATGGCTATGAGAACGTCGGGGCTTCCCTCAGTGGCCTTCTCCAGCTCGGACGTGAAGGTTGGCTGGCTATCCTCGTGGGGCACCTTGGCGCTCACTGTTCCGCCAAGGGAGGTGAAGGTCTCCTCGAACTGGGCGGCCAGGCCGTCGCCGTAGGCGTTGTTGACGTACATGATTCCGACGTTGGAGTAGCCCAAGCCCTGGGCAACCTGCGCAAGCACCACGCCCTGAGAGGCGTCGGAGGCTGCTGTCCGGAAGAAGAAGTCGTTGTCCTCCAGCACCGTGATGGCCGGGGACGTGGACGCGCCGGTCACCTGGAGTATGCCCTCCGGGATGGTGACCGCTTCCGCCACAGCAAGGCTCACGCCGCTTGCAAGAGCGCCGACTATCGCTACCGCGCCATCGACGCTCACGAGCGCGCGGGCGGCATCGACACCCTGTACGGGATTCACGCCGGTGTCCTTCTCAATAACCACTATCTGGGCGCCGTGAATGCCGCCGGCATCGTTGATGTGCTTGGCAGCCAGGTTGACGGCGTTTAGGTGCGTCTCGCCGAAGTAGGACAGGGAGCCGGTGAAGGCGTTGAGGTGCCCAATAATCAGCGGGTCCTCCAACATCATCATGGCCTCAGTGGCCGTGGCTTCCATCATTGCTTCGGTCGCCGTGGGCTCCATCATGGCCTCAGTGGCCGTGGGCTCCATCATGGCCTCGGTCGCCGTGGGTTGCATCATAACCTCAGTCGCCGTGGGCGCAGATGTAGGCTCTTCTTCGCCATCGCACGCCACAGCAACCACCAGCATGGCGATCACCAGAACGGCGACGAGCTTCCTGTAGGAAAAAGTGGCTTTCAAATACTTCACAATTGCTCCTCCTATGGCTCAACTTTACAGCTTTTTCACTTCTGTGAAATTTTCTCACAGCATTATAGCACCGCGTCCTCTAGTCGTACATATTTATACGAGGTGCGGAGTCACGCAGGGGCGCGGGCTTCCCGCTAGCGGCGGCGCTCCCATCGGAAGAACCGCACCCCAACCAGCATCCCGGCCACCAGCCACCCGCACATGACCAGCAGGTGCGTCCATTCAAAGCCCGCGCCGGTCTCAAAGGGGTTGAAGGAGGTGTGCAGCGCCAGAGCGAAGTGCCTCACGGGAAAGACGTCGGCAAAGGTGGTGAGCCAGCTTGGGGCGTCATGCAGCGGGATGAACACGTCCGATATGAACAGCAACGGCAGTATGGAGGCGTTGACGATGGCCGGCGCCGCGTCGGCGTTGGGTATGATAACCGTGATCGCCAGGCCAAGGGCACAGAAGGTGGCCGCGCCGACCGCCAGCGCCAGGAGGAACCCGGGCAGCGTGTTGGTGGGCACGTCCACGTCGTAGACCAGCGCGCCCGCTCCTGCCACTATCACGACCAGCAGTACGGCCAGCAGCACGGAGTGTATTATCCTGCCGAACAGGAAAGACCAGGCGGGAAGCGGCGTGCCCCGGAACCGCTTCAGCAGCCCGCCGTCCCTGGAGTAGGCTATCCCCATTGAAACGTTGTTGTAGCAGGCGCTGGTCACGGAGAGGGCAACTATCCCCGGCACGTAGAAGGTGGAGGTGCTGACCGTGCCGCCGGGGACCTCCAGCTCACTGTCCCCAAAGATCAGGTTGAAAATCACCAGGAACATCAGCGGGAAAACGAAGGTGAAGAAGGCCGCGGCGGGGTTGCGCCAGAAGGCGGTGTTCTCGTACCGGATCTGCCGCAGGGCGAGCGCGAAGGCGTTCACTCCTCCCTGCCCTCCTCGCCGGGAGCGCCGACAATCTCTATGAACAGGTCCTCAAGTGACGGGCGCGACACCGACAGGTCCTCAAGCTCCACGCCCTGCTCCATGGCCCAGCCCGTGAGCCGGTGCAGGCTGCGGGTGGGCGAGTCCGTCGTGATGGCGTACCGCCCGTCGTCATCCAGAGGCTCCGCGCCGAGGTCTTCCGGCAAGTGCGTTAAACCGGGGTCAACCCTGAACCGGATGGAGGTAGCGCTGCCCCCCTGCGCCAGGTCGCCCGGCGCGCCCTCGGCCACGATTTTCCCCTCGGCAATGATGGCGACGCGGTCGGCCAGGTGCTCCGCCTCGTCCATGTAGTGGGTGGTGAGCACGACAGTCTTGCCCAGGGCCTTGAGGTTCCTCACCATCTCCCAAGCGCCACGCCGCGCGGAGGGGTCGAAGCCGGTGGTGGGCTCGTCCAGGAAAAGCAGCTCCGGGTCGCCGGAGAGGCCAATGGCTACGTCCAGCCTACGCTGCTGGCCCCCGGACAGACGCCGCACCCTGACCCTGCGCTGCTCCGTCAGGCCGGTGGCCCTCAGTATCTCCTCCAGGGGCATGGGGTGCGGGTAGTAGCCGCGGAAGAGGTCGATGGACTCCTCAACGCTCAGGTACGGCTCCACGCCCGTTGTCTGCAGCACAATGCCGATGCGCTCCTTGAGGCTGCGGGCATTGCGGCCCGGGTCGTGGCCCAGCACCGAGACTTCGCCGGAGGTGCGCTGGAGGTAGCCCTCCAGAATCTCGATGGTGGTTGTCTTGCCCGCGCCGTTTGGCCCCAGGAGTGCGAACACCTCGCCCCTGGAGACGCGCAGGTCTATCCCGCGCACGGCCTCCACGGAGCCGTAGGACTTGTGGAGGCCCCTCACCTCAATGGCGAGGTCTGAAGCGGTTTGAGTGATGAACGTAGACACGAGGCAAATCTTAGCGGAGGCGTGGAGTGGTGGCAAGGGTTGCTTGGTATCTAAATTGGAATACCTGACTACCGAGATAGATGGCTAAATAGCAATACTCGCGTGAAATTGCCTCTAAAACTACTTGACATAAGCCGAAGAATATGATAGTATGTTCGGGTTGCAGAGCTAGCCTCCATTGCTTTTCGGGGTGACTGAGCAGACTTGGAGGTTCCACCTCCACGAATTCCTACGCACTATCTGCCCGCGTCCTGTCTTTGGCGATCGGGGCTTCTCAAGTGGCCCGCTCGGCAAAATCTACTAGAGAAAGGAGAAGATGGAAGAAACAGTACAACTCAGGCTTACAGCCCACGCTCAGGAGAGGTGCCAACGAAGAGGTGTCTCAGAGGAAGTGCTTACGGCGTTATACAATTATGGGAAGCGAGAACGAACTTGGGAGGGGTTCAGATATTCAATGAACCGGAAAGCGCGGCTCCGGGCCAAGGCGAATCTTGATGATCTGACCTTTCGGCGCATCGTCGACAAGTTTGACTTCTATATGGTAGTGGCTCTCGACCATGAGACAGTCATAACTGTGGCTCCCCATACAAAGAGGCATAAGGCTGCTTGAGCGCACAGTCTGTTGACAGAGCTAAGGCACGGGCATTAAGCTAGCCTCGTCATACTCCCTGGTGTCCGTTTCGGCGCACTCCAGGTTGGAATTTCTTGGAAGTGGGGCCGCCATTGGCGGCCCCACTTCTTTTTTGCAAGGCAAGACTATCTCCTCCTTCCCCACCCAGCCGTCAGCGTCCGCGCTCCCTGCCCTGTTTGAGGCGGCCGTACTCTGAGCTTAGCTCCGCGCCCAGTATCAGTATCAGGCTGCTGACGTAGACCCAGAGCAGCAGAACCAAGATGTCGCCGCCGGAGCCGTACACGTCCTTGAAGCCGCCGAACCGCTCAAGGTACAGCAGGAAGGAGCCCTTGCACACCTCAAAAAGCACCGTGGCGACAATCGCGCCGGGCCACACGTGCTCCCATCGTGTCCTGGTATTGGGCAGCAGCTTGTACATCATCAGGAAGGTAGCCAGAGTAAGGCCGGCGGCAAATGCCTGGAGGACTATCCGGCCGCTTGCATCCACAAGCAAGTCCGGCGCAGGCAGGTCGGCCTTGGCGTACTCCCCGGCCATCCGCACGAAGGTTGACGCCCCAAGGGAGGTGAGGAACATGAGGCCCACCGCCAGGGCCATGAGCATCTGGCGGGGCTTGTTGATGAAAATGGGCCGGTCTTTCTGGACGTCCCACGCCCTGTTGACCACCCTGGTCACGGCCCCGAAGATGGCGCTGCCCGACCAGAGCAGTCCGAATATGGCAATCAGGCCCAGCGCGCCGCCGACCTGGACGTTGCCGTCCAGCAGTCCCTCGGAGCCTGGAAGGTAGCCTGCGACGAACTCGGTAAGCTGCTCCTGACGCGCGTCCCACGCAGGCAGCAGGTTGAATATGGCTATGAGGCCGACCAGAAGGGGGAACAGCGAGAACACGGCGTAGTAGGCCACGCCCGCCGCCATGTGCGTGGCGTCGTCGTCCGACATCTCGCGGATGGTGCGCCATATCAGCCTGAAATAGAACATGCTCCCTCCGGCCTCAATCAATACTTCAGGGGCTATGCCCGGTAGACCTGGCTGTACAATTTATCACAAGCCGTACTTCTAGTATAATGAGGCCGCTTTGACTTCACTAGAGCGGACTGATACCCAGGCCACACGCGCCTCCCTCACGCCCATTGAATGGCGCGACGGGCGCATACGGCTGTTGGACCAGAGCCGCCTGCCCCGTGAGGAGGCGTACCTGGACCTGAGGAGCACGGAGGACGTCGTCCGGGCCATCCGGGAGATGCGGGTCAGGGGCGCGCCTGCAATTGGCGTCACTGCCGGCTACGGCGTGGCGCTGGCCGCCCGCGGCCTTGAGACGACAAGCCGGGAGTCTACGCTGGCCGGTCTCCGGGAGGCCGCGGCAGAGCTGGCAGCCTCACGCCCCACGGCCGTCAACCTGAGGTGGGCCATCGACCGCATGATGCGCGCGGCGGAGAGCTCAGACCGGAGCGTTGACCTCGCCGACTGCCTGCTGGCAGAGGCTCAGAACATCCATCGCGAGACCCTGGACTCCGACCTGCGGCTGAGCGAGTACGGAGCGTCCCTCATACCGCCCGGCTCCTGCGTGCTGACCCACTGCAACACCGGCGCGCTGGCCACCGGGGGATACGGCACGGCGCTGGGGGTCATACGGCGCGGCTGGGAGGAGAGCAGGGTAAGCCAGGTCATCGCTACGGAGACCCGCCCCTGGCTCCAGGGGGCGCGGCTCACCACCTGGGAGCTTACCCGCCTGGGCATACCGGTGACCCTTGTGGTGGACTCCGCCGCCTGCTACCTGATGGACCGCGGCCGCGTGCAGTGCGTCGTCACCGGGGCGGACCGCATCGCCGCCAACGGGGACACGGCCAACAAGATTGGCACACTCTCCCTGGCAGTCCTGGCCCGCCAGTACGGCATCCCCTTCTACATCGCTGCGCCGGTCAGCACCATCGACCTGGGCGTTGCCTCCGGCGACGACATCCCCATCGAAGAGCGGCCCGCGGCAGAGGTGACGGGCTACGGCTCGACCACGACCGCGCCGGACGGGACGCCCGCCTTCAACCCGGCCTTCGACGTTACTCCCGGCCGGTTCATCGACGCCATCATCACCGACGGCGGCATTGCCCGGCCGCCCTACGAAGAATCGCTGCGAAAGGCGGCGGGCCTTGGCTGAAGCGCTCATTGGCGTCATTGGCGGAACGGGCCTGTACCAGATTGAGGGCCTGACTAACACGCAGGAGACCCGGATAGACACGCCCTTTGGCGCGCCCAGCGACGCCATTGTGACCGGCACGCTGAACGGGGTTGGCGTCGCATTCCTGCCGCGGCACGGCCGTGGACACCGACTGATGCCGTCGGAGATACCCTCCAGGGCCAACATCTACGCCCTGAAGTCGCTGGGCGTGGAGCGGGTCATATCGGTGAGCGCGGTTGGCAGCCTCCGGGAGAACATACGCCCCCTGGACATGGTGGTACCGGACCAGCTGATAGACAGGACCGTCGGCAGGGTGAGCACCTTCTTCGGCGAGGGCCTCATAGCCCACGTGGGCATGGCCGACCCCTTCTGCCCGGGGCTGCGGGACCTGCTCCATCGCAGCGCCTCAGACATGGGCGCGCACGCCTATCCCGGCGGCACGCTGGTGGTCATCAACGGCCCCCAGTTCTCCACCAAGGCGGAGTCGCACATGTACCGTTCCTGGGGCGCGGACATCATCGGCATGACCGCCCTGCCGGAGGCCAAACTCGCCAGGGAAGCGGAGCTGTGCTACTCCATTCTGGCCTGCTCGACCGACTACGACTGCTGGCACGAGAGCGCGGAGCCGGTGACGGTGGAGATGGTGGTGCAGAACCTGATGCGTAACACGGCGCTCTCCAAGGCCATTCTCGCGGATGTGATAACCAGGGTGGGTCCCGCCGAGGGCTGCGCCTGCGGCTCGGCCCTGGAGTACGCAATTGTCACCGACAGAAGCGTGATGTCCCAGGAGGCCATCGACAGGCTGGGCATTCTGGTGAGCAAGTACCTGGGCTGACGGCCGGGGATTGCGCATTTAGAGCGGCTTCTGCCAGTTTTTTAGCGTACCCCGTACTCCGGCCTTGAGCTGACAACCATGCCCCGACACACTGAGCCATCCGCCAACAACGCCTTTGGCCGCAAGCGCTGCAGAGCAAAAATAAGCGCCCCTCCCTTAAGGAGGAGCGTCAGGCCAGCGATGCGATCGCTGGGGTGGTAAGGTAAAGTTAGCATATATGGCGATGTTTGTCGATTATCTTGGGAGTAGTATGTTCCTTGACACAGCGTTGCTCCAGTCTTAAGCTTCCACCATTGGGCTATAGACAATCGGCATGGCGGCCGGCTCACAACCGTCGTCCTTGGGGTTGGTTCTTTCTGAGACGGTTACACTGCAATCGGAACATCATTCCTCCAACCACTCTGATATGAAGGGAGCAAAATGCTGGGAGGAGAGCTTGGACCTGAACCATTGCGCTTGTATGCGAGACCGGTGCTGGCCGAACTCACTTACGAGGACCTCTCTAAAGACCCCTTTCCGACTCCGCAAGAAGCTCAGGTGTGGTTTCTGCTGGGAGATCAGCTAAAGTCTGCGTTTGTTCCGCTTTCCATAGTTGACGAAGAAAGCCGGACTGTAAGGGCTGCTTTACTGGGTGAGCGCGGCGGAGAGGTTTTTGTGTCCTTTCCTCCAACCAACTTCGGCCAGACCAGGTTTCTTTCGTCCAAAGACAATCTGAAAAAGATAGTCAAGACCCCTGTCGGATGAGGGTTGATGGTATAGAAAATGGCGTTATCGGACATAGAGATCCGGGCCGAGATAGCTGCTGACCGTCTGGTATTCGATCCACCCATTGACGACGAGGAACGCCGCATCGGCAGCTCCTCAGTTGATCTCTTGCTGCATGAGGAGTTGCTTGTTCTCCCGGAGCGTGTAGCGGGAGTCTCCATTGACCCCTCCGATGACGGGATTGACGTTATGGATATTCTGAGGCGTCATGGAGAGACCAAGGCGCTCTTGCCAGACTCTCCCCATCTTATGGAGCCTCACCGCCTGGTAATAGGCAAGACCCTGGAGTCAGTCAAGCTGCCGTTGCACCTCGCCGCTCGTATAGAGGGGAAGAGTTCACTGGCGCGTCTCGGTTTGTCCGTACACGTTACTGCGCCGACCGTAATGGCGGGATTCGACGGACGGCTTTACCTTGAAATGAATAACATCGGGCCATTTCCCATACAGCTCAAAGCGGGTATGAAAATCGCCCAACTGATTCTGGAGCACATGGGATTGCCGGCGTTGGAGGGGTACGGCGGGCAGTTTCAACAACAGCTATAACCAGAAGCCCTGAGCCCACCATGCCCAGACACACTGAGCCATCCGCCAACAACGCCACGGGCGGCCTGCTGCAGGCCATGTTGCCCCGCAGCGTCGTGCGCTCCGAGAACACCCAGGCCATCGCCAACCACCCCGGCCTGCGCCCGGACATTCTCATCACCGCGCCTGGCCGCGCGCCCGTGGTCATCGAGGCGGAGTACATGCCCGCCGCGACCGTGGAGCCGGAGGCCAGGTCTCGTCTTGGGCTGGAGGTCGCCGCCGGCGGCCGGCCCATCGAGGCTGCCATTGCCCTTAGATACCCGGAGGACGTCGGAGACGCCCACGACCTCCGGGCCGCGCTGAAGTCGGCGCGCCTCTCCTACTGCGTGTTCACCGAGGGCGCGGAGGGCGCGCATCGTTTCCCGGAGTCGGGCTGGCTGAACGGCGGCCTTGAGGACCTGGCGGACATGGTGCGGTTGGTTTCGGTCCCACAGCGCACGGTCGACAGGGCCACCACCGCGCTCCAGGAGGGCATCGACGGCGCCGCAAGGCTACTGGACGAGCTGAGCGAGACACATCGGGGCGTGACCGACGCCATCGCCCGGCTGCTGGGCATGACCAACGTGCCCCAGACACGTCGCATGGCCTGCGCCATCATCGCCAACGCCCTGGTGTTCCATGAGCGCATTGCCGGGAGGCATGAGGGCGTGAGGCCCCTGGCCGTGGTGTGCGGCGACGGCGTGGACAACCCCCAGGGGGAGACGCTGGCGGCCTGGGATGCGATTCTGAAGATCAACTACTGGGCCATCTTTGCCATTGCCAAGGACATTCTGGAGCAGCTGCCATCGGGCGATGCGGCGGACATCCTGCGGCGTCTCAGGCACACCGCCCAGGCCGTGGATGCGACGGGGGTGGACAACGCCCACGACCTGACCGGGCGCATCTTCCAGCGGCTCATAGCCGACCGCAAGTACCTGGCCACCTTCTACACCCTGCCGGCCTCGGCGGCGCTGCTGGCACGGCTGGCCGTGGCCAAGATGGAGGGCGTGGACTGGTCGGACGCGGAGGCCATAGGCCGTCTGCGAATCGGGGACTTCGCCTGCGGCACCGGCGCCCTGCTCTCGGCGGTGTACGAGCAGATTGCCGCCCGCCACGAGCGCGCCGGGGGCGACGCGGCCGCCCTCCACAGGGTGATGATGGAGGACGTGCTCTACGGCTGCGACGTCATGCCCTCCGCCGTCCACATCACCGGCTCAACCCTCTCCGGCGTGGAGCCGTCGGTAGTCTTTGAAGACACCCACCTGTACACCATGCCCTACGGCCGGATGCAGGACGGCGGCGTGATGATAGGCTCCCTTGAGCTTCTTCAGGCCTCCAACGTCCTGACGCTGATGCAGACCAGCAACCCGGCCATGCGCACCAGTGGCAAGGGCGAGGAGGCTGTCCAGCAGATACGCGCCGAGGTACAGGATGAGTGGTACGACCTGGTGATAATGAACCCGCCTTTTACCCGCGCCACCAACCACGAGGGTGCCCACGCAGACATCACCAATCCCGCCTTTGCAGCCTTTGACGCTACCGATGCCGACCAGACGGCTATGGGGAACCGCATCAACCGGCTGGGAGACAACACCTGCTACCACGGGAACGCGGGAATCGCCTCAGCCTTTGCTGCCTTGGGCCATAAGAAACTCAAGCCTGGCGGTGTCCTTGCCCTGGTGCTTCCCCTGTCCGTGGCTAACGGCCTCTCGTGGCAGGGATTCCGTGACATGCTGGATGACCACTATACGGATGTGACCGTGCTGAGCATCGCTGCCAACGGTCGAGACATGTCCTTTTCCTCGGACACGGGCATGGCGGAGTGCCTGGTGATTGCCCGGAGACAGAGGCTGGATGAAACTCCACAAGATAGGGAGCGGTTCACGTCCCTCAGTCACAGACCCCAGGGATTCGCTCATGCAAGCTCGTTGGCGGGCAGGCTGCTGAACGGCAGCCACGTTAGAGGACTTGAGGACGGGCCCTATGGTGGAACTCCGGTGATGGTAGGAGAGGAATTAGCCGGTGAGACCATAACCGCGCCACGCGGCGAGGATGGGGAGAGTTGGGGCGCAGTGCGCCTTTCCGACTACTCTTTGGCTCAGACCGCCTACGCCATGTCCCAATCAAAGCTGTGGCTCCCCGGCAGAGCGTCCTCCATTGATCTAAAAATGGCTTTGCTGGGTGAAGTGGGCGAACTTGGGTTTGTGCATAGAGACATTACTGGCCCAGCCCCACGAGGTCCCTTTGATAAGGCTGCCCCAAGTCCTACGGCCACCTACCCTGCCCTGTGGAACCACGACGCCAAGAGAGAGACCAGGATGGTCTGTGAACCCGACTCCCAATTGCTAGTAAGGCAAGGACTGGAAGAGAAAGCCGCTGATGTTTGGGACACCGCCAGTAGTTCTCACCTGAACCTTGACTTTACATTTGGCTCTCAGGCTCTGGCCGTTGCTTTCACGGATATGGAGTCCATTGGCGGGCGTGTATGGCCCAACGTGATATTCTCTGTCAAGGAGTACGATTACGCCTTCTCGGTGTGGGGCAACTCCACCCTGGGTTTGCTGTCACATTGGTGGCACTCCAGCCGTCAGCAGTCCAGCAAAGCGGGTATGACCGTCCGCTCCGCGCCGTCGCTCCCCGTGCTGGACTTCCGCGCCCTCACCAGTGAGCAGCTGCGCACAGCAGAGGCCATCTTCAACGAGTTCCGAGACAAAGACCTGAAGCCCGCCTACCTGGCAGACGCAGACCCCAACCGCGCCCTCCTGGACCGCCGCGTCGTCTGCGATCTCCTGGGCTTTGACCAGGAGACATACGCCGGCGTGAGGCGGCTGGCGGCCAAGTGGTGCGCGGAGCCGTCGGTGCACGGGGGGAAGGCGCGGCCGGGGGGCTCGGGGCTGGTGGTTTAGGGCGCAATGACCATTCCCGCGCAGGCGGGAATCCACGCCCCCGCCTCTCCTGGATTCCGGCTTGCGCCGGAATGACGACTGCCATGCCCACGGGGGAAGGCGCGGCTGTTTAGACAATGATTGACTGGTACGACTTAAACGCTCGCCACGAGGCAGCGATACTGTGGTTCGGGGCTCTCTTTATCTGCTTACTGGCAGCATCAAGTGGAGTCAGGCAGAGTGTTCTAGGCATTCTGAAGACTCTTGGGCACCAAACTACACTCACGTTGTTCATTGGTCTCCTATGGGTCACCGCAGCACTGGCTACGGTTGCAGTTTGCTTAGGAAGAATTGCTGGCCTTTGGGAGACGCTACCAATAGTTACTGTCTCCGTTTGGTTCGTGAGCTCTGGCGTGGGCCTTCTACTGAATTCAGACAACCTCCGCGAAAAGGGTGGAAAACTCAAAAGGGCCAGCGCAGTCCTGACTCCTGCTGCGATTATCGCGGCGTTTACGAACATTGCCATCTTGTCTTTCTGGTGGGAAGTCGCTCTCCTTCCTCTGTTAGGGATTCTGGGGGTCATTTTAGCCTACTACGATTCGAAAGACCGAAGTCACCAAGTGTATAGCTACGTCAAGATGGTCTTGATGTTATACACGATTATAATAGTGGTTCTGGCAATCAAAAACCTCGTCGAGGACCCTAGTACATGGAAGCCTCTTGTTCAGGCAGTATTGATGCCCATTTGGCTGACATTCGGCGCCCTCCCGTACATACACCTTTTGACCCTTATCGAACGATGGGGATTTAGTTTCCTCTGTACAAGTAAGACCGTAAGTTCAGCTGACTATGGAAACGACTGGCCTCTTATCGTTGATTCTGCCAAGCTGTGCTGCAAATACGGTGCTGTTTGGGTCGAGGTGAATGGGAGGAAGTATGGGTTGAATGGAACTGCCAAGGCTCTGTTGCCCAGCCGGGGCTACACTTGTTCTGACCTCACTGAGATATGGAAGGATCATCCTCAACACGAGGGCATTAAGGTTAGCATTCATCGACTATTGCACGATGGACTGGACCTAGACGGTCGGTAAAGTGTTACAGGTGTTGGCGTAAGAGAGCTACCTGCACCGTCATTCCCGCCTCCTAGCGGGAATCCAGGAAGGGTAAAGGGCGTGGGGCATCCCCTCAACCCGCGTTAACGGCGGGCTTCCGCTAACCGACGGCGGGCAAGAGCCAGATCGTAGGTGGCCTGGCGTCGCATCCAGAACGCGGCGTTGCTCCAGCCAATGGATTCCAGGGCCAGGGCCACGGCGGGCGATATTCCGCAACGCTCGTTCAGGAGGCGCGAGGCGGTGTTGCGGCTGATGCCCAGCCGGGCGGCGAACTCGCTGACGCTCCACCCCTCGGCTTCCAGTCCGTCCCTGAGACTGGCGGCTGGATGTGTTGGGATTCTGTTGGTCACGCTCTCACCTTAACCTCCGCAACCCGGCGTGGCTGAATCTCACGCCGGTATTGTACCATGTACGGGCAGTGTGCGCGGAGCCGTCGGTGCACGTGGGGAAGGCGCGGCCGGGGCTCGGGGCTGGTGGTGTAGGGCGTATCCGGCTGTTTACAAGGACAATGGCTTGGCTTATGATCTGAATGTACGCAGGAAAGCGGCTGAAGTTTAGATGCCATCCCTAATTGGGCATGTAGGAAAAGCTGGGGGTTAAGCTAATGGACGAAAATGGCATTCGAAGTTTCCACGTCACATACAAGGACGGCTTTTTCAAAGCATACGCATACAACGCTGATAAAGGCACATATACACTTAGAGAAGTTGATTATGGGCTGGAAGAGTTGTTGCGGAAGTGTAAAGATGCTGGATTTAATCATCTGGATGGGCTGTCTAGCGAAGCCATTGATGTAGTTTATGAATGGTTGATAAAAGCCAAGCCTGTTCTGGATTACGTAGAAGGCTTGTGGGAAGGCGAAAGCAGCGCGCGCCGTAAGATAGGCTTCCGGATTACAAAGCAAGAGGAAGCGGATATTGAAGCGGCTCATAGGGCAGATCTGGAATGTTACGGCATCAAACCCATCCCGTCCAGCGACTATGCGGTCACCAACGAAATGGTGAACAAAATCCGGGACTAGCTGGGGGTCCGATATTTGAGGTCGCTCTGTGACGTGAACTTCCTGATTGCTCTGCTGGACGAGAACCACCCTGCTCACGATGCGGTGAGCCTATGGTTTGTCCGCAACATTGAACAGGGATGGGCTTCTTGCCCGTTGACGCAGAACGGTTGCTTGCGCATCTTGTCGCAGCCCAGTTACCCGCAGCCGCTGAGCCTCGCTGAGGCTTATGAGCGGTTGCGGGTTGCTATGTCTACTCCATACCACCAATTCATTGCCGACGACATCAGTCTGTTTGACGATACGTTAGTGCGATTTAACGACCTATACAGCTACCGGAAGATAACAGACGTATATCTGCTGGCCCTGGCGGTGGCTCACGGCGTGCGTCTGGTAACGCTGGACAACCATATTCCCCTCGGCGCTGTCCGCGGCGCTAGGGAAGACCATTTAGTCGTAATTTAGGCCCCGCGCAGAGCGGTACCCTGAACCGTCGGCGCACGGGGGGAAGCCGCGGCCGGGGGGTTCTACACTTGCAATCAAACCCGCGTCCCCTTCCATCCGCGCGGTGTGCTATAATGGCGAAACGATTTTCGGAGGTACGCAAATATGGCAAGACAGGAGCCGGGGGAACCCTATTTCCGGGTAAGTTTGGATGAGGCCAAGAGCATGATGGACGGCGGCAACGCCGTTGTCATAGACGTGCGCAGGGACGACGAGTGGGCCGAGGGCCACGTGACCGGCGCAACGCACATCCCCGTTGACGACGTGCTGATGCGCATAGACGAGCTGCCCCAGGACAAGGACCTGCTGTTCATCTGCGCTGCGGGCGTTCGCAGCGGCCTGGCCTGCGAGATGGCCGCCGCCATGAACTTTGAGGCGGACCGGCTGTTCAACATAGAGGATGGCACTGCGGCCTGGATAGAGAAGGGCCTGCCGTCGGAGCGGCCGTAAGGCTGGGATTCCGGCTCACGGGAGACCTTCATACAACTCTGATTTAGCGCCCCCATCCCGGCCTTCCCCCGCCTGGTGGGGGAAGGGGTTTTCTCGCCCCCTGAAGGGGGAGAGTTAGAGCATGCCCCGTACTCCGATACGGGGAGGGGGTGGACCCTTTCCC
This sequence comes from Dehalococcoidia bacterium, assembly GCA_965204895.1. Classification (GTDB taxonomy): domain Bacteria; phylum Chloroflexota; class Dehalococcoidia; order Lucifugimonadales; family UBA2985; genus DAOUJW01. Next base: position 1,283,562 of record OZ242025.1, read on the forward strand.
CTTGCACTTCATGTGGGGAAGAGGATTGGCCCATGAGGAAGGTATGTAATGAACAGAGAAGATAGCGGCCTCAAGGACGTGGTCGGCATTGGCAACGCGATGGTGGACATCCTGACCCACGCCGACGAGGACTTCCTGGCAACCCACAACATGATCAAGGGCGTTATGACCCTGGTGGACGCCGACCAGGGGGCCTCCATCTACGAGGCTATGGACTCCACCGTGGCCATGTCCGGGGGTTCCGTGGGCAACACAATGGCGGGGCTGGCCTCCCTGGGGGGATCCGGCTCCTACATAGGCAAGGTGCGCAACGACCAGCTTGGCAACATCTTCAGCCGCGATCTCGCGTCCCTGGGCATCGACTTCTCAACCTCGCCGGCGGTCTCCGGCTCTCCCACGGCCCGCTGCCTGGTGATCGTCACCCCGGACGGCCAGCGCTCAATGGCAACCTACCTGGGCGCGTGCACGGAGCTTGGGCCGGAGGACATCGACCCCGACACCATCCGCAGCCACTCCATCACCTACCTGGAGGGCTACCTGTGGGACGCGCCCGAGGCGATGGAGGCGATGGTCATGGCGGCGCAGCTGGCCCGGGACGCCGGAAGGCGGGTGGCCCTGACCCTCTCCGATCCCTTCTGCGTCGACCGCCACCGGGAGTCCTTCCTGGTGCTCATCCGGGAGCACGTGGACATCCTCTTTGCCAACGAGGAGGAGATAATCTCCCTGTACCAGGTGTCCAACGTCCACGAAGCGGTGGAGATGATACGCCACGACTGCGCGCTGACCGCCGTCACCCGCAGCGAGAAGGGGTCGATAATAGCCGCAGGCGAGGAGACCCACGAGATAGACATTGTGCCGGTGGAGCGTGTGGTTGACACCACCGGGGCCGGCGACCTGTACGCCGCGGGCTTCCTGTACGGCGTGACCCACGGCTACGACCTGCCGTCATGCGGCCGCATAGGGGCCATTGCCGCGGCGGAGATAATCAGCCACGTAGGAGCCAGGCCGGAGACACAGCTTCAGGACCTGGTGCGCAGCAGGCTGTAGGCCGCCAAACGCGCGGTAGACACGCGCTACGAAATCGGCTATTATACACGGGTTGTAAGAGCAAGAAATATAGCGCCGGACTGCTGACACAGGCACCTAGACCACGGCGCTACCGAGTGTCCGCCTGCCGCCGATCGTGAAGGCGGCTTCCACTGGCTAGATTGCGCCCAGCCACTAACACAATCTTTAGTGCAGGGTAATTTCCGCCCCAAGGAGGATAGCTAACGAATGGTGTCACAAGCAGAAGGCCACGTAAAGGACCCGGGCCTGGCCGGCCAGGGGGTATCGCGCATCGAGTGGGCCGCCCGGGAGATGCAGGTGCTGCGTCTCATCAGAGAGCGGTTCGCAAAGGAGAAGCCTCTCCAGGGTTTGCGGCTTTCGGCCTGCCTTCACGTGACCACTGAGACGGCAAACCTGATGCTCACCCTGAAAGACGGCGGAGCCGACGTGGTGCTCTGCGCCAGCAACCCCCTGAGCACCCAGGACGACGTGGCGGCTGCTCTGGTCTCCGAGTACGGGATACCCACCTTCGCCATAAACGGAGAGGACAACGACACGTACTACCAGCACATCCACTCCGCCCTTGACCACGCGCCACACTACACTATGGACGACGGCGCAGACCTGGTGACCGTGCTGCACAAGGAGCGCCGGGACCTGCTGGCAGGCGTTGTCGGCGGCACGGAGGAGACCACGACCGGCGTGGTGCGACTCCAGAGCCAGGCAAAAGAGGGGATGCTTGAGTACCCCATCATCGCGGTGAACGAGGCGGACACCAAGCACCTCTTCGACAACCGGTACGGCACCGGGCAGAGCACCGTGGACGGCATAACCCGGGCCACCAACGTGCTGTGGTCGGGCAAGAAGGTCGTTGTCAGCGGCTACGGCTGGTGCGGCCGTGGAATCGCCATGAGAGTCCGGGGGATGGGCGCCCACGTCATCGTCACAGAGGTCAGCCCCGTGCGGGCCCTTGAAGCGGTGATGGACGGCTACCAGGTTGCGCCCGTGCTGGAGGCGGCGTCCCAGGGGGACATCTTCATAACCGCCACCGGCGACATAAACGTCATCAACGAGGACGTGATAGGGCAGATCAAGGACGGCGCTATCGTGGCCAACAGCGGCCACTTCAACGTGGAGATAAACATTCCCGCCATAGAGGCCCTGTCAACGGGCGTGAAGCGAATCCGCAGCTCCGTGGACGAGTACAGCCTGAAGGACGGGCGGAAGATATACCTGCTCGGCGAGGGGCGTCTGATTAACCTGGCCGCCGCCGAGGGCCACCCGTCCAGCGTGATGGACATGAGCTTCGCCAACCAGGCTCTCTGCGCGGAGTACCTGGCAAAGCTGACGGAGAAGCTGGAGCGCAACGTCTACCCCGTTCCAAAGGAGATTGACGAGGCTATAGCGCAATTGAAGCTCCAGTCCCTGGGCGTCCAGATCGACGCCCTGACTGAGGAGCAGAAGAACTACCTGGAGAGCTGGGAGGAGGGGACCTAGAAAGCGGCGCTCTACCTGCCGCAATCCCACACACAAGGAGAGAAAAATGGCATTCACATTCACGGATTCACAATCTTACCTGTACACATCGGAGTCGGTGACGGAGGGGCACCCGGACAAGCTGTGCGACCAGATCTCCGACGCCATCCTGGACGCCATCCTGTCCAAGGACCCCACGGCCAGGGTCGCCTGCGAGACCTGCGTGACCGCCGGTCTGGTTGCGGTGATGGGCGAGATAACCACCGACACTTACATTGACGTCTCACGCGTCATCAGGGACACCATTACAGCCGTGGGCTACACGGATCCCGACATCGGCTTTGACGCAAAGAGCTGCGGCGTTGTGCTGTCGCTCCAGGAGCAGTCCAAGGACATCGCCCTGGGCGTGGACAGCTCCCGCGAGGCCAAGGACAGCGGCGCCGGCGAAGAGGACCCGGACAAGATCGGAGCCGGTGACCAGGGCATGATGGTGGGCTTCGCCTGCAACGAGACGCCTGAGCTTATGCCCCTGTCGGTCTCCCTGTCCCACAGGCTGGTACAGCGCCTGGCCACCGTCCGCAAAGAGGGGCTCATCCCCTACCTCCGGCCGGATGGCAAGTCCCAGGTCACCGTCGAATACTCCTACGGCGTGCCCAAGCGCATAGACACAGTGGTCATCAGCACCCAGCACGCGCCGGAGGTGTCCCAGGACGTGATCAAGAGAGACATTACTGATCAGGTCATAAACGAAATCGTCCCGAAGAGCCTGATGGACGCCGACACCAAGATCTACGTTAACCCCACCGGCAGGTTCGTGTCTGGAGGCCCCGCGGCCGATACCGGCCTCACCGGGCGCAAGATTCTGGTGGACACCTACGGTGGAGTCGCCCGGCACGGCGGAGGAGCCTTCTCCGGCAAGGACCCCACGAAGGTCGACCGCTCCGGCGCATACTACGCCCGGTACGCCGCCAAGAACATAGTGGCCGCAGGCCTGGCGGACCGCGCCGAGATACAGGTGTCCTACGCAATTGGCGTGGCAAAGCCCCTCAGCGTCTCCGTTGAGACCTTCGGCACCGCCCACGTGGACGACGCCACCATCCAGCAGCTGACCCTGAAGCACTTCGACTTCCGGCCGGCGGCCATCATCCGGGACCTGAACCTGCGCCGCCCCATCTACAGGAACACCGCCAGCTACGGGCACTTCGGCAGGGACGACCTGCAGCTGCCCTGGGAGAGCACCGACAAGGCGGACATCCTCAGGACGGAGGCGGGTCTGAAGCTGATAAAGGGACAGGGAGAAGCCACAGCCTGAGCAAGAGGGCCGCAATAATATGAAGGCGGTTATCCTGGCGGGGGGTGAGGGGACCAGACTGCGTCCCCTTACCTGCAACACCCCCAAGCCAATGGTGCCAATACTCAACCGGCCCTTCCTGGAGCACATGCTCAGCCACCTGAAGGGCCACGGGGTAGACCACACCCTGCTCACGCTGTGCTATCTCCCGGACGTCATCCGGTCGCACTTTGGCGATGGGCAGGGTCTTGGCCTGCGGCTCTCCTATACCCTTGAGGAGGAGCCTCTGGGCACCGCGGGCGCTGTCAAGAACGTGGAGAGCGAGCTTGACGGGACGTTCTTCGTCCTCAACGGCGACATCTTCACCGACCTTGACCTGAGAGACATGATCCGCTTCCACCGAGAGACCGGCGCGCTGGTCACAATCTCCCTGACCCAAGTTGAGAACCCATCCGCGTTTGGCGTGGTGGAGACCGACCCACAGGGCCGGGTGCTCCGCTTCCTGGAGAAGCCCGCCCCGGGCGTGACGACGAGCAATTGGATCAACGCGGGGATATACCTCATTGAGCCTGAGGTGATGGCCCACGCGCCCTCCGGGGAGCACTACATGTTCGAGCGCGGCCTCTTCCCCAAGCTGCTGGACATGGGCGCGCCCGTCTACGGCTACCGCTCCCCTTCCTACTGGGTGGACCTGGGCACTCCCACCAACTACGTCAAGGTGCACCGCGACCTCCTGCCCGCCGCTGCCACAAGCGCCGGATACGGCCAGAGCTCCATCCACTCATCGGCGGACATCTCGGGGCCGGTGCTCCTGGGCAGGGGCTGCACCATAGGCCCGGAGGCCACCATCCGGGGCCCGGTCGTCCTGGGAGACGGCTGCAGGGTCGGCGAGAGCGCCCGGATTTCGGACTCCATTCTGTGGAACAACGTGAGCATTGAGCCGGGAACCGACCTGAAGGGGTGCATTATCGGAAACAGAGTCAGCGTAGGTGAGTCCGCATCGGTGGGCGAAGGGTGTATACTTGGGGACGACGTGACCGTGGGCAAGGGCAATCAGCTGGATAGAGGCGTGGCGCTGTGGCCCAACAGCGCCATTGCGCCGGAAACCATCTCCTTCCTTTGAACCAACCACCCAGCAAGGAGAAGCGTTAATGTCTATCAGGTTCGGCACCGACGGCTGGCGGGCCATCATCGCCGAGGACTTCACCTTCGATAACGTGCGGCTGTGCACCCGGGGCGTTGTGCAGTACATGCTTCAGCAGGGGCTGGGCGACAGGGGTCTGGTCGTGGGCTACGACACGCGCTTTGCCTCCGAGGACTTCGCCCGGACGGTGGCGGAGACGGCCGCGGGCGGCGGCGTCAACGTCTTCCTCAGCGACAGGCCCGCGCCCACCCCCGTGGTCACGTACAACATAGTCGACCGCCGGGCCGGGGGTGCCGTTGTCATCACGGCCAGCCACAACCCGCCTAACTGGAACGGCTACAAGTACAAGCCTGACTACGCCGGAAGCGCATCGCCGGAGATAACGGAGGCCATCGAGGGGTTCATAGACGCCGTTCCGAGTGGCAGCGCCTCGCCACATGTGCCCTGGGATGAGGCCCTTGCCAAGGGCGTCGGGCAGAACATCGATCCCTCCGTCGCTTACAATGAGCACCTTGGCCGCCTGCTGGACCTCCCGTCGCTGAGGGACGCCGGGCTGAAAATTGTGGTCGACCCCATGCACGGGGCTGGGGCGGGCTACCTCCCGTCCATCCTGGGAGGCGGCAAGACCACCCTGAGGGAGATTCACGCCGAGCGCAACCCCGGCTTCCCCGGAATGCGCCAGCCGGAACCCATAGCCGAGAACCTCACGGAGCTTCCCACGTTGGTGACGGAGATGAACGCCGACGCCGGCTTTGCGCTGGACGGAGACGCCGACAGGTTCGGGCTGATTGACGAGAAGGGCCGGTTCGTGTCTCCGCTTCAGGTTTTTGCCCTGCTTGCGCTGTACATGCTGGAGGTGCGGGGAGAGCGCGGGCCTCTGGTCAAGTCCATAACCACAACCCACATGATATACCGGCTTGGAGAGGAATTCAGCGTCCCGGTGTTTGAGACCCCCGTGGGCTTCAAGTACGTGGGGCCGCTGATGATCCAGGAGGGCGCGCTCATCGGCGGCGAGGAGAGCGGCGGCTACGGCTTCCGCGGCCACATCCCGGAGCGGGACGGCATTGTCAGCGGCCTGTTCATCCTGGACATGATGGCCAGGACCGGCAAACGCCCCTCGGAGCTGCTGGACTACCTGTACGACAGGGTAGGCCCCCACTTCTACGACCGCAGCGACATACCCCTGCCGCCAGAGGGACGTGACAAGCTGGTCAAGAGCATAGACAATGCCAACCCGGACGCCATCGACGGGGTGAAGGTGGCCAGTCGGGACAGCACCGACGGGTACAGGTTCATCCTGGAAGACGGCTCGTGGGTGACCATACGCCTTTCGGGAACTGAACCCCTGCTTCGCATATACGCTGAGGGCAACAGCCCCGACAGGGTGGACGCGCTTCTGTCCGAGGCCAGGGGCCTGGTGGGCCTTTGATGGACAACCACGTTGACACGCCCCTGGACGAGCCCGGGCTCTATGAGAAGCTGGACCCCTCCGGCCTCAGAGAGCGCATAGCCGACCTCCCCAATCAGTGCCTCCACGCATGGGAGGAGGGGCTTAGTTTCAGCCTGCCAAGCAGCTACAGAAAGGCTCGGAACGTCATTCTGGCGGGCGTGGGAGGCTCCGCCATAGGTGGCGACCTGATGGGAGATCTCATCACCAGAGACGGCTCGCCGCTGGTGACCGTCTGCCGCGACTACCACCTGCCGCCGTACCTGGGGCCGGACTCCCTGGTCATAGTCTCAAGCTACTCCGGCAACACGGAGGAGACCCTGGCCGCGTTCCAGGACGCCATCGAGCGCAAAGCGAAGGTGGTGGCTGTGACCACCGGGGGACGCCTGATGCAGCTTGCCCGGAAGGAGGGTGTGCCATCCTTCCAGATCGATTACGCGGGAGAGCCGCGGACGGCTTTGGGCTACAGCTTCCTTGTCCCCCTGGCAATGGTGCAAAGCCTTGAGCTGACCTCCACCAACAACGATGAGGCCCTGATGGAGGCCACGGAGGTGCTTATCTCCCTGAGCCACCACCTGGAGCCGGATATGCCCACCCACGACAACCCCGCAAAGGAGCTTGCCATGACGCTCCAGGGGAAGCTGATTGTGGTCTACGGCGGCGGTATGCTGTCCGGCGTAGCCCGCCGGTGGAAGACCCAGTTCAACGAGAACGCCAAGGCGTGGGCCTTTGCGGAGCTGCTGCCGGAGGCGGGACACAACTCAATCGCGGGGCTTCACTGGCCCAAGCCAATGGGCAAGAGGGCGTGCGGCGTGCTGCTGAACACCCTCAGCCTCCATCCCCGCATCAAGCTGAGATACCAGGTCATAGAGGAGCTGCTGGGACAGGCGGGTGTGGAGTGCCGTACGGTGGACGGCATAGGTCAGAGCTACCTTGCCCAGATGCTCAGCACCGTGATGTTCGGGGACTACACCAGCTACTACCTGGCGCTGCTGAACGGCGAAGACCCGTCGCCCGTGCCGCCGTTGGACTACCTCAAGAGCAGGCTCCAGGACGCGGAGTAGAGAAACCTAGTAGTCCAGTCCCCGCAGGAATTCCGCGAAGGACGGCCCCATGTCCTCGCGCTGCAACGCCAGTGACACCGACGCCTTGAGCAGGCCCAGGGGGTTGCCCACGTCGTACCGCGTCCCCTCAAAGCGCAGGGCGTAGGCCGACTGGCTCTCCAGCAGCATCCCTATGCCGTCGGTGAGCTGTATTTCGCCGATAGCCCCGGGCCTCACCCTCGTCAGGCAGTCGAAGACCTCCGGCGTTAGGACGTAGCGCCCGACAACGCCCAGGTTGGAGGGAGCGTCCTGTGGCGCGGGTTTCTCCACCATGCCGCGTATCCTGTACACGCCGTCCGCCACCGGCTCAGGCGCGACCACGCCGTAGTTCTGGATGGCCGGCCCCGGCACCTCCTCCACCGCTATCACGCTGCCGCCGTACTCGTTGTAGACGTCCAGCAGCTGGGACAGAGCGCCCCTCTCCGACGCTATGATGTCGTCCGGAAGGATGACTGCAAAGGGCTCGTCGCCCACGGCGCGGGCGGCGCACAGCACCGCGTGCCCCAGGCCAAGCTGCTCAGCCTGTCGCACGTAGGTCAGCTCCACTATCTCCGAGAGGCCGCGTACCATGGACAGCCGCGCGGAGTCGCCCCTGGCCGACAGCGATCCCTCCAACTCCAGGTGGCGGTCAAAGTAGTCGCCGATGGCCTCCTTGCCCTTGGCAGTGATTACTATTACCTGCTCAATGCCTGCCTCTGCCGCCTCCTCAATGACGTACTGAATCGCAGCGCGGTCTACCAGGGGCATCAGCTCCTTGGGCACGGCCTTGCTCATAGGCAGGAACCGGGTGCCCAGTCCGGCGGCGGGTATAACGGCCTTTCTCACTTTCATCGCAGGTCTCCTTCAACGGCTACGCCGCAGCAATGGCCTCTCTCAAGTCAATTGCGCCCTCGTACAGCGCCTTGCCGACAATTGCGCCCTCGACTCCCAGTGAGGCCAGCCGTCGGAGGTGGTCTATCGTAGACACTCCGCCAGAGGCCACTACGGCCGCGTCAGCGCTGCTCATCAGCTCCTCAATGGCCTGGAAGTTGGGCTCGGTCATGGTGCCGTCCCGTGATATGTCCGTGTACACAAACCGCCTCACGCCCAGCGCCGCCATCTGATGAACCAGGTCTATGGCGGTGACGTCGCTGGACTCGCGCCAGCCGCGAGTGGCGACCAGCCCGTCCCTGGCATCGACGCCCACGATGAGCGCCTCCGGCCCAAAGCGTCGGCAGGCAGCCTCCACCAGGTCGGGATTACCCACGGCGCTGGTGCCCAGAACAACGCGCCTCACTCCAATTCCAAGCGCCCTCTCCACTGCGCCCATGTCCCTGATGCCGCCGCCCATCTGAATCGGCGACGTCAGGGAACCTGCAATGCTCTCGATGACGCCAAGGTTGACCGGCTCGCCACTGGCGGCCCCGTCCAGGTCAACCACGTGGAGACGGGCCGCGCCCAACTCCTGCCAGCGCAGGGCAACCTCCACAGGGTCGTCCGAGTATACGGTCTCCTGGGCGTAGTCGCCCTGGAAGAGGCGGACGCACCTGCCGCCCCTCAGGTCGATGGCCGGGATGACCTCCATCTAGCCCCTCGCGCCGTCCTTCGCCACCGACCGCAGGAAATTCTCGTAGAGGCGAAGTCCCACGGCGCCGCTCTTCTCCGGGTGGAACTGGGTGGCGACCACGTTGTCCCAGGCCACCATGCTGCAAAACTGCGATGCGTAGTCGGTTGTTCCCAGCACAAGGCTGCGGTCTTGGGGGTCAGCGTAGTAGCTATGCACAAAGTAGAAGTAGGAGCCGCTCTCGACGCCCTCCAGGACGGGATGGTCTCTCTCGAAGGACACCTCGTTCCAGCCCATGTGCGGGGTCTTGACGCTGTCAGGAAACTTCCTGACCCTGCCCGGCACTACGCCCAGACAGGGAATTGACCCCTCCTCCGAAGACTCCAGGAGCAGCTGCAAGCCCAGGCAGACCCCGAAGAAGGGCAGACCCTTCCGGATGACGGTCCTTATCGGCTCCACCAGCCCTCTCTCACCCAGGGCGGTCATCGCTGAGTCGGAAGCTCCCACGCCGGGCAGGATAACCGCCCGGGCGCTGAGCACCTTCCGCGGGTCGCCGGTCACCTCCGGGGCGTGGCCCAGCTTCTCTATAGCCTTGGCGACGCTCCGCAGGTTGCCCGCGCCGTAGTCGACAATCGCAATCATTCAACAGCCTCTTTAACAGATTCAGAGTAGTACAGCACGTCCAAAGGAGCGTCACTCACCCTTGCTGAGGCCTAAGCCCTCTGCCCGGTAAGCGCCTCGACTGGTAGATGCCTGTCCTCGTAGCGCGCCATAACGAAAGCCAGGTCTGCCAGGCGGTTGAGGTACTGTATCACAACCGGGTTGTACAGGAGGTCCTGCTCCTTGAGGGCAACCACCCTGCGCTCAGCCCTGCGCAGGATGCTGCGGGCCAGGTCCAGAGCGCCGGAGGCCGGAGTTGCGCCGGGGATGATGAAGGCGTTGGGCAGGGTCATCTGGCCGTTCAGCTCATCTATCAGCGCCTCCAGGCGGTCCACCATCTCCGGGGTGACCACGCTGAAGTGCTTCACCAGCCTGGAGTACTCCGAGGAGTCGGTTGCCAACTCGCCGCCCACCACAAAGAGCTCCCTCTGCACCTCCATGATGATCTCCTTCAACCGCTCATCCTGCACAAGGGAGCGCGCCAGGCCAAGGGCAGAAACGGCCTCGTCCACCGTGCCGTAGGCCTCGCAGCGCATATCCGTCTTTGACACCCGGCCGCCGTAGAGCAGGCCGGTCTCCCCTTCGTCGCCGCGCTTGGTGTAAATCTTGGGCAAGCTGCACCTCCGCCCGCGAATTATAGCATAACGCTTGAAGCGCAGTTCAATCGGGGCGCCTGTACACGGCGCATCCACCGCCAAAATGATGTATCCTTTTGCCTGGAATGGGTGGTTGGGCAAAGCTCCCGTAACTTTGGAGGCGATATCAGAGCGTCCGTACAACTGGTCGTCTTCGTCCTGCTGGCGGCTGCCCTCGCCGGGGGCATCTTCAGCCTGCTGCGACAGCCCTCTCCGGACCCGGTGGAGATACTCCTGCCAACAGAAACACCAGTCCCGGAGATCAAGGTGTACGTCAACGGGGAAGTGCTCAGGCCGGGCGTCTACAGGGTGCAGCCGGAAGACCGGCTGGAGGACGTCCTGGCCCTGGCGGGCGGCCTCACCCGGGACGCAGACCCGTCGAATGTGAACCTGGCCATGCGGGTCAGTGACGAGGCCCACTTCTACATACCCAGCCTGGGCGAGACGCCTCCCGAATCAACTCCCGCGCCCGGCCTGATAAACATCAACACCGCCACGGTGGAAGAGCTTCAGACTCTCAGTGGAATCGGGGAGCAGAAGGCCGGCGACATTGTCCATTACCGCGAGGAGAACGGACCGTTTTCAAGGGTGGAGGACCTTCTCAAGGTGAGCGGCATAGGCCCCAAGACCATTGAAGACCTCCGTCCTTTCATTACGGTCCGGTAGTTGTGCTGCTGATAGTCGCGGCCGCGTCCTGGATAGCCGGGCTGTACCTGGCAGCCCACCTGGGTGCGGCCTGGCACAGCGCTTCGCTATTCCTGGCGGCGTCGGCTCTCCTGGCGATTCTGCTGCGCGCCCGCGGCCGCACGCTGCTTCCCGCCCTGGCGCTGGCTGTTCTGTCCCTTGGTATGCTGAGAGCCGCCTGGCCCGCCGACGCCGGACTGCCCACGTCTATTCAGGCCTACAACGGGGTGGACTCCATTCAAGTGGAGGGGGTAGTCTCCTCAGACCCGCAGCCCACCGGAACCGCTTGGCGCTTCCCTCTCTCAGTCCAGCGTGTGTGGCGCGATGAGCAATGGCGCGACTCCCGCGGCGATCTGCTGGTTGTAGCCAAAGTCCCACCTTCTCTCTCTGCTGACAGGAGCAAGCCCTACTTCCGCTACGGCGATAGGCTCGTAGTCACGGGCAAGTCGGAAGAGCCTCCTGTCTTTGAGGACTTCGACTACCGGGACTACCTGGCAAGGCAGGGAGTCTTCTCCACAATGATCCACCCCGGCGTGGAGCTTGTGGAAGAAGGGGAAGGAAACCGCCTGCTGCAGAGCATATTCTCAATCCGCAGCCGGCTCTCGCAAAGCCTTGAGCAGGCCCTCCCTGAGCCGCAGAACTCCATGGCCCAGGCCCTTCTGCTCGGGCGGAGGAGCGCAATGCCGGCGGAGCTGACCCAGGCTTTCCGGGACACGGGCGCGTCCCACATCCTTGCCATATCCGGGCTTCACGTAGGGGTGCTGCTGGGCATCTCCGTCGCCTTCAGCCGGTGGCTGCTGGGCGCACGGCGGCAGGCGTATCTCCTAGTCCCGCTTCTCGCCATATGGGGCTACGCCGCGCTCTCCGGCATGTCGCCCTCGGTGCAAAGGGCCGCTATCATGGGGAGCATCTACCTGCTGGGCGTAGCCCTGGGGAGACAGAACAGCATCGCGCCTGCCCTTGCCGCGGCGGCCGCGTTCATGGCAGCGATACAGCCCGGCATACTCTCCGACGTGTCGTTCCAGCTCAGCTTCACGGCAATGGCTGGGCTTGTTCTGCTGGCTCCTCCCGTAGAGAGGTGGCTGCTGCGGTTCCGCGCCGATGCCAGTGAAGAGGGCGGGTGGTCCAGGGCATTGACCTCGGCTATGTCCGCCACAGTGGCGGCGACTCTGGGCACCCTTCCGCTTGTGGCGTTCTACTTTGAGCAGGTCTCCCTTGTGGGGCTGCCCACCACGCTCCTGGCCCTGCCAGCGCTTCCGGCCATTCTGGGAACCGGCCTGCTGACCGCCGCATTGGGTCTGGTCAGTCCCGCCGCGGCAGAGGTGGTCGGCTGGGCCGCCTGGCTGTGCCTGTCCTACCTCAAAACTGTGGTGGAGGTGTTCGATGCCATACCCGGAAACGCTGTCAGAGTGGAGGGCTTTGGCGCGCCTCTGGTAGTAGCGTACTACGCTGCTCTGCTGGCGGCGGTCGGTGCTCGCCCAAGGCTGCAAGCCATCTCAGGTCGGCTTTCGCAGCCCTTCGGCAGAGAGTCCGGCCTGCGGGAGAGGGTAGAGTCGTGGCTGCCGGGCCGCCGCGTCTTCTGGGCTATGGCCTTCATGGGCGTCCTGGCGTCGGCAGTGATATGGACCGCCGCGATCTCCAGGCCCGATGGCCGGCTGCACGTCTCGTTCCTTGACGTGGGCCAGGGCGACGCTATCTTCGTGGTCACGCCCGGAGGCCGCCAGGCGCTCATCGACGGCGGCGCAGACCCGAAGAGGCTGCTCAACCATCTGGGAGACCGCGTGCCCTTCTGGGACGACAGCCTTGACCTGGTAGTGCTGACCCATCCCCACGAGGATCACGTGGCCGGGCTGGTTGAGGCGTTGGACAGATACGACGTGGACCTGGCGCTGGAGCGCAGGTTTCACTTCCCGTCCCCGGACTACGCCCTGTGGCAGTCCGTGCTTGCGGACAGGGAAGTCCAGGTCCTGCAGGCGTTAGAGGGGCAGCGGATACTCCTGGGCAATGGCGTGTTGCTGGAAGTCATCTATCCCCCTGACAAGCTGCTGGAGGGCACCACGTCGGACGTGAACAACGCGTCGATAGTCATGCGGTTGACCTACGGCGAGACATCCTTTCTGCTCACGGGTGACGTGCACTGGGACGCCGAGAGCTACATCCTGAACCGCTCACTGTCTATACAAAGCGACGTGCTAAAAGTCCCCCACCAAGGCAGCAACACGTCCAGTTCTGATGCCTTTGTCCGGGAGGTAGCGCCCTGGGCCGCGGTCATATCCGTGGGCGCGGACAACGCTTTTGGCCATCCGCACCCTGAGACGATGGACACCCTCCGGGCAGCCCTGCCCGATGACAGAATCCTGACAACTGCCCTGAACGGGACGGTCCAGTTCACCTCAGACGGCTCGCAGCTGTGGATGCAGGCAGAGAGGTAGCCCTGGAGTGAGTTCCAGTATGCTTGACGTCCCGTGTATCAAATGGCTAAACTGCATCCAGATGATTCGGGGGTACAAGGACCGCAGGACAGAGGCGTTCGCAAATGGAGAGTTCATAGCGGCGTTCCAGGGCTTTGAAGATCAGGCGGAGAAGCGGCTTTCAATTCTTAACGCTGCGACTTCGCTGAGCGCGCTGGGGGCGTTGCCAAGCAATCGCCTGGAAGCTCTCAGAGGCGATAGAGAAGGACAGTACTCCATCAGAATCAACCGGCAGTGGCGCATCTGCTTCACTTGGAGCCAGGGGAGTGATGGGCCTTATGACGTTGAGATTATAGACTATCACTAGCAGCGGGGGTCAGACCATGCTGAAGCGAGCCGTTCATCCCGGAGTGATCCTGAAAGACGAACTGGCGGAGTTGGGCGTAAGCCAGGCGGAATTTGCGCGACAGATTAACGTGCCACCCAACCGAATCAGCCAGATCATTGCCGGCAAGCGGGCCGTGACCGGCGACACCGCCCTGCGGCTTGGACACTGGTTCGGGGTGGACCCCCAATTCTGGCTGAACCTGCAGAGCCAGTTTGATCTGGCTATCGCTTATCGGCAAGTGGGCGATGCCGTTCTGAAGCTGCCCACCGCCGGGTAGAGTCGCTCTGGACTTCGGAGGCCAAGCAAGAGGGTCAAGACACCGGTCTCTCTCCACTCCAGCGCAGGCAGGAGTACACACCCATTTGTAGAATAACATCTTGTTTATTCAGAGGTTTCGTGGAGCTACTCCCACAACCTCTCAAAGGCCAGCCGCCCGTCACCGGACTCCTGCAACAGGTACACGTCCGGGTTGGACAGGGACTCCCACCCGCCGTAGCCAAAGGCGGGATCCAGGGAGTTGAGGACAAGGCTCATGAGGTTGCCGTGGGTAACCGCGAGGGGGAGATTGTAGCCTCCGTTCAGCAGCTCGTTCAGGCAGGCCCAGGCTCTCTCCAGCGCCTCGCGGCCGGACTCGCCGCCGGGCGCTCGCGAGTCCCGGTCGTCGAATGAGCTGCGGATGACGTCGCGCCAGTTGTCCAGAGGGCCGTCGGCCAGCCTGCGTTCGTTCAGGCGAGGGTCTACACGGACAGTCAGTCCGGCAGACTCCGCGAATGGCTCAATTGTCTGCCTGGCGCGCAGGAACGCGCTGGACACCGCCGCGTCAACACGCCTGCCGGAGAGGAAGTCGGCGAGGGACTTGGCCTGGCTGAAACCGAGAGTCGTCAGTGGGTCATCGGGGAGCTGGCCGGAGGCCTGGCAGTGCCGCACCAGGAGCAGCCTGCGGCGACTATTCTCGCTCATGGCCACCCGTATCGTCCAAGCGAAGTGGAATGTACAGGGTTACGCAGGCCGGCGGCTGACCAGGTACAGGTGGTTGCGCCCATTCTCCCGGCGATAGGCCATCTCGTCCATCATCTCCTTAGCCAGGTGAACGCCAAGGCCTCCGATGGACCGGTTTTCGATGGGGCCGGTTGTGTCAGGTTCCGGAGCGTCTGTCATTGGGTCAAAGGCGTGGCCTTCGTCAGTAATGTTGATGGTGACTGCGTCCGCTGCGGAGGTGAGCGCTATCTCGATCTCGTGCTCGTTGTCGTCGTGGCCGTAGTCCATGATGTTGAGCACGAGTTCCTCGAGGACCAGGTTTATACGGAACAGGAGGTCCGGCGGCCACTCCTCCTTCTCCGCAAAGGCCTCTATGGACTCTGTGATCTTCTCAAGCTCTTCGCGGTCTGACAAGACCTTGAGAATCAGGTCGCTCAAGGCTCAGACCTCGCTCTGCCGGTCAGGCCGACGCAGATTGTTCCTCTGGCCCCTTGGTTTCTCATCCCCCAAAAACCTTTTTGAAACATAGTATCTACTCAGAACTCCCCCGCCCTCGTCGCCTGGCCAGTCCCCGGAGACCGGAGTGCTTTGGCGTCGGCGCGGAAGGCCTTTGGGCTAGCTCCCGAGAGAGGAGATGGCCTCCGCCTGAGTGGCGTGAGTTGGGATGATCTTGTCAAAGCCGCTGATCTGGAAGACCTCGTTTATGGAGTCTGAGAGGGAGCACATGCCAAACTTGGCCGACTTCCCCTGAAGCTGCTTGGCCACCAGCAGTATGACCCTGAGGCCGGCGCTGCTGATGTAGGACAGATTCTCCAGGTTCAGCACAAAGGTGTTGACGTTGTCCTTCAGCATGGTTTCCAGGGCGTCCTGGAAATCCTTGGCGTTGCCGCCGTCTACTCTGCCCGAGGCCTTGGCCACCAGCGCCCCGCCGGCCAACTCGCCTTGTATCATAAGATTCTTGGTATCGGAGACCGTCCAGCCTCCTCCGGCTTCCTGTCCGCTAGTTGTCATGGAGACCTCTCATCTGTGATGCCAATTTTTGCTTTCAATTCAACGCCGACGGGGCGCCGGGGGTTTCCCGCGGCTATTTCGTGCGCTCCGACCGACCGGCTATGCTGTAGGATACTTCTCAGCAGACCTATCCGGGCGCGTTTCCCAGTATGAGATTGTGTCACTTCCCGCGCCCGATGGCGCAAACCTGCTTATACAATATCACGACAAACGTTTTCAGTAAACACCCTCGGATTTAAACGTCGGTGGTCGTGTCCATGAACGGATTTCGCGCCGCCGCCATCCGCCTTAGACCGGCAGGTCCTGGAAGTTCATGGCGTACAGCTTGGCGTACAGGCCGTCCTTCGCCAGCAGGTCGTTGTGCTTGCCTAGCTCCGCTATGCGCCCCTGCTCCATCACCAGTATCTTGTCCGCGTCCTGGATGGTGGAGAGCCTGTGGGCAATGATGATGGCCGTCCGGCCCCGCAGAAGCTCCTTAAGCGCGTCCTGTATCAGGCGTTCCGTGTAGCTGTCCACGTTGGCCGTGGCCTCGTCCAGTATCAGGATGCGGGGGTCTGCCACCAGCGCCCGGGCGAAGGCGATGAGCTGCCTCTGGCCCACGCTCAGGTTGCTGCCCCTCTCGTGGAGAACGGTCTCGTAGCCGTCGGGCAGCCTCATGATGAAGTCGTGCGCGCCCAGGGCCCGGGTCGCCTTCTCGATGTCCTCCTGGGTGGCCTCGCGGTTGGCGAAGCGTATGTTTTCGGCAACGGTCGTGGAGTACAGGAATGGCTCCTGGAGCACCAAACTCATCTGGCTCGCCAGCGACGAGCGGGTGATGTCCCGCAGGTCGTATCCGTCCACGGTTATGCTACCCTGACCGACGTCGTAGAAGCGGGTGACCAGGGCCACCATCGTCGTCTTGCCAGCGCCCGTCGGCCCCACTATCGCCATGGACTCTCCCGGCAGCACCTCCACAGACACGTCGTCCAGCACCTGCACCTCCGGGTTGTAGGAGAAGGACACGTTGTTGAACTTCACGTGCCCCTTGATGGGCGGCAGCTTCTCCGCGTTTGGCTTGTCCACCAGGTCCGGCTGCACGTCCAGAAGCTCGAATATGCGCATACCGGCGGTCATGGCCCTCTGCATCATGGCGTACTGCATCACCAGGGCGCGGATGGGCTCGAAGAAGCGCTGCACCAGCAGAGCGAATGCCACCATAGTCCCAAGCTCCAGGGCGCCGGTCTGCTCCATCCTGCCGCCAACCACAATCAGTATGCCGAAGGCGATGGCGGTGAGCACCTCCACAGTGGGCATCAGGCTGGCGGTGAGCCTGCTGGCGTTGAGGTTGGCGTTCAGGTGTTCGGCGTTCAGCTCGTCGAACTGGGACAGGTTGACCTTCTCCCTGTTCATGCTCTGGGTGACCCGCACGCCGGTGATGTTCTCCTGGAGGCTGGCGTTCACGCCGGCGATGGCGTACCGGATGCGCATGAACGACCGCCGGGCGCGGATCTGCCAGAAGACCATAATCACCGCGAAGACAGGCATGACCACAAAGCAGAGAAGCGCCAGTTCCATGTTCAACCACAGCATGATCACTATAATCAACACCAGGCTGAGCACCTCTGCAAAGCCCACCACAAAGATGGTCATGAACTCCTGGAGGGCCGTTGTGTCGTTCTGGACGCGGCTCATCAGCCTTCCCACCTCGTTGTGGTCAAAGAACTGGGTGGAGAGTCGCTGCAGGTGGGCGTGCATGTCGCTCCGCAGCTTGTACAGCACCGCCATGTTGACCCTGGCCAGGCCCCTGAGGTGGATGAAATTCCCCGCCAGATTCAGCGCAACAACCCCGGCGAACATGAGGCCCACCCTGTGCAATCCAGCCACCCTTTCCGCCGTTGAGAGTCCCTCCGCTTTCAGGAAGCCGTCTATGGCGTATTTGATCAGCACCGGTACAGCCACTTGCGTGCCGATGTACACAAGCATCGCAATCAGGCTCAGGAGGGTCAGCTTCCAGTGGGGTTTCAGGTATCCCGCCAGTCGAAAGACAACGGCCTGGTCGTAGACCTTGCCGAACTCCGTGTCTTCCAGCACCAGTGTCAGCCGGCCGCGTATCCTGCGGACCTCCTGGACACCCGGAAGGTTGGGGTTGATGCCGCCCTGGCCAAGTCCTCCCCACTGCATGGCTAGGAGCTCCCCTCCACGTTCAGGGTTCGCGTCTCCAGGCCCAGGCCGGCGCCGTTCCCATCGGGGGACAGCGTTCCGCCGCCGTTGACCTCCACCTCCTGCGGACGCAGCTGAAGCTCGTATATCTCCTGGTAGGGGCCGGGCACGTTCACCAGCTCCTCGTGGACGCCCTGCTGCACAATCCTGCCCTCCTTCATCACCAGTATCATGTCTGCGTTCTTCACGCTGCTCAGGCGATGGGCAATGACAAAGGTCGTCCTGCCCTGGATCACCGTGTCCAGCGCCTGGCGAATGAGATGCTCCGTCTGCGTGTCGACGCTGGAGGTGGAGTCGTCCAGGATGAGGATGGGCGGGTCCAGGAGCAGCGTGCGGGCGATGGCGAGGCGCTGCCTCTGGCCGCCTGAGAGGGTCACGCCGCGCTCTCCCACGTAGGTGTCGTAGCCGTCCGGCATACTCTCGATGTAGTCGTGAAGCTGGGCGGCCTTGGCCGCTCGCACCACTTCCTCAAAGGGCGCGTCCACGGAGCCGTAGGCGATGTTCGCCCTGATGGTGGAGGTGAAGATGAACACGTCCTGCTGCACAATGCCCACGTTGCGGCGCAGGGAGGCCAGGGTGGCGTCGCGGATGTCCATCCCGTCGATGGTAATGCGGCCCTCGGTCACGTCGTAGAAGCGGGGGATCAGGTGCACGACGGTGGTCTTGCCGCTGCCGGGCGCGCCAAGAATGGCGATGACCTTCGTCCTCGGAGCTTCGAAGTCGACACCCTTGAGGACCGGCGACAGCTCGCTGTACCCGAAGGACACGTCCTCAAAGCGCACGTCGCCCCCCACGCGCCCCACGTCCAGGGCGTTCCGCTTCTCCTGCACAGGCGACTCCGCGTCCAGAACGTAGAAGATGCGCTCTCCGGATGACATGGCGCGGGAGAAGCTGTTGACTATCCAGGCCGTCATGCGGACGGGTATGGCCAGCAAGCCCATGTACAGCAGGAAGGAGACCAACTCACCCTCAGTCATAACCCCTTCCACCACCTGCAAGCCGCCGAACCACAGTATGACGGCAGTTCCTCCAAGCAGGAAGAAGTTGTTGAGGGACGTGGTGATGGCCTGGAGCCTCTCGGCGGTGAAGCCGTACCGGGCCACCTCCGAGGCGTGGTAGTTGAACTTCCCCTTCTCCAGGTCCTCGGCGGCGAAGGCCTTGACCACCCTCTGCCCGGCCAGGTTCTCCTGGAGCACCGTGTTCAGGTATCCCATCTCCGTGCGCTCCGCCATCCAGTTGCGGCGCATCTCCAGCATGATGGTGGCCGTCCGCAGGATGATGAAGGGCACAAACACCAGGCTCATCAGGGCCAGCTTCCAGCTTGAGATGACCAGTATGACGCTGACGCCCAGGATGAGGAGCACCATGTATCCGCCGCGTATCACGCCTCCCTGTATGAACATCCGCACACCCTCCACGTCCGCCGTGGCCCGGGACATCAGGTCGCCGGAGCGCTGGTTGTCGTGGAAGCCGAAGCTGAGACGCTGCAGCCGCTCGTAGAAGGCGTTGCGGATATCGTAGGCAACGCGCTGGCCCAGGGACTCGCCGAGGTACTGCTGCCCGTAGGCGGCCACGCCTCTCAGGGCGCTTATCACCAGAACCAGCACGGCCAGGTAGACGAGGGGCGCCACTTCGCCGGACTTGACCACCTCGTCTACGGCGGTGCCGAGTATGCGGGGTATGGCCAGGGCAAAGGCCGTTACGCCGATGGTGCAGACGTAGGCCAGCAGCAGTCTGTACTTGTACTTGAGGGAAAAGCGGACGAGCCTGAGCAGGATACGCATTGTTGTATGACTACATATACCAAAGGGTTCACTGCGTATGGCTCGAAAGGGGAGGAGGGGTAAACACAATGCCCAGCGTATATTACTCCAAACCTGTGGCTGCGTCTAGGGTGTAGTATATCTGTTAAATTAGGGGTTCTCTCCTCTTGACGCTCTTACCAATAGACCATATATGCTATCAGCATATGGTGAATCACAACAGCTAATTTGACAATTTGGGGCTTGAGTGGGATGAAGCACCAAATACGAGGTAGTAGCAGCAAGGAGGCTCAATTGTGAACAAGCATTACCATATTTGGAGATATGAGCGGGGGGACCAGCAAAATGCAGAGGAATTGCGGGACCTCTACAATATGGACCCAGAAGAGATAGATGAAATTGTGAACGCCGGACCTCAGCTAGTAGTGCTAAAGCGCGTTCCGACAATATACTACACCTACCGCACGGCCAACTATGCGACAAAGACCGCGTACGAGGACATGCCAACTATGGTGCGGAAATGTAAAGACAAAGTGTGTGAGGCTGCCGGACAGATGAGTCTAATATAAGTTGTCTGTCTTCAGGGCATCAAACTAAAATGCAAGAAACTTTTGGGGCCCTTTGAGTGGTTGTGAACACACCATACGTAAACCAGGGATCGACAATAGTCAGACTCCGACATGTACCAGCACGCTTCGGCACATAGCAGAGACTCTAAGCAATTTAGGTGACTGAATGACACTCGGCAATCCCAGACCAGGAGAGCACCTGGAGTTCGACCTCGACGACGGAACCGGGCTCAGAGTTGCCCGCGTCCGCTTTGAGTCCGAGTCCAAGTTTTCTTGGTCGTTGTTCGACGGTTTTGACCGGATCCGCATCCTCACTTACTCAGCTGGGGTAAGCGCCATAGTGAGGCTGCTTAACAACCACGGGTTCAGGGACTTCGAGTGCGTGTTTGGCTGTGAGAGCACATTGCGTACACTCAGGGACATAATGGCATTCCAGCAGGTCGCCATTGGAGACACCAGAGCCGCGATCAAGAACTTGCCAGATGAACGCCACGCCTTTATTCTCAGCCGAGTTCGGGAAGGACAGGCCAGGTTTAGAGTGCTTCGGAAGCAGATAGCCCACGCCAAGCTCTACCTCTTGGAGAACACTGAGTCCGGCAAGACGCGCGCCATAGTCGGGTCTGCAAACCTGTCGGAGACCGCCTTCGGCGGACGCCAGTCAGAAACCCTAGTGTGCTTTGACGATGACCCAGCCGCCTGGGGTCACTACCTTGGCATGTACGAGTCCATAAGGGACCAGGCTTCTAATGAGATACCCTTACCTTCCGAGCGCATTGAGTACGCGGAGATAAGCCTGTTGGAGGTGCCAGTCCTGGATCCCAACGACCACTCGACTCTGGTGATTGACTCCACAGAGACGGAGCAGCTAGGCGACGTCGTCCAGATAAACGTCCCCACGCAGATAGAGCGCATAGAGAGAATGAAGGCCACCATCCCGCCTGTAGTAGCCAACCTCATCCCGCCGCCGCGCAACGGAAGGCAGCAGATAACCCGGGAACTCAGGCGCGAGATAGTAAAGGAATATAGCCGCATCCGCGTAGTCCAGTCCGAAGAGGAGGCAGACCACCGGGAGCTGTCCATAGACAGGCAGGCGAAGACGGTCTCCCTGTTCGGGGAACCGGTCTCCCTAGAAACCGACCCAACTGCCACCCGGAGCGATGCAAAGCTGTTGGTGGAGTTTTTCAGCAACTATGAGGGCACATTTGAGGGCGGAATGGGAGTGGAGAGGCTTCAACGGGACTACTTCATACTCTGGTCGTGGCTCTACTTCTCGCCGTTCATGTGTGACATGAGGACACTGGCCGGCCACGATGGAGACATATTCAGGTTCCCCTCGTTCGCCATAGTCTACGGCAAGCCGTCATGCGGCAAGTCTAGCCTGATCGACACCCTGATGACCTCAATGTTCGGCAGAGCCTTCAACGTGGACAAGAGAGAGTTCACCAGAGGCAGGCTCCGGGACATACAGCACGCCTACAAGCGGTTCCCTGCCGTGTTCGACGACATCGGCAGGCCCGCCATACGCAACCACGGGGAGGACGTTATCAAGGACGAGGTACCGCCATTAGTTGCCGAGTACCCGTGCTTTGTGCTGTCGATGAACCAGGAACTCAAGGCATTTACCGACCAGATAGTCAAGCGCAGCTTGATGATTTACACAACCACGGCGCTTCCGACCTACAAGGAAAGTCTGCGGCACGACCTGCACTTGAAGATACAGGAGGTGCGCCGGGGCCTATCCACCAACCTGTACCGAGAGTACCTGAAGCGGGTGCTGACTCGACTCGACGACACGCCCATACCTGACGACTGGCTTGAATTCTCCTCCACCGTCCTCTCTGAACTGATTTGCGACTTGCTGGACGGTAGCCCTCCCAAGTGGTGCGCACCCGTCAAGTGGAACGACTACGCTGACAAGCGCCACGAGAGGGTCAAGGACCAGATAGACCACCTGCTGAGGCCGGCCACAAAGATTAAAAGGGAGGGCCATCAGCCAACAGGCTGGATTCTGGAGGGTGACAAGGTCATCGTAATTGAGCAGACCGACACCTTCGGACGGCGAGAATTCGATTGGGAGAACGTGCCTTCAACTTTGATTGACGACAATGCCAGCGTCGGGGGCCGCACTGTCTTGAATCGCCCTGAGCTTGAGGAGTTCCTAGGCCGGAACCTTAGTCGGAGCCGAACCGGTCTGCTGAGTAAGGTGCTGGGTAGGAGATGAGGCAGAGGCTTGGGCTGCTGAGGTGACTCCCCCACCCCAACCCCTTGCCTGTGCCACCTCTGGCACTTATAATTTACCTTGTTTCCAGTTCAGTACATCGCCTCCAGCCTTCACGGAGGGCGCCGCTTGCCCAAGCCTTCCACCATCGCAATAGACGGTCCCGTCGCATCAGGGAAAACGGCCGTGGGCGGCCTGTTGGCTCTGCGACTTGCGTATCGCTTCATCGATACCGGCGTGATGTACCGGGCCGTGACATGGGCTGTGCTGAGGGACGGGGTAAGCCCCGAGGACGAGGCGTCCGTGACCGTGCTGGCCCACAGGATGCAGATGGAGATAGCCTACAGCGACAACCTGAGCGGCCCGAGGCTCAAGGTGGACGGCCGCGATGTCGCCGGGGAGCTGCGGGCAAAAGAGGTGGACGGCTGGGTGTCCCTGGTGTCCAGCTACAGCGGCGTCAGGCGTGCGCTGGTGGCCCGGCAGCGGGCGCTGGCGGAGGAGGGCAGGATAATAATGGTGGGCAGGGACATAGGCACGGTGGTGCTGCCGGACGCCGACCTCAAGGTATTCCTCACCGCCTCCCGCGAGGAGCGCGCCCAGCGTCGGTACCGCGAGATGAAGGAGAAAGGCCAGTCGCCCAGCTTGGAGCAGGTGATGGAGAACCTCCTGGCAAGGGACGAGATGGACAGCAGCAGGGCCGACTCGCCGCTGCGGGCGGGGAGCGGCGCGCACGTCCTGAACACAAACCACATGGGGCTTGATGAGGTCGTGGACAGCATAATCAAGCTGATGGAAGAGGGCTGATGGGCGTAGTCTACTCCTCGGCCAGATTCATGATGCGCAACGCGCTGCGCCTCTTCGGAGACTGGCAGGTTGAGGGCAGGGAGTGCGTTCCCCCCAGGGGGGGCCTCATCGTGGTGTCCAATCACCAGAGCAACATGGACCCTCCCTTGATAATGGCGAGCCTCCCCCGACGCGTCCACTTCATGGCAAAGAGGGGCATCTTCAACGGCCCCATTCTGTCGTTCCTGCTGAATGCCTACGGCGCATTCCCCCTCAACCGGGACGGCGGCGACCTGCAGGCCATCCAGTGGAGCCTGAAAATGCTGGACGGCGGCGCAGCCATAGGAATGTTCCCGGAGGGCACCCGGAGTCCCTATGGGATGCGGAAGGGCATACCCGGCATTGCGATGATTGCCCTCAAGTCCGGCGCGCCCATCTTGCCGATGGGGATGACCGGCACGGAGCGGACCGGCCCGCCCTGGCAGGTGGCAATGCCCAGGGGCGAGTTCAGGGTGAAGATAGGCCAGCCCTTCTCGCTTCCCACGATAGAGGGCAGGGTCAGCCGCGAGCAGCTACAGGGCATGACGGACATGATCATGGAGCGGGTCGCGGCCCTGCTTCCCAACGACTACCGAGGAGTCTACGACCTGAAGAGCGCGCCCGCGCCGCCCGGCCCTGCGGCCAGCGCGCAGGACGGGAGTGGTTAGCCATGTGCGGCATCATCGGATACACGGGCGGTAAAGAGGCCGCGCCCATCCTGCTGGACGGCCTGGCCAACCTGGAGTATCGGGGCTACGACAGCGCCGGCATCTCGGTCATTGCCCCGGACGGCGACGTGGCCGTGCGCAAGGCCTCCGGCAAGCTGGAGAGCCTTGTGCTGTCGTTGCAGGGCGCTCTGCCGGTCGGCAGCCTGGGAATCGGGCACACGCGCTGGGCCACCCACGGCGAGGCCAACGCGTCCAACGCCCACCCGCTCCTGGACTGCCTCGGTGAGGTCGTCGTGGTACACAACGGCATTGTGGAGAACTACCTGGAGCTCAAGGACGAGCTTGTGGAGCAGGGCCACGCCTTCGCATCCGAGACGGACAGCGAGGTCATCCCCCACCTGATTGAGGGCTATCTTGGCCGCGGGGCGACTACGGAGGAGGCGGTGCGGCTGGCAGCCCTGCGACTCACGGGCGCCCACGCCGCCGTGGTCATGTGCAAGCGCGACCCCGGAAAGCTCATCGCCTTCAGGGTGCGCAACGCCGGCGGCATTCTGGTGGGATACGGCGAAGACGAAATGCTGCTGGCCAGCGACCTGCCCGCCGTCATCCCTCACACCCGGCAGGTGGCCTTCCTTTCGGCTGGAGAGATGGTGTCGCTGACGCGGGACTCGGCTTCATACTGCTCCCTGGATGGCTCCGCGCTGGAGAAGACGCCCCAGCACCTGCCCTACGATGCGGTGTCCGTTGCCAAGAGCGGCTTCAGCCACTTCATGCTCAAGGAGATTGTGGAGCAGCCCCAGGCCACCATTGCCACCCTGCGCGGGCGGGTGTCCTTCGATCCCGGAGACGTGGACCTGGAGGAGCTTGGCCTAGCGGACTCGGACATTGAAGGCATTAACCGGGTGATTTTCGTGGCGATGGGCACCAGCTACAACGCCGCGCTGGTGGCGCGGCACATGATGGAGCAGTTCAGCGGGCTGCCGTCGGAGGCGGAGATTGCCTCCGAGTTCCGGTACCGGAACCCAATCCTGGACTCAAAGACGCTGGTGGTCTCCATAGGCCAGTCAGGTGAGACGGCGGACACCCTGTCGGCTATGGAGGAGGCGTCCAGGAAGGGCGCGCGGCTGATAACCGTCTGCAACTCTGAGGGCAGCCAGGCCACACGGCTGGCGGAGGGCTGCATCTACCTGCGAGCGGGCCCGGAGATAGGCGTGGCGTCCACCAAGACCTTCACCTGCTCCCTTGAGGCACTCTACCTCTTGGCGGCTTACATCGGCAGTCGGCGGGGGTTCCTCTCTGAATCGGAGACGAGCAGCGCCCTGAGAGACCTGGTGAAGCTGCCGGACCTGCTGAGTGAACTGGTCGCCCGCCAGGAGCCGTACGTCGCCCTGGCCGAGCGGTTCCACAGGAAGCCCAACTTCCTCTACATGGGCCGGGGGCCTAACCACGCCATCGCCCTGGAGGGCGCCCTGAAGCTCAAGGAGATAGCCTACACCCACGCGGAGGGGTGCTCCGCCGGGGAGATGAAGCACGGCCCCATAGCCCTCATCGACGAGGGGATGCCGGTGGTCGCCATTGCGCCCCGGGACGACCTGCGGGACAAGATGCTCAACAGCATATTCGAGGTGAAGGCCAGGGGCGCCACGGTGATTGCCCTGGCAACCGAGGGGGACGAGGAGATAGCAGGCATTGCCGACCACGTGCTCTACGTCCCGCCCACGTCTCCGCTATTGACCCCGGTGCTGGCCTCCGTCCCGTTGCAGCTTCTGGCCTATCACATAGCAGTCAAGCGAGGCTGTGAGATCGACCAGCCGCGAAACCTGGCAAAGTCAGTCACCGTAGAGTAGGCCAAATGCTCTCAGAGGTGAGACTGCGGCTGGAGCGTAGGGAGGAGGGCCTGTCGCGCTTTGCCGCCAGGTCAGCCAACTCCAAAGGCCGCGTGACTCCCGAAGAGCCGTCGCCCCTCAGGACGGAGTTCCAGCGAG
The DNA here is from genome assembly GCA_965204895.1 of Dehalococcoidia bacterium. GTDB lineage: Bacteria > Chloroflexota > Dehalococcoidia > Lucifugimonadales > UBA2985 > DAOUJW01. The sequence continues at coordinate 1,309,604 of OZ242025.1, forward strand.
ACCGCGACCGCATCATCCACAGCAACGGCTTCCGACGCCTCAAGCACAAGACCCAGGTGTTCATCGCCCCCACCGGCGACCACTACGTAACGCGCCTGACACACACCCTGGAGGTTACGCAGATAGCCCGCACCATCGCCAGGGCGCTCAACCTCAACGAAGACCTGGCGGAGGCCATTGGCCTGGGGCACGACCTGGGGCACACGCCCTTCGGCCACCTGGGAGAGGAGGAGCTGGACCGCCTGCACCCGGAGGGGTTCCGCCACTCGGCCCAGAGCCTGCGGATGGTGGAGTACCTGGGCAGGAACGGGCAGGGCCTGAACCTCACCTGGGAGGTCAGGGAGGGCATTGAGTCCCACTCCAAGCCCAGGGAGGACCTGATGGGCGCGCTGAAGGGGGACGAGGTTTCCCTTGAGGCGCAGGTGTGCCGCATCTCCGACGCAGTGGCCTACCTGAACCACGACATAGGTGACGCCATCAGGGCCGGGGTAATCTCGGAGGACGACCTGCCTCAGGTCTCCAAAGAGGCGCTGGGCACCCGCCACTCACAGCGCATCGACACCATGGTCAGCGACGTAGTGCGCTCCTCCTGGCACGTCGCAGAGGGGAAGCCCCCCGCTGACGGAGAGAAGCCAGCCATCGCCATGAGCCCTCCCGTGCATCAGGCGGCCAACGAGTTGCGGGAGTTCATGTTCCAGCGGGTGTACCTGCCCGCCAGCGACGGGGAGCTTGGCGACCAGGCCAGGGAGGTCATACGACTGCTCTACGCCCATTTCTGCGCCTACCCGGAGGAGATACCGGCGGAGTACCACATACGGCGCGACCCCGCAGAGCGGATGGCCGTGGACTACATCTCCAGCATGACCGACCACTTCGCGCTGCGCATCGCCGAGGGCATACGGCCGGGCATAGCTTCACTGGGCGCGGCGCTGTACCGGTAATGTTCTGATACCAGCAACGCAGGGCGGTTCGCGAACCGCCCCTACAGGATTCCTTCATTTGGCTCGTAATCTCCGCTTCGGTCACTTGAAGACGGACTCAACGCGTCTGCTAGAATTGATATAGACACCCCGTTACCGCGCGGAGGTTTCCACTAAGCCATGACCGTAATCCAGGAAGTCAAGAGCCGCAGCGACATTGTAGACGTGGTCTCCGACCGCGTGACCCTTGCCAAGTCGGGGCGCAACTTCAAGGCCGCCTGCCCCTTCCACGCGGAGAAGACGCCCTCCTTCTACGTCTTCCCGGATCGGCAGACTTGGCGCTGTTTCGGGGCCTGCGCCGAGGGCGGCGACGTCATCTCCTTCACCATGAAGGCCGAGAGCCTGGACTTCGCACAGGCCCTCGGCCAGCTGGCCCAGCGCGCCGGGGTGACGATGCCCACGCCGCAGACCAGGAGGCGAGACGAGGCCCTGGACAGGGTGAACGAGGCGGCGCTGGACTACTTCAGAAGCCTCCTGAAATCGGAGGCGGGCCGGATGGCCAGGGAGTACCTGGAGAGGCGGGGCGTGAACCGTGAAGCCGAGGACATGTTCAAGTTGGGACTCAGCCCGGCGGGCTGGGACACCCTGACTCGCCACCTGAAGGAGCAGGGATACCAGGAGCAGCAGATACTCTCGGCAGGCCTGGCAACCAGAACCGAAAGAGGAGACATTCGCGATCTCTTCCACGGGCGTCTCATCTTCCCCATCTGGGACTCCTCCGGCAACCCCGCGGGGTTCGGGGGCAGGGCCCTGGACGACTCCAACCCCAAGTACCTCAACACGCCAAGAACGCCCCTCTTTGACAAGGGACACCTGTTGTACGGCCTGCACCTGGCGCGTGAGTCCATAAGCAGGGAGGGCACGGTCGTGGTGGTGGAGGGCTACATGGACGTCATCGCGGCCCACCAGCACGGCTTCCACAACGTCGTGGCCTCAATGGGCACGGCCCTCACGGAGCGGCAGGTGAGCGCCCTGCGGAACATCGCCTCCAACTTTGTGCTGGCCCTTGACCCGGACAACGCGGGCCAGCAGGCGACTCTGCGCAGTCTCCAGTCGTCGTGGCAGGTGTTCGAGCGACGGGCGCTGCGGGCCGGGGGCAGGAGCGACGTGGTTTTCTACGAGCGGCAGCCCCACGCCTCTCTCAAAGTTGCCGTCCTCCCGACGGGCAAGGACCCCGACCTGCTCATCCGCGAGTCGCCGGAGGAGTGGGAGTCCCTGGTGACCGACGCCAAACCCCTGATGGACTACCTCTTCGACACGATGGCCTCAAGGCTGGACGCTTCCTCCGGGCAGGACAAGCTGCGGGCCACGGAAGCCCTGTTCCCCTTCATAGCGTCAATGGACAACCCCTACGACCAGGACCGGTACTTCAGGCGTTTGGCGGAGCTGATGGGAGTCAGCGAGGCGGCCCTTGAAGCGAGCATAGGGCGGCCCCAGAGACGCCCTGCGCCCGGTAGTCGGGCAGCAGGCGCGACGCCCAGGGCCAGCGCGTCGCCCATCGCTATGGCGCATCGGGACCCCCTGGAGGAGTACTGCCTCTCCCTGCTGCTCCAGCACCCGGAGCTTGGAGAGGGTGGCATCGACATCTCACCGGACTACTTCGACCTGTCTGAAAACCGGGACATCTTCACAAAATGGGCTGAATGTGCTACAATTGACGATATAAGGGGAAGTCTGTCGCCAAATCTGGCCGAGCACCTCCAGACCCTGCTTGACATAGAGAATCCGCCCTCCAACATCAAGGAGAGGGCGAAGGCGTTTGAGGAGGTGGTGAACCGGCTGAAGGAGCGGTTCTACAAAGTCCAGGAGCAGGTGCTGATGGAGCAGTTGGAGGGTGCCGATTGGACTGACATCTCAAGTTTGCAGCCTTCCCTTGACCAGGCCCGGGAGATTAACCGCCAGCTGAGGGAGCTATTCTCCGGGTCAACCACAGAATCTACCTGATTTGGAGAAAAGTGAGAAGACGCAAGAACGACATAGACGATCTTGGAGACCTGCCGGAGGAGGAAGAGGAGGAGTCCCGTATTCCCTCCGAGAACATCCTCTCAATAGTCGGCTCGGAGTTCGCGGGCGAAAACAAGGAGTTGTCCGTTGCCATCGCTCCGCCCCAGGCCGACGTGGAGGATGAGGACGCAGTCACCACCGACGGCATCGCCAAGGAGGACATGGACGAGGCCGGCGGCGACGTGGAGGCAGAGGCGGAGGCGGAGCCGGACCTGGAGGCCGACCTGGGCAGCCAGGACATGATAGACGACCCCGTCCGCATGTACCTGCGGGAGATCGGACGGGTGCACCTGCTCACGGCCCAGGACGAGCGCTCCCTGGCCCGCCGCATGGAGTGCGGCATCCACGTCAAGACCCTGGAGAAGGAGCTTACCTCCGCTGACGGCCGCACGCCCAGGGCCTACGAGACCGTCCTGCTGCTGATGGAGCGCCTGTGGGAGGCCACCCCCCTGGTCAACGCCCTCGGCACGCATCTGGGCCGCTCGGAGCCCCTGAGCCTGACCCAGGTGATGTCCGACCCCGAAGTCCTTGCCGCCATCGACAGCGAGATAAGCCCGGAGATGGTGGAGGACCTGGCCGCGGAGCTCGACCGTCCCACGGACCAGGTGACCAGGGAGATACTGGAGTTCTCCCTGAACACCCGTCTACTGCCTCCTGACCTCTTCGAGATAATCGACGGCAACATGCCCGTTGAGAATCTTCCCCGCATCATGGAGGACCCGGACTTCATGCGTGACCTCCGTGTCAAGGAGCTGTCTCTCAGGGCGCACTTCTCCCACATTGTCGAGGAGGGGCTGAGGGCGCAGAAGCACCTGGCGGAGGCCAACCTGCGGCTGGTGGTAAGCGTAGCCAAGAAGTACATCGGGCGCGGAATGTCCCTGCTGGACCTTGTGCAGGAGGGGAACATCGGCCTGATTCGCGCCGTGGAGAAGTTCGACTATCGCAAGGGGTACAAGTTCAGCACCTACGCCACGTGGTGGATTCGCCAGGCCATAACCAGGGCCATCGCCGACCAGGCAAGGACGATTCGCATCCCCGTGCACATGGTGGAGACCATCAACAAGCTGATGCGCACCAGCCGCCGGCTGGTGCAGGAGTACGGCCGGGAGCCAACCAGCGAGGAGATAGGGCGGGACATGGACGTCAGCCCTGAGAAGGTGCGCGAGATTCTGAAGATCTCCCAGGAGCCGGTCTCTCTGGAGACCCCCATTGGTGAGGAGGAGGACAACCACCTTGGGGACTTCATTGAGGACCGTGGCGCAGTGGCGCCGGCGGAGGCCGCTTCCTACCAGCTTCTCAAGGAGCAGGTGGAGGACGTGCTGGACACCCTCAACCACAGGGAGCGGCGGGTGCTCCAGCTGCGATTCGGGCTGGAGGATGGCCGCAGCCGCACGCTGGAAGAGGTGGGCAAGGAGTTCGGCGTTACGAGGGAGCGCATCCGGCAGATCGAGGCCAAGGCCCTCCGAAAGCTGCGCCACCCCTCCCGCTCCAAGAAGCTCCGGGACTTCCTGGAATAGTCCGCGCATACTGGGGGCGGGCGTATTTCGCGGCTACGTAACGCCTTGCTTTGGAATACGGGATCGGAGCTAGTGGCGCCACCCCCACCGCCCTTGGATTCCTGCCTCCGCAGGAATGGCCCGTGCATGAACGGGGCTGCTAACCACCAGACCAACCCTGTGAAAGCAGAGGTCTGTCGCGCAATATTTCGGACGGCCTGGATTCCTGCTTTCGGAGACCTTTGCATAACTCTGTCATCTGCCAAAAGGGGCTGCCCCCCTCACTGTCATTCCGAACGTAGCGCAGCGGAGTGAGGAATCTAAAGTCTCTTTCCACAAGACTGCGATGTCCTGTATCGAACACTTTGGATTCCTCGCTGCGCTCGGAATGACACGAAATGAGGTTTGAGGGTAAGTTGCGCAAAAGCTTCCTTCCGCAGGAATGGCCTGGCATTTAACTCCGAGTCGGCAACTACCAACACACCCCGAGAATACCAACTTGCACCGCCGCGCCGCGCCCACTTTCGAAACTCTTAAGAATTCCACCTCACATTGTAATCCTCCCTGTGGCATAATATAGGTATGGGGCCTGTTGAAATCCAACCCTTAGCAGACCGCTCCCTGGAGTGAGCGTCCTATGCGATTCCGAGTCATGGCCAGGGTGGTGTCCACCGAGGGCGGCGAGAAGTCCGTCAGGGGCGACACATTTGAGCACGACGAAGAGGAGGAGGCGCGCAAGCACTACCTTGAGGTGGTCAAGAGGATGAGGATGTCCCACGCCTACGGCCTTCAGCAGGCGTCCCTGGAACGCCAGAGAGACGACGGAAAATGGGAGAGGATAGACCAGTTGACCAAGGAGCAGCTCAGATAACTGACCTGTATTTCCTCTCCCCAAAGTAGTTTAGTGGCATACTGAACAGAACCAGACAGAGGTGAAACAATTGGCGTCTTTTTTCCCCAAGTCCCACATCATGACCCTGGCGGCGCTCGCCGCTGTGGCGGCGCTGGCCCTTTCCGCCTGCACGTCCTCCCCAACGGCTACGCCTGTACCACCCACTTCGACGCCCGCGCCTGAGGCGACGCAGCCCAGCGCTCCCACCCAGCCCCCCGTTGTAGACGCTGCTCCCGTCATGCTGGACCTGCCCCTGGACTTTCCCATCGAGACCTACCAGGGAGAAGAGTACGCGGCCGGAACAAACCTCAACTTCTCCGATTTCTTTGTGGACGGCAAGCCGGTAATTCTGAACTTCTGGGCGGGGCTGTGCCCGCCGTGCAGGGCGGAGATGCCGGACTTCCAGGAGTTCCACGCTGAGCACAAGGATGAGGTCACACTGGTCGGAGTCGACATCGGGCAGTACCTGTTCCTGGGCGACCGGCAGGACGCTGGTACGCTTCTGGGCGAGCTGGGCATCACCTATCCCACCGGGTTCACAAGTGAAGGGGACGTGGTGCGCAAGTACGAGGTACTGGGTATGCCCACCACCGTGTTCCTAAACCCGGACGGGACGGTGTTCCGCAACTGGAACGGCATTCTCACCAAGGAGCAGCTTAACGACAGGGCCGCGGATCTGCTGGCAAACCAGTAGCCTCCCGGCAAACCCCAAGCTGAAGGGAGACAGCCATGAGCATAGCAAGAAACATCTCTTCACAACTCCTGGGTTCCCAATCGCTGAAGAGCATCGTCATTCCGCTGGTTGTAGCTGGCTCTGCTCTGGGCATCGCGGTAACGGGCGCGATGATCCTGGGCAAGGACGGCGGCATAGACGGCATCAACCACTTTGTGGAGTCCCTGTCCGGCATGGCCGGCGACGGGCTGGGCGACCTGGGGCTGCTGGCTCCCCTGGGCTTCGCCTTTGCCGTGGGCATGGTCTCAGCCGTGAACCCCTGCGGGTTTGCCATGCTGCCCGCCTACCTGGGTCTGTACCTTGGCACCAACAACCAGGACGATGCGAGCACTCCCATTCAGCAGATTGGCAAGGGCCTGCTGATCGGCAGCTCCGTCACCGCCGGGCTGGTCATTCTTTTCGGCGTGGCCGGTACAATCATCGCCCTGGGCTTCCGCTCCGTGGGGGACGTGCTGCCCTGGCTGGGCCTTGGCATCGGCATCCTGCTGACGGTGACTGGCGCGTGGCTGGTCGGCGGCGGCAAGCTCTACACGGGCATAGCGGCTCAGGCCGCCTCCCGCATCGGCGACCCGGGGCAGGTGAACGTCAAGGGCTACTTCCTGTTCGGCATCAGCTACGGCATAGCCTCGCTGAGCTGCACGCTGCCCATCTTCCTGTCCGTTATCGGCACGTCCTTCACCGCTGACACCATCCTCACCTCCATGGGGCAGTTCCTGCTCTACGGCATGGGAATGGGCCTGGTGATTATGGCGCTCACCCTGGGGGTGGCCTTCTTCAAGAGCGCCATGATGGCCACCGTGCGCAAGATTCTCCCGTACGTCGGGCCGGTGGGGGCCTGGTTCATGGTGCTGGCAGGCGCCTACATAGTGTTCTACTGGCTCACCATAGGCGGGCTGTTCTAGGCGAACCAGAGCGACAATCCTCAACCCCGTCATTCCTGCGCAAGCAGGAATCTAGAGGTGTGGGGCAGAGCCTTCCTAGCTCCCACCGAAGTAGCGACGCGGGTTGTCCACCATCATGGTGTGTATGGCCTCGTCGCTGACGCCCAACTCGCGGAGGCGGGGCAGCACAACCCGATTGATGAAGCAGATCCCGTCCGGGTTGTAGGTCTGCCGCTCCTCGTTCATCTCCTGGGTCAGCAGGAATGAGAGGGGGTAGTCGTGGGACAGCGTCACGCGGTCCACCAGCCCCATGTCCAGCAGCCCCTTCACAGTCTGAGTGCGCTCGTCCCACTTGGGGCCCTGCACCCGGCCGCCGGGGTACCTGTCCATCCCCAGGTAGCAACCCTGGCGGACAATGCCCGACAGGTAGTCCAGATCGGTAGAATCGTTGCTGTGTCCGATGCACACCCGGCTCATATCGACGCCCTCTTCCAGGAATATCTGCACCTGGCCGTTGCCCACCATTTCGGGCGCGGCGGTATGGGTGGTTATAGGCACGCCTGTGTGTTTGGAGGCGCGGGCGGCCGCCCGCAGAACGATCTCGTTGGCCGGCGTCACGCCCTCCTCCGTGGTGGCAACCTTGATGACGCCGGGCTTGATGTCCGTCCCGTCGAGACCGACCTCTATGTCCCTGATGAAGGCCCTGGCAAGCTGGTCCGGGTTCACGCCCCTGGCGATTGACCGGGGGATGTCAATCCAGATGCCCGTACAGACTATGATGTGCATCTCCGACTGCTCGGCAACAGCCCTGATTACACCAATGTCCCTGCCCAGGTCCATAGTGGTAACGTCCACGTAGGTCTGTATGCCCTCGGCGGCGGCGTCCTTCATGGCAGCAATGCCGGTGGCGATTGCCTGCTCCCGGTCCACAAGCTCCGGGAAGGTCTGGGGAATGCCCGCGGAGCTGTTGAGTATGTGCTCGTGCATGAGGGTGAAACCCAGGTCATTCACGTCCACCGGCCCCAGGACTGTGTTCACTGTAGGCATAGCTCACCTCCAAATTAGCGCTTGTTGCAACGGCGACAACAGGAGGTTACACCCAACGCAACGGCGGTGTAAAGGAGAGACGGGTCTGCGTGTTTAGGTCGACGAGGCTCACGCCCCCAGCTGAGCTATGGTCCTCGTCATCCACTCGATGTAGTTCTTGCGGGACATCCCCCGGCGCTTGGCCTCCGACGTTATTGCGTCGGCTACGTCTGCGTCCAGGACAAGGTTGAGCCGCACGCTGGGCTTGTCCCGCGGCACATGAATGAGAAGAACTGAGGTCAATGCACTCCCGACAGGCACCTCAACATCTTCCAGAGCGCTGGGGATAGCGAGTGGCCGACCATCACGTTCAGCTTCAATTGCGTAGTCGCTAAGCGCCTCTCCAGCATTGAGCAAAGCATCATCAATCGTATACCCCATAGCTCCTATGCCATCTATGTCCGGGAACACGACTCCGTAAGCGCCTTCCTCTCCATCAACCAATGCCGGATACCTCACTCTTACACCTCCCATCCTGCTTTATTGGCTATAGTACGCGCCATTGCCGGCGACAGAGTCCTGTGACGAGGCACTGTAATGACACCCTCAATCTGTGGATGGCGATAAATGTCGTGGTTGGCACCGTGCCTCTGTAGATACCACCTCTCCTGTTCCAGTCTCTGCCTTACTCGCTGCGTACGCGTTTCCAAAGTGTGTATTATTATAACACGCCAGAGTGTCGCCTACAAGCACGCAGTAGCAATTCAGCTACTGACCTGTGCCTAGTCCACCTTTGGCACAAGGCGCATTCGCGCGATCAGCACCTGGGGTATGGCGCTGAAGTGCGCCCAGCTTAGTGGCCTGTCCGGCCTCACCTGCCCTTGGGGAATCGACGGCTCCTCCATCCAGTCCAGGGCAAACCCGTGCTTGAAGCAGGCGTTGAAGAGCATTCCAATGGGCCTGTGGAAGTAGTATTGCGGCTCAGGCTGGCCCACAATCCCCAAGCCCATGTGCATATGGGGGGTTGAGTAATCGGTGACTATGGCCCCAAATGAGGTCACCAGTTCACCGTCCTTGTCCTGCTCCTCGGCAATTCTGCGCACGTTGCCGGAGTTGAAGACGGGGTGAGTAACGGAGAACACGAACCTGCCGCCGGGCTTCAGCAGAGCGGGCAGCGTTGAGAGAAGCGGCTCAATGGAGGCCATGTCCATCAGTCCCATTGTGCAGACGGCCGCGTCGAAATGCGCCCTGCCCAGGGCCAGGAGCGCCTCCGGGTCGGACGCGTCCATCACCCTGTAGTCGATCCTGTCGGCGTTCTCCGTCGTGCGCTGTCTCGCCCGGGCGATGAACCGCTCTGAGTGGTCGAAGGCCACGACCTCCGCGCCCAGGGCCGCCATGCGCCGGGCGAAGCGGCCCGCCCCGCAGGCGATGTCCAGCACCCGCTCGCCGGGCTGCAGCGCCAGCATGCGCTCTGTGTTGGGTTCCAAGAGAAGCTCCTGGGTCGGATTGCCGTCGCCTATGCGGTCGTCCCACCACTCGGCAAGGCGGTCCCACACCTCCCTTGTGGCGCTGTTGTACTCCGCAAAATCGGGCGATATTGAGTCGTTCATAGCACAGCCCCTAGTCCGTGGCGTGCAGTTCCACCTGCACCAGTGGGCTGCCCTCCACCCACGCCTCAACGTCCATTGCGCGCCCGTCGGTTCGACTTTCCGCGATCTTGGTGAAGACCTCTCTTCGTTTCGACTCCGCAGTGATGGGCGCGGCCGTAGCCGGGATGTCTGCCTGAACGCTCTCCTTCAGGTGGAAGGTGAACCGGGGGTTGGCGATGAGGTTGGCCAGCCAGTCCCTTGGCCCCGGCAGCCCGGAGATGAACAGCTCGTTGTCCAGGAGGTGGAACCATATCTCTATCCGACGCGGCTGGCCGCTCTTCCTGCCAGTTGTGGTTATGTCTATGACCTTGTCTTTATTAAGCGCCTGTTCAATAGCTTCGTTCATGATTCGCCTCTGTAGAAATACTTTGAGAGCATTATACCAGCAGCCGCGAGGCGCTGAATCCACCTTGAGCGAGCGGCCATTAGCCTTGACGTTGGAATCTGGGAGAAATAGAATATGCCAGCAGAAAAGCTCCTCCATACGGAGTACAGCGTTGGCATCTAGCGACAGGATAGAGTACCCGGTTTCGGCCGGTGGTGTGGTGTACAGGGTTGCGGAGGACGGCGTAGAGATTGTATTGGGCGGGTTCCGCTCCCAGGAGGGCTGGACCTGGGGTCTTCCCAAGGGCACTCCCGACCCCGGAGAGACCATGGAGCAGACGGCCGTACGCGAGGTGACGGAGGAGACGGGACTCAAGGTGGCCCTGGAAGCGCCCATCGACACCATTCAGTACTGGTTTGTCCGCTCCAGCGACGGCGTCCGGTGCCACAAGACCGTCCACTTCTACCTGATGACCCCCATCGGCGGGTCCATCAACGAGCACGACCAGGAGTTCGACGACGTACAGTGGCGCCACGACCGGGAGGCCCTTCGCACCCTGACCTACAGAAACGAGGCCAAGATTGTGGAGAAGGCCATGAAGATGGTGTCCCGGAAAGCCGCAGAGGAGAGAGCCTTTGATTAGAGGAGAGTTGACCATCCTGCGGGACAAGAAGCTGGAGGACGCCCCCACCGACTACGCCTGGCGCACGGACGAGGAGCTTTCCGCGCTGGACGCCACCACGCCCCTTCGCATGTCGTACAACAGCTTCCTGCGCCTCTTTGAGGACGAGCTGCGTCACCCCGTCCCGTGGTCCAAGCGGTTTGCCGTGGAGACCCTTGACGAGAAGCTCATTGGCAACTGCATGTACTACGACATCGACACCTCCAAGGGCCAGGCGGAGCTTGGCATTATGATTGGGGACAGGGACTACTGGAACCAGGGTTACGGCACGGACGTGGTCAACACCCTGGTGGGCCACGTGTTCTCCACCACCACCCTCAAGCGGATCTACCTACACACGCTGACCTGGAACGTGAGAGCGCAGAAGTCCTTTCAGAAGTGCGGCTTTGTCCCACTGCGGGAGGTCAAGAGGAGCGGCTACGAGTTCCTCCTGATGGAGCTGATGCGGGACAGGTGGGAGACGCTGGCGTCGGAGCGCTCCACTCAGCAGGGCGATTAGCCCGCCGGCAATTCGACAAGACGGCTAAAGAATGGCACAATTACAGGTAGTGCCCCTGTAGCTCAGGCGGATAGAGCATCGGTTTCCTAAACCGAGTGCCCCGGTTCGAGTCCGGGCAGGGGTACCATACCCAAAACAGGAACCATCCCGGAGTATATTTCAGCAAGAGCAGAATGAGGTATGCCTATGGCTAAGGAAGAGCGCAAACCCAGGCAGCTGCCCCGGCCCTTCGAGATGCACTGGGGCAAGGGACAGATAGTGGAGGAGGCCGCGTGCGTAGGGCAGTACCACGAGCCCGCCGTTCAGCTTCTGGAGTACGAGGACGGCGCGGAGTCCATACGGTTCTGCCACTACGACCTCAGGGGCCGGTTCCAGCGCAGCCCCCTGATGATCAGCGAGGATGTGATCGCAGACCTGAGAGACTCGCTGGCCCAGGCCCCTCGTCTTCGCGAGCTGCTGAAAAGGCTGGTGGGGTAAGCGCTCCACCGGAATCGCTGCCTCTAGCGTTCGGGTGTCAGCCAAATCGGGGATACCACAAAGGCCGCCTTATGGTATACTCTTTATCTGTCGAAAGAGAGTGCAGGAGTGTAGCTCAGCCCGGTTAGAGCAACGGTCTCCAAAACCGTAGGTCGGGGGTTCGAATCCTCCCACTCCTGCCAAAATCCCAGGACGCATGAAGCCGTGCCGAGGTGGTGGAATTGGTAGACACGCGGTCTTGAGGGGGCCGTGGGCGTTAGCCCGTAGGAGTTCAAATCTCCTCCTCGGCACCAGAAACGTGGTAAAATAGCACAAGGGCGACGTAGCCAAGTGGTTAAGGCGGAGCTCTGCAAAAGCTCTATTCGGCGGTTCGAATCCGCCCGTCGCCTCCAAACATAAATAGCAAAAAGCAGAACGGGAAAAAGCGCCCCTTCTGCTTTTTTATTGAACCCTCCTGTCTTGCCCAGGTGGCGAAAGGGTAGACGCGGCGGACTTAAAATCCGCTCCCCGCAAGGGGGTGTGGGTTCGAATCCCTCCCTGGGCACAGAACCCTTACCAGGTGTAGCGGCTTGGCAAGACGGGATTGTGCGCCGGTATCACGAGCCCAGTACCGCCCGGCGAAGGATGTCGTTGAGTCGCGTCTGCCAACCCTCCCCTCCTTCCCGCAACCGCTCCACTATATCCGCATCCAGCCGTATGTTGAGGTGCACCTTTGTAGGGGCCTTCTGCTTGCCGCGCTTGCGGCGGGACCATTCGACAAGTTCCGGGTCAACCTCTATGGCCGGCCGAGCTCGGGCAAAGTCCTCCTCCGTCCACTCAGGGGCGTCCGGGTCAAGGGCTATCTCTCTCTGGATTTCCGCCTCCTCCTCATCAGTTGGGATATGGATTTCGCGCTCTCTCTCCAACATATCTGTCCCTCTCTTTTCTGCTCGCCATTCGCAAGCTGATAAGACGCCATCTCCCATTGCGCTTGGTGTAAACAACATGATACAAACGGTTGCCTATCAGTCCGAGAGCGACCCAACGAGGTTCACCACGCCTGTCACTGGTAACGATCAGCGCAGTCTCCCACTCAAAGTCCTCCATCGCCTCGAAACTAAGGCGGCCCGCCTCAACGTTGGCTTTATTCTTTGCATCGTCCCACTCGTATGTCACAGATATATCGTAGCCACAAAATGCGGTTCAGTCAAGAGAGCCGGCGAAAGTGTGGTTGCATAAGGACGAAGGATGAGGTGTCGCCGGCCCACATCGTTGCTATAATGTGCGCAGTATCAACGCCACAACCGGAGTAAGCAATGCAACCCGAAGTTACCGAAAGCATTATGGAGACGCCCGCCGGCAGCAGGCTGGGCTTTGAGGAGTCGGCGGCCATTGAGGAAGCCATTGCCTTCATGCTGGACGAGGCCAGCCAGGACCGCGACGGGGAGGACTTCCTGTCCCGGGACGGCCTACAGACCTGCGTAAGCAAGATAATGCAGCAGGTGGGCATGGAGGTCATCTGCGACGCGCCACTGGCCGCGGGCGGCTCGTCCGACGCCACGCTGGACATTGTGGCAACCGCCGACGGCCAGCAGAGCATAGTGCGCCTGGAGGAGAACCCCACCCTGGATGACCTGGACAACGTCCGCGGACTGCTCGCTCAGCTAAAAGGAGCCGGGACGCAGGGCAGGCTCTACCTGGCCACCGACATCCTGAACGGCAATGCTCTGGTTCTGGGGCCTCTCAGCGGGAGGGTGAAGGAACTCATGGTGGAGGAGGGGGTCGGCGTCATCCTTGCGGACAAGCTCTTTATCCTGATCTGCCAGAACCACGACCAGCTCATGCTGGAAGAGATGCCCCACTTCGTCTTTCCGCCGCCAACTCCGGGCTAGGCGCTCGGCGCGCTCCCGATTTGCTATAATCCCCTGCGTGAAGAGTCTGGCTTTGCACCCCTGGGACGTGGAGGCGCGGGAGGCCGTCGAGATTCAGCGAGACCTGGCCTCCAGGGTGACCGCTGAGGACGGCTTTGCGGCCGCGCCCCGATTCGCGGCCGGCGTGGACATATCCCCGCCGGACGCAGAGGGCATAGCCACGGCAGCCGCCATCCTCATGGAGTTGCCCGGCCTGCAGACGGTCGAGGTCAGGGTGTACAGGGGAAAGCCCGGTTTCCCCTACGTGCCCGGCCTGCTGTCCTTTCGGGAGACGCCCCTAGTCCTGGGAGCGCTTGAGCAGCTGGAGACGGCGCCGGACATCATCCTCGCCGACGGCCAGGGCATTGCCCATCCCAGGCGGTTTGGCATAGCCTGCCACCTGGGGCTGCTGACGGACACGCCCGCCATCGGCTGCGCCAAGTCCATTCTCAGGGGTCGACCGGTGGAGGAACTGGACCCAGACAAGGGGGCATACGTCGACCTGGTGGACAGGGGCGAAGTGGTCGGCGCGGCCGTCCGCACTCGGAAGTCGGTGAGGCCGGTTTACGTCTCAGTCGGCCACAAGATAAGCCTGGGCAGCGCAATAGAGTGGACGCTGGCCTGCTGCAAGGGGTATCGTATACCGGAGCCTACCCGTTTGGCCCACCTGGCCGCGGCGGGCAAGCTCTCGTGACACCGGCGCTCCGCAGGGGGCAGCCGTCTTTGATGATAAGGAAGGTGAACAAATGCAGGAACTCAGGGGACGCGCAGAGGAGCTTAGGGAGAGGATAGCACAACTGCTGGAGCGTCTTTGACGTACCCGGCAAAGAGACAGAGATAACGCAGCTGGAGGCCCGGGCCGGCCGTCCGGAGTTCTGGGACGACCCGCAGGCGGCCCAGCCGCACATGATTCGACTGGCGGAGATAAAGGACGTGGTGGACGCGTGGCGAGACCTGGAAAGCCGCGCGTCGTCGGCCTGCGACCTCATTGCACTTGCCCTGGAGGAGGGCGACACGAGCCTTGAAGACACCCTCTTCTCAGACGTGGACGCCATCGCCGAGGAGCTGAAGGACAGGGAGTTTCTGCTGACCCTCTCCGGCGAGTACGACACACGCAACGCCATCCTGGCCATTCACGCCGGGGCGGGCGGCACTGAGTCCCAGGACTGGGCGCAGATGCTCATGCGGATGTATCTGCGGTGGTCTGAGCGCAGGCGGTACAAGAACGAGCTACTTGACGTGTCGCCGGGAGACGAGGCGGGGGTCAAGAGCGCCGTCATCAGCGTGGAGGGTCGGCACGCCTACGGCTACCTGAAGGCCGAGGGCGGTACGCATCGGCTGGTGCGCCTGTCGCCCTTCGACTCCGCGCACATGAGGCACACGTCCTTCGCCCTGGTGGAGGTGCTGCCGGAGGCCGAGGAGCGGGTCGATGTCACCATCAACCCGGACGACCTTCGCATCGACGTGTTCCGGGCCGGCGGCCACGGGGGGCAGTCGGTGCAGAAGAACGCCACGGCCGTGCGCATTACCCACCTGCCGACGGGCATTGTGGTGAGCTGCCAGAACGAGCGCTCCCAGTTCCAGAACAAGGAGTTTGCGATGAAGGTGCTGCGGGCCCGGCTGATGGAGCTGGAGATGAAGAGGCAGGCGGAGGAGCAGGCCAGGCTCAAGGGCGAGCACGTCTCGGCGGAGTGGGGCAGCCAGATAAGGAGCTACGTGCTGCACCCTTACAAGATGGTGAAGGACCATCGCACCAACCACGAGACCTCGGACCCCGGCGCAGTGCTGGACGGCGAGCTTGACGACTTCATCCAGGCGTATCTACTGGGCACTGTGGGACAATAGGCCGAGCGGGACATTGAGCCATTCCTCTCTTCATTCACTCATTGCGGCTGCCCTAATTCTCCTGATTCTGCCGCTCGTGGGTTGCAACGACAGCGGAGATCCGACGCTGGAACAGGTGCTGGAGAGAGCGCAGGAGGCCAATGCCGCCAGCGAGATTGCCTCCTACCACTTCACTATCAGCATTGTCCAATCCGCAGAAGGCATTGAAGAAACCGAAAGTTCGGTTTCCGAAGTCTACTCGTTGCTACCGGACCGGTCTAAAGTCATCACGCGAAGCTCCTTCGGTGACGGCCTGTCAGAGACTATAAGAATCGGAAATGTGATGTACATTCGGGAGAGCGAAGAGTCACAATGGAGAAAAATGGAGTTGCCTGATGATATGCTGGGAGAGGATGCCATGGAGTTGTCCAGGCATTTGGACGTCTTCTTTGACTCTCCTGTCGAAGAAGTGACGAAACTCCCTAGCGAACCCGTAGGCGGCGTTGAATGTTGGCGATACAAAGTTGAGCATAGCAACACCCTCGACAGGATGGTGAGACAGATGGAGGAGGAGTCCGACCTTGAGAGGCGAAATATGCTCAAGGGTCTGATCGAGGGGACTCAGTCAGCCGGGCTTACCGAGACGAGAGAGATATGGGTGGGCAAAGACGACTATCTAATTCGTCAGGTTAAAGAGACCCAGATTAGGACTTCAGACGGCAAGCACGAGTTTGGCTTTCCCAACATTATAGTGCCGGAGGGAGCCAAATACACGTTCACCACGACTATGAGCTTCTCCGGCTTCAATGATCCGCTGGAGATAGAAGCGCCCGTCTCAGTCGCATCCTAAATTGACGTGGACGGCGCCGCGTCCTCGGCGTCCGGGACGGCCTCCGCCTTGCCGATGGCCTCCAGCACCTTGTCGATGAAGGTCTCTTCCGGCACTGCGCCTATGAACTGGGTGGTCTCATTGATGACCGTCTTGGGGACGCCCATGACCCGGTACCTCTGGGCAATCTGCGGGAACTCCTGCACCTCCACCACGTCCGCCTTGACGTGGTCGTTCTCCATCGCCATCATCTGGGCCACACGGGCCACGGAGGGGCAGTGGGGTCAGGTGGGTGTCACGAACACCTGGATGTGGACGTCCTGGTCCACCAGTTGCAGCTTCTTGCGGGTGTCTGTGCTGAGGGATGTCCTGGGCTTGGACAGCTCGATGGCGCTTTCAATGATGGTGACGAACTCGTAGCCAGACGGCATTCCGTAGTATTTGACGCTGGCGTCCTCGCCCCTGGTCACTACGATGGCTGGTATCCGCTCGACGCCGATCTCACGGGCCGCCTGCCCCTGGCTGTAGAAGTCCACCATTTCAAGCTCCAGCATAGGGGAGAGGGAGGTCAGCTCCTCCAGTATCTGCTGGGTCTGGGGGCAGGTGGCGCACTCCCGGCCGGGCACGAAGAGCTGTCCCGCAAGCTGAGAGGTGAAGAGCTTAAGTGTTATCTTGCGCTTCAGCTCCTTGCGAAAGCGCTCCTCCAGGGTCTGGCGGTCTTGCGGTGAGATGATGGGCATTGGACGACTCCTTTGTCGTGAGTGGCGTAGGGTTATCTTACCATTGGGCGCAGTGAGACACCAACCCTACCTGTACCGGGGCCGCTGGAGGGACGCGAAGAGCGCCGCCGAAATCATAAGCAGCGCAGCAAAGCTGAGGAAGGCGAACCTGTAGCTGCCGGAGACGTCGAAGACGTAGGCGGCGTAGACGGGGCCCAGCATCGAGCCGGCCATCTGCACCATGCCGGAGAGGCCCAGAATGGTGCCGAAGGACTTGCGGCCAAAGTAGTCGCCCTTGATGGCCGGCATGGTGGCGGCGGAGCAGCCGTAGGACGGGGCGTACAACGCCACGAACAGCGTGATGTGCCACAGGTCCTGGGCGTAGGCGATGACGAGGCAGGAGACGGCCAGGGAACACACGCTGGCCACTGCGATTATCTTGGTGCCGAAGATGTCGTTGAGGACGCCGCCGCCCAGCCTTCCGATAATGCTGACCATGCCCATAGAGCCAAGGACGGCGGCGGCGGTCGCCTGGGAGTAGCCCAGGTCCTCCACCAGGGGTATGGCGTGGAGCGTGGCGGCGCCGGTGACCAGCAGCCGTATGGCAAACCCGAAGGACAGGACCCAGAAGGGCTTTGTGAGCAGGGCCTCCATCACGCTCATGCCGATGTCCGGCTCGGCCTCCGGCTCAGGCTCAGCCTCTGCAACGTCGGTCGCGTCGTCCTCGGACCCGCCGCGGATGTCCGGGAGATGGCTGCCCGTTGGTACCCGCGTATCGCCATCCGGCATCATCCCGTACTGCTCCGGCCTGTGGCGCATCATCAGGCCGGTGGGTATCCCTATGAGCAGTGTGCCTATGCCGGTGGCGACGAAGGCCATCCGCCAGCCGTACAGGTCGATGAACCAGGCAACCACTATCACGCCCGCCGCGCCCACGGCCACCGCCGACCGCAGCAGGCCGAAGGCCGTGCCCCTTCGCCGTATGAACCAGTTTGCCACGGTGGTGTCGATGGCGATCATGGAACTGAGGCTGCGGCCCGCCGTCACCATCAGGATGAATATCAGGTAGAAGGCCAGCAGGGAGTTGATCATGGACAGGAGCACCATGCCGATGCTGGTAAGGATGATGCCCAGCACTATCATTATGCGGGGACCGAACCTGTCGATCAGGAAGCCTTCGATTCCGCCCAGGAACCCGGCCTCCAGCCTGGAGAGGGAGATGGCGCCCGCCAGGGCCGTGCGGCCCCAGTCAAAGTGGTCGGTGAGGCGCTTGTAGAAGAGGCTCAGGCCGTAGGCCCCGGTCATGCTGCTGAAGGTCAGGAGCAGGAACGCTGCCAGCACAATCCACCAGCCGTAGAAGATCCTTGGTCTGCTCTGCTGCAACTCTGGACCTTCCTTCCCGTGCCTGGTGTCGATGGAGTCCAGGGTCGACGACGTGCGGGCACTCCGCATCGAGCGTCCTCGTCGGCCTCGGACTAACATATACCCAGGGCTGTCGCGTGTCAACCAAACGACGCTTCGCCCTTCGTCGATGCAAGTCGCTACCGATTGACCGTGGAAGGCTCAGGGCATAGAATGGAAGGACACCATTCCTTCAGTTTTAAGGAGCATACATGTACTCAAGCGTGATTGGTAAGATAGAGAAGGCCAAGAGGTACGCTGAGGAGAAGGGCCGGGTAACCTTCAGCAGCTTTGTGGTGAACTTCCGTGGAGAGAACGACGACCACAAGGTGGAGTACAGCGAGGGGGTCCTGTCCTGTACCTGCGCATTCTTTGCCGGTCACGGCTTCTGTACTCACACCATGGCCATTGAGCGAATGCTGGAGGAGATGCTTGCTCCGGTAGAAGTGGCCCAGGCCTAGCACAGATAACCCCGGTTCACCGCAACAGGTTAACGCAGCCGCCCAGGGCCGCAATGAACCTGGAAACCACGAGCCAATGCTGTTGATCTTTGGCGGCCTTCCCGCCGTGGGGAAGACGTCAATTGCCGCCGGACTGGCGCGGGACATTGGCGCTGTCCACCTGCGCATCGACTCCATAGAGCAGGCGCTGCGCAACTCCAACGTGACCATCTCGGGCCCTGAGGGGTATGTGGTCGCTTATGCGATTGCCGAGGACAACCTGAAACTGGGCCACACCGTAATTGCCGATTCCGTGAACCCGATAGACGTAACGAGAGTCGCCTGGCGGGAGGTCGCCCGGCGCGCGGGCAAACCCTACGTTGAGATTGAGATAGTCTGCTCCGACCGGTCGGAACACCGGCTCAGGGTGGAGTCGCGGGTGGCCGACATCCCCGGCCACAGGCTGCCCACGTGGCAGGAGGTGTGCGACCGTGAGTACGCGCCCTGGGCGGCAGGCATGGTCATTGACACGGCGGGGCAGAACGTAGAAGCGAGCGTGTCAGCACTGCGCGAAATGCTGGAGGGTTCAGGGTGAGCGGGTAATCTTAATTGTCCTCACTCCCGCGCGTCTACCGCCTCCTGGATAAGGTCAAGCACATCACTTATGGGCCTTGCGCCAAGGTCCTGGCCGTCCCGCAGGCGCACCGCCACGGAGTCGGCCTCCATCTCTCTGTCGCCGACCACCAGCATGAAGGGCACCTTGTTCAGCTGGGCGTTGCGTATCTTGGCGTTCATCCGCTCGGAGCGTCCGTCCACCTCCACACGGATGTCCTGTGCCCGCAGCCTGTCCGACACCCCGTTGGCAAAGTCCAGGTGGCGGTCCGCTATGGGGATGACCACCGCCTGCACCGGGGCCAGCCACGCGGGGAAAGCGCCGGCGTAGTGCTCGATGAGGACGCCGAAGAAGCGCTCGATGGCTCCCAGCAGGGCGCGGTGCACCATGAAGGGCCGGTGCTCGCGGCCGTCCTCGCCGATGTAGGTCACGTCGAACCGCTCCGGCAGGTTGAAGTCGAACTGGATGGTGGAGCACTGCCACTCGCGGCCCAGGGCGTCCAGCAGCTTCACGTCTATCTTGGGGCCGTAGAAGGCCGCGCCCCCGTCATCGACGTCGTGGGGCAGGTTTCGCTCCAGGATGACCTCGCGCAGCACCTGGGTCGCCATATCCCAGTCCTCCACGGAGCCGGCGAACTTCCCGCTTTCGTTGCGCGTCGAGAGGTAGACGTGGAACTGCTGGAAGCCAAAGGCGTTCAGGAAGAACTGCATGAAGTCCACGCACCTGCCAATCTCCTCCTTCACCTGGTCAGGGCGGCAGAAGATGTGGGCGTCGTCCTGGGTGAAGCCACGCACCCGCAGCAGGCCGTGGAGCACCCCCGACCGCTCGTAGCGGTACACCGTCCCAAGCTCCCCCAGGCGCATGGGCAGCTCCCGGTAGCTCCTGAGTCCGTTCTTGTAAATCTGCACGTGGAAGGGGCAGTTCATGGGCTTCACGTAGTAGTCCTGGCCGTCCACGTCCATAGGGGAGTACATGTTCTCGGCGTAGAAGTCCAGGTGGCCGCTGGTCTCCCAGAGGGTGGACTTGCCGACGTGGGGCGAATAGACCAGATCGTAGCCGGCGCGGTAGTGCTCCCTGCGCCAGAAGTCCTCGATGATGCCCCGAACGCGGCCGCCCTTTGGATGCCAGTAGACCAGCCCCGGGCCGTACTCCTCGTGGAACGACAGCAGGTCAAGCTCGCGGCCCAGGCGGCGATGGTCGCGGCGCTGCGCCTCCTCCAGACGCTCCAGGTACTCCTCCAGCGCCTCGCCGGTCTCGAAGGCCGTGCCGTAGATGCGCTGAAGCATGGGGCGCTTCTCGTCGCCCCGCCAGTAGGCGCCGGCGATGTTCAGGAGCTTGCAAGCGCTTATGTGCGCTGTCGAGTCCACGTGAGGGCCCCGGCACAAGTCCACGAAGTCGCCGTGGCGGTAGACGCTGATGACCTCGTCGGGCGGCAGCTCTTCGATGATCTCCAGCTTGTAGGTCTGCTGCGCGAACATCTCAAGGGCCTGCTCGCGGCTTATCTCCTGGTACACGAAGGGAAGGCCGCCGGCGATGGTCTCCCGTATGCGCTCCTCAATGGCCTCCAGGTCCTCCGGCGTGAAGGCGCGGGACACCTCGAAGTCATAGTAGAAGCCGTCCTCGGTGGGAGGCCCAATGCCCAGCTTCGCCTCCGGGAAGAGCTGGAGCACGGCGTCCGCCATCACGTGGGCGGCGGAGTGCCTCATGCGCTCGCGGAGGGAGTGGGTGCCCTGGTTGTGGTCGTGGTCAAGGGTGGTCATGGCTGTATCCAGGTAGCTAGTCTACCCGCAAGGGCGCAAACTGGCAAGGCGGGGGGGATCTAGAGGCGCTTGTAATAGCGAACCAGGGGTAAGGGAGTGTAGCCAGATTTCTCATACGTTCTTCGGGCGGGCGCGTGGGACTCATCGCCTCCAGTTCCTACCTCGACCAGCACAACTCCAGCAGCTTTCATTTCCTCCAGAGCCCTCTTGTTCAACCCTGTACCAATGCCGAGACTCTGGTAGTCGGGATGTACCGCCAGTAATTCCACTTCCCCGGTTTGGCCTCTGATCTGATATGCCACAAACCCGACAACTTTTCCGTCTAGCTCGGCAACCAGCACACTGGTATTCTCTCGGTCTTTGCAGAAGGCTTCCACTCCCTCCTTCTGACTCTCACGCCAATCAGGGTAGAGGAAGCTATAGATTTTGGGTCCAAGTATTTGCCTGAAAGAGGCAAAAACCGGTTCCCAGGCCAGCAGCGACACTCCGACTATTTCGTCGAGGTCTTTATCATCAAATACGCGGATTTGCCAGTCCATTTGCCGTCCTCACAGGCTTTGGCCCCACAGATTCAGGATGTCCTGTCCTCAAACTGCCGCCGCACTTCTCCTGTGCCCACGAATTGGGAAAGCAGCCGGTAGTTGCCTGACTCATAGCGGATACGGCCGGCGACAATTGCCGGGTGGATTCGGGCTTGGGACGCCATCTGCATCACCTCCATTGGCCCGGCGTCCTCCAGTATCACGCCTTCCGCCCAAATCTCAGGCGGTATCAGGGCGTCCTGGGCGAGCTTGTCAGCCTGTTCTTCTACTGAGCCTTTCTCTGTCCCGCGCAGTGAGTGGTCGTCGACAAATCCCTCCTCATCTTCATCCTGATCCAAGTGAAGTCCCACGTGGGCAAGTTCGTGGAGAAGAGTGAACCAGAAGCTGTCTATACGGTCGTAGCGCAGGGTCAGGCCAATAACCGGTCTGCCTTCGGGGAGCCTCAGCGCTGCGCCGTCAAGGTATGTCCTGGGCAGGTGGCTCACGTATTCTAGTCCAATACCGCGCCGGGCCAGGAACTCTCTGGCCTGCACCGGGCCGTCAGACAATAAACTAAGCTGTGCCATCTGGCGCAGGAGTTGAGGATTCACTGTGCCTGCCTGGTACGCGGCGGACGGCTCATTCTGCCTGGCTTGAGCCAGCACCTGCCAGCACCAGGCCCGGAGCGCGTAATCGTCCGTCTTGGCGTTGATTCTCCTGTTATCGTTCTTGCGGTAGAGTGGAGCAGCCGCGAAAGCCCGGCCGCCGGCGCGTTCCATAAGACCACCGATTAGCTCTTCGGCGCGATCCCGCAGATTGGGCAAGTCCGGAAGCCAGCCGGCCTTTGACATGGCCTTAAGCGGGAATCTCGTCCACTCAATGTCGGGTATGTCGTCCGG
Organism: Dehalococcoidia bacterium; assembly: GCA_965204895.1. Classification (GTDB taxonomy): domain Bacteria; phylum Chloroflexota; class Dehalococcoidia; order Lucifugimonadales; family UBA2985; genus DAOUJW01. The sequence continues at coordinate 1,332,143 of OZ242025.1, forward strand.
AGGCCTGGCGCCCGGCTCTTGCAGCAGGACGTCGGCGGGTATGCCAAGGTGCTGGTGAAGGGCGCGAGCCATAGACATAGTAATGGGCCTCTTGCCGGAAAGCACTTCAGAGACCTTTGCGGAGTTGCCTATGAACGGGACCAGGTCGCGGCGGGTGAGTCCGGCCTGGTCCATGCGAAACTCAATGGCTTCAATTGCAGAGGGGAATCTCATTTCCACTGTCCTGGATTCGTAGACCTCAACAAGGTCAGACAGCACTTCCAACTCGATCATGGCAGGGTGATCAGAGTCCTCAATCTGCTCCTCAGCGGCAGAGAGTTCATCCAACAGTTTCCCGATGCGAGTCAAAGCCTCCTCGTAGTCCTCTTCACTGCGAATCGGCCTGACGCTTACCATAGTCTCACCTCCTCCGCGTTAATGCGGTCATATTCGGCATGGGTTCCGATGAAACAAATGTAGACGCGCCCTATTGGATAGACCACACTCACTATCAACCGGTAGTCGCCGCCTTTGAGCCGGAACACCACCCTGTCCTTGCCAACTATGCTGGCAGTTGGATAAAGCTCCTGAACTCTAGCCGGGGAATCCCATTGCTCCTTGCTTGCCTGGTTATGCCAAGCGCTGAGTGGCCCCTCTGCATCGGCATGAAGCTGCCAGAAGTCTCGAAGGGTCCGCTTAGCAATGATTCTCACAGGGGCCCATGGCTCCTCCTTTTGGGTGCATTATACAACGCTCCCAAAATACAAGCAAGTAATGTAGCGCCTTATTAGAGCGCCACCGACTCTCCCCGCTCGTGGTGAGCCTGTCCCGTAGTTGGTACGGGGGTGAGTGGACGCCACCACCCCTGGATGCCTGCCTACGCAGGCATGGTTGCGTTGCGCGCCCTACGCCACCTGCCCCGCGCCCCTGGGCCGCGCCTTCCCCCGCGGGCATGGCACCCGTCATTCCGGCGCAAGCCGGAATCCAGGGAGGTGGGGCGTGGCTTCCCGCCTGCGCGGGAATGGTCATTGTGCCCTACACCACCAGCCCCGAGCCCCCGGCCTCGCCTTCCCCCCATGCACCGACGGCTCCGGGCGCCATTTGGCCGCCAGCCGCCGTTAGCGTAGGTCTCCTCATCAAAGCCCGGAGATCGCGGTTGGCCTTAGGCTCAGTCTGTCGGGGCATACTAGGTCAGTCGTTCTGGGGCTAGACCCGGTCCTTCTCACCTCTACGGGATTGAGGGATTGCCGGACACAGCCGCGAGTCCCTCATCAAAGGTCTTGATCTCCCTGACGCCGCGTCGCCGGCAGCTGGCCAGGTGGCAGAGGTCCCGGGCCTGTAAGGCGGGATACTGTTCGTGAAGGCGTCGGGCCAGGGCCACGTCCGCCTCTTCCAGCGGCCAGACCTCTACTGCGGCGCTCGCAATCAGCGCCAGCGTAGCGTCGAAGGTTTGCAGCCTTCCGGTGGGCAAGTACGCATGGGCCAGCTCCTGCATGACCTCTGCAGAAGTGCAGAGTGGAGCGCGATGGCGGTTGGCTTTGACAAAGAAGCTCTGGGCGCGCGTCCGGAGCGCGTGAGGACGTCCCACCGCATACATGAGCACGTTGGTGTCGACGAAAATCACGTTCCGGCAGCTCCCCGCCCGCGTGACTCGCTCATAACGCGCAGGTGCTCGCCCCAGTCCGGCTCCGTCTCAGGCCCTTCAAGCTCAGCGCATGACCTGAAGAACTCCTCTACGTCTTCCGGTGACTCGAACAGCCTTACACTCTGGCGTGCCTCAAGGCGTTCACGGGCGGCTGCCCGCAGCCACGCGCTCAGGCTCATACCCTCCCGCCGGGCCTGATCTACGAACCGCTCCCGGTCGTCGTCCGGAATCACTAGCTGCACTCTGGCCATATTGCTCTCCAGCCGGTTCAAAGTGAGTGTGTAACATCGTTACACACCCCCTTGTTCAAGTCAAGTAACGGAGCAGAGCCTTTTCATTATTGGGACATGTCATTCTGAGCCGAAGGCGAAGAATCTAAAATCGCTCATCAATGACCTCGTTCCAGTATTGAAGAAAAGGGAATGTAGGCAAGGATTTTAGACCCTTCGCTGTTACTCAGGGTGACAATGAAAGCGCCCTAGCCGCGCGCACATTCCTTGTAGCCCCAATCACCCTTTGCTATACTAACGGCGCTATGGCTGAAGCCAGCAAGAAATACGAGGCCGTTATTGGCCTGGAGGTGCACGCTCAGCTCCTCACCAGGAGCAAGATGTTCTGCTCCTGCCCCTCGGACTACATCCAGGCCGCGCCCAACACCGTTGTCTGCCCCGTGTGCCTGGGTATGCCCGGAACCCTCCCCGTCATCAACAGCAAGGCCGTGGAGTTCGTCATCATGACGGGCCTGGCGCTCAACTCCGAGATCGCGGAGGCCACCCAGTTCCATCGCAAGAACTACCCATACCCGGACCTGATGAAGGGCTACCAGATATCCCAGTACGACGGGCCAATCGCCAACGGCGGTTGGCTGGACATCGAGGTCGACGGCGAGCAGAGGCGTATCCAGATAACCAGGGTCCACCTGGAGGAGGACGTAGCCAAGCTGCAACACCGGCAGGCGGCCGACGGCGAGGACTACAGCCTTGTCGACGTCAATCGCTCCGGGTCGCCCCTCATGGAGACTGTCAGCGAGCCGGACATGCGCTCCCCGGAGGAGGCCCGCCAGTACCTGATGAACCTGCGCGCCATTCTCCAGTACCTGGGCGTTTCCACGGGCAACATGGAGGACGGCAGTTTCCGGTGCGACGCCAACATCAGCATCAGGCCCGCCAACAGCCAGGATCTCTTCCCCAAGGTTGAGGTGAAAAACATGAACAGCCTGCGGGCCGTCTACCGCGCCCTCCAGTACGAGGAGGAGCGGCAGATTCAGGTGGTTGAGGAGGGCGGCCATGTGGTGCAGGAGACCCGGGGATGGGTGGAGGACCGGGGCGTCACCTTCTCCCAGCGCACCAAGGAGTTCGCCCACGACTATCGATACTTCCCGGAGCCGGACCTGCCGCCTCTGTCCATAAGCAGGCAGTGGGTGGACGAGATAAAGGCGCGGCTGCCGGAGCTGCCGGGCGCGCGCCGGGACAGGTTCATCTCGATGTACGAGCTGCCCGAGTACGACGCCTCGCAGCTGACGTCGTCCAAGGCCACGGCGGACTTCTTCGAGGAGACGCTGAAGTCGAAGGAGACCCAGCCCTCGGCGCTGGCGGCCAAGGCCAAGGCCGTCGGCAACTGGATGCTGGGCGACCTGGCCGGTCTCGTGAACGCATCGGGCGCTGACCTGGGAGAGTCGAATATCACGCCCGGCCACCTGCGTGAGTTTACGGACCTCATCGACGCCGGGACCATCAGCGGGCCGGCGGCCAAGACCGTGCTTGAGGAGATGTTCAAGTCGGGCAAGCAGGCCCAGGCCATCGCCCAGGAGCAGGGCCTGACCCAGATAAGCGACGCCGGTGAGCTTGACGGCACAGTCGCCGAAATCCTGGAGAGGAACGAGCAAGCGGTGCAGGACTACCTTGGAGGCAAGGAGACGGCCCTGAAGTTCCTGGTGGGGCAGGTGATGAAGGAGACACGGGGCCGGGCCAGCCCGGCGCTGGTCAACCAGATGCTTGAGGAGAAGCTGGCGTCCAAGGGAGGTGGATAGTGGAGTCATTTTTCCAGTTTGCCATGATACTGGTGTCCGTCCTGCTCATAGGCGTGATCCTTGTGCAGGTTCGAGGGCAGGGGTCGGGTTTCTTCGGCTCAGCGCAGGCGTCCTTCCGCACCCGGCGCGGGGTGGAGAAGACGCTGTTCCAGCTCACCATCGTCCTGGCCGTGGTGTTCACGGTGATTGCCATTGTGAGCGCCGTCGGGCCTTTCTGACGACTCAGAGGCCCTAGCGTCTGTAGAGGCGGCCCCTTTGATCACCCTCACCACCGACTTCGGCACGCGCGACCCCTATGTCGCGGAGATGAAGGCCGTGGCCCTGGGCATCAACCCCGCCGCGACCTTTGTAGACATCTCCCACCACGTTGCGCCCCAGAACGTGCTGGAGGGCGCGTACGTCCTGGGCTCCGCCTACCGCTACTTCCCGCCGGACGCCATCCACGTTGCAGTGGTGGACCCGGGCGTGGGCACGTCGCGCAGGGCGATTGCGCTGACCACGCCGGAAGGCACATTCCTGGCCCCGGACAACGGCCTGCTGTCCTACGCGATCAGGGGTAGCGCCGGGTACGAGGCGGCAGTCCCCGGCAGAGGCTTTGCAGAGCCTGTAGACGTGCCCATACCTGCCGGATGCGCCGCCTATGAACTGTCCAACGAGAGCCTTCGTCTGTCGCCCCTGAGCGACACCTTCCACGGCCGCGACGTCTTTGCGCCCGCGGCGGCGCATCTGTCCCTGGGCCTGCCGCTGGAAGAGGTGGGCGACCAGCTGGAGTCCATGATATGCCTGTGCATTCCCCGGCCAGAGGAGCGTGGGAACGGCATAGCCGGCCATATAATTCACGTGGACGGCTACGGCAACCTGATCACGACCATAGACGGCGCTGGGCTGCGCCAAAGGGACGTGGACGTGCGGGTGAAAGGGCGCAGGATACGCGGCATAAGCAGGTCGTACCAGGAGGGCGCGGACATCCTGGCAATAGCAGGGAGCCACGGCAGCCTTGAGATCGCCGTCAGGAACGGCAGCGCGGCGCGGGAGCTTGGGGCTGAGGTGGGAGACGAGGTGGTCGTGGAGTTGCGCTAGTCGCTTATGGCTCCTCTATGACAACCGCCGTGCCGTAGGCCAGTATCTCCGACGCATTGCCCATGATGGCGGAGGTCATGAAGCGCGTCCCCACTATCGCGTTCGCGCCCATCTCTGCCGCGCGTGCCGTCATGCGGCGCACGGCCTCCTCCCTGGCCTCCGCCAGCAGGCGGGTGTACTCCTCAATTTCCCCGCCGACCATGTTGCGCAGGCCGGCCATGATGTCCCGGCCAACGTGCCTGGCGCGCACGGTGCTGCCCCGCACAAGGCCAACCACCCTGGTTATCTGAACTCCCTCTATCTCGTCTGTAGTTACTATGATCATCAGTCCCTGTCCTGGAAGTTCTCTCCCCTGAGCTGTCGAATCCTGTCCCAGACTACGTAGAGAAACAGAAGCACGAAGCCCAGACCGCCTGCAACCACGGCCAGCCTAATTATCAGAGGGATGTCGTTGGCCTCAAAGATGTTCAGGAAGAAGTTGTAGATGAGGTTTCCGCCAAGGACAAGTCCCGCCCCGATTATGAGGACCGTTGCCGTTCGCAGAAGCGTCGGTTGCATTTCGGCCTCCTAAAGCCCCAGCTTCCCAGGGTTCATGATGTTGTGGGGGTCCAGCGCCGACTTTATGCTGCGCAGCGCTTCCAGGTTGCCGCCAAGCTCACGGGGCATCAGGTGGACCAGCTTTGTACCGATGCCGTGGACGTACTCCATCGACCCTCCCATGTCCTGGGCCATCGAAAGCGCCTCGTCCGACGTCTGCGACAGCTGCCCCGGCTCGCCGCTCTCCTCCATTGCCACGTCCACAAGTATCATGGAGAAGAGCTCCGGCTGCGTCCACAGCGAATACTCCCTCACGTGCAGGCCGCGCTCGGCCGCAAGCTGCCGGCAGCGACGCCGGTACTCCAGCACCCTGGACGCGGGAAGGGCGACGTGGGGGTAGTCGGTAGTCCGGGGCCAGCCGCGGGTCGGCCGCTCTGCGGGCTTGCCGCTCAGGAACCGCTCCTTGTAGCTGTAGGCGGAGTCGTGGCGGGTGTCCCAGTAGCGCTGTGCCGGTTGGGGGCCAACATCACTCCCGCTAGAGGCGAGACACACCTTCAGCGTCCGCGCCACCTGCGCCTCCACCTCCTCCTCGTACCCCTCAAAGACCAGGTACATCACCACCGTGGACGACTCGTCGGAGCCGTCCGGGCTGTAGACCGGCTCCTCGCTGAGGTCGATGAGCGCGGGCCTGAGGCCCAGGGAGAACATCTCCAGCATGGCGGCAAACCCGTCCTCGAATTGGGGGAACGTGAAGGACTTGAAGACCCGGCTCTCAGGCAGACGGAAGACCCTGAGCGTGGCCCTGGTTATGATGCCCAGGACGCCCTCCGCGCCAATGAACAGAGGGTGAAGCGAGGGTCCCGCCGACATCTTGGGAACGGCCTTGGTGCGCAGCGTCTCTCCGTTTGGGAGAACAACCTCCAGGCCCAGCACCTGCTCGCCCATTGAGCCGTATTTGGCGGCCCTGTACCCCACGCCGTTGGTGGATATTGCGCCGCCGATGGTGGCTATGGGCACGCTATAGGGGTCGTGGCCCAGCATGAGGCCCTCCGCGCCCAAGGCGTCGTTCAGGTCTCCCAGAATAACGCCCGCCTCCACAGTGGCCGTCCTGTCCTGGGGGCTAATCTCCAGGATGCGGTTCATCCGCTTCAGGTCGACCGCTATGCCGCCTTTCAGGGGAGTCAGCGCGCCGGCCACGCCCGTGCCGCCGCCGTATGGCACGATTGGTATGCTCTCCCGGCAGGCCAGCCTGACAATCTCCGCGACCTCCTCGGTGGAGCCGGGGCGCGCTACGGCGAAGACTCGCGGCGCGTTGGGGTCTACTGGCTCGCCGCGCCACCGGCCAAAGGCGTCCATGGAGTAGGCCGCCAGGGAAGGCTCGTCAAGGAGTACGTTGTCCGGCCCAACAATGCGCTTGAGGTCTGTCTCCACAGACTGCAATATCACCGCACGACTCCTTACGCTGTGGGACAGGGCTGGGGGTGAATCACTGGGGGCCTCTGAAGCGCCACTGGGTGCCGTCGGCGGAGTCCTCAAGGGAGACGCCAAGCTCCTCCAGCCGGTCGCGGATGGAGTCCGCCATCTTCCAGTTGCGCTCGGCGCGCAGCTGGGAGCGGGTCTCCACCAGAAGCTCGATAAAGCCATCCACCTCCGCGCCGCCGGAGCTGCGCCGATCCTCCAGGGACAGCCCCAGGACGGAGGCCATCTCACGCAGGGCGTCCTGCGCGTCGCCCACGGCCATGCCCGACTCCCGGCCTCTGTTGATCTCCCGCGCCATGTCAAAGAGGGTTGCGATGGCCTGGGGCGTGTTGAGGTCGTCGTCCATTGCGGCGTGGAAGCGGTCACGGAAGGGAGCCGCGTCCATCGGCGAGCCGGCGGCTGTCGAATCTGCGCGGAGGGCGTTGATCAGGCGTTCCAGCGCCCTTTCGGCGGAGGCAATCCCCTCGTCGGTGTAGGTGATGGGGCTTCTGTAGTGGGAGGAGAGCAGGAAGAGGCGTATGGCGTCCGGCTTGTACTGCTCCAGAATCTGCTGGCAACTGACGATGTTCCCCCGGTGGCGGGTCATCTTCTCCTCGTCGCCCTCCTGGAGGCGCAGCAGGCCGTTGTGAATCCAGAAGCGGACGAAGGGCGGCTTGCCGGTGTACACCTCCGACTGGGCTATCTCGTTCTCATGGTGGGGGAAGATGACGTCCTGTCCACCGCCGTGTATGTCCACGTGGTCACCCAGCAGGCTCAGGGACATGGCCGAGCACTCGATGTGCCAGCCCGGGCGACCGGGCCCCCAGGGGCTGGGCCATGAGGGCTCCCCGTCCTTGGACGCCTTCCAGAGGGCAAAGTCCATGGCGTCTTCCTTGCGCTCGTCCACGTCCACGCGAGTCCCGGACATCATCTCGTCCAGAGGGCGCTTGGAGAGCCGCCCGTAGGTCTCGAAGGCGCGGACCCGGAAGTAGACGTCGCCGTCCATCTCGTAGGCGTGGCCGTTGGCGATCATGCGCTGCACCATCTCAATCATGCGGTCGATGTAGTCGGTCGCCCGCGGGTAGTCGTGGGCGCGCTTGATGCCCAGGGCGTCCATCTCCTGGTGAAAGCGCTGGATGTAGCGATCCGCCAGTTCGCCTATGCTCGTGTCGTCCCTCTGGGACACCTCGATGATGCGGTCCTCGATGTCGGTGAAGTTCTGGACGTGGTGCACCTTGTATTCGCGGTGCTCCAGGTAGCGGCGCAGCACGTCAAACACGATGTAGGAGAGGGCGTGGCCGATGTGGCACGGGCCGTACAGGTTGGGGCCGCACACGTACATGGTCACCTTCTCGCCCTGGGGAGCGAAGTCCCGCTTCTCGCCGGTGAGGGTGTCGTGCAGCTTCATGCGCGCGCCTCGACGGTGGCGACGGCCATCGCCCCTATGCCCTCGCCGCGGCCCGGGAACCCCAGACCGTCGGTGGTGGTGCACTTGATGTTGACCTGGTCGGGGGACAACCCCGCTGTTTCGGCAATCGTTTCGCGCATGTTCTGTACGTATGGAGCAAGCCTTGGGCGTTCGGCGACTATTGTAGCATCCAGATTTACCACCTGCCACCCTTCCCGCGCCAGGAGGTCAGCAACCGTCTTCAGGAATATCAGGCTGGACGCGCCGCGATACCGCGGGTCCGACGAGGGGAAGTGCGCGCCGATGTCCCCCAGGCCCGCGGCCCCCAGCATGGCGTCCACAATGGCGTGCACCAGGACGTCCCCGTCGCTGTGTCCCGCCAGCCCCGACTCGTACTCCACCCTGACGCCGCCGAGCCACAGAGGTACGCCCGGCTCCAGCCTGTGAACGTCGTACCCTATGCCTGCGCGGGTGGACATGGATGGCTGTGGCTACCGCCTTGCCCTGTCTCGGAGGATGGCCTCCGCCAGCAGCAGGTCTGTCTTGGTGGTTATCTTGATATTGTCGGGAGACCCCTGGAACACCCTCACCTTGTGCCCCAGCCTCTCCACCAGCGAGGCGTCGTCCGTCACCTCGTCCAGGTTGCCCTGGTATGCCATCTGCAGGAGGTCGTAGCCGAAGACCTGGGGTGTCTGGACAGCCCGCAGCTCATCCCTGGGCACCGTCCTGAGCACCACGCCCTCCGCGTCCACGCTCTTTATGGTATCGTTGACTGGCACTGTGGGTATGGCGGCCCCGGTGCGCGCCGTTTCTTCTATGCACCGCTCCAAGACGTCCTGGGTAACACATGGACGCGCGCCGTCATGCACCATGACCCACCGGCAGGGCGACAGGCTATCCAGCCCCGCCTTGACCGAGTCCTGCCGCCGCTCGCCACCGGGGCAGACTCGGCTCACCTTACACCAGCCCTCCGCCTCCACCAGCGCGCGGCCCCGCTCCAGGTTGTCTCGGTGCAGCACCAGCACTATCTCACCCACCTGCGGGCACTCCTCAAAGGCCGCGACGGTGTGGGCGATGAGAGGTTTCCCAAGGAGCGGCGCGAAGACCTTGTCCACGTCTCCCATACGACGGCTGACGCCCGCGGCGACTATCACTACGCCTGTTTCTGGCAGTGACTCAGGCGCCACAGCCACGCCCTCCCCTTGTCACTCGCGTGCAGACGGGAGTCCACACCCCGCCCCACCTGGATTCCCGCGAAAGCGGGAATGACGATGGCGTAGAGTCTGGGCGCGGACTTCGCAAGGGTCTCCTGATAGCGATGTGTCAGTTCCCTCAGCCGCGCCCTAGGTCGCGCTGGGCTGAGCAAAGATGATGCGCCCCGCGGCCGTCTGCAGCACCCTGGTTATGGACACGTCCAGGTGGGAGTTGATGTACTTCTTGCCGCCCTCTATCACCACCATTGTGCCGTCATCCAGGAAGGCCACGCCCTGGCCGATCTCCCTGCCCTCCTGGATAACCCTCACCATCATCTCCTCGCCCGGAATGACCACCGGCTTTAGGGCGTTGGCAAGCTCGTTGATGTTGAGCACCCTCACGCCCTGGAGCTCCGCCACGCGGTTCAGGTTGAAGTCGGTGGTGAGGATAGGCGCCCTCATGTTCTTGGCCATCATCACCAGCTTGCCGTCCACCTCCGGCACGTCCCGCACGTCCTCGTCCAGGATCTGGATTGGCACGTCCGTCTCCTTGCGCAGCTTGTTGAGCATCTCCAGCCCTCTGCGACCCCGTGTCCGTCTGAGGGAGTCGCTGGAGTCTGCGATGTGCCGCAGTTCGTCAAGAACAAAGCGGGGGATGACCATCGTGCCCGCCACGAAACCCGTCTTGCTGATGTCGGCAATCCTGCCGTCGATAATGGCGCTAGTGTCCATGAGGACGCGGCTGTTGGCGTTATACCGCCCGGCCTGGCCGCCTCGACGGGAGCGATCCGGGAGGAACTGGGCAAAATCTCGCTCCCTGGTCAACATAATCGCCATCCCCAGGGAGCCGAGCACAACGCTCAGGCCGACGGGAACGGCCAACCCCGGCCATCCGGATAGCCTGGAAAGACTTGTGGAAATCAGCGCCGCTACAACCAGGCCCAGTATCAGGCCAAGAGTCCCCGAAACCAGCGTGCTGAAGCTCATGTCCAGGAAGACCCTGCGAGTCCACTGGATTGGCGTGAGAACCACGTACGGAGCAACAGCCAGACCGAAAACACCGCCGGTCAGCATTCCGCCAAGGCCCCACGGAACGGGAGCCTCTTCATCCATCATGGACCCAACCCACAGTCCCAGCAACCATCCGCCCAGCCCGGCGAGCACCAGCCCCACCAGGCGCAGCCACCATTGAATACCCATATAGCCATCTCCTTCCGCCTCCTCCAGGGAGAACCAAATAATCCGGTCCAAAAACGGACACTTATACACTGTGAGTATAGCACACCTGCACTAGGCCAACGCCAGACTCGTAACGCGAGGCAGTGCGGGCGGGGGCGCACACCTCTCCACCACCCCTGGATTCCTGCCTCGCAGACCTTTGCAAAACCTCTTCCCACTTCAAGGGGGAAGATTGAGATGGGGGTGAGCCGTGCGGGGACACGCCTCTTTTTTGCCCCCATCCTGACCTTCCCCCGCTTGCGGGGGAAGGGAGTTAGGATTATGCAAAGGTCTCCCTCCGCAGGAATGGGGGAGGACGTAAGGGTGGTTCGCGAACCGCCCCTACAATGCGTTCAGATAGTTCAACAGGTTAATCTGTGCGATGACCTGGACCTTCAGCTTGCCGGCCCGGTAATGTTTATGACCCGGCTGGTGTACATCAGCCGCGGGAGCGACCTCAGCGCCTCCAGGTTCGGGCGGTCTACGTTCAGGAGGCGCGGCAGGCGTATTCCTTCAAACCGCTCCATGTAGGGGCAGCGCTTCTCAAAGGCCAGCAGCGTGTGCCTGTCGCCGCCTAGCAGGAAGTGGTCTATCGGGTCTTCCCAGGCTTCTACCTGCGCCTGGAGCGTCTCAGCGGCCTTGTCCATGAGGGCCCGGGCCTGCTCTTCACGGCGGCGGGCAAAGCGCCCAGAGGAGCTGCCCCCCTTCTTGTGCCTGCCTTTTACAAAGCGGCTGCCGACCTTGGACTGAGCCAGACGCTCGCCCTCGAAGACCCCGACGGCATACCCGCTGAGCCGCAGCAGCACGACCAGTACGGTCCGCTGTTTGTCCAGGAGATCGCGCAGAGGGTCTGTGTTCCAGCCGGAATGTTCCGCCAGCGTTTCCACCGGGAAGGGCGGTAGCACAGCCCGTGACTCCTCCGCGCTCCAGAAGAGGAGAGCGCCGGTCCCCGACTCCCGGACAGCCTCCGCCAAGTCCTCGTCCAGTGGAACAGCGTTGGGGAGGTCGCCGTTGGGCGGAATGCAGAAGGTACGGCCGTTACCGGCAGGGTCGTGCCAGCCATCGACCAGGCGGCGCAATGCTCCAGAGGGTAAGTCCTGATATTCCATGCCCACTGCCGTAGTTGAGTCGCTTCCTACGCCAACTCCACCACGGTAGCGCCGTCGGTGCGGTTGCCCTCCTCCGAGGCGAAGGAGTTGACCAGCGTGTGCTCGGCCAGGCGCTGGCGCAGGGCGTCTCGGAGCGCGCCCGTGCCTACGCCGTGCACCAGGCGCACCGACGACAGACCCGCCAGGGCCGCCCTGTCCAGGAAGCGGTCCAGCCTGTCCAGCGCATCCACTACCCGCACGCCGCGAAGGTCAAGGTCGCGCTCCGCGGGCGTCTCGGCGGCGGGGGGCCTGGCGGCGGACGCGGCTCGCTGCCCGGGCGCGGCGGCCACCCTCTGCTCTATCTCGTCCAGGGACACTCTTAGCCTCACCGACCCCAGTCCAAGCTCCACGTCGGCCTCTTGCCCGGGCTCCGATAGCACCTCAAGGGGCTGGCCGATACCCCGCACCTGCACCATGTCCCCGGGCTTCAGCTGCCTGGTCCAACCCAGGCGCGCATCGTCTCCCCTCCACGCGGGCGATTGCAGGTCTCTCCTGACGTGCGAGACCTCCTGCCTGCGCCTCTGTATCTCCCGGGAGTCCTGGGCCGGCCCCGACGCCGGAAGCGCCCGCTCCGCCTGTCGAAGCCGCCGCCACACCTCCTCCACCCTCGCCTGGAGCTCCCGGCGCGCCTCCACCATCATCGCTTCCTTTTCCCTCTCCAGGTCTGCAAGCCTCGTCTCAAGCTCCTGCCGAACCTCCTGCGCTCGATCCAGCTCCTCACGGATTTCCCTGTGCCTCTCCACAGCCTGGTGCCGCTCTCGCTGGAGGTCGTTCAGAAGGCTCTCCGTCTGCCTGAAGGCGCCCGACAGCAGGGCGCGGGCGTCGTCGATAACGTTCCGGGGCATACCCAGCCTTGTGGCGATGGTGAGGGCGTAGCTCCTCTCCGGCAGGCCGATGTTGAGCCTGTAGGTGGGCGCAAGGGTGTCCGGGTCAAGCTCCACGCTGGCGTTGACCATCCCCGGCCTCTCCTGCACAAAGGCCGCCAGGTCCCGGTGGTGGGAGGTGGCGACCACCGGAATGCCGCGACGGTTGAGCTCCATGAGGATAGCCTTTGCCAGGGCCGCGCCCTCCTCCGGGTCGGTGCTGGTGCCCAGCTCGTCTATCAGCACCAGCGACCTGCGTGTGGCGTGGTCCAGGAACCTGCTCAGGTTCTGCACGTGAGAGCTGAAGGTGGAGAGGGAACGCTGGATGCTCTGCTGGTCGCCTATGTCCGCGTAGAAGCCGTCGAAGACACTGACGACCGCCTCCGCCGCCGGGACGTGCAGCCCCGCCTGGGCCATGGCCGTCAGCAGGCCGGTCATCTTCAGCGACACCGTCTTGCCTCCCGCGTTAGGCCCCGTGATGAGGATGATCGAAGAATCGTCGCCAAGCTGGATGGTGTTGGGCACGACGTCGCCGGCCAGCAGCGGGTGGTGCGCCTCCGACAGCAGGATGTACGGCCCCTCGGCCTGTGCCAGCGATACGGGCGCGCCCCTCATGGACGCCGAGTATCGGGCCTTGGCCATTGCCAGGTCTATGCGCGCCAGCATGTCCATTCCCAGCAGCAGGTCGTCCCTCCGGTCGCCCACCGCGCCGGACAGCTCTCGCAGAACGCGCTCCTCTTCACGCACGGCCGCCAGTCGCAGCTCCTGCCACTGGTTGCCCGCGGGGATGGTCTGCATAGGCTCCACAAACAGGGTCGCGCCGCTGTCGGACACGTCGTGGACAATGCCCTGGACGTGTTGGCGCATCTCCGCCTTCACCAGCAGCACCATGCGGCCCTGGCGCTGGGTTATGAGCGCCTCCTGCAGGACGCCCCTGCCGTACAGTCCCCGCATCATCCTCTGCAGGGACCGCTCCAGCGCGTTGAAGGTCTCCCGGGAGCGGATGCGCATCTCCGCAAGCTGTGGCGATGCGCCGTCCAGCACTTCGCCGTCCCGGCCGATGGCGCGGGACAGATGCCGTTCCAGGTCCCGGAAGTCTGGTATCTGCCTGGCCAGGTGGGACAGGATGCCAAGGTCGCTCTGGGAGCCGACTACCGACCGCGCGCTTCCAAGGGCCCTTGCGGTGCCGGCGACGTCCCGGAGGTCGGCCCCGGGCAGCGTTCCGCCCAGCGCGGCGCTCTCCACCGGCTGGCGCACGTCCCGCGCGGCGCTGAACTCCACGCCCCGGCTGCGCTCAAGGAGCCGCACCGCCTCGGAGGTCTCCTGCTGGCGGCGCTCAACGTCCTGATGGGTGTAGGACGGCCTGAGGGACAGAGCCAACTCTCTGGCCATCGGTGTTTGAGTGTGGCCCGCCAGACGCTCAATGACTTGGGGGAACTCAAGAAGCTCCAGCGCCCTCTCCCGGAGGTCCTCCTCCGGCGAGCTGCTTGTGCTGGTGTCCATACGGCCTTCGCTTGCGGGAATCACGCCCTCAGCTTAGCAGTACGGGCGGGGCTGCGTCCAGAAAGAAAGCCAAGCCCCACCCCTCCTGGATTCCTGCTTGCGCAGGAATGGTCTTGGAGATGGCCGGCTGTCAGGAGTGGCTTTCGACGAAGGTGCGCATGGCGTCGAAGTACTGCTCACGGCCCCGAAGCAGCAGGTCGTTGTGGCCGGCCATCGGGATTACCTCGATGGCCTTGTCCTGGGAGCTGACCGACTCGTAGAACTCAAAGGCCCTCTCTACCAGTATCAGGTCGTCCCGTTCGCCGTGAATGACCAGCAGGGGCAGGGTGACGGAGCGCACCTTCTCCTCGTGCAGGCGGAGCATCTCGGCGATGACAGGCTCATCCGGCGGCAGGCCCCATCGCTCTATGGTGCGCCCGATGCTTGCGGAGCCGCTCTCCATTATCAGCCCGGCAATCTCGCCCTGGAAGCGGGCGGTGACCTCCAGCGCCGAGTGGCAGCCCATTGACCGCCCCTTCACGAAGATGGGGCCGGTGAACCCCTCGGACGCCAGCATCCGCTTGTAGTACGTGAACACCTCCGCGGCGTCGGAGGTCATCGTGGAGAAGGTTGGCAGCCCGCTGCTCTGGCCGTAGCCCCGGAAGTCGGCCACAAAGAAGCTCATGCCCGCGCGGTGGTAGGAGGGAACCAGGGTGTCATACTGGCAGGCCACCTCCCCGTTGCCGTGGAAGAAGAGCACGTTGGGCGATTCCCGCTCCAGGGGGTAGAACCTGGCGGACAGGGACACGCCGGTGCCGACGGGGATGAGGTGGTCTGTAGCGCCGGCGGGCGGCTGCGACCAAATCCGCTGTGGATAGAACATGGCCTGGCTCATAAGCGGGTGGTCCAGGGGTGAGTAGTCTATGGGCTGGTACATGACGCCTCCAGTGTTGTCGTTGACTCTATCAGGAGGCGGGCGGGTTGTCCAGCAGTTCATAATTGCGGTGATGCATTGGTTTCGGCTACCGTGCACACGCCCTGGAAAAATGCAAGTAGGGCTGGCAAAACTGCTAATCCCAGTGCAGACGCCTGCTACATCCTCTTGTTTACTTGCAGTGCCAGTCCATAACATCTGAGGTCCCTCTGCCGCACGCGCTTGACAACCTTTCCCGCCATTTCTTATACTACGGCAGGATTTAGCAGTCGGAGTCTGCGACTGCTAAGTCTGCGCGAAAATTTAATACGCAGGTAGAAAAGGAGGTATGAAAGGTGGCACGGAATTTCCAACCCTTGGGTGACCGCGTAGTGGTGAGGCCCATAGAGCGGGAAGAGGTCTCCGCCGGGGGCATCGTCCTACCGGACACTGCCAAAGAGAAGCCCCAGGAGGGAGAGGTGATGGCCGTGGGCAAGGGCCGGGTTGCCGACGACGGGAAGGTGATAGAGATGGAGTCCAAGGTGGGCGACATTGTCATCTACTCCAGGTACGCCGGCAGCGAGTTCCGGGAGGACGGGGAAGACTTCCTGGTCCTCAGGGAGAGCGACATCCTGGCGAAGATCACCTAATCGATATCGTTATCATTAAATCTGGGAGGTAGTATCATGGCGAAGCAACTATCCTACTCCGAGGAGGCTCGGAAGCTTCTCAAGGCGGGAGCCGACCACCTGGCGGCGACTGTCAAGGTAACCCTGGGGCCCAGGGGCCGCAACGTCATTCTGGACAAGGCCTTTGGCGCTCCCCTGGTGTGCAGCGACGGCGTGACCATCGCTAAGGAGATCTCTCTTGAGGACCCCTTTGAGAACATGGGCGCGCAGCTCATCAAGGAGGCGGCCAGCAAGACCAACGACGTGGCCGGAGACGGCACCACCACCGCTACGGTGCTGGCCCAGGCCATTATCCAGGAGGGCTTCAAGAACGTCACGGCCGGGGCAGACCCCATGTCCCTCAAGCGGGGCATCGACAAGGGCGTGTCGGCCGTAAGGGACGCCATCGGGAAGATGGCCACGCCCGTTGAGGGCAGGGAGCAGATCGCCCAGGTGGCGTCGCTTTCGGCCCACGAGAACGAGATTGGCGAGCTGATTGCCGAGGTGATGGAGAAGGTAGGCAAGGACGGCGTCATCACGGTGGAGGAGTCCCGTGGCCTCCAGTACGAGAAGGAGTACGTGGAGGGGATGCAGTTCGACCGCGGCTACATCAGCCCCTACTTCATCACCAACGCCGACCGCATGGAGTCCGTCATTGAGGACCCCTACATCCTCATCACAGACAAGAAGGTCACCGCGGTGTCCGACATGCTGCCGGCCCTGGAGAACGCTCTGAAGGTGACCAAGAACGTTGTGGTCATTGCCGAGGACGTGGAGGGCGAGGCCCTGGCGACCCTGGTTGTGAACAAACTGCGCGGCACCCTCAGCCCCCTGGCGGTGAAGGCCCCGGGTTTCGGCGACCGCCGCAAGTCCATGCTTGAGGACATGGCCATCCTGACCGGCGCTCAGATCATCAGCGAAGAGACCGGCCGCAGGTTCGACTCCGTTACTGCGGATGACCTGGGCCGCGCCCGACGGGTGGTTGCCAGCAAGGAGGAGACCACCATCGTTGGCGGCGCCGGGTCGGACGATGACATCCAGGCCCGCATAAACTCCATCAAGGGCCAGATTGAGGAGTCCACCTCCGACTACGACCGGGAGAAGCTCCAGGAGCGAATGGCCAAGCTGGCCGGCGGCGTAGCCATCGTCAAGGTGGGAGCCGCCACGGAGATAGAGCTGAAGGAGAAGAAGGCGCGCGTGGAGGACGCCCTCTCGGCGACGCGGGCCGCAGTGGAAGAGGGCATTGTGCCCGGCGGCGGAGTCGCTCTGATAAGGGCGCTGGACTCCCTCAAGGACGTGAACGTCTCGGGCGACGAGGCCACGGGCGTGCGCATCCTCCAGAGGGCCATGGAGGAGCCCATCAGGCTCATCTCCGAGAACTCCGGCTACGAGGGTTCGGTTGTTCTGAGCAGGGTGCGCGAGGCCGAGGGCGACTGGGGCTTTGACGCGGACTCTGAGGAGTACGGGCCACTGCTGGAGAAGGGCATTATGGACCCGGCCAAGGTGACCCGCGCGGCGGTGGAGAACGGGGCAAGCGTAGCCACCATGATCCTCACCACCGAGTCCCTGGTCACGGACCTCCCCGACAAGAACACGCCCCCCGCTATGCCTCCAATGGAGTACTAGGCTCCACCGCATAGAGCGTAGAGAAGGGCCTCGACGGCGTACCGTCGGGGCCCTTCTGCTTTTGAAACCCGGTCCAGCCTGTAGAAGAATGTGGACTACATGTTGGCAAGGTTCGCCTTGAACAGCTTGATGACCTGCTTGAACCCCTCTTGCCTTGCCTGGCTTGCTTCAGGGTCAAACTCCGGGCCGCTCTCTTCCAACTCCCGAAGCAGACCATCGTTGGGGTCAAGCCCCTGGCGGTGGGCGACAATGGCAATGAGCCCCACCAGAGCCTCCAGGCCGGCCTCGCTGGCGTCGGAGTGCGTCCTAAAACTCTCCATCAGTCTATCCATTGGAGACTCCATTGCATTCTCCTCTTCTGCAAGTTCCCTTCCCCGACCGAAATCGATGGCGTAGGCGTCACTCCGTCGGTAGCTCTCCCGTCCGGGTCGGGCCGCCGGAAACCCTCTTCCGCCTCCAGGAGCGGCTCAGATGGAACAGGAGGAACACCACGCCGCCGAGTATCACAATGCTCAGGTAGCTTATGGAGCGGTCCAGGAGCGCCACGGAGAGGGCCTCGCTGCGGGGCAGGCTCAGGGCGAGCAGCCCCAGGATACCCGGCTCCACTATGCCCAGCCCGCCGGGGGTTATTGGCACGGTGGTGAGCATGGCGTTGGCCAGCGTCACAAATAGGACGAGGGCAAAAGTGACGTCCCCTGATAGATCCAGGGCCTGTATCACAAAGTAGAGGCGACCCACCTCCGTGAACCACACCAGCAGGCTCAGGACGAACAGGATAGGAAGCTGCTTGAAGCTCTCCATTGTGCCCTGGTGAAAGCGGTCGTAGGTCTCCCGGAAGCGAACCGGAAGGAATCTGGCCAGGTGCATTCCAAACTGCTTCATGGCCACCAGCATCCCCAGCCCAACGAACACCAGCACTGCCGCTATGCCCAGGAACAGCGGTATACCGCTCACGTCACCGCCGCTGTAGACGGCAAAGGCCGCCAGGACCAGCAGGATGAACACCATCACAACGTCCAGCACTCGCTCTGCCAGCACCGTGCCTATCGTGCGGGGAAAGCCGGCGCCCGTGTCCTCGGTGAAGACATACGCGCGGTAGGCGTCCCCCAGTCGAAACCACGTCACGGCGTTGGCGAACCACCCCATGAACACGTACACCCCGCACGTCAGGGCGGAGGGCGCGTTGCGCGTCTCAGGCCCTATGACGTTGGCGTTGCTCAGCATAATCCGCCACCGCAGACCTCTGAGCAGGAACCCGAAGTAGTAGGAGGCAAAGGCCAGCAGGTATAGGGAGACGTCGCTGGTGGCGAGAATGTCCGCAGTCTCGCTCCAGTCTATGTTGAAGCGGGTTGCCAGCAGCAGCAGAAACATGGCGGCAATGGAGAAGGATATGAGGGTGGGAATGGAGAACACCCGCCGCTTCAGGGATATTGCCCTGCCGCCCTGATCGTCTGGCCCGTTCATGCCGGGAATGGCCTCACCTCCATTGGGACGTTCAACACTGGCCTACAGCGGGCGCTTTGCCGGGATGCCCGGCCTCCGCGGATAGCGGTCCGGCGAGGGAGCGTTCTTCCTCAGCGCCACCAGCCATCGAGGGTCGTCCGGATCCACGTCGTCCACAACCTCAATGCGCTCCAGCGAACCGCCCAGCAGTGCGATGGCCCGCTCCGCCTCTCGCAGCTCGTCATCTATGCCCGCCTTCTTCTGCGCGACGAGAATGCCGCCCGTCTTGCAGAAGGGCAGAGTCAGCTCTGCCAGAGCCGCCATGTGCGCCACCGCCCGGGACACCACAACGTCGAAGCTCTCACGAAGGCGCGGTTCGTGGGCCAGGGTCTCGGCGCGGCCGTTCTCTACCTCTACCCCATCAAGTCCCAGGACCTCCACAACGTGACGGAGAAAGGCCGTCTTCTTGCCCACGGACTCCAGGAGGGTCACACTCAGGCCGGGCCAGGCTATCTTGAGGGGCAGGCCCGGGAACCCCGCGCCGCTGCCCACATCCAGCAGGCTGCCTCCGGCCAGCGCCTCATTGGGGATGACTCTTGCCACTGAAAGAGAGTCCAGGAAGTGCCTGGCCGCCACCTCATGCGGGTCGACTATGGCGGTGAGGTTTACGGCCCTGTTCCACTCCACCAGCTCGCGGAAGTATCGCCTAAAGAGGTCGGTCTTCTCCTCTCCCAGACCCAATGCCGGGAGTGCGGTCTCCTCAAGGAGCGCCTCCACTTTCGTCACGATCCCTTCTGCTTAGAGCGCGTCATTGCTGCAAACCTGAGGCATTATATCACCATCGGAGGCAGTGCATACACCGCCAAGCCTTTTGTGCTATAATTCACGCTGACCCAACAGCACACGAGCCATCAGGAATAGACAGTATGCCGGTACTTTACGTAGCTTCCAACCAGCCTCGAGCGGGCAAGACCGCCGTAGCAGTCACCCTCGCCCGCAAGCTGTCCCAGGACGGCAGGCAGGTGGCTCTCTTCAAGCCCTTCAGCACGACGTCGGCGGACCCGGACGCCCGGACTCTCAGGCACGCCGCCGGCGCATCCGGCGATTGGCCCGTGGCCGTGTCACCGGAGCAGGCCCTGGATGGAGCGTCTCTGGACCGGGCAGTGGAGACGGCCCGGCAGGCCGGTGGCGACTTCACCATAGTCGAGGGCTTGAGCGGTCTGCAGGGCGCGGCCGGCTCCAACTCGCAGGCGCTTGCCGAGAGGCTGGACTCCCAGGTCGTTGTCGTGCTGGGCTACGGGTCCG
This sequence comes from Dehalococcoidia bacterium, assembly GCA_965204895.1. Classification (GTDB taxonomy): domain Bacteria; phylum Chloroflexota; class Dehalococcoidia; order Lucifugimonadales; family UBA2985; genus DAOUJW01. Next base: position 1,352,138 of record OZ242025.1, read on the forward strand.
GCGCAGTCGCCAGTGAAGCTGCCGCGGCAAAGGAGCTCTTTGGCGACAGGCTGGCTGGCGTCATAGTCAACGGCGTGACCCGCTACAAGATGCGGGAGGTGGAAAGCGACGTGGCTCCCAGGATAGAGGCCGGTGGCACCAAGGTGCTGGCGTCCATCCCTGAGGACAGGCGGCTTCTGGGTACCACCGTGGAACAGCTGGCGGACCATCTGGGCGGTCGGTTCCTCAGCTGGGAGGAGAAGAAGGACAACTTTGTGGAGCACTTCCTCATCGGCGGCCTTGTGCTGGACTGGGGAGTGCTGTACTTCGAGCGGCTGGAGAACAAGGCGGTCATCGTCAGGGGCGATAAGCCGGACATCCAGATGGCGGCCCTGGGCACGCCCACAAGCTGCATTGTGCTCACGGCCGGGCAGCCACCCATTCAGTACGTCCAGTACGAGGCTGGACAGGAGGAGGTGCCCCTGATACAGGTGGACACGGACACCCTCGCCACCGCCGAGGCCCTGGAGTCGCTGCAGGAGAAGGCCCTCTTCGACCACCCGCTCAAGCAGGGCCAGTTCATGGAGCTGATGTCCCGGCACGGCAACTGGGACGCCGTATACCAATCGCTGGGGATATAGCTCAGGAGGCCTTCCGCCTCTGATGTTCGCGGGCAAGGGCTGCAAGAAACCTTTCTACTTGGGCCAGCGCGTATTCCAGGTCCTCCCGTGTCTGAATGTCCTCGTAGAAGTTCCGATGCAGGCCATCCGCGGTGGAAAATCCACCCCAGAGTATATCCTCGTCGGGTGACCCCTGTGCCAGTTGACGCGCCACTCGGCGGGCGTCCGCATGTTGAGTGTACTTCATCCCCAGATCATCGGCTACCACCTTGAGGGCGTGGGCAACTGCGCCCCAGGCCTTCTCAGAAGCCTGCAAGCGGTCGCTCTTCCTGAGTTCCTCATGAGCGTGTTCCATAAGACGCTGGCTATGAACGCTATGGCTGGTGATGGGTTCCGGTTGCGGTTCTCTCTCCTGGGCCAAGCGACTCCTCTCAGGGTCCAAGTATAGCACGCCCACGCCTCAATCTGATGTCCCGGCACGGAAGCCGGGACGCCGCGTGCCAGTCGCTGGGGATCTATATCAGGAGGCGGGCGCTGTCTTTGCGCTCTCCTCCTCGCTGCCCACCCAGACCTCTCCGCCCTCGAACACCTCCTTCTTCCAGATAGGCACTATCTGCTTGATCCTGTCCACGATGTACCCGCCGGCCTCAAAGGCCTGCTGCCTGTGGGGCGAGGCCAGCGCCACCACAAGGCTTATCTCCCCGATGTCCACCCGGCCCACCCGGTGAGCGACGGCAAAGTCGTCGATGTCCCACTTCTCACGCAGCTCATCAGCTATCTGCTGGAGCATGTTCTCCGCCATTGGCTGGTACGCCTCGTACTCCAGGTACTCCACGTTCCGCCCCTCGGAGAAGTCCCGCGTGGTGCCCAGGAAGGTGATCACGGCCCCGTTGCTGTCGCTGCGCACCTGGGCGGTTATCTCCTCCGGGTTCAGGGGCTCGCTGGTAATCTTGATCATGTTTACCCTCCACTTACCGGTGGTATGAAGGCCACCTCGTCCCCCTCGTGAAGGGGGTCGGCGGGGCCAACGTATTCCGAGTTTACAGCTATGAGCACGGAGTTGGAAGAGGGCAGCGCGGGGTAGATAGTGCGAAGCCGCGCCAGCAACTCCTCCGCCGTGGCTCCCTCCGGCAGGTCGATCTCCGCTTGGGCTGTGCCCGCTCTCTCACGATACAGGGCGAAAAAGCGCACGGTTACTCTCAAGACGTTCCTCTCATGCTCTCGATGGACTCAGTATAATACGCCTGAGCCGATACGGGAAAGTCCGCGGGCTTATTTCAAGGAGCGTGCTTTGCCCTGCATACCCATACTCGAATTCGCCGGGTTATTCAGTTCACAAACCTTGCGCGCCGGTATAGACCCGCGTATACTATGCCCAAATCCTAAGAGGTGAAATGCCCCATGACCTCGTTTCAGGATAAGCTTACCGTAGCCGCCCAGGATAATGATTCACTGGTGTGCGTGGGACTCGACCCGGACCCGGCCCTCATGCCCATCGATGACGTGCTGGAGTTCAACAAGACCATTATCGACGCTACAAAAGACCTAGTTTGCTCCTACAAGCCCAACATGGCATTCTACGAAGCCATGGGCATTCAGGGCTTGGAAATCCTTCAATGCACCCTTGAGTATATACCTGATAACATCCCCGTCATATGCGATGGCAAGCGCGGCGACATCGGTTCAACTTCAAAGGCGTACGCCAAAGCCGTCTTCGACCAGTGGGGCTTCGACGCAGTGACGGTCAGCCCGTACCTGGGCACGGACTCTCTGGAGCCGTTCCTGGAGTACGCCGACAGAGGCGTTCTGGTGCTGTGCCATACGTCTACCCCAGGAGCCTCTGACTTCCAAGACCTCCGTGTCGGTAACACCAATTTACTCCCCTCCTCACAAATGGTTGAAGCCTGCTTAGCCGCTATTTGGCCTGGCTTCATAAATGCGCTACATCACCTAGAAACTGACCTCCTTGATCTAATCAAAGGTCTTCCCAACCCACAGCCATTCTTCCGAAGGGAGGAAGCTCACCTAGCCGCCATGTGGCCCGGCTTTATGGACGCACTACAGCAGCTAGAAGCTGAACTTTCTGATATACTTGTGGGTCGCATTAACCAAAAGCACTCATCCCCTGAAGAAAACGCTCTCAATATCACAACGGGGAACAATTCCTACCGTACTAACCACATTGAGGATCCCACCAAGTCGGATTCGCAGGTTAATTTTAATGAGTGTGCCACGCGCTTCGGTGGTTGGCAGCGACCTCTCTTCGAGGAAGTAGCTCTCAGAGCGCTCGAGTGGAACAGCCACGGTAACACGGGGTTAGTCGTGGGTGCCACTTACCCACAGCAACTAAAGTCGGTTCGAGATCTCTGCCCAGACATGGTGATTCTCGCTCCCGGCATAGGTGCCCAAGGCGGAGACCTTGAGAACACCGTCAAGTACGGTGTGGATGCCAATAGAGGTGGCCTAATCGTCAATTCCTCTCGCAGCATCATTTACGCCTCAAACTACGAAAGTAACTTTGGCAAAGAGGCGCGTAAAGCCGCTGACAAGTTGCGTCGTTCGATAAACAAGCTAAGGAATCAGACAACACATAGCCCCAATAGACCCGCAGTACCTGCATAGCCTCGGGCAGATAGACTATTGGCTAGACACTATGGCGGAGATCTGGAGAACACCGTCAAGTACGGCGTCAACGCCAACGGCGAGGGGCTGATAATCAACTCCTCCCGCGGCATCATCTTCGCCTCCAGAGACGCGGCCGACTTCGCAGACGCAGCCCGAAAGGCGGCCCAGGAGCTTCGCCAGGCCATCAACAGGGCGCGGGAAGAGGCGCGGCGATGATAATGGAGTGGGGCATAGGGGACGTGGTCACCATGCGCAAGCCGCACCCCTGCGGCAGCTACCAGTGGCGTGTGACCAGGCTGGGCGCGGACATAGGCATCCGGTGCGTCCAGTGCGGCCGCAGGGTGCTGCTGGAGCGGCGCGCCCTGGAGAAGCGGGTCAAGAGCGTGGAGCGAGCGTCTGAGGACGCCGGCTAGAGACTCTGCCTCCCATTCCTGCGCAGGCATGAATCTAAGGCGTCCCACTCCCCACACAACGCCTGGATTCCGGCTTTCGCCGGAATGACGGAGTAGGTCACTTTTTCCAGTCAGAAACCCGCTTTGTTCAAAGGTCTCCCCCAGAGGGAAAGAAGTTTCTTTCCCACGTTCAACGGGGGAGGGTTGGAGCCATCCCCGTACTTGATACTGGGATTGGGGAAAGCCCCGTTCCGCTTATGACCTTACCTCTCAGACGCCAGCGTGCCGCCCTTGGCCCAGTTCTCCCTTGCCACGTCGTGGAATATGACAATGGTGTCATCGGCGGTGGTCTTGGCTATGTCGACCACCGCGTCGGTGATGGCCTTGGCCAGCTCCGCCTTCTGCTCCTTGGTCCTACCCTCAAACAGCTCTATCTTGACAATGGGCATGATTCACCTCCGGCTGAACGTGATACGGATTAACTGACTCGGCCAGGGCAGGCGCGCCCGCCGCGTCCGGCATACAATCATAGCACATTCGCCTTGTAGCCAGGATTGCTGAAAGCTATAATGCCTTCCGTGAAAGTGTCGGAAACAGGCGAGTTCGCCCTCATACGCGTCCTCCAGGAGATGGTCTGCGCCAGTGGCCTGCCCTCTCCCATGACCCTTGGCATTGGCGACGATGCCGCCGCCTGGCGCAACCCGGACTCCACGGAGTTGACCACCACGGACACAATGGTCGAGGGCGTCCACTTCCTCCACGATGGGTTATCGTGGAACGACCTGGGGTGGAAGGCCCTGGCCGTCAACCTCAGCGACATCGCCGCGATGGGCGGGCTGCCCCTGCACGCCCTGGTCACCTTGGGCCTCAAGCCGGAGACACAAGTGGACGACGTGAAGGCCATGTACGATGGCCTGCTCTCCGCCTGCCGCGAGTACGGCTGCACGATAGCCGGCGGCGACATTGTGCGCTCGCCGGTGACCTTTGTTACCATAACCGTCGTGGGCACGGCCACGGGCCATCTGCTGACCCGCAGCTCAGGGCGGCCGGGCGACGTGGTCGCCGTCACGGGGCCGCTGGGCTCCTCCGCCGGGGGGCTGAGGGTGCAGATGGAGGGCCTTACCCTTGACCAGGAGACAAAGGAGCGCCTGAGAAACTCCCACAACCGTCCCATGCCCAGGATTCGGGAGGGGCAGACGCTGGTAAAGAGTGGTGTGCAGACGGCTATGGACATAAGCGACGGCCTGATAGACGACCTCTCAAAGCTGGCCGCCGCAAGCGGCGTGGGGGCGGTTGTCTGCGCCTCGCGGGTGCCGGTAGACCCACGCCTAAAGAGCGCCTTTCCCCGGGACCACCTGCAGCTGGCCCTCAACGGCGGGGAGGACTACGAGCTGCTCTTCGCGGGCAGCCAGGATGTAGTAGACAGGGCGCTGGCGGGGCTGGACGCGTCAGCCTCAATCATAGGACGCCTGGTGGCCGACCACCCCGGCCAGGTGCGGATGCTGGACGATCATGGGGCAGAAATCGACATCTCAAGGCGCGGCTGGGACCACTTCGGGTAAGATGACTCCGCTTGTTCTCAACAGCCACAGCGCAAGGGAGACCGCGCGTATCGGTCGAGTCCTGGGGCAGTTCGCCGAACCCGGCGACGTCTTCCTCCTGTCCGGGGACTTGGGCACAGGCAAGACGTGCCTGACCCAGGGCATCGCCAAGGGACTGGGCATCGATGATTACGTTCGAAGCCCCACCTTTGTGCTGGTCACCATCCATCAGGGCAAGCTGCCCCTGTATCACATAGACATATATCGCCTTGACGAGGTCGCGGAGGTGGTGGACCTGGGGCTGGAGGAGTACCTGGCGGGCGACGGCGTGTCCGTGATAGAGTGGGCGAGCAAGGCGCTGGAGGTGTTTCCGCAGCCGTATATGCTGGTGACCCTGGAGTACGAGGGCGAGAACGAGCGCGTGATCCAACTGGAGGCCAGAGGAGAGCGGTACGAAAGGCTGCTCGCGCAGGTTGAGAAGCGGCTGAGCAGGACGGCGTCGCGCAGGAGAGGGAGCCAGGCATAGCATGGAGCTATCCATAGACACGTCCACAAGGTACGCGGGCGCGGGCCTCTCCGAGGAGGGGAGGTTGCTGGCGGAGTACTCCTGGGTGTCCCGCCAGAACCACTCCGTTGAGCTGCTGCCGGCCATCGACCACCTGCTGAAGACCAACGGCGCAATGCCCAGAGACCTCACCTGCGTCTTCGTGGCAATTGGCCCCGGGGGTTTCAGCGCCCTGCGTGTTGGGCTGAGCACGGCCAAGGGCCTGGCCATCTCCCTGGGCGTTCCCCTGGTTGCCCTGAACACCCTGGAGATAGAGGCCGACCCCTTCCGGGGCTTGGGGATGCCGGTCTGCGCCGCGCTGGACGCGGGGCGGGGCGAGGTGGCGGCCGCCGTGTTCGCCGAGGAGGATGGGGCTTGGAGGACGGCGCGCGAGGCCTGGATAGCATCGCCTGAGGAGGTGGTTTCGGGCATTGATGGCAGAGCGCTCTTCTGCGGTGAGGGGTCATCTCTCCTTGAGTCAGCGCTCGCGGAGCGCCTGGGTGATGGGTCGGTGCTGGCAGAGCACACACCGCCCACCAGGAGGCCCGGCACACTGGCCCGGATGGGCCACGAGCGGTTCGCCAGGGGTGAGCTGTCAGACACGTCCACCCTGGAGCCATTCTACCTCAGAAAGCCATCCATATCGACGCCGCGACGCCCGGCGTAGCCAACCACATTGAAACAATCAGATCACAGGAGGAACCCTTGAGCACAGAGCAGACACTGGTCCTGGTCAAACCCGACGGAGTGCAGCGCGCCCTGGCCGGCAGCGTCATCTCCCGGCTGGAGGGCCGCGGCCTCAGAATAGTGGGAATGAAGATGCTTCAGATGTCCCGGGAGATGGCGTCTCAACACTACTCGGCCCACGTTGAAAGGCCGTTCTTCGGCGACCTGGTGGACTTCATCACCTCCAGCCCCATCATCGCAATGGTGCTGGAGGGGCCAAACGCCGTGGAGATGGTGCGAAACACTATGGGGGCCACCAACCCGCTCAACGCCAACCCGGGGACAATCCGGGGAGACCTGGCGGTGGACATCCAGCAGAATCTTGTCCACGGCTCGGACTCCCTTGAGTCGGCGGCCAGGGAGATAGCACTCTTCTTCTCGCCGGATGAGATACTGAGCTACCAGAGGGACGTGGACAGGTGGGTCACTGGACCCTGATCAGTACCGGGGCCTGGGCCCAGAGCGACTCTATCTGGTAGAACTCCCGCTCCTCCGGCCCGAACACGTGGACAACCAGGTCGCCGTAGTCCAGCAGCACCCAGCCGCCGTCTGCCGTGCCCTCTCGGTGGTGCAGGTACATTCCCGCCTCCTCCAGGGTCTGCTCGATGTCCTCCAGCAGCGCCCGCATCTGGCGGCGGGTCTCCCCGGTGAGAATGACGAAGTAGTCGGTGAAGGAGTAGGGGCCGCGCATGTCCAGCATCACGATGTCCGTGGCCAGCTTCTCGGAGGCCATGTCCACCACGCGGCGGGCTGCGTCTGCGGCTCCTATGCTTGTCTGCTCCGTCATGGCAAGAGTGTAATGCCTTGCTAAAGCGGGGTCAACGGCGGAGCAGAAGGCGGCGCCCCACCCCGCCTGGATCCCTGCCTGCGGAGGAATGGTGCAGTGTAGGGGCGGTTCGCGAACCGCCCCTACATGGTTTTCACAAAAGCGTCATGCCCATCACGACGGGCAGCCGGCAGCGCCGCTACTCAGGCGCGGAGCTGTAGACCACCGGCAGCTCTGTGACATCGGCGACGCTGGAATCGGTGTGATGCGAGATGACTATGCGGCCCGTTCCGCAGTCTCCGAACTCATCGCACGAGATGGTCCCTATAATCCCACCGAATTCGGAGGTTCCCGTCAGCGCCTCACGCAGCTTTGCCCGGTCTATGACCAGGGTATCCTCATACACAACCGCAACCTCTTCAATGGCTCGGAGTAGGATGGTGGTCGCGTCGTAGGCGTGGGCCAGATACGTGGAGGTAGGCGCTTCGCCGTACAACTCCTGGTACTCTGCTATGAGCTCTTCGTTGCTCTTGCCCGTCGCCTCGTTGACGTTGTCGCCGAAGTCCAGGTCCGGGCCCGGGAAGTACATGCCCTCCGATTCCGGGATGGCAAGGAAAGCGGAGACCAGCAGCGCAGCGCCGCCGATCATCGTAACGTCCTCAAGCCCTTCAACTTCGCCAACCTGGCGGACTATGTGTGCGCCCTCCTTCTCAAAGAGCGGGAAGAAGAGGCCGTCCGGAGTTCCGGCCGCGATCTCCGTCAACTGCGGGAGCATGTCCGTCTGGCCCCTCTCAACGGAAGCTATGACCACTGAACCGCCAAGCTCCTCGAATGCGCCGGCAAAAGCGTTGACCAGTCCACTCGTGTAGGGGTCGCCGTCGTGGATAGCGGCCACGTTGCGCAGCTCCAGCTCGTCGTAGGCGAACTTGGCGACCGCCCCGCCTTCGTGGAGGTCGTTGCTGGACGTCCTGTGGTAGCCGGGATGGTGATTGGAGCCTGCGTTCCCCATAAGGTCGGATGTGAGGGACGGAGCCGTGTTGGAGGGCGAGACCATAACCAGGCCGGCCGCACTGAGGATTGGCGAGGCAGCGCTGGCGGCGACGGAGCAGGACGTGCCAATGACGCCTGCAACTCGCGGGTCTCTGACCACCATATCGGCGGCTGCGAGTCCCCCTGCCGCCGTGCACTGGGAATCAATGCCTGCGCCCATTGAAACGCCGTGGCCCTTTATGGAGCCGTAGTCCGCTACCGCCATCTCGACGCCTCGCTGGTCTGGAACCCCCAGGTCAGCAAGACCCGTGAGCACCGCCATAGAGCGAATGTGGATAGCGTCGCCGGGCGCGACCTTCACGACTCCCAGGGGCCCCGCCATGGAGTCCATGGCGTCCTTGTCAGTCATCATCTTGTCCTTGTCGGCGGTCATATCCATGTCCTTGTCAGCCGGCATCTGCATATCGACTATACCCGCGGGACCCTGTGGCCCCGCGGGGCCGGATGCGCCCGTGGCTCCGGCTGGGCCCGCCACACCCGGTGGACCGGCCGGGCCGGCTGGCCCCTGAGCTCCGGCGGGACCCGCCGGGCCTGCTGCGCCGGGAGGCCCGGCCGGACCCGCAGGCCCGGTGCAGGCGACAAGGGCAGCCATGATAAGTATTGAAAGCGTCAATGCAAGTAGTCGGCCCTGATCTCTTAGCAATGTCATATTGGAATCTCCTGTAGCAGCGTGGGTGGATTTTTGATTCCCCAAACTTGTTCAACCCTCTTATAACGAGGTAATTATACACAACCGACGGAACGGGGACAACAAAGCGGATTGGGCGCGCATCGTTATGCTTCGGTGTGATACAATCTCACTCCAAAACAATGCAGAGGAGAAATCCATGACCCTCAACACATATCTTCACTTCAACGGCGACTGCCGCGAGGCGTTCGAGTTCTACCGCTCGGTCTTCGGCGGGGAGTTCGCCTTCATGCTTACCTTCAGGGAGGGCCCGGAGGGCATGGGGATTACCGATGAGGAGATGGACAACATCATGCACGTTTCCTACCCCATTGGCTCCAGCGTGCTCATGGGCAGTGACACGCCGTCCGCCTTCGGCCCTCCGACGGTGATGGGCAACAACTTCTCCGTCTCCTACTCGACGGAGAGCAGGGAGCAGACGGACGACCTGTTTGCCAGGATATCAGAAGGCGGCAATGTCACAATGCCCCTGCAGGACATGTTCTGGGGGTCCTACTTCGGCTCCTGCACGGACAAGTTCGGCATCAACTGGCAGTTCAACTTTGAGCAGGGTGAGACTGGCTAGAGGCGCGACCCCCTACGCGCTGTCCCGGAGGATCTGCGCCACCTCCTCCATGTCCTCCGCCGTCAGGTGCCAGTCGGCGGCCCTGGCGTTGGCCGTCACCTGCTCCGGGCGGGTGGCCCCGGCAATCACGGAGCTTACAATGGATCTGCCCAGCAGCCAGGCGATGGCCAGCTCCACTATGGGGTGGCCCCGCTCCTCGGCGAAGCTCTCAAGGCGGGAGAGCAGCGCAAAGTTCTTCTCAGTCAGCGTACGCTGCTGCGCCCTCTCGTTGCCAGCGAAACGGGTGCCCTCCGGCACAGGCTCGCCCTGGCGGTACTTGCCCGTCAGGAAGCCGCTGGCCAGGGGAAAGTAGGGGATGACGCCCACGTTGTAGGCCTCGCAGAAGGGGAGCAGCTCCCGCTCCACCTCCCGGTTCAGCAGGCTGTACTCCGGCTGTACGCTGACAAAGCCGTTGAGGTTCAGCGTCTTCGACGTCCAGTACGCCTCGCACACCTGCCAGGCGGCAAAGTTGGAGCACCCGATGTATCGCACCTTGCCCTGGCGCACCAGGTCGTCCAGAGCCCGCAGCGTCTCCTCAATGGGCGTGGTCGGATCGGTGAAGTGTATCTGGTACAGGTCAATGTAGTCGGTCTGGAGTCGCCGCAGGCTGGCCTCCACCTGCTCCATGATGTGGTGGCGGGAGTTGCCCTTGTCGTTGGGGCCGTCGCCCATAGCGCCGGAGACCTTAGTGGCGATGAGCGCCTGGCTGCGAATCCCCTTGAGGGTCTCCCCGATGTGCTGCTCAGACACGCTCCTGCCGTAGATGTTGGCCGTGTCGATGAAGTTGATGCCCTCGTCGATGCACTGGCGAAGGACGGCCGCCGACTGCTCGGCGTCTATCCTGCCCCCGAAGTTGTTGGTCCCAAGGCCGACGGTTGACACCTTCAGCCCCGACGAACCAAGCTGGCGGTACTCCATGTTAGCGCTCCTTCCTGAATAGTTGTGGCTTCACGCATTATATGGCATTTGTTTCCCTGGTGCGACTGCGGGCGACGCCGCTCACCGCGGCCCGCGGCGAGGCAAGGCCTTTCGATTGTCAAGGATACACCCGTCATTCCCGTGAAAACGGGAATCCAGGTGGGGCTGGTGTGGACTCCCGCCTGCGCGGGAGTGACGAGAATTACCGCCAATACAGGAGAATCGAAAGACCTTGGTACCCAGGCAACTCCCTTTGCCCGCGGAAGGCAGATTGGTATATAATCCGCTTTTCTATGGAGCCATGACTGATTTACTCGTCTCGCCAATACGCCCCGACCAGGTCCCCGACGCCGCGCGCGTTATGGCCAACGCCTTCGCGAACGCTCCCCGCTACACCTACCTGCTGCCCGACGCCACCCAGCGCCGCGCTAAACTGCCCTGGTACTGGCAGGCGACCATACGCGCCGCCCTCCACTCAGGCGGGGTTGTGCACGTGGCCCAGGACTCGCCCGACAGCGCAGTGCTGGGCGTCACCATCTGGAGCCCACCGGAGCGGCGCAATCACAGCGCCCTGACACTGCTGCGCTCCGGCATGTGGGCGTTGCCACTCCGGCTCGGTATCCCGGCCTGGCGACGGAGACGGGCCCTTGGCCCACTGCTGGCCGCCCTGGGGCCGCCCCACCCGTGCTGGCATCTGAACAGCATAGGCGTCGACCCCTCCACCCAGCGCTCCGGCGTGGGCACAGCCCTCATCAACCACGTGCTCCCCCGCATAGACGCCGGCTCCCTGCCCGCGTTCCTGGACACGTCCCAGCCGGACAACCTGGGCTACTACGAGCGGTTCGGCTTCCGGGTCACGGCTGAGCTGTCGCTGCCCAACGGCGCGCCGCTCTGGGGCATGACACGGCAGCCCGCGGCCCGTGGTTGAGGGTGGCTGGTGGACTGCAGGCCACGATGAGCCCGGCGAACTGCCACCGCTCCACCTCGCGCCAAGTTATGCTACAATAGTATCGCTGAATGCTCCAACGTACGGCGGAGAAACTGAAATGGCTGACAAGATAAAGCGTCCCAAAGTCGACGAAACGCCCTCAGAGAGATTTGATAGGGTGGCCAAGAGGGTCCTGGAACGCGACCGGAGATACCTGGAAAGGCTGGCGACGCGGAATCGGCAGGAGACCTCTGGTTCTTAGCCAGTAGATTGCCGTACTAGACTTCTGAATGCCGTCAGGTCTGCGAAGTAGTTAGGGTAGGTCCTTCTCAACGCGACGATGCGTACAAGGCTATCCCTTCCCCATCTGGGGTGTCCGCGTCAGACAGCCGGTGGACCAGCAGGGTATTGAAGTTGGAGTCGTCGAAGTTCCAATGGGTAATGGCCTTCAGGTCTTCCTGTTCATCACAGAACAAACCCGCCGCTAGCGCATCGACAACCGGTTTAAGGAAGTTCTCAACGTCTAGGGGTTTATAGCCGTGTTCTCTGGATGGAAAGTTGAATCTGAATCCTAGAGAGGTTGCGAACCTAGCCTTGGGATTCCAGGCTGTAGCGCCGCGAGCTGCCTTGACCTCTGACGCTATCTGCACCTTCCATTGTTGAAGCAGCGCCTTCTGCTCTGTTACCGAGTTCACGATATACCCGGCTATGTGCAGGGACAACGATTGGCTTTCACCCTCGCCAAATTGAATGGTTGGGACAGTCCACGGCCCGATTTTGCGGTTAACAAGGGTGAGGTCAGCGTTCCGGGAAAACATGACACTCCTGAAAGAGAGGGATTGGTAGCGGGGGTTGGATTTGAACCAACGACCTTCGGGTTATGAGCCCGACGAGCTGCCACTGCTCCACCCCGCGCCGTTTGGGTGCAACAACTGAAACAGAGATTTACGAGACTGAATGAGGGTTAAGTCCTCGGCCGATTAGTACCGCTAGGCTCAACTCCTTGCAGAGCTTACACCTGCGGCCTATCAAACAGATAGTCTTTCTGTGGCCTTACTCCTTCCTGAGAAGGATGGGAGATCTAGTCTTGGGCAGGGCTTCGCGCTTATATGCTTTCAGCGCTTATCCACACCAGACGTGGCTACCCGGCGGTGCTCCTGGCGGAACAACCGGCACACCAGAGGTCTGTCCCTCCCGGTCCTCTCGTACTGGGGAGAGCCTCCCTCAAATCTCCTGCGCCCGCGACGGATAGAGACCGAACTGTCTCACGACGTTCTGAACCCAGCTCGCGTGCCGCTTTAACCGGCGAACAGCCGGACCCTTGGGACCGCCTTCAGCCCCAGGATGCGACGAGCCGACATCGAGGTGCCAAACCTCGCCGTCGATATGAACTCTTGGGCGAGATTAGTCTGTTATCCCCGGGGTAGCTTTTATCCGATAAGCCACGGCCCTTCCACACGGAACCGTAGGATCACTTTGCCCGACTTTCGTCCCTGCTCGACTTGTAGGTCTCGCAGTCAAGCCCCCTTATGCCAATACACTCTGCAGGTGATTTCCATCCACCTTGAGGGGACCTTTGGGCGCCTCCGTTACACTTTGGGAGGCGACCGCCCCAGTCAAACTGCCCACCTGGCACGGTCCCCTGGCCTATCCAGGGTTAGGGCCAAAGACAGAGAAGAGTGGTATTTCAACGATGGCTCCATCCAGACTGGCGTCCGGACTTCAAAGCCTCCCACCTATCCTACACATCCCTGACCCCGGTCCAATGCCAAGATGCAGTAAAGCTCCACGGGGTCTTTTTGTCCTGTCGCGGGTTACCCGCATCTTCACGGGCCTTGCAATTTCGCCGAGTCCCTCGTTGAGACAGCGACCAAGTCGTTACGCCTTTCCTGCGGGTCGGAATTTACCCGACAAGGGATTTCGGTACCTTAGGACCGTTATAGTTACGGCCGCCGTTCACCGGGGCTTCAGTTCGGAGCTTCCCCCCGGCCGAAGCCGGGCTTCACCCCTCCCCTTAACCTTCCGGCACTGGGCAGGCGTCAGCCCCTATACATAGGGTTTCCCCTTGGCAGAGACCTGTGTTTTTGTTAAACAGTCGCTTGGCCCAATTAGCTGCGGCCCCGAAGGGCTCCAGGAGCAAGTCCTTTCACCCCCAGGGCACCCCTTCTTCCTAAGTTACGGGGTTAGATTGCCGAGTTCCTTAACGAGGGTTCTCTCGAACACCTTAGGGCTTTCACCCCTGTCTACCTGTGTCGGTTTGCGGTACGGGCGCCCGCATCCCATAGCAACGAGGCTTTTCTTGGCGGCATAGGTTCAACGGAGTTCCCCGAGGAAACCTCGGAGTTCTCTCCTCTCTCAGCTCGTAACGCCGGAACGGATTTGCCTATCCCGGCATGGCCTACGGAGGAGAACGCACCATGTCCAATGGGCACGCTCCGCCTACCTTTCCGCGTCCCCCCTTTGCTTTAAAGCGAGATGAAGGCGGTACGGGAATGTTGACCCGTTGTCCATCGCTTGCGCCTTTCGGCCTCAGCTTAGGCCCGACTAACCCTACGCCGAACAACGTTGCGTAGGAAACCTTAGACTTTCGGTGCCCAGGATTCTCACCTGGGTTTGCGCTACTCATGCCGGCATTCTCACTTCCCCGCGCTCCAGCAAACCTCACGGTTCACCTTCAATGCCCGGGGAACGCTCCCCTACCCCCCAACAAGCATGCTTGTTGGAGCCATGGCTTCGGCGGCGGACTTTAGCCCCGTTGGATTTTCGGCGCAGGATCCCTCGACCAGTGAGCTATTACGCACTCTTTAAAGGGTGGCTGCTTCTAAGCCAACCTCCTGGCTGTCTGGGCGATCCAACTTCCTTTACCACTTAGCCCGCACTTAGGGGCCTTAGCCGATGGTCTGGGCTGTTTCCCTTTCGACAATGAAGCTTATCCCCCACTGTCTCACTCCCGGGGTAAGATATGGCGGCATTGGTGGTTTGGTTGGGTTTGGTAAGCTCACGCCCCCTAGCCCATCCAGAGCCCTACCTCCGCCATTCATCCCCAAGGCTGCACCTCAATGCATTTCGGGGAGAACCAGCTATCTCCGAGTTCGTTTGGCATTTCACCTCTACCCACAACTCATCCCAGGTCTTTGCAACGACCACGAGTTCGGGCCTTCACCCCGATGTTATCGGGGCTTCACCCTGGCCATGGGTAGCTCACCCGGTTTCGGGTCTAATCCCTACGACTCATTCGCCCTGTTCAGACTCGCTTTCGCTTCGGCTCCCTCCGTCAACGGAGTTAACCTTGCCGCAGAGATTAACTCGCCGGCTCATTCTTCAATAGGCACGCCGTCATCCCTCCTTGCGGAGAGACTCCGACCGTATGTAAGCCCACGGTTTCAGGTCTATTTCACTCCCCTCCCGGGGTTCTTTTCACCTTTCCCTCACGGTACTGGTACGCTATCGGTCGCCAAGGGTATTTAGCCTTGGAGGGTGGTCCCCCCTGCTTCCCACGGGATTCCTCGTGTCCCGTGGTACTCAAGAACGCATCGGGAGCCCCTTCCTTTTCGCCTAAAGGACTTTCACCCGCTATGGCGGCCCTTTCCAGAGCCTTCGGCTAAAGAAGAGGTTTCTAACTCCCTTGGAGGATCTGGAGCTCCTCCAGATGCGCCTTACAACCCCCCTGAAGCATAGGGCTCCAGCCCACTAAGCTCCAGAGGTTTAGGCTCTTCCCCGTTCGTTCGCCACTACTAAGGGAATCTCGGTTGATTTATTTTCCTCGAGGTACTGAGATGTTTCAGTTCTCTCGCTTACCCGCCCTATCCTAAGGGTTCAGATAAGGCTATCCCGGTTTTGCCGAGATGGGTTTCCCCATTCGGGAATCCCCGGCTACGCTTGCTAGACAGCTCACCGAGGCTTTTCGCAGTCTTGCCACGCCCTTCTTCGGCCCTTGGCGCCAAGGCATCCACCGTGGGCCCGTATTAACTTAACCCACATTCAGGCCCGTAAACCTCTATTCAGTTGTTAACGTACAAAAAAAGACGGCTGAATGCTTCCAGCCGCCGGGAAATAGCATCAGCTAGGTTGCGTTCTATGTGATCAGGTGATCAGCTTTATGTACCTCTTCACTAGGACGTAAAGGGAAGTATACATTCGCCCCAGAGAGTAGTCAAGGGGTTTTCAAGACTCCTTTGAAGCGATTTGGACAATCCGTAATTACATCCTACGTCTGCAACAAATGGTTGACAATAGCCACCCCTGAGCGTAGGTTGAAGGTGTAAGGTATACGGAACGAGGATGGTTGAATATGGCTACAGTTGAAGAACGCGTCAGCTTCATTGAAGGGCGCTTCGATACTCTCGCTACTAAGGGCGACCTGCTCAAAGCCGTTCTGGCCCTGGCAACAATGCAGGTTGTCAGCATCGGAGTTATTGCTGCCTTGATCAGTGCTCTCTAAAGACGCTCATGCCCTCTCATAGCGAGGGGCAACGCTTCCTAACGCCGCGGCCTCCAGCTGACCAGCGCCGGATAGAAGACGGGCGCGCCCCTTATCACGAATCGGCCGTCCACCTCCTCCAGCACGTCGTCCAGCGCCGCCTTCAGCCGACGCTCGCCGTCGGTCCCAGGCTCCAGCATCAGCCGATTGCAAGTCTGCTGCAACGCGTTCTCCCTGCTCTCGAAGCCCCGCGGCCCCTGGGGAGGCAGCATCTCCAGGTCCGGGTATATGCCCATGTCCCACAGCAGCGGCACAAACTCCCTCAGCGACGGGAGCTTGAGGCGCTCCTGGCCATGCACCATCGGCCACAAGGGATTCGACTGGGTATACGGCGGGTTCTCGCCCAGCACCACCAGTACCCTCTCCCGCGCGTGGGCCTCCAACTTCCGCACGAAGCCCACAATGTCCCTCACGGTGTACAGCACCTGGCAGCATATCACGATGTCGGCCTGTTCCACCTCCGCCTCCTCCCAGGTGGACGCCACCAGCGAGATGTTGTCCCGCCCCTGGCTCTGGGCTTCTTCCACCAGCACCGCGCCCATGGCGGCCGAAGGCTCCACTGCCACTACCCTCTGGCACTTCACGGACATTGGCAGGGCCACCCGCCCTCCGCCCGCGCCGACGTCCAGCACGGTGTGGCTCGGCTCCACCTCTTTGAGCAGGCTGAGCACTATGGGGTCTTTGGTGTCCAGAGACGGCCTGAACCGCTCGGCAAAGGGCACCCATGAGTCGGACGGCGCGTCGCCCTGCTCACGCACGCTGTCCGACTGCGCGTGCTCCGCCTCCACCATAAGCCGCCACCGCTCTCCGGCTGAAACGGCTGCGTCGCTCATTTTCAGGTTACTCACTTCGCGCTAGTCCGGCGGCGTCATCCGGAGGTGCCTGGGAGGCTCGTCCGGCAGCTGCCAGACTATCTCCTCGTGGTTGTACTCCTTATGGTACACGTTGGCGGCGGTGATTCCGACGTTGTAGCAGTGCTCGAAGGCGTCCCAGTCCTTTTCCTCGATGGCCTTGTTCATGGCGGCCAGCGGCCCCTTGATGAATGCCTCCAGGTGAGCCGTGTACCTGGGCCGCGTTATCTCACCAATCTTTAGGGCCTTCTCCACCTCCGACGACTGGAGCGCCGCCAGCTTCCAGTTGCCGCCTTTCGCCGCGTAGTACAAAATCCAGTACCTGTCGCTGATCTCCGCCATAAGCCGGGCCAGCCCGGGCTGCATGTTGCCCAGCTGGTCCAGGGTGATCTCCGTATGGGAGGTGTGCGCTACCGGCTGCTGGTCTTGCGTCATACCGCCTGCTCCCGCGCTACTCGGCGCTGGTGCGGCCTCCCAGTTTACCGTCCAGAATCAGCAGGCCCGCTCCGTCGTCGCCGACCATGCGCACGTGGTCGAGCAACTCCTCCAGGGTCTTCTCCTCCTCAACCTGCTCCTCCGCGAACCACTCCAGGAGAACGTGCGCGGCGTAGTCGCGCTCGCGCTGCGCCACTTCGTGCAGGGCGTAGATCTGCTCCGTGACCCTGCGCTCGTGCTCCAGCGCCTGCGCTACGGCAGCCTCCACAGAGTCGAACTCCGAAGCGGGGGCGTCTATGGGCCCAAGGGTCACTTTCCCGCTCCTGTCGGTCACGAAGTTGAATATCTTCATGCCGTGAGCCGACTCCTCCTGGTGTTGAAGCCTCATCCAACTGGCGAAGCCGGGCAGGCTCCTGTTCTCAAAGTACCCGGCCAGAGACAGGTAGAAGTAAGCCGCGCTCAACTCATTGGTGATCTGCTGGTTTAGCGCGTCGCGAAGATTATCGCCTATCATTCGGTTCTCCTTTAATGCTAATGCGATTTTGGTTTGTCTCTCAGTGTCCAAGTGGCGTACGACTATGACAATGCAAATATAACACAAAGGGCAGTAGCTATGCCATGCTAAGCTTACGCGATTGTCTGGACAAAGCCTTGACAAAGTCTGCACAAAAAATTAAGCTAAGGTTGCTCTTTCAGTTGGGGAAAGTCGGGAGATGGCCCACGGATATGCCAGCCTGAAAGCCCTCAGAAGTGAAGGGACACTTGGTGGATATTACGAGACACTAAAGATGGCAAGTCTGAGCGAACTGCTCACAACAAGACGGACAGCGCGGGAGGCAAAGCCGACCCGCAAGATTTCCCTTGTAACCGGCCGCAGGCATCCGCGCGGCGCCTTTATGCCTGTGTCCGTGTGCGCCGCCGCCTGCCTCCTGGTAGCTCTGGTCATCACCCTCGGCATAGCGCTGAGGGCCTGACCCGCCTGACTACGCCCTCAACTCTGAATCACCAGCTTGCCGTAGAAGTCCCTGTCTTCCATCACCCTGTGAGCCTGGGCCACGTCCTGGAGCGGAAAGACCCGTCCCACCACGCCGTGAAGCTCGCCGCGGTTGATCACGCTCATCATCTCGCCAAAGGAGCGCCGCGTGCGCCCGCCGCTGCCCATCAGCGTGAGGGGCCTGCCCTGGAGTATCGACAAATCCATGTCCGTCTGGGCCCCTGAGGTGACGCCGGTGATGACCAGCCGGCCGCCCGGCCTCAGGCTCAGGAGGTTCTCCCTCCATACGGCCGCGCCAACCACGTCCAGCACCATGTCGACCCCAAGTCCGTCGTTCAGGTCTCTAACGGCCCTGCTGAACTCAGGCGTATTGCGGTAGTTGATGCCCTCGTCGGCGCCCATTTCCTTCGCCTTCGCCACCTTCTCGTCCGTGCCCGCGGTGGTGATGACCTTGGCCCCGATTCGCTTGGCAATCTGAATGGCCGCGCTGCCCACGCCGCTGCCCCCGGCCTGGATGAGGATGGTCTCCCAGGGCTGAAGCTGGCCCCGCGCCATCAGGCAGTGCCACGCCGTGTGGAAGGCCAGGGGAATGGCGGCCGCCTCCTCAAAGGTCATGGAGTCCCGGAAGCGATGCACGTTGACCGCCGGGACGCTGCACAGCTCAGCGTGGCCTCCGTCCACGTCCACGCCAATCCTCTGCTGGCTCTCGCAGAGCTGGTCCTGTCCCTGGAGGCACTGGCGGCAGGCGTCGCACTTGATGCGGTTGTCCACCAGCACCCTGTCGCCGACCTGGAAGCCCGTGACGCCGGAGCCGACCTCGTGCACCTCTCCGGCCATGTCACAGCCCAGTACCCTGGGCAACTGGCCGGGCCCTCTGCCGCCGCCGGAGCGGACGCCCAGGTCCAGGTGGTTGAGGGCGCTGGCCCGTACCCTCAGCACCACCTCGCCTGCGCCCGCCGACGGGTCCGGCCTGTCGCCGTAGATGAGCTTGTCGAGTCCGCCGTGTTCAGCTATGTATACCGCCTTCATCTGACCCCCCTCGGAAGCAGAGTATGTCTGGATTGCAGGTTGAACCGCAGGTAGTTTACCAAGGTTGTCCCTGGCTATGCCAGTTGCGCAGTAGGCAGTCGCTCCGAAAGGTGCGATAATACGTGAGTGAACGGGAGGGAGTTCATACGGCGGGCCCAGCGCTACGCCAGAAGAAACGGGTTGGAGTTTGGCCTGGATACCCGCCACGGCAAAGGAAGCCATCAGACTGTCTACTTAGGTGGCCGATTTACTCGGGTACAGCATGGTGAAATTGCCCCCAGGACTTTGGTCTCCATGTTTAGAGACTTGGGAATCGATAGAAGGGAGTTCTAGCATGAGACTCGTTTACCCCTGCGAGATCATTGGGAACGAAGAAGATGGTGAAGGATTTGTGGTGCAGTTCCCTGATGTGTACGGCGCCACTACCGGCGGATGGACTTGGCAAGAGGCGCGGGAGAACGCGGATGATGCACTGGTTGCCGCCCTGGGCTCCTACCACTACTTGAATGAAGAGATTCCGCTTCCCAGCCCGGTTAAAGAGGGTCAGCAGCCCATAGCCCTGCGGCCCGTCGCCGCCGCCAAGGTTGCCCTGAACACCGCCATGCGCAAGCAGGGCATGACCAGGGTCGCCCTTGCGGAGAAGCTGGGCGTCACGGAGTCGGCGGTGCGCAAGCTGTGCAACCCAGACCACTACTCACACATGAGCACCATTGAACGCGCGCTCAAGGTCGTGGGTATCTGCCTGGTGGTAGAGGCTGTGGAGAAGGCGGACATTGGCGCCGCGGAGTCTCCGGCCGGTATCCCGGCAAGCATATCCTGAACGAGTACAGCGCCTTTACCCACTGACCCATTTGCCCTATAATACCGGCGGAGTCAGCAGTAAGCTGGAGCTCCGGCAGATAAGAACGCGCAAGGAGGAGAGACATGGCAGAGACCAACAACAGTCTGGAGATTACCTACTGCGTAGCTTGAGGCTACCTGCCCCAGGCCGCTTGGATAGCGACCGAGTTCTTCGCAGAGTTTGGCAGCACTCTGGACATAACCCTGACCCCGGCCGGTGAGGGCCGTCTGGAAGTGGTACTGAACGGCGAGACCATCTTCGACCGCATTGCAGGGGGAGGAGCCTATCCGGCCCTTCCGGAGGTCCGGCAGATGAAGGCGACCG
Organism: Dehalococcoidia bacterium; assembly: GCA_965204895.1. GTDB lineage: Bacteria > Chloroflexota > Dehalococcoidia > Lucifugimonadales > UBA2985 > DAOUJW01. The sequence goes on from OZ242025.1 coordinate 1,372,473, forward strand.
CCAAGGAAATTCTGTCGGTGGTGACTGTCGGCTAGGCTGACGGCAAGCAAGTTAGACACCAAAGAGGGCGGGATTAACTACATCCCGCCCTCTGCTTTTTTCTGAAGCCAAATACAGACCCACACTCACTTTGCTTGACACTAGGTTGTCTCTTGACACTAGGTTGTCTAAGGTACAGCACGACTGGTTGCAGGTTGATGCCATGGCTACTCAGGTACAGACTAGTTAGGAGTGAGAGTACTATGGAACGCAATGAAATGCCTGAACAAGGCGATTTGTTGGTGAACCATGAAGACAGACTGAATCAGCTTGAATACCAAATAGGCATATTACAAAACAGGCCACCTAGAAGCAGGCTACGACGTGTATTTTGGTCGATGTCCCACACATTGTGGCTTATAGTGCCTATCCTTGGTGGGTTGGCTTCTATCTTTGGAGAGGATCCTTGGAAAGATCCGGTGGTCGCAGGAGCATTCGGAGTCATCATCGGGAAGACCGTCTCAGATTTTGCCAGGATGGTTTCTCAGGGGCCTCGCCCTCATAGAAGTTTACTAACAGAGGACCACAGGTGAAAGAAAGACACCCTGAGTTCCCGTATGCATTTGTTAGCCCTATAAAGTAGTCAATTACGACGAGCGTCAGGTAAGAGGCGTGTGTCACGGGCTGCCCTTCTCTTGGAGGGCCATTTGGAGTAAACTCTAGGCGTTTACCCTTTGCATCCAGGAAGGCAATGGCTCACAATCTGATTCTCACGGGATTCTCCGGCGCAGGGAAATCCGAGGTGGGGCGACTGGTCGCCCGCGCCGCCGGCCGCGACTTCATCGATACCGACGAGGAGATAGTCCGCGCCGCGGGCAAACCCATCGCCGACATCTTCTCGCAGGACGGGGAGGTCCACTTCCGACACCTGGAGCGGCAGGCCGTGGCCCGCGCCTGCGCCGCCTCCAACGCGGTCATATCCACCGGCGGCGGGGCTATTGTAGACCCCGACAACCACAGGACAATGGCCGTCTCAGGCGTCATCGTGTGCCTGGACGCCACTCCTCAGACCATCTTGAGCAGGCTGGAGGCGGCTGCCCGCGGCGGAGACCCGGAAGCCGTCCGCCCCCTGCTGGCCGGCCCCGAGCCGATGAAACGCATCACGGAGCTGAAGGCCCAGAGGCAGCGCTACTACGATCAAGCACACTGCACAATCCACACCGACGGCCTGACAACCGGGCAGGTGGCACAGAAAGCCCTTGACGCATTCAACGCCGCTTCCCAGGATAAGCCGTCCGCCAAGCAGTTCGACCCCTCCTTTGTCATAAGCACGGAGTCGGCAACCTACCCCGTCTTCGTGGAGTGGGGCGTCCTGGACAGCTTTGGGAAGCGTCTGGGTGACCTGGGCTTCAACGGCCCGGTGTTCGTCATCACCGACTCCAACGTGGCCTCACCCCACGGCGAGAGGCTGGAGCGCGCCCTTCGCAACGCGGGTGTCGAGGCCCACTGCTACGTCGTGCCCGCCGGCGAGGCCAGCAAGAGCATATCCACCGCGGAGGCGATATACTCGTGGTTGGCAGACCATCGCTGTGAGCGCCGCAACCCCATCATCGCCCTTGGCGGCGGCATGGTGGGAGACCTGACCGGCTTTGTCGCAGCCACATTCCTTCGTGGAGTGCCCTTCATCCAGGCCCCCACCTCCCTTGCGGCGATGGTGGACGCATCCATTGGCGGAAAGACCGCCGTGAACCTGGACGTGGGCAAGAACCTGGTGGGCGCGTTCTACCAGCCCAGAGCGGTCATGGCCGACCTGGACACCCTGACGACCCTCTCCTACCGGGAGATGGCATCCGGCTGGGCCGAGGCCATCAAGCACGGCCTGATCCTGGACGCCGACCTGTTCCGCCTCTTTGAGGACAGGGCAGACGAGCTGATGGAGCTGCAACCCGACATCTCCGCCCAGGTGATTCGCCGCAGCATGGAGATCAAGGCCAGGATTGTTGAGGAGGACGAGAAGGAGACCCTGGGAAGGCGGGTGCTTCTCAACTACGGTCACACCACCGGCCACGCGCTGGAGGCCGTCACCCACTACACGGAGCTTCTCCACGGAGAGGCGGTCGCCGTCGGCATGAGGGCCGCCGCGGAGATAAGTATGGGCATGGGTCTGCTCTCGCCGGAAGCTGCGGAAAGGCAGAATCGGCTGCTTATGCGATTCGGCTTGCCAACGTCGTCGCCGGGCGTCGACCCCGAAGGAGTGCTGAACGCGATGCAGTTGGACAAGAAGGCCTGGTCCAGGACCATTAACTGGATACTGATGGAGGAGATAGGCCGGGTCAGCGTCCGCTCAGACGTGCCCGAAGACCTGGTGCGGCGGACGGTTGAGGGCATCTGCAAGTAAGGCCCATGGCAAAGGACATCACCAACCGGCGTGAGGCCGGCACAGCCACCGCCGAAGCGGTCTCCAACCTGTCACGGCACGGGCTGGGCCGCACGGCAGTCATCTACCTGCGGGTGCTCAAGCCCCGGGAGACGTTGCTGCTTTCCATCATCGGCCTGTGCACCGCCGTGGCCGCGGGCGGAGGCTCGCCGCCCCTGGACCGCTTTGCCCTGGCCGCCGTAGCCATAATTGTGGGCAGCGGCGGCACCAATGGCCTCACCAACTTCCTGGACCGCCGCGTGGACGCCCGTATGAAGCGCACCCAGCGAAGGGTGCTGCCCTCCGGCCTCATCCAGCCACAGGAGAAGGCGCTGGCATGGGCGGCGTCCCTGGTGGTCGTGGCGCTGCTCATTGCCCTGTACCTTCACCCCTACGCCTTCCTGTCAGGAGTGGTTGGCGTTGCCGCCGGCCTCATCGCCCGCAAGACCTGGGCCACCCACTTCCTGGGCATCCTCTCCTCCTGTGGCCCCGTGCTCGTCGGCTGGTTCGCCATCAACCCCGAGGTATCGGCCACGCCGGTGTTGCTCTGCGTCATTATCGCCCTGTGGCTGCCCATCCACGTGTGGAACCTCATGATAGCCTCCAGGGACGACTACGTGCAGGCGGGCGTCAACATCTTTCCAATAACAAAGGGAGCGGACCTGACGGCGCGGGTGTCCGTTGTCCTGTCCCTGTTCCTGTACGCGGCCTCCGTGGGGCTCTTCTTCCTGGGCGACTACGGGTGGGTCTACTTCGTCGCCGCCAACATCGGCAGCCTGCTCATGGTCAGGGCCACCCTCAAGATGCTCAGCACCGGCGACAAGGCCGCCGCCTACCGCGCCTTCAAGCTCTCCGCCTACCCATTCTTGGGCCTCATCTTCCTGGGCCTCTGCATCGACATCTGGGTGAGCGGCATTGGCTAGCCCGCCCCCGCATATGCAGTTCGACTCAAGGCTGACCGCCATCGCACAGGAGACCCCGACGGTCAAGTCCTTCGTGCTGTCCCTGGAGGGAGGGCAGATCGACTTCTCGCCCGGCCAGTACATAGACCTCTTTATTGACGCCCCAGGCTTCGACGGCGCCGCCGGGTACTCGATTACGTCGACGCCCCTGGAAAGGGGCGCCATAAGCATAGCCGTGAAGAAGCTGCCCGGGGCCAAGTTCACCATCTACCTCCACGAGGAGGCCAAGCTGGGCGAGCGGTTCTACCTGGTGGGGCCGGGCGGCGACTTCTTCTACCGGGAGGACATGGGCAAATCCCTGGTGCTGATTGCCGGCGGGATTGGCATAACGCCCCTGATGAGCATGATCCGGTACGTCAACGACGCCCGGCTGGACGTGAGCGTGACGCTGCTGTACAGCGCCAGGGTCCCCTCTGAGCTGGCCTTCTACGAGGAGCTGCGGGAGATTGAGGCAGCCAACCCCAACATCAGGTGCCGGTTCACCGTCACCCAGCCCCAGGACGAGCCGTGGGACGGCCGCGTCGGCAGAATTGACCTTGATATGATGCGGGAGCACATCGCCGATAAAGACTCCCTGTTCTACATCTGCGGCCCCAGCGAGCTGCCGGGGGACATCAAGCAGAGCCTGCGTGACCTCGGCGTTGACGACTCCCGGGTACACGCGGAGGAGTGGTAGCTGATCTTTCGTCCCGGAACTTCCGAATGTCAAAGGGCGGAGTCCCGGGAGCTATCTTGTCGCGCAGTCCCCCTAGCATGGACAAGTCAATCCTCTTGGCGCGCAGGGTGTAGCCGTCCGGCCCCTCAAGCAACTCCAACTGGTCGCCCGGCCCCACGCCAAGGGCCTCCAGAACGTGGGCGGGAAGTGTGACCTGTCGCTTGGAAGTGATTCTGACTAACATAGCAATGCTCCTTACCAAGAGACTATTTTGGAAAGACACGCTGCGTCAAGAGCAGTAAGCGGCCAGGTCGTTTCCCTAATCCCTGAGTATGGTTTACAATGTATGCGCTTGCCCGGAGACGGGACGGGCTCTTGGAATCGAGCGCACCCATACAGAACTAGGAGGATAGTATGCCCAAAGTAACCGCAAACGGCGTGGAGATAGCCTACAACGACCAGGGAAGCGGCGACACCACCGTCGTCCTTGTCCACGGCTTCCCCCTGGACAAGAGCATGTGGGACGCCCAGGCCGCCGGGCTGTCCGGGGATTTCCGCGTCATCACACCGGACCTGAGGGGACACGGCGAGTCCCAGGTCACCCCCGGACCCTACACAATGGAGCTCCTGGCCGACGACCTGAAGGGCCTCCTGGACGCCCTTAGCCTGGACAAGGTGGCCCTGGGCGGCTTCTCCATGGGCGGATACGTTGTCTTCTCCTTCCTGCGCAAGTACGCGGACCGGGTCTCCTCGCTGCTGCTGCTGGACACCAGGCCCCAGCCCGACTCCGATGAGGCCAAAGAGGGCCGCGAGAGGACGGCCCAGGCTGTAGAGAGCGATGGCGCATCGGCCGTTGCCGGGCTGGTTTCCAGGCTGCTGGCTGAGGACACCGTGGCCAATCGCCAGGACGTTGTGGACAGGGTGGCGGCGATGATTGCCGCCTGCCCCGCGGAGGCCATTGCGGGAGACCTGCGGGGAATGGCCCTCCGGGGAGACTCCACCGACATGCTGGCCGGCATAAGCGTCCCCACGCTGGTGGTTGTGGGCGACCAGGACGTCATCACGCCCCCGGCGGAGTCCCAGATGATGGCGTCCACCATACCCAACGCCAAGCTGGTGGAGATTGCGGGCGCGGGCCACCTCTCCAACCTGGAGGACCCGGACGCCTTCACCTCCGCCATCCAGGACTTCCTGCGCACCAACTAGGGCACACGATCTCCGTCATTCCCGCCCCCGAGCGGGAATCCAGGGGAGGAGTGGGGTAGGTCACCTACCTTCATCGAAGGGGTTGCAACTAATGTAGGGGCGGTTCGCGAACCGCCCCTACATGTTTCTCATATACCCGCCCATGCAGCCCACGCTAGCCCGAACCGTCCTCCCGAAATTCCAAAGATGCCGCCACCTCCAGCAGGAACTCCTCCGTGATGGGGCCACTAAGGAAACCATATATGGAGTACCAGTAGCCATCCTCTTCCCACGCAAACGTCAGGAGCGGCGGGAATTCTGGCGGAACGGCAGGGCGCAGATGGCGCTCTCCCTCTATGCCATTGATCATGGCCGGCTCTCCATCGCCCAGCCCAAACTTCCATGAGTGCTGCTCCAGCCTGAAGCCATATGGCGGATCGCCCGGTATGTACCATCCGTACTCCACCCATCTGTCTTCAAAGTGGCTAGTCCCCCTTTTGTGGACAATGATATTCTCGGCTTGAATGAAGCCGTCGGGCAGGTTGGCAGGAACAGAGATGGGATAGTTGGTTATGCACTCCGCCTCCTCAAATGAGGAGACGTTCCAAAACTGGTAATACCTGCCGCGTATACCCTCCGGGCGGTTCGGGTCAGGGGTATTGGTCGGTTCGAGAGCCATGCACTCCGGCGGTACGGGGGTTGGCTGGGTTGTAGGGATAGCTTCCGGCGTATCCGCTGGCGGAGGAGTGGGTATAGCCTCCGGCGTGTCGGTAGGCCGCACAGTTGGAGCAGGAGTTGGCGTATCCGTTGGCTGAACTGTGGGAGGAGGCGCGGACCTGTCCGTTGCCTCCAGCGTGGGGGTAGCCTCCGGCGTCTCGGTTGCCTGGGGTGTGGGAGTGGGTTCGGGCTGCTGCGTACACCCGACGCCGGCCGCAACCACACATACCAACAGGAATGCGATACCCAACAAGGATAGTCTGGGGTGATTCATGGTGGTAACCTCAGCGACATTATACCTTATGAAGAGGGAGTCAATGAGTCAGACGGGGCCATGCTGTTGGCCATCTTGAACAACTCACGTTCGTTCATCGGCTCTATGTCCTGGGCTATGAGCAAGTGATGTACCCCGTCTCGGTTCCACTGCAAGGCGATGGCCTCGCCCCACAGAAGGGTGTCTCGCCACCATGGCGGCCCAGGGCCAAACCCTGGGCCTGGTGCCCTTCGTTGATCTAGTACCCCATAATATCCCGACTCCTCTCTGGCCTCTGGCGGCCAAGTGTCCTTAGTACCAAGGATAGGGCTATCGTCCAGCGGAGAGAAGTCATCAGCACCTAGCCTGGTAAACCATCCCGTCACGCTGTCCACCTCCACAGACCGCCGTTCTCCACCCATATCCAAATCGAACATCGCGCCGATTTGAACCATCATCACACCCGGAGACTTAATATAGTCTTTGCTTCCGGGCGGTACCGGGCCGTCGTGAACCCCCTTCCATTCCCATAAGGCCCCCGGGGTCAAGCCGTGTTCCCTAGCGAGGGACTTTTCGGAGACCCCAGTAAGCTGAAGGTATGTCGGGAAGTAGGCCGGAAGCCGGAGGTTGCTCCGGAATACGTACTGCTCGTTCGGCGCAAAGCAACCCGGGGTCCACACCAGAATCGCGATTCCCAACACTGCTACCCTGTAGCGAATCATGGCGGCAACCCCCTTAGCCTCTATTGTACACCAGTCCCCGGCAGATCCAGTCACAAAGTGCGATACCCGCGCCAGACGGATACCAGATTAGCGCAATTCGTAGTATTCACAAATCGGGCAATGCGCCCCTTTGCCGCATGGCCGAATCAACAGCATCCACAACAAATGGTGTCGCTTTCCTCGCTTATGCGGGGTTATACATCCGTTTTCCTCTCATTGACACGCCGTTGCTGCGCTGATAATATGCCCAAAGACACCTGAGACAAAGAACGCACCGGAACCCCTCCGAAAGACCACTCCAACTCACTCAAGGAGTCGCAATGGTGCCCCCAAGCCCCTTAAGCACAAGAACTGATAGATTTCGCCAGTTAGAGCGCGGTGACATCCGCAACTACATGTCCACCTGCTCTTCCTACTATCTGGCGTGGCCCCCGTTTATAGCCCGCCGCCACAGGCACTCCCTTCCCTGCGACCCTTAGCAGACCCCCTCAACAACTGGATATTCCTTTCGTAGATTTCCCTGGTCGGTATGAGACGGGCCCACGCGGACGCTAGGTCGCGCCCCATGTCCCCCAAAGCCGGACACTCCACGAACAGACCCGCGTACCGAACTGGACCACTCGGAGTATCTCCACGTCAGTCTGCCGTCCAGGGCCAAGAAAGCCTCGTGCGACCCCACCAAGCGCATGAGAGCGATGATCCTAACAGCCAAAGGAGGTGAATATGAAGATCGTGCTCAATTCCAAAATACACAGAGCGTGGATCACGGACACAAACCCCGACTACGTAGGCAGCATAATCATAGACAAGGCGCTGATGGACAAGGTGGACCTGTGGGAGTACGAAAAGGTCCTCATCTGCAACGTCAACAACGGCGCCCGGTGGGAGACCTACGCGCTGGCAGGCGACTACGGTTCCGGCACCGTATCGGTGCAGGGCGCGGGCGCGCGTCTGGCTGAGAAGGGCGACTGCGTTATCATCCTTGCTTTTGACGTCACCCACGAGCCGGTGGAGCCCAAGATGATCCTGGTGGACCAGGACAACAAGTTCGTTGAGTACCTGGAAGGCATCCCAGAGTATGAGAAGGTTCACTGAGGACGTCACGGAGTCCTTCTACGACTCCGAAGACGAGCTGTATCGCTCCTTCTGGGACACCGAGGGCAGTCTGCACTGGGGCCTCTTTGATGAGACCACCGGCAAGGACTTCCTCAAGGCGTGCGCCAACCTGAACGAGTTCATGGCCAACAAGGCCAGGCTGCTCCCCGGCTCCAGGCTGCTGGACATAGGGTGCGGCAACGGCAACACAGCCATGTGGCTCAGCGAGACCCGCGAGTGCAGCGTAGTTGGCGTGGACCTCAGCGGGGTGCGCATCAACAACGCCAACCGTGACCTGGAAGGAGCGCCGGCGCCCCTCAGAGACCGCGTGAGTTTCGAGAAGGCGTCGGCCACCGCCCTCCCATTCGAGGACGGCTCTTTCAGCCACGTGTGGAGCCAGGCCACCATCTACCACATACCGGACAAGGAGGCCACGCTTCAGGAGGCCTACAGGGTGCTGGCCAAGGGCGGGCTTTTCATCTTCGATGACCTGATCAAGCCCAAGCCGGACATCAGCGAAGCGGCGCGCACCTACGTCTATGACCGCCTCTACTTCGATACCGACTTCAGCTTCCAGTCCTACCAGGACGCCCTCAAGGAGACGGGCTTCCGCGTCGTGGAGGCGGTGGACCTGGGCGAGCACCTGCACGCCAGCTACACCCATCTGGCCAACGTCACCGGGGAGCTGGCGGAGCGCGATAAGAAGTACGCCGAACTATCCTACGCCTACGGGCAGATGGTGAAGGCCCAGGAGAACAGCGAGCTCGGCTGGGCCTTCTACCTGTGCGAGAAGTAATCTGAACAATCCCCAATCCCAAGGAGACCACTATGTCAAGCCAGAACAGGGTGCAGTGGGTATACTCCTCAAAAGACAACCAGGAACTGGCAGAGCGGTACGACCAGTGGTCCAAGGACTACGAGAGCGACCTCGCCGAGGACTTTGTGTACCTGGCGCCTCTGAAGACCTCCGAGGTCTTCGCCAAGCACGTGCCAAAGGACGCCCGGATACTGGACGCCGGCGCCGGCACGGGGCTGGTGGGCGTGATTCTGGCGGAGATGGGCTACGGCCAGATGGTGGCTATGGACCTGTCTCAGGGGATGCTGGACGAGGCCCGCAAGAAGCAGGTGTACCAGGACTTTCACGTGATGGTCATGGGAGATACCCTGGACTACGACACCGACTCCTTTGACGCCGTTATCACGGTTGGAGTCCTAACCGTGGGCCACGCGCCTGCCAGTTCCCTGGACGAGCTGGTGCGCGTCACCAGGCCCGGCGGCCACATAGTCTTCTCGCTGCGGCCGGACGTGTACGAGGGCAATGGGTTCAGGGAGAAGCAGGCCGAGCTTGAGGCCCAGGGCAGGTGGAAGCTGGCTGAAGTGACAGACGAGTTCCAGCCCATGCCCAAGGGTGAGCCTGAGGTAACGCACCGGGTCTGGGTGTACCAGGTCTCCGGATAGCGGAGCAAGCCGGGGCGCTGAAAGAGCATGACCTGCTGCACTCGTCCTGTATGCTTCCACTCGACACCCCATGGCTTTTGAAGTAGTATTTGTGACATTGATTTAGTGAGGGTTGTCACAAACACTCATGGTATCCGGCAGACGAATCCTTTTGCTGGCCCCCCAGGACGAGAGGGGTAGCTACCGGCCTCTGGAAGAGGAGGGGTTCATCCTGTCCCTTTACCAGGAGCCTCTCATTGTAGAGGATATTCCCCTGGAAGAGTCCCCTGACCTCATCGTGCTGGACCTTGCTTCCATGCCGGCGGAGGACCTGAGCGCGTTCCTCCAGCGATGCAAGGAGGTGCAGCTTCCCGTCCTTGCCGTGGTGTCCCAGGAGCACCGCTCACTGCTGGACCCCACTCTGTCTGTTGAGGACTTCATATTCAGCCCCCTTGGAGACGCGGAGCTGCGGACCAGGGTGCGTCGCATACTCTGGAAGACCGGCAGCTGGGACAGCGGCCAGGTGATACGAATCGGAGACCTGGTGATCGACCAGGAGCGGTACGAGATCGCCGTGGCCGGTAGGCGGGTGATTCTGACCTTCAAGGAGTACCAGCTCCTGTGCCTCCTGGCCACCAACCCGGGCCGCGTCTACTCCCGGGAGGCGCTCCTGAGCCGCGTGTGGGGCTACGACTACTTCGGCGGCACCCGCACCGTGGACGTCCACATCCGACGCCTGCGCAGCAAGGTGGAGGACGCCACCCACCTGTTCATAGAGACGGTGCGCAACGTGGGATACCGCTTCCGCGTGGCGTGACGGCGACAAGTCCTTAACCCGCTCCTTACTTCCAGAAAGGCCTCGCCTGCCAGATAATGGTAGCGTTTGACACTAATAGTGTATTATACTATTGTTGAGTAGTGATAAGGAGCTACCGGGATAGAGACACTCAAGCAGTTGCGGAACGTCGTCGCGTCAGAACGTTCCCGGAGAACTTACAGCGTCGAGCACAGATAAAGCTGATGATTATCAACAACGCTGAAGACCTGAACGATCTAAGGGTGCCACCCGGGAACCGCTTGGAGGCTCTCTCCGGGGATCGCGACGGGCAATACAGTATTCGAATCAATGACCAGTGGCGCATTTGCTTCAATTGGAGCGATGGAGACGCCTACGAAGTGGAGATAGTGGACTACCACTAGGAAAGGACAGGGAAGAGAGTAAATTATGACCAATCAAACTATAGACAGCGAGGAAAGGCTGCCACCAATTCACCCGGGGCAGGTCCTCAACGAGGAGTTTCTCCAGCCGATGAACGTCACCCAGTACCGCCTTGCCAAGGCCATTGGCGTGGACGCGCGCCGCATTCACTCAATAGTCCACGGAGAGCGCTCCATCACGCCTGAGACCGCTCTGCTGCTCTCGCGTTTCTTCGGGAACTCCGCGGGCTTCTGGATGGGGCTGCAAAGCCAGTACGACCTGGAGACTGCCGAGGACCGCCTGTCGGAAAGGCTGAGTAAGGTCGTGACACACTCGCTCTAGATGCCGGACCGTCTCTCAGATGCGGCCTACGGCCCCATCGGGTCGCGCATGACCGGGCGGCTGTCCGCGCCGACCCAGTACATGTCCGGACTCACTGAAGAGGCAATTGACCGCTCGATGGCGTGGATGGCCTGGGACATGGCCTGTCCAATCAGGTCCAGCTTGCGCACCTGCTCAATGCGCTCGTGCAGCCTTTCCATTTCCGCCCCGGACAGCAGTTGTTCGAAGATACCGCAGGCGTGGGCCAGATTGATGATCACCACGTCGCGCGGGGCGGGGATCCCACTGCCGAATATCACGTCCATGATGCGCAGCTTCACCTCCCGCTCCGGCTCGCCGTCTATGGCGGGATAGCGCCTGGAGCGGAAGACCCACAGAAAGCGGTCGTCCCGGGCCTCCAGCACCCCGCTTGCCACCAGCCGTGAGAGGGCCTCTTCGCGTATGGCCGGGCCGCGATTGGCGATGCGCTGCACCCAGTAACGGGCATCGCGCTCCTGGCCCTCCGCAATGTCGGCCAGGGTGTCGTCAAGCAGGCTGTCGCCGACGGGCGTGGGGTCGACCAGGACCAAGCTCTCAAGGTCGCTGTCGATGCGGTTCTCCAGCGCCAGGTCCATCAGAACGCCGCCGGCCAGGGCGCAGTTCAGAGACCAGGCGGGGACTTCGGCGAACTTCCCGTCCTCGTCATTGAGCAGGAGCAGGGCTATCTCTTCAGCAAATCTCAGCACTATGCTCTCCCTTCTACTCGAAGACCGGGGGCTTTCGGCGGCGATGCCTCTTTCGCGGTGGAGTGAGTGCATCTGTTCGCGCGTCGGGCGCTAGGAGAAGCTCCTTAATGCTTGGCCTGGTCACACCTTCCAACCTCCGCGAACTTCCCGTCTCTGTCGTTGAGCAGGAGCTGAACAACCTCTTCAGAAAACTCAGCACTATGCCGTTCCTCCAAGGCGATTATAGCACACCTGACGACCTCCGCCGCCCGCGAAAGTTTACACAGATTTAACAAGCGGGCGCTCTGTGCACGGCGCAATCCGCTATACTTATTAGCTGCGTGACGTTTACCCTACCAACAGTGGAAGAGAGGACGCCGGGCGTCCGCTCTCCTTTGCTTTTGGGGCGGTCGCACAAGAATAGACAAGTTTTAGGACATTTTGAGAGGAGGATGAGCATGACGACACCAGGCAACTTTCCGGGGTTCAACAACCCTGACGAGGTAATCAAGTTCTGCGCCGACAACGGCATTGAGATGGTGGACCTGAGATTCACCGACCTGCCGGGCACTTTCCAGCACGTGTCGATTCCGATATCAGAGCTCAAGCCAGACCTGTTTGTAGAGGGCACCGGCTTCGACGGCTCCAGCATTCGCGGCTTCCAGACAATTGAGGAGAGCGACATGCTCCTGGTGCCGGACGCCACGACCGGGACAATGGACCCGTTCTTCAAGGTCCCGACCCTCAGCATTATCTGCGACATCAAGGACCCGGATTCGGCCGGGGCAGAGTACTCCCGGGACCCGCGCTACATCGCCAGGAAGGCGGAGGCCTTCCTGCAGTCCTCCGGCCTTGGAGACGTCAGCAACTGGGGCCCTGAGCTGGAGTTCTTCATCTTTGATTCCGTGAATTTTGACCAGAACACCCACAGCGGCTACTACTTCATCAACTCGGACGAGGGTGTCTGGAACACCGGCGCGGAGAGGAACTCGGACGGCAGCCTCAACCTGGCATACAAGCCCAGGCTCAAGGGCGGCTACTTCCCGGCCCCTCCCGTTGACACGTACCAGGACATCCGCTCGGAGGCGACTCTGCTTATGAACGGCTTCGGCATCACGGTGGAGAAGCACCACCACGAAGTGGCCACCGCAGGCCAGGGTGAGATTGACATTGTCTTTGACTCCCTGACCAAGATGGCGGACATGGTGATGAACTACAAGTACGTGCTCAAGAACGTGGCCCGGAACCACGGCAAGACGGCCACCTTCATGCCCAAGCCTCTCTTCGGCGACAACGGGACCGGCATGCACACCCATCAGAGCCTCTGGAAGGGCGGAGAGAACCTCTTCTCGGACCCCAACGGCTACGCCGGGTTCAGTCAGATGGGGCTGCACTACATCGGCGGGCTGCTGAAGCACGCCCCTGCGCTGCTGGCCCTGGCCGCGCCCACCACCAACTCCTACCGCCGGCTGGTGCCGGGCTACGAGGCCCCGGTGAACCTGGCCTACTCCCAGCGGAACCGCAGCGCCTGCTGCCGCATTCCCATGTACTTCGGGCACGCGCACGCCAAGCGCATTGAGTTCCGCTGCCCGGACCCCACGTGCAACCCGTACCTGGCTTTTGCCGCTATGCTCATGGCGGGCATCGACGGCATAATCAACCAGATCGACCCGGGCGATCCCCTGGACCAGAACCTCTACGACCTGAGCCCGGAGGAGGCAGCCAAGGTCAAGCAGGTTCCCGGCAGTCTGGGTGAGTCCCTGGACGCTCTGGAGGCTGACCACGAGTTCATGCTGAGGGGAGGCGTCTTCACCTCAGACCTGATTGAGACTTGGCTGGACTTCAAGCGCGAGAACGAGTTGGACGCAGTCCGGCTGCGGCCTCATCCCTACGAGTACTTCCTGTACTTCGATGCCTAAATAGAAGGCTGAAGGGGTTAATTCGTACCAGGCAGTATCCAGTGCGAATTAACCCCTTCCTTATTCCCGTTGTACGGGCTTTTTCCTGGCGCGTCTTTACAAAGGCGGGTAGTAAAAGTACAATTAGGCTCTATGTGTGAAGTTTGTATCAAACTTCGCACATTTTGTACTTGATTTGGAGGGTGTGACAGAGGGCTTTATGCTGAGGGAAACAACCCAGGACCTTGAACAGGCCAGAGAGTACGTCCTGAGGATGGTGCGGGAGAACGACGTCAAGTTCATCCGCCTGTGGTTCACGGACATCCTGGGCGCGCTCAAGGGGTTTGCCATCACCTCCCAGGAGCTTGAGGATGCCCTTGAGGACGGCGTGGGATTCGACGGCGCGTCGATACAGGGCTTTGCCCGCATGGACGAAAGCGATATGGTCGCCATGCCGGACCCCACCACCTTCCGCATACTCCCCTGGCGGCCAAGGCAGAACGCCGTCGCCCGCATGATGTGCGACATCCTCACGCCCAAGTACGAGCCCTTTGAAGGCGACCCCAGATACGTGCTCAAGCGCAACCTTGAGCGGGCCGCCGCTCTGGGCTACACCTACTACGTGGGGCCGGAGATGGAGTTCTTCTACTTCAAGAGCGCCGATTCCACAGACCCCCTGGACAAGGCGGGCTATTTCGACCAGACCACCATGGACCTGGCAACAGACCTGCGCCGGGAGACCATTCTGACCCTGGAGGAGATGGGCATTGCGGTGGACTTCCTCCACCACGAGGCCGCCAACGGCCAGCACGAGATTGACCTGCGCTACTCCGATGCCCTCACTATGGCCGACAGCGTTATGACTCACCGGCTGGTGGTCAAGGAGGTGGCAATGCGCCACGGAGTGCACGCCACCTTCATGCCAAAACCCATCTCCGGCGAGAACGGCAGCGGAATGCACGTCCATCAATCACTGTTCAAGGGCGGGCAGAACGCTTTCTACGACCCCAACACGGACGACCGCTTGTCGCAGGTGGCCAGGCAGTTCGTTGCGGGACTCATGCGCAACGCGCCGCAGATCACCGCCGTGACCAACCAGTGGGTCAACTCCTACAAGCGGCTGGTTCCAGGCTACGAGGCCCCTGTGTACATCTCCTGGGCGCGCATAAACAGGGGAGACCTGATACGCGTGCCTTCCTACAAGGAGGGGCGGGACGAGGCGGTGCGAATCGAGTACCGCGCCCCGGACCCCGCCTGCAACCCGTACCTGGCCTTCTCCGTGATGCTGGCTGCGGGCCTTGAGGGCATCGAGAAAGAGTACGTAGCCCCGGACGCCGTGGAGGAGAACGTCTACATGATGACCGACGAGGAGCGGGCCCGGAGAAACATCGGGATGCTGCCCGACAATCTCTGGGAGGCCGTTTCCCTTACGGAGCAGAGCAATCTGGTGAAGGAATCCCTGGGGGAGTTTGTGTTCAACACCTTCATCCAGAACAAGAAGAGGGAATGGGACGAGTACAAGGGCCAGGTGACGGACTACGAAATTCAAAGATACCTTCCCACCCTCTAGATGCGGAGTTTACTCAGAGGAGAAGCTACCGATGGCACAGGACAAATTCGGGCTGTACGACCCCAGATTTGAAAGAGACGCTTGTGGAGTTGGCCTGGCCGCCAACATCAGCGGCGCTAAGTCCCACGAGGTCCTCAAGAACGGCCTGAAGATACTGGTGAACCTGGCGCACCGGGGCGCGTGCGGCTGCGACCCGGCCACGGGCGACGGCGCCGGCGCGCTGATACAGATACCCCACGCCTTCCTTTCTGAAGAGTGCGCCAAGCTGGGCTTCACCCTGCCCGCGCCGGGCGAGTATGGAGTGGGCATGGTCTTCCTCCCCCCGGACGCCGAGCGGCGCAAGGACTGCGAAGCCATCGTTGAGAAGGCAGTTGCCGATGAGGGCCAGCGGCTCCTGGGCTGGAGGGACGTGCCCGTAGACGACTCGGAGATTGGCTACATCGCCCGGGACTCCCAGCCTCGCATCCGCCAGGTCTTCGTGGCCCGCGGCAGCGGCGTCAAGGACGAGTCCCACTTCGAACGCAAGCTGTACGTCATTCGCAAGGTGATCGAGCGCGCCGTGAACGGCCTTGACGACGAATCCAGGCGTCACTTCTACATTCCCAGCCTGTACAGCAACCGTATTGTGTACAAGGGCCTGCTCATGGGCACCCAGCTTGAGGGCTTCTATACGGACCTGACGGACCCCAGGGTGGTCAGCGCCTTTGCGATGGTTCACGCCCGCTTCAGCACCAACACCCTGGGCTCCTGGCGGCTGGCCCACCCGTACCGCCTCATCTGCCACAACGGTGAGATCAACACCCTGCGCGGCAACATCAACTGGATGACCGCCCGGGAGGCCATGTTCTCATCGCCGGACTTTGGCGACGACGTGTCCAAGCTGTTCCCCATAACCACTCCCGGCGCCAGCGACACGGCAATCTTCGACAACGCCCTTGAGCTGCTGCTGGCCACCGGCCGCTCCCTGCCCCACGCCCTGATGATGATGATTCCGGAGGCCACCGGCGAGTACGTGGAGATGGGCCAGGAGAAGCGCGACTTCTACGAATACCACTCCTCCTTCATGGAGCCGTGGGACGGCCCGGCGCTCATCGCCGCCACCGACGGCCACAGGATCGGCGTGGTGCTGGACCGCAACGGGCTGCGCCCCTGCCGCTACCTGGTCACCACAGACGACCTTCTTGTGATGGCCTCCGAGACCGGCGTACTGGAGGTGCCGCCGGAGAAGATCAGGTTCAAGGAGAGGATACGGCCAGGGCGAATGTTCCTGTTGGACACCGACGAGGCCCGCATCATCGGAGACGCGGAGCTGAAGGCGGGTCTGTCCACTCGCAAGCCCTACGGCCAGTGGCTTGCCGACAACCGGGTCACCCTGGATATGCTCCCGGAGCCTGCCAGGGTGGAAAAGCCGGACATGGACACCCTGATCAAGCGGCAGCGCGCCTTCGGCTACACCAACGAGGACCTGAACATCCTCATGGAGCCTATGGCCGTCAACGGCCAGGAGCCCGTCGGCTCTATGGGCAATGACACGCCCCTTGCCGTGCTGTCCGACAGGCCGAATCTGCTGTTCAACTACTTCAAGCAGCTGTTCGCCCAGGTCTCCAACCCGCCTCTGGACGCCATCCGCGAGGAGCTTGTCACCTCCCTTGAGGCCTTCATCGGCTCCGAGCAGAACCTGTTCGAAGAGACGCCTGAGCACTGCCACCAGTTGCGTCTCAAGCAGCCCGTTCTCACCAACGCGGAGCTGGAGAAGGTGCGCAACATCGCCTACGGCAGCATCAGAGCGACCACCTGCTCGACCCTCTTTGACACCCAGGCCGGGCCAGGCTCACTGGAGAAGGCCGTGGACGACCTCTGCCGCCAGGCGTCGGAGGCCGTGAAGAAGGGCGTGAGCATAATCGTGCTATCGGACAGGGGCGTGGACGCGCAGTACGCGCCCATCCCCAGCCTTCTGGCGACGTCCGCAGTGCATCACCACCTGATTCGGGAGGGGACCCGCGGCAAGGTTGGCCTTGTGGTGGAGTCCGGCGAGCCGCGGGAGGTCATGCACTTCGCCCTGCTCATCGGCTACGGCGCGGGCGCCGTCAACCCATACCTGGCCTTTGAGACGCTCCACGACCTGTCCCATCGCGGCATCCTCCCCGACAGCGTTGACGTCTACACCGCCGAGAAGAACTACATCAAGGCCATCAACAAGGGCGTTCTCAAGGTCATGTCCAAGATGGGCATTTCCACCATTCACAGCTACAGGGGCGCGCAGATTTTCGAGGCCGTGGGCCTCAGCCAGGAGCTGATTGACCGCTACTTCACCTGGACGCCCTCCAGGATTGAGGGCATTGGCCTGGACGCCATAGAGCAGGAGGCCAAGCAGCGCCACGGCTTCAGCTACGCCAACGGAAGGGTGACGAGCGAGCTTGACCTGGATGAGGGCGGCCAATATCTGTGGCGACGCAACGGCGAGTACCACATGTACAACCCGGAGTCCATCAGCCTCCTGCAGGAGTCCACGGGCAGCAACGACTACGGGACCTACAAGCGATTCGCGTCGCTGATAGACGAGCGCGAGCGGCAGCTTTCGACGCTACGCGGTCTGCTGGACTTCAAGACCCTGGATGAGCCGATACCCATCGACGAGGTGGAGCCGGCTGAAGAGATAGTCAAGCGGTTCGCCACGGGCGCGATCTCCCTTGGCGCAATCAGCCGCGAAGCCCACGAGACCCTCGCCATCGCCACCAACCGCATCGGGGCCAAGAGCAACACCGGCGAGGGTGGCGAGGACTACCGCCGCTTCACGCCCGACGCGAACGGCGACTCTCGCAACAGCGCCATGAAGCAGGTGGCGTCGGGTCGCTTCGGAGTGACCACCAACTACCTGGTCAACGCCGACGACCTGCAGATCAAGATGGCCCAAGGCTCCAAGCCCGGAGAGGGCGGGCAGCTGCCCGGCCACAAGGTGGACGAGTACATTGGCTGGATTCGCCATACAACCCCCGGCGTGGAGCTGATTTCGCCGCCGCCTCACCACGACATCTACTCCATTGAGGACCTGGCGCAGCTCATCCACGACCTGAAGAACGTGAATCCCACTGCCAGGGTGCACGTGAAGCTGGTGGCCGAGGTTGGCGTGGGGATCATTGCGGCGGGCGTCTCCAAGGGGCACGGCGACGTGGTGCTCATCAGCGGCGACAGCGGCGGCACGGGCGCATCTCCTGAGTCCTCCATCAAGCACGCCGGCCTCCCCTGGGAGCTTGGCCTTGCGGAGACGCACCAGGTGCTTCTGATGAACGACCTCCGAGGCCGCATCGTCGTGCAGACGGACGGCCAGATAAAGACGGGCAGGGACGTGGCAATCGCCTGCCTCCTTGGGGCGGAGGAGTTCGGCTTCTCCACCGCGCCCCTGATAACCCTGGGCTGCATAATGCTGCGGAAGTGCCACCTGAACACCTGCTCAGTAGGCATTGCCACCCAGAACCCGGAGCTTCGCAAGCGGTTTGCGGGCCAGCCGGAGGCGGTGATCAACTACTTCTTCTTTGTGGCCGAGCACCTGCGGGAGATAATGGCGGAGATGGGGTTCCGCACGGTCAACGAGATGGTCGGGCGCATGGACAGGCTGGAGCCTGGCAAGGCCATCGACCACTGGAAGGCCAGGGGCCTTGATCTGACGCCCATGCTGGAGCTTCCGGACGTGCCTGAAAGCGTCGCCACCTTCTGCTGCCAGACCCAGGACCACGGCCTGGAGATCGCCCTTGACCACAAGCTGATTGAGCTTTCCAGGAACGCCCTTGAGCGGAAGGAGCCTGTGGACATCAAGCTCCCCATCAGCAACTCCAACCGCGTGGTGGGAACCATGCTCAGCGGCGAGGTCGCCAAGCGCTACGGCGAAGACGGCCTGCCGGACGACACCATTAACATCTCCTTCAAAGGCTCCGCTGGCCAGAGCTTTGGCGCATTCATGGCCAGGGGCGTCTCCATGACCCTGGAGGGTGACTCCAACGACTACTTTGCCAAGGGCATCTCCGGTGGCCGCATTGCGGTCTTCCCGCCGGAGGGTTCAACCTTTGTGCCGGAGGAGAACATCATTGTCGGCAACGTGGTGCTGTACGGCGCCACCGGCGGCAAGGTGTTCATTCGCGGCGTTGCTGGAGAGCGCTTCGCCGTCCGCAACAGCGGCGCGCACACGGTGGTGGAGGGCGTCGGAGACCACGGCTGCGAGTACATGACGGGCGGGATGGTGGTGGTGCTGGGGCCGACGGGCCGCAACTTCGCTGCGGGCATGAGCGGCGGCTTCACCTACGTTCTGGACGAAGACGGCGGCTTTGAGAGCCGATGCAACACTGATATGGTTGGGCTGGAGCCGGTGACCGATGAGGAGGACAGGGAGACCCTGCGCAACCTCATCGAGGAGCACGTCCGCTACACCGACAGCGCAAAGGCCCGCAGAGTCCTGGCGGACTGGGACAGAATGCTGCCCAGGTTCGTCAAGGTGTTCCCCCACGACTACAGGCGAGTCCTCGAAGAGCGGAAGCAGAGAGGGGTCGAGGTAGGAGCGACGCCAGTTGGGTAAACCGACCGGATTCATGGAGTTCGCGCGAAAGCCTCCACCAAGGCGCTCCGTGCAGGACCGCCTGAAGGACTCCCGCGAGTTCTACCTGGAGTGGGGCGAGCAGGACGCCCGTGACCAGGGCGCGCGCTGCATGAACTGCGCCGTGCCCTTCTGCCACACCGGCTGCCCCCTGGGCAACCTCATCCCTGAGTGGAACGACCTGGTATACAAAGGCGAATGGCAGAGCGCCCTGGCAAAGCTCCACGCCACCAACAACTTCCCTGAGTTCACCGGGCGAATATGCCCTGCCCCCTGCGAGCCGGCCTGCGTCCTCTCAATCAACGAGGCCCCCGTAACCATCGAGTACATTGAGAAGGCGATTGCCGACCGCGGCTTCCAGGAGGGGTGGATAACGCCCCAGCCACCGGCGCACCGCACGGGCAAGCGGGTGGCGGTCGTCGGCTCAGGGCCGGCGGGCATGGCCGCAGCCCAGCAGTTGAACCGCGCAGGCCACCTGGTCACCCTGTTCGAGCGCGACGAGTACATCGGCGGCCTCCTGCGGCTGGGCATCCCCGACTTCAAGATGGAGAAGCACGTCGTCCAGCGCCGGGTGGACATCATGGCTGAGGAGGGCGTGATCTTCGAGACCGGCGTCAATGTCGGTTTCGACGTCACCGCCGCCGACCTCCAGCGTGACTTCGATGCCGTATGCCTCACCATCGGCGCGTGCGAGGCCAGGGAGCTTCCAGTGCCGGGCCGCGACCTGGGCGGCGTTCACCTGGCTATGGAGTACCTGACCCAGCAGAACCGCCGCATTTCCGGCCAGGCCGTCAGCCCCCAGGACACCATCACCGCCGAGGGCAAGCGGGTGATCATTCTTGGCGGCGGGGACACCGGCGCAGACTGCCTTGGCACGGCCCACCGGCAGGGCGCTGAGGTGGTCTACCAATTAGAGCTTCTGCCGGAGCCGCCTGAGCATCGACGCGCCAACAACCCCTGGCCCCAGTGGCCCGTCATCCTCAGGACCTCCGCCGCCCACGAGGAGGGCGGAATCCGCGACTACAATGTCCTGACCAAGAGCTTCTCCGGCAGCAACGGCAAGGTGGAGGAGCTAAACGCCGTCCGCGTGGACTGGGGCCCGCCCGACGCCTCGGGCCGACCGGCGATGCGCGAGGTGGAGGGCAGCGAGTTCTCCATTGGCGTTGACCTGGTGCTGCTGGCAATGGGGTTCATTCACCCGGAGCACCCGGGCATTGTCACAGACCTGGGCGTGGAGCTTGACGGCCGGGGCAACATTGCCACCAACGCCGACCGCATGGCCAGCGTGCCCGGCGTCTTCGCCGCCGGCGACTCCGTTCGCGGCGCTTCCCTTGTGGTGTGGGCCATAGCCGAAGGCCGCCAGGCGGCCCACGGCATAGACAAGTACCTCATGGGCCACACCAGCCTCCCCAGCGTACGGGTTTAGGGCTGGGGGGGCTCGTATAGCTCAGAACAGCGCCAATTGGTTTTCTTCACGCTGCCACATCGATTTTTCGGCTAGCAGTTCTGCGAGTGCTGTTGCCGGAACTCTCCCTAGCTCTTTCGGCTCCAGCTTGTGTAATCCGCCGCCGTAAACTCTGCCTTTGTCCAGTATATCCTTTGTATGTATCCCTCTCAGGAATTCCCAGACCTGTCGCTTTAGTTGTGGTGATTCCCGAATAGCCGCATCAAGCACTCCATTAGGGTAAAGCATCAGATACACATTAGGAGCAGTCGCTTGGGAATGGTTCAGGATGAACCGAAACGGCCGATTGTTCTTGTTATCGCTCCGACCAAGATAAGTGCAGAGGAACGGCGCCGGGGGCAAGTGCTCCTGGGAATACCAAGGTGAGCGATGCCGGCACAGATATCCATCAGGTATCCCTTGTGATTTCCCTTCTTCTAGGTAAGCCCACAATGATGGATGCCTCTTCCTGATATCTTCTTCCGGCAATTTGCAGTCTAGGAGGAACATCCGGCTCTCCAGCACAGGATTGTATGTAGCATCTACGAGGATTTCGTCGTCGGGCACGTACCGGGGACTAGGGAGTATAGGCCGAAACACTTCAATAGGTAGATCCCGCTTTCTTATCTCTTCAGACGGCAATATGAAATACTTGTTGCTTCCAGTAGCTAGTCCACGCCTGATTTTGAAGAAGTTTGAAAGCACTGGCATGTCCGACTCCACATGAGTATGCTTCATCGGATACTGGGTCCACTTTGGGTCGCGTCGGAGCATCTCTGCTGGCACACTTCGTTTCAGTCGGGGGCTTAGTAATGAACCACCGTAGGTCATACGCACTTCATGATTAGTAGGCGGATTCCTATTGGTAAACCAGACGACTGCCGAAGATACCAGAGCGTCACCAAATTGCACCTCATTGGGATCAAAACGGTGGATATGCAGCAGTGTGACTCTGTCAAGCAAGTAGCGCTTGATTGCCGCACCATAATTGACATCCATGAATTCGCTTGGCACTAGCCAACCTGCCAGTCCACCCTCCGCCATCCACCCATGGCATAATCCTAGAAAATAGCAGTACAAGCCAGCAAGTCCGTTGATCTCTACGCCAGAGACCTGATATGTGCGTGCCTTCAGGCGTCGTTTTTCCTCATTGGCGATGTGATGATGTCTTACATAGGGAGGATTGCAGATTAACAAGTTAAACTTCTCTGTATCATCTGGTGGTTTAACCCGCGTGAAGTCCTCCAACTTGATGTCAAGCCCGGTCTTGCTCCACAGATCTGCCGCAGGCAAGCCGTAATGAGAATCAATTTCATACCCAACGGCGCGACCGATGCGACCCTCTTGAAACACATCCAAAAGCGCCGAGTAGAACGATCCGGTCCCAAAAGCCGGATCCATGAAGTCTATTGTCCCAACTCCAGTAAGATGCTCTCTTGCATATCGAAGTATCTCAATCGCAAGTGGCGCAGGCGTTGCAAACTGGCCCATCCTGTTCCGTTCGGACTGTTCTTTAGCAGCGTCTAATTTAGTCTGAAATGTGACTCGGCGCTGTTCCAAATCGCTAAGAATGTTAACCATCTACAGCCCCAATTCCTTTAGATCTCCGATACGGTGCTCCCAGACCCAGTCTATGCCCTCCGCTGCCTCATACCCAAGATACCCGCTGTCAAAATACCCACAGAGAAACAGGACGTATTGCAAGTCTTTGCCGTAAGTCCCACTTAGCAGATTCATCTTGGCAGCTTCTTCCTTCCTCCGCTTGTTGACGTTCGTGAAATCACCTGCCGACTTAGCCTCAACCATAATTGGCAACCCTGCTACATTGGGTGTCTTTGGCATGATGAGCGCATCCACAGGAATGTTAACCGGCTTGTCAGTCCCTTCCTGATTAGCAGGCACATTCATCCTGAACGAAAATGTCCCTAGAGGCAGGTTGTCGAATCTTATGCCCTCTCCGGTTGGGTGATAAACATACCCTTGACCCTCCAGCCACGTTGTTATGGCGGCAAGTTGCCTACTCTCCTGCGCATTCCTGATAATCGGGTTAGCAACCGCGCCGCATAGCCGATCCGCAACAATCGTTGCCGCGCGGTACAATTCCTGCTCTGAAGGAGTATCATCTTTTTCCAGCCAAGGGAATATATCCCTATCAGCCATTTTCTCAATGACTCTTGCAATCTTCTCCAGAGCACTTTCAAGTTCCTGCTGTGACATCCGAGGAGGCAACCTCTTGTTCTTCTCCATTGTCTTGACCACGTTCGGAGGTACGCCTGCGAGACCGATGAGTCTATCTACAGCTAAGGGTGGGCAGGCAGACATTCGCAGCGTTGGCAATACATCGGGACTGGTCTTCAGCAGTTCAACTCCCACATCAGTCAGGTTCTTGGTAGCCCTTAGGGTAACTTCTACATCCTTCGTCGTCTGTATCCGTGTCGTCCTGTACGCATCTGGCGCAAACTGTATGAACCAGTCGTTGTACATATCGACTGACTCTGAAATGTCCTTCTTCCACCTATCTGGTTTATCTTTGTTGATTGCCATTACTCAGAATCCCGGGTTCGTCACAGACCATAATTCCTATCATCCTGCCATCATATCCAGGTAACGTCCGCCGGTGTTTAGACCAAATGTATCTATGCCAGTATTTTACACCTAGCAGTTAGCAATTGTCCCTAGAAAATCGTCTGATATGGCATTAGTCTCTCTTGCAAGACCGTGGCAGACCTTCAATGCTCTGCTATTTCAGACAGAACCTTGTAGCCTCTTAAGTCAAACACTAGAATGATCACCATGTACTCAGCCAGAACCCGTCTCCCTTGCCAGCACTGCAATAGCACAGGAATGTGCACATTGGGAGATACACCTGGGGCCAGCTGCCGCGTATGTGTGCTTGATGCGCAGCGGCCAAGCCTTGTCGGCAACCTTCTGCGCCTGGTGGGTCTAGGGAGAACCGGAGACAACGAGGCTAACGCCAATGACCCTCGGTCGCCTGTGCGCTGTGCTCACTGCCGGGGCATGTGTTCAGTCTGATTTGCCCGAGGTTTGAGACCCTTACCAAGCCTCTTGCAAGAATCTAGTCAGCTCCGCCACGTCCGTTATACGGCGGGAGGCCTCACCAAAGGATGGCTGGGCCGCGTCGTCGCGGGCGATGGCCTCAAGGTCGGCTTCCGGCACGTCTAGGTCTCTTATGCGGGACGCCACGCCAATGGAGCGCAGGAAGCTGTCCACCGCCTGGGTAGCCTCCTCCGCGGCCTCTGCGTCTGAGGAGCCACTCTTTCTAACGCCCATAAGCTCCGCCAGCCGCGCCTGGCCCTCCAGTGCAACCTCCCGGTTGCGGCGCATGGCCGTTGTCAGGAGCACCGCGTTGGAGGCCCCCTGTCCCACGTGGGAGTGTCTATACCTTATCTGGCGGTCCAGTGTAGTGGCGACGCCCCGTATCCCCTGAGAAGGCGCATCGGCGGCGCGGTTGGAGATAATGGCCGCCGCTCCCAGCTGGATGCGGGGCTCAGGGTCGTCGGGGCTGGCCACCAGCCTTGGCAGGTACTCCAGGGACAGCTCCAGGGCCTGCCGCAGGTCGGCGTAGGCAAACGGGTTGAGGTTGGGCGACTGCAGTCCGCCCACGACCGCGGTGAAGGTGTTGGCGGCCGTGTCCAGGAACAGGGGCAGGGGCGCGGTCAGCAGCGCCTCGCCGTCCAGGATGATG
The DNA here is from genome assembly GCA_965204895.1 of Dehalococcoidia bacterium. Lineage (GTDB taxonomy): Bacteria > Chloroflexota > Dehalococcoidia > Lucifugimonadales > UBA2985 > DAOUJW01. The sequence goes on from OZ242025.1 coordinate 1,397,341, forward strand.
CAGGCGGGGCGCGCCTTGGGGTCGAACAGCTCCAGGCGGTAGGGTGGCTTGTCGTCCATGACAGCGGCCCCTCCGCGGTTTGCGCCGTTGGTGGGGGTGGTCAGCACCAGGATGTTGGGCACCTTGGGTTCAAGGAGCCGGGGGCTGACCGGCGGCTGGCCCGGCGGGTACTTGGTGCAAAGCTCCTGGGGAGTCCCGTTCTCCGCCATGAGGATGGTTATGGCGCGGGCCGTGACCACCGCGCTGCCCCCGCCAACCGCGACTATCACGTCGGCCTGAGCGTCCCTGGCGGCCTCAACCCCGGCCACCACCGAGGGAATGGGCGACTCCCGCTTTGCGCCGTCGTAGGAGCCGGCGTAGAGCTCGCCCAGCTCCTGCCTGACGCGCTCAGGGAGGCTGGTGGTGCGAGCGACGGTCTCGCTGCACACGATGAAGGCGCGCTTTGCCTCCAGCCTCTGCGCCTCTCTGTACAGGTTGGACAGCGCGTCTACGCCGGCGTAGAGCCGGGCCGACGGGCTGAGGTATCGAAAGGACGCTGTCAGGTCCATTGCTGTTCTCCTTTTGCGAATCTACGGCACGTCCGGCATCATGTCCATGCCGACGTGTCCCTCAGCCTCCAGCCGGGCGTACTCCTCGTCCGATACGCCCAGTATCTCCTTGTAGACGTACTCGTTGTGCTCGCCCAGCAGAGGCGCGGCCTCCCGCAGGCGATTGGGGGTCCTGGACATGGACCAGCCCGGGCCATGATACTTGAGCGTCCCGACCTCCTCGTGGTCAAGGGACTGGTAGAAGCCCCTGTCGACCATCTGCGGGTCGTCCAGGATCTCCAGGTCGTCCAGCACCGGGCCGGACGGCACTCCCGCGCTCTGGAGCGCGTCGAAGACCTCTCTAGGCTCCAACCGGCTTGTCCAGTCGTTGATGATGGCGTCGAGGTCGTCCTGGTTGTTCCAGCGAGAGGCGGCGTCGGCGAAGCGCGGATCGGCCGCAAGCTCCGGTCTGCCCATCGCCCTGCAAAGGCTCTGCCACTCCTGGTCGCTGCCAACCGCAATCGTCGCCCACTTGTCCTCGCCCCTGCACCTGTAAGCGCCGTGCGGGGCCATGTGGTAGTCACGGTTGCCGATGGTGCCGCGCACCCGCCCGTTCATTGTGTAGTCCATGATGGGGTCAGCCATGACGGGAATGAAGTTCTCAGACAGGCACATCTCCACCATCTGCCCTTTGCCGGTGCGGTCCCGGTACCAGAGAGCCGACAGCACGGCGAAGGCGGCCGACGCGCCCGCGGCGGCGTCCGCGGCGACGGTGTCCCCGCGCATGGAGGGATCGACGTCCGGGTAGCCCTTGATGTGATGGTGGCCGACAACGCCATCGACGTGCAGCCCCAGGCAGCGGTAGTTGGCGTACGGCCCCGTCAGCCCGAAGGCCGGCATCCGTATCATGATGATGTCCGGCCTCAGCTCCTTCAGCCAATCGTAGCTTATGCCCAAGCGGTCCACGGTCTCCGGCACGTTGTTCTCGATGAAGACGTCCGCCGTCTTGACCAGCTCGCCCAGAATCTCCTTCCCTTCCGGCCTGAGCAGGTCCACCGTCATGCTCTTCCTGCTCCTGAGGGTGGCGGTGAACTGGGTGTACCTGTTCCACGGCCGCGGGCCGGCCTCCCAGTTGGGGAAGACCATGCCCGGCGCGTTGGAGGCCCTGGCCTGGTCGACCAGCGCCTGCGACACCCTGGCGTACTGCCCTCTCGTCCCGGGCCTCATGGTCTGCAGGTTCTCCAGCCGGATGACCTCCGCGCCCCAGTCGCCCAGGAACTGGGTGGAGTAGGGCCCGGCGGCTATCTGCGTCAGCTCGATTATGCGTATGCCCTCAAGGGGAAGCTCAGCCATCACTCCGGCCCTCCCAGGTAATAACAAGTTCTCCATTCCTGCGCAGGCAGGAATCCATGTGGGGTGGAGTGTGGACTCCGGCTTTCGCCGGAGTGACGACGCAGGTACTTCCCAACAGTCTCACATACGGGAACCTCATACCACCCCCTGCCCAGCCAGCCGCGCAATCTCCTCCGGCGAGTAGCCCAGGGCGTCGCAGTACACCTCGCGGTTGTGCTCACCAAGCTGCGGCGCGGGCCTGCGAAGCTGCCAGGGCGTCTCGCCCATGATGATGGGCCGCCCCGGGTACTCGTAGCGCCCGGCCACCGGGTGGTCTATCTCCACCCACATGCCCCGGTCACGGAAGTGGCCGTCCGCCAGCAGGTCCTCGGAGGTGAAAATCGCGCCGGAGATGATGTGGTGCTCCTGCGCCCTGGCCCACGCCTCCCGCATGGTGCGCTGCATCGTCCAGGGCAGCATGATGCTCTCGTTGAAGGCGACCACGTTCTCAGGCTTCAGCTGCGCCTCTCTTGTGGCGAAGCGAGGGTCGTCCGCAAGCTCCGGCCTGCCCAGCATTGCCAGGGCCTGGGGAAAGCGCGCGCCGCCCGCGCCCATGACGATGTAGCCGTCCTTGCACGGGAACGTGCCTGAAGCGATGGTCGATCCGGGCGTACGGCGGGGCCGCACCTGGTTGATGAACTGCGCTGATATGATGTCCGGGGAGCGGCCGTCTCTGCTGTGGGCCGCGGTCTCGAAGATGGATATGTCCACGTGCTCACCGTCACCGCCACGCCTGCGCCGGGCGAAGAGGGCGGTCATCGTCGCAAGAGCGCCGATGAGACCCGCCTGGTGCAGCACGACGTTGGTGCCGTATTTCACCGGCTCGCGGCCTGGTAGCCCCCTGGAGTGCATGGCTCCGCCCATGCCGTAGAGCACCATCTCGCTGGCCTTGTGGTCGCGGTACGGCCCCGTCTGCCCGAAGTTGGAGATGGACACCATGACCAGCCCGGGATTGACCTCAGCCAGTGCCTCGTAGGAGAGGCCGAGGGCAGGCATAACGCGAGGGGCGAAGCTCTCCACCAGCACGTCCACGCCCTTCACAAGCTCGGCCAGCAGCCTGCGGCCAACGGAGGTCTTGAGGTTGAGGGTCACGCCCCGCTTGTTGATGTTGAGCATCAGGAAGAGGCCGCTCTTCTCCGGGTGTGGAGCGTCGTCGGGGAAGGGGCCCAGGCTGCGGGCGAAGTCGCCCCCGTCCGGGCGCTCAACCTTTAACACGTCCGCGCCGTAGTCAGCCAGCATCTTGGTGCAGTATGGGCCGGCTATGCCGTGGGTGAGGTCCAGCACTCTTATGTCCGACAGCGCCATGTCCATAGCGATACCTCCGCCGTCCGGCGGCTGCAAGCACGAACCACCCCTGCGGAGCCTGCCCCGTACTCCGATACGGGGGCAGGGGTCTATCCCCGTTACGTCGGAGTCCTGGATTCCTGCCTCCGCAGGAATGGTTGCCCCCAACCCCGCCCCTGGATTCCCGTTTTCACGGGAATGACGAGTGTGAGGCCCTACGCTGGCTTGAACACCGGAACGGTAATCGTCTCAGTCCGCTGCTCGAAGACCACCTCTACGGGCATCCCTATCTTGATGTTCTTGCTCAGGTCGGCCGGGTCGATTTCCACCTGCACCAGGTTGGTGGGCATACGGCATCCCTCCTCCAGGTCAACCATCGCCACCACAAAGGGCACGTCGTCCACCCAGCCCCGGTGCGGCGGTCGGACCACCACGCCAAAGGTGTGCAGAGTGCCCTTGCCGGAGCACTTTATCCACTCCGTGTTGCGGGAGAGGCATTCCGGGCAGAAGTCACGGGGATAGAAGTAGGCCCCCAGGTCGCAGTCGGGTTCGTTGCACTTGCGCACCCAGAGCTCCCCCTCATTGCACTTATCCCAGTAGAACTGGGTCTCCTGGTTGGGGATGGGCGCTGGCTTGGCTGCCGGTGGGCGTTGCTGTGTCATAACTCCCTCCTGAATGTTGAAGTGATGGTTGGCCGAGGGCTAGTCTACCGCCAGGACCGCCGTGCCGCCTGACGAAAGCGACCCGCCTGTGCCGTGGCAGAAGGTCAGCTTGGCGTCCGGCACCTGCCTGGCTCCGCACTCACCTCTGAGCTGGCGAACCGCCTCGATGACCAGGAAGATGCCGTATGCGCCGGGGTGGGTGTAGGAGAGGCCGCCGCCAGCCGTGTTCAGCGGGAAGTCGCCGCCGGGAGCGGTGCGCTGGCCCCGCACGAAGTCCGCCGCCTCGCCGCGGGCGCAGAAGCCCAGGCTCTCCAGGGTCAGCAGAACGGTGTAGGTGAAGGAGTCGTATATCAGGGCCAGGTCAAAGTCGTCGTGGGTGACGCCGGCCATCTCAAACGCCCTGGGGCCGGTCTCCCTGGCGATGAGGGACGTGAGGCTGGGCATCTGGCTTATCATGCCGTGGTCGTGGCCTTCGCCTGCGCCAAGAATCCAGACGGGGGGCTTCTTCAGGTCACGCGCCCGCTCAGGCGTGGTGATGACGTAGGCGCCGCCCGCGTCCGTCACCAGGCAGCAGTCCAGCAGGTGGAAGGGCCAGGAGATCCACCGGGAGTTGTGGTAGTCGTCAAAGGACATGGTCAGGGGAATCTCCGCCGCCGGGTCGTGGATGAGGGCCTTGGGGTTGAGGGCCGCCCACTTGCGGGTGGACACCGCAATCTCCGACATCGCCTCGCGGGCGCGGTCCTCTCCGAACTCGTGCATGTAGCGGGCGCAGGCCATGGAGTAGTTGATGGGAGCGCCGATGTAGCCGTATGGCGTCTCGAACTGGCCGCCCGGGGACGCCGGCCCGCCGCCTTCGATACCGCCTCCGCCTCCGAAGAACCGCCGCGAGTGGCCCGCCGAGCCGTGAACGACCAGGGCCGTCTCGCAGTAACCGGCAGCAATCGCCGCCAGCGCGTGGCCCGCGTGTATCACGAAGGAGGAGCCGCCGACGGACGTGCCGTCCGTGAACCTTGGGATTATGCCCATGTGCTCCGCAAACCCCATTGTGTTGCCGGAAGAGAAGATTGCGTCAACGTCGCTCTTCTTCAGCCCGGCGTCATCAAGGGCGTTGGAGGCGGCCTCCACCAGAAGCTGGAGGTCTGACTTCCTGTTCTCCAGGTAGCCCAGCTCGTCGGATTCCGCCGCTCCCACTATAGCCGCCGCTCTACTGATATTTGCCATGTCTACCTCCCTGTTCTACGTTTCTGTGTAGCCGGTAGGCCGTGAGTTCCCGTCTCCGATGAAGCGAGCATAGCACCTTAGCGAGAGGCTGGCAACCACTTTGTTTGGCAGCCCCAGTCGCCATTCCCGCCTCCGAGCGGGAATCCAGGGGAGTGGGGGAATGGATGCCCGTCTGCACGGGCATGACGGAGCCCTACCCCTCACCCAGTTCCCGGTGAATGTGCCAGAAGCGGTGTAGCGTGGTAAAGGCCGCAAGGACAGCTATGATTACCAAGGCCGCGAGAACCTGGTCCAGAAGAAGGCCCGCCGCCAGCACCAGCACCCTCTCCGGCCTGGTCATTATCCCCACTTTGCAATCGACGCCCAGCCCCTCGCCACGGGCGCGCAGGTAGCTGACCATGAACGAGCCGACCAGCGCCGCGTTGATCAGCAGCACCTCCGGGATGGACAGCGGGTCGACGTAGTAGACCAGCAGCCCCAGGAACACCACCGCCTCTGCCAGGCGGTCTATGGCGGAGTCCAGCAGCGCGCCGCGGGGGCTGGCCGTGCCGAAGCGCCGCGCCAGCGCGCCGTCGGCCATGTCCATGACCGCGGCAACAAGGAGCAGGATGCCGCCCACAAGGAAGTCACCCGTGCTGAGCCACCAGGCGGTCGCGCAGCTGATGATGAGGCCCAGGAACGTCACCTTGTTGGGGGAGAGGCCTATCTTCGCAAGCGCGACGGCCAGAGGGTTCTCCAGGTAGCGGGTGCTGATAAGCCGGGCCCGGACTCTGAGGTCTTGCCAGGAGGACATGAAAGCTATGAGACGGCGTTTTCCCTGGGATGCTCCAGGCCGCCGTTGGAGGAGATTGACCCGTTGCGTTGGGCCATCAGGTAGTCGTAGTACTCGGTGATACGGGCCGTCACCACCTCCCAGTCGTACTGCACCGCCGTCTGCCTCCCCCGGCTGCCCATCTCCTCCCGCAGAGCGGGGTCTTCCATCAGGGTCTCAAGGGCCGCCTGCAGCGCCTCCTCGTCCTTCGGCGGAACCATCAGGCCCTCCTGTCCGTCGGTCATCACGGACGAGTAGCCCTCTATGCTCGTGGCGACGATGGGCTTGCCGGCGGCCATTGCCTCCAGCAGCACAATGCCGAAGCTCTCCTTGCCCGTGGCCGGGGAGCAGTAGATGTCCGCCGTCTGGTAGTAGCGAGGCAGGTCCTGGTGCGACACGGGGCCCGTGAACACCACGTCTTCAATGTGGCGCTCGGCGATGAACCGGAAGGCCTCCTTTTCGACGTTGCCCGGACCCACCACCACCAGCCGCGTGTTGGGGTGGTTCCACTTGAGCTTGCTGAACGCCCCAAGCAGGTACTTGAGGCCCTTGCGCTTCTCCAGGCGTCCCACGAAGAGGATGTTCAGCTTCCCGTCCTGGAGCTCCTCAATGGGCGGCGCGGGAGTTGCGAAGCGGGACACCTCAATGCCGTTGGGGATGACCCTGTAGTCACCGGGGAAGTGCCTGCTGACGTAGCTGAGGGCCGGGTTTGACACGGCAATGCGGCCGTCCAGCTTGTCGAACCACCGGCCCAGAATGTGCTTGCCCACCCAGTAGATATGCCCGCTGCCGTTGAAGGCGTGGAAGGTGCCCACGTTCACGGCGCGGGACTGCTGGAGCACGAACAAAGGCAGCATTGGCGTCAGCGGCTCGTGGAGGTGTATAACGTCGAAGTTCTCCTCACGCAGCATTCGCTTGATGCGCGGCTCAAGCCAAACCGAAAGGGAGATTCTTGCTGTGGTGCCGCCGCTTGGGACCGGGACTGACCTGCCCAGTCGTATCAGCTCCGTATCAAGGATGCTGGGAGTGCCTGAGAGGGGCGCGATGACGTTTACGTGGTGGCCCGCCTTCATGAGGTGCTGGCCCAGATGGGATATGTGGGCCATCACGCCACCGGGGTAGGCGTAATCGTAAGGGGATACCAGGGCTATTTTCATCTATGTCGCCCGTTCCCTGTCCGGAAGCCGGCTGCGTCTAGCTCTCCTCTATGAACGACTCGACCATTCGGCGCGCTTCGTCATCGGAGTACTGAATGGGCGGGGACTTCATGAAGTAGGCCGACGGCCCCTTGAGCGTGCCTCCGATGCCTCTGTCCAGAGCGAGCTTGCAGCACCGTATGGCGTCCACCACCACACCCGCGGAGTTGGGGCTGTCCCAGACCTCCAGCTTCATCTCCAGGTTTATGGGCACGTCACCAAAGGTGCGCCCCTCCATGCGTATGTGGCACCACTTGCGGTCTCCCAGCCAGGGCACGTAGTCGCTGGGGCCAACATGCACGTTGTCCTCCCCCAGGTCGTAGTCAAGCTGGGATGTCACTGAGTTGGTCTTGGAAATCTTCTTGGACTCCAGCCTGTCCCGCTCCAGCATGTTGTAGAAGTCTGTGTTGCCGCCAAAGTTCAGCTGGTACGTGCGCTCCAGCTTGATGCCACGCTCCCTCATCAGGCGGGTCAGCACCCGATGGGTGATGGTCGCTCCCACCTGGGACTTGATGTCGTCGCCGATGACGGGCAGGTTCTTCTCCTTGAAACGCTTCTGCCAGAAGTCCTCCCGCCCAATGAACACCGGAATGCAGTTGACGAAGCCGCAGCCCGCCTCAAGTATCTGCTCCACGTACCACTTGGTGGCCGACTCGCTGCCGACGGGAAGGTAGTTGATCACCACGTCCGTCTTCCTCTCCTTGAGGATGTTCACTATGTCGGCGGTGGAGCCGGGGGCCTTGACGATGACCTGGGACAGGTACTTGCCAAGGCCGTCGTGGGTCATGCCGCGCTCCACGGGCACGCCCATGAAGGGCACGTCCGCGAACTTCATGGTGTTGTTGGGCGGCTCAAAGATGGCCTGAGACAGGTCCTTGCCAACCTTGTTCTTGTCTATGTCAAAGGCCGCAACAAAGTTGATGTCAGATATGTGGTAGCCGCCAAGCACCGGGTGCATCAGGCCGGGGATGAACTCGTCTTCTGGGGCTTCCTGGTACTTGTACACTCCCTGCACCAGGGAGGAGGCGCAGTTGCCCGCGCCGATAATGGCTACGTTGATGTTAGACACCGTTGACTCCTTAAACTACGCTAGTTGCGAATTCAGCCGTGATTGCCCAGCCGATTTGCCGTTTGAGCATACCACCTTTTACCTTCCAAGTCGATAGGACTGCCCTCGGGCGAGCGGCGAACCGGGCGTGCGGACGGCTAGACGGGAGGCGCCTGCTGCTTGTCCAGCCGCTTCCGATGCAATACCTCAAGTCCAATGCCCATTATCAGGGGTACGATCCCCAGCACGAATCCACCTATGAGCATGAATGCGCCCATGCCAATGACCACGCCGTTCCACAGGGCGGTCCAGCGGTGCCGCTTGATCTGTCCGACTTCCGGCCCCGGTCCTTCCGGCTCTGATTCCTCTACAGGTTCCCTCTTCTCCATCATTGGTCTGGTCCCTTCACTTTGCTCTGGATGCCGTCGGATGGCTACAGCCGGTCAGAAAACTCTCAGGGTTCAAAAAATATGGTGCTACACTAACATTCTTGGGGCGTTATAGCAAGTGAGAGTGGTTGCCTTGAGAGGGAATGGCTTGAGAGGAGGTTTGTCCAGGCGCCACCTACAGCCTCACCACCTGCTGGACTCTTCCGCGTACACGTGGTCCGGCATTCTGTAGCTTATGCCCGCCTCGTCGAAGGCCGATGCCTCAAGCAGGGACGTGAACCTGGCGAAGTTGCTGTTCTCAGACTTCTTTGGGAACAGCCTGCCCAGAAGGCGTTGGTATCGCTCCTGCATCCTGAATATCCTCAGAATGCCCAGCGTCTTGCCGGGGGGATACATAAGCTCATTGGCAAGCTCATTGCCTATGAGAGCGCGAGAGACGCTGAACACGTACTTTGCCAGGTTGCGGCGTTCCGCGGGGTCCTCAATGCCTATGACAAGAGGAGCAGAGTTGACCAGCGAGTTCGCCATCGCTATGGACTCAAGCTCCGGCCGTGGCTCGCACATGCCACCAACCCGGAAGAGCCGCAGGGCGTCTCCCTCAGTTTTGAAGAGGATGCTTTCCGGGATTCCCATCAGATATCCGGAGTAGCGCCATACGGCCATAAAGCCCCTGCGTTCTTCGTCACTCCGGATGATGGCGCCCAGACTCTTCATGTGCATGAGCAGCCGCGCCGAGAATGCAGTGATAGCAAACCCTACGTGGGCAGAGCTTATGGGTAGACCCCACGCCTCCAAATCCCAGTCGTCGGAGTTCTTCAACAGGCGCCTGAGCTGCGCGTGGATCAGCCTGACGCGAACGGACAGCTTCAGCCCGTCTCCGTCCCTCTCCAGGCCGTTGGGCATGAATATCTCTATCATGTGCCGGTTATTCTGCTTCAGGCGTCTCACGCCCTGGTCACGCAGGCGTCCGGAAATGAAGAAGGACTTGCTGATATTCGTGGAGAAGCCCTCTACCAGCGTGCCGCCCACGAACGCTCCCAGAATCAGCTTGGAGTTGCGGTGGAACATCCTTATGCCCGGGATGAACGCCGAGTAGTCGACCCAGTCCGGCGGGGTGTCCAGCTTTTCGAAGAAGGCCCTGACCGTCGGCGGAGCATTGCGCAGAACGTCCTGGTCGTTGTCCATGCCGGCCTGGATTATGTCTGATGCTTCTCGCGGCGGGAGAGTGGATAGCTCCTCCATCAGAGCGTCGGCCTCCGGGTCTCCCATAGTGGTGTGGGCGATGTAGTTGGAGGCCAGCTTTGGGTCCAAAGCACAGGCCCTCTCATAGCCGGGGATGTAAGCAGTTGGTATTTCCATGTCCCTTATGCCTCAGGTTATGCAGGCTGAATACTGCGGTCCTCGTCCTCCTCGACAGGCTCCACGCGCAGGTCCGGGAGCCAGCGAAGGAACGGCGGCAGATACCAGTTCCGCGCGCCCAGCATCTCCATAGTAGCAGGAACCAGCACGGAGCGCACCAGCGTCGCATCCAGAAATACGGCCACGGAGAGACCAAAGCCCACCTGTTGGTTGATGATGGTCTTCCCCGAAGCAAATGCGCCGAACACCGCCACCATTATGAGCGCGGCGCCGGTAATGATCCCCGCCGTCGACCGGAGGCCGTAGGCCACGGCCTCCGCGTTGTCGCCCGTCTGGTCGTAGCGTTCCCGGATGCGGCTCAGCAGGAACACGTGGTAGTCCATTGACAGCCCGAAGAGAATGGAAAACAGGAACAGGGGTATCCACACGTCGATGACCTCCGCGTGCTGGAAGCCCAGCAAGTCCGTGCCCAGCCCCTTCTGGAACACCAGGACCAGCAGCCCGTACGCGGTGCCGACGGAGAGCAGGTTCATCACAACGGCCTTGATGGGAATGACTATAGAGCGGAAGACCAGCATCAGGATGATGAAGCTGAAGCCCAGCACAAACGCAAAGACTATGGGGGTGTACCTGTCCGTTATCTCAAAGACGTCCGCCGTGGTTGCCGTCACGCCGCCAACCAGCACCTCCGCGGGCACACCGTCAAAGGCCGCGGGGACGTGGTCGTCTCGCAGCACGTTCAGAGCGTCCACCGCCGCCTTGCTGCTGGACTCCCCCGGAATGACCACGGTCAGCAGCGCCAGATCGCCCGCCTGGTTGGGCAGCCACAGCGCCTGTGGGTTGCCTATAGGATCGGGCGGAACAACCTGGAATACGGGGGCTTCGTGAAGGGCCAGAGCCAGACTCTGCATTGCTCCGAGCACCTGCGGATCGTTGACATCCCCGTCCACGACCACCTCAGTCGGATTGACGGCCCCGAATCCGAAGGGGAACTTCTCCTCCAGTACGAAGAAGGCTTCTCTGGTCTGGGCGCCTTCCGGGAATACGTCAACCCCGTTCAGGCCCGTCTTTATGTCGAAGTAGTAGTAGGTGGCGACAAGCATAGGGATGGCCACAGCAAGAGCGCTGATAATGGGCAACCTCATCACTTTGACGGTTATGTACTCCCAGAACCCTTGCTGGGGGGCTTCCGTCTGCTGGACTTTGGCCTTGCCAAAGAAAGGCACCGGCAGAAGGTTCACCTTTGGCCCCATCAGCCCAAGCACGGCCGGGAGCAGCGTGAGGGTGGCAGCCATGGCGACCAGCACAACCAGGATGGCTCCCAAGGCAAGGGACTGGAAGAACAGGAACGGCACCAGGAACATGCCGCAGAGGGCGATGACCACGGTCGTGCCGCTGAACAGCACCGTGCGTCCGGCCGTCGCGCCCGCCCTCGCGGTGGCCTCGTACTTGTCCAGGCCCCGGGCCATCTCATCCCTGAAGCGGGATACTATCAGCAGCGAGTAGTCTATGCCAACCGCCAGGCCGATCATGGTGATCATCAGCGTGACGAAGAACACCAGCTCAAAGGCCTGGCCTATGAGCGCAGCCAGTCCCAGAGCGGCGACGATGCAGATGACGGACAGGCCTATCGGCAGCAGGGCTGCCACGACGGTGCCGAAGAGCACCAGCAGTATGAGGAGAGCCACGGGCACGCCAACCCGCTCGCCCTGCTCCAGGTCATGCCTGGCGAGCTCGTTCTGGTCATAGGAGATGCTGGCGGACCCCACCATTAGCACGTTGAAGTCGCCGGACGCGTCGGCATTCTCCACAATCTCCAGAATGTGCTCAACATTGTCCTCGGCCTCCCCCAGGTCGCCGGCCAGCACCAGCGCAATGATGGTGCTCGTTCGATCCTGGGACACCAGGGCCTGGTTGTTCAGCTGGTAGTAGTGCTGGCCCAGGGTTACCTGGTCGCTTCCGAGGGCAATGATCTCCTCGTAGAGGGATTCCACCCTCTTCTGGAAGGCCGGATCATCGACGGTCATGGACTCCGACTGCACGATGACCCACTCCGTTACGGGCTTGGGGCCCCTGAGCCTGCCCTCCAGGAGATTGGCCGCGCGCTGGGACTCCGCTCCACCTCCCAGGCGAAGCTCCGTTGTGGTAGCTTTGTTGAGGAAGTCTGAAGGTTGGCTAGGTACTGGCACTACCTCTCCATCAACGGCTAGAACAACCGTTATCAAGGCTACCACGAGCCATAATAGTATGGTCAGCACGGGCCTCTTCGCGCTGACGCGAGCCAGATACTCAGTCAAAAAGCTACTCCATCATAACAAAATGACAACCAAGTATAGCATACAGCCAAGTGGTCAGCCATGAAATTCATTGCGAGGCATTGCCGGCCGCCTCCGGTCTGGTTCCCGCAGCCCGATGTAGGGTATTCTCGGGGCGCGTTGGTATTGCCAACTTCTTTGGAATACTGCCCCATGACCATTCCTGCGCAGGCAGGAATCCAGATTCCCGGTAGTACATAGGAGATAGACCCCTGCCTTCGCAGGGGTGGTCTAGCGCTTGGGTTACGCTTATTTGCTAATGCCAACACTGAGAATACCGAGCCGTCTCCAGGATGGTTCTGGCAGGCCAATGTAGCATATAATTGACATTGAATGCAGGCGCAGGTATAGCGCCTCTTGAAACAAAAGCTACTATGGCCTTTCAGGTCCACCAGGAGCAGCTTCTAAAGCATCCCATAGAGCAGGTCTTCGCCTTCTTCGCGCAGGCGGAGAACCTCAATCTGCTTACGCCACCCTGGGTCAGGTTCTCCATACTCACCTCAATGCCCATCGAGATGGCTGTTGGGACAATCATCGAGTACCGAATCAGGCTCCGTGGCGTACCCGTCAAGTGGCGCAGCGAGATCACGGAGTGGGACCCGCCCTACGCCTTCTGCGACGAGCAGCGCCGTGGCCCCTATCGCTTCTGGATACACCGGCACACCTTTGAGGAGAGGCCGGAGGGCACGCTGGTGACCGACCACGTGGACTACGGCATTCTTGGCGGCGCGCTGGTCAACCGGCTCTTTGTTGCCGGGGAGCTAAAGAGAATCTTCGGCTACCGCCGGGAAAGGCTCACGGAGCTTTTCCCGGATACGGGATGTCGTATGTGACTCCCGCCAGAGACTACGGCTTGACCCCTATCGCCTCGCCGAAGGCGAAGCCGCCGAAAGCGCCGGGGTGGTCGCGCCAGTCGTCCAGGCCCTGCCGCCACTGGTCGAACTGCTCGCGGCTCGCCAACCCGAACTGCACCGCCGCCTCTATGACCCGCGGCGAGTAGAACCAGTCGTCGATGAAGGCGCGGAGAAAGGCCACCTCTTCCGCCGTGCCAAAGGAGTCAAAGGAGGCGGTTGCCCGGATGTTGGTGAAGCCCGCCTCCAGGAGCGTGTTCTTCAACTCCTTGCCCATCTGCGGATGGCCGCCGTTGCCCTGGAGCAGCCTCGCGAATGTGGTCCATGCAGCGTCCACGTCCTCGCTGCCCGGCTCCAGGAAGGAGGAGGACACGAACATCTCGCGGCTGCCTATGACACCGCCCGGCTTCAGCACCCGCTTTATTTCGGCCAGCACCTTGGACGTGTCCGGGACGTGCATGAGCACCGCGTGGCAGTGGGCGGCGTCGAAGGAGTTGTCCTCGAAGGGGAGGGCAGTCACGTCGCCGACGTGGAAGGTCGCGTTGGCGTGTCCGCCCGCCTGCGCCGCCGCCCTGGCAATTCCTATCTGCGACTCCTCCATGTCAATGCCGTGCAGCTCCCCCGGCTCTATTGCCTTCGCCAGGCCGACGGATATGGTGCCCGGCCCGCAGCCGAAGTCCAGCACGCGGTGGCCCGCCTTGAGATGCGGGAGCAGGTACGCGGCGTGGCTCTCCGCGCTTCGCAGGCGGAGAAGCTGCTGAAAGTTCTCGTCGTAGCCCATTGTGTACTCTTGTGGCTGTTCGGTCATTGAGAGGTCTCCCTTCAGTGTTGGCAGTGCGCCGCCATTGGCCCATAGCTACTCGCGGCGCCACTCGGCAATGTTCCACAGCTCGCTGTCCCATCCGTTGACCTGAACGCCCTGAAGGCTGTTCAGATGGGCGGAGACAACGCCGCGGTTCACCAGGGGAATCTCATAGTAGCTCTGAATATGGATGTCGTTCAGCTGCATGATCAGCCCGTCCCGCTCCGGCCCGGCGGCCGTCTGTGCCAGTGTCTCATACAGAGCGTCGTACTCGGGGTTGCAGGAGCGGGCGACGTTGCCACCGGCCCAGTTGTTCTCACGCGTTGGGATGTGCCTGCAGAGAGAGTCAGACAGGTACTGCTGCGGGTCTATGTCCGGGCCGGTCGCGTACATCTGCACGTCCGCGAAGAACCTGCGATACGTGGACTCAGCGTCCGCTACCGGGTCTCCGCCGAAGAAGAGGCTGGCGTTGTGGTCTATCAGCTCCGTCTGGATACCTATCTGGCTCCACCAGTCGCGGATGAGTTTCTGGGTCTCCTGGCGGACGGCGTTGGTGGAGGTCTGATAGGTGATGCGCAGAGGCGTTCCGTTGTACTCGCGGATGCCGTCGCCATTGGTGTCAAGGACGCCGCTGTCTTCCAGAAGCTGGTTAGCGCCCGCGATGTTCTGGGTAAGACAACCGTCGTTCGCTGTGGAAACGTAGACGGAGGGCCCCGCAATCACGTTGCAGATGGGCTCTCCGGCAAAGCCGTACAGCCGCTCCGATATGAGGCTGCGGTCAATGGCCATGGACATAGCCCTGGCAATGGGGGTGAAGGTCAGGAAGGGATGGGGATTCTGTCCGTCCAGGTACTCGGAGCGGTCGTCGCCCAGGGCCGGGGCCGGGTTAGTCTGGTTGACCACTATCCGCTCCACCAGGCTGGCGAAGGCAGTGACCACCTGGCCGTGTCCCGCCGCCTCCATCTCAGCCAGAATCTCCGGATCAATCTGCAAGTTCCAGCCGTAGTCGGCTGCTCCGTTCTCCAGTACGACGCGGGCTGCGGTGATGGCGTCGTCTCCGCCCTCGATCACCACACGGTCGAAGTAGGGCTCAGGGCCGCGGTAGTGCGGATTGCGCTCATAGAGGGCGTCTTCGTTGGGCTTGAAGTCGATGATTCGATATGGCCCCGTGCCCAGGGGCGCGAGGTTCTGCGCTTCGCAGCCCGCCGCGGCCGCGCCCACGCAGTTGGCGAACTGCGCCCCGCTGATGATGGGTGCGCCAGTGCCGACGAAGGCAGTGTACGGGTAGGGCGTGGGAGAGTCAAAGGTGATCTTGATGGTCAGGTCGTCGACGGCCTCCACAGATGATATGCCGTCAAAGGAGCTTTCGACCGTGCAGCCGGTATCAGGATTTGTGCAGTAACGCCAAGTGAAGACGGCGTCTGCGGCCGTCATAGCGCTGCCGTTGGACCACTTCAGGCCCTCTATAAGCTTCCAGGTGATGGACATAAGGCCTTCGGAGACGCCGCCGTTCTCTATGGTGGGTATCTCCGCGGCCAGGGCCGGTACAAGGTCGCCGTCCGGGCTGTACTTGGCCAGTGGCTCCAGGGTAATCGCGCCGGCGTCCCGGTCCTTGTATCCGGCCGACAGGTAAGGGCCGGGCAGAGACGGGGCCTGCCAGTAGAGGAGGGTCAGGACTTCCTCCTCAACCGGGGCCTCTGTGGGAGTTGGTGTAGGCGCTGGGGTGGCTGTGGGTGGCGCCTCGGTCGGGAGCATTGTGGCTGTCGGCGCCGGGGTAGACGTAGCGGTTGGAGAGGGCATCGGGGTGGCCGTAGGCGGCTGCGTCGTCGGGGTATCTGCTGGAGTAGGGGAAGGCGCTGGCGCAACGGTGGGTGTTTCCTCGTCGGAGGAGGTGCAGGCAACCAGGAGCAATAGGGCCGCGAGGCAGAGTGCCGTTTTCAGGTAAGTGTACATATTGCGAAGTCAAGAAGTCCTTTCAGTGAGATAGCATATCAAATTGTAAGCCCAGCTTGATGCCATTTACAAGCGCGGGGGTGGCAGGGGCGCCGAGCGCCAATGACAGACGCTGCAAATTCCTGTTTATACACGCAGCTTGACTAATCTATAATGAGTCGATTAGACTACATACATGGTAAAGAGACTACAAGTCCTGCTGGACGAAGAGGAGTACCAAGAGATCCAGGGTGTTGCCCGGAGGCAGCGGATGACTGTTGCGGAATGGGTGCGCCAGGCGCTGCGCGCGGCCAGGGGCTACCAGTACGGGGTAGCCCAAACCAAGCTGCGCGCCATCGCAGATGCGTCACGACACCGGTACCCCACAGCAGACATAGAAGATATGCTCGGTGAGATAGAGGCCGGGCAACGCCAACAGTGATCTTCATCGATTCCAACATCCCAATGTACCTGGTGGGCGCGCCTCATCCCAACAAGGACCGCGCCTTAGTGGTCCTGACACAGTTGGTAGGAGACGGAGAGCGGCTAATCACCGACGTGGAGGTCTACCAGGAGATACTACATCGGTACACCGCAATCAAGCGACCGGATGCCATAGACGCCGCATTTGAGAGCCTCAACGCCATTGCGGACGACGTCTTGACCTTCGGCATGGCCGAGATTCGCGCCGCCCGAGCAATTATAGGCTCTGTGCAGGGAATCTCGGCGCGGGACGCCCTGCACGTTGCGGTGATGCGCAAGGCCGGGGCCAGTCACATCCTGAGCTTCGACAGCGGCTTCGATGCCTGTCCCGGCATCGAGCGCCTGGGCTGAGCCGTCAGTCCACGGCGAGAAGGCGTGCCGCCGCCTACTCGTACCGCAGGGCTTCGGCGGGCGCCGTGCGGCCCGCCTGTCGAGCCGGCAGCACCGTCGTCAACAGAGACAGAACGTAGGCCGCCAGGACTATGAGGCCGAGCCTTGCCCAGGGGATGATCAGCTCAATGCTCGGCTCGTCGTTGCGCACGTCGGCAATGAAGTTGATCGAGGTCAGGATGCCCAGGGCAACTCCCCACGCGATCCCCAGTATGGAGATGAAGGAGGACTCTGACAGGAAGATCAGGAGCACCATCCGCCGCGAGAAGCCGATGGAGCGCAAGACGCCTATCTGCTGCCGCCTCTCCACCACGGCCCTGGCGCTTATGACCCCCAGCGCGGCTATACCAACCACCAGGCCCAGCATCATGAAGCCGATGAGCAGGTCAAAGATGGCGCGGTTGAGGGCCTGGAGATCTTCAACGGTCTCAGAGATGTCAATGGTCTCAATAGCGTGGCTTATCAGGGCGGCCTCAATCCGGTCTGCGGCGTCGTCCGTTCCCGGGTCAACGTTGAAGAAGAACCGGGTGGCGTTCACGTCTCTCGGCGCCTCCGCCGCCAGAGTCCGGGTTGAGGTATACACGCCCGGCGGCATGATTCCCTGGGACGCGAGGTCGTCCAGCACGGCCACGACCTTCAGGTTGAAGGCGGACGCGCTCTCCAGGTCGTGTACGGTTACGTCCACGGGCTCCATCACGTCGTTCTCCAGGAACAGGCCCTCAACGCCGTCCAGCGCGAAGTTGTCCGAAGCCAGCTGGAATCCGCCGCTGTCACGAGTGGGAACCATAGAGGCGTTGACCACGGCCAGTCCGGGTTTATCCCGGAGGTCTCTCCATATCCTCTCAGCGTCGAACTCCGAGCCATCCAGGTATTCGGAGGTTGCCAGCCTTATGCGGAACTCGTTGGTCTCAAGGAAGTCGTCGTCCAGGCCGCTGATGGCTGTATCCCGGTAGTCGTCGTCCGTCTCGCCCGTCAGCCTGCCCTCCGCCGTCCAGATTGTCCTGAGCGCGCCGACGGCGGGCGACCCGTCCTCGCGGGTGACGAAGGCCAGGTCCGGGGCCAGATCTACGGCGACGCCCAGGTCGGTGATGGGACTCAGGTCGCTCTGGGCAAAGCCCACGACCTCGTAGCCGCCGCCCAGCCTCTGCTGGTCATCAAGCAGCTTGCCGAACCCTTCAATGAGGACGGACATGACCACCACGGAGAAGACCACCACAGCGAACATCGCTACCGACATCCCCGTCCTGAAGCCGAATCGCAGAGGATACGCCACGGCCGACTTGATAATTGGAGTGAGGGGCCTGATGCGGCCCAGGGTGTTGGTCATGAGGCCCAGGACCGTGGGCGAGTTGTTGATGGTCACCAGCACCGCGCCCGCAACTATCATGAAGCCGGATACGAAGAAGCCGGACAGGTCGGACCTCCAGTCATCGCGTATTGCGTCCCAGACGCTTGTAGGCATAAGCCAGAGGACCAGCAAGTAAACTCCTACCCCTGTCAGCACCAATCGCTGGGCAGCGCCCAGCCACCTTAGAATCAGCGCTATGCCGATTGGTATGAAGGACATTCCAAGCCCAAAGGCCGTGGACTGGGCGGACTGGTAGCCGGAGAACGCGATGAGCGCTCCTATCAGCAGGACAACGACTCCCCAGATGAGCGTCCGCTTGCCTGCGGCGCCCGGCGGCTCGGCTATGCCGCGCACCGCCCGCACAATGTTCAGGTGGCTGTTCTGCCTGGCAGCCAGCAGGATGGTCACGAATGTCACCATGCTTCCGACCAGGAAGGAGGCAAGAACGCTTCTCGGCTCGACGTGGGTTACGAAGACCAGTTCCGGACCTGCCGCCCCGCTGGCAAAGGCGTTGCCCGTGGCCACTATGAGCACGTAGCCCAACCCTATACCCGCCAGAGCGCCCACGGCGGTGGACCCCAGCCCGTAGAACGCCCCCTCGGCCACAAACTGCCGCACCAGATGGCCCCGCTGCATCCCAACCGCCCGCGCCATCCCCATCTCGCTCCTCCGCTCCGCGGACAGCATGGAGAATATGAGGAAGATGAGCAGGATGCCCGCTCCAATGGAGAACATTCCAAAGGTGGTAAACATGGATACGAACAGGCTGCCGACTTGGTTGGCCGTATCAATGGCGTCCTGCTTGAAGTCGTCAATATACAGGCCGGACTCGGTGATGGCGGGAAGGTCGCCAAAGGCCTCCAGCACGGAGTCCGTCAGGGCGACGCCACCCATGTGGTCGCCGGTGTTGGACAGGATTATGTGGGTCAGCCGCCCCTCCTTGCCCAACTGCTCCTGCACCTGCACAAGGGGCGCCATGAGGACAAGATTGTCGTCGCCGGAGGTCTTGAAATACCAGCCTTCCGCCACGCCTCTAACCGTTACCTGAGTCAAACGGCCCGGCCCGGTGACGATTCCCAGCTCGTCGCCGACCTGGGCCTCTATGCTCTCAGCGCCCTCCTGGTCAATGTAGACCTCGTTGGGTCCCAGGGTCGCCAGGTCGATCAGGTTGCCCTCCACGTCCCGCAGAGGCTCGAACACCGCGGCCCGCGCCGGCTCGAGGCCGGTGTAGATGGCCTGCACCTCGAACTGCTGTGACCGGAAGTTCATAACCGCGGTGCTTTGCATATGCAGGGGCACTACGGCGTCCAAGTGGGGAGAGGCGTCCAGCACGGGCGCGATTTCGTGGAACACGGACTCAGGGAAGTCCTCAGGAAGCGACTGGCCCTCCCAGACGTCCGAGTCCTCGTCAAGACGGATGACCTCGTCTGCTCCCTTGAGCAGCTCGACAACCTGCCGCTCAATGCTGTAGGTAACCGAGTCCCCGGTTGTAAACGAGGAGGATATGATTGCCGTTCCAAGCATCAAGCCGACGACTATGAGGCCGCTCCTCCCCGGACGCCGGACGGCGCTCCTGAAGGCCATGCGCACCAGGATGGGACTCCTGACGGCGATGTACGCCAGGTAGGCCGCCACCAATAGAAAGCCAATCGCCAGCACGGCGACGACTCTCCACATCGGGACGCCGAAAAGCTCGTCCATCTACGCGTGGCCGCCCGAGAGGCCGCTGTCCTCTATAAGGCCGTCCCTCATGTGGATGATCCGGTGGGCCAGCGCGGCCACCTCGTCGGAGTGGGTGACAATCACAAAGGTCTGTCGGTTCTCCCTGTTGAGCGCGGTCAGAAGCTCCATGATCTCGGCGGCGTTTGCGCTGTCCAGGTTGCCGGTGGGCTCGTCCGCCCAGACGATTTCGGGGTCGTTGACCAGCGCCCTGGCTATGGTGACTCGCTGCTGCTGGCCGCCGGAAAGCTCCGTGGGGTAGTGTTTGACCCGTTCCGAGAGACCAACGGTCTCCAGCGCGGCCAGAGACTTCCTCCGTGCCTCGGCCAGCCCAGTGCCGGACACCAGCAGCGGAAGCTCCACGTTCTCCTGGGCCGTCAGCACCGGCAGCAGGTTGTAGTGCTGGAAGATGAAGCCCATGCGCGTGGCGCGGTACCTGGTCTTCCTGTTGTCCGACATCTCCGCCAGCTCAACGCCTCCGATGGCAATGGAGCCGGAATCGATGTCATCCAGCCCGGAGAGGCAGTTCAAAAGAGTGGTCTTGCCGCAGCCGCTGGGCCCCATCACCGCCACCATCTCCCCCGCGTCCACGGATACGTCCACGCCCCGGAGGGCCTCCACGGTAATCCTTCCTGTGTGGTAGGTCTTGCACACCCCCCTGGCGACTATGACCGGGCCCTGGCTTCCGTTCTCCATGCAGCTGCTCCTGTGTCTTGTTGCTCCAGGCGTCCCATAGCTGCGGACCGCCCTCTTCCATTTTTCTCACGGCAATAAAGCTTAATGAATCCCGTGAGCCAAATCAATCCCTGCCCTTACTAGCCAAGTTACTGAGCAATTCGTTTTGAGATATACTAGAAACGTGCCACAAAAATCTTGTCTAAGGATGGTGATATGACCACCTCTTCCGCTCAGAAAGTGCTTTGTGTTCTCTACCCTGACCCGTTGACGGGCTTCCCTCCCAACTACTCCCGTAATGATATTCCGACGCTCACCCACTACCCGGACGGCCAGACGCTGCCGACGCCGGACTCCATCGACTTCACGCGAGGCCACCTGTTGGGGTCGGTCTCCGGCGGCCTGGGGCTGGAGAGCTTCCTGACCGGACGGGGGCACCGGTTCGTGGTCACGTCGGACAAGGACGGCCCGGACTCCGTGTTCGAGAGGGAGCTGGCCGACGCCGACGTCGTCATCTCACAGCCCTTCTGGCCCGGCTACCTCACCGCCGAGCGCATTGCCAAGGCCCCCAACCTCAAGCTGGCCATCACCGCCGGCATCGGCTCTGACCACGTTGACCTCCAGTCGGCCATTGCCCGGAACATCACCGTGTGCGAGGTGACCTGGTGCAACAGCATAAGCGTGGCGGAGCACGCCGTCATGCAGATGCTGGCGCTGGTCAGGGACTTCATCCCCCAGTACGGCTGGGTGGTCAGGAGCGGCTGGAACATCGCGGACGCCGTGTCCAGGTCCTACGACATCGAGGGGATGGACGTGGGCGTTGTGGCGGCCGGCAGAATAGGGCTGGCCGTCCTGAAGCGAATGAAGCCCTTTGACGTCAACCTCCACTACACCGACAGGCACAGGCTCTCCCCCGAAGTGGAGCAGGAGCTTGGCCTGACCTTCCACGAGAACGTGGAGTCCCTGGTCAGCGTGTGCGACGTGGTGAGCATCCACTGCCCGCTGCACCCTGAGACTGAGCACATGTTCAACGATGACCTGATAAGCAGGATGAAGCGCGGCTCGTACATCGTGAACACGGCCAGGGGCAAGATCTGCGACCAGGACGCCATTGTGAGGGCGCTGGAGAGCGGCCAGCTGGCGGGCTACGCCGGCGACGTCTGGTTCCCCCAGCCACCCCCCAACGACCACCCCTGGAGGACAATGCCCAACCACGCCATGACGCCCCACACCTCCGGCACCTCCCTTTCGGCCCAGGCCCGCTACGCCGCGGGCGTCCGGGAGATTCTGGAGTGCTGGCTGGAGGGCCGGCCCATCCGTGACGAGTACCTGATAGTCCATGGCGGCGGGCTTGCCGGCACGGGCATCCACTCCTACACCGAGGGCAACGCCACAGGCGGCTCGGAGGAGGCGGCGCGGTTTACGGGGAGGTAGGCGGGACAAAAGGAGGCTAGCACAATATGGGAACTTTCACCTGGCCGCTGCGCATATCCAGCATGGACGGCCGGCAGAGCCTGGACATAGAAGCAACGGTTGACACCGGAGCCTTCTACACCACGTTGCCCGGTCGCCTGCTGCGAGAGCTGGGCGTTGAGCCTGTGGCAAAGCGCAGGTTTCTGGTGGCTGACGGACGCCGGGTGGAGATGGAGTACGGGCGTGCGTGGGCCACTATAGACGGCGAGAGCGAGATTACCATCGTGGCCTTCGGGGAAGACAACGCTCCACCCGTCTTGGGAGCCTATACCCTGGAGGGGTTGGCCCTGGCGGTGGACCCGTCCTCACAACGGCTGGTCCCCGCCAATCTCATAATGTACTAGCGGCCGAGGGCGTCCGCCCGGTTTGCTCATAGCGACGGGCACCCATGACTCAAGGCGTATTCTCGGGGTGTGTTGGTAATCGCAAGGCACACCACCCAAGTACCAGACCACCCCTGCGAAAGCAGGGGTCCATCCTCCGCTGCTACGGGGATTCTGGATTCCTGCCTTCGGAGACCTTTGAATAACTTTGACGAGGTCCTCAGCGGGCGGTCTCTGGAGGTAGGAATTGTCTTGTAGACGCTCTGGACAAGGCTGTCTCGTCCATCACTGTCATCTTTTAGGTGGTTTGGTCTCATCTCACTACGCCGGGGCCGGGCTATAAGGACAATTTGACGGCCTTTCTCAGGTTGTAGGCCATGAGCTTGAACCACATCTCCAGGGCGTTGCGTCTCAGACCACGATAACGCACCCTGCTGTACCCGTAGCTGCGTTTCAGGGTCCCAAACACCTTCTCCACCAAGGCCCGTCTGGGCTGTATCATCTCGTTGCGCACCCTTTGCCACTCGGGCAACTCCCGTTGGTGCTTGTGAGACCGGTGCATTATCATGTCCCGGATACCCTGAGACTTAAGCCACTCCCGCCTCCTCTTGGATTCATAGGCTCGGTCCCCGTACACCTCCCCTTCGTCACAACTCACCAGCTCATCCGCCACCGCACTCTCGTACACCCTGGCTGTGGTCAGCTTGGCCCTCCGCACCAGCCCACTCCCAGCGTCCACTCCCACGTGCACCTTGTACCCAAAGTGCGACCGTCTTCCAACCCGCCCTCCGCTCCAATCCGCATCAGGGTCAGTCGGACTCTTGGCTCCACCACCCGCCGACATGGGGGGCTTCTTCACCTGCGCCTCAACCAGCGTGGCGTCCATCAGCGTCCCCTGCTTCAACACCAGCCCCAGCCTCTCCAACTGCGCCCCCAACTCCTCAAACAACTTCTCGCTCAACCCCTCCTCCTCCAACGCCAACCTGAACCGGCTTATGGTTGAGTAGTCTGGGGTATCATCCTGTAGACCCAACCCCACGAAGCGCCGAAATGAGATGCGGTCCCCAAGGGCCTCCTCCATCTGTGGATCAGACAGGTTGTACCACTGCTCCAGTAGCAGCACCTTCACCATAGTCAGCGGCGGATAGCTCGGCCTACCCTCCCGGGCTGAGTAGACTCCAGACACCAACACCTCAAACCTCTCCCAATCTACTATCTCGGAGATCCGCTCCAGACGGTGGTTCTGCCCCAGTGACTCCGGCAACAACGACTCCGCTAGACCCGGATTACCCATCTCTCGGTGCATGATTCCCTCCTGGCTCCTTGAGACTCTCCCTCCGTATTCTCCCCTAATCCCAGGAGTTACGCAAAGGTCTCCCTTCGCAGGAATGGAATAGGGATGTCAGCCTTGCCCACCCTTCCGTAGCCACGCGCTCTTGTGATACATTGGAAGTCTTACTTATCACAGGAGCGTAGGGATGAACGTCATCTGGGTCGTCGCCGATACCTTTCGCAGAGACCACATCGGCGCTTACGGCAATCAGACAATTCGCACGCCCAACCTCGACGCGCTGGCGGCCAGGGCGACTCGCTTCGACAGGCACTACTCCGGCGGATTCCCCACCATGCCCACCAGGGCTGACCACCAGACGGGCCGATGGACTATGTCCTTCATGGGCTGGGCGCCCCTGCCGGACGGCGTGACCACCCTGGCGGAGATGCTGGCCGGCCGCGGCTTTCACACGGCGGCGTCGGTGGACACCCCCTACTACCTGCGGGACGGGATGAACTATGACCGGGGCTTCCAGTCCTTCTTCATGAACCGGGGGCAGGACACCCTCTGGTCTCTCATCCCCCAGCCCGGCTACCACAACGAGGCCCTGGACGTGCGGGCGGCATGGAGATACGAGTCGGATCGAAACGCCCCTCGCACCTTCACCACGGCCATCCGCTGGCTGGAGCAGCACTACAAGGACGACTTCTTCCTCCTCGTCGACACCTGGGACCCCCACGAGCCTTGGGACGCGCCCGCCTACTACACGGAGCTCTACTGGCCCGATTATGACGGCGAGCAGGTGCTCCCCCTGTACGGCAACTGGCGCGACGTGCCCGGCTACCAGGAGGAGACGATGCGCAAGGGGCACGCGGCCTACTGCGGAGAGATCACAATGGTCGACACGTGGCTGGGCCACCTGCTGAAGTCCGTTGACAACATGGGGCTGACGGGCAAGACCGCCGTCATCTTCACCACCGACCACGGCTTCTACTTCGGGGAGCACGGCGGCCTCTTTGGCAAGATGAGCGGGGACAAGTACCCGGACGGGACCCTCCGGCCTTATGGGGAGCCGGGGTCGATGTGGACGCACTCCCCCCTCTTCGAGGAGCTTGTCCACATACCGCTCCTGATACACGCGCCCGGGGTAGGCGCGGGGGTGTACACGGGCCTGAGCTCCGCCATAGACGTCATGCCGACCGTGCTGGACCTGCTGGGAATGGAGGTGCCGGACTTCGTGCAGGGCCGGTCGCTGGCGCAAGGTATGCGAGACGGCTCAGCGCTGGGCAGGGAGTTCGTGGTCAGCAGCATCCCCTTTGCAAATCCCGGCGACCCCGTCCAGTCCGTGGACAACCTGCTCCGCCCACTGGTGGACCCTCCCGTGACCACCGTGACCTCCGGGGAGTGGAGCCTGCTGTACAGCCCCCAGGATGGCGTGTCAGAGCTTTACAACCTTGAATCCGACCCTGCACAGCTCCAGAACGTGATAGGCAGCCGCAAGGACGTTGCCGGAGAGCTGCACAAGCTGCTGGTGGGGTTCATGCACGAGACCAAGGTGCCGGAGCGGCTGCTGAAACCCCGGTTGGAGTTGAGGATTTAGGGCTGGTGGAGGATACAGGCAACAAATGGTCCTCAAAGACAAGGTGGCGCTGATTACCGGAGCCGGCCGCGGCATAGGCCGGGCCATTGCCCTGTGCTTTGCCCAGGAGGGCGCGCGCATCGCCGTCACCGGGCGCAACGCTGAGCGCCTGGCGCAGGTGGTCGAGGAGATACGCGCCGTCGGCGGAGAGGCGGACGCCTTCGCTCTGGACGTGACCCGGGACGAGGACGCGCCCAGGGTCACGGAGAAGGTCATTGAGGCCTGGGGCCAAATCGACATACTCGTCAACAACTCCGGGGTCATCAGCTACCACACGCCCGTCTGGGCCACCAGCGTGGAGCAGTGGGACGAGGTGATGAACACCAACCTGCGGGGGATGTTCCTGGTCACCAGCGCGGTGGCGCCTCACATGATGCAGAGGGCGCAGGGCGTTATAATCAACATCGGGTCGTCTTCCGGCCGGATGCCGGAGGGCGACTACGGAGCGTACGTGGCGTCGAAGTACGGCGTCGTGGGATACACGGCCTCTCTGGCCCACTCCCTTCGCCACCACGGCATCCGTGTCAACGGCATCAACCCCGACTGGGTGGACACCGACATGGCAAGGGCCTTCGACCCCGACGGACACCCGGACTGGATAACAAGCGAACAGATAGCGCAGGCTGCCCTGTACCTGGCGGCCCACGCGCCCAAGCTGATGACCGGACAGTTCATAGATATGTTTGGCGGCGAGCCTTCAATCCAATAAGGAGTTTTTGAGCAATGAGCCAGCAACCGGATTTCTCCGAGTCCTTCTACAAAGACCACGCGCAGCGTTACGCCGAGGTCAGCCACAACTTCATCCAGTCCGTATACACGGACACCTCACACCCAGACCTCAAGAGCGATACGGACCTGATGGCCCGCCTCCGGGAGCTTGTGCCCGCCGGGTCGCGGGGGTTCGACGCCGGCTGCGGCTCAGGCGCGCGGGACGTCTTCTTCTACTGGCAGAACGGGTACGACATCCTGGGTGTTGACGCCGTGGAGGAGAACATCCTTGAGGCGCGCAGGCTGCACCCGGAGATTGCCGAGCGGGTGGCGGTCGCAGACCTCCGGGAGCCTCTCAGCCACCCGGACGCCTCCTTCGACTTCCTCCTGTGCAACGCGGTCATCCAGCACATAGCCCCGGAGACCGTTCTGGGCGTCACGCTGCCGGAGTTCGCCCGGGTTCTCAGGCCCGGCGGCGTTCTGCAGCTCATGTTCAAGGTCGGCAGTGGCGTCGCGACTATATTCGACAGGGACTACGGCGCGGACAGGACCTTCCAGCTGTACGGTGCGGACGAGGTGGTCAGCTTGCTGGCCGACCGTGGCTTGAGCGTGATTCCGGCGGAGGGCGAGAAGCTGGGAGGGCTTATGTACTTCAAGGACCCCAAGCCAATGGACCACTGCGTCCTCTTCGCGCGAAAGGCGGGATAAAGAGAGGATCTTGCCTCGCATACCAGACTCCGCTTTGACGGTGTAGAGATGAGCAACTTGACCGTCCCCAACAGCTTGGGGGAGATTACCCCTGCCTGGCTGACCGAGGCGCTTCAAGGCGTTGGAGCGTCCGGCGGCGCTTCCGTGGCCGCGTTCTCGGCTGAGACCATTTCCGAGGGCAAGGGGTTTATGAATCAGCTGTTCCGTCTGAGGCTCGACTACGACTCGGATGCCCACGACCTGCCCCGGACGTTGATGGTCAAGCTCCCATCGACAGACCCCCTGCTGAGGCGGGTCTTTGGCAGGCTGGGCCAGAACCTGCGGGAAGTCAGGTTCTACCAGGAGCTGGCGTCGGACGGCCTGCTGCAGACGCCTCGCAGCTACTACTCCGCAATTGACCTGGCGACCGGCGACACCGTTCTGATGCTGGAGGACATGAGCGACGCAAGGCAGGGCGACAGCGTCGCCGGCTGCTCCATGGCGGAGGCCCGCGGCGCCATAAGCCAGATGGCCCGATTCCACGCCTCCTGGTGGGACACACCCCAACTGGACGGCCTTGGCTGGATGCCCATGAAGGACTCCGAGGCCCACTCCTACCAGTACATATACGTGGACGCGTGGAGGTCACTGGCAGAGAAGGCCGGTGTCGGGATGCCTCAGGGACTGCTGGCCCTCGGAGACCGCCTGATAGATGAAGTCCCCAGGATAAAAGCCAGGCTCACCGAGCCTCCACGCACCATCGTCCACGGAGACTATCGCCTGGACAACTGCTTCTTCCCCACTGCTGACGATTCCCAGCTGCCTGTGGTCTTCGATTGGGAGTTCTGCGTACGCGCAAGAGGGGCGTACGACGTAGCCACCTTTGTCAGCGAGGCGTTCACCACGCCACAGCGAAGGGAGGTGGAGATGGACCTCCTGCGCATGTACCACTCCACGCTGATTGAGAGCGGCGTAAGGGGCTACTCCTTTGAAGAGTGCCTGGACGACTACCGGCTATCGATGCTGGAGATCTTCGTCTTCTGGATAGTCTCCGGTGGCTATTGCAACTATGAGGGCGAGCGCGCCACGGTGTACCTGCACAACACTCTTGCCCGCTTCGATGCCGCCATCTCTGATCTCGCCTCCACAGATCTGCTGGCGGGCTAGAGCCGCAGCCACAGGAGATTGCCATCCAGGTACAACAGGTCAGCCGCTATCGTTGGGTGATTGAGGGAGCTATACTGCCCCTCCAGTTCGCTATGGGCCTGAACCTCTTTGCCCCCGCGCCCATGTTCCCCCTCATCATGGAGGACTACGACCTGAGCAGGGGCAGCGTCAGCCTCATGATGGTGACGGCTTTCCTGGTTTTCACCATCTTCCTCATACCGGGCGGCATAATTTCCACCAGGTTGGGAACGAAGTGGGCCGTCCTGGTGAGCGGGCTGCTGATGGCCGCGGGCGTCCTCGCGCCGCTTACGTCCAACCTCGCGGCCATACTACCCCTTCGGGTGGCCTTCGCCGTTGGCAACGGCATCCTGCTTCCCACTACCGCCGCCGTCATTGTGCAGTGGTTCAAGACCAGCGAGCGTCCCATAATGAACGCCGTCAACCTCGCGGCCCAGGGGACGGGCGTTGCCACGGCCATGTTCCTGAGCGTGCCACTGGCCGAGGCTCTGGGATGGAAGAACGTTCTCATGGCCTACGGCATATTCTCGTCTGTGGGCACGGCGATTTGGCTCGTCTTCGGGCGCGCAATCATATCCGATGCAACCGCTGAGAGTCAGACGTCCGTGAAAGCGATATTCGGCGTCCTCAGAGAGCGCAACACCCTGCTGCTGTCCCTGGCCTTTGTCGGGCCCTTCGCCCTGTTCATCGGCTACAGCTCGTGGCTGCCCACCTACTACAATGAAGAGTTCGATATGCCCCTCCAGCAGGCAAGCGCCATACTGGCCCTCCTGCCCCTCATGGGGGTTGTGGTCAACGTGCTATCTGGGTTCCTGCTGGCCCGCCTGGGGCTGCACAGGCCGCTCATGATGGCGCCGGGCCTGCTGTTCCCCATTGGCGCATTCGGGGCCTTCTACTTCAACAGCATCCCCATAATCATCGGCGCGATTCTGCTGCTGGGGTTCTGCTTCTGGATATTCCTGCCCACCGCCTTGACCGTCGCAATGGAGCTGCCCGGCGTGACTATGGAGAAGGTGGCCCTTGTGACCGCCGCGGCCCTCACCATCGGCAACGCCTCAACCGTGGTCGCGCCCTTCCTGGTGGGCGTGATCACGGACACGATTGGGTCCTACGTGCCGAGCCTCTCCGTGCTGGCGATAGTGCCCGTCACGGCGCTTATCGCAGCCGCCGCGCTCCCGGAAACGGGGCACAGGGCCAAGGGGCACGTCTCCGTCCGATAGGACTTGTCAGGGGACTTCAGCTAGAAGTCCTCTGTTTCATCCACATGATCCCGAGCGGGCCGTGAAACGCTCTTCACTTTGAACCTGGATTGCTCTCTTCAACCCTCCTAAACAGCGCCTTTTTATGCCTTTAGCCGGATAAAGAACCCTTAAAGAGACCTTAATTTTGTATTAACCCAGAGTTAACGCTCCTCAAATCAACGGGGCTTAGGATGGTATTTGGCTATAGAGGATACCAAAAAGATTCCACGGAATCTGCAGGCCAATCAATCCGGCGTTTAGAAGGAGGCGTATGCTCAAAAGAATTGGTGCAAAGGCACGACTGTTCCCTGTACTGCTTGCGGTGGCTGCGGTTGCAATGTTGGCAAGCCTTGCCTGCCAGGGCGAAGTTGGCCCCGCGGGTCCGCAGGGCCAGAGCGGCGCGCAGGGGCCGGCCGGGCCCCAGGGCGAGACAGGCTCCACCGGCTCAGCAGGACTGCAGGGGGTATCAGGGTCGCCAGGGGCGGAAGGCCCCAAGGGAGACCAGGGCCCGACGGGGCAATCCGCCCGTGAGCCAGAGTTTATAAACGTGAATGGAGCGCTGGCCTGGAGGTACAAGGGCGAAGGCGATGACAGCTGGCGGACGTTGGCTGAATTGCCGGCGCCAACTGCCGTAACGGATTCAACGGCTATGATCACCTCCACCAGTGTTGCCTGGGAAGTGGCGCCCCTGTTCACAGTTGGGGAGCGCATAGGCGACTATCGGCCTCCCGGAATCCTGGACGGCGCCGGAGCCTTCGAGCTGGACAAAAATACCGTCAGGGTACTGACGAACCACGAACTGAGGAGCAGCCAGGGACACCCGTATCAGCTCGCCAACGGAACTTCTCTTACCGGCTCAAGGATCTCCTATTTTGACATCGATAAGGAAACCTTAGAGGTAAAGGCCTCCGGCCTTGCCTACGATACTGTCGTCAATCGATTTGGGAAAGAACTGGAAACCTCAATGCTGGACGGGGGCGACTCCGACTCTCTCCGCCGCTTTTGCTCATCGGTTTATGTACCGGGAGGCCTGTTCGGGCTTGAGGACGACATCTACTTTACGGGTGAAGAGACCGGCGGAGGTCAACTCTTTGCCCTGGATGTAGCCAGCAAGGTTCTCTACGCTGTGCCGCAAGCTGGACGCGCCGGCTACGAGAACGTGACGCTCATAGACACGGGTGACCCCGGAACAGTCGGAATCCTCATTGGCGACGACCGCCAGGGCGCTCCACTGCTTCTCTACATAGGCCGTAAAAACGCACTTGGGGACGGCTCCTTCCTGGATCGCAACGGGCTGGCACAGGGAAAGCTCTACTCATGGGTCACAGACAACGGCGACTCCACTCCCGAGGACTTTGGCAATACCGGCCAATCCCGGAGCGGCAGCTTCGTGGAGATTGACATCCACGATTCCAGCCTGGCCGGCGCTGAGAACAGGGACGCTATGGGCTATGCTGATCAGACACTCCAGGATGCGCTGTCCTTTGGCTCCGAAGAGCTTGGCATAGCAGGTGTTGGCGCCTTTCACTTCTCACGCCCGGAGGACCTCGCCGTCAATCCGGAGAACGGAAGCCAGGTAGTGCTGAATTCAACCGGTCGCGGCAGGCTCTACCCAAGCGACGACTGGGGAACCGTCTACATCATAGACGTTGACGTGTCCGGCCTATCCGCCGACCTCCGCATCATATACTCCGGTGATGACGCCGGTAACGGGCAGTTCCCGGGCGGCCCGGACTTTGGACTGCGCAGCCCGGACAACCTGGAGTGGGCTGCAGACGGCTTCATATACCTCCAGGAAGATCGCTCAACCTCCATCGGCGAGTTTGGCGGCGCGAGCGGGCGCGAAGCGTCCATATGGCAGATGGATCCGGCCACCGGCCAACTGGTGCGGATAGCTGAGATCAACCGCCAGGCAATTCCCGTCGGCGCTGTGGACACCGATCCAACCGACCTTGGCGACTGGGAGACCAGCGGCGTGCTCGATGTCACCAGCCTGTTTGAGGCCAATGCCACCACATTGCTGGTGAACGTGCAGGCCCACAGCATGAAGGGCGACCTGATAGGCGGCGAGAATGCTGACACTGAGCTGGTCCAGGGAGGGCAAATTATCCTTCTCCGCAAGACCTCACCTCAGATGATAGGCCTGGAGCTCATGGGCTCCTACAGCACCGGAACTGTATTTGCGAGCGCAGCCGAGATAGTTGCCTTTGACCCCACCACCAATCGGGCCTTTGTAGTGAACGCTGAGGCGGCGTCAGTAGATGTGCTGGACGTTTCTGACCCCTCCAGTCCCGCCAAGGTAGGAACGGTGGACGTTTCGTCCATAGGCAACGCTGTAAACAGCATAGACGTACACGGCGGTACGCTAGCAGTCGCGGTTGAGGGTTCAAACGTAGACTCTACCGGCACTGCGGCTTTCTTCAATACGCGCACACTACAGAAGATGGGGGCGGTCCGTACCGGCGTGCTGCCGGACATGATAGTCTTCAGCCCCGATGGGAACTACGTTCTCACCGCCAATGAAGGCCAACCCAGCGACGATTACACCATCGACCCACCCGGAACTGTGACGGTGATAGACGTTTCCGGTGGATTCAGCAACCCCACCGCATCTACTGCTACATTTGATGCAGACAGGTTCAACCTGGACTGGCTGGCCCCGCTTGGACTCAGGGTGTTCGGGCCCAACGCCGACCTGGCCGCGGACTCGGAGCCGGAGTACATCACCATCTCGCCCGACTCCTCCACAGCGTACGTCACGCTTCAGGAGAACAACGCCATCGCCGTTGTGGATATCCCGTCCGCCACCATAACTCGCATCCTTCCCCTGGGGTACAAGGACCACTCTCTACCCGACAACGAGCTCGACGCCAGCAATGAGGACGACGGCATATCCATCGCCTCCTGGCCCGTCTACGGAATGTACCAGCCTGATGCCATCGCCTCCTACGTGGCCCCGGACGGGTTCCTGTACCTTGTGACCGCCAATGAAGGGGATGCCCGGGACTACGACGGCTACAGCGAAGAGGCCAGGGTAAAGGACCTGGAGTTGGATCCAGCCAGCTTCCCCAACGCCGAGGAGCTGCAGGCGGATGAAATGCTGGGCCGACTGAAGACCACCACGGCCTTCGGCGACACCGACGGAGACGGCGATCACGATGTGATTTACTCCTACGGCGCCAGGTCGCTGACAATCTGGGATACCTCGGGCAACGTCGTCTTCGACAGCGGCAGCCAGATCGCTAGGATGCTGGCGGAGCGCTCCCCGGAGACGTTCAACTCCAACGGCCTGGCGGACTCCTTTGACAGCAGGTCAGACGACAAGGGCTCGGAGCCGGAGGCCGTGGCAGTGGCGCAGATCAATGGTAGGCACTACGCCTTTCTTGGGCTGGAGAGGGCAGGAGGCATAGTCATATTCGACATAACGCATCCCGCCAAGACCTGGCTGGTGGACTACGTCAACAACTCCAATGCAGACGGCGACCTGGAGGCCGGCACCGCCGGCGACGTTGGCCCGGAGGGCATAGAGTTCGTACCCGCCGCTGACAGCCCCACCGGCGTTCCGCTGCTGCTGGTGGCAAACGAGATCAGCGGCACCACGACCGTCTATCAGATATCTGTGGGAGGCTAGGGAGTACCGGGTTGCGTTGGTAATAGCAGATAACACCACCCTAGAGCCAGACGCCCCTGCTAAAGCAGGGGCGTCTGGCTTCAACTACGATAGGTGCTCTGGATTCCTGCTTGCACAGAAATGGGGTGGAAAGGCGTAGTACCCCAACGTAGTCGGCAATACCAACACGTATCAAGATACTGAAGGCTACACACCAAGCGTCTTGGACAGGAGATCGCGAAGGTCTCGGACGGTCTCCTTCTGCCAGTCGGGGAACTTGGCGTTGGTCCGCTCCCTGCGGACCTGACGGACAGCCTGCTCTTCCTGTCCCTCCGTCTCCTTGTCAATTGCCGCGTTCAACTCGGCCATTTCCTTGGTGACCGACTCCGGCCGCTCTATCCAGTGGCACAGGTACTCCTGGTCGGCGTTGTAGAAGACGAAGACGGGTATAGACCTGAACTCGCCCCTGTTCAGGAACTCGTCTGCAATGTCCAGGTTCTCGTCCCTGGGAAAGACGCGTATGTCCATGTCGGACACCTCAGCGATGCGACCGATCACGGGCATACCGCGATACACGTCCGGGCACCAGTCCTCGCCGATGACCATCACGCGGGAGCATCCGCTCTCCACGGCCTTCTTGAAGAAGGAGGCGTCATCGTCGGTTACGGCGTCGGTCGCCGTCTCATAGCACTGGGCAAACCGGTCCTGGTTGACCTTGATCTGCGCCAGGTAATCGGGGTAGGTGAACCCCTGGCCGTACCTCTCAGCGTTTACCACAGTTGTCTTCTCTGCCATATCTCTCCTTTGCTCAAGTCCTGATTCTCTTGCGTCTGCTGATACGCTAGCCTATGAAGCAGCCAATGCCGCCCTCAAAGCCCTCCTCCACCCGCCCGTCCGGGTAGCGGATGATGGGCACCACGTCGCCGTAGCTCCTGGCCTCGTCCATAATCTCCTGGCTGAGATCGGCGCGGCGCTCCTCGTACTCAATGCCCTCGGCGTTCCACTTGTCTGTGAGCTTCACGCAAGCGTCACACCCTTGAATTGTGTATACGATTGGAATAGAGAAAGTAACCATTCTGTTCACCTCCCCGGGCAAATTGACGCCACATCCAGCGTCTCTAATGGCCGAATTATACAGCCCTTGGCCTGCTTTCCGCAACGCACGTCCCGGCCGGCGTACGGCTCAGTGCAACCGAGCGACTTGACGGGATGATGCGATGATGCAATGATGGCAGTATGCGCACCACCTTGACCATCGACGACGACGTGCTTGCGGTTGCGCGGGCGCTGGCGGAGCGGAACGGGACCAGTCTCGGCAGAGCTTTGTCAGAGCTGGCGCGGCGCGGCTTCAGAAGCGGCGACCACTCCAGAGACGACGGGGACGGGACGGTCTTTGCCGTTGCTCCTGACGCCGAGCCCATCACCAGCCAAGACGTATACAAAGCGCTGGGCGAGTGGCCTTGACCGCCCTGCTTGACATCAACGTCCTGATAGCCCTCGCCTGGCCCAACCACGTGCATCACGCTGCCGCCAGAGCATGGTTTGAGGAGCGTCGGCGGGACGGCTGGGCAACCTGCACCCTGACTGAGGCGGGCTTCATCCGGCTCTCCTGCAACCCTGCCGTAGTGCGACACGCCGTCACCCCCCTCGACGCAATTGCCGTCCTGGAGAGGCTGACCGGGTTAGAGTCCCACTCATTCTGGCCTCTGGACCGGTCCATAGTCAAACTGCCGGAGGCCATCGGCGCACGCATCCAGGGGTATCGTCAAATTACGGACGCCGTGTTGCTGGCCACCGCCATGCGATACGACGGACAGCTTGCCACCCTGGACGCGAGTCTGGAAGGGCTGGTCGCAGAGAGCGACCGCTCCTTCCTGTGCGTCATACCGGTGTGAATCAGCAGGGGATGAAGAGTCGGTTGCGCCACCGCCCCTCGTGCTACAATTGAGTCAGAACTACTAGAAACTGGGAGGACGCCCTCAATGCTGCCGATTGCGGAAGTTGCCCGGAACATGGGGCTGGATGAGGAACACGTGATACCTTACGGCAATTACAAGGCCAAGGTGAGCCTGGACGCGATCCCGTCCGATGGACGCAGGGGCAAGCTGGTGGTGGTTACGGGCATGACACCGACGCCGGCGGGCGAAGGCAAGACTACGACCACAGTAGGTCTCACTCAGGCCCTGGGCCGCCTGGGCCGCCGGGTGACGGCCACCATCCGGGAGCCGTCCCTTGGCCCCATATTCGGCATAAAGGGCGGCGGCACCGGCGGAGGCGCAGCCCAGGTTGTGCCTGAGGACGAGATCAACATCCACTTCACCGGAGACGCCCACGCCGTGGCTTCCGCCCACAACCTGCTGGCGGCGCTGACGGACAACGCTTCCCGCACAGGCAGCGTCGACGGCCTCCTGCCCCGCGGCATAACCTGGCGGCGGGTGGTGGATGTGGAGGACCGGGCGCTGCGCTCCGTAGTCATCGGCCTGGGTGGCGGCGCAAACGCGCCCCTCAGGGAGTCTGGCTTCGACATCGTTACCGCCTCGGAGGTCATGGCAATCCTTGCCCTTGCCTCCGGCCTGGACGACCTACGACAGCGGCTGTCCCGGATAGTCGTTGGCTTCACCCTGGACGGGCGGCCCGTGACCGCGGAGGACGTGAACGCCGTCGGCTCCATGATGTCGCTGCTCCGCCACGCCATCCAGCCGAACCTGGTGCAGACCCTGGAGGGACAGCCGGTGCTGGTGCACGCGGGCCCCTTCGGCAACATCGCTCACGGCTGCAACTCCGTCGTCGCCGACCGACTTGCCCTCGCCCACAGCGACTACGTTATCACGGAGGCGGGATTCGGCGCCGACCTGGGGTTCGAGAAGTTCATGCACATCAAGGCCCGCTTCAACGACCTGGAGCCGGACGCTGTGGTGCTGGTGACCACCGTGCGGGCCGTCAAGTCCCACGGCGGCGTGCGGCTCAGGGAGCTGGACAGCCCCAACGAGGAGGCGGTGGAGGAGGGCATGGCCAACGTGGAGCACCTTGTGGGCGTCATCCGCTCCTTCGGGCTTCCCGTGGTGGTGGCAATCAACCGCTTCCCTACCGATACGCCCGGCGAGGTGTCGATAGTGAAGGCGCGCTCGGAGGCCGCGGGCGCGCAGGCGGCGGTGGAGAGCGACGTCTTCGGGCGCGGCGGAGAGGGCGGCATCGACCTCGCGCACGCGGTCATGGAAGCGACAGGCGGCCCCAAGCCCCGGGTGAGCTACCTCTATCCCCTGGAGGCAACCATCGAGGAGAAGGTGCTGGCCCTGGCGCGCAACGTGTACTGCACCGACGAGGTCGTCTGGACTCCGGAGGCCAGGCGTCGAATGCGGACCTTTGCCGGCCACGGCTGGGGCAGCCTGCCGGTGTGCATGGCCAAGACCCACCTGTCCATCTCAGACGACCCTGCTCTCAAAGGCAAGCCGTCCGGCTACGTCTTTGACGTGACCGACGTGAGGGCGTCCGTGGGCGCGGGCTTCATCTACCCCATATCAGGCTCCATAGTGACCATGCCCGGACTGCCGAGCTCGCCGCGCGCCCTGGACGTTGACGCAATGGGCAACATCCTCGGGCTGTAGTAGAATGCCGATGCCTCTGTCACAGTCGACGGCTGTTGGCTATAATTGACGGGGGTGGGGAATGTAGCATCAAAGGAGTTGTTGCTATGGGAACGTTCAAGTGTCCGTTACGGATTTCCAGCATGGACGGCCGGCAGACCCTGGACATAGAGGCCACTGTGGACACGGGCGCTTTCTTCACCACTCTGCCCGCTCCACTGTTGCGGGACTTGGGGATTGCGCGCTTGGGCAGGCGCACTTTCTTTCTTGGCGACGGGCGGCGTATTCAGATGGACATTGGCGAGGCACGCGTAACGATAAACGGTGACAGTGTAGTTACCATTGTGGCCTTTGGGGGGGACGACGCTCCCGCAGTGCTGGGGGCATATACCCTGGAGGGCCTGACTCTGGCGGTCGACCCCACCGGAGAGAGGCTGATCCCCATAGAGGCTCTTCCACTCTAGACACAACTCGCCCGGTGCCCTGGACGTGGACGCCGAGGGCAACATACTGGGACTGTAGAGCGCCTCCGGCAAACCAACACCCGCTCCCTCTCTTGCCCAATGGGTTACAATGGGCTAACTACAACGTCGTGGTGCAGCCATTCCCAAGAGCACAGCGCGGAGGTGAGCAATGGGTCGACTGGAAGGCCAGGTGGCCATCGTCACAGGTGGGGCGCAGGGCATCGGGGGCTCGGCGTCGAGGCGGCTGGCTGAGGAGGGGGCGAAGGTGCTCATCGCCGACATTGACGTGAGCGCGTCGGAGGCCAACGTCGAGACCATCCAGGCCTCGGGCGGCGTCGCCGAGAGCCTGAGAGCCGACCTGGGCGTCCACGACGACATCAAGGCCATGATCGACAGGGCTACGCAGCTTTGGGGCAGGCTGGACATCCTGGTCAACAACGCCTACAGCCCCGCGCACGGCGGCGGGCAGGGCGGCGCGCTGGAGGTGACGGAGGAGGCGTGGGACGCCGGCATGGGGCTGCTGGTGAAGTCCATCTTCCTGGGCGTCAAGTACGCCGTGCCGGAGATGCAGAAGACAGGGGCAGGCAGCATTGTGAACATCTCCTCCGTGCACGGGCTGCTGATGGCCGAGGGGAAGCTGGTCTACGAGGCGGGCAAGTCTGCGGTGATAGGCATGACGCGCCAGATGGCCATCGACTACGGGCCGATGGGCATCCGGGTCAACGCCATCTGCCCTGGGCACATAGCCACGGAGCGCATCCAGGCCCAATGGCGGGAGAACCCGACGGGCGAGAAGTTCTTTGAGGACCAGTACCCTCTGAGGAAGTTCGGGCTGCCGGTGGACGTCGCCAACGCCATTGTGTTCCTGTCCTCCGACGAGGCGTCATTCATCACCGGCCACTCGCTGGTTGTGGACGGTGGGCTGACCATCCAGCTGCAGGAGGACTTTGGCGTGCGGCAGGCCAACTACATGCGGGACAACCCGGAAACGCAGCTGCCTTACTAGGGCGTGACCGGGTAGTGGAAATACCCTGCGGAGACCACGTCGTGGAGGTCCTGGGTGTCCTCACTGACGCGCCGCAGGAGGCCCTCCCTGTCCTCCGTGTCGGGCCACCCGTAGCGTATCAGGGTGCTTGTGCGCCCTATCAGGCGCTGCGCCGAGGCCACGGCCCGCTCGTCTATGCCGGGGCCTATGGCGGCCAGCTCCGCCATCGCCCTGTCGATGGTGTAGCCCACGGAGTTAGGCAGAAGCGGGTCGGCTACCAGGAGGTCCAGCACCCGCCGGGGCTGCACCTCCACGCCGTAGCCGCGGATGTACACCTCAACGGCGTGCTGGATTCGCAGAAGGCTCGTCCACTCAGCCTCCTGGTGCTCACTGTCCTTGACGTCCAGGGCAATCTGGGTGAGGAGCAAGCCAACGCAAAGCTGGGCGCGCTCTATGTAGCGGCCAAGCTGCATGAAGCTCCAGCCCAGGTCTCGGTACATGGTGGTGGCGGCCGTGCCCATGAAGGTGTTTATCTCCGCCGAGGTCTCCGCGTAGAAGCTCTCCGGCGACGTGCGCCATACGTCGTTGATGTCCAGCTTCTGAATGCGAAGGTACGCCAGGTTGAGGAGAATCCACATCTCCCCGCTGATGCAGTGGCGCATCTGGCGGGCGTTCTCCCGGCCAAGGTGGAAGCAGCGGCGAATTGAGTTTGGATTGGAGGCCTCAAAGGTGAGGTCGTCGGCGAGCATATAGGAGTCGGCCAGGGTGTACTCGTCGCTGCTCACCATCTCCAGGCTGCCCCTGGGCGGCTGCCGGTCGATGCTCTCGTAGATGCGCGCCCATCCGAAGTGTATCTCCGGCAGGGGCCGGTCCACCAGCGCCTCAGTCTGGAGGCGCAGCATTCTGCACAGGTGCTCCGCCCGCTCCAGGTATCGACCCATCCAGTAGAGGCCCTCTGCGGTGCGCGCAAGCATGGCTCAGTCCCTCAGCACCCACACGTCCTTGCCGCCGCCGCCCTGGCTTGAGTTCACCACAAGGCTGCCCCTGCGAAGGGCCACGCGGCAGAAGGCGCCGGGCACCAAGCGGTTCTCGCGGCCCTGGAGCACAAAGGGGCGTAGGTCCACGTGACGCGGCTCGAACCGCCCGTCGACGAGACACGGCGAGCGGGAGAGGGACAGCACGGGCTGCGAGATGAAGCCCGCGGGCTCGGAGCGCAGCACTCTGGCGTAGTCGTCTCGCTCTTCCTGCGTAGCGTGAGGCCCTATTATCATGCCGTAGCCGCCCGACTCGCCCACGCGCTTCACCACCAGGTTGTGCAGGTTGTCCAGGGTGTACTCCAGGTCCCGGGGCCGCCGGCAGAGGTACGTCTCCACGTTGGCCAGAATCGGCTCCTCGCTGAGATAGTAGCGCACCATGTCCGGCACGTAGGCGTAGACGCTCTTGTCGTCGGCCACGCCGGTGCCGGGGGCGTTGGCCAGGGCCACGTTGCCGCTCTTGTAGGCGTCCAGCAGGCCGGGCGCGCCCAGCATGGAGTCGGAGCGGAAGACCTGGGGGTCGATGAAGTCGTCGTCTACGCGGCGATACACGATATCGACCCGGCGCAGTCCCTCCGTGGTGCGCATGTATACGATGCCGTTGTCCACCAGCAGATCTCGGCCTTCGACAAGCTCCGCGCCCAGCTCACGGGCCAGGAAGATGTGCTCGTAGAAGGCGGAGTTGTAGACGCCTGGAGTGAGCAGGGCGATGGACGGGTCGCGCTTCCCGCCTGGGGAAAGCTCCCGCAGAGTC
Source organism: Dehalococcoidia bacterium (assembly GCA_965204895.1). Classification (GTDB taxonomy): domain Bacteria; phylum Chloroflexota; class Dehalococcoidia; order Lucifugimonadales; family UBA2985; genus DAOUJW01. The sequence continues at coordinate 1,436,705 of OZ242025.1, forward strand.
GCCAGCAGCGTCGAGCCGTAGTGCTCCACCTCCCGGACGCGGGAGCTCCTGTACAGACGGCGCAGGCTGGTCTTGACCGCCTTGCGGTTGGCTATCATGTAGGAGACGCCGGAGGGGACGCGCAGGTTGTCCTCAAGGACGCGAAAGCCGTCGTTGGTGCGAACCACGTCCGTGCCGCAGACCACTGCCCACGCGCCGTGGGGCGCGGAGAAGCCCCGCATCTCCGGGCGGTACTGGGGACACTCCATCACCACGTCCTCCGGTATGACGCCGTCCTTGATGATCTGGCCTCCGTTGTAAACGTCCTCGATGAAGAGGTTGAGGGTCCTGAGCCGCTGGGTCAGCCCGGACTCCAGCACGCGCCAGTCGTCGGCTGAGACTATGCGGGGGATGCTGTCGACCGGGATGATACGCTCCTCCTCCTCCTCGTCTCCGTAGACGGTGAAGGAGATGCCCTCGTTGGAGAAGGAGCGGTTGACGCGCTCCTGGATGCTGACCATCGCCTCAGAGGTGAAGTCCATGAGGGCCTGGTGAAGCTGCCGGCTGTGCTCACGAGGAGCGCCGCCCGGCAGGAACATCTCGTCGTATATGGCGGGGTTTATGGTGTAGTCGTTGAAGTCCACGGCAGCACCTGTGGGCTAGTCAGGGATACGGGGGCTCTTGGCACATGATAGTGAGTGTGAGGGGCGTTGTCCAGCTAGCCCCACCGCTCCGAGACCTTTGCCACTGCTCCACCCCACCAAGAAAGACGCCCTAATAGTCATTCCGAACGGAGCCCTTCGGCTTCGCTCGGAATGACGCGGAAAGGGAATTTTGCGACAAGCCAACCTGACACCTTGTGCCCGGAGACCGGCTTCAGGAAGCGGGCTGGTCCTCCGCCACAGGCGGCTGGGGCCGCTTGGAGGCGTTTATGACAATTGCCCCCAGAACGTAGATACACGCCAGGATGAGGTACACCCCAACGTAGGACCCGGTGACGTCGAACATTATCCCTGCGGCTACCGGGCCGCCCATGCTGAACACCATGGATATAGGCCGCCCAACACCGCGTATCGCTCCGATATTTCTCCGTCCGAAGTACCGCGCCCACAGGAACTCGCTTATGGGTATAGTCCCGCCAAAGCCCAGGCCATACAGGAAAAAGCCCATCCACAGAACCGGGACGCTATCCATGTTGGACGACAGCACCATGAGCAGTACGCCCGTTGCAGACGTACAGAAGGCCGTACCTGCGAGCCTCCGGGGGTCGATCTTCTGGAGGCCGTAGCCCCAAATTGCCTTTGCGGTAAGGTTGCCAAAGCCGTTTATAGTCATGCCCGTCGCCCCAATGAGCCGGGTGAAGCCAACGCTGCTGGCAAAGGGGATGGCGTAGAAAGACACGGTGCCCAGGGCTATGGCGTTCAGCCCGTACCCCACGGTGAGAAGCCAGAAGCCCGGCGTGCGTATCGCCTGGCTGCGGGTGTGGGTCTGGCGGTCGTCGCTGGCTACCGCGGCCCGGGCGCGCTCTGCGCCTGCGCCACTGCCCCGAGTGATGCCGTCCGGCAGCAGGCCCACGTCCTCCGGCTGCCGGCGCATTATGAAAGCGATGGGAACGATGATCAGCAGGACCACCCCGGCCATGGTCACGTAGCCCGTGCGCCACCCGTAGTTGTCTACCACGGCCGTCATTGAAATGGGCGCGATGATGCCGCCAAGAGACACGCCTATTGAGCCGATGGCAAGGGCCCACCCTCGGTTCACGACGAACCACTTGGTCACGGTGGCGTTGAGCACAGGCCCTCCGTACAGGTTGGGGCCCAGGGCGCGGTTTATGGCCTGGAACAGGAAGAATACGAGGAAGGCGTTCTGCACTGACAACCCAACCAGGCCAATGGCGCTGAACATGGCCCCGGCCAGCATGAGTCGCCTGGGGCCAATGCGGTCCACCATCGGGCCGATGAAGACCATGGCTATCCCGCCCAGGGCCGTGGCAAGGGAGATGGCGGCGGCGAACTGCCACACCTGGATCTGCAGAGCCTCGACGAGGGGGTCCAGGAATACGCCGGAGACCATCTGGCCCGTGCTGGTGGCCATGAACTGCGCCAGAATGACGCCGCCCAGGATGTACCAGCCGTAGTAGATTTTCCGGGCAGGGAGCAGCTTCATACTCCGCCTCCTGCACAGATTCTAGCACATTCGGCGATTGCCGACATCGTGCACTGCGGAGTTTTGCCCTGTTGCCAAATACGACCAAGCCCTATAATCCAGGTACGAAAGGGCCACGGCCGGAGGCGCAATGCAGAACAAGTACGTCGGCGACATTGGGGACTTTGGGAAGTACGGGCTGCTGAGGCATCTCACTGGTATGACGGATAAGGCCACCCCTGGCGACGCGCTGCGCCTGGGAGTCGCGTGGTATCTCAACGATAGCCCTGGGGCTGGTGGTGACATGACAAGCTATCCCGATCTGGAAGAGTGTGATTCCCGTCTCTATGAAGTCCTCCAAAATCTAATAGCGCCTGAGAATCGCAAAGTGACTAAAGTTGAAAATAGTGGAATGCTTCCAGACGACACCCTGTACCATAATGCTCTCTTAATCAGCAACGCGCGGACCAGGTGGTTTAAGGGCGTTCTCAAAGAAACCGAAGGCGCGGACGTTGTGTTCCTTGACCCTGATAACGGTATCGCTTCACCTAAAACCCCTTTCGGGAGCCTAAAGCATGTATTGCCTTACGAACTCGACCTATTCTATGAGCGGGGTCAGAGCCTTATCATTTACCATCACCTAGCACGCGCCAATGCCGTAACCCAAATCAAGGGCCTCTCAGAACGCTTGCGTCGAGAACTCGGACTGCATCGCCGCCCTCGGGCATTCCGGTATCGCCGGGGCACTGCACGGGTCTATTTCATTGTGCCGCACAAGAACCACAGACCTCAGCTTGAGAATTGGATACGTAGCTTCAACAATAGCCCCTGGTGCAACCAAGGGCCCTTTGAGCGGGTGATTTAGAGCCAAGACCCATCACAGCCCAACGCCCTTGGCCCAGCGCGCCAGCGCCTTCTCCGGCGAGGTTATCTCGCTGACGGACGTGTAGTAGAAGTCCTGCCAGCCGTGCTCAGGCAGGCCGGTGAACAGCATCAGGTTCAGGGGGTACTGGTCGCTTTCCACAACTCGGCGGAAGTCGTCTCTGAACAGGAAGGTGGGCTTGCCCAGGGCAATAGCCATGCCCAGCTCCACCATAACGCCCTCGTCGGGGGGGACGCCGTTGACCACGGCAAAGATGGCGTCCGACTCCACCACGTCGCGGAGGTCTCCCTGCCCTACGCGGTAGGCCCAGCCCTCCACGAGGAAGTCCACCTGGTTGTTCCGCGCGAATGGCTCCCACACCTCCAGCCCAAGGCTCTCCAGCGCCGCCACTATCGGGGGGAGTAGCGCAGCCCGCTGCTGGGCGGAGAAGCCGTAGGGGTTGGCCAGGTAGATTGTCTTTGTCACCAGGTATACGCCCACATAGAGCCGGTACTGGTTTCGCAGTTACCGATAGAGGTAAGCCTAAGTGACCTCGTTGAGGCGGCCGGTGGCGCAGTCGTAGACAAAGCCGCGTATCTGGTCCTTGACGGGAATAAAGGGGCTGGCCTGAATGCGGGCAATGGACTGGCGCACGTCTCCCTCCAGGTCGCCAAAGGCCTCCATTGCAAAGGATGGCCGGAGGCCGGTGTCTGCCTGGATGTCATCCTTCACGTCGTCGTCCCGGAAGGTCATCATGCCGCAGTCGGAGTGGTGCACCAGCACAATCTCGCGGGTGCCCAGCAGCCGCTGGGAGATGACCAGAGAGCGAATCACGTCGTCCGTGACCACACCCCCGGCGTTGCGTATCACGTGGGCGTCGCCCTCCGCAAGCCCCAGCAGCTTGTGGGTGTCCAGGCGCGCGTCCATGCAGGCCACAACCGCCATGCCGAGGGCCGGCGGCGCGCCAAGGGCGGCCTTGTCAAAGCCCTGGGCGTACTGGGCGTTGTTCTTCAGGACATCATCCGTCGCGGTCATCGCGCCTCCTTTCAGGAAGAGTGCAAGATACAGATCGATTCTACCCACATCCGCCCGCAAAGTACACAAGGCTCACGTCGGCCCTCAACCTGCTGTCGTCCAGAACGACTATCCCGCCTGCGACATGGCCTCTGCCTGCGGAACGGCGAAGGCGTGGACGCTGCCGTTCAGAGTCCCCACGTACAACACGCCGTCGGCGACGGTGTAGGACGGGACGCCATCGAAGTAGCCCTTTTGGAAGGACCAGACCTCGTCGCCCGTGGCAGCCACCAGCGCTCTCAGGTTGCCATCGGCTGACTCAGCAATCAGGAAGCCGCCGACCACCGTCGGAGACCGCAGCGCAGAGTCCGTGTCCTCCCAGCTCCAGACGGGAGCGCCGGTGGAAGCGTCCAGGGCGTGCAGCGCTTCGGACTCCGTCCTCACGTACACCATGCCCTCAGCTACAACGGGCGTGTCAGTGATGAGGCTGCCCAACGGATAGTACCAGACAAAGCTCCCCGTAGCGGTGTCCAGGGCGTACAGGTTGTTGTCCGGGGCGAAGTAGTAGACGCCGTCCACGACAACGGCCGGATGGTCGATGGCGGGGAGCATCTCCGTGCCGTAGCTCCATATCTCCTCGCCTGTGGCCTCGTCCAGGGCGTAGGCTGTGTTGACGGCTGTCAGGTAGACCACACCGTCCACCACTGCGGGCGGGGACTCTGATCCCATGCCAACTCTGAGGATCCAGAGCAGCTCCCCCGTCGAGGCGTCCAGGGCGTAGAACTCGCCGGACGCGCCCGGAGCGTAGAGCCTGCCGTTGGCAACTGTGACGGCGAACTCTGCGCCGTAGGGGTAGTACACACCGGCAACCCATGCCTGCTCGCCAGACGTCGCGTCCAGGGCGTGGACGCCGTAGCCTCCGTCACCCATCGCGCCGACGTAGACCAGCCCGCCGCTCACGAATGGCGAGTACTGCACGCTGCCGCCGGTGTCGTACTCCCAAAGCATTGCGCCGGTCGCGGAGTCCAGGGCATACACGTGGTTGTCGTCGGAGCCGACGTACACCGCCCCGTCGACCACGACCGGGGTAGACCGCACGATGTCGCCGGTCCCAAAGCTCCAGAGCATCGCGCCGGTGGCGGCGTCCAGGGCGTAGACGTTGTTGTCGTCGGAGCCGACGTACACCACGCCGTCAGCCACCGCAGGCGCGTTGACAACCCAGCCACCCGCATCAAAGCGCCAGAGAGACGCATCGTCCGTAGGCGTAGGGCCGGGGTCTGTGGGGGTTCCGGGATCCGGCCCTTCCATGAGGGCGGCCAGCATATCCGGCGGCAGACAGGCCAGCAGCCCAAAGCCGAACTGCATGGCCGCCGCCTCTGCGGCGGGGTTTGTATCCGGTGTTTGGGAAGTGACCAGGGCCGCCAAGTCCATTTGCATCAGCAGGCCTCGGACGCACTCTTCAGACTCCGGCGCCAACTCCGGCAATTGCGCAGTGAAGGAGGCCATGAATAGTTCGGTGGCCGTCTCCTGGGAGAGGCAGCCGATGACTGACGCCTCCCACTGCCGGGTCTCGTTCGGAACAATTAGAGGAGCATCCCGCACGGTCGCCAGGAGGTCATCTCCCAGTTCACTGCTAATGCACGCCTGCTCCGGCTCACTGAGCGCGTCGATCAGGTCACCCCAGCGCATGTCCGGGCTGATTTCAAGCGCGGGCATTGAGGGCATGGCGTCCGGCTCCTGGGTTGGAGCGACGGTAGGCGCGGTGGTGGGGGTGGCCGTAGGAGCAGTGGTAGGCGCGGGTGTGGCTGTCGGCGGGACGGCCGTGGGCGCAGTTGTGCTGGTCGGAGCCGGCGTATTGGTGGGCGACTCTGTAGGCTCAGGCTGTTCATCGTCGCCGCACGCCGCCACCAGAGCGACGGCCAGTAGACCCACCAGGCCAATCAATGTGAACCTTCTAATCGAATGTCTCATAAGACCCCCCGTGCATTCCGCCAACGACTGAAGCCGTTGCGAATTTCGTTAGTACGTACCTAGTATTACATAGTAATAGAACGGCGGTCAAGCGAGGTTGAGGCGCGATGGCGCTTCAGTACCGCACCCAGGAGCCCATAGGAGTGACAACCTCGCACGTTGGGCCGCTGGCGTTGCTCAGCTTGCGGTCCAGCGTCAGCAGCGGGCAGCCCAGCGCCTCTGCCAGCGCCACGTACCAGGCGTCGTAGCTGGTCAGGTTGCTTCTTAGAGTCCACACCCGCTCGGCGAAGGGAGCGAAGGGGAACAGCACAATGTCCAGCTTCATCAGGTCTGCTTGCGCTGCGGCGGCCTCAAAACGGGATATCTCCCCGGCCAACTCCAGCCGTCGCAGGATGTTGGTGGTCTCTGCCAGGGCCAGCTCAGGGCTTGCTATGACGTCCCCGGCAACAGCGTATTCTGCCCACCTGCCCTCATCCCCGGAGTTCACCAGGGCCGCCACCAGCACGGAGGCATCTATGACCAGCGTCACTTGCGGTCTGCGTCACGCGCGTCAAGTATGCGGTAAGGCTGCACCCTGGTTTCCGCCACCGCCTTGCGCTCCCGGACTCCCCGCAGCCACGCCTCAATTGAAGGCCGCGAGGCTATGCGCTCCAACTCTCCGCGCAGGAACTCCTGCATGGACTGGCGCTGGAGAGCGGCGCGCGCGGCAAGCTGGTCCCTGACCTCTTCCGGCACGTCCCTTATTGTTATCTGTACTGGCATGACTGCATTATACCATCTCTGCCAGCATTATACAAGCGTGCTGGACTCTGAGCGGCATTCCTATATGGACAAAGCGGCCGTCTACCGGGGGCGGTTGGTGCGCCTGGTGGCGGTGTTGGCGATGAAGCTGGAGAGGTTCAGGGCGGTGTGAATCAGGCCAATGTGGGAGTAGGCCTGGGGGAAATTGCCAATCTGCCGGTTGGCAGAGGTGTCAAACATCTCTGCGATCAGCCCCACGTGGTTGGTGTGTTTGGTGATGACCTCGTGGAAGTAGTCAAACCCTCGATCCGTCTGGCCGGTGTAGATCAGGTTGCCAATCAGCCAGAAGCTGAGCAGGCTGAATGCGCCCTCCTCCTGGCCACCCAGCCCATCGTCCGTCTCCTCTGGGAGGTATCTCCAGACCAGTGGGCCGTCGGTCAGTTCCCGCTCAATGGCGTCCACGTTCTGTCGGATACGGGGGTCGTCCCGCGGCACAAGACCCAGGAAGGGAATTATCAGGTTCGAGGCATCGAGAGCGTCGTGGCCGTATCTCTGGCGGAAGGCCTGCTTGTTGGGCGTCCATCCTTCTTCCAGGATCTCAGTCCTGATTCGTTCGGCGGTCTCTGCCCATCGATAAGACAGGTTCCTTTCGTCCCTGGCGGCGGCAATGTAGGCGGCGCGGTGGAGTCCCACCCAGCACAGGACCTTGGAGTAGACAAAGTGCTGCATCTCGCCACGCACCTCCCAGACGCCCCGGTCCCTCCGATGCCAGTTTGCCATTATGACTTCGGCCATTGAGTAGACCAGCTCCCAGGCCTCCGGCAGGATGTCCCCCTCAAGAAGGTAGAGGGAGTGGACGGCGATAATGACCTCTCCAAAGACGTCCAGTTGCAGATGCCTGGCGGCCCCGTTGCCGATGCGGACCGGGCGGGAGTCCTCGTAGCCGCTGAGGTGGTCCAGGGTGAACTCCTTGAGCGACGAGTTGGGGCTGATCCCGTAGAGGATTCTGGTCTTCCGGCGCGTCAGCTGGCACTGCTCCAGGAGCCAGTGGAGATACCGGTCAGCGCCGTAAACGTCTCCCAGGCGATACAGGATATCGACGGTGAATGCGGAGTCGCGCAGCCAGGAGTAGCGGTAGTCCCAGTTGCGGGAGCCGCCGATGGTCTCCGGCAGGCTAGTGGTGGGTGCGGCGACAATCGCTCCCGTGCGCCGGTACATCATCAGGTGAAGCACAAGGAAGGAGCGGACAACGGCGTCCCGCCAGAGGCCGTCGTAGTTCATTCCGGCCACCAGCCCCTGCCAGTAGTGCCGCGTCTGGCTTAGCTTCAGGGGAGTGCGAAGCCGCTCCAGGCTGGTTGGACGCCCGTGGCCGTACACAAGGACAAAGGTGGCGGTGTGTCCTTCGGTGAGGGTGAAGTTGCAGCCGACTCCCCTGTCGTCGAAGGGCAGAGGAATGCTGGCCACCAGGGTCATGGTCTGCCGACCGCCCCTGGCTTCAACGGCGCCGCTGCGCAGCGCACGGAACTCCGGGACAGTGCGTGCATAGTCGTGTATGGGCTGGAAATCGCAGCGCATCTCAACCCTGCCGGAAATGCAGGTGACTATGCGGTGGATTTCGTGGGAGGCCGCAAAGGAAGTATCCGGATCTTCGTCGTGGTCGCTGACGGGCATGAAGTCGGTGACGGTTACTATGCCCGTGGCCGTGGTGAATGTGGTCTCCAGGATGTTGGTGTCCGGCAGATACTCCTGCTGGGAGTCAAAGTTGGGATCGACGGGGCCGATGCGGAAGCGCCCTCCGACCTCCTGGTCAAGAATAGCAGCAAAGACGCTGGGGGAATCAAAGCGCGGGAAGCAACACCAGTCCACAGAGCCGTCCGTCCCAACGAGCGCCGCAGACGCCATGTCGCCTATCAGTCCGTAGTTGTACATAGTGGTGAGGTTTGAGGTGACCGATGGCTATCTGGAGTTTACCATTGGAGCGTTGAGTGTGCAAACAAGACGACGAGAGAAGCCAGGGGGCACCTTGTCGGTCTCCTTGTTGACACTGGTGGTATGCGTATGCCATTGTTGTTAACGTGCTTGAGGCCGCCAATGCGGCATCCGCGCGCGAGGCCGCTTACTACCCCATGACCCTTGGCCTCCCGCGTATATGGACTTACCCACACGATGCTGCCGAATCCCAACAGCCAACAGGAGCCACCATGACCGACGTCAAACCTATCCCCAACGGCTACACCGCCATCACGCCCTACCTCATCGTGGAGAACGCAGCCGGATTCATCGACTTCCTCTCGCAGGCGTTCGGCGCGGTCGAGCATCGGCGCATAGCGATGCCTCAAGGCGGCATCGGCCACGCTGAGGTTGAGATCGATGGCGCCAGGCTCATGCTCGCCGACGCCATGCCACCCGACTTCCCCGCCAACAACACGCTGATCCACCTATACGTCAAGGACGTCGACAGCGTCTACGCCCGCGCCGTGGATGCCGGGGCAACCACCATCACGGAGCCCGCCGACGAGTTCTACGGCGACCGCATCGCGCGAGTCGCCGACCCCTATGGCAACCAGTGGTTCATCGCCAGCCACGTTGAGGACGTGGACCCGGACGAGCTCATGAAGAGGGTGGCCGCTATGGGAGAAGGCTGAGGCTGAGGCGGTTTACGACGGGCGTTGCCACCGCCAACACGCCCCGAGCATGCCGGATCGCATGAGGAAGTTGGCCGCGGGTCAGGCAGGCTCTTCTGACTCCCCGGTGTAGAACGCCGCCGTTCGCCTCGCCGCCGCGCCCGCAGCTTCGGTGTCCGCCCCGGCATCGACCGCCGCCCGGCCCCACGCCTCGCTGCTGCCTGTGATTAGCGCTCTGCCCTCTGGCGAAGTGACAAAGGCCATCTCGTCAGGCATCGGCTCGTCCGGCTGGGCAATGTGCAGCGCGAGTCCCAGGAAGGCCATCTCCCAGCCAACGCCGGTGGCCCCGGGCCCGTAGGTGTCCCAGTGCTCAGAGTGACGCTGGATGTGGCTCACGGTGAACCGCGCGCCCCCGGCCCCCTCCGCCGAGACCTGCGCCTCCACCCAGCTGACGTCTCCTGCAAACTCCCACGTTACCGCGAAGTGCGAATACTGCTCGCACGCCGTGATCGTGCCGCCGGCGTTACCCTCCAGCTGGTAGCGGCCACCGAGCCGGAGGTCGCCGCTGACCGGCATAGACCAGCGGGGAATGCGCCCGGCGTTGGTCACGGTGTCCCACAGGTCTTCGACCGTCGTCTCAAAGCTCCGTGATATGGTGACCGCGAAAGCGGGCAGCCCGTCGCGCTCCAGGGACAACACGGAGCGTTGCACGGCGCGGAGGTGAGTTTCTGCATCAATGCTCATGGCTTCTCCTTGTTTTCTACCCAAGAGGGTCTAACGCAGGAACCCCCGTTGGCTCAAAGTGGCGGACGTTTCGGGTAACTACGGTCAGGCCGTGCTCCAGGGCAGTGGCGGCGATGAGCAGGTCTGCGCCGTCGTGGCCAAGGGTGGCTGAGAGTTGTCCCCATCTCCGCGCCGTAGCCGTGTCTACGGGGAGGATCCGGTCGCTGTACCAGGTGAGCACCCGGTCCAGCCAGGTAGCCAGATCTCGGGCAAAAGACGGGTTGCGCTGTTGCTGCTGCGTGATACCCCGCTCCACCTCCTCCACCGTGACTACGCTCAGGTACAAGTCCGATGTCCGTTGTGACTCTGCCCAACGAACAACCCTGGGATTCCGCTCGCGCCTTCTGAGCGCCGAAAGCACATCGGTGTCGAGCAGAAACATCAAAAGTCCAGCTGCCGCTCAGGAAGGGACAAGCGCTGAAACTCCTGGTCATCCTGCGGGATTTCAAGGAGCAGTTCACCCAAAGTTGGAGAGTGTGACTTTTCCAAACGGCAGAGCCTGTCGTACTCCTCCGCCGCCAGGACAACCACAGCAGGATGTCCCCGCCGGGTAACTTTCTGAGGCTCGCCGGCCAGCGCAGCGTTGACTACGGCGCTGAACTTGTTCTTTGCATCCTGTAGAGGCCATTCAGTCATAGAAAGCTCCAGCTAGACGTTCTGGCTAGATTATACAATGTATTGTTCTTGGCCGTCAATTCGGCGTAGAGCTAGCGTTGGTGTCTGCGGCAGGGTACGCGGCTTGTCAGAACCCGTGCCAGCCGCCAATGGCCGCCGCCTGCCGCAGCCAGCTTGCAACCTGCTCCTCGTCTATCTCGCCGTCCTCGTAGATGTGGAGGTAGCGAGCGTCCGGGTCCCTGGAGTCGACGGGGGGAAGGGGGTCCAGCTGCTTGCCGTAGAGGAAACACACCTTGATGTACTTCTCAAAGCAGTGGTAGCTGAGGAACCAGCCCTCGCCCTCCATGCCGTAAAATGGCGAGTTCCACCTCACGGCCTTGCGCACTTCGGGCAGAGTGCGCACTATGAGCTGGTCCAGGCGGCGACCGGCGTCGCTCTTCCAGCCGGGCATGGCCGCGATGTAGACCTGCACCGGCGCGTCGCCGTCGGCCTTGGGGATCTGCGGGTTGCCACCCGACAGGAGCACCGTGCTCCCGTCAGCGCTCCTGGGGAGGTCCTTTCTTGCGGCCTTAGCTGGTTTTTTGGGCGTCTTGCTGGTCATGGCGCTTACATCCTGGCTAGATGATAAGTTGAACCATTGTTGGCCGTCAAATTGGCGCAAGGTTGCGGCGGACTCTCAGCGCTCATGTGCGCGTCTCTTTCGTTGTTGGAAATTCGCTGTCTATGGTAGAATTCCAGCTATAGTAGAGCGCTCTTGAAGGGGGTGACCCAGGAACGCGGAACCGTTACGATTGAGGAGGAGACACCGGCGGACGCTGGAACGAATGCAGGCGACACCAACTCCGGCAGACATCAGGTGGGAGGAGATTGAGTCACTGCTGGGCGCGCTGGAGATCAACCTGGTTGAACGGACCGGTTCCAGGGTGCAACTGGTAAAGGGAGCGGAGTCTTTAGTAGTCCGCAGACCGCATCCACGACCGGTGACAAGTCGAGACACCGTCCGGGACATTGTGAAGTTTATCGAGCGTATCAGGGAGAGTTGATGCTGGAGTACAAGGGTTACATCGGTGAGGTGGTCTATGATGATGAGGCTGAGGTTCTGCACGCCAGGGTTATCAATAGCGGCCCATACCCAATAGCCAACGCAGAGGCGACCGACGTGGAGGGCATCAAGCGGGAGTTCCGCATCTCAATTGACGTGTATCTCCAGGGGTGCGTTGAGCTTGGAATTGAGCCTGTCGCCCCTGTCCCTATGCCCACTACGGCAAAGGCAAGAAGCTGAAGAGGAAGCTATGACGCTTGTTTCCGAACAACAAAACTCAGAGATTAGAGAACTGAAGGCCCGAGTCGCCGCCCTGGAAGAACAGGTGGCCCGCTTGGAGGAGAGCTCGGTGGAAAAGGTCATTGTTCTCCGAGAAATCACAAGGGAAGAGGCGAAAGCAGAAATCATAGACCTCTTCGCCACCGGAGAGACCCTGTACTACTCCGACATATCAGAGCGGTTGCGCATCGACCTGGAAATGGTCGTAGAAATCTGCCGTGAACTGAAAGCGGAGGGAGCGATACGGGTAGATGACGACGCTGTTTAACGCCGGGGACGCTTTGAGAGGCTACCGCGTCGCCGTCAGTGCCCGGCGGCTGAGCAGACCCGTCGTCGTGAACGAATCTGGCCGCCACAAGGCCAGCCGCATCATTGCCCGCGACAACGTTTACTGTGTAATAGAAACGCCTCTAACCGCTAGGCCGCAGAACCAATAATCACCTTTACTGTGCTCTCCGCAGCCCGGGGCTTCGACGACGAACTGACGGAGACGGAAGCGCTCCTCCCGTATGATCCTAGTGTTCTATTATACCCCAGACCGCAGTCATCTACTCTCCTCCACCAGGCCATCTTCAGCCTGGCTACACGGCCACGCTCACCTGAAAGACAACGTCAGCGTCGTTAGGTGCATCCTGCCCCTCGTCCCTGAGCGCTTCCAGGTACAACTCTATGGCTTCCTTCACGTTCCCCAAGGCCTCCTCTACCGATTCGCCCTGGGAGTAGCAGCCGGGCAGCGCCGGGACTCCCACCCAGAACCCCCCTTCTTCGGCTTCATGTACTACGACTGAGTACTCCATAACTTCACCTCAAAGAAGCTCTTCGAATTCTTCCACCGAGATGCCTGCTTGCTCGATAGCGTCCAGCAGGATGCCTGCCTTCAGCGTCCCGCCGTGCAACGGCAACACAAGCATACCCCCGTTGGGGTGCCTGAGGATATGATGACTTCCACGAACGCGCACCGTCTCATATCCCAGACGGTGGAACGCACGAATGGCGCGCTGCGCTCTGACATTTCGAAGCCTTCTTCCTCCTGAACTCATTACTGACTTCCCTCAGACCCTCAACGCGAGAAAGGGCGCCTAGACGGATGTCCTGGCGGGAGAGCCGAACAACGCAAGCCCGGTTACCCCGAAGCGCTCCGCCAGGGTCCGATTGTGTGACTGGAGCTTGTGAAGGATTTCAGCTTTGTTCATTGGCCGAGTTCCTCGGTGGACTACATTGCGGCCTACCACGTTTAGATGGGACTACAACTCTTCGGAGAGATAATTCTCATCGAGTTTCTTGATATGGTAGGTGGTTTCAGTGAATACTCCAACATCGTATCTGATCATCAATTGGGCAAGCTCCTCACCATCGATTAGGCGTATGAACTGATTGCCTTTGGAGATGTCCGTCGCTGCCGCCTGCGCGTTAGGCCTAAATGTTGACGTGGTGATAAACACACCCTTATTGGCACCCTTTAAGTTCAGGCTGCCAGAGAAGCTATTAATTTCAGAGGGCCCGACACTGCTCTGCCAACGCTTGGCTTGAATATAGACCTTCTCTATTCCCAGTTGGTCCAGTTCGATTATTCCGTCTACTCCTCCGTCGCCACTTTTCCCGACTTTCTCTCCCTTGCCGTAGCCCATTTTCTCAAGGAGCTTAACCACCAATCGCTCAAAGCTATCAGGATGCATATTGCCAACAACGTCCATCAACTCATCGGCAAGTTTGTCATTCAGTTCGTTGTAAAGTACCTCCATCTGCTCATCGGGAGTAACACCATTATCGATGCCTTCGTCAGTTTCCTCATAATATTCTGGAGGCCGCTGGGTTTTCCTCGAGGCCATCAAACCCTTTAATAGACTCACTCCTAGATCACCACTATGTGTAGCAAGGATTTGGCGTCCTTGGTCAGTGATCCTGAAGTGAGCTCGAGAGGGTGACTCTATTAGGCCTGAGTCCTTCAGGTAAAACACCGCCCAGCGCGCTCGATTTGTAAATCTCTTTTGGCCAGAAGATATCGTTTCTTCTAAATCCTTCTCATCCAGTGAAAACTGTTGGGTAAGCACGGCTATTATCTGCTGGAGAGAAATTACACCGCCTTGTGCGTCTCTCACCAACTCAAGGGCTGGGCGATGAAGTTGTTGTTGAGATGGCATAGCCATAGTCAACACCTCCAGATATATTGATAATGGGCCCGGCAGGTATCGAACCTACGACCAATCGGTTATGAGCCGACCGCTCTACCACTGAGCTACGGGCCCTCAATTCAAAGCTTAAGGCTGAGACGGGAGGGTGTCAAGAAACGGGCGCGGCCGAGAGCAGCCTGGCCACCCGGTCAAGTATGCCGTGGCCCACGTCGTACTTGCTCATCAGGGGGAGCTCCTCCACGCCGCCGTCGCGGTCCAGGAGAATCACCTTGTTGGTGTCCACGTTGAACCCGCTGTCCGGCGCGGTGATGTCGTTGGCGGCGATGAGGGCCAGGTCCTTCCCCTCCAGCTTTGTGCGGGCGTTGGCAAGCAGGTCCTCGCTTTCGGCGGCGAACCCGATGCGCAGGACGCCCCTGGGCACCTCAAGGAAGAAGTCGGCGTTCTTGACCAGCTCCAGCGTCATGCCCTCGCCGTCCGACTGCTTCTTGATCTTCTGCTCGGCTATCTCGGCGGGGCGGTAGTCGCTGACGGCCGCCGCCATGATGAGGGCGTCTGCGCCGACGCATGAGCTCAGCACGGCCTCCCGCATGGAGGCGACCGAAGTCACGTGCCGCATCTCGATGCCCGCGGGCCTGGGCAGTGCAGTGGGCGCGGTCACCAGGGTCACCCGCGCGCCCCTGTCCCGCGCCGCCTGTGCCAGGGCGTAGCCCATCTTGCCGGAGGAGTGGTTGGTTATCACCCTCACCGGGTCAATTGGCTCCTGGGTGCCGCCCGCGCTGACCACAATGTGCCTGCCCGCGAGGTCGCCGTTGCGACCCATAATCCCGTACAGGCTGTCCACGATCTCCGCCGTGTCCACAAGGCGCCCCATCCCGCTCAGGCCGGAGGCCAGCCGACCCGCCGCTGGGCCGATGATGAACGCGCCCCGGTCCCGCAGCTTGGCGATGTTCTCCTGGGTCGCCGGGCTGTCGTACATGTGGCCGTCCATTGCCGGCGCGATGGCCAGGGGCGCGGATGACGCCAGGACGGTCGTCGTCAGCGGGTCGTCGGCCATGCCGTGGGCCAGCTTCGCCATGCAGTGCGCAGTCGCCGGGGCCACCAGGATCAGGTCGGCCCGGTGGGCCAGCGCAACGTGCTCCACGGCCAGCTCAGACTGGGTGTCGAACATATCGGTAACCACGGGCCTGTGGGTCAGGCTGCGGAAGGTCAGGGGCGTGATGAAGTTGCCTGCGCCCTGGGTCAGGATGACGTCCACGTGCGCGCCCTCCTGGGTGAGCTTGCTGGCGATGTCGGCGGCCTTGTAGCAGGCGATGCTCCCCGTGACTCCCAGTACGATGTGGCTGTCTCTAAGCGGGTTGTTCATGCTATCCCTCCGTGCTCGCGGCCTTGGCCTTGGTGTTGATGTCATAGATGAGCCGCAGGCCAACCAGGGTGAGTTCCAGATTTACAGCGTCGAAGATGGTAGTCTCCGACTCAACAAGTGGGGCCATACCGCCGGTGGCGACCACCTTGGTATCCCCCTCCATCTCCGCTTTGAATCGACGCACCATCGCCTCCACCATGCCGACGTGACCGAAGACGATGCCGGACTGGATGCTGGCCGCCGTGCTGCGACCGATGGCCGTCCTGGGCGGGACAAGCTCCACTCGACGAAGCTGGGACGTGCGCTCGTAGAGGGCCTCTGCGGTGAGCCGGATGCCCGACGCGATTGCGCCGCCAAGGTACTCTCCGTCCCTGGACACGGCGTCAAAGACCGTGGCGGTGCCAAAGTCCACCACGATGACCGGGCCGCCGTACAGGTTGAAGGCGGCGGCGGCGTCGACCACGCGGTCGGCGCCCACGTCCCGGGGGTTGTCGTAGAGTATCTTGACGCCCGTCCGAGTGCCCGTGCCGATGACCAAGGCAGGAACGTTGAAGTAGGTGTTGCCCAGCTCCTCGAAGACGCCGGTCAGGGGCGGCACAACGCTGCAGATGGCAATGCTGTCGATGTCCTGGGGCCTGACGCCCTTGATGGGTAGCAGGTTGTGGAGGAGCAGGCCGTACTCGTCGGGGAACTTGTTGGTGTCCGTGGCAAGACGCCACGTGGCCAGGAGCTCCTCGCCCCGGAAGACGCCCAGGGTCACGTTGGTGTTCCCAATGTCTATGGCCAGCAGCATCGCCCCCTCCCTGGCTGAATTATACAGAAGGGGCTTACCTGTATTCAACCGACGCTCCGGTATTCCACAAGTGCGTTGGTTGTGGTATATGATGCCTTGCCTCGTAGTTGATACTGGGATAGGACATGAGCTTGAAGTTTACCTTTGTTGCATTCGAAGGGAAGGAAATGAGCGGGAGGAGCTTAGCTCGACACGGTACCTTGCGGCGACGATACAAGCTCCGAGTGAGGATAGCCGATCGGTGGGGCGTGGCTGACGGGGCGCTCACCGACACTCGCCGCCGCTGTAGTGTCCTGGTGAGAGTAGGCGTCATTGTCAGCGCGATTGCAGCGGCCGTCTGCCTGGCCGGTTGTGGCGAGTCGGTCAACGAGGTATCGGTCGATACGCCAGCGATCGCGCCGCTTTCGATCCCGGAGCGGCTTGAGCCGACGGTCGATGAGGAGGGCGTCGCGCACTATGACCTCATGATAGGCACATCACGCCACGACTACCAGCGGGGAACCCTGACCGACACCTACTCCTACAACGGCATGTCCGTACTCGGCCCCACACTTCATCTCAGGACCGGCGACACAGTGGCCATCAGCGTCACCAACGAGCTCAACGAGACCACAACAACACATTGGCATGGCGGCGACGTCCCGGCCGAAGACGACGGCGGGCCGCACCAGAAGATCAAACCCGGCGCAACTTGGGTAGCCGACTTCGAGGTGATCCAGCCGGCAGCCACCCTCTGGTATCATCCTCATCTCAAGGGCACCACAGCCGAGCATGTCTACCGTGGCGCGGCCGGCATGATCATCATCGATGACGACAATCCTGCCGCCGCAGTGCTGCCCGACACCTACGGCGTCGACGACATCCCGGTCATCATGCAGGACCGCGACTTCACCGAAGACGGACAACTGGACTTCGCCATCGACGCTGCCGGGAAGGGCAACCGCGATCGCACGCTGACGGTGAATGGCACAATCGATCCGTTCGTGGAGGTACCGACGGGCCTCGTTCGACTCCGGCTGCTCAACGGCAGCCAGGCCCGCATCTACAACCTCGGCGTCCACGGGAGCACGATGACCAAGATCGCTTCCGACGGCGGCTATCTGGCTGGTCCCGTCGTGATCGACCGGATCGAACTCGGTCCCGGCGACCGCGCTGAGATCATCGTCGAGGTCGGCGACACCCCTATAGCTCTAGTGGACGACTTGTACGGTAGGGTGCTCGAGCTCCGGTCGAACGGATCAGTCTCCAGCGCCGGACCGCTCCCAGGCCAACTGACGACCATAGAGCGGATCACCGAGTCGGAGATCACGGTCGACCGGAGCTTCCGCATGGAAAAGGTGGGCGACGGTTGGGGCATCAACGGAGTGCAGATGGACCTGACCCGGATCGACGAGACGGTGCAGCTCGGCGCCACCGAACGCTGGACTATCACGGTCGACGCCGGCGTGCACGTGTTCCACGTCCACCAGACGCAATTCCAAATCCTGGCTATCAACGGCCAACCCCCGCCGCCTGAGGAAGCTGGCTGGGAAGACTCTGTGTTCGTGCACGGCGACCGCGAGGTCGTCATTGCCGCACGCTTCAACACCTACGCCGACAACGACACGCCGTACATGTTCCACTGCCACATACTCGATCACGAGGACCTGGGCATGATGGGGCAGTTCCTCGTCGTCGACAAGTAGTTCTGCCAAGCAGAGCGGCGCCTCACCCAGCGGTTCCGGTGCCAAGCAGAGGCAATATCCGGCCGCACCAACCTCGCCGAATGAAGTAGTGAGCCTTCCCACGCAGGACGGGAGGAAGGCGTTTTACACGCCCGGCCCGGGTCTCTTACACTTTCAAACACAAACGGCGGTGGCCTTTATCCCCGCAGACGCTTGATAGCCCTTGGCAGCTGGGGCAGCAGGTCAGTCGCCATCATGCCAGACTCACCAAGCTCCGTCCTTACGCTCTCCCCGGCTGCGCCGTGCAGGTACACGCCGCACGCGGCGGCGTCAAAGGGCGAGAGACCCTGGGCCATGAGGCCCCCAATGGCCCCGGCCAGCACGTCGCCTGTGCCCGCGGAGGCCAGGCCGGGGTTGGCGAATGGGCTGACCATCACACGACCATCCGGAGAGCCGACGGCCGTGTAAGCTCCCTTCAGCGCCACGACCCTGCCCCACTGCGCCGCGCTCTCTCTCGTGGTGTTCAGGCGGTCGGCGTTGACCTGCGCCGAGTCCGCTCCCGTGAGCCGCGACATCTCTCCAGGGTGGGGCGTGACCACGGCCTCCGCCCTAAGCTGCTTCCACCACTCCGGGACCCTGGACAGGATGTTCAGGGCGTCGGCGTCCAGGACAAGCGGAGGGCCATTGTAGCGATAGGTGAGGAGCGTCTGGCGGAGGAACGCGGACACGTCCGGGGACTGCCCAAGGCCGCAGCCCGCAAGCAGCGCCTGGTAGCCCTGCGCCTCCGACAACACAAGCTCCGAGGCCTCCGGCGACATCGCGCCGTCCCGCTCCGGCAGTGGCAGGAAGGTGGTCTCTGTGAGCTTGGCGGCGAAGATGGGCAGCAGGCTTTCGGGCGCGGCCAGTGTCACCAGCCCGGCACCCGCCCTCGCGGCCCCCTGGCACGCCAGGTACGCCGCGCCGATGTATCTCCGGGAGCCCGCTATCACCAGCACTTTCCCAAACGTGCCCTTGTGGGCGTTCTGCGGCCTGCGGGGGAGGGCATCCCTGACTCGCTCAGGGGTTATCAGCTCCTGGAGCACGTCGTCATCCAGAGATGGCAGGATGCCGATGTCCACCACCTCCAATTGGCCGGCGCGCTCCGCCCCGGGAAAGGCGAAGTGCCCCACCTTGGGATAGCCCAGGGCCACCGTGACATCCACGGCCGGGCACAGGGGGTCGGCCTCTCCGGTGTCGGCGTTGAGGCCGGTTGGGAGGTCCACCGCCATGAGCCTGAGCCTGCTTCCCTGGGCCCTGGCCTCCAGAAGGCGGGACAGCACTTCGGCCAGCGGCCCCTCGATGGGCCGCGAACGGCCCGTGCCCAGCATTGCGTCGATCACCAGCCGCGCCCTTGCCAGCAGGCCGTCCAGCAGCTCGAAGGAGTCGTCCTCCTCCGCACTGACAACGGGCACGCCGAGGTCGCTCAGCAGGGTCAGCTTGGGGTCGTCTCCCCTTCGCGGGAGAGCAAGATAGGCAACGACGTCGGCGCCCCAGTCGTTGAGATGGCGGGTCGCCACCAGCCCGTCGCCGCCGTTATTGCCGGGGCCAATGAGCGCCAGGACAGGGAGGCCGCGCACGTCACCCAGGTACTCACGGGCCTTCTGGGCCACGGCCAGCCCCGCCTTCTCCATGAGGGTATCCAGGGGGACGCCCTGCCGGACGCACCGCTCCTCAATGCGGCGCATCTCCTCAGCCGTGACTATCTTCATCCACGCTCATCACTACGGAGGCCACGGCGTACTCGCGGGAGTGGGACAGGCTGATGGCGACCTGCGTAACGCCCATGCGCTCCGCCCTGGCCTTGCCGCGGGCGTGAAGGGCTATCTGGGGAGGACCGCCGCGCCTTCGGGTGACCTGTATGTCCTTCCATCCGACGCCCCGGATGCCGGTGCCCAGGGCCTTCATCACGGCTTCTTTAGCGGCGAAACGGGCGGCAAGCTGGGGGATGCGCCCACGGCAGTAGGCCTGCTCCTCCGGCGTGTAGATGCGGTCGAGGAAGCGCTGGCCCCATCGCTCGTACACCGCCTTTATCCGCCACAGTTCTACAATGTCCACGCCTACGGTCAGCATCGTATCACTGCACCCTCTCGCGAGTGGGCGCGCCGCCATCGTGCTCGTCCCTCCGTAGATTGGGATTGCCCGGCGGACGCCCGGGTAGGCGGGTAGGCGGGTCGGGTATCTGCCAGTCCCGGCCCCGCTTGACGGCCCCGGCTATGCGCCCGGCGGCGCACAGCTCGCGGACTCGGGCTGCTGTGATGCCCAGGGCCGCCGCCGCCGCCGCCGTCGTTAGGTATGTGATAGTGGCCATACGTCCTCCTCCGCCTCCTTCTTTATTCTTCTTATACTGCACCCTCTCGCGTGCGGGCGCGCCGCTCATCTCTAGGACGCGGGGTATGAGCCGCTCCCAGCCGATGGCCATGACGTGTACGCCGTTGCAGATTTCCCGCGCCTCGCGGATGATGCGGGCGGCGATTTCGACCCCCGCCTGCTCCTTGTCCACGGCGGCGTCCATCTCTACTATCAGGTCGTCCGGGACGTGGACGCCGGGGAGGTACCGATTCATGAACCGAGCCATGTCGCCCGACTTGAGGAGGATTATGCCGGCGATGACGGGCGCGCCAAAGGCTTTCACCCTGGACATGAACTCAACCATCTGCTCCATATCAAAGACGGCCTGGGTCTGGAAGAACTGCGCTCCCGCCTCAATCTTCTCCTCCATGCGGATGATCTCGTCGGCCAGCTCGCTGGCAAAGGGGTTGACCGCCCCGCCCAGGTAGAAGCTGGGAGCGCCCCTCAGGGGGTTGTTGCCCAGGTCCTTGCCCTTGGCAAGGGAGTCGGCGGCCTGCAGCAGCCTGATGGAGTCGAGATC
Source organism: Dehalococcoidia bacterium (assembly GCA_965204895.1). Lineage (GTDB taxonomy): Bacteria > Chloroflexota > Dehalococcoidia > Lucifugimonadales > UBA2985 > DAOUJW01. Next base: position 1,457,620 of record OZ242025.1, read on the forward strand.
GAAGACGGTCTTGGCATCCGGATGGTCGCCTGCGCCGACCGGATCGCCGGTCAGGCACAGGAGGTTCTCGACGCCCAGCACGTGCGCGGCCAGCAAGTCGCCCTGAATGGCGATGCGGTTGCGGTCTCGACACGTGACCTGAAGGATGGGCTCCAGACCCCGCTCGCGAATCAGGGGCGCAAGGGCAAGGGGGCTGACGCTCATGTGGGAGCCCTGGTGGTCGGTGATGTTCACGGCGTCCACCAGCCCCCGCATGACGTCCGCCCTGGAAAGGGTGTCCGCCAGGTCCACCCCCTTGGGAGGGTTGATCTCCGCAGTGACGACGAACTCGCCTGCCTGGAGAAGCTGGGATAGACGGGACACGTGGCCTCCTGCTGCGTACTTTGTAGCTGGGTGCGTCAATTATATTCTCGCGGCTCAAGGGGTGTCCACTGCGTTGTTGCCAGGGTGCGAGTGTGCTACGATTCCCGTGACGCTATAGGCAGGAGGCCGCACTTGAGCGCATTCATCATCGACGGCAACAAGATAGCCCAGGACATCCGCGGAGAAGTGGCCGAGGGCGTTAAGGAGTTCACGGCGAAGCACGGCTACGCCCCGGGCCTGGCGGCGATGCTGGTGGGCGACGACCCCGCGTCGGCGGTGTACGTCCGCAACAAGGAGCGCGCCTGCAGTGAGGTGGGCATCTTCTCGGAGACCTTCAACCTGTCCGTGGACACTACCCAAGCCCAGGCCATCGAGCAGGTGCAGAAGCTCAACGCGGACGACCGCTTTCACGGCATCCTCGTGCAGCTGCCCCTGCCTCCCCAGATTGACGAGCGCGCCGTCATCGCCGCTATGGACCCGGACAAGGACGTGGACGGCCTGCACCCCGTGAACATGGGCCGCCTGATGGAGGGTAGGCCGGTGTTCGTGCCCGGCACCCCGGCGGGCGTCCAGCAGCTTCTGGTGCGCACGGGGCACAGCCCGGAGGGCAAGAGCGTGGTGGTGTGCGGTCGCAGCGACATCGTTGGCAAGCCGGTTGCCATGCTCCTGATGCAGAAGCAGGACGGGGCCAACGCCACGGTCACCGTGTGCCACACGGGGACAAAAGACCTGCCGGAGGTCACGAGGTCGGCGGACATCCTGATTGCGGCGATGGGCCGCGCCAGGGCCATCACCGCGGACATGGTGAGCGACGGCGTGGTGGTGATTGACGTGGGCATCAACCGGGTGGACGATCCCTCGCGGCAGCGGGGCTACCGGCTGGAGGGGGACGTGGACTACGAGGAGGTATCGAAAAAAGCGGCGGCCATCACCCCGGTGCCGGGCGGCGTGGGGCCGATGACCGTGGCAATGCTGCTGAGCAACACGCTGAAGGCGGCGCAGCACAGGGCGGGCGCGTCGTCCTAGCTCGACTGCTTGCCCGGGTTGATGACGGCAGTCGCCACCAGCGCCAGGGCCGCCGGAACGTAGAACAGGCCGATAGACCCGGCCGCCAGCACGCAGAGCCCCGAAAGACCCAGGGCAACGCCCCATAGAAGCGCGTCGCCGGCGGCGCCCCGCCACACGGCCCACAGCACGACGCCCGTCAGCGCCACGGGCACAAGAAGCACGAATATGCCGTAGGCGCCGGCCACCTCAACAAGAGTGGAGGCACTCGACTCCCCGTTGGACTCTCCGCTGTACACCGGCCCAAGGGCCAGCAGGAGGCCTGCTATCCACGCCAGCGCATGGGCCACCCACGCCGATATCAGTGTTGGTTTTATTAGCTTGAACATCCGCATCATGGCTCCGCTCAAGTCGAATGTTAGCTTCTATCGGCAAAGGCGGTCAATGTGATACCCACAATCTCTGTTGTGATAGAATCCGCCCGTAGTCATACCCAACATCTAAAGAGAGGTGCAAGCTATGGTCGAGGGAGTGAATCGTCAGGTTGTGCTGGCAGCCCGGCCCGTTGGCTATCCCACTGAGGAGGACTTTGAGGTCAGGGACGCGCCCATGCCCGCTCTTGGAGAGCGCCAGGTGCTGGTGCGCAACCTGTGGCTGTCCCTGGATCCCTACCAGCGCGGCCGCATGAGCGACGCCCCGTCCTACACCGCCTCCACGGAGATCGGCGAGATGATGACGGGCGGCACGGTGGGCAGGATAGTCGCCAGCAACAGCGCGGACTACGCCACCGGCGAGATAGTGCAGGGGCAGCTTGGCTGGCAGGACTACGCCGTCTCCAACGGCAACAACCTTCGCAGGCTGGACCCCAACGCGGCCCCGATCTCGACGGCCCTGGGCGTGCTTGGTATGCCCGGACTGACGGCCTACTTCGGGCTGTTCGAGGTGGGACGGCCAAAGCCGGGGGACACGGTTGTGGTGTCGGCGGCGTCCGGGGCGGTGGGCGCGGTGGTGGGGCAGCTGGCGCGAATGGCAGGCTGCCGCGTAGTTGGCACGGCCGGCGCCCAGCAGAAGGTCGATTACATAACGCAGGAGCTTGGCTTCGATGCCGGCATCAACTACAAGACGGAGGACGTGAGGGCGCGGCTTGAGGAGACCTGCCCGGACGGCGTTGACGTCTACTTCGACAACGTTGGCGGCTTTGTAACGGACGCCGTGATGGAAGTTCTGGCCTACCGCGCCCGCATTGCCATCTGCGGGCAGATGTCCCAGTACAACCTGGAGACGCCGGACAACGGCCCGCGCAACCTGCGCAATCTCCTGACGCGCCAGGCGACTATGGAGGGGTTCATTGTCGGCAGGTTCGCCGACCGCAATGAGGAGGCCCTGCGCCGCCTGACCGCTTGGGTCCGCGACGGCAGGCTGAAGTACAAGGAGGACGTGGTGGACGGGCTTCAGAATGCGCCGCGCGCCTTCATGGGCCTGATGCGTGGGGAGAACTTCGGGAAGCAGCTTATCAGGGTCTCAGACGACGCTTGAGGGTGGGCGGGAGACCCCGCCTCCGCCCCTGGATGCCTGCCTCCGCAGGCATGGTTAGTAGATCGTCGCTCCCGTGCAGAGGGAGCCCACATCCCGCTCCCCTGGGTGCCCGTCCCGTATCGGGGTACGGGACAAGCTCTCACGGGCATGACGGTGACTACGGCGCGAGGAAATCCGCCAGGGTCTCCGCCAGGAATAGCGGCTGCTCGTAGCCGATGTCGTGGCCGGAGTCCTTCACCCACACCACCTTGCTGTTGGGCATAGCGGCCTGAGCCGCCTCCATGTTCTGTCTGCGTCGCTGGAGGTACTCCGGGTTGGCTCCCGCCCGGCCTTCGGCGGCCACCATTAGGACGGGACACTGCACCCTGGGCATCATGTTGTAGGTTGGGTCCGAGAACATGGCCCACAGCATCTGATGCTGATTGGACAGCTCAAGGCGCTCGTGTACGCTGCCGTCCGGGTCGATGCGCACCATTGTCATTACAATGTACTCAAGCTGCTCGCTCCAGCAGTGCTCGAACTGGCTCCTGAGCGCGCCCAGATACCGCTCCCGTGGGCCGTAGATGTCCCTGGGGCTTAGCCGGTCTCTGAACTCCTCCCAGGTCACGTTGGAGGCGCGCGGAGCGGCGGCAAAACCACCGTCGATCATGGCTAGGGCGGTGACGCGGTCCGGATGCAACGCCGCCACGGCCAGGGCAACGCTCGCTCCCCAGGAGTGGCCCATGACCGCGCCGCGGTCAATGCCCAGCGCGTCCAGCGTCCCAATGACGTCTCCCGCGAGGGTCGGCCAGTCGTAGCCGGTGGAGGGCTGGTCCGTCTTGCCGTGGGCCCGCTGGTCCGGGGCTATGATGCGCACGCGGTCGCGGAGGTGCGGGATGGTCAGGTCGTACCAGTGGGCCGAGGACGCGGCGCCGTGAAGGGCCACGGCGGGCGGCCCGTCGCCTCCCCAGTCCATGTAGTGGACGTTGAGGTCGCCGACCTTGAGCCACTGGCCCGGCGGGTGGGTTTTCTCCATCTCGCTCTGATTCATGCTCACCCAATAATAGCACGGAGGGCAAGCGGGGCTAAAGGCTGTCATGGTAAAGGGGGCTGGAATGCCCCTTCCCCCGCCTGGATTCCCGATCGGGGTCGGGAATGACGAATGCGCGAGCGTCGCTCCTCACGCTCCGCTTTGCGACCCTTGAAAGGGCAATTATTGCGCTTCTCGAAAAGGGCAAAGACAGCAGCTTCTCCAATATGCTATCCTATCGCCACGTAGCTCCTTGAACTCTCTATGAACGGGAGGATTGCCATGACACAGCAACTGGAAGCACAACCTCTATCTGACCTCCGCGTCGTCGATCTCAGCCACGGCATTGCCGGCCCCTACTGCACCAAGCTCCTGGCCGACTTCGGCGCGGACGTGATTAAGGTGGAGCGCCCCGGCACCGGCGACTACGCCCGCCACGAAGGGCCCTTTCCCCAGGATATACCCCATCCTGAAAAGAGCGGCCTGTTCCTCCACCTGAACACCAACAAGCGCAGCATCACCCTTGACCTGAAGACGCCGGAGGGCGTGGAGGTGGTCAAGGAGCTGGTGAAGAGCGCCGACGTGCTGGTGGAGAACTTCAGGCCCGGCGTGATGGCCAGCCTGGGGCTGGACTACGACACCCTGTCTAAAATCAACCCCAACCTGATAATGACCTCCATCTCCAACTTCGGGCAGACGGGCCCGTACCGGGACTACCTGGCCTCGGAGCTGACGCTTTTCTCTATGGGGGGCAGGATGAACGCCTCCGGCTTTCCGGACAAGTACCCCCTCAGGCTTGGGGGCAACCACGTGCAGTACCAGGCCGGGAACAACGCCGCCATGGCCACAATGTTCGCCTTCTACGGGCGGGAGTACCAGGGCATGGGCGGTCAGCAGATTGACGTATCCATACTGGAGACGCAGATGGCCTCCATCAACGGGCGGATGGTGGGGCTGCTCCAATACCAGTACACGGGCGACGTGGGTATTCGGCTGGGCGGCGTCCGCATAGGCTATCCGGCAGGCATCTATCCCTGCGCCGACGGCTACGTGAACATCACCGCGGGCGCGATGTTCTGGCCTCGCACCATCGCTATGCTGGGGATGCCGGAGCTTGAGAACTCCAAGTACGCTCCTCCAATGGGACAGCTGGACCTGGACGCCAAGGAGGAGTTTGAGGAGACCATCTGGTTCCCCTGGATATTCCAGCGAACCCGGAACGAGGTGGTGGCCGCGTGCCAGGAGTTCGAGATACCTTCCGCCGGCATAAACAACATCGATGACGTGGTGGACGGCCTTGAGCAGCTCAAAGCCAGAAAGTACTTTGTGGAGGTGGCCCATCCGGTTGCGGGCAAGTTCCGCTACACCGGCCGGCCCATAGTCACGGAGGAGCCGTGGTGGCAGATTCGCAGACCGGCTCCAACGCTGGGCCAGCACAACGACGAGGTGAAGGCGGAGGTCGAGAAGAGCCGCGGGTCGGCGGCCCCGGCCCCTGCGACGTCGGAGAGGAAGGCCAAGCTCCCGCTGGAGGGCGTCAGGATCGCCGACATGACGGTCGTCCTGGCCGGTCCCTACTCCACGATGTTCCTGGGAGACATGGGCGCGGAGGTGATACGGGTGGAGTCGGTCAACGTGAAGCCCGTCGGCAGCCGAGGCCCGGCTCGCGCCACCAAGGAGGAGGAGGAGAAGAGGCCCATTTCGACGTACCCGGACCGCGACCCGGGGCCAAGACCCTGGAACCGCTCCGCCAACTTCAACGCCCACAATCGCAGCAAGTACTCCATGACCGCAGACCTGCACACGCCTGAGGGCAAGGACATCATGCGCAGGCTGATTGAGATAAGCGACCTGTTCATGGAGAACAACGCCCTTGGCTCCATTGAGCGCCTGGGCCTCACGTGGGACGTGGTGAGCCAGTGGAACCCGCGCCTCATCATGATATCCACCACGGGCTACGGGCGGACCGGGCCCTGGGCGGGCTACCGGGGCTTCGGGATGCAGTTCGAGGCCGCCTACGGCCACGCGTCGGTCATGGGCTACCCGGACATGGACGCGGAGGGCGTGCCGGCCGCCGTTCCCTCGGACGCCTCCACCGGCGTCACCATGGCCATCACTGCCCTCATGGCCCTTCACCACAGGGAGAAGACCGGCAAGGGCATGTACATAGACATCTCCCTGGGGGAGAACTTCATGCCCCACCTGGGTGAGCTTTTCATGGACTACACCATCAACGGGCGGGTGGCCGCGACGCTGGGCAACCGCGACTACAAGCTGGTGCAGGGGGCGTACCGCTGCGCCGGGGACGACCTGTGGCTCTGCATCTCCATCGGTGAGATCGAGCAGTGGCGATCCCTCTGCCGCGTGATGGGGAGGGCCGACCTGGCCGATGACGAACGCTTCGGCGATATGGAGAAGCTCTACGCCAACCACGACGAAGTCGACAGGCTGATCGAGGCGTGGACGGTGGACAAGGACCCCGTTGAGCTGTTCAACCTCCTCCAGAAGGAGGGCGTCATTGCCGGACCGGTGCTGAACGAGGCGCAGGCCTACGCCGACCCCCATATGAAGGAGCGGGACTTCTTTGTGCCCATCACCGGGGCGGAGCTGGGCACGCACCTGACCCCCAGCACGACCTTCATGCTGTCCAAGGTGCCCTTCCCCAAGCTGAAGCCGCCGGTGCGCCTGGGCGAGGACAACGACTACATCTACCGCGAGGTGCTGAAGATAGCGGAGGAGGAGTACGACAAGCTGAAGGCCCTGGGCCAGATAGGCATGGACTACGCCCCCCACGTGACGTAGACAAGAGACCAGATGCCTACGATACTAAGAGGAGGGCCTTACAGGTTCTATTTTGTGTCGGGCGATAGAGGTGAGCCGCCGCACGTTCACGTGCGTCGGGATGCCAGTGTTGCCAAGTTTTGGCTTAATCCAGTAGAGTTGCAGAGCAGCGGTAACATGGGCAGAGCAGAGATTCGAAACATCCAGAGGATTGTCGAGCGGAACCAAGCAGCATTTCTGGAGGCGTGGAATGACTATTTCAGTAGTTGAAATGGATGTACCGGGGGCTATGAACGTTCAAGCCACCGAGGACACGCTGACCGTTGACCTCACCGACGGACGGACTATCTCCACTCCGCTGGTATGGTACCCTCGGCTGGTCCACGCCACGCCTCAGGAACGCAACAACTGGGAACTGCTCGCCGCAGGGCAGCACATTCACTGGCCTGATCTGGACGAAGACCTGAGCGTGGAGAGCCTGCTGGCAGGCAGGAAGTCCGGCGAGGGCCGGAAGACCTTTGAGCGGTGGCTTGAGGCAAAGAAAGCCGGCCGCAGCATAGCGCTCCACGACCTTCTGAACACCGCTAGCAACGACTAGAAGTTACGCGGCGGGCAGAGATTAGACTGAATCCATGACCGACGCAAACTTCAAAGACAAGACTATCTGGACAGGCGACAACCTGGACATCCTTCGGGGGATGAACAGCAACTCAGTTGACCTCATCTACCTTGACCCGCCCTTCAACTCTAATCAGGACTACGCCGCCCCCGTGGGCAGCTCAGCAGCAGGCGCTGCGTTCAAGGATACGTGGACTCTCTCAGACCTTGACGTGGCATGGATGGGTCTGATAGCCGACCAGCACCCGGCTATCTACCACGTGCTACAGGCGGCGAGAGAGGCCCACGGCAAGGGTATGCAGTCCTACCTCACCATGATGGCAGTACGATTGCTGGAGATGCGCAGGTTGCTCAAGGAAACTGGGAGCATTTACCTTCACTGCGATGACACTGCTACTCATTACCTAAAGTTGCTGATGGATGCGATATTTGGGGCTGGCCAATTCCGTAACTCAATTGTGTGGAAGCGGTTCAATTTCCACTCAGACGCCAAGCGATTTGGGCGCGTATCGGATGTCTTGATGTTTTACTCCAAGACTGATACCTATACCTTCAATAGGCCAAGAGTGCCATTTTCCAAGGCCTACATTGACGGCAAATTCACCCACAGGGATGCTGATGGTCGGCGTTTCAGGCTCGACAATCTGAATCCACCGGGCGGGCGCGGCCCAGTGTATGAATATCATGGTGTAACAAAGGCATGGCGAATGACAGAAGAGAAGATGTTGGCATTGGAGGCAGAGGGGCGCATTTATCTTGACAGCGCCATCCCCCAACTAAAGCGATATCTTGATGAACTTGATGGGCAGGCAGTTCATAATATTTGGGATGATATTCCGTCAATCAACCCGATGGCTAAAGAGCGCGTCGGCTATCCCACCCAGAAGCCCCTCGCTCTTTTGGAGCGGATCATTAGCGCCTCTTCCAACCCGGGAGACATGGTGTTGGACCCGTTCTGTGGTTGTGCCACTGCCTGCATCGCCGCGGAGAAGCTGGGCCGCCAGTGGGTCGGCATAGACATATCCCCCAAGGCCGTGGATCTGGTCAACATCCGCCTCAAGGAGTTCCTGGGAGACCTGTTCCACAACCGATTGGTCACCGTCCGCAAGGACGTGCCCCGCCGGACGGACATTGACGCCCCCGTAAACTACCGCCAGAACAAGCACGTCCTCTACGGCCAGCAGGAGGGGCAATGCAACGGCTGCAAGATGGACTTCCCCTTTAAGCTCTTTGACGTGGACCACATAGTGCCACGGTCCAGGGGAGGTACAGACCACATTGGCAATCTCCAACTACTCTGCGGCCACTGCAACAGCGTAAAGGGTGATAGGGATCAGGCATATCTTCTAGCCCGTCTCAAGGAGATGGGTATTCCTGTATGAACGAAAAGGTGCGGTGAAACGCGATTCGGAATTCCCATACCCATGTTGTTGTGCTGTGACTAACCAAAGAGAACACTAATTGAATCAACTTACGTCTTAGCACGCTCGGTTGGCGAAGTGCAGAGGTTGCTTTGGCCTAAAACACTCCGCTAAAGTTTCTGGAGTGGTGCGATATTTGATACACTAGGAAACGGGATATAAATCAATGGTAAAGCCCCTATTAGTCTTCTTTTCGGGATATTTAGTCTACGGCATATTTGTGAAGCTAAGCCCCGAAATAAATGATCCGACATGTAACGCGCCGCTAGACTTCCCTTTTGGATGGCTAATCAAACTCTTTGTAATGTGTTGGCTTGCATAAGCAACTACCCACTCTTGGGGAACACCACAGAAATCGAACTTTAGTTACACGAGATAACTGAATAGAGAGTCCCTATGAACTTTGAGCACCACTACTCGGAAGAGCAGGAGATGTTCAGGCAAAATGAGAATGACGGTGACGCTTGACAGGGATGAAGACAGAGTCTGGATAGCCGAATGTCCGTCCATCCCGGGATGCGTGAGTCAGGGCGACACCAAGGACGAAGCTCTGGCAAACATACGCGAGGCTATCGAGCTGTGCGTGGAGGTGCGCGCCGAACAGGGCCTGCCACTGAGTGTTGAGGCGTAGCGGTAGCCGGAGCCAGGGCCACCCATGAGACCAACTGAGGGCATCAGCTACGAGCCCAACGAACGGTGCCCTTTAACGCTGTCAACCGGCGTTGGGTTCCAGGGCATGGTGCTCGCACTCATGCCAACGGTGCTGACCATGTCCCTGTTCGCCCAGGCGTCGGGCCTGGGGGAACGCTACCTGTCGTGGGCCGTTCTGGCAGCCATAGCTCTCGCCGGCGTTGTGACTGCCCTGCAGTCCGCGCGTCTCGGGCGGTTCGGCAGCGGCCATAACCTGCTTTGTGGCCCTGCCCCCAGCTACATGGCCATTGCCCTCCTGGCGGTGGACAAGGCGGGGCCGGAGACCCTGGCAAGCCTGGTTGTTGCCTCCTCTATTTTCCAGTTTGCCCTGGCGTGGTGGCTCCCGACGTTGCGACGCATCATCACCCCAATGGTTACCGGCATTCTGATAATGCTGATTGCGGCGGGGGTGATACAGGTTGTCGTAGGCAGGTTGGGCGAGCCCACGGAGGGCGCCGAGCCGTACGCCGCGCCGGCTGTGGCCGCGGTGATGCTGATAGTCACCGCGCTCCTTGGGCTGCGGGCGACGGGCGCGCTCAGGCTGTGGACGCCGCTCATCGGCATTCTGGCGGGATGCGCCGCCGCCGGGCTGCTCGGACTCTACGACGCGCAGCGCGTGGTGGACGCGCCCTGGGTCGGCGTGCCCGACCCGCAGCTGCCGGGACTGGACCTCACGCCGGGCGCAGAGTTCTGGTCGCTGCTGCCGATGTTCCTCATCGTGTCGCTGGCGGGAGCGATCAAGGCCATCGGCAGCAACGTGGTCATGCAGCGCATCTCGTGGCGGGAGCCAAAGGTGACCGACTACCGGCTGGTGCAGGGGACGGTCAACGCCAACGGCCTGGGCGGGCTCATCTCCGGCGTTGCGGGGATACTGCCCAGCGGTTCAATGGACGCCACCACCATCTCACTCACCAACTTCACCGGGGTCGCCGCGCGCAGGGTTGGGTACACCATCGGCATTATGCTCGTGGCCCTGTTGCTGCTGCCCAAGCTCATGGCGTTGCTGCTCACCATTCCCAGCGCAGTCACCAGCGCATTCTTCCTGTTCATCATGGGCATGCTCTTCCTGGAGGGAATGCGCACCGTGCTGCAGGACGGCCTGGACCCACGCAGGGGCCTCATCGTCGGCATCTCGCTGTCGGTGGGACTGGGCCTGCAGGGCGACAACGTCATCGCTGACCTGATTGGAGGCACGTGGGGCACGGTGCTCGGAAACGGCATGACGGTAGGGGGGTTCACCGCAATTGTGCTGACAATGTTCCTGGAGCTGAGCGGCCCCCGGCGAAGACGACTCGAGGTCGACCTGCACATTGACTCGTTGTCGCGTATCGATGCGTTCCTTGAGGAGCTGGCGACGAGGGTCGGCTGGAGCGAAGCATCGGCCAACCGGCTGCGTCTGGTCGGAGAGGAGGCGCTGCTGAGACTGCTGGACTCGCGCGAGGATGAGAGTCGCCGGCGTCTCGTCGTTACTGCGTCTTCAAGGGCCCGCGTTGTGGAGCTTGAGTTCCTGGCGGCGCTGGAGGAGGAGGAGAACATTGAGGACCGTCTGGCCTATCTGAGTGAGCAGGCCGAAGCGTCCGAGGAGCGGGAGTTCTCTCTGCGCCTGCTGAGGCACTACGCCTCCGGGGTGCGTCATCGGAAGTACCACGGCATAGACATTGTGACGGTGGAAGTTGAGGGCTAACAAGGAGGTGTCGCCATGAGCCAGGAGCAGGACAGCCTCATAACCGACGAGATGCGCCGCGCCATCGGCGTGGAGTCGGAGCCGGGCGTCATCGAGGTGGAGCGTGAGACCATTCGCAGGGTGGCCGACGCCCTGGGAGACCCCAATCCCCTCTGGCGCGACGAGGAGTACGCAAAGGGCACGTCCCACGGCGGCGTCATCGCCTTTCCCGTCGCCTTCCACCCCTCCACCCGCGCCGGCAGGCCCAACGCCAGCTACGAGAGCCCGGCCCGCGGCGGCGTGGTAGCCAGCGACGAGTGGGAGTTCCACGAGGCGGTGCGCCCGGGGGACGAGATTACGGTGACCACCAGGGTTGTGGACTTCTACGAGCGGGAGGGTGGCCGGGGCAGGATGCTCTTCACCGTGACGGAGACCACCTACAGAAACCAGCACGGGCGGGTGGCGATGCTCCAGCGCAGGACGGGCGTGGGCTTCCCGCCAAGGAACACATAGGAGGCGACAGATGACGGACCAGCTGTACTACGATGACGTGTCGGAGGGGATGGAGATACCCGCGCTGGAGAAGGACGTGACCTCAAGGTCGCTGGTGATGTACTGCGCCGGCTACGAGGACTACGCGGAGATCCACCACGACAAGGACGCCGCGCAGCAGGCGGGATTCCCCAACACCGTTGTTCCCGGCCTGTTCACCAGCGCCTTCCTGGCCCAGATGCTCACCGACTGGATAACGCCGGAGGGCGGCATCAGGCGGCTTCAGGCCAGCTACCGGCGGCCCCACTTCGCGGGGGATACGGTCGTGTGCAAGGGGCGGGTGACCGCTAAGCGCGTCGAGGGGGGAGAGCGCTTGGTCGAGTGCGAGTTGTGGGCCGAGAACGCTGAGGGCGAGACGAGTACGACCGGGAGCGCGGTGGTGGCTTTGCCTTCCCGCTAGCCTGGTGAGGGCGGCCCGTCGGCTCCAGGAAGACGTAATCCGCACTGTCCCCGCTCTCCTGGGCGACCACGCTCCTGGCCTCGGCTGCGACGGCGGTGGTCCTTCCGGCCAGGAAGCGGCTTATCTGAGTCACGCTCACCTTCCTTGCCATCCTGTTGGCGAGTATGCCAGCGGTCAATCCCGCCAGCAGCGCCGCGCCCGCCGGGCCGCTGGCCGCGCCCACAAGCGCAACCGCAGACAGCGTCGCGCCCGCGCCGACGCCGCCCCTCAGATGGCCGTCTACCAGGTCGGCGTACTCGCCCGTCTCGTGGGCCTTGTGGAAGGCCTTGGCCATAGACACGACGGTCACTATAAGCAGCAGGGGGTTGGCGCTGATTGTGGCGGAAAGCCCCATGCCGCCGACCAAGCGGGCAAAGGTCTCGGTCTGCGCTCGGCTCCAGCTGAAGGTGAGAGCCACCGCGCCCACCGCGCCGCCCAGAAGCTCCGCGGCGTCGTAGGTGTTCAGGTCGTAGAACCAGCCCTTGGGTATGTGAAAGCCCGACTCCAGCGCGCCCGCCACCCGCTCGAAGGTGGCCCCGTCCCAGTTGGCAAGGGGGAGGCCCCTGATGGGCGTCACGTCCCTGAGCAGCCCCTGAACGGTGCCCAGACCCTCTCGCACGACCGCGTCTTCCGGCGACGCGCCACCGGACTCCCGGACCGCGCCGAGGATGGTGTGCCCCCCGTCGAACAGCCTGTGGTACGCGGCGCTGCCCGCCTGGGCCGCAAGGTCCTCGGCGTCCTTCACTCCGTCGTAGATAGTTGTGGTGCCCTTGACCATGTTCTGGAGCAGGTCGTTCAGGCCCTCGGCCAGCCTCAGCGACAGAATGCTCTGGGTGGTTGCCATGAGGGTGGTGGCGACGGAGGTGGTCGCTTCCCACGCGCTCTTGGAGCCGCTCTTCACCCGGTCAGCCGTAGCGTGGGTCACGTCCGACGCCGTCCGAGAGGCGCCGTGCCCAACGGAAGTCGCTGTATCAGCAACCTTCCGAGAGCCTCTCCGCACGCGGTTGGCCGCCGACGGGGGAGCGTCCTCGGCGCCCTCCGCGGAGGGCTTCAGCTCCTCAACGTTCAGGTACTTCAGGTCATTGGGGTTGGTCATGGGGAGTATCCAGTGCTTGGTCCGGGTTCAGCAATGGCTCTAACGCTTGCTGGAGTTTCAAAGGGCGGCTTGAAGCCGTCCTTGCCTTCACCCAGATCTGGTAATACCTCATCCAGCACTGAGTAGGTCATCCTATAGTGCTCCATATATCTATCCCGGAATGACGCCTTGTCACAATCGAGCTTCTTTGCCATCAGGTCTATTGCTTTGTCTCTGGTTGCAGCTACGAACTTACCCCTCTGGAAGTGAAATGGCTGGACAATGAATTTTTTGACACCCGTTTCCAAAAGGCTATGTGCAAAGTCGTGGGGCCTGTTCACGTATAGGAGAGGTGTCATAGTAATGCAGGCTTCAACTCCAGCGGCCTGCACTTCTGAAATAGCGCTCAGCCGGACGGGGTTGGACGGGCAGTAAGGTTCAAAAGTGCGCCTCACGTCTTCATCGTCAGTGGTGACGGTCATGTTTACCTGCACGCGTCCACCGTTATCCTTAATACGACTAAACAGGTCGCAGTCTCGCACCACATCCGGGCTGCGAGTCTGAACAACCAGCTTTGGCTTGTGACGCTCCGCCATAATCTCCAAGAGGCCACGCGTCAGCTTCAACGTGCGTTCTACGGGCTGGTATGGGTCAGTGACGCTACTCATATAGATGAGTTTGCCGTCAAGAGAGCCTGGCGGGCGACGCGCCAGCAACTCAACAGCATTCTCCTTTACCTGTACCCAGCGGCCCCATTCATCTCTTTTGTCCTTGGTTCCGCTGAAGAACGCGGCGTAGCAGTAGGTACAGCCAAAAGAGCACCCGCTATATGGGTTCAGTGTGAAGTCGTATTCATCCATGAACCCGGTCGCGCGAGTCAGGATTTCGCGGGTTGGTCTATAGGACACAGCCACATCCCCTATACTGGAGGGGTAAGCAACGGTAGCTGTCTCAGCGACTCCCATGCCGGGAAGGTTTGGTTGAGTGGGATAAATGGTCATTTCTGCTTCACCGCTTGGTATAGAGGGCACAATATGATTTGAATTCAGTATCAGGGACCCAGGCAGTGCTATGCCGCTTCAGGCATATCTCGACAAGGTTTCTGTCATTTAGACTCATTGAATTGAATAAATCAGAGAACTTGAGGTGTAAGCTACGCCTGAATCGAGTTGTATCCGGGAAACTGCGGTATAGCAAATAATTCGGATTTGTTAGCCTTATCTCATTTTTCTCATATGCGGATATCCCGGGAGAGTAAGCCGACCCAATATTCTGTGGATGCGTAGTGATCAGAACCACGCTAGGATCATATTTCTGGACTAACTCACCAAGTCCTTGGTGAATCTTAACCTTATACTGATATTCTTTGTAGGCTACGTGAAGCGCAGTTAACCAAAATGTCGCCGGAGAGTCAATTTGAACATCGAATCCCATCGTCCTACATACGTCTCGCAGTGCTTTCAACTCGTGATATTTTGCAATCTGGTCTAAAAAGCTACGCCACATCTTCTGTCCAATTTCCTTCATTGGCCCACTGGCATCTTCAGATATTATGGCAATCTGAGGAAGTGACTCTTGCTCCTGCAGAGTGTCTGTTGCAGCCAACGCCAACCCGCATTGCATCGCGAGCGCTCCACAGCCAAAGTCGAACACCTGCAAGCTACCACTGCCACTAAGGAGAGGATTCATGTCACCAGGGATTTGCCGGGCGAGTGTATATGCCAAGTTGATGTGTGACGTCTGATACCAAAGTGAGTAGAACACAGCGTCCCAGTCGTCATAATTGGGCATGAGGCCGCTCCGTAGTTTCTCTAAGGAACGGAGTGAGTCACGAATACCGTTGGCGATTTGCTGGCGACTCAGCCCCGCGCAGAGGTTATCGAATTTCTCCTCCGCCACGCTTGCAATTGCGATGTCAAGAGCCTTGGTTACGGCAACTACGGTCTTATGATCCACGCTGAGGACTCCTCAGTAAGAGCATACATATATTTTAGCACATTAGCTCTTACGCGGCTACCCACCACTCGCCAGCTCCGCGGCTACGCTCTGCATGGGCGCCTGGCGCTGCTCACCCTTGGCCATGTCCCGGATGACCACGACGCCCTGCTTAAGCTCGTCCTCGCCCAGGATGATGGCGTAGGGCGCGCCCAGGGAGTTGGCGTAGCGCAGCTGCGAGCGCAGGCTCCTGCCGGCGGTCGCCAGCACCGCGCCCATGCCCTCGCTCCGTAGCTGGGAGGCCAGGGCGATGGCCGCCTCCTTGGCCTCACTGCCCAGGTAGGCTATCACGGCGTGGAGGGAGTCGTCGTCCGGCACGAGAACGCCCTGGCGCTTGATGTTAAGCACCATCCGCTCCCTGCCGGACCCAAAACCGACGCCGGGTGTGGACGGGCCGCCCATCGCCTCGATGAGGCCGTCGTAGCGGCCGCCGCCGCAGATGGTGCTCTGGCCGCCCTCCTCAGGGGGCTGTATCTCGAAGACGGTGCGGGTGTAGTAGTCCAGGCCGCGCACCAGCCTGTGCTCCACGCGGGGGTTCAGCCCAAGGCGTTGCAGGTACTTCAGAAGCTCATCCCAGTGGTCGCGGCACTCCGGGCAGAGGTTGTCGACCATCCGGGGAGCTTCGCCGGCCACGGCCATGCACGCCTCCTGCTTGCAGTCCAGCAGCCGCAGGGGATTGCGCTCCATCCTGGACTTGCAGTCCTGGCACATGCCGTCGATGCGGCCTGCGTAGTAGGACTTGAGCTCCTCCAGGTAGGCGGGCCTGCACTGGGGGTCGCCTATGCTGTTCACCAGCAGGGAGAGGTTGATTAGGCCAAGGTCCTGGGTGAGCTGCCACGCCATCTCCACGATCTCGGCGTCTATGGAGGGGTCCGGGTCTCCCAGGGCCTCCACGCCGAACTGGTGGTGCTGCCGGAAGCGCCCGGCCTGGGGCCGCTCGTAGCGGAAGACGGGGCAGAAGTAGTATAGGCGCACGGGCTGGGGCAGGTTGCGCATCCCGTGCTCCAGGTAGGCCCGGCAGACGGGCGCGGTACCCTCGGGGCGAAGGGCCATCGAGTCGCCGCCGCGGTCCTGGAAGATGTACATCTCCTTCTCGACGATGTCCGTCCCCTCACCCACGCCGCGGGTGAACAGGTCGCTCTGCTCAAAGACGGGGGTGTCCAGCCGGCCGTAGCCAAATCGACGGCCCAGGGCCTCGGCCTTGGCCTCCACGTAGCGCCAGTACCTCTGCTCCTCAGGCAAGGTGTCGGCGGTGCCCCTGGGCGCTCGGTACAAAGCTGGCCTCCTCGCGCAGATTGAGGACAGGATAGCCCAGGACGGCGGGTTTGCCAAGGTGTGCACACTTGGTTATACTTCCGATACATACGCTCGACGGGACACGGCATGGAAGACCTACTCATAAAGGCAAAGAGCTACCTGCCCCAGGACAAGATAGGGGTAATCGAAGAGGCGTACGACTTTGCGCACAAGGCGCACGAGGGCCAGACGCGCCTATCGGGCGAGCCATACGTGGTGCACCCGGTGAGCACCGCCCTGTTCCTTGCCGACCTCAACCTGGACGCCTCGACACTCGCGGCCGCCCTCCTCCACGACGTCATAGAGGACTGCGACGTATCCTACGAGCAGCTTCAGCGCAAGTTCGGCTCGGAGGTGAGCCGGCTGGTGGACGGCGTGACCAAGCTGGGCAAGATGGAGTTGATGACTGCCGAGGGCGGGCTTCGCTACGGCAGCGACGACGGCCAGGCGGAGAGCCTTCGCAAGATGCTTGTGGCCATGGCCCAGGACATCCGGGTGGTGCTGATAAAGCTGGCGGACCGCCTGCACAACATGGAGACGCTCAAGGCCCACACCCCGGCAAAGCGGGTGGACATTGCCAGGGAGACGCTGGACATCTACGCGCCCCTGGCCCACAGGCTGGGCATCTGGGACATCAAGTGGCGACTGGAGGACCTCTCCTTCAGCCACCTGCAGCCCGACAAGTACAAGGAGATCTCACGCCTTCTGGCCTCCAAGCGCGATGAGCGGGAGAGGTACATAGACCAGGGGTGCGAGGTGCTGCGGGATGAGCTGAAGAAGGCGAACATCGCCGCGGAGGTGCTGGGCAGGGCCAAGCACATCTACAGCATCTACCAGAAGATGGAGAAGTACGCGGAGCAGGGCAAGGAGTTCGGGCAGATATACGACCTGTTTGCGCTGCGGATACTGGTCAAGGAGGTGCAGGACTGCTACAGCGCCCTGGGCGTCGTTCACGGGCTGGGCCACCCCATTCCGGGGGAGTTCGACGACTACATTGCCAACCCCAAGGACAACATGTACCAGTCGCTGCACACGGCGGTGATGTACAAGGGCAACACGCCGCTGGAGGTGCAGATTCGCACCTACGCAATGCACCAGCTATCGGAGTACGGGGTCGCGGCCCACTGGAGGTACAAGGAGGGGGATGCCAAGGACCCCCACTTTGAGGAGAAGATGAGCTGGCTTAGGCAGCTGCTGGACTGGCAGAGGGACGTGACGGGCGCGGAGGAGTTCGTGGAGTCGGTGAAGACGGACATCTTCCAGGACCAGGTGTTCGTGTACACGCCCAAGGGGGAGATACGGGAGCTTCCCACGGGCTCAACGCCGTTGGACTTCGCCTATCGCATCCACACGGACCTGGGGCATCGCTGCATTGGGGCCAAGGTGAACGGCAAGCTGGTGCCCCTCTACACGCGGCTGAACAACGGGGACACCGTGGAGATAATGACCAGCAAGATAGCCAGGGGCCCCAGCATGGACTGGCTCAACGCCAACCTGGGCTACGTGAACACCGCCAACGCCCGTGAGAAGGTGCGGCAGTGGTTCCGCAGGCAGGAGCGAAGCGCCAGCATCCAGCGGGGCAAGGAGCTTCTGAACAAGGAGCTCAAGCGCCTGAACCTGAAGATGGAGCACGAAGAGGTCTCGGCGCTCCTCAAGTTCGACAACGTGGCGGAGCTGCTGGCGGCCCTGGGCAGCGGGGCGACGAACGTGTCCCAGCTGACAACCAGGCTGGCGGCACAGCAGGAGCAGACGACGGAGGTGCAGGTCCCAACCTCACCGCTCACCTGGCCTTCTGCCGGGATTGAAGTACTGGGAGTGGGCGACCTGCTGACCCGCATATCGCAGTGCTGCAACCCCATCCCCGGCGACGAGATTGTGGGCTACATCACCCGGAGTCGAGGCATATCGGTGCACCGGGTGGACTGCCACAACGTACGCAACGAGGACGAGAAGGAGCGACTGGTGCAGGTGGACTGGGGGAAGGGCAAGACGCTGTACCCAGTGAGGCTGCGCATTGACGCCTGGGACCGGGTGGGCCTGCTCAGGGACATAACCACCCTGATCTCCCAGGAGAAGGTGAACATAGCGTCGGCGCTCACCAGGGAGCACGCAGACAGCAGCACCTCCACCTACCTGACCGTGTTCACCACGGGCGTGGGACAGCTCAGCCTCCTCTTCTCGCGGCTTGAGGGGGTGGAGGGGGTGTTCTCGGTGTCCCGGAGCAGCCCCGAAGAAGAGGCAAACGCAAGCTCAAATCCAAGATCTAACGACTGATAAAGGGGGAAATCCTTTGCCTAGCCTAAAATCGGCCCGCGTGGCCGCCAAGAGAGCGCTCAGAAACAGACCCGTCCGCACGTCCGCCAGGACCTTTGTGAAGAAGGCCCAGGACTCCATAGCCGGCGGCGCGGAGACCGCCCTTGCCGACACGCGGGCGGCCATCAAGGTGCTGGACAAGGCGGCCCAGAAGGGCATCATCCACAAGAACAACGCCGCGCGGCGGAAGTCCCGGCTCATGGCCAAGCTCAACCGGTTGCAGAGCGGGTGAGCGCGGGAAGCGCCTACTAACCCCTCTCCAAAGCGCCAAGAGCTTTTTATCTCTGCCATGTGTTAACGACTCCAATTGCCTGGCAGAGATATAAGTGTCCAAGTTCAATCTCACATTAAGGTGTATTCTACGCGCCCCGCCAGGACGCGCGACTACTTTCGGTGGCATGCCAATATGCCGCAAGGAAACTGAGAAGACAACTAATGCGATTCGACAGTCCTTGGTTTGAGTCTATAACAATCTACCTTCGGGCGGGCACGCTAACAGTGCTTAACAGCCATGACATTAAGGGCATGGGGTTTTCGAGAACCACCCACATGGATCCTGCTGCAATAGGACAGATGGTCCACGATTGCGCCAGTAATACGCTGCACACCAACCCCCGCCTGGCAGCGCCAGGAAGCTGGCAGCCTGGGCAAGGCACACCTTTTCATTCCGAGGATGAATTCACATACATAGCAAAAGCGGCCGGGGCTTCGAGTGCAGGCAATCTGTGGCGCACTGCTACCAGGATTGATGTAAGAACCGACGGGTCCGAGGCGAGATTCATGGGGTTTCAGCCAAGAAAGTCGGAGGGTGAGGAAGTTGGCATCTTAGGCACGGATGCCTTGTCCCTGCACTCTCAGAAGGGTTTACCTGAGGAGTTCTCCACAGGATTGCATCCCCTGCAGATTGCTCCCTGGTGGGACCCCGAGATGATCGGTCAGGCCGTGCTGCTCATGCTCAGTAAGTCAGGCCCACCTTTCGGTAAGGGAATGACCTCCGTCTTCGACCTTCCGTCTGCCAAGACACGGACGGCGTTGCACAAGGCTGCTCAGGAAGGCGACATAGAGGTACTCCCCACCGGCAGGCGCAAGCTGAAAGGTGCAGACAAGGCCGACTCGCTGGGCACGACGCCGCTAATGTTGGCTGCATCCAAGGGACAGACTGAGTTCGCGGCCCGATTGGTGGAGTTGGGAGCGTCATTGGATCCTACTGACAACGACGGACGCACCGCTCCGCACTACGCTGCGGAGGAGGGAAACCATGAGGTGGTTCAGGCGCTCGTAGAGGCAGGCGCCGGTGTCGCGGCTTCAGACATTTATGGCGACACGCCTCTCCATTTGGCGGCGACCAGAGGACACGCGGAGACCGTGAGGTTTCTCCTGGCCGCGGGCGCTCCAGTCAACGTAGGGGACATCGTTTACTCCTCCACGCCGCTTCACAAGGCTGTGCGAGGTGGACATACGAAGGTGGTTTCTATATTGGTTCAAGCTGGGGCCGACCCGAACGCCCCTAACGAAGGCGGCAAAACACCACTCCACCTAGCAGCCGCCTACGGGACTCTGGATATTGTCTCCTTGCTCATCAAGAATGGGGCTGACACTAACCGCCGGGACAGGAGAATGGAGACACCTCTTCATATTGCCGCATTCTATCAGCACATGGAGTGCATTAGGCTGTTGACGGAGAGTGGCGCGGACGTAGGCGCTAGGGACGTCAACGGCAATACCCCGTTACACACAGCGGCCAGCATGAACCGCGATAAAGCCGCGCGCTTGCTAGTGTACTCCGGAGCGAATGTAGAGGAGATCAACGATGAGGGCATGACACCCGTCGACCTCGCCATTGTCAACGCGCACAGGATGATTCTCAGCAAACAGTATTTCGGAGAGCGATATTCCTTAATGACCGAGCACAATGCAGAGGTTGCGGAAGTCCTGTTGGAAAGTGGAGCTACTATCAAACCTCAGCGCATTCCAGTAGGGGCCCGTCACGTCCTGTGGCCCCATCTAACGCCGTCTCATTTACTTTACGATAACGGTGACATCAACTACTACAGACTCCCCGACCTGCCAGAATGGTTGAGGCACACAATGCCTCCCGAAGACGGGCCCTGGATTGGCAGTGCTCGTCCCCGCAGCGCCACTGATAGGGTTGCTTCTCTGTTGCACGACGCCGTGTTAAAGAGATCGTCGGTTGTTGTGGAGGCGCTACTCAGAAGCGGCGCAAATCCTACGACTGCCGTCCGAAATCGAGCCACGCCTCTGCACTTCGCCGCAGATTCAGGCGATGTAGAGCTTGCGGCGGTGTTGCTGGACTGGGGCGCCGATATCAATATGCCGGAGTGCAACACACTTGACGGCCGCAAAGAGATTGGTAGCCTTGGTTTTACTCTGGAGGACAGAGGAGG
The DNA here is from genome assembly GCA_965204895.1 of Dehalococcoidia bacterium. Lineage (GTDB taxonomy): Bacteria > Chloroflexota > Dehalococcoidia > Lucifugimonadales > UBA2985 > DAOUJW01. The sequence goes on from OZ242025.1 coordinate 1,478,778, forward strand.
ATTCCAGAGAAAGCACTTACATACTGCTCTGGATGTGGCCGTATCCGAAGGCAAGACATATATGGCCCGGTTCCTCCTGGAACACCGAGGCTTCCCATACGTGGACGTACCTACAATTCTACGGCGATGCCCGGAAGAAGTGCGAGATGAGATGGCCTCAATGCTGCAGGAGTACGGGGCACTGGATCCTGGTCATTTGCAGCAGGGCGGGTGAAGGGTCTGTGATCGAGTGCGGGGGACGGCAATGAACAACTGGAAGCCACCCGGGCCGAGCCGCGAGCCCCCTGGCGACAAATCTCTCGTAGACGCCCCCTGGATAGAGTTCCTGCCCTTGTTGCTCCTATAATAGCAACGCGGCATCCAGCTGCTTTTATAACAACAGGAGCAGATACCGCCTTCTAGGATGCGTCGGTGCCTGCTCCACACATTCCAGAGATTTCCCCCGCCACTCCCTTGTTGACAATATAGAACATATCTTCTATTCTTCTCCTCCAGCCATCCTTCGGTCAGGAGAACGCCGATGGTTACAGGAGGAGTTGTTGATAGAGCTATCGCTGAGCCTGGCGGCCGTCCCCGGCGCGCTCATTGTCGTGTCCGGGGGCTTCAACGCCATCTTCTTCGCCAACTACTCCGCAACCCAGGCCCGCAGGCGGATGGGCGCGCTGGTGCTGGCCCTGGTCAACCTGAGCTTCCTGCTCCAGGGGCTGTACTGGGCGGCAATGCCCCTCCGGTCGGGATACCGCCAACCCCCGGAGAACGGCAACGCCCTGGTCGTGGAGCTGATAACCCTGGCCGCGTCACTGGCGATGACAGCGCTGATACTCAGGCAGCGGGCCGGCGGCGGGCGCGACGGCTGATTTGAGGAAACCTCTGAACAAGTTAGAACAAGACCATTCCGTCAAATGACACCTTCACCACCATTCCTGCGAAGGCAGGAATCCAGGAGGGACGGGATGTGGACTCCCGCCCCCGTATCGGAGTACGGGGCAGGCTTCGCGGGAGTGGATTGGACTAATTCAGACCATTCTCAGGAGGAGTAATGAAGACAATGGAGTCGGCAATCGAGAGGCAGGACTGGAGGGTGGTGGCCGTATGCCTTCTGCGGGGGCTGGTGCAGGCGTCGTCGGCGCTGCAGCCGGAGACCCTGCGTGACCTGCTGGAGGCGTTGGAGGGAGAGAATGGCGCCCCGAAGAGGTAGCAAATCGCCGGAGAGACCCCAGGACTTCTACGAGGAGGCGCTGTCCAAGGCTGAGCGCGTCCGGCTCTCCCGCGCCAAGCAGATACAGGGGCTGGACGAGGAGATCGCCCTACTCCGACTGCGCCTGAGCCGACTGACGGAGGAGCAGCCGGAGAACCTGGAGCTTCTGATAAAGGGAATCGGGATGCTGGTGCGGGCGGTGTCGGCAAAGTACAAGCTGTCCCACAAGGCGGAGGAGGACCTGTACCAGAGCCTGATGGGCGTGCTCCAGGGCGTGGGAAGCGTGCTGCTGCCGGAGGCGGACGATGGAGAGTGACCCGCTGAAGGACGCCCTTCGGAAGCTGCGGCGGCCGCGGCCGCCGGAGGTCGACGTGTCGCCCGTGTCCACCTTCGACGCGCTCCTGGACCAGCGGCTGGGCCACCTTGAGCGCCAGGTGGAGGAGCTGAAGGCGCGGATAAACGGGCTGGTGTTCCTGGTAATTGGCGCGGTTGTGGCGCAGGTGGTACTGAGCATCTGGGGAAACGAGGTGAGACTATGAGCAATCTTGTTGGGCTGAGGCCGTACCAGACGGAGATAGGCAGGACGATACTGGACAGCGTGCTCCACGGCAGGGGGCGCACCTTCACGGTGGAGATAGCGCGCCAGGGCGGGAAGAACGAGCTTTCGGCGCAGATGGAGATACTGCTCATGGTGCTCTTCTCCGTCAAGGGCGGGAACCTGGTCAAGGCCGCGCCCACCTTCGATCCGCAGGTCCGCATCAGCATATCGAGGCTGAAGGAGCGGCTGCGGGACGCCGGGCTTGGCGGCCTGTGGCAAACGGAGGCCGGAAGCGCCATTCGCCTGGGTCGGACCCGGCAGGTGTTCCTCAGCGCAGAGCCGTCCAGCAACGTGGTTGGGGCCACGGCGCACATCCTCCTGGAGATGGACGAGGCGCAGGACGTGGACCGGGAGAAGTTCCACAAGGAGTTCAGGCCAATGGGGGCGTCCACCAACGTCACCACCGTGCTGTACGGCACCCCCTGGATGGGCGACTCGCTGCTGGAGGAGACCAAGCAGGCCAACCTGGAGGCGGAGCGGGCCGACGGCGTGAGGCGGCACTTCCGGCTGGACTGGCAGGAGGTGGCGAAGTACAACCCCCAGTACCAGGCATACGTGGAGGGCGAGCGGCAGCGCCTGGGCGAAAGCCACCCGCTCTTCCGCACCCAGTACCTCCTGGAACCGCTGAACGGGAGCGGCGGGCTGTTCTCCCGGGAGCAGCTTGCCCAGATGCAGGGTAGGCACAGCCGGCTCTCCCGCCGGGAGCAGGGGCAGGTGTACGTGGCGGGCATAGACGTCGCAGGGGAGGCGTCGGAGGCGGAAGGCCGCGGGGCCGGGCGGGACTCCACGGTGGTCACCATAGGCGAGCTTGACTTCTCCCGTTGCGACGAGATCTCGCCTGAGCCGGTGGTCAGGATTGTGGAGCACTACAGGTGGACGGGGGAGAGCCACGCGGCCCTGTTCCCAAGGCTGGTGGACGTGCTGCGTGACGCGTGGGGCTGCCGTCGGGTGGTGGTGGACGCCACGGGCCTGGGGCAGGGTGTCGCCAGCTTCCTGGAGAAGGCCCTGGGCAAGGGCGTCGTGCACCCCTTCGTCTTCTCGGCCCAGAGCAAGTCGCGGCTGGCCTTCGACCTGCTGGCCGCCGTGAACGCGGGGCGGCTGAAGATGTACGCCGCCGACGGTTCATCGGAGTCTCAGGAGTTCCACGCGCAGATGGAGAGGGCGCGCGGCCAATTCAGGGCCAACCAGACCATGAACTTCTACGTCGACCCGTCCCAGGGCCACGACGACTACCTGGCGAGCCTGTCGCTGCTGGTGAAGGCGGCGGAGTACAGGCCCCGCCTGGCGCGAGGACGCACGGATACGTGAGTTGATGAGCAAATTACGACGAGGTGAGAGTACGTGAGTCCAAGAAAGAGCGTGTCCAGTATAGACTCCCTGCCGGAGCAGTTCCCCTACCGGGACAACGGCTGCGAGGTGTCCCCCTCCTGCCTTGAGTGCCCCCTTCCGGCGTGCAAGTACGACGACCCCGCGGCCTACCACCGGCAGGTACGGGAGAGCCGCGACCGGGAGATAGTGGACGCCAAGAGCGTCCAGGGCAAGTCCGTCCCCCAAATAGCAGACCACTTTGGCCTGAGCCAGCGCACCATCCACCGCGTCCTGGAGCGGGCCAGGGCCAACTTCCTCTAGGAGCGTGCCATGCAAAACGCGTCTCTGCACCAGAACATAGCCCGGATGGACGCCGACAGGCTGAGGGCCTACCGGGAGAACCTGGCCTTCTACAATGGGTCGCAGTGGGCGGGCGCGCCCCATCGCCGGGAGCGTCGGCTCACCTTCAACTACGCCCGCGCCTTCGTGGACAAGATAACCTCCTACGTGATGACGGGGATGTCCTTCGTGATCGACCCCTGGGACTCGTCAACCGAGGCCAGGGAGCGGGCCGACAGGGCCGAAGACGCCCTCCGCCAGGCGTACGACGCCAACCACCTGGAGCAGCTGGACTTCGATACGGAGCTGGACGCCGCCATCCTTGGCGACGGCTGCTACAAGGTGACGTGGGATGCGGAGGAGCGACGGGTGAGGGTCACCGCGCCGGACGTGCAGGGCCTCTACGCCTGGTGGGTGGCAGACGACGTTGGGCGCGTATGGCGCGTGGCCAGCCGCTACACGCTGTCCTCGGAGGAGGCGCAGATGCTCTACGGTGTCGGGGGCGAGCGGGCGGCCGGCGGGGACCAGCGGGTGACGGTGGTTGAGGAGTGGACCGCCGGAGACCTGCGGCTGTGGGTCGGCGACGCCCTTGTTCAGGAGAAGCCCAACCCCTACGGCTTCATCCCCTTCATCATCTTCCCCAACCTCAGGGAGCCAAAGAGGTTCTGGGGCCTCTCGGACGTCCCGCCCCTGGTGGAGCCGTCACGGGAGCTGAACCGCGCCATATCCCAGCTTTCCATGATACTGGAGCTTTCGGGCAACCCCATTGCGGTGCTGGAGGGCGTTGAGCGCGCCGAGGACATTGCCGTGCAGCCCGGCGCGGTGTGGGAGCTGCCGGAGCAGGCCAGGGCCTACCTGCTGGACCTGCTCCAGGGCGGGGGCATCAAGCTCCACGTGGACTTCATAGACCTGATATACCGCTCCCTGCACGACATCTCGGAGGCGCCAAGGATAAGCTTTGGCGACAACCCCCGCAGCCTGTCGGGCGTGGCCCTGGAGATGGAGCTAAGCCCGCTGCTACAGCGCGTGCGCCGCAAGCGGCTCATACGCACGGCGGTGTACAAGGCCCGCAACGAGATGATACTTCGCCTGCTGGAAAAGCGGACGGGGGTCAGCTACCTGCCGGTGAAGCAGCGCATCCTCTGGGGGCCGCTGCTGCCCCAGGACCGGAGCCGTCTGGTAAGAGAGCAGCAGACGCTGGTGGAGACGGGGATCCAGAGCCGTCGGCGTGCAATGGAGAACCTCGGCATAGAGGACCCGGACGCGGAGTGGGAGAGGATGAGGGGAGAGGGGTAAAGGTCTGCATAAAGCGCCTCCTAATGATGTGGTACACTTTTCCCAGGGTAGAGTCATGGGCACAGAAACAGGCAAAGATCTAATCGCCAAAATGGTGCAGGACAAGAAATTCCTAGAGGGCGTTGAGCGCGGCCTTCGGGATATAGACGAGGGCCGCTACTCTACCCTTGAAGACGTAAAGAGAAGGCTCGGCGAACTTGGGTGCCGTTCTGTCTGATGTGGCAGAGTCTTTGTATATACTGTTAACCTAACTGGTGTGGCCCTAACCTGCTTCCTGCTCTACGGGAGCGTTGTACGCACTCTTGACAAGGTTGATTGCGGCTTCGCAGTCAGCTCTATTGATATAACCTTCTCCAGATGTGGCGATTATCCTGCTGTTACCGGCCCTCAATCGCCATCTCCATTCACCGCCTGCATCCCGGTATATTATGAACCTCATAGAACGCTCCTGCATTTTGAATAAGCGAGTTCAATGACTCTCCCTAGTCAGGCTCATACCCAGGCAAGCTGGGATCTACATTCTGGTGCATTTCCCCAAATAAAGGGGTTTCTCCACAATGCGGGCAACGAATAGGATCAATTACACCACCAGACGCCATGTAGAGGCTGGCCTGTGCCGAGTGCGCCTCCTCACAGCCATCCATCGCCGCTAAATCTGCGGTCCTCTCACTAACCCTAAAACTCTTTTGCGCTTTCCGCTCTTCGCGCTCTTTTCGGCGTCGTTCAGCCCTAGATTCCATAGCCTTACCCCTTACTGATTCCGTTTCCTATTGGACTCTGCCATCCGCCCCTTGCGCAACCAATATTAGCACACATATTCTGTGACCAGTCAAGAATAATCGGGAGCAATTATGTCTGAAGAGACTGAACAGAGCACAGAGATTGAAGCAGCCCCGGACCTTGAGGAGACAACCACTGAGGACGCGGAGGACGCCGAATCCCCGCACGACTCCCAGCTAGAAGCGCTTACCGCCACTCTATCCGAGCGGGATGCCCGGATAGCGCAGCTGGAGGCCGCCCTGGGCGAGGCGCAGAGTGCTGTGCAGAGCCGCGAGCAGGAAACCGAGGCCGTCAATGCGCGGCTGGCCCAGGCTGTTGAGCTTTACCGCGCCTCCCTGCTGGCGGCGGAGCCTGACCTGCCGGAGGACATGGTGCACGGCTCCACCGTCGAGACCGTGCAGGAGTCCCTGGAGCGGGCGCGGCAGAACCTCTCTAACTCCATAATTTACCGTTGCCAACAAACTCTGAGAATACCGAGGCAATTCGACCCGTTGACAAGGCAAATCATCTGTGCTAACATTCCCAGAGAACATTAGTTCATTAAGGAGATTCCCTTGGCTAAAGAAGGTTTGAGCGAAAGACAGAAGCAGATCCTGGAGTTCATCAACGGCTTTGACGAGGAGCACAGCTACCCGCCCACAATCCGGGACATACAGTACGCCTGCAGCATAAGCTCCACCTCCGTGGTGGACTACAACCTGCGCATCCTGGAGCGCAAGGGGTACATCCGCCGGGACCGGGAGGTGTCCAGGGGCATTGAGGTGCTGGGCGGAGACAGACACAGAGTCCAGACGAACAGAGTGCCCGTCCTGGGTTCCATAGCCGCCGGCGAGCCGATTCCCGTAGCCACCCAGGAGTCCTGGACGTCGGACCCGGTGGACACGCTTGACATCCCCCGAGGGCTGCTGGACGACGCCGAAGGCGACTACGCCCTCAGAGTGAAGGGCGTCTCCATGATCGACGCCCTTGTGGACGACGGCGACACGGTGATTGTGCGGCCCGTCACCTCCGTCAATGACGGCGATATGGTTGTGGCCTGGCTCAAGAACGAGAAGGAGGTCACCCTCAAGCGGCTCTACAACGAGGGCGCCCGCATCCGCCTTCAGCCGGCCAACTCCACCATGCAGCCCATCTACGTAGACCCGGACAACATAGAGGTGCAGGGCAAGGTGGTGGCCGTCATACGCCACTCCGTTTAAGCCGGTCGAACTATTTGAGTGGGAAGACTGCGGACGTAGTCGCTACCGCTCATACTGAGCTTGTCGAAGTATGAGCGGTGTCGTTCACCATAACCAACGCCTGTAGAGAATACTCCCAAGCTATGCCCCAGGCCGCAAAGTGATATAATCGGAACCAACAAGACTTTCACGGCTCAGGAAAGGGGAACCTCAAGTGCCAAGAGGAAAGACCTACTGGATGGTGGCCGACTCCCTGGAGAACTTCCGCGTCACCCGGGAACTGGACTTCACCGTACAGGGCATGGCCTCCAGGCAGCGCCGCAAGGCGCAGCGCATGGAGTCGGGAGACAGGCTTCTATTCTACATTACCGGGATCCAGAAGTTCGGGGCCACGGCCACCGTGAGCTCCAAGTGCTTCGAGGACCACAAGCCCGTGTGGAAGAGCGAGGGCAAGGCGGACGACTTCCCCTGGCGGGTGAACATCAAGGCCGAGGCCGTCCTGGACGAAGAAAAGTTCCTGGACGCAATGGAGATAGGCCCGCGCATGGAGTACATACGCCACTGGCCCCCGGAGCTCTGGCCCCTGGCCTTCCAGGGCAACCTGCACATACTGCCCAAGAACGACTTTGAGCTTCTTGAGCGGGAGATAAAGAGGGCGGCCGGACAGAGGCTGCCCGCGCCCGCCGCTCGTTAGCGCTACCGGCTTGACCTCAGATTAACCTGCCCGGCCGCCTCCCCCAGATAGAAGTTGTTCTCGTACAGGTCTTCTATGCGCTCAAGGGCGTCGGCGGGGATGTCCGGGGTGTCCGGGGCCGCGGCGAACTCCACCAACTGCTCCTCGCTGACGATGTTGGGCAGCACGGAGGCAATCCGCTTGCGGGCCAGCACAAACTGAATGGCAATCTGGCCTATGGTGGCGTCGCTTTCGTCAGTGAGAAAGTCCAGGGCCGCCACCTTCTTCAGGGTGGCATCCAGCCACTCCTGCCGGCGGTGGCTGCGGTGGTCGGAGGGATCAAAGACCGTGTCCTTGGTGTACGTGCCGTCCAGCATACCGGAGGCGTGGGGCACCCTGGACAGCAGGCCAGTCTCCTCCTCGTCGGCTATGGGGAAGAACCTGCGCGCCGGCTCCTGCTCTAGGATGCTGTAGATTATCTGGACGGAGGGCACCTTCCGCTCCTTCATCGACGCCTCACCCTCCTCGAACCAGCCGATGTCCGGCCCCAGCGCCGAGCCGTAGTAGCGGATTTTCCCCTCTTTGACCAGCTGCTCCAGGGTCTCAAAGAGGTCGTCACTTTCGATGGCGCTCAGCCGCGGGTTGTGAAGCTGGTACAGGTCGATGTAGTCCGTCTTCAGACGCCGCAGGCTCTGCTCGCAGGCGTACCTGACAAACTCCGGCGAGAAGTCCTGTGGCCGTTCGCTGTGTCCCGACCGGGCCTCGTCGGAGTAGAAGTCGTAGCCGAACTTCGTCCCAATCACCATGTCCTTGCGGTGCGCTGCCAGGGCCTTGGGCAGAATCTCCTCGCCGTAGCCCTGTGCGTAGGTGTCCGCCGTGTCAAAGAAGTTCACGCCCAGGTCAAAGGCCTTGCTGAGAACGGCAGTGGCGTCCCTCTCCTCCACCTTGCCCCACCACCCGGTGCTGACGCTCCACACTCCAAAGCCCACCTCGGAGATCTCCAGATCAGTCTTGCCAAGCTTGCGGTACTTCAAACTGCCTCCTTGGGTAACCGGCTAAGCAGGCGTCGACTTGCGCAGCCTCCTACCTGCGGGAGTCCATTATAGTATGGAGGCCAGCCCTCGTCGACACATTCACCATGTGGAAGATGATAAACTATGACTACTGAGGGCGACGGAGGTATGACATGGCAGAGGCGCGTTCCAGCGGCCCCTACATCTGGGTAACCTGGCTAACCAAGCTGCTGGTCGGGGAGAACTCCTGCGAATGGGCGGCCTGGTTCAGGGCGCAGCACGAGGGGTGGAGCTGGAGCAAGATACCCAGCACCTTCGACCAGGCGGCCTGGCAGTTGGCGCATACGGCCAAGCTCAGCGAGTGTCGCGACCAGTGGGAGGAGCAGGGGTTCACAGTGTTCACCGAGGGCCAGAACCACTTCACCCTCCGGGGCGCGTCGGCCGCGCTGGGCGGCAGGCCGGACCTCATCGCATGGAAGGACGGCGCAGGCACGATAATCGACGTCAAGACGGGCCAGCCGCGGCCGTCCCACAGCGTTCAGGTCATGCTTTATATGTACGCCATACCCAGGGCCCTGAGGCAGTTCCGGGGCATCGACTTCAACGGCAGGCTGGTCTACACGGACCATGAGATTGACATCCCTGCGTCGGCGGTCGATGACAACTTTGTCGGCAACATGTCACAGCTGATACTCAGAATTGCATCTGCAACGCCCGCGCGGAGGGTTCCCAGCCGGATGGAGTGCGGCTTCTGTGACATCACGTCGGCGGACTGCCACGAGCGGGCGGCTGAGGACAGCCTTGATGAAGGCGCGACTGAGGACTTCTAGGCCATGCGTATCTGGCTGCCTACCGCAGGTCAGTTAATTGACAATCGAACCTGTGGGCATTAACCTCAGATAAAGGACGCTGGAGCCCGCAAGCGGAAAGGCGTGTGAAGGGAGCAGAGATGAAGTGTCCAAGATGTAACTCGGAGCTGTCCATCGAGAAGTTCAAGGGCGTGGAGATAGACCGCTGCCCGCAATGCAAGGGGCTGTGGCTGGACTTCCACGAGCTTGACCAGCTTGAGGACAAGGAGATGGACGACGACGATCTGAAGGGTTCGATGATGTTCCGCTCCTACGTCGGCGACCTTCACTGCCCCAACTGCGAAAGCGGTATGCAGATGTTCAACTACCGGGCCTTCAACCTGGAGCTTGACTTCTGCCCCAACGAGTGCGGCTTCTGGCTGGACGGCGGCGAGGAGAAGCGCGTCCTGGACATAATGAAGCAGCGGGTGAAGGACCTCAAGCGCTCCTCCGATGCGGAGGTTGAGTGGGCCGGTATGTTGCAACGGTTCCGGTCCAAGTCCTTCGGCGACCGCATGAAGGGCCTGTTCCGCTAGGACTTCCTGCGGCTTCTCCCCCCACCTAGCCCCGATACTTTGCGCCTAAGGGTCAAGCGCCTCCTCGTCCGTATTTCCCCTATAGCCCTGTTTCTGGTAATCTTTATCAGTAAACAAGACCCTTGACACCCATAGGGTACTTATCGCCCTTCCCCCGCTTGCGGGGGGAGGTTGGATGGGGGTTAATCTAGCCCATGCGGATGACCGCATTTTTCGGCAAGACGTTGCGCGAGGAGCCCGCAGAAGCGGAGACTCCCAGCCATCGGTTGCTGCTCAAGTCCGGGATGATTCGCCAGGTGGCCGCGGGCGTCTACACCTACATGCCCCTGGCGTGGCGCGCCCTGCGCAAGATTGAAGAGGTCATACGCCAGGAGATGGACGCGGCGGGAAGCCAGGAGGTGCGGATGCCCGCCCTGCACCCAGTGGAGGTGTGGGAGGAGAGCGGCCGCAAGGACGCCTTTGGCAGGAACCTGTTCACGCTGGAGGACCGCCGCGAGAGGTCGCTGGTCATGGCCCCCACCCACGAGGAGGTCATCACCCTCACGGTGAAGGCCAACGTACACAGCTATCGCGACCTGCCCCAGATCCTGTACCAGATACAGACCAAATTCAGGGACGAAGCCAGGCCGCGCGGCGGCCTCATCAGAGTTCGTGAGTTCGACATGAAGGACGCCTATAGCTTCGACGCTGACGAGGAAGGCCTCGACCGCAGCTACGAGGCGATGGTGCAGGCCTACAAGAACATCTACCGACGCCTCCGGCTGCCCGCAGTTCAGGCTGAGGCCGACAGCGGCGCCATCGGCGGCAAGGACTCCCACGAGTTCCTGCTGCCAACGGAGAGCGGGGAGGACGTGGTGCTGGTTTGCCCCGGCTGCGACTACGCCGCCAACGCCGAGAGGGCTGCGATAGTCAAGCCTCCCCAGGACGCGGAAGACCCTCTGCCCCTGGAGGATGTCCACACCCCTGGAATCAAGACCATTGAAGACCTGGCGGCCTTCCTGGGCATACCGGAGAGCAAGACCCTCAAGGCCGTCTTCTACGCCGCCGACGGGGAGATTGTCTTTGTCACCATTCGGGGAGACCTGGAGGTGAATGAGATCAAGCTCAAGAACCTCCTCCACTGCCGGGAGCTGCGGCTGGCCTCGCCGGAGGAGGTGGAGGAGGCGGGACTCGTGGCCGGCTCAGCGTCCTCAATAGGCCTTGAGGGGGTGCGCACCGTGGCGGACGACTCCATCACGCTTGGGTCGAATTTCGTGGTCGGGGCCAACCGGCCGGACTACCATCTGCGCAACGCCAACTATCCCCGGGACTTCCAGCCGGACGTCATCGCAGACATCACCCTGGGCGAGCCGGGCCACGCCTGCCTCGGCTGCGCCGCGCCGCTGGAGGCCATTCGCGCCATTGAGGTGGGCCACGTGTTCAAGCTGGGCACCTTCTTCAGCGACACGCTGGAGGCCACCTACCTGGACAGGGACGGCGCTCAGAAGCCCATCATCATGGGCTGCTACGGCATTGGCGTGGGGCGTCTGCTGGCAGGGGTCATTGAACAGAACCACGACGACAAGGGCATCATCTTTCCGGCGTCCGTCTCGCCTTATCACGTGCACCTGGTGGCGCTGAACGTGGAGGACGCCCAGGTCATCGAGGCCGCCGAGAACCTGTACGGCAGCCTGCAGCAGGCCGGCCTTGAGACGCTGTACGACGACCGCGAGGAGACGGCCGGCGTCAAGTTCAACGACGCCGACCTGATGGGCTTTCCGGTGCGCGTCGTGGTGAGCCCGCGCAACCTTCGCCAGGGCAGCGCGGAGGTGAAGCTGCGCCGCGAGAGCGACGCCGAGTTGGTGGCCCTGGAGAGCGTGACTGCCAGGGTCAAGGAGCTGCTGGAGTCGCCTGAGAAGTAGGTTGATTCGCCTAGCAGGGCTTCCCGCCTGAAGCAAGAGCGTATACCATACACGCCATGAAATCCGTAAAGGGGGCCGCGAATGACTAGCCTGGACAGCCTGAGCGAGGCGTACGCCAAGCTGGAGCACACCTATGAGATGCAGGGTGAGGAGGCCATAGACGCCTCATGCCTGCTGGCCTTTGACTACGAGTACCCGGAGCAGGAGAGCGAGATAGCCATTGACAGCGACGAGTTCACCGCCGTGTGCCCTTGGACCGGCCTCCCTGACTTTGGAACGCTTATTATCAGGTACGTCCCGGACACAAAGCTGCTGGAATTGAAGTCCCTGAAGTACTACCTGCTCTCCTACAGGCAGGTGGGCATTGTGCAGGAGCACGCCGCCAGCCGCATCCTCCAGGACCTGGTCTCTGCGTGCCGCCCTCGGCGCATGGCCATCACCCTGGACTACAAGACCCGGGGCGGTCTCCACACCTCCGTGGACGTGGCGTACCGCTCCCAGGAGTCCTGACTTGGTCGGAAACTCCTCAGGCCAGCTGAGGCTTACGCCCACCTTCATGGTGGTGACGGGCCTGTTCATCACATGCCTCATCACGGCCAACATCATAGCCGTGAAGCTGGTGGTCATCTTTGGGCACGTGCTGCCAGCGGCCATTGTCATCTTCCCCCTCAGCTACATCATCGGGGACATCCTCACGGAGGTTTACGGCTACCGGCAGGCCCGCGCCGTCATCTGGCTGGGGTTCCTGTGCAACCTGGTGGCTGTGGCGGCCATCTGGGTGGGCGGCCTCCTGACTCCCGCCTCATTCTGGGGAGGACAGGAGGCCTACGACTCGATTCTTGGCTACACGCCCCGGCTGCTTATGGCATCCTTCGTGGCCTACCTGATAGGGGAGCTTGCCAACTCGACTATCCTGGCCAAGATGAAGATATGGACCCAGGGCCGATGGCTGTGGAGCCGGACCATAAGCTCAACGATAATCGGGCAGGGGCTGGACTCCGCCGTGTTCATCACCCTGGCCTTTGCCGGCTCGGACGTGGCGCTGGTGCGCCTGGTGCTGACACAGTGGACGGCCAAGGTCATCTACGAGGCCGCCGCCACTCCGCTGACCTACGCGGTAGTCGCGTGGATAAAGAAGCGGGAGGGTCTGGACCACTATGACCACGGCACGAGCTTCAACCCCATCGCAGTGACCCGCCTCTCTTCTTAGGCGGTATCTGAATAACTCCAGCGTTGTCCTAAAAGAAGCGCGCTAACCGTCATTCTGAACGGAGCGCAGCGGAGTGAAGAATCCAAGGTCTCCCTCTGCAAAGCTACAATGTATTTGGTGAACGTCTTTAGATTCCTCGCTACGCTCGGAATGACACTGATACAAGGCCTGGCTACAGTTACGCAAGGGTCTCCTTCCGCAGGAATGACGGGATGAAGGAGACTAGCCCGCAGGGGCAATCAGAACGTCGGAGCCTTCAATCTTGACCTTGTAGACTGCCAGAGGCTCATTGGCGGGCAGGGTGAGGGCCTCTCCGCTCCTTACGTCGAATCTGCTCCCGTGGAAGGGGCAAATCAACTCCTCGCCGTCCAGGTCGCCCTCCGACAGGGGGCGCGCTACGTGGGTGCAAAGCTCCGCCAGGGCGTAAATCCGGCCCCCGGCGTTGGCCAGGACGACCCGCTCGCCGTCCAGGTCAACCAGCATAAGGCCCCCGGCTGGCAGGTCGTCGGTACTGGCTACTTTAACGTAATCCGCCAAGGTCAACCTCCGCCGTCTTCTACAGGTACACCCATCTGCAACGACGGGATGAAGGATACTAGCCGGTCGGGGCAATCAGAACGTCGGAGCCTTCTATCTGGACGCTGTAGGTGGCCAGAGGCTCGTTGGCGGGCAGGCTGAGTGGCTCCCCCGTCTTGACGTCAAAACGGCTGCCGTGGCACGGGCACACCAGCTCCTCGCCGTCCAGGTCCCCCTCCGAGAGTGGGCACTCCGCGTGGGTGCAAAGCTCGGCCAGGGCGTATATCGTGCCCTCCGCATTGGCCAGGACGACGCGGTCGCCGTCCAGCTCAACCAGCAGCAGGTCTCCCGGAGAAAGGTCGTCGGTACTGGCTACTTTAACGTAATCCGCCAAGGTCAACCTCCAGCGTTTCTAGTTTGTCAGGTGTTCTACCGCCGTTACAGGTACACCCAGCGAGGCGGTATGTGGCACTTCTCCGCGGTGATGATGGCCCTTATCTGCTGCACCGCCTCGTTCAGGTCGTCGTTGACCACCACGTACTCAAAGAGGGACAGCTGCCGCATCTCGTCCATGGCAGTGCGGATACGGAGCTCCAGGTCGGGAGTGGTCTCCGTCTTTCGCTCACGCAGCCGGCGCTCAAGCTCCTGGGGCGATGGAGGCATCAGGAAGATGAATATCCCGCCGGGCGCAAGGTCCTTGATGGTCGCGGCCCCCTGCACGTCAGTCTTCATGATAACGTCCATGCCGTTGTCCATGGCATCCTTCACCTGGGACTTGGGGACGCCGTACCAGTTGCCGTACACCTGGGCGCACTCCAGGAAATCGTCCTCCCGAACCATCTGGTGAAAGGTGTCCCTGTCCATGAACAGGTAGTCTATGCCGTCCTCTTCTCCCGGCCTCTGCATCCGAGTGGTGGCCGTGACGGTGAAGTGCCAGTTCTGGTCAAGCTCCCTGAGCTCCCTCAGCACCGAGTCCTTGCCCACGCCTGACGGGCCGGACAGCACCACCAGCATCGGCCCGGGGGTTGGCATGTCGTAAAGGTGCTCTTCTGTGGGTCTCAAGGCTGCTCCTTTCTCACTCGTTGGTCAGGACTTCCAGGTCCTGCCAGAATCCGGGGTAGGACACGTCCACGACTTCCGCCCCCGAGATCGCCACGTCATTCTCCGCGAGCAGTCCGGCTATGCCAAGGGTCATTGCAAGTCGATGGTCGCCGTGGCTCCGGGCGGCGCCGCCCTTCAGCGAGCCCGTGCCCTCGATAATCATGCCGTCCGGAAGCTCCTGGATCTTCGCTCCCAGCTTGTTCAACTCCCTGGCCGTGGCGCTTATCCTGTCCGACTCCTTGACCCGCAGCTCCTGGGCGTCCCTGATGACGGTCCTGCCCTCTGCGAAGCAGGCGGCAAGGGCCAGCACTGGAATCTCGTCCTGGGCTATGGGTATCTGGTCTCCGGCAATCTCCACGCCGTGAAGCTGGCCGGACTCCACGTATATGTCCGCGACCGGCTCACCGCCTTCCACGCGGGGGTTCTCCAGCGTTATGTTCGCGCCCATCTGCCTCAGTATCTCCAGCACCTCGGCGCGGCTGGGATTTACGCCCACGTTGGTCAGCCTGACCCGGGCGTTGGGGTGGGCGGCCGCCGCCACCAGCCAGAAGGCCGCGGAGCTTATGTCGCCGGACACCTTAACGTCCAGGGGTTTCAGGTCGGAGCCGGGCTTCACCACCAGAGTCCGCCCGTCCTCGACAAGGGTAGCGCCCATAGCCCCCAGCATCCGCTCCGTGTGGTCTCTGGACAGGGCCGGCTGGCGCAGCATGGTCTCGCCCTGAGCGAAGAGGGATGCAATTATCAGCGAAGACTTCACCTGGGCGCTGGCAACGGGCATATCGTACTCGATGCCGTTGAGCGCCCCTCCCCTGACTGTCAGGGGCGCCAGGGAATCGCCGCCGCGGCCCATGACCTCTGCCCCCATCTGGCGGAGGGGCTGGACTATCCGCGCCATTGGCCTGGTGCGCAGGGAGCGGTCGCCGTTCACCACGGACACAAAGGGCGTGGAAGCCAGCAGCCCCATGATGAACCGCATGGTGGTGCCGCTGTTCTCGGCGTTCAGCACGTCGCCGGGCTCGGTGAGGCCCTCCAGTCCGGGAGACGTGAGCCTCAGCTGAGGCGTCCCGGTAGGGCTGTTCTCAGGCGCAATTCGCTCTGCGGATACGCCCAGGGCCTGCAGGCATCGGAGGGTGGAGCGGCAGTCCTGCCCTTCGGAGTAGTTGTCGATGACGGCCTCGCCCGCGGCGAGGCTGTTGAGAATGGCCGCCCTGTGGGAGACGGACTTGTCGGCGGGCGGCGATATGTCGCCCGAAAGTGCCCTGGCCTGAGAGACTGATCGTTTCATCGCCCTTACCTGCGCTTCCTCCTGTCATCGTCCCGGTACCAGTCCATCATCTCGCGGACGCGGCTGGCGGCCCTGTCCCCAAGGAGCATCCCGCCCATAGTCTCCGCTGTGGTGGGAATCTCCACCTGCGGGTGCGACGCGGGGGTCGTCACCTTGTTCTGGACCCACCTGTCACGGGCTTCCCAGGCGGCGTCAAAGGCGGCCTCCATATCCTTGTCAGTGCCCTCCTTTACCAGGTTCCTGAAGCTGTACAACTCCTTGATGAACTCGTCTATCCAGTGCACCAGCCCGTCCTGGTTGGTCATGCAGATGTCACGGTTCATAGTGGGTTCCTGGGATGCAAGGCGGCTGACGTCCCTGAAGCCGGAGGAGGCCAGCTTGGCTATCTCCGGCCACGACGGGCTGCTGGAGGCGACTCTGGTGAGCACGGTGGAGAGAATCATGGGCAGGTGGCTCACCGCCCCGACGAAGCTGTCATGCTCCACAGGGTCAATGAAGTAGGGCTTTGCGCCCATGGCCTCCACCATGTTTATAACTGAGCCAAGGGCGTCCTGCCCGGTGCCTCTGGCCGGCATGAGGCAGTAGGTGGCGCCCTGAAAGAGGTCGGCTTGCGCGGCGTCCGGGCCGGAAATCTCCTTGCCGGCCATTGGATGCCCGCCCACAAAGCTCACCCTGGACGGCAGATGCTCCTCGGCCCACTTGAGCACGGAGACCTTGGTGCTGCCGGTGTCGGTCACCACGCACCCCTCCTCCAGCTCCGGCCCAATGAGCTTCATGATCTCCTCTATGGTGCTTATGGGCGTGGCGATGACCACCACCTTGGCGCCCTTCACCGCCCTGAGGGGATTCGTTTCGGTCGAATCGGCGCCGCCCATCTTCTGCGCGCGGTTGGCTACTCCCCTGTCCCTGTCGCTGCCCACAATCTCCGCCTTTATCTGCGCCCTCTTCAGGGCCATGCCCAGGGAGGTCCCGATGAGACCGGTGCCGATAATCGTTATCTTGTCCACTGCGTGCCTCCTTGCTCTTGCGCCCCGATATGCGCTCACGCTATAGAGCGCGCCCCATTACCAACCAGCCTACCACATCGACGAGGGGATTTAGAACCCTCCAGAGCAAATTCAGGTTGGTAATCATGTCGATAGCGATAATCGCTATCAGAATGGCGGGGCCGGAGGCCTCAAAACGGAGCATCTTTGCGGCGATGGAGCGCGGCAGTATGCCCAGGGCCACCTTGGAGCCGTCCAGGGGGAACAGGGGTATGAGGTTGAACACGGCAAGAATGATGTTGTAGAAGATGACGAATCCCAGGAGGTCAGCCGCGAGTCCCTCCAACCCCTGCCCCTGCAAGCCCCTGAAGTAGAAGGGCGAGTGCCAGGGCGCCAGCCCCAGGCGTATGGGCACGGCGCATACCGCCGCCGTCAGAACATTGGATACCGGCCCTGCGCCCGCCACTACCGACATGCCGGTCCAGGGATTGCCCCGAAGGCGGTTTGGGCTCACCGGCACGGGCTTGCCCCAGCCGAAGCCCACCAGCAGTAGCAGGATGGTGCCTGCCGGGTCCAGGTGTCTTACGGGGTTGAGGGAGAGCCTGCCCAGCCGCCTGGCGGTGTCGTCCCCCAGGCGGTGGGCCAGGGCCGCGTGGCTGAACTCGTGGACGGTGATTCCTATGAGCAGGGCAACACCCGCAGTGGCTAGAGATGTAATGAAAACAACTACAAAGCGCAGAGGGTCGTCAAATAGAAGGTCGATGTTTCTGAGTATCACGTTGCAGAATGGTCGGTTTGGAGATGCGGGTATTATACAGGGCGCGTAGGGCCAAGGCTATGAGGAGGGCAAGGAACGTCATGCCCGTGCAGACGGGCATCCAGGGACGGGTGTACGCACGCCTCCTCCCCGCGTGTGCTAGAATGGGCCAAATCCCGGGAGCAGAATGCCCATGGCCACCGGCTACCGCAGCATACCCAGCGTTGAGAAGCTCCTCTCGGACGGCCGCGTCCAGGAGCTCATCGACGTCTACTCCAGAGAGCCACTGGTCTACCTGGTGCGCAAGTCACTGGAGCGGGTGCGACAGGACGTAGCCAACGGCAAGACCGCCCCGTCTTTCGATGACCTGGTAGACGGCATAGCCTCAGAAGCCGCCTTCCTATGGAGTCCCAAACCAAGGCCCCTTATCAACGCCACCGGCGTGGTGCTTCACACCAACCTGGGGCGCTCGCCCCTCAGCGAGGAAGCCGCGGAGGCCGTGCTCCGGGCAGCGAGAGGCTACACCAACCTGGAGCTTAACCTTGAAGACGGGGCCAGGGGCTCCCGGCAGGCCCACGTAGAGTCCCTGCTGTGCCAGATAACCGGCGCGGAGGCGGCCCTGGTCGTGAACAACAACGCCTCCGCCGTGCTGCTGGGCCTCTCGGCCATCGCAACCGGCAGGGAGGTCATCGTTTCCAGGGGTGAGGCCGTGGAGATTGGCGGCGGCTTCCGCATCCCGGACGTGCTGAGGCAGAGCGGCGCGGCGCTGGTGGAGGTGGGCACAACCAACCGCACCTACGTGTCCGACTATGAAAGCGCCTTAACCCCCGATACCGCCGCCATGCTCAAGGTGCACACCAGCAACTTCCGGGTCATCGGCTTTACCCACGAGGCGAGCGTGGAGGAGCTTGCGGCCCTGGGCGCCGGCCGCGCCGTTCCCGTCCTCCACGACCAGGGCAGCGGCTGTCTTCTTGACACAACACAGTTCGGGTTGGCCGTGGAGCCTATGGTGCAGGACAGCATTGCGGCGGGCGCAGACCTGGTCTTCTTCTCCGGCGACAAGCTCCTGGGAGGCCCCCAGGCCGGCATCGTGGCGGGCAAGAGGGAGTGGGTGACGCGGCTGGCAAGGCATCCCCTGGCCAGGGCCGTGCGCATCGACAAGCTGAGCCTGGCGGCACTCACCGCGACGCTCCTCCACTACCTCAAGGGTGAAGCGCTTCAAAAGATACCCATCTGGAGGATGATCTCCACTCCCCCGGAGACGCTGGAGTCGCGGGCCCGCGGCTGGCAGAGCGCCGTCGGCGACGCGGCGCAGGTGGTACAGGGGCTGTCCGCCATCGGCGGCGGCAGCCTGCCCGGCGAGAGCCTACCAACGTGGCTGCTGTCCATCGAAACGGACGGCGCGCAGGGCCTTGCCAAACGGCTCAGAGACGCCGACACACCTGTCATCGCCCGCATAGAGGACGACCGCGTACTCCTTGACCCCCGCACTGTGCTCCCGTCCGAGGAGGACGCCCTTATGCGGTCGCTGAAGTCGGCCCTCGGCGGCTAGACCCTTACTCCGCGTATCGCCTCTTCACCATCTCGTCATTCCTGCTGAGGCAGGAATCCAGGAAGGGAGGGGTGGGCACCCTACTCCGTGTAACGCCTGAACACTGTGCAGGTGTTCTGTCCGCCAAAGCCGAATGAGTTGGACAGGGCAACGTCCACGCGCTGCTGGCGCGCCGCGTTGGGCACGTAGTCCAGGTCGCAGGACGGGTCCGGGTTCTCCTGGTTCACCGTGGGATGGATTACGCCGTCCGTGATGCTCTTGATGCAGGCCACGGCCTCCAGCGCGCCCGCGCCGCCCAGGGCGTGCCCCACCATCGACTTGGTGGAGCTTATGGGCACCTTGTATGCGCGCTCCCCGAAAATGGTCTTGATGGCCATCGTCTCTATGGCGTCATTGAGGGGCGTAGACGTGCCGTGGGCGTTGATGTAGTCGATAGCCTCCGGCGGCATATCTGCGTCGGCGAGGGCCCAGCGGATGGCCCTTGCGGCTCCCTCGCCAGTCTCGTCGGGCTGGACGGCGTGGAAGGCGTCGCAGGACGTGCCGTAGCCCGCCACCTCCGCCAGGATGGGCGCGCCCCTGTCCAGGGCGTGCTCAAGGCTCTCAATAATCAGGATGGCCGCGCCCTCCGCGGGCACAAAGCCGTCCCGCTCGGCGTCAAATGGGCGGCTGGCCTTGTCCGGCTCCTCGTTGCGGGTGCTCAGGGCCTTGAGAATGCAGAAGCCCGACAGCCCTAGCTCGCTGATTCCGGCCTCCGTCCCGCCCGTCAGAACGATGTCCACGACTCCGCGCCGGATGGCCTCGGTCGCCTCTCCGATGGACTGGTTGGAGGCTGCGCATGCGGTTATCACCGTGGAGTTGTAGCCCTTGGCCCCGAAAATCCTGGCGATGTTAGCGGCGGCCATGTTGGGCAGGATCATCGGGATGAAGAACGGGTTAATCTTCATGCCGCCCTTGGAGAGCATGTCCTGGCACGTCTCCTGGGTCGTGGGCAGGCTACCGATGCCGGTGCCCAGCAGCACGCCCACCCTCTCCTGGTCCTCTTTGTCCAGGTCAAGCCCCGCGTCCTCTACGGCCATCTGCGCCGACGCCAGGGCCAGCTGGCTGAAGCGCGCCATCCGACGGGCCTCACGGGGGTTGATATACGCGCCGGGGTCGAAGCCCTTGACCTCTCCTGCGATCTGGCACGGGAACGCCGACGGGTCGCACAGGGTCATGGGTGCTATGCCCGACCGGCCGGCCACCAGGCCGTCCCAGAACTCCTGCACCGTGTTGCCCAGCGGGGTGACCGCGCCCATGCCCGTGACTACAACTCTTTTTCTGTCCTTCATCAAATCTCTCTCCAAATATGATTACTACTCACGACTGACGTACGCCTAGCCACCCGGAGCAGTCGAAGTGGTCTGAGGCTCGATAACCGGGTAAAGCTCCGGCTCGATTCCCTTGATTACCTCCCTGGCCTCCGCCGCCACGAAAAGCGACCCTGTGGTCAGAATCAGGTCTCCGTCTCCGGCCGTGTCAAAGGCCATGTCCAGCGCCTGCGACACGGTCTCCGCCTGGCGCATCCGGTCGGTGTAGGCTGCGAAGGTCTGAGCGATTCGCTCCGGGCTGGCCGCGCGTGGATGACGCGATCTCGTCGCTATTACCGCCCTGGACTCCAGCTTCGCCAGCTCCTCCACGAGCCCGGGCAGGTCCTTGTTGCCGGACACCCCGACAATCAGCGTCACGCCGCGCTCCGGGAACATATCCTTGATCGCCTCCACTATGCGACCGGCGGAGTGGGGGTTGTGGGCGCCGTCCACTATCAGCAGGGGGTCTTTCTGCAAGACCTCCATCCGGCACGGCCACTCGACGCGCCTGAGGCCCTCCCGGATGTGCTCCTCGCTCACGTTCAACCCGCTCTCGATGAGTGACTCCACCAGCCCCACGGCCACGCCTGCATTCTCCACCTGGTACCTGCCCAGGAGGGGTGTCTCCAGCCGGTATACGCCCCTGGGGGTCTCCAGGCTGAAGGCCTGGCCGTCCAGGGAGGTCTCACCCTCCTCCCACCTGATGTCCCTTCCCACCTCCGTGAGCTTGCTCCCGTTCCTCCCGGCGACCTCGCGTATGACGGCCAGCGCCTCCGGCTTCTGGGGTGACGTGACCACGGGCACGCCCGGCTTGATGATACCAGCCTTCTCCCCCGCAATCAGCTCAATGGTGTCGCCCAGGACTTCTGTATGGTCCAGGCCGATGGAGGTGATGCCACAGACCAGGGGCTGCAGCACGTTCGTCGTGTCCAGCCTCCCGCCCAGGCCAACCTCTATCACCTGCGCCCCCAGACCCCGGGTTCGGAAGTGGTGGAACGCCATAGCCGTAATCAGCTCGAAGAGGGTCACGCGCCCGTGGCCGTCGGCTACCACGCGCTCCAGGGTGGGCCAAAGCTCCTCCACCAGACGCGCGAAGTCGACCTCAGTCACCGGCTCTCCACCGACCCTTATCCTCTCTCGGAAGGTGTGCATGTGGGGCGACGAGAACATGCCCGGATTGTAGCCCGCGGCGGTCAGGATGGAGGACACCATAGCGGAGGTGCTGCCCTTGCCCTTGGTTCCCGCGACGTGGACCGTGGGTATATCCAGATGTGGATTGCCGAGAATCTCCAGAAACGCGCCAATCCTGCTCAGGTCGTAGCGGGGCTGCTGCCCCGGAATGGTGGCGGGCCGCTCGTAGTCCACCAGCCCCATGATCCTGTCTACGGCTTCTCTGTAGTCCATCCTGCCCCCTAGTGGTCCCTTATGCGCTTGGGCGTGAAGCCCATGGCTATTCTCAGCGAGTCCAGACGGGACGCGTCTCTAATGTAACCGATGTTGCCCTCCATAGGCCTGGGCTTCATCCTGAAGGCGCGCTCCACCGAGTCCAGGTCCGTGACGTTATCCAGCGAAAGCAACTCCAGCTGGCTTGAGGTCGCTGGAGGGTTGGGCAGGACTCTCTCCATTACTCGCGTCATAAGCTTCATAAGCGGCACGGGCAGGTGCGCCTTCAGCCGCCTCACTTTATGGGTTCTGGCTATTATATCCAAAATTTCGTTATATGTGAGGTGGTCAGGCCCACCAACCTCAATAATCCTGCCCCCGAAACGGGGATTGCCCGCAACCGCAGATACCATTCCCCCCACCTCCTCCACCGATATGGGCTGGAATCGAACCTGTCCGTTCCCGGCCACCGGCACTATGGGAAATGACCTCACCACTCCCGCAAGGGTGTTTATGAACTCGTCTCCGGGCCCGAACAGGATGGAGGGTCGGATTATAGTGTAGGCCACGCCGCCCCTGATAACCTCCTGCTCGCCCTGCCACTTGGAGTTGAGGTACTGGTAGGCCGGGTTCTCCTGGACGCCAATGGCGCTCACGTGGACGAAGTGCCCAACTCCCGCCTCGCGGGCCGCCTGCACCACCGACTCCGTACCCTGTCGGTTTATGCGGTCGAAGGTGGCCCGCCCCTTCTCGCGGATTATGGCGACCAGATGCACCACCGAGTCGACGCCGCGCATGGCCATTTGCAGGCTCGGTGGGTCGAGAATGTCGCCGAAGGCCAGCTCCACGCCGTAGTCGGTCACGATACCGGCCCTGGCCGGACTGCGGACAAGACAGCGGACCGCCTCTCCACGGGTTCGCAGGGCCTTGACTACGTTCCTCCCAAGAAAGCCGGACGCCCCGGTGACCAGGATCATTGCACCCCCCGTGAAGACGACCTGATTTAAGCGTAGCAGAGGGTATCAGGGGTGTCAACGCGGACGGCGACTTGCTATCATCTCGATAGACACTCTCTCTGAGTTGGAGCAAGCCGAATGCTTACGCTGTCGCCACACAACCCAAGACTGGAGGCCCTCCTAGACGACCTGCCCGACGGCCTGAGGCGTCACGCGGCCACGGTGCGCGAGATAGCCCTTGAGCTGGCAGGAATCCACGGCGTAGACCCCGCCAAGGCGGAGTTGGCGTCCGCCGCCCACGACATAGCCCGCGCCATGAAGGAAGGCGAGCTTAGAGACCGGGCGCGAGCCTATGGCCTGGACGTCCACCCGGTGGACGACAAAGTGCCGGTGCTTCTACACGGGCCGGTTGGAGCCGAGATACTGCGCCGGGAGTGCGGTATTGAGGACGTGGAGATACTGGAGGCCGTCCACTGGCACTCCACCTTCAACCGGGGCCTGGGGCCGGTAGCCAAGATAGCCTTCCTCGCGGACAAGCTGGACGAGCACAAGGCCGGCAGATACCCCTTCCAGGAGAAAGTGCATGACCTGTCCAAAGAGAACCTTGACGCCGCGGTAATCTCCTTCATCCAGGAGGAGATTGCGTCGCTCTTGAAGGCGAATCAGCTCATACATCCGGCGTCCATAGAGGGCATCAACTACCTGCTGGAGTCCTCTGCGAGGAGCTCGACGCGAAGTTGAGGCGGGTGCTGGTGCAGACTACGATAACTCTAAACCCAGGAGATGAATGTTTGGAAGAAGACGGCTCTGCTGGACCCTTCTGGCGCTGGCGTTCCTGGCCAACGCGGCCATTCTCGCGTCATGCACGTCGGGCGGAGAGCCGATGGCCGGCGCTTCACCTGACGCCTCTGCTGTGCAAGCTACGCCGGAGGCAACGGCGCTTCCGGCCCCCAGCCCAACGCCGGAAGTCCTCTCTGAACTCGTCAATCCCGTATCGCGCGTCTCCCCTTCACTTGAGGAGCAGATATTTGCCTCAGACTTCATCGTACGCGCTTCCCTGATATCCGCCACGGCGAGCACAGAGACGGCGCAAAGCGGTCCGGGGGTTGCCCCTACCTACCGGGCATTGCAGCTGTTGCGGTTCACGGCCCACGAGTACCTGAAGGGGAGCGGCCCGGCCGAGATTGCCGTCATTGTGCGCGGCAGGCACACCTATACAACGCAGTCCGAAGCCCGGGTGTTCGCCGACCTGCGGATGATGCAGAGGGAAATGGCCTGGGACGACCGGCAGGGTGTCCTCTTCCTGAACAGTTCTTCCATGCCGGTCGACACTCAGAGCCAAAATGAGTCGGCCTTCGAGTTCAATCTGTCCAATTTCGGCGTAGAGACCGAGTGGGACTACGCCATCGACACGTTGAGCCGGGCGTGGCTGCCGGCCACTGAGCCATCTGCTGCTGCCATCCAAGAGTTCATCACAAACGGCTCTGAGTCGCCTCCCGCTGTCGTTTCACTGGCGGAGCTGCGTTCCGGCATTGCCGAGATGGAAGACACTCTGGCAGCCGGCGCAGGCGTAAAAGGATTCACCCAATGTATCCGCGACAAGCTGCTCCACGAGCGGTACCGGCGCGCTGTGCCCTACACCCCGTTTCAACACTTGAGAGCCATACAGTCAGGGCTTCCGGCGGGGACCGAGGTTTACAGGCATGGCCCATTCTTTGAAGATCCAACCCTCTTCAGGTCCTGGTTCACAGGTACGCACTCCCGGTCATTCCAATCATTTCTGGAGTATACCGACTCCAACCCCAGAAACGGTTACGACCGAGTCATCGCGATCCTGAGACCCCTACCAGAGGGCAGGTATGAGTTCCAGTATCGCGTCCAACACTATCTCGACGCATCATGCGGTTTTGTACCTGAGCCGTACTCGGATGGAACAGTCGGCGTGGCGGCTCCTGACGGCACGGTGCACGAGGCGCTGTTTGACCCGGGCGCATCTGTCACTGCCGTGGGCTACACTGGGAACACCGGAACCCTGGAGCCTGCGGCGTTCTCCGTCAACGGTGTACAGACAACTGTACAATCCCTGACGTGGGAAAACGGCATGGTGACCTTGGATCTGAGTCGCGCCGTACCCCTGACAGGCAACCGCATTGACTTCATTGCCCTTGACGGCTCGGTTTCTCTCAGCCTCTCCTTTGACGACGCTCAGACGCGAGGTGGTGACAGAACACTTACGTGGAGCGTCCCGCAGCAGCCGTGGCAGGACGGCGACCTGCTAATGATTCGCATTTCGGAGGCCTCCTAGCTGATTCCAACCCTCACAAGAGGCAAACAAAAGCGGGGCCTCCGTTTAGGAGGCCCCGCTCGTTTCAGCTATGTCTAGCCGTGCGCCTAGCTGCCGTGGGCGGTGGCAGTGGAAGGCGTGGGGGCAGCCCGCTCCTGCGTCCGGCTGATGCCGATGCGCCGTGAGAGGATAACCTTCGCGATGTTGGTGCTGCCGCCGGCGTGGTTCTGTCCGGCCCTGCTGCGCTGGTTGACCTCCTGCGCGCCGCCGTTTCGTACGCCGGGCTCCTTGCTGTCGATGAAGGCGTTCATGCCCATGATCTCCCGGATCCTGCGGGCGTTGCGGAGGCTGGACTCCCTGCCGTGGACGTTGGACATGTTGCCCTGGAAGTTGATCTCCATGCGGCTCTGGTACATCCAGTAGGTGCGCCGCGCCAGCAGGTCGTCGCGATGGGCGTCGATGACGGCTTCCATGGCCGTCTGCTGAATCCAGGGGTCGCTTCCGAGCGTGCCGGTGTCGTTCTTGGCCACCTTGGTGTAGTTGACCAGGTCGTCCACAAGCTCGTCCCTGGGGACGGCGCGGCCTCGGCCGCCGTGCTCCTGCTCAAGGTGAGCGCCCATGACCTGCCAGCCCTGGGTCTCGCCGCCGATCAGGTGGTCGCCAGGCACCCGCACGTTGTCCATGAAGATGGCGTGCTGGTCATGGCCGGGGAGAAGCTCCATCTCCTTGACGTCCAGGCCCTCAGACGGCACGGGGATGATGAAGTAGCCCAGGTTCCTGTGCCTGGGGGCGTCCGGATCCGTCAGCATTGGCCCGTACAGATAGTCCGGGCCCGCCGGCTGCCAGCCCGGCCGCGGCCGGCCGCTGATGAAGACGTTGGAGCCAGTCAGCAGCCAGTCGTCGCCGTCGCGTACCGCACGGCTCTGGTAGTTGGCCAGGTCTGCGCCGCCCTTCGGCTCCGTCAGCTTCTGCCAGGACGTCTTCTCGCCCTTCAGCAGGGGCACAAGGAACTTCTGCCTCTGCTCCTCAGTGCCCCACACAAGCAGCGTGGCAAAGAGCAGGGACGAGCCGCTCCACGGCACCCGAGCGTCGCGGAACTCCTCACCCAGAATGGCCTCGTGGTCGCCTGACAGCCCACCGCCGCCGTACTCCGACGGGTAGGTCGGGAACAGCCAGCCCATTGCGGCCATTTCCTTGTGCTTCTCACGCCAGAAGGCCCACTGCTCCTCGGTGAAGTTCCGGCCGTCCTCAGGATCTCTCATCTCGTCCGGGACGTTCTTGGCTATCCAGTCCCTGACCTCCTGCCGGAACCTCTGCTGTTCTTCCGTGTATGCGTATGCAAAGTCCACAGATACCCTCCTTCTGTCTCAAAATTCCGACGCGCGCCGATGCGCCTCGTGGCGCATTCAACTCGCGTCATCTTAACCTATGTCAAGCGCCGGGGCAAGGCCTGTGAAGCCAGGCGACTCAGACCTTGCCCCAACTTCAAACACTCTAGCCGAGATGCTGCGTGGCCGTCGCAGCGGTCGGGTACGGCCTCTCCGGCGTCCGGCTGATGCCGATGCGCCTGGCCAGAATCACCCTGGCGATGTTGGTGCTGCCGGCCCCGTGGTTCTGCCCCGCCTTGGAGCGCTGGTTCACCTCCTGGGTCCCGCCAAAGGGCACGCCCGGCTCGTTCCTGTCCACCATCGCGTATGGCCCCATCACGTCCCTGACCCGCTTGGTGATGCGCAGGCTGGAGTCCCTGCCGTGTACGTTGGACAGGTTGCCCTGGTACTGCACCTCCATGCGGTTGGTGTACATCCAGTAGGTGCGCTTCAGCAGCAGGCTCTGGACGTGGGCGTCGATGACGTTGTCCATGGTAGTCTGCTGCGTCACAGGGTCGTTGCCAATGGCGCACCCGTCGCGCTCGGTGTCGCGGGCGTAGTTCACCAGGTTGTCTACCACCTCGTCCCTGGGGAAGGCGCGGCCTCGACCGCCGTGCTCCTGCTCCAGGCCGGTGTTGGCTACCTGCCAACCCTGGTGGTCGCCACCGATGAGATGGTCGCCGGGGACGCGCACGTTGTCCATGAAGATGGCGTGCTGGTCGTGGCCCACGAGCAACTCCATCTCCCTTACCTCCAGCCCCTCCGAAGGCATCGGGATCATGAAGTAGCCCATGTTCCTGTGCCTGGGCGCGTCGTCGTCAGTGACCATCGGCCCGAAGAGGTAGTCGGGGCCTTCCACGCCCCACTCCGGCCGGGGCTTTCCGCTGATGAAGACGTTCTGGCCGGTGAGCAGCCAGTCGTCGCCGTCGCGTACGGCCCGGCTGGTGTAGCTGGCCAGGTCTGCGCCGGATCGCGGCTCCGTGTACTTCTGCCACATGATCTTCTCGCCCCTGAGAATGGGAGCGAGGAACTTCTCCTTCTGCTCGTCAGTGGTCCACACCAGCAGCGCCGGGAAGCCCGTCTGGTTGTTCATGGCGCGCACTACCCTGGCGTTGGCGAACTCCTCGTCCAGGATGGTCTCATGGTCGCCGGAGAGCCCACCGCCCCCGTACTCCTTGGGGAAGGTGGGATACAGCCAGCCCTTGGCGGCCATCTCCCGATGCTTCGCTCTCCAGAACAGGTAGTGCTCCTTGGAGAAGTCCCGGGCGTCTACCGGGTCCTTCATCTCCTCAGGGATGTTGTCCGCCAGCCAGGCGCGCACTTCCTTCCGGAACTCTTCCTGCTCAGGTGTATACGGCAATGCCCAGTCCATATCGCCCTCCTTTCTCCGGCACGGCCCTTACTATTGCTCCTCCGCCAGGGGCCTCCGCTCCGTGCCCGACCGAGGCCCCTCCCACGCAGACGCGTAGCACGGCCGCGTGGCCTTGCGGGTACTATAAGTGTGCTGGTTATTCTTGTCAACATTGTTCCGTATATCACATACTTATGACGAATTACGGCGCATACGTGGATATGTGGCACCATTTCCGTGCAAGCGGTCTGTAAGTATACGCCGCTACAGTGGTCTTGGCTACAAGCCTCATACTGACATGTCCGCAGGAGCGTTTCCACTTCCAAGCTCGTTTCTCAGCTTACCAAACACCGACCTTGACGCGATATTGGGGCAGTTGATTCATAAACCTCCCCTGGCATACTGATAATTGATACCCACACTCAAGGCACATATAATTTTCGATGCAATAGTCATGCAATAGTCAAAGGAGGACAAACTTGACAGATCCAATCGATTTGAAAGCCTATCGGGAACTTGAAAGCGATTTCGAAAGACAGGTTGCGAAAGACTTGAAAACCATCAAGGCAATCCAGGCAGAAGTTGAAGTAGTCTACTTCCCTATCGCGCTTCCAAAAGAGCCAGTGGACTACGTTTTTGTTGCCATGGAGCCTTCATACCCCGCCGGATTAAAAGAACGTATAGCGGAGGGCGAAAGACTATTCAACACATCAACGGAACCACTTCCCACGTTCATGCAAGCAATAAAACGATTCCTTTGCAGTGAGGGTCAGACATTCCTTGTCACCGACCTTGCCAAAGGAGCGATGCTGCCTAGCGTCGCCCACATAAAGCGAAATGAGAGGTACCAAGAATGGTATCCGCTCTTGCTCAGAGAAATTGAGATACTCGCCAAGTCAACAGCCCACGTCATCGCTGTGGGCAACAAAGTCGAGTCATTCCTCAAAGCCCAAGGGATGAAGCGAGAAGTCTACAAAGTCCCTCACTACTCAAGGCAGGCAGTCAGGCATTGGAAAAGGAAGGCCGAAGCCCACGGAGAATTCTATGAGACGTTCAAGCAAAATAATTTCGGATCCGGCCTACCGTGGGATACCAACATCCCCGAATCTCATAAACAACTCTTATTCAGCTACCACCTTGCTATTGAGGACATCCGGGCTAGTACCAATACTGGCGTATAGAAGTGTACAAGAAGAAAGGTCACTGGCTAGGCGCGCGACACAGCTCATCCCAGTATCAAGTACAGGGCAGACTCTAAGCTTGTTGAAGGAAATGGGCGGGGGAAGCTATACCTGCAATCTTCCCACTAATGTGGTTCGACCGGCTCTCTATGAGCGGAAAGAGGAACGCCTCTTTATCAAGACCAGCACTGCACGAGACCGCTTCACCGCCTGAAGCGACACAGGGCGTCCCCCTTGTCAAACCCGCAGCGCGCTCCTATCATAACAACCACTCCGGGGGCGTTGGATGCCCTTCACAAATCAGCCGAGTTTGTCTGGAGGTGCGCTATGGCGGACCAAGCGCTGACGGGAATAAAGGTCCTGGACCTGAGCCGGGACATCTCCGGCCCCTACTGCACCAAGCTCTTCGCCGACTACGGGGCTGAGGTCATCAAGATAGAGCCGCCGGAGGGCGACCCGTCCCGGCGCGCCGGCCCCTTCCTGAATGACGACCCTCACCCTGAGCGAAGCGGCCTCTTCATGCACCTGAACACCAACAAGCTGGGCGTCACCCTCAACTTGGAGACGGCCACCGGCGCGGAGCTGTTCAAGGAACTGGTCAAGGACGCCGACGCGGTGGTGGAGAGCTTCCCGCCCGGGAAGATGGCTGAAATGGGCCTCTCCTACGAGACGCTGGAGGCCATAAACCCCAAGCTCGTCATGGTGTCCATCACGCCCTTCGGCCAGACGGGGCCGTACAAGGACTTCGTTTTCACCGAACTCACCGCCTGGGCCATGGGCAGCCGGATGAGCATTACCGGCGAGATGGGCCGTGAACCTCACCCCCTGGGAGGCAACGCCGCCCAGTATCTGGCGGGCACCCAGGCCGCCACCGCTACTATGGGCGCTTTCATGGGCGCATTTCTCCAGGGCGTAGGGCAGCACGTGGACGTATCCATTCAGGAGACGCTCCTGGCTGCCGTGGACGCCCGGCTGCTCTTCACCGAGTACACAAAGGACGTCGCCACCCGCGGCGACAACCCGGCGGCCGGCTTCCAGTTCTGCCAGGACGGGTTCGTGCAGTTTCCGGCCAACTTCGTGCAGCCTCGCCAGTGGAATCGCATGGTGAGGCTCCTGGATATGCCCGAGCTCATGGAAGACCCGCGCTTCCTGACGCCTGGCGACCGCGGCGTGCACCGGGACGACCTGGACGCCATCATCCTCCCCTGGCTGCTGGACAGGACCAAGTACCAGATCGCCGACGCCGCCCAGGCCGAGGGGGTCTTCGCCGCCCCAGTCTTTGACGTACGAGACGTAGTGGAGAGCGAGCACTTCGCCAGTCGCGGCTACTTTGTGGACGTGGAGCACCCGGAGACGGGCACGGTCAAGTTCGGCGGCGCGCCCTTCCAGATGAGGGAGACGCCCTGGGACATACGCCGTCCGCCTCCCCTGCTGGGCCAGCACAACGTGGAGATTTACTGCGACCGCCTGGGCCGTACCAAAGATGACCTGGTCAAATATCGCCAGACCGGGGTTATCTAGTGCATAAGAAAGCTCACTTCCGCCATCCCGTCATTCCTGCGAAAGCAGGAATCTAAGGGTGAAGGTCAGAGGTTCCTGCTTCCGCAGGAACGACAATCCTTGAGATCTCCTAGAGCCTCAACAGCAAGGAGGAACAGGACATGACAAAGCTGCCTCTTGAGGGCATACGAATTCTCGACGCAACGGACGTGTGGGCCGGGCCGTACACGTGCACCCTGCTGGGCGACCTTGGCGCGGAGGTCATCAAGGTCGACAGCATTCAGCGGTTCGGCAGCCGCGGCCAGCTGAACCCGCCCGACGTCCGGCCCGAAGGCACGCCGCCGGTGCTTTGGGCCTACCCCGACGGCGTTCCAAGGACGCCGGGCACCCAGCCCTGGAACCGCGCCGCCCTCTACAACGGCATCAATCGCAACAAGCTGGGCATCACTCTGAACCTGCGCGACCCCAAGGGCAAGGACGTCTTCAAGCGCCTGGCCGCCATCAGCGACGTGATGATCGAGAACTACGCCACCGGCGTCTTCGCCCGCCTTGGCCTGGGCTACGAAGACCTGAAGGAGGTTAAGGAGGACATCATCGTCATCTCCATGCCCCTCTTCGGCAACTATGGGGCCTACTCCCACTACAAGGGGCTGGGCAGCACCGCCGACCCCATCTCCGGCCACGCCACGCTTCGGGGCTACCTGGGAGAAGACCCCTCCGGGCTTCAGGGAACCGTCCACTCCGACGCCGTCGCCTCCTCCACTGCGCCCTTCGCCGCCATGGCCGCCATCTTCTACCGCAAC
This sequence comes from Dehalococcoidia bacterium, assembly GCA_965204895.1. Taxonomy (GTDB): domain Bacteria; phylum Chloroflexota; class Dehalococcoidia; order Lucifugimonadales; family UBA2985; genus DAOUJW01. The sequence continues at coordinate 1,510,024 of OZ242025.1, forward strand.
CGCACGGGGAAGGGCCAGTTCATCGACTTCGGCCAGTGCGAGGCGTACATGGGCCACCTGGGCGAGGTCTACCTGGATTACACGATGAACGGCCGCGTGCAGAGCAGCCGCGGCAACAGGCACGAGTCCGCCGCGCCCCACGGCTGCTACCGCGCCAAGGAGGACGACTCCTGGGTGATCATCGCCGTCACCAGCGACGAGCAGTGGGCAGGCTTCTGCCAGGCCATTGGCAACCCGCCCTGGACGCAGGACCCGCGCTTCGCCACGTCCCTGGACCGCCACGCCAACCAGGACGCCTTGGACGAGCTGGTGGGGCAGTGGACCATCCAGCACGACCACTACGAGATCATGCACCTGCTGCAGTCGGCCGGGGTGCCCGTGGGCCCGGTCCTGGACCACGGCGAGGTGTACACAGACCCCCACATCAAAGAGCGCGGCTTCTTCCAGGAGGTCACGCACAAGGAGGCCGGCACCCATCTGTATCCGGGAATGAACTGGAAGTTCTCCAAGACGCCCGTGAGCATCCGCATCCCCGCCAACTGCCTGGGCGAGCACAACGAGTACGTCCTGGGCAACCTGCTGGGCCTCTCTGAGGACGAGATAGCGCAGCTTGAAGCAGACCAGATCATCGGCAAAGAGTACCTGCCGGGGTCAGACCAATAGGGAATAAATGCTGGCGCATTGCTAGAGACAGAACAACCCGTACAACACCCGCCAAAATCCCATATGGAAAGAGCTCCGAGGCTTTACGCCGCGTCAGAGACGTGCTCCTCATCGTAGGCAGCCTCTCCAAGCACATCGAACTCCTCTTCATCATCATCAGGTTCCTCTAAGAGCGGTTCAGAATCAGGTATATTCCCGGCTTCTGTTGGCGCGACAATGCCTGCTGAACGCAGAGAAGCCGCGAAAATTTCGCTTCCTCCTGTTATCTGCTTGCCCATCGCATCACCTATTAACCTGAGCATTGCCTCACCACGTTCGACAAAGCATTCTGCAAAGTTATCCGTCTCCAGGGACTCTGGATCCAGCCAATGAGTCTGCAACACACTGTCCAATTGATTATTGTCGCCACGCAACTTCGGCAAGTATGTAGACGGTGCCCTGCCCCCTATGACTTTGTTAGTATGAGAGTCGATTGGGGTTTTGTTGATGATCGAGTTGTACAGACTATCGGGGATTAAGGGCTTCGCGTCCTCTCTACACCATCTCTTGGGGAATATATGGTGTATATCGATGTTCTGGTCGTTTAGAGTCGCCAGGGTTAAAGATTGCCCTGTCCGCCAATCAGACGCGCCCTTCTTCATCTGGAGTGCGTACAATCCTTTGTAGGCAGCACTTAGGCGAGTACGCAAGCTTATGAGGCGAGAGGGGGCGAAATTAGCTTCCCTAATCAACGTGGGCTCATTTCCTTTACGCACGTAATCGGCCACCTCCGGCAGATCACGAGAGTATTGTGTCTCAACTCCGCTCCCGTACATTTCGCCAAACACCCCAGACCAGTACCAGTGTTCCAGCCGTGTTCGAGCGTCTGCAGTATCCAATTCTCTACCCAACTCTACGAAAAGAGCAGCCAAAGGTACAATCTGAGTATTATATGGGATATTTGCCTGAGTAAAGACGAACTGGCTGTGCAAGAATTTGGCAGCTAAGACGAAACCATCTTCCACATGGCTTGCCCATTCTTGGTATTCTTTGAGAGTCAGTGTAAGAATGTCGGCTCTCTTGCAACCAATACCCGGCAAAGGCAACTGGCGTGATGCAGCCTCCCTTTGTCGTTGCTGTGTAGCCAGCAGGGTTACAGCCTGTAAGAAATTGGTTCCATCTATTCCCTGTAGAACTCCGTATGTTGAGTGCATGCGCTTCCGCCGCTCATCCCAGTCATCCCTCAGCCGAAAACCTTCAGATGCGAATGTTGCGGTCAACAACTCGAACACCCTTAGGGTAACTCCACCTGTGTTCACTTTCTCAAAAACTGTGCACACCGCCTCTTTTGAGGTGTCCTTTTCCAAGTTGATGACGGGAATCTGATAGCTGGTAAAGTTCTTAAGAACAGCGTTCTGAAACTTCATAAAGAATTCAAACGCATTGCCAAAGGGATGCTCACTGCTACGCTGATTCCAATATTGGGCATAGTTGTATCCCCAGGCAGTGTTGTCCATTACATGCTCAGTCGGCATCATGTGCTTCTTAAATTCTAGGTCTGCAGAAGATAAATCAAGAATGGTATCCCTTCCAAAGTTAGTTCTCACAATCCGGTCTTCTGGAACGCTAACAAAAGCGTCTTCAGGGTCTGTGTCAGGATCCAATGCCTTCTGCATATCAATGTAGTACCAGCGCTTGATCACCTTTTTTCCACCAGGTCGATCCCTAGATTCAACCGGCCCTTGATAACGTAGCGCCTGGAACAGAGATGTAAGCCGTTGCTGTCCATCGAGCAGATAATGGTCGTGGCGAGCGCCGTTATCAAGAGTTACACCCTCTATCGGCCTATTATGAAACTGAATGCCTCCATCTGCTGATAGGGTCATTATGGCGCCAACTGGGAATGCCCGAGACACACTTACCAGAAGGCCCTTTATTCGGTCGTCATCCCAAACCCAGCCCCTCTGAAAATCGGGCAGTTGAATCTTACCATTCTGTATTCGATCTAGCAGGTCATTCAGGCTCATTGGATTAGTGGTGATCATCTCTATGCTCCTTGGACATATGCTCCGCCAAATTATAGCGCAGTCGCTAAAGTGAGTGTACATATCTTCTGAAGTATTGTACTAATTGGAGAATATGAGACACTTCGGAGTTCCAAACAGCACTATTGTGGTATACACTGCATTCAGGCCGACATACTGAAAGAGACATCGCCGTGAAGAAGATTACCATGAGCGCAGACGAGCATCTGATTGAAGCCGCGCGCCGCCGGGCCGCGGAAGAGCGCACTACACTTAACGCACAGTTCAGGCTGTGGCTTGCGGACTACGCCGGGCGCGGCCGCCGTTCGGATTCTCTCATGGAGACTATAGAATACTTCCGCAAGAACTACGGCGACAGAGTACGAAAGTTCACGCGTGACGAGATGAATGAGAGGTCTTACAGAGAGATAGCGGAAGAAGATGCTCCCTCATTCGCCTCGCGGTGGCGCGGCCGTTTCCAGCCCGTAGAGCGAGATGACCCTATCTATGACGCGTTAGCCAGGAAGTACCTCCAATAGCGCTTTAGGCGCTCTCCCATCCGCGCCATCAGCCCGCAAGAGGCGCTGGTGGAGCTGTTCTGAAGCACATCGCCCCTTCACATTTTCTTGACACCCCAGCTGTACGCTCTTCTCCCTGGCGAAATTCGACTTTCCGTATTGCTCATAAGCGTGGATAACGCTTATAATTCTGCAATACGTTTGAGCAGGGGCAGCCAGCCCCCAAGAAAGCAGCAATGCAAGGCACAACCGAAACAACAATGATTGAGGTGAACAACCTCACCAAGTACTACGGCGACTACCCCGCCATCGAGGGCATCAGCTTCACAGTCAACAAGGGCGAGATTCTGGGCTTCCTGGGGCCCAACGCCGCCGGCAAGACCACCACAATGCGCATCCTCACCGGCTTCATGCCGCCCACCTCCGGGTCGGCAAAGGTGGCCGGTTTCGACGTGGTGGACAACTCCCTGGAGGCCCGCAGGCACATAGGCTACCTGCCGGAGACCGTGCCCCTGTACACAGAGATGACCGTGGAGGACTACCTGGACTTCCTGGGCAACATCCGGGGCATGGAAAAGGGCTGGCGGAAGAGGCGAATCGAAGAGGTCATAGACATCACGCGGCTGCACGACTACCGGTCGTCCCTCATCGGCAAGCTGTCCAAGGGGTTCCGGCAGCGGGTCGGCATAGCCCAGGCCATCCTCCACGAGCCGGACGTGCTCATCATGGACGAGCCGACCATCGGCATCGACCCCATCCAGGTGGTGGAGACCCGCAGCCTCATCAAGGGCTTGGGCGGCGAGCACACCCTGATTCTCAGCACCCACATCCTGCCGGAGGTCAGCATGGTCTGCGACAGGGTCATCATCATCCACGAAGGGCAGGTGGTGGCAATTGACACGCCGGAGAACCTGTCCGAGCGCCTCAGGGGGACCGAGCGCATTGAGTTGGACGTGCGCGGGCCGGCCGCCCAGGTCATGACGGCCCTGCGCAACGTCTCCGGAGTGCGGGAGGTCACACGCACCGGGGAGGGTGACGTCGCGAGCTACTACATCGAGTCCAACACCGGCGCTGAAGTGGCGGAGGAGGTCGCCGGCCTCGTGATTGGACATGGGTGGGGGCTTCGAAGGTTGCAGCCCATACATATGAGCCTGGAGGAGATCTTCCTGCGCCTTACGGACCCGGAGTCAAGCTAGATGAAGAACACCCTCACAATAGCCTGGAAGGAGACCAAGACCTACTTTGCGTCGCCAATGGCCTACATCATCATGGCCGTCTACGCCGGCCTGGCGGCATACTACTTCGTAACCAGCATCAGCGGCGTGCTGCCGGAGGCCACCGTCAGGGGGTACCTGATTCCCAGCACACTGATATTCGCCCTGCTGTCCCCGGTCATCACCATGCGGCTGCTGGCCGAGGAGCAGAAGCTGGGCACCCTGGAGCTGCTCATGACGGCTCCCATCCGCGACTATGAAATTGTCCTGGGCAAGTTCCTGGCCGCCCTCGCAAGCCTGGTGTCCATTCTCATTCCCACTGTGTACCTGGTCTTCCTGCTGTTCCTGTTCGGAACGCCGGACGCCGGCCCCATCCTGAGCGGCTACCTTGGCCTTGTGCTCTTCGGGATGGCCACCCTGTCGGTCGGGTTGTTCGCGTCGTCCCTGTCCGCCAACCAGATACTGTCCGCGGTTGTTGCAATGGGCATCCTGCTCATACTCTCAGTGATAGACCTGGCGTCCACGTACGTCAGCGGCGTCTTTTCGGAACTGGCGCTCCAGATCTCCCTGACAAACCACTTCCAGGACTTCGCCAGAGGCGTAATAGACACCCACCACGTGGTCTTCTATCTGATCTTCACGGCCTTCCTGCTGTTCCTCACCGTGCGCTCCCTGGAATCCCGGAGGTGGAGATAGTATGCAGGGGGACCGCAGGAGAAGACAGCAGCGACAAAGCGAAGAGCCGCGCGAGAGCCTTGTTACAGGGCTGAAGGCGCGCCTCACGCCCCGGAACATAGCAACCACCCTGGTCGACGCCGCGCTCACCCTCTCCCTCGCGGGAGTGGTGGTGCTGATTGGCGGACTGGTGGTATGGCTCACGGTGCCGGAGCTTCGCACCCCGGGCCTGGTGCTCATCGGCGTCGCCCTTGTGATGCTGGCGATACCGGTTTTGACCCACCTGCGCACGGTGCGGGACGCCCTCACGGCTCGCAGCGGACGCTACGCCGCCAACACCATAGTGATGGTGGCCGCCTTCATGTTCATCCTGATGCTGCTGGGATTCATCTCCTTCTCCAACTCCTCCCGCATTGACGTCACGGCCACCCGCCAGTTCACCCTTGCGCCACAGACCGAGAAGATCCTGGACGAGATGGACCAGGGTGTGACCGCCCGGGTGTACACCACCCCGGACGACGCGCGGCAGGTGCGGATAAAGCGGCAGGCCGAGGACTACCTGTACGAGTTCAACCGACGCAACCGGGACTTCAGCTACGAGTTCATCGACCCCGACCTGACGCCGGCCCGGGCCAGGCAGGACGGCATAAGCGAGTACCCAACCATTGTCTTTGAGGCGGAGGAGTCGGACCGCAACCCCTATCTCCTGACCCCCTTCTTCTTCGGGGAGGAGTTCGTGCTGTCGGAGCAGGACCTGGTCAGCGCCATCCTCATCTCCACGGGCGAGCAGCAGAAGGTGGTGTACTTCACCACCGGACACAGGGAGCGGAACACCGCCGACTCGGAAGAGAACAGCGGCGGCTACGGCTTCGCGCGCAGCGGGCTGCTGGGCGACAACTACGCCGTGAGGACGCTCAACCTGAAGCAGGTGGAGGCCGTTCCGTCGGACAGCGCGGTGCTGATTATCGCAGGGCCCACCGGCAGCTTCCTGGTGGACGAGCGGGACAAGATTGAGGCGTACCTGCGAGACGGCGGCAGGGCCATGTTCCTCCTGGACGACGCCGTCAACCCGCAGCTTAACAAGATCCTCAACAACTGGGGCGTGAACCTGCCGGCGGGCACCATTGTGGACGTTGGCAGCTCAGTGACCACCGACCCGCGAAGCCCCATCATCCGCCGCGCCGACTACAATCAGGAGAGCCCCATAACCAAGCCCCTGGACGACAGCTTCTTCACCCACGCCACGGGCATTCAGGACGTCATCGAGAGGGCGCCCCAGGGCCTGCCGCCCAACCCTGACGAACTGAACATCACCCTGACGCCACTGGCGTCCACGTCCATCTTCAGCTGCGTCACCACAGACCCGGACTCCTCCAGCTGCAACCTGGAGGGTGACCTCCCGGGGCCGCACTTCCTCGCAATGGTGGTTGAGGCGCTCGCGCCCGTTGGGGAGGCTCCCGTCCAGCCAGCGCCAGGGGAGGAGGTAAAGAGGACTTCCATCATAGTCTTCGGCGACTCTGACTTCGCCTCCAACCAGTTCTACTTCGCCCTCAGCAACAGCGACCTGTTCCTCAACTCGGTGGGCTGGCTGGCCCAGAAGTACGACCTGATCTCCATCAGAGCAAAGCCCGTGGCCTTCCGCCAGCTCGTGATCGACCAGAGGGAGTTCGACTTCATCCGGTACTCAAGCTGGTTCCTCCTGCCCACCGGCATTGTGCTGCTGGCGGGCATTGCCTGGTGGCGCAGGCGCTGATGAGCTGACACCGTGAGCGTACGCACGTCGATAATTCTGGTTGTTGCCCTGGTCATGGTGGCCGGCTGGGTCCTGTTCGTAGAGCTTGGCAGGACGCCGGAGGCGGAGGAGGAGCCACCCTGGTTCTACAACGTGGACATCAACGACATGACGCGCATCTCCATCACTGACGGGGACGACCAGGCGAACTTCTACCTGGACGTGGGAGACCGATGGCGCATGGACTCCCCCGACGGCCTGCCGGTTGGCCTGGACCGATGGGGCGGCATCACGCTCCTGCTGAGCGGCCCCAAGACCCGGCGCCTGCTGGATGCGGAACCCACCAACCTGGACCAGTACGGCCTGGAATCGCTCGCTACCAGCGTCGTAATTGATCTCAGAGACGGGCGTACGATCACCATCCTTATGGGCTTCCCAACGCCGGATGACGTCGGCTTCTACGGCCAGGTTGAGGGGTTCCCCCACCTGTACACAATTGAAGGAGGCTGGAAGACCGTGCTGACCAGGCTGGTCCACGAGCCTCCGTTCCCTGAGTGGTACTACGCCATCAACACAGCTCTCCTCCAGGACGTCGAAATCGAGACGCCTGACGGGATGGTGGAGCTGAGCATTAACGAAGACAGGGATGGCTGGCATCTCGATGACGAGGAGATGACCCCCGTTGACCAGGAGCTTATCGATGAGCTTCTGGAGGCGTTGGAGCAGCCGACACAGTCCCACGGGGCATACGGCCCGGTCAACCTTGAGGAGTACGGGCTGGCTGAGCCGTCCCTGACGCTGCTGCTTCGCACCACTGAGACCCGGCCGGACGGCGTGAGGTTCATCTCCACAACCATCTTCCGGTTCGGGGACGCCACGGAGGACGGCTCCGGCTACTACGGCCAGGCGCAGCGCGAGGAGATCATCCATGACCTCTTCGTCGTTGAGGCCGACTGGTACGACAGGCTTCAGGACGTAGCGTCCCGGCTTCCCCTCTCCAGCGCCGCCGACCAGGGGAGCTAGAGGCGCCGTGAAGGCGGACATCATCGCCATTGGCACCGAGCTTCTCATGGGAGAGCTGGTGGACACCAACTCCGCCTACCTCGCGGCCCAGCTTCCGGCCATGGGCATTGAGCTTCAGGGCATCAGCGCCGCCAGGGACGACCTGGACGTTCTGGTCGATGTCTTCCGCCGCGTGCAGCAGCGCTCGGACCTCATCCTGACCATCGGCGGCCTCGGCCCCACGGACGACGATCTCACGCGGGAGGCCATCGGACGGCTTCTTGGCGAGACGCTCCACACGGACCCGGCTGCCCTGGCGCACCTGGAGGAGACCTTCCGGCAGAGGGGCATGGCTATGGTCTCGGCCAACGTGAAGCAGGCCAACATCATCCCGTCAGGGCAGATTGTCCACAACGCTATGGGTACCGCCCCCGGCTGGTGGGTGGAGAAGGACGGCAAGATTATCGTGTCCATGCCCGGCCCGCCCTTTGAGCTTCAGCGCATGTGGGAGGTGGAGGTGCAGCCGCGTCTCAGGCTCCTGGCGACCGGCCCCATCATCAAGACCCGCTCACTAAAGACCTACGGCCTGGGGGAGTCGGCCATCAACGAGATGATCGCGCCCCTGTTCCATCTGCCGGACGCCGAGCTTGGCATGTACGCCCAGTGGCAGGGCGTCCAGATCCGGATTCGTGTACGGGCGCACAGCGACGAGGAAGCAGAGAGGCTGATTCAGCCCGTGGAGCAGGAGCTTAGAAACCGCCTTGGAGACAACATCTGGGGCATCGACGACCAGGTCATGGAGGAGCAGGTGGGCGAGGAGCTGCGTAGTCGCGGCCTAACCCTTGCGACTATGGAGTCCTGCACAGGCGGTTTCCTGGCCCACACCATCACACAGGCGCCGGGCAGCTCAGCCTACTTCCGCGGCGGCATAGTGTCCTACACCAACGAGGTCAAGGCGGCCTGGGGCGTAGACCCGGCCCTGATACGCGAGCACGGCGCAGTCAGCCCCCAGGTGGCCGAGGACATGGCCCGGGCCTGCCGGGAGCGGCTGGGCGCTGACCTGGGAATAGGCATCACCGGCGTGGCCGGCCCGGACGAGCTTGAGGGTCAGCCGGTGGGCACGGTGCACATAGGGCTGGCGTCAAAAGACGGTGTCCTGTCCCACAGCCGCCGCTATCCGCCTCAGAGGCCGCTGGTCAAGCAGAGGGCGGCAGTCCAGGCACTTATGGAGCTGTGGAACCTTATCCGGCGTATGAGCGGCTAACGCTAGTCACCCAACTTCTTGCCCGCTCATCCTGAGCCTGTCGAAGGAAATGAGCGGGTCAACCATAGACACAACAAACCCGCTCATGGTGAGCTTGTCGAACCATTTGAGCGGGTTTGTATTCTAAATCGTCAGGCTGCGGTACAGCGTAGGCAGGCGCTTGGGCAGAGCGTGAATGTCCGCCAGCACTTCGTAGCCCATGTCCTGGCACATCGCCCGCAGGTAGTCGTGGCCCTCCTTGTCCACCGTAAGGCAGAAGGGGATGATGCCCTTCTGGCGGGCCTCTGTCAGGGCCAGCCGGGTGTCGTGGATGGCGTACTCCTTCTCCACGCCCTCTCTGCTGTAGCCTCGGTCCTGGGGCCTTCCGTCGCTGATGAGGAAGAAGAACTTGGTGCGCGCCTCCTGCTTCTCCAGCTTGGTGGTGGTGTGGCGAATGGCCGGCCCCATGCGAGTGGCCTGCAGGGGCGAAACCTTGTCGATTCTCCGCTTGACCCTCTCCGACAACGCCTCGTTGATGTCCTTGATGACGAAGAAGTCCACGTTCTCCCGGCCGTAGCCTGAGAAGCCGTAGATGCCGTAGGTGTCGCCGATGGTCTCCAGGGCGTGGATGAGGAGAACTACGCTCTCCTTCTCCAGGTCCACAATGCGCTTGTAGCTGCGACGCACCCCCTCCCCGCGGCGGCTGCGCAGCCAGAACATGTACTCCAGTGGGTCGTCCGGGGCGTCCCACTCGTCCGCCAGGCGTCGGGACTCGTCTATGGCTTCGGCGGTAGAGGCGCTCATGTCCAGGAGGAAGGCCACGGCCACGTCTCGCATCACCTTATTGCGCCGCGTGTACACCTTCTCGGACGGTGACGTGCCGGACTTCTTGTCAACCATCGCCTCTATGACTGCGTCAAGCTCAAACTCGTCTCCATCCTGCTGCCGCTTTATCTTGCGGAATCCCTGGGGCACCACCATCTCAAACTGCCGCTTTATCTGCGACGCCAGGAGTGAATAGCCCTCAAGGGTGGTGTTGAAGAACGTCCCGTCCCCCTCCGCCATCTCCTTCTCCCTGAGCAGGCACCAGCGCGGGCGATAGTCCGACATGCGGTAGTCCCACTCGTCGTAGAGGAAGGACTGCGGCTCCTTGACCTCCAGGGGCCCGCCGCGCTCCTCCTCGTCAAAGACCGGGTCGTAGGGGAAGTTTATCTGCTTCACCGCGCCTTCGGGAGAGCCCTTGGAGCCAATCTCCACCACGGTGTCAGGGGCGAACATCCCGCCCTCCTGGATGTCTCCCGTCTCAGCCAGTACGGACTGGTTCTGAAGGTCCGCCAGCAGCTGCTCCATCTCCTCCGGGGTCATGGACTCGCCCTTTGCGCCCCTCTCGTTCTGGGCGTCCCTAATGAGCGAAATGAGCTGCATAAGCTCCGGCTTGAAGTCTCCCCGGTAGTCCACAGACGGAGGCGACTGGTACGACTGGCCCTCCGCGTCCGGGTCCGGGGGCTGAAGGTCCATGAGCCTCTTCATGATCTCATCCATCTTGTCGTCGCCCCACTCGGAGTCCGACTCGGACTGGTCGTCCTGGAAGTCGTTGGTGTCAAGGACGTCCCAGTCGCCTTCGGCTATCTCCTCGTTGGGTATCTGGGAGATGAGGTCGTAGAGCCTGATGGTGGCCTCCGCGCTGTCCTCCACAGAGGTGCGTGGCTGCGACAGGGGCTGCACGATGTCCCACAGCACCTTGGCCCACTCTGAGTACCGCTCCGGGACGGAGAGGTCTTCCACCTGCAGGAGGCTGAACCTTATCAGAAGCTCCACCAGGGACTCCCGCGCCCGTAGCTCCTCCACGGCGGGGCGTTCCGAGAGCGCCTGGTCCTGCACTTTCCTGTAGGCGCGGCGTATGCCCTTGTACTCGTTCAGCACGCGATGGTCGACGCGGCAGGCCTCCACGGCGGTGAAAATGTCTCTTGCCAGGATGCCATCCTCGAACAGGGAGAAGAAACGATGCAGGTCTGGCAGCTCCAGGGCCTGAAGGTCACCGTCGCCGTCGCCTGCCCAGGACACTGCTTCGCCGCCCGCATCCTCAAGCAGCCTGGACTTCTGGTCTGAGAACACCGCGGCCGGCCTGTCGAATGAGAACTCGAAGCTCTCGAACTCCAGGTGGGAGACCTGGTGCGTAGCCACAACCTTGTACCAGTCAAAGTTCTCGTCCTTGTTGCCAAACCGCTCGGAGACGTTGGGCAGATATATGGTGGCGCCCTCCGCCATCATCTTCTCCAGCGCCACCCAGCCGCGGTTCTGAGCCGACTCCTCGCTGCTGGCGACGGCTATCTCCACGTCCACAGCCGAGAGGGCGCGGCAGTACATTCGGATGACCTCTTTGACGCGGCTCAACTCCACGCCCATTGAGAGCTTCTCCAGTATCTCCTCAGAGCGGGCGGACTCGCCCCTGAAGAAGGCCGCGCCCCCCTCGGAGTTCTCCATAAGGATGCTCACTCCTGAGTCGTACCACGCCTCAAGCTGGTTGACGCTGACGTGCTGGAGGATGTGAGGAACGCCCTTGATGAAGTCCGGCACAACCCTTGGGTCCACCTTGGCCAGGGCCTCTGCCAGGTTCAGTACGTGTACGTGTACATACCCCTCAATCCGGCCCAGGGCCCCCGACCCTTCCTGCAGGAACACGGGTATGTCTATGTCGCTTCCCTCGGCCACCTCCCCCGCAAGGGCAAGGAACCGGGCGCGCTCCACCCTCTCTATTCTGGCAAGAGCGCCCTGTACCACCTGGAGGGAACCGCTGGCCTGCTGCCAGTCGCCCTTGACCAGCGTGGAGATGAGGGACAGGCAGGCCCTTGTGTCTTCCCTGAGCGACGGCAGTACGTCCCTGGACAGGCCGAGGAAGTTGATGGCCTCATCTGCGGACTTCTCCGCAACGGACTCCACCAGGAGCACCAGGTGCTGGAACTCGCTGAAGGAGAGGACGCTGAGCAGGTCGCCGCTGGACTCGAAGAATTTGGCGCACAGCGCCGCCGACCGCCTTCCGCCGCCGTACAGCTTTCTGCCTATCTGTGCCCACTCCGGCACGTCCCAGGGCTTGAGGGATTTCGCCACCTCCGGGCCAACCCTGAAGTAGGTCCCCGCTATGACCGGGGACTCCTCCGACAGCGCGCCGCCCCAGTAGACCCACTGCTGGAAGTGGTTGAAGGGCAGGGCGCGAACCATGTCGGGGCTAACCCTGAAGTACTCCCTGGCCGCCTCCCAGGAGCGCCCGGCGCGCCTGGCTATGGCAAGCCCGGAGTCGGCCCAGGCCCTGAACTCCTCCTCACTGGTCAGGACGCCTGCTACAGCCTCCCTGGCCTCTCGGAAGGCCGCTATAAGCTCGCTGGGAAATGTCTGGATGTCCTCTTCGTACGTTGGAAATGTCACAGTTCACCTACCGCAAACCCGGGGCTACAAGCCCCAGAAACTGGGTCAAAATTCTGGCCGTGGCGCCCCATACAAGGTGCTCTCCATAGGAATAAGCGTACTCTATGCTCATGCCGCCGTCTCTAACGCTCACATTCTCCCGCAGGTTGGCCGGGTCCAGAAGCCCCGACAGGGGGACCTCCAGAATCTCCGCCACCTCTATGTTGCTGGAGGCGAAGGGGTAGGACGCCGGAATAGTGCCGACAAAGGGCGTAATGGCGAAACCGCTCCTGGTCGACACCTGGTCAAGCTGCCGGATCACCTCCACGTCCACCCGCTTGATACCCATCTCCTCTTCAGTCTCCCGGAGGGCCGTGTCCAGAATGGTGGCGTCCTCCGGGTCGCGGGCGCCGCCGGGGAATGATATCTCCCCCTTGTGGTGCTCCACGCGGTTGGTGCGCTTGTTCAGCAGAACGTTAAGCTCCCCCTGCTTGGGGTAAAGCAGCACCAGCACGCCCGCGGAGGTCAAGCCATGATCGTCGGCATAGTAGGCTGTGCCGGCTTGGCTCAGTGACTCCTTAATGGAATCTATAGCCAGTTCTAGCTTGTTGATAACGATCTCCTGGCCTGACGGCTTTTGGTTCGACCCGTCTACTCAAAGATGGAGTAGACCACCTCATCCACGCTGCGCTGCACCTGCTGGTCGTCCGTGAGCGCCCACGTGACGGCGACCTGGCACGCCCGCCGGGGGGCGATGCCCATGGCTATCAGCTTCCCGGCGTAGATCAGCAGCCTGGTGCCCACGCCCTCCTGCAGGCCGTGGTCCTTCAGGTTGCGCGCCTTCTCGCCCAGCTTGGCAAGGGCCACGGACATCTCCTCCGAAACCCCGCTCTCGTGCTGGACTATCTTGGCCTCAAGGTCAGCCGGGGGGTGGGTAAGCTCCAGGGCCATGAACCTCTGCCGCGTGCTGTGCTTCAGGTCCTTGAGCGCGCTCTGGTAGCCGGGGTTGTAGGACACAACCAGCTGGAAGCCGTCATGCGCCTCCAGCACCTCGCCGCGCTTGTCGATGGGAAGAATCCTGCGGTGGTCGGTCAGCGGGTGGATGAGCACCGTGGTGTCCTTGCGGGCCTCAACTATCTCGTCCAGGTAGCAGATGGCTCCGGCCTTCACCGCGCGGGCCAGCGGCCCGTCGACCCATCGCGTCTCGTCCCCCTCCAGGAGGTAGCGGCCCACAAGGTCGCTGGCGGTGAGGTCCTCGTGGCAGGCGATGGTCATCAGGGGTATGCCCTGCTGCTCGTCCTCGCCGTCTTTCTTGGGGGTCACCTTGGTCAGGGGCCGTCCCAGTCGATACGACATGTACTCCACAAAGCGGGTCTTGCCCGTCCCGGTGGGGCCCTTCAGCAGCACCGGCAGGTTCTGGCGATACGCCACCTCAAAGAGCTCTATCTCGTCGGACACCGGGATGTAAAAGGGCTCTTCCCTTATGACGTATTCCTCTACCAGATAGGACGTGTAGTTCTCTTGTACAGCCATTTTACCCCCCAACCAGGCCTTTACTGACCAGTCGATTTTGCCACAGCTCTTTCACTTTGTTTGTAAGGTCCTCTATGTCCCCGTCGTTCTCCACGACGGCGTGGGCGTGCTTCACACGCTCCTCGGTGGACATCTGGGAATCTATGCGGGAGCGTATCTGCTCCTCAGGCAGGTTGTTCCGGGCCTGCACCCTCTGGATGACCTGCTCCACAGGCGCAGATGTCACCCAAACCTCGTCGCTAAGGTCGGTCCAACCGGCCTCTATCATGATGGCGGCGTCCATCACAACCACCTGAGCGCCGGCCTCCTGGTTCTCCTTGATGCCGTCCGCCAGCATCTGCTTTATCTTGGGCCATGCAATGCCGTTCAGCTTCTCCAGAGCCTCCGGATTGCCGAACACCTTGCCGCCCAGGGCGCGCCGGTCTATCTCTCCGTTTTCGCCCACCACGTCCTCGCCAAAGGCCTCCACCACCTCGCGAAATCCGTCCGTGCCCGGAAGATAAACTGCGTGGCCCATCTGGTCAGCCGCCAGCACCACCGCTCCAAGCTCCTCCAGAATACGGGCCACCTCACTCTTCCCCGTGCCAATCCCTCCTGCCAGGCCAATTACTACCATAGCTCCCCCATTCTTATCGCGTAAAGAGGATTGTATAATACAACCCCTTGTCGGTCAAGGAAAAACGACTTGTAAAGCGTTCGATTACAGGCGAAATCGACCACGCCCTAATCGATTTGGCGCTACTTTGGAAACAGCATGAACCCTCAGCAGCTCGCCCTACTGGTCAAGGCCCACTTTGAACGCCTTGCGCCGCGCTACGGGCTGCAGGGCAGGGACGTGGCCGTCGAGTACAGATACTACGGCGGAAGCCTTCACCGGCGCCACTTCACCATCTCCGAAGGCGCGTCCGCCTTCCACCTGAAGCTGGCGGACGCCCCGGACCACCTGGCCAAGCTGCGCAAGTGGCACAGCCTGAGCCAGATGCTTGACGGAAGTCATCGCGCGCCCCGAGTCGTAGACTGGATAGACGTGCCGGGGACGGATTTCAGCGGCCTCCTGTGTGAGCGCGTTAACGGACGCGTCTGGGACGTTGGCACGCGGCCCGACCTGGCTCCCGAGGTGATTGACCTGGTCCACCGGCTGCACGAGGATGAAGAGCTGCAGAAGGAGCTCTGGCCATTCTCCCCGGCTGGCTCCTGCAGGGACTATTTCAATGGGGTGTGGAGGCGGAGGATAAGAAGGGACCTGACAATGGTGGAGACCCAGCGCCCCGAATTCGTGTCAAGTGAAGCGCTTCAATGGATGCGAGAGGAGAGTCTCGTAATCGAACGCGCCGTCAACGAACTGGAGGCGTTCTCGGAAAGCGCAGCATCGGCGGTTCACGGAGACCTGTGGCGGGGCAACATCCTGGTCGCGGACGACGGCCGGTTGCGCATTATCGACTGGGACGACCTGGCCCTTGGAGACCCCGCCCTGGAGTTCGCCGTCCTCCTGGAGCCCATAATGGAGCTGGACCCCAAAGCATCCCTCGAAGACCTGCTGCAACGCCGGCCGGACGCAGGGTTCATCCAGCGTTTCGAGATGTGCCTGCGCGCCCAGCGGCTGTACGCCCCCATTGAGGCCGCGGCGGAGTACATTGAAGCTGAGGCGTTGGAAGAGTGGGCGGATGCAATCAGGATGGAGAGGAAGGCGCGGTACCCGGAGGCGCTGAGGGCTTACAGGCGCAGGTACGGGGAGGGATAAACGCGCCGGCCAATGCGCGCCTCTGTCACCACGCCCAACTTCTCCCGTGGAGCGCACTCCCGGCCCAAGCCGACGGGGGCGCTATATCGGTCTCATGCGCACCGGCCTGGGGACAAGCTCGCCCAGCACGGGGTCTACCATCAGGTCGAATATCTCCAGCGTGGTTGCGCCGACCAGGAACCGGTTCTCATCGGGGCCAAAGACGACCGGACACGTCCACTCCTGGCCGTTCAAAGATATGCGCGCCTCCCCAATGTCCAACTCCACTCGCCTGCCGTCGGCCAGGGAGAAATTTCTCTGCGCCTCCACCTCCACACCTATCTCCCTCAGTACCGAAGGTGGCAGCACTGTATCCGTCGCTCCCGTATCCACCATCGCCACCACATCCACGCTCCCACCCCCGTTCTTGCTCCTGACCCTCATTGTAACCTCGAAGACGCCCATCACTCACCTCGGGGACTGTCCTATAATCTTAAAGCTGTCCATTCAGAGCGTTTCTAACGGCCTTCAACAACGCTGCATCGTCTTCATATTTTACCATAGTCTCTTTCTGCTTTCCGTCCTCGCTACGCTCTATGACGTAAGGAGCGTTTTGAGCACTCCCGCTCTTGATAGTCTGGGCAACGTAGATTACGTCATCACCCAGCCAGTTGAGCCGTGCTCCGCGTCGTTGTGTCATGTTCTGTAAACACTCCTTTCAAGTGTTCCTTGATTTGAGAGCGCACCCACTGGCTCCTATGCGGTAGAGTTTGGCCGTTTCGCCCAGCCCCTCGTGAGATCCCAAGAGAGGGTATATGCCGTCGGATGCTGCTTCTTATGGCATGCGCATCCCGTATCTACAGCTTTGAGTGCATTCATCGCCAATGGTCTGACTCAAACGCCAACCTCTGTTGTGGGTGGCACAGTACACGCCGAAATCATCCAGAGTATGAATGTTGCCGACGCCGCGAGTTCCCTCAAACCCAAAGAAATACTCTGGGACTCCGTTTAATCCGAAGTGAAAACATGGGTGGTGTCCAGTCGGATAGGTGACGCCCGTCAGGTCAAGTACCCTTATCACTTCTCTCGCTTGTTGCTCAATCTGGTCCTGCATGCCAGGCGCAAGCAGCATTGACACCACGACGGCCTTGTACCAGTCTGGATTCCTCGATCTTGTGCGGAACCCGATCGCAGTCAGGCGATTCCATATTTCTTGGACTCTACTGCGTTGCATGGTTCCTGCTCCTTTCAGCTCCTTCCGGGCTAGTCCCCTATTCTGTAGAAAGCGCCATCGCAATAGGATGCCCCTTGCTGTATCCCCCATTCGGTAACAACCACTTCTGAATCTCGTACTTCAGTATATCCGGGGATGAGCCATCCCCATCCAACTTGCTGATGGTTGGCTAAAAACTTAAAGCTGAACATCTCTCCGTGAGGCATCTCAGTCACTGGTTCCTCAGAATATATATATCCAGACACATCCAGATAAGCGTTTACCAGCACTCCACAATTATCATCCCCTACTCTATTGTCACCTTCCCGCCGATACTCATAGAGTCCGGGTAAAAGCTCATTCTCTCCATCACCTATTTTATGCATAGTATCCCGCACCAATATCCCTACAGGGAATTCTGTAATGCAGTACCGATGTGCATCTTCAGCTGATATATTGGGATGCTCTGGTACGGCGGGGTTCCATTGGTAGTAAATGTTACCTTGCGCTATCCATTCCCCTACCATGCTTTCCCACTCCACACAATGGGTTTGCGGATGTGGTGTAGGTGTTGGAGTCGGCGTCGGAGTAGCCGTTGGCGTAGCCGTGGGGAGCTCCGCCACGCGGGTGGCCTCCAGGTCGGCGGCGTACTGCTGGGCCGTCGCCTGGGCCTCAACCGCCGTGCGGGTGGCCTTCTCAGACTCCCGCCGGAAGGCGTCCACCGCCTCAATCGCTTTCTTGGTGGCCTCCAGGTCCGGCGTGGGGCCTATCTCCGGGAAGGGCGTGGGCGTGGGCACAACCTTGCCGGCCGGGGAAACCTGATCCCCAAGCTCCGTCTTCACCTCGTTGATGGGTATGGCAAACCCAATGCCGGATATGGGCCTGCCCGCGCTGTCCGTCTCCACCCGGGAGACCACCACGCCAACCACCTGCCCGAACATGTCCAGCAACGGCCCGCCACTGTTCCCGGGGTTCAGGGACGCGTCGGTCTGCAGGCGGTCGTCCCGCTTGGCGGATATGATGCCCACGCTGACCGTCGGCTCAGATCCCAGGGCGGAGCCCAGGGGGAAGCCAATGGCTATGACCTCCGCCCCAACGCGCACCTCATCCGAGTCTCCGACGGCAATGGGAGTGAATGTCCGGCTGGAGTCGATGCTGACGTAGGCCAGGTCCAGGGTGGGATGCCGCTGGGTCACTCTGCCCATGTACTCGTTCCCCTCAGCCATACGCACGCTGACCTGGCTGCTCCCATCCACAACATGCTTGTTGGTGACCACCAGCCCGCTCTCATTGACAATAAACCCCGTCCCGGAGCCTGTGCCGGTGACAATGTGGGCCACGCTTGGCAGTGCGTTCTCAGTCACGTCGGCAATGGACAGGCCGGAGGAGAGAGGCTCGCTGAAGGTGGTCTCAATATCCGAGCGGGAGACCGGGGCGCTGGGTGTTGTGGGTGTAGGCGCGACGGTGGCGGTTGGCGCGGGAGGGATGGGCGTTGGCTCTGCGCCGCAGGCCAGGGTTGCCAGCAACACCAGGGTGGGTATCAGCTGCTTGATTCTCAAGTCGCGCCTTCTTTCTAGCTGGAGTGGCTGAGAAAGTGGGGATGGCCTATTATACACCACCCCTCTTCGCTACCCCATCGGTAGCCTAACCCCCCATAACCGCGTATAATGCGCCCATCACCCACGGAGCAAGCACATGCCCAACAGACTCATCAATGAGACCAGCCCCTACCTGGTGCAGCACGCCAACAACCCCGTGGACTGGTACCCCTGGGGAGAGGAGGCCCTGCAGAAGGCCCGGGAGGAGGACAAGCCCATCTTCCTCAGCATCGGCTACTCCGCCTGCCACTGGTGCCACGTCATGGAGCGGGAGTCCTTCGAGAACGACCAGATCGCCCTCATCATGAACGAGCGTTTCGTCAACATAAAGGTGGACAGGGAGGAGCGACCCGACCTGGATTCCATCTACATGGGCGCGGTGCAGGCCATGACCGGCCGGGGCGGATGGCCGATGTCGATGTTCCTGACGCCCGCCGGAGAGCCCTTCTACGGCGGCACCTACTTCCCGCCGGAGGACCGCCACGGGATGCCCGGCTTCCCCCGCGTCCTCATGGCCCTGGCAGAGGCCTACCGAGACAAACGCTCTGACATCGCGCGGTCGGCTGAGCAGGTGACCGCCGCCATGCAGCGGCCGGCGGGGACGGCCCAGGGCATGGAGCCGCTGACCCGCAACGTGCTCACATCCGCCTACAGCAGCCTGAGGGAGAAATTCGACGCGGAGTACGGGGGGTTCGGCACTGCGCCAAAGTTCCCCCAGCCAATGGTGCTGGAGTTCCTCCTGCGATACCATCTCCTCACCGGGCAGCCCCAGGCGCTGAGCATGGTGGAGGAGACCTTGGGCCACATGGCCCGGGGCGGCATCTACGACCAGCTTGGAGGCGGGTTCCATCGCTACTCCACCGACCCCTACTGGCTGGTGCCCCACTTCGAGAAAATGCTGTACGACAACGCCCTTCTTGCCCGCCTGTACCTCCACGCGTACCAGGCCACCGGCAACCCGTTCTACAAGGACATTGCCGAGCAGACGCTGGACTACGTGCTGCGGGAGATGACCCACGCCGACGGCGGATTCTACTCCTCCCAGGACGCCGACAGCGAGGGAGTGGAGGGCAAGTTCTTCGTCTGGACGCCCTACGAGATGGAAAAGGTATTGGGAGCACAGGACGCCGCTCTCCTGCAAGCGTACTTCGGCGTCACATACGAGGGCAATTTCGAGGGCAGCAACATCCTGCACACGCCAAAGAGCGCTGCAGAGGTCGCGCGGGAGCAGGGCATATCGGAAGAGGACCTGGCTGAGATCCTGGAGCGGGGCAGGAGGCTGCTGCTGGAGGCCCGCGGCGGGCGCATTCCGCCCGCAACGGACGACAAGGTGCTCACGTCGTGGAACGGCCTGATGCTTCACGGCTTCGCCCTGGGCGCGGCGGTGCTCGGTCGTGAGGACTACCGGCGGGCGGCTGTCGCCAACGCCGACTTCATCCTGACCAACATGCGCGACGGCCAGCGCCTCCTCCGCACCTGCAAGGACGGCGAGGCAAGGCTCAAGGCGTATCTGGAGGACTACGCCCACCTGATTGACGGCCTGATCGCCTTGTACGAGGCCACCTTTGACTCCCGCTGGCTGCGGGAGGCCGACGCCCTGGCCCGGCAGATGATTGAGCTGTTCTGGGACGAGGGTGAGGGCGTGTTCTATGACACCGGCACAGACCACGAGACGCTGATTGTACGCCCACGCGACTTCAGCGACAACGCCATACCCTGCGGAAGCTCCGTTGCCGCGGACGTGCTCCTGCGGCTGAACATCTTCATGGATGAACCGGACTTCGGGCGCAAGGCCACCTCATCGCTGAGGTCGGTACGGGAGTACATGGCCCGCGTGCCGGAGGGCTTCGGCCACTGGCTGGGCGCGCTTGACTTCTACCTGGCCTCGCCAAAAGAGATAGCCGTCGTGGGGCCTGTGGAGGACTCGGCTACCAGGGCGCTCCTGGACACGGTGCACGGCCGCTACCTGCCCAACAAGGTCGTCATGGGCCTGGACCCGGACGCCGACGGCTTTGAGCAGGACCTGCCCCTTCTGGAGGACAAGGAGATGCTGGCCGGAATGCCCACCGCCTACGTCTGCCAGAACTACGCCTGCCAGCTGCCGGTCACGGAGCCTGACGCCCTGGCCGCCCAGCTTGACCCCTCCACGGATACGGGCATGGGGCCTTTGACTGTACTGTCCTGAGCGCAGCGCAAGGCCGAGCTACAGGGAAACTTCCACCTGCCGCGTCTCAATGGTTAACGGCATGCCCAACTCAGAGCGTGTTTCCAGGCACAGCTCAATAGCCTCTCGTATGTTTGCCAGAGCTTCATCCTTCGTGTCGCCTTGACTCACGCATCCCGGAATGGACGGGCATTCTGCTATCCAGACCCCGTCTTCATCCCTGTCAAGCGTCACCGTCATTCTCATTTCCCTAACCTCTGTTGCAGCTAAACGACATTAGGAATTGATTATTCTTGGAAGATATACTTCCTATGGTATGCCAAGAATTCTTCCCCAATGCCGAATTTCTGGGGTAGTCGAATCAATTGCCCATCATAACTTTCAATTGAAGTCCTGAAGAAAGCATCCTCCATTGCAGTGTGGTTTTGGGATACTCGTACTGTCATATCTTCGTTTATCGTGATGAGACCGGCATCAAATGCACGGTCGTGCAAGACTGACAGTGCCAAGCCATTTCTAGGATTCAGCCTGTTCATTTTGTCATGACGCCAAGGCACAATATGGCTTGCAATCAGCAGGGAGGAGACAGACAGTCCAGTTATGCAGCATTGCCAATCGTACGCGCTAAGTACCGCCTCACGAAAGAAACTCTGTCCTACGCGTACCTTGGTCTGAGTTAAGCGGTCTTCCCCTAACCTTTCAATAGACTCTTCTACAGGTTCATCTTGTGGAATCACTTGATTCTCAGCTTCCATAAGCGCTGTCTGACACTCCACGGCAAAGTTGGCCGAGTCAGCTTCCATCTCTTGCCACATTTCTCTATCTGTAGCGGACGCACTTCTCAGACCAACCCGCCCGGAGTCTGTAATAGTTTGATCAAGGCTAGCAATGTTGGAGAGCTTCATAGCTAGTGAAGAAGGTGACCGCCCAATGGCATCGGCAAATTTTATGATTTCAGGATTGCCCTTGTGCAACCTTCCGAATGGCAGGCGGCAGTATAGTGCGAACGCCACCAGCAACTCCCGCCTCGTCCAACGCAACCTAGAGGTCACCTTTGTGTCTCCTCACCCAGAGTATAGGAGCTATGAGACCTCGTATAATTCCGCAGCATCAGGACCAAGAGCCCACCACGGCGCCGTAGGACACCAAGTTGCGATAGAGATTTCCCAATTGCAGATGTAGTTTGGGTCTAGCTCGGCATAGTAAATGTCTTTGGGATGCTCTATTCCCCACAAGTACTCATACGTGTGGATCACGGTGCCATCGGGCCCGAAGTGTACCAAGGCCGTTTCGTCATAACGGTTGTTTTCCACGGCTACTCGACTTCGTGACAGGATTGTCTGCAAGCGGTCATTGGAGCCGGGCAGACTTTCATCCGGAACTACGATTCTGCCATAGACAGGTGGGCGTAGGGCTAAGCCCAGTTTGCTCGTGTTCGCGTCATGTTCATACAGACTGATGTCTAATATGCCATTCTCGCTGAACCCGTATTTTGAACGGTAGTAGGTCTGCTCAGCCCAAGTCAGTGTATGCCAATGCCGTATGATAGACCTCACGCCAATTATTTCATCGGTTTCCTCGTCTACCATAACAACCCAACCTTGGTCAATTAGCTCTCCCAGAGTCCTATTACGGAGGGAATCGAACATATTACAGCCCCTAAGTAAACATCTGCTCAGCCGTGTACTGGTATCATCTTCTTTTTACAAGACACTCTAACCATACACACGTGGTAATCCAGTGTGGATTCTTGATGGTTCATCCCCCGCCTCCCGTCGCGCTACCCCTCCTGGCCCGCGGCCACCATCTCCACCTCCTCCATGAGAGCTGAGAGCATCTCCGACTCCTCCACTATGCGGGACTTCTGCCCCTTGCGGAAGATGATGGCGCGCCCCACGCCCGCGGCTATGCCCACATCGGCGTCCTTGGCCTCGCCGGGGCCGTTCACCTCGCAGCCCATCACCGCCACCTTCACGTTGTAGTTCTTGGCCTTCAGCAGGTCGTCAACCGTGTTGGCCAGCTTGATGACGTCCACGTCCGCGCGACCGCATGAGGGACAGGCGACGAGGGTCGTGCCCTTCTCGCGCATGTTCAGCGACTTGAGTATCTCGTACCCGGCCGCGACCTCCTCCTTGGAGTCCGCGCTGAGGGACACCCGTATGGTGTCGCCGATGCCCTCGTACAGCAGGTAGCCCAGGCCCACGGAGCTGCGAATCGACCCCGCCATCGCGGTGCCCGCCTCCGTGATGCCCAGGTGCAGGGGATACGGCACCATGTAGGCCAGCTTGCGATACGCCTCCACCGTCGTCGACACGTCGAAAGCCTTGAGGGAGATCTTGATGAGGTCGAAGTCCAGGTCCTCCAGGATGCTAATCTCCCACAGGGCCGTGGCCACCATGTGATCGACCACGGAGAACTCGCCCTCGTCCGCCTCTCCCGCCTTGGCCAGCTTGTTCACGCCGTCTGCGTGCCTGTGCAGCCCGCGGAATTTCCCTATCTGTCCCACAGGGGGGAGGCTTCCAAAGTTGACCCCAATGCGTATGGGTATCTGCCTCTCCTTGGCGGCGCGCACCACCATCTCCACCTTCTCCCTGTCCCGGATGTTCCCGGGATTAAGGCGAAGGCCGTCCACACCCGCCGCAATGGACTCCAGAGCAAGCTGGTAGTGGAAGTGGATATCGGCGATGACGGGTATCTTGACCTGCTTCACTATCTCACGCAGTGCGTGGGCCGCCTCCATGTCAGGAACCGCGGGCCGGATGATGTCGCACCCAACCTCCTCCAGCTCCTTTATCTGACGAACCGTGGCCTCAACGTCACGGGTGTCCGTCTTGGTCATGGACTGGACGGTTATGGGCGCGCTGCCTCCCACGGTGACATCGCCCACCTGAATGGCTTTGGAAACTCTTCGAGGCCTCATTTGGATCGAGCCTCCCCTCTAAGCTCTAGCAATAACTACCGGCCCTGGAATACGGGCGTCCGCCTCTCGGCCAGCGCCTGTCGGGCCTCCTTGGAGTCCTCGGACATCCCCAGGATGACGGCTGCGTTGGAGGTCAGGACTGCGGTGGTCTCCAGGTTGCTGTCAATGGCCGCTCTTATTACGCGCTTGTTGATCCACTGGGTCAGCGGCGGGCTGTTGATGATTCTCTGGCACAGGGCGCGGGTCTCCTCCTCCAGGTTCTCGGAGGGGAAGAGCTTGTTCAGAATGCCCCACTCGTGGGCGGTCTCTGCGTCCAGGAAGCCGGTGAAGGCGAACTCCAGGGCGCGCCCCAGGCCCGCCAGCTTGGGCAGGTAGTAGCAGCCGCCGTTCTCAATAATCTGGCCCACCTGCTGGTAGGTGATAAAGCGGGTGTTCTCGCAGCCGTAGCGAATGTCGCACTGGAGGGCCATGTCCATGCCGAATCCGGCCGCGGCGCCGTTGACCATGGCGATGGTGGGCTTCCTGATGTAGGAGATGTCCTTGATGGTCTTGGTGGTTGCGTAGTAGAAGCCCTGGCGAGTGGCGTCCGGCCCCTCAGAGCGCGCCTGGCCCAGGAAGGGGCCGCCGCTGTCGAAGTCCTCAAGGCCGCGAACATCCACGCCCGCGCAGAAGGCCCGCCCTTCGCCGGTGAGCACGATGACCCGAACGTCGGGATCGTCGTCGGCGGCCTTCATGTACTCGACAACCTTGGTCAGAGTGCCGTTCCTGTCGGAGCCGCCAATGACGGCGTTCAACCTCTCCGGCCTGTTGAACTTGATCCAGAGGATGCCATTGTCCTCTTTTTCGTAAAGCAGATAGGGGACCGTCTCAAGCTCGGCCATTTCAATCCTCCTTGTCGATTTTCGATTGCTCGCGGCCCGCCTTTGCGCCTGCCGCGGCTCAAGGGTAGTCTACCCTATGGAGGCGCGAGGGTCAATTTGCGCCTAACGCGAACAGGGATTAACCAAAGTCCAGGGGGTGGACTATATCAAAATAGACGCCCAGGACGCCCACCATCACTATGAAGAAGAACACCAGCGCGCCGATGGGCGCCAGCTTGCGGATGTCCGGCTGCCTGCCCGTCACCTTCTGGTAGATTGCGACGGCAAAGTGCCCGCCGTCAAAGGGGTACATAGGCACGGCGTTCAGCACCCCTACGAACACGCTGACGTAGGCTATAAGCTCCAGGGTGTAGTTGAGCCCGGCCCTCTGGCTGGCCGCTCCGAACTGGGTAACGCCTATCACGCTCACGGGTCGCACCTCGTCAATGGCCTCATCGTTGTTGCTGAAGACGGCGCTGAAGAAGCTGCCAAAGTTGCTCACAAGCTCCCATATCCCCCTGACGCTCTGCGTGGTGAAGAAGGCTACTCTACCGGCGGCTGTGCCGATTCCCGCGACGGGGTTGTCCCGCGTCCTGCCGATGACGGGAGACACGCCAAGGAAGCCCATCTCCCGGCCGGTGTCGGCGTCTATGCGGGACGTGAGTGTGCCGCCCAGGGTCAGGCGCTCCCCGTTCCTCTCAACCTCCATCTGCACGAAGCGGTTGGGGCTGGCCCTGAGCACATCAGTCAGGTCACTCCAGCGTTCGATGGGTTGGCCGTCTACTGCCAGCAGCCTGTCGCCCGCCATCAGCCCGGCCTCCGTCGCCGCCGTGGGCGACCCGTCGTCGGTCTCCGCCACCACCCGGGCAATCTCAAGCTGAGGTCGATCCGGATCAGGGCGACCAATCAGCACGTTGGCGGTCCACAGGAGGATGAAGGCCAGCACAAAGTGGGTGGCCACGCCGGCCATCACCACCACCGACTTCTGGTAGAAGGGCCTGCCGCGATACGTGCGGTGCTCCTCCTCCGGGGCCACGTACTCAAGGGGGTTCATACCTATTATGGACACAAAGCCCCCGGCGGGAATGGCCTTGACGCCGTACTCCGTCTCGCCTTTCTGGAACGACCACAGCGTAGGGCCGAAACCCAGGAAGTAGCGGGTGGCCTTCATGCCAAAGGCCTTGGCCGCAACCAGATGGCCGCCCTCGTGGATCATCAGTATCACGAAGAAGCCAATGACTACGATGAGACCGCCCAGCATATCGACCTATCCCGCCCAGGCGCGGGCCGCTTCCCTGGCCCAGCCGTCCGCTTCCAGAATGTCCTCCAGGCCGGGGGCGGACACGGGCGCGTGCCTGGAGAGAACGTCCTCAACCAGCTCCGGGATGCTGGTGAACCCGATGCGGCGGTCCAGGAAAAGCTCCACTGCCACCTCGTCTGCGGCGCTGACCACCGCGGGGTAGGTCGCCGCCTTCTTCCCGGCCTCAAGCGTCAGCCTGAAGCAGGGGTACCTGTCCGTGTCCAGGGCCTCAAAGGTGAGGGCGCCCGTCTCCACGGGGTTGAAGCGGGGCAGCGCGCCGTTCTCCACGCGCCGGGGGTAAAACAAGGCGCACTGGATGGGCAGGCGCATGTCCGGGGGGCTGAGCTGCGCCTTCACGGAGCCGTCGGCGAACTCCACCATTCCGTGGATGATGCTCTGGTGGTGCACCACCACGTCTATCTGCTCCCA
Source organism: Dehalococcoidia bacterium (assembly GCA_965204895.1). Taxonomy (GTDB): domain Bacteria; phylum Chloroflexota; class Dehalococcoidia; order Lucifugimonadales; family UBA2985; genus DAOUJW01. The sequence continues at coordinate 1,536,213 of OZ242025.1, forward strand.
AGGCAGGTCAAAGAGCCAGCGGGCCTCTATCACCTCAAAGCCCTTGTTCATAAGCGTGGCAGAGTCGATGGTTATCTTGCGGCCCATGCTCCATGTGGGGTGCTTCAGGGCCTCCTCCGGCGTCACGCCTGCCAGCTCCTCCACGGGCCGGTTCCTGAAGGCCCCGCCGGAGGCCGTGATCACCACCCGGGAGAGGTCTTTCTGCTCCCCGCGCAGGCACTGCCAGATGGCGCTGGGCTCGCTGTCCACCGGAAGGATGTCCACGCCACAGCGAGCGGCCTCGCCCATGACTATGTGTCCCGCCATCACCACCGGCTCCTTGTTGGCCAGGGCCACCGTCTTCCGCGCCCGGATCGCGGCCAGCAGTGGCGACAACCCCGCCATCCCGACGCTCGCCGCCATTACCACGTCGGCATCGGGGTGGGCCGCCACGTCTTCGTGGGAGGCCACCTGACACCCGGCGGGAAGCCTGGAGGCCAGGGTGTCCGCGGGCTGCTCACAGGAGACCGCCTCGGGGCGGAACTCGTCGGCCTGCTTCGCCAGAAGGTCCAGATTGTGCCCAGCTGACATCGCAACCACGGAGAACTCATCGGGGAAGGCGCGCACTATGTCCAGGGTCTGCCGCCCTATGGAGCCTGTGGAACCCAGTATTGCCAGACGCTTCACTCTGCCCGCCTAAATGGAGACTGCTACATAAAAAGCATATACCACGACTATGACGAAAACAACGCTGTCCAGCCTGTCCAGCATTCCGCCGTGACCGGGTATCAGCCCGCCGGCGTCCTTGGCCCCGGCCGACCGCTTGATCTTCGACTCCACCAGGTCGCCGACCTGTCCCGCCACCGAAACCAGCGCGCCAAGCACAATGGCCTCCTGAATCGACAGAGGCAGGTCAAGCAACAGCGCAAGGCCAACCACAGCCGCGACGCCCGCCAGGAAGCCGCCGACGGCTCCCTCCTGGGTCTTGCCGGGGCTGATGGCGGGAGCCAGGGGCCGCCTGCCGATTGCCCTGCCCGTGAAGAACGCCCCCGTATCCGTCGCGAATGCGCCCAGGATGACCACCAGCACCCACTCCGGGCCCTGGTAGTCCTGCCACAGCACCAATGCCAGGGAGAGAGGCCACCCCAGGTACAGCGCGCCCGCGGCTGTGTAGGCGAAGTCGATCACGGCATCCCGGAAGTCACGCGGCTCCTCGCCCTTTGCCGTCAGAGAGGCCAGGGGCTTGAGGCGGATGGCCTGGTGCCAGGCAAAAGCGGCTGCCCCCCCGCCCAGGAGAACAAGGGGCGTCAGCCCGCCGCCATCGTGCCCGGCGACGATGAAGAGCAGCGTCCACAGAACGCCCAGAGCGGCCGCGGGCCGCGCCTCCCGGCCCTCCGCGAGCCGGTAGAACTCCAGGACTCCCAAGGCCGCCGCGGCCGCCGTCAACAGCGTGAGCCAGGGAGGCCCAAACCAGACGGCCGCCAGCACCAGCGGCACACCGACAATTGCGCTTGCAACTCTTGCTATCATCTGCCTATAGCTAAAGGATAGGACGCAGCGCAGAAAGGGACAAGTCTTGAATCGACCTCTGCTCGCCCTGACACTTCTGTTTAAGCATCCTCGCGTGCGTTACGGAAGTCACACCCATCGCGGTTAGAAGTTGACAAGAGAATGGCAAATTGCTAATCTCCACAAGTTGATTGTGAAAAAGGAGACATATGACTGTTGCTGAAGTTATTCACAAGGCGCGCCAGGACGGCAGGACACTTCTGACAGAGGTTGAATCCAAGGAGTTGCTGAGCGAGTCGGGCATTCCGGTGATGGACACCCAGCTGGCCCGCACCAGGACCGAGGCGACGAAGGTGGCCCAGGAGATGGGGCTACCCGTGGTGCTCAAGATCGTCTCTCCCGAGGTGACCCACAAGAGCGACGTTGGCGGCGTAAAGGTGGGTCTTGACAGCCTGAGGCAGGTCAGGGGCGCATTCGACTCCATCGTGACCTCCACCAAGGAGGCCGTGCCGTCGGCGACGATTGAGGGCGTCTCCGTGCAGAAGATGGCCGACCCCGGCGTGGAGATTATCATCGGCGCCAACAAGGACCCCCAGTTCGGCCACGTCATCATGTTCGGGCTTGGCGGAGTGCTTGTGGAGATGCTGAAGGACGTGTCGCTCCGGCTGGTGCCCCTCACCCCGCGGGACGCCCGGGAGATGGTGCGTGAGATCAAGAGCCTGCCCCTGCTCCAGGGCTATCGCCAGTACCCCGCCTGCAGTCTGGAGAGCATTGAAAAGGCCCTGCTTGACCTGTCCAGCTTCCTGGAGAAGCACGAAGAGGTGAGGGAGCTTGACCTCAACCCCATCTTCTGCTACTCCGACGGGCTGGTCGCTGTCGACGCCCGTGTGGTCCTGGAAGAGGAATAAAGCAAGAACAAACCAACTCAAAGCCTTCGCTGGAGGGATCATGGGAATTGAGATAGACTACCTGTTCCACCCCCGCTCCATCGCCGTCGCGGGAGCCTCCGAATCGCCGGACAAGACCGGCCACACCTACTTCAAAAACGTACTTGAGAATTTCAAGGGCAAGTCCTGGCCCATCAATTTCAGGGCGGACGAGGTCCTGGGAATCCCCACCTACAAGTCGGTGCGAGACCTGCCGGAGGACGTGGACTACGTCATATCGGCCATCCCCAACCGGGACATCATAGACCTGGTGGAGTCCTGCGTCAGCAAGAACGCCAAGGTGCTTCACCTGTTCACCGCCCGGTTCAGCGAGACGGGCTTTGAGAAGGAGACCCAGCTGGAGTACGAGATGTTGGAGAAGGCGCGAGCCGGCGGCCTGCGCATCATCGGCCCCAACTGCATGGGCCTCTACTACCCCAAAGAGGGGATTGCCTGGGGCCGGGACTTTCCAACGGAGTCCGGCAACGTGGGTATCATCTCCCAGAGCGGCGGCAACGGAGGCGAGATCATCTCGACGGGGGCCAGCCGCGGCCTCCGGTTCAGCAAGGTCATCAGCTACGGCAACGCCCTGGACCTGAACGAGGCGGACTTCATCGACTATTTTGCCGAAGACCCGGAGACGGACATCATCGGCGGCTACATAGAGGGCGTGAGGGACGGCAAGCGACTGGTCAAGGCCCTGCGCAACGCCTCCCGCAAGAAGCCGGTTGTCCTGCTGAAGGGCGGCAGGACCCAGGCCGGCACCCACATGGTCTCTTCCCATACGGCATCCATGGCCGGCACCCGAGAGGTGTGGGAGGCCATGTGCCGACAGACCGGCGTCACCAACGCGCAAAGCCTGGACGAGCTGCTGGACATGCTTGTGGCCTTCTCCACCATGCCGCCCGCCAAGGGCTTCAACCTGCTGGTCGGCGGCGGCGCAGGCGGCAGGAGCGTCCTCTCGGCGGACGAGTGCGAGGAGGAGGGCCTTCATCTCCAGCAGATCCCCGAGGACGTGCGCAAGGAGCTGGAGCGGCAGGACCCCTTCTTTGGCGCATGGGTGACCAACCCCGTGGACAGCTCCATCATGGGCGGCAGCAACCTGACGCCCTACGACGTGGTGCAGCTGATTGGGGAAAGCCCGGCATACGACGTAGTCGTCAACAACATAGGCGCTCGCCCGGACCCGGCTGGCCAGCAGAGGGCGACGCGGATGGTGGATCACACGGCGGACATCGCCGATAAGCTGGGAAAGCCCGTCGCGCTGGTGATATCCGACATCACGCCGGAGGACCCCAGCCACTTTGAGGTCACGCAGCAGCTGCGCCGCCACTGCATCGAGAGGGGATTCGCCATATTCCCCAACATGGGCCGCGCCTCTCGCGCCGTCAAGCGCCTGGTGGACTACCACCTCTGGAAGGAGGCGGAGGGGGCTTAGGGACCCACTCCAACCCACCTGGATTCCTGCCCCCGCAGGAATGACGAAAACGTGTGTCTTGTAGGGGCGGTTCGCGAACCGCCCCTACAATTGCCATAAGCAGTATAGGAACTGTCAAGTTGGGAAGAACTTGCCCATGAACACGGACTTCCTGGGAATCATCGAGCAGATGGAACCCCTTCTCAAAAGGCTCAAGGAATGCCCCGCGCTTGCATGGAATAAGCTACAGGACATCCCCTCAAAAGGGGTTTACGCATTCTACGAAAACGGTGAAGCTATCTACGTTGGACGCTCCAATAGGATGCGTAGGCGTATCAGAGAACACGGCGCTGATAGCTCAAGGCACGGGTCGGCCACCTTTGCGTTCAAGCTCTTACTGGAAGCGATTGGCGAACCCGGCAGTCATCGCTCAAGCGCCCCCAGAGAAGAGCTTGAGGACCTGCACCACGAAGAGTATGCAGAACAAAGACGCCGGATACGAGACATGACTGTCCGCGTGGTTGAGATTCAAGACCAACGCGTTCAGACTATCTTTGAGACTTACGCAATACTGGCCTTAGACACAACACGCTACAATACATTTCATACTACATAGGTCTACAGAAGGACGCTTTCCTTAGTCTGACAGACAATGTCCCGTATAAGTGCATCTCATAGCGAGTTGAGACCGGCATGACCCCAACGCGACTTGCCCAGATATGCGTTGCGGAGGTTGTGGGCACTTACCTGCTGGTGCTTTTCGGCACCGGGTCGGTGGCTGCCGCGGTCTTGACGGGCGCTCAGGTAGGCCTGTGGCAGGTGGCCGTTGTCTGGGGCTTTGGCATAACCCTGGCCATCTACGCAACGGCGGCCATATCCGGGGCGCACCTGAACCCGGCCGTGTCCCTGGCCTTCGCCATCTTCCGCCGCCAAGAGTTTCCTGCCGTCAGGCTGGTCCCCTACTGGATATCACAGCTAATCGGAGGCGTCCTTGGAGGCCTGACCATACTGTGGCTGTTTGGCTCCTTCATCACGGAGTTCGAGGCGGCGCAGGGGCTGGTGAGGGGCGAGCCGGGCAGCCAGCTATCGGCAATGGTGTTCGGGGAGTACTTCCCCAATCCCGCCGTCTTCGGCACGGACGAATCCGCCCGCGCCCTTATCTCACCGGCAAAGGCCCTGGTGGTTGAGGCCTTTGGCACGGCCATTCTTGTGTTGATGATATTCTCCCTGATTGACCGCCACAACGCCGCGTTGCCCACCAAGCACCTGGCCCCCTTCTTCATCGGGTTCACGGTAGCGGTGCTCATCAGCCTCTTCGCCCCACTCACCCAGGCGGGTTGGAACCCGGCGCGGGACTTCGGGCCGCGCATAGTCGCCTTCTTTGCCGGATGGGACGGGATAGCGATACCCGGGCCTTCGTCAGGATTCTGGATATACATAGTGGGACCGCTCATAGGCGGGCCGGTGGGCGCGGCCGTCCACGAGTTCATCCTTGGGCCGCTCCTGAAGCGGCAAGCCGAGGAATCGGAGTAGGAGGCGACAAAATGGCAGACGTGCTCTTTGTTTGTGTTCACAACGCGGGCCGGAGCCAGATGGCCAAGGCGATGTTCAACCGCCTGGCGGCAGAGCGCGGCCTGGCGCTGCGGGCGGAGTCGGCCGGCACGGAGCCGGGTGAGAGCGTCCACGACATCGTAGCCGAGGCCATGCAGGAGATGGCGTTCGACCTCCGGGCCGAGCGCCCCAAGCTGCTTACGGACGAAATGGTCGAGGAGTCCCAGCGGGTCATCACTATGGGCTGCGCCATCGACGCCGAGGCCTGCCCAGCCATCTTCCTGAGAGACGTTGAGGACTGGGGCCTGCCCGACCCCAAGGGCCAGCCCATCGGCGAGGTCAGAGCAATCAGGGACGTGATTGGCGGGAAGGTGGAGGAGCTGCTGGGCGAGCTTTCGGCGTAGGGCTGAGAACCAGTCTCACTTGCAGCCTGGCGCCGCCTGAGTACAGCCATGTGCCCGCTCACCCCCGAATCGAGTAGGGGAGCGGGAAGTATTGAGATTGCCAGCGCGCCAGACACGCACAAAGCGGAGTTGTCCACCTCTTGCCCCTATGCTATCCTATGTGACGCCATGACTACAGGCACAGAACAGGCCAGGTACTGGGTGGCCTTCAACCGCATATCCACCATCGGCAGGGCCAGGTTCGCCATAATGGAGAGCTACTTTGGCGACCTGGAGACGGCCTGGCGCGCCGGTTCCTCCGACCTGGCGGCGGCAGGACTGGACCAGCGCTCGGTGAGGGCCATCGTCTCCAGGCGGCCTTCCATTTCGCCGGACGCCGAGTGGGAGCGACTTGAGAAGCTGGGGATAGACGCCTTCACCGCGAGAGACCCCCGTTACCCAAGCCTCCTCAAGGAGATATACGACTACCCGCCCGTGCTGTACGTCAAGGGACGCATCCTGCCGGAGGACATGCGCTCCGTGACGATAGTCGGCACGCGCAAGACCACGTCCTACGGGCGAGAGGTGACCCGCCAGCTTGCCGAGGACCTGTCCAAAAACAGCGTCACCGTAGTCAGCGGCCTGGCACGGGGCATAGACTCCATTGCCCATCGCGCCGCGCTGGACTGCGGAGGGCGCACCCTGGCGGTGCTGGCCAACGGCCTGGACACCGTATACCCGCCGGAGCACGCGCAGATGGCCCGGGAAGTGTCCGAGAACGGCGCGCTGATAAGCGAGCACCCGCCGGGCATCCGGCCGGAGGCCAAGAACTTCCCCCGAAGAAACCGCATCCTGAGCGGCCTGACGCCCGGCACCGTCGTGGTTGAGGCGGGCGAGGGAAGCGGCGCTCTGTGGACGGTTCGCCACGCCCTGGACCAGGACCGGGAGGTCATGGCCGTGCCAGGCAGCATCTTCTCGCCTGCCAGCAGGGAGGCCAACCGGCTCATCCAGCAGGGCGCTAAGATGGTGCTGGACTACACCGACATCCTGGAGGAGCTTAACTTCTCGGCGCTGGGACAGCAGATTGAGCTGCTTCCCATCCTGCCCCAGAACGACGAGGAGGCGCAGCTGCTGCGATACATCACCTTTGAGCCGCTGCACATAGACGACATACAGAGGACATCCGGCCTGCCAGTGGCCTCGGTCAGCAGCTCCCTTGCCATGATGGAGATCAAGGGGCTGGTGAGGCAGGTGGGCGGAATGAGCTACATAAGGACGCGCGAGGCGCAAGCCGAATACCGCGCCTCGCCCGCATGAGGTTAGATGCCTAAGAACTTAGTTATAGTGGAATCCCCGGCCAAGGCCAGGACCGTAGGCCGATACCTTGGCGACGACTACAACGTCGTTGCCTCCCTGGGCCACGTGCGCGACCTTCCCCAGAGGGAGCTTGGCGTGGACGTGGACGACGGCTTCGCGCCCAGCTATGAGGTGATGGAGGACAAGAAGAAGCTGGTGCGTGAGATACGAAGGGACTCCAAGGACGCTCCCAACATCTACCTGGCCACAGACCCTGACCGTGAGGGGGAGGCGATTGCATGGCACCTTGTGCACTCCGCTGGACTTGAGAAGCGGCCCCTCAAGCGGGTGGTCTTCCACGAGATAACGGAGGACGCCCTCAAGGAGGCCTTTGAGCAGCCCAGGGACATCGATCTGAACCTGGTCAACGCCCAGCAGACGCGGCGCATTCTTGACCGCTTGGTGGGCTACAAGCTCAGCCCCGTGCTGTGGCGAAAGGTGGTCCACCACTACGCCAGGCGCAGGGCGCTGTCCGCGGGCCGCGTCCAGTCGGTGGCCCTTCGCCTCATCGTTGACAGGGACCGGGAGATTCAGGCCTTTGTTCCCAAGGAGTACTGGACGATAGACGCAAACCTGGAGAACGCCGGCCGCGGCTTCAAGGCCGCCCTCCACTCCCTGCGCGGGCAGAAGGGCAGGCTGGAGATCCCGACGGAGGACGACGCCTCGAAACTGGTCGCAGACCTGGACGGCGCGGCCTACAAGGTAGCCAGTGTCAGGACCCGGCAGGTGCGCCAGAGGCCGGCCGCTCCCTTCACCACAAGCTCGTTGCAGCAGGAGGCTTGGAGAAAGCTGCGCTTCTCCACCAGCAAGACCATGATGCTCGCCCAGCAGCTCTACGAGGGGCTGGCCATTGGAGACGAGGGTTCGGTGGGACTCATCACCTATATGAGAACGGACTCCACCAACCTCTCGTCCCAGGCGCTGCGGGAGGCCCAGGCGTACATTCGCAAGCAGTACGGAGCGGAGTACGCCCCCAAGTCGCCCAGAGTTTACACCACCAGGAGCAAGTCCGCGCAGGAGGCGCACGAGGCCATACGGCCCACGTCCATCCCAAGAGACCCGGACAGCATCTCCAGGCAACTGTCCCGGGACCAGCTCAGGTTGTACGACCTCATCTGGAAACGCACGCTCGCCAGCCAGATGGCCGACGCACTCCTGGACTCAACGTCCGTGGACATCGACGCCGCCGCCAAGTCCGGCAAGACCTACGTGTTCAGGGCCACCGGAAGCGTCCTCAAGTTCCCGGGCTTCCGCCGGCTGTATCTTGAGGACGTGGACGACTCCTCGGACGACAGAGACCAGGCCCTGCTGCCGGAGATGAAGGAGGACGACGCGCTGAAGTGCCTGGGGCTGGATCCCCGTCAGCACTTCACCCAGCCTCCTCCAATGTACACCGAGGCGTCCATTGTGAAGACGTTGGAGGAGCAGGGGATCGGCAGGCCAAGCACATACGCGCCCACCATCTCCACCATCCAGAACAGGCACTACGTCAACAAAGAGGGTGGCCGCTTCAAGCCCACCGCCCTGGGCGTCACCGTGTGCGACCTGCTCAACCAGAACTTCCCGGACATCATGGACACGGGTTTCACCGCCCAGATGGAGGAGGACCTGGACAAGATAGCCCAGGGCGACCGCGAGTGGGTGCCCATGCTCGGCGATTTCTACCAGGGCTTCAGCAAGTCCGTTGAAGAGGCGATGGACATACCCAGGATGAAGGTGGAGGATGAGCTGACGGACCAGTCGTGCGAGGAGTGCGAGAGGCCAATGGCCATCAAGATGGGCCGGTTCGGGCCTTTCCTCTCCTGCAGCGGGTTCCCGGAGTGCAGAAACAGCAAGCCGTACCGCATACCGACGGGCGCGACCTGCCCGCGCTGCGGCGGCGACCTGGTGCAGAGGCGAGGCGGCAAGCGCAACTCCACTTTCTACGGCTGCTCCAACTACCCCAACTGCGACTTCTCCGTGAGGCAGCGCCCCCTCCCACAGCCTTGTCCTGAGTGCGGCGACCTGCTGCTGGCATCCGGCCGGAACAGGGCGCGGTGCAACGCCTGCGACTTCAGAGGCGACGCCCCTGAAGCGGAGCCTGAGCAAGACAAGGTTGAGGTGGCCGTATGAGCACGCCCCCGGTGATGGAGCAGGACTACCTGCGGGAGTACAGGGACCACCTCAAGGGAGAGCGCAGCCTGTCCGAGTACACCGTTCGCAACTACATCAATGACCTGGCGCCGTTCTTCCAGTTCATGGAGGAGCAGGGCCTTGAGTCCCCGGCCCAGGTGGACCGCGGTTTCCTGAGGCGATACGTCGCCTGGCTCATGTCCAGTCGGCCCATAGAGACTGGACGCGGCCAGATGAAGCGCGGCCATGAGCGGGCAAGCGTCACCAGGTCGCTGGCCGCCCTTCGCTCCTTCTTCCGCTACCTTGTCAGACGGGGCGTTGTGCCGCCAAGCCCCCTGTGGAAGCGGGGCAGCCGGCAGTCACGGGCGCTCATTCCCAAGGCGGAGAAGACCCTCCCGCGCATTATGGGCAAGGAGGAGGTGGAGGGCCTGATTACCGCGCCGGACGCCCCCGACACCAAGGGGAAGCCCAAGGCCCCGGCCATGCAGCTGCGGGACAGGGCCATCCTGGAGGTGCTCTACGCCACCGGCCTCCGGGTGAGTGAGCTGTCCGGGTTGGACGTGAAGGACGTGGATATGGTGCGCCGGCGGGTGAGGACGGTGGGCAAAGGCTCCAAGGAGCGCGAGGTGGTCTTCGGCAGGCCCGCCCAGGAGGCCCTTGACCGCTACATCAACGAGGGCCGCCCCAAGCTGGGAGGTCGCAGGACCGATGCCCTGTTTCTGAACAAGTCCGGCGGCAGGCTCACCAAGCGCTCAGTTCAGGAGATGGTGAAGAAGTACAGCCTCCAGTCCACGGACACGAAGGTGCATCCACACATGCTCAGGCACACCTTCGCCACCCACATGCTGGACGGGGGCGCGGACCTGCGCATAGTGCAGGAGCTTTTGGGGCACTCTTCCCCGGCCACTACACAGATATACACCCACGTGAGCCTGGCCCAGTCCCGCAAGGAGTACCTGAAGGCTCACCCAAGGGCCGGTATAAGCCTGGAGAAAACGAAGGAGTAGATAGCTCTTATCAAGTGTAGGGAGTGTGATCATCCGTATCGGACTAAGCATAACAACGTCTATCTCGTGGAATACACCCGGCAGCAGGAGGGTCAGCTTCCTCAAATGTTGCAGCTAAGTAATCCTTCGTTGCTTTTTGGGACTATGGTTAGTCCTCCCTTTTGCAACGTGTCTAGGCGGAGGATTATAACTGTTGAGTGTGAGAGGTGATTTAGTGGTACAACAAGAAGGATACAGAAAACAGAGCAAGGTTTTCCTTGAGGAAGCTAAGAAGTACCTAGAGGAAGGCAATCTATATCAAGCGTCAGAGAAGGGCTGGGGCGCGGCCGCTCAGATGGTGAAGGCAGTGGCTTCAAAACGTAGTTGGAATCATACGCACCACGAGCTACTAACTGAGGCTATTGGCAGGCTTTACGACGAGACAAACGACCCTGAGTACGGCGTTCTGTTTAGTAGCGCAAACAGCCTTCATAGTAATTTCTACGAGGGAAGACTTTCACAAGCACTTGTAGCTCTCCATCTTACACAGGTTGGAACTCTTGTTGGGAAGTTAGAGCGTCATCTTGCATAAGGATAGCCACGCACAACTTAGGGTGTCAGTTAGCCAGAAGCGCGACTCTGTCATTCTGAACGGAGCGCAGCGGAGTGAAGAATCCAAAGTCTCTGACCGCAAAACTGCGATGTCCGTAGGCAACTATCCTGGATTCTTCGCTGCGCTCAGAATGACAGTACAGCGGAGCTTCCACACAAGCTACGCAGAAGTACCCACAGGTGGGAAGAGGCAACTGAATTGAGACTCCTGGTAATCAACGGGCCAAACCTGAACATGCTGGGGCAGAGAGACCCCGCCATCTACGGCTCCATGTCACTGCACGACATCGAGGAGGCGGTGAAGCGCCGCGCCGATGAGCTCGGCACGGACGTGAGCTTCTTCCAGTCCAACAGCGAGGGGTCGATTATAGACTACCTGCAGGCGCAGGCGCCCACCGCCAATGGTATAATCATCAACCCGGGCGCGCTCACCCACTACGGCCTGTCCCTCAGAGAGGCGCTGGTGGACACCTCGCTTCCCGTTGTGGAGGTGCACCTTTCAAACGTGTATGCCAGGGAGGAGTGGAGGCGCCACTCAGTGGTGGCCCCCGTGGCCGTGGGCCAGATAAGCGGCCTCAGCTGGCGGGGGTACGTAGCCGCCCTGGAGATTCTGACGGCCAGAATAAACGAAGGAGCAACAGGATGAAAGCAAGGCTGGACAATATAAGGGCCAAGTTTGATGAGGCGGGCGTTGACGCCCTGATGATCTCCTCGGGGGAGAACCGCCGCTATCTGTCGGGGTTCACCGGCTCGGCCGGGTACCTGTTCATCACCGCCACGGACGCCGTGCTGGCCACGGACTTCCGCTACATTGAGCAGGCGGGCAATCAGTGCCCGGACTTCCGCGTCCATCGAATGAGGGGCGGGCTTGACTGGCTCACCTCACTCCTGGGTGAGATGGGAGTCCGCAAGCTGGGCTTCGAGAGCCAGCACGTGACCGTGGCCTCCCACTCCGGCATAGCCAAGACCATCGACGAAGCCAGCCCCAACCTGGACGTCTCCCTGGTGGCGACCGGCGGCCTTGTGGAGGAGCTTCGAGCAGTGAAAGACGCCGACGAGATGGCCGTACTCACCAAGGCCATTGAGATCGCGGACGAGGCCTTTGCCCAGGTTGCGCCGACCATACGCCCCGGCCACACGGAGGTGGAGGTGTCGTGGATGCTGGAGAAGGCCATGCGCGAGCTTGGAGCGGAGTCCGTCTCATTCGAGACCATAGTGGCCGCCGGGCCCAACGCCGCCCTGCCACACCACCGGGCCGCGGACGTGCCCATCCGCGACGGAGACTGCCTGATAATTGACATGGGCGCCAAGTACGAGGGCTATTGCAGCGACCTCAGCCGCACCCTCTGCATCGGCCAGCCGGACGACACCTTCCGCAAGGTGTACGACACCGTTCTGGGCGCGCAGCTCACCGCCATTGCCACCGTAGAGAAGGGCATGACCGCCGGGGAAGCCGACGGCCTGGCGCGGGCGGTCATCGAGGAGGCCGGCTACGGCGACAACTTCGGCCACAGCCTTGGGCACGGGGTCGGCTTGGCCGTCCACGAAATGCCCGGGGTGGGGCCAACCTCCACCATGGTGCTTGAGGACAACATGGCCTTCACCATAGAGCCGGGGATATACCTCACCGGGTGGGGAGGCGTTCGCATCGAGGACATAGTGTTTCTGGAAAACGGCAGAGCGCGTGTTATCAGCAAAGCCCCAAAGATGGACAAGATCGGAGTGTAGGATGACCATAAGCTACAGCGAACTGAGAAGAGGCACCGTTATCGAGCTGGAGGAGGAGCCCTGGCAGGTCCTGGACTGGAAGCACACCAAGATGCAGCAACGCGCTCCCGTGCTCACCCTGAAGCTGCGCGGGCTGCGCAACGGCCGCACAATGGAGCGCAACGTGCCTGGGAACCAGAAGCTCACCCTGGCGGAGGTGGACACCCGCGAGGCCCAGTACCTTTACGGCGACGACGGCCTCTACTACTTCATGGACACCCGCAGCTTCGATCAGCACCCTCTCGACTCAGACAAGCTGGGCGACGCCCTCCTGTACATCAAGGAGCAGGACATGGTTGAGCTGGTCTTCTACAGGGGAGACCCCATCTCCCTGGAGCTGCCAACCTACGTGGAGCTGCGCGTGGATGACACCCCTCCCGCGGTACGCGGCAACACGGCCCAGGGCAGCACCAAACCCGCCAGACTGGAGACGGGGCTGGACGTGCAGGTGCCCTTCTTCGTCAACGTGGGCGAGGTAGTGAGGGTAGACACTCGCTCAGGGGAGTACCTCGAAAGGGTGGGCTGAGGTGCCCGTCTACTCCGTCAGCCAGATCACCAGATACCTCAAGGACTCGCTGGAAGCCGACTCCCTGCTTAACGACCTGTGGATGCGCGGCGAGGTGTCGAACCTGACGCGCTCGGCGGCGGGCCACTACTACTTCACCCTAAAGGACGCCACCAGCCAGGTGCGGTGCGTGATGTTCCGCCCCGGCTACGGCGGCGAGCACCTGGCCGAGGGCGCGGCAGTCGTTGCCCACGGGCGCGTCTCCATCTACGAGGTGCGCGGAGACCTGCAGCTAATCGCAGACCTGGCCCAGCCGGAGGGCGTCGGCGAGCTGCACCTGGAGCTTGAGCGCCTCAAGATGAAGCTGGAGGCCGAGGGCCTGTTCCAGGTATCCCGCAAGCGGCCCCTTCCTGACTTCCCAAAGCGCATCGGCGTTGCCACGTCCCCCACGGGCGCAGTGTGGCACGACATACAGAACATCCTGAGGCGGAGATACCCCCTGGTGGAGCTTGCATTCGCCCCCACCCCAGTCCAGGGCGACACGGCGGCAGCGGGAATCGTGGACGCCTTTGACGCCTTCAACGCGGAGGACGACCTAGACCTGGTCATCCTGGCCAGAGGCGGCGGCTCCCTGGAGGACCTGTGGCCCTTCAACGAGGAGCCGGTGGCCCGGGCCATCTACGCCAGCCGCGCGCCTGTCATAAGCGCAGTGGGCCACGAGACGGACTACACCATTGCCGACATGGTGGCCGACTGCCGCGCGCCCACGCCCTCCGCGGCCGCGGAGCTTGCGGCCCCGGACATGGACGAGCTTCTGGAGCGCATACACTACCACCAGAGAGGCATCTACCAGTGGGTCTCAGGAGATCTGAGCGACAGGAGCCGCGACCTTGACCAGACCTACTGGAGACTCGAACGTCACGCCCCGGACGTACCCTCCTGGCGGCAGCGCATAGACGACCTCTCCCAGGGCAACGCCCGCGCGCTGGACTCCTACCTCACCCTGCGCGGCGAGAGGCTTAGTGCCTTGGAATCGCGCATGGCCTCGCTCAACCCCGCCGGCGTGCTGGCCAGGGGCTACGCGGTGGTGCAGAGGCAGGACAGCCGGGAGCCGGTGACGTCTGTTGAGCAGGTCGGCCCCGGAGACGACATCGACATCACCGTCGCGGGCGGCGGCTTCCCGGCCCGCGTGACAAGTCCATGAGCGCTGACAACCCCAACAACGAAGAAATCTCCTTCGAGGAGGCGTACACCAGCCTCGAGGAGACGGTACGCGCCCTGGAAGAGGGCGGCCTGTCGCTGTCAGAGGCCACCCGCCTTTTTGAAGAGGGCACGCGGCTGGCCCGCATATGCAACGAGCTTCTCAGCGCCGCCGAGCTTCGGATAACCCGCCTGCAGACGGCCTACGGCGAGCAGATGCGCCTCCTCACCGGGGAGAAGGAGCAGGACGCTGAGGACTGACCTCCACATGCACACCGGGTTCTCCCCAGACTCCGAGACGGAGTTGGAGGACTTTGTGGCCCGCTGCGTGAAGACCGGCCTCGACTGCATCGCCGTCACCGACCACAACACGATACAGGGGGCCTTGAAGGTACAGGCAATGGCCCCGTTTCAGGTCATCATAGGGGAGGAGATAAAGACCGCAGGCGGGGAGATAATCGGCCTCTTCCTGAAGGAAGGCATACCACGCGGGCTTCCCCCACTGGAGACGGTCGAGCGCATCAAGGAGCAGGGCGGCCTGGTGTCCATACCACACCCCTTCGACCACTTCCGCTGCTCCGTCATAAGCAAAGAGGCTCTGTACGAGGTGCTGCCCCACGTGGACATAATGGAGGCGTTCAACGCCCGCAACACCCTCCAGCGCGACAACCGCAAGGCGGAGGAGCTGGCCTTGGAGCACGGCATTCTCACCACTGCCGTCAGCGACTCCCACACCCTCGTGGAGGTGGGTCGCACCTACGTGGAGATGCCGGACTTCGACGGCACGCCGGAGGGCTTCCGGCAGTCGCTGGCTCAGGCCACTCATGTGCGCCGCCAGATAACGCCCCTGATCCACGTTCTTACCACCATCACCAAGAACAAGAAGAAGCTGGCCCGCCTCTGGCGCAGGCGGTCGGGAGTGGCCGTTCCGTGATCGATATCGGGTGGTTCTCCACGGGGCGCGGCCAAGGCTCCCTGGGCCTTCTGCAGACGGCGCAGGAGGCCATACTGCGGGGAGAGCTGGACGCCCGTATACAGTTCATCTTCAGCAACCGCGAGCCGGGAGAGGCCGAGGGAAGCGACCGCTTCTTCCAGCAGGCACACGACTACGACATACCACTTGTAACCCTCTCCTCCCAGGGCTTCCGGCGCGGCAGGGGCGGCGGGCCATTCTCGCGGCACCGCCTTGAGTTCGACCGCGAGGTGATGAAGCGTCTGGAGGACTACGAGCCGGATATATGCGTGCTGGCCGGGTACATGCTCATTACGGACACGGAGCTGTGCAACCGCTACACCATGCTAAACTTCCACCCGGCCCCGCCCAACGGCCCCGTGGGCACGTGGCAGGACGTCATATGGCAGCTCATTGAGGAGGGCGCGCAGGAGGCCGGTGGGTACATCCACCTTGCCACGGAGGACCTGGACCGCGGCCCGGTGCTGACCTGGTACTCCTTCCACATACGCGGCGGGGCCTTCGACTCTCTCTGGCAGCAGGTTGAGGGACGGACTACGGAAGACCTGAAGACCAACGAGGGCGAGAGCCTTCCCCTGTTCCAGCTCATCCGCGAAGAGGGAGTTAGACGGGAACGCCCGCACCTGCTGGAGACCCTCAAGGCATTTGCTCGTGGAGACATTCGCGTTGAGGGGCGCAAGGTGCTGGACGCCTCCGGCAGTCCCACAGACGGCCTCTGCCTGAACGAGGCCGTTGAGAGGGCAGTACAGAGCGGCGGCTAGACAGGTTCGCTGAGACGGCAGTGAAGATAATAGACCTTCTCCCGGATAACGAGGACGCCGTCCGCCAATGCGCCGCGCTATTGGTGGAGGTCTTCCGGGAGCACCATCCCAACGCCTGGCCTGACATGGACTCCGCTCTGGAAGAGGTGGATGAGTCCTTTGGCCCGGACCGCATCAGCCGGATAGCCGTAGACGAGAACGGCATGGTGCAGGGCTGGGTCGGAGGAATCAGCCAGTATGACGGGCACGCCTGGGAGATGCACCCTATAGCCGTGCGCCCTGACCACCAGGGGCGCGGCATAGGCAGAGCGCTGGTGGCCGACCTGGAAGAGCAGGTGAAGCGGCGCGGCGGCTCAACAATCTTCCTCGGCACGGACGACGAGAACAACCAGACGTCATTGGGCAGAGTCGACCTGTACCCCAACGTCTTTGAGCACGTCGCCAACATCCGCAACCTCAACAACCACCCCTACGAGTTCTTCCAGAAGGTCGGTTTTGTGATTACGGGGGTGATGCCGGACGCCAACGGCTTTGGGAAGCCGGATATCTTCATGGCAAAGCGGGTTGGTTGGGTATAGATCTTTGCCTCATATTGGTAAGCTATTGTGTGTAGCTATAGACATATCTCTAAATGGCATCAACAACGCTGGTACTATTCGGTAGCCCAGCCTCAACCTAACTCCGTCTAAGCCAAAAGCGAAGTCAAGATTTAAGATTACGGAGGAGGCAGTTCATCGCGTTGATCACTTGGGACTTCAACAGTCAATCTGATTAGGCCGCTATTGGCAGTTTCCCACATTCTTTCTATTCGCTCTCCCGTCTCACTGTTTTCAATGAGAGAATTGCTCACGCGGATCTCGGGTGAATCTCCTCCCCTTATGAACAAATGTCGAGAGTCCACTCTTTCAGAGCGCGAACTCCTTTGTGACCATGCTAAACCAAGAAAATGGCGATAGGCATTCCCTATAACAGCAATCCAATCCTTAGCAGGTCCAAACAGGGCCGCGCCAAAATAGAACGCGGGAATCGCTATGTCGGAAAGAAGTTCAAATGAGTTTTCCGTCGATGCAGAAACAGCTAAGAGACGTGGTGTTGGTACTCTATCAGTGTAGTTGATCTCATACGATTCTCGCCATGCTGATCGCAGAAGTGCTTGCCACTGCATCAGGATTTTGCTCAATTCTCCCACAGTCATCTGGTCGAATTCGAGATGCAGCTTTATGGGTGCCTCTATTGACTTGTAGTCTGTAAATCTCAAGCTTCACCTTTGGAGTTGGATCAACCCCTGATGCGGTCTCACTTGTACGGTACAGCTTCGCCTTGAGTGTACCAAGAACTATTCTAAACTGCCACACATCTAAGGTGACTTCCATATATCTGGATCGCCCTCACCGTCCACCATGTCCACGCTAATCAACGCTTGCTGATTAGCGTTTACCCTACCCCTAATCATCAGGCCGAGGCATTTGGAAACCGCCGACATGGCTGTATGCGGCTCGATGGCCGACACGCACGCCGTAGGTCACGGCTGCCGGCCTCCTCTTCAGCAATCGCCGCGTAGCTGTAGCGTCTCTGGCGTCGATCTCATAGTCACCGCTGTTAACGTCGATAACTACGAATGTCCCCTTCTCCACGTGCTCAATTTGAGACCCTATCAACTCCCGATAGATGGCCTCTCCCCGGGCTGCTATCTCTCCGGGTTTGTATTCATTGTCTGGCATGGCGCACACCCCCTGACAACCGCGACCTTCAGTAGCGGCCTTCGTCGCGCATCCTCCTGATGTCTTCCTGGGACACTTTCTGGCGCCTGTCTCGCTCAGTGAGCATCCGAATCACGACGGCCTTACGCTTTTCCTGCTCGTCCGTAAGGGTCTCGCTAGAGTCAGTTTGTCTTCTTGTAGCCATGCCACAGCCCTATCTGTAAGTGACTACGCCGTTTTCCCTTCGGTCAGGCCCGGTTGTATGTGCGTACCGGCCCCCAGGTGGGGAGTGGCGTCGGAGTTTCTTGTCTCTATGGGCATCCCAGCGCCGTTCAGGAGGACCGGGGACTTGTTGCCGCGGATGACATCGGCGTCAATGGCGACCGTGCGCACCCCCGTCATCGAAGGCAGCTCGTACATCACGTCCAGCAGCGTCTGCTCTATGATGGCCCGCAGCCCCCGGGCGCCGGCCTTCCGCTCCATGGCCTCCTCCGCGGCGGCCTCAACGGCATCGTCGCTGAAGGTTAGCTCGACGTTGTCCAGGCTGAATAGGCGCTGGTACTGCTTAACGACGGCGTTCTTCGGCTCCACCAGTATCTTCATGAGGGCGTCCTTGCCCAAGGGGTCAAGGCTCATCACCAAGGGAAGACGCCCCACGAACTCAGGGATGAAGCCATAGGACAGCAGGTCCTCCGGTATAAGGTGTTGGAGCACGTTCTCCTGCTCATCCTCCTTGGCGGCCGTGCTGGATGACCTGAAGCCGATTCCCTGCCGCTCCCTGGACATTCGCCCGCTGACAATCTTGTCCAGCCCTTCAAATGTGCCGCCGCAGATGAACAGAATGTGCTCCGTGTTGATCTGGAGCAGCTCCTGGTGCGGGTGCTTCCTCCCGCCCTGGGGCGGCACGTTGGCCGTGCACCCCTCAATTATCTTCAGGAGCGCCTGCTGCACGCCCTCCCCGGACACGTCCCGGGTGATGGACGGGTTGGCCACCTTGCGCCCTATCTTGTCAACCTCGTCGATGTAGACGATGCCGCGCTCGGCCCTGGATATGTCGAAGTCCGCGGCCTGGATGAGCCTGAGCAGAATGTTCTCGACGTCTTCGCCAACGTAGCCGGCCTCCGTGAGCGTCGTGGCGTCGGCGATGCAGAAGGGCACGTCAAGGGTCTTGGCCAGGGTCTGGGCCAGGAGTGTCTTGCCGCTCCCCGTAGGCCCGGCCAGGAGGATGTTGGTCTTCTGAAGATCTACGTCATCGTCCGTGGACTCGCCGGACCAGATGCGCTTGCAGTGGTTGTAGACCGCCACACTCAGCACCTTCTTGGCCCGCTCCTGGCCGATGACGTACTCGTCCAGCTTCTCGTTGATGGTCTTGGGATTCAGCTTGGGAGCTTCGGGAGAGGGGACAACGCGGGTCGGCGCCTCTTCGTCTATTATCTGCTGGCACAGGCCCACGCACTCGTTGCAGATGAAGGCCCTGCCGGGCCCGCTGATGAGTCGCTTGACCTGGACCTGGTCCTTCCCGCAGAAGGAACAGACCACCCTTGGGGGAGTCTCAGTGTGATGTGGCACGTGCCCTCCTTGGAGGAGCCTAAGCCGTGGCCGCGGCCTCCTCGACCGGCGGCTTGGCCAGCACCTCGTCAACGATGCCGTACTCCATCGCCTGGTCGGCTGTGAGATAGTAGTCTCTATCGGTATCCGTGGCAACCTTGTCGTAGGGCTGTTCCGTGTGCCTGGATATGATGTTGCGCAGCGAGTCCTGCAAGCGCAGAATCTCTCGTGCGGCTATCTCAATGTCCGAAGCCTGTCCCTGCGCGCCGCCCATAGGCTGGTGCATGTGTATAGTGGAGTTGGGCAGGGCGAACCGCTTGCCCTTGGCCCCGGCGCACAGCAGCACCGTGCCCATGCTGGCCGCAAGGCCAACGCAAATGGTGGAAACGTCCGGCTTTATGAGCTGCATGGTGTCGTAGATGGCCAGCCCGGAGCTTACAACTCCCCCGGGGCTGTTGATGTAGACGCTGATGTCCTTGTCCGGGTCCTCCCGCTCCAGGTAGAGCAGCTGCGCCACAATCAGGTTGGCAATGTGGTCGGATATGGGCGTGCCCAGGAACACGATGCGCTCCCTGAGCAGCAGTGAGTAGATATCGAACGCACGCTCCCCCCTCGCGCCCGTCTCCACCACCATTGGCACCAGGTCTTCGGGGCGGTAAATCATTCTATGCACCTCTCTCAGTGTCCTCTTGACCCTCTTCCGCGGGGACTTCACTCGTCGACGAGGCAACCTCTATGGCCTCGCCCTTTGCTATCGTCACAAGACGCTCCAGCGTCTTCCGGTTGATGAGCATGTTCTCGATGTACCGCCTGCCCTCCTCGGATTCCAGAACGCTTCTGAGCGGGTTCTCGCCGGACACCGACTCCACAGTGACCTTACCCAGCTCCTCCTCGATGTCCTCTGAAGTCACCTCCAGGCCCTCCTTCTCCCTGAACGCCTGGAGCACCAGGCTCCGAAGCAGGCGCTCCTCCGCCTGGGGGCGCGCCTCCTCCTGAAGCTCCTCCACGCTCTTCCCCACGGTGCTCAGATAGTCCTCCATGCTCACCTGCTGCCTTCTCATGGCCTCCGCCTGGTCCGACAGCATCTGGTCTACCTCGCTCTCAACCAGCAGCGGTGGCAGCTCAACCTCGGAGAGGTCAACTAGGGCCCGGATGGCCAGGTCCTCGAAGCGATTGTCGGCGGCCAAGCGGCTCTGGTTGGTCATCTCCTCCTCAATCTTCTCCCGCAGCTCCTCCATGCTGTTGGTCTCCATCCCCATGCTCCTGGCGAACTCGTCGTCCAACTCCGGCATCATCCTCTCCTTCACCTCCACCACAACGACGCCGAACTTGCACTCCTTCCCCACCTTCTCGCTGTCGAAGTAGTCGTCCGGGAAGGGCAGCGTGAACTCGCGGCTTTCGCCTATCGCGGCGGACACCAACGCCTCGGGGAAGCCTGGCAGGGGATTCGGCGATCCCTCCACCAGGATGTAGTCCACTCCCGTTTCGTCCACCTCCGACTCGCCGTCCACTTCACCCGTAACGTCTATGGTGACCATGTCTCCCATCTCAACAGGGCGCTCCACAGGCTCCCAGGTGCCGCTCTCCCTCTGGAACAGGCTCAGCCGGTTGTCCACCTCTTCGGCGGTCACGCTGACCGGCTCCTCTTCCAGGCGAATGTCGTAGTAGTCTCCCAGCTGCACGTCCGGCCGCACCGGTACGGTGGCCTCAATGGTCAGGGGATCGTCCTGAATCACCTGGACCCTGGGAGTAGCCACCACGTCCAACTCCTGCTCCTCGATGGCCTTGGACGTCATCTGTGGCAGCAGGGTCTCCATGGCGTCCTCCATCAACGCCTCCCGCCCCACGAACCTCTCCACCACCGACCGGGGCGCCTTGCCCTTGCGAAAACCGGGTATATTGACGCGTTGCACAACGCGCCTGTACACCCTGTCTATGTGCTCCTCCAACTCCGGAGGCTCCACCTCGATGTTGAGCACAACCTGGCTCTGGTACAGTTCAGCCTGGGATACTTTCAAGCTACGCTCCTAAAGACGCTGTAAATTCCATTATAAAGGCGAGAGGCTGGATTGTGAAGCGTCTCACGTCACGGAGGCGCGCTACTCGCCCACCAGCCGCAGGTGAAGCTCCAACTGCTACAGGCAAAAATTCAGGGACGCCTGAAGCGTCCCTGGGGTGTCAATAGTTGGGTACCGATATTCCCATATAACTGGGCGGCATCCCAATGGGTTCTAATGCACTCATTGTGTTCCACAACATAGCTCTTGTCAATATCTACAGGCACAATAGTTTTTGTAGAAGCATTTTGCCAAGTGCCGTAGTTCCAGTGTGCAACACTCAGGCTGAGTGTAACCGTGGGCCGCTGATGGGCTCAGGAAGTAGAACCGTTTACGCTATCTGCTCGTTCAGCGCGACGTGATCTAGTCCCATAAACAAATACACCGGCCAGAGAGACCAAGTTCAGACCGGCTATTACTGCTCCAGCCCAATCATGCCCGGCATATACCAGAAAAATGCCGCCGCCAAGACCAACCAACGTAATGGCGAATCCGGCCCATAAGCCGCGATTGCTTCTCTTTGAATCGGACTCTAGAGCCGTCAAATACATTTCCAATTGACGTCTCTCTTGGTGATGGTAGTGTTTTTGCTGGTCCTCCGCCATCTTCAGAATGCGCTCGGCGGCTCCGGGAAGAATCTCATCATAGCGCCGAAGTATGTCCGGTTCCGGAAGCGGACCAGCCCAAGCAGATGCTTCAATGAGCATCTCCTGATTGGATACCCCTTCAGGAAGGTCGTTATCGTCGCCTTGTTCGTCGCCCGGATGAAGCGCCACTTAATCCGTTCTCCCGTTCGAACTGCCCAATGGCGCCATAGAGATATTGCCCCACCCCAGCCCAGATCTCACGGATGGAAGTGGCACAAGCCTTTTGTCTTCCCAATCCATGTAAATGGGTGCGCCAGGGCGTCTCAGGCTTGTCTAGTGTCCCACCCAGATCAAGAAGGCGGGCTGCTCCTTGCAAGAAAGGATTACTTGCGTGTCTTCTTACAACACGCAGACCTCCATATCCTCTCACTGCATGAGGCGCTTTGCGAGTCGGTGTCATAGCCTCTACTCCCCTTCCTGTCAATCAAATTGTTGCATAGTCGAGGCCTTTTCGCAACAATCGTGGGCGCGGGCAAGCGTCTCCAGTCACAGCCATCTACTCGCCCACCAGCCGCAGGTGAAGCTCCCGAAGCTGGGACTGCTCCACGGGCGACGGCGCACCAAAGAGGGGGTCGGTCGCGCTCTGGGTCTTGGGGAAGGCGATGACCTGCCTTATGTTGTCCTCGCCGCCAACCAGCATGACCACACGGTCGATACCGCTGGCAAACCCGCCGTGGGGAGGCGCGCCGTACTCCAGCGCGTCCAGCAGCTGCCCGAACTGGGTCTGCATGGCCTCCGGGCTGTGGCCCAGAAGGCTGAAGATCTTCTCCTGGACGCTCCTGGTGTGGTTACGCACGCTGCCTCCGGCTATCTCCAGCCCGTTGCACACCAGGTCGTACTGCTTGGCCAGCGCGCTGCCCGGGTCCGTGTCCATGAGCGCTATGTGCTCGTCCTTGGGAGACGAGAAGGGGTTGTGGGGGGAGTGCCACCGATTCTCGTCCGGCATCCACTCCAGCAGAGGAAAATCCACCACAATTCCGAAAGCCAGCAGATCGGGGTCTGCAAGCTCCAGGCGCAGCCCCATCTCACGGCGCAGCTGTCCGAGCACAAGCTCAGTTGTCTCCGTGGGCCCGGCCACTATCAGGAGCAGGTCGCCTCGCTTTGCTTCCAGGCGGGTGGCTATATTTCGCACCTCGTCCAGCGCCAGATACCTCGCAGCCGGCGACCGCACGTCATCCTCGGTCAGGTCACCCAGGGAGCTTTCCGGGTCGCCGTCCAGCGCTATGGTGACCAGGCCCGCGGCGCCGCGCTCCCTGGCAAAGGCCGTAAGCTCGTCTATCTGGCGGCGCGGGTATCCGGCGCAGCCCGGGGCCACTATCCCCTTCACCGAGCCGCCGGACTCCGTTGCGCTTTTGAACACCTGGAACCCGGTCCCCGCGGCTATGTCCGTGATGTCGCCTATCTCCATGCCGAATCTCAGGTCGGGCTTGTCAGACCCGTATTTTGCCATAGCCTCTTTGTACGGGAGCCTGGGGAAGGGCGTGAGCACTCTCTTGTCAGGGGCTATGTCCTCCACAAGGGCGGTGAACAGCTCCTCCATCAGGCCGAGAACGTCGTCCTCCTCCACAAAGCCCATCTCCAGGTCAAGCTGGGTGAACTCCGGCTGGCGGTCGGCCCGCAGGTCCTCGTCCCGGAAGCAGCGGGCTATCTGGAAGTATCGCTCCACTCCTCCCATGACCAGAAGCTGCTTCATCTGCTGAGGCGACTGGGGCAGGGCGTAGAAGCTGCCGGGGTGCACCCTGCTGGGCACAAGGTAGTCCCGCGCGCCCTCCGGCGTGCTCTTGGTGAGTATGGGCGTCTCCACCTCAATGAAGTCGCGCTCGCTCAGGTAGTCCCGTATGAACTTCACTACGTTGTGCCTGAGAACAAGGTTGTCTCTGAGGGCGGCTCGTCTCAGATCCAGCTGGCGGAACTTCATACGCACCAGCTCGTCGGCCTCCGGCGCCTCGTCCTCAATGCCGAATGGCGGGACTCTGGACGGGTTGAGGATTTCGATCTCCTGGGCAATCACCTCCACCTCGCCCGTGGGAATACGGGGGTTCTCAGTACCCTCAGGGCGCGGGGAGACCGTGCCTTTGACCTGGAGCACCCACTCGTTGCGGAGACTCTGAGCGATGTCGTGGGTCTGGGGCGTAATCTCCGGGTTGAACACAACCTGTACTATGCCCTTCCAGTCCCGGAGGTCAATGAAGATAAGCCCGCCGTGGTCTCGCCGTCGGTGCACCCAGCCGGCCAGTGTTACCTCGCTGTCTACGTCATCTCGGCGAACGGCGCCGCAGTTGGTGGATTTGAACAAAGCGCCTCCCAATCCCGCCTATAGCGTCAATTCCGGCGCGGGAATCAGCTTATGGTGTGTGGTGTCTGCAATCAAGCCAAAAGTTTGAAGCGTCACGGCGCCGAGAAGAAACCTCTCAGGGGGCCCAAAGACAACGCGGCTGGTAACCTCGTCAACAACGCCATTGCCATTTCCGACCTCCGCAGGGTCAATACGGAAGCGAACCTCCCCGAGGCCCATCCGCTGCTTGCTGCCGTTCGCCAGGGTAAATTCCCTCTCTATGCTGGGTTCAACTCCCAGCTCGCGCAGCAGAGTGGACGGCAGCATGGAGTATGTCGCCCCTGTGTCTACCAACGCTGTCACTTCCCTGAAAGGTCCTGCCTGGTCCCGTCCCACCGCAATCCTGGTCTCAAAAGTGCCCACTCCATTACTCCTGCGCCTCTATCCTTTATCCTTCATGCAGATTATACTCCACGCCATCAAGTGAGTATAGCGCAGACGCTTGCCGTCTCAAACCCCGGCTATCCTCACGCCGGAGCGGGCCTTGTACCGACGGTTGATGTTGATCAGCAACGCAGTGATACCCTCGACGTAGCGGGAGTTAGCCAGAGGCCCCCCGTCGACGGCCCGCAGCGCGTTGATGCGCTCCACCAGCGCCATCACCACAGCCTTTGCCTCCTCGTCGTCGGCGCAGGTGACCACGTCACCCTCTATTGCGATCTCAGGCTCCAGCAGGCTGTGGGCGCTGACCGTCTGGAGCGCCGCGACCACTCTGGAACCTGGCAGTAGCGCCTGGGCCTGCTGCGCCGCCGACCCCTCCTCCACCGACAGCATACTCGCCTGGCCGCTAGAGAAGGCCAGGGGAGCCACCGTGCTCACCACCACCTTGCCCTCCAGCGCGTCCCTGAGGGGATCAAGGAGCTCCCTCTGCGCAGAGAAGGGCACTGTGATGAAGACAATGTCCGACCTCCGGGCCGCGGCCTGGTTCAGGCCGCCGTACGCCTCCGACAGGTTGTGGGCCTCTTTCAGCTCTCGGACGGCATCTTCGGCTCTGGCCGCATCCCGCGAGCCTATGATGACCGCCTCGCCCGCAAGCCCCAGTCTGAGGGCAATGCCCCGTCCCTCCGGCCCGGTGCCGCCCAGAAAACCAAGCATAGTCCTCCTCGCTCATATCTCGGAATACTCTGGGAATATACCACTGGCCCCATAAACGGAGCAATCTGGCGCGTTCAAGGGACTTGAGCGCATCTCTACATGATGTACAATAGAGGCCGCTATGAATCGGGGGAAGCGTTGGGTATATACACCAGCCTGGTAAGGCCCCTGGCGTTCACCTTGCCTCCGGAGAGGGCGCAGCGCGTCGCCGAAGTAGCCCTTTGGCCCAAGCCGCTCTGGTGGACCCTCAAGTCCCGCCTGCTGCTGAGAGACGCCCATCTCCAGACGAACATGGGCGGCATACAGCTGCCGAATCCGGTAGGCCTTGCCGCCGGATACGACAAGGACTGCCGGCGCACGGGGACTCTGTCGAACCTGGGCTTCGGGTACATCGTTGGGGGCACGGTGGTCACGCAGCCGAGGGAGGGCAACCCCAAGCCCAGGATTGTCCGCAACCCGGCCAACGGCTCGATGGTCAACGCCCTGGGCTTCCCCAGCAAGGGACTGGCAGCGGCTGCCCGGAAGCTTCGCAAACCCACCACCGGAGACGTTCCGCTGCTGGCAAGCATCTCCGGCTTCTCGGTTGAGGACATAGCCCACTGCTTCAGCACCCTCCAGCCCCTGGTTGCGGGTATAGAGCTGAACATAAGCTCGCCCAACACCGAGGGCGTGCGCCTCTTCCAGGAGCCGGACAGGCTGAACGAGCTGCTGGCTGAGCTAAGGAGGCAGAAGCAGAAGCCCATCTTCGTCAAGCTGCCTCCACACTTCAGCGAGGCCGAGAGAAGCCTTACTACGAAGTTCATAGACCTTTGCATGAGACACTCCATAGAGGGAGTCACCGTGGCAAACACCTGGCTCGTGGAGGATGACCGCCTGGCGGTGGGAAGAGGCGGCTTGAGCGGCAAGCCCCTGTTTGCCCACATGCTGAACATGGTGAGAGAGGTGCGCCAGCACGCAGGGGATGACCTCACCATAAACGCCTCAGGAGGCATATCCTCCGGCGAAGACGCCCTCCGGGCCCTCAGGGCAGGCGCGGACACGCTGCAGCTCTACACAGGCTTCATCTACCAGGGGCCCGCCCTGATGCACAGCATCAACAGCCATCTGCTGAGCTTCATAATGCAACGGGGGCTGCCCTCTGCGGATGCCATACGCAAAGAGTTCCCGGACTTGCAGCAGAGAGACTAAGGCCGACGGCGAAGCAGGGCCTACAGCGCTCGGACGGCGTCCTCTATGGCGTTGGTCGCGTCCTGATAGGCGGTGGTGGGCGGGAAGATAATCGGCTCGCCGAAACGTATCTCCACCGACCCGCGCCTGAGTACCGGGAACTTCGCCGGGGAGCCAAGCCGGTTGATGTGCAGCTTCATCGGGACCACGGGCAGCCGTCCTTCCACCGCGACCATGCCCGTTCCGTTCATGAAGGACTTGATCGGCCCGCCGACGGTCAGCTCTCCCTCGGGGTAGATAAGCACCGACCAGCCGTTGTCCAGTATCTTGCCCATGTTCTCCAGGCTGGGCCTGACCGATCCCGACTGCGCGATGGGAAACCCGTTGCCCAGGAGCGGATTCAGCACCCAGAAGACGGGGTTCCTCCACAGGGCGGCGGCCCCGGCAATCGCCAGGCGCCTGCGCCACGACGACGGTATCGCCTTGATGATGAGGGGGTTGTCCAACCCCAGGCTGTGGTTGGACGCGAACAGCACGGGGCCTTTGACGCCCTCCAGCTTCTCCCTTCCCGTGATTCTCAGGCCGTAGGGCAGCCGCATGATGGGGAACACCAGCAGACGCTGAAGGAACCCCCGGGTCAACCGGCACCACCAGTCCATGCCCCAGTCCGGGAACTTGGTGACGGGTGGGTTGCTCGCGCCCTCCTCCAGGATCTGCCCAAGCTGCCGCAGGGTGGTCTCCGGCTCTATCTGGCTCTCGTCCAGGTACACGCCAAGGTCCGCCTCAATTGCGGACAGCAGCTCAACCCTGCCCAGGGAGTCCAGGTTGAGGTCGTCGCCCAGGGTCATGTCCGGCTCAACCGACGCGGTGTCCAGCATGGCAACCTCCGCAACGATCTCCACCAGGCCCCTTGGGCCCTGCTGACCACTGCCGGACGCCGCCGGACGGCTGGGGGCCGCCTCCACAGGGGCCATGTTGCCCAGGAGCCTCTCTATCAGCACGGGCTTCCTGACCTTGAGCGTGTGGGTGCGCGGGAAGTCCTCGTCCGGCCAGACGGTGAAGCCCCTCACCCTCTGCTGCTCCGCCAGCTGCGCGTTGGCCCAGGCAACAACCGGCTCGGCGTCCTCGGTGTCGTTTAGAATCAGGGCCGCGTGTACCTCCACTCCGCTGCCGCGAGGCAGGCCCACAACCGACGAGTCGGTGACGTTGGGGTGCCGGTTGAGCACGGCCTGGATGTCGTCGGGATAGACGTTCTGGCCGCTGGGCAGGACAATCATGTCCTTCACGCGGCCGCGGATGTGCAGGAACCCCTCGTCGTCAAAGTACCCCAGGTCGCCGGTCTTGTACCAGCCGTCCTGGAAGGTCGCCGCCGTCTGCTCCGGGGCGTTCCAGTAGCCGGGCGAGATGTTGTCGCCCCGGGCCAGAATCTCCCCCTCATCGCTGATCACCACCTCCACGTTGGGCAGAGGGCGGCCCACGGAGTCCGGCCTGCGCTCCCCGATGGTGTGGTTGCTGATGACGGGCGACGCCTCCGTTGCGCCGTAGCCCTGCACGATTTTGACGCCCATAAGCTCCCACTTCCTGCCAAGCTCCGGGTCCAGCGCCGCGCCGCCGGAGACGATGAAGTCCAGCTTGCCGCCAAACTGCCTGTGCACCCGCCCGAAGAGCTTCCGACGCAGGCCGAAGGGAGTCTTCTCTGCCACCTTCAGCAGCTTGCCCCAGAGCGCCTCTTTCCCCTGGCGCCTGACCTCCCGCTCGATGCCGTTCATCAGAAGCTCCAGCCCCTGGGGGACCAGCAGCATGGTGGTTATCCGACGCTCCTGCATGGTGCGGGCCAGCACCGTCGGCTGGCGGCTGGTGGGGTATGTCACGCTGGCCCCGAAGTGCAGCACCGCAAGGAGGCCGCCCATCTGCTCGTACATGTGGCTCAGGGGCAGGATGGACAGAAGGCGGCTGGAGGTGTCGCAGGTGATGTACTGGGATATGCCCTCGATGTTGGCGGTCAGGTTCCGGTGGGTCAGCATCACGCCCTTGGGGTCGCCCGTGGTGCCGGAGGTGAACATGATCTCCGCCAGGTCGTCCGGCTCAATGTCCACCGGGCTTGGCTCCGGCAGGCCGTGGATAGCGCCCTCCAGCTCCTCAAAGGTGATCTCAGGAACGCCAAGGTCGGCGTCGTTCTTGGGCGTGAAGCGGGACGTGAAAGCCAGCTTTGGGGTGATTCTGGAGATGACCCGTTCCACGTAGTCCGGGGCGCTGCGGAGGTCCAGTGGCACCGCGACGACGCCCGCCCTGAGGCAGCCAAAGAGGATTAGCACCCACTGCGGCGAGTTCGGCCCCCAGAGGACGGCCTGGTCGCCCTTGGCCAGCCCCCGCCTCTGAAGCAGCGTCGCCACCTGCCCCGATTCGCGCCAGAGGCGGTCGTAGGACCAGCGCTGGTATCGAAAGCCGGGCTTGAAGAGAAGCGCGTCCCTGGGCCCGTGGGTGTCGACGCTCTTGCGGAGGAACTCTACAAGGGTGCTCCCGGCCGGTGCGCCGGTATTTCGTGTCTGACTCATGTAACTATGTTGCATTGCGAGGTATGGACATTGTAGCGCAATCCGCAAGACTGCGCCACGCCCTATTGCCTAGATGATGCTGTGCTGCCCTATCATGCTGCTCAGCGCGCCCCGCGCGCCGCTGCGCATTGGCGAAAAGTGGCCGAAGCAGATGGCGTCAAAGTCCAGAGCCAGGAGCTTTCGCAGGGACTCCATAGCCTGCTCCGGGTCCTCCGTCACACTCTGGGCGGGAGGGCTGAGCTTCAGTGAGAGCTTGTACTGGAGCGCGTCTCCAATGATGATGAGCCTTCTGTCCGGCAGGTACAGCGCAATGCTGCCCGCGGTGTGGCCGGGAAGGTGCACCACCTGCACGGGAAAGCCGAAGGGTATCATGTCGCCGTCCTCCAACTCCACGTCGACCTTGGTGGGACTCCCGTTTACCATCTCCATTACCGGCGCGGTGATGCGCGCCACTATCCTGTTCTGAATGGGGTTGGCGGGCTGCTCCCTGCCGGTCAAGACTCCCGCCTCAAGCCGGTGGGCCATTACGGAGATGTCCCTTCCGGCGACAAGCTCAGCCGCGCCGGCGGCGTGGTCCGGGTGCCGGTGGCTGATGACCAGGGTCTTCACCATGTCAATTGAAAGGCCAATGGCGTCCAGGCTGTCAATAATCAGCCCGGAGCTGCCCTTCATGCCCGCATCCACCAGCATGACCCTTCTGCCATCGTCCAGCGCCGTGACCCTCGCGCCAATGGCGCGTATCTGGTAGACGCCCTCTGCTACGTGAATCGGGTTGCCCAGCTTCATGGGTGTGTCTCCGCGAACGGCTTGAGCATTATTGGTTCATTTCATGAACTAGAGAGCGGCACGCAATCGGTTTCATATTGCCAAGCCACACTCTTAGATATGGATACATGTCTCTAAGCGGAACTCCTGAACCCATATCCATTAGCCACTCTTCTTAAACTCTATTCCCAGTTTCTCCTTCAGATACGTCTCCAAGACAAAGACTTCGATTTTGTGTGGTTGTTGAGTATCGTCAAGCATGTATCGTGTGTATTGATTAGGAGAAGTTGGCGGCGTTATAACCATCTTCCGCTTCGAGCCTGCGATGTCCTCTATATCCTGGTCATGTTGGATTTTGGTCTTCCAGCACACTATGCTATGCAGGTATTTGAAAGAGTGGTTGAACTTGTCACTCAAGGTGTGTTTGAACTCCACGTATCTCAGCATGGATTGACCAACATCAACGTTATCTCTGGTCTTAGCTATCACATCAATACCGGTGTGAGTGTCATAATCAACTATCTCAAACGGAAATAGGTCTGGTTCAAGCGTCTGCAATACCACAAGCAACGAATAGACTCCGTTCTCGTAAACTGGTTCAACCAACTTAGTATTCCTGAAATCTGCAGTTTTCTGAGCCTCGACAGCCTTCACCCTCCGCTCATATTCACGGCTCTCTTTCTGCTCCGTGTTGTATGCACTGGCTTCATTTTCTAGCCATTCCATTGCCTCCCATTCATCCGTTGCAACAATATCGTTAAACAGAGTTCGGGCCACCTTTTCCAAGGCATTGATAATCTCTGCAGGTGTGTTCTCTATTGAACCCCGATTTGCAGTCAGTCTCAAAGCTTGGCAATTGAGAAAGGCATGAAATTTAGTGAACTCGGAGCCTCGACTGGTTACCCACTCGTTTTTGCGTTGAATAGGTATGTAGTCCTTGGCTAGCCAGAGGCCGTACCTTTCCTGAACCTGGTAGCTGCCTGGTGGCGGAGTTAATCCGCGACGTCTCAACATAGGATTAGAATCTCGCTTCACTCTGTCGCCCTCTACCGCAAAAACCATTTCATACTTGATGTCTGGAAAATCTGGCAAAGAACCTTGCCGAATCCACTTCTTGGCAAAGTAATCAGGAGCATCTACAAGATGCTGGTCGAATAGTTTCCTAACTGGAACAGACTCAGCGGGAAATGGATGCCCAAAAGGTATAAGCTCCCCTCCTTCAGGACCATCAAGCCCACTTAGGTGAAGAACAGGGCCATCCTCAGGGGAATCTCTGAATTGCCTCTCGACTGACCCGTGCTTGGTGAACCACTGTATGTGGTCCTTCAGTTGAGCATGGGAGAACATCTCTCTTCGATTACGGTTGTATCCCAAGATCTCGATTTGTGTCCCCTTGAAATCATCGGTATTAGGTCTACTTTCAACCTTGACTTTTGGAATATTCCCCTCATAGAGGTCAGCAAAAGGCCTCTCCATTGTGGCATGGAAGATAGATACTCCATCAGTTGTAACTACATCCACCCGGTCGCTATTAAAGAAGATCTTTGTGCCGTGTCCCTTTTCTCCTATGAGTGTGGTGTCTCGATCGCGCTGATCACGACGGGTTGAGTTGCCAAGATCAAAAAATGCTTGAAGCCCACTCAAACCCATCCCTTCGCCGTCGTCCTCAATTCTTATCCGGAGCACATACTCGCCATATTTTTGGATTACGTCGAATAGTATGTTTATCTTCCTAGCTTTGGCGTCATATGAATTGCTTATAGCCTCGCGGACAATGTCTAAAGGATTGGCAAAGTCATTAGCTATCTCAAGAAATTCTCTAGTCTGGTCTACACTAGGAGTCAGTATCTGTTCCTCAGACCACAGTTGCGTTGACATTCATACCTCTTTTCTAAACAAAGGGCAGGTAGTGTGACTAGTGCAATCAGCGTTGGCTCCCCAACACGCCCAGCACCGCGTATCTTAGTCCGGGCCGCCTTCGAGTTGCCATCGCCAGTATACCATCAATCCCCGTCCAATTCAGTCCGGATGCCACGCCGGCACCCGATAGCGCTGGCCCGTGACCAGTGTGACTAACGCCTGAACTGGTACAAGGAATGGGACATGCCCACGTATAGCTATATGTATGGCGAATTGGAGGCAATCCCCATTAGAATAGGCGGTGGCCATTATCGGCATAGTCCTCTGTTGGCCTCCCGCCCGTGGGACGGCTACGTCAACGGCCAATCGGAGAAGAATAAGGAAACAAGGAGGAATCAATGAAGTTCGTGACCTACAACGACAACCGGCCAGGCATCCTTACCGATGCGGGCGTTATAGACATCAGTGACCTCTGCCCCGGCGGCGGCCAGGCCGCAATCGTCCATCTAATCACCAATTACGACGACCTGAAGCCCCAGCTTGAGACCCGCGCCGCCGGGGGCGCGCCGGTCGCCGGCGCGCAGCTGCAGGCGCCGTTGCCGCGCCCCAACAAGGTCCTCTGTATGGGCGGCAACTTCCGGGAGTTTGGCGCACGGGAGCCCCAGCCAATGTGGGGCTTCACCAAGAGTCTCGACAGCATTCTGGGCCCGGGCGGCGTCGTGGTCCTGCCGGACATAGACGCCAACATCTTTCACCATGAGGCGGAGCTGGTGCTGGTCTTCGGCAAGGGCGGCAAGGACATCCCGGCGTCGGAGGCCATGGACTACGTCTTCGGCTACACGTTGGGCGTGGACGTCTCGGCGCGAATGCCGGCGGCCAGCCGCGACCGCGTGCCCAACACGCTGCCCATTGCGGAGCACAAGTCGCACCCCACCTTCTGCCCCCTTGGCCCCTGCATAGTGACCAGGGACGAAATCGCGGACCCGGAGAAGCTGCAGGTCACCCTGAGCGTCGACGGCGAGCTGCGCGTCAACTACAACACCGACGACCTGGCCCACTCCATCGCCGAATCGATTGAGTACGTGGCGGCTATCGAGGAGATCAGCCCCGGCGACGCGCTCTTCATCGGCACGAACCACCAGGGCCTCGGCGCGATGCAGGACGGCGACACCATCGACATGAACATCGAGGGCGTGGGCAAACTCACCTTCTCTGTCAGCGACCCGCTCAAGCGCCGCTGGCCCAGGGGCGTCGACGAGACGACGGCCCAGGACGTGCGTGAGGGCGCAGGCGGCCCCGGACGCCGTGTCCGGCCCCTGCCGGCCTGACAGGGCAGTTCGGGGAAGTGCAGTGGGTTGGCTCCCCGAGTAGGATTCGAACCTACGACCTAGCGGTTAACAGCCGCCCGCTCTACCGCTGAGCTATCGGGGAATGAGACCTGTGAAGGACTGGCAGCCCAAAGGCTCCAGTCCCTGCCGGATATTGTAGCATCAGTACGGGCGGCCAACAAGCGGCATTCAGCCGGGCATTCTCGATATGTGTTGGTGTTCCTTATCGCCATAACAGACATGTACTGATACGCCTTGTTTCCCGCTCACCCTGAGCTTGTCGAATGGTATGAGCGGGAGCCTCGAGACTGTTGTATGCCCGCTCAAATGGTTCGACAGGCTCACCATGAGCGGGCATGATATGGCACTCCCTGGGAGCATCGGCAATACTAACAAGCCCCGAGAATATCTCAGCCAGGGTCTATCGGAAGCGGGATTGACCTGATTGAGAAGCCTGATATAATCCAATGAGTCCTGAAACTCAGAGTCGCTTGGGTGTGTAGTCGGTGATACGCCGTATCACTATTCGCACCGACTGAGCCGGAAACTCAGCCTCCATCAACCATCACGATAGCTGAGGTGTGACGCTTGGCCGAATCCCATGTAAACGAGTCAGTCCGCTACGAGCCAAACGATATTCCCCCCCATCCGGTGACCATTGGCGCCGGGTTCCAGGCGGCAATGCTCATTGTGGCGCCGGTGGTCCTGACCGTGGTCATCGTTTCCCGTATAGCCGACCAGCCGGACTCCTACATCGCCTGGGGCGCGTTTGCGGCGCTGCTGGTCAGCGGGATCACCACCACGCTCCAGGCCGTACGCTTGGGGCGGATAGGCTCCGGCCACGTGCTGATAATGGGCACGTCCGGGGCCTTCATAGCGGTGTGCGTCGCGGCTCTGGTTGTGGGCGGCCCCTCCACAATGGCGAGCCTGATCGTCATATCCTCCCTGTTCCAGTTCCTGCTGGCGGCGCGCCTCTCGCTGCTCAGGCGCATATTCACGCCCGTCGTCGCCGGGACCGTCATCATGCTGATAGCGGCCACGGTCATGCCGATAATATTCGATACGATGCATGACGTGCCTGAAGGCTCTTCCGATGCCGCCGCTCCGGCAGCCGCCATTGCAACCCTTGCAACCGTGACCGCGCTTATCCTCCGCGCGCCACCCGCCTGGCGGCTGTGGTCGCCTGTCATAGGCATAGCCGTAGGCTGCGCGGTGTCAGTGCCCTTCGGGTTGTACGACGTGCAGCAGATACTGGACGCGCCCTGGGTCGGCGTGCCCCTTGGCTCCTGGCCGGGGTTCGACGTGACGCCCAGCGTGGAGTTCTGGGCGCTCCTGCCGGCCTTCATCGTGGTCACCCTGGTGGGCGCTATAGAGACCATTGGCGACGGCGTAGCCATCCAGAGGGTCTCCCAGCGCAATCCCCGGGCGACCGACTTCCGGGTGGTGCAGGGCGCGCTCAACGCCGACGGCGTGGGCAACCTGCTGTCCGGCGTCATGGGGACGCTCCCCAACACCACCTACTCATCCAGCATCTCTCTTGCTGAGGTCACCGGCATCGGCGCACGGCGTGTGGGCGTAGTCATAGGCGTCGTCTTTGTGGCGGTGGCCTTCTTCCCCAAGTTCGCGGCCCTGCTGATAGCCATTCCCTCCCCTGTTGCCGCCGCCTACGTCATTGTTCTCATTGGAATGCTCTTTGTGCAGGGGATGAAGATAGTCATCCAGGACGGCGTGGACCACCGCAAGGCCGTAGTCGTTGGGCTGTCCTTCTGGATAGGCACGGGCTTCCAGAACGGGTGGATCTTCCCGGACCTGCTGGGAGACGGGTTCGTAAGCGTGCTGCTGGGCAACGGCATGACCTCGGGGGCGATTGTCGCCGTCATGCTGATGGTGCTGATAGAGCTGACAAGCCCCCGGCGCAGGCGACTGGAGGTTACGCTGGACTCGGACTCTCTGCCCGGCCTGACCGAGTTCCTTCGCGGGTTCGCTTCCAGGTCCGGATGGAACGCCGCTTCGACTGAGCGCTTGGTGCTGGTGGCGGAGGAGACGATGCTGAGCCTGCTGTCGGCGGAGGAAGAGGACCTGGAGAGAGACAGGCCGCGGCGGTTGGTTGTCACGGCCCGCGCGGGCGCGGGCGGCGCGGAGCTGGAGTTCGTGTCGGCGTCCGAGGGGGAGAACCTGGAGGACCGGCTGTCGTACCTGGGAGAAGCCCCGGACATATCGGACGGCCGTGACATATCGTTCCGCCTGCTGCGCCACTACGCCTCGTCGGTGCGCCACCAGAAGTATCACGGCGTAGACATCATATCCGTCAGCGTCGTTGGGTCGCGCCAGGGCCAGGATGCCTAGCCGCCCTCTCTGCCAAACTCCCTGGTCGCAATGACGCGGGACAGCAGGCGGGGGTATAATGACCGGACTTGAGGCCAGCCATGACCCGCCAATCGACAACAAGAAGTTTCCTGGAAGACCTGCTGGAGACCATTGCCCTTGCCCTGCTGATGTTCCTGGTGCTCCAGGTCAGCGTGCGCAACTACCGGGTGGAGCTGTCCAGCATGGAGGCCACCCTTTTCCCCAAGGACAGGCTTGTGGTGAACAAGCTGGTCTACACGCGCCTTGACACCGAGACCATCGATGGCCTTGTGCCCTTTGTGGACATCTGGGACAACGAGATCGAGCTGTTTCCCTTTCATCCGCCCAAGCGCGGCGACGTAATCGTCTTCCGATACCCCCAGGACACCAGCCGTGACTTTGTGAAGCGGGTCATCGCACTGCCCGGGGAGACCATATCCATGGACAGGGGCCGCGTCTCCATAGACGGCGAGGTCCTTGAGGAGCCCTACCTGGCAGAGCTTGACTTCAGCAGCCTGCCGCCCACCCTTGTGCCGTCCCACAGCTACTTTGTCATGGGCGATAACCGCAACGGCAGCAGCGACTCCCGCCACTGGGGAATGGTGCCTCTGGAGAACATCGTCGGCAAGGTGCTGGTGCGGTACTGGCCTCCATTTGACTTCTCCTTCCAGTCTCCAACAACAAGAGAGTCTGTTGATAATCCACCATAGCTAATATAGAATCGGCCTACACCGCTCGGGCCGTTAGCTCAGTGGCAGAGCTCCGGACTTTTAATCCGGGAGTCCAGGGTTCGAATCCCTGACGGCCCACCATTTTTGACGGTAGATAGAACTGAGCCGTCTAGCGCCATCTTCTCGGTGATTCCGCCTGGTACGCGGCTGTCTTCAGGCATAGGAATCGTGTAGCGCATCAGGGCGTCCCCGGGCACCACGACGATCTCCTTGACGAAGGTCTCGATGAAAGCCCTTCGCTCGGTGAGCTGGCTCCCCATCAGGAACTCGCTCATCTCCTGAGCGTAGGCCGCAATGGGTTCCACGTTGTCCAGGGCGGCGCTGCGCTGGGACAGGATAGCCCTGGCATCAGCGGCCTCTTCTTCAAGGCGCTCCTGCTTATCTCGGTGCTCCCGGATGCGGTCCGAGGCGTCGGTCATCTCGACGTTGTCGGCCGTCTCAATGAAGTGCCAGATTCGAGCCAGCTTCCCTTTCACATCTTCGAGCTCATTCTCTGTGGTCTCCAGCCTCTCGCGCTGCTCGCGGCTAACGCTGTCCGTCTGCTCGTCCACTACCTTCAGGAGGCCGCGGATGTTGGAGTCGGTGAGGACGTTGGTGCGAATCTTGTTTACGACCAACTCCTCGAACCGGCGGGCGTTGAGCCTTGGAGTAATGCAGGCGTCCTTGCCGTGTTTCATGATGGACTGGCAGACGTAGTAGGAGAACTGTCCGCTCTTGGCATCCTGGCCGCTGAGCGCCCTGTTGCACGCCTTGCACTTGACCAGTCCGCTGAGCAGGTAGGTGCTGCCTACCCTGCGCGGGTGTTTGACCTTGGGAGCACGGGTCTTCATCAGCCGGTTTACTCGGCGGAATCGGGTCTTGGAGACGATGGCGGGGAACGCCTTCTCCACCCGCACCGGCTCGGCCTTGCCCTTGCCGCCTGTGCCCCAGACCAGGGTTCCCGTGTAGACCTCATTCTTCAAGATGCAGTGGACGGTGTTCTTGGACCAGCGCTTGCCGGCTGGGCTGGCGATGCCCTCGTCGTTGAGGGTCTTGGAGATTTCGAGCATCCCCGTGCCGACCTCGGCCATGTCGAAGATGCGCTTGACGACATTGGACGCTTCGGGGTCGGGTTCCAGCCGGGGGCGCTTCTTGGCCCCGTCCTGCACCATGGCCCTGTTGTAGCCGTAGGGCGTCCTGCTGGCGACCCAGAAGCCGCGAGAGGCGGCCTCCCGCATCCCTCTGGTGACCTCCTGGGCAAGATTCTCGCTGTAGAACTCGTCCACGCTCTCGATGATGCCCTCAAGCAGCTTGCCGGTCGGGCTGTCGTCGGCCTGCTCGGTGATGGAGACTACCCTGACGCCCTTGCGCCGGAGCATGGACTTGAAGGCGACGGCGTGTTCCCGCTTGCGGGTGAAGCGGGAGAACTTCCAGACCAGAATCTCGCGGAAGGGGGCATTGGGCTGGCTGGCGGCGTCGATCATCTTGCGGAACTCGGGCCGGTCGGCGATGCGTCCGCTCTCGGCCTCGTCGATATACTCGCGGGCCACGAGGTAGCCGTTCTTGTGGGCGTAGTCCCTGAGCGCCCGCATCTGGGCTGCCACTGAGAGGT
Source organism: Dehalococcoidia bacterium (assembly GCA_965204895.1). Classification (GTDB taxonomy): domain Bacteria; phylum Chloroflexota; class Dehalococcoidia; order Lucifugimonadales; family UBA2985; genus DAOUJW01. Next base: position 1,573,975 of record OZ242025.1, read on the forward strand.
CCACGTCCTGCCGGTCGCTGGAAACCCTCGCGTAGAGGGCTGCGGGTGTGTAGTCGGTGATCTGGTTCATCGTAGCGTTCTCCTTGTTCATTCCTGTTCCCTCCTGCGAGTCTCGGCCCGTCGGCGGCGTTGTCGCCGCACCCACTCCTGCTCGTCCATGTAGAGGCGGATTGCCTCTCTCAGGAACTCGCTCATGGTGCGATCTTCCTCTTGTATGAACTGCCTCACTCGCTCGTCCAACTCCGGGGGCAGCGACAATGTAATGGTCCGTCTCTTCCGCGGCATCTCTTTCCTGCCTCTTTGGTAACACCTGGTCTTACCTTTATCATGGACGTTCCGGCCCGCCGTTGTCAAGGGGCGGGCGTCTGTAAGAGGGGCTGTAATTCGAGTAGAATGGGCTCGGCAAGACTGCGGAAAAGTGCCCCCTCCACTGCCGGGAGGCGTATACTGTGAAGGGTCTCGCGCTGGCGGTGGTTCCTGAGGCCCAATGGCTGGCCCCACCCGCTTGAACCCGTACCAGGATCGGCGCAGTCTCTGCGGCGGCGCCTCCTCGCAGCGGAGCCACACTCCCCTTGCCACGAAGCGCCGGTGCGCGGAGATGAAGCGAAAGTATGCACGCGCATGACCCGTTGGACGCCTCCTACGCGGAGCTATTCCCGAAGGATTTCGGCGAGCGTCTGGCGCGGCTGGTGGAGTTGGCCGGCCTTTCGTGGGAGGAGTTCGCCGACCGCCTGGGCGTGGAGGGTGACCGCGTAGCAGAGTGGCGAGAGGGTGAGGTTCCCTCGGGCGGAGAGGTGTGGCACGTCATGCGCCTGGCGTTGACGGTCCCCGGCGGGACGGAGGTGATGCTCCCCCGGAGAGCGGGGCCGGGCGAGGGCCGGGAGCACTCGGTATGACACGTGACAAGCATACCGGGCAATTGCCGGCGAGACGCCATCTCTGCCGATGCTGGAAGCTATTCGAAGAGGAGCTTCTTGACAATGTCGCTGAACAAGCAAGACATATGGGCGGACCTGCTGTATGCGCTCGATGAACTGGAAAGACCGTCACGAGATACTCGCGGCCGATTGACCGATGCAGCAAACCGTGATGCAGAGTCCGAGGATGAGTTCATCGATGAAGTCTTTATGATTGGAGTAGCCACCGGAGCGTACTGGAAGGCCCAGTCAAGGGCGAACACGAGGAACGCTCACGAGGCAATCGAGAAGGGCCTCAAGGCGATCCTGATCGAGGGGGGCTTGTCGGAGAACAAGGTCCGTGCTCGCGGGCACGAGCTGCACAAACTGTTGGCGGATGTTCAAAAGCACAACCCGGCGGCATTCGGCGACCTGGAGCGATGCTTCGACAGCACCATCCGGTACCTGGAGAGCGTCACGACCATCCGGCACAACACGAACATCGTTGACTACTTTCGGAAGCACGGCGCAGGCGAGGTCTTCGTAGCCAACAGGTATGCGAGCATCGAGGGGCTTGACAACAAGTATGGGATGATCGGCTTCGTCTATCGCGAGATGATACGTGCCCTGTTGTCGCTCACGTATGGCCGGACGCCCGAGGACATAGACTCCCGTATCGAGGAAGAGGCAAGGAAGGCCGTGTTGGCCCAGGGCGAACTCGACCCGGCATGGGACGCGGCGGCGTGGCTGGGTCAGGGACCCGTTCGCCCGCGACTGGAGGACATCGGAAACCTGGAGAACAAGGTGCTCTATGCTGCGGTGCGAAGGTGTGCGAGAAAGTCCAGGAACAACGCCACACAGTATTGGGCCCGGAGGATCAGGGAGAAGCGGATCGCTGCGAGAAGAAAGGCGAGAGCTCGGGCTCCTGCTCCGGCATAGGCCACGGGTCCCCTCGCGCCATCGAGTGACCAGCCGGGGTGATGGTTGAGCACTATCGGCGACCCGACAGGACCGAGCCGTCCAGCGCCATCTCCTCCGCGTTCCTTCCTGCGATGGGGCTATCCTCGGGCATGGGGAAGGTGTAGCGCACCAGGGCGCTGCCGGGTCTGACGGCGACCTCCCTCACGAAGTTCCTGACGAAGGCCCTGCGCTCCCGCATCCCGCTCTCCCTCAAGAACCTGCCAATGTCCTGGGCCGATGCGGCGACGGCCTCCACGTCGTCCCGGACCGTCCTGCGCTGGGAGATGATGGCCCTGGCGTCGGCCGCCGTGTCCTCAAGACGCTCCCGGCGTTCCCGGTGCTCCCTGATTCGCTCGGCGGCGTCGGCCACGTCCCGGTCAGTGGTCTCGATGACGTGCCAGACGCGGGCCAGCTTGCGCTTGACCTCCTCGATCTCGTACTCGATGGTCTGGAGCCTCTTGCGCTGCTCCCGTCCCACGCCGTCCATCTCCTCTTCGACGACCTCCACCAGGGTGGGGACGATTCCGTCGGTGAGGACGTTGGCCCGAATCCTCTCCAGCACCATCTCCTCGAACCGCCGGGCGTTCAGCCTGGGGGCTTCGCAGGCGTTCTTGCCGCGCTTCATGATGGACTGGCAGACGTAGTAGGCGAACTGCCCGCTCTTGGCCTCCTGCCCGCTGAAGACTCTCCGGCACAGCCTGCACTTGACGAGCCCGCTGAGCAGGTAGGTGCTGGCGACCCTCCGGGGATGGGTCCTCTTCGGGGCGCGGGAGCGCATCAGGGCGTTGACACGGCTGAACTTGGCCCTGGAGACGATGGCGGGGAATGCCTTCTCGACGCGCACCGGTTCGGCCTTGGACCTGGCGCTGGCGCCCCAGACCAGCGTGCCGGTGTAGACCTCGTTCCGGAGGATGAAGTGGATGCCGTTCTTGGACCAGAGCTTGCCCGCAGGGCTGGTGATTCCCTCGTCGTTCAGGGTGTTGGCGATTTGCAGCATCCCCGTGCCGGCGTCGGCCAGGTCGAAGATGCGCCTGACGACGCGGGCGGCGTCGGGGTCGGGCTCCAGCACGGGGCGCTCCTTGGCGCCGTCCTGCACCATGACCCTGTTGAAGCCGTAGGGGGTCCGGCTGCCGACCCAGAAGCCCCGTGATGCGGCCTCCCGCATCCCCCGGCGGACCTCCTGGGCGAGGTTCTCGGAGTAGAACTCGTCGACGGTCTCGATGATGCCCTCCAGCAGCTTCCCCGTGGGGGTGTCGTCGGCGGGCTCGGTGATGGAGACCACCCGGACGCCCTTGCGCCGGAGCATGGACTTGTAGACGACGGCGTGCTCGCGCTTGCGGGTGAAGCGGGAGAACTTCCAGACCAGGATCTCCCTGAAGGGAGCGTTGGCGTTGGAGGCCGTGTCGATCATCTCCTTGAACCGGGGCCGGTCGTCGACGCGGCCGCTCTCGGCCTCGTCCACGTACTCGCGTGCGACGACGTAGCCGTTTTCCCGGGCGTAGTCCCTGAGCGCCCTGAGCTGGGCGGCCACGGACAGGTCGACGTCTTGGCGGTCGCTGGAGACCCTGGCGTAGAGGGCCGCGGGCGTGGGTTCCCGTCGCTCATTCACCGGTGCGTCCTCCCTCCACCTGGGCCTCACCTTCCGGCGGGGTCGTGGAGCCCGGCCACCGCCGCTCCATGTGGGCGCGGAGGGCGACCCTGGCCAGTATGCGCAGCCCTGTCAGGACGGTCTTGCGCTGGTCGGAGGTGTAGGACGGCAGGAGGGCGTCCAGCGAGTCGGTGGCGCCCTCTTCGTCGGGCCTCCGTCGTCCCTTCTCTTCGTTCTGTCCGGTAAGGTCTTTCATGCTTGGCAGTCTCGGCGGCGCGTCTTGGGGCCGCCGGCCTTTCGTGTTGGGTCTGTGGGCTGGACGCCGGGCGCGGGCGTGGGGTGGACGGGCGCCCGGCGTCCATGCCGGCTCATGGGGCCGGTCACTCCTTGAAGAAACTCAACTGGAACGGCTCGTCCATGAGGATTCCGAGGCCTTCTGGCAACCGGGCCGCGAACCGGAAGAGGCCGTACATGGCTCCTCCCGACGGCTCGACTCCCTTGCGCCACTTGTAGATCTGCTTGTGGTCGACGCCGATGGCGCCGGCGAGTCCGGCCCAAGTGAGACCGCTGGCCTCCTTGAGGCGTTCGAGGCGGTCGGTGAAGTCCCGCGGCAGCAGGCTGCCGTAGTTGGGCCGTTCAGTGTCCCCGCCGAGGCGGGGCGAGGGGTTACGTCTGTTCGTCATCAGCTACCTCCAGTTCAAAGAGCTCGTGGAAGTCCTCCACGCCTAGGGCGCGTTGCATCCGCCGTCGGATGCGACCCGAGGGCGCTCTCCCCTCGTTGACCAGCATGGATAGGTAGCCGGGGCTGATCCCGATCTCCTTTGCGAGCCAGTTCTGGGAGCGGTTCAGAAGGTTGAGCCGCCGCCAGAGGGCCGCTGCGTCCAGCCGGACAACGGTCCGTCCTGCACGCCTCGGGTGTCCCTTCATTTGGTTGGCGTCTCGCGAACGCATGGCTGTTGTTCTCCTGTTTCAGATAAATTCTGACGGGAAGCGGCCTGGGTCTCACGCTCCGGCCCGCCCCGTTCTCTCGCTGTTCACGAGGGTGGCAGCGCCTGGGGCGATCCCCACTCTCCCGGCGACCGCCACGCCCTGCCCAGGGGTCCCAGGGCGTCAATCGCCCCCTTGTGCGAGACCCAGAGGGGCACCGCGACTCCCTCGGCCCGCATCTCCTCCCGCGCCACCCGCAGGAAGTGGGTCTGGGCGATCTCGTCGTCGAATACGACCAGGACGGCGGGCCTGACTCCGTGGTCGTCCAGGGGCCTGTGGGACGAGTAGTAGCGCAGATAGGGAGCGAGGCGGTCCGACATGGTGGAGGGTCGCACGGCGCGGCGCTCCCACTCCAGGAAGCAGGCCCAGTCGGCGCCGTCCTTGCGGAGGACGGCGAAGGCGTCGGGGTTCACGGCGCGCATGCGGCCGTCGTGCCGGAAGTGGCGGGAGGCCCTTCTGGGCGGGTCGACCTGGACGATCTCCCAGCCGAGCAGGGGGGCCTGGGCGGTGAGGGCGGCCAGGAAGCCGTGGACGGCGGCGGTGTGCTCAATGTTCCTGAGCAGCTGCCGGCCCCGCCTGCCGGTGACGTTGCGCCACTCGAAGGGGGACCCCGGGTCCTCGGGGACTGCGCTCCACCGCTTCTTCGCCACGCCGACGGAGGTGCGGTCCCTGCGGGCGAGGAGGGAGAGCCCCCGGTCGGTGAGAGTCATCCGGCGGTCCGCCTCGGGGAGGCGGGCTGCCAGGCCGAACCCCTCCAGGGGGTTGACCAGCTGGGAGGCCCTCTGGGGCGAGACGCCCAGGAGCCCGGCCAGCTCACCGAGGTCGATCCAGGGCCAGTCCGAGACCAGGTCGAGGGCGCGCTTCTCGGCGGGCTTGAGGAACAGGGGCAGCAGATGGTCGGCCATGTCGTCCGCGGCCGCCCGGTCGGGGAAGTCCTCGGGGGCCGTGATGCGCTGGGCCTCCGGCTCCACGGGGAGGCTTCCGCCGGGCTCGGCGAGGCCGAGGGCGTAGCGGAGGTCGACGGCCGCCCCCACCTTGAGGGGGCTCCATATCGGGTCCTCCGTCCCGGCGACGAGCGCCTCGCGCTCAAGGGCGAACAGGGCGGGCACGTCGGTAGTCGAGAGGAGCCTCCGGGCGTGCCTGAGCCGCACGCCGTCGGCCATGAGGACGAGGACGGTGCCGGGCATCGGCCCGTCGCGCAGCCGCCAGAGCCGCTTGGCGAAGCCCGACCGGTCGGCGGTCAGCCCCTGCCGGACGAGCCCGACGGTCCTGCCGTCGGGCAGCGTCACGGCGGCGTCCAGGGGCGTGGAGCGGTACCAGCGGAACCGAACGGGGTAGGCCACGGCGGTGAGGACGCAGGCCAGGTGGTACATGGTCGCCAGGGCGTCGAATCGCTCCATCAGGCTGCGCCGCCACTGGGCCGAGAGGGGACGCTCGCGGAGGAGCGCCTCGACGGGCCTGTCCTCCTCGTCCGCGAGCCTGTCCAGCCCCAGGGCGGTGAGGTGGAACCTGTGGGCCGGGGGAAGGGGGTCGGCGGCGTGCAGAACAGAGGCGCAGACGCCCTCGGTCTCCAGCCTCTCCACGGCCTCGTACACCGCGGCCCTGGACCATCCGGTGAGGGTCGTCATCTCCTGCCGGTCGAGGAATGGCATCGAGGCCAGGGCGCGGACCAGGTCGTGTTCGCATCCTTCACTTCTCATGGCGGGTCTCATGGCCGGGCCTCCTGCGTCTCGTGCTCTCCGGGGGTGCGTTCACCCTCGGCCTCCTCCTCCGCCTCTCCGGCGGCTCCGGCCGCATCGCCATCGGAGCCCGTTCGGTCCTCGGGGGGCCGCTTCTTCTTGCCGGGCTTGCGTTCGGCGTCCTTCTCCGCCTGCTGCCGGGCGTTCTCGATGTCCTCCACGCCCTTGCGGAAGTCGTCCACCTTCCTGTGGCCGTCGGCGTCTGCGAAGTCCGCCTGCCTGCCGGAGACGGTGTAGGCGGTCGCGGCCTCGCGGATGCGGGCCGCCCTCTCCGTGTCTCCGTCCTCCGGCTTTCGCACCATCATCGAGAAGGCGGGCATTCGCTCCGTGCCGACGGTGGCCCGGACGTAGCAGTGGTGGACGGGGAGCGAGGTGATGTCGTCCTCGGTGACCCGCTCCTTGCCAAGCTCCCACACCAGGGTCCTAGCGTCGCTGCCCGCCACCTGGAAGACGGCGAGGCAGCCCACGTTGGCGAGGATGGTGTCGCGCATCGTTCGCGAGAGATCGTCCAGCTTGGCGAGGCTCTGGGTGGCGAGGACGAAGGACGCGCCGAACTTGCCCAGCTCGCTGAGCATCGACTCGTAGTCCACGCCGGGCATCGACTGCATCTCGTCGACGACCACCAGGGCGCCCCGCCGCTGCTGGAGCCTCAGGCTTCCCTGCTCCCGGATCACGGCGTCCACGAGGTTGAGCATCGATGCGCCGACCAGGGCGGCCACGTCCCTGCCCACGACTCCCTGGGAGGTGGAGACCAGGAGGATGCCGCCGTCGTGGATGGTGCGCCGCAGGTCGATGGTGGAGCGGCGCTGGCCCAGGATGGCCCGCGCCCGCTTGGACGACGCGTAGTAGGAGAGACGGGTCTGGACGGGGGCGAGGGCCTCGGCCTTGTACTGGCGGTGCCAGGAGGAGAAATCCCTGGCCCACCACTCCAGCAGATAGGGGTCGGAGACCTTCTTCAGCACGTCCTTGCGGAAGGGCTCGTTGGACAGGAGCTTCAGTCCGTCGAGGATCGTGAACTGCTGCTCCGCCTCCACCTGCTCGTTGGCCTCGTGGAGGGTTTTCACCGTCTGTTCGAGGATGGACTGCATCCTCGGCCCCCACTGGTCCCAGAGGCCCTTCGCCACGCGCACCACCGAGTCGGCGGTGCGGTCGCGGTCGGCAAACACCCTCGTGTCCAGGAGGTTTATGCCGGGGGCGCGGGTCTGGTCGGACAGGTCGATGAGACGCACCCGGTCCGCCAGGGAGTCAGGGACGTGTTCGAGGATGCCCTCGACGAGGTCGGTGTGGGGGTCGATGACGACGATGGCGTCGTCGTCCCTGCCCGCCGCCTTCTCCCGCATCTTGTGAACGGCTATGTGGTGCATGAGGGTGGACTTGCCCATGCGGGTGCGGGCGACGTAGAGGTGGTGTCGCCTGAGCAGGTCGGCGGGGAAGCGGATCTCCCGCTTCGCTCCCGCGGTGGTGTCGCCCACCAGCGCCCCGCCCCGGACCCCCTTGGCCGAGGGGCTGAGTGCCCTGGCTCCCGACCGCTCCACCAGGGGCGTCTCATCGCTCGCGCCGGGTGGGTGCCAGAGGCAGGCGACCTCCCGGACTCCCAGGACGCTGCGCCGCCCGAACAGTCCGGCGCCCGTCGGGTGGAGGGTGCCGGGGTCGGGCGCGGCGGGGCCTGGTTTGCCGACCTTGAACCGGGCCCCGGCTGGGTTGTCGAAGTGGCGGTATGCGGCGGCCAGGGTGCGCAACAGCTCCCTGGCCCGCTGCTCCCCCGTGTCGGCGGGCAGCACCGCGACGACCTGGAGCTCGGCGTCGAAGGCGATGCGGGAGACCTTCTCGCGTATGAGGATGGGGTCCTCGACGCGGTTGCGAGCCTTCTTCCAGCGCCACCAGCCCCAGCCGCCGACGGCCAAACCCAGGGCGGTGACGACGCCCAGGGCCGCCGCCTTCCATATCTCGCCGTCCTGCACCCACAGGTACCCCTTGAGGGCAGCCAGGGCGCCGATGCCCAGGACGGCCATCGTCACCCCGTCCAGCTGGAGGGGCTTGGTCTGGAAGGTGTATGAGGGTTCCCTGGGCTCCATGCCGGGCCGCTTGTGGGCCTTCTCCATGTGGGCCTGCGACCAGTCCGGGCCGAGGGAGCGCAGCATCAGCCGCGCCACGACCCGCTCCCCCTCGTAGAGGGAGGACAGCGCGCCCATCAGGGCGATGAGGGGATCGGAGCCGGGGTCGAGCAGGTCGTCGTCGCGGAAGGTCCTGAGCGGGATGTACTCGGGGCCGTCGGCCCGGAGGGTGATCGACCACGCCTGCTCCCCGTCGCGGAGGCGCAGGGGGTCGTCGTCGGGGTCGACCTTCCGGATGCGGGCCTGGGGATAGTGGGCGGAGAGCTGGCCCCGCACCACCCGGTCGTCCAGGCAGCGGGCCATGAGGGTCACGCCGTCCATGTCCCCGGCCAGTTCCAGGGAGAAGGGCTCGGGGACGGCGATGGACTGGAGGAGGTTCTCGACGCCCAGCAGGGTGCGCTCGCCGGCGCGGGGCGGGGTCACCGCCAGGAGGACGGGGCCCTTCTCGTCGTCGTCGTTGCCAAACAGGAGTGCCTTCGGGTTCCAATTCATATATATCGAGTCCTTTCTTCAGTGGCGTCCGGGTCTCCACTCGATGACCTCCGTCTCCTCCGGGGTGGCCTCGATGCGGACGGGGAAGCGGTTGCCCCTCGCCAGGAGCAGCCCGTCGCCGCGGGGGCACGACAGCAGCCATCGCTGGAGCTCCTCGGGCAGATCGAAGGCGTCGCCGACGGTGGCGACGGCGGCGGCGTCCTGCTGGAGCAGGAGCTTGAAGGCGGCGTTCTGGAGGAGCGCACGGCCGCTGTGCCCGGTGATGGTTCTGGAAGAGTCCTCGGAGAGGAGGTCCTGGACGTCCTGGGTGATGAACTGCAGCCCGAGGCGGTGCTTGCGGGCGCGCTTCGCCATCGACACCATGAACGCCGCACCCTCGGGGTGCTGCATGATCGACCACACCTCGTCGACGACCAGCAGCCGGGGTTTCGGGTTCTGGGCCGCGGCGGCCCAGACCGTCTCGGTGCAGACCATCGCGGCGGCGGGCCGGAGCTCCGGCTCCAGCAGCCGCAGGTCGAAGACGGTGACCAGGGCCTCGTTGTTGAGCAGGTCGTCGCCCTCGTCGGAGAGCAGGTGGCGCAGGCTGCCGGTGGCAAAGGGCCTGAGCAGGCGGGCGAGGTCGGGGTCGCCCGCCTCGTCCTCCTGGAGAAAGCCGTAGAAGTCGCGGAAGCCGGTGCGCTGGCGCGGCTTCGAGTAGTAGCCCGCCAGGGCGTGGTCGAGGGAGGCGCGCCTTTCCGCGCCGAGGCCCTCTCCCACCATCACCTCGATGAGCCTTCTGAGGCTGCCGATGCGCTGGAGCATCTCCTCGGAGTCGCCCTTGTCGATGACGAAGGGGTTCATGCCCTCGCCCGGCACCCCGGGGGAGAGCACGCGACCGCCCGCGGCGCGGGCCATGTCGGCGTACTCCCCCTCGGGGTCGATGACGTAGGCGGTCACGCCCCGGCATAGGCCTCTGAGGACTCCCAGCTTGGTTGCGAAGCTCTTGCCTGAGCCGGAGCGCGCCAGCACTGCCGTGTTTGCGTTGAGGTGGGTACCGTCCCAGGGGTCGTAGACCACCGGGGAGCAGGAGCGCATGTCGATGCCGTAGAGGGTGCCTGAGCGGGTGTCCAGGTCCGGCGGCGAAAAGGGAAACAGTCTCGCCAGCGACGACGTGTCGAGGCTGCGCCACTCGGCCACGGCGTTCAGGGCCAGGGGCAGCGTTGATAGCAGCCCCTCGCGCTGGCGGAAGGCGAGGTTGTCCAGCTTGCCGAGGGTGGCGCCGAAGTGCCCCTTCGCCCGCTGGGTCATCTCCTTCAGGGACGCCTCGTCGGAGGCGTGAAGAGTTACGGATAAGGAGGAGTGGAAGAGGCGCTCCCGGCCCCGCTGCACCTCGTCCCTGAGACGGGTCACGTCCTCGAGGGCGATCTCGGCCTCGGGCGACATGGTGCGGCCGCGCTTGAAGGAGAGGGCCTGGGCCGACTCGAAGCGGACCTTCTGCCACTCCAGGGTCCTGGCGGCCTGCTCCGCCGGAATGGGGCCGACGTGGACGGACAGGTCCATGGGCGCACCGGCGGCCATCAGCCCTTGCAGGAATCCGGGAGCCAGCGACCGCGGCCAGCGGCCCAGGTGAAGCGAGCGCACGAGGTGGTCTCCAATGCGCATGTCGCGCCGGTTGATCTCGATCTCGACCTCCGCCTCCTCCTCGAACTCCGCGGGGGAGCCGCCCAGGGCGGCCGACACGAAGAACATCCGCAGATGGCGGCCCGTGAGCGGGTGGACGGAGAGACCGGCCCGTGAGAGCAGGCCCCTCAGCTCGTCGATGCGGGTGGACTCGCACACGGCGTAGAAGCGCCGGTCGAGGATGCCGTCGCGCTTCTCCAGGTCGCCGAGCAGCCTCTGGAGGGACTCCGAGGCGGCCCTGGTCTGCGGGGGCAGATCGTCGGGCTGCGCCTCTTGGAGCTTGTCCGCAAGTCGTCCGAGGCGGGGCGGATGCTGCCTGATGAGCAGCTGCACGGGGAAGTCGAGGGCGTTGAGGGCGCCGGCGAAGGCGCCGAGCTTCGGTTCGTCGATCTCCATGCCCATGACCTCGCAGACGCCGATCTTCACGTTGTCCAGGCGGACGGGACCGTCGTCTTCGAGGTGCGACAGCATGAAGAAGAGGGGCGGCTCGGGTGGGAGCTTGGGCTCGGGGGCCGCAGGCTCGACCGCCGGTGTGGCGGGGTCCTGCGGCGCGGTCCTGCGCAGGCGTCCCGCAAGGCCCAGGACACCCTCCTTCAGCTGGGAGACCGAGGGCGCCGGGATGCTTCGCAGGCGTCTCAGAATGCGCTGTGCGTGGTTCTTCAGCGCGGTGAGAGAGGCCCGCGCCAGGGCGAACCGGGCCGAGGCCGCGCCCTCCTTGCTCGGTGCCGTGGGAGGGGCGCCGGGCTCTCCTGCCGGTCCTTCCTCTGCCGAAGAGGTCTCGGCGTCCGGCGTCCGCCTGAGTGCGGCAAGCCTGCGCGGCAGATCCCGGGCCCTTCGCTTTATTGTTTCGAGTCGTTCTTTCAACAGCGTGACCTCCTCGGCTTTACGGGGCCGAAATGGTTGGGATGACGCCGTGCCTGAGCATCGCGGCGACGGCCTTGGCGGACAGCACCAGGACGAGCCCGACCACCGCCAGCACAACGGCGGTCTTCGCGCTCCCGCCGCGCTCCTGGCTGCCCTCGGCCATCAGCACGAAGCCCGCCCAGACGATGGCGAAGAAGCAGAGGCCGGAGCCGGCGTAGGCCATGGCCGTGAGGACCTTGTCGAAGGCCTCCAGCATGGCCCGCTCCTCCGGCGGCGGGGCCGCGCCGGTGGTCGCCAGCGCGGCCGCTGCCATCAGGGCTGTCGTCGCCGCCCGCCTCACCAGGGCCACTCCCATCCCAGCAGGTCGAACCAGCCCTGCAGGCCGCCCGCGGGCGACTGCTCGGCGGGCGGCTCCTCCGGTTCGGGCTCAGGCACGACCAGGGTGGCATAGGGATCGTCCGACCCCAGCTGGGAGGCCAGCGACAGGGACTCCCCTCGGTTGCCCGGGATGGGCGCCCGGTCGACCACCTCGGCCTTGACGTGCTCCGGGTGGACGATGGTGAGGGTGACCTCCTTGTCGATCGTCGTGGCGGGCACGTGGGCGTAGGCATAGGCGGAAACGGTGTGGTCCGTCGTTGTGCCGTCGTCGTGGGTGACGGTGATGGTCTCGCTGTCGCTGTCGGAGTCGCTGGCCCCCGGCCTGTAGAGGCTCACCGTCTCGGTGCGCTTCTCCGTCCGCTCCGGGTGGTGGGTGAGCACGGTCAGCGGCGGAATGGGTATGCTGAGACTCGCCTCAAGGTCGATGCTGACGGTCACGGGGTGGATCGCCTCCTCTGACGGAACCTCCAACCGGAAGCGGGTCTCTCCGTCGGGGACGAAGGACACGCTGGTGCGGGATGCGCCGGCGGAGGCGGCGACCGCGCCGGTGATGGCGGTCACCTCGGCTTCCATCAGGGCCGTCTCGGTGACGCTGGCGTGCCCTGACACCGTCTCCAGCTCGACCGGCTCCTCGATCAGGGTTGCGCACTCGGACCTGACCGTTCCCTCGACGGCTCCGGGCGTCCACCCCAGGGCGTCGAGGCTGACCGTGCACAGATCGCCCTCGGCCTGTGGCAGCGGGTACGGTATCCGGTCGCTTTCGACGGTGAATGCGCCCGCCTGCCCGAGGATGTCCTCCCAGGACACAGTGAAGGACGGGACGGGCCCGTGCAGCGGCAGGGAGTAGTCGATGCGTTCCCCCTCGGCCAGGGTGGCCGAGCCCCAGAAGCGGAGCCACGTTCCCTCCGGCCCCCCAAAGGCCCGCACACGGATGTCCAGGCCGGTGGCGGCCCGGAGGGTCACGGCGGCGCGATCCCCGGAGACGGTGAGCCGCTCCAGAAATACGCGGCGGCCCTCCACCGGCTCGGTGACCTCGAAGTCGATCTCGTCCTCCCAGCGGTCGTGACCGTCGGCCAGCACGGCCTGGGGGAGCGTGGCGGCCGTCGCCACCAGGAGGGCGGCGACGACCGCAGCCAGCCCTCTCCCGGGCTTGCGGCGAGTGCTCTCCAGCATCTCGGCGCTGTGGCCGGGGCCCTGCTGGTGTCTTCCGTTCTTGCGGCGCTTGCCGAACCAGCCGTGGGGCCGGAAGGGCATGCGTCCGTTGCGCCGGTCCCTCTCCCTGTTCCTCTTCTTGCGCAGCCTGCGGAGGGCTCGCTTCGTCCTCTTCGCCATCAGGCGCAGGGGTCCGGGGCCGGTCTTGGCCGGCTGGGGCGGCGCGGGCGGCTCGGCCCGCACCAGGTGGAAAACGGATCCGGCGTAGACCCGCGCGCCCAGCCGATACTTGAGCAGGTCGGCGGCCACCAGGGGCAGCCGCCTCCCGCCTATCTTCCCAACGATCATCGCCACCCCGACCAGCCCGAAGATGACGGCCAGGGCCATGCGTACCTCGGACGGTCCGATCGGGGCGTAGCGGTATGCGCCGTATGCGATGGCGCACACCGCCGTCACCGCCACGATCTGGGGGAAGGTGAAGCCGAAGACCACCCTGTCCTCGGCCTGGACGTGGGTCGGGACCTCGTGTTCTCTCATGGTCTGTTCCTCCTCCTCACGTCTGCCTAGCTGCCGTCCGGCGCGTCCGGCTCGGGCAGCGCGTCGTCGATGTCGATTCCGGGGTCCACCACGGCGTTCATCACCAGTTCCACGACGCCGTAGGCGACCAGGGCCAGGACGACGCCCGCGAGGGCCGTCATCATGGCCGACTTGCCGCGCTCCATCTGATGGGGCGCTCCGCTGGCGGTCAGGTACAGGTACGCGCCGTAGATGAAGAAGCCCACTCCGACGGCTCCGACGACGCCCAGCATGATGCCCACCAGGTTCGAGATCGTCTGTGTCAGGTCTTCCATTCCTCTTTCTCCTCTCTCTTTGTCGAGTGTTCCGCTCGTCTCAATCGGTCTGAGTCAGTTGTCCCCGTTAGCTGCACATCTCGCCGCCTCCGTCTCCGTTGTGGTCGGCGCGATCTCTACCGCGCCCGTGGGTTGTCACTGGTCGGTTACTCGCCGCTACTCCTAGGAGCGCCGCCGGCGGCGCCTCCCCCGGACGGGGTCGCCATCGATGCGGCGGAGCTGAGGCCGCCCGCCGCGGCCGACAGGCCGGCGCTGGCGGCCACGGCGCCCACAGCGATGCCGGGCGGGCCCCCGGCCGCTCCTCCCGCCATCAGGCCGACGGCCCTGGCGGAGCGTACGAAGGTGCCAGGCAGGGAGAAGCCGAAGTAGAGCATCGAGAGCCAGGAGTCGAAGGTGCCGGCGTTGCCGAGCAGCGTCGGCACCCGCGTCGCCATGTAGATGAAGGCGAGGCTCAGAAGCAGCTTCCAGATCAGGTCCTGCACCGGCTCGAAGGCGGCGATGGCCGCCACCTCGTTGAGGAAGGCGAACCCCATCGCCAGCGCGATGAGCTGGATGGCCTGCTGGAAGGTCGTGGTCATGAAGAGCCGGAGCCAGTGGCGGCCCCAGCCCGCCGTGTGGGGCAATATCCACAGCCCCAGGGCGATGGGCGCGAGGGCCAGGAGGATGTCGATCAACGCCAGGCGCAGCACCATCTGCACGATGACGTAGAGGACGAAGAATCCGTAGACGAGATAGAGCAGGGCCAGCAGCAGGGCCATGCCCACGCTTCCCGCCTGCACCGCCGTGAGCAGCGTGCGGAGGGTGGTGCGGAGCATGTCGCCGGCGGTGACGTCGAGGGACGCTGCGACGAAGCCGGACACGGCGTCGGCAACGTCCAGGACAAGGGCGCACCACCAGAGGGACGACGCGGCTGCGACGAGTCCCAGGACCAGCCGGGGGACCATCTCCCGCCAACCCGCCTGCTGTCGTCCCAGGTGCTCGGACATGATGAGCGTGAGGCCCATCCAGCCGAGGATCACCACGAGGGCGCCGGAGGTGACGGCCCAGACGACCAACCACGCCTGGCGGACGATGTCGTGGTCGTAGGTGAGACCGGGGGGCGTGCCTGTGAGGATGTCCGCCATCGGCTAGGCCCCCCCACAGTTGTCGGCGTCCTCGGCGGACGCCCGCTCAACCACGCCGCAGAGGGTCCCGTGGGTGCCCTCGATGATCCAGCCTGCGAAGGCCTTGGCCCAGCGTCCGGGGTTGAGGGCGGAGAGAATCTTGTCCCAGATGCGGCCGGGCTGGTGGATGGGGATGACGGCATAGAAGTCGCCCCTCGTCCCGTCGTCCGACTGGACCAGCATGACCAGGAGGTATGCCTTGTCGCGGTCGAGCTCGGGCTGCTCGTCCAGCTTGGGGTACTCCCAGGAATACTCCCAGCCGTCGCTGAGCTTCTTCTCGCCGCCCCTGACCTGGTAGACGGCGCTGATCCAGTCCCCGGTGTCGGCGTCGCGCACGGCGTAGTGGAGGACGACGATCTTGCGGTCGAAGACGGGCCGGGCCACGAACTCGCCGCCGCCCTTGCGCTCCACGAACTCCCGGTCGGCGTTGACCAGGACGATCTCGCCCGAGGGCGGGGCCTGGGCCAGCGCGGTCCCGCTTGACGGGACCGCCACCAGCGCCGCCATGAGCAGCGCGGACGCCAGGGGAATGAACCTTCTCAGGGACCGGACTCTCGATTTCAGCGACAACTCGTTCACCTCTCTCGGGCCTGCTGGGATGCGCCTGTTCAGGGCGCTCGCCAGAGAGTGTGAACAGGGGAAATCCGGCTGAAAACTGTTTGAAAGGTGCAACAGATGATGCACCTTTCGAGGTACTAGGAAACCGGCCTATTTCATGCAGTAATGGGGGTGTACAGGAAATGGACTTAGGTGGGAAAGGCGGAACCCTGGTCGTGGGCAAGCTGAAACAGGCTGAATCGGCCCCCTACAGGAGGTGAACAGTGAACACTTTGTTGAAAGGGCGCAGTCCGGTTGTCAGGCCCGAAACTCCTGGGATGTGGGGGTGCGGACACGGCGCAAAACCGGCTGTCCGGTTGGAAAACCAGGCGGAAACTGCGAGGGATGTACGGGCGCATGACGGCAGGCGGCGACGACGGCGACGTCGGAGCCAAAGCTGGACCTAATTCGAGGGCTTTGCAAAAGAGGGAGGAAATTGCCATGAAAACGACCGAACACGGCATCGAGAGCAGCAAGGACGTGGAGAACGTCTACCACATGCGGCTCATGGCGCTGCTGCAGGAGCTGGTGCGGGAGAAGGGCTACAAGGGCGCCGCCCGGGTGCTGGAGATCGACCCGCAGACGGTGACGGAGGCCGCCAAGTCGGGGCAGCTCACCCGGCGGGTGCGGCAGGCGCTGGAGCGGGCGTTGCAGGAGGGCGTGGGGTCGGCGGCGGAGCGGCAGCGCAGGCGCAACGAGGAGATCGAGGGACGGGTGGAGGCGCTGGAGAAGGGCTTCGATGAACTGGGGAAGGACCTGCGCAGACGCATGGCGAGCGTCGAGGGTGAGGTGGGCTCGCTGAGGCGGGACGGGCCCCAGGGGACCGGGGCCGGTCAGGCCGGCGCCGGTCCCTCCCCGGACGGCACGGGCGCTGAGGACGCCGGTGCGGCACGGGCGGGCAGGAAGCCTCCCACGAAGCCGTCGATGCGGCGGGAGTACCCCGACCTGGTGACACGGGAGCCCGACGAGGAGGACGAGGAGATATTCGGGGATGCGTGGCCGCTGGTCGTGGAGTGGCGTGGGCTGAAGGACGCCCATCCCAATGAGGGCGACGGGCTGGCGTGGCTGACGGCCCAGGAGCGATTGCTGGAGGTGGAGCTGGCGTTGCTGGAGGAGCACGGCATGACGCTGCCGCCTGAGAAGCAGCCGCTGCGGGGTCTCGACCGGAGCGGCCAGGTCAACTGGCGCAGGACCGCGCTCTCCGACACGCGGAGAGAGCGGAAGAAGGCCGAGCTTCTGAACAGGGCTTCGTTCGGACTCTGGCGGAAGTGACGCCGGCGAATGCGCGTCGTGTGGCCGGGCTGTTCATGTGAACTTTTGTGGAAGAAAACATGAACTAAACCTGACCTCGATTGAACGATTTCCTCGGTGTCGCCCCAAAGCCCTTCACATCGGGTTTCGGGTGCGGTAATAATTGTCGTGTTGTTGGTTTTTCCAGGTTTCCGACCTTAGAAATCTGGGTGCGTGATCCCTGTTGCACGGGAATGACCTGAGGGTCGCCCACGAGGGAATGCTGGCGATGCGGAGTTTGACGTTGGTCCTTCGCAACCAGCGCGGATCGAATCGACGAGGTTTGACACTGGTCCTTCGTCCTCGGTCCAAGTCCGGCGGATGGAAGTTTGACGTTGGTCCTTCCCCCGCGGGACACCGGTTCTTGCGGTTGTGGGTTGATCGCTCACGCCGCCGCACACCCGGGACGTAGCCTGGAGCTTCGTCCTCAAGTCGTCGGTCGGAGTGCGTCTTGCGCCCCGGCCGATTCGACATGCCTGCGGCACAACCGTCACGCGGTTGGGTCGCAGCTTCGACACGCGCCGGTCTGTCGTTCCGAGCAGGCTGGCCGCTTCACGTCTTGCAGTTCTTCCCCCTGGACGTTTTGCGCCCTGGGTCAAGCTGCGTCTTCGGAACGGAGTCACGGAAGTCCACGGCAGGCAGTTCAGCAAAGGAGGTATGACGGCATGGACGAATCACGGACACAGGCGGAGAGGTACACGGGGCCGAGCGCGCGCAGGATAGCCGACCTGCTGCCGCACCGGGTCAGCTTCGAGCGAGGCTGGTTCTGGACGTCGACGGCGGTCTGTCACGGCGGCAAGTCGGACGGGCTGGCGTTCCGGCAGCGACCGGACGGCAACGGCATCGAGGTCAGGTGTCACACCGGAGGGTGCGGCGCCGGGGTGGTGATAACCGAGCTGGAGGAACTCATCGGGCTGCCGATCTGGACGGCCTTCGAGCCGGTCAGCGACGCGGCGGTCAAGGCCCCCGAGCCGAAGCCGTGGTGGAAGAGGAAGCCGGTGGTCGTGGGCGGCGTGGTTGCGCTGCTGGTTGCGGCGCCGCTGCTCACGCTGGACCTGGAGCTCTTCTTCCTGAACCTGTTCGGGCTGGGCATCGGAGCATTGCTGCTCCGGCGGTTCCTCGTGCCCCGGCGTCTTCCGGTGCGAAGGTTCCGGCGCTGACAACGAGGGCTTCGGCCCTCTCTCACCTCATTCAACGCAAGGGGTCGTCTCCATCCGGGGACGGCCCCTTTCTCTTTGCCCGCAAGCGGGCTCGATTCGACAAGGCAACACACAAGCAGAAGCACTTAGGAGGTGCGTAATGACGACGGCGACATTGGTAGCAGGCAACCGGACGATGGACGCGGTGGAGAAGCCCCGGCGCAGCCTGGAGGAGCTGGTTGACCAGCTCTTCGCGGCGATGGGGTTCACGGACGAGGCGGAGACGCAGGCGGTGGAGCCGAGCGCGACGCGCTCGATCCACGAGGCCCGCAGGCTCAGGCAGGCGGGGGACGTCGACGGGGCGCTGAGCGTCCTGGCCGGCGCGGACTTGGCGAAGGCGGAAAAGCGGGAGGCGCGGTGGGCCTTCTCCGAGTGGACGCAGCTCGTGAAGCGGCGGTTCGGAGACATGGGACCGGTGCTCTACAGCCAGGGCACGGGCCGGGCCGCCGCCCTGGTCCCGCAGGGGGACGGCGGGACGCTGGAGGTGGCGGCGGTGCTGGGGTTGCGCTGGCGGCCCGGCAAGGTCGTCTCGGAGCGCAGCCTCCGGGGGCTTCGGCCCCTGGCCGGAGGTGCGTGATGGTCACGGCCAGCGTTGACATCCCGGCGCTGAAGGCGCGTCACCCCCTGGGCGACACGGTGGAGGCCGCCGGGGTGCGGCTCAGGGGAAGGGGCCGGGTCCGCCAGGGCGTCTGCCCCTTCCACGACGAGGCAGAGGGCAGCTTCACGGTTTACGGCGACTCGGAAAAGTTCTTCTGCTTCGGCTGCGGCGCGGGCGGCGACGTCCTCGACTTCGTGCGGCGGGTGGAGAACCTCTCGCTGCCCGAGGCCATCGCGCGGCTGGACGGCAGCCCAGGGCTTGCGCCCAGGGCCGCCAACCGTCCAGCCGGAACGCGGCGGACGCAGGACGCCGCGCTGGCTCCCCGCGACCCCACCCTGCTGACGGCGGCAGCGCGCTTCTACGCCGGAATGCTCCGGCGTTCGCCAGAAGCGCGGGGTTACCTGGCCTCCCGGGGCGTCGGCCCCGTCGCCGCAGCCCGCCTCTCTCTCGGCTACTCGCCGGGCGGCGGGCTGCGGCAGGCCCTGGAGTCCCTCGGCTTCTCCGAGAAGCGCATCAGGGACTCCGGGCTATTCACCGAGCGAGGTACGGAGCGGTTCGCCGGAATGGTCGTCGTTCCCGACGCCTCCGGCGGCCTCGTCCGCTGGCTCAAGGGCCGGGCCCTGGACTCCGGCGCAAAGCCCCGGTTCCAGGCCCTTCCCGGCCCCAAGCCGGTGCTCGGACTCGGCAGGCTCGGCCCCACTCCCCCGTGGGCCGTCGTGGCCGAGGGACTCTTCGACTGGCTCCTCCTTACCGGATGGGGCCTTCCATCCGTCGCCGCCCTGGGCACCCAGGGCATGGAGCGCATCGCCTCGGCCCTGCGGGGCTGCCCCCGCGTCTTCCTCGCCTTCGACAACGACGACGCGGGACGCGAGGCGACGGACGGCCTTCTGACCCTGCTCGGTCGCAGGGCCGCCGCCGTCGCCCTTCCCCCGGGCATCGGCGACGTGGGCGAGCTCGCCGCTCTCCCCCACGGACGGAGCGTCTTCATCCGCCTTCTCTCGCTGGCGGCCCGCTCCGCCCGCTAGCGACTCCCCGCCGCTTCGCACCGGGCCTTCCCCGGCCCGCCCTTCCCGCACCCCACTCTCACCTACCAAAGGAGGTCCTATGCCCGATTTGCGACGGGCTTAGCCCGCCCACGGGGCTTTCCCGTAGAGGAAACCCCGCACCGACCCATTCGCTACAGGAACAACAACACGGAAGGAGAACCGACATGTTCAACAGGAACGGACACAACAACGGCAACGGCGCCCACAACGGCGCCGCGGTCGCCTCGCGCAACGGCAACGGCCACAAGCCCGACGCCGCCATACCCGCCGAGCACGAGCTGCTCTGGGACGGGCTCCCGCCCGCCGTCACCCAGAAGCTCGGAGAGGCTATCAACCCCAACATCGTCTCGCAGCGCAGGGGGCGCGGCGGCAAGACCTTCGACTACCTCGAAGGCCATGTCGTAATCGAACAAGCCAACCGTATCTTCGGCTACGGGGGATGGGGGCACGAGTTGGTCGGCGACGTGACCCTGCGCAAGGTCGAGACGGTCGACCCAGAGACCGGCGAGCTCAAGACCGTCTCCGGCTACACCGCCCCGGTGCGGGTCACCGTGGCAGGCGCTCCGCCGCGCACCGACATCGGCGTCCACCCCGTCACCGAGGAGACCTTCGACGGCCATGACACGGCGATGAAGGCCGCCGTCACAGACGGCATGAAGCGGGCGTTCAGGAGCTTCGGCGTCCAGTTCGGGAATGCGTTCTACGGCGACCAGTCGTCGGTAAGCGCTCCCCAGCCGGAGCGGGTCGCCGCACCGGCCAACGGCAGGTCCGGCCAGACCAACTCCAACGGCAACTCCGGCCGGAACCAGGCCAACGACCGTGACCGGGCGCAGGCCGAGAAGCTGCGCAAGCGGCTCTTCGAGATCGCCGCGGAGCAGGGCCTCGACGAGGCGCAGGTGGGGACCGCCGTGGTCAACCGGACGGGCAAGAGCATCGACGACCTCTCGGTCGACGAGCTCGGCCCGCTGGTGGAGGCCGCCGCCGCCAAGCTGCGGCAGATGCAGCAGGAGCAGGCACAACAGGCCGCCTAGCTTCCACCGGACACACGGGCACACGGACACGGGCGGGGTCGTTTCTTCGGGGGCGGCCCCGCTCCCTCATTACAGGAAAGGGAGGACACGAGCCATGATGACGGAGACACTGGTAAGCACACCCTGGGGCTGGACCCACGACGTCGAGGAGTTGGCGGAGGGCGTCTGGCGGGTCACGACCGCATCCCACGGCGGGCTGAAGCTCAGCCGCGAGCGGTGGAACGAGATTCCCGCCGCCGTCCGCGAGACCATGCTGAGCCCCACCTTCGCCGAGGAGGATTGCGAGGAGCCCATCGTGCGGTTCCTCCTGGGCCTCGGCGACGACGGCGACCGGGAGATGGCCCTCACCGTCGCTGGCTACTTCGACCGCTACGAGCCCGCGCTCCCCTTCATCCGCCGCCACCCGCCTGGCCTCCACTACCACGTCCTCTCCTACCGGGGAGGACCGTCGTCGGACCCCTTCGGGCTGTTCGACACCGGGGTGGAGGCCGAGTCGTTCACCGGCGACCCGGAGAACGTGCGGGCCTACGGGCGGATGAAGGTCGTGCAGTGCACGCAGCCGCACTCGCTCTGCATGGCGGAGGGGGTGAGGCCGTGACCGCCGAGACGCGGCCCAGGCCTCGCAGCCTCCCCAGCACGACGACGAAGCTCCAGACCGAGTTCGGGAGCCTCTTCGTCACCGTCTCGACGGACGAGGACGGCGAGCCCTTCGAGGTCTTCGGCTTCCTCGGCAAGGGCGGCAGCTTCCAGCACGGCGTCACCGAGCTGGCCTGCCGCCTCATCTCCCTCCACCTTCGGAGGGGCACGCCCCTCGAAGAGGTGATCGACCAGATCCAGGGCATCCAGGAGATGGCCCCGTTCTGGAACAACCTGGGCGACGGCAGAAGCGTGCCCATACACGGCCTCGGCGACGGCATCGCCCACATCCTCAAGGCGCACCTGAAGGCCAGGGAGGAGCGGGAGACGGCGGAGGTCGAGCAGGCGAAGGATGCCGCATGACATCCACCTACAGGAAACAAGGAGGCATAGACGATGACAACGACGACCGACACAGACACCGACAGGGCGGAGGTCTTCTCTCGTCCTGCTGCGCAGTTCAACGAGGAGGGCGAGCTCGTGGTACGGGCCTCGTCGGCCCTGGGCTGCCGCCGCGCCCTCTGGTACGCCGCCACCGGATACCAGCCGACGAACCCGCCCAGCGACGACTCCATGACGGCGATGGAGGCGGGCAACGCCCTTGAACCGGTGGTCGTTCGGGCGATGGAGCGGGCCGGGTGGAAGGTGGACGCCGCCGACCCCCAGGACCCGCGGCAGGTGGCCGTGCGAGTCGGCCCGACCATGCTGGTGACGGGCCACCCGGACGGCACGGTGCGGATGCCCATCCCCGAAGACGAGGCGCCGCAGCCGTTCCTCTTCGAGGGAGAGCCGGAGGTTCCCGTCTACGGGGACTCGATGGTGGTCGAGATCAAGACCAGGGGGCCGGAGGCGTTCCGCCGCTGGCAGACGCTGGGGGCCGAGCGCAGCCACCCGGCGGCGGTGGCCCAGGCCGCCCTCTACTCCCTGGGCGAGTTCGGGGAGATGCGGCCCGCAGTCATCGCCACGATGGACACGGGCAACCGCACCTGGGACTGGGAGCGCATACCCGCCGACCGGCTGGAGAAGGCCATCCAGGACGCCTGCGAGTGGCTCGGCGAGCTGGCGGCGCACCACGTCCAGAACGGGCCTGACCCCGACGCGCTGCCGGAGCGGGACTTCACCGCGAACACCTGGCAGTGCCGGTCGTGTCCCTTCCTGGACATCTGCCTGCCGGGGATGGCGGAGCCGGACGACGAGACCGACGACGACGGAAAGGAGGTGAGCGACGAGGAGGCGAAAGACGCGGTGGCGGCCTACGCTGAAGCCCAGGAGTCCATCAGGGAGCCTGAGAAAACCAAGCGGGCCGCGCTGGACACCCTGAAGGCGTGGATGCGCCGCCAGGGGGACACGAAGGCGACCGTCAACGGCAAGACGGTCAGCCTCGTGCAATCGACACGGTACTCGACGAACTACCGGAAGCTCAACGAGCTGCTCGACCCGGAGGTCCGGGCCGACGTGGTGACCGAGAGCGAGTCGGGGTACGTCCGGGTCAGCTAGACGCTTCCCTGGCGGGAGCGCAGGACGGGGCCGTCCTCCCATCTACAGGCGACGGCCCCGCTTCAAGACAGACGGGCGCGCAAGGAACGCGCCACATCCACCAAGGAGGATACGAAAAATGGCACGCACAATCAACAAGGTAGAGCTGTTGGGCCGGGTCGGGACCGACCCCGAGATGACCTACACGCCGGGCGGGACCGCCATCACCAAGCTGCGGCTGGCCACCGACCGCTACCGCAGGGACGCCGAGCCCGAGACCGATTGGCACAACGTGGTGGTCTGGAACGGGACGGCGGAGGCGGTGAACCAGTACGTCTCCAAGGGCCAGCGCATCTACGTCGCCGGCCGCCTCGTCCAGAATACCTGGCAGACCGAGGACGGTCAGCCCCGCAGCCGCACCGAGGTCCACGCCTCCGAGGTCGTGTTCCTCGACGGGAACGGCAACGGGCACGGGGGGCAGGAGGAGGACGCCTCCCCCTTCTAGGCCGCTCTCACCCACAACCGAAACCGACGCCCGGCTTACACCCGGCGCAACACCCACGGGGCCGCTTCCATCTACCGGAGGCGGCCCCGCTTCTGTTCTAACCGACAAAGCAAGGAGACCGACATGACTCGCAAGAAATCCCTCAACAAGGACGCCGTTCTGCTGAACGCACTACGCATCAACCTGAGCCTGCTGGGGGAGATCGCCATGCGCTACGAGGTGGAGACGCAGCCGGAACGTCCGGACGCCCCGACCTCCATCACCACCCCCGATGACGTTCACAAGCTGCTCGCTCCGGAGATGTCCCAACTGGCCCAGGAACAGCTGCGTGTGCTGCTGATCGACACCAAGAAAGTGGTGGTCGGCCAGCGCGTCGTCTACCAGGGGAACATCTCCTCGGCCATCGTCAGGCCTGCCGAGGTGCTGCGGCCCGCCGTCGTCGAGGCCGTTCCCAGCATCATCGTCTGCCACAACCACCCGAGCAAAGACCCCACACCGAGCCCGGAGGACGTGGCTTGCACAAGGGAGCTGTCCCAGGCGGCAAAGCTGCTGGGCGTCGAGCTCCTGGACCACGTCGTCATCGGCGGAGAGCGTTTCGTCAGCCTCAAAGAACAGGGGCTCATGGCCTGACCCCATATCGAGCACGGAGCAGGCTCACCTCGACCGGGAGGCCCACGTCGTCCGGCGCCACACGCGGGGGCATCGTCCCCGCGCATCTCGCCAGCACTACACGACAAGGAGGTGCGACATGCTCGCAACCCACACCATAGACCCCGAGGATCTGTTCACCATCAGCGCCGGGGGCTTCTCGGCCACAGTGGACGCCTTCGCCCGGGACGACCGGACCGAGGGGCTCTGGTTCGTCTCGATGGTCGGCTCCCAGACCGCGCTCAAGGCGATCTGGGCGTCGCTGCTGAAGCAGCCCCCGGACACGGCCCACCTCATCCGGGGCGCCGACGGGATGGCGCTGCACGGAGGCTACCAGCGCTGCATCATCCCGTACGAGACGATAGGCACCTGGACGACCAAGATCGCCCGCCTGACGGCGACCGGAGGGTGGCACGCGCTGGTCTACACCAAGACCGCCGAGTTCAACCACGAGAAGGACTCGTTCCTGCTGCTGGCGCAGTCGGCGGAGGAGGCCCCGGCCCTTCACCACCGCTTCCTGGACAAGCGCAGCCCGCTGCCGCTCCACGGCTCCTGGGCCGACTGGCTCTGGGAGCGGGGCATCGAGGAGGAGGAGATCATCCCGCTGCAGTGCGTCGGCGTCTCCGCCTACAGGTGCTCCCCCAAGGCCAAGAAGCTACGGGAAGACCTGTCAGACGCGGTGGCGTCGGGCAGGCTGACGCTGCCCACCGAGGCGTCCCATGGATAGGACGCTGAAGAAGGCGAAGCGCAACAGCAAGCGTCGGGGCCAGCGCAACTATGGGGCATGGGAGCGGTTCTCGCCCGACGGGGTGACCTGCCGCTACTGCCCCCACGACAACACCCAGCACCTGATGAGCAGCGGGCAGCCGCACTTCTTTCGCCCGGCGACCGATGCGGAGCGGCGCGACCCCCACCTGATGCTCTACCGGCACACGCTGCCGGAGGGCGGCTCGGTGCTGGTGCGGCGCATGACCGTCGCCAACCGGGCCGAGCTGATAACCGCCTACTGCGTCGCCTGCGCCGAGAGCATCGGCACGGCCCAGGTGCTCTGCTACCAGCGGACCCTGGCCATCGGAGAGGTGGTCGGCTTGCAGAACACCGGACACAAGGACATGGCAATCGCCGCCTGAAGCGGCGGAAAGGAGAGGAGGCTATGGCAACCGAACAGGCGCTGTTCTTCACCTGCCCCGGCTGCGAGGAGCGGTTCGCGCAGGTGGAGGAGCCCGACGGCGACCTCCACACCGGGGAGATCTACCACTGCGGCAGCTGCGGAATCCAGATCATCTTCCAGGCGCTGACGGTCGAGGACTACGTGCCGCCGCCCAGTGCCAGGAGGGACTGCTACTTCTGCCAGCCCGAGCCATGCCGCTTCGGGCCCGGCTCTGACACCACAACAGATACCCAGCAAGGAGGCACGACATGAGACTGGCTGCACAGGCCAAAGGGGGATACTATCCGACTCCCGAACGGGTCGTTGACCTGATCGCCGACCTGATTCACACCCCCTCCGGCTACTACTGCAGGGAGCGGGAGACGGTGCGCGTCCTGGACCCGTGCTGCGGGGCCGGGGACGCGCTCCAGAGGCTGGCCGAGAAGCTCGACCGGCCCAACTCCATGCCCATCGAGACCTACGGCGTGGAACTGCACCGGGACAGGGCGGAGGAGGCCGAGAAGGCGCTCCACCGCACCCTGGCCGCCGACCTGTTCCAGACCTCGATAGCCAACGGGGCCTTCGGGATGCTGCTATTGAACCCGCCGTATGACTGGGACTCGGAAGACAAGCGCGTCGAGCATGCCTTTTTGACCCAGACGACGCGCTACCTGGCCGAGAGCGGCCTGCTGGTCTTCATCGTCCCCCGTCAGCGCCTCTCGTACTCGGCCCGCTACCTGTCCACACACTACGGGCGGATGCAGTGCTGGGCGTTCCCAGACCCCGAGCGGGAGGCGTTCGATCAGGTCGTGCTATTCGGCTACCGGAAGACCGACCCCGTCCCGGACGCCCACGCCGAGGGGATGGTGATGGAGTGGTCGGTGGGACAGCCGGAGACGCTGCGCTCCCAACGCTACACGGAGTTTACCCCGGCCACGTCGCCGAGCGGCGACATCCTGTTCACCACCCGCACCGTCGACCCCGTCGCGGCTGCCGCCGAGGCCCGCCGGTCAGGGCTGTGGGCCAACACCGAGGTAACCGACTCCCTCTGGCCCGCCGGGGACGCCCGTACCCGCCCGCTCATGCCCCTCAGACTGGGCCACATAGCGATGCTGGTGGCGGCGGGCTTCCTCAACAACCTGGTGCTGGAAGCCATGGGCAAGCGGATGCTGGTCAAGGGCAGGACCTCGAAGGAGATGGAGCTGGTGGAGGACTCCCCGGAGAAGGAGGTCCACCGCGAGCGGCTCAACACCACGGTGGTGGCCCTCGACCTCGACACCGGCGAGATCGCCGACATCGCAGCCGCTGCATAGCCAGGACGGTCCACACCGGGCCGCACCCACGAGGCCCCGTTGGTCCCTTTGACCGGCGGGGCCTTCGCTCTACCGGAACACCCCAATAAGGAAAGGAAGGAGAGGAAGATGCAGACACAGACGTTCATGGTGCTCGAACCCTGCTCGCGGTGCGGGCAGCCCATCGCCCCCGGCGAGCCTGCCATGCAGACCGCCTCGGTGGACCTGGACGAGTACGGCAGGGCCGTCTCCTCGCCGGTCAAGGCGTACCACCTCAGCGGACGCTGCTACGAGGCCCGCCTCCGGGCGCTGCCTCACACGACGTGAAGAGGCGGCGCAGGGCTGCCAAACAAGCTCAAAGAATGAGAGAGGGTGCCTCGTTGCCCTCCTGGGAGCGCCTTGGACAGACGCAGCCCGCTGCCCCTGCACCGCTCCCGGGCCGACTGGCCCTAGCACAGGGGCCTGGGGAGGGCGAGATAGTCCCGCTCCAGTCCTGCTGGGAGCTGCGAACCCCGACCTAGTGGAGCGGCTCCTGCGCCGCTGCCGTACTCGCCGAATCACCAACCGCATCAACGGAAGGAGTTGAACCATGCCACGACCAACGAAGTGGGACCGTGAGATAGCCGACGCCGTGTGGGCCAGGCTCCAGGAGCTGGCCGACGCCAACGGCCAGACATCGCCACGTGCATTCGTGGCAGCCGTCCGGAAGGACGCCACCGCCCTCGTTGAGGCACTCATCGAGGACGCCATCAAGCACCACGAAGCGAGCGACGACGACGCTGTGCTGCCGCCGGAAGTCGAGCGGCAGATCGCCGAAGCCAACCGGAACGACGACCTGGCGCTCCGCGACAGCGGGTACTAGCCATGCTCATCAAGCAATGGCTCCTGTCCGCACACGCCGACCACGAGGACGACGATACCACGGAAGGGATCGACGACCTCGCATCGCAGCTCGAGGAGCTCTGCTCCCACTACGCAGCTGAGTACGGCCTGCGCATCTACTACGAGGACCTCGGCGAGACGCCAACGGCAGGCCCTGGAAGGTCTGCTCCACCCAAGGCTGCAACACCGTCTACGCCATCGAATCGGAGCACCTGCGCCTCGCTCCGTTTGGACACAACACATCCCAAGTGGGAAGGAGACACGATATGAACCTCGGAGAGTTCATCGACAAGTTCAAGGACGCCATCGCCCGGCGGGTGGTGGAGTCCTACCCGCCGCTCTACCGGCCCTCGGAGAACGGCGGGATTCTGCCCCGCCTGCTCCGCAGGCCCCTGGGAGCGCAGGCCGACGCCATCAAGGGCGCGGCCCTCTCCCTCGAAGCCCACCGGGGCACCACCGTGGTGGGCGAGATGGGAACGGGGAAGACCTTCATCGGGGCGGCCGCCGCGTACATGGCGGGCTTCAAGCGGATTCTGATTCTCTGCCCGCCCCACCTGGTGCCCAAGTGGAAACGGGAGGTGGAGATGACGGTGCCCGGCGCCCGCGCCGCCATCGTCGAGTCCATCACCGACCTGGAGATGCTCCGCTTCTCCATCGGCTCAGGCCCGCTGTTCGTGGTGATGAGCAGGGAGAGGGCCAAGCTGTCCTATCGCTGGAAGCCCGCCGTCATCGAGCGGTGGGCGACCTCCAGGGGCAGGCTCATCAGGAAGGACGAGACGAAGGAGCCGTTCAGGGTGCCCTGCTGCCCCGACTGCACGGCGCAGGTGGTGGACAAGGACGGGGTGCCCCTGACGGAGAAGGTGCTCAACCGCAGGAAGCACACCTGCGACTCCTGCGGCTCTCCGCTGTGGGAGGCCGACAACTCCGGCCCGAAGCGCTACCCGCTGGCCGACTACATCAAGCACCGGATGAAGGGCTTCTTCGACCTGCTTATCACGGACGAGGTCCACGAGTACAAGGGCCGGGGGTCGGCCCAGGGCATCGCCGCCGGCATCCTCGCCGACGTGTGCCGCAAGTCCCTCAGCCTGACCGGCACCCTCATGGGAGGGTACTCGAGCACACTGTTCCACCTGCTCTACCGCTTCTCCCCTGAGATCAGGACGGAGTTCGAGCGCTCCGACGAGCGCCGCTGGATACAGCGGTACGGCTTCGAGGAGGTCACCGTCGGCAGGCCCGACGACGACGCCCTGGAGGACGGGCGCAACAGCAGGAGGCGCAGCTACCGCAGGGTGGTCAGGGAGAGGCCGGGGCTGGTGCCCTCGGCGCTGTTCCACCTGATCGGCAACACCGTCTTCCTCCGGCTCTCCGACGTGGCGTCGGGGCTGCCGGACTACGACGAGCAGATACTCCTGTCCTCGATGGACACGGAGGAGGACGCGACGGGCTACTCCCAGCGGTCGGCCTACAACAAGGTGTTCGAGGAGCTCAGGAAGGAGCTGTCCAAGGCCCTCAAGAGCGGCTCCAAGCGGCTGCTGGCGACGTACCTGCAAACCCTGTTGGCCTACCCGGACGGCTGCACCAGGGGAGAGACGGTCTTCGACCCCCGGACCGGCGACATCATCGTGTCGGTCCCGCCCCTGTCGGAGGAGAAGCTCTACCCGAAGGAGAAGGCACTGGTCGACCTGGTGGCCGCCGAGCGGCTGGCCGGACGCAGGGTGCTGGTCTACGTGACCCACACGGGGACGCGGGACATCACCGGACGGATGGAGGACATCCTGACCCGGCACGGGTTCAGGGCAGCGGTGATGAAGGCGGAAGCCGTGGCTCCCGACAAACGAGAGGCGTGGGTGGCCGACAGGGTGAAGAAGGGGCTGGACGTGCTCATCTGCCACCCCAGGCTGGTGCAGACGGGCCTCGACCTCATCGACTTCCCAACGATCTGCTGGGACGAAATAGATTACAGCACCTATGTCATGCGGCAGGCGTCCCGCCGCTCGTGGCGCATCGGGCAGACCCGCCCGGTGAAGGTGGTGTTCATGAGCTACCGGAACACGCTGCAGGCCGACGCCCTGAAGCTGGTGGCGAAGAAGATGCAGAGCTCCCTCGCCGTCGAGGGTGAGCTGCCGGAGGACGGGCTGGCGGCCTACGGGGACGAGGGCGACGACGTGATGATGGCCCTGGCCCGCAAGATCGTCAGTGGCGACGACGAGGAGACGGACGACGAGGCGGTGGAGGAGGCGCTCGCCCAGGCCAGGGAGGCCGAGGCCAGCGCCGAGGAGCTGCTGGTGGACGACGGCTGGAAGGCCGTCGAGGTCGAGCCGGAGGCGGTTCCGGTAAACGGCAACGGGAATGGCAACGGCCACCACGACCCCTTCGGGCCGACCGTGGAGCTGGCGCCGGTCGACGGACACACCGCCAACGGCAACGGGCACGTGCCCGCAAACGGGACCGGACACCCGCCCGTCCCGGTCAACGGAAACGGGGCCAACGGCCACCACGACGAGGCCGAGGAGCCGGAGCCGCAGCAGTCCCTGTTCTCCTGGGCCGAGTTCATGGCCGAGGAGCCCGCCAAGCCGAAGCGCGGGAACGGCAAGCCCCAGGCCGCAAGCCTCTCGATGTTCGAGTGGGCGATGGAGCAGGAGCGGGAGAAGGAGACGGTCGGCGCTGGACGCTAGACCGCAGCTCACGGGAGGGGACGCCCGCAGCCGGTGTCCTCTCCCCGCCCACACGGTGTCCTGAACAGGACGCCGCAACCGGGAAGACAGGCAATCAAGCAACTCTCACAAAGGAGATGAACCAATGGCAAGGATATTCGTGTACGACGACCGCGAGTTCCCAGACCCCGACGCCGGGATGACCGTCGACGAGGTGAAGGCGACCCTCTCGGACTTCTACGGGGAGATCGCCAACGCCTCGGTGAAGGAGACCAAGAGGGGCGAGGACACCGTCTACGAGTTCCAGCGCAGGGTGGGCACCAAGGGGGCCTTCCCCCGCGAGTAAGGAGGGCATCCGATGGACACCCGCACCTTCGCGGGTCTGCTGGCGGCCTCGCCGCCGGTGGACCTGCGCATCATCGAGCTCACGGCGGAGCTCACGCGGCCCGACGGCTCCCTCGACCTGGACGCCGCGGCCGCACGGCAGAAGGACGTCGAAGCGGCCTGCGCCCAGGCGCAGGACTACGCCTCGTCCACGGGGCGGCTCAGGGAGGCGCTGCGGTGGCGACTGCGGCCCCGGCGCTCCTGAGCGGCCTCTCCCAACTGCTCCTGCGGCGTCCGCCGTCGCTGCGGGAACTGGTGACCATCGTCGGGTACGCCGACGATTACGCATGGTTCACGGAGCTGGTGCGCCGCCTCTTCCCCGACGAGGCGGAGGCGGCGCTCTCGGCCCCCGACGTGCGCACCAGGGTGGAGCACTTCGCCAATCTGTTCACTACGAAGCACTTCCCCCTCTACATGCCGGTGATCGAGTTCTTCTTCGAAGACGGGGAGGAACCGCCCTGGTCCTGGCTCAGGCGGGGCATCCCCTTCGACCTGATGGGCTTCGGCTACGACGGCCTCCACGAGCTGTGGAACGGCTACCGGGACGGCATCTCGGCCCTGCTCCTGCTGGTCAAGCCCCCGGACTCCTTCTACGGGGAGTCCGACGAGATACGGACGGCCTGGCTGGAATCGGCCGCCGAGCACATCCCGCAATCGACCCTGGAGAGGATTCCCCGGGGCGGCATACCGGTCGAGAGCCTGACGGAGGCGGTGAAGGACACCCCGTTTGAGGGGGCGGCCAAGGCCGCCTCATGGGTCTTCGCCGAGACCGGCAACTTTTTCCTCGATCACAACTACGAGGACGGGGCTTTCGACGGCTTCGCCGACCCCTGGGAGGACGAGATCATCGCCGAGGGCACGGAGGAGTGGCGCAAGGCCAACGCCCTGATGGACTCGGTGTGCAAGCTCAGCGACTGGCTGGAGGAGGACCTTCCGGCCCGGTTTGCCGAGATGCTGGACACCGTCCTGCCGCGAGTGCCCGAACAAGAACAAGGAAAGGAGGACGACGACCATGACGACAGACGTCGAGAAGACCGAGTGGTCCCTGCCGGGGCCGGATGAGATGCCCAGGGACAAACTGAACCTCCAGCTCGAGGTCTACGAGGAGACGCTCCTGCTGCGTGGGTTCGAGGGCGAGTCCGTCTGGGTCAGGACCGTTTCGGCCGACGAGATTGCCAACGTGTTCACCCAGCACCTGGGCTTCTCCTCGGGGCTGCTGCCCCAGGACGCCCTCTGGTGGAACCAGGGCGAGACCGGGCAGGTGGTGGCCCTCTGGAGGCCGCCGCAGGTCTGGCCCGTGGCCCTGCAACGGGAGGCGTTCAAGCCCCCCGCCCGGCTCCGGCTCCCCATGCCGGGGCTGGTCTTCGTCTGCTCGCCGGGTCGCGCTCCCTGGGTCTACGCGGCCAAAGAGAGACCAAGCGACTCCGAGCAGATGCTCTACCGGATGCCCGCCTTCAACGTCTTCCGGGACGGGCGGGTCTGCCCCGGAAACCACCATTTCCCAGAGGAGGTGGGACGGATACCGGAGTCCTTCTTCCAGTCCTTCTTCTCCGGCACCGGGGACACGCGGGAGCGGTCGAAGAAGCACCCCGACAACCTGCACGCGCTATGGGAGGAGCTTGATGGAAAGACTGAATACCCTGCTGAGGACCTTGTTCCCCAGTGCACGGTGGCCCAGGCTATCGCGGCCTCCCAGGGGAGACGGGGCTATGGCTACCGCTAGCCAGACCCCGGCGCCGGTCGGCTATCTCGTCAATCACAGGGACGGGCTGGCCGGGGTGCAAGGCGTCGGCTACGACTACGTTCTCGGATCGGGCGGCATCTACGTCCAGTCCGAGAGCGCCCACCTGACGTCCCGGGTCATGGTGGCCCCCTGCGAAGTGCGCGGGCTGGCTCCCGTCGCCGAGAAGGTGGAGCTTGCCCACGGCCCCATCCCTGCAGGGCTCTTCGAGCAGGGGCTGCGCTGGTTCCTAGACGACCCGGACACCGAGTTCTTCGTCGCCGTTCGCTGGGATGGGCGCTCCTACCGGCTGGTGGTTCCTGAGCAGGAAGGGACGGCCACGTCCCTCGAATACGTGCCGCCCGCCGGGGTGGTCGCGGAGTTCCACTCCCACGGACGCTCCCGCGCCTTCTTCTCCAAGACCGACGACGGCGACGAGCAGGGGTTCCGCATCTACGGCGTCGCCGGACGCCTCGACAAGTACCGGCCCGAGCTGCGTCTCAGGGTCGGCGTCTACGGTCACTTCGCTCCCGTGGAGTGGGCGCAGGTATTCGACGGCCCTCCCCCCGGCCTCCGGCTGGTGGGCGAGGAGTCGGACCCGGATGAAACGAGAGACAAGGAGGTGATCGAATGCCCTACCACCTGGACAACGCTTTTCTGCTGGACAACCCCTGGATAACCGTGGTCGGCTGCGGCGGGACCGGCGGCTTCGTCGCCGAGGGCCTCTGCCGCCTCTTCCAGGGGCGGGAGGCCACCATCGTCCTGGTCGACCACGACCGGGTGGAGCCCCACAACCTGCTGCGCCAGAATTTCTACGCCGGGGACGTGGGAAGGTTCAAGAGCGAGGCGCTGGCCGACCGGCTGACCAAAGCCTACCGGCGTGCCATCGGCTACTCGGTGTACCCGTTCCGTGAGTTCGACGACGACTCCCGCACCACTAGGCACGGCTACCCCGGCCTCATCGACTACGGAGAGAGCCTCATCATCGGCTGCGCCGACAACGCCCTTGCGCGAAAGGCGATGGCCGAGTGCCTGCCGGGACACCCCGCCCGCTGGCTCATCGACGCGGGCAACGACACCAACTGGGGCCAGGTGCTGGTGGGCAACGTCTCCGGCCGGGTGGACTGGGAGGAGCCGCCCTTCGAGGGCGAGACCTGCTACCTGGCCCCGGCACCCACGCTCCAGCGGCCCGACCTGCTGACGGCGGTCTCGACGAGGCCGCCCGACGTGGACTGCGCGGCGGCCCTCGATCTCACCGACCAGGACCCGACCATCAACCAGATGATGGCGTCGCTGGTGCTACAGGTGGTCCGCCGCATGGTGGCGGGCACCTGCCCTTTCATGGCCCTGTACCTGGACATGGACCTGGGAACGGTCACGCCCACCTACGTCACCCCGGAGGCGGTGGAGCGGACGGTGGGGACCTACGCCGAGTGATCGGCGCAAGCGAACGCAATCGGAGGACAAGGAGAGGAGAAAACAATGTCTGACAAGAACGGAACCACCACCATCTGGCAGGACCCCAACAGCGGGCTCCGCAGGCACAAGCTGATGACGAAGGAGCTGGGAGACACCATCCCCGCCCTCTACGCCAACGAGAACGTCGAGGACTACGACAGCGTTCTCGCACCGGCCAAGCTGTTCTCCCCCTACACCGGCTGGACCTGGTACATCACCGAGTGGGAGGCGGAGACCGGCCTCTGCTTCGGCCTCGTCGAGGGGTACGAGACTGAGCTGGGGTACTTCTCGCTCGACGAGCTGGCGGAGGTCACCGTGTTCGGCGGCGTCCCCGCCGTGGAGCGCGACCTCTACTGGAAGCCGGCGACCCTCGGCGAGATCAGGAGACGGGCGTCGGGAATCGCCGCCTAGCCAACTGCGCCCAAGAGCGCAGCGCGGAACCAAAGAAGGAAAGGAGAAGACTATGCCAGACGAGAACGGAACGGACACAACCCGACCGGACGCTCCGGGCGCAGACGACGCCCTCTTCGGCGAGGCGGCGGACGACAAAACCGCCGCTGCCGCCGATGAGCAGGGCTCCGACGCAGAGAACGCGCAGGAGCAAGAGGCTTCCGGTGACGCCGGGGGGCAGGCTGCCGACGGCAAGGACGAACAGGACTCGCAGGGTTCCGAAGATGGTGAGGACGAAGCCGCCTCGACGGACGACCTGAAGGTGGTCGTGTCCATCAAAGGCGGCAGGGCCATCATCGGGGTGCAGCGGCCGGAGTCGGACCCGCACATCGAGACCTTCGACGACCTGGACGAGCCGGGCCTGACGCAGGAGGTCCCGGCGGTGATCGAGAGGGCCAGGGTCAAGTGGGAGGATTCGCCCAAACATCCGGCCTACGAGAGGCCCGCTCCCCCGGCCAGGCGTCGGAACCGGCGCCAGCAGGGGTCGGCGCAGGAGGCTAACGCCGAGGCGGAGACTGAGCAACAGCAGCAGCAGACGCTGAGGCTGTTCTAGGAGCCGGTCAGCCCAAGTAGCTGATCGCATGAGCACGGGGGAGGCATGTCGCCGCAAGGGCGACGGCCTCCCCCGCCCGGACCCATATATGCGGGCTTTTGGCATTTCAGGCCGGTTGGCACCCATATGTGGAGTCTCTTGGCATTTAAGAAAGGGGAGGAATCGATGATACTCAGCAACGATAACGGCAAGAAGAGATCGACACAGATCGAAAGGAGGTACGAAGCCGTGAGAAATGAAGTGTTCGAGCCGCACCTATTCAATGACGATGCGGCGGAAGAGAAGTCCTACTGCGGCAGGGACAACACCCGCGTCGAGCGAATGGGCGTTAGGGAATACGTGAACGAACGGCTGAACGCTAGCAGGCCCCGCGCCGTCTGCCCGGAATGCAAGGCCCTGGCGATGCCTCTCGTCGAAGTCAACCTCAACAACATGGCCGAGGACTTCGAGGACAAGGGCCGTTTGGGTGACGCGGAGGACTGCAGCAATCTGTTTGGCACAATGTCGAGGGAAATCGACGGGGAATCCTTCGGCCGGTAGAAGGACGGCCCATCCATATGTGGGCGCTTTTTGCGTTTGCGGAGTGTATGGCCGGGAGAACCGGCCATGTATGCAGCCCTTGTTGCGTTTCAATAAAAGGGCGACGCGACCTCAGGGTCCCCGCGCCAGGCGGCATCCAGCGCGTCGGGGATGTGTGCGTTGGTCAGCTCGCCTTTCCAGTAGGCGGCGCGCTCGGCCTTGGCGAGGCTGGCCGCCTGAACTTCCCATCCGGGGTTGGACTCCCGGATCGCGCGGGCGATGTCCGCGAGCGTCGCGCCCCGCGTGCAGAAGTCGTCGACGACGAGTACCAGGCCGGGATCGCCTCCGATGGAGGTAGCCAGGTACACCCCGTCCACGGTGGCGTCCCGCTCGGCCGCGGAGGCGATGCCGGTGAGTCTGGGATGCCGGTTCTTGGTTATGACTTCCGGGCGCCACTCCCAGGCGCGGGATCCTGCAAGCGCGCACGCCAGTCTCGACGTCGGCGTGTCGTATCCCACAACGATGTCCGCTGAAGAGACCGAGGAGACGACGACGACACGCGGATTCCCGGCGGGGAGGAAGTCCTCGAACGCCGCACAGAACGTGCGGGTGGCCGCTTCGATGGCGCGGCGTTCGCCTCTTTTGAATCGATTGAAGCGGGCGGTCCACTTCTCGCCGGGCCGATCCGTGATGCGGAACCCGACCGTGAGCAGCCCCAAATCGCCGACCGGGAGTCGCTTGATCTCCATCAACCGGCCCATTACGCCGTAGTTGCCTGCGGCCTCCTCGCCAAACAGGCGGGCCGCGTAGGAGGACGGCGCTTCCTTTGCCGGTCCCGTTTCCTTGTCCATGCGTTCTCCTCCTGTACGGTTCCCGTATACGACCCCAGTTGCAATGCGGCCAGCGGTCCCCCGCCGTCCCTGTGCGGCCCTCTTGCGTTTCAGGCGCTCGCGGCGGGGGCATGCGGCCCGGCCTCGTTCGTGAAGATGTGGCCGTGGCCCATGCTCCCGGCCAGTTCCACGAGGGCCCTCAGATGGTGCTTGTTGGGCCGGGCCCGGCCCTCCTTCCACCGCCATACGGTGTTGCGATAGGTCCCAAGACGGCGGGCGATCTCCGACCACGACAGCCCCGACTCCTCCCGGAACCGCTCCAGTCGTTGCGGGAAGTCGTCGGGGAGGGGGTGGGTGTCTCTGCTGTGGAGTATGCGCTGCCTCGGCATGGAGCCAATCTCTTCTCGGTTTCCTCGCTGTTGACTGCACCCGGGGCCGGGCTACCACCCTTTCTGCTTGCGCACGGGACGACTTCTCAAGGTGAGAGTTGCCCGCAGATGGAGAGCACCATGGCGGCCATCCCCGTGTCGGGACCGCCCGGCTATGCGATGGACGCCGGCATCGCTGGAGCCAACCGGGCTCCGGGCGAAATCACAGGCACTACGCATCGACGGCTTCGGCAGTCGACGCGCGGTCACACGTACCTTGTAAACACCGGTACGGTCGGCGCCTTCCGAACCCCCGAGTTCCAACTCCAGCATCCGGTCTATTTGCCCGGGACCCCGTACCTGTACACCATGCAGTCAGCCTGGTCGATGACGAACATGGTGGTCCCATCGGAGGTGATGCCCATGGGAGACTGGTTCTCCGGGTACAGTGTCACGTCCAGATTCGGGCGCCGGGCCCCGTCTTCGAGGTTGTAGGCGTACAGGATGCGGTCCAGGGAGTCGGCAAACCAGAGGGTGTCGCCATCGGTCCAGATTCCTACGATAGACCCGCCGTAGTGATCGAAGAGTGCAGTCCTCTGCTCAGTTTGCGGGAAGTCTCTGTCCGGGAGGCGCTGCTGTGTTTCCCAATCGTAGGCGTAGACCTTATCGTCCAAGATGTCCCCCACCCAGAGGATGCCATCGACCACCACCATTCCCATCGGGTGCTCATTATCCGATGCCAGCTCAAAGTCCTTTGACTCATCCCTCGTCCCATCCACGTATGCGCGTATATTCTGCCCATAGACAGCGACCCATATCGTCGTGCCGTCCGACCAGAGACCCGTCAGATCGTAGTCACTCTCGACTCCTGTGTCGAAGTCCGTGACCATCACGCCGGTCTCTATGCTGAAGCTCCGGATCCGGTTGGTTTGTGTGGTCTGGCTATAGTGGACGACGTACAGGTTTTCTCCGTCCGTCCACGAGCCAAGAGACCAGTGCATCGGACATTCGTCGCCGCCACCCGTGGGCGTGATCGACGCGAACCGGGCGTCGACCAGCCAAGCCGTGGAAGACTCCGGATTCACCCTGGACATCCTGGTGGGCAGAGTGCCGAACTCCATCCTGACTCTCTCGTTGTCGTCGTCAACCTGGTCGTGTTCGGCTCTGAATCTGAAGGACTTCTCCGTCTCGCCAGGCTGGAAGGTCACGCTCGTGGGCAGAGAGTAGTCCTCGTTTGTGGCCCCGTCCAAATGCGCGGTGGTTATGGGGATTGTGACCGCGCGCTCCGGGTCCGCACTCAGAGTCACCTTCAATTCGACTTCTCGCCCCTCGGGCACGGTGAAGGTCTCCCGGTCGAATTCGACGGTGACAAACGGAAAGTCGTTGTCCAAGATGTTGATTACGGCCCATTCGTCGGCACCCTCGCTCACCCGCTCCGGCAGCGTGCCGAAAGCAATTTGGACGCTCTCGTCGTCGTCGTCAACGGTGTCGTCCTCGGCGGTGAAGGTGAATGACTTCTCCTTTTCTCCGGTATGGAAGGTAACGCTGGCCGGTATGCCGGAGTAGTCGGCCCCGGTATCGTCCTGGTCGGTGGCCCCGGCCTGGTTGGTTCGGATCAGCGGGATGGTCACGGTGCGTTCCGGGTCCTCATCCAATTTGACGGTGACGATCACGGTACCGCCCTCGGGAACTTCGTAGGAGGTGTCGCTGAAGCTCACCTTTACCTCGGGGTCGTCGTCGTCCGTAATCGAGATGACGGTCATCGACGGGTTCTCCCTGTTTACGCGGTGGGGCAGGGCCCCGAAGGCGAGCTTCACGCTCTCGTCGTCGTCGTCCACTGTGTCGTGCTCGGCGGTGAAGGTGAAGGATTTCTCCATTTCACCGGTATTGAAGGTGACGTTTGCGGGGACACCGGAGTAGTCCGGGCTGGTGGCCCCATCCTGACCCGTGGTCGTGATGGGGATGACGACGGTGCGTTCGGGGTCGGCGTTGAGGATGACTTTCACCTCTATCTCGTTCTCCTGGTCGTCGGTGGTGGTCGAATCATCGCTCTCCGGCACGATGTGGGAGGGCTGGCCGAACCTGACGGTGACGAACGGGTCGTCATCGTCGGTGATGTTGACGGTGGCCTCGTCGTCCGTGCCTGCCGTGACGGCGTTGGGAAGCATGCCGAATCCCAGCTTCACCTTCTCATCGTCGTCGTCGATCGTGTCCTGGGTGACTGAGAATGTGAATGTCTTCTCCGTGTCGTTCTCGCCGAAGGTGACGTTCGCCGGAACGTTCGAGTAGTCCGCCGACGTGGCCCCGTCCTCCTCCGTCTTCGTGATGGGGATGATCACCTGCCGCTCGGGTTTCTCGCTGAGTGTCACCTTGATCGTGACGTCGCTACCCTCCGTGGCGATGTACATAGTCTGCTCGAACTCCACGGTCACCGGAGTGTCCTCATCATCCGTGACGGTGACGCTGACGGCGCTGATGCTGATTCCGTTGTAGTCGCTGTCAGTGGACGATGCCGAGTGTGTGACCGACCCCGTGTCGTCGAGGTGGTCTGAGTCATGCAGAGTCCTGACGGTGACCGTCTGATCCGTGTCCCAGTTGGAGGTGGTGAACGTGAGGGTGGTCTTGTTCACTTCGATGTCGGTGTTCAAGGGCGCGGTGACGGTGACGGTGACGCTTGCGGTGGGCTGTGAGGACAGCCTGACCTTGTAGGCCCCGGAGCTTCCCTCGCCGATGGTGAGCGCTGCGGGAGAAACACTCACGCCCGCTCCGTCGTCGTCGATAATGTTCGCCGTGGCCTCGCCGGTGGTCCCTTCGGTGATCCTCGCGGGCAGGGACGAGCCGAAGCCGAGCTTGACCTTCTCGCCGTCGTCGTTGATGTCGTCGTCGTTGGCGGTGAAGGTGAAGGTCTTCTCGGTGTCGTTCTCGCCGAAGGTCAGGCTGGCGGGCACTCCAATATAGTCCAACGACGTCGCGCCGTCCTCCTCTGACTTGGTGATGGAGATGTCCACCGGCCGCTTGGGCGCGGCGCTCAGGACCACCTTGATCGCGACGCTGTTGCCCTCCGGAACGTTGTAGGTGGAGTGTTCGTAGCTGACCGTGATCTCCGGGTGGTCGTCGTCCGTGATGTTGACGGTGGCCTCGTCGTCCGTGCCCGCGGTGACGGCGTTGGGAAGCGAGCCGAAGGAGAGCTTGACCTTCTCATCGTCGTCGTCGATCGTGTCCTGGATGGCCGAGAAGGTGAAGGTCTTCTCCCTGTCGTTTTCGCCGAAGGTGACGTTCGCCGGAACGTTCGAGTAGTCGGCCGAGGTGGCCCCGTCTTCCGTCCTGGTGATGGGGATGATCACCTGCCGCTCCGGGGGTGCGCTCAGGACCACCTTGATCGTGACGTCGCTTCCCTCCGTGACGTTGTACGTGGTCTGCTCGAACTCCACGGTCACCGGTTTGTCATCGTCGTCCGTGACGGTGACATTCACGTCGTCGACGTCTATGCCGTTGTAGTCGATGTCGGAGGAGGTGACGGTGTGTTCAAGGGTTGCGGTGTCGTCGTCGAGGTGGTCTGGGTCATGCAGAGTCCTGACGGTGACCGTCTGTTCCGTATCCCAATTGGAGGAGGTGAAGACGAGGCTGTCATCGTCCACGGACACATCCGAGCTGCCCACGCGGTTGATTGTCACCGTGACGTCGTCAGTGGGCTGGGCTTTAAGGACCAGCGTGTAGGTATCGCTGTGACCCTCATCGATGTCCAGGGTGAGGGGCGAGACGGCAACGGACGGAATGTCATCATCCCGCACGGTGACAGTGAACCTGGCCGGAGCCACAATGTCATAGCCGCCTCCCGATGCAGTGTTGGCGAGGACCACAATGTCGTCCTCGTCATCGACGTCATGGGAGGTGTTGACGGTAACGGTCTGCCGGACGTTCCAGTCGTCCCCATCAAACGTGAGGCTGGAGGGAGTGACGGAAACATCGGTGCCCTGGGCGCCGGTAATCGTGACGGTCACCGTTTTGCCGGTTGTGGGCGGGTCGGACAGCGTCACGTAGTATTCGCCGCTTTCGCCCTCGTCGATGGTCCGGCCTGTGGGCGATAGGACAACACCCACGACGTTGATCTCCTGGACTGTGACCTCCACGTCGTCGATGGCCACGTCGTCATATCCTCCACCCGAGGCTGAATGAGCCAGTGTCGCGGCGCCCCCGATGGCGCTGTGATTCACCTGCGTGGTGACGGTGACGTCCTGCTCGACATTCCAGTTGGACGTGGTGAACGTGAGGTTGGTTGGTTGAGCGGTGACGTCATCACTGCCCGTCCGGGTGATGTCTATGGTGACGTTGCCGGAGGGCGGGAACTCGAGCTTCACGCCGTATGTGGCGCCGACCGTGTCGCCCTCGAGAACGGTCAACGTGGTGGGTTCGACGATGACGCCGCGCCGTTCCTTGACGGTCACGGAGAGGTTGGACGGGGTCAGCGACGAGTAATCACCGCCGGATGAGGTGTGGGTCAGGGTGGCCATGTCGTCGTCGCCGTCGGCGTCGGTGGCCGCCGTCACCTTGACATCCTGGCGGGTGTTCCAGTTGCCCTGCGTGAAGGTGAGACTGGTCTTGTCCAGGGTCAGGTCCGTGCCGGAATGGCCGGCGATGGTTACGGTGACGGTGTCCGTGGGGCGGGTGTTGAGCCAGACGGAGTAGGTCGCGCCGTCCGAATCGCCTTCCTGGACGTCCAGGGTTCGGGCACTGAGGTTGACGCCCTTGTCGTTCTCCCTGACCCGGACCGTGACGTCGGGCAGCACGTGTGAGTCGTACAGCTTTCTTCTGGCCTTGTACCGCTCGACTTCCGGACTGCGCGCCTTGTGCGTCAGGACCACGCGGTCGTCAACGGTATCGTCATCGGCGGCGGCGGTGATCGTGACCTCCTTTGGCGTATCCCAATCGTCCGGCGTGAAGGTCACGGTGGTGGGCACAACGGTCAGGTCGCTGTCCTCCGGCAGTCCGATATCGATGTAGACATCCTCCGCCGGTTCCGAGACCATTTCGAGGCGATAGGTCACTCCGTCGGCGTCCTCCTCGGTGACCTCGATCTCGTTGGGGGTTATCGTGATTCCGGACGGATCGTCGTCTATGACGGCCACCCGATGCCAAATGCCACCAGTGCTGCCGAGGGATACTCCGACATTCGGTATCGTCCACCCGGACGCTGAACTCAGCCGCACGCCGAAGTCTTCATTCAGCTCGTAAATGTCGTCATCGAAAGCCCGTATCCGACGCGTCAGGCTTGCGGTGTATCTCGCCGGCTCTCCTTCAGCCCGCGTGTAGTCTCTGGGGTAAAATACCATTTGATCTATAAAGAAAGTCCGGTCACGGAATGTGGATTCCGGAAGGAGTTCCTGGTAAATCGGCGTTACGTTAGAAGTGTGAGTCCATTGCCCAGGGTAGATCGCGCTAGATAAGACGAACGGGTGCGCTCTGACCGGCGGATGTTCCGACCACCACACCAAGGTGACCGTGGCTTCCAGGGAACCTCCGTCTTCGGCCAGCACGTGGTCCGAGACCTCCAGTAACCCTTCGCTGTACGCGTTGTCCCTGATAGAGACGGTCACGTTGTGAGCCCCCACGCTGTTGGAGCCATAATCCGCGCCCGCCGCCACATTGGCGATCGTCGCGGTGTAGTCATCGCCGGTTCCTGGCGTGTCAACGCTGTGGGTGGTAATGGTCTGGAGAGTAATCCAGTTGGCCGGCGTGAAGGTCACCGTGACCGGCCCAACGCCAAGTACGCGCCACCTGAGGGGTGGCGTTCCGGTGACGGTGACGTCGCCGGTGGGCTGACTGGTGAGCGCCACGGAATAGGTGATCGGCGCGCCTTCATCCGCCTGAATACTTACCGGACTGACGTACACGCCGCGCGGCGGCGTCGCGCCCAGGTCATCCATGTAGATCGTGATGTATCTTGGCGGTGTGCCTTCGAATTCCCCTCCGCTGGCAGTGACTTTCAACGTAACCCTTTCGTCGTCGGTGTCCTGGTCCGGCGGTTCCGAGAAACGGACCGTCATGGTCAATGCGCCGGCAATCGAATCCTCGGCTGGCCCGAATGAGGCAGTTGACGGGTACACCTGCAGGCTGGAGCCCTCCATGCCGGTGATGGTGATGGTCAGACCTGAAGTGGTCTCCGAGGTGACAATGCTAACCGTCCCGCCTGAGCTGTCGCCTTCAACTACGGTTAGGGTTTCCTTGCTCACGGTGAGGTAGCCGCCGCTGTTGTCGATCAGGTTAACCGTCAGGTCGGCTGTGACGTCGTCGTAGCCTCCGCCATTGGCAGTGTGCGTGACGATTACCACTTCATGATCAGTGTTGTCTTCCTCCCCTTCCTGCTGCCCTTCCTGTACGTGCGTGATGAGCACCGCCTGCCCGGTTGCCCAGTTCGTGGTGGTAAACGTGAGGGGGGCTATAGTATCGACGCTGCCTTCCGTACCTATTGATAAGCCTTCGTTGGGCGTGTGAGTTATGGTTACAGTCACTTCGGCGGTGGGAGCAGAGGCAAGACTCACTTCGTACGTTACGGTTTTCCCGTCTGCGCCCTCTACCAAACCGAGAGAGTCTATGACGCCGTGTGCGCTGTGTGTGATGATTATTGCCTTCTCGCTGTCGTGGCTCGACTTCAGGGACGCGGAGGAGTGCTTTGCGTCATCCGATGCGTCGGGCGCATCCTTTACTCCGTACCTGAGCACGTACTCGTTTTCTCCCTGCTCCTTCGCCTCAACGCGGATGTAGTAGGTCCCTTCCGAGAAGATACCGTCGACCCATTCGTTGGTGGTGCCGCTCTTGAGGGACTGTTTGATGGTCACACCGCGGCCGTCCTCCAGGAGGAGGTCGGCGTTAAAGTCCAGCTGGCGGAGGGCCAGTTCGACCTTCCTGGGTTCGGTGAGGGTGAAGCGGTAGTAATCGACCTTGTCGTCGTCACCGTTGATGGTGTACTTGGAGAATTTGGGGACGGTGACGTCGGTGATGTCGCCCAGACTCGTAGCCCCGTCCCTGGTGGCGTTGTCGTCGGCCACCACCGTGTCCGGCTCGTCGTTGTCGGTGACGGTCACGACCGGGGGCTGCGGGACGTCCGCATCGAAATAGCTGCTCTGCTCGCCGAGTCCGAAGCTGTTCCTGGCCTTGACCCTGTAGACGTACGATGTCCCGGCCTGCACGGTGTCGTCGGTGTATTGGGTGGCCGGGCTCCCGGTGTCGTCCATGAGGACGACGAACTCGTCCGGGTCGTGGATGGCCGGGGCTCGTCTCAGCACCTGGTAGCTCGTGATCGTCTCGTCGCCGGGATCGTCCCAGGTGAGGGTCACCGAGTCGTGAGAGACAGTCCCGGTCAGGCCCGTGGGCCTCGCGGGGACCGGGGCCGAGGGCAGGTCCGCATCGAAGTAGCTGCTCCGTTCGCTGAGCCCGGCGCCGTTCCTGGCCTTGACCCGGTACACGTACCGCTTTCCGGCCTCCACGTCCGTGTCCGTCCAGGTGGCAGCGGCGCTGCCCGTGTCGTCCACGTGCACCTGGAAGTCGCCCACGTTGTGCACGCCCCGTTGCCGCCGGAGTATCTGGTAGCCGGTTATGCTGGCATCGTTAGGGTCGTCCCAGGTCAGCGTGACCGAATCGTAGGCCGCCGTCCCGGTCAGGCCGGTGGGCTTGCCGGGCGCGTCGCCCTCCTGGCCTGAAGCCTGATACGGCCCTGCGGCGAAAAGGATAAAGATGCCCAGAAGCGCCAGGCTGCGAATCGCAACCCGGCGCATTGCGCTCGGCTCTGTAGGTCTTTCACTCACCATCTATCTGTCGTTCTCAGTGAACAAGTATCGAGGCCCAGTTCGTCGGCAAGGTCATCGTGTGTTCGGTGTTGGACGGGGTCCTTTCCCCGGCCCAGCGCCAGATCGAGACGCTGCGGCAAGTCGTCCGGAAACGCATAGGATTCCCGGCTGCGGAGGACGCGGTCTCGCCATCGGTTCAGACAGACTCCATAACGCGTTCCTTGCGGACTCCCAGCCATCTCTCCCGCAGTCATTTCTTAAGCAACCTGCTTAGCCGTTGATCAGGCTCCATCTAGCGTCCGGCTTCTCACCATCACCTCACAAGGTTCAAGTGAACCTAATTGCTTGTAGACATTTGTCTACAAACGGCATGGTTGATTCTCACCTTGACCCATCCGTCCGTTGGGGTGTCTACTGTCACCGGTATCGGCTGCGGCGCTGAGTTTCCTAGGAATCCGGTGGCTCTAGCAGCTGGACGCACTCCCTCGGAGGTTCCTCGCCCTTGGTGTGGCTGATCGTCCCTCGAAGTTTGACCGCCAAGCTGTGGCGACAGTTCGCCGGATCAGAGCTGTCGGCGCCTCGCAATGGAGTCGGTGGATCCATACCGGCCCGCTATTCCGTGAGCCGGGCCACCGTGGTTGGACTCAAGAATCGCCCGGGGACTTGGATGGTCCGATCGAAGCAGCCGCTTCCGACAGGGCGATTCCGTGGTAAAGACCTGGTCCGACATGAACCGGGCAGCAGGAGTAATTCGAAGACTGGGCCAGGGAGTCCAATGTGTTGAAGGATCGCGTGGACGCAGC
This sequence comes from Dehalococcoidia bacterium, assembly GCA_965204895.1. Taxonomy (GTDB): domain Bacteria; phylum Chloroflexota; class Dehalococcoidia; order Lucifugimonadales; family UBA2985; genus DAOUJW01. The sequence goes on from OZ242025.1 coordinate 1,618,691, forward strand.
ATGGATGTCGCTTGGGGACAGCTCTTGGGTCGAACCGGGCGATGTGCGTCACACCGCAAAGGTGTTGCTCTGGATGCGGTGGCTCGTATCCGGCGCATGTATCTTCCTGCTGGTGTACCGTCCTGCCCCGTTCCCGACATTTACCTATGTCACATTCGTCGTTGTGCTTCTTATCGCCGTGGGGAGCAGCGTTTATACGCACTTCCTGCTTGCTACCGGAAAACCGATACTCTGGCACAGGATGCTGGCTCTCAAAGGCTTAGACGCGGTCCTGATTACGACATCCGCGGTCGCCACCGGGGGATTCAGCCACTACTTTCAGTTCCTGCTCTACTATCCTGCCCTTGCCATGTTCGCAGTAGTTTTCACCTCTCTACGCCTGAACCTGGCCTGGGTCACCATGGTGGCTACCGCTTATGCCATTGTGTGCTTCCAAGTAGGCGACGGTTTGGACTTTGGCGCCCATGAAGACAAGACGCTGATTATTCGCATAGTAGTCATGTACGTCCTGGTGGTCGGGGTGAATCGGATTTCCAGCTTCGAGCGCATCCGCAGGAGGGAGTCGATGGAGCGTGAACAATCCCTGCAGCGTGAACGTATCGAGGTCTCTCAGACGATTCACAACACCGTCGCCCAAACCGCCTACATGGTCGGCCTGGGAATCGACCGGGCCAGGAAACTGGCTCGCGAGTCCAACGAGGATCTGGCCGCCTCTTTGGACGCCACGGCCGATCTGCAAAAGTCGGTGATTTGGGAACTGAGGCGCCCGCTGGACGGGGGCCAGGTCTACGATGGCACGAGCCTGGAGGGCATGCTCAAGTCACACGCGTCGACCTTTACGACGGTTACCTCGGTGCCCGCCGAACTGGTCGTTCACGGCGTGGAGCCGGCGCTCGCGGCGGAGGTCCGGAGGCGCTTGTTCTCCATTGCTCACAACGCGCTCACCAACGCCTTCCGCCACGCGCGAGCCGGGAAGGTCGAGGTCGAGCTCAACTTCGATTCCGACTGCGTTCAACTGTCCGTATCGGATGATGGTGCGGGGCTGCCAGATGACTACGCTCGGCGAGGCCAGGGATTCGTCGGGATGAGGGAGGATGCGGAGGCTGTCGGCGGCCGCCTCATCGTGGAAACGGTCGGACGGCATGGAGGCACAACCGTATCCTGCACCGTTCCCCTCAAGACAGAACAGGGAGGGAGGCTATGAATTCCTCAAGAGAACCGATCAGGATCATGCTGGTGGACGACCATCCCGTCGTGATGATGGGTCTGAAGGCGATGCTGGAGCAATCGGGAGACTTCGAAGTTGTGGGCGAAGCATACGACGGAATTGAGGCGGTGGAGATGGCGGAGCGACTCAAACCTGACGTAATCGTCATGGACGTGATGATGCCGCGATTAGACGGTATCGAGGCGTGTCGGGCGATCATGGAGAAGTTGCCCGAGACGCAGGTGCTAATGCTGACGGCCTCGGTCGAGAAGGACGCCGTCATCGAGTCCGTGGCCGCCGGAGCAACGGGCTACCTGCAGAAGTACTCGGGTGGCGAGCGGTTGGAGGAGGCCGTCCGGGACATCGCTGCCGGCCGACTGAGGATACCGGATGAAGTCTTGAAGAAGGCCCTGGATCTGGTCCGAGGTGAACTCTGGGAAAAGAGCCGTCGCGCTTCGACCACCCTGACGGAGCGAGAGCGGGAGTTCCTCACACAGTTCGCCGTCGGCAACTCGTATGCGCGGATCGCGGAGGCGAACGGCATCAGTCCGGTGACTGTACGCAACACGATAGCCCGCGTCCATGACAAACTTGGGTTGGACACCAAGCAGGAGTTGGTAGTCTGGGCCGTAAAGAACGGGCTGGTGCAGGACCCCGTGCCAAGCGACTGATGCCATCGTATTGCTAAAGGGTGGATGTCGCAGCCCGGCCCTTAAGTTAGATCGCGCCAACTTTGATGTGTGGCTTGGCAGCCAGTCGTGCCCAGGGTACCGTGCCTTGGCGAATGATATGAGGGGGGCCGCCCCCCTAGTTGCGGTGCCAGCCAGAACCGAACACGAACCCGCCGGACTCGGCCACCCACATGCGTACCGCATCGGTGGTGACCCAATTGCCTTCCTCGGTTGCCTCGATTGATCTGGCGCCGAACAACTCTTGGAGATCGCTGCCGATCAACGTCGGGTCGGAGTGGGCAATGATATTACCGCTGTCATCAGCTATGAAGGCCGACCATTTGCCGTCGACGGTTTCGGCCTGGTTATAGTAGGCGACTGCCGAATCGAGACCGGCCAGAACGCTTCCCGGGCTGGCAAAGTACGCCACGGTTGCTTCCAGCCCAGCCGAACGAAACCTCTCGACAGCGACTGAAACCAACTGCCTCGTGAAATTGTCGGCGTCTACATACCAGCCGGAAGCGAAGAGCAAGCCGTCGTGCCGTACCACCCACACATTCTTCAGTTCAAGGTCACTGAATTCCCCAGAGGCAATGTCGCCGCTTTCCGGGTTCCGGTACACATATGACACCCACTTACCCTCTTCGGTGGCCGACAGCATGTCAGGCCCGAAGTTGTAGCCGTTCGCGTCAGTCCCGACCCAACCGTTCAAATCAAGGCCAAGGCGGTTGGCCTCGGGATGTCCGATAACCAGATCGTCCTCGTCTACGATGAACAAGTACCACTGTCCGTCGACGCTTTGCGGACTGTTGTAGTAGGCGAGGGTAGCATCCAGCCCCCGTGTCTCGTAGCGGCTGATTGCGTTGTCCACGAAGAACTTGGTGTACTCGGCGGGAGAGGACCTGAGTGGGATGGACGCCACGATGTCGCGGGCGATGCGCTCCACGTCTTCGGCGGTGAGTCCGGGCTCCGGCTGAGACGGCGCCGGGGCCTCGGACATCTCCGCACGGACTATCTCTTGGACCTCGGCTCGGGACAGACCTGCGTCATCGCCTCCACAGGCAACGAGGAACATCACAACCGGAACGACCAATGCCAATAGAGACAGTGGGGTTGGGATTCGATCATTCAACAGGCTTTGCAACTGCGCCATTGCGGTGTCCTACAGTCCTCCTATCACTATCGCCTCTGTGGGAGCGCTGCTCCCCTCGGTATCTTGAGTCATCGGCTATTCGCGGCGCGTCCCCTACAACCCACCTGCGAAGCCGTTGGCCCCGTCGACGGAAGTCGTGAAGATGCTCGACGTGTTGTCGCTGCGGTGCGCCCTGAAGAAATAGAGGTGCATCTCTATCTCGTCGGCCGAGAGCGTTGTCACGGTGACGGCGCTCTCGCTCAGTGTCTGGTTGAGCCCGGTCGGCGCGGCAAGGGTCGAGGGCAGGGTCCACACGGTGAACTCCTGGTCCTGCTCCTTGCCGGGCGAGCTGAGCCTGCCGTCCCAGTCGGTTATGTCACTTCGCGTGGCCAGCGTCTCCTGGGTCGTCCTGTTGCCATTGGGGTCCTGGTACAGGTTGACGGCGAATGTCGAACAATCCCACTTGTAGGTGGGTGTTTGGGGGTTATCGACGGCGGACTCGCAGCTGCCCGGCGTGAACAGGTATTCCCTGTCCACTTGGTCCTCTGGATCAGTACCCAGCGCTTCGCCTTCAGCGCGGCTCTCCCCGTTGACGGTGACGTCTTCGGTGTACTTGAGGTCGGACCTGTAGATGATCCGGTTCCGCGAGATGGAGTAGCCGGTCACGTCGGAGTTATCCCCGTCCCAGTCGCTCCAGTCGAGGGTGTAGTCTCCGTCCGATTCGACGGTGAGGTGGGAGAACGGATCGCTCCCGCAGAAAACGTACCGATCGGAGTCGCAATCCCCGTGGTGAGCGTACACCGTGGCCGACAGCGCCACGGCGAGCAGAACGCCGAGTAGAGCAAGCGCCTTCCAACGCACAAATCGCGTAACGTTCATCTCGAACCTCCAATATCCCTTTATCCCATTTAGTGGGCTCGCTGCTTAATCTGGCATATAGCGTCCAGCTTCTCGACATGCCCAGACAAGGTTCAATTCAACCCAATTGCTTGTAGACATTTGTCTACAAGCGGCATGGTTGATTCTCACCTTGACCCACCCGTCCGTTGGGGTGTCTACTGTCACCGGTAATGGCTGCGGCGCTGAGTTTCCTAGGAATCCGGCGGCTCTGGCAGCTGGACGTAATCCCACGAAGGTGCCTCGCCCTTGGGGTGGATTCGACTCGAAGAGGCTCGAACTCACCGCCGAGGTGACAGTCTTGGGCGTCACAGACCAAACCTAACTGGACAGAATCAAGAACCCTCACGATGCGTTTCAGGCTGGTGGTGCAGTCAGCCCCTAGAGCGGCCCTTTGAGCGCCCTCTCGAAGAGCGCGAGTGATATGCAGGGAGGATAGTGAGGATGCTCCTACTCGGGAGTCACTGAACCAGGGTATGGAGTCGAATTCCTGGTTCCGACGCTATACTGATCGAATGCCTCGGTCGGGCTGGTAACACCGTGCCTGCCGCTACTCACATCCTGCTTCATCGGTGTCTGTGCTGGCCCATGGGTTGGGGAGATTCGCCCCTCGATACGCAGAGTCCGCAGTCAATTCAGGTGAGCAGTACCCCACGCCAAAGGCATCCTGCAACTGCCAGACCAATAGCTGTTTGGGGAACGGGTCCAGTTCCTCAAGAGCTATGACGTCGGTCCACAGCCGTCGCAGGGCAAATCCACCGCTTGGCAGTCCGTACTCTTCCATAAACCAGGCCGGATAGCCGCCATCCAGCAGGCTCTGCACAATTGCGTGAGCGTCTTCTTCCTCCTCCAGAGGGTGATGCTGACCCATACAGTCGAACCAGTACCCTCCCCAGGTTGCCGGGTAGACCGCAACTTGCAGAGCGTCAGCCAAGAGTTCCCTGCCGTCACAGCCGTACGTGGCCGGGTCGCTATGCTGTTTGAACAGAGCCAGCATAGCCATGGCGTAGAGATCGGGACGCGGCCGCTGACCGCTGTCGGGTGAAACCAGGGAGGACATCGTAAAGACGTGAGCCAGCTCGTGTGCCATCGTTGTCCGAAAGATGTGGGAGAGATCCCCTACGATGTGCCTGTCCTCGAGGAGGAACTCGGGCATGGTCAGTCCGGATGGAGCACAGGGGACCAATTCCCCAAGATCAACGGGATAGCATTCCAGATGGACGATCGGTATCTCACCCCCGAAGTCGATTTCAAAATCATAGTCGAGAGCGGCATAGTCTCCGACCTTAGTGGCGTAGTCCCACGCCTGCCTGAGCCATGGGTTACGTTCCCCCACAGTCATCGACGGATCTTGCTGTGACGGCCCCGCAAGCATCTGCTCAATGGCAAAGTTCAGCCGTTCCATCAACCCGTCGGGCGGCGCCGGTGTGTCTGCTACCGCAGGAAGAACCGTAATCTGCGTGTCGGCCGATGCAGCGCCTCCATGGGCGTCGCTCACTGTCAGTGTGACGGTGACAACCTGAGCAGTCTCAACCGCCGCCGGAGGAAACCACGTAGGGTTGCGGGGGAACGCTTGGACCAACTCACCAATCATGGGGGTGACTGTCCACTCGTAGGTGAGTTCGTCACCGTCAGGGTCATGGGTTCTGGCGTTCAGCAAAACGGGCACGCCTCCCGGGACGGCCAGAGACTCATGAACCATGGACACCGCCGGCGGGCGATTGCCTGGTGGCCTTCCCGTCGCCCTGCGTACCGTCCACATAAAGGTGCGCCAGTGTGTGCTGTCATCAGAATCGCTCACTGAATAGGTGATTGAGACGGATTGCTCGGCGGTCAGCGTTCCGGTTACTCGCCGCTCATTGGGGTCGAAGCTGAGACCTGCCGGAAGGCGGTTGACCCAATAGGCCAGCGAACCGTCGCCACCCACGGACTCAGGAAGCGTCAGGTCGATTGAGTCGCCTACACGCCCTGTCTTGTTCTCTATGGGCGGTAATTCAGGCAAGGACATTCCGGTGGTAGTGATGGTCGTCGGGGACGAAGGGGCACTCGTTCCCAAGGTGTTGGCTGCATAGACGCTTACTGTGTATGAGGTGCTCGGTCTCACGTCGATGAGAAGGGTGTTGTTGTCACCCTTCACCACGGTCACGCGTTCCAAGTCGTCATTCGCCTGAATCGCAACCTCATAGTGCGTTACCGGTGAACCTCCGTCACGGGGTGGGGTCCACTCGACAAGGAGGACACTGTCGGAGGACAGTCTAAGCCTCGGTGCAGCCGGCGCATTCGGCACTGTGGTCGTAGCGGAGAGAGTGGACGCGGGGGTAGCAGGTGTGGGAGCAGGGACGGTGGTTGGAGCCTTAGGTGTCCGGGGCGCCGTTAACGCGTCCGGAACACGTTGGAGCGGATTCGGTGTGGCCGTGGGAGTCGGGGTGGGCTTAGTCGAATCCTTGACCGGCTCACATGCCGTCAGTATTGCAACAATTAGGAGAGCGACCAGGACGGACCGCGGGATCCTTTGAAACCTCACGGCGCCGCGGGCTCTCTTGTGTATGGCAATTGTATGCTGCGTTTTGAGCATGACTGCTCGATGTGTGTTGCGAGCGAGACTCTGAGGCGACTCCGACACCACTGGATCGCATAGCCTAGAGTGTGCTTACCGATAGTCTGTGCAAGCCATTCCAACATGGATCATCGTTCCACAATCAATGTGACTATGAGGCTATACCAAGATACTCTGTTGCCGACGATTCGACCAGCAGTCACTTGGGGTCGGCTCTCCTTCTGTTCGCACACTCACGACCCTGCCTCTCCCTACACACCCCCTCCCCATTCGCCATCCTGTAGCCAACGCGGGGCTCGGTGAAGATTTAAGTGGGACTCGTCGCGTCGGCGCCCAGCTTGCGTCGGAGCCTCTTGACCACCTCCCGGACCCCACACCCGCTGGAGCAGCACGGCGTGGGTCAACACCTGCCCGGCATGAACCGAAAGCTCGTAGAGCAGCGCGTAGTACGTGGCCGTCAGCTCCACCGGACGCCCCGCCTGCGTCACCCGGCGTCCGGCGTAGTCGATGGGCGGCCCCGCCGCGTCGTAGGGTTCGGACGGCTCAGCCCAAACCACTTCCTCGGCGTCCCCATCATGGCTTTGGCCGTGGGGACCTCATAGTGAACGACGGCCTTGCTGGGCATGCCCACAGTTTCTCTAATGAAGCTCCCTACGAAGGCCTTGCGCTTGGACGACTTGCACTCCTTCAGAAACTCAGTCGTGTCCTAAGCCTGTGTAATGATGGCCCCTTGGAGCCCTTGCCAGTGAGCCTTCACAATTCCGTTCTTGTTGGACAATAGGTACTCTGGCAATTCCCATCGCATGTGTACCCAGTCTCTACATTCTCTTCCAGAGTTGTTAGGCAGCTCAGATCTATATCCCAGATACACCAACTAGGGCAATCCAATCTGGACCAGTGCATTCTTGGATCCCTAGTGCGGTGAGAGATTTCCTCCGTATAAAAGGTGAGTGCCAGACCCCTGTAGTCGGCCTTCACTCGATTCCAGTCGATGTGGAAGCCATAGCAGTTGTAGCACGACCCTGAACAGCGGGGGATGCATTGACTTCTGATGGATTCTAGGTCTTCACTCTTACAGTTCCTCTTCCTTGGCTCGAGATAGCTCTCAAGGAAGTCCTCCATGTCCTTTTTGCGGGCGATCGTGAACACACTCTCGGCAAAGCGGTCTTGGTCAAACTCAAAGACCGTCATTAACCTCAGGTCTCCGTAACACCACTCCAACGGACGCTCAGTGATGCCCGTTAGCACATGATTCTTCCAGCCATCAGTCCTGCATTCGGTTAGCCAAAGCCCCCCAGGTTTGTGGTCGGTATCCTGTGGGAGGCAGCGACGGTTCTTATCGAATGGCCTGCCTCCAAAACTGTAAAGCAGCGTCACGAACCCCTCCTAAACTCTTGGCCTTCCGGGTTAGATGCTGGCCCCGCCCGCGGAAACGGGCTTGTAGTCCACCGAGAACTTTAGCTGAAGCAGTCCCCCTGATTGGCGGCGGTTCATGCGTTCGATATTTCTCTTGAACCCCTTCATCATCGGCCCCACTATGTCTCTGGCGGCAACAGAGACTGCGTAGTCCATCTGATCCTTAGTGAAGAAGCTGCTATGGTCTCCTTCCGCGCGACAATAGGGACATCTGAGGCTCTCGGTGTCCCGGCCCGTTCCCAACCTGAGCTTGAAATAGAGTCCGCAGTCTTCTTCCGGGCACTGGCGGCCGATCATCCCCTCATCGTCCGGCTCAAGGGTCACCGTGATTTCACTCGTCAAGCACTACCCCCGGTCATATATCTTTGTTCGGACTCTCCCGACGGCGCTCACAGCAACTTCCTGGTTCTTCCGCGTCTCCCGACGTATGTGTTGGCGAACACCTGGAGCCGGTTCCGTTCCATGATCCACTTGTTCCCGAACTTGGTGGCTGTGAGCTTGCCAGCCTGGCTGCGACTCGCAATTAGGAGTTGGCATTTGGGATATACCGGAGTCGTTGGCATTCGCAGTGGCGTGCGCCTCTTGACCTTCTACCAATAGGCCGAGGGGATTCACTGGATGTCTTGGCTTGTGGGGAGTAGAGGACGGATCTGCTTTTCCCGAACCTCCCCGAGCGCGTAGTCCTTTAGCCTGTCGACATCCGGCACATGCACCGACCCCGAGAATCTATCGCTGTTGTCGTCCCCGATGCGGATGAGGTCGGCAGCAGCGAGTGTTGAAATCCCGCCCGCGACAGCCGAGCGAGACATGGCCGTCAGGCGAACGATGTCTCGCTGCCGCAGGATGATCTCGCGTTCGCAACCGTGATCCTCTCCTATCAGGGCGAGGCGGGAAATCAGGGCGGCCGTTACCCTCTGCGCCGGACTCCCGCTGATGGCGAGGGTGATCCAGTAGTAGCGCGCCAAACGCCTCAGCAAGACAAGGTACATCTCGGCACGTATCTGAGGGATCCTTTCAACTGTGAGCTTCATGGTGGCGACCGGGATGGCTACCACGGTCGCAGGCGTTGCCGCCGAATAGGAAGCCACCCAGCGCTTCGCACCCATCATGAACTCGTGGTCGCCTATGAGGAAGGGGGAGGACAGGTCCGAATATGGATACTGCCATGGCACGATCATTCCGTGCTGAACGAAGTACAGGTACCTGAACGGCTGCCCCGACCGAATGAGTGCGATGTCAGCGGAGGGCTCGATTACCAACATCTCCAATGGCTCCTGGCCACGAGAGAGAGCATCTTCAAGCTCGACAGTGTCGACAGACTGAAAGGCCTGACACCGAGCTAGCGCCTGGGCGAAACCGGCGATTTCAATTGCCATGACGTGTAACCCCCAATCATGATGGCGCCATATTAGCATACCAACGGGCATATGCGAAGATGTCCTCACTGCATTGACTTTGTCTGTCAGAAGACATATTCTGGTGCCATGGGGGTATGCACTCAATGGACGAAGGCGACGGATAGATGAGAGCGGTTACTGCTCGGCAACAGGGAGACACGTACCAGGGACGAGTGTTCTGGCTGGAGGTGTGCCGCCTGTTCCAACGTCACACGAAAGTTGCGTGCGTTGGGTGCGAGATCGACGATGTCCCACACTTCGACGATGTCGCCGTCCTCTACTCCGAGCCAATCAAGGACGCCCACGGGGAGTTGGTCTCCGCCGACTACTATCAGATCAAGTGGCACGTCGACCAGGGCGGGGCGCTCACCTGCGACGCCCTAACGGACCCGTCCTTTATCGGCTCCAAGAGCACATCACTCCTCCAGCGGCTGTATGAGGCCGTCAGGGCGACATGGGCGAGAAACGAGACGGCAAGGTTCACCTTCATGACCACGTGGAGCATCCCGGCCGATGACGTCCTTGCGAAGCTGGTGAGCGGACGCGATGGAGAGTTGAGGCTGGAAGTCCTGTTCGGCAAGGGCGCTTCCTCCCGGTTCTCCCGGGTCGTAGAGCAGTGGTCGAACCACCTGGGAGTGGGCCACGAGGAGCTGCGTAGTGTGCTCGCCCGCCTGCGGATCTCTGCCAGCTCTTTCACCCTCGACAACCTGACCAGGACACTGAGTGAGCAATTGGCGAGGGTCGGCTTCAGAGCAGTTGACCAGGGCAGCCGCGCCAATCCATACGACAGCTTGATCGAACGCCTGCTTTCCGAGGGGCGGAACAAGTTCACGGCCTCGGAGGTCCGGAGTATCTGCAGCGAGGAAGGACTATGGACGAACCCGGAGACGGACTACGAAGCTCCCCTTGTCGGCATCAGGAGCTTCCTCCGGTTTGCCGAACACATGGAAGACGAAGTTGACCACTTGCTGGACCTTGCAGATCTGTTTGACGGCAGGGAGATCAGTGCACCGGAATACTGGAACGCCAGGGTTGGCCCCAAGATACATGAGTTTATGACGAGATCGGTCGCTCCCCTTGGTCAGTGCAATCTGCACCTCTCGGCGCATAGTTCCATCGCTTTTGCGGCCGGGTACGAACTGGACGTTAAGTCCGGCACACGCGTCTCGCTAGTCCAAAACACAGCCGCCGGTAGAGTGATTTGGGACTCCTCCTCCGTGATGGCGAATCTAGACCCCAATCCCTGGAGTGTCTCAGACATCAGTGCGCACCCGAGCGGTCGTGAAGTCGGCATCGTCCTCTCGGTAACCCACGACGCAAGCTCTGAGGTTCTGGCGCATGTTCAGGAGCACATCCCAGAAGTCGGCCACGTACTCGCTTTCACGATTTCGCCCGGCATTGGCCCAATGGCAGTGAGGGGCGGGGGCCACGCGTGGATACTGGCACAGGAGTTGGTGAAGACCGTTCGGGAGCTATATCCGCGGCTCACTCCCACGGGCCCCTTGCACATGTTCAGCGCAGCCCCCAACGGCCTTGTTTTTCTTGTAGGGAGGCTCGCTCGCAGCCTTGGATCGATACAGCTGTACGAGCACGGCTTTGACTCCAACTGGCCCTCCAGGTATCGAAAGTCCCTGTCACTACCCATCGAATAGGAATCAAGACCCGACAAAGGAGCAGGAGAATGGAACTGAACAGCTACTTCACGGACTTCCTCACCAAGATCAGGCCGACGGAGGCCCAGACCAAGGAACTGCAGGAGGCTCACACGCGCCTGCGAGAAAGACTACTGGCCGACGAGTACCTCGGGCCCAAGATCGTCAGCGTGTTCCTGCAGGGGAGCTATCGAAGATCGACGTCCATCCGACCACAGGGGGAGGACAAGCTGGACGTAGACCTGGTCGCCGTTACTCGATTCCGCCGCCAAGACTACCCGGTGGCCGACGACGTGATGAAGGAGTTCACCTCCTTCCTGAACAAGCACTACAAGGGCAAGTGGAAGAGGAAGGGACGGTCCATCGGCATAGAGATGTCCCACGTGAAGCTCGATCTGGTTATCGCGGCGGCACCCTCGGAAGAGGAGTCCTTGTCCTCCGACTTCGTCCAGGGGTACTTCACGCCTGACGACTGGCCAAAGAGCTCTGGCGCCGTGCCCGAGTATCTTGCGGATTTCTTCAAGGAACACCGCTCGGGAGAGCCGCAGTGGAAGCAGGAGCCTCTCTACATCCCCGACAGGGACACCCATGAATGGCAGCGCACCCATCCCCTGGAACAGTACAGGTGGACCACCAACAAGAACAGGCGCACGGATGGTCACTTCGTCAACATCGTGAGGTTGGTCAAGTGGTGGTGGAGGACGGCGCATCCCGAGATTGAATATCCAAAGAGCTATCCCCTGGAGCATCTGGTCGGCGACTGCTGCCCGGACAAGGTTGAGAACCTGGCGCAAGGGTTCACCCTCGTACTAGAGAAGATGGTCGCCACGTACTCGGCATACGCGGCCGCGGGGATGGTCCCCTTCGTTCCAGACCGGGGAGTTCCCGAGCACAACGTGCTCAAGCGTCTGTCCCCAAGCGACTTCTCAAAATTCATTGAGCGTGTCAAGAGCGCCTCTGCCGTGGCGCGGAAGGCCTTGGAATCCGGCGATACGTCGGAGAGTGCGAACCTGTGGCAATCGCTCTTCGGCAAGAGGTTCCCGTCCCCTCCGGGTGGATCATCGGGAGCGGCGGCCGGGGCCGCAGCGGGGACTGCCGGATTCACGCCTCGCCGAGAGCAGACGCGCGTTGGAGGCGGAAGATTCGCCTAGCTACTCGCCAGGAGGGATCACTCACTGAGGCTCTCCGCCTGGGTCGCAGAGCCCTGGAGTCGGTGCCGGGCATAAGGATGCTGGGGGACTTCGTCTGGTACGAAGATCGAGTGCTCTGGGCTCTGCAGTGTAGGATCACCGCGGACGTTGACCCAGGAGGCCTAATACCTCCTACAACCGACTGGTACGTCCACGTCCGTGACACATACCCGTCCGGCCAGATCATCTTCTACCCGGCGAAGGCCGGGGGTGTAACGCACACGTTCAATCACCAGAATCACAATGGCGTAGGCCCCGACGAACTGCCGTGGAGATGTGGACGTCTCTGTGTCGACACAAGCCTTCGCACTCTGGGCCGTCGTTCCTACGATGTCGAGCCGTTCGACGCGGAATCCAGGCTCGCCTGGCATGTCCGCCGGGTACAGGAGTGGCTTGGCCTAGCGTCACGGGGCCAACTAGTCCAGCCTGGCGACCCTTTCGAGTTGCCGCATGTTCCGTTTTCCACCGGTCCCAAGGTTGTCTTCGCCGAAGGACCGGAGAATCTCTCCTTCTGGTTGGGGCGCCACCCCCGAAAGGGCGCCGCAACTGTCCGAATCCTGGAGGAAGACCCACCGATTCTCGTGGTGGACGACCTGAACGTGGGCAGGTCGGGAGTAGGCCTCCAGGCCCCCTGGACCAAACCTCTCGGCAAGGAAAGCGATCTTTCCGTGGCGTGGATCTGGCTCGACCGGCTACCTGTGGTCGAACCATGGGCGATACCAACAACATGGGGGGAGCTCCGAATGTGCTGCAAAGCACAGGGGGTTGATCTTGACTCTTTGTTGAGGCCGCTATGCGGCAAGCTCAGGGACAGCGGGAGGCACGTTCTGCTTGTTGGATTTCCAATCCCGGCAAGATTCAAGGAACCTGATGTCCAGGTCCACTGGCTCGCACTCTGGCTCCCTGCCCTGACCTCACGACCCCTGCCGGGATTTCGCCCCACGGAGTCGGGTTACTGGAGCCGGGACCGATCGGTGGTGTTCGGAGACAGCGTGCCTCTCGAGTGGGTCGAGACCGAGAATTGGCACCAGGATGAGATATCAGGCCGGGGAAGGGTGAACCCATCGGTACGGTCAAAGTCTATTCTGATCATCGGTGGTGGCGCGGTTGGCTCGGCGCTGGCCGAAATGTTGGTCCGCTCAGGCGTCCAGGATGTGACGATCATGGACGACGACCGCCTCAAGGTTGGCAACCTTGTCAGGCACACCCTCGGAGTTAGTCACCTGGACAAGCGCAAAGCTCTGACTCTGGCGGATCGCCTCAATGATGCGGCGGTCCATTCAATCGTAACCCCCATAGATGCCACATTTCCCCCAACTGACCGCAAGGACATCAATCGGGTACTGGACGCCGATGTCGTCATCGACTGTACCGCAGACGACTCAGTTGCGGAGCAAATGCGTAGGTTCGCCTGGGACGGCCCCGTTACCTTCGTGTCAGTGTCAGTTGGCTTGAAGGCCATGCGGGCGTTCATTTACGTGGCCCACAGCAACACCTTCCCTGCTGACGACTTCGCAGATAGGCTGGATCCTTGGCTGCGATCTGAATTGGATGGTTACGATGAGGAGTTGCCGCGGGATGGCACAGGATGTTGGCATGCGCTGATGCCGGCGCGGGTCGACGACATCTGGATGATGACCGGGGCGGCCGTAAAGGCTATAGAAGCCGCGATAGCCGGGCCTCCGAGTGAGCCCACCCTGGTCGTGTTTGAGCAGCAGTACGAAAATGGTGAATTCGTTGGGCTACGTAGAGTGTCCGCACCCGATGCCAACTCCTGACCTCACCATGTGCTCCCCCGATGGGCGGTTTCGAGTCCAAGTTGGGCATCACGAGTTGGAGGCTCTATTGGATATTTGCCGCGAATCCGGCGACCTGGAAACCGGGGGAGTCTTGGTTGGTCGATACAACGAGGCTCACGACACCGCAATAGTGACACGAGTGTGGGGCCCGCCGGAAGACTCAGTCAGGAGGCGGACCAGCTTTTGGAGAGGAACTGAAGGCCTGCAACGGCATCTGGACGGGCTGTGGACGGTCCAGGAATACTACCTTGGGGAATGGCACTATCATCCCCGGGGAGGCGGTCAACCCAGCGCTGGAGACAAACGACAGATGGTTCGGATTGCCGAATCGCTTGACTACAACACTCCGGAACCCGTGCTGATAGTAGTCGGTGGATCGGGCTGGGAAGTGGCGGCCCACGTGTTCCCGCGGCACAGTGCAGCGATTGGGCTAGTCTGAACGCAGCTACAGGTGAGCCTATGGACGATATAACCGAATGGTGGAGTCGCCTCTCTCCTTTCTTGATACCGATAGCGGCGGCGGTGGTGGCACTGCTCATACGGGACCTGTTGGAGCCCCATCAGTGGCAACGCTACGTTCGCAAAGTGACCGCAAGCGCATTTGCCGGCATCCTGGTCTTCGCTGGCATTGCCGCAGGGTACATATTGTTTCTCCAACGCGTGGGCAGCGAAGACAGCCTGCTCGCCACCATCGCTACGTTCGTGGTTGGTCTAGGAACAATTCCTGCCATGGGATTCGCAGTGTTTCTCGTGTTCCGCAGAGTGGAACCCGATCTCGACTCGTACATGAACAGTCGCTTTGTGTTTTCTTTTCGGAATGGATCGTGGCCGGTTCTCTTCATGAAGGTGTCCTCGAAGTGCCTTCCCGAAGGCGCGACGTCTATTGTTGGCCGTATCTCTGCTGTGAAAGAAAACATAGGGGAATATCACCTATCGGTTGACGTCGGAACTGGAAGTGACGTCAGGACTGTGCTTGATGGAACAACCAGGGACTCTCAGCGTGGCTGGATGCGGGTGATGCAGGCGGTTCTCAAGGCGCAGCTTGGAGACCTGAACGAGAATGTAGAGTGGCAAGACCGCATCCACCTCTATGGCAAACTCAGAGACCGGCTCAAGAGTTGGAACCGTCCTCCGACTCCACCCATGGCGGCACGTTACACATGGCAAAACGACGCCTACATGCAAGTCCATCGTCTGGCACTGAGGATGGATTCAACGGGTGTCCGCCGCCGATGAAGAGACCTCCTCCACTTTCGATTCCGGGAGTCCCTTCGCTGGGAGCGTTGCGCCCCGGCCTACCGGCGGACGCTCCAGGCCCGACGTGCTGAAGAGGGTGGCGAAGAAACTGCAAAGCTCCTTGGCGATGGAGGAAATAAGGCCGGTTCAGCCCCCTTCCAACTCCTCCAGGGCGAGTTGCCTCTCCTCGCGGACCGATGAGTTGCCCGGTTGGAGCCGGATGATCTCGTCGTAGTCCCGCACCACCCTGTCCGGCTTCCCCACGTTGCCCCACGACCGCCTGCTGGAACGGCTCTGGAGCCTGTCGCACTCCAGAAATCCGCGTCCCTCGCGTACCCTTGTCAAGAGCCTGCGCCACAAGCTGGGAGATGACGCCATTCAAGGACAACACCACAACAACGCCGGACTGTTGAGGCTGAGCGGACTGTTTCGCAGAGAACGCGGAAGCCCTTGGCCGCAGGTACGTGTTATAGCTGCGGCGCAACCGGCGTCTACCAATGCCTAAGGGGCCCCACATCTGACCCCGAGAAACTGTATAGCTGTTTATTCGGATTTGCCAACAAGACTGTTGCCAACAACCTTGTTGGCATGTTATGCTGGGCCTTACAGACTTATAGAAGCAAGGGAGGCAGCCCGTTTGACCACCCGACTTAGGAAACAGCCGTCCAACTGGGTCGACGGCGACCAGTTCTTCGACCGTGAAGCCGAACTCGAGGCACTGAAGGAGCGTGTCGCGGAAGGCACCCACACGCTACTCACAGCCCAGCGGCGGATGGGCAAGACCAGCTTGGTGAGGGAACTACTACGCCGGCTGAAGGCAGACGGAGGCTACGAAACCCTATTTGTCGACCTTGAGGGCGCCGGCACACCTGCGGACGCCGTAGCCGAGATCGCCTTTGCGGCCCGTTCGATCTCCACCGCTTGGATACGCATCAGATCTGGTTTTGCCAATTTCCTACAGGGTGTTGGAGATCGCATCGAAGCTGTGGAAGTTGCCGATCTGAAGGTGAGGCTTCGCTCAGGGATCGACAGCGGAACTTGGGACCGCCGAGGCGATGAAGTCTTCGCGGCTCTAGCGGCGGTTGACAGGCCGGTGGTCCTCGCCATCGACGAGTTGCCCATACTCGTTAACAGGCTACTCAAGGGGCATGACTATCAGATTACGCCGGAGCGACGCGCGACAACTGACCTATTCTTGAGCTGGCTAAGGAGAAACGGTCAAACACATCGCGGCAAGATCACTCTGATTGTCTCAGGAAGTATTGGTCTCGATCCACTCTTGAGCCAGGCACGCCTCAGCGCTCAGGCGAACATCTTCTCGCCCTTCGAACTGAAGCCCTGGAACGAAGAAACGGCCATGGAATGCCTGGCTGCATTGGCACGCTGGCATCAAGTTGACCTTCCTATCGAAGTGCGGAGAAGGATGTGTGACCTCCTGCGCCGCTGCATTCCCCAGCATATCCAGCAGTTCTTCGATCACCTACACGAGCACCTGCGTCGGGAGGCCCGGCCAGTGGCCAATATCGACGACGTTGCTCACGTGTTCTACCGCGACCTACTGAGCGTAAGGGGCCAGATTAACCTTCAGCACTACGAGGACAGACTAAGAACGGTCATGGGGAACCAAGGCTACACTACCGCAATTAGCATCCTCACTGAAGCTGCCGTAAATGGTGGCTTGCTGACTGAGCACGCCGCCCGCAGCTACGAGAACGAGCTCATGGCTTCAAGACATCCGGACGACCTGTCGATCAACGGCATCTTGCACCTGCTGGAGCATGACGGCTATCTCGAACGCCAGGATGAAGGCTACCGTTTCGTGTCTGGTCTGCTTGAGGAGTGGTGGCGGGCCCGGCACGGCAGGTTCTTCACCCCAATTGCTGAAAGGTAGAGGTTTGGAGAGGCCCAAGATGGCGGTGGCAACCAAGAAATACAACCCCGGCTTCCTCTCTGACAACGAGATCATAGAGACGTTCTGCGTACGCCGCGATGAGTTCGCATCGATCATGGAGTCCGTGCGGGAATGTACGGGCAATTCCAATACGCACACCATAGTCATCGGACCACGCGGGAGCGGGAAGACCCATCTGCTCCTGCGAGTGGCGGCCGAAGTGCGCCGGGACGCCTCACTCTCTGGCTACTTCTCGGTCGTCTTGTCCGAGGAGAGCTACGAGGTCGCCACGATAGGAGAGTTCTGGTTAGAGTGCCTGGCACGTCTGGCAGAGCAGGCTCCCGCAACCGAACGCTCCCAGCTGCGCCGCTCTTATTCCGACATCAGGGAGACGGCTGATGACCGGGACCTGGCGGACCGGTCCCTGGGTTCGATTCTGACCTTTGCTGACCGACACGAGGTGCGCGTCCTGCTGGTCGTCGAAAACATGAACATGCTCTTCTCGGACATGGCCGACCCTGACGCAGGTTGGCGATTACGCCAGACGCTCCAGGTCGAGCCCCGGATCATCCTCCTTGGAAGTGCCACAAGCCGATTTGCGGAGATAGACAGTCCAGACCGTTCCCTGTACGAACTCTTCAGGGTCGTTACATTGTCGGCACTGGACACTGAGGGTTGTGGCACGCTCTGGTCGTCACTGTCAGGACAACCCAGGGGAAGCCAGCAGATAAGGCCGCTCCAGATCCTTACCGGGGGGAACCCTCGCCTGATCTCTGTGGTAGCCGGTTTCGAGAAGACGTACTCATTCAGGGACCTCATGTCCAATCTGCTGGATCTGGTTGATGAGCATACCGAGTACTTCAAGAGCCATATCGAAGCCCTTCCGCCCCAAGAGAGGCGGGTGTACCTGGCCCTGGCCAGGTTGTGGAAACCGGCGTCGGCCAGTGAAGTCGCTTCGCAGGCTCGCGTGAAGGTCAATGCCTGCAGCGCTCTGCTCAAGCGGCTGGCAGATCGCGGGGCTGTGTCGATAGAAAGCGGATCGAGGCGGCGGCGAACATATTATGTCGCCGAAAGGATGTACAACATCTACTACTTGCTCAGGCGCCCCGGCGCCGAGAGCTACGTTGTCGATGCACTGGTTCACTTTATGGCGAGCTACTACTCTCCGGACGAACTGGTGGACATTGGCATCAGCATGGCCGAGGGCTTGAACGAGGCGGAACCTCGACTGAAGGACGTCCAGTTCAAGGCGTTTCGACAGTTGATTGCGTTGCCGGAGCTAGGAGACCTGCTCGTCGACCTGTTGACCCAGGACTCCGTCATAGCTGCATTTGGTACCGTTCAGGAACCCGAGTATGTCGAGCCAGTGATTAGCGCATTGATTGCCAAAGCGAAAACCACGGCAGCCGAGCAGCGTTTGGAGGAGGCTCTCGGCTATTGGGATGAAGCAATCCGGATAGCCGACGAAATTGGAGCCGACCACTTGATCGTCGCCAAGGGTGTAGCGACGTTGAACAGAATCAGTCTGCTGAGGAAGCTGGGCCGGAACGAGGAAGCTATTGAAACAGTAGCTGTGAATTACTTGGATCGTGACCAACGCGTTGGTGTCGACATGGCGGACCTAATCGTCAGCCTGGAGTTAGGCGTTGGTGACGTCTCAGTCCATCCTATTGGAATAGTCTACCGGGCCTTCACACTGCTCACGTTCGGAAACGTTGAAGCGGCCTTGAGGGAGGTCGATTCCGCTTTGGGGCGTCTCGAAGACGCGACCGGTGATAAAGATCGACTGTTGCGGCAGGTGGCGATCGTTATGAAGGGACTACTGGCGGCGACAAAGGGGCGAGCGATCCGGAAGACTGATGCCGAGATGCTGGTCTCGGACATTGCAGAGCAAGGTTTTGGAATGCTACCGACCCACAGTGTGCATGTCCTGCTCCAATACGTCGCAACGATTGAACCGACCGAGGCGTTGATCATGATTGAACGAGCCGGTGCGATTGACCCTCTGCAACCGATTGTGGTTGCGTTGCGGAGAGAACTTGGACAGAGCCCCTCAGTGGCTCGAGAACTGGATGAGGTGTCCAATGACGTTCAACACACCATCACTCAGATGAGGGAAGGCCTCAACCCTGACTTCGATCAGGACTGAAGGGGGATGTTCGTTGTGAGGGTGCTGTTGCGATTTGAAGGAATTAGCGAGACCGTGAGGAGAAACTGAAGCCGAAGCAGCGCTGTTCTACATTCTTGCATTGGTGTTTTACATGCCTAGGTTGATCAAGTTGGAGATAGAAGTCCTGAGAAAGGCAATGCACCTGTATAGGGTTTACGAATATTGGAGTCGAGTGGACAACTGGTGGGTGAGATGAATGGCCAGAAGGAAGACGTGAAGGATACCTGTCCTCCTCTGTCCAGCCTCTTAACCTTGAAAGTCAAAGTGACAGCCGACGGAGTCGGTTGTCTATTTGGGCGTCTTGAGCACCATCAGAGCGAAGCTGCCGCAATGTCGCTAGCATGCAGTATCGCTAGGCGACGACTCCCAGACGATAGACTCTTCGAATTGTGGCATGGTCATGCTACGGGTGAGACTGAAGGGGAACTGAGCGACATAGACTCCTTAGTCTTGCAAGCAGCACTCCTACAGAATCTTGGATCACCTGCTGAACCTGCTATCGATCAACACTTACTTGGTCTCGTCGCTGAAGGTATGTGGCAGGGTGTGATAGAGCACATTGACGTCGGCCTCGGGACTCCTATCCGAGTCGAGGGTCATGACTGGTCTGTAACTGACCCGGGTGGTGATGGTCTGACGGTCTACGGCTCAAGTGGTAGCTACTGCTATCGGTTATGGGAGTCAAAGTATCACGGCACCGACGAGGTGCTTAAGACGACAGTCAACGGGGCATGTAAACAGGTAGGCAATCGAGCTCTCGAATATCTGGCGCGCTTCTCGCTCGTGGCACAATACCTCTCCGAAGACCAACAACTGGCGGCATTCTACGGGCGTCTAGCTGAGCTTTGGGCTGACAAAGACCCAGCTGCTGGTGTCGGAATCGTAGTCGGGACCGACAGTGATCACAGGGAGGACGGTGAAGACTGTTTCGAGGGAATGACGACTCATTTTGAGCTGACTGCTGATCAACACCAAGGACACCTTAATCTGGTCGACGGCTTCCGGACATTTGCTGAATCAGTCCGACGAGTTCTGTGGAAAGGCTGTGGGCTATGGACCGAGCCTTAGACCTTCAACTCTTGACTAGCGCACTGGGAGAGCACCCTCGGTTGCCATCTCCGGAGGCTCTCCAAAGGCTACTTTCAGAGGCTGAAGTCAATCTCTTCACACATCGAGCGGAATTCGATCCTCAGTTGCTCGACACTGGTTGGTATCTCCAATCGGTAGCTACGGCACGGGAGGACCTAGACCTGTATGGCATCGAGCGACAGCGGCAGGCGCACCAGGTCTCTGCACATATCTTTGATCTGGCCCTACAGCGTGAAAACCTGACGGGCTTGGAGGTGCTGCAGTACACGTTCGCAGCGCAGATTGCGTACATGGGTGGGGAGTTGACGCCGAACGCTGCTGCGCTCGCCCGGCGCCTCGCAATTGTTCGAGAGCCCGAACAATTGGGGAATCCCGGAATCGTTTCCCTTGAGGCGGGAGTGCTCTTGTTAGCCCTTAACAGGCCTGCTCTTTATCCGCTACTCGACAGG
Source organism: Dehalococcoidia bacterium (assembly GCA_965204895.1). Lineage (GTDB taxonomy): Bacteria > Chloroflexota > Dehalococcoidia > Lucifugimonadales > UBA2985 > DAOUJW01. Next base: position 1,639,444 of record OZ242025.1, read on the forward strand.
CGGATCACCCAATTGGACTCTCTCGCCGCTGAGTTCGGCGATATCCGCGATTCGCAATATGCCTCAGCCGATGGTGTCGTAAGGGGAGTTCGTGACCTTACAAGCTACCTCACTTACGGCTCTAGCGATGTATTGTCTCGCGCGCGAGCCCATTTGAGACGAGCACTTGAGAGTCGAGAAGCGCCCAGTGACGTTGAGTCCCGTTGGGTAGCTGCACACCTGTTGAGGATGGCGGATGGCCTGGAGACAAGCTCCGTATGGAGTGTACTGCCCTCCAACCTCCCGAGTGCGGCACGTGCCATGACGTTAGGCGATCCGCCGGTTCTGCAGCTATGGCCTCCGCAACTGTCGTTTCTTACTGGCGGCGAACCAGGGGAACCATCACCTCTGGACCCCTCCGTGCGACGAGTGATCCTCTCTTTCCCTACCAGCGCAGGGAAGAGTCTATTGGCGCAACTGTTTATTACTTCCCATGTTGTGGGGGGTAAGGGTGACGTGTGCGTCGTTGCCCCAACACACAGCCTCTGCCGCGAACTGAGTGCTTCCCTGCGGCGACGCCTCAGGACGCTCGGACAGCACCTGTATGTCGAGCCACCTCTCGGTCTTGGTGTAGCGAAGCCAGCAGCAGCCCGAGTCGCTGTTATGACTCCCGAAAGGCTTGCGGGCCGACTTCGTAGTGATCCAGCCGGACTACTCGACGAATTCGGAATGTTTGTCATCGATGAGGCACACCTTGTCGCGGATCCGGAACGAGGTTGGCGTTTGGAGGAGACTCTCTCCTTACTAAATCACGTCACGAAGGCTACACACCATCGGATCCTAGTGCTCTCAGCAGCTCTTGGTAGTCAGGCGCATGTGATGGCTTGGCTCGATGACGGTAACGGCGTGCTCGCACGGCATAACGATTGGCGTGGTCCCCGGCGTTTGTCTGTGATCTTTACGACGAGACCAGACTGGGAATCTGAAACCTTCGAGGAACCTCAGGGCTCACGCCTCGCGCGACGCGTTGCTCCGCTCGTGGGGGTGGTGCATCTCCGAACGGGACTCGCTGGATCCATCACCAGAGGAGAATTCTCCGAACCTGTCGGTGAACTCGTGCGCCGGCAAAAGAGAGATGGTGGTTGGACGCGCGATGGACAGAGCACCACTCAGAGGGCCCAATTGTTGCCTCTGATCGACCACATTCGGCAGACCGGATCGGTTCTGGTTATTGAAGCAACGAAGAGTTCTGTGCAGAGGCTTGCCGAAGAGATCGCCGACTCTCTCGAAGACGATCCTGCGACATTTGCACTTGCTGACCTGGTTCGGACGAGGCTAGGACCTGAACATCCCCTTGCGCGAGTGATTCCAAAGGCCGTCGCCTTTCATCATGCAGCTCTTCCTGTCGACATACAGTCAGAAATCGAGGACGCCGTTCGAGCCGAGCAAATCAAATGCCTGGTTGCAACCACCACACTGACTGAAGGCATCAATCTCCCCTTCAAAAGCGTTGTTGTTGCCCAACGGGGCTTTCGAGACTCCGATGGTTTCGTCGAGGTGGTTGATGATGCGCGACTGCTCAACGCTGTTGGACGAGCGGGGCGCGCGGGGCGCGAAACTGAGGGGTGGTTGATACTTGCGGAACATCGACCCTTCCACGCATCCATGTTTGAGCCGCTCAATAGAACTGCGATTGACCTCGAAATGCAGTCGACCATGGTATCGGAGGTTGCCCTCCATCAGCTCGCAGAACTAGAAGAAGCGGCAAGGGCGGGAGAAGATGCGATATTCGCGAACGTTGGTCCCGAAGCAAACGGTTTCGTTCGGAGTGTGTGGCTCATCGCCCAAGCATTGTCGGAACTGAGTGCTACTCCCAGCGATGAGGAAGTGCTAGACGCCATCAAGGCTACACTCGCCTGGCAACAGTTGGACGAGGCCGGCAAAGAAAAGTTCCTGGAAGTGGCGTCACGAGCATATCGCGCCTTTTCAGAGCATCCAGTCGAAACAAGGAAAAGGTGGGCCCACTCAGGAATGTCACTCCCCAGTGCAGCATCCTTGGAGGTGGTCGCGGAAGAAGTACTTGGAATGATTACAGAGGACATCGCCCAGAGTGAACCACCGCTGGCTATCGCAGAGATCCTCGGGGACGGGCGTCTTGCGCGCATCCTGGAATTGGCGGAGAACCAGAGGAGGGGATTCAAGGCGAGTCGGAACTCTCCGCGGGATGAACTCTTGCCCGTCGACCTTATGGCTCTTCTCATCGACTGGGTGTCCGGTGTTGATCTTCAGGATCTCGGAGACAGGCACCTCGGAGCCGTAGGGAGCGAGGACTACCGCTACGAACAGCTAGCTGAGTTCGTCGCATCCGTCTTTGAACACTACCTGCCTTGGGCCTTGGGTACTGTAATTGATTGGGTGAATGACGCGCTTCAGTCCAAGCCAACATCCTTCAAGATCCCAGATGACCTGGCTGCAGCGGTCCATTATGGAGTCGCTACAAGGGACGCGCTGAGTCTTATGCAGGGTGGTGTTCGCTCACGTAGGCTCGCCAACCGTGTAGCTGAGAACCGCGCCGCGCATGAGACGGAATCAAAGGAGACGCCACTACGGGATTGGCTTACAAGTCAGGACATTTCCGTGTGGCGTACCAGTTTCGATGCATCGCCTACGGAAGTCGCCGACTTGCTGGCCTTCTCTCGCGACCCGAGCGTTCAACTTGTCAACAGAGTCCTTGAAGGAGAGGACTATGTTCTGCCGTATGTCGAGCGCGCCGCCATCCTCTTCGAGTCCCAAGCCAGTCTCGAATATGAGCCAGATCAGCCAACGCCTGCGCCACTGGTAATACTCGTGAATTCTGAGATCGTGGGCGCGGTCGGTCCAGAACACCACGATGATGTCTCTCTACTCTCTGGAATCGGCATACCCCTGGACATTCGGGTCCGTCCGTCAACGTCAGGTAGCGAACTCCTACTCCGACTAGCATCCGAAATGTAGGTGGAAGCAGGACCATGCCTGTAGGTGATGCGGTCATCAAGTGTCGAGTAAGGCGGGCGGTATCGGACTACATCGCGCATCATCGGGACGACGCGGTCGCCGAGCTGGACTTTTATCGGGCGATGCCGACCCTCCGCAGCGTAATCAAGGCGGCAGCTCTTGCGCGCACCGGGGATGGTGGGAAGCACCCGCACCAATGGCGGATTCCCTGCAATGTCCTCCGGGAGTTCGGGAGGTGCCTCTCCAGCAGGGAGCAGGACCTACGGGAAGCACCGTCCTTCGATGAACTCCACCGGGTCGTCCGAGAGGTCGGAGACCGGATCCACGGCATCGGCGTCCTTGCGGTCTATGACACTGCGCTCCGCATCGGCGTGAAGCGCGATCTCCTTCCAACGCGGGTCTACCTGCACCGCGGCACCATGAGTGGAGCCTGGGCCCTGGGAATCGATCGCAGTTGCCCAGTCATCTCCGTTTCGGAATTGCCCGAGCCCTTCGCGGACCTCAAACCACACGAGATCGAGGACTGCCTCTGCATCTTCAAAGGACTGCTGTCGGGCGAGAAGCTCCTCCGGCCCAGGGGCTGCCGGTGCAGTGGTCGGGGTTGTGCGCGCCGGACCCGTAAAACGACGCGCTCGCACTGCTAAGCCTCCATAGTGGGCGATCTCCTCCAGCAAGGCGTAGGCCTGTGATAGCATGGAGCGCGGTGGCGACTTCAGTGGTACTGCCTACCGTCTACCACAGATTCACAATCTTCCAAGCCACAGTTCAAAAACGGTTCTGTCTATCGTCAAAATAGGCCCACCATCTGGGGACGGGGGACGCTATCGTGCGGTCGACTTGCGTGGGGAGCGCAGGGTGAACGAGACCCATGAGTCGAGGACGGACCCCGGTGCGAGGCTGGCGCGCAAAGGTGTCGGCAAGGAGGCGCGCCTGTGCTATGAGGGCCACGTGTTGATGGACAACCTGCAGGGGCTGGTGGTCGACGTGAAGATCACAGAGGCAACCGGCACGTCAGAACGTGATACCGCCCTCGACATGCTTCAGATGGCGCCTGGCGGCGGTAGGATCACGGTGGGCGCGGACAGGGGGGGTACGACACCAGGGACTTCGTATGGGACTGTAGGGACATGCACATCACGCCGCACGTGGCCAGAGACGACACTCGGCGATAGACGGACGGACCACACGGCATGACGGATACAGGTTGCGCCAGCGTGTGCGCAAGCGGGTTGAGTAAGTGTTCGGTTGGGTCAAGACGGTTGGGGGCGGTCACAAGTTGAGGTACCGTGGAGTGGACCGCAACCAGATGTGGGCCGAGTTGACGGTAGCAGGATACAACCTCGTCCGTCTGGCCAGACTGGCACAGAACCCGGCCTGAAGGAAATCGGACTCGTCCTCGAAGTACTCATAGAATCGCTCAGTGTACTCCTCCAGCAGAAGAAACGGCAGAGAGGTCAATTCGGAGTCTACGGCGAGATTTTCTGCGACGGGCAAGAGGAATATGCTGTCTGGCATGGCCGCTAACCGGCGGATGCGAATAGAGGATATGGTCATTTCGATGATCTCCCTTCATCTCGCATTTGACTTGCCGGGAACTAAGCCGGCGTCGGCATGTTTGTCAGGCTTCGGGTTTGCCCGGGCGCCAGGGTTGAGGGCGGCCAACGATTTCCTGCCAGTCTGGATTGGCGCGGACGCGACCACCGTGAATCAACAGAATGGCAGCTCTCCCAGGTCCGACTGAGTAATATCCAACTGATCCTGCAAGCTGGCTGGAACGCAACCGCTCAACTGGTTTTCGCTGAGATTCAGTCTTTCCGGTTGTAGAGGCTGCCCAGCCACGCCGGTATCTGACCGCTCAACTGGTTGTCACCCAGATACAACTGCCCCAGGTTGGAGAGGCTGCCCAGTTCCGCCGGTATCTCACCGCTCAACTGGTTTCTGTCGAGGTACAGCCTTTCCAGGTTGGAGAGGCTGCCCAGTTCCGCCGGTATCTCACCGCTCAACTGGTTCCAGCCGAGCCCCAGCCCTTGCAGGTTGGAAAGGCTGCCCAGCCACGCCGGTATCCCTCCGCTCAACTGGTTCCAGCCGAGGTCCAGGGTTTCCAGGTTGGAGAGGCTGCCCAACTTCGCTGGTATCTCACCGCTCAACCGGTTTCTTCTGAGCCACAGCGTTTGCAGGTTGGAGAGGTTGCCCAGCTCCGCCGGTATCTCACCACTCAACTGGTTTCTGTCGAGGTACAGGCTTTGCAGATTGGAGAGGCTGCCCAACTCCGCCGGTATCTCACCGCTCAACCGGTTTTCTCTGAGGCTCAGATCTGTGACGCGCCTCGCGTTAGTGGTTACACCGTGCCACGCTCCCAAAGGTTTGTCGCTCAGCCAGTTGTCATTGCGCGACCAGTTCGCGCCATCGGTAGCGTTGTAGAACGCAATCAGCGCTTCCCTGTCCGCTCGAATGGCTGCGGGGTCTGCCGTGGGCGTCGGAGAAGGCGTTGGCCAAGGCGTGGGTCCCGGCGCAGTTGGGGGTGGCGGCACAGACGTGGGCGGCGCGTCCTCCCCGCAAGCGCTCAGGACTACGGCGGCGGCCAGAGCCGCCATGACTGCAAGCCGGCTGATTGTAAGACGGTGCACTCTCATATCGATGATCTCCTCTAATCTCGCTCTTGTATTGCCGAGATGACAACGAGCGCTGGCGTGTTCGCCACACTCGCAGGGTTATCTAGGCCCAGGCGGAATCGGGCTCTGAGCAATCGCCTACACAGGTGACAATCCTCTGGCCTGTGGCCAAGGTGTTGGGCGGCTAGTTTGCTGCCCCTGCTGCTGCGCCGTTTCAGCCGCTTCCATGACCAACTGCTGCTCCAAGGCGTCCGATTGCGGCGTGGACGCCGCGATCACTATGACGGTGGCCAAGTGGACGAGTAAGGCCTTTGTGCTTGAGTATTTGAACGTGCGTAACCGCAGTCCTGTTGTTCGAATGGGCACGCCACCTGGTCTCGAGGCGATACCCGAGGATGCCTGGACTCATTTGGCTACTGGATGCACGGTGCCGCCGACGCGGCCGAGACCACCTGCACTCACTTCCAGAGTGAGCCGGACGCCGCGCCTGTACGGCTGATGGTCCAGTTACTGCTTGACCTGTTACCTGCAATGCTGGCCCACGCTGGCCTATACGTCGTCCAGGAGCCCGTTGCGGACTGCCCAGACGACCAGGCCCTGCCGGGAGCCCACCGCCAACTTGTCCTGGATTCGGTAAATGGCGTTGCGGACGGTCGATGCGCTGTTGCCCTGCACCTGCGCAATGTCCGAGTAAGAGTGGCCACTGGCATACATCGTCAGCGCCTCCCGCTCCCTCTCCGTGAGCGCTTGGGAGTTCTGCAGGCTGGTCGACTGGGACTGGTCGTGGGCAACAGCGCAGGCCCTCCTCAGGATGGGAAGCGGTATGCGCACCAGGCCCATCGCCACGTCCCGCACCGCATCCAGGAGGTCCGAGAGGCCGGCATCCTTGATGACGTACCCCGCTGCTCCGGCCGCCACCGCCGCGATGACCGCATCGTCGTCCGTCGACGCAGTCAGCATCAGAACCCGGGTGTCGGGCAAAAGGTCCACGATTTCACGGCAGGCCTCCACTCCGTCCTTGCCCGGGATCATCAGGTCCATGATGACAGCGTCCGGTCGCAAGTTCTCCGCCATTGGGACTGCCTCCTCGCCGTCGGAAGCCTGCCCCACGACCTCAAACTCTCCAGTGTTCTCCAGCACGCGCCGCAGGCTGTCAAGCACCAAGGGATGGTCGTCCACCACCAACACGCGGATCCGGCCATTTTCAGACATGTTACTCACCTCCTTAAATTCAGGCCTGTCCGGCCCCGTCATGCGATAGGGCTTTGGGAAGCACACAGTTCACCGAGGTCCCCAGGGCGGGTCCATCCGAGGTCACGACCAGCCGGCCGCCCATCCGCTCCGCCTCCACCTTCATGCCCGCGAACCCCCGGCCCCGCTCCGCGTAGCCCTCCGGAAGCCCCACCCCATCGTCCTCCACCTTGAGGCTGATCCAGTCCCCCTCGAAATCCAGCACGAGGCGCACGCTGCCGGCATCAGCATGCCTGAATGCGTTGGTCAGAGCGTTGTGCGCAATCGAAAAGAGCCGAGAACGGGTTTCCACGCTCAGCTCCGGCTCGTCACCGTACTGCTCCATCCGCGTAGGCACTGAGGTGATCCTCTGGAACGTCTCGGTGTGGGCGCGTAAGACGGACCCCAGGCTCCTTCCTTCGAAGAGGCGTCCAGCGTCGATGGAGCGTCTGAGCTCCCACATCACCGACCGGGACATCTGAGAGGTGGCCTCCAGCGTCTCCGAAAGCTCCGCGTTGGAGTCTCCCGCCAGGGTCCGGGCGCTGTCCACTCCCAGGCCAATCATGTAGACGGACTGGGCCGCCGTGTCATGGATCGACTGGGAGAGGTCAATGCGCTCCTGGTGCAGCGCACGCTCTCTCGCAGTCGCCCTCAACCGGCCGGCCCTCTCGAACCTGGCCACCAAGTTGACCACCAGCACCACCGCGTACATCGCCCCAACCCTCACGGCAAGAACCATGTCGTCCCGGGGCGCCAGGTCGAGCCCTTCCCCCACGGTGATGCACACAACGGTGTAGACCAGGGCAACCAAGGTTACCCACGCCAGGTTGAGCCTCACCGAAGTGAACAGCACGGCGAACACCGCCAGCACCGGGTAGTACAGCACGTGGGTGAACATGGCGGAGAATCCTCCGGCGGTCCATACTCCGGAGGTCACCAACGCCACGTCCACGGCGTTTGTCGCCAGCATCCACCTCCAGGTGAAAGACCGTTCCGACCGTAGCCGAAGATGTGTGAATCCGTTGAAGACGACCAGAAGGCCGATGGTAACCGAATAGGAGGCGTACTTGGCCAGCGGGAAGGGGAAGGGAGGCTGGAAGAGAATGTACAGGACCAGTGCGGCCACGAACCAGCGCACCCAGACGGACACGCCGGCGGCGTAGCGCACCTCGTAGTCGCCCGCCCAGTTGGCGCGCCAGAACCGGTCCCGGACCAACCTGAAAGGGTGGACCAGCAGGGTGGGCGCCTGTGAGGATTTTGAAGGGCCCCAGTTCAAGATTGCACCTCAGACGTGGCCGGAAGTTGCTGTTCTGACAATGTACCGCGTCAGGCTGCGCGCGCAAAAGGTCAAAGCTGAGGGTGTCGGGTTGCGTTTATGAACACTCCAACGGCAATTGTGACCACTCATCATCACAGTCAAAAAGGCCTTACCCCCCACCCAGTCAAGCATGTGTAATTACCGATGAAGTCTTATCGCCATCCCGAACATCAGGACGGGCCAACGCAGCAGTCTCTGAGGGAGGGCATGGGAGAGGGGTGTTTGCGCTCCATGCCGCGACAGAGCATTCAGCACGGCGGGATAACCCATGGGCGTCCCGGATGACTCCCGCCAACGCTTGGAGCCCTCTTGGAAGGCCCCTCTTGCCCTAGCCCCCTTGTCGTCGCGGCGCCTCGACCGGGGGCGGTCACCCCCTCTGATTCTTGAGAGCAGGCTGCTGTGCCCCGGACTCGGCGCGCCGCAGCACGCATGGTCAGACAACTTCTACACGGAGAGCAAATGGAGAAGGACATGAATAAGCGAATGGGAACAGTCATCGTAGTGGTCGCTCTGGCGCTGTCGGCCGTCGCCGTGCTGACGTGGCCGGCGTCACCCGACAGCGTGCAGGCGCAGAGCAGTTGCCCAAACACCCTGAACCAGTACGCCACCAACTTCGACACCTGCATGAAGGAAGCCCTGAGGCAGCGCTTCAGCGACCTGGACGTCTCGACGGACTCCGATCAACGCACCGTCACGGTGACAGTACTCGGCGCCAGCAACCTGGAGCGGCACAGCCGCTTCCGGGGCTGGAGGGTGGACAACGTCCAGTTCCGTCTCCGGCTTAGAGCTCGGGGGGACGGCCAGACGTGGACCCAAACCGGCTCGGCCCAGCCGGGGGCTCCCCACACCTTCAGTAACATCCCCCTGCCGGCCACTGGCGGCGTCATTGACTACTTCGTCGAGGCCCGGCTGGAGCCCGTCTCCAGCTCGGCGGGAAACCGGGACATAGACTTCCACCTGTCGGGCAAGGGGTCCGTCTCCTACACCATCCAGTCACGGCCAACCCCAACGCCCACGTATACTCCCACGCCCAGACCGACCCGGGTGCCTGACACAGACATTGTGTACGCAGAGGTCACGAGGGGGGACGCAAGCTTCAGTCCGGGTACGTATAACTTCACGTGGAGAACCACCGGCCGCAAGCCCAACTTCCATGCTCTGGCGTATCGCAAGCTCGACAGAGATTGTGACGCGATAGGCAATTGGACGTTTAGGCGATACAACGGGCACGCTACATCAGACCTGCTGCAACTCTCAGAGCCTGAGAATGGCTTGCCCAATAACCAGAGCTGGCAATTCATCCTGGAAGCTGGCACGGACAGTGTGTATCTCTTCTCACGCTCCGCCTGTGGTCCCAGCCGGATTGGACATCCCCTTGCCACTGAGGTCCAGACAGGCGTGCCTCCCATCTTCAGTAATGTGCCGGTGGCCCACGGTGGCAACAACTTCACGTTCACGCTGCGGTTCAGCGCAGAACCCAAGTCGGATTTCAGTTACGTGAATATGCGCGACCATGTGCTGAACATCACCGGCGGCGAAGTGGTAGGCGCCAACAGATTAAATAGGCCAAGCAACCGGGGCTGGCTCATCGTCATTAACCCTGATGGGAACCCTGACGTGGTCGTGACGTTGCCTGCCACCACGGACTGCAATCTGGATTCAGCGGTGTGTGATGACCAGAATATGCCCTTGGGAGACACAGGAACTATCACTGTTCCACGCGACGACTAGTGGTTAATGGGTGCGATCGCGACGGTCATGGGATAGTCCCGGGCCGTGCTGAATGTCCTGTTGCAAATCTGCGTGGAGCCGAAAGGCCGTTTGGTCAAGGCAGGCCAACTCTCGCCTTAGGCTCTGCGCGACTGCGAGGACAGGCCGGTCGGAGGAACCCTCGGGCAACCTCTTTCGCGCCGGTCGATCCCGCCAACTCACGCAATCCGGGTGAGTCTGCGGACTGACCCACTCCAACAACGCGCCGGAGGCGAGACCGGCACAAGTGGAGACAACAGTAAGGAGAACGATGAGTAGCAAGGAGAGTCGAGGTGCAATCGCCCACGTCCGTGGCAACGGAGGAGCGCTCGTGCTGAAATCCATCAGAACATCGCGATTCAAACCCCTGGCCGGTGCGCTGCTCGTCCTGTTTGCCCTGCTGGCCATCACCCTCTCGGTGGCCGCATGTGAGAACGACGCCCAGAACGTCCGCGATGCCAACCAGACCCCAGCCGTGTCCACCTCCACGGCGGAGACTCCTACACCCAGCGCCGAAATCCGGGTGACAGAGCTGAAGGACGGCGACTGCGTCAATTCCACGATACCCGAAGGCATCAGCATCGACACCGTGGTCATTGTGCCCTGTTCGGGTGACTGGCAATACCGTGTGCTCAACTCATTCCAGGCTGCTGACGCCGAGGCTTATCCCGACGAGGGCGTCTTCATCAACCAAGTCTCCGAGAACTGCGATCTGCAAACTGTCTTCTACCTGTTCCCGACAGCCCAGAGCTGGGAGCAGGGAGACCGAAAGATTACGTGTCTTCAGCAGGCGCCTGAACCAACCCCGAAGCCGGAGTCGGAGCATACCCCAACCACGGTTCCTACAAGCACACCCGCACCGGAGCCAACGCCCACACTGGAGGGGACCGCAACCGCCGAGCCTGTAGCAGGCACACAGTTGTCGGCGGCCGAAGTGTACGCCCGCGTCGCTCCGTCCATAGTCTTCATCGAGACCCCGGCCGGAACGGGCAGCGGCGTCCTCATCGACGAAGGGTACATAGTGACCAACCGTCACGTCGTCTGGCCCTACGAGTCGGTCTGGGTCACGTTCCCGGACGGCGCCTGGTACGAGGACGTGCCCGTCATCGGCTGGGACGCGCTCTCGGACCTTGCCGTGCTCGGACCCGTCGAGACATCTGTCGCCCCGGCGGAACTCGCGGACGGAGAGGACCTGGCGCCCGGCAGCGAGCTCTACCTGATCGGATATCCCGCCGAGACTGAAGCCTCCCCCGAGCCAACGATAAGCCGCGGCATCCTGTCGCGCTTCCGCGAGTGGGAGTGGTTCGGCATGACCTACTTCCAGACCGACGCGTCCATCGCCGGGGGGCAGAGCGGCGGCGCGCTCGTCAACGACAGGGGCCAGGTCGTAGGCATCTCCACGTTCCGTTTCAGTGAGGCCGGGTTTGCGCTGGCGACCTCTATTGCCGATGATATTGCGATCATCGAAGAGCTGATCCTGTGGGGATGGGACACCGCCAACCCATCCAGGAGAAGTCTCCCGACCGGCGAAGGCGACTTCGCATTCAGGTTCAGTTTGCCCGACGAATGGACAGCCGTCACCTTTGTCCTGGACGGAGAGGCTGGGATGGCGGTTGAGCTTGCGCTCGATGGCGCAGGGGATGGCGCGTTCGCCGTCGTAGGACCGGGCGGGTCGATCGTGGAAGTTGACGAAGGCGCCACCGGTATCGAATACGTCGAGCTGGAGCTGTGGGTTGACGGACCCCACTTGGTCACGGTGGGAATGAACTCCGAAGAGCCTCAGGTGTTCGATCTGGCAAGCAGCGTGCCGTTGACGTTCTTCCCGGACCCCGACGATGAAGAGTCCATTGAGGTATGGGAGACTCTTACCGGCAATATCGACAACTACCTGGACTCCGACAGCTTCTGGCTGCGGCTGGAGGAGGGCGAGTCGGTTGCGATCTTTGCCGAGTCCGTGAGCATCGACACCCATGTTTCCGTGGGACTCCCCGGGTTGCCGGAGACGCTTGCCTTTGACGACAACGGCCTGGGAGGTGCCTTAGGAACCGACTCAGTGCTGTTCTACCGCGCCGCGCTGGCAGGGAGCTACTTCATCCGCGTATCCGACGCGGTAAACACAAGTGTGGGCGGCTACCTGCTGGGCGTGGAAGCAATCGACGCCCTTGAGATTTGGGACAATGACAGTGACGGGATGATCACCTGCGATGAGGCGACGGCCAATGACATCGCCCCCGTCAGCTTCACGCATCCAGCCTACGAGTACATGGAGGACGATGACGGCAACGGATTTGCCTGCGAGTAGGTCAACCTGCAGATCGGGGATTGCCGGCATCAGCCCATTTCGGGTTGTGGCAGGCCGGTGCGCGTCGCCGGCATCGCGCCGCCCACGGCATCGTCAGACGGGTCCAGAGGGAAGGCTCACATGAACGCTGGGATTAAGGGTCTGGCCTTGGGCGTTTCCGCACTCATCTTCGCCTTCGTCCCCATATATGCCCTGGCCAACTATGACCTGGCCGCGGATGCCCTGGCCATCGCACTCTTCGGATTCGTCACGCTGCTCGCCATCCCATGCTCCGTCCTGGGTCTCACGTTCTCGATAGCGGAGCTCAAGAGGAACCGGATGAAGGGAGATGGCACCGGCACGGCAGTTGCAGGTCTGGCAGCCAACCTGGCCGCGATGCTTGTCGTCATCGTGTGGGGGGTACTGATAGTCCTCGTCATTGCGATTCTTGAGTCGTTCAACAGGTACTGACCACGCGACCTGTGTTACAGCGCCAAGTTCCACTGTCGTACCCGGCCCGAAGGACATCTTCCGCTTTCGCGCCCCAGGGCGCCCGGCCTCTCTGCCTGGGCTTGGGAATCGGCGAGATGAACTCCGCCCCGCGCCTTCTATCGATTGTACGTTGGGTTGGCTGACCATCGGCGTCAAGCTCCCAATGGTGTTTCGGGTACTCGTAGGGGGAGTTGAGTATTGGCTGGTCAAAGAAGGGGTTTTCCGTAGTCTGTGTCATTTCAGAATCCTCGAAGTCACCTATATCGGTGCCGACCTCCATTATAACGCCATTCTCCCTTGGCTGCAGGGACCCTGCATTGAACATCAGGTAGTGTTGCAGTTTCGGCTTGGTAGCTGGTAGGAATTTGCTTCACTCATGCATAATGATAGGGATGTGGGGCGGGATAGGATAGGACACGAGACGAACCACTTTCAACGGCTGATAAACCAACAACAAAGAATCACCCGACTATTAACGTACAACCCTTTATGCAGCTACACCCACCAACTTCAAGAGATTCACTCCATCTTTAAGAGAATAGGTTAAAACCCCAACCCACCCACTAGACACGTCATCCAAAACCTCGTCATCCTATCAGACTCCTTCAGGACCCCGATGATCTGCCCCTTTGTGTACCCTTCCGATTCATGGGTCCTCCTTCCTTGTCACATTCTACCGGAGGACTCTCTTTGCCACTGCTACTGTTTTCGGGGGTAAGGTCACTTCACATGTACTTTGATCTCACACATCTCGAATGGAGTAGTATGACGGTGCCGCATCAGGTAGCGGATTAATCCTCGATCCTCAGAGACAGGTCGGGTACCACGGCCATACGAAACACGCGCCGCTTGCACTACGGCCCCATCGTTGCCCATGTAGTCGACAAGACGTATGAAGCCATGATCTAGAATTGGTATAGTAGTATAGAGCAACCCCTCGAGAGCGGGAACAGTAGGGCGCATAGTCTCATAGAGATCGGCGCTTTGAGCTTCAGACTCGGCATGTTGCCGGTCTACTGATTCTTCCGTCGTGGCGTTACCTTCGTTGTGCTCTTCGCCCACTACTGCCGTATCATTGGCGAAAATGCTTCCATCATATTATACTACAATCTCCCAAATCTGGGACGGGGAACGGGTGAAGCAATCGGGCCAGGCATCAACCAAGAGGGTTGATTGCTTAGATGAGTGAGATTGTCCATCAAATACCCAATAGGCGGCCACGGTCCAGAAATTACAATTCCATTTCAATCTCAAACGTGGTACTGCTTTCGGTAAGCCTTAGGCCACATTTTTCCGGCCGGGCTTGACTGTAGGCAGTACCTTAGCTATCAGCCTTTCTCCCTAAAGTCTACCGATGTCTCCACGTATGTGGTACAACTATTGGGCGTGGGGCATCTGTAGTCGAATCCAGGTAGGCGATGTGAAGATAACGGTTATTGGCTTGGGACATGTGGGACTTGTGGCGGCAGCTGGACTGGCTGCATCCGGGCATGATGTCCTAGCGACCGACACAGATCGCTCAAGACTTGACGTTCTGAAGAGTGGAGAACTTCCGTTTTTTGAGCCCGGTTTAGCCGATTGGGTTTCCTGCAGTTTGCAGAGGGGAAAACTCAGCTATTTGCATCCCAGCGAATTCAACAGAGACCTTGGCGAAATAGCTTTGGTGGCGGTGGGAACTCCCGCAGACCAAAAATACAACGTAGACTTGAAAGAAGTGTGGTCGACCATCTCATGGATAAAGGGGATGGATCCGGGAAATTTAGTGGTTGTCATGAAGAGCACAGTGCCGCCGGGCACCGGACAGGAAATTGTGCAACGAGAGTTAGCGGGTAGCGGTATCGGCTATGTCGCTAACCCTGAGTTCCTCAGGCAAGGTCAGGCAATTGTGGACTGGCAAGCTCCAGACCGGATTGTCATTGGCGCCTCGAAAGGCGACCAACGCTCGGTCAATGTTGTGTCCCGGATGTACGCCGGGAGCCAGGCTCCAATAATGGTAACTGACGTCACCAGCGCGGAGATGATCAAGTACGCCAGCAATGCCTTTCTGTCCACTCGTATTTCGTTCATCAATGAGATTGCCGCCCTATGCGGTCTGCTTGGAGCCTCAATAGATGACGTTAGCGAGTGCCTGGCCTTGGACTCCAGAGTTGGGTCAAGGATCTACCCGGGCGTAGGTTACGGAGGCTCCTGCTTACCCAAGGATACCAGGATGCTGGAAGCCCTTGGGCTTAACAACGGCCTGGACGCCGGTTTGCTCAGAGCTGTAACCAGTACCAACAACCGTCAGCGGATGCTGCCTCTTCATGCCCTCCGCCGGAGGTTCGGTGGCTCTCTGTCAAGAGTACGTGTAGGCGTTCTGGGACTGGCTTACAAACCGGGAACTGATGACGTAAGGGATGCCCCGGCCTTGGATCTTCTACGAGCCCTGGATGAAGAAGGAGTGAACATTGCTGCGTACGACCCTGAGGCTATTGACTCCGCCCGCCGGGAGCTAAAGGACGTTTCAGTTGAGTTTGCTACCGACGTGGAGGAGGCTTCTAATAAAGCCCAGGCCCTGGTACTGATGACCGATTGGTCGGAGTTCGCAGACCAGGACTGGACGGCTATAGCACGGAAGATGGCCCCGCCTCGCTTCATCTTTGACGGTAGAAATGTTCTTGACCCGGTGAAAATGAGAGAATTGGGCTTCGAGTATATGGGTGTAGGACGGCCAATCCCGGGCCAGGAAACCCTTAACGACTACATTGAGGGGCCGTCCCATGCGTGAAGAAAGGGTCCTGATTACCGGAGCGGCCGGTTTTGCAGGCTCCTCCCTAGCAAGACATCTGCTCAGCTTGGGCTATAGTGTGACAGGGCTTGATATCACCGCACCGAATCATGCCGGACTCTTGCAAAGCGAATTCTCCCATCCCAGCTTTAGCTATATTTGGAAGAGCGTTCAGGACATCCGCCCTTCAGACGTGGCCGGACATTCTGTTGTGGCTCACTTGGCAGCGCAACCCGACACCCCTATGGCATTTGACTCGCCCCGGTACACCGTGTCGCAGAATGTCATGGGTACTGTGGAGCTCCTGGAGGCAGTGCGTCTGGCAGGTGGCGTGTCCAAGCTGTTGTTCGCTGCTTCCGGCAATGAACTGGGCCGGCCCCTATATCTGCCCATGGATGAGGATCATCCCCTTACCCCACACAATCCCTACGGCTATTCCAAAGCCGCCGCTGAACTCGCCGTCTGGGCCTGGCACAGGGCATACGGTGTGCCTTCGGTAGTGCTGTCAACGGGCGTGGTGGCCGGTCCGAATATGAGACGTGAAGTCTTCATATTCAAGTGGCTGTGGCGGGCGCTGCATGGCGAACCCATTGTCGTCGAGGGTGGCAAACAGACTCGGGACCTCACCTACATTGACGACGTGGTGGAGGCTTGGACCATTGCGATAGAGGCATCCAACGAAAGCGTGGTTGGGCAGAAGATTTACGTGGGTTATGGAGAGGAACGCTCCATAGAAGAACTCGCCGAGATGTGCCAGGCCGTTACCTGCTCAGAGTTACCCATCGAATACACAAACTACCGTCCTGGTGAGGAGGGCCAGCGAGAGGCCTTCAGCACGGAAAAGGCTAAGAAGGTGCTGGGGTACACCCCCAAGGTGGCGCCCAGAGAGACAATCGCGCTAACGGCTGAGTGGGTGAGAGGCCTGCTGCAAGCCCCTCCAAGCGAAGTGAAGTTTCTCTGAGCTTCGCCACATAATCATCCCGTCCAGGTATCCCGGCCAATAGATTTCGTCTACCGATAGACCGTACAAATAAGCGACGAGGACAGCCAGTATGGCGTCGTGAGTGACGTAGACGTTGAGGCGACCGCTATTCCCAAGTTCCTTTGCCGTCAAATCCAGCAGGAGGCCCACGCCATCCGACGTTGCTCTCATTCCAGTAGGAGGCTTAACATCACTGATCTGTCGTCTTGCTATTTCCAGGATGCCCGTTTCAAGGAATAGCGCTCCGCTGGTCTCCGTGTCTACTACAAAGGGGCCAGGGTCTCCCAGCCGCCAGTCCAGGGCGGCTTCTCTGCCAAAGCCGCCACCACGAAGAATTGCCTTTGCGGTCTCAACGCACCGGGGCACCGGGCTGGTGATAACCCCAACTTCCGGCCTTATGTTGCGCAGCATGGCCCCGAGCCTCTCAGCAGATGAGATACCCTGAGTGGTCAGCGAGACATCGACGCCGAACGACCCTGGAGGGATATCCTCTCTTTCGGCGTGCCTTACAATTAGGGCTACGTCTGTTTCACTGGGTAGAGAGTCCAGTCTATCCCAAATAGATTCCAGAGCCTGGGGTGTGGTCAAACCGCCCTTGCCCGAATCACGGAATTGATCGAATTGGTAGGAATGACCTCCACCATCTGAAAGCAGGCTTCTTCCAGCAGGCTACCAAGCTGGCCCTCCGTGCGCTCGGCTCCCCCGGTCACCACCAGCATATTCAAGTCCAGCAGGCCTCCCGCGCCGATGTCGTAGTCTTGCAGCATCTCCACAACGTACAGCGTTGCGTTTTCCGGCATCGCCGCTCTGGCTCGCTTGAGAATGCGCGCCGCGTCCGCATCCGGCCAGTCGTGCAACACTCTGGCCAGAATGACTGCCTCTGAACCCACGGGCCAGTCTTCGAACAGGTCGCCGGATACGAACCGGCATCGTCCTTGAAGATATTCCGGCGCCTGCAGACCGCTGACCACCTCCGGGCGATCCATCACTGTTGCCGTAAGCTCCTTGCAGGCTCGTAGCAGGGCAAATGTAAGTTCTCCGGTTCCGCCACCCGCGTCCAGGATGTGTCCGTGTCTACTGAAATCGTGGGCCTCTGCTAGCGACTGATAGTCGTGCCTGGCGTACGCCGCATAGGCCCTTTGGCAGGCTGCCAACTGCTCCGGCGATTCCTGGATGCGGTCAAAGAAGTTCTTGCCAAACAGCTTGCTGAAGGCGGAATGTCCCGTGCGAAGAGAATATACTGCCTCAGACCACGCTGCGTAGGTCTCGCCGCCCCAGAGCCACGCAGCATCCGCCAGCGAAAACGGGTGATCCCTCTCCAGAAGGTAGCCTTTGCTGGTGGGATGGTAAATGCCCCCCTCATCGCGCCATACCAAGTCGAGCTCGCTGAGAGCGCGCATCAGCCGAATGCCCAATGAGTGCGCCAGGCGCAGGGAAGTCTCAATGTCCTGTGCGGTTGCAGGCAACATCTCAAACACACCGACGTCGACGGCGGCGCGAATGGCCTGGGTTCTCCACATGCCCACCATGTCTGAGGAGAGTTCCTCAAGGGGTGAGCGCAACGCTTGCCTCAACTCCAACAAGGTCTCTCCGGACTCACCGACAACCGACAGGGAGCCGTCAAATCCTTCAACCCTTGCCTGTCCGTTGTAGAACGGCTCAACGTTGCTGAAACGTGCGCCGTAAAGCGGCTTACCAAGGTGGTCGACGTGATGCCAGCCGCCCTCGTCTCGGGCGCGGGCGTAGCTCTTGTGAAACACGTCCAGGTCCAGGAACCAACGCCCGTGTAGCAAAGCGCCGTTCCGGTCGACGTGGGTATGGCGACCGTCGTCCCGCTGTACAACGGCGAAGCCATCTTTGAAATCGCCCGCGTAGCGGAAGCGTTCCGAGTACGCCGGAGCGCCATCTTTCCCTATGTGTGAGTAGCTATTGTCTGATAGCCGAACTGGACAGCGTCCCTCCTGGAAATTGCCGCACCAGACATACCGGTCTGAGTAAACTTCTCTGCCGTCCGGGAGGATGTGAAACCACCCATCCGAGGAATGCACTGCGGCGAGTCCCTCATAGAAACCAAATGTCCGGATAAAGCGCGATTGGTATGCAGGCTGTCCATCGGGAGTGATGTGGTAGGCGCCTGAGTTGTCAATTACCGGGGCTAGTCCTGGTGCATGGAATTTCAATACCTCCAGGAACCTGGCAGTGTAGGCTGCGCTCCCATCATGGACGTGATGGGAGCCGTCCGCCGATACGCTGTAGCTTCGCCAGTCCGAAGTCACGGGCCAGTAGGCCTCCTCATGTTGCAGCCCTGGCACAACGGCTTCTCCAGGTAGCTGGCCTGGAGTTTTCGGTAGGCGGGACTCTGCCAGATGTCGTAGAGGCTGGAGCTGTTCACGTTGCCAAATTCCCCCAGGGTGCGGCGCAATACGTCTGGGGCGCAACACGGGTTGAACCTCCCGTCGGAGGCAACCCAGGCTTCCTGGCCCAGGAACGGGCACGTCGCTCCCGGGGCTATGTCTCCCTTGTCTTCCGGGTCCAGCTTGAAGATGTTGTCCAGCAGCACCCTGCCGCCATCGGGCAGCCGGTGGGTTTCGACGGCCTGGAGCGCCGCGTCAACAGTTGCGTTCCACCTCTCCACGGCGTCTGTGCTCCTGCGCAGCGACAGGTCCTTGATTTGAGAGAAGTTCACCCACAAATGGTGGCCCTTCACTCGATCTACCCCCAGTTCAGCTGCCAGCTCTACAACATCCGGCAGCTCAGCGTAGTTGACTTCCATGAAGGTGAGCTGGAAGGTGACCCGACACCGGTTGCCCCCGCGGGCGGCGTGCTCATCACGGACAGAGATGAAGGTGCGGACGTTTTCGAGAACACTCTCCCATTTTGAGCCCAACATGACCTGCTCCTGGGTGTCCTTGGTGGAGCCGTTCCAGGAGATTTTGACATCGGAAGCAACCGGTACGATGCGCTCTGCCCACGCCCTTGCGCCGCGGCGGGGGAAGGTCCCGTTGGTGGTAAGGTTGAGCATTATCCCATATTGTGCACACAGGTCCAGAATCTCATCGAAATCCCGGTACAGCAGGGGTTCACCCATTGTGGACGGGATGATTTCTCGGAGTGGTGTCCCCTTGGACTCGGCCAGGACCTGGCGGATAAGGTCTACGTCCATTCGGCGCTTGGGCCGGCCTGCGCTAATCCGGTCGGACTGCGTGGCGCTGTACGGGGAGTGGTCCTCGCACATAATGCAATGCAGATTGCAATCGTCGGGATTGGTGTCGAAGGTAATGCGCCACGGCCCCGGCTTGCCGTCTGAATCGGGATGGGCCGATAGGCTTTGAACGCTGTAAGTCATCGTGGCCTCCGCGCCGCAATCAGATTCCGGTAGATCTCCTCGACGGCGAGGGCGTGCGATTGCACGTCAGGCACGTTGCCGTCCGCTGATTGCAGGTATCCTTTGTTGCCAAGCCTCTGGGCAAAGCCGGGATCGTCGGCCAGTCGCTGCATCTCACGTGCGAGCGAATCGGGGTCCCGGTGGGCAAAGAGCAGCCCGTTCTGTTCATGGTGAACGTATTCGGACATGCCCCCGTAGTCTGCGGTGATCACCGGGACACGAGCCTGTTGCGCCTCGTGTATCACCAGAGGTGAGTTCTCTGCCCAGATTGACGGGACCACAATGGCGTCGCACCGATTGAACACGTCGGAGACGATGTCCTGGTTCCTGTACTCGCCCATCCACTCAATGCGCTCGCCGGCAGAGCCTGGGAGAGAGCCAGCCAGAGACTTCAGGCCTTGAGTTTCGACCCCGCGGTCCCGACCCCAAATGCGCAACCTGCACTCGCCGTCAAGCCCACCAAAGGCTTGAATTAGCTGGTCCACTCCCTTCGCCGGAATGTGGGTCCCAATATAACCGAAGGTAAACGGCTCGCCTGCCACCCGCTGGCGTCCGGCCATCCGCTCTCTGTGGAATCCGTAGTCCAAGTAGACCAGCTTCTCCTCGGGGAGTCCAAACTCGTCCCGGAATCGTCGAAGAAGATACATGGCCGGGGCTATGAAGGTGTCTACCGCGTCGCAGACTAGCCGCACGTGTTGCATACGACGTCCCACCCAGCGTGTCCAATAGTCGGCGTCGCTCTCGTATTCGCGGTTGTCACCGGAGAAGTACCTGGCGTAGCAGCGCACCGCGCACTTCCGGTCGTCCTGGCCGTCGCAGACTGCCCAGGGGTTGGTCTGGTCCTCGGGGTACATCTGAATGAACTGTCCCCTGGGGCACATGAGCCAGTAGTCGTGCAGGGTGAACACGACAGGCACGCCCCGGTCCCGGGCGGCGAACACCAGAGAGGTCGAGAGGTGGTTGAGGTGCCCCACGTGGACGACGTCCGGTTCAACCTCCCCCAGGATACGAGTGAAGGCGTCATCGACTTGCTGATGGCGATAGCCGTCCCTGGCCCTTGCCATGTTGACAATGTGCAGGGTGATGCTCGGCTTCAGGGGATCCGTTTCCCTTTGAAAAGAGTATTCAGGGAGAAAGGAGTTCTCCTGCCTGGTGAATACATGGACTTCGTGGCGCGTTGCCAGAGCATGGGACAGGTTCTGGGTATAGACTTCCGACCCGGCGTTGTAACGCATCGGATAGCCGTGGATCACTTGGAGGATTCTCAATTGGATGCCCCCGCCGTCTTCGTAGGTCTCCCGACTCTACGGCTTGTTGCGTATCATAATCAACCCGAGGTAACGGGTCAATCGAACTTACCCATATCCTTTTACGTCTTGTCAGGAGGGTAGGGGAGTCTGAGAATGGTCTACGTTCGGTGATGGTCTATTCCAAACTCTCCACTTTCTCCTAACTCGGTCAGACCTCATAGAGCCATCACCAACTCAAACGTGGCACTGCTTTCAGTCAGCCTTGGCCCAGCTAAGGCTTGCCCTGATTTGGTGCGTACTTGCTTTATCCGAGGACTTGCCGGCCGCTATATCGGTAGGCATGTGCCAGGCGCTGTAACCCGTTATGACTCCTTTGCTTTAGGCGCCTCTAACTCCCCTATCCACCGCAAGGTTGCAACTCCTGAGTGCGCCGCTTCGTAGAACCTTCTATCGGCAGTCCACAATTCACAACCGAGGTTCTCCGCCAGCGCCAAGTAGTGGGCGTCGTAGGCGGCGCCCTGCCTGAGTTGGCTTGCAAGTTGCAGGGCTCTCACGTGGAGGTTTGATGTCTGATGGAGTTCGAGGCTCGACCCAAGCAGCCGTGCGATCATGCGAGTGCTATCGCCGGCACTCAGTTCCCCGCGCAACACTCGTTGGTGGAGAGCGTTGGCAACCTCAAAGGGCATGAGGTAAGGGGCTATGCGTGTGACGTCCTGGGCAACCCACGACTGGAGGACGGCGTGTGCCTTGTCCGAGTCATCCTCTTCAACCAGCCACTTCAGCGCCAGGCTTGCATCGACTACGACGGATCCGCTCACGCCCATGCCTCGATTTCGGCATCCCGGATTTTACGCGCCTCCCTGATCAAGTCGGCGGAACTCCCGGGAAGAGACTTGCCTCCGAATATCTCCTGCCTGAGCTCTGCAAACATCTCATGGTCTGGTTGGTCAGACCATAGCCCATCCAAGCCACTGGCTTCGTCCTTTGTCAACTCCCTATCAATGGCGGCTTGGCAGTAGCCACGCATGCTGACGCCTTTGAGCGCGGCGATGACCTTCAGGCGCCGTTGAAAGGCGGGGTCCAAGTCCAAGGTGAGTCTCTTCTTCTTTGCTTCCATGACCTTCCCTTGCTTAGTGAGCTCTTGTTGGCAACTGAACAGATTCTAGGGCAAACACAGAAAGTACGTCAATATACCACTTGCACTGCGACGGATATGACTCCTCACTACCAGATATGAGACTGGGTGTTGCTGAACGAAATGAACAGGCAATAACTAGCGGCCTCTCGGCTCATATGCCATAATTGGTATGGCACGGGTCTGCCTATCCCTAAATCGAGACCTCCCACCAAAGGTTCGCAATTCAGCCTTGGCAGCTCCATCACACTCGACAAAATCAAGATTCCTCATACTGAGGTTGTCATTGGATCACTGAATGGGGGTTCCCTTAGCGAAGGGGGTAAACCTCTGATAAACCGCCGGACACATGATATACTGATTACGGCTTGGGGTAACCCCATCCGAGATGCCATGGAGCCGTCTTGGCCTTTGGCTGTTACCGTATGTTCTGGTACTGGTAGGAGCACAAGAGTGAAAGAATGCATTCTCTTTGACCATGATGGAGTTTTAGTCGAAACAGAACATTGGTATTACCTAGCAAACAAACGAGCGCTGGCATCTCTCGGCATTGACCTCCCACTAGACGCATATTTAGTGAATATGGCCAATGGAGTTTCCGCGTGGGAGGCGGCACGAGTTTCAGGAATATCCGAATTTGAAATTAAACGTGGCCGAGAACTAAGAAACCGATACTACCAGGAATACCTGCTGACCGAAGACATCGAGATCGAGGGTGTCCTGCAAACACTGGCCGAACTCGCAGATACGTTCAGGATGGGTATAGTTACTACATCCAAACGAACTGACTTCGCCTTAATCCACGAAAAGCGATCTATTTTAGACTATATGGAATTCTATTTGACTGAGGAGGATTACGAGCGAGCTAAACCACATCCCGAACCCTATCTGAGAGGGCTCCAACGCCTTGGCGCTACTGCCTCTGAAACAGTAGTTATTGAAGACTCGGCGAGAGGGTTGAAGTCGGCAATAGCGGCGGGTATTGACTGCATCGTGGTTGCTAACGAGTTCACTGCATCTCACGATTTGTCCAAAGCAACTGCCAAGGTCGCTTCGTTTAGGGAATTGCCATCTACAATAAGGGGCTTAAAAGGTCTAGCCAGGCGACGCTGAAAAGCGCGCGCCTGCTAAAAGCACAAGAATATAGGGCACATACCACACACCATCATCTCAAAGTTCAGCCTGATATGGAGTCGGATCATGCTTGGACGGACATTCGTAATAGCGCTACTCATTCTCGCGTGCCTGGCGTGCGCAGAGGGGTCGGAGGAGGTGCGGATGGGAACGGAGGGGGCCTATCCCCCCTACAGCTTCGTCAATGAGGCCGGCGAGGTGGACGGCTTTGAGCGTGAGCTGGGCGATGAGCTGTGCAGGCGGGCCGACCTGGAATGCGCCTGGGTGACCAACGAATGGGACAGCATCATTCCCAATCTGGTGGCCGGCGACTACGACACCATAATGGCCGGGATGAGCATCACCGATGAGCGAGACGAGGTCATAGACTTCACGCAGCCCTACATCCCGCCCATTCCGTCGGTCTACATTGCCCTGGACGGCGCCGGTGACGAGGCGGTCGACGGCAGGGTGGCCGCCCAGGTGGCCACCATCCACGCCGACTACCTGTCCGAGAGAGGTGCGACCCTGGTTGAGTACGAGTTGGCCGAGGAGGTGATCCAAGCGGTGCTGAGAGGCGAGGCGGACGCCGCGCTGCTCGACCGCGAGTACGCCCACGAGAGCATGGCCGCGAACGAGGGCAAGCTGGCCGTCGTCGGCGCAGACGTGGCGCTGGACTCCGGCATCGGGATTGGCGTCCGGGAGGAGGACGGCGAGCTGAAGGAGAAGCTGGACCAGGCCATCTCGGCAATGAAGGAGGACGGCTCGCTGAACGCCCTCATCAGGAAGTGGTTCGACGAGGACGCCGCGACCTTCTAGTGGTCTGAACAAGCCCAATCCACTCCCGCGAAGCCTGCCCCGTACTCGATATGGGGGCGGGAGTCCATGCCCCGCCATCCCTGGATTCCGGCTTTCGCCGGAATGACGATGAGGATGTCCTTGAATGAGATGGTCTCTTTTGCTACTTGTTTAGAGTTTCCCCAGTAGCGTTCGGCTAGCGGCGGAGGCGTTCCGGCAGCTTGGGCGGCGCGGACAACACGAAGAAGAGCGACCCTATCCCCGTGAGGGCGGCTATGATGACAAAGGGGACGCGGTAGCCGTCGAATATGTCTGCCATGTAGCCCGCGAAGAGCGGCCCGCCGGTCATGCCCACCATCACTATCAGAGACGAGAACCCCATGATGGTGGCAAAGGCGGCGCGCCCGAAGTAGTCCGCCCGTATCGTGGTCATCATTGGCCCGCGCAGGCCCCAGGCCGTCCCGTGCAGCACGGCAAAGACCAGGACCGGCAGGATGGTGGTGGCATAGGCTAGCGTGACCAGGGCTGAGGCGTGCATCAACATTGCTATGGCGCACAGCATACGTTTGCTGAACCTGTCGCCCAGGAACCCGCCGCCCACCTGCCCAATTATGTTGAACGTTGTCATCACCGACACTGCGCCGGACGCCGCCGTTATGGAAAGTCCCGCGCTCTCGATTATGTGGGGCACCAGGTGCAGGGAGACCGCTCCCACCGTCAGCAGCGCCATTGCGTGCCCCATGCCCAGCAGCCAGAAGACGGGCGTCCGCATGGCCTCCCTGGCGGTGAAGCCGCCGACGTCGTCTCCATCCGGCGCACCGCCGTCCCCGGAGTAGTCTCCCGTGGGCACTGTGTCGCCGTCGGGCAGGTAGCCGTACTGCTCCGGCCTCTGTCGGAACAGCTGGGCCAGGGGAAAGCCGAGCAGGATGATGAAGACCCCGGAGTAGAAGGCCGTCGGCCTCCAGCCAAGGGTGCTGAGGGACAACGCCACCGCGGGCACAAGCAGCCCGCCGATCCCGAAGCCGCTCATGGCGATGCCCATCGCCACGCCGCGACGCCTCTCGAACCAGTTGACCACCGTAGTCGCCACCGTCAGGAACCCCGCCACGCTGGAGCCCAGGGCCATAAGCAGGAAGGTTACGTAGTAGTCCAGCACGGAGTCCGTGTAGCTGAACATGATGAACCCTGCGCCAAAGAGGAGCATTCCAAGCCTGACCATAATCCGGGGGCCGAACCGGTCAATGAGCCAGCCCTGCAGGGGGCCCAGGAGGCCGCTCTCAGCGCGGGACAGGGCAAATGCGCCGGAGAGCATGGCGCGGCTCCAGCCGAACTGTGCCTGCAATAGGGGGAAGTAGGCGGTGAAGCTGTGGATCATCAGCGACCCGACTATCATCTGGAGAGTGAAGCCGCCGGAGACTATCCACCACCCGTAGAAGACGCGGGAGGCCCGGCGCTCCTTCCTTCCCGCGCCTAACGATATGTCGGCCATTCAGAGTCCCGTTCCATCATATCCAGAGTATCCTATCACAAGACGGGGGCTATGGGCACAGGCGCGGAGTTCCGTATTCTCAAAGCGTGCGGGGAATTAAGGTGGATTCCAGGTATGGACAAGAAAGACTCCACCTGCTATCCTCACTCTCTGAATGCGGGATGGATTGAGGTCTTAGTGCTTACACTTACCGGAAAATACAGATGGTTGCCACTGGCTTTGTGCCTGTTCATGGCCGCCGTCATGTTCGCCGCCTGCGGCAGCGAAGAGGCCACCAGCACGCCTACGACGATCCCAACCGCCACGACCGCTCCAACCTCCGCTCCCGCGGCCACGGACGCTCCGCAGGCTACATCGATGCCGGCCGCCACGGATGCGCCACAGGCCACTATGGCGCCCACGGCCACGGAGGAGCCTCCCAAGATGATGGTAGAGGTGGGCAACAAGCCGGGACAGATGGCCCCGGACTTTGACCTGGCAACCGTGGAGGGAGCGCAGGTCTCCCTGAGCGGCCTTCAGGGGCAGCCGACCGTGCTCTACTTCTTCGCCACGTGGTGACCGGTATGCCGTGCGTCGTTGGCGCAACTGAAGGATGTCCACCCCGAATACGCTGACCGCGTGAACTTCCTTGCTGTGAACGTGGACCCGGGGGAGAGCGCCGAGAAGATCCTGAACTACAAGAACTCGGAAGGCTTCACCTGGCCCATGACCACCGCACATACGGACACGCTGAGGGCCTACGGCGTCACCAGCCAGGCTACCTACGCCACCCTGGACAGCAACAGCATAATCATAGAGGGCGTCACCTCCGGCAGCCATAACGCAGACGACTGGCGAAAGCTCTTTGACGGCCTTCTGGGCTCCTAACCCTTGAGCTTACGCCCTAGGCATTAACACCTAGGGGCCAGCGTTCGTTAGGAACGATATGCACAAGTCCAATCCACTCCCGCGAAGGCGGGAGTCCACACCCCGCCCCTCTTGGACTCCTGCCTACGCAGGAATGGTGGTGAAGGTGTCATTAGGCGGAATGGCCTTGTTCCTAGCTTGTTCAGAGTATCCTTAGGGAGGTATCCCTTCATGCACAACCAGAGGTTCTTCGGACTAGCTCTCATTGTACTCGGCGCCATCTTCCTGTTGTCGGAGGTTGGCGGGCTCAGTTTCTCCATCTGGCAGTGGTGGCCGCTGTTCCCAATAGCCGCCGGGGTCGTTGGCGTCTCAAGCGGCAACTGGAAAGGCGGCCTCATCGTCATCGCCGTCTTCTCCGCGTTCCTGTTCAACAACCTCGGCTTCATCAGGATTGACTTCTCGTTCCTCTGGCCGATAGCGCTCATAGCCGCTGGCGCGTTAATCCTCTTTGGTCGCGGGGCCTTCGGCGGCGGCAAGACTCCAGACGCGGGCGATGAGCTTGACGTTGCCAGCGTCTTCTCCGAAAGCAACCAGACTGCCGCCGGCAAGGGCTTCCGCGGAGGCAACGTCTCCGCCACTTTCGGAAGCGCCGAAATCGACCTCCGCTCCGCCGACGTGGTTGACGGCACAGCCACGGTCAACGCCAGCGCGCTCTTCGGCAGCATCAATCTCCGGGTCCCGCCCGACTGGGCGGTCGATATCCGCTCATCCGCCGTGTTCGGCAGCATAGAGGCGAAACGCCCCGAACCCTCAGAGCCCAAGGCAAGGCTGATAGTCACGGGGGCATGCTGGTTCGGAGGGATACAGATTACGTCCTGAACAAAGCCCAGCTTTCGGGGACAGAGGCTATGCCCCCGAAAGCTGCACAGGCAGTCTCACCAAGTCCCTTTACGTCTACCCCTCTTCTAGAGGAAACAGCACCACTCTGATATACATGTCTTCAGTCAAGTAGCGCTGGGCCGCGGCCTCAATATCCTCCAGAGTCAGGGCGTCCAGCAACTCATCAAAGCCGACTATCTCTGCGAAGGGCTCGCCCCGCTGGGCCGCAAACCTGATCTCGCGGAGCCAGAACCTGTTGTCCCGCAGGTCCTCCTCGCGGGAGGTGCGGAAAAGCTCCTTGGCCTTGTCCAGGTACTCCTGCTCGCCGCCCGCGCGCAGCCACTCCACCTCATCCAGGACTTCGCCAAAGAGCTCCTCGGTGCGAGAGGGGTCGCTGCCGAAAATAGAGTAGATCAGGTACTCTTCATCTGGCAGGCTGGAGCCTCTTGCGACCACCCCTATGCTGTAGGTTCCGCCCAGCTCCTCCCGCACCCGCTCACGCAGACGAATCCCGAGCATCTCGCCTGCAACTTCGATGGTGAGGGCCTCCCGGCGGCTCCACTCCATGTCCCCGGCGTACAGCAGGACCGTGTTGCTGCGAGGCTCGATGCCGCTGTGGACAACAAGGTCCTCCACTCCCATTGGCGGGTCTATGCCGTGGTCAATCCACTCCTCAGCGCGGCCGGTGGTCGGCAGGCTGGCCAGGTACGTCTCGGTCAACGACCGCAGGTTGTCCCAGTCGAATGCGCCCACAAAGACAAAGGTTGAGTCGCCCAGGTCCGCGAAGCGGTCGGCGTACACCGACTCCGCGCGCTCCATGCTGAGCTCCTCCAGCAGCTCTACTGTGAGGGGGCGAGCGCGGAGGTGCTCCTGGCTCAGCACGGTGTTCACTTTGTCGAAGAGGGCCTGGTCCGGCTGGGCCGCGTTGAACTCGGCGACGCTGCGGAGTCTCGCCTCGTACTGTGCGTAGAAGGCCGGGTCCAGGCGAGGCGCAGTCGCATAGAGCGTAATGAGTTGGAACATGGTCTCCATGTCCTCAGGCGAGGCGTTTCCAACAAAACCCTCAAACAGCTCCCCGATGTAGGGGGACACCTGCACCCTCTTGCCGGCCAGCAGCTTCTCCAGCGCCACGCTGTCGTGCGGCCCGACGCCGCTTCCGGCAACCAGCTGGGAGGCGAACTGAGCCGAGACGTGGTCTGCGTCTGCCACCAGTGAGCTCCCGCCGGGGCTAAAGGCCCGGAACTCAACTTCGTCATCGCGGAAGTCCGTCTGCTTGGCAATCACGGTAATGCCGTTGGACAGCGTCCACTTTTGCGCGTCTATGGACTCTATTTGCTCTTCAGCAGTGATGCTGCCCGGAGACGGGATTGTCGCCAGGAGCGGCGCGTCGCCCAGGTCGTCGGCGTAGGGGTCCACCTCCAGCCTGTGGGCCGTCTCCAGTTGCGCCAGGGTCGCCGCGGCCAGGTCGACGTCGGAGCTTGCCTCAGTCTCCTCGGGTCGCACGACCAGAAGCGCCGTATCCTGGGACTTGCTCCAGGCCTCTGCCACCCTGTCGAAGTCCTCCACGGAGATTTCAGACAGCGCCTCCTGGTACAGCGACCACTCGGCCTCTGCGCCCAGGGCCGGCGTGCCGCCGAGGAAGTGGTTCGCGTACTTGTCGGCCAGGCTCGCGGACGGTATCTGGTCACGCTGCTTGTACTGGCTCTCCGCCTCTCTCAAGAGGTTGCTCTTTTCCCGGGCCAGTTCACCTTCAGTGAAGCCGTAGAGTCTAATCCGCAGCAACTCCTCCAGCACAGCCTCCAGACCGCGCTCAATGCCGCCCGGGTTCACCCAGGCCGCAAACTGTACGATGTCCAGTGACTCCACGTACGGCGAACGAACGGAGTTGGCCAACAGGTATGGTGGATCTGCTGCCTGGGCCCGCTCAAAAAGCCTTGCGTTCAGCATCTCTACGGCCAGCCTTTCGACAACAAAGCGCCGGAAGGCCGCTTTGTCCTGGCCCTTGTCCGGGGCCAGCTTTCTTATCAGAACGAACTGGCTGCCGGGCGACTCGGCGTCCGTGAACACCTCTATCCACGGCTCCTCGTGGCTCTCATAGTCGAAGCTCGGCCTGTTGGTGGCGGGCGCGACGGCGGCGCGCTCCTGGCTGGCCTCGCCCTCAGGCGGCGGCGCAAAGTGCTGCTTCACCTTGGCCTCCATCTCGTCAACGTCAAAGTCTCCCACCGCCACCACGGCCATCAGGTCAGGCCTGTACCACCGCTCGTAGTACTCCCTCAGATGCTCCGCCGTCGCGGCCTCAATCACCTCCGTCAGGCCAATGGGGCTCCGGTGGGCGTAGAGCGAGTCGCCGAAGAGCAGCTGAAGCAGATTGTCCTGGAGGCGCGAATAGAAGCCCTGGGACAGACGCCACTCCTCCAGCACTACGCCGCGCTCCAGTTCAACCTCGTCCGGGTCGAAGGAGATTGCGTAGGCCCAGTCGCTGAGAATCTGGAATGCGGTCTCAGTGACCTCGGGGTCATCGGTCGGGACCTCAAGGAAGTACAGTGTGTCATCAAAGCCGGTCCGGGCGTTCAGGTCCGGGCCAAAGGCGCTGCCGAGGGACTCAAGATAGTCGATAATCTCCTGCTTGGCAAACCGCTCAGTGCCATTGAACGCCATGTGCTCCACGTAGTGCGCCAGCCCCCGCTGCTCCTCCTCCTCATGGACTGAGCCCGCCCTGACCACCAGCGATATGTGCGCCCGGTCCTGGGGCTCCTCGTTGTGCCTGATGTAGTAGCTCAGGCCGTTGGACAGCGTGCCGCGGACCACCAGGGGGTCAAAGTCCAGAGGCGCCTCGACTACCGGCTCAGGCGTTGGCGTCGCCGTGGGTTGCGGAGTTGGCGTTGGTGTGGGCGCAGGAGTGGGCGTGGCAGTGGCAGCCGCCGGAATTGGCGTGGCGGTTGGAGCAGGCGTTGGGGTGTCCGTGGCCGCGGGTTCAGGCGTCGCGGTGGCCGTAGGCGCCGGGGTGTCGGCAGGCGGCGGTGTTGGCGTGGGTGAGGCGTCAGACTCGCATGCCACCAACAAGGCCACCATCAGGGCGACTAATACAACTGCTGCCACCGGCTTGAGGTTCTTGATCATCTATCTCCTTAGTCTACTGGTTGCCGCTCCATCGGTCATCTGCACTGCGAGTTCGGGGAGCTATATCGGCTTTCGCTCGTACAAATATCGCCTGTCCACCCCGCAACTACGGCAGATGGACAGGCCTTGATATCATTGTGCCACCTGACGGCTTGGACTGGCAAGTGGCGGCGTGGAACACTGAGTAGAGATCTTCCCCGGCGGCCACCTGAAAGAAGTGAGCGGAGCTACAGCTGGCAATCCACCACTGGCGAGCGCAATGTGGTAACATAATAGTAGATGGATTACGAATAGCCTCTATAGCATACACATATCTAAAGTGTTACAGCAATCACAATGTCTGATATCGTATAGCGAGGAGCCAAATGGCTAAGTTCCGCGCTGTACAGCAAAAAGGAGGTGTCATGCAGAGCAGAATAGCTGTTTCCGGATCATGGGTGGTCAGACTGGCCTCCGTGATCGCCGTAGCGGCAATCGCGATGATGATAGTAGCCGGTGTCGGGCTTGTATCGCCGCGGCCGGCCTACGCTGACCACAACAGTATGTACCTCGTCTGTCCGGACCCTATCCCGGAGGGCAATAGCGATGAAATGCTGATGCGCCGCTCAGGCTACAAGATCAAGAAGGCGTTCTTCTTCACGGACCATCGGTACTACACTGCCGACTCGAACGACTTCCAGGAGTACCACGGTTTCAAGGTGGAGAACGATGACAGGACGCTGTCGGTCCCAGTCGTTACCAAGGAAGACACAATTCCCGAACATGACGAGACCTTTGCCATCGGCTACTGGGAAGACTACGTGTGGCATTACTGCGTGATCACGATAGAGGATGACGACGCTCCTGAGATCCTCAACGTGGAAATTGGCTCACGGCCTGTTGACGGGTATGCCTATCGGGCCGGCGAGGGCATCAATATCACGGTAGAACTTGACCAGAAGGTGGATGTAGATGGAACTCCAATTATGGCCTTGTTCCTGGGAGATGGAGATGGCAGCGCCTGGAGAGGCGCGACGTACCTCAGCGGCTCCGGGAGCCGGTCCCTGGTCTTCAGATACACGGTGCAGCCGGAAGACTTTGACTCCGACGGGATAAGCGTCGGCGCTGCTGCTGTGGACGACGACCGCAAGCCCGCCTACGGCTTCAGCGGCAATATCTACGCCAAGGGGACGGATGTGCCGATTGACTACAGCCACCCCGGGCTTGACGGCGCCTGGAAACAGAAGGTGGATGGGCGGCCCTACGTGCAGAGCGCACGGATAACCTCATCGCCGGGCGATGGGTGGGACGCTTATCGCGCCAACCAGATCATCGAGGTTTCCATGACATTCGATGCCGACGTGGTGGTGGAGGGTGAAGTCTACATGGATATCTACCTGGAGTATACCAAGCCCGACTGGGTTCAGATTACGCGGCAGGCGAACTACCTCCGCGGCTCCGGGACGGACACGCTAGTGTTCGGCTACACCGTGCAGCCGGGCGACACGTCTCATGAGGGCGTCGGGATTACCATGGGCACCGAAAGCTACGGTTTTGGCGGGAGCGGAACCATCAAGGCCAAGGGCACGGACGTTGAGCGGAATCCCTGGTATCGCGGCACAGGCAATCAGCCGGGCCACAAGGTCGATACGTCGACGCCGGCCGTTTCGACGGTCCGTATCACGTCTCAGCCCGCCAACGGCGAGGCCTACGCCGCAGGCGAAATCATCACAATGGAAGTCGCATTTGATGAGAGCGTGACGGTTAGCGGAAACCCGCAGCTGGAGACCGACGTTGGCGGAGTGGCTCGCCAGGCGACGTTTCAGTCGCCCCGAGGTGGTGTCTACGGCAGTTCGCTGGTCTTCCACTACACGGTGCAGGAGGGAGACGAGGATACGGACGGCATCGGCATCGGGGCCAACCGCCTGAGGCTGAACGGCGGAGGCATCCACGATAGCGCCGGCAACGCGGCGGGGCTATCCCACGGCGCCGTGGCCTCGGAGTCCGGCCAAAGGGTGGCGACCTCAACGTAGAGCCGAGTTCAAGGTAGATGAGGCTGGCCCCAGTGATCTGGGGCGACGGCAAGGGGTGGGTCATAGGCCTGCCCCTTCCAATTCGTCAACAACGGCACGATTTCTCCCCGGGTCGGCTCCGCACTATGGCTGGTCTGAAGCCGAGGGTATTTGGTGGGCATGGTGATACTGAACTGAGAACATTTCCGTACTCAGTCTCAATACAGCATTCCATCGCACTAACGTATTGAATAGAACAACCCGCCAAGGGCAGCAGATACATTGGAGCCACGTCGTATCCCTGCAGATTGAGCGCAGCGCTTGTCTCAATCAAGATGGCGGGTTGACGTTTGGCCTCCTTCTCGGTATTGTATTGATACATCATATCATTAGGCGCTGTCCGGGGGGTGGTTACGCTTGGGTGAATGAGCAGGGGAGCGGACATCGCAAATGCGTCTCCACTTCCCCTGGTGAGACCGATATATTGAATTGAGGGAGGTTCACTATGGAATCAGCCATCGAAGCCTGGCGAGAGCAGGTGCAGGCCCACGACCGGGACATGGTCGCCCTGCGCGGCGGCGGACACGGCCAAGGTCAGGGATCTGGCCGTCCCGGCGGCTTTGGGTACGCGAACAGGCCCATGGACCCCTACCGCACCGACGACGAGGCGCTGAATGCGCTCTTCGCGGCCCTGGGTTCGGGTACGGAGGTCCTTGACGTCGGAGGTGGCGCAGGGCGCTTCGCTTTGCCACTGGCTACGCGGGCCAAGAGGGTGACCGTGGTAGAGCGCTCATCGGACTCAGTTGAGCTGCTGAACTCTCGAGCGGCGGAAGCCGGCATCACCAACATAACCGTCATCAACGAGCCGTGGGAAGACGCGAAGGCGCCGGTCGCGGACATGGTGCTCTGCTCCCTTGTGCTCCACCACGTCCAGGAAGCGGAGCCATTCATAGGGAAGCTGCAACAGTACACAACGGACCGCGTGGTGGTTCTTGAGATGGGTGAAACACCCGGAGCCATGGACCGACCTTTCTACGAAAGGGTTTACGGCTTCGCCCCTACGCCCCTGCCCGGGCTTGCCAGGGTAATGGAGCTGCTGTGGGCAATGGATATCTACCCCGACGTGGAGATGATCACGCCCGAGCCCGTGGTGGTGGACACCGACCGGGATGCGGCGGTGGAGCAGTTCAGGCGCAGGCTAGCCGTTCAAGAAGGGACCGCGCAGGACGAACGCCTGCGCGCCGCGGCGGACGAACTTCTCGAAGAAACTCCTGTTGGCATAACCGTCCGGGGCGTGGCCCCGCGCCGACAGGCGATAATATCGTGGAGGCCCAATCGGCGGGACTAGCGCTGCGGCTCAGCGCTGGGGCCCTCGCTCCGGCACGCTACAGGTCTGGTTACGCGTCCCCGCGCACGCGTCCTGAAAAGGCAAGCCGGCCGGGGCGAAAGGCGGGACGAATTACGTATGTGTCTGGGCCGGGCAGAATGCCCGGCCCAGACTGTGGGATCTGATGCCCACGTCCTGCTACAGCGTCGGCTGTCGCTACGACTGGACCACCCCGGAGGCGGCCCCGATCAGCCGAGCATCTGTCGAATTTTCTCCGCCTGTTCGGCGCTCACGAGTCTCATGACGTTGCTGGACGGATCTTCCTCCGCGACACCGCGGACAGCCTCCCGTCCATTCTTCAGCTTTACTACCTGCGGGTCCTTGATGGTCACCATCTTCCGCAGCTTTACTGAATAGGCCTTCAACTCTTCCATATCTTCTCCTTTCTATTTGCTTTCCTGCGCATGTTTCTTCACAGACTCCCTCCGACTATCTTGAGGTGAGCCCGTATCTGTCCACGATTACTCCGTGAGTTTGGGGATCACTCCAACACCTCAACAAGGATCTCCACGTTTGCCCGCATCATACCAAGGTACGTGCCGGCTGGCGTGTCCTTTTCGCCCAGGGAGTCCGCATAGAGCTGGGCAAGCACTGCGCCGGTCTCTCTTGCCACGGCCTCCGGCAGCTTTCCGCTGACCGTAGTTTCGCTGAATACCGCCGGCGCGTTGTGCTCCCGGATCACCTCAACCAGTTCCGCGAGGTGCTCTGCAGAGGGCTCCACGTCAGGCGCCAGGGAAGGAATGAAGGTGCCGATGACCTCAAAGCCGTAGATATCTGCAAAATAGGCAAAGGTGTCATGGGATGTGACCAGCAGCCTGCGCTCCTGCGGAATCACCTCAACCTGCTCTTGAATCCAGGAGTGCAACTCGTCAAGCTGAGCCGCGTAGTTTGCTGCGTTCTGGAAGTAGTAGCTTGCGCTATCAGGGTCCAGGTCCGAAAGCCTGGCTGCTATCTCGTTGACTGCGAGCTTCACCCGGTTCGGGTCGAACCAGAAGTGAGGGTCCAGAGGGCCGTGGTCGTGCCCCTCATGGCCATGGGCGTCCTGATCGCCATGATCGTCATGACCATCGTCGTGATCGTCATGGCCTTCAGCCTCGCCCAGAATGCCAACGAAAGCGATCTTGGTGGGGTTTCCTGCTACGTCCCAGTGATCGACCACCTCCAGGTCGTGCTCGTCCAGTTGCAGCACCTCGCCTCCCACCGAATCAGTGATGAAGATTGCGCCCGGCGCCGTGGCCAGGTGCGGACGCGCCCAGGACCCTGTCTCCACCGGTGTCGTGAGGAAGCCGTCCTTGGTGGCCTTCAGCTCCCCGTCGTGGGCGTCATACATCCGAAGCTCTCCGTTGCTCATGACCACCAGCAGAGTCTCCCCTCCATGACTAATATGGACCTGGATTGGGCGGAGATTCTCTGTAGCGGGGATGAGCAGATCCATCTCCCCTTCCTCCGGTTCCACTATGTACAGTCCCACCGCCGAGCCCAGCGCAAAGAAGTGGTCCAGGCCGTGGTAGCCCCAAACGGACGTGAGCCGGAAGTCGTCAGGCGATCCGGCCGGGGCCGGTATGAACGCGTCCTCGTAGTGGTCGTCGTGCATCCCTACCATCAGCGCCCCGCCGGTGCAGCCGAACACGGCCATGTGCCCGTTGCCCGCATCGCCGTGGAGGTCGGGGCAGCCCTCGGCGCGATGGAGGACGTTGCCGTCCAGGTCCCAGATCTCGGCGCCGATGGGCAGCCGGTACTCTTCGGGGTTCTGGGCATAGTCCGGGTGCTGAATAGTCACGGCGAACAGGTCGTTTTCCAGCGGCACCACGGCGCCGTGAGTGGCTCCGGCGTTCATCTTGACCGGAACGTAGGAATCTCCCTCTTCCTCCAACTCATGCTCATTGATCAGCACAAAGTCGCCGGAACCATCGTAATACACAGAAGCCCACTCGCCGCCCACGTACATGTGGACCGGGCGGTCACCGCTCAGGTCGATGGGGAGCTTGCGAACATCCGCCTCTACAAGGTCAAAATGATCGCCGTGGGCCTCCAGGTATATGCCGCCATCGAATATGTGCGCCGTGTTGGCGTCTTGAGAAACGGCTATTGCGTAGCGGCCACTATGGGTCGCGTATATCCGGCCGGCCCGGGATCCCAGGTCAAAGAGGTCCTGCTCCACGTCTCCCGTTTCCAGGTCTATGACGGAAAGATTCCCCTCCTCTCCGTCACCTATGAGCAGACGCCCAAGTAGCTCCCCGTGGTCATCGTCGTGATCCATGTGGTCATCGTCGTGACCCATGTGATCATCGTCGTGATCCATGTGAGCGTCTTCCCCGGAGAACTCCAGGGGGTCGACACCGTCGCCAAGCGCAATTACCCTGGACTCATCTGCGCTGGCGTTGTGCACGAGGTCCTCCAGCCAATCGGCCTCAAGTCCAAGACCGATGGAAAGCACAACGTCTGCGTCGGCCACCTTGGCAATGTCGCGAGCCCCTGGCGTGATATTGTGCGGGTCGCTGCCCGGTGAATGCAGGCTGAAGACCTCAACCCTGTCGCCACCTATCACTTCAGCCCAGTCGGCTACGATGTTGGAGGTTGTCACCACCTGGACTGGAGGCTTTGATGGTGTGGCAGTCTCCATAGCCGGAGCTGTGGGTGAGGGTGTAGCGGTCTCCACGGCGGGAGTTGTGGCCGTGGGTGTTGCGTCTGCGGATGCGGGAGTTGTGGCTGCGGGTGTTGGCGCAACGGTAGCCGGGGCGCTTGTAGAAGTAGCAGTGGGCTGTGGCCTTTCGGTTGCCTGCGGGGAGTCATCCGTGCAGGCAACCAGAAAGGTTACGGCGAACAGGACAAGGCCCAAAGCCAGGGCCTGCGCCGAGCGGCCCAAATGGAAGTTGCGATGTAATATCATTTGCATTCTGAATTCTCCTACTCGTCAATTAGCCAATGTCAATTCGAGGCGCCTTCAAAAGGCGCCGGTGGTCTTGCGATGGTATCTCATATGGAGGGCCATGACACTGAACTTCGGTCGGTTTGGACAAGGCGCGCTATCCTTCCTTGCCTGCCGGACAATCATCACAGGCCACGTACAACTCAATGCGGTGGCCGATGACCTCTCCCGGAAGATCGACGCCGATGGACCTTATCAACCGCTCGACTGCAGTTGCCCTGAACTCCTCCACTGCGCCGCATATCACGCAAACGTAGTGGTGGTGGTGGTGGCCGGCCCGGGAGACGCTGTACAGGTTGGCTCCGTCCATCGTAGCGAGCCTGCAGACTGCCCCGGCCTCAAGAAGGATCTTGATGGTGCGATATACCGTTGCCCGGCTGACCAACGGCAGCTCATCGCAAAGCGCCTCGATAGTGAAGCCCTCACGTTTCTGTTCCAGGAGGTTGGCTATCTCTTTCCTGGAATACGTGACCCTATAGCCCTGGTCCTCCAGAATTGACATGATGTTCGGGTATGCAGTCTGAGCGTCCATACTGATATGCTATCTCAGTAGAGTCTCTGCTACTTGGCTGCCGCTTTTCACAGAGTGAGATAAGATATCATCTCTGGGCAGGGGTTGTCAACACCAGATTCTGCCTTGAAGATACCTCCTCCGTACACCGCCAAAGGGTGGACGAGGCGAACTGCGGTGTTGGAGACGGCCTGCCTCGTATGCCTTTCCGCCAAGCATTATCAGGCATGCGGACTGTACACGTCGCCTAACGGACCTTGGTGCAGGTTTCCTGGTTTGGCGGGATTGAGGGCAAGGAGAAGTGGTGGGCCTAGCGGTACTGTGATGCGAACCTTTCGGTGAGAGGTTTGGATTTGAGTTGGGTCTAGTTGACTGATGGAATACACCATCACCTGCATCACCGAGGAGGCGGCCTGTTGCCGGAAGTCAACGGGCACTGTTATGTCCATCTCTAGCCGCTCACCTCAATGTCTACGCCCACCGGGCAGTGGTCGCTCCCCATGACCTCCGGCAGGATGAAGGCGCCCGTCACCTTGTCCGCCAGCGCGCTGCTCACATAGAAGTAGTCGATGCGCCAACCCACGTTGCGGTCCCGGGCGCGGGTGATCATGTCCCAGTATGTGTAGTTGCCCGGCTCATTGTTGAACATGCGGAAGGTGTCCAGGTGCCCGTGGGCCAGCAGCTTGTCGATCCACTCCCGCTCGATCTCCAGGAAACCGGACACCTTCTCATTCTCCTTGGGCCGCGCCAGGTCGATGGCCCTGTGCGCCGTGTTCACGTCGCCGCAGATGACCACGTTGCGCCCCGATGCTGTCTGCCCATCGATGTGCTCCAGGAAGGCGTCATAGAAGCGCATCTTGTAGTCCAGCCGCTCCTCAGAGCTCTTGCCGTTCGGGAAATACACCGAGTACAGCAGGAAGTCCCCGTAGTCGGCGACGAGAGTCCGCCCCTCGCTGTCGAATTCGTCGACGCCGAATCCCACCGTCACCGACGCCGGCTCCCGCTTTGTGTAGATGGCCACGCCGCTGTAGCCCTTGCGCTCCGCCGAGGCGAAGTATGCCCGGTACCCCTCAACCTCCTTCAGCGAGGCCGGTAGCTGGTCGGGGTGGGCCTTGGTCTCCTGGATGCATAGCACTCCCGGGTCCACCTCTGCCATCCACTCCAGAAAGCCCTTTTTGAGGGCGGCGCGAATGCCGTTCACGTTCCATGAGAGTATTCTGAGGGTCGCCATTATTCCTCCCTCTGCAGCCAGCGGGCCACGTCCTTGGCGAAGTAGGTGATGATGTCTGCGCATCCGCTCCAGTTGGAAAGACGGTCAGTGAGTCAATTACATTCTAAGCAGTGCATAAGACCTCTGCAACCGACCCCGAGCCCGGTTCACGAAAGACTCGTCTCTCACACGTTAGGACTCCTACTGAAGGCCGACCTGCTGCTTGCCGGGGTTACAGTCCTCCTAGCCAAAGTCGAAGACGGTTCTATCTACCGTATACGTTGGTGGAACTGAGGCGACGGTAGATGGCACCGTTTTTGAGATGTGGCTGGGGATTCCAATCCGTTCCGAATGATTTGGGTCGGGCCATGTCCATCCGTCCGTCCGCCCAAGGTGGAGTTGAGGGACGAACTCCTCTTCCCGCACCTTGTGACATGATTCTGTGGTAGTACAACAATCATAGCAGGCCTGACCCATGTTTGAGAATTATATCGACGTCATCGAGGCCTCCAAGATTCCGGATGTTCACCCCGAGACGGTGAAGCGCCTGATTGGGGAGGGCAAACTCATCACTACCAAGTTCGGAAACAAGTGGATCCATGGAGCGGGATCGGTTGCGGGTTTTCGCCAAAACCTATGACGGCAGCCGCGGGAGGGTGAAGAGGCTATTATGAGTACCGACTCGATGGAGCAATTGAGGTCACGTATGGAGGACTGCGAGGTCGGGGCGCTCTAATCATTATTCGACTCCACGTGTCCCACAGTTGTTGCAGCACCCTGACGAACGCCCGCGCCTTCTTGACGGTCCACTGCTCCTGCCCTGGCCCGAACAGCGCCACCTGTCCGTTCTGGCACTGAAAGTCGTTGAGCTTCGCGGTCTTCAGCCAGTCGAGGATATCCGTATAGGTTGGCACCAGCTTCGGCGCGAACAGGCTGTCGGGGACGTTGTAGAGCAGGCACTCGATGAAGTAGGAGGGGACGTCGTCTTTGGTGATCACCTTCTTCTCGACGAGCTGGTTCCGGGCCGCTTTGAACATGCGGATCGTCCTCTTGAACCGCATGTTCGTGGCCTCTTCCTTCTTCAACCCCCGGTCATGGTGCTGCTACGGGAAGCTGAAGACCCACCGCATCTCATCGGAGAGATAGAACGCTATGCCCTCCCTGTAGCGCAGCGTGACCACTAGGTCGGCGTCCGCCGGTATCTTGCCCTTCGGCACCTTCAGAGTCTTGCGGCCGCTCTTCGCGGCCTTCCCGAACTTGGCCCGCATTGCCTTCAGTGCCTCGTCCCGGAATGACTTCCATCGTTGGTATGATCCCTTGTGAGAAGCGTCTTCTTGTAGCTGCTGGCCGGAGAGTTCGGCCACCCGCGGCCTGAGTCTCTGATTCAACCGTACCACCACGTCGACGTCGCTGTCCCCGCCGAGGTTCGTGTCGTTCTTGTAGGATCCCTGGAGGAAGACCTCGTACGTGAACTGCGACAGGCTCTTGTGGGCTTCCAGCGCCTCGTGTATGGGCACGTGCGCCTGCTTGAAGGCAGTCCCGGCCTGGTGATGGCTCCACTTCGATAGCGTCTTCTCATGTATAGGCATCTCTTCTCCCTGATGTAAAGGTCAACGGGCGTTTGGCGCTCTTACTGTGGAACGAACGGGCCGCCGTGATATTGGCGATAGGCGTCGTTGAACGCCGTCGTACGCTCCGGCGGCGCTTGCCGCAGGAATGCCTGATAGACGCGTTCCTCCGACGGATAATACTCATACGCCAGATACAGCGCGTGTAGCTCGCTCAGAGCCGCCGAGAAGGCGGGCTCGCCCATGATGTTGTAGAGCACCGTCAGGAAGTATTCGCCCAGGATGTATCCGCACGTCTCCTGAGCGACGGGATCGGGGTGGCTGTAGTCGTAGAGCGTGTGCAGATTGGGCACGCCGTTTTCCTGGCAGAACTGCAAGTCAAGCGGGTCCGGCGCCAGCTCGGCGTCCGGCAGGGCGGCGGTGTACGACGCGGCGAAGCTGGCGCCGCCTTCGTACAGCCAGAACGGGCCGAACTCCGCCGTCAGGTAGAAGTGAGAGATTTCGTGATAAAGCGTTGAGTCCCCGAACGGCAGTCCCGCCTCGGCAACCAGGACAAACGAGTCCACGAAGTTGGCTCCGCCGCAGAGGTCATCGCAATCGTCAAGCGTCAGCGACAGAATGATGACGTCGGTCGAAGGGAACGGCGCGCCCATCAGCGCCTCTGCGCCGCGCACACCGCGTTCGGCTGCCGCCAGCAAGTCGCCGTCCGGCGATCTGTTGAAGAACGTCCAGACCGTGACTTCCCCCGCCAACGGCAACGTGACAGTCTTCGAGCGCGTTATGCGCGGCGAGGTGAGCAGGTCGGCGTAGAGCCAATCGACGCCGGTGATCTTGTCAATCGCGACTATGAAGGCGCGTTCCTCCCCGTCCAGCCCATCCGTGAACCAGGGCTGGGCTATGAGCAACTCGAACTTGTCGGGGTCGTAGGTCATCAATGACCACAGCGCGCCCAGGAACATGGAGTTGCGGTCCCGCGCGGGTTCTTCGGCGGAGTGGGCAAGCATCCTACGCGCCAGTTCGGGGTCGTAGTCGTACAGCAGGCCAAGCCCGTAGATGGCATCGTTCTCCAGGCGCTTGATGCCGTCCGCAATCCAATTGGCCTGCGCCAGGTCCCGACCGAACGCAGCATCGCGCAGCCACACTTCAACGATGGGGATAAGAGCCCCGGGGTAAGAGGGCGTGTCGTACCAGGGGAGCAGCTGCGACAACGCGGCATAGGCGTCTGCCTCGGTCGGCGGCGCCGGTGTGGGGGATGGCGCGGGGGTGGAGGTCGGGATAGCCGTTGCCGTAGGGGTTGGCGTGGGAGACAGCGTAGCGGTTGGCGTATGGGACGGCGCGGGCGTTGGCATGGCAGACAGCGTGGCGGTTGGCGTGATTGCCCGTGTCGGCGCGGGGGTAAAAGTCGAGGTAGCCGTTGCCGAGGGCATTAACGTGGCAGACAGTGTAGCGGTCGGCTTGATTGCCGGTGTCTGGCTGGGGCCAAGCGCGGGAATGGGCGGCAAGCCGGTGCACGCCACCAGCAGGATAGAGAACGCTGCGAGCGTGATTGCCCTCATACGGTGTGCCCCCTGCCAGCCCGTCGACTGATTCGCAAGCAATGTGCCAAAGGCTCTGAAACCCCGGATCGACATATCGCTCTATCCTTCCAGGCTCTACAAGTCAACCTCTCCCGTCTCATCCCCCTTCGGCATGCGGAAGCCGACGCGGGGTTCGGTGAAGATGTAGGTGGGGTCGCCGGCGTCGTCGCCCAGCTTGCGGCGGAGCTTGCTGACCATGGTGTGCACGGGCCGCACGCTGCCGTCGCCCCTCTCCCTCCAGACCCGTTCCAGCAGGCGCTCGTGGGTCAGCACCCGTCCGGCGTGGGCCGACAGCTCAGCCAGCATCCCGTACTCCGTCGGGGTCAACCGCACCCGGCGGCCGGCAAGGGTCACCCTGCGCTGGGCGTAGTCGATGGTCAGGTCACCCAGCACGTAGGACTCCGAAGGCTCGACGGTCACCCGCCTGCGCAGGGCCGCCTTGATCCTCGCGGAGAGCTCCGTGGAAGAGAACGGCTTGACCACGTAGTCGACGGCCCCCATCTCGAAGGCCCTGGTGACGACCTCCTCCCGCCCATAGACGGACAGGAAGATTACCGGGACGTCGGCGACCTCAAGGATGTCACCCATCAACTCTATCCCGTCGGTCCCCGGAAGCATCAGGTCCAGCAGCACCAACTCGGGCCTGGCTTCCCCCATAAGACGGACAGCCTCCTCCGGGTCTCCGGTCACCACCGGCTCGTAGCCCGACTTGGCGAGGGTGTCGCGAACGTAGCGGAGATCGTTGGGGTCGTCGTCCACCGCCAGGATGCGTACCCGATCCTCCGAGTCCCCGTGTCCGCGCCCCCGGGACCTGGCCGAGACGGGCCGGAGCGAAGTCCCCGCGCCCTTCCCGGCTTCCTCCACCGTCGGCAGGGTGAAGGTGAAGCGGGCGCCCAGGCCAGGCCCGTCGCTCTCGGCCCAGATGCGGCCACCGTGCGCCTCCACGATGCCCTTGCAGATGGCGAGGCCCAGCCCCGTATCGCCGCCCTGCTCCTCGGACTGCGTCCTGGCGAACTTGCGGAACAGGTGGGGGAAGCTGTCTGCCGGTATGCCACGTCCCTCGTCGGCCACGGAGACCGAGACGTGCACGTCCCCTCTCTCGGCGCTCACCCTGATGGACGACGACTCCGGGGAGTGCCGTGCGGCGTTGGACAGCAGGTTGCCCAGCACCTGCGCGATGCGCCGCCTGTCCGCCATGACCAGGGGCAGGTCCGGCTCGACGTCGATGGCCAGGTTGTTCCTGCCTCCCGCGCTCCTGAAGGCGTTCCTCGCCCGGTCCACGAGCACGGCCGCGTCCGCCGGTTCGGGGCTGACCGGCAGCGTGCCCGTCTCGATGCGGGCAACGTCCAGCAGGTCGGCTACCAAGGCGTTCATGTCCTTGGCCTGGTCCCCGATGATGCGGACGAACTGGCGCACCACGGCGGGGTCGAGGTCTGTCCCGGAGTCCATGATCGCGGTGGCCGATCCCATGATGGAGGTCAGGGGAGTTCTCAGCTCGTGGCTGACCATCGCCAGGAACTCGGCCCGCATCCGCTCCAGCTCCTCGACGTCGGCCATGTCCTGGAGGGTAACGACCATCGACTCGACGCCCCCTTCCTCCGAGCGGATAGGGGTAGCATTGATCAGGGTGGTTACGCTGCGTCCATCCGGAACGCTGATGACCACCTCCTCGGCCCGCACCGTCTCCCCCGCGCTGAGGGCCTGCGCCATGGGGAACTCCCGCAGCGAGACCTCCCTCCCGTCGGCCCGCCTGAAGCTCACCACGGCGAGAAGGTCCCGGGGCGACTGGCCGGGGTTGCGCAGGCTGTCGACGATCCTCATGGCCTCGCGGTTGAAGGACTTGGGGTCTCCCGTCGCGGAATCGAATACCACAACGCCCACCGGGGAGGTGTCGACCAGCGTCTCCAGGTCGGCCCTGGCGCGCTGCTCCTCCCGGTGCCTGCGGGCGTTGGCGATGGCCATCGCCGCCTGGGAGGCGAAGAGCGCCAGCGTCTCCTCGTCCTCCCGCGTGAACTCCCGGCCGTGCTCCTTCTCGGCGAGGAAGATGCTGCCGACACGCTCTCCCCGGTGCAGGACCGGGGTCGCCATGAAGGACACGTTCTCGCTCACCGCCACCGGGGGAACCAGCTCCGGAAGGCCCAGCGACCTGATGTGGCCGAG
Organism: Dehalococcoidia bacterium; assembly: GCA_965204895.1. Classification (GTDB taxonomy): domain Bacteria; phylum Chloroflexota; class Dehalococcoidia; order Lucifugimonadales; family UBA2985; genus DAOUJW01. The sequence goes on from OZ242025.1 coordinate 1,683,196, forward strand.
CAGGTCGGGGATGCGCAGGGTCCCCGGGACCGCGCTCAGGTATGCGAAGTGGCTCGACCAGCCTGGGCTCGCCCACAGCCTGTCCGTCTCGTCAGGGGTCATCCCGGAGGAGAGGAAGTCCTGGGACGTCCCATCGTCGCCGTGCAGGGCGATGACGCCGTAACGGGCCCCGGTGAGGGAGCGCGCGGAGTCGAGCACCCCCTGCAGCACGGTGTTGAAATCCAGGTCTTCGGTGATGCGAAGACCGGCCTCGCTCAGCCGGGAGAGGCGCTCCTCCAGCTCCCGTATCCGTAGGTCTCGCTCGTCCGGTCTGTCCAACTCATCACCTCGGTAGAAATCGGCGTATTCCGGGCCAATTATCCCTCATTTGACGGATGGTAACAATAAGTTACCGAAACTTTGCCAAATGGTGAACGAACGGAAATAGCCTGTGGGGTATGCTAGAGGGTGAGTTTTCTTGCCCATAAGCGGGAGGGAGTAATTTGGCTCTTGAACGGTCCCACCCCGGACTGGCCGCAGTGAGGACTCCGACGCCGGCGTCCGTTGCCGCGTTCAAGAGTTCCGCCGTTTCCCGCGCCGGTAACGGCGCATTAGCCCCCCCCCCCCCCGATTCTCCCACCCGCGTAGTTTCCAAGGGGGGTTATATACGAGATTACGCGACATCACGGCGGCTGAATTTCAGGAAAAACTCTAAAAGTGCCGTAACCTTTTTGGAGGGTAGCAATAATGTTGATACGAATCGTTATCACACTGCTGGCCGTTATAGCCATTAGTTGTGCGAGCCCGCCGTCTGAGAGGATAGAGGTGGTAATTACAGCTACCCCGACATCCACAACTACACTTTCACCGACAGAGATACCCACGGACGAAGAGGAAATCACCCCCGAACCAACTACAGTTGACAAAGACGACATCACTCCCGAACCAACCACAGTTATAGAAGCCTCAGATGGACATGGCGCTGAGGCTCTTAATGAGGCGGTCTGGAGAGGGAAGGTCAGTACGGTTCGACTTCTGATAGCTTCCGGTGCGGATGTGAACGGTCGTAACTCAAACGACAACCCTGTACTCCATGAGGCGGTTTGGAGGAACCATGTTGCGATTGTAGGGCTTCTACTCGATGCTGGCGCAGACCCTAACGCGCTTGATGCTAATGGGCAGCCAGTTTTGATTGAAGCTACATGGAGAGGACACACTAGGGTCGTTGAGTTGCTGGTAGATGCCGGGGCAGACCCAAACAAACCTGGGCCGGATGGAGATACAGCCCTAAGCGAAGCCACTTGGAGGGGGCATACGGAGATACTCCGTATTCTGTTGGGGGAATAACCCCCTAAAATTGGGGATTATATACTTGTGTACACTCTAGGTTAAGCGTCTCTCCGAGGTGGTATGACAAAAGGGCAGGCAAGTGACAGGAGGGCGCCATGCCATTAGAACCATGCAAGACGTGCGGACACCTGGTGGACATGGACGCCGCCTTCTGCCCCCAGTGCGGAGCGACGAAACCAGGACAAGGTTGTATGACGCATCTCAAGGGATGTGGCTACCTCGTCGTGTTCGGCATATTGCTGATGATAGTTGGGATGTTCGCCGCAGTCTGTGACCAGGGATTATAGGAGGACAGAATGTCAGAACCAGTAGACGTATTTGCAGACGGCTCCACCGTCACGGTAACAGCCTTTGGATCATGTTTAACCTTCTCGCTGGACGACCCACATGCTCCGTCACTCAATCCGCCACCGCCCAAAAACCTTGTGACTATGCGGCTGAGTAATGAACATCTCAAAGTCTTGGCCTTCCTTCTCTGGCGGCAGGTCAGAGGATACGAGTACAACCAGCACGTCACTATCGAAATCCCGACGCAGGTTCTAAGCGACTCCGGTATCCCCATCGAAGATTGGGAAGCCTTCTGGAGATAGTCAATGTGCACAAGTATATAATTCCCATAATTCCCTTGTGAAAGCTCTTGCTTTTATCTACTCTGGTGGACTCCCGGCCACGGACACCCGGCGTTCGCCGTAGTCGATGTCCGGGTCTTTCAGCCGGTATGGTTCAGGGTGTGAGAATGGCCCTTTCTCACCTCGTCCATCTCCGGGCTCTCGTTGATGCGCCGTCCCGCCTCGCTCAGCCGCGACAGGCGGCCCCGCAGCGCCTCGTTCTCTCGCGTCAGCTCGTCGGACTGCTTCATGCGCCCCTCCTGGGTGCGGGCCGCGTGCCCTCGGCCTGCGTCGCATTCACACTACACGGACATTATACGGTAGTTGGTTGTACGATTCCTCTTCGGCTGTTGCCGAGGGCGGAAGTTTGTCGCCCGGCAACAAGCAAGCTGGGCGTTTGCCCAGATACACAACCCTCAATCCATGCCGTGAGCCGAGTTGGGCAGACTGCCCACCCTGAAAGTCTGACCCTTGACGGAACCGGTCGAGCAGGTGCATCCCTGCCGTATTGCTGAGCAATCTGAGTCCCAAATGGAAGGAGACAACAAAATGAGAACGGAGAGCATTGTCATGCGACTGAACATACTGCCCGGGGTTCTTGCCGCGGCCCTGGCCCTCACGCTTCTGCTGGCCGCCTGCGGCGGCGACGAACCAGAACCAACACCCGCGCCAACTCATGCTCCGGCAACAGCAACGCCGGCGTCCACTCCGCAGCCCACGCCAACGGCCACGGCCAAGTCGGTCCCCACAGCCACGCCAATGCCGACGGCTACGACCACTCCGACACCCACGGCTACGCCCGAACCTACAGCTACTCCCACCCCCGCCGCGCCACTGGCGGAGAGGGTCGCCGCCTATGCGCAGGCATGCGATGCGATGGAGGTCTCAGTATCGGACGCCCTCTCCGGCGACCCTAACGCCGAGGCCGAAGACCTCACCTGGGGAGAGTTCGCGGACTCTATGGACATCTTCGTGGAAGCGTATCGTCAGTTGAGTCCGCCCCGGGAGCTTCAGGCCTACCACGATGCCAACCTGCAAGTTAACGAAGCCATCCGCGACCATGCCAGGACACGCCCAGGCGACGACTCGTTCGTAGCGGAGGTCAGCCTCGTTCTTGTCGAGATACTTGGGACGAGTCTCGATATCGCATTCGATGAGACCAAGACCGAGGAGGAGAAGGAGCGGCTGATCGAAGATTTCACCAGCGAGAAGATCGGCCAACTATTTGGCCCGGACTCCATCACGGCAAACCTGGCCCTGCGGGAGGCCGTAGCAGGGCTCTCCGAGGAGACTCTGGCGCTCCTGAAGGGTTCCGGGTGCGAATTCCTTGGAGATGTGTTTGGGGAAAAGCAGGACACGACGGAGCCGGAGCAGAGCGCGGCTGACGACCACGCCGCCCTGGTAGCCCTCTACAACGCTGCGGACGGCGACAACTGGACGGACAGTGCCAACTGGCTGAGCGATAGGCCAATTGGAGAGTGGCTCGGCGTGGAGACCGACGCCGAGGGTAGAGTCACCGGACTGTACCTCTCCGGCAACCGGTTGAGCGGGGAGATTCCGCCGGAACTGGGTAACCTTGTTAACCTAGAAGTGCTGCTTCTCTCCGATAACCCGTTGAGTGGAGAGATACCGTCGGAACTGGGTAACCTTGTTAAGCTAGAAGTGCTGTTTCTCTCCGATAACCAGTTGAGCGGGGGGATTCCGCCGGGGTTGGGCAACCTCGCCAACCTGGAAGTGCTGTACCTCGGCGGCAACCAGTTGAGCGGCGAGATTCCGCCGGAACTGGGTAACCTGACCAATCTGGAGTCCCTGGGCCTCTCCGACAATCAGTTGAGCGGTGAGATTCCGCCGGAACTGGGCAACCTGACCAATTTGGGAGGGCTGTCCCTCGGCGGCAACCAGTTGAGTGGGTGTATTCCCACCGGACTGCGGGACGTGCTGAACAATGACCTGGATCTTTCTGGCCTATGGTTCTGTGGAGTGGCGACTTCCCCCGACCGTGATGCCCTCATCGCATTCTATAACTCCACCGACGGCACCAGTTGGACCTACAATACCAACTGGCTCAGCGACAGGCAAATCAGAACGTGGCTCGGCGTGGAGACCGACGCCGAGGGTAGGGTCACCGGACTGGACCTCACCAACAACGAGTTGAGCGGGGAGATACCGGCGGAACTGGGCAACTTGACCAACTTGAGAAAGTTGTACCTCGGCACGATTTTACGTGGTTCCGACAACCAGTTGAGCGGGGAGATACCGGCAGAACTGGGTAACCTCGCCAGCCTGGAATCGCTGTACCTCGGCGGCAACCAGTTGAGCGGGGAGATACCGGCGGAGCTGGGTAACCTCGCCAGCCTGGAATCGCTGTCCCTCGACAGGAACCAGTTGAGCGGGGAGATACCGGCGGAACTGGGCAACCTCGCCAACCTGGAATCGCTGTCCCTCTACTCCAACCAGTTGAGCGGGGAGATACCGGCGGAACTGGACAACTTGGTCAACCTGGAATGGCTGTACCTCTCCGGCAACCAGTTGAGCGGGGAGATTCCGCCGGAACTGGGTAACCTCGCCAACTTGAAAGGGCTGCGCCTCAGCAACAACTCTTTGAGCGGGGAGATACCCCCGGAGTTGGGCGACCTGTCCAACTTGGTATGGCTGGGCCTCGGCGACAACCGGTTGAGCAGTGAGATACCGGCGGAACTGGGCAATCTGGCCAATCTGGAAGTGCTGACCCTTGACGCTAACCGGCTGAGCGGGGAGATTCCGCCGGAGTTGGGTAGTCTCGCCAGCCTGGGAGCGCTGGACCTCGGCGACAACAAGTTGAGCGGTGAGATACCGCCTTGGCTTGGCAACCTTGCCAACTTGCAAGTGCTGTACCTCTCCGAGAACCAGTTGAGCGGTGAGATACCGGCGGAACTGGGTAACCTCTCGGACTTGGACACCCTATTCCTCGCCGGCAACCGGTTGAGCGGGTGCGTACCTGCCGGACTGCGGGACGTGGAGACCAATGACCTGAACCTACTCGGCCTGCCGGATTGCTGAGAGACATGAGCCGTAAATGGAAGGAGGCAACAAAATGAGAACGGAGAGCATTGTCATGCGACTGACCCTACTGCCCGTAATTCTTGCCGCGGCCCTGGCCCTCATGCTTCTGCTGGCCGCCTGCGGCGATGAGCCCGGGGGCGTCGGAGACCCCGGCGGCGGGGATGTGCCCACCGCAACCAGCCGCGAGGCTGGCAATCCCACGCCCACGTCCACGTCCGCGGCAACATCGGTTCCCGCGTCCACACCGGCAGCCACGCCCATTCCCGCGGATCAGACCTCGGCGGCCACCGACCGGGAGGCGCTGATCGCCCTCTACAATGCCACGGATGGGCCCAACTGGGATGACGACGATAACTGGCTGAGCGATGCGCCCTTGAGCGAGTGGTATGGCGTCAGAACCAACGCCGGTGGCCGCGTTGTCCGTCTTTTGCTGACCGAGAACCAACTGAGTGGCGAGATACCAGAGGAGCTTGGCAACCTCTCCAACTTGGAATGGCTGGACCTCTCTTCCAACCAGTTGAGCGGGGAGATACCCCCGGAACTGGGCAAACTCGCCAGCCTGACAGAGCTGGACCTTAGCAACAACCCGTTGAGCGGAGAGATACCGTTGGAACTGGGCAACCTCGCAAACTTGGAAGTGCTGGATCTCAGAGGAAACCAGTTGAGCGGGGAGATACCGGCGGAACTGGGCAACCTCGCAAACTTGGAAGTGCTGGGCCTCTCCTACAACGAGTTGAGCGGGGAGATACCGGCGGGGTTGGGCAACCTCGCCAACCTGACGAAGCTGAGCCTCTCTCTCAACCAGTTGAGCGGGGAGATACCGCCGGAACTGGGCAACCTCGCCAACCTGGTAGAGCTGTGGCTGTCAGGGACCCAACTGAGCGGCGAGATACCCCCGGATTTGGGCAACCTCGCCAACCTGACGAGGCTGGAACTCTCCAGCAACCAGTTGAGCGGGGAGATACCGGCAGAGCTCGGCAACCTCGAAAATCTGGAACGTCTGTCCCTCGGCGGCAACCAGTTGAGCGGGGAGATACCGGTGGAACTCGGCAACCTCGCCAACCTGGAATCGCTGTACCTCGGCGGCAACCAGTTGAACGGGTGCATACCCGCCGGGTTAAGGGATATGCGGTTAAATGACCTGGACAAGCTCGGCCTGCCGGATTGCTGAGCAATCTGAGTCCCAAATGGAAGGAGATGGCGAAATGAGAACGGAGAGCATTGTCATGCGACTGACCCTACTGCCCGGGATTCTTGCCGCGGCCCTGGCCCTCACGCTTCTGCTGGCCGCCTGCGGCTCCGATGACCCCGGGGACGGCGGAGACCCCGGCGGTGGGGATGTGCCCACCTTAACCAGCCGCGAGGCTGGCAATCCCACGCCCACGTCCGGGGCCACGCCTACACCTAGGGCCGCTGCCACTCCAGTGGATCACACCACGGCGGCCACCGACCGGGAGGCGCTGGTCGCCCTCTACGAAGCCACAGATAGGTTCGGTTGGGGTGACGACGACAACTGGCTGAGCGACGCGCCCTTGAGCGAGTGGTCTGGTGTCACAATCAACGCCAGAGGCCGCGTTGTCTCGTTGTTCCTGTACGAGAACCGACTGAGCGGCGAGATACCGGCGGAGCTTGGCAATCTCTCCAGCCTGGAGTATCTGTACCTGTTCGAGACCCAACTCAGCGGGGAGATACCGGCGGAGTTCGGCAGCCTCTCCAGCCTGAAACAGCTGTACCTGTACAGGAACCAACTGAGCGGCGAGATACCGGCCTGGCTGGGCGACCTCTCCAGCCTGGAGAGGCTGTATCTCTCCGAGAACCAACTGAGCGGTGAGATACCACCGGAGTTGGGCAACCTTGCCAACTTGCAAGAGCTGTACCTCTCCGAGAACCGGTTGAGCGGGTGCGTACCTGCCGGACTGCGGGACGTGGAGACCAATGACCTGAACCTACTCGGCCTGCCGGATTGCTGAGAGACATGAGCCGCAAATGGAAGGAGACGGAGAAATGAGAACGGAGAGCATTGCCATGCGACTGAACCTACTGCCCGGGGTTCTTGCCGCGGCCCTGTCCCTCACGCTTCTGCTGGCCGCCTGCGGCGGCGATGACCCCGGGGACGGCGGAACCTCCGGCAGAGGGGATGCGCCCACCGCAACCAGCCTCGCGGCTGGCAATCCCACGCCCACGTCCGGGGCCACGCCTACACCTGGGGCCGCAGCAACATCTGTTCCCGCGTCCACGCCGGCAGCCACGCCCATTCCCGCAGAGCATACCTCGGCGGCCACCGACCGGGAAGCGCTGGTCGCCCTCTACGAGGCCACGGACGGGCCCAGTTGGGATGACAACGATAACTGGTTGAGCGACGCGCCCTTGAGCGAGTGGTCTGGTGTCACAACCAACTCCGGTGGCCGCGTTGTCGCGCTGGTCCTCTCCTCCAACGACCTGAGCGGGAAGATACCCCCGGAACTGGGCAACCTCGCCAGCCTGACAGGGCTGGGCCTCTCCTACAACCAGTTGAGCGGGGAGATACCGGCGGAACTGGGCAACCTCGCCAGCCTGATAGGGCTGGGCCTCGACAGCAACCGGTTGAATGGGGAGATACCGCCACAGTTGGGCAACCTCGCCACTCTGAAAGCTCTGTCCCTCAACAACAACCAACTGAGCGGGGAGATACCTCCGGAACTGGGCAACCTCGCCAACCTGATAGGGCTGAGCCTCGACAGCAACCGGTTGAATGGGGAGATACCGCCACAGTTGGGCAACCTCGCCACTCTGAAAGCTCTGTCCCTCAACAACAACCAACTGAGCGGGGAGATACCTCCGGAACTGGGCAACCTCGCCAACCTGGAATGGCTACGACTCCACGGCAACCAGTTGAGCGGGTGCGTACCCGCCGGACTGCTGGAGGTGCCGGAAAACGACCTCGATAGGCTCCGCCTACCGGATTGCTGAGCAATCTGAGTCCCAAATGGAAGGAGATGGCGAAATGAGAACGGAGAGCATTGTCATGCGACTGACCCTACTGCCCGGGATTCTTGCAGCGGCCCTGGCCCTTATGCTTCTGCTGGCCGCCTGCGGCTCCGATGATACCGGGGGCGGCGGAGATTCCGGCGGGGATGTGCCCACCGCAAGCAGCCGCGAGGCTGGCAATCCCACGCCCACGTCCGGGGCCACGCCTACACCTGGGGCCGCAGCAACATCTGTTCCCGCATCCACGCCAGCAGCCACGCCCATTCCCGCGGATCAGACCTCGGCGGCCACTGACCGGGAGGCGCTGATCGCCCTCTACAATGCCACGGACGGGCCCGGTTGGAGGTCAAACGGCAACTGGCTGACCGACACGCCCTTGAGCGAGTGGTTTGGCGTCACAACCAACTCCGGTGGCCGCGTTGTCGCGCTGGTCCTCTTCTCCAACGAACTGAGCGGGGAGATACCGCCGGAGTTGGGCGACCTCGCCAACCTGACAGAACTGGACCTCTCCTTCACCCAGTTGAGCGGGGAGATACCCCCGGAACTGGGCAAACTCGCCAACCTGACAGAACTGGACCTCTCCTTCACCCAGTTGAGCGGGGAGATACCCCCGGAACTGGGCAAACTCGCCAGCCTGACAGAGCTGGACCTTAGCGACAACCAGTTGAGCGGGGAGATACCTCCGGAGTTGGGCAACCTCGCCAACCTGCAAAGGCTGAACCTCTCCTTCAACGACCTGAGCGGGGAGATACCGCCGGAGCTCGGCAACCTCGCCAGCCTGGAGGGGCTGAACCTCAGTTACAACACGCTGAGTGTGATACCCCAGGAGTTGGGCAACCTCGCCAACTTGGAAGTGCTGGACCTCGACTGGAGCGGACTGGGCGGCGAGATACCGGCGGAGCTTGGCAATCTCTCTAACCTGCAAGGGCTGAGCCTCACCAACAACTACCTGAGAGGGGAGATACCGCCTGAACTGGGCAACCTCACCAACCTGCAAAGGCTGAGCCTCGGCGACAACCGCCTGAGCGGGGAGATACCGGCCTGGCTGGGCGACCTTGCTAACTTGGTATACCTGGGCCTCTCCAGCAACGAGTTGAGCGGGGAGATACCTCCGGAGTTGGGCAACCTCGCCAACCTGCAAAGGCTGAACCTCTCCTTCAACGAGTTGAGCGGGGAGATACCGCCTGAATTGAGCGACCTCGCCAGCCTGGAAGACCTGGACCTCTCCTTCAACGACCTGAGCGGCGAGATACCCCCGGAGCTTGGCAATCTCTCCAACCTGGGAGAACTGTACCTGTATGGGAATCAACTGAGCGGATGTGTTCCCGCCGGCCTGCGGAAACAGTTGTACGATTCTGAGCTGGGTGGCCTGCCGGATTGCTGAGCGATCTGAGCCGCAAATGAAAGGAGGACGGCGAAAATGAGAACGGAGAGCATTGCCATGCGACTGACCCTACTGTCCGGGATTCTTGCCGCGACCGAGAACGACGGCAACACCGTCACGCTGACACTGGAGGCCGGAACAACCTACACGGTGGGGGAGTCTCAGACGTAGGATGAAGAAGGAACGTTCACCGTCACTATCGCGCCGTAGCGCCAACTGAACCGGAGAGAAAAGGAGTATACCCATGAACATCAAGGAAGAGTTCATTGCCCCAGGTTTGAGCGCCGTCATCCTGCTCGCCGCCATCGGGTTCGCCCTGTCGGGAGCCTCCGTATTCGTCTGGATCGTCTTGGGAATCCTTGGGCTTGCCGCGCTTGCAACCTATTTCATGCCCGCCGGCGCGCAGGTGGAGGTGCGGACAGGGGTAGCTGTCCTCGGGCTGCTGGTCCTGTTGCTGCATTTCGCCTTCCTCTATTTCTGGCTCGCGCTCCTCGCGTTCGGAGCCATGGGGGCGTTGCAGCTCCGCTACAGGGCCATGTTGCAGATGCCTCCCCGCCACACCGTCGACTACGTGATGGCGCTGGCCGGACGGCTGCCCGCGAAAGGGGCTGAGGATGGCGAAGCCGCCCCGGCCACCCCGGTCGCATTGCAGCGCCTTGGGACAGCGGGAAGACGTCTGCGGCTCAACGTCGCAGGTATCGCGGGCGCGGTTCTAGGCGTGTTCGCGCTGTTGAGCATCTTCATGCCGTGGACCATATTTCTCGTCGATTCTTCCTCAGAGGCGTCTGATGAGCTTTCCCGTGAGTTCACTCTCCTGGAGGCTGCGGAGGAGTTGGAAGACGACGTGCTCGCAATCTTCTTCGTCGTCCTGCTGGCGCTGGGCGTTCTCGGCATCGCCTCGATCCTCCTGCCACGGTGGGCGGCTGCGCTCATTGGCGTGGCCGGGGTCGGAGTGACGCCCGTCTCCTACATCTACATCCTCGCACAGTTCCTGGAAGCCCACAGGGAACTGTCCGCGTTCGGCATCGATTCGTTCACGTGGCCCTACCTTGGCTCCTTCTTGGCGGGATTCTGCTTCCTGCTGCTCGCCCTGCTCCAACTCATCCCCGGCTTCAACAGGCGAAAGAGCAGAAACGACCCGCCGCCCGCCTGACGGGTAGAGGCGCGGAGCAGCGTGAAAGTGAACAAGGTGGAGAACCTCGGCGTGATGCCCGCCATGAATGACGGCGCAGCTTGCACACGGCATATAAGGATTACGATTACAAGGAGGCGACCATGCGACTGAACATGCTGCCCAGGATTCTTGCCGCTGCCCTGGCCCTCACGCTTCTGCTGGCCGCCTGCGGCGACGAGCCCGAACCAAGGCCGACAGCCGCTGAGGCGCCCACACCTGCGCCCGCCCCCACTGCCACGCCAATGCCCACGGCTACGCCCGGACCCGCAGACTCCTTCTGCGGCCACCCCAGTCCGGCTGACGGTAGCCCCCATGAACCGACCTTAGCCGTTTCCAGGGACGGGACGACGTTGCGACTGAGGTGGACCCCCTCTGCAGGGCCGGGACTTGCCTACTACAACGTCTATCAGCCTGATACTTTGCACTTCGAGCCCTACGGGTGCATGGTTCTATTGGCTGAGAACTTGACTGGAACCACCCACACTGTTCACGAGCACTTCAACCCGGTTCCGGATGCTCCCCGGGGCGTCCGCGTCACGGGAAGAACATCCGACTCGCTGACGATTCAATGGAAGCCGCCCTTGCTTCAATCCACCTATGCGGTCTCAGCCTGCAACGACGCCGGATGTTCCCAGCTACATGGGGAGGCGCGTGCCAGTGTCACCCACGATATTCATCACTTTGCGCTGCACCGCAGTACCTCGGAAAACCCAACGGGCACTGACGGAGTCACAATGGAGATTCCCGTAGGTGATGTGTATCGCGATGTTGGCCTTCAGCCAAGCACCGTGCACTTCTACGAGATACGGACATGTAGCGAAACCGAGTGTTCACCGCCTAGAGAAGCGGCTGGCTTGACGGAGGCCATCGGCCCCGTCGATATCCCTCCCGCTCCCGACATCCGTGGAGAGAAGGTTGACGTGTTCCTCTTCACCGATGATGCAAGAGTCATTTGGGAAGCGGTGGATGGAGCGACCTATTACGAGGTGTACCAGTCCGGCCACACAGGTGGAAACGAGAAACTGGATGCAGAGGTGAGCGCCCCGAGAACGAGCTATTACGACGACTCGCCTAACTCATGGTTGGGTATGTTTGAATCTACCAGTTACCGCGTCAAGTCATGCAACAAGGCCGGTTGCTCAGCGTTTTCAGAACGCGTCGTAGTGGGATGACGCCGGGGAAACGACCGGGCGGAGTCAGGACGGGCTGAGAATGAGAGGATGAAATGACAAGACAGCTGGCTACTCTATGCACTTTGTTGCTCTTGGCGGCTCTTCTAGGGTGTGAATCTGGAAGTTTCGGCTCCGGCACTTCCAGATCGTCTGCAGAGCCTACAGCTGAGAGAAACACGGCCACCCCTGCGCCCGCCACCACGGCCCCTACACCCACTCGGACTCCGACGCCGACCTCCACGCCGAGACCCGTTCCCACAGCTACCCCTACGCCCACTCAGACTCCGATGCCGACCGCCACATCGGTGCCCGTTCCCACAGCTACCGCGACGGTCACGCCTTCACCCATTCCTACGCCTACGCCCATTCCGGTGCCCACGGCAACCCCCACACCTGCTCCTACGCCGACCCCCACGCCCCCGCCCGATCTAGCGGTAGACCTTGACTCGGTCAGCGAGAGCAATCCAAGGACAGGTCAGTTCCTGACACTGAACGCCACAGTGCGGAACCAGGGAGGACCTTCCAGCCCCACGAGACTGAGGTACTACCGGTCCACAGACTCGACTGTCACGTCGGATGATACCGAGGTGGGCACTGACCGGGTTTCCGAGCTGAATTCATCGGACAGCAGCGCCGAATCAACCCTCACGTATGCGCCGTCCACACCGGGCGCCTACTACTATGGGGCTTGCGTGGACCCCGTATCCGGCGAGTCGGACACGACCAACAACTGCTCCGCTGTGTTGGCCTCAACCGTTACCACCCAGACAGCGACAGCGCCGCCATCGCCCTGGACCCCACCCTCAGTCGTAGAACTGTTGGGATCGTTTGACGACAGGGTATCCTCGGCTTTGCGGGAGAAGCCCTGGATCAGGGACGGACTAACCGTGGACGAAGCCACTGCAGTTCTTGCATTGGGGAGACCTTTGCGTAACTCCTGGGATTAGGGGAGAATACGGAGGGAGAGTCTCAAGGAGCCAGGAGGGAATCATGCACCGAGAGATGGGTAATCCGGGTCTAGCGGAGTCGTTGTTGCCGGAGTCACTGGGGCAGAACCACCGTCTGGAGCGGATCTCCGAGATAGTAGATTGGGAGAGGTTTGAGGTGTTGGTGTCTGGAGTCTACTCAGCCCGGGAGGGTAGGCCGAGCTATCCGCCGCTGACTATGGTGAAGGTGCTGCTACTGGAGCAGTGGTACAACCTGTCTGATCCACAGATGGAGGAGGCCCTTGGGGACCGCATCTCATTTCGGCGCTTCGTGGGGTTGGGTCTACAGGATGATACCCCAGACTACTCAACCATAAGCCGGTTCAGGTTGGCGTTGGAGGAGGAGGGGTTGAGCGAGAAGTTGTTTGAGGAGTTGGGGGCGCAGTTGGAGAGGCTGGGGCTGGTGTTGAAGCAGGGGACGCTGATGGACGCCACGCTGGTTGAGGCGCAGGTGAAGAAGCCCCCCATGTCGGCGGGTGGTGGAGCCAAGAGTCCGACTGACCCTGATGCGGATTGGAGCGGAGGGCGGGTTGGAAGACGGTCGCACTTTGGGTACAAGGTGCACGTGGGAGTGGACGCTGGGAGTGGGCTGGTGCGGAGGGCCAAGCTGACCACAGCCAGGGTGTACGAGAGTGCGGTGGCGGATGAGCTGGTGAGTTGTGACGAAGGGGAGGTGTACGGGGACCGAGCCTATGAATCCAAGAGGAGGCGGGAGTGGCTTAAGTCTCAGGGTATCCGGGACATGATAATGCACCGGTCTCACAAGCACCAACGGGAGTTGCCCGAGTGGCAAAGGGTGCGCAACGAGATGATACAGCCCAGACGGGCCTTGGTGGAGAAGGTGTTTGGGACCCTGAAACGCAGCTACGGGTACAGCAGGGTGCGTTATCGTGGTCTGAGACGCAACGCCCTGGAGATGTGGTTCAAGCTCATGGCCTACAACCTGAGAAAGGCCGTCAAATTGTCCTTATAGCCCGGCCCCGGCGTAGTGAGATGAGACCAAACCACCTAAAAGATGACAGTGATGGACGAGACAGCCTTGTCCAGAGCGTCTACAAGACAATTCCTACCTCCAGAGACCGCCCGCTGAGGACCTCGTCAAAGTTATTCAAAGGTCTCCATTGGGCGGGAGCCCCTTCGCCGATGAGAGCGAAGTCCTCTTAAGAATCGTGGAAATGCCTTTTCTGGATACGTTCGAAGTCTCCGATTCCGCTGTAGTGGATTGTCTAATCCACTTGAGGTTTCGGATGGGCGAGGGCTATCTGCGACAGGTTCTGCGCTACCCTCTATTGAGTGGAGGCATCTCAGACATGAACGCCTCTTTTGTGCTGGCAATATGTGAGCTCTCTCAGGTTTCGGCGGAGCCGGAGAATGTGGGTATTCTACTCGACCCAGATCAGGTCTATCTGCAAGAGCGGACAACTGCGCTTCCCCTGACCGGGGAAACGACCCTGATGGTTATCCGTATCACTCCTGGCACATTCCGCACAATGGACATACTGGAAGAACTACTCCATCGATATGAGAGTTTCATGAATGTGGCCTATCCCTTCAAGGGGGTGGCCGTATTGAACATGGATGCCGATTGGCCCGCTCGTGCGTTCTTCGGAGACGGAGTCATGGGGCTTAGCACCGGATTTGAGGAAGACTTCGATCTCTTAGCCCATGAGCTTGCTCACGGTTACTGGACCACCCCATTCGCGTGGCTAGGATCCGTGCCGCTAAAATCAGGGATAGGCCTCATTCCATTCAACTGGATTGCAGAAGGGGCTGCCACATTTATGGAAATACACGCTGCTGACAGGTTCAGGTTAGAGCACGCTCCAACTTCGCCCAGCGGCACCGATTGCAGTCTGGTCGACACCATAGAAGAGATTGACCGGAAGACCTTTGACGGAAGCCTCATAGGGCAGGGCCTCTATCAATCGGGATGCAATTACAGTATGGGATCGGGTATATTCGCGGATTTGTATAACCGCTTGGGAGACGCGGAATTTCGGAGGGGCTTTAGGAGTTTGTACCTGAAAATGAGCAGTCTCGAACATGATGATGAGTGCACGTGGGAATCGAGGGGCCTGTGCTACATGCGAAAAGCCTTTGTTGAGGATGCCTCTCCCGGCTTTGCCGAGGACGCCGGAGAAGTAATCGATCTCTGGTTTCACGGAAACTAGCAGGAATTTGAGAAGGCTGTTTTCTCGGGAGCGAGCGGACGGCCGCAGCCTGCCGTATTGCTGAGCGATCTGAGTCGAAAATGGAAAGAGATGGCGAAATGAGAACGGAGAACATTGCCATGCGACTGAACCTACTGCCCGGGATTCTTGCAGCGGCTCTGGCCCTCACGCTTCTGCTGGCCGCCTGCGACCAGGACCCCACACCCACGGCCACGCCAATGCCGACGGCTACAGCTACTCCGACCGTCACGCCCACACCTACGCCTTCACCCATTCCTACCCCTACACCCACTCAGACTCCGACGCCGACCGTCACGCCCACACCTACGCCTTCACCCATTCCTACCCCTACACCCACTCAGACTCCGACGCCGACCGTCACGCCCACACCTACGGCCACGCCGTTTCCTACAGCTACTCCGACCGTCACGCTTTCACCCACATCTACTCCTATGCCGACACCCACTCAGACACCCACGCCGGTTCCAACGCCTGACCCCCGCATCACGGAGTTATTTTTGGCAGTAGAGGCGCAAAGACCAGCCAAAACCGAAGGCTACTTTCTGGGAACAACGACTCTGATAGAGCGGGGGCGCCTCCGCCTTGGGGAGGAGTTGATGCTTGTAGTTCGTGTGCGATGCAAAGACCAATCATCTTCGCTCTATTGGGCCGGAAATACAGCCGAAGGTGAGCGGCCATGTTTTGCACATACAGACACAATCAACTGGGCCTCGTCAGATGAGTCCGTGGCGACTGTAACCTCGGGGGACGTGCAGGCTGTAGGAACAGGAGCGGCAAGCGTGACAGCCTACTTCAATGGGCACGCCGCGTCCCTCAATCTCGACGTTGTGCCGGGTGTGGACATTGCCGAGAGGGCCAATGAGGACCGTCCCGACGATAGGGAGGGGGAGCAGATACACTTCGTCTACGCGGTCCAGGTCGGTGACGAAAGCTTGGAGTATGACCGCGACGGTGACATTGCTCTTATCGCGACCTGGATGCAGGAGTGGTTGAGGGATCGGGCGGGCATGACCTGGCGATTTGACACGCACAACGGCGAACTCGACGTCAGCTTCCTGCCAATCCGGTTTGTCGAGGAGGGACTACCTGGTCCCAAGAAGAAATAGGTGGAATCGTTGACCAGTTTAGAGATGCTTTAGAGGCACGGGAGGGAGGGCAGTTGAATCCGCAGAAGAAATACGCTGTATTCTTCCACTACGATGGCTCTGAAGGGGTCTTTGGTCCCGACGGGGTCGCCGGGTCACAGGTAGCTGTAACGCTCATCTCCGGACCGTTCCACGAGAACATCGCTGCAGTTGCAATCCACGAGGTGCTCCACACCCTTGGGGCCGTCCCCCACTGCGCCCCGCACAGCACTGGAGGCTTCCACGTGAACGACAGTCGTTTAGATATCATGGGCGGAGGTTCGTACGTGGATGGCGTACTCGACTGGGGCAATGACGATTATTTCCGGCACGATAACGCCGGATGCCGGGACATTGAGGACAGTCCGTATTGGGTCAGGGAGTGATTCTGCCGAACCGAGCCATGGCGAATACGTTTGCAGGGCCCGGCGGCGACCAGTTGAACGGGGAGATACCGGCGGAGCTCGGCAACCTCTCCAGCCTGGAGTATCTGGACCTGTCCTGGAACGAGCTGAGCGGATGTGTGCCCGCCGTCTTGGAGGAACAGTTGAACATGGACAGTTCTGACCTGGGCGGCCTGCCCTTCTGCGCCCCTTAGACAGGGGCGCCCAGGACTTGGCAGCAACGCCGGCCCCGCGTTCCGGCGACGCCCCCGCGTCCTCGATCCACCGGCGGCCTTCAGGTGGTTGAAGTGCTGGTAAAGGCCCGCCCGGCTCTTGCCTGGCTCGCGGGTCTGGGCGTTCATGTCGACGGCCGGAGTGAGCCCGGTGGCGGGGTCCCAATCCCTCGCTATGGCAGGTCTTACAGCGTCCGGCGGGGGCCATGAGGCTGCTCCACACTATTCTGCGTGGACCCTGCTTACGATCTCAATTCCTGGATAGCGACCGTGGGCTAAAGCGTCAGCTTGAAGCTCATCGTGAAAGTTCTTGATTTTGTCCAGTGTGGTGGGCCTAGCGGTACTGTAGTGCGAACTTTCCGGTGGGAGGTATGTCTATAGCAAAGCGCCCAGCGATTGGCCGTTACCCAAATACTCCGAGACAGAGTCGATAAACGCATGCTTGTTCCATTTTGAGTACCGTCTTGCCGCGCTTTGCCTACTGATGCGCTATGTTCAGGGTGAAGGTCCCGCCGCCGGATGGGCCGGCAACTTCCACAGTGTAGTCGCCGGCCGCCAGCGTCAGCGTGACGGTGTTGCCGTCGTTCCCCGCCTCGGCGACGTGGACCCCGTCGTGCGCCAGCTTGCCGTTGTCGCGTCGGACATTCTTGCGATGCTCATAACCGGGGCCGGGGACCGTGCCCCAGCCGTTCTGGGGTGTGTCCCTGGATACGTACAGCGCCCCGCCGGACTCTGGCGTCAGCGTGATGGTGACAACGGTCTCCTCCGCCAGGGTGAACTGGAAGTACCGCGCCAGGCTGTCTTGGTGGTGCGCCTTGCACTCCCCGTCGTCCCACGCCCCGGCGTACTCGGCGGCCGCGCTGAGCGCGCCCAGGTCGGTGAAGCAGTCCGTTACCGGAGTGGCTTCCTCCACGTCCGTCAGGGTGACGGTCACGGCGATGCTGGCCGTTCCTCCGTTGCCGTCGCTTGCCTCCACCGTCAGCGCATAGCTGGACTGCGTTTCGTAGTCGTAGGTCACCCCCTCTATGGTGAGAAGTTGGCCCGTCTCCGGGTTGATGCCGAATGATGCGGCGTCAGTGCCCGACAGGGAGTAGCTCAACGTGTCGCCGTCCTGGTCCGTGGCGGTGACGGCCGAACCCACGCCGGTTCCCGCCCCGCTGTTCTCGGTTAACTCGCGGCTTGCAGCGCTACCATCGATGAAGGAAGGAACCTCGTTGACATCCGTCAGGATGATGGTCACGGCGATGGACGCACTGGACCCGTCGGAATCGGCGGCCTCCACCGTCACCGAGTAGCTTGCCTGGGTCTCGTAGTCGTAGGTCGTTCCCTCTATCGTGAGAAGCTGGCCCGTCTCCGTGTTGATGCCGAAGGATGCGGCGTCAGTGCCCGACAGGGAGTAGCTCAACGTGTCGCCGTCAGGGTCCGTGGCGGTGATGGCCGAACCCAAGCCAGTTCCCGCCGCCCTGTTCTCGGGGACTTCCCGTGTTGCGGCGCTGCCGTCGTTGAATACGGGAGCCTCGTTGACGTTCTCCAAGTTGATGGTGACATCGATGGAGGCGCTGGCCCCTTCGGAATCGGCGGCCTCCACCGTCAGCGAGTAGCTGGACTGGGTTTCGTAGTCATACTCAATCCCGGACTTGGTGGTTATCTGGCCGGTCGAGTTACCTATCTCAAATGACGCGGCGTCCGTCCCCGACAGTGAGTAGGTCAGCGTGTCGCCGTCCGGGTCGGTGGCGGTGATGGCAGCGCCCACGTTGGTTCCGGCAGCGCTGTTCTCGGCCACCTCGCGGGTTGCGGTGCCACCCTCTGTGAAGGCGGGAGCCTCGTTGACGTTGACCAAGCTGACGGTCACGGAGATGGAGGCCGTTCCTCCGTTGCCGTCGCTTGCCTCCACCGTCACCGCGTAACTTGCCTGGGTTTCGTAGTCGTAGGTCACTCCCTCTATCGTGAGAAGTTGCCCCGTCTCCGCGTCGATGCCGAAGGATGTCGCATCAGTGCCCGACAGGGAGTAAGTCAGCGTGTCGCCCTCCGGATCCGTGGCGGTGACGGCCGCGCCCACGCTGACGCCCGCCGCGATGTTCTCGGCCACCTCACGGGTTGCGTTCGCGCCCTCGGTGAATGACGGGGCGCGGTTCTCGACCGTGGCCCCTGGCACGGTCACCGTCATGTCGTCGGAGTCGCTCTCCTCGTCCTTGTCGGTCACGGTCAGGGTGAAGGTGTACACCGTGCCGGGAGCGGCGTCCGCGGGTACCGTGAACGTGGGGAGGGCCCGGGCGGCGTCGGACAAGACGATGTTCTGGCCCTCCGGCTGCGTCCACAGATGGGCCATGCGCCACCACGTGCCGTGGGGATTGACGCTGCAATCCCCCTGCAGGGTCACCTCCTCGCCGGGCTGGGCCTCCATGTCCGGGCCTGCGCAGGCTGTGGGCGGCGTGGGCTCCGGCGAGCTGTCCACCGTCACCACCACCGTGTCGGTGTCGCTCTGTCCTTCCTTATCGGTCACCGTCAGCTGGAACTCCAGGGTGGTCCCGTCCGCCGCACCGGCGGGGATGATAAAGGACGGGTCGCCACGGGTGGTGTCGCTGAGGGTTACCGTGGGGCCGGACGTTTGGGTCCAGGCGTGGGCCAGGTGGTGCCACGGGCCGTGGGGGTTGGTGCTGCACCGGCCCTGGAGGGTCACCTCCTCGCCCGGCGTCCCGGTCTGCTCCGGCCCGGCGCAGGCAGTGGTAGGCTGCGCGACGGTGACCGTCATTTCGTCGGAGTCGCTCTCCCCGTCCTTGTCGGTCACGGTCAGCGTGAAGGTGTAGACCGTGCCGGGAGCGGCGTCCGAGGGCACGGTGAAGGTGGGGAGGGCCCGGGCGGCGTCGGACAGGACCATGTTCTGTCCCTCCGGTTGGGTCCACAGGTGGGCCATGCGCCACCACGTGCCGTGGGGGTTCGTGCTACATGTGCCCTCCAGCGTCACTGCGTCCCCCGGCAAGGCCTCCAGGTCTGGGCCTGCGCAGGCCGTGGGCGGCGTGGACTTCGGCGTGCTGTCGACCGTCACGACCACGGTGTCGGTATCCGTCTGCCCCTGATCGTCGGTCACCGTCAGCTGGAACTCCAGGGTGGTCCCATCCGCCGCGTCGGCGGGCAGGGTGAAGGACGGGGCGCCCCGGTTGACGCCGTTCAGGGTGACCGTGGGGCCGGACAGCTGCGTCCAGGCGTGGACCAAGCGGTGCCACGGGCCGTGGGGGTTCGTGCTGCACTGGCCGTGGAGGGTCACCTCCTCGCCCGGCGCGCCGGTCTGGTCCGGCCCGGCGCAGGCTGTGAGCGGCGGCGCGACGACGGTCACCACTGCCGTATCGGAGCCGCTCCTCCCGTCCTTGTCGGTGACGGTCAGCTGGAACTCCAAGGTGGTCCCGTAGGCCGCGTCGTCGGAGATGGTGAAGCTGGGGTCGGCGCGGGTTGCGTTGTCCAGGGTGACCTTGGGGCCGGACAGCTGCGTCCAGGCGTGCTCGCCATTGGAATGCGCGCCACAGGCGCCTTGCAGGGTCACCTGCTCGCCCGGCGCGCCGGTCAGGTCCGGCCCGGCGCACTCCTGCGGCGTCACGATGACCAGCGCTGCCGGCGAGTCTGTGAGGGTGGCGCCGTCGGCGGTGCAGATGCCGCCATCTGCGCACGTCTGTCCGGTCAGGAGTTGAAACGTGATGGCGCCGTCGCCATCCGGCGTGAGAGTGACGAGGTAGGCGTTGGCGTGTTCGCCGTTCACGAGGTGAGCGCTGACGCTGGCAACGGCCCCGCCGGTGACCTGGAGCGAGGGAGAACTGGCAGCGAAGTCGACGACCGGCCGGTTGAATGCCACGACCACCTGCGCTGTGTCCGCGGCGCCCGGGTGGAACATGGAGGTGGAAGCGCTGGCTGGGAAGGATGCTGAAAGCGCTTCCACCCGCGGCGCCAGCGCCACAGGGCTCACCATGACGACTCGGGTGTGGTGCGGCTGGTTAGCGCCCCTGGAGCCCGCGATGTTCTGGAGTGTCATGCTGAGCTTCTCAGTGCCCGTTTCCGGATCGACCTGCATGGCCGTGTTCGGCATATTCGCAGGGGGAGTTGACCGGATCGGGTTGCTCCAGCTGATCATCCAGTCGCCGTTGTTCATCGGCTCGGCATGTCCGGCGAATCCTCCCACTGTCTTTGGAGGATCGGTCTCCGGCATCAGAAACTCGCTCAGGAAGACCAGTTCGCCGTTGGATGCATCGATGGCGTATTCCACGGCGCGCGTCCGTACGTCGCACTCCGTCAGGCCCTTTGTGTCCTTAGGCATGCCCGCCGGTGGGTCGCAATGGGTGGCGTTGTCGTAGACGAGAAAATTCCCGGATACCGTCATGTGTCCACCGTGCTGGCCGCTGAACCCGCCCCTGGGATCGTTGACGAAATCGAGCGGCGCCGGTCCCCGATTTGGCTGCAGGGTCTCACCGGCCTCCCACTGCTCGCGGCTGTAGAGGGAGGGTCCCGCACGCCACACGACGTTGCCTGTGTCCATGTCAATGCGCAGGATCTGCGAGCAGTTCCGGAACCCCGCGATGATGTCCCCGTCAATCAAGCCGAGCGAATTGATGTGCGCGTAGTCGTTTTGAATGGTGCTCCCCCTGATGCAATCCTCGATCGCCATGTGGTCCCACGAGCTCCAGTTCAACTTGACCGTGCCGTCCGCCGTGCGCACCTGGATGGCGGAGTGCCAGACCGCCTCGTTCCTCCCGAGCGGGGTACCGGGTTCCCTTTGTACTTCGGGGAATGCCGTGTTGAGAAAACTCAAGTCTCCGCGATCGCGGCTGTAGGCCATCAACACGTAGTCGCCGTTCGGGAGAACCATCTGGTCGTGCTTGTCTGTATTGTTGAATGGAGGGAGGATATGGATGTCGTCATCGATCACATTGAAGTACTTGTCGAGCACCACCATTTCGACGCCGTCGGGATCGTAGCTGGAGCCATCCTTCTGGAAGGCATAGCGGGCGCGGGGATGTGTCTCGTCGGGATAGACCCGGAAGTACTCAGCGAGGTTATCGTCGATCATTTTGCGCAACCGTGGCACGCCGTTGTTATCCATCATGACCAGGGCGCCCCGCCACGATTGGCCGGGCGGCCTCCACTTGGTTCTGAACATCATCAGGTCTTCGGTCGCGCCATCCGCCTTGACCGTGGCCAGTTTGGGGAACTGCTCTCGATCAATGCAGTGCACCGTGTACGTGGTGCTCGCGCCCGTAGCGCCAGTCAGGGTGATTCGAATGTCGCTCTCGCGGCCCAGGCCGCCTACTGTGAACGCTTCCCCCTTGGGTCGCTGTATACCGTTGACCGATAGCCGGCTGCCGGAGTCCTCGGTTGTGAGGGTGAGAGTGATCGACTCGGTGCAACGGGCCGCGTAGTGGAGCGTGTCGGGGTCGAAGTCGGGATAGATAGCGCGGTCGTCGCGAGTCACTCCCGTCAGGCCGGACACGGTGAGCGCGCTCAGACGGTGCGCTATGACCACGTGGGACGCCATCCATTCGGCCGTCTTGCTCGAACCGAACCTGTCCGTGTAGGTCGCCCTGACTCGCAGATAGCGATCGCCGTCGGCTGCCGACGGCGTATAGCTGGCCGAGGTGGCGCCGGCGATCTCCAGCCAGCCCTCACGGCCGTCGTTCCGCTCCCATTCCCAACTGACCGTGCCGTCGGTGATGCCGTCTGGGTCACTCAGGGTCGCGGTTAGCGCCACGCCTAGCCTGGGCTTCTGAGAGGAGAGTGCGAGCGCGCCAGGCTCGTCAACGTCGGTGACGGTCACCGTCACATCAAGCGGACTGGTGGTCTCCGTTCCCACCTGCGCCTGCAGGGTGATCGAGTAGACGTTGTCGGTGTCTTCGTCGTCGGCATCCTCGAAATCCGGCGGTGCGGCGAACAGGTTCGGGGAGACCGGGGCTATGTCAAACCGCAGCGCGCCCTGCGGAGTGTCGATGCTGAAGTGGTTGGCGTCCGTCCCGCCGATCACCCACTCGATGCCGTCGCTGTCCGCATCGGATGAGGCCGTGAAGGTGGCGACGCGCGTCCCCTCGTTCTCGGCGAAGTTGATAGAGGCGGGGCCCGTTATCGTAGTCAGCAGTTCGGTTACGTTTTCGACGTTTACGAGAAGTTGCGCGGAGTCGGCGTTGTCGCTGTCACTGACTTGCACGGTGAGCTCGTACGAACCATCCCCGTTAGCGTCATCCGGGGTTTCGTAATCCTTCGCGGTCTCAAAGCTCAGAACGCCATCACCAGTCAATGTGAAGGCAGCTGAATCGGCTCCGCCCATCTTCGACCACGTCAGGTCACTGGCATCGGTGTCGGAATCGGTCGCGGTGAGGGCGCCTATTGCAGTCTCACCCTCCTCGATAGCGAAGGGGCCGAGGCTCGTAATCTCGGGTGCGGTGGTGGTTTGGGCGAGGGCGGGGGACGACTGCAAGCTGGCGAGCGCGAGCAGAACCGAGGCGATGGATGACAACAGCCATGAGCGGCTCATCCCGCCTCCCCGTCGCTATCGAACTTCGTAGTCGACGTTGGCCTGCTGGCCCAGGGCGGAGCGCTGGAGGACAGCGTCGCCAGCGCCGCGAGAACAAGCAGGAACAGGCCGGTCGGCCGCCGTCTCCGGCTGCCGCCGCGCCGTCGGCTCCATGCACTAAATGCCGAGTATAGATGCTTCATGACTCAAACACCCAACTGTAGTATACACAAGTGAGTGTGCAGTTGGTGTGCTTTTAGGGGGTTTTATGCGTGTAGTTTCTGTGTTTTTAGTAAAATGGCGCTGAATAGAGCAAAACGGGCCTGTTCACGGGCAGAGCCCGCGGCTCCACTTAAATGCCCGAAAGCACTCCGATGGAGGTGACGTGATGAAGGAAGACGGCCGCTATCTGCGGGAGATTGAGTCCCTGCGCGGCCGCCTCTCCAGGCTGAGTAAGGCCAGCCTCCGCATCACCGAAGACCCCGACATCGACACCGCGCTACAGGAGAGCGCCGACGAGGCCCCCTCCCTGACCGGCGCCAGCTACGCCGTGGTCGCCACCCTCGGCCAGTCCGGTGTGGCAGAGTCCCTGTTGGCCTCCGGCCTGAACGCCGGTGAGGCACGGCGCCTGTAGGAGATTGCTGGAGGGCTGCGCTTCTTCAACTAATTCAGCGCCATGCCGGACCCGCTGCGGGTGGCGGACTTCGCCGCACACGCAAGGTCCGTGGAGATAGGGGGACTCGAACCCCCAACCTCGGCGATGCGAACGCCGCGCTCTCCCTGTTGAGCTATATCCCCTCGAATGCGCGGACGAGCCGCGCCACTGGATTGTAGCAGTGGTCTAGCTGGACTTCAACCGCGATTGGCTTTCGTCAGCAGGTGCAGTATCCCCAAAGGCGCGGTTGCCGTTGACTCCAAGCCTCAATATAATAGGCTGCGGGAAGTCACAAACACGAAGTGACTCGTCTGGCCGGAAGGCCGGGGATCCCCGGAGGCGTATTGAGGGATACAGCGCCAATTCTTGAGACCCGCGACCTGGTGAAGGACTTCGGCGGGCTGCGGGCCGTTGACCACTGCTCCTTGCAGGTCATGCCCGGCGCAATAACCGGCCTCATCGGGCCCAACGGCGCGGGCAAGACCACCCTGTTCAATCTTGTGTCCGGTGCAATATCCCCCTCCAGTGGCCAGATACTCTTCGGGGGCCGCCGCATAGAAGGCATGAGCATGCACGAGACCTTTGGCCTGGGTCTCATGCGCACCTTTCAGATTCCCAGGGAGATGAAGCGAATGACGGTGCTGGAGAACCTGATGCTGGTGCCCGCGCCCCAGGCCGGAGAGCGCATCTGGGCGTCTTGGCTGATGCCCTGGCGGGTCTCACGGGAGGAGCGCCGCATAGAATCCCAGGCGCTGGAGGTGCTTGAGCTGCTCAGCCTGTCGCACCTGGCCAACGAGTACGCCGGCAACCTGTCGGGGGGCCAGAAGAAGCTGCTGGAGCTGGCCCGCACGCTGATGGCCGAGCCCAAGATGGTGCTGCTGGACGAGCCCGGGGCCGGAGTCAATCGGACGCTGCTTCGGAGCATATCGGCCAACATCCTCCTTGCAAGCGTGGAGCGCAACATCACCTTCGTCATTATCGAGCACGACATGCGGTTCATCATGAACATGTGCGACCCCATAATCGTCATGGCCAACGGCTCCGTGATCGCCCAGGGGACTCCGCAGCAGGTGCAGCAGAACCCTGAGGTGCTGGAAGCCTACCTGGGAGGTGCGCCCGGTGGCATTGCTTGAGGCGACCGACGTTGTTGCCGGCTACGGGCAGACGGAGATACTGCACGGCGTGTCCGTGACCGTGGGCGAAGGGGAGATGGTCACGATAATCGGGCCCAACGGCTGCGGCAAGTCCACCCTGATGAAGGCCATTGTGGGGCTTGTGCGGGTCAGGTCCGGAAGCGTGAAGTTCCAGGGCACGGACATATCGCACTACGCCCCGGAGCGGATAGTGCGGACGCGGCTCTGCTACGTCCCCCAGTCCAACAACGTGTTCCCCAATCTGAGCATCCGGGAGAACCTGGAGATGGGCGCGTTCATCCGGGGTGACGACTACCGCGGCCGCATTGAGGAGATGTACGAGCTGTTCCCGGACCTGGCCCGTGAGCCTGGGCAGAAGGCCGGGACGCTGTCCGGCGGCCAGCGCCAGATGCTGGCGATTGCCCGGGCCATGATGCTGGACCCCATAATGCTGCTGCTGGACGAGCCCTCCGCAGGGCTGTCTCCGGCTATGATGGGCATTGTGTTTCAGCGCATTCGGGAGGTCAACCAGTCCGGGGTCGCAATGCTGCTGGTGGAGCAGAACGCCAAGGACGCGCTCCAGATGTCGGACAGGGGCTACATCCTGGTCGCCGGGGAGAACCGCCTGGAGGACACCGGCAAGGACCTGCTGAGCAACCCGGAGGTGGCCAGCCTCTATCTTGGAGGATGAGCGGACCCTACTCAAGTCATCAGAATCACTATGGCATTGCTGAGACCACAAAAGTAGACAAAATGCACAGCCTCTCGTCACTTCCGCGTAGGCGGGAGTCCACACTCCACCCCTCCTGGATTCCCGCGAAAGCGGGAATGCCGATGGGTTGTTGCTCACACTCAGAAACCTGTATCTTTACGGCAAAATGACCACACGAGAGAACACCGCAAAACGAATCGGCTTGGCGTGGACGCCCATGTACACCACAATTGCGATTGTGGCGGCGGTGCTGGTGGTCGGTCTGCTTCCGGGCGTGAAAATGAACCTGGTGGTCAACGGCATATTCCTGGGAGCGATCATCGCCCTGGGCGCAATTGGCCTCACGCTGATCTACGGCATCCTGAACTTTGCCAACATAGCCCACGGCGACTACATGACTATGGGCGCTTATGTCGCCCTCTTCATGGTCGGCGTACTCCTGCCTCAGGTGGGCATCGAGGGCAAGGGCCTGGGGCCGTTCACATTCGGGTATCCCCTGCTCATTGCGCTGCCCGTTGCCATAGCCGCGGTAGCCGCCCTGGCGGTGCTCCTGGACATAGCCATTTACCGCCGGCTCAGGGAGCGGGGAGTCAACAACGTGGTGCTGGCAATGGCCTCTTTGGGCCTGGCAATCGCCCTGCGGGGGCTGGTGCAGATGATCTGGAGCGGAGACGTACAGCGCTATCCCCGGCAGACCAAGAAGTTCTATCAGCTGGCGATGGATGTGCGCGTGCCTCCCGATGCGATCTTCATCATCATAGTGACCGTAATCCTGGTGGTGGGCGTCTACCTGGTGCTGACGCGCACCAGGATGGGCAAGGCCATGAGAGCGACGGCGGACAACCCGAACCTGGCCCTGGTCAGCGGCATCGATACTCAGCGCGTCATCTGGTCAACCTGGATCATGGGCGCGGTGCTGGTGGCGACGGCCGGGGTGCTGCTGGCGGTATTCCAGGCCCAACTGCTGCCCGCTATGGGATGGCGGTTCCTGATACCGCTGTTCGCCGCCGTCATCCTGGGAGGTATCGGAAACCCGTACGGCGCGCTGCTGGGGGCCTTTGTCATCGGAGTAAGCTCAGAGGTCTCAACACAGTGGATCAACCCCAGCTACAAGCCCGCGGTGGCCTTTGCCATAATGATTGCGGTGCTGCTGGTGAGGCCGCGTGGCATATTCGGAGGCGGCAGGTGAGCGCCGCCGTCCACGGGATTATGGCTTCGTCAAGGACGCTCAAAAAGATGAACGTCTCGGAGCAACTAAACCTAAACCACTCCTGTCTTCGCGGGAGTCTATCAGTTCCTACGGCAGATGTCCTGGATTCCTGCCTCCGCAGGAATGGTCTCCCGTCTGTTGTTGCGCCTGCTCTGATACGCATATCTTCACAACAGGGACGCTTGTCGTGGACATAGCGGGCATAGACGTAGCGGGCATAGCAGACTACACCGTGGGCTTCCTGATAATGGCGGGCATCTACGCCGTGTTCAGCCTTGGGCTGAACGTCCACTGGGGCTTCACCGGCCTGTTCAACATCGGCATTGCGGGTTTCTTCGCGCTGGGCGCATACGTGTCGGCGCTGATGACCACCCAGCCACCGGACCCGGAGCTGTTCGAGGACTTCGTGTTCGGCGGCAACTGGTCGGAAATCGCGATCCTGGACCTGGGCATCGACCTGTGGTTCTTCCTGGGCCTGGGGGCCGCCGCGGCGGTGTGCGGTGTCGTTGCCCTGATAATAGGCTACATCACCCTGCGGCTCCAGGACGACTACCTTGCCATTGCCACACTGGGCATTGCGGAGGCGGTGCGCCTCTTCTTCCTGAACGAGAAGTGGGCGGCCAACGGCTCCAAGGGGCTTTACAATATACCCAAGTTCCTGGGCGATCTGGTTGCGCCCGAGAACTACGACTACCTGTACGTGGTTGTGGTGCTGGTGGTCCTGGCCGTCCTGTTCGTGTCGGTGGAGCAGGTGGTCAAGTCGCCCTGGGGCCGCGTCCTGCGGGCGATAAGGGAGGACGAGGTGGCGGCAGAGGCCAGCGGCAAGAACGTGTTCAAGTTCAAGCTCCAGGCGTTCATCCTGGGAGCGATAATCATGGGCATAGGCGGAGCGCTGTTTGCCCACAACGTGCGCTTCCTTGCGCCCCTGACCTTCGACCCGCTGCTGGCGACCTTTGTGATATGGGCCATGCTGATGGTGGGCGGCGCAGGCAACAACAAGGGCGCGGTGCTCGGCGCCCTGGTGGTCTGGGGTATCTGGTCGGGCACCCAGTTCCTGCCCGGCGTCTTCTCCGACCCCAACGTCCGCTTCTTCATGATAGGCGTGCTGATAGTGGCGGTGATAATGGTCCGCCCCGGCGGCATCCTGGGAGAGGAGCGCCGGATAGCAAGGTCGCCAACGCCGGAGGAGATCTGAGGGCCATCGGGTTGGCGCGCCCTTTCCTACCTACTTGCCCAGCCAGGGGACGAACTTGTCCCATCCCTCTTGGACGGGCTTGTGCAGGAACAGCGAGTAGGGGTTCATCCGCGGCGGGCGCGGCTCCTCCAACAGACGCATCCCGGCCTCCTGCGGCGTGCGGCCGGCCTTCCGGTGGTTGCACGTGATGCAGGCGCTGACCACGTTCTCCCAGGTGTGCGCTCCGCCCCGGTATCTCGGCACAACGTGGTCAAGGGTAAGCTGCTTGGTCTCGCGGCCGCAGTAGAGGCAGGTGTACTTGTCCCGAAGGAATATCTCCCGGCGAGACAGCCTGCGCTGGAGGACGGGCCGCCGGATGAGGTACATCAGCCGTATGACCGACGGGACGGGCATGGCGTATGAGGCGGTGCTGATCTCGCCGTCTGCGTTCTCCAGGGTCTCCGCCTTGCCCACGCCCAGCAGCACCACGGCGCGGCGCACCGTGCAAATGTTTAGAGGCTCGTAGTTCTGGTTGAGCACGAGGACCGGCGAGCTGATCATTGGGCGTTGATCTCCATCTCCAGGATGTTCAGCGCCAGCCAGAAGTCTTCGGGCACCGGGCTCAGGAAGAACCCCGGAACGGAGTCCTTGGCGTACAGATAGACTGGGACCAGACTGGAGCCTGCCAGTGAGTTGCGCGTATTCTGCTGTAAGTCCGACCTGTCAAGCGCGACCATAACAGCTGTACTCTTTCCAGTGTCAGGAGGAAGGTCTGTGGAGTACCTGGCCATCAATGTAACAATAGCTCCCGCCAGAAGGAATCCCGCCGCAAGCCCCAGGATGATTCCGCCCACGGGGTCCACCCAGCCCAGGGTGACCCGCTTCAGGCCTTCCGTCAGCATCGTCCGCAGGACCTGGGCCGCCGTGAACACCGCAGCCAGAATAGCCACGTAGGCTATAACGGAGGCCAGGGTATCGCTGGAGACGGAGTCGGTCAGAAGGTCTGCGATGTCGTCGCTGAAGCGGGCCGCCAGGAACACGCCCGCGACTGCGCCCCCGGCCGCGAAAATCGCCCCAAAGAGCCCCAATTTCCATCCCAGGAAGAGGCCCAGAATCCAGGTAACCGTGATGACTATGTCTATCCAGTTCACCACCTGCTCCTGTGGAGGATAACCGCTCGCTGGCCTTCGTCCAGTTTAGCATAGGCGCTGGATTGGAGAAAAGCGCGCCGCATTGTGCTACAATGCACAAGCACATCAAGGACAACGAGAGTCGATGCCCGAACACATTCTCATCGGAGTTGCCTGGCCCTACGCTAACGGCTCCCTTCACATGGGGCACATAGCCGGGTGCTACCTGGCCTCGGACGTCTTTGCCCGCTACCACCGGCTGAAGGGCAACCACGTGCTCATGGTCTCCGGCAGCGACCAGCACGGCACTCCCATCACCCTAAGGGCTGAGCAGGACGGCGTATCGCCCCAGGAGGTGGTGACCCGCTACCACAAGGAGTTCCTGGAGTCCTGGGACCGCCTGGGCATCTCCTTCGACCTGTTCACGACGACCGGCACGGACAACCATCGAGAGGTGGTCCAGGACATCTTCCGGGTGCTCCAGGACAAGGGCTACATCTACACCGACACCACGCCGCTGCCATACTGCCACTCCTGCCGCCGCTTCCTGCCCGACCGGTACGTGAAGGGCGCCTGTCCCCATTGCAGCAACACCGACGCCCGCGGCGACCAGTGCGACCAGTGCGGCAAGCCGCTGAACCCGGAGGACCTCATCGGCATCCAGTGCCGCTTATGCACCGACAAGCCGGAGATCCGCGAGTCGGAGCACTTCTTTCTGAAGCTGAGCGCTTTCCAGGAGACGCTTCTGGCGTGGGTGAGGGAGCAGAGGCACTGGCGGCCAAACGTGCTGAACTTCACCCAGCGATACCTGGAGGACGGCCTGAAGGACCGCGCCATATCCAGGGATCTGGACTGGGGCGTGCCCCTGCCGGTGGACGGCTACGACGGGAAGCGAATCTACGTCTGGTTCGAGGCCGTTATCGGCTATCTGTCGGCGTCCAAGGAGTGGGCCAAGCTCCGTGGCCAGCCGGAGGCGTGGGAGCCCTTCTGGCATGGCGACGCCAGGGGGTACTACTTCATCGGCAAGGACAACATTCCCTTTCACACCATCATCTGGCCCGCAATGCTGTCGGGCTACGGCGGCCTTGACCTCCCCTACGACGTGCCGGCCAACGAGTTCCTGAACCTGGAGGGCAGGCAGCTGTCCACCAGCCGCAACTGGGCCGTGTGGGTTCCCGACTACCTGGACAGGTACGATCCGGACCCCCTGCGGTACTACATGTCGGCTACCATGCCGGAGACCAGCGACTCGGACTTCTCCTGGCGGGACTTCGTGCGGCGGAACAACGACGAGCTCGTTGCAACCTACGGCAACCTGGTGCATCGGGTGCTGACCTTCACCTATCGAAACTTCGATGGCCGCATACCGCAGCCCGGTGACCTGGACGACGGCGCGCGTGAGGTGCTGGCCAAGGCGGAGCAGGCCTTCCAGGCCGTAGACGACAACCTCTACCGGTGCCACTTCCGCGCGGCTCTCGGCCAGGCCATGTCCCTGGCCCAGGAGGCCAACCGCTACCTGGACCACAAGGAGCCCTGGAAGACCGTGAAGCAGGACACCACGGCCACGGCCACCACCCTGTGGGTTATACTATCGGTCATCAACTGCCTGAAGACGGCTCTCAACCCCTTCCTGCCCTTCAGCTCTGAGAAGCTGCACGGGTTGCTGGGCTTCTCCGGCTCCGTTGCAGATGGGGGATGGACTTGGGACCACTCGCCGGAGTCGCTGCCGCCGGGCCAGGCCATGTCTACGCCCTCGCCGCTGTTCTCAAAGCTGGACGAGGAGGTGGCGGCCGCGGAGGTGGAACGACTGGGACAGAGCACAGGATGAAGGACTTCCTCGCGTCAGGAGAGCGGTGAACACGACCGACCTGTACGAACCCATACAGATCGAGCTGCGGGACGTGGAGCAGCGGCTGGCCGGCGTATGGATGCAGGGGGCCAGCCAGGCGCCGTCTACCATGCTGGACGGCATTCTCAACCACGTGCTGGACGCCCCGGGCAAGCGCACCAGGCCCGCCATCACCATCCTGGCCTCCAAGTTCCATCCCCACGACCACGATCTGCCCCAGATCATGGCAACGGCGGTGGAGCTTCTGCACATCGCCACCCTGGTGCACGACGACACGGTGGACAACTCCGACGTGCGCAGGGGCAAGGCAACGGTCAGCAGCAGGTGGGGAAGGAACGTCGCCGTCCTGGTGGGCGACTACGTCTTCGCCACCTCCGCCACCTTTGTGTGCGACACCAAGAACGTCCGGGTCATCCGCCGCTTCTCGGAGACCATCATGGAGCTGTCCAAGGGCGAACTGTCGGAGATTTTCGACGCCTTCAACTGGACGCCGGACAGGGACCGGTACTGGACGCGCATCTACGAGAAGACCGCCTCCCTCTTCTCCACGGCCGCGGAGTCGGGCGCGGTGCTGAGCGGCGGGCCGGAGAGCCTGGTGCAGTCGCTGAAGACCTACGGCCACAACCTGGGCATGGCCTTCCAGATTGTGGACGACATCCTGGACTTTGAGGGCACGGAGGAGGAGATTGGCAAGCCGGTGGGCAACGACCTGCTACAAGGGACCCTCACCCTCCCGACCATTCTGCTGATGGAGCGATACCCCAACGACAACCCGGTGCAGAAGCTGTTCCAGGACGTGGAACCCGACGGCAACCTGAAGCGCGCCGTGGAGATGGTGCAGAACTCCGACATCATCCCTGAGGCCACGTCCATTGCCGCCGGCTTCTACCGCCGCGCCGTCGATGCCCTGGAACCCCTGCCGGACAACGCCTACAAGCGCTCCCTGACTGATCTGGCGGCGTACGTAATGGAGCGGCGCCAGTAGCGGCCGGGGATGACTCGGCTATGGCACTTCCCGCCAATTGCTGTAAATCCTCTAAGCGCATACTTGAAGTTTTTCGTCCCGTTATCCTAAACTCCCCTCAAATGGCTCTTGACAGCCTACACGGAAACGGGTAAACTGACTCCGAACGCATGGTCTATGGCGAAACGCATTTGGAGAGTTAGTGTGGAGTCAAATCGATGCCGCAATCTGCTCGACAGCATAGGCCGAGCAAGCGGGGGAGTCTACTGATGATTGCAGATCCCGTAGTAGCCGCGGTTTCAGTACGTAACCATGTTTCGCTAGCTTGTGAAGACAATCTTGAATTCATGGCAAAACTTCAAGGTGGACTGTTTAAGCTAGTCGTCACCTCACCGCCGTACAACCTGGGCAAAGACTACGAGGTGAGAACTTCCCTGGGCGACTACCTTGAGGCTCAGGAGCGTGTGATCGGCGAGTGTGTACGAGTTCTGCATCCTCAAGGGTCTATCTGCTGGCAGACCGGGAACTATGTCAATAACGGAGAGATAGTCCCTCTTGATGCCGTCCTCTACCCCGTGTTCCTCAGTCATGGGCTTAAGCTACGCAACCGGATTGTATGGCACTTTGGGCACGGTTTGCACTCCACCAACCGGCTGTCCGGCAGATATGAAACAATCAACTGGTGGACTAAGAGCGATGACTACACGTGGAACCTTGATGAAATCAGGGTCCCCGCGAAGTATCCAGGCAAGCGCCACTTCAAGGGGCCAAATATAGGCAAGCTGTCGGGAAATCCAAAAGGCAAGAACCCCAGCGATGTGTGGGAATTCCCGAACGTCAAGAACAACCACCCGGAGAAGACGATACACCCGTGTCAGTTCCCCGTTGAACTGGTAGAGCGTCTTGTGCTTTCCATGACGAATGTGGGTGACGCTGTATTCGATCCCTACATGGGAGTTGGGTCGTCTCTAATTGCCGCGTTGATGCACGGCAGGGACGCTTACGGCTGTGACGTAGAGCAGGGGTACGTTGAGATAGCCCAACAGCGGATCCGGCAGCTCTACGATGGCACTCTCCGCACTCGTCCCATGGGCAAGCCAATCTACGACCCGTCGAAGCCAAATGGAGGGCACTGATGCAGGTCAAGGCCCGCTACTCCCATTTGAATGGCGAAGAGTATCTGCTTGTCCACCGCAAGAGCTTGTTGGATGAAGTACAGGCTGTGATAGAAGAAGTGGACGCCTTCGCCTGCCGGACCAAGGTCTCAAGGGAAAGAACGATGCAGGGGAGGATGCTTTTCTCTCCTGCCGACATGAACCGTGCTTTCAGCGCTGGCCTCAGGCGCTTGGGGTGGAGTGAACGTCGGAACACGTTCTGGGTGACCGACGACGAGAAGATACTCCGAGGTGTTTATGCCCTACCCGAGAGTGAGCAGAAGCGGACTATTGAGGAGGCCGGGCTGACTCCCATCATGTCCTACAACCAGACTGACTTCGTCAAGGACCGCGTAGCAGTGGAAGTTCAGTTTGGGAAGTATGCTTTTGTGGCCCATGATCTATTTGTGAAGCACCTGAGTTTCTTCGTATCGGACATTATCGACGTGGGAATTGAGATACTGCCCATGAAGGAGTTGGAGCGGGAGATGTCCTCCGGTGTGCCATATTATGAGCGCGACCTGCTGAACGTGTTATGCCAAGGACGAGGTGTCCCGGCGGTCCCACTGGTGTTGATTGGTGTAGCCCCCTGACTGTCTCCACAATGATCTCGGGAGTCCGCAAGATGCCTGAGAAGAAGGGCTGCCCGCCGAAGTGCGAGATGCCGACCTGGCGGCTTACGTGATGGAGTGGCGGAGCTAGGCGCGCTAACGCCCCTCCCACACCACCTCCCCGCCTGCTACCGTCATGAGCACCCGCATAGATATGATCTCATCGGAGTGTATAGATGTAATGTCGCGGTCCAGCAGCGCCAGGTCTGCCCGCTTGCCTTTTTCTATAGAGCCGGCCGCTTGCTCTTCAAAGGACGCGTAAGCGCTGCCAAGCGTGTACATGCGCAAGGCGCTCTCCACGCTTACGGCCTCGTGGGGGAACACCGGGTCGCCGGACTCCGCCCGACGAGTCACGGCCGCGTAGATTCCCGCGAGCGGGTCCATCGGCGCGACAGGGGCGTCGGACCCGGCCGCCAGCGGGACGCCCGCGGCGCTCAGCGAGCCTATGGGGTAGAGCCAGGGCTGTCGCTCCTTTGCAACCTCCGACAGATATCGCTCTCCGCTGTAGTAGATGAAGGCAGGCTGGGTGACCACCGTAAAGCCGCATTTGGCTATTAGCTCTACAAGGTGGGTCGGGCACTCGGAGCAGTGCTCTATGCGGTGCCGCAGCGCTGACCCGGAATCATGGGTTTGCTGCCGTATAGCCTCGACAGCCGCCTCCACGGCCTCCATCTCCACCGCGTGGATGGCCACCTGGAAGCCGCTGCGGTGGGCTTCCGCCACTATAAGATTAAGCTCCTCCCTCGACGGGTTCAGGGACCCCGTTGTCATTGTGAGCATTACTTTGGCGGCGCCCAGCCGCATGCCCGGCCCCGCGTGGCCGAATGCAAAGCCCTCCTCCAGGAAGCGGGTCAGGTGGGATGCGCCCGCCATGAGCGTCAGGCTTGGGGTGAGAAGGCCCCGCTCATTGATTACCTCGAACAGCCGCCACCGCTCCGGCGAGTTCCCCGGCGTGGCGTCCTGAAGCGAGGTTATGCCCGAGGCGAGGCACTGCTCGTTGAACAGCCTGACGCCTGCGTAAACCTCCTCTTGGGAAAGGGGCGGAACTACGCCCTCCAGGTAGTCGTCCATCTCCAGGAGGAGGCCGGTTGGCTCTCCGGTGTCTGGGTCTCGGTCAATGACGCCATAGACGGGGTCCGGGGTGTCTCTGTGTATCCCTGCCAGGGCCAGCGCTCTACTGTTGAGCACTACCGCGTGCCCTGAGCGGTGGGTGAGCCTCACGGGACGGTCCGGCACGGCGGCGTCCAGGTCCCGGCGAGTTGGGTGGCGGTTCTCACGCAGGTAGAACTCGTTGTAGCCCGTGGCGCGTATCCAGGCGTCCGGCGGCGCGCCGGCGGCGCGCGTCCTGAGCCGCTCCGCTATGTCTTGGATGGAGGAGACGACGGATGGCGAGCAGTCGACGGCCAGCAGGGAGGCGGCCGTGGCCAGTACGTGGCAGTGGGCGTCGTTGAAGCCGGGGACCAGCGTCCCGCCCTGGCAGTCGATGGCTCTTGACGGGCTGCCCGTCCACTCATGCGGCGGCTTGCCCAGGCCGACACCCTCTATCAGCCCGTCGCTCACGGTCACCCAGGACGCCCTGGGCAGTGCGGCGTCCATAGTGATGACGTTGGCGTTGTAAAGGACCAGATCGAGTGTGGATGACCTCATGGGAGCGTGAGGCTCGCGGTTGGGGCTGGTCTCAGCGCCGGGCCGCGGCGGACTGCTCGTCTGCGTGGTAGGAGCTGCGCACCAGGGGCCCGGAGGCCACGTGCTTGAAGCCCAGACGCTCTCCCTCCTCGCGCAGCTCGTCAAACTCCTGGGGGGTGTAGAACTTCTCCAGCACGTGGTGCTTGGGTGACGGGCGCAGGTACTGCCCGATGGTGAGCAGGTCGCAGTCGACGGAGCGCAGGTCTCTCATGGTCTGGACAATCTCGTCCCACTCCTCGCCCAGGCCGACCATCATCCCGGACTTGGTCACGGCGTCCGGGGCCATCTCCTTTGCCTCGGCCAGCACATCCAGCGACCGGCTGTAGCCGCCCTTGGGACGCACGGAGTGGAACACACGCTCAACGGTCTCGATGTTGTGGTTGAGGACATCCGGCTCGGCGTTCATCACCGTGCGCAGGGCCTCTCCCTGGTAGTCCGGGATGAGCACCTCCACCTCGCAGTCCGGCAGCCGTCGGCGTATCTGGCGGATGCACTGGGCGAAGATGAAGGCCCCGCCGTCGGGCAGGTCGTCCCGGTTGACGGAGGTTATGACGCAGTAGCGCAGGGCCAGCTTCTCCACCGTGCGCGCCAGTCGCTGAGGCTCCTCCAGGTCAAGGGCGAGGGGCCGGCCCGTGGTGACGGCGCAGTAGTGGCAGCGGCGGGTGCATACGTCACCCAGGATCATGAAGGTGGCGCTGCGCCTGTCCCAGCAGTCCCCGATGTTGGGGCAGCGGGCCTCCTCGCAGACGGTGTGCAACTCGCTCTGGCGCAGCAGGTTGTGCAGCTCAATGTAGTTGGCGCCGCCGGGCATGGGCACCTTGAACCAGGGCGGCAGGCGTCGGCCAGGGATCTCCTCCGTCTTTGGCGTAGTAGTCATCGTAGCTGTATAATACCAGAACGGGCGGAAGGTGTCTTGTGCAGCTGAGGTGTAGACTGGAGAGGGACAGCGGTCTACAATTTATCTTGGGGATGGCCGCAGGAGTAAACCATATCTCAATCCTTTGTAGGAGATAAGATGGGACAGCCTAGTGAAGATGACCAAGATACTCAAGATTGGTTGGATGGACTCTTTCGAGATACGGAGCGTTCGCAAGTAGAGTATCCATTGCGACATCTGGGTGTAAGTGAAGAGCGCGCGCTGTACCTCAGCTATCACAACAATGTTCTTAAAGACTTGCCCAACGCAAGTGCAGATGAATGGGACCTTGCTTTTGCGGCTGCCGCCCAGATCTCAACGTACGGTTACCCAGGCGTTGATCGCGAGAAGCTCCAGGAGGAGGTCTTGGGCCACATCGAAAGGCTGGTCTCGGAGACCGTAGGCGACCGGCCCAGTTTGTTGCTAAAGACTAACAGTCTCCAAAGTTGGTACGAGGATCACCCTCGTTGGGGCACCTACATCTACAGCCGAATCTGCAAGGCTGAGATGATGGGCACTGACCACGAGCAAGCCATAAAACTGTATGAAGACATTCAAGCGCTCTTCCATGAGGATGAGTATATTGATCCTGAGACGATTGTATTCTCTGTAAGGGAGAAGTTAGTTCCACTTTACCAAACAGTTGGGCGATATGAAGAAGCAATGTGGCTTCTACTTCTTCATCACTATTCCTTGGATTATCCGGTTGAGACATTGGAATGGGGTGATTTCATAGTTGATACTCTTAAAGACTGGTTGGAGAGGCTCACGGAATCCGCGGAAATCGCTGAGGTGAAGCGATTTCTTGACCTCATTATCAGAGTAGATGATCACATCTACGAGCATGAACGAGGCCTGTACGAACTACAACACAGATTCGTCGGTCTAATAGCAGCGTTGGAAGAGCAGAATTTTGCCAGCATTCCCGAGGACATACGAAGGTTTTTTAGAGCGAGTATTATTGAGTCACACCAATATTGGGCGTGGTTCTACGGGAATTCCTTGGGCAAATTGCTCGTCCAGCGACCTGGCTTAAGGCAGTCGTTACTTGAAGAGCTTGAGGCGGGCGAGTGGAGTGAAGGCTGGCCTGCTGGCGGTGTTCTGTTTGAGTCAACTCCAAGTTCTTGGGATGAATATAGACAGCGCGCTTTGAAGCTCTATAGCGTAACTGACATGGAGTACCGTTACCATGAACCTTATATGATAGATCCGGAAATTGAGAACTCACTCGAACACGACACTTCATCTATTGAAAGGCAGCCTCCACATCTAAGTTCCGAAAGCGACCTCTACTGGATAATGCGTGTGGGATTCGCTGACGCCTATATCAAATCCGGGGCTAAACGTTCTGCTAGCCCCCAAGAGTTTGCTGATATAATTGATCAGGTGAGAGGCATTGTTTCCAGTGCCGCATTACGCACCCTGAGAATCGATACCAAGCTAGAAGAGCTCTCAGGGGAGATCAGTAGAGGGCTTCCTCCTACAGAGGAATACTGGAGGGAAATATTGCGGCAAGTTCTGGCTAGCGTCTACGATGACCTACCAGAGCAAACTATCTCTCACCTTACTATGGCTTTGGACAGAAGGCACGCAAAGGACCCGGACGGTCAACGCGTTGCCATTGGGCGGGCTGTAGAGTCCATATTCCATGAACTGGTAATAGATAGAATTAAACGCGCAGGTGAGGACGGGATAACCATAATAATTCAGCAACGCGGAAACACAACACAGGAACACCGCTTAGACGGCCGGTATACATTTCAGATGTCCGAGTGGGCCCAGATACTCGGCACGGTGGGACACTCGCGTGATGGCTCGCCTTTCGAGTGGGCGCTCAATAAGGCATTCTCCAAAGTAGATGTGCGTGCCTTGGGTCGTCTAAGTGAAGACCTTAGAGAGATGTCGAGACTTCGGGGCCGTGCGTCCCACCACGCGCGGGATAGCGCAGAGTGGAAAACCGAAAGAGCTGATGAGCTTTGGGCTGCCGTAGTTGGAGGTGCAGATTCCGCGGGCTTCATAGAAAGGTTTTGCACAGCTCTCGGTCTAATGGAGCGGGAAACCAAACAGCACGGCAAAGAGTGAGGCACAGCCCAAAATCGGTGTTGACCGAAGCGGGATCGGGGGCTATAATTGTTCGGAAACTGAGAAACTGAGACAGGGGGGTCTTGAGTTGACTAACGAGACGGGTAAGCGGTATTTCTGCAGCAAGTGCGGGGCCGAGTTCATCGTCACCACCGGCGGCGATGGGGTATTGACCTGCTGTGGAGAGCCTGCACAGAAGAAATAGCTACCAGGTAACCCTCTATTCCCGGAATGCGAGAAGCAAGAGACAGGAGGAGTTCAAATGGCACTTCAACTTGGCAAGCGATACCACTGCCAGGCCTGTGGCACGATTACCCTATGCACCAAGGCCGGTGAGGGCGTCTTGACCTGCTGCGACGACGAGATGGCGCTGCAGGACCCTCGAAAGTTGCCCTCCTCAGACTAGCCAACCCGGTTTTCGATACATCTACATCAGACACCCGGCGGTCGTTCAACGCGGCCTTATGCTGGGTGTCTAGTTGTGTTTTCTTGGGGCGGTTCGCGAACCGCCCCTACTTCCTTTGTAACAACTAGCTTTACTATGCCCGCATCATCCTGATACACTAAATCAGAGTCTTGCAACAGCCGGGAGGTGTGTCCATGGGCGCACGGGATTACAGACACCGAGAGGCAAAGAAGACAAAGAAGACCGACAGGCCTATCAAGGTGGAGGTCCTGACTCCGTCTCCGGAAGTGGAGGTGGTCAGGAAGGGGAAGTCCAGGAAGGATCGAGAGGTAGAGACGTAGACATTGGATGACGTGAGCCTTAGGGCAGAGGTTCGTGGCAAGGTCCAGGGGGTGAGCTTCCGCTACTTTGTGGTGGAGAAAGCCCAGAGCCTGGGCCTGAAGGGATATGTAACCAATCTGCCTGACCCAAGCTCCCTGGAGGTTGTTGCAGAGGGGAGCAGGGTTGAGGTGGAGGAGCTTCTGGGCCACATCCGGCAGGGGCCGAGGTGGGCACGGGTCGATGAAGTGGAGTCCCGCTGGTCGGAGGCTCTGCAGGCGTACACGGACTTCCGCGTTCTCAACTGGCATTCGGTGGAGGTTCCCCTGAGCGGAGTGGGCCCGGCCGCCGGGGCCAACTCGGCGAACAGAGGAGTGTTCAGCAACTACGCTGCCTCGATAAATCCGAGCGGCGTGTTGTCGAGAAGAGCGTAGAGCTATGGCAATGAATTTCCTGGAAGGCACCCCCTACATGCTGAGCGTCGAGGAGGCGCGTAGCAGGATTCTTGATCTGTTCCAGCCCCTTGAATCGGAGCGCAAGCCCATCCTGGACGCTCTTGGGCAGGTGCTGACCGAGGACGTGGTGTCTCCCATGTCGATTCCTCCCCTGGCCAACTCCGCTATGGACGGCTACGCAGTCCAGTTCAAAGACGTTGCAGAGGCAACCTCGGATAGCCCAACTCCACTGCGGGTCATCGGGCAGGTGGCCGCCGGGCAGCTGCCCGACGCAGAGGTAATCCCAGGGACCGCAGTTCGCATTATGACCGGAGGCCCCATACCGCCGGGAGCCGATGCCGTGGTTCCCTTTGAGGACACCAACGAGTTTGATCTCAAGAGCATGGGCATGGGCCTGGACGACATCACGGAGATCAACGTAAACATCCCCGCGTCAAACGGCGCAAACGTGCGCCCTGCGGGACAGGACATCACCCAGGGCCAGATGGTGCTCAGCAAGGGTACGCTGTTGAGGCCCTCGGAGGTTGGCGTTCTGGCCTCCGTCGGCAGAGACACGGTGGAGGTGGTCCGCCGGCCCGTGGTGGCGGTCATAGCCACCGGAGACGAGCTGCTTGAGCCCGGAGAGCCGGTTGCCCCCGGCAAGATATACGACAGCAACAGCTACAGCGTGGCTGCCGCCGTCCTTCGCTACGGGGGCGTGCCCCGCTTCCTGGGCATTGCGCGGGACAACATAGAGTCGATGACGGCCAAGCTGGACGAGGCCCTTGACGCCGACCTGCTCCTCACCTCCGCAGGCGTCTCCCGCGGCGACTACGACATTGTGAAAGACCTGCTGTCCAGCCGGGGCGAGGTCGCCTTCTGGTCCGTCAGGATGAGGCCGGCCAAGCCCCTGGCCTTCGGCGTGTTCCCCGCGCCTGGCGGCAGGCGCGTGCCCCACGTGGGGCTGCCCGGCAATCCCGTGAGCGCGCTGGTGGCCTTTGAGGAGTTGGTGCGTCCGGCCATCCTGCGAATGCTGGGCAGGACCGACATGGACAAGCCCACCATAAGGGCTGAGCTTGAGGAGGACGTGGTCAACACAGACGGGCGGCGGGTCTTTGCCAGGGTGGTGGTCACCCGAAGGAACGGCCGCTACTACGCCTGCCTGACGGGAGACCAGGGGTCCGGCGTGCTCACGTCAATGGCCCTGGCAAACGGGCTGGCCATCTGCCCGGAGGACGTGCCTCGCATGAAGGCGGGCGAGGAGGTGGACGTGCAGATGCTGGACTGGCCGGAGGGGGTCTTCTAGCGGCCCAGGGTCTGCCGGAACCTTACCCGACCTGGGCGTCGGCTCAGCGGCCTAGAGCCGGTTGACCATCGCCTGACTGCTCCTGGCCTTCTTCGCCCTCTTCCTCTGTGGTCGACCGCAGCGCGCTGAAGAGGCTGATTCCCTCCCTTGGCAGCAGTATGCCCGCGAATATCATGGGCGGAAGGAAGAGCAGGGCGTGCATCACCAGGGCGTATGGAAAGGCCGTGCTCTTGTCGACCCCGAAGAACTGCTCCATGGCAAAGGTCATGGCGAACTCAAACGTGCCTATGCCTCCCGGTAGGGACGGGGCGCTGGTTGCGAAGAATATGGTGGCTATCACCACCAGTACGGCCTGCGGGAGGGTGAGGGGGATGCCCATGTCCATAGCCACAATCCAGCCGCAGGCTCCCAGGCATACCCAAAGACCGAGGCTGACCAGCATGGAGACCAGCAGCCTCTTCTTATGGCGCTCCATCTCCGCCAGGGAATCCGCAAAGGCGACTATGACCTTAATGCGACGAAGGAATGCCGGCCCGCCGCCGCTCCTGGCCAGTACCAGCACCAGCACCAGCAGGACCAGGGAGAACATGAGCGCCGCGGCCACGTAGCGCGTAAGCTGCCCCTGGCCCAACCCGAACAGCAGCCCCAGGGCCAGCAGGAGGGTGGACGCCCATATGTCCATGATCCGGGTCATTCCCAGGGTGGCGAGGGCGGCGCCGCTGGAGATGCGGTCCCGCACCGTAAGCAGCGTGAACTGCACGGCCTCGCTGGCGACTCGTACGGGGAGAATGCTGTTTACGCCCAGCCCAATGTTCTCGATAACGAACAGCCTGAGGGTGGAAATCCGTTCGGTCACGTATAGCACCCGCCATCGATAGGCGCGGCACAGGTTGCTGAGGATGAACACAGCCAAGGCAGCTAGTACCCAGTGAACGGACAGCTCCCGAGAGGCGTTCAGGACTTGGTCCCAGTGCAGCCCTCTAATGGCTATCCACCCCAAAGCCACACTCCCCAGTATGCCCAGGACAAGGCTTATTATGGTGGACTTGCTTCTGAAGTTGATTCTAGGGAGGATGGGTCTGCTCCTGCGGGTCACACCCTGCTATGTGCCCCGGTAATTCGTGTGACTGGATTACTCTAAACACTTTAGCCTTTTTACCCTCGTATGAAAAGGTATAACGGAGCAACTTTGTGCGCAATTTGCGGAAACTTCGGCCCCTGGTTTCGGGCAGGTGGTATACTCGCTGAAGCTGTGAATGGCTAGGGAGGAGACAGGGTGTTGAGGTTGGACCTGCCTGAATGGGACTCTTCGTATCCCGACCCCACGCGGCTCCGTCGGGAGGTCGAAGCGATGGTGGAGTCGTTTATGGAGGCGCTGTTGGGCGAGATACCCAATGACGCGATCAAGGGTATCTACCTGAAGGGCTCCGGGCAGAAGGAGTGGGACTCCCCCATCGACTACGTGCCGGAGATAAGCGACGTGGACATACACGTCCAGTTCTATGAGGATGACGCCTGGCGCGGGCGCCTCGGGACTTTCGCCCAGGCGATGAAGATACAGCAAGCGATTGAGAAGGCTTACCTGTCCAGGATAGAGGAGCCATTACACACACCCAGACCCCAGCTTATTGTGGTCAACAAGATGGTGCAGGAGATAGAGTACATCCCCTCGCCGAGGGAGACGGTCAGGACGCTCTACGGCGAGGAGTACCCGGTGGCAGACTACAGCGACCCTGACGCCATACGCCGCGTGGAGTGCAACAGGCTTCTGGCCGACGGCGGATATATCCTCGCAGACTATCCTCTGCACATAGTAGACCGGTTTGGCCCGTACATCTGGGAGGCGCTGCGCACGCTGGCCTGGCGCGTGTCTCCGGCCGGGCCGCGGGCGCTGCACGTCCTGGGCGTGGACACCGCGCTGGCCTGGAGCCTGAACCGCACCCGCATCGTGGGGATGCTGGCTGAGATGGGCGAGTCCGAGATGGCCGGTCACTACCTTGAGTTCTACAAGTCGGCCTGGCGGTACTTCCTCTCCCGCTATGAGGACTACGATGCTGGCCGGGCTGCCATAAGCGCAGGCGTGGAGGCGCTGGGCCGCGCCGCGGGAATAGCCAGGAATTGGCTAGAAGACCATACATCGTCTGACGGCTAACGTAGTGCAGGCCGTAAGCCCCTTTTGAATACCCGCGTTTCAGAGTAAACTGGATGGGAACGCGGGAGGCTAGACTATGGTTGACCTCTTCGAGAATGAACGGAACAAGGCCATGAGCCGGGAGGCGCCATTGGCCGCCCGCATGCGCCCCCGCACCTTCGACGAGTACGCGGGCCAGGAGCACATCGTAGGGCCTGGAAAGGTGCTGCGCCTCAGCATAGAGGCCGACAGCGTGCCGTCCATCATCCTCTGGGGGCCGCCCGGCAGCGGCAAGACCACCCTGGCACACCTCATAGCCAGCATCACCCAGTCCCACTTCGACCCCGTAAGCGCGGTCACCGCCGGCGTCGCCGACCTGCGCAGCGTCGTCTCGAAGGCAAGGGAGCGGCGCGGCATGTACGGCCTGCGCACAATCCTCTTTGTGGACGAGATACACCGCTTCAACAAAGCCCAGCAGGACGTGATCCTGCCCCACGTTGAGGAGGGCGCGGTCACCCTGATTGGCGCGACTACCGAGAACCCGTCCTTTGAGGTGATAGCTCCCCTGCTGTCTCGATGCAGGGTGTTCAGCCTCAAGGCCCTTACCGACGATGACGTGGCCGCGGTTGTGCGGCGCGCCATTGAGGATGATGAACGGGGCATCGGTTCACTCCAGGTAGAGATGGCTGAGGACGCGCTGCGGCACCTGGTGGTCATGGCAAACGGCGACGCGCGGGTGGCCCTCAACGGCCTGGAGATGGCGGCCTCCGCCACCGCGCCGGACGCCTCCGGCTCCCGCGTCGTGACACTGGAGACCGTTGAGGACGCCCTCCAGCAGCGCACGTTGCTGTACGACAAGGCGGGAGACCAGCACTACGACACCATCTCGGCCTTCATCAAGTCAGTTCGGGGATCCGACCCGGACGCCGCGGTCTACTGGCTGGGCCGCATGATAGAGGCGGGGGAAGACCCCATGTTCATCGCCCGGCGGCTGGTCATCCTGGCTGCGGAGGACGTGGGCATGGCTGACCCCCAGGGGCTGCCCATTGCCGTGGCCGCTCAGCAGGCCGTCCACTTCATCGGGATGCCGGAGGGCGCCATTCCCCTGGCCGAGGCCACGGTGTATCTGGCGACTGCGCCCAAGAGCAATGCGGCGTACGTCGCCCTTAACCAGGCTATGGAGGACGCCCGCAAGACGCGCAACGAGCCTGTGCCGATGCACCTGCGCAACGCGGTCACCCGCCTGATGCGGGACATGGGCTACGGGCAGGGCTACAAGTACTCCCACGACTACGACGGCGGCTTTGCGCCGATGGACAACCTGCCGGAGTCCCTCAGGGACAGGCGGTACTACCGGCCCACCGACCGCGGCCACGAGAAGGACGTGGCCCGGCGACTTGAGGAGTGGTGGGGGGCGCGCCGCGGAGAGAAAAAGCAAGAGGGAGGAGAGTAGCCCTCTCCTCCCTCTCTATACCCTCACTTGGAACCATTCCTGCGGAGGCAGGAATCCAAGGG
This sequence comes from Dehalococcoidia bacterium, assembly GCA_965204895.1. Taxonomy (GTDB): domain Bacteria; phylum Chloroflexota; class Dehalococcoidia; order Lucifugimonadales; family UBA2985; genus DAOUJW01. Next base: position 1,727,663 of record OZ242025.1, read on the forward strand.
GTGGTGGAGTGTGGACTCCCGCCTGCGCGGGAGTGACGCTTGATTCCTACTTCCTCTTCCAGACGGGCTGGCGCTTCTCTGCGAAGGCCGTCACGCCCTCTCGGATGTCCTCGGTCTGGTCAATCATGTACCGCTCCGCGCGGTGCAGGGCTGTGGCGTACTCGGGCGGAATGTTGCGGCCAATGTCGATGATGCGCTTGCAGGCTTCAATGGAGAGGGGAGCGCCCAGCTTGATGAGCTCGGCCACTCGCACCGCCTCAGCCATGAGGGCGTCCCGGTCCGGCACAATGGCCTGGATGAGGCCGATGTCGTAGGCGCGCTGGGCGGTCATGTGAGCGCCGGTGAACTGGATCCACTTGGCCTCTCCCAGGGGGATCATGCGGCTGAGCATGAGCACGCCGGTCCCGGAGGTGCGGCCACGCCTGACTTCAGGCAGCCCCAGGCTCGAGGCCTCCGTGGCGATGCGGATGTCGCAGCGAAGGGACAGCTCCAAGCCACCGCCAAGGGCGTAGCCGTCGATGGCGGCGATCATGGGCTTGCCGCACTCGGTCTCGTCGAACCTGAACTCCGGCGGCGGCTGCTGGTCCGGGCGGACGCCGGAGTAGTACTGCTCTGCGCCCTCCTTCAGGTCCGCGCCCGCGCTGAATGCCCTGCCGCCCGCGCCGGTGAAGATAATGGCAAGAATGCTGTCGTCCTCGGCGGCGTCCTTGAGGGCCCGCCCGCGAGCCTGGCCCAGCTCACGGCCCAAGGCGTTCATCCTCTCCGGCCGGTTCAGGGTTATCCAGGCAATGCCGTCGCCCTTCTCGTACATGATGGTCTCCGACTTGGTGATCTCAAAACCCTTGGTGGTCATTTCTCCTCCTTTTCTATTGCTGTGCGGGGCGGCTCCCCGCTATATGCCTGTATCTATCGGGTCTGGCCCGACTCGACTAGCGCCTCTGCCACACGGCGGGGCGCTTCTCGGCAAAGGCCCTGGCTCCCTCCTTGATGTCCTCCGACAAGTCGACCAGCGCGCGCTCGGCCCTGCCGACCATCTGGGAGAACTCAGGGGAGATCCATGCCGATGCGTTGATCACTCGCTTGATTGCCTCCACCGAAAGCGGGGCGTTGCCCTTGAGGATGCCTGCCAGCCGCTCCGCCTCGGCGAACAGGGCGTCCCGGTCCGGCAGCAGCGCCTGTATGAGGCCGATGTCGTAGGCCCGCTGGGCGGTCATGTGCTCACCGGTGAGCTGAATCCAGCGCGCCTCTCCCATTGGAATCATGCTCTGGAGCATGGTCAGGCCGGGGCCGGGCATACGGCCGCGCTTCACCTCCGGCAGTCCGAACACGGACCTTTCAGTGGCGATGCGGATGTCGCAGCGCATGGTGACCTCCATGCCTCCGGCCACGGCGTAGCCGTCCACGGCGGCGATGGTGGGCTTGGGGCAGTCGCCCAGGTCGTAGGTGTCGGTGGCCCTGTCCTCCTGGCCGGGCTGTACGCCGGCGGCGTGGGCTTCCGCCACCGCCTTGAGGTCGTTGCCTGCGCTGAAGGCCCTGCCGCCCGCCCCGGTCACAATGACGGTGTAGACGCCCTCGTCCTCGCTGGCGTCTCTCAGGGCCCGGGCCATAGCGCCGCGCAGCTCCGTGTTCAGGGCGTTCATGCGCTCAGGGCGGTTCAGGGTGACCCAGGCAACTCCATCGTTCTTCTCGTAAAGAATAGTCTCTGAACGCGTTACGTCCGTTCCAGCGGCCATAGCTCCTCCTTTTCCGAGGCGACTAGAGTGTGCTCAGCATAGCATTGCAGGCGCGATGGCGCAACTCTGAGGGTGTATTGGAATGCCTGCCCCGAAAGAGTACACGGCTAATCGGGGAGTTGCTGCAAGCGTTCCTCCAGGCGGTGAAGCGCCTGCCGGGTTGAGTGCAGTTCCAGGAGTATCTCCTCCTTGAGCGCGGGCGTTTCCGACGGCTCCGGGCGTAGCGCCTTGGCTTCCTCCCAGTTCTCTATAATGATTGCTATGAATATATTTGCTACTACAAAGGCGCTGATTGTCGCAAAGCTGACGAAATAGATCCACGCCAGTGGCTGCACCTCAAGGGCAGTGCGCATGATTTTGGTCCAGTCGTCCAGCGTCACTATCTGGACCAGGGACAAGACGGAAACGCCCAGACTCCCCCACTGCTCCGGGTCGTGCTCGCCGAAAGTTCGGTGCCCAACGAGAGCATATCCATAGAGAATTATGCCTAGCAAGAGCACAATGTGTCCCACGCTCGGTATAGAGCGGATCAACGCCGACAGCACCAGGCGCAGACCCTGAATGGTTGAAAGACCCCGAAGAAGCCGCAGCAGGCGTATCAGTATGATGAGTATCCCGTAGTAGGAGATGCCCGGGTAGACTGCCAAGCTGATTATCAGGAAGCTGATTGCCAGAAAGTCGAATACGTTCCAGACGTCCCTGAAATACCGGTCTACCCTTGGAGCCAGCGCAAGCATCTTAAGGGGCACTTCCAAAACGAGCGCCGCGACCGTCAGGAGCAAAAACAACGCCATCCAGATTGAAAACCGTTCATAAAATGGGGAAGAAGTTGCCATGCCCAGCAAGACGGCGCTCCCGATGATGAGTACGGCAAGGATGTAGTCAAAGGTCCGCGCGTGTACGATACGATGTGCCAGGCCTCTCATGTCCCGGTTCCTCCTCAGAAGTGTTGTCAGCGTCCGTATGGAACGTTCAATAGTCCATTTGACGTACCCTGCGTAACATTCTATGATATTTGTGGAGTCCTGCCACACTAGACTAGCGCCAGCGTAGCTCAGTGGTAGAGCAGCGGTTTCGTAAACCGCAGGTCAAGGGTTCGAATCCCCTCGCTGGCTCCGTAATTTCAACAACATCCAGGGAGAGAACGCAATGGCAACAGAGCAGCGTGTAAGCCGACTGGAGGGGCCATACGAACAGGTGGATAGCAGGCTGGACTCCGTGGACCGCAGGCTGGACTCCATGGACCAGTCTATGAACAGCCTCCGCTCCGAGATAAACAGCCGCTTCAACACTCTGTACGTGCTCATAGGAGCCTCCTGGGTGACGGTGGTCGGCGCAATTACAGGGTTGTACTTCAGGTAATGGCGCGTGGCCGCGCTCCGGCGCCAAGCCTGTAAACATAAAGGAGGGTGTGATGTTCAAGAAAATAAGGTATTTCTCCATTGCCGTAACGGACCTGGATGAGGGGATGAAGAAGTTTGAGAATCTCTTTGGGCTGACGGCGATGACGGAGCCCTTCGAGCAGCGCTGGGGCTTCAAGGGCGTCATGCTGGGCAACGGCGAGGACAGGCTGATCGAGATGATTCAGCCGTCCAACCCGGAAAGCGCCCTGGCCCGTTTTATGAAGGAGAGGGCTATCCCGACCAACCCCAACGGCGAGGGCCTCTACCTGGTGAGCGTGGAGGTGGACGACATCAACGAGGTGGTGAAGCAGATACGGGAGGCGGGAGGACGCGTGACCCAGGACGAGAACTCGCCCAACACGGCGTGGGTGCATCCCACCACCAGCAACTTCGCCTTCATGGAGCTGATCCAGCCCTCCGAATAAGCAGGCCCGGGCGCTGTTCTAGCAAGGCGATTCGCATGGCCGAGAACAAGACACAGAAGACGGGGGCAAGCGTAGACGAGTTCATGGCGTCGGTCTCCAACCGGCAGCGCCGGGAGGACGGCCTTGTGCTCCTGGACATGATGAAGGACGTGACCGGCCTGGAGCCGGAGATGTGGGGACCCAGCATCATTGGGTTTGGGGAGTACCACTACAGGTACGAGTCCGGCCGGGAGGGCGACATGCCCCTGGTCGGTTTTTCACCCCGCAGCAAGAGCCTTTCTCTCTACCTCACCCCCGGATTCGAGGAGTATCACAATGACCTCCTCTCCAGGCTGGGCAAGCACAGCACCGGGGTGTCCTGTCTCTACATCAACAAGCTGGCCGACGTGGACAGGGACGTGCTCCGGGAGCTCATCGCCAAGTCGTACCGGTTCATGCGAGACGAGGGGCTGCCGTTTCCTGACGCGACTACCCGGTGACGCGCACAGGCCCGTCGTTTCGGGTGGAGTCGAGCGCGTGCAATGTGTTACAATAGAGGATAGCTACGTACAGTTTGGTCAGAGGGAGCAAACATGGAAGAAGTATTGAGAGAAGCCAAGAATCTCCTGGGCAAGGGTGAGCCGTTTGTGGTCGCCACGGTGGTGGGCACCAAGGGGTCCACTCCACAGAAGCCGGGGGCCAAGCTCCTGGTGCGGGAGGACGGCAGCGGGGTGGGGACGCTGGGCGGCGGCTGCGTGGAGGGGGATATCTGGTTCGCAGCCAAAATGCTGCTGAAGGACGGCGGCGAGGCTACGGTCACGGACTACACTCTGAACGAGGACGTCGCAGCCAGGGAGGGCCTGGTTTGCGGCGGCACTATGTATTTCCTGATTGACCCGGTTTTCGATCCCAAGCAGGTCGAAGCGCCCATCAACAACATAGTCAGCGCCTATGACGGCAGCTCCAGCGTGGGCACGGCCACTCTTCTGAAGCCGTCCAAGGAGAAGGGCAAGATTGGGGACAAGCTGTACATCGGCCAGGACGGCAAGGTCTACGGTTCCCTGGGCGATCCGGCCAGGGACAGCGAGGTGGAGTCCCAGCTTCGGGAGCTTGTGGACTACGGCCGCGTGAAGTCCATCAAGACCCAGGACGGCGCGGAGGTCTTCATGGAGGGCTTCACCATGCCGGCCGCCGTGGTCATCGCCGGCGGTGGTCACATCGGCAAGTCGCTTGCGCCGTTGGTGAAGATGCTTGGCCTGCGGCTGTGGGTCGTTGACGACAGGCCGGAGTTCGCCAACATGGAGAGGTTCCCGGAGGCGGATGGCGTCATCGTCGCCGACTACGCCGAGGGCCTGCAGCAGATCGACATGCGGCCCAACACCTCCGTTGTGGTGGCTACAAGGGGCCATCGGCAGGACGACCTGGCGCTGGAGGCGGCGGTCCGCAGCCCGGCGGGGTACGTGGGCCTGGTGGGCAGCAAGCGCAAGACCATCCTCATTTACGAGGAGCTGCTCAAGCACGGCATTCCCCTGGAGAGGCTGAAGGCCGTTCACGCCCCCATTGGCCTGGACATTGGCGCCAAGACGCCTGAAGAGATTGCGGTGAGCATTGTGTCCGAGATTGTGGCCTTCCGCGAAGGGCGACCGGGCAAGACGCTCACAATGGAGAACCGCTACCTCAACAACGCGGCCAAGAAGCTGGGGGTTCTCGTCTAGGCATAAGGCCATGTCCGGGGTGTCTGCCATCATCCTGGCCGCGGGCGAGTCGACTCGCATGGGACGGCTCAAGGCGCTTCTGTCCTGGCAGGGCAAGACGCTGATTGAGTACCAGGTAGAGTCACTCAAAGAGGTCGGGGCCGACCATGTGGTAGTGGTGGTGGGCCATCGATGGCAGGAGGTGGAGGCTCCGGTGAGAGGTCAGCCCGGCGTCGAGACGGCGGTGAACCCGGACTATCGGCAGGGCAAGACAACTTCAATCAAGACCGGCCTGTCGCGGGTGTCGCCATCTGCGCAGGCCATTCTTGTTCTCGCGGTAGACCAGCCGCGGCCGGTCAGTATCCTGAAGGCCCTCGTCGACGCGCACCTGAAGCGAGGCAGCCTCATCACCTGCCCGGAGCACGGAGGGCACAGGGGGCATCCCTTCATCTTCTCCGCCTCTTTGATGCCGGAGCTCACGGCCATCACGGAGGAGGGCCAGGGGCTGCGGGAGGTTGTGGACAGGCACAGGGCTGACACCTACCGGATGGCGGTGGACAACCCCATCGTGCACGCGGACACGAACTCCCCGGAGGACCTGAAGGAGGCGGAGCGGCTGTTTGAGGGGTTGTGAGACCTGCAATAGGCGCGCAATTTCAACTGCATAAAGGTAGGAGGTAATCATGGCGGGGTACTTTTACGTGTGGCAGCTGGCGGATGAGGATGATGACTGGGACGAGGACGAGGATGAGGACGATGACGACGACTGGGACGAGGATGAGGACGATGACGATGAAGATGAAGATGACTGGGACGAGGATGAAGGCCCTGGGACAATTGTGGATAGCGTAGAGGACTTGGTTGAGGCGGTACGCGAGTGGGCTTCTTCACCACAGGGCGCCTTGATGGTGGAGTGGCGCACTGAAGAGGATGAGGACGAGGACGACTTAGACTAGATAACCTCCTCCTCTCTTAGAGAGGCTACCTCCTGTTCATCCACTCCCAGCAGGTCCCTCAGCAACTCATTGGTGTGCTCACCCAGGTCCGGCGATGAGGAGTCGTTGCCGGTGGGCGTGCGGGACAGCTTCACGGGGGTGTTCACCGCCTTCACCATTCCCAGGCGGGTGTGGTGGTAGTCCTTGATCATCTCCCGGTGGCGCACCTGGGGGTCGTGGGCCACCTGGTCTATGGTGTTCACCGGGCCACACGCAATGCCCAGTGCCTCAAACTCCTCCACCCACTCTTTGGTCGTCTTTTGCATCAAGGCCTCGTTGAGGATGGGTTCAAGCTCGTGGTGGTTCTGGCTCCGAGTCCAGCCGGTGTCGAAGCGGGGGTTATCTATGAGGTCAATGCGGTCTATGGCGGAGCACAGCAGCGGCCAGCGCTCCTTTCGACCCTCTATCAGGGCGATGGTTATGTAGCCGTCCCTGGTCGGGAAGACCTGGAATGGCGCCGTGACCGGATGCCTCGTGCCCAAGGGCGCGGGCACCTCGCCCGTGGCGAAGTACCGCGCAAAGGCGTTCTCCTGGATGGTGACCTGGCAGTCAAGCATCCCGATGTCCACCATCTGCCCCAGGCCGCTCCTGGCGCGCTCCTGGAGCGCCGAGAGAATGCCTATGACGGCGAAGAGGCCGGCGGTGATGTCGCCCTGGGACACGCCGGGGCGAATGGGCGGGCCGCCTGGCTCTCCCGTGATGCTCAGTATCCCGCCCATGCCCTGAACAACCACGTCCAGAGCGGGCTTGGAGGAGTAGGGCCCGTCCTGCCCAAAGCCGGATATGGCGGCGTAGATTATGGCCGGGTTGCGGTCTCGCAGGACTGGGTAGTCCAGGCCCAGCCGCTGCATGACGCCGGGCGCGAAGTTCTCCAGCACCACGTCCGACTCGTCCACCAGCCGCAGGAAGAGTTCTTTGCCCCTGGGCTTGGACAGGTCCACTGAGAAGCCCAGCTTGCCCCGGTTGACGCTCATGAAGTAGGAGCTCTCGCCGTCGATGAATGGGCCGCTGGAGCGGGAGCGGTCCCCTATCTCCGGCTGCTCTACTTTAATGACCTCAGCGCCCAGGTCGGCCAGGATCATGGCGGCAAAGGGGCCGGCCAGAACGTGAGTCAAGTCCAATACCCTGGTTCCCTCCAATGGCCCTGGCATAGTTCCTCCCTGTTGTCAAGTGGATGTCTCAGATGGTATCACCTGGCGCGGGTAGAGCCAAGGGCGGGGGGACTAGACGTCCGCTTGGGTGAGAATCACGGGGCGTCACCCATATCCTTCAGAAGACCGCCCACTTCATTGAGGAGTGTCGGTAGATTGGTCTCAAGCACGTCCCATACCAGACGGTTGTCCACGTCCGCGTATCCGTGGATCAGTACGTTGCGGAAAGCGATAATGCGCCCATAGTGGCTGATTTGGTTAGCCACCGGCTCATCAATCCTGACAAGCTGTGCCATCGCCTCTCCGATGACCTCGAATTGACGCTCTACGGCAGACCTCAGCATGGCGTCGCCTTCGTAGTCTGCAAACGTCTTGCCGAGTGTGAATTCTCTCAGAAGACTGGCGGCTCGCTGAACGTCGTACAGGTACTTTAGAGACTCAAGCCTCATATACGGGCGTCCTGGTCTGTTCTACGGATTGCAGGAAGTAGGGATTCTTGATTGCCGATTCCACTACCAGATCTACGGGCCGTCCGAAAAGCCTCCCAAGGGCCTCCAGCAACCCGAAATAAGCGTCCGCATAAGCGTTCAGGGCCGCCGGTTGGAACTCGACCAGGAAGTCAAAGTCACTCTCTTCCGAATCGTATTGCCCGGTTGAGGCCGACCCGAACAGGTCAAGCCGGTGGACGCCGTACATGACACAGAGACGCTTCAACTCCTCGGCTCGCTCCTCAACGGCGTTGATCATCCAAGACCCTCCGTCTACCTGCTGAATTGTTCAGATGGTATCATCTGATAGGTGGTAGAGCCAAGGGCGCGGGCGGATTGACAAAGGACGTTCAGCAATGCAACATAACGACGCTAAAGTAGCAGGCTGACATTGGGGCTCCGTATGCTCAGAATTATCTTGACCTTCATTATCCTGCTGCTGGCATTGGCAGGCTGTACTGGCGCTGCAACCCCCACAGGCATCCCGACTCCAGTGCCGACGTGGACTCCAACGCCTCACCCTACATGGACACCTGAGCCAACCTGGACTCCCGCGCCTACGTGGACGCCAATGCCGGCGCCAACTCCTACGCCCACACTCACGCCAACACCCGTTCCGACTTCTACGCCAGTTCTCACGGCCACGCCCGTACCTACTGCCACGCCTACCACTGTTCCCACTGCTACTCCTACTTCAACGCCAACCTCTGTTCCTACGCCTACGCCTGCGCCTACGCCTACCCCGACTCCGTTGAGCTTGGCGAGCATGGTTCAGCAGGTCCGGCCGGCCGTGGTGCGTATATCTGCTGGGGGAAGTGTCGGCACGGGCTTCATCTTCCAGCTGGACGGAGAAACCGCCTACGTGTTGACCAACCATCACGTTATAGCGGGGTACTCTGTCTCAACGGTTCAGGTACGGGACAGTACGGACTACAACGGAGCCGTCATCGGTACGGACTCCATTCGCGACGTTGCCGTAATACGTATCTGCTGCGGCAATTTCAAAGCGCTCACCTTTGCCGGGGAGTCGGATGTGGTTGTGGGCGCCGAGATTGTGAATATTGGATACGCCCTGGGCCTCAGCGGGCAGGCAACCGTCAGCACGGGCATCATATCGGCGGTGCGTTACGACAGCCATAGGTCAGCTGACGTCATCCAGACCGACGCCCCAATAAATCCGGGTAACAGCGGTGGTCCCATGTTGACCTCGGATGGAAGAGTACTCGGGATAAATACGTTCAAGTATGTCGGCACAAGTGTCGAAGGTGTGGGATTTGCTCTATCCGGCCCGTATATCCAGAGACTGCTTCCGCATCTGCTGTCCGAGCACGCTCTTCAGGTGGGCCCAACCCCGGCATCCACTCCGTCCGTTACCACCACGCCGGACGCGCCCACCATTCTGCACGGGCCCATGGCCGGTTCACTGAAGCTTGAGTGGGGCGAAACAGCTTTCAGGATGGCGAATAGCCAGCACGCGGGAGACATGGGTATTGAGGCCACTTTCCGCAATCCCTTGGGTGTGGATAACTGGTACTATGGGTTCATCTTTGCTCGTGACGCTAGCGCGGCGGTGATGGCGTTCGTTACTGACGACGGATACTGGGCCGTGAACAGGTGGATCAGAGGCGAGGGACATGAGGTTGAGCAGGCGGGCTTGCTTCCTAGAGGGGCGCTGAAGACGGGGAGCACCTCGCGCAACCACATCAAGATAATAGTGGAAGGAGATTCGCTGACCTTCTACGTGAACGGAGAGCGAGCCTCCAGGGACGCTGATATCAGCGTTTTTGAGATAGCCTCCGGTGGTGACTTTGGCATATTCGTTGGAGGCGACTTCCCCTGGCAAAGCGATGAAGAAAACAACCCGGTTATGTGGTATGAGCAATACAAGGTATGGAAGCCGTAATTGATAAGGGGCATGGGTTAACGCCTATAGAACCCTACGCCTTCCGTAGCCCTATTGTGTTGCCCGCCGGGTTCATGAACCCGGCGATGTTAGCGTCCTGGTAGGTGGCCCTTTCTCGTTGTCTCGCACTTCCGCCAAATGGTAGAATGGCGTATGTAGGAACACGCTATGAAAGGGGAACGTATGCGAAACGCAGACGTCCCTGCGCCCCAACAATCACCCAGGCCCACTGCGCCAACCCGCCCGAATGATGAGATTGCCCGCTTGGGTGACGAGATATACGAGCGGGACATTCGCCCGCAGGTAGAGACGGACCACCACGGGGAGTATGTCGCCATCGACGTTGACAGCGGGAGTTGGGCCATATCCGACGACCTTCGGGCCGCAGCGAAGCGTCTCAGGGCGCAGCATCCGGACGCCACTGATGTCTGGCTGCTCCGGGTTGGGTACCGAACGCTGCATCACTTTGGGGGTCGCCCCCTGCGGAGGGCCGAGTGATAGAGGGCGTTGTGAACGCCGCCTATGAACCGGTTGTAACCCTTGCCCTGCAAGGCCCATCTGGCCAGACAAGCGAAATCGAGGCCGTCATAGATACCGGGTTCACCGGATTCCTGACCGTGACTCCCGCGTTGGTCACGGAGTTGGTACTGCCTCTGGAGGGCATTAGCCGTGCGACACTGGCCGACGGCAGCGAGGTAACCTTTCCTTCCTACGACGTTGCCGTGCTCTGGGAAGGCCAGTCAAGATACGTCCTGGCCGATGCCGCCGACACCACGCCCCTCGTAGGTATGCGGCTGCTGGATCGCCATAACTTGAGCATAGACGTGCAGGAGGGCGGCCGCGTCATCATACAAGCCAGAGAATAGCTAAGCTCGCCGGGGATATGCCGTCCCTACACCTTCCTCAGGCCGATGGTGTTGCCTGCTGGGTCCATGAACACGGCTATGTGCCCCTCGCCGCCTGCTATGGGCATGGGCATTGGTGGCACCATTGTCTTGGCGCCCAGGCTCTCCGCCTTGTCCAGGGCTGCCTGGAGGTCGTCAACGCCAACGTAGAACATCACGTAGTTGGACGGCATGTTGCCTGATGTGCGCACAATGCCTCCGGCAATCCCGCCCTCTGCCTGCTCAACGCGGGAGTAGTCCCCGGTCTCGGCGGCCTCCAGGGGGGTCTGTATCTTCCAGCCGAACAGCTCGGCGTAGAACTGCCTCAGGCCGGCGGCGTCCTGTCCGCCCAGCTCAAAGTAGGAAACGGGGTCTGGCATTGAGGCCTCCTTAGAAGTTGGTCTTGGCTCTTTAGGAACTAAAAATGAGTAGCCCCCAAGCTTCCCTGGGGGCTACATCTTGCGTAGAGATAAAGCAATCTTACGCATCTCTGCCTCGCAGTAGTAATGTAGCATAACTATGTTGCGTAAGTCAAGGTCAGGCCAAACGTCTCTCGTGCCCCTGCGGGGGTTCGAACCCCGAAATCTCTACGTAGCGAGGCAGAGACGCATTCCGATTGCCAGGGGCACGGCGAGAGTATACCATACGCCATCTTGTGCAATCAGAGTCTTTCCCCGAATTAGTATTTTGCCCTTAAATCTCTGTTGACAAACTGGCAACAGGACTTTATATTTAGCATTTGGCACTTTCCTTTGGTTTGTGTGAAGAGATGAGGGCGTTGACGCCCAGGAGTTCACGAATATGCCGACGGTTAACCAACTGGTGAGGAAGCCCAGGGTCAAGGTCGTCAAGAAGACCAAGGCCCCGGCTTTGCGTTACGGCTACAACTCGCTGAAGAACCGCGTGAAGCGGACAAGTGGCTCTCCGCAGAAGCGGGGCGTCTGCGTCCAGGTGCGCACCGTCACGCCCAAGAAGCCCAACTCGGCTTTGAGGAAGGTCGCACGCGTGCGCCTAGCCAACGGCATGGAGGTCACGGCGTACATTCCCGGCGAGGGCCACACGCTTCAGGAGCACTCCGTTGTCCTGATACGGGGCGGCAGGGTCAAGGACCTTCCGGGGGTCAGGTACCACATCGTCAGGGGCGCGCTGGACTGCACGGGTGTGGTGAACCGGAAGCGAGGGCGGAGCAAATACGGCACCAAGGCTGTAGCGGGGCCGGGGAGGTAGGGTAGTTATGGCTCGCCGAAGACGCGCTGCCAAGCGTGAGATAACCCCCGACCCCAAGTACAACAGCGTGTACCTGGCGAGCTTTATCAACCGGGTGATGACCCGGGGCAAGAAGACCACTGCCCAGCGCATTGTCTACGACGCCCTGGACATTCTTGAGAGGGAAGGCTCCAGGGACTCCCTGGAGACCTTCAACCAGGCGATGAGAAACGCCACCCCGCAGTTGGAGGTAAAGCCCCGGCGCGTGGGCGGCGCCACCTACCAAGTGCCTATAGAGGTGAGGAGCAGCCGGCAAATGGCTCTGGCTATGCGTTGGGTCCTCAGGGCAAGCCGCGCCAGGACGGGTCGTCCAATGGCGGAGAGGCTGGCCCAGGAGCTGCTGGAGGCCTCCAGAGGGCAGGGAGCGGCAGTAAGAAGGAGGGAGGAGCTCCACCGCATGGCCGAGGCCAACAGGGCCTTCGTCCACTATCGGTGGTAGAGACGCGCTCTTAGGCAATCTACAGGTTTCGGGAGACGGAGGATTTCTTTCTTGGACAACATACGGAATATTGGATTTATTGCGCACATCGACGCTGGCAAGACCACCGTCACTGAGCGCGTGCTGTACTTCTCCGGCCGCACTCACAAGATAGGCCAGGTGGACGACGGCACAACCGTGATGGACTGGATGGCCCAGGAGAGGGAACGGGGCATCACGATAACGTCCGCGGCCACCACATGCGAGTGGAAGGACTACCGCATCAACATCATCGACACGCCCGGCCACGTGGACTTCACCGCCGAGGTGGAGCGAAGCCTGAGGGTGCTGGACGGCGGCGTCGTGGTCTTCGATGCGGTCGCAGGCGTGCAGCCCCAGTCGGAGACGGTGTGGCGGCAGGCCGATCGATACCGGGTGCCGCGGATATGCTTTGTCAACAAGATGGACAGGACGGGCGCGGACTTCCATCGCACTATCGACATGATCGCTCACCGCTTCAGGGCTAACCCGGTGGCGGTGCAACTTCCAATGGGCCAGGAGGACTCCTTCAAGGGGGTGATTGACCTTCTGGACCAGACTGCCATGCTGTTTTCGGATAACGGGAACTATGACCTCCAGGAAGGCCCCATTCCGGCGGAGATGCTGGGAGAGGCCAGTGACTACCGCGAGCGGCTCATTGAGAAGGTGGTGGAGACGGACGACGAGCTGATGACCAAGTACCTGGAGGAGGAGCCCATCTCCACGGATGAGATTCGGGACGCCCTGAGAAGGGCCACCATCAAGAACGCCCTGGTCCCCGTGCTGTGCGGCAGTGCCCTCAGGAACAAGGGCGTTCAGCTCCTGCTGGACGCCATCGGCTACTACCTGCCGTCGCCGCTGGACGTGCCTCCCGTCAAGGGGGTGAATCCCAAGTCGGGCGAAGAGACGCCGATGGAGGCCAGGGAGGACGCGCCGTTCTCTGCCCTAGCCTTCAAGGTCGTGACCGACCCATTCGTCGGGCGGCTGGTGTACTTCCGCGTGTACTCCGGCCAGGTTAAGGCGGGCACGTCTGTTTACAACTCCACCAAGGGCATCCGCGAGCGAATGGGGCGCGTGCTCAGTATGCACGCCAACCGGCGGGAGGAGACGGAGGTCACCTCCGCCGGGAGCATTGCCGCCGCCGTGGGGCTGAAGAACACCTTCACCGGCGACACCATCTGCGACGAGGGCTCCCAGGTGATCCTGGAGGCCATTCGCTTCCCGGACCCCGTGGTGTCCGTGGCCATTGAGCCTAAGACCAGGAGCGACAACGACAAGCTGGTGGACTCCCTTGGTAAGCTGGCCGAGGAGGACCCCACGTTCAAGATCAAGGTGGACGATGAGACCGGCCAGACCATCATGTCCGGCATGGGCGAGCTTCACCTGGAGGTGCTGGTAGAGAGGCTGCGGAGGGAGTTCCAGGTGGCCGCCAACATAGGACGCCCCAAGGTGTCCTTCCGGGAGACTCTGACCTCTTCATCCAAGGCCGAGGGCAAGTTCGTGCGGCAGACGGGCGGCCACGGGCAGTACGGCCACGTGTGGCTGGAGTTTGAGCCTCTCGAGAGGAACAGCGGCTTCAAGTTCGAGAACAAGATTGTCGGCGGGACCATTCCCAGGGAGTACGTCCCCGCGGTTGAGAAGGGCGTGCAGGAGGCGCTGGAGACGGGCGTTATGGCCGGCTATCCGGTGATAGACGTGAAGGTGACCCTTGTGGACGGCAGCTACCATCCCGTGGACTCGTCGGAGATTGCCTTCAAGATGGCGGGCGCTCTGGCCGCCAGAGAGGGCGTGAAGAGGGCCAAACCCGTGCTCCTTGAGCCAATCCTGGAGGTGGAAGTAGTCACCCCCGGAGATTTCCTGGGCGAAGTCCTGGGTGATCTGGGCGGAAGGCGCGCCCGCATCCGCAACATCGAGGGTCAGGGCGCTGTGCAGGCCGTAAGGGCGCTGGTGCCGCTGGCCGAGACCTTCGGGTACACAACGGACCTGCGATCCATCACCCAGGGAAGGGCGAGCCAGTCCATGGAGTTCAGCCACTATGAAGAGGTGCCGCAAGGTGTAGCCCAAGAGTTGGTAAAGGTGTAGAGAAATCATGCCTCAGCAGAAGATACGCATAGTGCTAAGGGCCTTTGACCACAAGATCCTGGACGTCTCTGCAACCCAGATAGTGGAGGCCGCGGAGCGGACGGGGGCCGGCGTGGCCGGGCCGGTGCCGCTGCCCACCTCCATCAAACGGTTCTGCGTCATTCGCTCCCCCCACGTGGACAAGGACTCCAGGGAGCACTTTGAGTTGCGCTCTCACAAGCGCCTCATCGATATTCTGGACCCAAGCTCAAAGACAATCGACGCGCTCACCCGGCTGAACGTGCCGGCGGGCGTGGACATCTCCATAAAGTTGTAGCTAGAGGAAAGACTTGAAGGGCATACTAGGCAGAAAGAAGGGCATGACCCGCATCTTCTCGGAAGGTGGGAGGGTGGAGCCTGTGAGCGTCATCGAGGCCGGGCCGTGCATAGTGACCCAGGTCAAGACGCAGCAGGCCCACGGCTACCAGGCCGTGCAGGTGGGCTACGAGGAGGCCAGGCGCCTCAACGAGCCTGAGGAGGGCCACCTCAAGAGGCTGCCGCCCCTGCGCCATCTCAAGGAGTTCAGGGTGGATGAACTGGGCGACTCCCAGGTGGGCCAGAGGATAGACGTGAGCATATTCGAGCCCGGGGACGTGGTGAACATCAGCGGACTGTCCAAGGGCAAGGGCTTCGCCGGGGGCATGAAGCGCCATCACTTCCGGGGCGGCCCCAAGACCCACGGGCAGTCGGACCGAGGCCGCGCGCCCGGCTCCATTGGCGCGGGCACCACGCCGGGAAGGGTGTGGAAGGGCACCAAGATGGCAGGCCACATGGGGAACAAGAAGGTCACGGCCCTCAACCTGAAGGTGGTGCACGTGGACGCAGAGCGCAACCTGATTCTGGTCAGGGGCTCCGTGCCAGGCGCAAGGAATGGAATGCTGGTGATTCAGCCAGCCAAGCGGGGAGGCGGATAATGCAGCTTCCTCTTATGAACTCATCCGGGCAGAGCGTCGGCACGGTAGAGGTCAACGACGGCCTGTTCGACGTGCCCATGAACCAGGCTCTGGTGCACCAGGTCGCGGTGGCCCACAGGGCGAACGCGCGACAGGGCACGGCCGCCACCAAGACCAGGGGCAACGTGTCCGGGGGAGGCGCAAAACCGTGGCGACAGAAGCACACGGGCCGCGCCCGCCAGGGCAGCCGCCGAGCACCCCAGTGGAGGGGTGGCGGAATCGTCTTCGGACCACACCCCAGGGACTACTCACAGAAGATCCCAAAGAAGATGAACCGAGGGGCCATTCGCTGCCTGCTCTCCCAGAAGGTGAGGGACGAGAAACTGACGGTCCTGGACGGGCTTGAGTTCGAGCAGCCCAAGACCAAAGAGATGGCGGCGGTGCTGTCAAACCTGGGCATATCCAGCCCGGTGCTGGTCGTGACTCCAACGGCCCAGACTGATATAATACTCTCCGCTCGCAACCTTCCTCGCGTGAAGACGTTGCCCGTGTCCCAGCTCAGCCCCCTTGACCTGCTGAACCACGACCGCGCAGTCGTCACGCTTGAGGCAGTGCGGCGGGCTGAGGAGCTTTGGTCTGCGAGCGTCGCCGCTGCGGAGGCGGAAGAGGCAGAGGCGGACGCCGAGGAAACAGAGACGGAAGAGGCAGAGGCGGACGCCGAGGAAACAGAGACGGAAGTGGTGATGGAAGAACCGGAAGAGGCGGCGGGCGACCAGAGCCCTGAGGAGAGCCAGGAAGAGGCGTAATGCACACCTTTGAAGTCCTGAGAAGGCCGCTGATTACTGAGAAGAGCACCATCCTCCAGGATGCTCAGAACAAGTACGCCTTTGAGGTCGACCCCCGGGCCAACAAGGTCCAGGTGAAGTCGGCTGTGGAGGAGGCCTTCAACGTCAAAGTGGTGGACGTGAACATGGCCACCGTGAGGGGCAAGCGAAAGCGGTTCGGCCCAAGGCTGGTGCAGCGTCCTTCGTGGAAGAAGGCCGTGGTGAGCCTGAGGCCGGGAGACAGAATCCAGATATTTGAGGGAGCCTAAGTGCCGCTAAGAAGCGTAAATCCCACATCTCCCGGGAGGCGCGGCGTAGTCCTGCCCTCCTTTGAGGAGATAACCAAGAAGAAGCCTGAGAAGTCGCTGCTGGCCCCTCTCAAGAAGAAGGCAGGCAGAAACTCCCAGGGCCGGCTGACCGTGCGCCATCGCGGGGGCGGCTCGAAGCGAAGGCTGCGCATCATCGACTTCAAGCGCGACAAGGTGGGCGTGCCCGGCAAGGTGGTCTCCATCGAGTACGACCCCAACCGCTCGGCGCGCATCGCCCTCATCCAGTACGCCGACGGCGACAAGCGGTACAACCTGGCTCCCAACGGGCTGAATGTGGGCGCGACGATACAGGCCGGGCCCAACGCGGAGGTCAAGGTTGGCAACGCCCTTCCCCTGAGGCTCATCCCGTCGGGCAACACGGTGCACAACGTGGAGATGAGGCCCGGCGGCGGCGGCCAGCTTGTGCGTGGCGCGGGCACGTCGGCCCAGGTGCTGGCCAGAGAGGAAGAGGGCTACGTTATGCTGCGTATGCCTTCCGGAGAGGTGCGCCGCATCAACTCCAACTGCATGGCCACCATCGGCCAGGTGGGCAACGTGGATCACAAGAACATCAAGCTGGGCAAGGCCGGAAGGACTCGACACCTGGGCCGCAGGCCCCAGGTGAGAGGCTCCGCCATGAGCCCGCGAGACCATCCGCACGGAGGCGGCGAGGGTCGATCCGGCATCGGAATGCCAGGGCCCAAGACCCCTTGGGGCAAGCCGGCCCTGGGCTACAAGACCCGGAGGCGAAAGGGCGCCAGCGGGATGATTGTGAGACGCAGGAGCAAGAGGAACAGGCGGTAGTCGCATGGCAAAGGAAGGAAAGGAATAGGGGATGTCCAGATCCATCAAAAAGGGGCCTTTTGTGCATCCCAAGCTGATGAAGAAGGTGGAGGTCCTGCAGAGGACCGGGGCCAAGGCCGTCATCAAGACGTGGTCCCGGGCGTCCATGATCATGCCGGAGATGGTTGGGCTGACCATAGCCGTGCACGACGGACGCCGCCACGTCCCCATATTCGTTACCGAGAACATGGTGGGCCACCGGCTCGGAGAGTTCGCCCCGACGCGGACGTTCCGGGGCCACTCGTCCAAGTCGGAGCGCACCACGCAGGTGAGGAGGTAGGCGGACGTTATGGCAGTGCGGGCTATGGTCAAGAACATCAGCGTTTCGCCCAAGAAGATGCGCCGGGTGGTGAACACCGTCCGGGGCAAGCGGGTGGAGGACGCCCTTGAGATACTGACCTTCCTGACGTCGCCTGCGGCGCGGGAGGTGGCCAAGGTGGTGAAGTCCGCCGCCAACAACGCCGAGAACAACAACATGATGGCCCAGGGAGACCTGAAGATTGTGGAAATCCACGCCGACGCCGGAGCTACCCTGAAGAGGTTCAGGCCCCGGTCTCGCGGAAGGGCCAGCCGGATACTGAAGCGATCCTGTCACATCACCGTGGTGGTTGACGAGGAAGAGGAGGCATAGATGGGCCAGAAAACTCATCCGGTGGGGTTCCGCCTGGGCATAATCAAGGACTGGCAGGCCAAGTGGTACGCTCCCAAGGCCTCCCAGTACAAGGACCTGCTTCAGGAGGACCTGAACATTCGCAACGCCATACGCACCCGACTGCCGGAGGCCGGCATCTCCAAGGTGGAACTGGAGCGGGGCGCGCAGGAGCTGGTGGTTACGATATACTCGGCCAGGCCGGGCATTGTGATTGGCCGCGGCGGGCAGAGGGTGGAGGAGGTGCGACAGGTGGTGGAGGGGCTGACCAACAAGCGCGCCAGGCTCAACGTCCAGGAGGTGCGCCAGCCCGAGCTGGACGCTCAGCTTGTGGCAATGAGCATTGCGGAGCAGCTGGGGCGGAGAGTCGCCTTCCGCCGGGCTATGCACCAGGCCGTCAACCGGGCCATGCAGGCCGGGGCCCTGGGCATGAAGGTCATCTGCTCCGGTCGGCTGGGCGGCGTTGAGATAGCCCGCCGGGAGAAGGTGATGCAGGGCCGGGTGCCGCTGCACACGCTTCGGGCGGACATAGACTACGGCCTTGCGGAGGCGCGGACGACTATGGGCCGCATTGGAGTGAAGGTGTGGGTGTACAAGGGCGACATCCTGCCGGAGCCCAAGGAGATTGAGGCCGAGCCGGACGCCGAGGAGCTGCAGATGATAGAGGTTACCGTGGGCGGAGATACGGAAACCATAGAGGACGCCAGCGATGTTCCAACCCAAGAGAATTAAATTCCGAAAAATGCACCGGGGACGCCGCACCGGGTCGGCCCAGACCGGCAACCAGGTGACGTTTGGCGACTACGGCCTCAAGGCCACGTCAACCGCGTGGATCACCTCCAGGCAGATAGAGGCCGCGCGCCGGGCCATTACCCGCCACTTCCGCCGAGGCGGTCGTGTGTGGATCCGGGTCTTCCCGGACAAGCCCATCACCTCCAAGCCGGCGGAGACCCGCATGGGCAGCGGCAAGGGCAACGTGGACTACTGGGTCGCGGTGGTAAAGCCCGGCCGCGTGATGTTCGAGGTTGCGGGCATAAGGGAGGAGATGGCCAAGGAGGCTCTCAGGCTGGCCTCACAGAAGCTGTCGGTGAGCACGGCCGTCGTCACCCGGAACGACATGCAGCAGGCGTCGGAGTAGAGGGAAAGAGTTGGACATCATCGAAATCAGAAACCTGACGGACGAGCAGCTCCGCTCTGAGCTTGACAGCTCCTTTCGGGAGCTTATGAACCTTCGCTTTCGGCTGAGCACTCGCCAGATAGACAGCCCCAATGAGCTGCGCAAGGTGAGGAAGACTATAGCCCGCGTTAAGACGGTGATGCGCCAGAGGGGCATGGGAGAGAGATAGATGGTCACCAGGGGAAGAAGAAAGACCAGGGTAGGCCGCGTGATAAGCGACAAGATGGACAAGACGGTGGTTGTGGCCGTTGAGTGGCGGCAGGCGCACCCCCTGTACCGCAAGCAGGTGAAGAGGGTGACCAAGTTCCACGTCCACGACGAGGAGAACCGCTGCAAGGTTGGGGACTGGGTGAACATTATGGAGACCAGGCCGCTGTCCAAGACGAAGCGCTGGAGGGTGACCCAGGTGCTGTCCACCACGGAGCTTGCTCCGACCGAGACCCGGGAGGCGCTGGCCCTCACCCCAGAGGAGCTTGGACAGAGCGACGAAGAGGCTGACGCGGTCGAGATCGAAGAGGCGACGGAGGACGGAGAGGAGCAAGAGTCATGATTCAGATGTACTCCAGACTGACGGTCGCCGACAACTCAGGGGCCAAGGTCATTATGTGCATAAACGTTCCGGGCGGCACGCGCAGGCGATACGCCAGCCTGGGGGACATAATTGTGGCGTCGGTGAAAGAGGCCGCGCCCGCCGCAGCCGTGAAGAAGGGGGACGTGGTCAGGGCTGTCATTGTCAGGACCGCCGCGCCCCATCGCCGGCCGGACGGGTCATACATCCGCTTTGACGAGAACGCGGCTGTGGTCCTGACGGACGCTCTGAACCCCCGTGGCACCCGCATCTTCGGGCCGGTGGCCCGGGAGTTGCGAGACAAGGCGTTCATGCGGATAGTTTCCCTTGCGCCGGAGGTCCTGTAGTGCGGATACGCCAGGAGGACACCGTTCAGATCATCGCCGGCAAGGACAAGGGCAAGCGCGGCAAGGTGCAGCGCGTTATGCGCAAAGAGGGTCTCCTTTTCGTGGAAGGGGCGAACGTCGTAAAGCGGCACATTCGTCCCCGGCCCAACATTCGCCAGGCCGGAATTGTGCAGATGGAGGCCCCGCTTCCCCTGTCCAAGGTGATGCTGGTCTGCAGCCACTGCGACAAGGCCGTCCGCGTGGGGCAGAGGTTCCTAGATGACGGAAAAAAGGTTAGGGTGTGTAGGACATGCCAGGAAGTGATCGACTAGAAGAAGAGAAGGCCGAAGAGACTCCTGCGACTGAGGCCGCTGAGGCGACCCAGGAGCCGTCCGCGGAAGCCGCCGCCGAGAGCGCGGAAGCGCCCCCGGCCAGGCCCGCACGGACGAGGCGCAGCCGCGCTTCTTCGACGGCCCAGGCCGCTGAGGCCTCGACTGAGGCGTCGGAAGAGGCAGCGCCCGCGGCCCCAAGGCCCAGGCGTACAAGCCGCCAGAAGCAGGCCGAGGAGGAGCCGCAGCCGGAGCCGGAGGCCCCGGTCAGGAGGGTGCCGCGTCTCCTGGAGCAGTACCGCTCCCGGGTCCGGGACACCATGCAGCAGGAGTTCAGCTACAAGAACGTCATGCAGATCCCTCACGTAGAGAAGGTGGTGCTCAACATAGGGCTAGGCGAGACGAAGCAGAACCCGAGGGCGCTGGAGAGCGCGACCCGGGACCTGTCGCTCATATCCGCCCAGAAGCCCGTGACCACACGCGCCCGGCGCTCCATAGCGGGCTTCAAGCTGAGACAGGGTGACGCCATAGGCACGTCGGTCACGCTCAGAGGCCATCGAATGTACGACTTCATCGACCGTCTGTTCAACGCCGCCCTTCCTCGTATCCGGGACTTCCGGGGCGTATCGCGGAGGGCCTTCGACGGCAGGGGCAACTACTCCCTCGGCTTGAGGGAGCAGATCATCTTCCCGGAGATAGACTACGGCTCAATTGACCGCATTCGCGGTTTCCAGGTCTCATTCATAACCACGGCATCCACGGACCGGGAGGCCATGCGCCTTCTGGAGCTTATGGGGATGCCCTTTGCCAGGGACGGCGGAAGCGATAACGTCTAAGTGAAGGTGGGGATTTTTGGCTAAGAAATCCAAATTGGCGAAGTGGAAGAAGCCTCAGAAGTACGCCGTGCGGGAGCACAACCGGTGCAACCAGTGCGGCCGGCCCAGGGCGTACATGAGGCGTTTCGGGCTATGCCGTATATGCTTCCGGACCCTGGCCCTCAGGGGCGAGATTACGGGCATACGAAAGGCCAGTTGGTAGAAGCGATATGAGCGTTACAGATCCCATAGCCGATATGCTGACCAGAATACGGAACGCCGTCGCGGTGCGCCACGACGCCGTCCTTATGCCCGGCTCCAACACCAAGGTGGCCCTGGCCCGGATTATGAAGGACGAGGGCTTCATTGACGACTTTGAGGTGCTGCGAAGCGGCGTGCGGCGCACACTGAGGATTCGCTTGAAGTACAGAGACAACAAGAAAGAACCCGCTATCTCCGGTTTGAAGCGCGTGAGCAAGCCGGGTCTGCGGACCTATGTCGGCAAGAGTGAGATACCGCGCATCTACGGCGGCTTGGGCGTGGCCATAATATCCACCTCCCAGGGGGTAATGACCGGCTCGGAAGCCAGGCGGCGCGGCATAGGCGGAGAATATCTTTGCTATCTGTGGTGAGATATGTCCAGAATAGGTAACAAACCAATACCGGTCCCCGCCGGAGTCCAGGTCGGGGTTGAAGAGGGCACGGTCACGGTCAAGGGCAACCTTGGCGCACTGACCCAGGCCTTCAACCCGGACATCTCCATTACCCAGGAAGGCGACGTCCTGCTCGTGAGCAGGCCCACCGACCAGAGGGAGCACCGGGCCTTCCACGGTCTGACCAGGGCCCTTCTCTCCAACATGGTCATCGGCGTGAGCGAGGGGTACCGCCGGACGCTGGAGCTGGTGGGCGCAGGGTATCGAGTCCAGCAGGCGGGCGACAACGTCGTTCTGCAGGTGGGGTACAGCCATCCGGTGGAGATAGAGCCGTTGCCCGGGTTGACCCTCACGGTCGAGGGCAACAACCGCGTCCACGTGGAGGGCATCGACAAGCAGGTGGTGGGAGAGATGGCGGCCCAGATAAGGCGAGTGCGCAAGCCCAACGCCTACACCGGCAAGGGCATAAGGTACGCCGGAGAGCGCGTGCGGGTGAAGCCGGGCAAGGCGGCGGGGAGGAAGGCGTAGTCATGGCGAAGAGCAGAAGCACACGACTTATGCGCCTCGTCCGCCACGAAAGAGTGCGCCAGAAGATACGCGGCACGTCCGACAGGCCGCGCCTGGCTCTCTTCCGCAGCCTGAACCACATCTACGCCCAGATAATAGACGATGAGCGCGGCCACACGCTGGTGGCGGCCTCCAGCCTGGACCCGGAGGTCAAGGCGAACGTCAATGGCAGCAGCAAAGGGGCGGTCTCCGGCCAGGTGGGTACGCTGGTTGCCCGCCGGGCCAAGGAGAGCGGCATTAAGCGCGTTGTATTCGACACCGGCGGATTCAAGTATCACGGCCGGGTAAAGGCCCTGGCCGAGGCGGCCAGAGAGGGAGGGCTGGAGTTCTGATGGTCTCAGGTCGTGATCTGCGAGATCGAGATAGGGAGGACCAGGGAGAGCTTGAAGAGCGAGTCGTCAAGATACGCCGTGTGACCAAGGTGGTCAAGGGCGGAAGACGCCGCGGCTTCAGCGTTATGGTGGTGGTGGGCGACGGACAGGGACAGGTTGGCATCGGCCTGGGCAAGGCCGACGCCGTGCCGGACGCCGTGCGCAAGGGCGTGGCAATTGCCAAGAAGAACCTGATAACGGTGTCGTTGAAGAACACCACCATCCCCCACGAAGTGCTGGCCAACCACTGCGCCTCCTCCGTGCTGCTCAAGCCCGCTCCGACGGGCACCGGCGTTATAGCCGGGGGCGCCGTTCGAGCGGTCGTTGAGCTTGCGGGCATCCGGGACATACTCACCAAGTCGTTGGGGAGCGCAAACCCCATAAACGTTGTCAGGGCTACCGTTTCAGGCCTTGAGCAGCTCAAGGACCCGGAGGAGGAGCTGGCCAAGAGAAAGGGCACTGGCAGCTAGCGGGGGTGCGCGCATCCGGCCCTTCGCGATAAGGCACAGGCCGGAGAGTACATCAGTCATTCACTTAAAGAGGGCATCTTGGCAAAGATACGCATTCAGTGGAAGAAAAGCGCCATAGGGTATCCCAAGGAGCAGGGCCGTGTGATCCGGGCCCTGGGCCTCAGGCGTCTCAACCAGGAGGTGGAGCGAGAGGACAGCCCCACCATCATGGGTATGGTGCACAAGGTGCGCCACCTGGTTGAGGTAAAGCGAGGAGAGGAATGAGACTGGACCAGTTGAAGGCCCCTCCCGGAGCGCGCCGCAATCGCAAGCGCGTGGGGCGGGGCAACGCCAGCGGGAACGGCACGTACGCGGGACGCGGCATGAAGGGGCAGAAGGCCCGGGCCGGCGGCGGAGTGCGCCGCGGCTTCGAGGGAGGCCAGCTTCCCGTTATCAGACGCCTGCCGAGCCAGCGGGGCTTCACCAACATCTTCAAGAAGGAGTACGCCGTCGTCAACCTGGACTCCATCGTGGCCAAGCTGCCGGAGGAGTCGGAGGTGACGCCTGAGCTGCTCAAAGAGGCGCGCCTGATAAGGGGCATGAGGCTTCCTGTGAAGGTGCTGGGCCGGGGCGAGATGGACAAGGCAGTCACGGTGCTGGCCCACAAGTTCTCCGACGAAGCCAGGCGGAAGATTGAGGCCGCCGGCGGACAGGCGGTGGAGTTATAGCATGATTCGGCAGACCCAGGCAGCAAGGTCGGAGGGAGCAACCCCAAGGCTGCTCCAGGCCGTCGTAGACTCGATGAAGGTGCCTGACCTGCGGGCCAGGCTCCTGTTCGTGTTTGCGATGCTGCTGATTTTCCGCTTCCTGGCCCAGGTTCCGGTGCCCGGCGTGGAGCGGGAGGCCCTGGCGGACTTCTTCCGCCAGAACGACCTCTTTGGCTTTCTGGACGTATTCAGCGGCGGGGCGCTTCGCAGCTTGAGCGTTGTGGCGCTGGGCGTGTTCCCGTACATCACGGCGTCCATCATCATGCAGCTCATGGTTCCCGTGTTCCCGCAGCTGAAGGAGCTCAGCCGCGAGGGTGAGGCGGGCCGCCAGAAGATAAACCAGATTACCCACTACCTGATGGTGCCCATAGCGGCGCTTCAGGGCTTTGGGCAGCTGACCCTTCTGCAGAGGGGTGGGGCCATCAGCGGAGTCGGCACGTCCGGCGGCGACCTGCTGCCTACGCTGGCGATCATTATCTCGCTGGTTGCAGGCTCGGTGTTCCTGGTGTGGATAGGAGAGCTGATAACGGAGAAGGGCATAGGCAACGGCATCTCGATAATCATCTTTGCGGGCATTGTCGCCACCTTCCCACAGATGATAGGACAGGGCTTCCTGGAACGGGACAATATCTTCGGGCTGGGCGTCCTGATTGTCATTGGCGTGGGGATGGTGTACCTCATAGTGATGTTCACAGAGGCCGAGCGGCGCATTCCTGTGCAGTACGGGCGGGCCATATTCCGCGGCGGGCGTATGTACCGGCAGGGCGGCTCCACGCACCTGCCCATCAAGGTGAACTCAGCCGGGATGATTCCCCTGATATTCGCCTTCTCCATAATGATATTCCCGGGCGTGGTGGCCAGCTACTTCATCGACCCCGCGAGCACCTCCTTCATGAGCCGCGCGGCGCTCTTCGTGCAGAACCTGTTCGACCCGACCAAGTTCTTCTACTACTTCTTCAGCTTCATACTGGTGGTGGCCTTCACCTTCTTCTACGCGCTAATCGTTTTCAGGCAGCAGAACCTGGCGGAGAGCCTGCAGCGCAACGGGGGGTTTATTCCGGGCATAAGGCCGGGCCACTCCACAGAGGAGTACCTGAACCGGATCATCGTGCGGGTGACCTGGGGCGGCGCCCTCTTCCTTGGCTTTGTTGCGGTAATTCCCTTCATCGCCACCGTTGTTACCGATATTCGCGCCCTTCAGCTTCCGTCCATCAGCTTGCTCATCATGGTGGGCGTGGCGCTGGACACCATGAGGCAGCTTGAGGCGCAACTTCTCATGAGAAACTACGAAGGATTCATTCGTTAGGAGGCAGCCTTGCGTATCATCCTGTTAGGACCGCCCGGAGCGGGAAAGGGCACCCAGGCGAAGGCCATGTCCGAGGCCGTAGGCGGGATTCACATATCCTCGGGAGACCTGCTGCGAGACCATCAGGATAGGGGCACCGAGCTGGGAAGCATGGCCCGCTCCTACATGCAGCAGGGGCTGCTTGTGCCCGACAACGTGATAATCGGGATGATCCAGGAGAGGATTGAGGCCCCCGACGCAGAGGCCGGGTACGTCCTGGACGGCTTTCCCCGCACCCTGGAACAGGCCAGGGCCCTGGACGAGGCGCTGAGCAGCCAGTCCCAGAGCATCGATAAGGCGGTGAACATCAGGGTATCCGAGGATGAACTGTTGAAGCGGCTGGGAGGCAGGCTCATCTGCCGCAAGTGCCAGAAGCCGTTCCACTTGGTGAACTCGCCTCCCAAGAAGGAGGGCGAGTGTGACGATGACGACTGCGACGGCGAGCTTTACCAGAGGGAAGACGACACCTCGGAGGCGGTGTTCCGCAGGATTCAGGTGTACGGGGAGCAGACCGCTCCGCTGATCCAGTACTACAGGGAGAAGGGCAACCTGGTGGAGGTTGACGGCGAAGGCAGCATTGAAGGTGTGAGGGAAGTCCTGCTCTCACTGGTGTCTTAGGAGTGAGCCATGGATAGAGACGAGATGTTTTCGGGCGTTGCGGTCAGGCAGCGGGGCATAACGCTCAAGTCTCCCAGGGAGATTGAGTTCATGCGCCAGGCCGGTCACGTGGTCGCGCGCGCCAAGGCCGCGCTTAGAGAGGCCATCCGCCCCGGCATGACAACTAGGGACTTGGACGAAATAGCCGAGGCGGAGATCAGGCGGCTTGGCTCCGTGCCCGCCTTCAAGGGGTACATGGGCTTTCCCGCTACCGTCTGCATTTCCATCAATGAGGAGATAGTCCACGGCATACCGGGAGACCGTGTTGTTCAGGACGGAGACATGGTGAGCATGGACGTTGGCGCCATTGTGGAGGGGTTCCACGGAGACTCCGCATTTACAGTCGGCGTTGGGGACGTCTCGCCGGAGGTGACTGCTCTGATGGACGTGACCAGGGAGGCCCTTGAGAGAGGGATAGCGGCGGCCCGCCACGGCTCACGCGTGGGGGACATCTCCTGGGCCGTTCAGTCGTACGTCGAGGGTATGGGATACTCCGTGGTCAGGGAGTACGTGGGCCACGGCATCGGCAAGGCGCTCCACGAGGAGCCACAGATACCCAACTACGGCCCTCCCGGGGCCGGCCCCATGCTCAGGAAGGGCCTGGTGATTGCGATAGAGCCTATGGTAAACATCGGCGGCTGGCAGACCAGGGTCCTGGACGACAACTGGACAGTGGTGACCGCGGACGGCAGCCTGTCCGCGCATTTTGAGGACACCCTGGCAATCACAGATGGTGATGCTGAGGTGCTAACTCGGTTATAATAGAGGTTATTCTATTGATGAGGGCTGTTTGAGACAATGCCAAAGAAGCCTGGCCTGGAGGTAGAAGGGACCGTGGCGGAGGCTCTGCCTAACGCCATGTTCCGGGTCGATCTGGCGAACGGTCACCAGGTGCTGGCCCATGCTTCCGGCAGGATAAGGGTGCATTTCATAAGGGTGCTGCCCGGGGACAGGGTGCTGGTGGAGCTTTCGCCCTACGACCTGACCCGGGGCCGTATCACTTATCGGTTCAAGTAATGGAGGTATCATGAGGGTGCGGGCCTCGGTCAAGCCGAGATGTGAAAAGTGCAAGGTGATCCGCAGGCACGGAGTGGTGCGGGTCATCTGTGAAAACGCGAAGCATCGCCAGAGGCAGGGCTAGCGCAGTCAGGAGAGACGTATGGCCAGGGTAGCTGGAGTCGACATACCGGACAACAAGCGGTTGGACTACTCTCTACGCCGCATCTACGGCATTGGGCCCGTGATAGCGCGGGACATTGCCGCGAAGGCCGAGGTGGAGGGCAATCCGCGGATTCAGGACATGAGCGAAGAGTCCCTCACCCGCATCCGCGAGGTAATCGACCGCGAATACAAGGTTGAGGGAGACCTGCGCCGGGAGGTGAACGGCAACATCCGGCGTCTGATAGACATCGGCGCGTATCGCGGCCTCCGACACCGACGCAACCTGCCCGTGCGTGGGCAGCGCACCCGCACCAACGCCAGGACCAAGCGCGGCACCAGGAAGACCGTGGCCGGACGCCGCCGGGCCGGGACCAGGAGGTAAGACACAACATGACCAGCAGACGAAGGACGAGAACCAGAAGGCGGGAGCGGAAGTTCGTCCCCCAAGGGAAGGTCTTCATCAAGTCCACCTTCAACAACACCATTGTCAGCCTCACGGACCCGCAGGGCAACCTGTTGGCCTGGGGCAGCTCCGGGACGGCCGGCTTCAAGGGCTCCCGCAAGGGTACCGCGTTCGCCGCCCAGCGCGCCGCGGAGGGCGCCGCCAGGAAGGCGATGGAGCACGGCCTGAGGCAGGTAGAGGTCTTCGTAAAGGGCCCGGGCTCCGGCAGAGAGGTGGCGATTCGCTCCCTCCAGGCGGCCGGGCTTGCAATAACCAGTATAAGAGACGTAACCCCGATACCCCACAACGGCTGCCGGCCTCCCAAGGGAAGGCGGGTGTAGGAGCGGCGGGATTATCCCACTTTAAGCTACTACGGGACTAATCAGGGACCCACGGGAGTACAGAGGGAGATAGTATGGCCAGGTATACAGACGCAGTTTGCAGGCTTTGTCGCAGAGCCGGAGTCAAGCTCTTCCTGAAGGGCGAGCGCTGCTACACGCCCAGGTGCGCGATTGAGCGCAGGCGAAGGCCGCCGGGAAGCCAGCCCATCAGGAGGCGGCGCACGTCGGACTGGGGCACGCAGCTTCGGGAGAAGCAGAAGGCGCGCCAGATTTACGGCGTGCTGGAGAAGCAGTTCAGGAAGTACTTCAGCGAGGCCCAGCGCAGGCCGGGCATGACGGGCCAGTACCTCATGCAGATTCTGGAGGAGCGGCTGGACAACGTGACCTATCGCCTGAATTTCGCCGACTCCAGGAACCAGGCCCGCCAGCTTGTCAGGCATGGCCACATCACCGTCAACGGGCGCAAGGTCGATATTCCGTCCTACCGGGTCAAGGTGGACGACGTTGTGGGATGGAAGGAGTCCAGCAAGAGCTCGGGAATCTTCGCCATAATGACGGCGGACATCCCCAGGCGGCCCCTTCCCACCTGGCTGGGGCTTGACGTGGAGAACATGGCCGGGCGCGTGCTTGCCCTGCCGGAAGGCATAGACATTGACACAGGTATAGACGTGAGGTTGGTCGTTGAGCACTATTCCAGATAGTGTAGGAGATACACCTATGGTTCAGATAGGAGGGGGCTTGGAAGAGACCCCCAAGCCAGAGATTAGGGTCCTGGAGGCACAGGACGACTACGGCAAGTTTTCGGTTGAGCCGCTGGAGCCGGGGTACGGGATCACCCTGGGCAACCCCATGCGACGGGTGCTGCTCACCTCCATTCCGGGCACTGCGGTAACGTGGGTCAAGATAGACGGCACGCTCCACGAGTTCTCAACCGTTCCCCACATGAAGGAGGACGTGGCGGAGTTCCTGGTCAACGTGAAGGCCATTCGCCTGAAGTCCATGGCGGACAGGCCGGGCAAGCTGCGCCTGGAGATAGCCCGGGAGGGAGACGTGACGGCGGGGGACATCATCGTGTCCTCCGACTTCGAGATAGTCAACCCGGATCTTCACCTGGCGACCCTGGACTCGCCGGACGCCCAGTTCTTCGTGGAGTTCAACGTTGAGCAGGGCAGGGGCTACCAGCCCGCCGGCGCCTCCGACGGCCTGCCCATCGGCGTGCTGCCGGTCGATGCGATTTTCAGCCCCGTGCGCAAGGTGAACTACATCGTGGAGAACACCCGGGTGGGCCAGATAACCAACTACGAGAGGCTCATCCTGGACGTGTGGACGGACGGCACGGTGTCGCCCATAGATGCGGTGAAGAAGGGCGCGGAGACGCTGCTGGAGCAGTTCTTCCTCTTTGCCAACGCGGACAAGGCGGGAGAGGGCACGGCGGAGAGGCCGTCATTCATCGCCACCATCCCAATGGAGCACTACAACACGCCAATTGAGAAGCTGGAGCTTTCCTCCAGGACTCTCAACTGCCTCAAGAGGAGCAACATCAACAAGGTGGGCCAGGTGCTGGAGATTGAGGAGGCGGACCTTTTGAAGATACGGAACTTTGGCGAGAAGTCCCTGGACGAGTTGTACTCGAAGCTGAGCCAGTTCGGGTTCCTGCCCGAGGGCGCGGTACGGGACAGGACTGCCAACGGGGTCGCCTCTGACGCCGAAGACGATGACGACCAGGCAGAGGGCGTTGAGGCGGATGCGGAGGCGGACGCCGAGGTCGAGAACGCCTACGAGGAAGAAGCGGTATGAGACACGGAGTAGCCGGACGTAGACTCAGCCGCCTGACCGGTCATCGCTTGCTGATGTACCGCACCCAGGTGACGGACCTGATTCGCCACGAGAGCATTCGCACGACGGAGGCCAAGGCCAAGGAGGTGCGAGGCATGGCGGAGAAGATCATCACCATGGGCAAGAAGGGCACTCTCTCTCACCGCCGCCAGGCGCTGGCCTTTGTGACGGACGAGGATATGGTGAGGAAGGTGTTTGACGAGCTGTCCGAGCGGTACGCCGACCGCACCGGCGGCTACACCAGGATAATCAAGATGGGGCCGCGCAGGGGTGACGGAGCGCCAATGGCCCTTCTGGAGCTTATGCCGTGACAAGCCTTTCGCGGGAGATGGAAGACGCGCCTGCGGGACAACTCCGCCGGCTGGCCTTGCTGGTGGAGTATGAGGGGACTCGATACCACGGGTTCCAGTCCCAGAGCAACGCGTGCTCCGTTCAGGACGCCCTGGAACAGGCGCTGTTCCGCTTGACAGGAGAACGGCTGCGCGTCAGGGGCGCGGGCCGCACCGACGCGGGCGTTCACGCCCAGGGCCAGGTGGTGGCCTTCGACACAAGCGCTCCATACTCCCCAGGCGTGTTTCTGAAGGCGCTGAACCACCACCTGCCGGACGACGTCTCCGTGCGGAACGCCGGTGAGGTCTCCCCAGACTTTGACCCACGAAGGTGGGCCGTCCGCCGGGAGTACCGCTACCGGATTCTGAACAGCGAGACGCGGTCGCCCATTCTGAGCAGGTTCACTCACCTGGTCAAGAGGCCGCTGGACAACACAGCTATGAACAGCGCCGCCTCTACGCTTGAAGGTGAGCGCGACTTTGCCCCCTTCTCCGGGCCGTTGACCAACGGCAGGACCAGCACAACGCGCAGGGTCTACAGGTGCGCCGTCGAGAGAAGGGGCGACCTGGTGACGCTGGATATGGCGGCAACCGGCTTTCTGCCCCAGCAGGTGCGCCGCACGGCGGGCGCGCTGATTGAGGTTGGCCTTGGCCGTATGAGCGTCCGGGAGTTCGAGGAGCTCACCGACTGCGGCGTGCTGGGAGCGGCCAACAACGCGGCACCGGCAAAGGGGCTCTCCCTGGTGAACGTAAGCTACGCCGTCCCGGTATTCCCCCAGGAGAAGGCGGACTCCACCGCCTTCGATGAGCTGCTGGAGAGTTTGTCCCACCACTTTGGGGATGTCCGGGAAGAGATAAAAGACAATGAGCCTGTTGTAACAGGAACGAGGGCGTTATGAAAACCTACTCTGCAAAACCCTCTCACGTAAAAGCCAAGTGGCACGTGTTCGACGCCGACGGCAAGACGCTGGGCCGTCTGGCCACGGAGATAGCCGTGCTTCTTCAGGGGAAACACAAGCCCATCTACACCCGGCACATCCTGACGGGTGACTACGTTGTGGTGGTCAACGCCGGCAAGATAAAAGTCACGGGCAAGAAGCCGGAGCAGAAGATGTACCGGCGGCACAGCCACTACCCCGGCGCTCTGCGTGAGACGCCCCTTTCGGTGGTCCAGGAGCGGCACCCGGACCGCATAATTCGCGCCGCCGTCCAGGGTATGCTGCCCAAGAACATCCGGGGCCGCCAGATGCTGCGTCGTCTCAAGATTTACGCCGGAGGGACGCACCCGCACGAGGCCCAGGTTGGGAGGTCGGTGGAGGCTGAGGTTGAGGCCATAGTCCGGGAGCAGCCGGTCGAGGCCCAGGTCGTGGCGGAGCCGGAGGTCCAGGAGGAGCAGCCCGTCGAGGAGACGACACAAGAGGCTGCCGAGGAGAGCGTAGAGGAGGCTCCAACGGACGAGCTTCAGACGGAGGAAGTCGAAGAGGCTGTAAAGGAGCCCACCGACGCGGAGCCCTCTGTGGAGGCCGAGGCTTCGGCTGAGGAGCAGCCTGCGGACGAGACAACGGAGGAATCTTCCGAAGAGAAGGCTGGTGACTAGCATGACCACACAGCACTACTACTACGGGACGGGAAAGAGGAAGACGGCGGTTGCCCAGGTGAGGTTGTACCCCGGGCGCGGCGGCATAACAGTCAACGAGAAGCCCTTTGAGGAAGCCATTCCCTGGGCCGCGTGGCAGGCGGTGGCGTTGCAGCCGATGAAGGTGACGGACAACCAGGACAAATTCAGCGTTACGGCCAAGATCCACGGCGGCGGGCCGAGCAGCCAGGCGGCGGCCCTGCGCCACGGCATCGCCCGCGCCCTCCTGGCCTCCGACGAGGGCCTGAGGGGTGTGCTGAGAGAGCACGGGCTTCTCACTCGTGACTCCCGGATTAAAGAGAGCAAGAAGTACGGCCTCAAGCGCGCTCGAAGGGCGCCTCAGTACACCAAGCGCTAGGGCTTTCTGCACATACAGGCGTAATTGCATCAGGGGCAATCTTCATGGTTGCCCCTGATGCTTTTTGTGAGAAAGGAGCTTGCCAAGTATCAGCACATGTACTATACTTACGCGTAATAAAAGTACGTGAGAGGATAATGCACATGACTACTCAAAGCGAGACCAACCACGTTGAGCAGCAGCCGGAAGAGGCTCAGCCCGGCGTCAGGACCAGGATAAAGGGCGCAGCCCGCGAGCAGACGGAGGACGTGAACAGGGCCATGCGCGAGGTGCTGGGCAAGAGCAAGGACGTAGCCAGCAGCGTTGGGGAGTCTCTGAGGGACACCATTAAGTCGGTGCGGAGCGCCCGGGACTCCGTTGTGATGGTGAGGATGAGCAAGGCGAGCCTCCGTAAGCTGGACGCCCTGGTGGACTGCGGCCTGACCAAGAGCAGGTCGGAGGCGGCGGCCTTCCTCGTCTCGGAGGGCATCAAGGCAAGGGCAGACGTGTACGACAAGATAGCGGAGCAGTCGGAGGTGATACGCAACGCGCGGGTGGAACTCAGCCGCCTCCTGGACGGGGAGCTTGAACCCGCAGACCCCGAGGACGACCGGGGCTACAGGCACATACCGGTGAGCTAACGGGCCGGGTTTGCTTGCGGGGTATGACTCATGGCTGAACGTATATACAACAGAAGCGGTGACGGCGGCCTTGAACCTCTTGAGGAGCTGCCCTTTGCTACCGAGGACGATTTGCAGAGGTTGATTGCTGAGCACCCGGAGTTGCTGGACGGAGAGCAGATGCGTCCGGGTGACCCAAGACGCTGGCTGCTCATCACCCGCGAGATGGGAATTGCCAAAACCCCTGACTCTAGCGCCTGGTGGTCGCTTGACCATCTGATTGTAGATCAGGATGCAATGCCCACACTGGTCGAGGTTAAGCGAGGGTCAAATCCGGAGATACGTCGCACCATTGTCGGGCAGATGCTGGAGTACGCGGCCCACGCCTCCCACACTTGGACCGCCGATCAGATGCGCCAGACCTATGAGGAGTCAGCCAGGAACATCGGTCTTGACCCGGATGAGGAGATAAGGCAACTGCTTCAGGCAGATGGAGAACCGGATTCGGATGCCTTCTGGGAGAACGTGGCAACGAACCTGGCCGCCAAGCGTCTGCGTCTCCTGTTTGTCGCTGACGAGATACCGGATGAACTTGAAAGGGTAGTGGAGTTTCTCAACGCTCAGATGCCCAACATTGAGGTGCTGGCGGTGGAAATCAAGCAGTTCCGCGGCGGCGCTTCCCAGACCCTTGTTCCGCGCGTTCTTGGCAGGATCGCGGCGACATCGAGCTCCGGTACTTCTGCGCCACGCCGCAGGTTAACCCGCGAGACATTCCTTGATGAATTCACAAGTGAAGAGGCCCGGGACGCGGCAGCCAAGCTCCTTGATGTAGCCGAGGAACACGGCGGTTCTCCTACTCCGGGTTCGAGCGGTGTCAGCATAAGGATAGGTTGCAGAGTTTGGCCTTATCCTGTCACAGTCGCTTGGCTGTTCCCACCAGGTACGTCAGGGTGGATGGGTTTCAGAAACCTCACATTTGGCGCAGCCATATTCAGTGGCTACGACCCACCCCCTGGAGAGGAATTGAGCGACACGCTGGTTCGATGGGCAGATCAGTTCTCGGGAGATGACTTTGCTAAAGAAGTCCTTGGAACTGGGGCCAAGGCTTGGGAAATTGGCTATGATGCCGCGGCGCAGCACATTGACCTGCTTGCAGACAGACTCGCTGGGGTTCTCTCAGAACTGCAGTCGCTGTAAACCAGTTCCTAGACTGTCAGCACCACCTTGCCAAAGAAGTCGGACTCCTCCATGACGCGGTGGGCCTGTTCTGCCTCCGCCAGCGGGAAGACGTGAGCCACCACCGGCTTCAGGTCGCCCCTGGCAAACAGGGGCAGAATGGCTGGCATGTCCTCCCTGGGCTTCATCCGGGAGCCCATTATGGTCAGCTCCCTGGTCCACAGCTGGCCCAGGTGAAACTCCGTCCGGTATCCCGCCGACACCCCGCAGTTGATGAAGGCGCCGCCGGTCTTCAGGCTGGCGAAGCACTGCTCCCAGACGGAGGCCCCAATGTGGTCAAGAACCACGTCGACGCCCTGGCCGTCGGTTAGCTCCCGGACCCTGGCGGCCACGTCCTCCGTCTTGTAGTTTATGGCCGCGTCCGCTCCAAGGCTAATGGCCTTTTCCAGCTTCTCGTCCGTGCTGGCGGTGGTGAGCACCCGGCAGGAGGCCAGCTTTGCTATCTGTATGGCGGCTATGCCTACGCCGCTCCCGGCGGCCATTATCAGCACATCCTGCCCGATAGTGATGCCGACCTTGCGAATCAGCAGGCGCCAGGCGGTGGCAAAGGACACGTAGATGGAGGACGCCTCCTCGTAGCTCATGCCGTCGGGGATGGGGTAGAGGTCCATGTAGTGGGACCTGGCGAACTCGGCGTAGGCCCCGGGCATACCGCCCAGCACCCTGTCGCCGACCCGGAGGTTGGGCACGGTGTCGCCCACCTGCACCACCTCGCCCGCGCCCTCCATGCCCATGACCAGGGGCAGCGAGGTGCGGGTGCCGTGGGAACCCTCCCGCACGAACATCTCACGCCTGTTCAGGGCGCAGGCGCGCACTCTCACCAGAACCTGCTCAGGGCCTATCTCCGGCTCCGGGACGTCGCCGTAGACCAGTTTGTCAGGCCCTCCGTACTCCGATACGTAGACTGCTTTCATAATCCCCTCCGTTGTGGCGGTACGGGTGAATAATCCAGGGAATTGGCTGCCGGGTCAAGGGTGGAGTCACCCCCATCCCAGCCATCCACGCTTCCGGTGACCTTGGATTAACTCCAGCGTTGTCCCGAAAGGCGCTTTTCACCGTCATTCCGGCGGAAGCCGGAATCCAGGACACCTGTGAAAGAGAGGAATAGATTCCCGTTTTCACGGGAATGACGAGAAAGAGCGCCGACTAGCAAGTTGCGCAAAGGTCTCCGGGGGAAGGGATGCTTTGGCTGTTTGCGCCCGGAGGAACAGAAGCGCGCGTTGACCGCGCGCGCCTCAATGCCCATAATGGAGGGAAGAGGTACGTTATGGTGACCTGGACTCTCACAAGGCGGACGCGCACACCCTCGTCGGGGAGGCCGTTGCTGCACGCGGCGATACTGTGCCTGGCGCTGCTGGCCCTGGCTGGGGGCCTTACAGGCGTCAGCCTGGCCCAGGGGAAGCACGCCGTACTCGTGGAGATTGACGCCGCCATCAACCCCATAACGGCCGGCTACCTGGAGCGGTCGATGGACCAGGCAAGAGAGGACGGGGCTGAGCTTGTCGTGGTCCAGCTGGACACCCCAGGCGGGATGTTCGATGCGACCAGGGACATGGTGACCGTGCTGCTGGGGTCCGCAGTGCCCTCCGCGGTGTACGTTGCCCCCAGAGGGTCCAGGGCCGCCTCCGCGGGAGCGTTCGTTACGGCCGCGGCCAACTTCGCAGTAATGGCGCCCGCTACAAACATCGGCGCCGCCAGTCCCGTGGGCGCAGGCGGCGAGGAGCTGCCGGAGACCATCAAGAGCAAGGCCACGGAGGACGCCGCCGCCCTGATGAGGGACATCGCCACCGAGCGCGGGAGGAACGTGGAGAAGCTGGAGGCGACCGTGCTGAACGCGGCGGCCTACACCTCCGAGGAGGCTTTGGACCTGGGTGTGGTGGACTTTGTTGCCGGAGACCTGGAGGAGCTTCTTGAGGAGCTTGACGGGATGGTCGCGGATACGCCCTTTGGCCCCGTCACCCTGGACACCCAGGGCCTGGACGTCCGCAGGGTGGAAATGACGCCGGTTGAGCGGTTCCTTTTGATTCTCTCCAACCCCAACATAGCGTTTCTCCTCATCTCCATTGGCGGGCTGGCCATAATGATAGAGCTGTTCAACTTCGGAATGGTTGTGCCGGGCCTTGTCGGGGTCACCAGCCTCATTCTGGCCTTCGTAGCACTGGGCAACCTGCCGGTGAACTGGGCGGGTGTGGCCTTCATCGTGCTGGCGATGGTGCTGCTCGGCCTTGAGGTGATGGTTGCGGGATTCGGCGTTCTGGGTATCGGCGCTGTGGCCAGCTTTGTGATTGGCGGGCTGCTCCTGTTCCATCGATTCGGTCCGCCCTCTCCGACGATGCCGGACGTGAGCGTGAACATCTGGCTGCTGGTGGCGACGACTGTCGTCCTGCTGGGCGGAGGAGCCTGGTTTGTAATGACCATCGTGAAGTCGAGGCAGGGTGAGAACCCGTCGACAGCCGACGACGTCGTAGGCGAGGTTGGTATGGTAACATCGGACTTGGCGCCCGTCGGGACTGTGCAGCTGCCCAGCGGCCTGTGGTCGGCAGTCGCAGAGGACGACGAGCCCATCGCGGCGGGAGAGCGAGTCAGGGTGGTTGGCATGCAGGGCCTGATCGTTAGCGTGCAGAGGGCCAGATAAGAAAGGAGTGGTATGGTTTTCTGGAGAATAGTCAAGCAGTACGAGCGGATGGTGGTGCTGAGGTGGGGGAAGTTCATGGACGTGCGAGGGCCGGGCCTGAGGCTGGTGATTCCGTTCATTGACCAGCCAGTGAAGGTGGACATCAGGGAGCAGGTGGACAGGGTGCCTACCCAGAAGTACATCACATCCGACAACGTGGTGGTGGACATGGACTTTGTGATCTACTACAGGGTCCTCCAGGGGGACGACGAGGTCAGGAAGGCCGTCATGGACATAGAGAACTACAGGCTGGCTACCATCAACCTCTCCTTTGCCACGCTGAGGGCGGTGATAGGCTCCACAACCCTGAGCGAGGCGCTATCGGAGCGGGAGAGGATCCGGGATCAGCTACAGCTGCGCATGGACGAGGTCACGGGTCGGTGGGGCATCAAGGTGAGCCAGGTGGAGATCAACGAGATCGACCCGCCGCCGGGTGTGAAGGCGGCCATGGAGCGGGAGAAGTCCGCGGCGGCCATCAAGACGGCGGAGATCACGGAGTCCGAAGGCGCGCGCCAGGCGGCCATCAACCGCGCCGAGGGCGAGAAGCAGTCGGCCATTCTCACGGCGGAGGGCGCGCGGCAGGCGGAGATACTGAACGCCGAGGGCGACCAGCAGGCGGCCATTCTCCGCGCCGAGGGCTTCAGCACGGCCCTGGCCAGGATCAACTCCGTTGCGGAGTCCGCCGACTCCAGGACCATGAGCCTCCAGTACTTTGATACGCTGAGGCAGATGGGCAACAGCCCGGCGACCAAGTTCATATTCCCAATGGAGTTCACCAGTATGCTGGACTCCTTCATCGGGTCAACTGCCCGGCGCGGGAGCGACCAGAACTGAAGTGGTTAAGCATTTGAGAATAGACTCCCATTCAAACCTTCCCCCGCTTGTGGGGGAAGGGGTATATAGGCCATGACCCAGGCACACCTGATTGCCCAGGCGCAGGAGTACATGGCGCAGTCGGACGTGGAAGGCTGGCTGCTGTACGACTACCGGGGGATGAACCCGTTTCTGCCCCTGGTCATAGGCCCGTTGGCTATGGTCACCCGCCCGGTGCTTCTCTTCGTGCCCGCGGATGGCGAGCCAACGCTTCTCGCGCATCACGTTGACGCAGGCCGGTTCGCCGAGTACGGCGGTCGCATTGTGGGGTACACGGGCCGCGACTTGCTCCTGAACCACCTGGGCGAGGCGCTGAGGGGTCGCAGAAGGGTGGCTATGGAGTACTCCCCGATGGCCGCACTGCCGCGGATCTCCCGCGTGGACGCCGGCGCGGTGGAGATGGTGAGGAGCCTTGGCGTTGAGGTGGTCTCCTCGGCCGACCTTGTGCAGTACGCCACCCAGAGATGGAGCGACGCCCAGTTGCAGTCCCACAAGAGGGCGGCGGCTAAGCTGAGCCTGATTGTTGCTGAGGCATTCGAGTTCATGGGGCAGAATTTGAGCGACGAGCCGTCTGAGGCTGACGTGGCGCGCTTCATCCTGCGCCGCTTTGAGGAGGAGGGGCTGGAGACGCCGGACGGCCCGGTGGTGGCGGTGGACGCGCACGGCAGCGATCCACACTATCTTCCAACAGAGGACGCGGCGTTTCCAATACGGCCCGGAAGCTGGGTGCTGATAGACATGTGGGCCAGGGAGTCGTCCCAGGAAGACGCCATTTTCGCGGACATCACCTGGGTGGCGTACGCCGGAGATGAAGCGCCGCCGCTCCACCAGGAGGTGTTCGACATTGTGACGGGCGCGAGGAACGCGGCGCTGGGGTTCCTGAGCAACGCCTTTGCCGGGGGAGACGCCGTGGAGGGGTGGGAGGTGGACCGGGTGGCTCGGGACTACATTTCGTCCAGTGGCTACGGCGACTACTTCACCCACCGGCTGGGCCACAGTCTTGGCACGGAGGTCCACGGGGACGCGGTGAACCTGGACGGCTGGGAGACCCACGACACGCGGCTGATAATCCCGCGCATAGGGGTCACCATTGAGCCGGGCGTCTACCTGCCTGAGTTCGGGATGCGCTCAGAGATAGACGTGTACATCTCGGAGACGGGGCCGGAGGTCACCACCTCCGTTCAGAGGGAAGTGGTGCTGATAGGTTAGCCTTCCCGCTAGTGGCCCTTGGATAGCTCCAGCGTCCGACTGGAGAAGCTCATCTCCTCCGTCATTCCGGCGGAAGCCGGAATCCAGGGCGTTTGATATAGATGGCAGTAGATTCCCACTTTCGCGGGAATGACGAGAAACGTACTCCTTTAAGAATAGCGCCGTAGTTGTGCAAAGGTCTACGTAGGCGGGAGTCCACGCCCCACCCCTCCTGGATTCCTGCCTCCGCAGGAATGGTCTACAGGCCGGCCGTTTGTGTGAGCGTCCGCCGTCAGGCCAAGGCGTAACAGCCTAGAGGGAAGCCTTGTACCTGTCCACGGCCGCCCGCGCGGCCTCTGAGTCGAAGGCACACAGCACCAGGCGTGTGCTGGTGCCCATGTACACCATGTCGATGTTGACGCCGGAGTCGGCGATGAACCGCGCCACCTTGCCCAGCTCCCCCGGCCGGTCGTCCACGTCCACCGTGAACACCTCTCGTTGGTGGTCAATCTCAAGGTCGATTTCGTCCAAAGCGTCTTTGACGCCGTCCATCTCGTTCACCAGAATGTGGAGGTAGCTCTTGCCGGCCGAGGAGAAGGAGCAGTACCCCTCTATGTTGATACCGGCCTTTCCCATGCTCTCTCCCACCTGGGCCAGCGCGCCGGGAATGTCATTGAGGACTATAGTCAGGTCGTACGGCATACTCTTCTTCCTTTCTTCAGCCTTATGCGGTGTTCTGAGGATATCTACTGCGGGCTAGGCGACTATTGCGTCCTGGCCCACATATTTTCGCAGCACTTCCGGCACCGATATGGAGCCGTCCGGCTGCTGGTAGTTCTCCATTATAGCGATCAGCACCCTGGGCAGGGCCAGCCCCGAGCCGTTCAGGGTGTGAACGAACTGGGGCCTCGCGCCCGCCTGGGGCCTGAAGCGAATGTTGGCGCGTCTGGCCTGGAAGTCGATGCAGTTGGAGCAGGAGCTGACCTCCAGCCACTCGCCGCAGCCGGGCGCCCACATCTCCAAGTCGAATGACTTGGCCGACTGGAAGCCCAGGTCGCCGGTGCACAGCTCCAGCACGCGGTAGGGGATTTCCAGGCGTCGGCACACCTCCTCCGCCGTGCGAACCAACGTCGCTAGCTCCTCGACCGACGTCTCCGGCGTGACCAGCTTGTAAAGCTCCACCTTGTCAAACTGGTGGACGCGCTTTATGCCCCTGGTGTCCTTGCCCGCCGCCGCCTTCTCCCGCCGGAAGGAGGGCGAGTGGGCAACGTAGTAGAGGGGAAGGGCGTCCGGCTCCAGGATTTCATCGCGGTGCAGGCCGGTCAGGGGGACCTCCGCCGTGGGGATCAGCCACAGGTCGTCCTCGTCGTCGTGGTACAGGTTGTCCCCAAACTTGGGCAGGTTGCCGCTGCCCAGCATCACCTCGCGTCGCACCATGTAGGGCACGTACACCTCCTGGTAGCCGTGCTCCTGCACGTGCAGGTCAAGCATCCAGGAGATGAGGGCGCGTTGCAGCTTTGCGCCCAGGCCCGTCAGGGTGAAGAAGCGGGAGCCCGATACCTTGGCCCCCCGGGGCAGGTCGATGATGCCCAGGCGCTCACCCAGGTCCCAGTGGGCCAGAGGCTCAAAGCCGAGGTCCGAAGGCTCTCCCCAGGTGCTTATCACCTGGTTGCCGGTCTCGTCCTCGCCGACAGGCACGTCCGGCAGGGGCAGGTTGGGCAGCTTCAGAAGCTCCTCCTCCAGGCCTGCCTCCGCCTCCTTTACCTGAGTCTCCAGGGTCTTGATGCGGTCTCCCGTCTGGCGCATCTCCTCCAACAGGTGGGCCGGCCGCTCAGACATGCGGCCTATCTCCCGGCTGACCTGGTTGCGCTTGGCCCTCAGGTCGTCGGCCTCAGTGAGGTGGGAGCGGCGCTGGGCGTCAAGGGACAGAATGCTCTCCAGAGGGGCCTCTTCGCCCCTTCTGGCAAGGGCCTCTCTAACCGCTTCCGTGTCCTGTCTTATCTGCTCTATGCTGAGCATTCTCTGAACCTCCTGCAAGCCGCCAGGGCGTTACCTGTCTCTGAGCTGCGGGAACAGTATAACCTCTCTTATGGACTGCTGCCCCGTCAGCAGCATTGTCAGCCGGTCTATGCCTATTCCAAGGCCGCCGGTTGGGGGCATTCCGTGCTCCAAGGCCAGCAGGTAGTCCTCGTCCAGGCGGTCCAGGTCCTCGTCTACCTGGCCCCTGAGGGCCTCCTGCTGCATGAACCGCTTGCGCTGCTCGTCGGGGTCGTTGAGTTCGGAGAAGGCGTTGGCAATCTCCATGCCCGCCGCGAAGCCCTCGAACCGCTCCACCATAGTGGGGTCATCCGCCCTCTGCTTGGCAAGGGGGGACATGTCCAGAGGGTAGTCCAGCAGGAAGGTTGGCTGGATGAGCTGCGGCTCCACGCAGGCCGACACCAGCTTGTCTATGAGCCTTCCGCGGCTGCTCCGGCCCTCCGCCACTATGCCAAGCTCCTTGATCTTGGCCTCAAGGGCGTCGGCGTCCGGGTAGTCCTGGAAGTCGATGCCGGCCCGGCGCTGCACCTCTTCCCTGAGAGAGACCCTCTTCCAGGGCGGAGTGAAGTCGATGGTGGTGTCGCCGTACTGTATCTGAGGCGCGCCC
Source organism: Dehalococcoidia bacterium (assembly GCA_965204895.1). GTDB lineage: Bacteria > Chloroflexota > Dehalococcoidia > Lucifugimonadales > UBA2985 > DAOUJW01. The sequence goes on from OZ242025.1 coordinate 1,769,020, forward strand.
ATGACCTCCTGGGCCACGGCGCACACCATCTCCTCCACCATGCACATCACGTCGTTGTAGTCGGCGTAGGCCTCGTAGCTCTCCAGCAGGGTGAACTCCGGGTTGTGGTCCTGGTCGATGCCCTCGTTGCGGAACACCCTGCCTATCTCGTACACCTTGTCCAGCCCGCCCACGATGAGGCGTTTGAGGTAAAGCTCCGTTGCTATGCGCAGGAACAGGTCGCGGTCGAGGGCGTTGTGATGTGTGGCGAAGGGCTGGGCCATCGCCCCGGCGGCTACCGGCACGAGCACGGGGGTCTCCACCTCCATGAAGCCCCGGGCGTCCATGAACCGGCGAATGGCCGATACGATGCGGCTGCGGGCCTGGAAGTTGCGCTTGGCCTCCTCGTTGGTGATGAGGTCCAGGTAGCGCTGCCGGTGGCGCGTCTCCACGTCTGAGAGGCCGTGCCACTTCTCCGGCAGGGGGCGCATGGCCTTTGCCAGGAAGGAGACCTCGTGGGCCTCAAGGGTTACCTCGCCGGTGCGGGTGAGGAAGAGAGGCCCCTCTGCGCCAAGGAAGTCGCCCAGGTCCAGGTCTCGCACCAGCTCGTATTGCTCGCCAAGGGCGTCCCTTCGAAGGTGCACCTGGACGTGGCCGGTGCCGTCCTGGAGGTCGATGAAGGAGGCCCTGCCCATGCCCCTGAGCGCCATGATTCGCCCGCCAAGGGACACCGGGGCCGTGCGCGTCTCTTCGCCCCCGCTGGCCTCCTCCGCTCTGAAAAGGGCTACCGCCTCCCGAATGGTGTGGGTGCGGCGGTAGCGGTGCGGGAAGGGTTCAATGCCCCTGTCCCTGAGCCTGTCGTACTTCTCGCGACGGCTCAGGAGCAGGTCTCCGCCTCTTTTTTCCATAACGATGTGGTTCCGGTGGAAATCAGTTGATGCTGGATATTGTGAGGGTCACTGTGCCGGCCGGGGTGTTCACCTGCACCTCCTCGCCGACCTTCTTGTTCAGAAGCGCTTTGCCCACGGGCGACTCGTTGGAGATGCGACCCTGACCAGGGTCGGCCTCCGCGCTGCCGACAATGGTGTACTCCTCCTCGGAGTCGTTCTGGTTGAGCACGGTGACGGACGCCCCAAGCTGCACCTTGTCCGAGTGCGCGGCCTCGTCGCCGATGATTATGGCGCTGTCGATTATGCGCTCCAGGGTGAGGATACGCCCCTCAACGAAGGCCTGCTCGTTCTTGGAGTCGTCGTACTCAGCGTTGTCCACCGTGCCGCCGATCTCCTTGGCCTTCTGAATGCGGTCTGCGACCTCCGCGCGTTTAACGCCGCGGAGATGCTCCAACTCCGCCTCCAGCTTGGCAAGGCCTTCCTTTGTGAGATAGCTACCTTTCTGCGGCACGTGAACCTCCAGAATACAAAGAAACTGAGAGCGGGCCTCTTCCGGCGACCCTCAGTTGGTTTTCATTTTATAGGTACTGCACGGGGATGTAAAGCTATATTTGGCAGGAAACCACTGTTCTTGGATGCCATAAGGCATTGGGCGGCCGGGTTTACCTGCCGCCAGCCGGAGTTGGTGGTCGCCCGGCTTCAATCCAACGCTCTTGCTCCTGGTCCAACAGGTTGAGGAGTCCTGCAATGATCTCCAGACGGTATTGTAACCCCTCCTTCTGATGAACGTCCTCGTAGAAATTACGATGCAGGCCCTCAGCCACGTCAAATCCGCTGATGATTGCAACGCGGTTGGGAGACCCATTTGCAATTACAAGAATTACGCGCCCGGCATCCGCGTGCGTTCGGTACACCAGCCTCTCCCCACGGCCTCTGCCTTCACTGCGCTCCCGCGCAATAGCCTTGAGAGCATGAGCCACCGCGCCCCAAGCCTTCTCCGAAGCCTGTAGCCGGTCGCCCTTCTCCAACTGCTCAAAGGCGTGCTCCATCAGCCGTTTGCTATGGGTTTCATGGCTTTCAATGGGTGGTCTAGTTGTGGTCATACAGGCTCTCCTCCCGATGTTCGGGGCAGCAACTTACAATCTATTCTAGCATAGCAGAGTTGCAGGTGTCCGCTACAGCCTGCTCGTCCGCTCCAGGAGCTCCGCGGCGCAGAGGACTGCGTTGGTCACGTCCTCCAGCCGTATGTTCTCGTTGGGGGCGTGAATGCAGTTGTCCGGGTGGTTCAGCCCCGGGCCGGTGGAGACCGGTAGCCCAAGCTCGTGGGTGAATGTACTCTTCCATCTTCTTGTCCATGTTGTTCACCCCGTTGCAGATGACTGGAGGCTACTTGCAGGCCGCGATTGTTGCAATAGCCGTAAGGGGGTAGGATGTAGGGGCGAATCTTGCGGGAGGCCAACCATGACCAAAGTGACAGAGAAATGCGAAGGCGGCGACCGGCCCGTGGTTATCTGCGACTTCTCTCCTCCCAGGGGAAGCGACCCGGCGCTGCTGTCCGGGGCGCACTCCATCTCCCCTGACTTCTTCAGCGTGGCCTATAGCCCGGGCAAGGCGGTCAGGCTTGATCCCGTCATAGCCGCCCACGCCGTTAGGCAGCAGACGGGCAGGGAAGCGATATTCACAATGGCTACCAGGGACATGAACAGGCTGGCGGTGCAGAACCACCTGCTGGGGGCCTCGTTGTTGGGTTTGGACAACGTGATAGTGGTGGGCGGGGATGTCTTCACGCCAAGGGACCTGAGGGCTGTCAGGGACGTCCGGGACTTCAAGCCCACTGAGCTGATTGCGTCAATCAAGTCCATGAACGAAGGCGTGGACTACAAGGGCCTGAAGCTGAGAGCGCCCACGGACTTCTGCGTCGGCGCGACCATCGACTTGGGTCGGGGCATTGAGCGGGAGGCGCGGCTGACCCGCGCCAAGGTCTCCGCCGGGGCGGACTTCTTCATCACCCAGCCTGTTTACGACCTAGAGCAAATTGAGCGTTTCATGGAGGGCTATGAAGCCGCCGGCGGCGAAGGGCTTTCGCAGCCGGTCTTCTGGGGTTTGCAGGTGCTTGACGCCCAGGGACTCGTGTTTGGCGACGTTCCGCAGTACATCAGGGAGGAGCTGGACGGCGGAAGGCCGGGCGTCGATATAGCGATTGAGCAGATGGCCGAGTTCCTGGCGGCAGGCATCACCAATATCTACCTGGTGCCGCCCATCCTCAGGGGCGGGCTGCGGGACTACGAGGCGGCGCAGATGGTGCTGAACGTTCTTGAGGAGTAAGTGAGAGCGGCAGTCGGCCCTGCCACTTTTGACATCGCGGCCCATCTGAGTTAGCATAAAATCATATCATCTGCGAGGATTTTGCATGGCTACTATGGAGGAGCGAGTCAGCCGTCTTGAGGGGGCTTACGAACATCTGGCAACCAAGGCAGACATTGCACAGATGGAGAACAGGCTGCTCAGGTGGATGGTTGGAACCATAGTCACCGGCATGGCCACCTCGGCTTCAATTGCCTTCCTCATCTACAGGATTTTGGGAAGCTAGCCCCCCAGCTCCCCCGCCTCGTACATTACGGCCGCGGCCATGGCCAGGCCCGCGGTCTCGCCGCGGAGGATACGCCGCCCAAGGCCCACCACCTCCACCCCCGCGGCCCTGGCCTCATCCACCTCCTCGGCGTCGAAGCCGCCCTCCGGCCCCACAAAGAGGCTGACGCCCTCCGCTCGTATCTTCTGGATGTTTCCTTGTACAGCCTCCTTGAAGCCGGTCCTGGCCCTGCCGTTCTCGTTGCCGCGCTCGTCCGGGTCTCCCTCCCAGGCCATCAGCCGGACGCCTCCGGCGAACGCCAGGGCCTGCTGCCAAGCCATTGGCGGCCCCAGATACGGAATCAGGGAGCGGCCGGACTGCTCGGTCGCTTCGGTGAGTATCCTGCGCCAGCGGTTGTACTTGGCGCTTCCCCATCCCCTTGTCACGCGCACCTCGCTCCTGCGGCAGACCATTGGCACAAAGGCGGACACGCCAAGCTCCGTCCCCTTCTGCAACACCGTCTCCAGCTTGTCACTCTTGAGAACGCCCTGGTACAGGGTCAGCACTATGCCGGGGTCGCCCTTGCCCCTTCTGCTCTCCACCACGTCACCTTCAAGGCGGAAGGTGGATACCGAATCGAGGCGAACGGCGTACTCCCATCCGGTGTTGTCCAGCAGGACCACCATCTCTCCGGGCCGCAGGCGCAGCACGCGGGACGCCTGCCGCGCCACCGACCCTCCCACCGAGACGCGGTCCCCCTGGATGCACTCCGGATCGACGAAGAAGCAGTGCATTCCTACACCCTGTCCTTCTGCGCCACGATGGCCGCCCAGTCCCCCTCCCGGCTCGTCCGCAGCATGGTGCAGCCCTCTTCCTTCAGGCGGCTCTCCACCTCCGGCGCTCTCTCTGCCATGATGCCGGACAGAGCGAGCACGCCCTGGGGCGCGGCCTGGGCCACCAGGTCGGACGCCATCTCCAGGATGACCTTGGTGTATATGTTGGCGACGACCAGGTCGAATGTGGCGCGGGTGGCCTTGTGGGAGGCTAGAGCGCGCTTGCTCACCTTGATGGTCGATTGCAGGCCGTTGGCCTTTACGTTGGCGCGGGCCGCCTTGATAGCTATGGGGTCTACGTCCAGGGCCAGTATGTCTTCCGCGCCCAGCTTGGCGGCGGCTATGGCGAGAATGCCGGAGCCCGTTCCAACGTCCAGCACCCTTGCGCCGGGCGTGACCAGCCTCTCCAGCTCCGTCAGGCACATGTGGGTGGTGGGGTGGTGGCCGGTGCCGAAGGCCATCCCGGGATCCATGTCAATCACCACGTCGCCCTCTTCCACGGCGTGCTCAATCCAGGTCGGGCGGATGACAATACGGCCAACGCGCAGCGTCGTGAAGTGGCTCCTCCACGTCTCCATCCACTCCCCCTCCTCCAGCACGCGCTCCTCCAGGGGCGACAGGTCGCAGAGGCGGGAGATGAGGTCGACGGCCACCCTGATCTGCTCCTTGCGGTCGGCAGTCGTGCCGTCGACGGGCAGGTACGAGCGAATAGTGGCCGTTGAATAGTCAGGCTCTTCGCCTTCGTCCGGGTTGTAGCCACCCTCCTGCTCCACCGCCACGCCGCCGTAGCCGTATCGCTGGAATATCACCGATAGAGGCTCAACGTACTCCGAGGGGGCCTTGAGGCTCAGTTCCAGCCACTTCATAGGCGGGAGGCTCTAGGAGTCCTTGCCCAGGGCGTCCTTGATCTTGCCGAACCAGCCCTTGTCCTCCCTGGAGCCATTGCCCAGGGTCTCGGCAAGCTCCTTCAGAAGCTGGCGCTGGTTCTCGTCCAGGGACTTGGGCGTGACCACGCTCACGGTCACAAGCTGGTCGCCCCTTCTGCTCTTGGAGTAGGGGACGCCCCTCCCCTTGATGCGGAACACCGTGCCGGACTGGGTGCCTTCCGGGATGCGCAGGGTCTCCGGGTCGTTCAGAGTGGGCACCTCCATCTCGTCACCCAGGGCCGCCTGCGCGAAGTTGATGGGCAGTGTGTAGAGGATGTCGTGGTCGCGGCGATTGAAGATCTCGTGGGGCTGGACGCGAAGGCCGATGTACAGGTTGCCGGCCGCTCCGCCGTAGACTCCCGCGTCGCCCTCCCGCGTGAGGCGCACCTGGGTGCCGTCCTCGACACCCGGCGGGATGTCCACCTTCATCTTCCGGCGGCGACGCTCACGGCCCGAGCCGCTGCACTGGGAGCACGGGTCTGTGATGATCTTGCCCTCGCCGCTGCACTGGGTGCATGGCCCAACCTGGGTGAACTGCCCGAAGACGCTCCTCTGCACGCGCCTCACCTGGCCTGTCCCCTTGCACTGCTCGCAGTCGGTCGCGGAGCTTCCGGGCTCGCTGGCGCTGCCGCTGCAACGGCCGCACAGCTCCACGCGAGAGATGTCTATCTCCTTCTCCACGCCGAAGACCGCCTCCTCAAAGGAGAGGGTGAGCTTGGTCTGCAGGTCGTTGCCGGTCTGCGGGGCCCTGCGGGTGCGGGCGCCGAAGCCGCCAAAGAAGGCGTCAAAGATATCGCCAAAGCCGCCGAAGTTCTCCGCGCCCTCAAAGCCGCGGCCTCCGCCGTTGAATCCTCCAACCCCGGCGTGCCCAAAGCGGTCGTACTGGGCGCGCTTCTGGGGGTCGCTGAGCACCTGGTAGGCGGCGTTGATCTCCTTGAACTTCTCCTGTGCCTGCGGGTCCTTGTTCCTGTCGGGATGGTACTCCAGGGCCAAGCGGCGGAACTTGGTCCTGATCTCCTCCTGGGAGGAGTTCCTGGAGGCGCCAAGCACGTCGTAGTAGTCTCTTTGAGTGGTCATTTCAGGCTGTCTTCAGATTCTTGTGATGGTATGAACTATATTCTACCCTATGGCTGGAGTACAGCCAAGGGGCGAACGCGCGTTGGCCTGTGCGCAAGACGCTACTTGTCAAACGGGCCTATGGGCGTGTCCGCGGGCAGCAGTCGGTACTCCACAATCCTGAACTCCTCGGTCAGGGTTCTCGCTCCCTCCTCGTCCGTTGACCACGTGGCGGTCCGGTAGTGGATGGGCCTGTCGACCATGTACTCGTACGTGTTTATGAACGTACTTTCAATGTACCTCTGGTCCGGCGAAATGCCCATGGACTCTCTCTGGGAAGCCGATAGGCTCTTTGCCTGGATACGGATGGTGGTCTTCCTCTCGTTAATGGCCGTTGGCTGGCCGTACCATCGCCCTGTACCCACCAGCTCATACCCGGAATCCGCCAGGCTTGCCCTGGTCTGCCAGATGCGCACCACCCACCACGCCAGCGACTCCTCCTCGCCAAGCGGCTGCGGGACGCGAATCCCCGAGGCCTTCCACGTGGTCACCCTCTGTCCGTTTTCCAGTTGGGAATAGGAGACCACGTCGCCGTTGGCATCCCTCAGCAGGGTCGAATACATGGAGAGTGCGCCATTGTCGTCCTCGGCCATCCAGGTCTCCTCCCGGGCGCGCTCCGGGCGCGTCCAGAACTGTTCTGCGGCATCCGGGTCCCGCCTCTCGTATTCAACGCTCTTGATATAGAGGATCTGGCCGTCAGAAAGCCCTCTCAGAATCCTCTGCCTCTCCTGGTTCAGCTTCTGGGTTGGGAACGACGCTCTGGTCGGGTCCGTCTCAAGGACGGGTAGAAACCACAACAGGGCAAACGCGGACGCCAGCACGGCCGCGCCAATGCCAAGCCGCATCCTGCTCATCTCGCGTCTCCACCCGTATTGCCCCTGAATCGACCCATTCCCATACATTGCTATGCACGGCGGGAGTTGTCAATCTTCGCAATCCTTATCATGCTCATTGTGCAGATTGTATTTCAAGCACAAAGCTATCCCCCTCAGCCGCGTGCTACAATCCATCCATGCGCTCCCGCATCACCATCGCCGTCGTCTTTCTTCTCTCCGCAGTTGTGGTCCTCCTGTGGCCTTCGCCAGAAGAGCGGCTGACCTCTGAGGAGGAGCTTCAACGCCTTGTGGACGGGATTACCGCCGGGCAAGTCCTGTATTTGCGCCGCGCTGATTACAGACGCTCCGACCCCACCAAGATACCGCCGGACTCTCCACTTTTTATGCCGGAGAGCATGCGGTCTGAATCCTGGTATGCCCAGGATGCAGACGGCGAGATTATCCTCTACACGAGTATCTCCCGTGACTCGGACGGCAGGCTCGTGCAGATGACCAGGCTAGAGGACGGCAAGGTGGCCACCTACTACCTATCTACCGGGGCACAGTTTTGGCATCCTCGAGGCCCTGTAATAGGCGACAGCGTCACTGATTACGTGAAATTCGTGTGGCCATGGCCTATAGGTGAGTACGATACCCAGGTGGAAGCAGAGGGTTGGCAAGGCCAGGACGCCGTGGCGTGGGAACAGAGGCGCATCACATTTACAGGTCCCCAATACGTGGATCGCTACGAATACGTCCTGGACAGACCCATTCTTCACCGTTTCGCCACTTACGAAGAGGATGAAGAGGGAAAGCGTACACTGATAGATGACTACCGAATTGTGGAGTACCGACTGCTGCCCGTTGCCAGCATCCCTCAGATACAGGTTACGCCCTGCGTCGAAAACTATGAGTCCCTACGGGAGTCACGGGAGTCAATGTGCTTACGGTTTTGAGACTTCCGACTAGCGCGGGCGTCCCATCTGCCAACCAGCCGCACAATTCATTGTCGTGCGTGGTTGCAGGTGATATAATATGCCAGATATTCGGCCTGAGTAGGGAGAGAAGCAATTTGAGGTATTACGAGCTAATGATGGTGGTTCCCCAGATGGACGACGAGGGGTTGCAGACAACCCTGGAGCGGGTCAACAACGACATCGGGGAGCGCGGCGGCACGGTTGTAAGGCAGGAGCGGTGGGGGGGCATGAGGCGTCTTGCCTATCCCATAAACGACCACAACGAAGGCAACTACGTGCTTACTTACCTGGAGCTTGACCCGGAGCGCGCCAGTGAGTTGGAGGCCAACCTGAGGGTGTCCGAGAATGTTCTGCGGCACCTCCTGCTCAGGATAAACGCCATCCCGGAGGCCAAGGCGGCCCCGGTCCAGGAGCCTGTGGCTGAGGAAGCGACAGAAGCCCCGGTCGCAGAGCCTGAGGCGGCGGCTTCAGAAGAGGGCGCCGCGACAGAGGAGAGCGCTGCGCAGGAGGCCCAAGAAGAGGCTCCTGAGGCGGCTGCGCCCGAGGCCGAGCCTGTGGCTGAGGCGGAAAGCGACGCCCCCGTGGCAGAGGCCGAGGCCGCGCCTGAAGCGGAGGCGGAGACCGAGGCCGTCGCAACCGACGAAGCGCCCGAGGCGGAGGCTGCGGAAGAGCCGGAGAAGCAGGGAGAGTGAGGTGTTGGGCAGGATAGAGGAGAACTGAGATGTCCAGCTTGAACAGGATAATGGTAATAGGCAATCTGGGGGGAGACCCGGAGATGCGTTACACCCCCAACGGCAATCCGGTGACCTCCTTCAGCGTAGCCACCAACAGAAGGTACACGGACTCCCAGGGAGAGAGGCACGAGGAAACGGAGTGGTTCAGAGTGGTTGCGTGGAACCAGCTGGCGGAGCTTTGCAACCAATATCTCAGCAGGGGAAGACGGGCCTACGTGGAGGGTCGGCTTCGCAGTAACAGATGGGAGGGACAGGACGGCCAGACAAGGTTCAGCAACGAGATCATAGCGGACAGAGTGCTTTTTCTGGACCGCGCCGGTGAAGGCCCCGGTTCTACGGAGAGCGCGGGAGAAAGTCCATTTGACGAGGACTCCCTGCCGTTCTAGGCGGGGCCCTCGTCGGAAGATTGAGGTTATAGTAGATGGTTAGCAGGTTCAGACAGGGAGGCCAGAGACGGCGCGGGCGGCCGCGGTTTTACTCCAGGCGCAAGGTGTGCGCATTCTGCGCCGACCGCGTGACGGACATAGACTACAAGGACGTGGGGCGGCTGCGTCGCTACGTGTCGGAGAGGGCCAGAATGGAGCCACGGCGCAAGACGGGGACGTGCGCCAAGTGCCAGAGGGCGCTTTCGACGGCGATAAAGAGGGCCAGGCACCTTGCCCTGCTCCCCTTTTCGCAGGCTCACATTCGGGTGGGCCGGGAAGCGTTTTCCTAGCCCAGGCCCACGGTTAGCATGAAGTGCACAGCGAATATCGCCCATAGTCTCGTGGGCGATTCCGTTTAACCGCAATCCAAGGAAGGGTACATGGCCAGCCAGAGAAGAGAGCCAATAACTATAAGACCAAGCCAGAGGAGGCAGCAGTCCAAGTGGCAGAGAGAGCGCAGCAAGCAGCGGGCCATCCTCTTTGCCGGCGTGATTGCCGTACTCTTCATCCTGGCCATACCGGCCTACGGCTACTGGTCCAACTTCGTGGCGCCTCCCAGAAGCGTGGTGCTGCGGGTTGACGACACCACCTACACCCTGGGCTTCCTGACCAACTACATGAAGGGCCTTCAGGAGCTGGGCGCTCAGCCCAACCTGTCGGTGGAGCCGTTTCGGGTGTTGCAGCTCCTTGAGGAGAACGAGCTGGTCAGGACCGGCGCTCCGGGCAGGGGCGCTCGCGTGACCAACGACCAGATAGACCAGGAGGTGAAGGACAGGATAATCGGGAGCTCACCGGAACTGGCTAACGTGCCAGCCGACCAGCTGGACAGGGAGTTCGGCGAGAGCTACAACCGCTACCTGGAGACGGTCAACTTATCAGAGGAGGAGCACCGTAAGCTGGTACAGGCCGACCTGCTTAGAGCGGAATTGACCGAGATCCTTGGCCAGGAGGTGCCCACCATAGGCAAGCAGGCCCTGGTGTCCTGGATAGTCGTCTCCACGGAGAACTTTGAGCAGGTGGCCGAGATATCGGAGAGGCTGGAGGCAGGCGAGGAATTCGCGGTCGTGGCGGAAGAGCTCTCCGCCGACCGCACCACGGCGGTCGAAGGCGGGGAGTTGGGCTGGGTGCCGGAACTGGCGTACCCGCCCCTTGACGAGACAATCTTCAACCTCCAGCCCGGAGAGACCAGCGACGCGGTGAACCTGGGCGAGACCACCTACTTCGTCAAGGTCTCGGCTGTGGAGGAGGACAGGACAATCGAGCCGGAGATGCGCAGCCGCCTGAAGAACGTCGCTTATCAGCAGTGGATATTCCAGGAGCGCGGCAACCACCGGATAGAGCTGTGCTTTGGCGGCGGCTCGGCCGGCGGCGAGTGCGACTGGCAGTACGACTGGCTGATCAAGCAGGTGCGTGAAGCGCAGCCCAGACAGCCCCAGGACGCGGGCAGCTGACAGGGGATAGTGTGAGTCCCAAGGATAAGGCCATCAACGTGGGCCTTCTGGGCCTGGGGGTTGTGGGCAGCGGGGTGATGGAGGCCCTGACCCAGAAGAGCGCCGTCATCGCCAGGCAGGCCGGGGTTCCCGTCAACGTCAGCCGCGTCCTGGTGAGAGACCTGCAGAAGCCAAGACCCGCAGGCACGCCGGCTGACATCCTGACCGATAACCCCGCGGACATCCTCCAGGACCCCGGCGTGGACGTAGTGGTGGAGGTGATGGGCGGCGAGCAGCCCGCCTTTGACTACCTGCGACAGGCGCTGGGGGCCGGCAAGTCGGTGGTGACGGCCAACAAGGAGGTCATGGCCAAGCACGGCCCTGACCTGCTGGCCCTGGCTTCGGAGAAGGGGGTGCACCTCCTGTTTGAGGCCAGCGTGGGCGGTGGCATTCCCATACTTCGCCCCCTGATGAAGGACCTGAGGGGCAACGAGATCAAGGCGGTGCGCGCCATCATCAACGGCACAACCAACTACATCATCACCAAGATGACCTACGAGGACGTGGACTTTCCCCAGGCGCTGCGGGAGGCCCAGGAGTTGGGCTACGCGGAGCCTGACCCCACCAACGACGTGGAGGGCTTTGACGCCGCGTACAAGCTGGCCATCCTGGCTTCCCTGGCCTTCCAGACAAAGGTGAGCGACCGGAGCGTATACCGCGAGGGCATTTCCCGCCTCACGGTCAACGACTTCCGGTACGCCAGAGAGTTGGGTTACGCCGTGAAGCTCATGGCTATCGCCAAGCGTGAGGGCGCAGACGTGGAGGCACGGGTTCACCCGGTCCTGATTCCCCAGGACATGCCCCTGGCCAAGGTGGACGGGGTGTTCAACGCGGTGGAGATGGAGGGAGACCTGGTCGGCAAGGTGCTGTTCCACGGCCGCGGCGCAGGCTCCATGCCCACCACCAGCGCCGTGCTTGGGGACATCCTGGAGATAGCGTGGGACCTTGCGGGATCGAATGCGCCATCTTCCTCAGTGCCCATGGACAGCGAGACGACCTCGCGCTCCATCTCGGACCTTGTGACCCGATACTACATTCGCATAACCGCCGAGGACCGCTCGGGGGTGCTGGCGCAGATGGCGGCGATTCTGGGCAAGCTGCAGATCAGCATCGCCTCCGTCATCCAGAAGGAGGCCGACCCCCAGGCCAAGACGGCGGAGCTTGTCATCACTACCCACCCGTCCTGCGAGCGGGACGTGCAGCAGGCCCTTGAAGAGTTGGAAAAGCTGGAGGTCGTCAAAGAGATAGGAAACCTGCTGCGGGTGGAAGAGTAGAGTTGCCAAGGAACCACTACGGCCTTGCCAAGGTCATGTAAGAGGATGACAATGTGTGAGCGAGGGGTTAATGCGACCGCCTCACAAACCACCCCTGCGAAGGCAGGGGTCTATGAGGCCTTATCACAGGAGCTTTGGATTCCTGCCTTCGCAGGAATGGTCAGATAAGTGATGTGCACACTTGATTGGATCGGTCTGAACCGGCCATTCTCATAGCAAGGACTGGATATGGGAGAAGGGGTAATGCGGCGCTACAGGGAGTTTCTGGAGATAACTCCCGACACACCCATGCTCAGCATGGGCGAGGGGAGCACGCCCCTTGTGAAGTCGCGCTACCTGGGCGGCGTGCTTGGCTGCGATGAGCTCTACTTCAAGCTGGAGGGGTGCAACCCGACCGGCTCCTTCAAGGACCGGGGAATGGTGATGGCGGTGGCGAAGGCCATCGAAGGCGGAAGCAAGGCCATAATGTGCGCCTCCACCGGCAACACCAGCGCATCGGCTGCGGCGTACGGGGCCTACTGCGGCATCACCACCATCGTGCTTGTGCCCAAGGGTGACGTGGCGGCTGGCAAGATGGCCCAGGCGCAGGCCTTTGGCGCGCGGATCATGGTGGTCGGCGGCACATTCGACCAGGCCCTGAGCACGGTGCTCTCCTTCACCAAAGACCACCCCGTGACCCTGGTCAACTCCGTCAACCCGTACCGGCTGGAGGGCCAGAAGACGGGCGCCTTTGAGGTGGTGGACGACCTGGGCGACGCGCCCGACTACCTCTTCATTCCCGTCGGCAACGCCGGCAACATCACGGCCTACTGGCGGGGGTTCAAGGAGTACCACGCCGCGGGCAAAGCGGGCGCAAAGCCAAGGATGATGGGCTTTCAGGCCGAAGGCGCGGCGCCCATTGTGCAGCAGAAGCCGGTGGCGGAGCCTCAGACCATCGCCTCCGCCATAAGGATTGGCAACCCGGCAAGCTGGAGCGCGGCGCTTGCCGCCCGGGACGAGTCGGAGGGCGTGATTGATGCCGTGACAGACGACCAGATTCTCGACGCCTACAGGCTCCTGGCGAGCAGGGAGGGCATCTTTGGCGAGCCGGCCTCGGCGGCATCCGTGGCGGGACTGGTGAAGATGTCGGAGCAGGGCGTGGACTTCAGCGGCCGCCGGGTCGTGTGCGTCATAACGGGTTCCGGTCTCAAGGACCCCGCCGTCGCCATCCAGCAGACGGACGCCCATCTCCAGGAGCTTTCGCTGGAGCCGGAGGAGATGGAGTTGACGCTGATGGGAGCGCTGCGGGAGTCGAGGAGCCCGGAGCGGAGCTTGCAGGGGTGAAGGCGTAGCCCCATGCGGAGCGGCTACGGCCGCCGGGAGCGATAATGGCCTATTCGTACAGCACGGAGAGCTTTGAGGGCATTCAGGCCGAGTGGGAGGGCCTGCTTCAAAGCAGCGTGTCCAACACCATCTTCCTGACCCCCTACTGGCAGCGCACCTGGTGGGAGAGCATGAGCCCCTCTGAGCAGGAGCTTAGACTCCTCCGATTTCGGGACGACGACACGACCATCGGCATAGCGCCTCTGGCGTTCCACGACGGCGTGCTCACCTTCCTGGGCAGCACCGACCTCTGGGACATCCACGACTTTGTTGTGCTCAAGGGCCGGGAGGACGACTTCTTCCAGGCCCTGGCCGGCTACCTGGAGGACGAGGAGTGGACGGAGTTCAGGCTGGAGTCCCTGGTGGAGGACTCGCCGACCCTGGGCCGGATGCTCGGCCTCGCGGAGGAGAGGGGTTTCAGGGTTGCTCAGGGAGTTGAGGGTGAGCTTATGGGCGTCAGCCTCCCCGGCACCTGGGACGAGTACCTTGCGGGTCTGAGGAAGAAGGACCGCCACGAGCTTCGCCGCAAGCTGCGCAAGCTGAGCGGTGAGGTGGAGTTCGAGATACAGGAGCTGGAGGACGTCGATAGCGTGTCCGGGGCTATGGACGAGTTCCTGAGCCTCATGGCCCAGAGCCGGGAGGAGAAGTCGGAGTTCCTGACAGAAGACAGGGAGGAGTTCTTCCGGGACGTCTTCCTTGAGATGGCGAGGCGGGGCTTCCTGAGCCTCTTCTTCATGGAAGTGGAGGGGGTGCGCACGGCTGCTGCCGTTTGCTTCGACTACAACAACGTCCTCTCGCTATACAACAGCGGCCACAACCTGGAGTACGCCAACCTGGGGACCAGCTTTCTGCTGAAGGCCCTGTGCATTAGGCGGGCCATTGACGAGGGCAAGGACTACTTTGACATGCTCCGGGGCACCGAGGCGTACAAGCACCACCTGGGCGGCAAGGGCAAGGAGCTGCGCTACCTCTCCCTGTTCCGGTAGGCAGCCAGCCCGACGGCGCGCCCTGAGCTGGCCGCTCCTGCATGGGTCAAAGGGGTCATTGCTATGAAAAAGAGGGGGTCATTCCCGCGCAGGCGGGAATCCAGGCGGGGTGGTGTGGACTCCCGACTGCTCGGGAGTGACGGGTCTTTCTTCCTCCGTCGTTGTCCTGAAAATGAGTGGTTTTCATCCTATTGCGTGGCCCCGGCAGGGTAGTAGTGACTCCATGAACGCCTCTCCGGTCCAGAGAGTCGCCATAGTCAGCGTCCACGGGTGTCCCATGGCCAGGCTTGGAAGTCGGGACACCGGCGGGATGAACGTCTACATCCGGCAGGTCGCTCAGCAGCTGTCCGACAGGGGTGTCTGCGTGGACGTCTACACGCGAGACCACGAGCCGGACGACCCGCAAGTGGTGGATCTAGCAGAGAGGGCAAGAGTCATACACGTCAGGGCGGGGTCTCTTTCCGACCGGAAGGAAGACCTGCCCGACCGCCTCCCGGAGTTCCTCTGCGGCCTGCTGGACTACACCCGGAAGCACAACCTCTCCTATGATGCCATACACTCCCACTACTGGCTTTCGGGCCGAGTGGGGAACGTGCTGGCGCGCCAGTGGCGCGTGCCCCACGTCGCCACCTTCCATACACTGGCGGAGGTCAAGCTGCGGGCCCGGGCCGGTGAAAGTGAGCCGGAGGCTCGGGCGTCTGGGGAGCGCAGGGTCATCGCTGCCGCCGACCGCGTTGTGGCCTTCAGTGAGCACGAGCGGGAGGCCATAACAAGCCTCTACGATGCTGACAGAGACAGGATAGAGATCATCCCCTGCGGCGTGGACGTTGACCGCTTCCGGCCAATGGACGGCGGCCAGGCCAAGGAACAACTGGGCCTTCAGGGCAGCAAGGTGGCGCTGTTCGTGGGCAGGATTGAGCCTCTCAAGGGGATAGACATTCTGCTCAAGGCCGTGGCCCAACTGGAGGAGCCGGAGGCCGTGAAAACGCTCATCGTAGGCGGTGACGCCGAGGGCGACAGGGAGGTGGAGCGTCTCAAGTCCCTGGCCGGCGAGCTTGGCATCTCGTCTCAGGTCAGCTTCATGGGCAGGATAGAACAGCAGGAGCTTCCCGCTTACTACAGCGCCGCCGACGTGTGCGTGGTACCGTCCTGGTACGAGAGCTTTGGGCTGGTGGCGCTGGAGGCGATGGCCTGCGGCACGCCGGTGGTGGCTTCCAGGGTGGGCGGCCTGCCCACCATAGTCAAGGACGGAGTTACGGGCTACCTGGTCCCCTGGCGGTGCCCGGAGCCCTTCGCCGACCGGCTGGACATCCTCCTCAACAACGCCACTATCAACCGGACTATGGGCGAGGCCGCCCGCAGCCGGGCCCTGACTATGGGATGGTCGGCTGTGGCGGACAGGCTGTTGGCTCTGTATAGGTCGCTGGTTTCCCAAGGCTCTGCCACCTACGATGATTGACCTGCACGTTCACATCCTACCCGGCCTGGACGACGGCCCGCGCAGGATGGAGGAGTCGGTGGAGATGGCGCGGGCGGCCTGCCGTGACGGGACGCAGGTCATAGTGGCAACTCCCCACAACAGGGACGTGGTGCAGAGGTCGTCCGTCATCGCGGCGAGGGATTTGGTGTCAAGGCTGAGACGGGAGCTGAAAAAGCGCTCCGTGCCCCTCACTGTGCTATTTGGCATGGAGAACCACCTGGAGATGAACACGGTTGAGCAGGCGGCCGCGGGCGCGGCACTGCCCATTGAGGGCACCCGCTTCATCCTGATTGAGCTGCCCTTTGAGATATACCCCTTCCACACGTGGGAGACGCTTCAAAAGCTGCTTGCCACGGGCCTGCGGCCCATCGTGGTGCATCCAGAGCGGAACGAGCCAATCCAGCGCAACACGCAGCTACTAGAGAATCTGGTCAGCATGGGCGTACTTGTTCAGATTACCGCCGGGAGCCTTGCGGGGTATCTGGGCGAGACGGTGCGAGAGGTCTCGGAAGAGCTTTTGCGGAGGGGCTTGGCCCACGTCATAGCGTCGGACGGCCATGCGCCTGATGGCCACCGCGCGCCGCTCCTGTCTCCGGGAGTGGAGGCCGCCGCCAGGGTGGTGGGGGAGCGGGCGGCCCGGCGGATGGTGGAGGACATTCCACTGGCCATTGTCGAGAACAGGGATCCGATTATAGAGGGGTTGGGTACCGGAGGGTGCTGAGGCTCAGGCGATGCAGAGGAACCGCACCAGCCTGAGGCAAAGCGTCGGCACCGGCTCAATCAGCCTGAGGACCAGATGCACCAGGAGGGCCGCCGCAAGGCCCATGAGCGCCCCGCCCAGTATGTCACCGGGATAGAACACCCCGGCGTAGACCCTGGAGAAGCCGTAGACGAGGGCCACTGCAAACATGACCGCGCCGAGCTTCCTGTTCGCCATCCAGACGCCCGTCGCCATGGCGATGGTTATCGCCACGGGGTTGGCCGGGAAGGACGAGTCGGTCGGCGGGTAGAAGAGCAGGTTGACTTCGTACGTGTCGAAGGGGCGGTCGCGGAAGTAGAAGGCGTTAGTGGCCTTCACAAACGCGTTGGCTATGCCCACGCCTATGCCCGCCACCATTACCCCCCGCTGGTGGCGCTCCCGCATGTCCTGGTCCCGCCACCCGAACCACAGCCCCAGGAGTATCGTGGAAAACACGACGGGTATCAGGTAGTCGCTCACTACCCACTGGACTACGCGGTCCAGGAAGGGGACTGCGCCTACCCCGGCGTTCAGCCAGAGGAATATCTCTGCGTCGATCTTCGAAAGAGCTTCCATAGCGCGCGCAGGTTGTTCAAAAGTGCCTGGATAAAGGTGGTCTCCCTCAACGAAGGGAGACCTTCCGACGTGTCCACAGCGTCTTCGTCAACGTGGCCGTTGCCGTTGCGGTAGTTGGCAATGGAGGTTGCCAGGAAGGTGAACAGCAGGGCGAGGAATCCTCCCAGGACGAACAGCCCGAACTGGGAAGCTCCGGCGATGCCCCCGTTGGTGTCCGGGATGTTGCGGCCTCCCTCGAAGAAGAACCAGACCAGGGAGCCGAGGATAAGCCCCATGCCCAGGGCGGCGCAGAGGCGACGGCTCTTGAAGAACAGCAGCCCATTGAGGCCACCGTAGGCCGCAGCCACCTGGACTACGCCCGTGCAGAGAAGGAACACAAGAAGCAGATACTCTTGAGTCAACTTATATCTGTAGCTACGCGAGCCTCAGTCAGTCACCACCCGGAGGCCAAAAGCAACTTTGTTTTCACTTGATCGTTCGCCTGCTTTTTGCAAAGGCGTCTATGATACCGTCTGGGGCACTGAGGTTGGAACGGGGGTGCACCAGTGGAGGTACTTGGACACCCTGCCCCTGATGACGTCGAAGTAGATGTTCTGCAGCTCCCGGGTGATGGGCCCCAGGCCACCGTCGCCTATATCGTGGTTATCGATGCGGCCCACGGGCGTAAGGTGCGCCGCCGTCCCCGTGAGGAAGCACTCGTCTGCGGTGTAGAGCTCGCTGCGCCGGACGCTGCGCTCCACCGTCTCCAGGCCAAGCTCGTTCTTCGCCAGCTGGATAACCGCCTCCCGGGTGATGCCACCCAGGATGTTGTCGGTAAAGGCGGGGGTCACCAGCTTGCCGTTGCTCACGATAAAGATGTTCTCCCCTGCGCCCTCGGACACGTAGCCCTCATTGGTGAGAAGGATGGCCTCGTCGAAACCGGCCAGGGTCGCCTCCGTCTTTGCCAGAACGCTGTTGACGTACAGCCCCGCGATCTTGGAGCTAGGGGGTATCATCGTGTCCTCCATGCGCCGCCAGGAGGAGGTGCAGCAGTGCGCGGCGGTCTCCAGGTCCAGGTAGGCCCCAAAGGTTATGGGGAATATCACAAGGGAGTCGCCCAAGTCCTGCAGCTTCAGGTTGGCTATCCTCTCCTCGCCCTTGAAGGCCAGGGGCCGGATGTAGCTGTCCTGCTGGTATCCGCACCGCTCAAGCAGGTCAACGGTGATGTTGGTCAGCTCCTCGGCGGTGTACGGGACCTTTATGCGCATCACCTTGCAGCCCTGGAGGAAGCGCTGGTAGTGCTCCGTGGGCCGGAAGACGTACATCTTCTCCTGCTCCGGGTTCCAGTTGCCCCGAATGCCTTCAAAAATGGCGGTGCCGTAGTGGAGGGCGTGGGTCATTACCCCCACCTTGGCCTCGGACAGGGGCAGGAATTCACCGTTCATGAAGGCGTAGGTCATGGTCGAGGCTCCTCTGCTGAAATCTGCGGGAATTATATACGTGGTTCAGATACAAGGCAATCCCTGGGCCGCGGGGACGAAGGAGTCGGGGCGATGGCGCTGTCTTCAGGCGAAGCCTGTGTCTACTTCCTGGCGGCTTCCAGGCACGGGGGGCAGGGGCCCCTGGCCCACCACGAGTCCCGATAGTAGAAGGGCGTCTGCCAGTGGTCCCCGTCCTTGTAGGCGCGCCGCTCTGTGCGACCGCACACGGGGCAGTAGTTTACGATAACGTCGTCTGCCTGGGGCTTTTCCGAGCTTTCTGTTGCCATTTCACTCCACCACTAACGCCCATACTTTAGGCTGTGGTTTGATGGATGTCAACCTGAACGGCGGCAGTGCATCAATTTGATCCCTTATCAATTTCCTTCATGCAGCCAGTCCCATCCTATGCTAAGCCTCTCCCGACCTACCGCCTGAATACGATATAAAGCGTAAGTGCAACTAAAGCCACCACTAATACAATAGCCAACGGTACTTCAACAGGTGCAATAAAGAGCACCAGAAGTATGAGAAATATGATTCCACATCCCCCTTTGCCTCTTTCTCGACTAATACCCATGACGTGCACTCCTGATAATGCGCTGCCTACCGCCTGAATATGATGTAGAGCACAACTATGACTGGAACGCCCACTACCAGAATCGCCAATAGATTATCTTTCACCACATCCGGTATGTAATCCCAAATATATGAAAACACTGCCCATATTACACTCAAACGCGCAGCAAAGAGGCCAACCACCCCAACCGCGACTACAATCCCAAATACAGCCCCAAAGCACCCTACTTGAATCCTGTCAGCCCACCACCTATCTTGCCAGCCCCCTAATCCCTTATCTGAATCTCTGTTCGGGTCTCCTGTCGGTGGGGTGCCCATCTCAATCCACCGCACTACCACAGTGCATACAGAACTGAGCATGTACTGATACAGCCCGTCTACATGTCTGACAGGTTGTACGGTCTTGTGCAGGTCTCCATGCGGTACTACTACGTCCTACATCAGCTTGAGGTTCTGTCGGTTCCGGTCTCCCCGATCCTAACGCACGCGTCGGATCCCATCGAATACGGGTCTCACGCACCACGCCAGTTGTCAACTGAGGTCTGTTGGATAGCACATTCTCCCAAAGGTACTCTGCAAACTGAAGGGCATACAGAGGCCGTGAAAACCCCTCTGCCGATTCACTACGACCAGCCGATTGTACCGAAAGGCTATACGACTCGGCTCCGTATCCCTTGTTGACCGACATCGAGCAGGCATCACCTTTAAGACATCTCCAAGCGTTCTCTGCAATCTGTTGCCAGCCGTGTATCGAACCGTACATTTGCGCTTCCGAATAAGCGCGGAATCTGTCGTTCCGCCCTATCACCTTCAATGCCGCCCCTCCAACCAACGCTACCCAGAACGAGAGGAGGGAGAGTAGAAACGTCACATCCCAAAATGCTTGTTCCCCGCTGTATGCACCATACCCGTATTCGTACCAATTCTGTTCGGCTTCAGCCAGCAACACCACGCTAATTCCTAGAGATATGAGACAAAGGATACCTATGGGGATGGTAGACCAGAGGAGTCGGTTGCCTAGCTGTTCCTTGTTCACTGGAACCCCCTTGAGGCTAAGGATAGAGCTACTTGTCACAGGAGCCTGCCATCCACGCATACGCCACAAGGGGGCGCGCGGCTCCACCTTGTCTATGCGGGAATGACAAGCATCATCCCTAGACTCCTGTGACAGCCTCAAGTATAGGTGACCCTCTAAAGTCTGGCAATGCTATGCGCAAAGTGGTGCTCTCGGGGCGTGTTGGTATTGCCAACGCTGGTCGTAGTACCACCCCTTTCCCGCTCACATTTCCACAGGCTCAGGACGAGCGGGAGTGAGCGCCGCAATCAACACGCGTTAGGCATACGCGCATGGCCCAGAGATTGACTTTGGGCGGGGATTGCCTTACCCTTGAGCGTGGTTAAGGCTCCATATAGAGAGGGCCTTCTGAAGAGTCCAGCTTCCCCCGAGAAGCCGTTGGATCCAATCTGTAGGTAGATCCCAATAGCGCCGGTGCAGGCGCAAAAATAGCACTAAGGAGAGACACGATATGCCAGACCTGATTTACGAGAAGCATCCGGATGAGCACTACGCCGTTTTCACCATGAACCGGCCGGAGCGGCTGAACGCCCTGGGCGGACAGATGGGCCGGGACCTGGACGAGGCTATGCGCGACTTCAATAATGACAACTCCATGTTCGCCGGCATAGTCACGGGCAACGGACGGGCCTTTTGCGCCGGCGCCGACCTGAAGGAGATGACCGAGCGCAACGCCAGGGCCGCGGAGATCCGCGCCAAGGTTGAGGCCGGTGAGATGTCCGAAGAGGACGCCAGGCGAGAGCTTGCGCCCCCAGGCGGCGGTGGCGGCGGGCTGGGCGTATTCTCCCAGTCGCCCAAGCCCATCATCGCTGCGGTAAACGGCCTTGCCATCGGCGGCGGCTGCGAGCGGTCAATGGACTGCGACATCCGCATCGCCTCCACTGAGGCCTACTTCGGCCTGTACGAGGTGCAGCGGGGCATCATGGCCGGTTTCGCAGTGCATCACGGCGCGCGCGTCATGCCCTTCGGCGAGCTTTGCTACCTGTTGTACAGCGCCAGGCCGCTCAGCGCCGAGGCCGCCTATCGCATCGGCTTTGTCCACGAGGTGGTGGAGCCGGACCAGCTGATGCCAAAGGCCATCGAGATGGCCCAGGACATCGGCAGGAACGCGCCCCTGGCGGTCCAGGGCAGCAAGCAGATTGTGCAGTTCTGGCGGCAGTTCGCCATGACCCAGTCACAGCAGCTTGGCGGCAACGTGGGCCGCTGGGTGCTCAACTCAGAGGACGCCAAGGAGGGGCCGAGGGCCTTCGCCGAGAAGCGCGCCCCCAACTGGCAGGGCAGATAGCCGCCGGGCGTTTTCGATAGCCCACAGGCAGAGGTAATATAGAGTAGACCTGCGCTCCAATCCGACGTCGTGAAGCCGTCGCCGGGTTGGAGCGTTTGGTACAGGGATGCGTCCATGTCTGACAATCTGATTATCGCCGGGAGAGAGTTCACATCGCGCCTCATTCTGGGGACGGGCAGATACCGCACCATGGAGGAGATGGTCAGCGCGGTGGAGGCCTCCGGCACGGAGATGATCACCGTGGCCCTGCGCCGCCTGGACCTGGACGACCCCGACAAGGAGACGATCCTGGACTACATTGACTGGGACAAGTACCAGATTCTCCCCAACACCGCCGGCTGCCAGACTCCGGAGGAGGCCGTGACCATCGCCCGCCTGGCCCGCTCCATGGGCCTGTCCAACTGGATAAAGCTGGAGGTGCAGCCCGACGCGCGCTACCTTCTCCCCGACCCCGTGGGCACACTGGAGGCGGCCAGGATACTCGTCGACGACGGGTTTGTTGTGCTGCCGTACATTCACGCCGACCCGGTGCTGGCTATGCAGCTGGAGCGGGCGGGGTGCGCGACGGTGATGCCACTGGGCTCGGCCATAGGCTCCGGGCGTGGCATACACACCGCCGAGGAGATTCAGATGATTATCGAGCAGGCCTCCGTGCCCGTGGTGGTCGACGCCGGGCTTGGCGTCCCCTCCGACGCCTCCCAGGCGATGGAGATGGGCGCGGACGCCGTTCTGGTGAACACTGGCATTGCCCAGGCCGGAGACGCAACGCTCATGGCCGACGCCTTTCGCGAGGGCGTGTCGGCGGGGCGCAAGGCCTTTACGGCCGGGCGCATCGCCGTGAAGACCTACGCCACAGCCAGCAGCCCCGTCGAGGGCGTAGTGGGGCGCGGCTAGGGGCCGGGAGCGCGCCATCGTGCATACCACCTTGCCGTACCCCTTCCTGTGCCTGGTAACCGACAGGACCCTGTGCAACGGCCCCCTGGAGGAGGTGGTCGCTGCGGCGGTGTCGGGTGGCGTGGACGCAGTGCAGCTTCGAGAGAAGGATATGCCTGCGGGCGAGCTTCTGGAGCTGGCGCGGCGGCTGCGCGCCGTTACCCGGGACAAGGCTCTCCTGCTCATCAACGACCGCCTGGACGTGGCCCTAGCCGCGGGCGCGGACGGCCTTCACCTGCCGGAGGCGTCCCTGTCAGTGCAAGACGCCCGGAGCGTGACGCCGTCTAACCTGTTGGTCGGCAAGTCCGTCCACGGGCTTCCCGCCGCGTCTCTGGCGTCAGGGGAGGGCGCGGACTACCTGGTGCTGGGCACCATATTCCCCACGGCCTCCAAGCCCGGAGCGGATACCGGCGGCCTTGCTTTTCTCTCCGAGGTTGCGAGTCAAGTAGACGCCCCGGTCGTAGCCATAGGCGGCATTGACGCATCGAACGCAGGCTCTGTGATTGAGGCGGGCGCGCATGGCGTTGCCGTGGTCAGCGCCATACTGGGGTCGCCCGACCCGGAGAAAGCCGCGCGGGAGCTTAAGCAGCTGATGTTGTCCGCAGTTGAGAGCCGCCAGGCGCAGCCCTCGTATCCGTGATGGTGTGAAGCATTGATTACACTGACCGTCAACGGCAAGCCGAGAGACCTGGACGGGCCTACGCCCCTCCTGGACCTGCTGCGCTCCAGCGGGGTCAACCTCCAGTTCGTGGCGGTGTGCTACAACGGCGAGGTGCTGGACAGAGAGAGGTTCCCGCAGGTTGTCCTGAACGAGGGCGACCAGGTTGAAGTTGTCAGGCCGGTGGGCGGAGGATAGCCGGTGGCGTCCAGTGATAGAGTCATAGTCATAGGCGGGGGAGTCATCGGGTGCTCCATTGCCTACCACCTGGCGGGAGCCGGGGTTGAGGTCACGGTGGTGGAGCGCGGCAAGGTGGCGGGAGGCGCTTCCGGCGTGGCCGCGGGCATGGTGGCCGCCCTGTCAGAGGCCATTCCCGTAGGCCACATGCTCGACTTCGCGCTGATGAGCCGCTCCCTTCTGCTGGAAACCCTGCCGCAGCTTCAGCAGGAGTCCGGGATAGACGTGGAGTACCTGCCGTCCGGCATCCTGCACCTGGCCTTCACCGAGGAGGAGGAGGCCGCTCTCAAGGCGCGCCAGGCTGTGCTGGCCGACCTGGACATGGGTGTCTGCTGGCTGTCCCCGGAGGAGGCCCGCAACCTGGAGCCGGGAATCGGGGACGGTGTCAGGGGCGCGTTGCACTCTCCCCAAGAGGGACACCTGAACAGCCGCCGGCTGGTGAGGGCCTTTGCCCAGGGCGCGGCCCGGCGAGGGGTCACGTTCCTCCAGGACACGGAGGTCGTCGGGCTGCTGTCTTCCGGAGACCGCATTGCCGGCGTTAAGCTGGCCTCCGGCGACGTGGAGGGGGACTGGGTGGTGTTGGCCTCCGGCGCGTGGGCCGGGCAGTACGGCGACTGGCTTGGCATCGAGCTTCCGGTGAGGCCCGTAAGGGGTCAGATAATGGCGGCCCGCATCCTGCCTGCGCCCATCTCAATGGGCGTTTGGCGGGGGATGTCCTACCTTGTGCCAAAAGCCGACGGCTCAATAGTCATGGGCACCACGCAGGAGGAGGCGGGCTACCGGGACAAGGCCACCCTTGAGGGCATAGCGGACATTCTGAAGGCGGTCATTGAGCTGGTTCCCGGGGTTGCGGGCGCGGAGCTGCACAAGATCTGGGCGGGGCTGCGTCCCGCCTCACCCGACGGCGCGCCCATACTTGGGCCTGTGCCGGGCTGGGACGGCGCGCTGATGGCGGGAGGCCACTTCAGAAACGGAATCCTCATGAGCGCCGCCACAGGCAAGCTCATCACGGACTACGTCACCGGCGGAGAGGAGGGCCCCATGCTTCCCTTCTCCCTGTTCCGGTTCTCCTCTTAAAAAAGTCGCTCCTGCGAAAGCAGACCTTTGAACAAAGCGGGTTTCTGATTGGGGAAAATGGCCTTCTCCGTCATTCCGGCGGAAGCCGGAATCCAGAAACCCGCAGCAGGAAGACATAGCTTCCCGCCTTCAAAGACCTTTGCGTAACTGCCAGCAACGACTCAAATCGGGCAAAAGGGGAGTGGTCGTCAATCGTAAACCCAGCCCACTGGATTCTGGCTTTCGCCGGAATGACGGTCTTGCAAAGGTCTCCCGGGGAGTGTAGGCCCCTACCTTCCGATGTCCTCTGAGATGGCGCGTATCCTCTCGGCCAGCGCCGGAAGAATCTGGCCCGACGGCCCTCGGAGCACCAGCTCGCACATGCGGGTCAGGGGAGTGTCGTCCGTGTTGATCTCAATGAGGGTTGCGCCGCGCATCGCCGCCTCCTGCGGGAAGGCAGCGGCCGGGTAGACCACGGCGGACGTCCCGATGATGATCATGCTGTCGCACGCCACGGACTCGCGGTAGCAGATGTTCAGCACGTCTCGCGGAATGGGCTCGCCGAAGGCCACGCCGTCGCCCTTGACCAGGTCGCCGCACTCCGGGTCCGGGCACCTGGGAGGCAGGTTATCGACGTTGATGTCCCACTCTGACCGCATCCACCGCGCGTTGCACCCAATGCAGCGCAGCTTGTTCCGATTGCCGTGGATTTCAGCCACATTCTTATTTCCCGCGTCCAGGTGAAGGCCGTCCACGTTCTGGGTGATGATGTACTTGAGGATGTCCATATCCTCCAGCTCCACCAGGGAGTAGTGCCCGGGGTTGGGCCTGGCGTTCTCTATGGCGTCACGGAACTCTGCCCTCGGCCCATCCATGTCCTCCGGGTTGAGGATGTTCCGCCAGTGGGCCACCGGGTCCTCCAGGAACCTCTGGTACCCCCGGTTGTCCGGCTCACCAACCTTGGTCCACAGTCCGCCTGAGCCTCGGAACGGCGGTATGCCACTCTCCACGGACATGCCTGCTCCCACCATAGCTACAAGATAGTTCCTCTCCAGGATTATCCTGGCGGCGTCTTCAATGCCCTTCTCCAGCTTCTCATCGGGCGAGGTCATGGCTGCCTCCCGTATACTGTTTGGATTGGGGATTGCCCTGGGGCGCGAACATCTTACCACAAGGCGGGCGCGCCCTGCCCAGGTTCCAGGGTTCAGATCGACTCGACTGCGCCGCTCTCCACGCGGAACCTGGCTGCGCTGTCCAGGAAGCTCTCCCCCACGCGCTCCAGGTCCGTGGTTGAGATGAAGGCCTGCTGGCTCCTGGACACGTACTCCAGCAGCCGACGGCGACGGGACTGGTCAAGCTCCGAAAGCACGTCGTCCAGGAGAAGGATGGGAGACTCGCGGCGCTCCCTCTCCAGCAGCATCCCCTCGGCCAGCCGCAGGGCAAGGGCAACGGTGCGCGCCTGGCCCCGTGACGAGTACGTGGCTGCCTCCATACCGCGTATGAGCAGCCTTACGTCGTCTCTGTGCGGCCCCCACTGGGAAGACCCCAGCGCCACCTCTCTGTCGCGGCCGGCCTCCAGCGTCCGCTCGAAGCTGAGGCGGACATCCTCCTGGCCGGTGGCCTCCAGGGGTATGCTGGAGGCGTAGTCGGCTGTGAGCTCATCCTCGTTTCCCGTAAGCTCGCTGTGCACCTCCTCCATCAGAAGGCGGAGGTCGCTTATCACTCCGTGGCGTCTCAGGGTTATGGTCGTCCCCTCCTCCACTATGGCCTCGTTCCAGAAGTCAAGCTCGTTTGGCCCCGCCCTTCCCTCGCGCAGCATCCGTAGCAGGTGGTTCCTCTGGTACACCACCTTCTGGTATCGCTGGAGGGCGCGGAGGTAGCCGCGGTCCATCTGCGATATGAGGATGTCCAGGAAGCGGCGGCGGCCGGCGGGAGGCCCGGTCACCAGGTCGATGTCCCCGGCGTCGAAGAGGACGGCGTTGACCACGCCCACCAGGTCGGAGGCCGGACGCGGTATGCCGTTCACCCTGATGTCCTTGCGCAGGTGGGGCAGGCCGCCCGCGCTCTCCGTGGCCTCCAGGCGCAGGTCCACCAGTATGCGCACCCTGTCCTGGCCGCGCTGCACCGTGCTCAGTACCTGGGCGTGGTCGGGGTCTTCTGTGGGGGTCTTGCAGATGGCCTCCCTGTCGCTGGAGGCGCGGTAGGCCTTGGCCAGGCACAGCAGGTACACCGCTTCCAGCAGGTTGGATTTTCCCTGGGCGTTGTCCCCGAAGAACACCAGGGGGCCTTGGGGCAGGTCCAGCTCCAGGCGGTGGTAGTTTCGGAAGTTGATGAGGCTCAGGTGTGAGGCGTACAAGCGCACTCCCTCTCCGAAGGCCGTTTTGTGCTGTCATCATTATATCAGCAGGGTTGGCCTGGGAACTGTCCGTATGTAGACATACGTCGCCTCTGCACCCAAGGCTATCGCATGAAGGCTGTTTAACTATCGTCATACCGGCGGAAGCCGGTATCCAGTCACCGATGCCGTCGATATACTTTCCTGTTCTTTACTTTGGAACCTGCTGGACTCCGGCCCCGTATCGGAGTACGGGACATGCTTTCGCCGGAGTGACGGAGGTGTAACCTTTGATGCAATTGCCCTGCCTCTGCACTCAGTGAAGGTTGACAAATCCGCCCCGAGAAAGCAAGATTGTAAGCGAACGATTACTTGCATCTTCGGCTAAACATGAGTGTAGCAAGACAGAACACGCTGGTGCGCCAGCACCAGATAATGGAGGCGGCCAGGAACCTGATAGCCATCAAGGGTATGGACGGCGTTACCATTGACGCCATTGCCGAAGAGGTGGGGCTGACGGAGGGCGCCATATACCGCCACTTCACCAGCAAGCACCAGATACTCTCCCTCCTGGTGGACGACATCGAAAGCAACCTGCTGGACACCGTCGGGAGCGCCCAGCTTCAGGGGGCGTCCGCCGTGGACAGCCTCTGGCACATCCTGGAGGCGCACCTGAGCGACGTGGAGGGCCACCGGGCCGTGTCCTTCATCGTCATAGCGGAGGCGATGGGGTTCGACGGGACGACGCTGGCTCCCAGGGTGTCGCTGATGTTCACCCGCTACCTGGAGGTCATCCAGGCAGTCCTGGACAGGGGCATTGCAGAAGGCAGCATCAGGCCCGACATCAGCACCAACGCTGCGGCAACCACGTTCTTTGGTCTTATACAGAGCGCCGCCACCCTCTGGGCCCTGAACGGATACCGGAGCCGGTTGGCCGAATTTCGCTCTCAAATGTGGGATATCTACAAGAAGGGAATAGTCTCTTCCGGTTGATCTCCCTCTCAAACGCATTCCTCCGGGGCGCTTCTGAGTGGAAGATTTCTGCACCGGACGGATATAGATTCCGGCATCCTATTTTAGCGACGGGATACCAGGGAGTCCGGTTGTGGCGCCGCCTTTAGCGGGGACGCTATGACCATCTCGGAGACTGAACAAGGAGACAGACCATGAGCACGGAAGGCGCGTCGTCGGATAACGGATATCAGGCCTCACCCAACGGGGACCGCATATCGGTACGGTCTCTGTGGAAGGTGTTCGGCAAGAACCCCAGGGCAATCATGACCCCGGAATACGCCAACAAGAGCAAGGCGGAGATACAGGAGGAGACGGGCTGCGTGGTTGCCCTGCAGGACGTCAACTTTGACGTTTCCCTTGGCGAGACCTTTGTGGTCATGGGCCTCTCCGGCAGCGGCAAGTCCACCCTGATTCGCTGCCTGATACGGCTGATTGAGCCAACCACCGGCGAGATAAAGGTCGACGGCGAGGACGTCCTGATGTACAGCGGCCGCGAGCTGACCCAGTTCCGCCGGCAGAAGGTGGCAATGGTGTTCCAGCACTTCGGGCTGCTGCCCCATCGGAAGATAATCGACAACGCGGCCTGGGGCCTTGAGGTGCAGGGCGTGGACAAGAACACCCGCTACGAGCGCGCCCGGGAGGTGCTGGAGGTGGTGGGCCTCAAGGGCTGGGAGGAGTCCTTTGCGGGGGAGCTGAGCGGCGGAATGCAGCAGAGAGTGGGGCTGGCCCGTGCCCTGGCGGTCGACCCTGAGATACTCCTTATGGACGAGCCATTCAGCGCTCTGGACCCGTTGATTCGCCGTGAGATGCAGGACGAGCTTCTGGACCTGCAGAAGCGCCTCCAGAAGACCATTGTGTTCATCACCCACGACCTGAACGAGGCCCTCAAGCTGGGAGACCGCATCGCCATTATGCGGGACGGCATGATCATCCAGCTGGCAAGCCCGGAGGAGATTGTGGAGAACCCGGCTGACGACTACGTGGAGGACTTCATTCGCGATATATCCAAGACCCAGGTGCTGGGCGCAGGCAGCATTATGCAGCAGCCCAAGACCTCCTTCCAGGGGTCGGCGAGTCCTGCCACGGCCCTGCAGGCGATGCAGGCCGGGGACGAGGCTTACGCATTCGTGCTGGGTGAAGCCAGGTCGCTTCTGGGCGTTGTTTCTCTGAGCCAGGTGGCCCAGGCGGCCAACAGCGACTCCGCGCTTCTGCAGGACCTGGACATGCCGGCATCTGCCATGTGTCCCAGGGTTGCGCCGGACACCTCCATCGACGAGCTTATTCCGCTGGCAGCCCAGACGGAGTGCCCTATAGCGGTGGTGAACGACGACGGGCGGCTCATGGGCGTGATTCCCAGGACCGCGCTGCTGGCCAGCCTGGCCGAGAACCAGTCGTCACAGGGCAAGGAGGAGGCCTATACCAGGGTGTAGAGCGCCCGATGACGGCTAAAGCTGCGCTCAGCCCCCAAGGACTTTGAGGAGGTAGAAATGGACATTACAGAGTCGATCAAATCGATACCCGTAAGCAACGGCGCTCTTGACGTCATACGCCGGCGGGCGCTCCCGGCCCTGGGGGCCGTGATCCTGGCCTACGCCCTTTGGGACGTGTACACCTACAGCATTCCACAGAGCCCCGAGGAGTCCAGACCAGCCATTCAATACCTCTTCCCAAGGTTCTACATGTGGCTGTTCGGCGCGTTCGCGGTGGCCCTTGCGTGGGGCACTCTGAAGGCCATTAAAGCGCCCATTTGGCGTCTGGCCGCGGCGGCCGGATTTCTGCTAATGGTGGTTATTGCGGTGGTAGGCACGCCTGACTCTTTCCCCTTCTACGCTCCCGGCCAGGACCAGCACGTAGTTGAGGGACAGCGGGTCAGGGAGATAGACGACATTTCCTTTGGCCTGCTGGGATGGGAAGTCACACCCGCCTCACTGGACAACAAGGTGGACGAAGTGGTGAAGTGGATGGTCGATAACTGGAAGTCCTTCTTCCGGGAGCTCTCCAACAGCCTGCTCAAGATTATGGTGCCCATGAACAACGCTCTCCAGGAGATGCCAATGTGGCTCTTCATAGTGGTTTCCGCCCTGGCGGCCTGGCGAGTGAGTGGTTACAGAGTGGCTACGGTTACCGTTGTCGGGCTGCTCTTTGTGGGTATCTTTGACCTCTGGCCGGAGGCCATGCTTACCATCACCGTCATAGTCACGGCTACCGTTCTGTCCATAGTCACGGCCATTCCGGTCGGGATAGCCATGGCCAAGAGCGACGCTCTGGAGGGAATGATCCGGCCTGTGCTGGACTTGATGCAGACCATGCCCAGCTTTGTGTATCTCATACCGGCAATTTTCTTCCTGGGCATTGGCATAGTGCCTGCGGTTATGGCAACCATGATCTACGCCGTGCCCCCGGCCATACGCCTGACCAACCTGGGAATCCGCCTGGTGTCCCCGGAGCTTATCGAGGCCGCGCGGGCCTTCGGCACCACTCCCATGCAGCTGCTGCTGAAGATACAGCTGCCCCTGGCCAGGCCCACCATTATGGCCGGCGTGAACCAGACAATCATGATGGCGCTGGCGATGGTGGTTGTGGCGGCCCTGGTGGGCGCGGGTGGCCTGGGCGCGGAGGTGTATGCGGGCATCCAGCAGCTTGAGTTTGGCCGCGGCCTCATGGGTGGCCTTGCCATTGTGGTGCTGGCCGTGATACTGGACCGGGTGACCCAGGGCATGGCCAAGGACCCGCGGATGCAGAGAGACTCCTAAGTCCTGATCCGGCGTCAAACGGCCCGGCCCAGCAGACGCGCCTGCTGGGCCGGGCTTGTCCCTGATCGCGCAGCCGGAAGCGCATCGACGCTAGACAACTGGCGCGAGGATGGTGCTCCTGCCAGGCTTTGGCGTCTCCACTCCACCTGCGCCGACCTGGACGATGCGGGCTGACGAAATCTGATCTTCCTCCTGAAGGCGCTTTTACCGTAGGCCTCGGGTTGAAAGTGTGAGAGACGTGCTGTAGCATACTGCCCGTATGGTTAGATGGCGCCGTCTCTGACGGCGCGCGAGCACAGAGAGGCTGAAAGGTTGTCTACAGTCCGAATTTCGAACAGATTGCAAAAGGTGATGTTTCGGGTCACAGGCGCTGCCGTCCTGTGCCTGATGGCTTCCGGGTTGCTGTCGGCATGCGGTGGAGAGCCGCAGCCTACGCCTACAGATGCCGTTGTCGTCACACCAACAGCCGTGCCGACGCCAACACATACCCGAGTCCCGGTGGCAACTCTCACTCCAAGTCCCACTACTTCCCCGACTCCAACCGCGACATTCACGCCTGCACCGAGCCCCACAGCCGCGCCCACTCCAAGCGCCACTCCTACACCGGCGCCAAGTCCCACTGTGGCGCCCACTCCAAGCGCTACCCCCACCCCCACGCCAGTGCCCACGTTGAGTCCAGAGGAGAGGGCCCAGGAACACCTTGGCGCAATCCTGACGTGGTTTGATAACTCGCCGGACCAAGCGCACGCAACGGCATCGAGTGTGCTAACAGACCTCTGGCTGCGGGACGCCTATTCAGGAGACACAGTTGCCAAAATGCCGTGGATCTTGGACGGTATTGACTTCGAGGAAATCACTTGGCTACAGGTGTTGGACAGCTTTTCAGCAATAGACGTAGGATTGGGCACAGGCCTGGTTGACTCTTTGTGGGTTGCCGATGGTCTTAGCGAAGATGAGTTTGCATTAGTGGTTGAGAAACTGTTCTTTACTGCATCGGAGGACACTGATCTGGCAGTACAGCTGCTCGCCGCTCCCTGGGCTGCTGACGGTCTGAACGATGCAGAAAGGACAGCTTTTGAGGTCCTGCTGGAAGCGGGCAGTGATCATCGGGAGCTAACCGTGCTTCTGGCCGCTTCCTCCTGGGTCGCCGACGGCGCCGGCCTTGATGAACCTGACATGGGTGAGATATTTGTCCACTTCCTTGAAGTCGCGGGGAAGGATACTGAGACAGCCGGCCTGGCCGCGACCGCGCCCTGGGTAGTTGACGGCGTGACCAGAGGCGAGGCTCGTATAATTGGATTCCTTGCTGAATATCTGGATGACTTGCCGGAGGAGTCCAAGTCCCTGTTGGATCTTCCCCAGGAGGTGAGTGGTCTTTCTGTCGATGACCGGTTGCTCTATGACCTGGTTCCCGTCGCGTTCTGGAATCGCCCTGTGGCGTTAACCGTGGCGCGCTTTGCGGCTGGCACAACCGGAGATATTAGTGATTATCTCTTCGAATCCCTGCTCTCTCTGGCCGAGGTTGACCTTGCTCTCCTGGAGCAACTTGCCGGCCAACCCTGGTTTGCCGACGGCCTGGACGCCAACGAGGCGGCCCTCCTGGTCACGCTCGACAATGTAGCCCTCAAAAACCTGGACCTTTACAAGCAACTACTCGATTCCCACTATGTCCAACATAGAGAAATTACCCTGCGGCTTGCCGGCGGCGTAAACGTCTGGGTTGTTCAGAGTGATTCCCTTTCGACTGATGAAGGCCTGCTCAAGACCATTGAGGATACCGCTCGAATTTCTGAACAACTCCTGCAGACTCCTTTTCCCACCACGGACATCATACTTTTGGTTATACCTCCGAAGCGTGGCTTGATAGGAGAGCATCGCGGCAGTCACATGGTCCTCCTGCGGTCGGGGGGAAACGTAGCGGGCGTCTCTCACGAGACGGCCAACTACTATTTCACCACCGGAGTCGGGCCGATCTGGCTCTCGGAAGGGGCTGCGGAGTTCATGAAAGCGTACGTTAACCATCGAAAGGACCTCCAGACCCTTGATGTACGCAGAGCTGTGTTGTTGAGGGACTCAAACTGCTTTGATGAAATTGGTATAGAGAACATTCGGCACTTCAACTATTACCTGGGCCAGTCCGACCGGCCCGGATGGGAGGGGTGCGCTTACGCGTTGGGCGAGAACTTTCTGCTTGGCCTCTACGACACCATTGGCCGAGTGGCGTTTGTAGAGGCATTGACCGATCTTTACCTGTCCGAACCGGGCAGCGAGCTTCCAGCCGGAGACCCAAGAGTGGAGGAATGGGTCTACAACATCCTTCTGGAGAACACCCCGGCTGACAAACAGGAGGAGTTCCGCGACCTGTACCGAATGCTGCACGGCGGGCAACACGCTTTCCCGGACACCGACTTCTCTGACGGGCACGGAGACCAGCCCGCGGCCGCTTCCACCATAGCCGTGGGAAAGTCCGTTAAGGGTGACCTGGACTACATATTCGACTTCGACTACTTCAAATTCAAGGCGGAAGAGGGAGTGAAGTACCGGATTGACGTCGGTCACACTAAGCTGGGGAAGGCCGGCGTCACGCTGTTTGGCCCTGACGGGCAGACGGAAGAGAAGTGGAACTGGAAGTCTCGCAGAGTGACGTCTCTGGGCCCTCGGATAATCTGGGTGGCGCCAAGCTCCGAGGACTACTACCTGGCAGTGCAGAACTTCGGCGGGCAGACCGGCGCTTACACGCTCACGGTTACCAAGGTTGCAGACGTGGATGATGACCACGGAGACACCATTGCCACAGCCACCTACGCATCTCTTGGGGAGGTGGTAGAGGGTATTGTGGACGATGAGTTTGACTTTGACTACTTCCGATTCCGCGTGGTGGGAGGCAGCCAGTACCAGATAAGGGTTGAGGGCGATACCTTGAAATACTTCCGCGTCAGGCTGTACACACTGGACGGGGCCCCGCCCGAAGATTGGGCCGGGAACCAGTTTGCCGAGGACTCTGTGTCTGGCGAGACCACCAAATGGGTTGCGCCAGGCACGGGGGAGTATTACCTTGCCCTGGACGGTTTCAATGATAACCTGGGCTCCTACACCTTCCAAATATCCACGATAACCACTCCGGGCGGCTAGGCCACCCTGCCCTTTTGCGCCCGGGGCCGGTTGTCTGCGCTCTGCTTTTGGTTGAACTCCGGGCAGCCACCTGCTTGAAGGACAGGCCCGATGCTCATGCGCGCCGGGCCGGACGTTATGGCGCGGCCCCCTGCTGGTTGAGGAGGAGCAGGCGCATAGCCTGGAGATGTAAGGGCGCAAGGAAGCGGGGCTTTCCTGAGAGGGCCATAATCCGTTGCACGGGCGGCGGTTTGAAAGCGGGTAAGTAGTGCTGTAGTATACGCCCCATCTGGCCAGGTGATGATGGCTCCCGTCAGTATTGCCGCGCATGGAGGCCATATAGTTGTTCTCGGATCAGATTTCCAACAGATTGCAGGGGACTTTGCACAAGCTCTTGGGAATAGGTCTTCTGTGTTTGGTGGTCTCTGCAGCGCTATCGGCGTGCGGTGAAGGGCCGGAACCGGAGCCAGTGGCTACCGCTGCGAGTACCGCTACGCCGACAGCCGCGCCGGCTCCAACCCATACAAGCGTACCACCGGCAACTTTGGCCCCGGGCCTCGTCACTACGCCCGTGCCGAGTCCCACCACGGTATCAACCCCAAGCGCCACCTCTACCCCCGCGCCATTGCCCACCACGCAGCAGCAAGAAGAAGCTCAGGATCACCCTGGCGAGATGCTGCCGTGGTTTGCCAGTCCGCCGGACGAGGCTCACATAACCGCCTCTGAGTTGATAACCATCATTTGGATGCGGGATTCTTACACAGGGGAAACGGTTGCTCAAATGCCGTGGATTGTTGACGGGATTTCCGGCGGTGAGATTGCTGCTCTGAGGGCGTTAGCCGAGCCATCGTACTTCGGCATAGAGCTGGGTAGGGGCGTGGCTGAATCTCAGTGGGTTACCGATGGCCTTAGTGAAGGTGAGATTGATTTGCTGAGTTGGGCGCTTCCCAATGTGGCTTCCAGAGACCCGGATCTGGCAGTGTTGCTGTTCACCCCTCCCTGGGCGATGGACGGCCTGGACGACGCCGAATGGCTTGCTTTTGACATCCTGGTGCGAAGTGGAACCGAGCGCCCGGAGCTAGTCAGGCTCCTGGCCTCATCCCCCTGGGTTGCCGACGGCGCCGGCCGCACTGAACCGCTTATGGGTAACATTATTTCCTACTTTAATGAAATTGAAGTCAGAGACCCGGAAACAGCGATGCTGGTGGCGACAGCGCCCTGGGTGGTCGACGGCGTGGGCATTGGAGAGGCCCGCGTAATTCAATACGTGTCCAACTACCTGGAGAGCTTCCCGGAGAACGCCAGGCTGCTGCTGGACCTTCCCCAGGCTCTCGAAGGGTTGGCCGCCTACGACAGGCTGCTATACGACCTGGCGCCTATTGCTTTCTGGGACCGGCCTACTGCGCTGACCGTGTCCCGATACGCCGACGTCGCCACAGAAGACATGGGCAGCTATCTCATCAGGTCGCTAACGCAATTCGCCGAGGGTGACTTGAATCGCTTTGACGAGCTTATTGAGCAGCCCTGGTTTGCCGACGGGCTTGACGGCGGTGAGGCGGCGCTTGTGTCCACTCTCCACAACATCTTCAGGACCAGTCCGACCCTATACTATGAATTGCTGGAGACCCACTACGTTCAGAGCAAGACTGTTTCGTTGCCACTGGCCGGTGACGTCAACATCTGGGTTGTTCATAACGCTCCACCTCCACCGGGCGAAGACTTGCTCAAGGAAATCGCGGATACCGCTCGTATTTCCGAGGAGTACCTGGGGACGGAATTCCCCACGACGGACATTATTCTACTGGTGATAACCCCGGGCAATAGTGAATACGGGATAGGCGGGCACCATGCAGGCAGCCACATGGTGCTCAATAGGTCTAAGTCTAAGGGTGAAGTGAATGGCGTCCCGCACGAGACGGCCCACTACTACTTCTACTTCAACGTCGGCCAGGTGTGGTTCCGAGAGGGAGCGGCCCAGTTCATTGAGGCTTACGTTAACCATCGGACCGGCGAACAGCCCCTGGCCGACCGCAGGGCTCAGATGTCAGCTGAAACGGGAGCGAATTGTGTAGGCATAGGCACGGAGAACATACGGCATTTCACCTATGAACTGGAGCACATCTACGAGGGTCGCTTCTGGCCCGGCGGCTGTGGATACATCATGGGCGAGAATTTTCTGCTGCACGCATACTACGCGTTGGGTGCAGAGTCGATGTCAGCGGCCTTGAGGGAGCTGCTGTCACGCAATCAGGACTACCTACTGGGCGAGGAGTTGGTGCGGCCACCCACTGAAGAGGATATCTACGATACATTCCTGGAGCATACCCCGGCCGACCGGAAAGAGACGTTCAGAGACCTGTACCGCCGGCTGCACGGTGGGGCCTTCGCATTCCCGACCACCGATTTCTCAGACGAGCACGGAGATGAGCCGTCGGCGGCCTCCGCCATAGCAGTGGGACAGGCTATAGTGGGCGATCTGGACTACATGTTCGACTTCGACTACTTCAGGTTCCAGGCTGTAGAGGGGCAGAAGTACCGGATGAACGTCAACCACAACTCGCTGAGGATATCAAACATCACTCTGCTGGGCTTGGACGGGGTGACTCAGGAGATATGGAACTGGAAGTCCCGCAGACTGACGCCGTCCGGCCCTCAGATTCTATGGGTCGCGCCGGGCTCCGGAGACTACTACTTTGCCGTGCAGAACTTCGGCGGCAAGACGGGCCAGTACACGCTCACCATTGCGCCTGTGGCCGATGTTGAGGATGACCACGGGGATTCCCTGGCCACAGCCACCTACGCATCTCTTGGAGAGGTTGTCCAGGGCGCTGTGGAAGACGAGTTTGACCTCGACTACTTCCGGTTCCGGGTGGAGGCGGGTCGCAGGTACCAATTGAGTGTAAGCAGAGAGACCCTGGAATACTTCCGTATGAAGCTGTACGCGTCTGACGGGGCTCCACCCAGGGACTGGTATGGGAACCAGTTCGCCGATAACTCGGCGTCAGGGGACACGGTCGAGTGGGTGGCGCCGAGCTCCGGGGAGTTCTACGCTTCCGTAGAGGGCCATAGGGAGCACCTGGGCGCATACACCTTCACGATAACCAGCGCGTAGATGGCAAGCCCCTCGCTCTATGCCCACCGCCGGATAGGAAACGCTTGGCGGCCGCCCTGTGCCGTCTGCTTTTCCCGGCAATCCGCCCGCCGCGGGCCTGTCAGAGCCTCCTGATTTGTGGTAAAACTATCTGGGACGGTGCCGTTGGCGCGTCGCCGTCCATGACTTGCCCCCGGACAGCGGGCCAGGGGCCAAACTTTAGCCGCGAAAGGCGGGGCTTATGGA
Organism: Dehalococcoidia bacterium; assembly: GCA_965204895.1. Classification (GTDB taxonomy): domain Bacteria; phylum Chloroflexota; class Dehalococcoidia; order Lucifugimonadales; family UBA2985; genus DAOUJW01. Next base: position 1,806,021 of record OZ242025.1, read on the forward strand.
TATCAACGACATCTTCCCCAGAGGGCTGGACTTTGACGATGCCCTCAACCTCCTGGAGCCGGTTGCCGTCTACGTCTTTGGAATGGCCGTCTACGCCGCCTTCGTCTTCAGGTTCTACAGGTTCGTGGCCGCCAGGGACATGTTTGCGCTGGACCTGTCCAGGTATGAGGAGTCCAGGTTTCGCCCGGTGCGGGCCTTTCTCCACTTCGTCATGTACGTGGCCAAGTACATCATCCTGTTCCCCGTCTTCGCCTTCTTCTGGTTCGCGGTCCTCACCGTGATACTGGCGCTCCTGGCAAAGGAGCAGACCTTCTCGGACATACTGCTTACGGCGCTGGTGACGGTTGGCACCATCCGCGTGACCGCGTACCTCACGGAGGACCTCTCCAGGGATTTGGCCAAGATACTCCCCTTTGCCGTGCTGGCCATCTCCCTCATAGACCCGGCCTTCTTCGCAATTGAGGACTCCCTGGACGTGCTGATGGAGGTCAGGGACTACAGCGAGAACATCCTCTACTACCTGGTGTTCCTCATTGCCCTGGAGTTTGCTCTGCGACTGCTGATGGGGTTTGCCAGCCTGGTGCTGGTGGGCGACAGGGCGCGTACGCCGGAGGAGCCTGAGCCTGCCGCCGAGGCCGCGCCTGCTGCGGAGCCGCCGCCGGACGACTCCGGGTCGATGGAGGAGGACGCCGCGCCCGGTGACGACGCGGAGCCGCCGGACGATGCCCGGGCGCAGTCGCAGGAGCGGTGAGCCGTCCGCCACGCCCGTGACGGAGGGCATCCAGGAGGGAAGGGGAGTAGGCTCCCGTCTGCACTGGAGCGACGAAATGTGTGCCTCTGCCAACTCCGTCATTCCGGCGGAAGCCGGAATCCAGGAGAGGTGGAGGGAGCGGCTACGCGTGAGCCAACCGCTCGGCGTACAGAATGTAGTCCGAGGTCTCGCGAATAAGGCGTTCCGTTACAACGGGTTCGCAGTAATCGTGGTAGAAGCACTCGCCGTGCAGCACGGCCTGGCGGTCGAAGTAGCGGGTCCGAAGGTCCCACAGCGACGGGTCGGCCGCCACGCCGGCCTGCAGTCGCCGGCCGGCCATGGTGGATGTCCCGGGCTCCTGCCCCGTGCGGATGAGGACCAGCGCCTCCGTGGCGCGCAGGGTGGCGCACCAGGCCTTCTCCGCCGCGTCTCGAATGTCGCCGGCCGCCATCTGCTCCAGGGCGGAGTCGCGCATCCGGCGCGCGTCCGCGAAAATGCGGGCAGCATTGGCTTCCACTGTGGTCATCAGCTCTTCCTCAATTGAATTGTCGTCCGAGCGCATTGTAGCATGAGGGAGAACGCCGCGTCATTCAATACGCGCGGACTGCCATTCCTCCGTAGGCAGGCATCCAGTAGGGAAGGGGAGTGGGGTCCCGTCTGCACGGGAGCGACGAACGGTGGGCCTCTGCCAACTTCGTCATTCCGGCGGAAGCCGGAATCTAGCGGCGGTGAGCCGCCCACCACGCCCGTGACTGCGGGCATCCAGTAGGGAAGCGGAGTGGGCTCTCGTCTGCACGGGAGCGACGGGCGGCGGGCTACTTGTCAGGCGTTCCTGTCAGACTGGGAGGGTGGAGGCTCATTGAACGGCTTGCCTTGCGCCTGGGCCTCCTCTCTCCGGCTGTTCCAGTCTTCCCACCTGGCCCGCTCTTCGTTTCGGCCTTCCCTTAGCCCCTCGTTTCGGCCCTCTCTTCTCAGCGCCTCTCTTATTCTGCTGGTGAGCACCATAATCCAACCTCCGGCTTCAACGACAATGATGGCGAGCACCGCGGATGCCCGTCTGAGTGCGGGCATGACTGAGGGGGCTACTTGTCAGGCGTTCCTGTCGGATTGGGAGGGTGGAGGCTCATTGAACGGCTTGCCTTGCGCCTGGGCCTCCTCTCTCCGGCTGTTCCAGTCTTCCCACCTGGCCCGCTCTTCGTTCCGGCCTTCCCTTAGCCCCTCGTTTCGGCCTTCCCTCAGCCCTTCGTTTCGGCCCTCTCTTCTCAGCGCCTCTCTTATTCTGCTGGTGAGCACCATAATCCAACCTCCGGCTTCAACGACAATGATGGCGAACACCGCGGATGCCCGTCTGAGTGCGGGCATGACTGAGGGGGCTACTTGTCAGGCGTTCCTGTCGGATTGGGAGGGTGGAGGCTCATTGAACGGCTTGCCTTGCGCCTGGGCCTCCTCTCTCCGGCTGTTCCAGTCTTCCCACCTGGCCCGCTCTTCGTTTCGGCCCTCTCTTCTCAGCGCCTCTCTTATTCTGCTGGTGAGCACCATAATCCAACCTCCGGCTTCAACGACAATGATGGCGAACACCGCCGATGCGAGCGCCAATTCGCCTGTGCGCTCCCATACACGGAGTAGTATTGCCTGGATGGATGTTGATTGCTGCCATACCTCAGCGACGATGAAGATGATACCAACAATGATTTGACCCGTAAAGAGCGCATAGTATACCAGGGCCGTCCGGCTGGTTACGCTCCAAACGGATATGCGGTCTTCATTCAAGGGCCGGTCTCATTGCTTCAAGAGGTGTACTGAGGTGTACTAGGCAAGCGTCTGCGCCCAGGCCGCTGCCATACAGCCGAGCGTTACGCCGGAGCTTCCCGCCGTATCCTCTCTGGGTAACGGGCTGCGCAACGGTAGATGCGTGGTCTCCCTGAGCCTTGCACGCTCATTGTAGCACAAAACCCCAAATGGGGGTGTGCAGGCGGGCGCGCAGGTAGTAGAATTGGCGCTGGCAAGTGTGAAAAAGGGCAATAGATCCTATGGTTATCTTGCATTTGAATGGGTTGCTGTTACCATATAAGAAAGCGCTGGTGGGGAAGAACAACCATACCACGGGGAGACAGGAGGTAAGTCTTGGCTACCATAAATGACCGGATAACAAAGCTGGAAGACGCGTTTATCACACTGGCGGAGGGGCAGCGCGAGTTTGCCGCCATCTTGAAGGGTCTGGTGGAGGGCCAGCGCGAGTTTGCCGCCATCTTGAAGGGTCTGGCGGAGGGCCAGAACGCTCTGGTGGAGGGTCAGAACGCTCTGGTGGAGGGTCAGAACACTCTAATTGAAGGCCAGAAGGCTATTATAGCCACCCTGCAGGACCACTCCGTAGAGTTGAAGCTCATTCGGGAGCACCTTGGATAGGGATAACGCGTATTCTCAACAAGAGTCGGTGACGCCCACTCCCGTTGAGGGTCTCTCCCCTTCGTCACTCGTGATGAATCTACATCCTTTTCTCTCATAGTGAGCTTGGCCCGTATCAAGTACGGGGATTAGCAGACCTTCGCGTAACTAAGGTGTCGTCCCAGAGGTACGCTTCTCGTCATTTCCGCGCAAGCGGGAATCTATTTCCCTCTCTTTAGCAGGAGTCCTGGATTCCGGCTTCCGCCGGAATGACGGTGCAACACACTCCATTCAGGACAACGCTGGAGTTATTCAAATATCTGCGAAGGCAGGCATCCGGGAGCGGTGAGCCGCCCGCCTTTCCCGCTCGTGGTGAGCATGGTCGAACCAGAGCGGGAAGATAGGCGTGATGTGTACCCGCTCACCCTTCGACAGGCTCAGGATGAGCGGAAAGAGCGCTTGTGATGCAGCGGTGAGCCGTCCGCCACGTGTTCGCCATTCCTGCGGAGGCAGGAATCCAGGGGGTCGTGAGGGGGTCGGCGGCTTTAGATTCCTCACGAAGTTTACCCTGAGCGTAGCCGAAGGGTTCGGAATGACGGCCTGATAGGGGTGTGCAGACGGGCGCGAAGTGTGTAGAATGGGCGGGGGAAAGTGTGAAAAAAGGGGCAATAAACCCTATCCTGTTCTTGACAGGAATGGTACAATCTGTAATCGGGTATAATACTTGTTTCTCGTTTGTAGGAGCATGGCGAGACAGCATGGACATTATGCTGAGAAAGCACCTTGAGGAGGTTCGTTAGATGCGAACTATAGATTCATCCATCTCGGTAATCAAGCCGTCCAACCTGGCGTGGTGGCACAGGAGTTGGACAGGGCGATTTGTTCTGGCGGCCCTGCTCATTGCGGCTGCCGCCTTTGCCCTTATGCCGGACAGGACGTCCGCACAGGCCACGGTCGGAATAACCGACTACTGTAAAGCTGACGGCGCTACCGGCCCCGGCGGTACTACGATTCCCACCGGAGACGTCGACGAAGACAACGGCATCATTACCGCTAACGTATTCACCGAAGGCCTCCAGGCTGACTGTATCGCGTTGCTTACAGCGGCGGAAGCGCTGGAAGATGACAATGATGGTCCGAATGATGACAATGCGGATGTCGTGAATGGGGATGCCGTAAACTGGATAGACGTGGACACACTACCGGACTTGAACACTGGTGGATGGGACGGCGTCACGGTCGCGGACCCTGACACCACTGACACAGACACTGCCATTAGGGTTACAGAAGTCATCCTTCCCAGTGATTTGTCTGGCGGGTCGCTGGTGGCGGCATGGGCAGATCTCTCCGAGTTGACAAGCCTTAACCTTTCCGGCAACCATCTGAGTGGGGCTGTCCCGCGCAGCGTGTGGGAGTTCTTTGATGAGCAGATAACGTCCACTACTAATACGGATACCGACACGGACAACGTAGATGCTCTGAATCTTGGCAGCAACCCAGACTTGGAACCGTCTCCTACGCTTAATCTGAAGGGTGTGGTGACCAAGGTAGCGGAGGGTGATGACGCGGGCAAGACACAGGTTGAACTCTCCTTTGACAACGTCTGGTACACAACGGAGGTAACGGCGCACGAGTACCGGTACAGCGCCGACGGCGGTACATCCTGGGGCCCGAACGACGCCGAGAACGGCATGGGTTGGATGTCCATGGACGCGCTGCGCTGTCCTGTAACCCCTGCTACAGATCCTCCAACATATCAGCCTTGCGACAAGCTTGACAGCGCGACGCCCCAGGCTCGTGTGAGGAATACGATCGAGGTTATCCCTGAAGAGGACAAGGCCACCTACATCTTTGAGGTGCGGCGGGTTAAGGAAGTTGTGACTACGGAAGATGACGCTAGTACAACGGATGTAGACGAGACCGAAAAGGAAACTACAAAGAGTGAGGCCTCCCGGCTGGACGTGGTTGGCCCACGGACACTGACGGCGGATAGCCCATTCAGCCTGACCGTGGCGGTGGCCTACACGCCCACCCAGGAACCCGAGGAAGAGGATGGGGACAAGACTTTCAAGGTGGAAGTCCTGGATGCGGAAGGCGAAGTTAACGATGAAGCGGACGACATCCTCACTATTGAGGTGGAAAGCACGGATGACGCCGTCACCTTGAAGTTCAACCCCTCGGCCGAAGGAAGCGCCAGGGTCACCCTTGGCTCACCGGCCACGGGCAAAGGCTCAACCAGCGTCTCCCACACCTTCCCTGTCACAATTCACTCGGCGGACACCGCGCCCAAGCTGAGGGTGAACAGGATACGCCCCCAGGAGGTGGTCAACCACCGGCGCGACACCACCCTGGACCTGTCCAGGTATTTTGAGGACTCTGGTAACCTGACGTTCGAAGCGGACTCGTCTGACGAGCGCGTGGCTACCGTTACCGTTGTTATAGACGAGGACGATGGCTCTTTGCTGGTCATTGACCCACATCGACCGGGCAGGACCATGATCACCATCACGGCCACCAATCCGGATCAGGGCACGTTCCAGCATGAATTCAGAGTGACGGTCGTGGACCCCAACACGGCTCCCCAGCTTGTGGGGACCATCCCGGACCTCACCCTCTACCTGGATGACGAGGGCACCCGGATAGACATGACCCAGTACTTCCGTGACCTGGACAACGACTTCCTGCGCTTCATCCCGCAGTCGTCCAACGCCATGGTGCTCACGGCAAGGCCGGACGGCCGCTTCGTGGTCTTCCAGGTGACGGGCGTTGGAGAGGTCAGGATGACCATCATCGCCCAGGACGACGCCGGGGCCACGGCCTTTGGCAGCTTCAACGTTGAGGTGCTTGACCCCAACGACGCGCCGGAGGCGGTTGGCGAGATACCCAAGCAGCAGGTGCGCCTGGAGAGCTCCGGCGTGGCAATTGGCCTGGGCTCCTACTTCACGGACGCCAACGGCGACCCGCTGACCTACACGGCGGTATCGGCAGACGAGGCGATAGCGACGGTGGAGTTGATGGAGGCCACGGCCACCATAATGGCGGTGGCCCTTGGAGAGACCACGGTTACCTTTACGGCCACGGATCCGGGCGGGAAGTACGCCATGCAGGTGGCGGAGGTGGAGGTGCTGCCGGCCAACATGCCGCCGGTGCTCCTGGAGGAGATACCGGACGTGCTGATGCAGGACGACGACGAGCCCCTGGGTCTGGACGTGACCATGTACTTCAGTGACCCTGAGGGCGAGGGCCTGGACTTCGCCGGAAGTGGCGACAACGAAGCGGTGGCGGTGGTCAGGGTGCACAGCGACGGCCTGGTGCGTGTGGACGCCCAGGAGGTCAGCCCCGGAGCGGCCGGTGAAGTTGAGATAACGGTGTCGGCCCGCGACCCGCACGGCGCGTCGGTGTCGGACACCTTCATAGTGACGGTGCAGGGCAACCTGCCGCCAGAGGCGGTGGGCAGCATAGAGGACCAGGCGCTGCTTGAGGGCCGGGACGCGCTGATGGAGGTTGCTGAGTACTTCAACGACCCCAACGGCGACGAGCTGACCTACATGGCAACCTCGGACAACCTTGATGCGGTTGCGGCCGTCAGCATAGAGGGCAGCCAGCAGATAGTGTTGAGGGCGCTCTCGCCTGCGGAGAATGTGACCGTAACGGTGACGGCAATGGACCCGGACGGAGAGTCTGCGGCTCAGCTGATAAACGTGACGGTGATAGCTGCGGCGCCACCGCCCACGGCGACGCCTGAGCCCACGGCCACGCCTGAGCCGACGCCGACGCCGGCCCCCACGGCCACGCCGGCTCCCACGCCGACTCCTGAGCCGGAGGAGGGCGGATTCCCGGTGGGGCTGATTATAGTGCTCCTGCTGGTGCTGGCCGGTATAGCTGCGGCGGTGTTCATCATCCAGCGTCGCCGGTAGACGCTCGCCATCCTCCACCGTCATTCCCGTGAAGACGGGAATCCGGGAGGAGCGGTAGCGGAAAGCTAGGGAACAATGAGGCCCCTCGCTAAATGCGGGGGGCCTTCTTTTGTCAGCACGACCATTCCTGCGAAGGGGTGGCGTGGGGGTCGGCGTCTTTTGATTCCTCACTGCGTTCGGAATGACATTGCCGTCGTCATTCCTGCCAGGCAGAATTCAGGGACGTGATCTGTCATGCCCGTGCAGCCTGCCCCGTACTTGATACGGGGACGGGCATCCAAGGACGGGAGATGGATTCCTGCCTCCGCAGGAATGGTCTGTATCTGGTGTCGTTGTCCCCGTTGAGCGGCTTTGGATTCCTCGCTGCGCTCGGAATGGCGTTGCCGTCGTCATTCCGGCGGAAGCCGGAATCCAGGGCCTTGATCCGTCATGCCCGTGCAGCCTGCCCCGTACTTGATACGGGGACGGGCATCCAAGGACGGGGGATGGATTCCTGCCTCCGCAGGAATGGTCTGCATAAGGCGTCGTTGTCCCCGTTGAGCGGCTTTGGATTCCCCACTGCGCTCGGAATGGCGTTGCCGTCGTCATTCCTGCCAGGCAGAATTCAGGGACATGATCTGTCATGCCCGTGCAGCCTGCCCCGTACTTGATACGGGGACGGGCATCCGGGCGCTGGAGATGGATTCCTGCCTCCGCAGGAATGGTCTGTATCTGGTGTCGTTGTCCCCGCTGAGCGGATTTAGATTCCTCGCTGCGCTCGGAATGGCGTTGCCGTCGTCATTCCGGCGGAAGCCGGAATCCAGAGGCGAGGGGATGGCGGAATCCCGCCCCGTATCGGAGTGCGGGACAGGCCTGGGTGGGAGTAGTGTTTGTATACCATTCCTGCGGAGGCAGGAATCCAGAGGTGGGGGAGGTGGACTCCCGTTTACATGTGAGTGACAGTCTGCAGCGCAACGCCAGAGGGCCCCAGCGCGCCCTCAATGTACCCGCCGCCAAGCACCTCATCGCCCAGGTAGAAGACCACGGCCTGGCCCGGCGTAACGGCGCGCTGCGGCTCCCGGAATCGCACCTCCGCCCAGTCGCCGTGGGGCGCGAGGGTGGCGGCGGAGTCGCCCGCCTTGTAGCGGATCCTGGCCTCAATCTCCACCGGGCCCTCCGGCGCAACCCCCGAGAGGTAGTTGACGCCGCCGGCCCACAGGCTGCTCTGCATAAGGCCCTCCGCCGGCCCCACCACAACCCGGTTGGCCTCCGCATCAATCGCAAGCACGAACATGGGCTTCTCGCTGTGAATGCCCAGGCCGCGCCGCTGGCCCACGGTGAAGCCCTGGACGCCCTGGTGACGCCCCAGGACCGTCCCGGACCCGTCGACAATCTCACCCGGCGCGGGCGGGAACCTCTGGGCCAGGTATGCGCGGTAGTCGTTCTGGGGGATGAAGCATATCTCCTGGCTGTCCGGCTTGTCCGCCACGGGCAGGCCCTCGGCGCGGGCGATGTCGCGGATGGCCTTCTTGGGATGCCAGCCCACGGGGAGCAGGAGGCGCGCCGCCTGGTGGGAGCGCAGGTTGAACAGCACGTAGGACTGGTCCTTTGTGGGGTCTATGCCCTTGAGGAGGCGCGGCGCGCCCGATGACGCGTCCAGGCGGGCGTAGTGGCCCGTGGCAACGTAGTCAATGTCCAGGGCGGCGGCCTTCTTCATAAGGAAGTCAAACTTTATCTTGTCGTTGCAGGCCAGGCAGGGATGGGGCGTGCGGCCCCGCAGGTACTCGCTGCAGAAGTAGTCGATGACGTGGGCCTGGAACTCCTGCTGGAAGTTCATCACGTAGTGGGGCGCGCCGATGATCTGGCACACGCGGCGGGCGTCCTCGATGTCGTCCAGGGTACAGCAGCCCCGCGACTGCCCGGGGCGCTGGGCCTCAGCCTCCTCGTCGCTCCACAGCTTCATCGTCACACCCACGACGTCGTAGCCGTCGGCCTTCAGGAGGCACGCGGCAACGGAGGAGTCGACGCCCCCGCTCATGGCTACAACCACTTTTCCCTTGCTCATCAAGTCCAGTATACCCCGCGAGTCGGTTCTGGTGAAGGGCCACTTTCCCAAAGCCGCGTTTTCGCCGCCTTCTGATAGTGGAAGTCTTGCCCATTAGGGTATATACTATCCCTGCAAGGGGTAGCTGAGTGCCGGAGCATCCTATCCCAAAATCATATGCTGGGCACCCAGCTGGAGGAGAATCTTGAGGATATATGTAGGGAACCTGCCGTACGAGTCCACGGAAGACGATCTGATTGAGGCCTTTTCGGCTCACGGAGAAGTGGAGTCGGTAACGGTTATAAGAGACAGGGACACGGGCCGATCAAAGGGCTTTGCCTTTGTGGAGATGCCAACCAACTCGGAGGCCGAGGCTGCCATTGCGGCCTTCAACGGCCAGGAGTTCAACCGACGCACCCTGACGGTCAACGAGGCCCGGCCCAGGGCCGACCGCGGCTTCGGCGGCGGCGGTGGTGGAGGTGGCGGCAGAGGCGGCGGGATGCCTCGCTGGTAGCCGGCGCCACCTTCTGACGCGGCGGAGGAAGTCCATTGGAGGCCACCTCCTCACGAGACATTGACGTGCAGGTCTTCCCGGCGTATGCGGGGAGGGTCTCGAAGTCGTGGCTGAGGATGGTGGCGTCCCAGGCGCTCGGTTCTGAAGACAGGGACGAATCGTCCGGCGTCAGCCTCGTCATAGCCGACGATGAGACTCTGAGAGGGCTCAACCTGGAGTACCGGGGGCTGGACGAGGTTACGGACGTGCTCGCCTTCTCTCTGGAGGAAGCCGGCGGCGACCACCCGGACGGGGCATTCCCTGACACCCCAGATGAGGCGTCACACATGGGAGAGATAGTGATATCCTATCCCCAGGCAAAGCGCCAGGCCAGGGAGGCGAAGAAGCCTCTCAGGGCGGAGCTTGCCCTGCTGGTGGTCCACGGCGTCCTGCACCTTCTGGGGTACGACCACGCAGAGCCGCAGGAGGAGAGAGTCATGTGGGCTAGGCAGGACAGGGTTCTGGCAAACGTCCCCCTGAAGTAGGAGCGATTCGGAGTTGACGCAGGTTTTCTATCGAAAATGGCGTCCCAGGACGCTGGAAGACGTAATAGGCCAGGACCACGTCGCAAGAACGCTTAAGCAGGCGGTGGTGCAGGGCAGGATAGCCCACGCCTACCTCTTCTGCGGCCCCAGGGGCACGGGGAAGACCAGCACGGCCCGCATCCTGGCAAAGGCGGTGAACTGCGCCAGCCCCAACGACGGCGAACCCTGCAACTCGTGCTCATCCTGCGAGGCCGTCAACGAGGGCAGGGCGCTGGACCTTGTGGAGATTGACGCCGCCAGCCACCGCGGTATCGACGACATTCGCAACCTGAAGGAGAAGGTGCACTTCACGCCCGCGGAGGGCGCGTACAAGGTGTACATTGTGGACGAGGTGCACATGATGACCTCGGACGCGTTCAACGCCCTGCTCAAGACGCTGGAGGAGCCACCGGCCCACGCCATATTTGTGCTGGCCACCACGGAGGCCCACAGGGTGCCGGCCACGGTGATCTCCCGCTGCCAGCGCTTCGACTTTCACCGCATCTCCAACCGCCACATTGAGGAGTGCCTTGCCAAGATATGCGAAAGCGAGGGGATTGAGGCCGAACCCCAGGCGCTGAGGGCAATCGCCGGAAACGCCGCCGGCAGCCTGCGGGACGCCGAGAACCTGCTGGAGCAGCTGGTGGTCTCCTACGACTCCCACGTTACCCTTGACCACGTCAGAGAGCTGCTGGGCCAGGGCGACGACGAGCTGGCCCTTGACCTGGTGAGGAGCGCGCTCAAGGGTGAGGTCTCGGCGGGACTCAAGACAATCGTCGCGGTGGCCGACCAGGGGCTGGACCCTCGGCGGTTTCACAAGCAGGTCGTCGACCACCTGCGGGGCGTGCTGCTCATCAAGGCCGGCGCGGAGGACGCCCTGGACTATCCGCAGGAGACGCTGGAGGCGATAAGGGCCGCGGCGGAGTCCTGCACCCTGGAGAGGGCGCTGAAGGCTGTCCAGATGTTTGAGCAGAGGCCGGTGTCCCAGGACGGCTTTCCCACCCTGTCCCTTGAGATGGCGCTGGTGGAGACGTCCCTGGAGAGCGAGCCTCCGCAGCCCGCCCCCGCCACTCGGACGGCATCCGCTCCCGCCGCCAACACCCGGCCTGCCGCGAGGGACGCCCCGCCCCGCTCCGCCCCGCCCCGCCGCGAGGCTGAACGCCCGGTCGCCAGGTCGGAGCCGCCCGCCGCGCCCGCAAGACAGACGGCGTCGCCACCTGCTGAGACGCCCGTGGGGCAGACGGCTGCATCGTCGGAAAACGGGCAGGCCGCCCCAATCGCGGACGGCAGCCCAATGCCGGAGGAGCACTGGGGTGCAATCCAGAAGGCCATGAAGCGGTTCAAGGGGCAGAAGTTCAACATTGGAGCGCTGCTCATGGACTGCGGCGCCAGGTACATTGAGGACGACTCCCTGGTGCTGGTGTTCAAGAACCGCCCCAACATGGAGCGGCTGGAGGGCGAGCTGGAGAACCCGGACACCCGCAGGGGCATACAGCAGGCTGTTCAGGACGTAACCGGTACCTCCTACAACCTGCGACTGACCCTGGCGGACCAGGGCAGCGTCGGCGCAGGGCAATCGAAAGGCCACCTGGTGCGGGCGGCCCTGAACATGGGCGCGCGCCTGGTCGAAGAAGAAGAGGAGAGACCCAATGAATAGGAACATGATGCGCCAAGCGCAGCAGCTTCAGGCCCGGCTGGCCAAGGCCCAGGAGGAGTTGGAGAGCGCCGTTGTGGAGGCCACCGCCGGAGGGGGCGTGGTCAAGGTGACGGTGACCGGGAAGCTGAAGGTGCAGTCCATTGAGATTGCGCCGGAGGCGGTAGACCCCGAGGACGTGGATATGCTCCAGGACCTGGTCATGGCGGCGACCAACGAGGCCATCGACAAGGCGCAGGAGCTTGCCCAGACCCGCTTGAGCGCCATAACCGGCGGGATGAAGATACCCGGGCTGACGTAGAGCGCCCGCGCGGGTACGCTGCAATGACCTACGATTTCCTCCCGTCCGTGGCCGCTCCTCTGGCGCGCCTCATTGAGGAGTTCCACAAGCTGCCGGGCATTGGCCCCAAGAGCGCCCAGCGCCTGGCCTACTACCTCATTCGTATGCCCCCGGATGAGGCGCGGTCGCTGGCAGAGGCTGTCCTGGCCGTCAAGGAGCGGGTCATCTTCTGCAGCGTCTGCCAGAACATCACCGAGAGCAGCCCTTGCTACCTCTGCTCCCACGAGGGTCGTGACAGGTCTCGGATATGCGTGGTGGAGGAGCCCCTGGACGTGCTCTCCCTTGAGCGCACACAGGTGTACAAGGGGCTTTACCACGTGCTCCACGGCGTTATATCGCCCGCCAGCGGCATAGGGCCGGACGACCTGAAGCTGCGGGAGTTGATGGATCGTCTGAAGGACAACCAGGTGGGAGAGGTGATCCTGGCGACCAACCCCAGCCTGGAGGGCGAGAACACTTCAATGTACATACAGCGTATGCTCTCGCCCCTGGGTTTGCGGGTGACGCGCCTCGCCAGGGGTCTTCCCGTAGGCGGAGACCTGGAGTACGCTGACGAGGTTACGCTAAGCCGCGCCCTGGAGGGCCGTCAGGAAGTGTAGGCTTTCGAGTTCATCCCATGACCACCACGCCAAAGACATACAAGACGGAGGCTATTGTCCTCAGGCACCACCCCATTGGGGAGGCCGACTACCTTCTCACCCTGTTCACCCCCAACAGAGGCAAGGTGCGGGCGGTGGCCAGGGGCGCGCGCCGCATAAAGAGCAAGCTGGGCGGCCACGTTGAGCCTCCCATGCGCACTTCCCTCTTCATGGTGAAGGGCCAGAACCTGGACACTGTGAACCAGGCTGAGGCGCTGGAGGGCTTCCGCCCCCTGAGGGAGGACCTGAACAGGCTGTCCCAGGCCCTTTACATGCTGGAGATGGTGGACGCCTTCTCCCAGGAGGAGCAGGCAAACTATCCCGTTTATCGACTTGTGCTGGACTCCCTGCGTTCCCTGTCCGGCGATGCGCCGCCCGCTCTTCTGCCGTACTTCCAGATGCGACTCCTCGACCACAGCGGCTTCCGGCCGGAGCTGCACCGATGCGTGGAGTGCGAAGCAGGCCTGGAGCCGGGACGCCACTCCTTCGCGCCGAGCCAGGGAGGCGCCCTCTGCGACTCGTGTCGTCCGCCCGGCGTGAGCATCCTTCCCATGTCCCTGAACGCCGTCAAGGTACTGCGGTTCCTTCAGAGGGAGAGCATGCCCAACGCAGAGAAGCTCACCCTGGAGCAGGACACTCTTGGAGAGTTGGAGAGGCTTCTGGGCGCGCTGATAAGGTGTGTTCTGGACAGGGACGTGAGGGCGTCCAGGTTTGTGCAGCAGGTGAACCAGAGAGACCATGTTGAGCCTGTTGGCCTCTCGCACGGAGACCGGGGCAAGGGATGAACGTACCGGAGAATCTGGCGGAAGGACTGAACCTCGCGGGAACGGGCATGGCCCTTGTCTTTGCCGCGCTGGTGGTCTTCATGCTGATACTCATGGCGCTCCAGAAGCTCTTCCCGGGCGAGGAGATTGAAGAGGAGGAGTTCTCTGAGGCCGCGGAGCCTGAGCCGGTGGCTGAGGTGATACAGGTTGCCGAGACAGCCCCGGTAGTGGAAAGAGCGCCGGAGCCGCCTGCAGTCGCCGTCGAGCAACCCGTCGGGAGGATACCCGGGTCGCAGATAGCGGCGATGGCCGTGGCGATATACCTGTCCATGGAACAGCAGGAGCAGTCCCAACCGTTCGCTGTCGCGGCAGAACCCACTCCGGCTGCAACTCCTGCCCTGGCTCCAAGCCCCGCCACTACCCCGTATGGACGCAGCAGCTGGGGCCGCATAGGAAGGGAGGCCATGCTGGAGTCCCAGGGCCGCAGGGCGCCTGCCTACGGCAACCGGCCGCAGAGCGCATTCAACCCCAGGGGAAGCGAGAGGCGGTAGTCCATGCCTGAGGAGCTTCTGGGAGCGTTTCCAGACCTCACCCCCGGCAACGCTGCCATGATTTGCATTGCCCTGGGCATGATATACCTGGGGGTGTCCAGGAAGTACGAGCCTCTGCTTCTTCTGCCCATTGGCCTTGGGGTGATGCTGGCCAACCTGCCGTCCACGGGCATCGCAGAGGACGACGGGTTCCTGGGGCTGCTGAGAAGGGCGGGGCTGGATAACGAGCTGTTCCCGCTGCTGATGTTCCTGGGTGTTGGCGCGCTGACCGACTTCACGCCCATGCTCCAGAGGCCTGTGACGGTGCTACTGGGCGCGGCGGCCCAGTTCGGGATATTCGCGGCCCTCATCGCCGCGCTCTTTCTGGGGTGGAGCATGGAGAACGCGGGCGCCATCGGCATTATTGGCTCCGCCGACGGCCCGACCACCATCTTCGTCTCCACGCAGCTGGCCGACGTGGACCTGTGGGGGCCGATAGCCGTGGCTGCCTACTCCTACATGGCTATGGTCCCCCTGATACAGCCTCCAATTATGCGGGCGCTGACCACCAGGAAGGAACGCATGGTCAGGATGCCGTACCCGTCCCAGAGGGCGTCCTTCAAGGCCCGCATATTCTTCCCCATTATCGTCATCATACTGGGGAGCCTGATTGCTCCCAAGGCAGCGCCCCTCATTGGTATGCTCATGTTCGGCAACCTGCTCCGTGAGGTTGGTGTGGTGGACAGGCTGTCCCACGCCGCCCAGAACGAGCTGATTAACGTCACCACCATCTTCCTTGGCCTCACCGTCGGCTCCACGATGACCGCCGAGCGTTTTCTGGAGCCACAGACCCTGGGCATATTCGCGCTGGGGCTGCTCGCCTTCGGAATAGCGACCTTTACCGGAGTGCTCTTCGGCAAGGTGATGTACTACGCGTCCAGGGGCCAGATAAACCCCCTGATAGGCGCGGCGGGCGTATCGGCGGTGCCAATGGCCGCGAGGGTTGTCCACAGGGTGGGGCAGGATGAGGACTCCGACAACTGGCTCATAATGCACGCCATGGGCCCCAACGTCGCAGGGGTCATTGGCTCGGCGATAGCCGGCGGCGTGATACTGGGGTATCTGCTCTAGGCTGTCCTTACGTCGCAATTGGCAGTGACGGCGCTTCCAGGACGACCTCGCTGCCCATGGCCCGCAGAGCATCGTTTAGACGGCTGACAGACGTCCGATGACGAGGGTTGAGCATTCTCTGGACAACCTTCCTGTCCACGCCAAGGCGCTCAGCCAGGGCTGACTGGGTGAGGCCACTGGCGCGAAAGACCAGGACCAGAGCAGCCTTTGCTGCCATGTCTATGGGCAGCGCGACCATGCGCTCGCCGGGCAGCGGAGCGCTGGGCGCCGGTATAGACTCCCCGGTCCTGAGGCGGCCATAGATGGCGGTATCCAGGGCATCCTCTGCTTCGAGAAGGGCCTCAGCCTCATCCTCGCCCGATGTGAGGCACTCCGGCAGGTCCCGGAAGGACACTACAATCTCGTTCTCACTGTACCGCTTCAGTTGCGCCGGGTATATGAATTGCATGATGTACTCCTCTTACCTGAAGTCACTTCGCTGCAAGCCAAGCTGCCGAATCATTGAGGCAAGCAGGCCCGGGCCAAGCTCCTTGCGCAAGTCCTTGACGACCGTAACGCGGTCCCCATAGTAGAGCAGAACATGGCTGCCTTTTCCCCGTTCGGTATCTACCAGTACCTCAACGTCTCGCTGCCGTGCCAGTCTGGTCACCCGCTCAATGAACTCCCGGCCTGTCATGAGTATATAATGGGACACACATGTCCCTCCCGTCCATATTCTACGAGATTGCCCGGCCTGGACACAAGCCGGTGTTGCAGTTGCTTGACAGGCGGAATTGGCTTACTATGTCAGAGGTATAGAGGGCCACTCCTATGAAATTCGCAGACTTCTATGCAGACGGCCGTCCGGCCATATCCTTCGAGCTGTTCCCTCCCAGGACCGAGCGTACCCTGGCCGAGCTTGAGGAGCGCCTGCCGAGGTTGATCGGCCTGGGGCCTTCCTTCATGACGGTGACCTACGGCGCGCTTGGCAGCACCCGCGACCTTACCCTGGAGGTGGCCTCCAAGATAAAGCTGGAGTACGGGATGGAGACCGCCCACCACCTGACCTGCGTTGGGTCCAGCCGGGACGAGATCACTGACATCCTTGCGGAGATACGCTCCCAAGGCATAGAGAACATCGTAGCCCTTCGCGGAGACCCGCCCCGCGGGGAGACGGAGTTCACGCCCCCGGAGGACGGCTACGGCCACGGCAACGAGCTTGTGGAGCACATCAACCGTATCGGTGGGTTCAGCGTCGCCGTGGCGGGGTACCCGGAGAAGCACCTGGAAGCGCCGGACTTTGAGACTGATCTGCGGAACCTGAAGCGCAAGGTGGACAGCGGCGCGGATGGCGTAATCACCCAGCTCTTCTACGACAACAGCGACTTCTTCAGCTTTGTAGACCGGTGCCGGGCCATTGGCATTGAGCAGCCCATAGTGCCCGGCCTCATGCCCATACTGAACGTGCAGCAGATCAAGCGCATCACGGATATGTGCGGCGCCACCATCCCAGACGATCTCCTTGAACAGCTTAACGACGCAGAGGACGACGAGGAGAGTGTGCACCAGATAGGCATTGTGCACACGGCTGACCAGGCCATTGACCTGTTGGATCATGGGGTACCGGGCATCCACTTCTACGTCCTGAACCGCCACTTCCACATCGCCGATATCATGGAGCGCATACAGCCCGCGCTGCAGCGCAGAGGGGGAATAGCAACGGCGGGCTAGGGTGGTGATGTTCGGTACAAATGGATGGCGCCGTCTCTTATATGCCTACTTCACTAGTGCAGGGGCCAGAAGAGGATAGGAGGCGATATAATGTTGGTATTCCTGGACGAAAGCGGGATACCACACCCGAATGACTCGAATCTAAATCCAGTCGTGGTCGCCGTGTGCATTGATCGAAACCTCACGAGATCAATGGCCGGCCAGATATTTGCCCTAAAGCGGCGTTTAGGCACACCTGATATTGAGTTGAAGGGAGTAAACCTCATAACTCGCAGGGTTTTCGAGAGGCGTGAGAACGAATGGGAATTAGTGGAGTCCTTTTTTGACCTTTGCCGTACGCTTCCGTTCACACTCTTTTGCGTAGTGATGGAGCATCCACAAGAACTGCCACACGGGAGCGAACCTGGTGGCGAGAACTACCTCCCTAATCAATACCGATACCTGCTCCAGAGAATAGACCTATTGGCAGAAGAGTCCGGGAAAATGGCTACTCTCCTCTTTGACGGAGACGGCCCTTCCATGTTCGGCGGTACTTTGCCTAAGAAGTTTGAATCATTTCTATACCGTTCCACCGAGGGCAGATCATTTACAAACATATCGGATGCCCCGTACTTTGTTGACTCGCGCTTAACACAGGGTATTCAGATTGCAGACATGGCAGCGTATGTCTGTAGAATCTATCAGGAGAATAGACTATACGAGGGTTTACCTCAGGGCGACCGATACCTTTCAGCAATAAACAGGTACTACGGTGTTCTCAGGGCCAAGTCGGTTGACCTAGTTTCCAACGAGGGCTTTGCTCGTCCTGGAATGTATATTATGCCCGAGAGAGATCATTACCGTAGAGAGGGCGAGCAAGGGCACTTGGTCTAGTAGCCATAATCAAAAACGGACGGCACACTCTGCACCGTCCGTTGATAGCAAATCTTCTAAACCTGGAACCGCAAATAACCCCCGGCGGGAATTACAACTGGCTCCATTGAAATCATATGTTGAATAAAGATGTTTGTCAACTCGC
Source organism: Dehalococcoidia bacterium (assembly GCA_965204895.1). Lineage (GTDB taxonomy): Bacteria > Chloroflexota > Dehalococcoidia > Lucifugimonadales > UBA2985 > DAOUJW01. Next base: position 1,823,959 of record OZ242025.1, read on the forward strand.
TTAAAACTACTGCCGCTTCAAGGGTCAGATCGAGTGCCGTTCGCTTATCTTCACCATTATAGCCCCGCCCCCCGCCGTTGACAGGCAAGGGGCCATTCTCTAAACTAAAACTTGCAAAGACCCGCTTTTTGCCTGTAAGTGTGGCATGTCGGGAGAGCTACAGTAGCGCTATACGTAGCTCTCCCTCTATTTGAGGCTTTGTAGTGCAGTTAAGGAGGCCCAATGAGCGCATTGCGAGAGAAAGACCCTGACGTAGCCCTGGCCATCGAGAAGGAGTCCGAGAGGCAGAGGAGGAACATTGTCCTCATCGCTTCCGAGAACTACGCCAGCCAGGCGGTGCTGGAAGCCCAGGGCTCTGTGCTGACCAACAAGTACGCCGAAGGCTACCCCGGGCGTCGATACTACGGCGGCTGTGAGTACGTGGACATCGCCGAGCAGCTGGCGATCGACAGGGCGAGCGCCCTGTTCGGGGCGGAGTACGTCAACGTCCAGCCTCACAGCGGAGCGCAGGCGAACATGGCGGCCTACTTCGCCATCCTGGAGCCGGGAGACACCGTGCTGGGCATGAGGCTTGACCAGGGCGGGCACCTCACCCACGGCAGCCCGGTGAACTTCTCCGGCAAGCTGTACAACTTCGCGGCCTATGGCGTTGACAGGGAGACGGAGCACGTGGACTACGACGAGGTGGAGCGGCTGGCCCTGGAGCACAAGCCCAAGGTCATTGTGGCCGGGTACACGGCGTATCCCAGGACCATCGACTTTCCCAGGTTCAGGGAGATCGCCGACAAGGTGGGCGCGCTCCTCATGGTGGACATGGCCCACATCGCCGGGCTCATTGCCGCCGGGGTGCACCCTTCTCCGCTGCCCCACGCCAACGTGGTCACGTCCACCACCCACAAGACAATGAGGGGGCCAAGGGGAGCCTTCATCCTGTCCACCCAGGACAGGGCGCGGGCCATCAACAGCGCCGTCTTCCCCTTCACCCAGGGCGGGCCCATGATGCACGCCATCGCAGGCAAGGCAGTGGCCTTTGGCGAGGCGCTGCAGCCGGAGTTCAAGGAGTACCAGCAGGGCGTCGTGGACAACGCCCGGACACTGGCCCAGGGCCTCACCGAGAGCGGGCTGAGGGTCGTTTCCGGCGGCACGGACAATCACCTGGTGCTCGTCGACCTGACGCCCATCAACGTCACCGGCCAGGAGGCGGAGGACGCCCTTGGCAAGGTGAACATCACCGTCAACAAGAACGCCATCCCCTTCGATGCGCGTCCGCCCAGGGTCACCAGCGGCCTGCGCCTTGGGACACCGGCGGTCACCAGCCGGGGCTTTGGCGTAGAGGAGATGCGGGACATTTCCCGTCTGATAGTCAAGACCCTTGCCAACATCGGAGACGCGGCGGTGGAGAAGGAGGTCAGGGAGGACGTGGAAGGGATTGGCTCCCGGTTTCCGGTGCCGGGCCTGGATTCGTGAGCGGCTAGCTTCGCCGGGCCTCAGTGCGCAGCGTTGACGCTGTGCGCGTGGCTGGTTATCATCGAAACACAATGGCGGAAGCAGAGAAAGTACCGCACGCCTGGGGGTGGGCCACGCCCAAAGCCCTCCTCTCCTCCATGCGCCCGCGCCAGTGGACAAAGAACCTCATCATCTACTTCGCCTTCTTCTTCACCGTAAACCAGGGGTGGCAGCTTGATGACATTGGCGAAGCGACGCGCCTCTTTGCACGCACCACCATTGCCTTTGCCCTGTTCTGCCTGGTCACCAGCGCCGTTTATCTGATTAACGACGTAGCCGACGCGGAGAAGGACAGGCGTCATCCCGAAAAGCGACACCGGCCCGTTGCCGCGGGGACTCTGCCGCCGGCGCTGGCCCTGGGCATGGCCTTCCTTATGGCGACGGGCAGCATTGCGCTTGCGGCTGTCCTTGACCCGATGTTCGCGCTGGTGGCGCTGATCTACTTCGTCGTGATGATCGCCTACTCCACGTACCTGAAGCGCCTGGTCATCCTCGACGTCTTCACCATTAGCGCGGGGTTCGTGCTGAGGGCTGTGGCGGGCGCGATCATACTGGGCGTGGTCATATCGCCCTGGCTGTACGTCTGCACCAGCCTGGGCGCTCTGTTCCTGGGCTTTGCCAAGCGCCTCAACGAGTCCGTGCTGGCCGGAGAGGAAGCCGGCCTCCAGCGAGAGGCCCTGGACGACTACAACCCCAAGTTCCTGGAGCAGCTCATCGCGATTGTGGCTCCGGCCACCCTGGTCTCCTACATCCTCTACACCTTCACCTCCGAGAACCTGCCCGACAACCACGCCATGATGCTCACCATTCCCTTTGTCATGTACGGCCTCTTCCGCTACCTCTACCTGGTCCACAACAAGAACCTGGGGGAGAGCCCGGAGGAGATACTCCTCACCGACAAGCCGCTTATGCTGAACATCGCGCTCTGGCTGATAAGCGCCTCTGCAGTGCTGGTGGTGTACAGGTAGCGTGGTTTTGTGTAGCGTCAGGCTGACAGATTGCTTCATCCAGAAACGCTTGATAAGAGAATCTTGTGTAGCCATGTGGCCTTCCCAAAAAGCCCAATGCTCTTTTGCATGGTAAACAAGAGGGGTTATCCCCGCGCAGGCGGAAATCAATCCAGGCGGTGAGGCAAAGGGCGCGGGCCATGGGTTATAATAGACGGCACAGACGCCCGCGACCAAAGGAGACACCGACGACATGGGGACCTTCAAGCGCCCGTTGCGGATTTCCAGCATGGACGGACAACGCGCCCGGGACATAGAGGCCACGGTGGACGCCGGCGCCTTCTTCACCACGCTGCCCGCGCCTCTGCTGAGGGAGTTAGGCATTGAGCCGGTGGACAGCCGCAGGTTTGTCGTGGGTGACGGTCGGGGCGTTCAGATGGACATTGGCCGAGCGTGGGTTACGGTGGACGGCAGAAGCGAAGTTACTATTGTAGCCTTTGGGGAAGACGACTCTCCCCCGGTGCTGGGGGCGTATACGCTGGAGGGCCTGATACTGGCTGTTGATCCCGCGGGAGAGCGGCTGGTCCCCATAGACCTCCTTTCTCTCTAGGCGCGGGCCCGCCGTTGCAAGGACTACTGAGCAGATGAATCGATGAACAGAGCCATAACGGAGTTCCAGTACTGCCCCCGGTGCGGGACGCGCCTGTCGGACGCAGACATCGACGGTAGCGGGATTCTCCGATGCCCGGACTGCCGGTTCAACATCATTCGCAGGCCGGTGATTGGGGTGGGCGTGGTCGTTCTGGACGGCAAGACGGTCGTATTGGGGCGACGCACCCTGATGGGAGGCCGTCGCTACCAGGGCCACTGGTGCATCCCCTGCGGCTATCTGGAGTGGGGCGAGGAGGTGCGCACGGCCGCTGCCAGGGAGTTCCTGGAGGAGACGGGGCTTGAGGTTGAGATAGTCGACGTGTACGCCGTCCACTCCAACTTCCACAACCCCAACGACCTGACGGTAGGGGTATGGTTCAAGGGGAGGGTCGTGGGGGGCGCGCTTCAGGCCGGGGACGACCTAGACATGGTTGGCTACTTCCCCCTGGACGACCTGCCGGAGCCCATCGCCTTTCCCACGGACCGCCTGGTGCTGGAGCAGCTACGGCGTGAGTTGAAATGAGCCTCCGCTTGAAGAATGGCGCTTCTCGTACTCCCTTGCGCCGCTCAGGTAATCCAGACTCGCTCCAGCTATGAGGTTGGTGAGGCCGGTGCACAGGTACTGGAAGCCGCGCCTTCTCCAGTGCTCGTAGGCCTCCGGGCTCCCAGCGATGGTGCCTGCCGCCTTGCCCGCGCCCGTTATGACCCGACCTGCTTCTTCAATGGCGGCCAGCACTTCGGGGTGGGTGGGTTGGCCGGGATAGCCCATGGCGCTGGACAGGTCCGTGGGCCCAAGGAATACAAGGTCAACCAGATCGACGCTTGCGATCTCCTTAACCTTGGCAAGGGCCTCCGTGGTCTCCACCTGCACGCACACCAGGGTCTCCTCGTTGGCTGTGCGGACGTACTCGGCCAGGTCTATGTTGGTCCCGTACCTCGTGGCTCGATGGGCGGCCAGGCCGCGCCGTCCCAGGGGCGGGTATTTGGTGGCGGCCACCACCATCTCCGCTTCCTCCCTTGAGTTGACCATAGGGATTTGGACGCCGCATACTCCGGTGTCCAGGTATCGCAGGAGATTCTGGGGGAGGTTCAGGGCCACCCTCACCATGGAAGCCATGCCGGAGGCGTCGGCGGCGCGCACCATGTGCTCGCAGGTGTCCATGTCAACGGGACTGTGCTCTGCGTCGATGATTATGAAGTCGAATCCGGCAATGCCCAGCATCTCCGCCGCCGCCGGCGAAGGGAGGTTGCAAAACAGTCCCACCGCGGCGTCGCCCGCTCTCAGCTTCTCCTTGATGGGGTTCTTATTCATTCTTCCCTCCTGACGGCGGTTGATGCCAACTGCACCACTTTATCTGAGACGTAATAATGCGTCAATACGGGAGATGAGGTGTCCTGACGCCCAGCGCTTTAATGCGCCTGCGCTTTGGTGTATAATTATAGTGGGTATGTGTTCCTGGAACACGCCCGGAGACGACAAGGAGGATCAAAGATTTGTCTCTGCCGGTCATTGGAGTAGCAGCCTCGGACGCAGATTGGGCCCGAACCTACAGAGAGGCGGCGGAGAGGGGTGGGATGGAGACCCGGCTGCTTCTGCCTGACGACCCCGAGAAGGTCTCGGAGACGCTGGCTGCCCTCGACGGCATACTGCTGACCGGCGGAGCGGATATAGACCCCGGCCACTACAACCAGGAGCCTGATCCAAACGCTGGACTGGACGAACCCAACCACCCACAGGACAGGTGGGAGATAGCCCTGCTGGAGGCCGCGCTGCAGGCGGACATGCCCGTCTTGGGTATCTGCCGCGGGATGCAGCTTATGAACGTGGTCTTTGGCGGGAAGCTCATCCAGCACCTGTCGGGGCACCGCACGGAGCCCGGTTCCATGAAGTCGGCGTACCACCGGGTGTACATATCCCCCGGCAGCAAGCTGGCGGCCATACTCGGCTCCGGCGGCTTCGTGCAGGTGAACAGCCGGCATCATCAGGGCGTGAGCGAGCCGCAGAAGGCGCCGTCGCTTATGGCGTCGGCCTACTCCCTGGAGGACGGCCTCATCGAGGCCCTTGAGAGCCCGGCCCACGACTGGGTCATAGGCGTTCAGTGGCACAACGAGAACGAGGAGGAATTGCCCAAGAGCTTCGGGAATCTTTTCCTGGCTCTGGCGGAACGAGGGGAGATGTACTCCCAGAAGAGAGGGGCCGGCCCTGACCAGGGGTAACGGCTTAAATACAACCTCAGAACGGAGAGGATAGATCATGGTTTCTTCCGGAAATATCAGGCCTGTGCGCATTGAAGAGGAGATGCGCAACTCCTACCTTGACTACGCCATGAGCGTAATAGTTGCCCGCGCCCTCCCGGACGTGCGTGACGGGCTGAAGCCGGTGCAGCGCAGAATCCTGTACGCCATGGATGACCTTGGCATGAGGGCCGGGGCCGCTTATCGAAAAAGCGCCCGCCTGGTCGGGGACGTCCTTGGTAAGTACCACCCCCACGGCGACTCCGCCGTCTACGATGCCCTTGTGCGAATGGCGCAGGACTTCTCCCTGCGATATCCCCTTATCGATGGGCAGGGCAACTTCGGCAGCATCGACGACGACCCGCCTGCCGCAATGCGCTACACCGAGGCGCGCCTGGCCGCCATCGCCCAGGAGATGCTCGCGGACATCGACCGCGACACCGTTGACTTCGGCGTAAACTTTGACGACTCGCTCAGGGAGCCTCTGGTGCTTCCCGCGAGGCTTCCCAACCTGCTGGTCAACGGGGCGTCGGGCATTGCCGTTGGCATGGCAACCAGCATTCCTCCCCACAACCTGCGGGAGGTGTGCGACGCCGTGATTCACCTCATAGACCACCCTGAGGCCACGGTGGACGACCTTGTGAAGTTCATCCAGGGCCCGGACTTCCCCACCGGCGGCATCATCATGGGCCGGGAGGGTATCCTCAGCGCCTACTCCACGGGCCGCGGGCGCGTGGTCGTGCGGGCCAGGGCCGCCATCGAGGACATGGCGCGTGGAGGCCGCAAGCAGATCGTCGTCACCGAGATACCCTACCAGGTGAACAAGGCCAACCTGGTGGAGAAGATAGCCCTGCTGGCCAAGGACAAGAAGGTGGACGGGATAAGCGACATCAGGGACGAGTCCGACCGCCAGGGGCTGAGGATTGTCATTGAGCTGCGGCGAGAGTCACAGGCGGAGATTGTGCTAAACAACCTGTACAAGCACACGGCGTTGCAGTCGGCCTTCTCCGTGAACACCCTTGCACTGGTTGACGGACAGCCCCAGGTGCTGCCCCTCAAGCGCATTCTCCGGCACTACATCGACTTCCGCCGACAGGTGATCACCCGCCGCGCGGAGTTCGACCTGAAGAAGGCCCAGGAGCGGGCCCACATCCTGGAGGGGCTGCGCATTGCCCTGAACAACCTGGATGCGGTGATAGCGCTCATCAGGGCATCGGCGGATGCGGAAACCGCCCGCCAGGGGCTGATGCAGCAGTTCGGCCTCACCCAGGTTCAGGCGCAGGCCATCCTGGACATGCAGCTGCGGCGCATCGCGGCCCTGGAGCGGGAGCGGATCGAGGAGGAGTACCAGGGCCTGGTCAAGACCATCGCGGAGCTTGAGGCGCTCCTGGCGGACCCGAAGAAGATTCTGGCCGAGATAAAGAAGGAGACCCGCAAGCTGCGGAAGGACTACGGCGACGACCGCCGCACGGAGATCACGGGCGAGGAGGCCAGGAACTACACCCCGGAGGAGCAGATTCAGCACCAGGAGATGGTGATAACCATTACCCAGCGCGGCTACATCAAGTGCATGCCCGCCACCACCTACAGGGCGCAGCACCGCGGCGGACGCGGCATTACAGGGATGCTTCCAAGGGAGGCGGACGTACTCCAGCACCTTCTGGTGGCCGACACCCACGACACGTTGCTGTTCTTCACAAACCGGGGCAAGGCGTACTCCTTGCGGTGCTTTGAGGTACCGCCTGACACCACGCGGAATACCCGCGGCACTCCCGCCGTCAACCTCCTTTCGCTGTCGGAAGGGGAGCGGATAAACGCGGTGGTTGTGAAGACTGGCATAAGCCAGGAAGGGTACATCCTCCTGGCGACCCGAATGGGCGAGATCAAGCGGATGGAGTTCTCCGTACTGGCCAACATTCGGAGCAACGGGCTTATCGCAATGGACATTGAGGACGGGGACGAGGTCATATCGGCCTGGCAGGCCGGGGAAGACGATGACGTGGTGATGGTGTCGGAGAAGGGTATGGCCGCCAGGTTCCCCATTTCCAGGGTGCCCACCAGACAGCGGCCTGCAGGCGGCGTCAGGGGAATGCGCCTTGACCCTGGGGACAGGGTTGTATCCATGGACGTGGTGATTCCCGGGGCACAGCTGCTGGTGGTGAGCCGCAACGGGCTTGGGAAGCTGACTCCCATCACGTCCTATCGGCAGACCGGTAGGGACGTCAAGGGTGTGACAACCCTCAGGATAACCGACAAGACGGGGCCGGTGGCTACGGCTCACCTTGTGCAGGACGCCACTGAAGTGCTGCTGGTGTCCGAGAAGGGCGTCATTGTGCGGGTGCCTCTGTCGGAGATACGCTCGCTGGGCCGCATCACCCAGGGGGTCAAGATAATGAACCCGGATGATGGGGACTTCGTTGCGACGGCCACCAGTATGAACACCAATACCAGAGGGGAAAAGTAGGGGAAGGCTCTCTGCTGTCCCCCCATCCCAACCTTCCCCCGCTTGCGGGGGAAGGAGCCTTGGGGCAGCCTAAAGGGCTCAGCTAATGTCTCTCGGCGCAGTAATCACCCGTAGGGTGAGGGCATCATGCCCACCGGCACCTCAATGAGGGTCGGCGCTTTGGCGGCTAGGGCGTCCTGAAGCGCAGCCTCCAGCCGGTTCGGGCCGTCCGCCCGGATTCCCTTTGCGCCGTAGGCCTGCGCCAGCTTCACGAAGTCCGGGTTGTGCAGCTCTGAGCCTATTGGCCTGTTGCCAAACCGGTTTATCTGGTCCCTTAGCACGTTGCCGTAGGCGTTGTCGTTGAACACCACGGTCACCAGGTTGATGCCGTACTTCACGGCGGTGGCAAGCTCCTGGGAGTTGTAGAGGAAACCGCCGTCGCCGCAGATTGCCACCACTGGCCTGTTGGGTTGGGCAACCTTCGCGCCCAGGGCCGTGGGGAAGGCGTAGCCCAGGTTCCCAAAGTAGGATGAGGTCATGAAGGTGCCCGGCTCGTAGACGGGGTAGTGGACGCGGCTGTAGTAGCTAATCTGGGTCATGTCCGCCACGAATATGCCGTCGTCCGGGATGACCTTCCTGAGGACCGCCGTGAGAGAGTCCTGGGGCTCCACCTTGCGAATATTGGTCTGCCTCTCCGCCTTGAGCGCCTCCAACTCCGCCTTGCGGCTGGGTCTGGGGGGCTGGGTGGCCGACAGCTCGCGGTACAGCTCCTCCAGGGTGCGCCTGGCGTCCCCCACAAGGCCGATTGTGTCCTTGTGGTTCCGGCCTATCTCCTCGTCATCTATGTCAATCTGGATGACCTGATGGCCCTGCAGCACGTCCGGGTTGGCAAGCCTGCTGCCGACGGCCAGCACCAGGTCGTGGCCGGTCAGCTGGTTGTTGTCCCGGCCCGTGATCGCGCCAGCAGACAGGTAGTGCCTGTCCGAGATGGCGCCCTTGCCCTCGTTGGTGCAGACAACGGGCGCCTGCAGGTGCTCCGCCACCTTCAGCAGCATCTCCGAGGCCCCGGACCTGATGACGCCGCCGCCGGCCCATATAATGGGGTTTGGCGCTTCCAGTATTAGCTTTGCTGCCTGTCTGACCGCCTCATACGCGGCCGCTGGGCGGAAGTAGTCCCCCGGCTCAAGAAGCTGTACGTCCGCCTCCTCCGCCAGGGTCTCCGGCGGAATCTCTATCTCAACGGGGCGGGGCCGGCCGGTCCTGAGTTGGTAGAAGGCCTCATGGATGGCGTCGGGGATCTCCGCCGGGTCCAGAATTCTGCGCGCCCACTTGGTCACCTGCTTTATCGCCTCCAGCTGGTCGTCGACCTCGTGGAGCATACCCCGGTTGACCCCGATAAGCTCTCTCTGTATCTGTCCGGAGATCGCCAGCACGGGGCTTGATGAGGCGTAGGCCGTGCCTATGGCTGCGGAGGCGTTGAGCAAGCCGGGGCCTGGAACGACAAGGGTAGTCCCAACGTCGCCGCTAGCCCGGGCATAGCCGTCCGCCATATAGGCCGCGCCCTGCTCGTGGCGGGTGGTCATAAACTGAATGCCCGGCTCATCGTACAGGGCGTCCATAGCGTGGTATGTCTGCACCCCTGGCAGGCCAAAAATGTGGCGCACACCCTCCAGGTAGAGGGACTTCATCAGTATCTGACCGCCTGTCAATTTGGGCATGGCTGCTGCCTCCCTTCTTACGGCGCGCGGGGTAGACGTGTCCCCGCCGGCTGACTCCAGAATAGCAAAAAGAGACTCCCAATTGAAGAGCGTGAAGCGAGATTGTTGCCAAAATGCACACATAATGCGACAATGGTTGTGTGGGTATTGCCTTTGACTGGAGCTTTGAGAAGAACCTGCAACTCGTTGAGCAACGGGGAATTTCTTTCGAGGGCATTGTATCCGCTATAGAGCAAGGTGGGCTTATGGACGTGCTGGAGCACCCGAACCAGGGCCGCTATCCGGGGCAGCAGATCTATGTTGTCGCAGTACAGGAGTACATTCACCTTGTGCCGTTTGTGATACAGGAGGACGGCGTTCGTTTTCTCAAGACTATTATACCCAGCCGGAAGGCAACAAGAGATTACTGGAGGACGCGGCCATGAAGGACGAGATAATGGACACGGAAGAGAGGGACATTCTGAGCCGATTTGAAATGGGTGAGTTGCGTCCGTCTCTCAACGCTGCCCGTGAGATCCAGGCGGCGCAAGAAGCGGCGCGTAACACCTTCAACAAGACCCGGCGGGTAAACCTGCGCGTAACAGAGCGCGACTATATGCTGGCTCATACTCGGGCCAGGGAGGAAGGGATTCCCTACCAGACGCTGCTGTCCAGCGTCATCCATAAGTACCTGTCCGGCAGATTGACCGAGAAGGTGTAGCGGACATCCCGGCGCTGGAGCGGGAGGCGGAGAATAACGAAAAGGCGCCACGTGAAGAGAACGCGGCCGCTCTAGCCTTGGCGTATGCCCCGGGCGACGACGCACGTCCATTGGAAGTGGATGCCGCCCGCATCGTCCTGGCGAATGTGAAAGGCGTCCACGGCGTCCTGTGAGGCGTTGAGGAAGTCACGCCGCAGGCCCTCGACCACCGGCGCGGGGGTTCCTGAGCGCAGCACCCAGTCGTCGAATCCCATTGGCACGGGCGCAAGTGCGGTGTCGGTTACGTGGAAGCCCTGGGACTCCAGCAGGGCAATCCACTCTGAGGGCGAGAGGTTGCGCACGTGGCTGGAGTCTCGCCGCTCTTCGATGTCGTTCATCCAGTCTGCGGTGGGCGCGTCCTCCGGGCAGGAGGTGTCCGCCATGATAAGGACGGCCTCCTTCGCAACAACGCGATGCCACTCGGAGACGGCCCTGTTCAGGTCCTGGAAGTGGTGGGCGGCCGTCCGGCAGGTGAGCAGGTCCAAGGAGCCGTCCTGGAAGGGAAGCTCCTCAGAGGCCGCCAGGACGTAGCCCAGGTTGCTCAGGCCGCGCTGGGCAACCTGCTTGCGGGTCTCCGCCAGCATGGCAGGGGTGATGTCCACTGCAAGCACGTGGTCGGCGTATGGCGCTACGGCAAAGGCCGTGAACCCCGTCCCGGTGCCAATGTCCGCGGCAAGGGGATACCTGGCCCTGGACGCCCAGTCCTGTACCACCTCAAGGCTCTCCCCGGAGCTGTGGACTATGCTCTCGGAATAGAAGCGGGCCTGCCGCCCAAACTGCTCCTGGGACGTGACCTGCGGTTGGTTGTTCTGCTCGGAAGACACCACTGAATGTTAGCCCAAGGTTGGGGATGATGCAAGGGCGATGAGTGGCGTTCCGACCACGCGCTGCGATTACAACTTCAGCGCCTGCCCAATCCGCAGGCCCAGCGCCACTGCCGACAGGCCGATGGCCAGTTGCAGCAGAACGTTCGCCGACCCGGCCAGGTACGCCCCGTCCCGGAGCAGCCTGACGGTCTCCATTCCGAAGGCCGAGAACGTGGTGAAGCCGCCGAGCACGCCTACTACCAGGAACGCCTGGGCCTCGGGGCTGAGCGGCTGGCGGGCGTCGGCAAAGCCCACAATTGCGCCTATCAGGAAGCAGCCCAGCGCGTTCACGGCAAGGGTTCCGTAGGGGAAAGCGGAGCCTCCCATCGCGCCGGTCACCCCCGTGACAACGAGGTAGCGCATTATGGCTCCAACTACGCCGCCCGCTCCGACCCATAGTATCAGCAATGTAAGCTTGTCCTCCGTCTGAGCCTTTTGCTCAGGGTAGTTGTACCACAAATCGGAGTATGAAGGTAGGTCTGCAGATGTTCATCGTCACGTTGCTGTGGGCCGTTGGAGGACTAGACCGCAGGCCGTTGACCTCGTATTATTAGGCTATCCAAGAGAGGTGAGACATAATGCTAGTACCAAGGGCGATGAGCACCCAGCACCCGGACAACGCGACACCGGCGCCCTTCGCCGATGAGGCCGGAGTGCTGAAGGGCGACGGTGAGGTGAACGAGGCCGTCGATGTCTTCGCCCTGGGCTGTGACGAGCAGATGTGGGACTCCGAGGGCAAGGAGGCCGACAACCAGGTCGTTCGGAAACTGCTCACCGGCTATCCGGACTTCTTCCAGGACAATATCCAGCTTGGTCGAGACGTGGCTCTGACCCTGCGAGTGCCCAATCCACGTATTGAGCAGGACATGCGCAAGTCCATGGTGGAGGCTCTGCAGAGCGTGCCCTCCGCCTGGGACATGGCGCACAGCTTCTATGGTGACGAGCACGCCGCTCCTATTCAGGAGGTCATTCTCCCATTCACAACCTCCGCGGAGGAGCTTCTGCTGGTTGAGGCCTACTACCAGAGGGTGATCGTCGGGCAGGAGGACGAGACCCTGGTGGACGGCCAGGAAGTCAGGGACTGGGTGGGGGAGTTCTACCCCAAGACCGTCCGGGTGATTCCCCTCATCGAGGACGTGGAGCACCTCTTCCATTGTGACGCCATTGTCGAGGAGTTCCTGCACGGGAGGGAGCTGCCCGGTCAGAGGGTGTTCCTGGCGCGGAGCGACCCGGCGCTCAACTACGGCGTGGTGTCCGCCGAGCTTGCGCTGAAGGTGGCCCTGCGCCGCCTGTACGACCTGGAAGGTAAGCTGGGCGTTCCTCTGTACCCCATCATCGGAGTTGGCTCTGTGCCCTTCCGGGGACATCTGAACCCGCTTAACGTCGACCGCGCCCTGACAGAGTACCCAAGTGTCCAGACCTTCACCGTCCAGTCAGCCTTCAAGTACGACTACGACAGGGATACCGTCCGCTCCGGCATAGCGCAACTCCTGGCTCACGAGCGCCGGGAACCGGCGTCCGTTGATAATGAGCGCGTCCGCGACGTCATCCGCAAGACCACCACTGAGTATCAGAACCAGGTGCACAAGATGATCCACGTCATCAGCACCGTATCGGCGCACGTTCCCAAGCGCCGGGAGCGCAAGATGCACGTTGGTCTGTTCGGCTACGGGCGTTCTCTGGACGGTGTGGGCGGCGTGACCCTGCCGCGGGCCATTGGCTTCACAGCCTCCCTCTACTCAATCGGCGTTCCGCCGGAGCTGCTGGGCCTGGCCGCGCTCACCGACTCGGACCTCGCATTTGTGCGGGAGGTCTACCCCAGCCTTGACCAGGATCTCCACGCGGCCCTGCGCTTCACCAATGAGCGTCACGTGGGAGAGCTACTGGGCGCGCCGTACATACGGTTGGTGGAGCAGTTCGCCGGCGATATAGACCGCGTCCACGAGGGGCTGACCAGCGCAATCCGCGCCGGTCTCGACGAAAACGCCGACGTCAACATCAGCCAGTACGTTCAGGAGGCCGCCCATCTCCGCCGCTTCCTGGGCTAGCACGTTATCTGAGTACAGGACTACGTTGGCGCAATCCCCTCTGAGGGGAGCCTGGCGCGCTGCGCTCACTCCTGCCGCAGAATAGGTCGAATTATCTGCTTCGCCTCCTCCATGTCGGCCACCATGTTCCCTGGAGGCACCCTGTCCAGCACGCGCAGGGCATTGAGCGTGTCTGCCACGTCGTCGTGCAGGCCGGAGATGATCAGAGTCCTTGAGGGGTGTGCCAGGGCAATGCGAATCAGCTCGCCTATCATTACGGCGGCGGTATCGTCCACGTACAGCGTTCGGGACATTTCCAGGACCACCACCTGATGGCCCCGGATGTCGGGTCGAAGGCTGCGGCTCATCTCCCTGGCGGATGCCACCGTGACCCGGTCCGGGAGTATCACCATCCCTGTGCGAGCCTGGTACGGGTCGATGTCGTCTGAGTCGGCGTCGTCCAGTATGGCCTGGTCAAGCACGGGGGTGGAGATCAGGGAGCGGACCTCCATAGGCTCAAGCTGCCGCGCCCCCGTCAAAGCGGCCACCACCAGGCCAACAACTATGGCAAGGTTTATGTCCACAAAGAGGACCAGGGCGCTTGTCAGGACCATGACTGCGGCATAGCGGCGGGGTATACGGTGAATCCGGGTGATGAAACGCCAGTCGATGATGTTCCAGCCGTTAATAATCAGGATCCCGGCCAGGACTGCGAAGGGGATACGCTCCGCGACCGGAGCCAGGACGAAGAGGACCAGGAGGAATAGCGCGGATACCGTGACCCCTGCGACCATTGTCCGCCCGCCGCTGAAGGCGTTGGCAAAGCTGCCCGGGGCAACTCCCCCGGGGGAGCCTCCTATGAGACCGGCAGCAATGTTCCCAACGCCCTGGGCCATGACTTCCCGGTTTGGCTTATGCTGCGTGCCAGTGATTGCGTCCAGCTGCAATGACACTATCAGGGTGGACACCGAGCTTAGCAGGGCCATCGCAAAGGCCGGCTGCGCGACTCGGAGGAAGAAGTCCAGGGAAACGTCCGGCAGCTGAGGGGCAGGCAGGCCGATGGGAATCTCGCCGATTGTCGGGGCTTCCCGCAGCGCCGTCACTCCAACCACGCTGCCGATGACCAGCACCACAAAGGGGGAGGGGGCAATGCGCAACAGCCGTCCCCGCCACAGAATTCCCAGGGCCACGCAGAAGACGCTCAGGGCCAGCGCCTGGATGTGCACCTCCGCTATGGCCGTTGGCAGCGCCTTGATGCTATCGAGGGCGCTTCCGGCCGGTGATGCGCCCAGGGCCAGGAGCGCCTGCTTGATGATCAGCAGGAACCCGAATGCGGTGAAGAACCCTGCGGTCAGGGAGAAGGGTATGTATGACACGTACCGCCCCACTCCCAACAGGCCGAAGGCGATCTGCATCAGTCCGGCCAGAATCCCGACGCTTATGGCCTCGGTGATGCTCGTAGTGTATTCAGAAACCACGATCGCCATAGTAAGGGTGACCAGTATATTGGGGCCGGAGGTCATTCCCCTGGTTCCCCCAAAGATGGCGGCAAAGAAGCTGACCGCCACAGCGCCGTAGAGCCCGGCCACGGGGCCCAACCCGGATATCACCCCGTACCCTATCGCCGTTGGAAGCGATATGCTCCCCGCCGTGATACCACCGAACACGTCCCCGCGCAGGTCGGCCAGCCCGTAGCTGAACTGCCCGGGTAAAGCGGAGGACAGACGTTGTTTAACGTTCATAGGCTTGAGACACTATAGAATGCCGGAGAGGTCGGAGGCTCCGGAATCAGTGACAGCTTACCAGCTATTCCACTATGGCGAAAGTGGCGTGTCGCTGCAGACGGGCCGGTCGCCGGCGCGCTCGGTTTACCCTCCACTCCGCATGTGCTAGAATTTCTATACTAGAGGTAACATCTATGCCCATTTACGAATATCGCTGCCAGAGTTGCAACCGCAAGTTCTCCGTGTTCTTCCGCAGCTTTTCGGAGACCAGCGAGCCCTCCTGCTCCCACTGCGGCGGCGAAAACCCGACTCGCATCATCTCCCAGGTGGCCGTCATCACAAGCTGGAACGACTTCATGGGCAACATGCCCTCCTGGGAGAGCATGACGGACTTTGACGAGGACGACCCCAGAAGCGTTGCCGACATGCTCCGTACCATGAAGGACAGGACCGGCCAGGACATTGGGGTGGAGGGTGAGGAGTTCCTGGCTCGCATGGACACTGGGGAGATGCTCAACGACACCGGCAGCCTTGGATTCTAGCGGCAATGGCGTCACCTGATCGAGGCGCTATCGCCCAAAAGGTCAAGGGCCTTTACGTCATTATCGACGAACAGGCGGCGCAGGGCAGGGGACTGGTGGAGTTGAGCCGAGCGGCGCTCCGGGGTGGCGCTAGCGTCTTGCAGCTCAGGGACAAGGTCAACGACAAGGGTGACGTGCTGCCCGTCGCCCGCGCCATCCGCGACCTGTGCGAAGAGCATGACGCCCTGCTGATAGTCAACGACCATGTTGACCTGGCCGTGGCCTGCAACGCCCACGGCGTGCACCTGGGCCAGCACGATCTTCCCATTGAGGAGGCCCGGGCCATTCTCCACCCGCACCAGATCATAGGCACGTCAAACGCCCTTCTGGAGGAGGCGCTGGACTCGGAGAGGCGGGGCGCGGACTACCTGGCCGTGGGCGCGATGTTCCCCACCAGCACCAAGGAGAGGACAAGGCCGGCCGGCCTGGAGACCCTCGGCAAAGTCAGGCAGAGCACGTCTCTGCCGCTGGTCGCCATTGGCGGCATCAACGGTGGCAACATCTCCCAGGTCGTGCAGGCGGGCGCGGATGCAGCGTGCGTCATCTCGGCGGTGGTCAACGACCCTGACCCGGAGGCGGCCGCCCGCCGTCTGGTGGCGGCGCTGGAGGCCGCGTGATCCGGCAACACACCGTACCCTCTCAGTAAAGTCGGTTGATGAAGCCCGTCACATGAAGTATGATGTAGTGTGACGGGAAGCACAATCATCTGTAGAGCGTAAATGACATGGCCGTTGGAATAAACCAGGAAGATGCATATGCTCTGCCGGAGCCAATGGCGGAGAGGTCCGTCCGGACCCACCGGATTGGGTTCCTTATCGCGGGCGTCGTGTTTCTGATGGTCATTGGATACCTGGGCTTCACAGCGTTCCAGAGCGCCAGCGCCTACTACCTGACCGTCAGCGAGCTCACGGCCAAGGGCGCAGATGCCTACGACAAGAACATCCGCGTTAACGGCAAACTGGTTCCCACGTCATTTGAGAGGGACGCCGGCGGCACACTGGTGCACTTCTCCCTGACCGACGGCGCGGATACGATAAACGCCGTCCACGACGGCGTTGTGCCGGACCTGTTCTTCAACGAGCACTCGGAGATACTCCTGGAGGGCACCTACGGCCCGGAGGGTCTGTTTGACGCCCAGGCCATCATTGTGAAGTGCCCGTCCAAGTACGAGGCTCTGGAAGACTCGGCGTAGCTCCACCTACAAAGACGCGTACAAAGAGAAGCGCCCCTCACTGAGGGGCGCTTCCGTTTTCCTAAATCAGCCCTTGCAGGCGAACCGTCTATATGGCGAAGGCCTCCACCTGGTCCTCAAGGCTCCTGGCCCTGACCTTCTGGGCCATAAGCTCCACGCGCTTGTCCATGGGGTCGGAATCCTCTCGCTGGTAGACGAGGCCCAGGGGGATGCCCCCCTCCTGAAGCAGGCCGTAGGCAGCCGCCTTATCGGAGGGATCGTGC
Organism: Dehalococcoidia bacterium; assembly: GCA_965204895.1. GTDB lineage: Bacteria > Chloroflexota > Dehalococcoidia > Lucifugimonadales > UBA2985 > DAOUJW01. The sequence goes on from OZ242025.1 coordinate 1,840,851, forward strand.
TCCTCGGGGATGTCCCACGCAATGGGCGCTATCTCCTTCTTCACGTTGCCCTTCAGGAGGTCGTAGTTGTCGTTGTAGGTGGTGCAGGGCGACTGCACGTGTACAATAGAGAACCCGGGGTAGTCCATGCCCTGCTGAATCAGGTTGGCCAGGTCCCTCACCTTGCTGGAAAAGCCGGATGCAATGAAGCTGACTCCCAGCGTGAGGTACATCTCCAGGGGATTCAGGGCGTTCTCCACCTTGCCGTAGGGGGTGGTGGGCGTGATCACGCCAAGCTCCGTCGTGGGCGAGCTCTGCCCCTTCGTCAGGCCGTAGACGCCGTTGTCCATGATGATGGCCGTGACGTTCAGGTTTCGCTGGGCCTGGGGCGCAATGTGCTCGCCGCCGATGCTCAGGAAGTCGCCGTCTCCCGACACAATGACCACGTTCAAGTCAGGCCTGCCCATCTTCACGCCGAAGGCCACTGGCAGCGATCTGCCGTGCAGCCCGTGGATGCCGAAGGGCTGAACGCCGTCCAGCAGATGCACCAGGTTGCCGGAGCACCCGATGCCTGCTACAACCACTGTGTTCACCATCGGCTGCTCAAGCTCAATGTTGCGCTTCTCTACGCCCATCTCCAACGCCCGCTTGACGCCGAAGTCACCGCAGCCCGGGCACCATTTGAAATCGTATTCGGGATTCTTCTTGCTCATACGTTCACCAACTCCTTCTGTCCGGCTTCAAGTCTCTCCGTGACCCTTGCGATAAGGTCTCTGACCTTGAAGGGCTTGCCTGTGTATTGGGTCAAGGCCTCGGCCTTGATTCCCTCAGCCCTCAGGATGGAGGCCAGCTGACCCAGGTAGTTCAACTCCGGTATCAGCACCAACTCCTTCTTCCTGAGCTCCTCCATCAGCTTGGGGGGCATGGGGTGAATCTGCATGGTGTAGTACCACGCAATCTTCATCCCGTCTGCGATCATCTGGTCGTACGCCTCTCTGGCCGACCCCTTGGAGCCGCCCCAGGGCAGCAGGGCAATCGGCTCTTCGGCGTTTTCGGATTCGTACGCGCCGTCCTCAAGGAGCTTCAGCTTGCTGAAGCGCCGTTGGGTCATCTCAACGTGCCGGGTGGGCAGGTGAGTGGTGTCGCCCATGCCGTCGTGCTCGCTGGCGTTGGCCACGTATGGGCCGGGGCCGCCGGGGATGGGCATTGGCGAAAGCTCCAGGCCGGCGTAACGCTCGTAGCCGTTTTCGCCCCTGTAGATGTTCCTCTGCTCCTGTACAACCTTGGAAACGTCAGGCTTGGGGATGTTCTGGGCCTGCTCAGAGAGGGCGTGGTCGCTCAGGAGTATCACGGGACCCTGGTACTTCTCCGCCCAGTTGATGGCGTTGATTGCGGCGTAGTAGCACTCCTCAACGGTGCCTGCGGCGATGATTGGCAGGCTGGCGTCGCCGTGGGCGGGGTGCAGCGCCGCGAACAGGTCTGACTGCTCAACCTTGGTTGGGAGTCCCGTTGCGGGGCCGCCTCTCTGCACGTCTACAACCACGCACGGAATCTCTGCCATCCACGCCATTCCAAGGCCCTCGCTCATCAGGCTGAGGCCGGGGCCGGAGGTGGAGGTCATCGCTTTCTTCCCGGCGTAGCCCGCTCCGACTATCGCGTTTATGGACTCAATCTCCGAGCTTGCCTGGTAGACGAACTTTCCTGGTCCTATCAGGTTGCGTTCCATGTACACCAGGATGGTGGTGGCCGGCGATATGGGGTAGCCGACGAAGAAGTCCAGGTCAGCCGCGAGCGCGCCGATGGCCAAGGCGTCGTTACCCTTGATGAGGACCTGCTCGTAGTCCGGGGGCGTCGGGTCGGCCAGTTCGCCAAGGCTGAAGCCGCTCTTCTTGGCCTCTTCGCGCCCAAGGTCCAGCGCCATGATGTTGCCCTTGATGATCTCCTCGTCCCCGGGCCGCCCCCTGCTGAACCGCTTGGTCACGAACTCGGGCAGGTAGTGCTCGGGCATGTGCACCAGGTGGGCAATGGCGCCCAGGATGACCATGTTGGCCGCCCTGGGGTTCCCGGTGGACCGGGCAAGCTCGTCTATGCGGATTCCGAAGCTCTTGCCGTCGTCCTCCAGCTGGAAGTCCTCGGAGTTGTAGACAATGACGCCGCCCTCGCGCACCTCTTCCTGGTGGGTGTCGTACGCCTCGCGGTCAAAGGCCACCAGCACGTCCAGGTCGTCGCCGTAGCTCAGCACCGGTGCGGTGGAGATACGGGCCTGGGCGAACGTGGGGCCGCCCATGATCTGGGACGGGAAAGTTACAAACGTCTTGACGTGATAACCTACTTGGGCGGTGACCTGAGCAAGCAGCTCAGCCGAGGTCACCAAACCTCCGCCTCCTTCACCAGCAAATCGAACCACAAAGTCTGTATTTGCCATCTACTACCTCTCTTATAGATGATGATTCAGGAACGGCGACGGGGCCACGCGCGGCCCTTCGCTGTGCCTGTATGGGGAGTTAAACGCCATTCCGATGCCGGGTGCAACAGGATATAGGGAAACGAGGAAGCTGCTCCTCCCTGAGCCGCCTCCTCGTGCGATGTTGTATTCACACATGAGCAAGAAGACCCATCCTGCCTCTGCGTTGCTGCAAAGACCCACCGGCGGTTTCCTGCGGGCCTTCGCCTTTATCACCTGAATCCAACTCTAGCATTCCACTTTATCGTTGTCAATAAGATTTCGTAACGATTTATATCGTGGAAAGTTTCACAAATCGTAGCGGTTTACATAGTGCGATATTTCACAGATTGACAGTGGAGAGGGCAAATGATATATTCCTTTGCGATGGACGTTGGGCTGCTTCGGGACAGGCCGGTTAACCCGAACCCCGTAGAGAGACCCACCTGCTCCTCTCGCAGCCTTACGCAAGATACACTGACGGCTGGCAGCGTCGCGCCTTGCACGGCGCGGTTGCCGTCAGCGGCGCCTTCGCGGGGAAGTGCGGGGAGCCGTAGCTGAAACCTACATCCTTGGACGAAACTGCCGGAGGGGATGAACATGACATCGGAGATTGAGATTCGAAGGGGACTGCGGGATGTCTACATTGACCACACCCAGTCCAGCTTCATAGACGGCGAGATTGGCAAGCTCCTGTACAGGGGCTACTCCATCCACGACCTCGCGGAGAAGTCCACCTTCGAGGAGACGGTCTACCTCCTGCTCTACAGCAAGCTGCCCACGCAGAAGGAGTTGGACGAATTCGACGCGTTGCTGCGCGCAAATCGCAGCGTTCCCGACGAGGTCATCAGGGTTCTGGACCTGGTCAAGACCAGCCACCCGATGGACGTCCTCCGCACCGGCATGTCCGCCCTCGCGGCCTTCGACCCGGAGGTGAGCGACAACTCCATTGAAGCCACCCTGCGCAAGGGAATCCGCATGACGGCCAAGGCCCCCACCATTGTGGCGGCCCACCACAGACTGCGTCAGGGCCTGGAGCCTGTGGCCCCCAACCCGGACTTGAACCAGGCCGGCAACTTCCTCTACATGCTGCTGGGTGAGGTGCCGGACGAAGAGACGATGAAGCTGCTGGATGTGGATTTCATCCTCCACGCCGAGCACGGCATCAACGCCTCCGCCTTTGGCGCGCGGGTTACTGCCTCCACCATCTCAGACCTGCACTCGGCTGTGGTCACGGGCATAGGCGTCCTCAAGGGCCCGGCCCACGGCGGCGCAGCCGAAGAAGTGATGAAGATGGCAATCGAGATAGGCGACCCGGCCAACGCCGAGGAGTATTGCCGCAACATCCTGGACAACGGCGGCCGGATAATGGGCTTCGGCCACAGGGTGTACAGGGCGGAAGACCCCAGGGCGCGCCATCTCCGTGAGCGCTCCCGCGACCTCAGCGAGAAGGTGGGACAGCCCAAGTGGTTCCAGATACTGACCTACGTGGAAGAGGTGGCTATGGTGCCCTACCGCGAGCGGGGCATCTACGTCAACGTGGACTTCTTCGCCGGTTCCATCTACTACCTGCTGGGCATCCCGGAGGACCTGTTCATTTCCATCTTCGCAATGGGCCGTATCCCCGGCTGGACGGTGCAGGTAATGGAGCAGTTCTCCGACAACATCCTGCTGCGACCTCGCCTCCTGTACCAGGGGCCGATGGACGTGGAGTACGTGCCCATAGGCCAGCGCGGCTAGCCGTCGCAGCTACCTAATAGACACAACGTGGGACGCCCTCAACCAGGGGCGTCCCCTTGCATTTATGGGGTGACACAGCATGGCCGACGGCGCGCTGGGCGAGATTCACAGCCTGATTCGTGAACAAGGCAGGATCACCTTCGCCGACTTCATGGAGACGGCCCTCTATTACCCCGACGGAGGCTACTACACTAACCCTGAGAACAGGGTCGGGCGGGACTTCTACACCGCGCCATCCGCACATCCGGCCTTTGGCGCGCTCATTGCAGTCCAGCTTGAGCAGCTGTGGGCGGCGATGGACGCGCCCTCCCCCTTCTACTTAATTGAGGTAGGCGCGGGCACAGGGGTTCTGGCCAGGGACATTGTGGCGTACTCGCTTGAGCTGTCCCCGGACTTCCACCGCGCCCTGGAGTACGTAGCGGTGGACTACCAGCCCTCTGAACGCGCTCCCGACTCCGTCACATGGGTGAAGGCCGGCGGCCTCCCGCTCCGGGACGTGGAGGGCTGTATCCTCTCCAACGAGCTTCTGGACGCCTTTCCCGTGCACCGCTTCGCCGTTCAGGACGGCCGCCTGCTGGAGGTCTACGTGACCCTGCGTGACGGGGAGCTTGTGGAGACCCTTGATGAGCCGTCGACGCCGGAGATAGAGCGGCGTCTCACCGGCCTCGATCTCCCGGAGGGGTTCCGCGGCGAGGTCAACCTGGGGATAGACGGATGGCTTGATGAGGTGAGCCGCGTGCTCAAGCGAGGTCTTGCCCTCACCGTAGACTACGGCCACACGGCGGCTGACCTGTACTCTACCTTGCGCTCCCGCGGCACACTGCGCTGCTACTACGGCCACACGCTCACGGACGACCCGTACCGGCACGTCGGCAGCCAGGACATCACGGCTCACGTGGACTTCACGTCCCTGATAGCGTCGGGGGAGGAGCGCGGCCTGGCCGCCCTTGGCTTCACAACACAGCGCAGCTTTCTCTACAACCTGGGCTTCCAGCAGCTCCTGGACTCCCTGAGCCGCATGGAGCTTGACCAGAGGCGGAGGGACGCCAACCGCATGGCGATCCTGGACCTGGTCAAGCCTGGAGAGATGGGAGATTTCAAGGTACTGGCCCAGGCCAAGGGCCTGCCGGAAGACCTGCGGCTCACCGGCTTTGACGGCGGCGGTGACTCAGGCGCAGCCGGACGCTTACCGCCCGTTCCCCTCCTCTCAGAGGGGCACATGGAGCTTATGGCCGCCCGCTACCCGCACCTGGGAATGCAGTTTGAGCACCTGTGGCCCTTTGGGAAAGAGGACTAGGCTCCTTCCGCCACCAGGCCCAGGTCCGACGCCACCGGCTTCAGGGCGTCTGCCACGAACTCAATCAACTCATCGAGGTCGACGCCAAGCTCCTCTGCCCCTTGCACCAGATCGTCACGGCTCACGTTGCGGGCAAAGGCCTTGTCCTTCATCTTCCTTCGCACAGACCTCGCGTTGGTGTCCGCAAGGCTCTTGGACGGCCTCACCAGGGCCACCGCCGTGACAAACCCGGAAAGCTCGTCAACGGCAAAGAGGGCCTTCTCCATGAGGCTCTCCCTGGCAATTCCCGTGTGGTTCCCGTGGGAGAGGATGGCCCTCACAATCTCCTCCGGGTAGCCCCGCTCCCGCAGAATCTCTGCTCCGTACTGGGGGTGCTCCTCCTCGGTCGGGCACACGTCCCAGTCAAAGTCGTGCAGCATCCCCGCAATTCCCCACACCTCCTCGTCCTCGCCCACCTTGCGAGCGTAGGCCCGCATGACCGCCTCCACTGAAATGCAGTGCTTCAGCAGGCTCTCCGACGTGGCGAACTCCTTGACCAGGCCCCACGCGCTCTCTCTGTCCATTTACTCACCTCCTGCGACTGAGTCGATTTCGTTCGCGTCCTCTTCTGCGGCTTCCGGCGTCTCCTTGGCGGTGCACCTGCGAGCGGTGGTGATGAACCCCGTGTGCGCCACCATGCGATGCACCGGCCTCACGCTGCGCTGCGACACCGACCAGGGGCGCTCCAGCACCTCCACGGTCTCCATAAGCTCGAAGTTGGGGTTGTCCACCAGCGCGGCCTGGAGCTCGTGGATCTGGAGGACGGTGGGCAGGTAGCTCAGGAAGATGCCCCCAGGCGCAAGGACGCGGGCCGCCTCCGGCACCACGTGCCAGGGCTCCGGCACGTCCAGGACAATCCGGTCAAGCTCCGGCTCCTCTATTCCCTGGTACACGTCCCTGACCTTGACCTCCAGGTTGGGCGCATCCGGGAATAGGGCGTTGATGTTTGCTTTGGCCTTCTCCACCAGGTCCGGCCTCACCTCGTAGGACACGACCTTGCCCCTCTCGCCCACGGCCCTGAGCAGGGCCATGGTCAGCGCGCCGGACCCCAGGCCCGCCTCAAGCACCCTTGCGCCGGGGAACACGTCCCCGTGCATGATTATCGCGCCCATGTCCTTGGCGTACACCACCTGGGTGGGGTGGGGCATTTCCAGGATGTAATCGGACAGCGTTGGGCGGAAGGCCAGCAGCACGTGGCCGCTGTTGGTCTCGACCCTGGCCCCGGCCTCCTGCCCGATGATGTCGGCGTGGGGCACAATGCCCAGGTGAGTGTGAAAGGTCTTCTCAGCCGACAGCGTGAGGAGGTAGCGCCGCCCGCGCCTGTCCACCAGAAGGGCCAGGTCGCCCTCTGCAAAGTGATGGCTATTCATTGCTGGGTTGTATCATGAACGCGTTCAAAGCTACGTCAAGAGGCAGCGCCGTCCTCAACAAACAACGCTGCCTCTGCGTCTCCCTTTTGTCGGTATCCTTCTACAGCTTGTCCAGCTCGTCCAGGATCTCCTGGACGTCGGGCAGGCCGCGGTCGTAGACGCGCTTGTACCTGATCACGCCTTCCTTGTCGATGATGATGACCGCCCGCTTGCCGACGCCCCGCTCTTCGTCGTAGATGCCGAACAGCTCGAACACATGGCCCTTGGGGTTGAAGTCGGCCAGGAGCGGGTAGGGAAGGTTGCCGAGGCCGGAGGCGAAGGCCCTCTGCGTTGGGGCGCTGTCCACGCTCATCCCCAGCACCTGCGCGCCCTTCTCCTCAAACCTGCGATTTTCGATCCGGAACCCGGAACACTGGTGAGTTCAACCGCCTGTGAAGGACAGGAGATGGGTCTGGATAACAACGGTCTTCTCACCCAGGTACTGGCTGAGGGTGATGTTTTCCCCGTCATGGGAGCGGAGGGTGAAGTCCGGCGCCTTGTCTCCTACTTCTGCTGTCATGTCTGCCTCCTGAGTGAAACTTGGCTGTGTTCACCTAGTCTAACCCGCGCGCGTCGTTGGCGCAATGAGAACGCTAGGGTAATTCAGGCCTCAAAACTACCTCTTCTCCCTCGATGGAGACCTTTGCACAACTCCAGCGTTGTCCCGAAGGGAGCGCTTTTTGGCCGTCATTCCGGCGGAAGCCGGAATCCAGGGCGCTTATACAAAGCGAGGGATAGATTCCAGTTTTCACGGGAATGACGAGGGGTTGAGCTTGGTTACAAGTCGCGTAAAGTCTACTACGCAGGAATGGTTGGAGCGAGTGTATGGGGAGGTCGCCTCTAGTCTTCCGCGGCCGCCCTCTTCCAGCCCAGGTCCGGCCTCCGGGCTGCGCGGGCCTCGTCAAGACGGCTGTTGGGCGTGAAGTGCGGAGCGCTCTTCACCGTCTCAGGCTCTTCGTCCACCTCCCGGGCAATGTCCTTCATCACCTGTATGAAGCGCTCCAGCGTCTCCTTGCTCTCGGACTCCGTAGGCTCTATCATCAGCGCCTCCTCCACCACCAGCGGGAAGTACATCGTGGGCGGGTGAATGCCGTGGTCGATTAGGCGCTTGGCGATGTCCAGCGCGCTCACGCCCTTGGCCCTCTGCCTGCGGGCGGAGAAGACCACCTCGTGCATGCACGTCCTGTCGAAGGGCAGGTGGTAGTAGTCCTTCAGCTGGCTGAGGATGTAGTTGGCGTTTATGACCGCGTTCTCGCTTATCTCCCGGAGGCCGGAAGCGCCCATGCTGCGGATGTAGGTGTAGGCCCTCACCAGCACACCAAAGTTGCCGTGGAAGGCGGCCGTCTTGCCGACGGTCTGCTCCGGCGTGCCCAGCCTGTACCTCTCATCGCCGTTGTCGTCTATGTAGCGTTCCACGACGGGCGATGGGAGGAAGGGGGCCAGCCGCGGCCCGGCGGACACCGGCCCCGCCCCGGGACCGCCGCCCCCGTGGGGCGTGCTGAAGGTCTTGTGCAGGTTGAGGTGAAGCACGTCGAACCCCAGGTCGCCCTGCTTCGCATGGCCCAGGAGGGCGTTCATGTTCGCGCCGTCGCCGTACACAAGGCCGCCGGCTTCGTGGACGGTGTGGCACACCTCAAGGATGTTGTTGTCGAAGAGGCCCAGAGTGCTGGGGAGGGTGAGCATCAGGCCAACCAAATCGGAGTTGCACGCCTCTTTCAGGGCGTCCATGTCCATGTTTCCACTGCTGTCCCTGGGAATGCTCTGGACGCGGAAGCCGCACATGGCCGCCGACGCCGGGTTTGTGCCGTGGGCGCTGTCCGGGACCAGGACGGTCTTGCGATGACCCTCCCCGCGAGACAGGTGGTATGCGCGAATCATCAGCATACCGCCAAGCTCGCCCTGAGCGCCGGCGAGGGTCGCCAGGCTGGTGGCCTCCATACCCGTTACCTCCGAGATGTAGCTCTGGAGCAGGTAGGCCAGCTTCAGCGCGCCCTGCACCGTCTCCTCCGGCTGGAGGGGGTGAATCTGGGAGAACCCGGGCATACGGGCCGCCTCGTCGTTGATCTTGGGGTTGTACTTCATGGTACAGCTGCCCAGGGGGTAGTAGTTGGTGTCAACGGAGAAGTTCATCTGGCTCAGGGTGGTGAAGTATCGCACCACCTCACCCTCGCTCACCTCGGGCAGCTCAAGCTCGCCGCGCAGCAGGTCTGAGGATGGCAGAGACTGCTCCGGCACATCAAGGGGCGGCAGCGATGCGCCGATTCTTCCCGGCACGCTCCGGTCCATCAGCAGGCGGCGGTCACCGTTCAGGCTCTCCATGCACTCCTCTCAGTTGCTATGCGAATCGAGGCTTCAGAGCGTGAACAAACTCCCACCGTCATTCCTGCGAAAGCATGCCCCGTACCCCGATACGGGGCAGGAATCCAGAAGGGGCGGGGTGTGGACTCCCGCCTGCGCGGGAGTGACGAAGGGCTGTATATTTTCATCCTATTACTTGGCATCCGCTCTTCCGGCTCAGGCCGAACCGATTTCCCCCAAGGCCTCTGCCAGAGCCTCTATCTCTTCCCTGGTGTTCATTTCAGTGACGCACAGCAGCAGGCCGTTGGGTATGCGGTCGCTGACGTCCAGCCCGCCGATAATCCCGCGCTCCAGCAGCCGGGCGTTGACCTCGGATGGGGGAATGGGGCACTGAGCGACGAACTCCTGGAAGAAGGTTCCGCTAAGCGGCAGGCTGTATCCGGGTATACGCTCTATCAGAGACGCGGCGTAGTGGGCCTTGTGATAGGTGAGTTCCGCAATGTGCCGGAGGCCCACCTTCCCCATGCAGGCCAGGTAGGCCGCAATCATCGTTCCAACAAGCGCCTCGCTTGTGCAGATGTTGGAGGTGGCCCGCTCCCGGCGGATGTGCTGCTCCCGGGTCTGGAGAGTCAGGACGTACCCCGTCCTTCCCTGGGTGTCGACTGTGCGGCCAACAATCCGTCCGGGCATCTGCCGCAGGTACTGGGACCTGCAGGTGAACAGCCCCACGTAGGGGCCGCCGTAGCTCAGGGGCACTCCCAGCGGCTGGCCCTCAGCCACCGCTATGTCCGCTCCGTAGTCGCCGGGGGAGTGGAACATTCCCAGGAACACGGGGTCGGTGGATACCACCAGTAGCGCGCCCTCTTCGTGGGCCGCCTTGCCCAGGGCGCTCATGTCCTCGATGTAGCCGTAGAAGTTGGGGTTCTGCACCACCACGCACGCCGTGCCCTCCCTTATGTCCAGCCGGTCCGGGCTTGTGGTGTACACGTCCAGCCCCTGGGGGTCCACGTAGGTCCGGATGACCGACATGTTCGCGGGCGATACGCTGTCCAGGACGGCGATCCGCTCCCTGCTTGTGAGGCGACAGGCCATCAGCGCGGCCTCGGCCAGGGCCGTTGCGCCGTCGTACATGCCCGCGTTCGCCACCTCCATGCCCATCAGCTGGCTGGTGAGCGACTGGAACTCGTAGGTGATCTGCAGGGTGCCCTGGGCCACCTCCGGCTGGTAGGGCGTGTAGGAGGTCGAAAGCTCGCCCCTTGAGGCGATGTGGCCCACAACGGCGGGGATGAAGTGGTGGTAAGCGCCGCCTCCCAGGAATGAGGGCGTGCTGCCCGTGTTCAGGTTGATGTCTGAGAGGGCCTGCAGTTCCCTGCGAAGCTCCAACTCGGAGATAGGCGCGGGGATGTCCAGAGACGGGTGGGAGTGGCCCTCCGGTATGTCCCTGAACAGGGCTTCAACGGAATCGACGCCCGCGGCCTGCAGCATGGCCTGCCGGTCGGCGTCGGTGTTGGGGATATAGGGGGAGGTGGAGTTTCCCCGATCCATCGGTTACTCTTCCAGTGACTCCAGGAATAATTCGTATTCGGAGGCCGACATCAGGTCGTCCAACTCGGCCGGTCTTGCGGGACTGACTCTTACAAGCCAGCCCTTTTCGTAGGGGTCTTCGTTCACCACCTCCGGGCTGTCCACCGCCTCCTGGTTAACCTCCACCACCTCGCCGGAGATGGGGCAGTATATGGGTGATACGGACTTCACCGACTCCACCTCGCCCAGCTCCTGCATCTGGCTGAGCACCGTGCCAACCTGGGGAAGGTCGAAGAACACGATGTCTCCCAGGTGGTCCTGGGCGTAGTAGGAAATGCCTACCAGCACGCTGCCGTCGTCTTCGCTCTTTGCCCACTCGTGCTCTCGCGAGTATTTTCGGTCAGTCGGATACATTATCTCTTCCTGGTGTAGAAAGGAATTGGGGCCACCTCCGCCTCCGCCTGCCTGCCCCGGATGTCTATGGCTATCCCGGTCCCGGGTTGTGAGTGTTCCATGGCAACATAGCCTAAACCAATGCCCATGTCAAGGGTAGGAGAGTGGGCGCCGCTGGTGACCTCGCCGATGGCCTCGCTCCCCCTCAGCATTGCGTAGCCGTGGCGGGGTATCCCGCTCTTTTCGACCAGGCGGAAGCCGACCAGAGTCCTCTCCGGCCCACGATCGCGCATCTCTTGCAACGCCGACAGGCCGATGTAGTCGCCCTTGGCGAAGCTCACGAAGCGGTCCAGTCCGGCCTCGATGGGCGTGAGGGTGGCGTCCATGTCCGACCCGTGAAGCAGCAGCCCCGCCTCCAGCCGTAGCACGTCCCGCGCCCCCAGCCCGCAGGGCGTCGCACCGCCTGCGATGAAGCTGCGCCACAGCGACGGCGCATCGACCGCCGGGTAGATGACCTCAAAGCCGTCCTCGCCGGTGTACCCCGTGCGGCAGACCACCGCCGCGACCCCGGACACCTGCGCCTCCACGGCGCGGAAGGGCCTGACGGCGGACAGGTCAACGGAGGTCAGAGCCTGTAGAATGTCCTGGGCGTTGGGGCCTTGAAGGGCAATCAGGGCCGTCTCCTCCGTGCGCACGTTGATGGTTACGTCCATTCGCCACTCGTCCAGCCATTTCCTGAGCCACGCCAGGTCCGTGTCCGCGTTGGCGGCGTTGACAATGAAGATGAAACGCTCATCGCCCATGCGGTAGAGAATGGTGTCGTCTATGACTCCGCCCCGCTCGTTGCAGAGCAGGGTGTAGCGGGCGCGGCCCAGGGGCATGTTGACAACATCCGCCGTCACCAGCCGGTGAAAGAAAGCGGGCGAGTCTGCGCCGGTGACCTCCAGACGCCCCATGTGGGACACGTCGAAGATCCCGGCCCTGGCGCGCACGTCCCTGGACTCCGAGAGGATGCTTGTGTACTGGATGGGCATCTCCCACCCGGCAAAGGGCACCATGCGCCCGCCGGAGGCCTGGTGCTCCTCAAAGAGGGCGGTGCGCTTCAGGGAGTCATGCTCTGCGTTTTGCTCTGTCATAGGTATTCGGAAGCAACGGAAATCGTTACGGCTATCAGTTCCATATTATGACGGATGGGGCGTTAGGTCAATGGCTGGGAGGGGATGGCAAATCATGTGTGATACAATCCTGAGGAGCTACAGGCGAGGTGACGTTATGTCTGTCTACAAGATTACGCCAGAAGCAGTAGAGCAACTGAGAGAGACTACTTTCGAGGCCGAGAATCTCTACGAACGTTATGACATGCAGCGTTTGCTGCGTGATAGTCCCGACGTATTAGAAGAAGGATTGTTTATCCTTGCTGAAGAATACGGGAGCTGGGAAGAATCCTATCGCCGTATCGACCTGCTGGCGTTAGATGAAGAAGGACGGCTGGTGGTTATCGAACTTAAGCGAAGTGATCAGGACAGTCTCATGGATTTGCAGGCAATCCGATACGCGGCAATGGTAGCCAACATGACGGTGGAACAGGTGATTGACGCTCACCGCGATTATCTCAACAAACGAGATAGCAATGAGGATGCCGAATCCCGCATTCGAGAACATCTGAGAGCGGAAGATGCAGAAATTCGTATTGACACTGGTAAACCAAGAATTGTGCTGGTTTCATCCAACTTTTCCAAAGAACTGACTACTAGCGTCTTATGGCTTAAGGGCTTCGAAATGGATATTACTTGCGTGAAGTTGCAGCCCTACAAAACAGGGCAAGATCTGTTTCTTGAAAGAAGCCAGATTATTCCCATTCCAGAGACGGAGGACTACCTGGTCCGTTTGCGGGACAGAGAGAGGGAAGTTGAACGGCAAGAGACTTCCCAAGTAGAGACTAGCTCTGGGGCTGATGCGTTCCGAGGAGCTATAGAAGCGGCGAACGCGGATTCAAAAGAGATGTTAGAGCAATTGTATAATTGGGCATTGTCGTTGGAGTCAAATAAACTTGCCCGGCTTTCCACAAGGTCAGGGTCTTACAATAATGTTCTTCGCGTCACGTTGCCTGATAGCAACAGCGGGTTAGTTAATGTTCTTAAGAATAAGTTAGGCTGGGGATACCTTAAGTTCAACGGTAATCTGCTCGATAGTCGTGCACCGAGGTCTAAAGACCGTATTGAGAAAATCACAGATATGACTATCGGGCAAAACACCACGCTCTGGGAGTTGCAAGATGGCTTCCTCGAAGCATTAACTGACGCATATCGAGAGGCCAAGGGAGCATTTTCAGACATGGCCGAAGAAGAAACAAAATAGAGTCAATCCCAACACTATAGTGTAGTGCTAAATGCGTGTGTTTGGCGCCAGCCTACCTCACCCCTGCGTACTCATACAGCCTGTCGGCGGTGAGCTCAATGCCGGCGCCCATCGTGAGCCGCTCCCGCCACTCCGACGGGATTGCCTCCACGCCGTAGTGCGCCCCGGCAATCTGCCCGTAGATCGCCCCTGTCGTGTCGGCGTCGTCACCCAGGTTGACCACCTTCAGAGCTCCTTCGCGGAAGTCGTCGGAGTTGTGGAAGGCCCAGAGCACCGCCTCCAGCGTGTCCACCACGTAGCCCGTACCCCTTATGTCCGGCGGCTCCCTGCGCTTGAAGGACCCGGCGGCAATCTCATCAATCTTGCGGGCAAGAGGACTCCTCTCCCACAGGCCCTCCACGGGGCAGTAGCGCGGCGACAGCAGCGTCTCCTTGTCCTCGCCCTTGAGCGCGCCCACCAGCAGACCGGCGAAGTAGCGGCAGGCGTCGACGCACTCCGTCGCACCGTGGGTTGTCCGTGAGCTCTCGGCGCTGCGGTCGATGGCCTCCCAGGGGTTGCGTGCGTAGCGCATGGGCACCGGGGCCAGGCGCATCAGGGAGCCGTTCCCGGCGGCGTTGGGGTTGGTGGAGCCTGCGAAGGGGTCGCCGAAGCGTTCGAAGTAGGACAGCGCGTCCTGGGTGGTGTTCCCGATGTCGAAGCACTCGCCCGTGGAGGACATGTAGCCCTCCCTGAACCAGCGTACGTAGCGCTTCATCTGGTCCAGTGGGTCGAAGCCGCCCGACTCTATCAGGCTTGCGGCAAGGCACAGGGCCATGGACGTGTCGTCGGTCCACTGGCCGGGCTGCAGGCCGAAGGGCCCGCGGCCTATCATGTCGTCTATTGGCTCGAACGTGCCGGGTGGCTGGAACTCCAGCGCCGTGCCCAGGGCGTCGCCCGTGGCCAGGCCCAGCAGGCAGCCCCGGAAGCGGTCCCGTGTGGTTACGTCGCTCATCCCGTCACCTCCCTTGCGATGGCTCAGCCCAGCCGCGGACGTACTCTCTCTGCTCTCTGGTCTCCGGCGAGCCGTGATGGTGCTTGGAGCCTAGCCCCGATGCGCGGAAAAGTTCCGTTATTCGGTCCAGGGCCTCGTCTCCAGTCTGCCCGTGGCGCACAAGCCAGCAGCCGAGCACGGTCCCCGTGCGGCCCACTCCTCCCAGACAGTGCAGGTAGATGGTCTTGCCCTCGGCAAGGGCGGCGTCTATGGCGTCCAGGATGCCGGCCATATGCTGAGGGCTGCGCGGAACGCTGCCGTCGACGATTGTATGCCTCTTCCAGCCGACGCTCAGCCCAAGGCGTCGGGCCTGCCTCTGCGCGATATCCCAGTACGACGTCAGGTTGTCCGGCTCCCCGCGCACGTTCAGCCCCGTCAGATCGATGAAGTAGTTGACGCCGGCTTTTAGCAGCGCTTCCACTTTGGGCGCGGCTTCAACCGGGTCTTTCGCGCCGGGGTACTCGCCCGCGGCGAAGCGCCCGGGAATGACCCAGTAGCTGTACGGCGATGGGCCCTCTACCATGTTAAATCAAGCCACCTTCTGTTACTAGCCATTATGCTGTCCTGCACGAGGTTGTCCCAAACTATAAATTCCGAGGGATCAGGCCCAATATCCACGTAGCCCCAGATATCGCGAGAATGGCTGAAATCGCGGCAGCAACCCATTCTTGGTTAGTCGCACGGTCGCGACACGGCTTCTTACCCCAAGAACAGTATAGATTGTAATGACCAGCCATTACGAAAGGGTGAGCCGCAAACACTATAACCGCGACTCCGAACATTTTAGCTGCCATTTCTTTTGAGGCAGAACCAGCTAGAGGTGCCGCGAACACTCCGACGACTAGGATAAGAAAAGATAGCGCAATAAAACCATCTGCCAATGTAGTCCAAGTTTCCTCACAGTCTGCTTCCATGGCTATTTCTCGCTGGATTCGCCAAGCGAAGGCGGTGACTTGGAACCCAGCCAAAACACCCGCTACAGTCCAGACTTGTGACAGTTGGATTGGTTCCACTATAGTTCCTTAATTTGACACGCCTTTGGAGTTCTATGGGATCCTACATAGTTCCACTGCCGCAACTCTTCACGAGGGCTGGTTGAACTTCTCAGTTGAGCGGGCCTCGGGTGCGGGCATAGGGAAGAGGATTATCTACCGTCTTATCATTATTCCTCTTGAGACTTTTGCTGTTCCAATCCGGTCAAGGCTAAACGCAACTCATTCAACTGATGGGCCGTAGGAGCACCTAGACATATTCGTCGATTAGCTTGTCCCTGCCAAGATACTACCGCATGATTAGTTGAAAGGTCCCTTCCACATTGAGGGCAAACCGATCCCTCTACTTTGTTAACTTCTGCTGGAACTAATCCTACAGCAAGGAATGCTATGGGACCAAATAGAAATCCTAGTACCATCCACGAGACAAAATTCTTGCCTTTCTTCTCCGCTAGGTAGCCGGAGAATCCAGCAAAAGTCAACCACCATACTACAAGTAGAAATACTATCTCGCCCATTTAGGAGCCTCCCTGCGACGCTAGGATGTTGACTACCTTACCCAAGTCGTCGCAATCTAGCGCAGAGCCGCAGGGAGACACAGGTACACCCTGCGAATACGCTCTACGCCTTCGCTCTATGCGACTCTGACTTGGGTAAGTCTTCTTCATCCTATCACTGGCCTTTATGCCTGTAAAGTTACGCTTATTCTCTCAGGACTGATGTGTCTATCCTGTAAAAAATCCGGCGATGCCGCATCAGCTCAAAAAGAGTCCCTGATACTGGTCCGGCTGCAGGAAATAGAAGGATCTCCTGCGGACTCCGTAGCCTCGCGTGAGCTATTGGGGCATTGAGACCAGCCACTCGCAGTTGATGTCAAACGGGCCGCCATCTTCCGACACCTGTCTCCCGGTCGGGCCTACGAATGAGAACGTGGGATCGGGTTGGATATCGCTGACATGGTCTCTTGCCCAGGATACAACGTCGTTGGACTCCCGTTTCTGTAGGTAGCAGTAGATTGTAGCGGACTCCACCAGCCTGTCTGAGGTGTTCCTGAACGTTGCTACTATGCGGGATCTCGCTTCACGTCCCCTATCGTCGGGAGGTGGAGTGTACAGACTGGGCCCGTCGACAATTGAGAGAAGAGGTCCCGTTGCCGGTGCTTGTGGTCGCGCAATCACCAGGACAAACGCCGCTGCTGCAATTGCAGCAGCGGCGTACGCAAGAGTCCGTTTGCGAAACCGCACGGTGACTGACTTACGGCGTCACCGAGGGCACCGGCTGGGGTTCGATGCTGGTGTCCGTGTAGGCCCAGGCCAGCACGTGGCCGTCCTTCAGTGAGAACAGGTCTGCTCCCACGGGGAGGGGCTCCCACTGCTCCGCAGGGGCGTTCCACTGGAAAATGAGCCAGAAGTTGGAGCCTTCACTGGGCACGCCCACAATGGACTCCACGAAGTGGGAAAAGAAGGAGGCGTAGTGGGTCGACTCCAGGTTGCCTTCCGTCACCTGCTCCGTAAGCTCGTAGGCGTTGGTTCCCTTCAGAACCTCGAAGTCCCGGAACCACCGCACGTCGTCCTCGCTGACGTGGATCAGCAGGCTGACCTGGATGGTCGGCAGGGGCGTCGCCGTCGGCGTGGCCTCACCGACCTCTACATCGACCGCTCCGCACCCCGCTATGACGGCGGACGCGAGGAAAACTGCTGACAGAAGGAGGGTGGATAGCCAGCGTATTTTCATCGACTTACGCCTCCCAGCCCAGAGCCTTCTTTGCTCTCTCCGCGCCCTTGATCATGGCGGTCCCGAGCAGCGCAAAGAAAACGATGTTGCTGCCGACGTGCCAGGCTGAGAAGAGCAGAGCGCCCGGGTTGAAGAGGGCGGTCAGAATCCATCGCTTGTACTCCAGGCCGCCGGTCATCTGCGCCCAGACGATGCCCGTGTACACGTTGGTCACCACGTCGTAGGCCAGGGTGGCGACCAGGGCCGCGGCGGCCAGCAGCAGGCTCCATCGGCCCGGTAGGACTCGCAGTTTCCCCGGACCCACCAGCAAGCGCATACCAGCGCCTGCAAGCGCGTATACGCACTCGGACATCATCAGCGTTGCCAGTAGCAGCGGTGTTGCCGCGCCCCAGGGGTTGAACGTCCCGTAGACCAGCCACGCGCCCACCGCCACCAGCGCGCCGCGCCGGAAGCCCAGGGTGAACCCGGCTGTGAACACCAGCAGGTCGAAGAGCTTGACGTTTGGCTGGGACGCCAGGGCGAAGTTGGAGGCCAGGATGGCCAGAATGAAGGCGGCGGGCAGGACAAGCTCCCGTCCAAGGGCCTGGACGGGTACGCCGGCCCATTGCCTTCTCTCCCGATACGATGCTCCTACCATGTAGCTCATGTGTTGCCTCCTCTCGATATGTTTCCAAGAGCGGCGCACGAGCCGGGGGAGGAGCAGGTTGATGGCAACAAAAAACCTGCCAACGGAGGGCAGGTAGGTCAGAGCATCGGCTTATGCCTGCGCCTTTCCTCGAAGGCCGTGCGACACTGGCGGGGGTAGTGGACCTGGCTCGCCGGATTCCCGGGTTCTCCGGCATACAGTTGCGGGACAGCGCCGGCCTCTCACCGGCTTCCTCTGTTAGGCCCTTGCGGGCGCCCACGCCGTACTCTTGAGTTGTTAATGCTGTGCGAGGCGACATCGCCTCAGCCCAGCGACGTGAGTATACCACATCGCGCGCGTTATGCAAGGGGCCGCGAGGGGCGACTCTCGGATATCGATGGCGGCCCTGCGCAATCCGCGTCTCCTTGACCGACCAAATCGCCCTACCTATAATGTTACCGCTCAGCCTGGCTGAGAACCCGCGCTATGACCACAGACGCACTGCTGAGGAATCTGGATGAGCTGCAAGCCAGGGCCCTGAAGGAGCTGGATGAGTCCGCGACTTCGGAGGCGCTGGAGCAGTGGCGCGTGGCCTTCCTTGGGCGCAGGGGAGAGCTTACCCAGGTCCTCCGTGGCCTGGCCTCCATAGAGCCGGAGGAGCGTCGGACGGTAGGCGCGGCGGCCAACAAGGTGAAGGCCGTCCTTGAGGAGCGACTGGCCGGCGCGGAGGACGCGGTGAAGGTCGCCCAGCTGGAGGCCCTCGCCGAGCAGGGTCGCATCGATGTCACGCTGCCGGGCCGGACGCTGCCGGTCGGACGCCTCCATCCCACGACTCAGATGGTGCGGGAGATCTGCGACGCCTTCGTTTCGATGGGCTTCCAGGTGGTGGAGGGCCCGGAGGTGGAGTGGGACCGCTACAACTTTGAGATGCTCAACATCCCCAGAGACCACCCCGCGAGGGACATGTGGGACACGCTGTGGATTGACTACCAGGACGAGAATGGCGAGCGACCCATGCTGCTGCGCACCCACACCTCGCCCATGCAGATACGCACGATGGAGGCCGGCCAGCCGCCGATAAGGGTGGTGGTGCCCGGCAAGTGCTACCGGTACGAGGCGACGGACGCCACCCACGAGTGGCACTTCTACCAGATTGAGGGCCTGGCCGTGGACGACGGCATCACCTTCGCCGACATGAAGGGGACCCTGTACGAGTTTGCCCGTCTGGTCTTCGGCAGTGAGCGCAAGGTGCGGTTCCGCGTGGACTACTTCCCATTTGTGGAGCCGGGTGCGGAGATGTCGATAGACTGCTTTGTGTGCAAGGGCAGGGGCAGCGGCTGCAACGTGTGCCGCGGCTCCGGCTGGATAGAGATACTGGGCGCGGGCATGGTCAACCCCAAGGTGCTGGAGGGCGTGGGCTACGACTCCTCAAAGTACACGGGCTTTGCCTTTGGCATGGGGCCGGAGCGCATCGCCATGCTCAAGTACGGAATCGACGACATTCGCCTCTTCTACAGCAACGACCTGCGCTTCCTGCGGCAGTTCTGAAAGGCGGCGGGCATGGGCATAACATACGTGGACGCTGAGGCGACGGGGCCTACGGGAAAGCGGGCGCCGGTGCGCCTGATGGTTGACAGCGGGGCCTCATACTCCCTGCTTCCGGAGGACGTCTGGAAGGCCATTGAGCTTGAACCGACGCGGGAGATGGTCTTCTCGCTGGCCGATGGCACGCAGATGGTGCGCCGCATATCAAGTTGCTGGATGGCTCTTGAACAGGGTGAGAACCACACCCCGGTTATACTGGGAGAGCCCGGCGACGACGGGCTGCTTGGAGTGATAACCCTGGAGATTCTCGGACTTGTCCTGAACCCGTTCAACCGCACGCTTCAGCCAATGCGCGGAATGCTGGCGAGAGTAATAGGTAGTTAATAGCTTGTATTCCTCCAGAGGCGAGGGCCTGCGAGGGGCGCAAGAGGTTCAAGCGAGTAGTAGAAGACCTCGAAGAGTCGATGTGGAGGAAGATGACTAAAATGGCAATGGAAGATACATACAGAAAGCAAAGCAAAGTCTTTCTGGAGGAAGCCAAGAAGTTCTTAGCGGAAGGCAACCTCTATCAGGCGTCGGAGAAGGGCTGGGGCGCGGCGGCGCAAGCTATCAAAGCTGTGGCTGAAGTTAGAGGCTGGGAGCACAAGCACCACAACTCGCTGCAGCAAACCATAGACAGGTTAGACGCTAGAGCATCCGATGAAGGCTATGTACTGCTATATGGAAGTGCGAATGCCCTGCACAGCAATTTCTATGAAGGGACTATGGCACAGGCGAGTGTCGCTCTTCATCTTACACAGGTTGAGCATCTGATAGATAAGTTAGAGCGATTCTTAACGTCAAGATAGACTCTTACGTTTCACCCCATTGTGAAGTTAAGGGTATAACTCCCTAAGTAAAAGAGATCAAATCGATGGTCGTTGAATACTTCCATTCTCGTAGAGGCGAGGGCCTGCGAGTAAGGATGATACGCTGCATCAAACCTGAGCCGGATGCCCCAAAGGATCCGTCCGAGTTGGAGGGTTGGTGCGCCAGAGGCTATTCCGCCCGGCCTGTTCAGACTCATACAGGTGACGGCGGCCGCGTAATGTGGTTCACTGAGGACGGCAACGTTGCAATAGCATTTGACGATGGAGACGAGCGCGTTCTCTACCCGGAAGAAATCGAGTGGATTACTCCGCCTGATTAAACCTTAGCTTCATCTTCGGAGCCAACACCATGAAAGTACCACTGTCCTGGCTTAGAGAGTACGTAGACATTGACCTGCCGCCGGAGGAGCTGGCCCACCGGCTGACCATGGCCGGCACGGAGGTGGGCAGCATCGACGTTGTGGGCGGCTCTTGGGAGAACGTCTTTGTAGGGCACGTGACCAGCGTTGACCCGCATCCCAACGCCGACCGCCTGCGGCTGGCCACCGTCAGCCTGGGAGACGAGGAGATGACCGTGGTCTGCGGCGCGCCCAACGTCGCGGCAGGGCAGAAGGTGCCCTTTGCCAAGGTGGGCGCGCGGCTGGTCGACGCCAGGACGGGTGAGACGGAGACGCTGAAGGCGGCCCGGATTCGCGGCGTGGAGTCTGCGGGCATGGTGTGCTCGGAGCGGGAGCTTGCCCTTGGCGACGACCACGACGGCATTGTGGTGCTGCCGGACGACGCGCCTGTTGGCACACCGCTCCAGGAGTACATGGGCGACGTGGTCTTGGACCTGGACGTCACCCCCAACCGGCCGGACTGCCTCTCGGTGCTGGGCGTCGCTAGAGAGGTGGCGGCCCTCACAGGAGCGGTCGTCAAGGAGCCTGACCTCTCCTATGCAGAGGAGGGCGAGCCCGTAGAGGGCCTGGTGGAAGTGGAAATAGTCGACCCGTCGCTGTGTCCCAGGTATACAGCCAGCGTCGTGCAGGGGATCAGGGTCGGCCCTTCGCCCCAGTGGATGCAGGACAGGCTCATCAAGGCGGGCCAGCGCCCCATAAACAACGTGGTGGACGTGACCAACTACGTGATGCTGGAGTACGGCCAGCCGCTCCACGCCTTCAACTACGCCACCATCGGCGAGGCCAGGATCATCGTGCGGCCCGCCCGTGAGCAGGAGGCCTTTGTCACTCTGGACGAAGCGGACCACACTCTGAGACCGCCCATGCTGGTCATAGCGGACGCTCACCGCTCCGTGGCCCTGGCCGGCATCATGGGCGGCCTCAACACCGAGATGACCGACGACACAACGACCGTCCTGCTGGAGTCTGCCAACTTTGATCCGATAAACACGCGGCGCACGTCCCAAGCCCTGAGGCTGCGCAGCGAGTCGTCTTCACGGTTCGACAAGGGCCTGCAGCCGGAGCTTGCAGAGGTGGCGCTGCGACGGGCCACCCAGCTGGTGCTCCAGGTGGCAGGAGGCAGGGCGTGCAAGGGCATCCGGGACGCCTACCCGCAGCCGGTCGAGAGGCCCGCGCTTCGCTTTACGCTGGCCCGGCTCAAGAAGGTGCTGGGCATAGATCTGCCCGCCGACAGGGTGAAGGACATCCTGGAGTCGCTGGGCTTCGCAGTCGCCGTCGAGTCCGGGGAGGCCATGCAGGTCACCGTCCCGTACTGGCGCAGCGACATCGTCCAGGAGGACGACCTCGTCGAAGAGGTCGCCCGCATCGTGGGCTACGACGAGCTTCCCGTGACCATGCTGTCCACCCCCATTCCCCACCGCGTTGCCCAGCCGGAGCGGGAGGCGCGGGAGCGGGTGAAGGACATTCTGGCGGAGTGCGGGATGCAGGAGACCATTTCCTACTCCCTGACCAGCGCGGCGGCCCTGGAGAGGACGCAGCCGGAGGGGATCAGCCAATCCCTTAGA
This sequence comes from Dehalococcoidia bacterium, assembly GCA_965204895.1. GTDB lineage: Bacteria > Chloroflexota > Dehalococcoidia > Lucifugimonadales > UBA2985 > DAOUJW01. The sequence continues at coordinate 1,863,089 of OZ242025.1, forward strand.
TTGGCTAACCCCATGAGCGGGGAGCTTGAGCGCCTGCGGCCAACCCTTCGCAGCAGCATTCTCTCCACGCTTGCCTACAACCAGCGGAACAGCCGGGAAGGCATAAGGCTGTTCGAGGTTGGCAGAGTGTACATAGCGCGTCCCGCCGACCTGCCCCTGGAGCGGGAAACTCTGGTGGGCGTTGTGACCGGCCCGCGCTCGGCGGAGGGCTGGCTTGGCGGTGAGGAGCAGATGGACTTCCTCGACGCCAAGGGCATACTGGAGACCTTCCTGGGACGGCTTGGGGTCGATGCTGCATTCCGGCCTGCCGAAGACTCGCTGTTCATGTCGGGCCGGTGCGCCGCCATAGAGTCGGGGCAGACCCAGGTGGGAGTAGTGGGGGAGGTGCACGCCACAGTCCTGGAGCGGTTTGAGATCGACGTCTCGCCCGTTGCGCTGTTTGAGGTTGACCTGGCGGCGCTCATTGAGGCTATGCCACAGGAGACCACACGCTTCACGCCCCTGGCGCGCTACCCCGGCGCATACCGCGACCTGGCCGTGGTCCTGGACCGGGACGTGGCCGCCGCCTCGGTGCAGCGCATCATCGAGAGGCACCGGCTTGTGGCCCAGGCCACCCTATTCGACGTATACGAGGGCGAAGGCGTGCCGCCGGGCAAGAGGTCCCTGGCCTACCGCGTGCTGCTCCAGCACACCGAACGTACCCTCTCTGGCGACGAGGTGGACAAGGCCCAGGCTGACATCCTGGCGGGCCTTGAGCGGGAGGTGGGGGCGCAGCTGCGAGGGTAGGGCAGCCTCTGACCATTCCTGCGCAGGCAGGAATCCAGGTGGCGTGGGGTTTGGACTCCCGACTTCTCGGGAGTGACGATGCGAAAGGGCGTGGACTCCCTGCTGCAATTGACACGCGCGTAGTCGTGATATATCATCCCTGCACTAAAGAAGGGCAACGTAGCTCAGCGGCAGAGCGGGCGCTTCATAAGCGCTAGGTCGCAGGTTCGAATCCCGCCGTTGCCACCAGAATCAAGAGATGGGCTGAAGGCTCAAACGCTCGGAGGGCTTGCCGGTGGGCAGGCCCTTTGGCTTTTGCCCCGCTTGCATAGACCTTCGCCATTGAAGGATTGAGGCGGAGTGTCTATAATAGAGTTTCGGATGGCCATGCTTCCGGGCGGTTAGCTCAGCTGGTTAGAGCGCTTGCTTCACACGCAAGAGGTCAGAGGTTCAAGTCCTCTATCGCCCACCATAGCAGGCTCATCCAACGGGTCCTTGACGGGATCACGCCGAAGTGGCGGAACGGCAGACGCGCTGCGTTCAGGGCGCAGTGCCCCTTGCGGGCGTGGGAGTTCAAATCTCCCCTTCGGCACCATTAACTTCTCCTGGCGTATGTCTTAGGGCATGGCGAGGGCAGGGCAATGCGAACGCCATTGCAGCGTTGACAAGCAATGTTGCATGATGTAAGAAACAACGGGAGAGACTGAGATGGCTGAGCCGATTAAATCTCACAGTGATTCTTCTACGGTCGCAACCAGTTCAGGGGAAGCCCACCTGATTCCAGCCAAGCGCTCGTGGGGCAGCCCCTCTTGGGAACTGCTCAATGATCTCGACGTAGAGTTGCATCATTCTCAGGAAGAAGCGCTGGCAACTACCAGCCTGCCTGTACGGGAGTACGGCGTGGGAAAGACGTTTGAGGAGGCCATAGAGGACCTCCTGACGTCTCTGAGCGACTACTACGAGTCTCTGGAAGCCCGCGAGGAGAGGCTGGCAGAGGCGGAGGCAAACGACCTGGCGGAACTACGCCGGCTAATCCGACGCCGGGCTGCGCCATAGCGTGGACTTCCGGCCCCTGTAAAGATGCTTGAGCAGCAAACTGGGAGCGGTTGAGGACAGACGCTCCCATCACGTGTTTTACTGGTTAACTATCGATGGGGCCGACCATCGGATTGCGAAGTTCTCTCACTCAAGTCGCGGCCGTGTGCCGGACTTTATTGTTGCCGATACGGCACAGCGTTTGAAACTGACCAACAGGGAGCTTGACGAGTTGGTTGAGTGTACGCTAACAGCGGAGAGTTTCTTTGAATTGTGGGCATCTCGCTAAGTTGCACAGGATCACGCCGAAGTGGCGGAACGGCAGAAGCGCTACATTCAGGGCGCAGTGCCCCTTGCGGGCGTGGGAGTTCAAATCTCCCCTTCGGCACCACCATCTTCTTCTGGCAATCCTCCGCCACGTGGGGGAGGAAAGGAGTTGCCATTAAGGCCATCGTTGGTATAGGACTAGTTTTGGTGGTCGTAGGCGCGGCTTTTGTCTTGGGAGTTCAGGTTGGACGGAGTCCCGATGATGTGCCTTCATCCGTTGTATGGACGGGAAAGTCAGACGCTCCTCCAGTATTGACCAAATATGACAATCGGCCTGTTGTATTTGTGGCAGACGGCGGCACTGGCACAATAGACGATTGGGAAGTCACCGCCCGTTTCCATGAGACTACAGCTCCTTACGGCTATGGCAAACGCAGAGTAGACTTCGACGTGCGCGTAAAGTGGATAGGCGCGAACTCCATGGGAGAGTTGATGAGTTACACTTTTCTTGAGGGAGCTATGCTATTTGTAGCCCCATCCGGGAGGATTGCCACGGTGCACCTTCGGGGTGACTATTCCGATGGTTTTGACGGCATAGCCTACAACGGCAGCGACTCGTTGCCGGATGAACCGGGAACCTTCTACCTGATATTTGCTCCCCATCCGCACAAACATAGACTGGTGTGAAGTGTGGATCTGCCATATCTGGAATAAGAAAAGACAAGTAAGAGGAATGAGGAGGCTGCAATGCTCAAGTTGCTCTTGTTCGGCCTAGGCGTATTGGTTGGTGTAGCACTAGCCGCTGCGGTGGTTGCCATCATCATTGAATCGTTGATTCCGTGGGAAGAAGTGTGCTTTGTCGTAAGTTCAGCCCAAGCAGTGTTGGAGACAGGTGACATTCTCATAACCCAACTTCAAGATTGGCTAACCAAAGCTGAGAGCTTCTTGACTACTTCTACACCAGAGCAGACTACAGAGGCCAGGACGGGGCTTGGTGGTCTTCTCGATAGGGCAGGTGATATTGTAGACGATGCTACCCGGACCTTTATTGACATAGTGACAACGCCGCTGAGGGAGCTCATCGACTTTACGGAGTCTGTCCTCAGCGATGTGCAAGACAGTGTAAATGAGGCTCGGAATGTCTTGGCGAGTGTAGATTTGTCACCCTGTAACTAGAAGGAGCCGATAAGGCCAACGTTAGGCACACCGGGGGAATTTAGGAAATCCCCACAAGGTTTTCTCAAAGGAGCGAAAAATGAGAAGAAAGATACCATTAGTTATTCTTCTGATGCTGTTCATCGTGGCGTGCGGTGCAGACTCGGGTTCGCAGGGCGCGGTCGGTCCGCGGGGAGCCACTGGCACCCAAGGTGAGCCAGGCGCCCCCGGCCCACAGGGCCCGCCTGGGCCGCAAGGCCCACCTGGCGATTCCGCTGACATTTGGCCAGAGTTGCGCCTTGACTTCAATATAAGCAAAACTTGCGCCGATAGCTTGAAAGAAACAATAGAGTACAGAGGCACCGCCGAGGAGATAGAGAAGTCGCGGGAAGGCGTGGAGTTCTTACTTGACTTGCCTGCGCGGTATATGACTGATGATCAGATCTACAATATCGGCAACTTGATATACAATCTCGAAAGTGGTCAATGGAAATGTCAAAGTGATTTGGAGGCTCTAGCCTTGTTTCAAGACATTCGGGAAGTCAATCCTATGGGTAGGTGGAGAGAAGACGCTCTCAGCAGGTATTGGAGATGCGAATATCCAGGCGACCAGTGGCTAAACGGTGGGTATGAACCTGATGAGGGGGAATGCGCATCTCTGAAGCAGTGGCTGCCAGAGTCGTGGGTGCCCCAAAAATCTACCTGAATTGGTTGTGGCACACCCAACAGCTTTCAAATTTCCCAGTTGCGTCCCTAGCCCAGGAACTGCATAATGGCGGCAACTGCGCCAAGCCCAATCAGGTGCAGGCCGGCGAAGCCAATGGCGACACGGAGCAGGTCGCCTCGCAGTTCAGCTTTGAGGTCGGCAAGGTCAGACTTCGTGGCTAGAGCGTCAATCTTACCCTCAATATAGCTGACGCTTTGCTCTATATCTGCCACCTTCGCGTCTCACTCGCTAAATCATTCTTTGGGGTTGTTCCAACGTTTCCTAGCTCTTGTCGAGCGTCCGGTAGCCCTTAGCCTCTTGGATTTCCTTTTCAAGGGCATCAATTAGTCTACGAGCTCCGTCTACACCTATTCCGTATGTAGCCGTACTGAATCGGAGTATGACTCCCGGAGGATATTCGGGCGAGTCTTGTATTCCCTTCTCGAGGGTTTCAATGAGTCCAACAGCATCACCCAGTTCAATTAGATAGTGGTCCCCACCAAACTCAAGGTAAATCATAGGAGCAGTTCCAGGTGAATCAGGGTGCGTTGCCCGGACTGTAATAGACGTTCCTCCGCTCATGTCTCATATCCTACTTGAGACGTGGAGCGTTTTTCAATGGCGCGAATTGCCCTGGGCATTGTAAGCGCTACCGTTAGACTTACCTCCGGCTACGCTCCGGCAGCGCCGGCTTTCTGGATATCAGGATCATGCCTGCGCCCAGGAAGTTGAACATCGCCAGCGCCAGGAAGGCAATCGTGTAGTTGCCCAGTGTGTCGAACAGATAGCCCGCCGCTATGGGCGCGCCCACCATCGCAATGTTCATGGGCACCTGCGAGACCCCCATTATGGTGGCGAAGCTTCTTCTTCCGAAGAAGTCTCCTCGTATCGCGGTGAGCAGGGGCACACGCGCCCCAAGGCCGATTCCGTAGAGCACGGCGAATATGTACGCGCCCGTGAACGTCATGACGGTCGCCGCAACCAACATTCCCATTCCCTGAATAGCCACAAATATGGCTATCAGCGGCTGCTTTGGCAGACGGTCGCCCATGAAGCCTGCCGCAAGCTGGGCGATGCCGCCCGCGACGCCATAGGTGAGCACAACGGTCCCCGCCTGTGGCAGAGACATGCCTATGTCGGTCATGGCGGGAACGATGTGAACAGCAATCGTTACGGATGCAATGGCTGAGAACCCGTGAGCCGCCGTAATGCCCCAGAAGGCCACGGTCCGCACAGCTTCCCGCACCGTGAAGTCCGCCTCGTCGTCCGGTTCGGAATCTATCAGGTCCTCTCTTGTGTAGGCGACGGTATCGCCGTCAGGACGCTGGCCGTAGTCCTCGGGCCGGTTGCGAACCGAGAGGGCTATCGGGACAGCGAACAGCCACACGCCTATGCCAAGCCAGAGGGCAAGAGTCCTCCAGCCGTACAGGTCCATGGCGCGCCCGATGAAGGGCGCAAGAAGGGCGCCCAGGTTGATGCCTATCATGCCTATGGCCATGGCCTTGGTGCGGTGCCGGTGGAACCAGTTGTTTATGGCCGCGATTAGGGGAATAAAACCGCCCAGGCCCGCTCCTGCGAATATCACAAGGAAGGTGACGTAGTAACCCAGCACCCCCTCCACCATGCTGAAGCCAACGAACCCGGCGCCAAGTATCACAAGCCCGATTAGGATCATTAGACGGCTTCCAAAGCGGTCGACGAGATACCCCTCAATAGGCCCCAGGATGGCGCCCTCCACGCGGCTCAGCGAAAATGGTACTGAGAGGATGGCCCGGCTCCACCCGAAGTGACGCTCCAGGGCCACAAAGAAGAAGCCAAGGCCCTGAAAGATGGGGGTGATGATTGCCGTCAGGGTAAAGAGGGTGATGCTAACCAGCCACCAGCCGTAGAAGACCTGGTTGGGCGATTTCAACCGCAGGTTCAATGTCCGCCCTCGCGTTTCAAAGTTTCATCCAGGGAATAAGGGTTGGTATAAGTGGTCTTGAGGCTATCCTACGGAACAAAGCTGTAGAATCGCTTTCCACTTTAGTTATCCTACACCCTGTGTCAAAACCCGCTGACAGGAGGAGGCCATTTCTGCGTTGCCATTGCGACCTGCACATGGCTTATACTAGAGCGCATCACTCACACACAAACATGGAGGCGAACATGGCTGATAGCAAAATCACCCTGGGGATAGTAGGGGCCAGCGCCACCTACGGCTGGGGCATGAGGGCGCACCTCCCCGCGTTCCTGAACCTGCCGGAGTACGACCTGGCGGCCGTCTGCACCACCCGTCAGGAGACCGCCGAGGAGTCGGCGAAGGCGTACGGCGCGCGCAAGGCCTACTGGGACTACCGCGAGCTGGTCGCCGACCCGGGTATCGACGTGGTGGACGTATGCGTACGCGCCCCGTCCCACTACGAGGTGGCGATGGCGGCGCTGGAGGCGGGCAAGCACGTCTTCTGCGAGTGGCCCCTGGGCGCAAACTCCGCGCAGGCCGACGAAATGGCGTCCCTGGCAGAGGCCAGGGGCGTGCGCACAATGGTCGGCCTCCAGTCCCGATACGCCCCCAGCTTCCAGCATCTTCGCAACCTGGCGCTGGAGGGATACCTGGGCAGGCTGATGTCGGCCAACATGACCATGTTCCTGCCCGGCCTTGGCCGTCCTCGGCCTGAGGGCGCTGTCTGGAGCACTCAGAGAGAGGCGGGCGCGCACACCCTGAGCATCGCCACCGGCCACGCCCTGGACGTGTTCCTCTGGTGCCTGGGCGAGCTCACCGAGATTTCCGCCGAGGTCACGACCCGTATGCCTCAGCTGCCGGTGGCAGACACCGACCGCACAGTGGACGTCACTTCGCCCGACAACGTGTCGCTCTTTGGCCGCACAGTCGACGGCGCGGTCGTCTCTGCACACGTGGCAAGCGTGCCTTGGCACGGCACGGCCTTCCGCATGGAGGCGTACGGCACGGAGGGGACGCTGGTTGCAACGTCCAGCCAGATGGTTGAGATGGTGGACCCGGCGCTGCGGGGCGCAAGGGGGAGCGACCAGGCGATGGAGGTTATCAGCCCGCCGGACGCGCTGCGATGGGCGCCGCCGGAGGTGCCGGAGGGCGTGGCGGTGAACATGGCGCAGATGTTCCGCCGCTTTGCGGAGGCTATCCGGGGTGACGACGTCGATGCGCACCCGGACTTCCGTGAGGCGGCCCGCCGGCATCACACACTGGACGCCCTGCAGCGCGCGTCGGATACAGGCGGCCGGGTTGTGATCGATTCATAGCGCCGTCCGTAGGCGGGCCGCACGGATTCGCAGCGACATTATCGCCAGCCACAGCAGGTACGCGGCGAAACCGATGCGCTCTTCCACGCCGGAGTACTGGTCGGCGACGCGGGTCACGAATATGAGGCCGACGCAGCACATGACGGTGGCCGCGGCCACGGAGACGGTGTAGAGGCGCTTGGTCGACGGCGTGTCCTCCATCGACATGATCGCTCCCACAACCCCCAGTATGCCTGCAACGTAGAAGACGTGGCCGGAGCCGTCGTGGATGTCGTTGGCCGTGAGGCCAAAGAGCACCTCCCATTCGGAGTCCGCCTGGAACGCGGCGGCTATGACGCCCATGACGATGTGCAGCCACAGGCCAAAGGCCATGCGCCGCACCCAGGGGCCGCTCAGCTCCGGCATGAGGGAGACCCGCAGCGTGAAGGGGACGGCCAGCGCGCAGTAGGCCAGCAGGCTCAGGCGGGCGATGGTGGAGTAGGCCATGTCCACGCTGTGCATCTCGCTGATGGTCTCGCTTATGGCGTCGTACTCGGGGGTGACGATGGCCAGCAGCAGGTCGACGCCCGCCAGGGTGATGCTGGCGGCGACGCCGCACCAGGGCGCAAGGGGCTCAGCCCAGACGGCGGCGCGGGAGAGGAGGGCGGTCATGGGGCGGTCCAGGGGTTGACTACCTCCACGTCAATAGCCTGGAAGTCGGCGATGTTGCGGGTAGCCAGTACCAGCCTGTTGGCCCTGGCAATTCCCGCGATCAGCGCATCGCCCATATCAAGGACGCCGGTCAATCAGCGTCCTCCTGAACGAAGGGCGTCCCTCTCCGACCGCCTGTCTAGCGGTATGTCAAGGTTAGTGCCGCGTGGCGCGTTCTCCACCAGCCACCGGCCCAAGGGCTTGGGCGGCTTTGCGCGCTCTTGCCACAGCTTCTCGGTTATCACCACAAAGGGCTTCCGCGCGCCAATGCGCTGCGGTCCCTCTTCTTCGGCAAGGCGCAGGATCTCAGACAGCCGCGCCTTGGCCTCGGTGACGGTCCAGGCGCGACGGGGGTTGTGGTCCTGAGGGGGCATGGTTCCTCCTGCGGAGTTGTAGTAATCCACGATAGACTATATCTCTTGGCGGCGTCAAACGACGTTGGAGAGCAGGGCGTGTGGTAGACTACCACTGAGGAGATGAGAAATGAACACGACTGCACCAATCCACCCGGGCGAACATCTGGGGGAGATTCTGGAAGAGCTTGGCATCAGCAGATACCGCCTGGCGAAGGCGATAGGTGTGCCTCCAATACGAATCAACGACATTGTTCACTGCCGGAGGTCCATCACGGCGGACACGGCGCTGCGCATCGGTCAGGCACTGGGAATGACGCCGGAGTTCTGGCTGAACCTCCAGCGTATGTACGACCTGGACGTGGCCCGCGCCTCCACTGACACCAGCGCTATTGAACAGCTTGTGGGGCCGGCTTCATGACACGGTAAGCAGGCCGATCTCGCGGCGGCACAGGAGAGGAGGGTGGCGGTCATGGGTTGAGGGGCCCTCTTCCAATCCTCGCTTCAATGCGGTTCTTAAGCTCAACTCGGAGTTCTTCCGGAGTATCCCAGAGAATGTGGTTGTACTGCCTGGTGTCGAATGCCAGTTTATCCACCATGTCCCTTCGGCAAGTGTAGATCACTGGAATGTCCAGCCCAAATGCGAGTCCGGCTTCAAAATAGACTCCGCCTCTTGCTCCATCGTCACCCTGGGTAAAGTCGGCCACCAGAAATCTGGACCGTCGTATTCCCGCTATGATTGCGTCGTCAATCTTGTTCACATCAGGTCTGCGGTCAATCCGTTCAGGTTTGTAGCCTGTGCCCTCAATTGCTGGCTCGATGCCTTGGTTGTAGGCTTCGTCCATTTTCGGGTCGAACCACATGGCCACAAACGCTTGGGAAGAGTCTACGTTGGTTTCTGATTCTGCGACTTGTCGATGGCCGTCTACAGTAACTAGACAAGAGTACCTATTTCCTGGCGGAAGTAGCTCAACCCATTCCCTCTTTATCAGATAGTCTATCAAGTAAAGTAATTCGTCCACCTCGGTATATCCGGGAGACCTTGAGGATTCCGACCAAGCTAAGGAGCGTAGGAACGGCCAGTTGGAAAAATCTTGAGTGGAAACGGGGTCTAAGTTGACGGGTTGCGCAACTGTAGTCGTACTACTAGCCAAATATCTCAATAATCTCTGCGCACGCTCATCTACCGGCAGAGGGAGTTTGTTCCTTGCCAGTTCAATAACTTCTCTCGTCACGTCTGGGTTTGCGTTGCCATGAAGCCGTTGATCCACAAGCCATGTAGTGAGCCTGGCCTTCTCCTTGTCTGACAAACTCGAAACTAGACCCAATTGCAAGCCATAATTCACTTGGTATCCACCTCCAGTGCGAGGAGAATCCCCGACGTAAATCGTGTTTGTCTGTACGATCATCGTAACCTGTGCTTCAAAGTCTTTACCCCAGATAGGGCATATACTGTTATGTGTTGTCATTGCTGCTGTCCTTACACTTCATTCGATATTCCCACATCGCTATAGCAATTTCAGCCCGTACGGTGTTCCAGCTAATCTCTTTGGCCTTAGCCCATAGTAAAGACTAGCATGAATTGTGTGCAAGAAATGGCTCTGATGTTCATGGCAATTTGTTATGGCACTATGCTGCATTAGCATTGCGACTACGCGGATCCAGTCGGTCGCGGAGGGCGTCGCCGAGGAGGGCGGAGCTTAGCACCGTGAGGGTCAGCAGCAGGCCGGGGAATATGGTGGCCCAGGGCGCGGCCTCAAAGTACTGGCGCGACCCCTCCTCCAGCATCCGGCCCCATGACGGGAAGGGCGGCGGCACGCCCAGGCCCAGGAAGCTCAGGGCGGTCTCGGCGACGACGGCGGCCCCAAAGTAGCCCGTGACCTGCGCCAGCACCGGCGGGAAGCTGTTGGGCAGCAGGTGTCGCAGAATGATCCGGCGCGCCGGCGCGCCTATGACCATCGCCGCGTCCATGTACAGTTCCTCCCTGACCTGCAGCGCGCCGGCCCTGGAGAGGCGGGTTATCTGGGGCGTCATTGCCACGGCCAGGGCCACGACCACGGAGTTGGCCGACGGCCCCAGGGCCACGACCATGACGATGGCCAGGACCAGCAGCGGGAAGCCCAGCAGGGTGTCGACGGCCCTCTGGACTACCAGGTCGAAGGGGTTGCCCCAGTAGGCCGACAGCGTGCCCAGTCCTACCCCGGCCACCGACGCTATGCCCACCGACAGCAGCCCCACGTAGAGGGACGCCCGGGAGCCGTGTACCACGCGGCTGAAGACGTCGCGCCCAAAGCCGTCGGTGCCGAAGAAGGCGTCGGGCCCCGGCGGCCGCAGGCGTCGGGCCACGTCCTGCGCAACGGGGTTGTGGGACGCGATCAGGTCAGCCAGGAGCGCCATCGTCACGATGGCGGCCAGGACAATCAAAGCGACGAATGCCACAGGCCGCGCCCTCGCAAAGCGCCAGACGCCAATGGCCGCCCTGGTCGGCAGGCGGGCGCTAGATTGCGCGGGGTCTGAGTCGCTTCGATTACTCTGTCTCATTTCAGGACGCACGGGGATCTATAAGCCGGTTGATGGTGTCCACAAGCAGGTTGACCAGCAGGGAGAGGAGCACGAGAAGGGTGGCCAGGCTCTGGATGACGGGGTAGTCACGGGCGAGGGCGGCGTGAACGAGGCCGCGGCCGATGCCAGGCAGACCAAAGATGGTCTCCAGGATGAGCGCGCCGCTGAGGAGAGCGCCAAGCTGAAGGCCGATCATGGTGACGGCGGGAACCAGGGCATTGGGCAGGGCGTGCTGCCACACGACGGCTCGTTCAGGCAGCCCCTTGCCACGGGCGGTGGTGATGTAGGTGCGGTTCAGTGCCTCAAGCACGCTGGAGCGGGTCACCCGCACCAGGTGGGAGCTCTGCTCCCAGGCAAGGATCAGGGCGGGCCACACCATCTTCTGGAGGTGAACCCACGGGTCGGCCCAGGGCGCGGCGTAGACGACGGGCGGAGACCATCGGAAGAAGATGAGCAGGCACAGGATGGTCAGCAGGGCGACCCACAGGCTGGGGATGGCAAGGCCGCCGAGGGTGGCCAGGCGGACTACGTAGTCCGACCACCGGTTGCTCCGGGCGGCGGCGAGGACGCCCAGGGGCAGGGAGACGGCGACGGACAGCAGGAGGGTGTAGCCGGCAAGCAGCGCGGTCACCGGCAGCTGTCGTCCGACTATGGAGCTTATCGGCTCACGGGTCTCCAGGGAGCGGCCCCCGAACTCGCCGTTGACCATGCTCCACAGCCAGCGGCCGTACTGGACGGCCAGGGGGTCGTTGAGGCCAAGCTCCTCCTCCAGCGCTTGGCGCACCTCCGGGTTGACCACGGTGTCGCCGGAGCCGCCCAGGATGACTAGGACTACGTCGCCGGGCAGCGCCCGCATGACCAGGAAGACGACTAGGGACGCGGCCAGGAGCGCGGGGGGTATGAGGGCCAGCCTCAGGGCTATGTGCTTATGCATGGAGGAATCTTATACGACCCTGGCCCTAGTTTCACCCCATCCCCGCTCGTGGTGAGCTTGTCGAACCAGAGCGGGAAGGCAGTGGGCCTGGTGTAGCCCCGCTCACCCTTCGACAGGCTCAGGGGCTGCCCGGGGTCCCCGCGCCCTGGATTCCTGCCTTCGCAGGAATGGTCATGCCTTTCGACAGGCTCTGAGCGTAGCCGAAGGGCTCCGTTCAGAATGACGGAGGGCGCGGGAATGGCGGAGGGGCGCCCTCCTGTTCAGGGTTTTTCTATGCCCCGCGCCGGCGTAGAGTTACCCAGGTGATGGACGTCGACGTTACCAGGCTCAGGAGACCTCCAATGAGAATATCCACTGGGACCAGGATACCGGGCCACGTGGATATCTGCAGGAATATCGGCACAATGTACGTGGCGTAGGCCCCGCAGCCCAGCACAAAGCTGTTCTGCGCCGCCCTGCGAAGGCTGCCCTCCTTGACCGCCGGCTCAATTGCCAGGTAGCTGTTGGCAAAGGCAATCAGGGAGAAGAACGCAAGCCCGGCCAGGAGCTCGCCTCCACCCCACGTATCCGGCTGCTTTCCAAAGCTGTCAAACATCTCATCGTTGCCGCTCGCCTCGTAGAGACTTTCGTACATATTCACCGCAATGGGCGACAAGTTCCATCCCACGTCAACTACTGCGTATACAATGAATGCCGCTATGAACCTTACGAATAGCATATTCACCTCGTCTCTTTCTTTTGGTCTGCCACTGATACTTATACCATCCGCTTAGCATGTCTGAGAAGTGCAGGCCTGGCGGCCCGGTCTGCCCCTATGCCTTCCCGTCCAGCCGCACCGTGGCAAAATCCGTGTTGGTGTGGCCGTCCTCCGTGGGGATGGCCAGGCCCCTTACGTAGCTGCGGTACGGCACAACGTTGATGGACTCCGCAATGGGCACAATGTAGGTCTGCTCCACAAACAGGTAGCGCTCAACGTCCCGCCACGCCTCCACGCGCCGCTCGAAGGTCAGCGACTCACGCAGCAGGCGATACAGGTCGTCCACCCTTTCGTCCTCGTGCTTGGCGTAGGCGTCCGGGTTCCGGCTGTAGCGACCGTAGACCGACTCCGTGCCCTCCGGTATGGGCGACGGCGTGAGCCGACCCTGCTGGCTGTCGTAGTCCAGGCTCAGGCGCGCCCTGTTCCACTCGCCCTCCTCTATGAGTTGCAGCCGCAGGTCGATGCCAAGTCCGGTGAGCTGCGCCTTCAGGAACTCGCAGGTTGCCGTGTTCAGGGCGCGGCACAGGTGTCCCATCTGGAAGCCGTCGGCGTACCCGGCCTGAGCCATCAGGCGCTTGGCCTCCGCCTGCTTCTCATCCAGCGGGCCGATGTCGAACTTGGGCCAGTTGATGAAGTGCCTGGGAATGGGGATGTTGGGCGGCCCCAGGTCCGGGGACGTCCAGCCAAAGCCGCCCAGAGCAGACGCAATGGCCGGAGGCTTGTCGATCCAGAGGGCGATGGCTCGCCTCACCGCCGGGTCCTGCCAGGGGCCGGGCTTCAGCACGTTGAAGGCCAGCCGGAAGTTGCCGCCCTCCATCTCCGCAAAGAAAACGTCGCCGCCAAGGTCGCGGACATAGCCGTCCTTGCGCTCTGCGGTCAGGTAGTGCCCCTGGCCTCGTGCGCCGCCGTCCAGCCGCCCGGTGCGGAAGGCCACGTCCATGGTGAAGGCGTCGGGCATGACCACGTAGTCGATGCCGTCCAGGTAGGGCAGGGGAGTGTCCTCGTCGGCCTGCTCCCAGTAGCGGTCGAAGCGACTCACGCTGACCACGCTGCCGCGCTCGTTTCGCTCAATGCGGAAGGGGCCCGCGCCCACCAGCCCGACGTCTACGGGGCTGATGCTCGCTTCACCCTGCTCAAGGCGCTGCTCCATCAGGTGGCGGGGATGCGCAATCCTGAAACGGGGGTTGGCAAGCACGTCCAGGAAGTGGGGGTTGCGATGGCGGAAGGTGATCTGCAGGCGGTCGTGGGGCAGCGCCTCAATGCTCTCGACGTCTCCCATCTCACCCTTGAAGTAGGCCGGGGCGCGGATGCCGTCGCCGGTGGCGCTGCCGTGGTATACCAGGTCAAACCAGAACCTGGCGTCCTCCACGGTGAAGGGCGCGCCGTCGTGCCAGTACACGTCCTCGCGGATGGTGAAGGTCCACTCCCTGAAGTCTGGGCCAGCCACCCACTTTGAGGCCAGGTAGGGGCAAATAACGTACATGTTGTCCCGGCACCGCATCACCAGGTTGCCGGGGCCGAAGAGCGCGCCACCAATGTGGTGAAGGGCGATGCTGCTGGTGCGAAGGGTGTCGAAGCCGGCCGGGGGATCGCCGCGATTGGCCAGCACCAGCGTGCCGCCGTACTCCTCGCCAAGGGCGTCCGGCGGGGTCGCGACCGGCGTGGATGTGGGCCCGGCCCCGGCCGTTGGCGATGGCTGCGGAGTGCCCGACGCGAGGGTCGGCGGCTGCCGGCTGGGGATGGTGGTGGGCTCTCCGCCGCAAGACAGCGCAATGCTCGCCAGGGCCAGGAGCGCTGTGAGGGCTATGAGCCTGGGGAGTGCGCTCTTCTTGAGTATCCCTTCCCCCGCTTCCGGGGGAAGGTTTGGATGGGGGCAAATGTAGCTATGTTCATTCAACCCAGCACCCCCATCTCAATCTTCCCCCTCAAGGGGAAGAGGTCTGGTTGCATGACCAAGGGGCTGTGCGGCGCTCTCCGATACGCAGGAGTACAAAAGCTAAGGAGGCTCAGTGCTTTCAGTTGTAGTCGGACAGCTCAACCAGCCAGGCGCGCTTTTCCGTGGGCGTGAGCTCCAGGATGGCCACCTGGCCGAGGCCTCGCACTTGCTTGGGCAGCGACGGGCTTCCGGGGTTGATGAACAGCACGCCCTGGTGCTCCTCCACAACGGCATAGTGCGTGTGCCCGAACACCACAATGTCGGCGGGCTTGCCGAAGAACCTCTCCACGGAGTTCGGGATGGAGAATCCAGCCGGCATTCTGGCCGCGATCACTCCGGCCGTCACCTCGTCGGAGAAGCCCGGGAGCATCAGGTCGTGGACCATTCCTATGGTGTGGCCCTCCAGCTCCAGGACCTGCATCTCTTCGATCCTGTCGTCGTGCTCGAAATGGGCGTCGGCCCCAAGCTCCACGCCCTTCACCGGCGCAATGCGCTCCAGCCAGTCTATGCAGGCGGGCTGGTAGATGTCGCCGGCGTGAAGGATCAGGTCGACGCCCTTGAAGGCGGGGATGACCTGCTCAGGCGGCTCTTTCGCGGCCGATGGAGTGTGGGTGTCCGAAATTAAGCCGATTCTCATTGTTTGAAGACCACTCGGAGCATTGTAACTGCGCTATGGCAACGCGTCAAACCCTGCGATTGAGACCCCGTGGCGAAAGGGTAGTATAATGCTAGGGAGCATATGCACCTGCCAGATATGATGGAGGCGTAGACATGGAAGCGAAAGACATAATGACAAGCCCGGTGGTCACAATCTCGACAGATGCGACGGTTGGAGAGGCTGCCAAAACTATGATTGAGCAGGGCCCCAGCTGCCTGCCCGTTATGGACGACTCGGGAGAGCTGGCGGGCATCCTGACCCACACAGACTTCGGCTTCCAGCGCAAGTTCCTGCCAATGGCCTCCAACCCCATGTACACGCTGATGGGCGCTTGGGTGCAACCCGACTCCCTTGAGGAGGTGGCCAGAACGGTCAGCGTCAGGAAGGTGAAGGAGGTGATGAGCCACCCGGTGATCACCATCCAGGAGGACGCCTCCATATCCCAGGTGGCGGACGTGATGCTTCAGAAGGGCGTAAACAGGCTCCCGGTGATGCGCGGCAAGGAGCTGGTGGGCGTTATCACCAGACACGACATGGTTAAACTGATGATGATGGAGCTGGCCAAGGACTAACCCTCAATGGAAGACTCGGGGGCAAAGATAGGGCCTTTTGACGTCGCCAGCGGCAGCCTGCGCGCGGGGGTATTGGGAGTCAACGACGGCCTCGTGTCCAACTTCAGCCTGGTCATGGGCGTGGCTGGCGGTACAGGGAACGCGGACTTCGTGCTGCTGGCGGGGGTTGCGGGGCTACTGGCGGGAGCCTTCTCGATGGCGGCTGGCGAGTACGTGTCCATGCGCTCCCAGCGCGAGGCGTACGAGCACCAGATTCAGATGAAGAGGGACGCCATTGAGACCAGCCCGGAGCGGGAGGAGGCGGACCTCACCCTTGTATACCAGTCCAAGGGACTACCTCGCGCCGACGCGCAGCTTGTGGCGCAGCACGTGATGGCCGACCCGGAGGTGGCGCTGGACACCATAGCCAGGGAGTCCTGGGACTGAACCCCTCCGAGCTCGGTTCTCCCTGGGGCGCCGCCATCAGCTCCTTCACGGCCTTTGTCATCGGCTCGGTTGTGCCCATACTGCCTTATGTCTTCGGCGTGGAGGACGGAGTCGCAGTCATCAGCGCGGTGCTGAGCGGCGGTGCGCTGCTGGTTGTTGGCGGGCTGCTGGCCTGGACGTCGGAGAGGAGTCCATTGTGGGGGGCCATGCGTATGCTGTTGGTCGGCGGGCTGGCCGCGTCCGTCACCTTCGGCGTTGGGCGGCTGATTGGCGTCACGCTGTCCGGGTAGGGGCTTCCGTCATGCTCGTGCAGCCTGCCCCGTACTTGATGCGGGGACGGACATCCACGCCTCGCCGCCCTGGATTCCCGCTCGGGGGCGGGAACGACGTTGAGCTAATTTACCGCGCAACCATTCCTGCGGAAGCAGGAATCTAGCCCGGCAGCCAGCCTGCTTGCTTTACGCCCTAGCTCAGCCGGAAGACCACAAACAGGCCCAGGACGTAGAGCGCGACGAAGAGCGGCGGGCTGGGCTCTATCAGCGAGAACTGCTTGAGTGGGCGTCTCGTCGCCAGTTGCAGCAGACCGAGGCCCATCAGACCAACGGCGAACAGCCCGGCGGCTATTGTGCTTGCGCCGGTGAAGCTGTACAGGGAGCCGTCCGTGTAGGCCAGGTCAGCCGCGGCCAGGGCAACGATGTTGAAGGAGTTGGTGCCGTATATGTTGGCGACCCCCAGGTCGTAGGCCTTCATACGGAAGGCGGCGAAGGTGGTCGTAAGCTCCGGCAGCGTGGTGACAAGCGCCAGGCCAAGCACGCCCACGAAGCTGGAGCCTATGCCCGTCGCTTCCGCGATGGACTCTGCGCTGATGGCGAGCGCGGGGCCGGCTACAAAGACTCCTGCCGCCGCCAGGCTGAACACCACCCAGCCCCACGTCAGCGAGTGTGAGGTCCCTCCATGCTCCTCCACCTCCTCCGCCTCCATGCTGAACTTCCTCAGGAAGCGGGATATGACCAGGTAGGCAACCAGGATGGCTATGGCGGGAACGCTCACGGCCAGGACCTTGAAGTCGACCTGGGTTACGACGAATAGCGTGGCCATGGCGGTGAGCAGGATCGCTGAGCCTGCAACCCAGGTCTGCTGCGGCGCCACCTGCCGGAACACCTCTCGCCCGCCGAGCAGCGCCAGCAGGATGGCCAGGTTGCTCATGTTGAGCATGTTTGCGCCCAGGATGTTGCCGGCGGCCAGCTCCGCGGAGCCGCTGATGGCGGCGGCCACCGCGGTCACAAGCTCCGGCAGAGACGTGGCCCCGGCCAGCAGCAGTGAGCCGACCCAGAGACGCCCAAGGCCCATCTTCTCGGCAATGACGTCCGCGGAGGCGGCCAGGAAGGAGGCCGAGATTACAATGACCACTGCCGCGAGCAGGAACAGGCCGGATGCGGCTGGAAGGCTATCTACCATTGTGCGATGAGGTTACGGGATTGTGCATAGCGTCGCTTAAGTTACACCAATGAAGGCGGCTATGGCAATGAGTTCAGGCTGCGCGCCACAGGCTTGTGGCAATTCCTGTAAGCCTGCAACTGCAAGATTCCGTCGTCTGGCGTGGGTTGCGCGCAGGTTATCGGCGGCCAATGGCCTGCGTTGTATACCTCCTCTAGCCTTGGCTGGGTATTGACTTGACAATCCGTTGGGATTAAAATGGCTCTGCTTCCTGTGCCGTTTTGCGCGGAATTCTGGAGGCGCGGAAATTACGTATCCATTTTGGAAAATAGAGAGGAGGATACCCATGGCACAACAGTCTTCGTGGTCTGCAGCCAGGTCTCACAGAGACCCTTACGAGAGGGTCCCGTTGCCGGATTGGCCTCACCAGGAGTTGCTGTACGAGACCATAGATAACGGCAGGATAGCCATTATGACCATCAACCGCCCGGAGCGGATGAACTCCAGCGACCCCGGGATGGGCGCCCGATGGTTCGACGCGTGGACGCACTTTGCCGCCGACGACAACTGCTGGGCGGCCATCGTGACGGGCGCAGGCGACCGAGCTTTCTCCGCCGGCCAGGACCTGAAGATCCGCGACGAGCGGGAGAGGGAAGCCGGCGCTGGAAATGCCCCGGCAGAGGTAGGTCGGACTCCCTATCAGGTGCAGCCTCTTGGCGATCGCCTGAACTGCTGGAAGCCCACCATCGCCGCCATCAACGGCTTCGCCATTGCCGGTGGCTGGTCCACGGCGCAGAACTGCACCTTCCGCATTGCCGCCGAGCACGCGGAGATGAACATCGCCGAGGCGCGCTGGAACCAGGGCGCCGGTTTCGTGGGCTGGCTGCCCAGGCTGATTGGAATCCCCCACGCCCTTGAGGTCTGCCTGATGGCCGACCGCAGGCTCTCCGCACAGCGGGCCTACGAGGTTGGCTTCGTCAACAAGGTGGTGCCCAAGGAGGACCTGATGGACGAGGCCGTGGACTGGGCCAGGACCATCATCAGCATGGCGCCCAGGGCCATTCGCAACTTCCACCAGATGGCCTACCAGTGCTGGAACATGACCATTCCCCAGGCACAGGCCTACACCTCCGCCCTGGAGTACAACCTGCGAGGCATGAACGACGGCAAAGAGGGCCCCAGGGCCTTCGCCGAGAAGCGGGCTGCAGTCTTCACCAACACCTAGAAGCCGCTCCCACTTCGGGAAATCGGACGGGCGGTTGCCGTTCAGGTCAGCCGCCCGTTTTTTATTGAAACTAATTATGACACTTTTGGCAGAGGGCGTAATCCATAAGGTTCATCCCCAGAGTTGACATGTGGCATTACTAGAGTGTAACTTGAGAGTATATCGTGAGGGGTACGGTAGAAGATGGACGCTTCTACAGCACAAACCATTGGTCAGTTGATTGAAGGGCAGCGCGCCCTTGAGGGAGGGCAGCGTAATCTTGAGGCAAGGCTGGACCGGCTGGAGTCTAAGGTTGATAAACTGCTGTGGGTAGGGTTTGGGATTATCGGAGCGGTCATGGCATCGCTGGTTACAGGTATTGTAGCTCTGGTTGCGCCATAGGGGAAATCAATGGCTCTGGAAGCCGCTCCCACTTCGGGACAACGGACGGGCGGTTGCCGTTCAGGTCAGCCGCCCGTTCTTTTTGCTACAATGACAACCAGGAGCAGCCCGGCACATGGGTGATTATGCAGAAATGTGGCGGCTTGACGGGAACGCGCAGCAACGAACACCGGCATTGGAGTGACCAAACATGACACCGGAACGCAGCACTGACCTTACGCACTACTTTGGAGATGAGGCGACAGGCCTCTTCTGGGAGAGGCTCTCGGCGCTGGGCGTGGACGCCCTGGACAACGACGGGATCATCGAGCTGGCCCCATTCAGGAACGACCTGAGTTCGTTTGCCAATGGCCTGGTGGAAGCCCTGGGCGTCTTTGTTGGAAGCGACCGCGTCTCTCAAAACGCTCGGGAGCGCGACTTCTTCCTGGACCAGCAGCGCGCCCCGTTTCTTGACTCGGCGTACGGCCCGGTGCACGCGGCCCTGTTCGGCCTGTCAGAGCGCTATTCCCACGTATGGGTGGAGGGCTGGAAGGACTACATGCTCAGGATTGCCCACAAGGCCCATCCCAGCAGCGGCGTGAGCCTGGTGCTGAGCGAAGGCCCGGACCGCCTGCTGCTGGGGCAGATGCGGTTCGCCGCAAGCTAGAGCCTGCGCATCAGGGCGCGCTTAAGCGCCGGAGAGTGAAGATGAGCCTGGAACTGAGTACGGAACGGAACATGAACCTCGCACAGTACTTTGGCGAGGAGCTAACTCGCAGGTTTTGGGAGAGGCTTGCGGCTATGGGAGTTCACGCCGCCGACAACGGCGGGATAATTGATCTGGCCCCTTTCAGGAATGACCTGCCGGCCTTTGCAAACGGCCTGGTTGAGGCCCTGGAGGTCCTTCTGGAAAGCGACCAGGTGCCGCGCTATGCGGAGGCGGACTCATTTCCGGGCCTGACGCGCGCCGCGTTTCTGGAGTCTGCGTACGGCGAAGTGCACGCGGCCCTGTTCGCTCTCTCTACCCGAATTGCAAACGTGTGGTTGGAGGGGTGGGAGGACTACATGGTCAGGACTGCGCACAAGACCCACCCCAGCAGCGGCGTCAGCCTTGTGACGAGTGAAGGCCATGACCGCCTTCTTCTGGGCCAGATACGCTAGGAACGGGTCACGCCACCCGCCCGTCGTGGTCTACCGTGTGGATGGGCAGCCCAATCTCTCGCAGACCCGGCTCAATGACCTCCCGGTCGCCCACCACCAGGAGCGTCAGGCTGTCGGTCAGCAAGTGCTCTTCCGCCGCCCGCCGCACGTCGGCCAGGGACACGGCCTCAATGTTCGCGGTGAAGTCTCTCATATAGTCGTCCGGCAGGTCGAAGGACACCAGCTGCGCCAGCTGCTCCAGCGACTGCCAGGGCGTCTCGAAGGACGCCGGAAACTGCTGAAGCAGTGAAGCCTTGGCCGCCAGGAACTCCTCCTCAGTCACCGGCCTCCCGTTGCGGATGTCGTTGAACTCCCTCAGCGTCTCCTGCACGGCCTCGCGGGTCACGTTGGTATCCACGCCGCCTCCGGCCAGCATAAGCGATGACTGCCTGTGCCACTCGAACCAAGAGCGGTATCCGTAGCTGTACCCCTTGTCTTGGCGCAGGTTCATGTTGAGCCGGGCGGTGAACTGGCCCCCGAAAAGCTGGTTGAGCAGCACCAGGGCGTAGTAGTCCGGGTGGCTGCGGGCCACGCTGACGAAACCGGCGCGTATCACCGACTGGGCGGCGCCTGGCTTGTCCAGCAGGTACATCTGTGACGGGCCTGCGTCCGGGTGGCCCTGGGCGTCGTTGGCTGCGTTGGCCTGTTCGGCGGGGCTATGCCAGTCGCCAAAGCGCTCCTCCGAGACCTTGACTGCCTCCTCCAGCGACACGTCGCCCACTACGACCAGGGTCGCGCTCTCAGGCCCAAAACTCTGCCGCAGATGGCCTGTAAGGTCGTCCCGAGAGATGGCCTGAAGGGAGTCCTCGGTTCCGCCGAGGGGGTGCCCAAAGGGGGTGTCCCGCCCGTAGAGCAGGGGAGACGTTACCCGACCGGCCATGGCCGTGGGGTCGTCCCTGATGCGACGCTGAGCCGTCAGCCGCTCCGTGCGGATACGGGCCAACTCCTCCTCCGGGAAGGTGGGGTTGCGCACCAGGTCCGCTATGATCTCCAGGGCGCTGGGCCAGTGGCGCGAGAGGGTCTCCGCGTTGAGCACCGTACGCTCTCTGCCGGTGGCGGAGGCGAGCTGGCTGCCCATGAACTCGAACTCCTCGGCAATCTGACTGCTGGAGCGTGTAGTGGTGCCCTCCTGGAGCATCGCCGTAGTGAAGGACGCCAGGCCGGGCAGAGCTACGGGGTCGCCGGCCGCGCCGGTCTTCAGAAGCAGGCCGAAGGCCACGGCGGGAAGGCCGCGCTTCTCCATTGCCACCACCTCCAGGCCGTTGGCCAGGCGGTGTCGCCGAGGGCTGGGCGGGGCAAAGGGTCGGGACGCAGCCGCGGCGGGCTGAACGCTCCTGTCGATGGATTTCTCAGAGCGGCTGTGAGACGGCTCCGGCATCACCACAAGCTGAACGTGCCGCTCTCCCAGGTAGGCGTTGGCAACCCGCGTGACGTCCTCCGGCTGGACGGCGAGGTATCGCTCCAGGTCGGTGTTGATCATGTCCGGGTCTCCGGCAAAGATGTTGAAGGAGTTGAGGCGGTTGGCCCTGCCCCCAAAGCCGCCAACGCTGGCCATCATGCGCACGTCCCGCCACTCAATGCGGTTCTTGGCGCGGGCCACCTCCTCCTCGGAGGGAGGCTGGCTGCGAATGCGCTCTATCTCCTCGCGGGCCGCCTGCTCTATCTCCGCCTCCGTGTGGCCCGCGGACGCCGTGACCTCCATCTCGAACTCTCCCGCAATCTCGGACGGCCCGTGATGCGCCCCGGCGCTCTGGGCGATCTGCCTTTCGTAGACCAGGGACCTGTACAGCCGCGAGCTTTTGCCGCCGCTCAGGATGCCGGCCAGGATTGAGAGGGGCGCTTCATCCGGGTGGAACCGGGGCACAGTGGGCCACATGAGGTAGAGTCTGGGCAGGAGCACTCGGTCGTGGAGAGTGAGGTTGGCGTGGCCCTGGAGGGATGAATCGGCGCGCCTGGCGCGGGGGATGGCGGGGCCTGAAGGCAGGTCGCCGAAGTACCTCTCCACCATCTTCACGGTCTCCTCCGGCTGAATGTCCCCGGCTATGGTGAGGCTTGCGTTGTTGGGCGTGTAGAATCGCTGGAAGAAGGACCGGGCGTCGTCCAGGGTGGCTACGTCCAGGTCCTCATGGAAGCCGATGGTGGGCCAGTGGTAGGGGTGGGGCAGGGGGTACATCGCTTCCTGGAGACGGATGGACGCGACTCCGTAGGGGCGGTTCTCGTAGCTCTGTCGTCGCTCGTTCTTCACCACGTCCCGCTGGATGTCCAGCCGCTCCTGGTCAAGGGCGTCCAGCAGGAACCCCATGCGGTCTGCCTCCAGCCACAGGGCAAGCTCCAGGTGGTTGGATGGCAGGTTCTCCCAGTAGTTGGTGCGGTCCGGGGTGGTTGAGCCGTTGAGAGTGCCGCCAACCTGGAGAATGGGGTCAAAGTGGCTGCTGTTGTGGTGCTTGGAGCCTTCGAACATGAGGTGCTCAAAGAGGTGGGCATACCCCGTCTTGCCCAGCTCCTCGTCCTTGGATCCCACGTGGTACCAGATGTTCACGGCGACGAGAGGCAGCGAGTCGTCCTTGTGCAGGATTACGTCAAGGCCGTTGGACAGGGTGAACTTTTCGAACGAAATAGGCTCCATATCTTCTCCGGGGTCGCCGCTTCAGTCGCGCGAAACCCCCTTCTTAGATTTACCGAGATTGTGACCGGGAGGCTGTCCTTCCACTGCCGCGCCGTAGTCCTACGTCGTGCTCGGCGGCTTGGCTATAATGGCGAGCGGCATGGCAATCGCATTGACCGCGGCGAGTATGTAGAGCGATATCAGGTAGCTGTCGGTAAAGTCGAACACGATGCCCATCATGATGGGGCCCAACATACCCGATACGACCGTTACGCTGCGAGTGAGGCCCTGGAGCGCTCCGAAGTTCCTTGGCCCGAAGTAGTTGCTGACCAGCACGCCCCTGGCCGGGATCATCCCGCCGAAGGCCGTTCCGTAGAGCAGCGCAAAGAGGATCACCTGCCAGTAGTGGAAGCCGTTCATGTTGGCCAGCAGCACAAATGCGCCCACAAAAATGCCAAGCAGCCCGGCCAGGACCAGCCTGGCGCTTATGTAGTCCATTATCCAGCCGCCCCCCAGCCGCCCAAAGACGCTGAGGACGGTGAAGAAAGCCAGGACCGTCGCCGCCTGGGTGTTGGAGAACTCTATGGAGAGCAGGTAGGGTATCAGGTGGACGATAAGGCCGCTCACGCCCATTGTCTCCGCGGCAAATATGATGGAGAGTATCCAGAATGCCGGGGTTCTCAGGGCCTGCATGACCGTCAGGCTCTCCTCGTCAGACAACTGCTCCATCGTTGAGCGCCGGGGAGTAGATGCGGCGTAGGCCGCAGCCTCCTCCTCCGTGTCGCCGTCGGGGCGCATTCCGTACTGGTCCGGCCTAGATCTGAAAACAAGGCTGAGGGGTATCATGATGCACCAGGTTGCGAGACCCAGCACAACGAACGCCACCCTCCATCCAAAGCTCTCCACCAGCCACACCACGACGAACAGCATGGGGCCGCTTAGAATAGCTCCCGAGGCCCCGATTCCCAACGCTCTTCCTCGCTGCCTTTGGAACCACTGGACTATGG
The DNA here is from genome assembly GCA_965204895.1 of Dehalococcoidia bacterium. Classification (GTDB taxonomy): domain Bacteria; phylum Chloroflexota; class Dehalococcoidia; order Lucifugimonadales; family UBA2985; genus DAOUJW01. Next base: position 1,886,997 of record OZ242025.1, read on the forward strand.
CCCAGTTCCGGGGGGTGCCGGTTGCGCTGGTGCCAAGGGAGACCAGCAGGACGGCGATGTAGAACATGAAGATGGAGTTCACAATGCTGAGGTACATCACGGAGGCGCCCATGATGAAGGCCCCGGCCAGCACCATCTTTCGCGGCCCGTACTTGTCCACCAGGAACCCTTCGATGGGGGCTACGATGCTGCCCTCAAGGCGCTGCAGGCCGAATGCGCCGGACACAATGGCGCGGCTCCACCCAAAGGTCTGGACTATGGGAGTGAAGAAGACCTGCATTCCGTAGACCCAGCAGATGCTGACCCACAGGTGCATCCCCATTCCGGCGGCGACGATGAACCACCCATAGAATACCCTGGGTTTGGCACGCGTCCCCTGGGCGACCTGCTCTTCCTGAGTCTGCACTTACCCTCGCTTTGGGCCGGGAGCGATTACTGCGCCGCGCACCCCGGCCGGGTGTAGTGAGAAGCCGGGCCGTTATTCGTTCCACCCATAATAATACAAATCCTGGCAAATCGCTATTGGTGGCCGCGGGCGGGAATTCCCGGGTGTGTTGGCGCTGGTGGCCCCAGCAGTGAACGCCCCCATTTTCCGCTCATGCCTTCCCGTACTTGATACGGAGGTGAGCCTGTCGAACCATTTGAGCGGGCGTACAACAGCCATTAGGCTCCTGCTTACACCCAGAGTCGCGGACGTGAAGGCAGCCGCGTGCCGGGGGCCGGCCGTTGGAGCGTACGCACAGGTGGCGGCGCCTCAGCAGAAGGGCAGGCCTCCCAGGTCAGAATAAACCGGGTCAAGACTTGCCTCCAGAGCCGCCGGCACACATCCGGTCAGCCGGTTGCCATCCAGGTCCAATTCGGTCAGATTGGTGAGGCTGCCCAGCGCCGGCGGTATCTCTCCGCTCAGCAGGTTGCCGCCCAGACTCAAATCGGCCAGGTTGGAGAGGCTGCCCAGCGCCGCCGGAATCTCTCCGCTCAACTGGTTGCCTCTCAGGCTCAAATTGGTCAGATTGGAGAGGCTGCCCAGCGCCGGGGGTATCTCTCCGCTCAGCTGGTTGCCAGCCAGGCTTAAAACGGTCAGATTGGAGAGGCTGCCCAGCACCGGCGGTATCTCCCCGCTCAGCTGGTTGCCGCCCAGGTACAATGTGGTCAAATTCGAGAGGCTGTTCAACTCTGTCGGAATCTCCCCGCCCAGCCGGTTGCGATTCAGGTACAAATCGGTCAAATTGGAGAGGCTGCCCAGTGCCGCCGGTATCTCCCCACTCAATTGGTTGCCCGCCAGATACAGTCTGGTCAGATTGGGGAGTCCGCCCAGCTCCCTCGGAATCTCTCCGTTCAGTTCGTTGCGGCTCAGGTCCAGCCTGATCAGGTTGGAGAGTCTGCCCATCTCCCTTGGAATCTCCCCGTTCAGTTCGTTGCGGCTCAGGTCCAGCGCGGTCAGATTGGAGAGGCTGCCCAGCTCCAGGGGAATCTCCCCGCCCAACTGGTTGCGGTTCAGGTCCAGCGCGGTCAGGTTGGAGAGGCTGCCCAGCGCCGGGGGTATCTCCCCGTTCAGCTCGTTGCCGCCCAGGCTCAAGTTGCTCAGATTGGATAGGCTGCCCAGGCTCGACGGTATCTCTCCGCTCAGCTCGTTGCTGCCCAGCTCCAATACGGTGAGACTGGAGAGGCTGCCAAACTCCACTGGAATCTCCCCGCTCAGCTCGTTGCCGTGCAGGTCCAATGTGGAGAGATTGGAGAGGTTGCCAAACTCCGCCGGTATCTCTCCGGTCAACTTGTTGCCGTGCAGGTCCAATGCGGTCAGATTGGAGAGGCTGCCCAGCGCCGGCGGAATCTCTCCGCTCAGCTCGTTGTGGCCCAGGGCCAATATGGTCAGATTGGAGAGGTTGCCCAACTCTGCCGGTATCTCCCCGCTCAGCAGGTTGACGTGCAGGTCTAATGCGGTCAGATTGGAGAGGCCGCCCAGTTCCGCCGGTATCTCTCCTGTCAGGCTGTTGTCGTCCAGGTACAATCTGGTCAGATTGGAGAGGTTGCCCAGCTCCGCCGGTATCCGCCCCTTCAACCCGTTGCCGTAGAGTTCCAATGCAATCACAAAGCCCTGGGAGTCTGTGGTGACGCCGTACCATTCCCCAAGGGGCGCGTCGCTCAGCCAGTTTTTGTTGTTGGCCCAACGCTCTCCGCCCGCGGCGCGATATAGGGCGGTCAACGCCTCCCGTTCCTCAGCGGCGGTGGGCGCAGCCGTGGGCGCGGTCTTTGGCGCCGACGTGGCAGTGGGCGCAGCCGTGGGCGTTGGCGCTGGCACCGACGTGGCCGTGGGTGCAGCCGTGGGCGCCGGGGTGGGCGTTGGTTCGGGGGTTGGGGGGGCTTCTTCACCGCAGGCGGCGGACAACAGCAGAAGAAGCGCGAGGCCCCAAAAGACGGGGACGAGGCCAGGATTGACTCTTCTATTCACGGAGTTACCTCATCAGGAGGAGGCGGGTGTTGTCCCCACTATACACAAATTCTCGCCTCGTTGAAAGCGCATTTCGGTGGTAGTATTCCCGGGTGTGTTGGCAATACCAACTCGCCATGAGAATACCGAGCGTCTTTCACTTGACAGCCATCGAAAAGGGTATAGGCTATGAGAGGTTTGGTGTGAATGAGACCACGTTTGGGGGTGTGCCTATGGATGACGTAGAAAGACTACTTGAGGAGATCACCAACGCAAGCGGACCCACGGGCTTCGAGGGGCCGGTCAGGGCGATTATGCAGCGCGAGCTTTTGCCAATCTGCGATGAGATGGAGACCGACGGCATTGGCTCGCTGATAGGCAGGCTGGGCGAAGGCGCCGACAGGCCGCGGGTGATGATGGCCGCCCACATGGACGAGGTGGGCCTGATGGTCAGGTTCATCACGGCAGAGGGCTACGTGAAGTTCCAGACCCTCGGCGGATGGCTGGACCAGGCGCTCATCAACCAGCGCTGGATCATCCAGACCCGGAACGGGCCCGTAATCGGCGTGTCCGGCATCAAGACCGTCCACGTCATGACCCCGGAGGCCCGGAACCAGATATTCAAGCGGGAGCAGATCTTCATCGACGTGGGCGCGAGCGACAAGCAGGACGCAGAGGAGCGCCTTGGCATACGGCCGGGCGATCCCATATCGCCGGACAGCAGATTCACACCCCTCACAGGAGGCAGGCTGTACCTGGGCAAGGCCTGGGACGACCGTATCGGCCTTGCGACCATGATTGAGGTTATGAAACGCCTCAAGGCCGACCCGCCGCCCTGCGCGGTCTACAGCGTGTCCACGGTGCAGGAGGAGGTGGGGTTGCGAGGGGCGCAGACCAGCAGCTACCATATTGCGCCGGACGTGGGTATCAACATAGAGTCGGGCGTGGCCGGGGACTTCCCGGGGATGACCCAGGATGAGTCCCAGGAGCGGTTGGGAAACGGCCCGGGCATCTTCCTCCACGACTCCTCCATGGTGCCCAACCTCAAGCTGCGTGACCTTGTGGTGGACGTGGCCAAAGATGAAGAGATTCCGGTCCAGTTCGACGTGCTGAGCGGCTACGGCGAGGACGGGGCGGAGATGCAGCGCTCTCACAGCGGCGCGCCGGCCATCAACATATCGGTGCCCACTCGCTACCTCCACTGCCACTACGGGATAATCAGCAGGGAGGACTTTGACAACACCGTGGATCTGGTGACCGCCGTCATCCGGCGTCTGGACGCCGACACCGTCCGGCAGCTGAAGAGCTTTGACTAGGAGACGCGTGACGTTTGAAGGACCTCGTCACGAACAAAGTGAAGGCGGATTATACCGGGACGCTTCATTGTCTCGTCGAAGTAGCACTCCACCGCCTCTTTTACGTTTTGGCGGAGCTCCTCCAGGGTCTCGCCTTCGGTGTGGATTCCGTATCCTAGCGCGCTGGCAGAGTACCCGCCGTCCGCTTCGTCCTCACTGACTTCAAATATAATTTCGGAGAAAGTGTCTGAACTCATCATGCCCTCATCTCAGTTTTCGGCAAACCCTGCTTTTTGCGAGTTTCCTCTGGCAGTCTGGTGTATGCCCGAATGTTACCTGCTGCCGTCTGTCCGGTCAAACCCTCGCGGCATCTTTGGCAAAAGAAGAACCCCGAAGCTGGTTGGTCAGAGACCAATCCCGGTGGACCAGCCGGGAACTTCGGGGCTCGGTGCCTGCTGGTATTCCGCAACGGATACCAGAGCGCCTTGGTGTCCGGTTCCGTTTACGCTACAGACACCTCACTAGAAGTCCGTTTACCAGATAACAATATACGATCACCTCCTTTCTCAGTGTACCCTTACCATACACCTTGACAGGCGAGAAGCGCAAGGCCCTTTTGCACTATGGGACTTCTGATTTGCCCAGACCACATCACCATCGTGTATACTCAACGGCAGTAATCGGAGCGCGATCTTCAGGAGGCAACGATGGACAGGGGTAACGGATCAGACCAGGCCAGCCTTGACTACTCCCTCAAATACAACCCGCCCATCGACCCCGTCGTGGCGGAGCGCAACCTGAAGGAGGTCAAGGGCATCCTGGACGGTTTGGGCGTGGTCTTCATGTTCGGTTCCGGCTCCTGCCTCGGAGCGGTGAGAGAAAAGGCGTTCATCCCCTGGGACGACGACATCGACCTTCTGGCGGTCATCGGCATCAACGGGCTGACGGAGGAGAGGGTTGATGTTGTGGCGGCGGCTTTGCGGGACAGAGGGTACTTCGTCAGGCAGGGGGACGCCCCGCGCTCAAAGCTGATTATGAGCATCAAGGACTACGTGAGAATCGGCTTGGAGTCCCTGCGCATTATCGACGGGAGCGTGTACTCCTATCCGGGCATCGCGCTTCCGGCCGAAATGTTCACCCAGCCCAGGGAGATTGAGTTCCTGGGGGAGAGGTTCAACGTGCCGAACCCCCCGGAGGAGTACCTTGCCCTGAAGTATGGTCCGGAGTGGATGGTGCCGAAGAAGGCCGGAGAGTATGAGAGGGACGTGGTGCAGAAAATGCCCGGCGCTGAATGGGCCGGTAGGCCGAGCCGGCTCAAGGTGCTCGACGAGCAGGGTCAGCCGGTGGCCGACGCGGAGGTGACGCTGGTGGGCGGAGGCCGATCCAGGACCGACCAGAGCGGTTACGCGGAGATAATCCTGCCGGACCCCAACTGGTACGCCCTGGTCATCAGGTACCCCGGCCACGAGGAGGTGCTGTACATGGAGGAGCTGGAGCCGGATAGGACTTACGTGTACAGAGCCGACTCCGCAGAGCGGCATCGGAGTCTCGCGGGCGGCGAGGTCGGGACGCTGGGCAACGTGCTTCTCCAGGAGTGAGCTAGACGGGCTGTACTATCATCTCCAGCAGGCCGTCCGGGAACAGTGACGCCCGGCCTTGAGTGAACTCAGAAAGGGACACCCACTCCACGCGGAAGGCCCTTCCTCCCTCATCTCCCTGCATTGAGGGCACCTCGTACAGGGAGCTGTCCACCAGCTCCGCCTCGTAGATAATGACCAGCTCGTGTTGGGGCACGTCGAAGAGGGTGTAGAAGTTCTCGATGACACCCAGGTACCGGGGCTCGGTGATGTCTACCTGGATCTCCTCCCGGAGCTCGCGCCTGATCGCCTCGCGGCTGTGCTCACCAAAGTTGATCTCGCCGCCCAGTGGTCGATAGAAGACGCCCTTGCTGCCGGCGTAGCCCGGGGCCGCGAGTATCCGGTCACCATGCCGGATGACGCAGATGGTGGAGGCTCTGATGCGTCCCTCTTCCATAGACACAGCCTTCGCCAGTTCGTCTGCCTACCCCTCGCCGACCGCCTCCTTCTGGACAAGCTCAGCCACCTGCTTGAAGACGTCGTAGGGCTGCGCGCCGGAGAAGAAGTAGCGCCCCATGATGAAGGACGGGATGCCCCGGACGCCTATGGCAAGGGCCTCCTCGTACTGTGCCTTTGCCTGGGGAGTGTAGTAGCCGGAGTCGAGTTTCTCCTTCATCTCCTGGGCGTCCAGTCCCACCTCCTTGCCTATCTCCTGGAGCACAGACAACTCGCCCAGGTTCACGCCGTCCTCCCAGAACCGCTTGTAGCAGGCCTTGTGGAAAGGCTCAAAGAGGCCCTTGTCCTTGGCGAACTCCGAGGCCTCAAAGGAGAGGGCGCTGTTGGGCGTGATGGGCGCGCGCCGCATGACAAGCCCGGCGTCAATGGCGGCTTCGCCCAGGTTGCCGGTCAGCAGGGTGCCCGGCTCCGCGCCGTCCCGGGGCTTCCGCACAATGCCCTCAGGCGGGGTGTCGGGCCGTAGATAGAAGGTCTTGTAGGTTATGTCCAGGGGGAAGTTCTGTTCCAGTTGCTCGAGCCTGGCCAGGCCGACGTAGCACCAGGGTCATATGTAGTCGTACCAGACCGTAACGGGAATGACTCCGTTGTCCGTGCCGTGCTCAAAGGTGGTCATGCTATCTCCTTGCGGGGCTTTGTCCGGGAGGGAGGGCTTTGCCCGTGTTCTTCGCCGCAACGACGATGGCCCTATTCTAGCCTAACTGAGTGGTGATTGCCAGTTGCAGAGGCTCCGCCGTTTACACGCGGCGCTCTGGGTGATACTCTCCAATCTATGTTTCCTCACGCTCCACACGGCATAGCGCCAGAGACGGAAGGCCGCTCCTTATGACCAGGAGGATATTCTACGGATGGTACATTGTGGCGGGCAGCGTCGCGATGAACTTCTATCTCTCCGTAGTCTTCTTCCAGGGTTTCCAGGTATTCTTTCTGCCCATCCTCAACGAGTTCGGCTGGACCCGCGCCCTCACCTCCGGCGCCTTCTCCCTGCGCCAGCTGGAGTCCGGGCTGCTGGCCCCGGTCATAGGGTTCCTGGTGGACCGCTGGGGGCCGCGGGTCATAATCCTCCTGGGCGTGATCATCGGGGGCGGGGGGATGGTCTGGATGGCGTACATCGACTCTGTATGGACGTTCTACATCGTGTTTATGGTGGCGTCCCTGGGCGTGAGCGGCGCGTCCCACGGCGTCTCCTGGTCGGTGGCGGTGGCCAACTGGTTCCGGCGATTGCGCGGCCGGGCCCTGGGCATTGCGATGCTGGGGCCGGTGGTCGGCGGGCCATTCGTGGTGACGGTAGCTGTAATTGAGGAGTGGCTGGGATGGCGTGTGGCGATACTGCTGCTGGGCGTCGGCGTGTGGGTTGTGGGGATACCCCTGAGCCTGCTGGCACGCTCCTTCCCTGAGAAGTACGGCTACCTGCCGGACGGCGATACCCGCGCCGGCTCCTACGACGATGAAGAGGAGGAGGGCGACTTTGAGGGCATTGGCGTTAGGGAGGCCATACGCACCCGGGACTTCTGGGTCATCACGGTGCTGTTCGGGGCGCAGTTCATAGGTATAAGCGGCCTGTTCGTGCACCTCATTCCGCTGCTCCAGGACATCGACTACAGCGCTTCCCAGGCGGCGGGCATTTTGGGGCTGGTCTTTCTGCTGAGCGGCATCGGGCGCATAGGGGCCGGGACCCTGGCGGACATGGTGGACTACCGGCTGGTTATGTCCGCCCTGATAATATTCCAGGTTGTAGCCCTTGCGCTGCTGACCCTGGTCAGCGGCCCCTCCGACTTCTGGCTGGTGGTCCTCTACTCCTTCCTGTTCGGGATAGGGTTCGGCGGCGCGATCCCCCTGCGGCCGTTCCTCATCATGCAGATATTCGGGTCGAGGGCCTTTGGCGCGCTGCAAGGGCTGGTGCAGGGCGGAGCCATCGGCGCGGGTATGGCCGGCCCCGTCTTCTACGGCTGGATTTTCGACACCCGGGAGTCATACAACATAGCCATCTACGCCACCATCCTGCTCACCATGTTGGCGCTGCCTCTCCTGTACCTGCTGCCCAAGCCGCGGCTGGTGGGCCGGTGGTCAGCAGTGGCGTTGGGGCAGTGACTTCCGTTTCCCATTCCTGCGAAGGCAGGAATCCAGTACTCCTCTAATTAACTTCTGATGCGCGTTGTGATAGTATGTTAGAGCGAATCGAGGGGAGGCTTACTGCTAAGTCTTCACGAGAGGGGAGCCAGGTTAACAACCTGGCTCTTCTTTATTTGGTGGGACTAGAGTTCAGCGGTTAGCCCAGAACCAAGAACGAAGAGGGGGCTTCAAGCGAAGCCCCCTCTCTGCAATCCATCTGTCTGCTAAAGCCTAGCCGGCGCCTGTGGTTGACGGCGTGGGAGCGGGCCTCTCCTGGGTCCGGCTGATGCCGATGCGCCGCGCCAGCACCACCTTGGCGATGTTGGTGCTGCCCCCGGCGTGCCGCTGGCCGGCCGCCGAGCGCTGCCTGACCTCCTGCGCGCCGCCGAAGGGAGCGCCGGGCTCGTCTACGCCAAGGTAGGTGTACAGCCCCATGATCTCCCGTACCCGCCGGGCGTTGCGAAGGCCCGACTCGCGGCTGTGGACGTTGGCCATGTTGCCCTCGTACCGGATCTCCTGCTTCGCCTGGTACATCCAGTGGGTGCGCTTGGCCAGCAGGCCCTGCACGTGGGACTCTATGTAGGCCTCCATTGTCCCTTGCTGTAGGACTGGGTCGCTGCCCAGAGTGCCTGAGTCGTTGCTGGCGTACTTTACGAAGCTCAGCAGGTCGTTCAGGGTCTCGTCGCTGGCAAAAGACCGGCCGCCGCCGCCGTGCTCGAACTCCAGGTGCGTACCCAGCACCTGCCAGCCCTGGTGGTCGCCGCCGATGAGGTGGTCTCCGGACACGCGCACGTTGTCCAGGAAAATGGCGCGCTTCCTGCCTTCCACCAGCAGGCCCATCTCCTTTATCTCCAGGCCCTCTGCGGGGATGTCAATGACGAAGTAGCCAAGGTTCCGATGACGAGGCGCGTCCGGGTCCGTGAGCATTGGGCCTACCATCATCTCGGCGTCCTCGTAGCCGCCGATGAAGACGTTAGAGCCGTTCAGGATCCAGTCGTCGCCGTCGCGGGTGGCCTTGCTCTGGTAGTCGGCGATGTCCGCGCCGGAGTGTGGCTCAGTGAGCTTCTGCCAGGTCACCTTCTCGCCGGTCAGCAGAGGGCGGAGATACTTCTGCTTCTGCTCCTCCGTGCCCCAGACTAGGATGGTGGGGAAGATCTGGGTGCTGCTGAAGCGTCGGACGGCCCTGGCCCGCGCGAACTCCTCGTCTATTATGGTTTCGTGGTCGCCGGTCAGCCCGCCGCCGCCGTACTCCTTGGGGTAGGTCGGCTCAAGCCAGCCCTTCTTCGCCATCTCCTTGTGCTTCTCCCGCCAGAACCAGTACTGCTCCGCGGTGAAATGCTTCTGGTCAACGGGATCCCTCATCTCATCCGGGATGTTCTCCTCAAGCCAGGCCCGCACCTCCTTGCGGAACTCCTCCTGCTCTGGGGTGTATGGCAATGCAAAGTCCATTTTCGGCCTCCTTGCTTACTTTTTGCGACTCGCGCGTTTATGAATCAATCATATTCACGATTCGCAGGCGTGTCAAGTTTCGGCGCAGGGGCTGCAACGGGACGATTTCGCGCCATCTTGACGCGACCGCGCTATCGATTGCGTACCGGGCCTCCTGTCGATGCTCAGGCCGACTCGACCGGCTGAGGCAGCTTCGGTGGTCGGGCCAGCAGCAGCAGCGGAATGGCGAGGGCGGCCGCGGCCATGATGATGTATATGGCGAGCACGTAGGAGTCGGTCAAGTCGAAGACCAAACCCATGAGCACCGGGCCTATCATCCCGCCGAATACCGAGACGCTCTGGGTGAGCCCCTGAATGGAGCCAAAGCTGCCCGTGCCGAAGTAGGCGCTGATGATGTATCCCCGCGCCGGTATCATTCCGCCGAAGGCCAGGCCCCAGAACAGCGCAAAGGGCAGGACCATCCAGTAGGCCGTCACGTTGGCCATTATGAAGAAGCCTATGACCTGGCATGACATTATTCCGGCCATGACCACGCGGCTGTTCCACATGTCGAAGGCGAACCCGCCGCCCAGGCGTCCTATTGCGCTGAGGACGGTGAACCATCCTATTACTGACACCGCCTGGGCCGTGGAGAACCCGATGCTCTCGAAGTATGGTATCAGGTGAATGTTGAGGGCGTTGGTGCCCAGGGTCTGCGCGCCGAACACCAGGCTAAGGAGCCAGAATGAGGGAGTGAGCAGGGCCTGCTTGACGCTGAGACTGCCCTCGCTGGACTCCTCCTGGGTCCTCTGCGCCGGCTGCGGCTCACTCCCGGAGGCGTCCCTGGCTGGCTCGGGCTTCGGCTCCTCCGGCAGGTCGCCGTCGGGAAGATAGCCGTACTCATGGGGCCTGCCTCGAAAGACCATGGCCAGTGGAAGGTTGATCACCCACACGGACAGGCCAAGGACTATGAAGGCGGGACGCCAGCCCAGGAACTCCACAAGGAACAGGGTGATGAACAGCAGCGGCCCGCTGAGGGATGCGCCGCTGCCGCCGATGCCAAGGGCGCGGCCCCGGAGACGCCGGAACCACTGCACCAGCGCCCAGGTCCGGGGTATGCCCAGGGCCATGCTCTGGCCCAGGGCGACCAGGAGAATGGAGAAGTAGAACATGTAGATGTTGTTCAGGAAGCTGAGGGACATGATGCCCAGGCCGGTGATGAAGGTGCCAATCACCATTATCTTCCGGGGGCCGTACCTATCCACCAGGAACCCCTCGATGGGGGAGACGATGCTGCCCTCCAGCCGCTCCAGGGCGAACGCGCCGGACATGAGGGCGCGGCTCCACCCGAAGTGCATGGAGATGGGGGTGAAGAAGACCTGCTTGGCGTAGACCCAGACTACGCTGATCCAGAGGTGGATGCCCATCCCGGCCGCGACCATATACCATCCGTAGAAGATACGGGGCCTGGCCCTGGCGCTCTGCTCAGCTTGCATACCCACCTCTGGCTAGGAGACTACAAACTGGCCTCAGTTGTGTCAATAGCGGCGGCGGGATGTGCCCGGTTTGCCGCCAGGCCACGAGGGTGATATAGTCGCCTGTATGCAACACGCGGACTGCTGGTCGTGGGCCAAGGGGGGTTCCGGCATATTCCTCGCCCTGCTGGTCCCCGCCCTGATTATCAGACTGTTGAACCCTCCCGACTGGCCTGCCCTGTTTGCCCCGTCTGTCCTGGTGGGCGTTGGCCTCCCGTTCCTGCTCTTTGGATGGCTGCTATCGGCCGCGTGCCTGTATGGCCGGCGCAAGAGAGCGTAGCCGTTGCTTGACACTCAGAGAGGCCGAAAATATAATTCTGCTCACATAGAGCCTTGACCCACTTCGGCGACGCGGACCGCAAGGTCGTTGGGGGAGGGTGTAAACGCGCGGTGTTCCGCGCGGGAGTAAAGGAGAGCGCAGATGGATTTCGCATTGCCATACACCCCGGAGCAGGAAGAGTTCCGCCAGGAGGTACGCGCCTGGCTGAAGGAGAACGTGCCGGCCGATCTGAAGGACCCGGTTGACCCCCGAGACTTCACCCTGGAGCTGGCCGAGAGATGGAAAGAGGTCCACAAGGCCATGGCCAAGAAGGGCTGGCTGTACCCCACGCTGCCCACTGAGTACGGCGGCGGCGGGCTGACCGGCGACCATGAGACCATCATAGAAGAGGAGATGCACAGGGCCGACGTCCCCAGCAACTTCACCTCCGGCAACACGCTGCCCTCCCTCCTTGTCTGGACAACGGAGGAGCAGAAGCAGAAGTTCCTCGTGCCCATTCTGACGGCTGAGAAGACCTGCTGGAACAAGCTCACGGAGCCTAACGGCGGCGCTGACCTGGCCAACGTCCAGGGCACGGCCACTCGCGACGGCGACGACTGGCTGCTCACCGGCGAGCACGTCTTCGTCAGCGGCCGCGGGAAGCCGGGCTTCCTGCTCGGCCCCATGAGGACCGACCCGGACGCCCCTCGCCATCGCAACCTGGGCTACTTCATCATCCCCGTTCCCGACTGGGACCCGACGACGGGCGCAACCGGCCTGGACGGGCTGACCATCAAGGAGCAGGACCTGCTAAACGGCCACGACCAGCACAACATCATCCTGAACGACGTGCGCATCCCCGGCGACCACCTCATCGGTGGCGACCACCAGGGCTGGCAGGTTGCGGGCACGACGATGGAGTCTGAGCACGGCGGCCGCGGGCGCGCCTTTCCCACCGATACGCCCATTGAGCACCTGATTGAGTACGTCAAGGACACCAAGGTTGAAGGCGGTTCGCTGGGCGGCGACCCCGTCGTACAGCAGACCACGTCAGAGGCCATCATCGAGTCCCACGTCCAGAGCCTGCTGCTCAAGCGGGTGTACGCCATGTACCAGAGCCGCGAGGAGATCAGCTGGCACAGCGGCGTGGGCAACGTCCACGGCCGCGAGTCCACCCTCCGCAACGAGCGTCGCATACGGGACGTGTACGGGATGTACTCCCTGCTCAACTCCCACGACCCCTCATCGCCCCACGGCGGGCGGCAGGAGGTGAACCACCGGAGCAGGGCGGGGCAGAACCACGCCGGTGGCAGCACCAACATCGCCAAGGTTGTGCTGGCGCGGCGGATTGGCATCAGCAGGACCCAGGAGAGGCCCGCGCCCACGCCGGCAACGGCCACCAACCTGAGCGTCTAAGGCCTTAGACAGCGCTGAAAAAAGGAGAGGGCTTCGCTAGAAGCCCTCTCCTTTTATTTATTGCTTGCAAACCCCTCCGTCATTCCGGCGGAAGCCGGAATCCAGGACTCCTGCGAGAATGAGGGGTAGATTCCCGCGAAGGCCCCCCTCTGGATACCGGCCTTCGCCGGTATGACGGCGATTCAAAGGTCTTTGTCCGCGGGAATGACGAGAAACGTACTTCTTACAATACCCTACGCCAGTTACGCAAACGTCTGCCTGTGCGGGCGCAGGGGTAGGCGGGAGACCAGCTTTGGCTAATCAGTCCTGTACGTCTTGAAAAAGTCCGTGGTGTCGGGCAACTCGGGCTGTTGGCTGTAGCTGCTGACCTTGCCCACGTGGTAGCCCTCTATGGGCATGAAGTCTCCGGCCTTCAGCGCCTCCAGGAGGTCCTTCTCGTTGCGTATCTCGCCCTTGAAGATGGTTGCGCCCTTGGCCAGGCCCTGGGTGGAGTGGGCGTCGCTGCCGCCCGTGCCCCAGCGGCCGAGCGCTTTCACCACGCCCTGGGCAAACCGGTTCTCGATCTCTATGTTGCCGCCGTTCACCACCTCGACCTCATCGACGAGTTCAAAGATGGGGTGTTTGGCGCCCTCCTCGGGGCTCTGTGGGACGGTCTTTGGGTCGTCAAATAGCACGTTCTGTGTGTGGATTCCGGGCGGATCAAAGAGGAAGCGGAAGGGGTGCGCCAGGATCATGTATCCACCGATTTCCTCCACGTGGGCGCGCAGCTTTCGCACGGTGTCGATTCCGCCGGCCGGGCCTGTGACGTGGTGCTCCAGTCCCAGGGTGATGATGTGGCCCAGGGGGCTGTACACTTCAAGGGCGCGGATGAGCACTATGTCAAGGTCTTTGGCAAATGCCTCAAAGTCGGGTTTGGGCCAGCCGTCGTGTTCGGTAACCATAACGCCGGTGAGTCCCAGGCGTTTGACCTCTGTAACCAGTTCCTCAGGCGTGAGGGAGCTGTCCATGCTCCCCTTCATGGTGTGGACGTGCAGATCCATCAGTGAGTACAACGGCTGAGTGGTCTCCTTTCAAAGGGAGGCGCCCCGCAAGAATTGTCCTAGTAGTTATAGCCGAATTCCATATCCGTAGTCAATAGAAATATTTGAGATAGTGTATCAATATCCTGGAAAGGACTGGTAGGACGACTTCGAGGATGCCCGTCTCCCGGTTATGATGTGAAAACCATCACATAATCGACATATATGGGTTATTTAGGTATACTATATGTAGGAGTTAGTACGGTACACGCGCACTAGCGCGACGAAAAGAGGTGTATGGGTTGTCGGGCGGCTGGCTTTGGATGTGCTGCCCTGTTCCTTTCCTGGAATCGTATCAATTGTATCCAGAATGGCCTATCTCCAGCAGTATTCTCCGCAGCAATCTAATTTTGGGAGGTGTGTATTGAAGCAGGGTAGATTGTCGATCAGGGCGCTGAGAGGCGCTATTAAGCCGCTGTGGCTTGTTGCGATCCTGACGGCGGGAACGCTTCTGGTCGCAGCTTGTGCCGGCGGCGTAGGGCCCGCTGGGCCGCAGGGGCCTTCAGGGTCCGCAGGTCCGGCAGGTGTGCAGGGGCCGGCGGGTCTTGCAGGGCCTGTTGGACCCACGGGAGCCATTGGGCCACAGGGTCCCGTCGGACCGCGAGGCCCCATCGGGCCGCAAGGTGAGCAGGGGCCTGCAGGTTTGGACGCAATGGCCATGATGCCCAAGCCAAGCGATAAGATGGTCACTTTGTCCATCACAAACCTGACTCGTGGCCAGATTCTTTCGCCGGTATTTGTTGCACGGCACGACAAGTATGCGGGGCCACTGTATACGCTGGGCCAGCCGGCGAGTGAGTCCCTGGCCAAGATGGCGGAGGACGCCGATGCGTCCGGCCTGCTGGCGGACTGGTTGCCTGAGGGCAACGACAGCATAAGCGAGGCTATGGTGGTAACCCATGACGGAGGCCCAATACCGCCCGGCGCCACTGTGACTACAAGCTTTGAGGTCACGGACGGAAACCATCTGGTTTCATTTGCCAGCATGCTCGTCACCACAAACGACGCCTTCATAGGGGCGAGCGGGCTGGACGTCTCAACGCCGCGCACCGTTAACCTGAACGCATACGACTCCGGCAGCGAGACCAACAGCGAGAGCTGTGCCTACATCCCCGGACCGCCTTGCGGCAACCACGTTAAGGACGAGGCGGACGCCGAGGGTTACGTCCACGTCCATGCGGGCATTCACGGCGGGGAGGGCTCTGACCTTGCCCCGGCCATCCACGACTGGCGGAACCCCGTAGCCCGGCTGACCATAGTGGTGGAGGATATCGGAGGCTAGGTTTCCACCCGGGCACAGAGTACCGGACACCGCGGAGAATGCGAAAGGAGGCGGGATTCAAAATCCCGCCTCCCGCTCTTTTTTTGTGGACCACGGTTGTCCCTGTAATGACAACTGCAGATGACGCAGTGCGCTTTTCGTAGAACTGGAAGCCTTTTGTACGCAAAGCGCGCAATTCGGAAATCGATTTGGGAGTAGGGGTTGTCATGTTGCCCCAGACGTTGTATATTACGCTGGACTACGTGTAGAAGAACGCGCGTCAACCAGGCTTGGGCGCAATTATGGAGAGCGGATTGAATTCGCAGAAGAACATAGAAAACCAAGAAGGAAGGGGGGACTAGTCGTGGACTTTGCGCTGCCGTACACGGAAGAGCAGGAACGGTTCCGACAGGAGGTGAGAGCCTGGCTGGCGGAGAACGTAGACGAGGACATGAAGGAGCCCGTGGATCCTGAGATGGACTTCACGGACGAGCTTGGCGAATACTGGAGGGAGAAGTACAAGGAGATAGCGGCCAAGGGCTGGCTGTATCCTACCTTTCCCACGGAGTACGGAGGCGGCGGTCTCACGGGCGACCACGAGACCATAATAGAGGAGGAGTTCAACCGGGCCAGGATTCCGGCCCACGTGAACAACATCCTGGCCGTGCCCGCCATTATGGTGTGGGGCACGGAGGAGCAGAAGCGCAAGTTCCTGCCGCCCATCCTCAGCGCGGAGGAGGTCTGCTGGCAGAAGTTCACGGAGCCGAAGGGCGGCGCCGACTTGGCGGACTACCAGAGCAAGGCCGTCCGCGACGGCGACGACTGGCTGCTGACCGGCTCCAACGTGTTCATCGGCGCACACGGCAAGACCGAGTGGCTCTTCGGCCCGATGATGACCGACCCGGACGCGCCCAGACACCGGAACCTGGGGTTCTTCATGATACCCGTTCCGTCCGATGGCCTCACCATCAACGAGATGGACCTGCTCATCGGCCACAGGAAGCGGGCCATATTCCTGGACAACGTGCGGGTCCCGGGCGACCACCTCATCGGCGGCGACCACCAGGGCTGGCAGGTTGCCAACACCAGCCTTGAGCAGGAGCACGGCGGTCGAGGTCGGGCATTCCCCAGGGACAAGGTTGTGGACAACCTGGTGGACTTCGCCAAGGGAACGTCGCAGGACGGCGGCGTAGTCGGCAGCGACCCCGTGGCGCAGCAGTCGACGATGGAGAACGTAATCGAGTCCCACATCCACAGCCTGCTGCTCAAGCGCACCTTCTGGATGTACCAGAACCAGATGCAGATCAACTACGAGGGCAACGTGGCGAACGTGTACGGCAGGGAGTCCAGCCTGCGCATCGCCTGGAGGGTGAGGGACGTAATGGGGATGTACGCCCTTCTGGGCACCAAGGAGCCGGGCGCTCCCCACGAGGGAGCTCAAGAGGTCAATCAGCGAGGCAGGGCCGGCCAGAACCACGCCGGTGGCAGTACGAACATCGCCAAGGTCGTCCTTGCTCGCAGGATTGGAGTAAGCCGCACCAAGGAGCAGGCAGCGCCCACTCCTTCGACGGCTACGAGTCACGGCAGCTAGAGGCTGCCAAAATACAGGAACGGCAGGGCACATTAGAAAGGAGGAGACCAATGGACTTTGCATTGCCCTATACACCGGAGCAGGAGGCGTTTCGAGCGGAGGTACGGGCCTGGCTTGAGGAGAACATCCCTGAAGAGATGAAGGAGCCCGTAGACGGACGAGAGTTCTCCAAGGAGCAGTATCTGTTCTGGCGGGAGAAGCACCGGGAGCTGGCGGCCAAGGGCTGGCTGTACCCCACGCATCCCACGGAGTACGGCGGGGGCGGCCTGACCGGCGACCACGAGACCATCCTCCAGGAGGAGATGCACAGGGCCAGGGCTGCCAATCCGCCCAACGCGGGGATAATCCTGTCCACGCTGCTTGTGTGGGCCACGGAGGAGCAGAAGCAGCAGTTCCTTGTCCCCATGCTCAAGGGCGAGATGCAGTCGTGGCAGAAGTTCACGGAGCCCAAGGGCGGCGCGGACCTGGCCGACTACCAGAGCCGAGCGGTACGCGACGGCGACGACTGGCTGCTGACCGGATCCAACGTGTTCGTGAGCGGACGGCCGAGGCCTGAGTGGAACGTAGGGCCCAACTACCTCTGGGGCCCCATGCTGACCGACCCGGACGCGCCTCGCCATCGGAACCTGGGATACTTCATGATCCCGGTGCCGTCTGAGGGACTTGAGATCAAGGAGCAGAACCTGCTCAACGGCCACGACCAGCACGCCATATTCCTGGACAACGTGCGGGTACCGGGCGACCACCTCATCGGCGGCGACCACCAGGGCTGGCAGGTTGCCAGCACCACCCTTGAGCAGGAGCACGGCGGCCGCGGCCAGGCGTTCCCCAGCGACGAGGTAGTGGACAACCTGGTGGAGTTCGCCAAGAACGTCAACGGCTCCGACCCGCTGATTCAGCAGACCACCATGGACGCCGTCATCGACGCCCACAGGGACAGCCTGCTGGCGAAGCGCACCTACTGGATGTATCAGAGCCGGATGGACATCAACTTCGAGGGCAACGTAGCCAACGTCCACAACCGCGAGCACGACATGCGCAACGCATGGAGGGTGCGGGACGTTATGGGGATGTACTCCCTTGTGGGCACGAAGGAGCCGGGCGCTCCTCACGGCGGCGCGCAGGAGGTCAACCAGCGCGGCAAGGCCGGCCAGAGGCACGCCGGTGGCAGCACCAACATCGCCAAGGTGATCCTGGCCCGCCGCATCGGCGTCAGCCGCACCAAGGAGCGAGCTGCCCCCACGCCCTCCACCGCCACCAGCCACGGCGGCTAGGAGCCGACCGGTAATCACTGAGTGGTGAGGGAAATCAAGGAGGCTGACAAATGGATTTCGCAATAGCGTATACAGAGGAACAGCAGCAGTTCCGCCAGGAGGTCAGGGACTGGATTGCCAAGAACGTCCCGGAGGAGATGAAGGAGCCGGTGGACAGCCGGGACTTCAGCGAGGAGCAGTGGCGCTTCTGGCGAGAGAAGCATATTGAAATGGGCGCCATGGGCTGGCTCTTCCCCACCTACCCGGCGGAGTACGGCGGCGGTGGGCTGTCCGGCGACCACGAGGCCATCCTCGCGGAGGAGTTCCGCGAGGCCCAGATACCCTGGAGCGGATCGTCCCTGCTCTTCGCCACCCTGCTTGTGTGGGGGACGGAGGAGCAGAGGCAGAAGTTCCTGGTACCGCTGCTGAAGGGCGAGAAGACGTCCTGGCAGAAGCTGACGGAGCCGAAGGGCGGCGCGGACCTGGCTAACTACCAGAGCCGAGCGGTACGCGACGGCGACGACTGGCTGCTGACGGGTTCCAACGTCTTCATCAGCGGACAGCCGCGTCCCGGTTGGACGCCGGCGGGCCCGGACTACTTGTACGGGCCAATGCTGACGGACCCGGACGCACCGAGGCATCGGAACCTGGGGTACTTCATCATCCCGGTGCCGTCTGAGGGCCTGGACATCAAGGAGATGGAGCTTCTCCCCGGCCATGACCAGCACGCCATCTTCATGGACAACGTGCGAGTCACCGGCGACCACCTTATCGGTGGAGAGACCCAGGGCTGGCAGGTCATGGGCGCACACCTTGAGCAGGAGCACGGCGGCCGAGGCCGCGCCGCTCCCAGCGCGAGGGACGCATTCGCCGCGGACATGGTCGAGTACACCAAGGAGACGACGCGCGACGGCAAGAAGCTGGGCAGCGACCCCGTGGTGCAGCAGACGGCTATGGAGGCCCTTATCGATTTCCACCGGGACAATATCCTGGGCCGGCGCACCTACTGGATGTACCAGAGCCGGATGGAGATCAACTACGAGGGCAACGTGGCCGACGTGCACAACCGCGAGCACCAGCTGCGGAACAACGTCAGGGTGCGCGACGTCATGGGCATGTACACCCTTCTGGACAGGCACGACCCCAGGGCTCCCCACGGCGGAGTCCAGGAAGTGAGCCAGAGGGACAAGGCCGGCCAGCGCCACGCCGGCGGCAGCACCAACATAGCGAAGGTGATTCTGTCGCGGCGCATCGGCATCAGCCGGACCCAGGAGCGGGCCGCGCCCACTCCTGCAACCGCTACCAAGCACGGTAGCTAGGATCGACACAGGAAGCAGCCGGGGATTGGGGCTTCGTCCAGAGGCCCCAATCCCTGCGCAGCCAAACTACGCCAGAATTGGCTATTGAATAGCGGGCCTTGGGTACCCGCGCGCCTGAAGCGGACTAACTATTTGGGGGGAAGGCTTGGACTTCGAGTACCAATATACTGAGGAACAGGAGCGGTTCCGGGCCGAGGTGGGCGCCTGGCTGGATGCAAATCTGCCCCAGGAGCTCAAAGACGCCGGGGACTGGCGCGACCTGGACTCAGCCGGGTGGGAACAGAGCAAGGCCTTCCAAATGAAGCTGGGCGAAAGGGGATGGCTGGCTCCCACAGACCCCGTCGAGCGGGGAGGGGGCGGTCTCTCAGCGGACTCCGCCCTTGTACTGATAGAGGAGCTGGGCAAGAGGGGGATGCGCTGGGCCCTGGAGCAGGGATCGTCATCCCTCAGAACGGCTCTCAAGCAGTGGGGCACTGAGGAGCAGCAGGACAGGTACCTGCCTGTCATATCCCGGGGCCAGGCCACTCTCTGGCATCTCTTGATTGAGCCGGGCGCAGAGCTGGACTTGGACCAGCTGCAGATTCAGGCGAACCTGGACGGCGACGACTACGTTCTCAACGGAGAGGGCGTGTTCGCAGGGCCGGGGCCAAGGCCGGACTACCTCTGGGCGCTGACGGTCACCGACCCCGAAGCTGAGCCACCCGCTACCGCTACGTTCCTGGTCCCCGCCGGCATGGAGGGACTGGAGATACACACTCCCGACACCCTTGTGGCCGGCGAGTCCCACCGGATCACCTTTGACAACGTGTGGGTGCCCTCCATCTGCCTGCTTGGCGGAGATGGCGAGGGCTGGTCAGTAATGCAGGACTCCCTTCTGGGAGACCCCCTGCTGGAGTACCCGCCGGAGCAGGACGAGGACGTGGCGAACCTTATCAAGTACGCCTCGGAGACCACCAAGTACGGTGTGGCGCTGAGCAAGCAGCCCTTCTACCAGCAGATGCTCATGGAGGTGTACACCAACAGCGAGATCGTACGCATATTCCGCATACGGAACGCCTGGATGGCCAGCACAGGCCAGAATCTCACGTACCACCAGGCGGAGACGGAGTTGCTGGAGAAGCAGGCGGCCCTCCGCCTGTCCCGGGTGGTCAGGGAGATAATGGGGATATTCGCCCTGCTGGGGGCGGATGACCCGATGGCCCCGGAGAGGGGCAAGTTCCAGGGGCACCAGAAGCGGAGCCTGTTCCGGCAGAACCCCACCGCCACGGGCGGGTTGGAAGTCCAGTCCGCCGCGATTGCGAAGCACCTGGGCTTCGACCCCCTGGAGGCCAAGGGGGCCCTTACCTTCCAGGACGAAGAAGAGGAAGAAGAGGAGGAGGAGGCTAGCGCACTGCCGTCGTAATGATGTATAATCGGCTAGGCGCTGGAGTCGGACTGTGCAGAAGAGCATCGTCTGAGCCGGCTAACCAATATGGGAAAGAGCTAAATTTAGTAGGAGGTCACCATGGATCTATCGCTTACCGAAACCCAGACAATTCTTAGGGATGCGGCTAACAACGTCATGGAGGCTGAACTTCCCAAGCAGCGCGTTCGGGAAGTGGACGAGAGCGAAACGGGGTTCAACCAGCCCCTCTGGGAGAGAATGGCTAACCTGCAGTGGCTGGGAATGGTCATCCCGAACGAGCACGGCGGAACCGGAAACGACTACACAACCCTGGCGGTCCTCTTTGAGGTGCTGGGATATCACGCCTGCTCAAGCCCGTTCCTGGACTCGTCCGTGCTCAGCGCGAACATCATCCTGGAAGCCGGCAGCGACGCGCAGAAGAGCAGCATTCTTCCTGCAATTGCAAGAGGCCAGCAGATCCTCACCACCGCCATCACCGAGCCCGAGTACGCCTGGGGTCCCGGCGCAGTCAAGATGTCGGCCTCCAGCAGTGGCGGCGGATACACTCTCAACGGCACCAAGGTGTTCGTGCCCTGGGCCCACGTAGCGGACCAGCTTCTTGTGGTGGCCCGCACCGGCAGCGGCGCTAATGCCGCCGACGGCATCTCAGTATTCCTGGTGGACAGGAACGCCAGCGGCGTAACCGTCCGGCAGCACAGCGGCTGGCTGGGCGACAAGGTCTGCGAAGTGAACTTCAACAACGTCCAGGTCGGCGCTGACGGCGTGGTTGGGGCGGCCGGCGGCGCTTGGGGCGCAGTTGAGAAGTCCATGGACAGAGCCACCTCCGTCCTCAACGCCTACATGGCGGGCGGCGCCCAGAGGGCGTACGAGATGTGCCGGGACTACAGCACCGAGCGCATCGCCTTCGGTGTGCCCATAGGAACGTTCCAGCGCGTGCAGGACCACATCATCGTTTCCTTGACCGAGGCCGAAGCCTCCAAGTGGACGGCTTACGAGGCTCTGTGGAGACTGGACAGCGGCAGGGACGACGCGGCAGTTGGCATCTCCATGGCCAAGGCCGTTGCCAGCGACGGCTTCAACAAGGCATGCGACGCCTCCCATAACGTCCATGCCGGCGTGGGCGTAGACCTTGACCTGGGTCTCACCCACTACACCGCCCGGGCCCGCACATTCCAGCACTACCTGGGCGACGCCACCTACCATCGCCGCCGCATGGCGGAGCTGATGGAACTGGGCTAGATCCCACAGGACACGGCGGGTCGCTTTGTTGGCCCGCCGTGTTTTATTTTTGAGAAACGGCTGCCCCCCAGAGGGCAGCCTTCTACTATAGACTGGACCTGATGGAGGACTCTGATGTCCTTTGTTGTATCGCCGCCTCCACCTCAGCAGCGGATGCACTTCATGGACGCGCTGGAAGAGGAGGGCATCGACTACTCCCGGGAGCCGGACGGGTACTACATTTATCTCAGGGACGGCCAGTGGGAGACGTGGGAGCGAATCCGCGTCAGATTTGATGTGGACGTGGTGGATGAGGATCCCGCTATGGTGGTGGATATTTAGGAGTGACAGCTTCACTTCGCTGTGCTCAGTGTTCTCAACACGAGTTGGTCATGGCAACATCCGTAGTGAACACAGCCTGCCCGGTCATGGTGAGCTTGTCGAACCATTTGAGCGGGCGTACAACAGCTGTGCGGCCCCCGCTCACACCCTTCGACAGGCTCAGGGTGAGCGGGAACAGGAGTTATTCCAAACAGCGCAGGAATGACGGTTGGCGCGCGAGTAGTGGAGGTACGCTTGGTAGAGACCGGCATTAGCGTTACGGGGTACAGCGTGGAGCCTCCTCCTGAGGGGGAGTCCGGGGAGCGAGTCATCCTGGACACCACCCTGGGAGAGGTAGGCTGTCTCTTCCATCGCACTAAGCCCTTGGAGATGGCGGTCTTGTGGGCGGGGTCGTGGAGGGGTGAGGGCCAGGGGCAGCGCACCAGCCCGATTTCCACGGCGGTCGCCGAACACCTGCTGGAAGACGGCATAGCATCCCTCATGCTGCGCTACCGGCAGAACGCCCAGCTGGGGGCGTGCATCCGGGATGCCCAGGCGGCCGTGTCCTTCCTGGAGGGGCAGGGCGTTCAGCGCATTGCCCTTGTGGGGCACTCCTTCAGTGGAGCCGTCGTTATTTCCGTGGCCCCACTCAGCCAGTCCATTGTTGCCGTTGTTGCCCTTGCCAGCCAGACGTACGGCGCCGCGAGCGTCCGGCATATCCATCCCAGGCCCATATTGCTGGTACACGGGACCGCGGACCAGCGGCTGGGGACTCACTGCTCGGAGCAGATCTACTCGTGGGCGAAGAAGCCCAAGGAGCTTGTCATCCTTGAGGACGCCTCCCACGGCCTGTGGGAGCGCAAGGACGATCTGCTTCCGCTCCTGGGCGGCTGGCTGCGGGACAAGCTGCAAGCAGGCCCGCAGGCCGGCTGACGCTCTTGGCTTGCCGCGCTCTCTCACCGTCATTCCTCGCTTCTCTTCGGGCGGCGCAACCTGGCCTGAGACGCGTCGTCTGACGGCTGGAGGCTTGGCGTATTGGGCGGAGATTTCGAGGAATCGCTCCGGGCTGCTTGCATTCTACATCGTTATGAGATATATTTAACTTGTCTCTGGTGGTTTTGGCGTGGTGGAACCACCCGTACCCATCTCGAACACGGAAGTGAAACACCTCAGCGCCGACGATACTGCCCTGGCAACGGGGTGGGAAAATAGGTCACTGCCAGGGGCGCGAAGCCCGCACCTTAGAGGCGGGCTTAACCTTTATAAGGGGCCTTGAGAATCCTTACAGATATTCAAGGGTATTCCTTCAGCAGTAGAGATGTGTTAAAATATTCACAACTTTGCTTCCCCCCGCCAATCCTTCCAAACATCCGTAGAGGGTAGCACCTTTACATGGTATTCCCTGGAGACATATAATTGAGCTTAGGGAAAGCAACGGAAGCAGCATAGATAGAAAGAGCAGTTGCAGTGTCTACAGAAATAAGCGCCCCCGTCGAAAACATGGAAGCCCTTCTCAAGGAAGCGGACCTGGTCAAGGTGGTTCGGCGAGGCGAGATAGTCCAAGGCATTATCATGCGGGTCGACCAGGATGGTATCCTGGTCAGCATTGGAAACAAGTCCGAAGGCGTTGTCCCCTCCCGGGAGATGCGCTCCATATCCGAAGAGGAGATGACCTCCCTCAAGGTGGGGGAAGAGATCACGACCAGGGTGCTTGAGGCCGAAAGCGAAAGCGGTTCCGCCATCCTCTCCGTAGACAAGGCGCGTGAGGAGGTGGGCTGGCAGGAAGTTGAGAAGAAGTTCAGCGACGGCGAGTGTGTGGAGGCCGTGATAACCGGGCACAACCGCGGTGGGGTCCTTGTTGAGGTGAACGGCCTGAAGGGCTTTATCCCCATTTCCCACGTAGGCGGGTTCCAGGGTGGCCCGGACGGAGTTCGTGAGGAGGAGTTGGAGGGTCGCGTGGGTGAGCGGGTGGAGCTCAAGATACTTGAAGTTGACCGCTCCCGGAAGCGGGCTATATTCTCGGAGAAGGCGCTGCTCCAGGAGCGGCGGGAGTCGCAGAAGGAGCGGATTCTCCAGGAGCTGCAGGAGGGAGAGGTGCGGAAGGGCAAGGTGTCGGGAGTCTGCGACTTCGGCGCGTTCGTCGACCTTGGAGGAGCGGACGGCCTGGTGCACATCTCAGAGCTGTCCTGGGAGCCTGTGAGGGCTACGGAAGACGTGGTGAAGGTGGGGGATGAGCTTGAAGTGTACGTGATGAAGGTCGACCAGGACACCAAGCGCATCGCCCTTAGCCTTCGGCGGCTGGGGCCGGCCCCGTGGGACACCGTGCTGGAGCGATACCAGGTTGACCAGCTGGTTGAGGGCACGATAACCAAGCTGACCAACTTCGGCGCTTTCGCTCGCATAGAGGGGTCTCTGGAAGGACTTATTCACATCTCGGAACTGAGCCACAATATGATTCAACATCCCAAGGAGGTTGTCAGGGAAGGGGAGGTCTTCACCTTGAGGATACTGAAGATAGAGCCTGAGCGGAGGCGACTGGCGCTCAGCCTTAAGAGGGCGGAGGAGATTTAGGCAGAGGTAGATAGTTCCGCCTGGAAGATCGTTCACGATAGGGAGACAGCCATGACCAGCAGATTTGAGAAATTCTCAGAGAGAGCCCGGAGGGTGCTATCGCTGGCACAGGAAGAGGCCCAGCGGTTCAACCACAACTACATTGGCACGGAGCACATCCTTCTCGGCCTTGTGCGAGAGACGGAGGGTGTAGCAGCCCGCGTCCTGTCCAATCTGGGGGTAGAGCTGAGCAAGATCCGGTCTGCGGTGGAGTTCATTATCGGGCGCGGCGAGAGGCACACCCCCGGCGAGATTGGCCTCACTCCCAGGGCGAAGAAGGTCATAGAACTGGCCGTCGATGAGGCGCGCCGGCTGAACCATCACTACATTGGCACTGAGCACGTGCTCATCGGCCTTATGCGCGAGGGCGAAGGCGTCGCGGCGGGCGTGCTGGAGAGCCTGGGCGTAACCCTGGACAGAGTCCGGGCGGAGACCAGCCGCATCCTCAGCCAGAGCGTGGGCCAGGAGCGCGGCGGCTCCTCCAAGGCGACCACCCGCACTCCTACCTTGGACCAGATGGGCGTCGACATTACCAGCGCGGCCCGCGCGGGCAAGCTGGACCCGGTGGTCGGCAGGGAGAAGGAGATCCAGAGGGTCGTCCAGATACTCAACCGGCGCACGAAGAACAATCCCGTTCTCATTGGCGAGCCTGGCGTTGGCAAGACCGCCATCGTGGAGGCACTTGCCCAGCGCATCATCAACGGGGACGTGCCGGAGAACCTGCAGGGCAAGCGGCTGGTAACCCTGGACATGGGTTCCCTGGTTGCAGGCACCAAGTACAGGGGCGAGTTTGAGGAGAGGCTGAAGAAGATTCTGGAGGAGATACGCGGCTCAGGCATCTGCGTTCTCTTCATCGACGAGATACACACTATGGTTGGCGCCGGAGCAGCCGAGGGCGCGGTGGACGCTGCGGACATCCTGAAGCCGGCCCTCTCACGGGGAGAGATTCAGACCATCGGCGCGACCACTTTCGACGACTACCGCAAGCACGTTGAGAAGGACAAGGCCCTGGAGCGCAGGCTCCAGCCCGTCTACGTGGAAGAGCCTTCTATGGAAGACACCGTCGAGATACTTCGCGGGGTCAAAGGCCGCTACGAGGAGCACCATCGGCTCACCATTTCGGACGAGGCGCTGCAATCGGCGGCGACCCTGGCGTCCCGCTACATCGCCGACCGCTTCCTGCCGGACAAGGCAATAGACCTCATCGACGAGGCGTCCTCCCGGGTTCGCATTCGCAGCAGTTCCATGCCCCTCTCGGTGAAGGAGTCCATGAAGGCCCTTGAGAGCGTGCGGCGGGAGAAGGACGAGGCTCTTGCCAACCAGGAGTACGAGTACGCCGCCGAGATGCGGGACCGGGAGCTCAAGCTGGCAGACAAGCTTGAAGGAATGGAGAAGGAGTGGGAGACGGAGAAGGACGGGAGCGACGTGGTGGTGACCGAGGAGGACGTTGAGGAGGTGGTGAGCATGTGGACGGGCATCCCCATTGCCCGCCTGGCCATGGAGGACGCCGAGCGTCTTCTGCACATGGAGCAGGCCCTTCACGACAGGATTATAGGCCAGGACGAGGCCATCACCGTGGTCTCCAAGGCCGTGCGCCGCGCCAGGGCCGGGGTCAAGGACCCGCGCAGGCCCATTGGCAGCTTCATCTTCCTGGGGCCCACGGGCGTCGGCAAGACGGCGCTGGTGAGGACGCTGGCGGAGTTCATGTTCGGCAGCGAGGAGGCGATGATTCGCCTGGACATGTCGGAGTTCATGGAGCGGCACTCCGTGGCCCGGCTCGTGGGCGCGCCTCCGGGCTACGTTGGCTACGACGAGGGCGGACAGCTCACGGAGACCGTGCGTCGCCGCTCATACTGCGCCATTCTCCTGGACGAGATCGAGAAGGCCCACCCGGACGTATTCAACATTCTGCTCCAGATATTCGATGACGGCCACCTGACGGACGCCAAGGGCCGCAGGGTCGACTTCCGCAACTCCATCATCGTGATGACCAGCAACCTCGGCTCGGACCTGATCAAGCGGGACACGGCAATGGGTTTCGCTATGAAGACGGACGAGGCCCAGACCAACGAGCAGCAGTATGGTCGGATGAAGGACAAGGTGATGGAGGAGGTGAAGCGCTCCTTCAGGCCTGAGTTCCTCAACCGCATTGACGGCACGGTGGTCTTCCACGCCCTGAACAAGGACCACATCCTTGAGATTGTGGAGCTTATGCTCCGTGACGTGCACGACCAGCTGCTCAAGGACAAGAACATTGAGATGGAGGTGTCCTCAGAGGCCAAGAACCTTCTGGCGGACAGGGGTTACGACCCCAACTTCGGCGCAAGGCCGCTCCGCAGGGTCATCCAGGACGAGATTGAGGACCGGCTGTCCGAAGAGCTGCTGACCAGCCACATGCAGGCGGGGGACACGGTGGTAGTGGACGTGGAGGACGACCATTTCGTCGTCCGCACCAAGGTGGCGGCCCTTCCCGCGGGCTAGGGCAGGCTGAGTACGGGCGCGCATTACGGTCCCGATTCAGGTTAGCATCCGTCATTTCCGCGCAGGCGGGAATCTACGCACCGTCCTTTCTGGATTCTGGCCCCGTATCGGAGTATGGGACATGCTTTCGCCGGAATGACGGTGGAATCGCTTCATTGAGAAATACACCAGCCTTATGCGTGCCCTGCGTCTCTGCTAGAATCGCCGCGCGTCAGGTGAGAGCCTTATGAGCAGAGAGCAGTTGCGTACAGTCTACTCTTGCGGGGAGTGCGGCGCGGAGGCCCTGAGATGGGAGGGGCGCTGCCCCTCCTGCGGCGAGTGGAACACGCTGACAGAGGTCCCGCGCAAACCCGCCGGAGGCAACAGCTCATGGCTGTCTGCCAACTCTGAAGCTCCCCAAGAGCTCTCTGAAGTCACGTTGGAGCAGTGGCCCAGGATACCCCTGGCCCTGGGCGAGTTCAACCGCGTCCTCGGTGGTGGCCTTGTGAGGGGATCGCTGGTGCTTGTGGGTGGCGACCCGGGCGTCGGCAAGTCCACGCTGCTACTGCAAGTTAGCGGCGCGCTTGCCGAGCAAGCAGGCCCCGTCCTCTATGTATCCGGCGAGGAGTCCCTTCAGCAGATCAAGCTCAGGGCGGACCGGCTTGGCATTGAAGGCCAGGGGCTTCACGTCCTGGCAGAAACGGATATGAACTCCGTTCTTCACCATCTGGACGGCCTTTCTCCAGCAGTGGCGGTTATAGACTCCATCCAGTCTATGGAGTTCCCGGAGCAGCCCGGCGGGCCCGGGGCTATCGGCCAGGTCAGGGAGTGCGGGCTTGCCCTGCTGCGGTGGGCCAAGGCCAGGGGCGTTCCCACCTTTGTCACGGGCCACGTGACCAAGGAGGGCAGCCTTGCCGGGCCAATGGCGCTTGAGCACATGGTGGACTTAGTGCTGCACCTGGAGGGAGACAACCTTGGGTCGTACAGGCTGCTCCGCGGCGACAAGAACCGCTTCGGCTCCACGAACGAGATAGGCGTGTTCGAGATGCGGGACGGCGGCCTGACCGAGGTGCCCAACCCATCGGAGATAGCCCTGGCCAGCCGGGGCCGGAACGCCGTTGGATCTGTGATAGTGCCGGTAATGGAGGGCACGAGGCCCCTGCTGGTGGAGATTCAAGCCCTCACCACACCGTCGTCGCTGCCTGCGCCCCGGCGGGTGGCAAACGGCGTCGACATGAGCCGCCTTCTGATGACCATCGCCGTGCTGGTAAAAAGGGCCGGGGTCTATCTGTCCTCCCAGGACATCATCGTCAACGTGGCGGGAGGGTTCAGGGCCATGGAGCCGGCGGCGGACCTTGGCATGGCGCTGGCCCTCGCCTCCAGCGTGAAGAATGTTCCTATGCCAGAGGGCATGGCGGCGTTGGGGGAGGTGGGACTTGGCGGAGAGCTGCGAAGCGTCGCCAACGTCCCCCGGCGTCTGGGGGAGTTGAGCCACATGGGTTTCGACAAGTGCCTTGTGCCGGAGTCCGCTCTTCAGTCGGTGGAGACGCCCCGTGGGATGAAGGTGGCCACTGCCGGGACGCTTGCAGAGGCCCTGGGGCTGGCGCTTAGGACACCCTGAGGTATATCCGCAGTTGCCCCTTGCTCCAAGTCCCGCCCGGCTAGCCCTGGAGGAGACAAGGGCTGATATAATGAATAGCAAAGAGGTAGAGGGGTTGAGGGGAAGAAAGTGGTATGAGAAGGTGGAAGGGGCATTGCCCGAAACCTCTGTGGCTTCGGCTATCTGGTTGAAGCCCCGGCAACCGAAGGTGAGGTGACGTCATGACGGACTGGAGCAAGTGCCCGGCAGTGGAAAGCGTACCCGGCAGGTTGAGCGGAGCCTGGGTGTTCACCGGCACCAGGCTGCCCGTGTCAAGCCTCTTTGAAAACCTGGAGAGCGGAGCCACAGTGAAGGAATACGTGGAATGGTTCGATGGGGCGGAGGAGTGGAAGGTCAGGGCCGTATTGAAGCACGTGACCGATTCCCTGAAGGCAGCGGTCCCGGCAGGGAGCCTTGAGAATCCTGTTTGACCAGGGAACCCCAAGGCTGATGTCGCTCCGGAATGTTCTTCCCGAACACACGGTGGACACCTCCGCTGGGAGAGGGTGGTCGGAGTTGAGCAACGGCGACCTGCTGGATATTGCGGAGAGTGAGGGGTACGAGCTTTTGATTACCACCGACCAGAATATACGGTATCAGCAAGACCTCGCGGGCAGACGGCTGGCCGTCATTGTACTGCTTTCTACCGCGTGGCCTTACGCCCGTTCGAGAACAGAGGACATCCGCGCTGCCATTAACGAGATACAGCCGGGTGAGTTGAGAGAGATCCCTATCTGAATGATGAATAATTATAGCGCGACCCGCGCTTGCGGGGAGAGAAGCAGAGCAAGTTCTGCTATACTTCCAGAGGATACACATGGAGAAGGGTATGGCCGTAGATAGCGAAGCGTTGCAAGAGAAGCTGGACCTGCTTGAGGGCATCCTGCGGGATATGGGCTCTGTCATAGTGGCCTACTCCGGCGGTGTCGACAGCACGTTCCTGGCCGCGACCGCCCACGACGTCCTTGGAGAGCGGTGCCTGGCAGTCACCGGCTCTTCGCCCAGCATGGCGCCCGCGGACCTGGAGGAGGCCGTGGCCCTGGCCCGTGACCTGGGTCTGCGGCATCGGGTCATTGAGACCAAGGAGGTGGAGGACCCGCGCTACGTCGCCAACGACGCCCGCCGGTGTTACTTCTGCAAACTGGAGCTCTACACCTGGCTGCAGCCCATGGCCGCCAAGGAGGGGTACGACTGGATAGCCAGCGGAACCAACCTGGACGACCTGAAGGACTTCCGCCCGGGGCTGAAGGCTGGCCGGGAGTACGGCATCCGCAACCCGATGGTGGAGGCCGGGCTTACTAAGGAGGACATCCGCGCCCTCTCCAAGCGCCGCGGCCTTCCGACGTGGGACAAACCCGCGCAGCCGTGCCTGTCGTCCAGGATACCGTACGGGATGCCGGTTTCGGTGGAGGCGTTGGGCCGCATAGCGCGGGCGGAGGCGTGCCTGAAGGATTTGGGACTGCGGGAGTTCAGGGTGCGCCACCACGACGCAATCGCACGAATTGAGGTGGGGCCGGAAGACATGGCTCAACTGCTGGAGCCTGGGGTACGGGAGAGGCTGGTGTCGGATTTGAGGGCGCTGGGCTACCTGTACGTCACCCTGGATCTGGACGGTTTCCGCACGGGCAGCCTCAACGCCGCTCTAAAGATCAAGTCCTGATGTTAACCATAGGCCGGGACTCAGGCGGCCTTCTTGATGACCTTGTCCCTGTTGTGTCTGACGGCGCCTTGGCGGCGCGCTCGCGGGGCAGGGGCCAGGTCCTCCATATGCCCGCACTGAATGCACTGCTTGTACTGGCCGTAGAAGTCTCTATCAAAATAGAGATCTCCGCGACACCGAGGGCACGCTTTCAGTAGTAACATGGTATTTTGCCTCCCTTCGATGTGATTTATCCGATTCTCAGGTCTCTCTCCGATACACCCACTTTTTAGCAGAATATCTTGAAGAGAGTGTGAAGAACGTGCATTAGCGCTCGCCTGGTTTCCATATTCCGCTGCCCTGTGTCGATTATCGACTTGAGCGAGATCTCCGTTGCTCTCCTCTATTGAGTCTAAAGGTATTATACTACTTGACACGCGATGTATCAAGTCCTAGAATAAAATTATCCCGGACAAGGAAAACTAAAAGTCGAAGTATGCAAAGGCCAAGCCAGCGGCGTACAATGAATCCCGGCCCCGGCATACCGCCGCGACCAGGCGGCGAGGCGGGTGGCGCGATGGCGCAGCGCTCCGGCAAGCCCCCGGACCGGAGCAAGGCGGAACAAGAGCAACAGGGCCCGGCCGCCCAGGGCGACGACGTTGAGGTCACCGGTGGGGTGTACGTCATCAGCGTGGCCGCCAGGATACTGGAGATGCACCCCCAGACGCTGCGGAAGTACGAGCGCGTGGGGCTGGTGGTCCCGTCTCGCAGCATCGGTATGCTTCGCCTGTACTCCACGGAGGACATAGTACGCCTCAGGCTCATCAAGCACATGGTGGACAACCTGGGGATGAACCTGGCCGGGGTGGAGTTCGCCCTGAAACTGCTTAGTAGAATGATCAAATTGAGGGAGAGGATTGAGGAAACGTCCAGGGTGGATGTGCTGCACAAATCTATTTTGAGGGAAGTAGAGGAGATGCTCGTCGAGTTGGTGGGCATAACCCCCAGAGATGACAGAGACATGGAGGAACAACCCAGGAGTGAGAGTCAATGAGCGAGGAAGAAAGAGATGAGTTGAGCCGGACAAGAGAGGGTGAAGGGGTTGGGGGCGTGAGCGACGAGGACCTGCGGGCGCAGCTGGATGAGGCTCAGAGGGAGGCGACCCAGTTTCACGCGTTGATGCAGAGGGTCCAGGCCGACTTCGTCAACTACAAGCGGCGTATGGAGGAGGAGAGGACGGCGTTGCAGGAGCGGGCAAACGAGTCCCTTGTGCTGAGGCTGCTGCCGGTCCTGGACGACTACGAGCGGGCCCTCCAGTACGTCCCGGACGTGGAGGAGTTCCGGCCCTGGGCCGCCGGCGTGGAGCTGGTGTACCGCAATTTCAAGGGCGTGCTGGAGTCCTTTGGCGTGACGCCGATCCAGGCCCTGGGCATGGGCTTTGACCCTATGGAGCACGAGTCCGTTTCGTACGAGTTCAGCGACGACTTCGCGGAGGGGATGGTGATGTCCGTGGTGCGGGAGGGCTACAAGCTCCACGGGCGGGTTCTTCGCCCCGCGCAGGTGACCGTATCAAGAAGAAAGGAGGGGGAGTCCCCCAGCGCGTAACCCTGGGACACCCCGGAGAGGAGCAATAGTATGCCAAAAGTCTTGGGAATCGATCTTGGAACCACAAACTCATGTATGGCCGTCATTGAGGTGGGCGAGTCGCAGGTGCTGGAGAACAGCGAGGGCGCACGCGTCACCCCGTCGGTGGTGGCAGTGCACGCAAGCACCGGCGAGCGCTACACAGGCCTTATCGCCAAGCGCCAGTCCATCACCAACCCGGAGAACACCATTTTCTCCATCAAGCGGCTGATGGGCCGCAAGTTTGACGACGCGGAGGTGCAGGGAGCCCTGGGCAGGCTGCCGTACAAGGTGGTCAAGGCCGCGAACGGCGACAGCCACGTGGTCATGACGGAGAAGACCTACTCGCCGCCGGAGGTTTCGGCCATGATCCTGCAGAAGCTGAAGCAGGACGCCGAGGCCAAGCTGGGCGAGACCGTGACCCAGGCGGTCATCACGGTGCCCGCCTACTTCAACGACACCCAGAGGCAGGCCACCAAGGACGCCGGGAGGATTGCGGGCCTTGAGGTGCTTCGCATCATCAACGAGCCAACGGCCGCGTCCATGGCCTACGGCCTGGAGAAGAAGCAGGAGGAGATGGTCGCCGTCTTCGACCTGGGCGGCGGCACATTCGACATATCCGTCCTCCAGATTGGAGAGGGCGTATTCGAGGTCAAGGCCACCAACGGGGACACCTTCCTGGGCGGCGACGACTTTGATGAGCGGATCATCGACTGGATCTGCGACGAGTTCAAGAGGGAGCAGGGCATTGACCTGAAGCAGGACAGAATGGCGCTGCAGAGGCTCAAGGAGGCGGCGGAGAAGGCCAAGATGGAGCTTTCAACCGTGATGCAGACGGAGCTTAACCTGCCCTTCATCACGGCGGACGCCACCGGCCCCAAGCACCTCTCCATGAACCTGAGCCGCTCCAAGCTGGAGCAGCTTGTGGGAGACCTCATAGAGCGCACCGCAGCGCCATGCCGCCAGGCCATGTCCGACGCCGGCGTTACGGCGGACCAGATAGACGAGGTGGTCATGGTGGGCGGTATGACCCGTATGCCGGCGGTTGTGGAGAAAGTCAAGGAGATATTCGGCAAGGAGCCTCACAAGGGCGTCAACCCGGACGAGGTGGTGGCCGCCGGCGCAGCCATCCAGGCGGGCGTGCTCCAGGGAGACGTGCGGGACATCCTTCTGCTGGACGTTACGCCCCTCACCCTGGGCATTGAAACCCTGGGCGGCGTGACCACGTCCCTCATCTCTCGCAACACCACCATTCCCACCGCCAAGAGCGAGACGTTCACCACAGCCGCCGACGGGCAGACCAGCGTGGAGGTGCACGTCCTCCAGGGCGAGCGGCCTATGGCGGCGGACAACAAGTCCATTGGCAGATTCATCCTGGACGGCATCCTTCCCGCGCCCAGGGGCATTCCGCAGATCGACGTCACCTTTGACATAGACGCCAACGGCATCCTGAACGTATCCGCCAAGGACAAGGCCACGGGCCGGGAGCAGCGCATCACCATCACCGCAAGCTCCGGCCTGGCCAAGGACGAGATAGACCGCCTGGTGGAGGAGGCGTCCCGCCACGCCGACGAGGACCTACGGCAGCGGGAGGAGGTGGAGACCCGCAACATGGCGGACAGCGCGGCCTACAACGCAGAGAAGCTGCTGGCCGACCAGGGAGAGAGCATCCCGGCAGACCTCAAGGAGGAGCTGCAGGGCAAGATAGCGGAGCTGAGGGAGGCGCTCCAGGGCCAGGACATGGCCCTCATAAGCCAGCGGCTGCAGGAGCTGCAGACCTCTCTGCAGAAGGTGGGGCAGGCGGTCTACAGCCAGCAGGGTGGGCCGTCGGCGCCTCCGCCGGGTGCGGACGTGGACATGGACCCGGGAGACGCGCCTCCTGAGGGCACAGTGGAGGGCGAGTACAGGGAGGTGTAAGAGGCCATACTGGTAACACAGGGGCGCCGCATCGCAACCCGCGATGCGGCGCCCCTTTTTCTTGGGAATTATATCTTTGTGTACACTTATTGCTAGGGTTGAACGTCCTCGTCCTCTGCCAACTCCCGTTCTGCCCGTCTAAGTTGTGCCTTGCGGATGATAGCATTTTCGCGTTGGCGTATGGTGTTCTTGATCGCCCCAGAGACAACTAGACCCAGGGCAACCAGGAACCCGCCTAGCAAGCTGCCAATAACCAGTGTTGTAATAACCCAATCGGGTAACGGCTCCCATAGTAGAGATACCAAGAACATCCCCGGCCAGAACAGCACATTGGTAAAGAAGAACCATGTAATAGGTCCGCAACATCCGAATACGCCTAGAGATAGTAAGCCCGCTTGTATCTTCTCGCCGCCCGTGAGTGGTGCTTTGGAGTCTGCCAAGGTGGAACCCCCTTGTGGCAAGGACTTTGGAGACTTACCAATCACCCACAATCCAGCGTGAGCCACAAGAGGGTACGCGATGTGCCCCTGCAAATGCTCACGCTGATAGCGTGGGAGGTGACTGGTAAGTCGCGGCGAGGGTATAATGTATGTGCTAGCCTGTCAAGTGGAAATGTGCTACTATCACGATAGTTAGGAGGGTGACTATGGCGAACAAGAAACCACGAGGTCGGCCAGCCCGCCCCATGCCCCATCCCATTGACGCTGACCCTGAACACGTCGCGGAGATGGTGCTACAAGTTCCCCACAAGACGATTGAAACCCTGGTCAAGGAAGCGGAGAAGGACAATGGCGCTGGAACAACGGGTTAGTAACCTAGAAGCATGGCGCGAAGTGCAGCAGGCAAATGAACAGCACATCCTTGACTTGATTGCTCAACAGGCAACGCTGTCCGCAAACTTTATAGCTGCAATCAATGAGTGCACAGCACGCCTCGACCGAATCGAGGCATTATTGCAAGACGCCAATGCTCAGAATGGCACAGGCTAGGCTATCAAGTCCTGATAGGGCAGGCGCTTGCCTACTGAACCCTGAGCCATAGCCGTCATTTGGTCGGTAGTGTCCAGGGGACGGGCATTGTGCCTGCCCGAAAACTCCCCAACATACCGCCCCAGGTGCTTGGTGCTCACATGGTGGTACGTACCATCAATCCCACGCTTCAACATCGCCCACAGCGATTCTATGCCGTTGGTGTGCGCCTGTTGCCGTACATACTCCCCTGCACTATGGCGGACCACTTTGTGCAGTCTGTTCGATAGTCCAGCATAACTAGCGTGTTCGTCCGTGTAGACGGCTGTACCTGGTTCGGTGTGTTCCTGGACGAAACCCTGAAGAGAAGGCTTGTCGGTGAAGGCTATGGGCTGGGCTGTGACCTTGCCCGTCTCCCTGTCCTTTGCACCTATCACGGCCGCTTTGCCAGCAATGCCGCGCCCGGCGTTCAGCTTCTTGCTCTTGTGCTTGTTCTTCTCTTTCCCGCCTATGTACGTTTCGTCCACTTCGGTCGGGCCTGCAAACTTCTCAGTGGCATAATCCCAGGTCAACCGCAGGCGGTGTGCCAAGTGCCAGGCTGACTTCTGAGTGATACCCAACTCGCGGTGTAGCTTCATGCTGGATATGCCCTTGAGATTGGTATTGAACAGGTAGAAGGCCAGGCCCCACTTGCTCAGGGGTAGCTTGGAGTCGTGCATGATAGTACCCGTCTTGACCGTGAAGTCCTTTTTGCAATCGTTGCAATGGTAGGTCGTGGTCTTGCGCCCGTTGGTTCGGGTACTGACGTTCAGGCTTCCACACTCCACGCAGGCTATTCCGTTGGGCCAGCGTCGGGCTACAAACCAGGCTTCGGCCTGTTCCTCCGTGCTGAATAGCTGGGCTACTTCCATCAGGGTCATGCCCTTGCGGTGTGCCTTGCCTGGTGCTTTGCCGTGTTCGCTCATAGTGTCCACCTAGCCTTGATTTATGGAATCAGTGTACACTATGCTAGGCATGGTGTCAAGGGGTTTGGAGAGAATGTACAGGACTTGACCGCGGCGTCGGAGGGCGCGACACTGAGCATACGAACAGGGCAGATTAAGTGTCTGCCCTGTTCTTGGTCGGTCGTGACACTATGGAGAAGGGAGGTGATAAGGGATGAAGCTGTTTGAGCCTCTACCCACAATGTGAGCGGGCTGCACTCGCTTAAATAGGGTGTTGGGAGTTCAGCGCCCAACACCTGCGAGTGTAGCCCGCCACAAACGGAATCCTTGCACGACCGACCATACCCCTAAATGCCTCAGCCGTCAAGTCAAGCCTGAGTGTACACAAAGATATAATTCCCTTTTTCTTTATCCGGAAGTTGAGACTGCCCTACGCCCCGTCCGGCCACTCTCCCAGGGTCACCTCAACCTCCACGGTCTGCCCGTCCCTGTACAGGGTCAGGGTTACCGAGTCCCCGGGGTCGAGGCTGTTGAAATACTCCACCATCTGGTCGACCGAGGTCACCTCTGTGCCGTCCACTGCCCTTATGACGTCGCCTCTCGTCCCAAGGACGCCGAATCTGTCGCTGCCTCCGGCAATCAGTCCCGCTTCGTCAGCCGGGCTGCCTGCCCCGACGCTGCTGACGTACACGCCTTCGGTAATGTCCAGTCCCAGGTAGTCGGCCAGGCCGGGGGTCAGGGGAGTGCCGCTTATTCCCAGCCAGGGGCGCTTCACAATCTCGTTGTCCAGGAACCTGGTCATCAGGTCCTTTGCGGTGTTTATGGGCACGGCAAACCCCACCCCCTCGGTGCTGACAAAGGAGATCTGCACGGAGGTGTTGATGCCTATGACCTCCCCGTCGGCGTTGAGCAGCGGGCCGCCGGAGTTCCCCGGGTTCAGGGTGGCGTCCGTCTGTATCATCCCGGTTATCAGCCGGCGGAACATTCCCGGCCGGCTGCGCTCGATGCCGCTGACCACGCCCACGCTTATGGAGTTGTCCAGACCGAAGGGGCTGCCTATGGCGATGGCCATCTCGCCGGTCTCGACCGCGCCGGAGTCGGCCAGGGTCAGAGGGTCGATGACGGACACGTCCTCGGCGTCCACCTTCAGGAGCGCCACGTCGTCCGCCGGGCTTCTGCCCACCACCTTCGCGTCCAGCTTCTCCCCGCTTGGCAGAACAACCCGCACGCTCAGGGCGTCGTGGACTACGTGGTAGTTGGTGAGGATGTGCCCCTCCGCGTCCACCAGGAACCCGGATCCCTGCCCGCCGTGGGGCAAGACGAACCCGAACCTGCTGATGCTTTCCAGGTCGGTCTCGACCGTGACGACGGCCGGGTTAGCCTCTTCGTATATCGCTACAACCGTCTGCTCGTCGTACAAGGGGGGCGTATCCGACGCCGCGCCCCGGTCAAAGCCCACCACAACACCGACGACCAGCGCGGCCATGCTCAGCACGACAATCAGCGCGCCAAGGGTTACCACCCACAGGGGCAGCGCAACGCCCGAATCTGCCTTGTTCATCCTTGCCTCCGGTATCTCCTCTCCAGTATCTTCCATTATCTGTGCTCTGAAGGTTGACTGCCAATGGGCAGCTCAAACGTGAAGCGGCTGCCTTGGCCCGGCTCGCTCTCTGCGTAGATGATGCCTCCGTGGGCCTCCACCAGCTGCTTGGCGATGGTCAGCCCCAGGCCCGCGCCGCCTGTTGCCCTGGCCCTGGACGGGTCCACCCTGTAGAATCGCTCGAAGACCAGCGGCAGGTCATCTGCGGGGATGCCGTTACCCGTGTCCGACACCGTTACCCGCGCCGTACCCGCGTCCGTCACCTCGGCCGTTACGCTGACATGGCCGCCCTCCGGCGTGTGGCTGATGGCGTTCTCCAGCAGGTTGCCAACCACCTGGGCAATGCGAGTCCTGTCGATATGCACCAGGGGGAGGTCCGTGGGGACGTCCAGGGACAGGGAGACGCTCTTGGCCTCGGCCCGGGGCCTGACGGCCTCAATGGACTTGCTCAACGCCTGCTCCAGGGAGTCAGGCTCAATGGTCAGGCGCAGGGCTCCGGCGTCCGCAAGCGCCAGCAGGCGCAGGTCTTCCACCAGGAGCGTCAGGTGGAGCACCTGCTGGTGTATGGTGTCGATGGTGGCGTTGTCGGGCTGCATGAGGCCGTCCCGCACCGCCTCCAGGTAGCCCTGGATGTTGGAGAGGGGCGTCCTCAACTCGTGGGCCACGTCGGCCATCAGGCTGCGTCGTTGCTCCTCCGCCTTCTCCAGGTCCTCGGCCATTGAGTTGAAGGTGCGGCCCAGGTCGGCGATCTCGTCCCTGCCCTGGGTGGACACCCTTTGCGAAAGGTCTCCCTGGCCCAGCAGCCTCGCCGTCGAGCCAAGGGCCCTTGTGGGCGCAAGGACTCGACGGGACAGCAGCGACACCAGCAGCACGCCTGCGACGCCCGCGGCCAGGCCCGTCCACAGCAGCGAGCGGTTCAGGGCAGAGGCCAGAATCGATACCGACGGCTCCGGGACCTCCAGGGGCGCAATGTTGGGGGCCAGCGCCACGGTGCCCACCTCCCGCCCGCTGCTCAGGAGAGGCATGCTGTACTTCTCCTTCATGGCGGCTGTCTTATCGGAGTCGGAGGCGTCCCGGGAGTCAGCTATGACATCCCCGCTTGAGTCCTTGACCACAATGCGCACTCCGTAGAGGTCACTGGCCTGCTCAACGGCCGGCTGCAGGCCTCCCCACCCCCTGCTGGCGGCGTAGTACTTGGTTATCATCTGCTCTATGCGGGCGGCCTTGGCCTCCTCAACGTCCCTCTCAAACTGCTCCGTGGCCTGCTTTGCCGTGTAGCTCACGTACGTGCTTACGCTGGCCAGGGCCAGGGTGAGCGCCAGGGCGAAGGCCGCTATCAGGCGGAACTGGAGGCTGAATAACCAGCTAGACATTGCCGAACTTGTACCCTACGCCGTAGACGGTGTGGATGTAGCCGGAGCCGTCGCTGCTTGCGCCGAGCTTGCGGCGGAGGTTGGATACGTGGGCGTCGACGGTCCTGTCAAAGCCGTCGAAGTCGTAGCCGAAGACCCGGTCAATGATCTGCTCGCGGGTGAAAATCCTGCCGGGTTCGCGAATCATCATGACCAGCATTCGGAACTCCGTGGGTGTGAGGGTGACCTGCTTCTCGTTGGCGTAGACGGCGCGCAGCCTCATGTCCACCCTGACGTCGCCGTAGGCTAGCTCTGCGGGGCCTTGGTTAAGGTCGTCCCGGGCCGTGCGGCGTAGGACGGCCCGCACCCTGGCGGCAAGCTCCCTGGGGCTGAAGGGCTTGGTGATGTAGTCGTCTGCGCCCAGGTCAAGCCCTTCAAGGCGGTCCTCCTCCTCCACGCGGGCGGTGAGCATAACCACCGGCACCTCAGACTCATCCCTCAGGGCGCGGCACACCTCCGTGCCGTCCATGCCGGGCAGCATGAGGTCAAGCACCACAAGGTCGGGGCGGGCCTCACGAGCCAGGCGCAGCCCTTCAACGCCGTCCTGGCTCTTCAGCACCTTGTGCCCGTCGCGGCGCAGGTAAAGCTCCACTATCTCCAGTGTGTTTGGGTCGTCTTCTACGATGAGTATGGTGCTGGGCATGTTCTTTGAGCTTGAAGGATTTTGCGCCTGCCGTCCAGGGGGAGCGGAGCGAATGCCCCGTCCCCCTGCCGGCTTCCTTTAATGCGATAGCGTTCAGGCCTGGTCCATGTCCAGCGTGGTCTTTGACGAATCGTTGTCCTTCTGGCAGAAGCCCTTGTAGTATCCACCCCCGTGATGGCCCCAGCTCTTGCCGCCATCAAAGATACCTGCGGGCCTGGACTCCAGCCACTCCCTGTACTCCGTGTACGAGTCGGCCTGCTCCTGGTTTATCTTCCCACTCTCCACCAGGCCGTCCAGGTCATCTGCGTCTATCTTCCACCGCATGAAGCCCTTGAACGCCCCCTCCGGCCTCTCCTCCACCCACGCCTTGTACTCGTCGGCCTGCTCCTGGGTTATCTTCCCGCTTTCCACCATGGCGTCCAGCTTCTGCTGTAGCCACTCGTCTCTCAGCTCCGTCCGGGCCTGCTTCATTGCGTCTTGGACCTGGGACGACTCAAGACCCAGGATGGACGCAACTCTCTCTGCGAACTTGCCCTTGCGCGAGTCCGTATCGTCGCTCTGCGCCAGCGCTGCGCCCCCGGTTAGCGCGAGCGCCAGCGCTCCGACTATCAGGGCAACGGTAATCAATCCCTTTCTCATAGGCAAATACTCCTTTCTCCTTCCGATATGCTAGTTATAGCAACATATCTTGAAGAGAGTTTGAAGGAGCTCCGCCTAGACCCCGGCCAGGGCGGACTCCGCCGCCTCCAGGGTCATGTTGATGTCCTCGGCCGTGTGGGCGGTGGAGACGAAGGCGGCCTCAAAGGGCGAAGGGGCCAGGTACACTCCTGCCTCCAGCATCCGGTGGAAGAAGGCGGCGTACCGCTCCCTGTCGCTGGCGGCGACGGAGTCCCATCCCTCCACAGGCTCGTCGTTGAAGAACGCCGTCAGAATCGACCCTACGCGGTTGACGGTCAGGGGGACATCCGCCCTTTGCGCTGCCGCTGCCAGGCCGCCGGCAAGTCGCGCCGACGCGGCCTCAAGCCCTTCGTATGTGCCCGGCGATTTCAGGGCCTTGAGAGTGGCTATGCCCGCCGCCACCGCAAGGGGGTTGCCTGAGAGGGTGCCTGCCTGGTACATATCGCCCAGGGGGGCGACCACCTCCATGACCTCGCGCCTTCCGCCGTAGGCCCCCACCGGCAGCCCGCCGCCGATGATCTTGCCCAGGCACGTGAGGTCCGGGGTTATGCCGTAGAGGGTCTGCGCTCCGCCGTAGCCGACCCTGAAGCCCGTAATCACCTCGTCGAAGATGAGCAGGGCGCCGTGGGCCCCTGTGATTTGGCGCAGGCCGTCCAGGAAGCCGTGGGCCGGGGGCACGACGCCCATGTTCGCCGCCACAGGCTCCAGGATGACCGCCGCTATCTCTCCCGGATGGGAGTCAAAAAGAGTTTGCACTGAGCCGATGTCGTTGTAGTCGGCTACCAGGGTCTCACGGGCGTAGCCCTCCGGCACGCCCGCGCTGTTGGGTATGCTGTAGGTCGCGCCGCCGGAGCCCGCCTCCACCAGCAGGCCGTCGTTGTGGCCGTGGTAGCAGCCGGCGAACTTGACTATCTTGCTGCGCCCCGTGAAGGCCCTGACCGCGCGGATGGCGCTCATGGTCGCCTCCGTCCCGGAGTTCACCAGGCGCACCATGTCGACGGACGGCAGCGCTTCCACAATCATCCCGGCAAGCTCAACCTCCCCCTCGGTCGGCGCGCCGAAGCTGAGGCCGTTTGCCAGAGCTTGCTGCACGGCCTCGACCACTGAGTCGTGGGCGTGGCCCAGAATCAGAGGGCCCCAGGAGCCAACGTAGTCCACGAACTCGTTGTCGTCGGCGTCCCAAATGCGGGAACCCTTGCCCCGCCGGATGAAGGGAGGCGTGCCGCCAACTGACCTGAATGAGCGGACGGGGCTGTTCACTCCGCCCGGTATGTGGCCCTGGGCCTGAGCGAACAGTTCTGATGATCGAGTTGTATCCAATTACGTGTACCTCCTGGCCGGGGAGTGGTTATTCTGCCCAGCGGGCAACCTTTCTATTCAATGCCGAGGGCGGCCCTGGCGTCCCTCTCAACCATTCTGAACACCTCTTGCAGAGGTTTACCCTCACGTTGGGCAATCTCCTTGCAGTCCTCGTACTCCGGCGAGACGCCAATGATCACGTCCGCCTCTTTCTTCAGTTTGACGCGAACCGAGCCGAAGGGGGTGTCCACGGAGACTATCTCCCGCTCCGCCTCGTAGCGGTTCAGGGTCTGCACCCGTACGCCCAGCGTGGAGGTCTCCTCCATTATGGTCTTCACAAGGGCCGACTCCATGTTGGGGCGGCACAGCACACTGAGGGTAACGGCGGGCCTGTTTTTCTTCATCTGGATTGGGCTGAACCAGGCGTCCAGCGCGCCGCGGCGCATAAGCTCCTCCTGGACGTGGCCAAGTATCTCCGGGCTCATGTCATCGATGTTGGTCTCCACAAGAGAGACCTGGGCAAGGGCGCTGCTCCCGGCGGCCTCGCCAATCCACAGCGCCAGGACGTTGGGGATGTCCGGGTTGTCCCTGGTCCCCAGGCCGTAGCCCACGTGTTCCAGGGTGAGCGCCGGGGCATCGAAGGAGGCAAGGGTGGTGATGAGGGCCGCGCCCGTCGGAGTGACCAACTCACCCGCCTTGAGGTACGGGCCGTCCGGGGGAGACACCTTTGCCTTTGACATAGCCATAAGCTGCACCGTGGCCGGCGCGGGCACCGGAAGCGCGCCCTTTCTTGTGGAGACCACACCCCATCCGGCGGGCAGGGGAGAGGAGTACAGCTTCTCAATGCCCAGCAGCTCAAGCCCGGCCACCACGCCCACAACGTCGATAATGGTGTCGATGTCTCCAAGCTCCTGAAGCTCATGGCCCTCGCCGTGCACCCTTGACTCCGCCTCCTCCAGGCGCTCCAGAACCTGTCGAGATTTGTCTCTTACGGAATTGGAAATGGAACCGGCCTCCAGCATGTCCAGGAAGTCGTGAATGGAGTGCGGGGCCTTGTGACTCCTGCCGGTGTCAACTGAAACGTGCGTCCCTCTGATGACTCCCCTCTGAGAGGTGGCCGCGTTGACGGAGTATCCGTCGATGGGCAGCTTGGCAAGCTCGCCTCTTAACTCTTCGATGGACAGCCCAGCGTCGATGAGCGCGCCCAGGAGCATGTCCCCGCTGGCGCCGCCGATGCAGTGTAGGTATCCGGTCTTCAAGGTCGTCCCGTCTGTCCGTCTACCGGCTAGCCCAGACCGTCCCAGAAGCGCTCTTCCTTCCAGGGGTCTGCGTTGTTGTTGTAGCCAAGCTGCTCCCAGAAACCGGCCTTGTCCACGCTCAGAAGCTCCAGGCCGTTGACCCACTTGGCGCTCTTCCAGCCGTATCGCTTGGGCACAACCAGCCGCAGAGGGCCGCCGTGTTCGGGCGAAAGGGGCTTGCCGTCGTGGCTGTGGGCAAAGAGCACGTCGCCGTCCAGCAGCGTCTCCAGGGGCAGGTTGGTGGTGTAGCCTCCGTAGCAGTGGAAGAGAACGAACCGGGCTTCCGGCTTCACCGTGGCAAGGTTGATCACGTCGCTGAAGAGCACGCCCTCCCACAGGTTGTCCATACGGCTCCACTGGGTTACGCAGTGGAAGTCAGCCGTGACCGCGGCCTGGGGCAGGTCCTTGAACTGCTCCCAGTCCAGCTTCACCTCCCAGTCCACAAGGCCGTAAATGCGGAACCGCCACTCGCTCAGGGCTATCTTGGGCGTATCGCCGTGGGTGAATACGGGGAACTTCCCGGTGACGAACTGACCGGGCGGCGCGACGACCGCCTGTGGCTTGATATCCTTGGGTTTTCTCTTGGGCCAGGGTCTCAACCGCGACCTCCGTGGGGCGCATATCCGGCTAATGTGTACTCAATGATAAACTATACTCAGGTTGAAGTAAAACGAAGAAACCTCTGAACAAGTAGCAAACATGACCACCGCACCTAATGACACCTTATGACCATTCCTGCGAAGGCAGGAATCCAGGTTCCCTGGTATACATAGGAGATAGACCCCTGCCTGCGCAGGGGTGGTCTAGCGGTTGGGTAATGCTTATTTGCTATTGCCAACACACTCTGAGAATACCCATTCAGGAGACGCGTGTTGACGGCCGAGGAGAGCGCCACTAATATTCCAACATACCTGCACGTGGAATGGACGAACTATGCTTGAAGGCATTATAGGGATGGAGGACATGGGCCTCATCTTCGAGGTCACGGACGCAATGGGCATAGACCGGGAGAGCATCTCCGTCCCCCTTGAGAAGGAGGACCCCGGAGCCGTGCGCCGGCTGCCCAACGGCGAAATCGAGATAGTGGTCCCCGCGTCTGTGCCTGAAGAGGAGTGGGTTGCCAAGCTCAGGGCCGAGCTGGAGAAGCTGGGCTTCGAGATGGAGGAGTGAAGGTGGAAGAGCGGAACTCGATAGAGGTGGAGGTGGAGGACAACGACAACTGCTACGGCCTGCCGATGCGGACATACGAGGCTCTAGGCAAGCCCGTCACGGTGTCGCAGGTGAAGATTGCCGGCCCTAGTGGGCCTGAGCAGCTTCACTGGGTCACGGGCTGGCAG
Organism: Dehalococcoidia bacterium; assembly: GCA_965204895.1. GTDB lineage: Bacteria > Chloroflexota > Dehalococcoidia > Lucifugimonadales > UBA2985 > DAOUJW01. The sequence continues at coordinate 1,931,074 of OZ242025.1, forward strand.
AGCGATGGCGACGGCACGCCGTGCCCGGCGTACTGCGTGGAAATCTCCGATTCAGGAGAGGGCGCTGCCTATCTGCTTTATGGCGGAGACTGGGGGGTCCGCTTCAGGCCCCTGGACAGCCAGGACGAGTGGAGTGTTGAAAGCCCTCACCAGTGGGGTGAGCCGTACCTTGTTCTTGGCGACCTGTCGGACGTAGTGGCGGCTGAGCAATAGCGTTCCGGCTGCTGGTCTTGATCAGTGTCTGGTCAAATTGGCGGTCGTTGTACCCAATTTGTGCAAATCTTGCAATTGGGCGTGGAGGGTGCTGACTTACCTATGATTATAGTGTAAAATAGCTCCCACTACGACTAGATTGGAGGGAACCCATGGAAGCGTATTGTGTGAAGTGCCGATCCAAGAGGGAGATGAGCAACCCCCAGTCCATAACCATGAAAAATGGCCGCCCGGCCACACAAGGTGTTTGTCCAGTTTGCTCAACAAAGATGTTCCGGATCGGTAAGGCTGCCTAGCTCGGCTGACGTCGGATAGCGCAGCCCAACGCTGCCGGAGGCGTATCTCCAATAAATGTGATGGCGCTCCGGGGCGGCTCAATCGCTTACATCATCGGTAGCCGGTCGGGGTATTCCGACCGGCAAATAGCACCAACCGAGGCGAACGTATCCATAGGCCTTTCCCGGAGAGAGGCCGTGGGTCATGTTTCCTTGACAGCTATTAACGCCGCGGGAGATGCTAATGGGTGAGCTTTTCAGAGCAAAAGGTTACATATTCTGTAGGAGGTGCCCTTATGGTAGTCCGCAGCTATGAGATGTTGAGCCTTGAGCGAACAGGCCATGTCGCTATCATTACTCTGAACAGGCCGGAGAAGCTGAACGCCCTCAACCCACCGTTGGTTGCGGAGTTCCACGCGGCTCTGGACGAGATTGCGTCTGAAGAGGACACCATCCGGGCGGTGATTGTAACCGGAGCGGGCAGGGGGTTCTGCTCAGGAGCGGACGTCAACCGGCAGCTGGAGTCTCTGCAGGGCACGGCTGCTCCCACCCCAGAAGGCCCGGGCATCACAGCGCTGGCCCCCCACCTGCAGCGCATCCCGCAGCCGGTGATTGCCGCCATAAACGGCGTATCCGCGGGGGCGGGCTTTGGCGTAGCCCTGGCCAGCGACATCCGCATCGCCTCTGAAGCGGCCAGGTTCTCCTGCATCTTCGTCAAGCGCTCACTGGTGCCTGATACGGGCTCCTCCTTCACCATGCTACGCCTGCTCGGCAAGGGGCTCGCCATGGAGATGGCCCTTACAGGGAACGTCTACGATGTGCAGTGGGCCATGGAGAAGGGGCTTGTGAACAAGGTTGTCCCGGCCGACAAGCTCATGGATGAGGCGATGGAGCTTGCACAGACCATAGCGTCCAACCCGCCGATATGCGTCCGCTCCATCAAGCAGCTCATCCACGGCCACGACGGCGACTTGGAGCCCGTGCTGAACCTGGAGAGCGCCGCCAACGCTCCCGCCTATGGCAGCGAGGACAGGCTGGAGGCCGTCAAGTCCTTCCTGGAGAAGAGGGAGCCGGTCTACAAGGGACGATAAGGCCAGTACAGGACCCTCCTCCGCCGGGCGCGCCTTGCTTAAGGCCTGCCCTGGATCGCGAGGAGGGTTGTCTATTTTCTGAGGCCCGGCGTTTTCTCGTACGCACAGGGCGCAATTCATAGGAGGAGGTATTTGTCATGGCATCGGGTGACTACACAGTACTGGACCTGGAGAAGACGGGGCACGTTGCCACAATAACCCTCAATCGCCCGGAGAGGCTGAACGCCCTTGACACCACGCTGTCTTCCGAGTTCCACAACGCCCTGGACGACGTCGCGGAAGACCTTGATATCCGCGCCCTGATCATCACAGGGGCCGGCCGCGGCTTCTGCTCCGGCGCCGACGTGGGCCAGATGCAGAACACGCTTGACGGCCAGGGAGGCGGCCCGCCGCCCCTGCAGCGTATCGGTATGCCCGCGGGCGTGTCGGAGCTGACGCCTCACCTTCGCCGGATTCCCCAGCCCGTCATAGCCGCGGTGAACGGCGTGGCCGCGGGCGGAGGGCTTGGCGTCGTCCTTGCCAGCGACATTCGCATCGCCTCGGAGGCGGCCAGGTTCAGTTGCGTATTCATTCGCCGCTCCCTGACCCCGGACAGCTCCGTTTCCTACACCCTTCCGCGGCTGGTTGGGTACGGCATTGCTATGGAGATGGCGCTCACGGGCAGCGTGTACGATGCGCAGTGGGCCCTTGAGAAGGGGCTTGTGAACAGGGTGGTGCCCGCCGAAAGTCTGCTGGATGAGGCGATGGAGCTTGCCCAGACCATAGCTTCCAACCCGCCGATAGTGGTCCGCTCCACCAAGAAGCTCCTCTACAGGCACGACGTTGACCTGGAGGAGATATACCCCGTGGAGCGCGCCGCCAACGGCCCCTCCGCCAACAGCGACGACCGGAAGGAGGCCGTCCGCTCCTTCATGGAGAAGCGCCAGCCCGTCTACAAGGGGCGGTAGCGACGTGTAACTCGGCTAATTCAAGATCTGACTTTGAATTAGCCGAGTATACGAGGCTCTGCCAGCTGGGAGGTGCAAATGAACCGGCTTACGCTCCGAGGCTTTGATGACAATTTGGCCGAAAGAATCCGGTCCCTCGCCAAGCAAGAGGGAACGTCGCTGAATCAGGCTGCGCTTAAACTGCTTAGGAAGGGTGCTGGGCTGCCGGATGAGAGCCGGCCTCCAGACATAGTGGGGACTTCTCTGGATCACCTTATAGGTTCGTGGACAAAGGACGAAGCTGACGAATTTGAATCTGCTCTCAAAGATTTTGAGACCATTGAAGAGTCAATCTGGCAGTGAAAGTGTTGCTGGACTCCAACGCCTATTCCCGGCTGATGAGAGGAGATACCCAGGTTGCGGATTTAGTGAGGAGATCTGAAGAAATCTTCATGTCAGTAGTTGTAGTGGGTGAACTACTGTGTGGATTTCGAGTAGGATCCCAGTTTGGGCGGAACTCAGAAAGCCTTAGGATGTTCTTTGACAACCCTTACGTAACGCTTGTTCCTGTCAGTGCCACGTCCGCGGGGACCATTACTCCAGAATAGCCGCCTCACTGAGAGCGAAAGGCAGGCCAACCTACTAATGACATATGGATCGCAGCCCATGCAATGGAGACTGGAGCCGGCTTAGTTTCGGCAGATGAACACTTTGAGTATGTCGAAGGAATAGAGTGGATAAGGCCCACTTCTTAAGGACTAGGAGTCAGGCTACTCGCAGCTGACAATCCCAACGGCCTTAGGCAACGCGCTTGACATGTTTCACAAATCCTTACGCCTTCTCATAAACCGAGACGTGGCTTCCGCTAGCGCCGGTGAAGGGATCGCGTTGGAATGAACCCCAGCGTTCCTGGAACCTCATGCCGACCGGCTCCTTCAACGCTGGCGCCTCATCGACCCTGAAACTCATTCCAGTCTATTCCCAGCTGCCTGATTGCCGAGCGCAGAGTCCCGATTTTCAGATCGCGCCCTCCCTGGTCAGGTAGTATGGCCTCGACAGACACCGGACCGCTGGCGTCGTCTACGTATATGCTCGAAGGCAATGGACGCCCCCGGTCCTCGTAAATCTCCGCCACCGCCGCAAAAGCGTCCCCCACATTTGCCAGGGCTTCGGCCACGGTATCGCCCTCGGTTATTAGCTCCGGCAGCAGTGGAGAGGTAACGGTGTACCCGCCTTCGGGCTGAGGCTCCAGGACCAGGGGGATCCTCACTATCATCTTGCTTTACTCAACCACCTTCGAACTGACTCTCCGACACGCCCATTATAACACAGCGACGATTTCCAATTGGCTGCCGGCTATCCGCTCTCCGTAGGTTGTAAGGAGAGTAGTCGTTTAATGTAGTTGCCCTTCGGGGTGTGTGCCACCTGCCACTTTACAACAGTCTGGATGTTGCAATACTAGGTCCTGGAAGAGTCGACGTAAAGTGGCTCCCCGGATTTTATAGTAAAATAGCACCACAACATCTTGTGCCCTGTGGTTTCGAGGGTGCTATAATCACGGGAGTTTTTGTCAGAGGACATCTTGTTTACACACCTGCACAACCACACCGAGTACAGTCTCCTGGACGGTCTCAGCCGGATTACCCCTATGGTGCAACGCGCCAAAGAACTGGGCATGGACTCCCTGGCCATCACCGATCACGGCGGGCTGTACGGCGCCATCGAGTTCTATACGGAGTGCAAGGAAGCCGGCATAAAGCCCATCATCGGGCTGGAGGCATACCTGGCCCAGGAGAGCCGCCACAGGAAGGGATCGGCGGACAAGAGCCCGTATCACCTCCTGCTGCTGGCCAAGGACATGCAGGGATACCAGAACCTGCTCAAGCTGTCCTCCCTGTCGCACCTGGAGGGTTTCTACTACAAGCCCCGCGTTGACCGTGAGCTGCTGGAAGCTCATAGCGGAGGGCTGATCGCCTTTTCCGGCTGCCCCACCGCCGAGGTCCCGAGACTCCTGATCGAAGGCAGCGCTCAGGAGGCCAGGGACGCCGCTCTCTGGTACAAGAACACCTTTGGGGATTTCTACCTGGAGCTTCAGCGACACGCGGACGTCCCGGAGCTTCCCAGGCTGAACGAAGAGCTACTCAAGCTGAGCCAGGAAACGGGCCTGCCGCTGGTGGCGACCAACGACTGCCACTACATCCACCAGGAAGACGCCTCCATACAGGACATCCTCATCTGCATTCACACCAACACCAACGTCCACGACGACAAGCGGCTGAGGATGACCGACGACTCCTACTACCTCAAGAGCTCCCAGGAGATGGAGGAGCTCTTTGCGGACGTGCCCGAGGCTATCGCCAACACCCGCAGAATCGCGGATATGTGCCACCTGGAGTTGGACTTCAGCCAGCTTCGGCTGCCGGAGTACAAGACCCCGGACGGCGTCAGCTCGGACGAGTACCTGGCTCGTCTCTGCTATGAGGGCATGCAGAAGCGCTACGGCAACCCATCGGACGCGGTGCGGCAGCGTCTGGAGTACGAACTGGACGTCATAAGGAACACCCAGTTCAGCAACTACATCCTTGTTGTGTGGGACATAGCCGCCTTTGCACGGCAGAGCGGCATTATCTTCGGCGTCCGGGGCAGCGCCGCCGCCAGCGTGGTGCTCTACTGCCTGGGCGTTACGGACATAGAGCCGCTCCAGTACAGGCTTGTTTTTGAGCGCTTCCTGAACCTGGAGCGCCGTGAGATGCCGGACATCGACATGGACTTCCAGGACGACCGCCGCGACGAGGTGATAGCCTACGTGCGGCGGAAGTACGGCGGCGACCACGTGGCCCAGATCATCACCTTCGGGACTCTGGGCCCCAAGGCGGCCATCCGCGACACGGGCCGCGCCCTGGGCATGGCCTACTCCGACGTCGACCGCGTCGCCAGGCTCATCCCCTTCCGCGTCCACTCCCTTGAGGAGGCGGTGGAAGGCACCGCGGAGCTGAAGGAGATTTACGAGGCGGATGAGACCCTGAAGGACCTGGTGGACAAGGCCAAGCGCCTTGAAGGGGTGGCCCGCCACACCAGCACCCACGCCGCTGGGGTGGTCATATCCAAGGAGCCGCTGACGGAGTACGTGCCTCTGCAGCGCCCCGTCCGCAGCGACTCGGCTGAGGACATGGCCATGACCCAGTTCCCAATGGACCCCATCGCCAAGCTGGGCCTCCTGAAGATGGACCTGCTGGGGTTGACCAACCTAACCATACTGGAGCAGGCGCGGCAAATGGTGACAACCCGTCGTGGAGTCAACCTGGTATTCGAAGAGATACCCCTTGACGACGAGAAGACCTACGCTCTCCTGTCGTCCGGCGAGACAACGGGGGTGTTCCAGCTGGAGAGCGCCGGGATGAGGCGGTACGTCAAGAAGCTGATGCCCAACTCCCTGGGAGACGTGGCTGCGATGATAGCCCTCTATCGCCCGGGGCCGATGGAGCACATTGACACCTTCATTGACGCCAAGCACGGCCGGGGCACCATAAGCTACCCGCACCCGATGCTCAAGGACATCCTTGAAGAGACCTACGGCGTCATCGTCTACCAGGACCAGGTGCTCCTGATTGCCCAGGCCTTTGCCGGCTACACCCTGGGCGAAGCCGACGTGGTGCGCAAGGCTATGGGCAAGAAGATTCCGGAGGTCATGCGGGACGAGCGTGAGAAATTCGTGCAGGGCGCGCTTGCCAAGGGGTTCTCCCAGGAGCTTTCAGAGGAGGTGTTCCAGCTTGTGGAGCCCTTCGCCGGCTACGCCTTTAACAAGGCCCACAGCGTGAGCTACGCCCTGATTGCCTACTGGACGGCCTACTTCAAAGCGAACTACCCGGAGGAGTACATGACGGCGCTGCTGAACGCCCACGCCGGGCAGGCGGAGAAGGTGGCCGGCGCGGTCACCGAGTGCCTTCAGCTTGGCATCCCGGTGCTCCTGCCCGACGTGAGCCGCAGCGAGGTGGACTTCTCCATAGACATCAACTCGGAGGGCAAGCCGTCCATCAGGTTCGGGCTGGCCACCGTCAAGAACGTGGGGGCCTCCGCGGTCGCGCCCCTTGTCGAAGAGCGAAAGAAGGCCGGTCCCTACACGTCTTTGGAGGACCTGTGCCACCGGGCCGACATGCGCGGCGTGAACCGTCGGGCCCTGGAGAGCCTGGCCAAGGTCGGCGCGTTGGACTCGCTCGGTCCGAGGGGCCAGCTGCTGGCCAGCGCCGACCGCATTCTGGCAATGGCCCAGAGAGAGGCCAAGCTGAAGGACTCCGGCCAGTCTACCATGTTCGACCTGTTCGGAGAGTCAGTAGCCGCGCCCGTAGCCGCCCTGGAGCTTGAGGAGGGCGAAGTGCTACAGCAGGAGAAGATGGCGTGGGAGCGGGAGTTGCTGGGCACCTTCATCTCGGAGAACCCCTGGAGCGAGGTGGCGCTCAGGGCCAAGTCATACGCCATCATATCCCGGAACGACATCGATACCGAAATGGTCGGGGAGAGCGTGACCATTGTGGGCCAGATATCCACGCAGAGGACCGGCCTTACCAGGGAGGGCAAGACATTTGCAGCCGTCGGCCTGGACCTCATGGGCGGCAGCCTGGAGGTCATGGTGTGGCCCAACGCCTATGAGCGCACCCAGGACCTGTGGTACGAGGGCAGCCTGGTTGAAGTGGTGGGCAAGATCCGACAGAGAGACAACGAGCTGTCGCTCCACTGCGACGCGGCGAAGCTCTACCAGATAGAGGAGCAGGAAGAGTCTCCCCAGCCGGGAGAGCAGGCGCCGGTCGTTGACCAGCCCAGGGCAGAAGCCGCTCCGGAGCAGGAAAACGTCAGCTTTGACGACGCGCCAGCGATCCAAACGGTTGCTGAAAACGGCGCGTCCCATGTCCCGGATGCAGGAGAAAACGGGGCGTCACCCGGCGATCATACGGCGCTGAACGGTGCATCGGAGTACGCCAACGGCAAGAGCCAGGAGAACGGGTCGCACGCGGTCACCTTACAAAAGCTGTGGATAAGTCTGGAGGAGTCCAGCAACCCCGGGCAGGACGAGCACCTGCTGCGAGAGGTGGTGAAGCTGTTGCTCAACTACCCCGGCGACTGCCCGGTGGCTCTGAAAATCAAGACCAACGGCAAGCTGGTAAAGGTAGACCTGCCTGTGGCTCCCGTTGCCTACTGCCAGGAGCTGCACAACGACCTGACGGAAATGGTCGGTGAGAGTGGCATTGAGATGGAGGGTGAAGTCGCCGGCTTGGTGGTGTAGGGTGGCACTCTGCTGTAGCCCTGTTTTGCTGGCGACTTACCAGATCGTCTCTACCTGAGATGAAGCGGCAAGGATTGCATCGCGAGTCACAACAGGCGCGCCAAGGGCGGCGGCTTCGGCCGCTATGAGCCGGTCGTGCATCTCCGTAATGTCCGGGAACTGGTCAAGCCTCTCAAGCTGCGCCCTCCCAAGGTCGGATACCTCTATCCCGCTCACGGACGCCAGTGCATCCAGCAGAGTGGAGGGCGCGATAGGCTGCTTCAGCTTGGCCGAGAGGAAGTAGAACTCGGCTATGGCTATTGCGGGGACGACGATGGTGGCGTTGCCGGTCTCCGCCAGCCGGAAGACAGCAGACGCGGCGGGCGTGAGGCGCTCCGGAGACCTCAGATACCACCACAGGGCGTGGGTATCAACCACAAACTTGGTTGGGCTATTGACCACAGCTAGCAGGGCCTCTTCAGGCTACGGGTCTTTGGGTTCCCACAGCGTCTTTATGTCCGCGAAGTCTTCATAGGACGCGTCTGGCAGGGTGTTGAAGGCCCCCTTCAGTGTGCTGAGAGAGGGTTTTTCCTCACCGGGATCCTGCACGAGGCTCAGCTTGCCACGAGGCTTCCCGCGGCGCGTGATAATCACCTCTTCACCGTACTTGAGGTTCATGATTATATCACTGACCCTGGATTTGAACTCTCTTATGTTGTATGAGGTCATGCGTGCTCCTTAATGTGGTCACGTCCATTGCGATTATGTGACCACATTCTACCACGCGGCCGCACTGTACGCAATACCCTGAGTCTTACGCGCAACCCGGACGCCTCACACGGCGCTGGGGGCTGTCCCTCTCTCCAGCCACACCTCCGTCCTGGCGGGAGAGGTTAGCAAGCCGTTGACCTTATCAACCACTTCAAGGCGTTCCTGGTGGTGTTCCCAGTCTCGCCAGTCCTTGAGAGTGGACCAGTTGCTTATTACCAGGTGAATGCTTGGGTCCGACGCAAGGATAAGGGTCTCCCCGGAAATATATCCGGGCTGCTTGAGGGCCCTTGCCCTCAACTCCACCAGAAGCTCCTCCAACTCCACCTCCCGGCCGGGATTGACGTGACGCGACATGAGCACCTTGATAGCCATGGCTAGTACCCTCCTTCGCCGGCGGCGACTTCTCTTCCAGTTCCGCTTTCTATATCCAGCAGCTCTCGCTTTAGCCCGATTCCGTCCGGGCCTCCATAACCTCGGAGGTCTCCCTGTTCACCGATAACCCTGTGGCACGGCACGATGATGGGCGCGGGGTTGGCCCTCATCGCCTGTCCGACGGCCCGTGCAGCCCTGGGCCTGCCGATCTCCCGGGCAATCCAGCTGTAGCTCCGGGTTTCCCCCCAGGGAATTGTGCGCGCCGCCTCCCAAACACTCTTCTGGAAGTCCGTGCCTTTCAGGTCCAGAGCGTCCGGGAAGGAGGTCACCTCTCCCTCGAAGTAGCGCTCCAGCCTGCGGCCAAGGTCCTCAAAGGCCTCCGGGTCCAGCTCCGCTCCGACGACGGGCTGCGGCAGGTCCAAGCTGCTCAGGGCCTCTGCGGGGTCGAGATGGGGCAGCGAAAGGCGTCTTATTCCCCTTGACGATGCCTCCACAGCTACCCAGCCCTTGGTGGTGGACACAACTCCGTGGGCTGCTGGTTCCTCTTTCCGGTTATTCGCTTTGACCATATCCGTCCTGATGTGCGTGGTTGCGCCACCGGCTTCCGCCCGTCGGAGCTTGCCGGTTGCTATTCCATTATACCAAGATATGCACCCACAGACATCAGTTGGCGGCCTGCTTCTTTGGTGATAACGAACTGGAATATAGCGGAGATGCGCTAGCGCAAACGACGTGCAATCGCCACGTCAGCAACGTAAATCGTCGCCAATGCCGATGGTTAGTGGTACGACTAATTGACACCACAGCGTTATCTGAATATAATGCCGCGTACCGTGGGCAGGCCCGTTTTTGCCTCTGTGCTTGTGGTTTAGAGGGAGGCTGAAAGGCGGTTCACCCTGATGGTTGAATCAGATAAGGAGGGCAGGCATGGACTTTACACTGTCGTCAGCATATACGGAGGAGCAGGAGCGGTTCCGGCTGGAGGTGAGGGCGTGGCTTGAGGAGAACGTGCCGGACGACATGAAGGAGCCCATAGACGGGGACGACTTCACCTATGAGCAGTACCAGTTCTACCGGGAGCTGTGGAGGAAGATGGGCGAGAAGGGCTGGCTCTTCCCCACCTACCCCAAGGAGTACGGCGGCGGCGGAATGTCAGCCGACTACGAGGTGATCATATCCGAGGAGATGTCCGCGGCGCAGGTGAAGGCCTGCACCAGCCGCTCTCTGGTGTTCCAGACCCTCCTGGTTTGGGGCACGGAGGAGCAGAAGCACAAGTTCCTTCCTCCACTGCTCAGGGGTGATGCGATAGTCTTCCAGAAGCTCACGGAGCCCCAGGGCGGCGCAGACCTGGCCAGCATCCAGAGCCGCGCCACCCAGGACGGCGACGACTGGATTCTCAACGGCCGGAACGTCTTTATCGGGGACCCGTATGACGTTGAATACCTGGCCGGGCCTATGGTCACGGACCCGGACGCGCCCCGGCATCGAAACCTGGGCTACTTCATGATTCCGGTTCCCTCGGAAGGACTTGAACTGCGAGAGATGAAGCTGCTGCCCAGCTCCCGGAAGCAGGCCATTTTCCTGGACAACGTGCGCATCCCCGGTGACCACCTGATTGGCGGCGTCAACCAGGGTTGGCAGGTCATGGGCACTCACCTGGAGTTCGAGCACGGCGGTCGTGGCCGGGCCGTCCCCAGAGACGAGAACACCGACAGCCTGATTGAGTACCTGAAGGAGACCAAGCACGACGGCGGTACCCTGGGCAACGACGAGGTAACCCAGCAGGTGGCAATGGACGCCGTCCTGGACTCCCACGTTCAGGCGCTGCTGCTCCAGCGGACCTACTGGATGTACCAGAACCGCATGGAGATCCAGTACGAGGGCAACGTAGCCAACGTGCACGGCCGGGAGTCCAGCCTGCGGAACGCACGTAGGATACGGGAGCTTTACGGCCCCTACGGGTTCCTTGGGACCAAGGAGCCCGGAGCGCCACACGGCGGATCGCAGGAGGTGAACCAGCGCTCCAGGGCGGGCCAGAACCACGCCGCCGGGAGCACCAACATCGCCAAGGTGATACTGGCGAGGAGGATCGGGATCAGCCGCACCCAGGAGAGGGCTGCGCCCACCGCGTCCACCGCCACCAGCCACAGCAGCTAGTCGTTAGCCGCTTGCCACAAAGAAGAGGGCCAGGGTCTTAACATCCTGGCCCTCTCTGTTTGTCTCGGTACGAGGCAGTCTTTCCCGGCTACTTCGATGGTGGGTCGTCGGGTTCCAGCTTGGCCTCCGTTGCCATTGAAGCCAGCTTCTCCAGGTGGTCCTCTATGTAGCAGTGGCCGAAGTAGTAGACGTTGTACTCCTTGTCGTCCCTGGTCTCGCTGTACTCGCGCTTTGGCTCCAGATTGTTGGACTGAAGGTAGCTGTTGACCTCGCTGTCCTTGGCGTCCGGCCCGCTTGGGTCGAACAGAAGGAGGACTCGCTGCTCGGTTGGTGCAATGCTGATAACTTCCAGCTTCATATTGCTTCACCTCCGTTACACTGAATGCTGTAGCCGATTATAGCCCATAGAGGGGCTGCTACCAAGGTCCTGCTATCCCAGATGGACTATTTCTAGGTCACCCCAACTTCTCTGGAGATACTCGGCGACAAGGCGGCGGTGACACTGGTCCGGCTTCTCCTCACTGCACAGCAGGCAAGCGTTGGCTATAGTGCGCTTCAGTCCCATTTTCTCAATCCGACGCTGCTCCATAAGATCCAGGAACTCCCCTTCGTAGATGTCCCAGTTCTTGTGGCCTTTGCGGTATGCGTCCAGCAACTCGCGGGTTGGCGCAAGCTCCGGTAGATGCACGTACTTCATACGGCATATCTTGGCCAGAAAATACTCCAGGTCTTCCTTCTTTGAGAATCCCGCCAACTGAGACATGTTGCTCAGGCGCACGTCTACCACTCGCTTGGCGCCGGACCCGCGCAGCAGTTCAAAGAAATCTGAGGCGGATTTTTTCGTGAAACCGATTGTATAGACTCTCAATATCCGTCCCACCACTCGGTTTCGGTATTCTGTGGACTATTGGTGACGTACGCCACCTTCTTCTCCTGAATCATGAGCGCGTCCGCAACTACCTCAGACCTGGAGCGAAACAGATCACCGTAAAGAGGCATCTTCAGAGCCTCTACCAGACGGCTCATGGTGGCGTTGTGATCTTCCAGGGTTCCGTCTGCAAGGATGTGTTCAACTATTAGGTCCCGTTCCACAAGTGTTCTAGCAATCAACAACGTGCGATGGCAGTCCAGGGGCTCTTTTTCTGTACACATTAGAGCAATGCGCCGCTCGTCTGCATTACGAATCAGGTACGCCAGTCCGTCTTCAAACATATCCGCGTTTGCCAGACGCTCGTAAAGCACACGCCCATTTGCGTCGTAGTACGAGCTGTCCGAGGGTCTGCCTCCAAGCTCCGCGCCAAGAAAAACGTAGCCAATCCCGGCCGACTCAAGAGCCGTCTCCAGGTGGCTAAGGTTGAATTGCGTTGTATAACGGCTGTACGGCGCAGACCGCACATCAACCACTTCATCCACACCGTGCATTCTCAGAAGTGCAATGAGTTCCTCAACCGAATGATTTGAATGACCAATGGTGAATATAGAGTATTGGGTTGTATTCATAATACTATCCCTCTCATGGCTCAATGATGGCTGCAATGAGCTTGTAGCTATAGCCGTAAAACAGCCCTCCCAGACTTACGGTCATGAGGATATTGTTGCCCAGATTGCCGGCTGGGGGTTGCCTGAAGTATTTTTCTGAGAATGCCGGATCCGTAATGCGGAGTGCATACTCCTGTCCAGCGTGCTCAAAATGTCCCCGCAACACCAAGGCGTTGCTGTCTCTTGAGTTTTCCTCCGATATTTCCAGGGAACTAACTCTGATTAACCTGAGTGAGTCCTTTAGATTCTTGGCATACTCGAACGGAATACGGTCATTTTGTCCATTGGAGGTATTGTAACCGTCGAGCCAGAGAGGCTCTGTAGGGTGGATAAATCCTTCAATGTCGCTTGGAGCAAGCTGGTTGACCTTCTCCCAGTAGTATTCCGGATGGATAAGCCAGTTTTCTGTTTGATGATATTCCGGTTTAGCCCCAAGTACAGGCACCTCTATCACGTCAAGGACCTGGGGGTCGCTTCCGTCCTCGTATAGTCGTTCGTCACCCACGCCGCCCTCTTCGCCTTCGCAAACTGGTCTCACCCACCTGCCGAGTTGATTGCCGCGGGATATCTCCCTCCCCGCTACACAGCGGCCGCCCGGTTTGTACGAGTTAGCCAGGCACACTATGCGCTTAAAGTCAGCTGTCATCAGTTTGGCTCTTGAAGAGAATAGCCCAGCCCATATGATACATCACTCTGGATGATTCTACAAGCACGAATGTTCCTACAATAGACCTTGCGGAGACCCTGTATCTATGCTACACTTCGTCAAACAACGGAATAGAGCCAAAGGCGCAAGGACTGCTCCGGCAGACCTTTAAATCAGTCCCGAGAGGCTGGCAAGGCGGCGGACCAAGAGAATGGAAGCCTTTGGCGGTGGCCCATAAGCGTGACCTCTTGCCAGCCGCGGCAAGAGGTTTTTTGATGGTCGAAAAACTGCTGATGTCACCGGACGACGTGCGCAGGGCCCTCACGCGCATAGCCCACGAGGTGCTTGAGCGGAACCACGGCGTAGACGGCCTCGTGCTGGTAGGGATGCACACCCGCGGCGTGCCACTGGCCCGGCGTCTGGCTGAGAGGATCGGCCAGTACGAGGGGCAGGACATTCCGGTTGGCGCCCTGGACATCGGCCGCTACCGGGACGACGCCTCCGTGCGGGGCAAGTCTACCAGCCACTCCACCGAAATGCCCGTGAGCATCGGCGACAGGAGGGTGGTGCTGGTTGATGACGTGCTGTTCACCGGGCGTAGCATTCGAGCGGCAATGGACGCCCTGATGGACCTCGGCCGCCCGCGCCTGATCCAGCTTGCCGTCCTGGTGGACAGGGGGCACAGGGAGCTTCCCATTCGGGCGGATTACGTTGGCAAGAACATCCCAACCTCTCTTGGCGAGCGGGTTGAGGTGTGCCTGAAGGAGGTGGACGGCTCCGATGGCGTGATGCTGCTGTCCGGGGCTGAGGCGTCTTCGGGGTCAAGGGGATATGCGACGAGCGTCTCGCGGAGTCAAGCAGGGTGATAAGGTCGGTAGCATGAGCCGGCTAAAGGGCAGAAACGTCGTATCCGTTGACGACCTCTCGGTCGGTGACGTTGAGTCGATATTCGAGACCGCGGACGCCATGCGGGAGAACCGGCAGGCGTATTTTGGCAGCGCAACCGGCAGAATCGCGGCCACGCTGTTCTACGAGCCAAGCACCAGGACGCGGCTGTCCTTTGAGGCCGCAATGCAGCGACTGGGCGGCGGAATCATATCCACGCCGGACATGGGAGCGTCCTCCGCGGTCAAGGGTGAGTCCCTTGCAGACACGTCCAGGGTGGTTGGCGCATACGCCGACGTGCTGGTGGTGCGCCATCCCTGGGAGGGCGCCGCCCGGCTGGTTGCGGAGTACTCCCCCGTGCCTGTCATCAACGCCGGGGATGGCAGCCACGAACATCCCACCCAGACGCTGTGCGACTTGTACACGCTTCGGGGTCATCACGGAACTCTGAAGGGCCTGAAGGTTGCCCTCTGCGGTGACCTGCTTCACGGGCGGACGATACACTCTCTGGCCTTTGCGCTGGCGCGTTTCGGGGCTAACGTCATTTTCGTACCCGGTGACGGCAACGAGATGCCGGACTACGTTCTTCGCAGGCTGCAACGGGACTACCGCGCCCAGATCAGAAGGGAGCAGCTGGGGTTCCTGAGCGCCCTCTTCGACGATTCGCCGGCGGGTGAAGAGGCGGAGACCGTCGATGCCATTTACATCACGCCTACTGAGCCGCACCAGCTGGCCATGTCCTCCATTGAGGGCACCAAGGTGGAGTTCCAAGTCGGCAGCGACGAGGCGCTGTCGATATACGTGACAAGGCGCCAGAAGGAGCGGGGCAGCGCTGCAACCGAGTCCGACCGCTACCCCACCCTGACGGCCAAGACCCTGAGGGCCAGGCAGTTCAAGGACATCTCCATTCTCCACCCGCTACCCCGCGTTGATGAGCTCAGCCCGGAGGTGGACGAGGACCCCAGGAGCCTCTACTTCCAGCAGGCCGCCCTGGGCATCCCCGTCAGAATGTCCCTTCTGTGGCACATACTCGGAGGCGGCGACGGGGAGGCGGACACGGGCCCCGAGACGGAGCTTGGAGAGCCGAAAGCCCTGGTCTACTCCAGGCCGGGCTTCGACTGCCTTAACGCGACGTGCGTCGGCAACCAGGAGAGGCAGTTTGCGCGGCCTCGCTTTGAAATTGTCAGGGACCCGGACTACAAGCTGCGGTGTCTCTACTGCGACCACGAGACTCCCGCCGCCTACGCAGGCAACACCGAGTCCAGGTTCTACTACCCGTCCCAGCTGCTGGACAGGTTTGTTCCGCCGGTCAGCCTGGAGCACGTCAGATTCTTTGACTCGTCGGATGGCGCGGAGGCGGCGGGATTCAGGCGTGCGTCAGAGAAGTGGGGCAGCTACCAGCCCAGGGAAGACTCAGACAGGAGGCACTGGATAGATATGGTGTCCAGCATGACCAGATGAAACTACTAGTCAAAGGCGGCCGCATTATCGATCCCATCATGGGATTGGACTACGTTGGCGACCTGTTGATCGAAAATGGGAGGATAATCGGGCTGGAGCGCAGCATCGACAAGCCGGACGGCGCGCAGGAGATAAGGGCCTCGGGACTGGTGGTGTGCCCGGGCTTCATAGACCTCCACGCCCATCTCCGTGAGCCGGACCCGGAGGACAAAGAGACCATCGCCACGGGGACCCGGGCCGCCGCCAGGGGCGGGTTTACCACGGTTTGCGCTATGCCCAACACCAGGCCGGCCATGGACAGCCCTGAGGTGATTGCGCTGGTGCTGCGCAAGGCAAGGGAGGAGGGCAGCGCAAAGGTGCTGCCCATCGGCGCTGTGACTGTGGGACGGGACGGCGAGGTTCTGACGGATATGGACGCTCTGGCTGGGGCCGGGGTCATTGGCTTCAGCGACGATGGCAGCCCGGTGTCCAAGGACCACATTATGAAGGAGGCCCTTATTCGAGCAACGGCCCTGGGCCTCCCAATTATGAATCACTGCGAAGACTTGAGCCTCTCCCGCGGCGGGGTAATGAACGAAGGCGTGGTGGCGCAGGGCCTGGGCCTTCAAGGAGTACCCGCCCTGGCAGAGGAGTCTATGGTGTTGCGGGACATCAACCTGGCCGAGGCCACGGGAGGCCGTCTGCACCTGACGCACATGAGTACCGCAGGCAGCGTAGAGATAGTCCGTATCGCCAAGGAGCGTGGCCTGAGGGTAACCGCGGAGGCGACTCCGCACCACCTCACCATCACGGAGGAATGGGCGATTCCCGGGAAGGCGCGAGGGGAACGGACGGACGCCGTTGCTCCCGGCGAGTACAACACCGCGGCAAAGGTGAACCCCCCGCTGCGCACGGCGCTGGACGTGGAGGCCGTGGTGCAGGCGTTGAGTGAGGGCGTTATCGACTGCATAGCCACCGACCACGCGCCCCACACCCAGGGCGACAAAGAATGTAGCTTTGAGGAGGCGGCCTTTGGCATTAGCGTGCTGGAGGTGGCGCTGGGCTCCGTGATGTCCCTGGTACACAACGGAAGGCTGGGCCTGCCAACAGTGATAGAAAGGCTGACGGCGGCGCCGGCCCGCGTTCTCGGCCTGCCGGATCGCTTCCCCGGCTCCCTCAGAACAGGGTCTCCGGCGGACGTGACCATCTTCGATCCGCAGGCGGAGTGGGTGGTGAACGCCGCCGACTTTGTGTCCAAAGGAAAGAATACGCCGTTGGATGGGGCAACCCTCAAGGGCAGGGTGCGCGCCACCATCGTGGACGGCTCAATAGCATATAGAGATGAGGTGTTAATCGTTGACTAAGCAGGCTTTTCTGGTGCTTGAGGACGGCTCCTGGTACGAAGGCGAAGCCTTTGGGGCGGAGGACTTCGCATACGGCGAGGTGGTTTTCAACACCAGCATGACCGGATACCAGGAGATGCTGACCGATCCATCCTACGCAGGCCAGATTGTTGTGCCGACCTACCCGATTATCGGGAACTACGGCATCAACGTAGAGGACGTGGAGTCCCGGGAGATACGGGTGGCGGGATTTGCGGTCAGGGAGCACTGCCTGAACCCCAGCCACAGCCAGTCGACGCGCACTCTCCACGAGTACCTGGCGTCCCAGGGCGTTGCCGGCATCTCCGGCATCGACACAAGGGCCGTCACCCGCAAGCTGCGGATGGCCGGTGTGATGATGGGCATGATAGCCGTGGGCGCGTCTCCTGAAGAGGCCCTAGAGCGTCTGAAGGGGATGCCCCGCTACGACAACGTGGACTTCGTTGAGAGGGTGAGCACGGAGGAGGCGTACCGCTGGGACCTCGCCGGGTCGCAGGAAGCGCCCCTGATCCTGGTCAACGACTACGGCCTGAAGTACAACATCCTGCGCATCCTGCACTCCAGGAGTTGCAGGGTGATGGCGGTCCCGGAGCACACCTCTGCAAGTGACATACTGGCCCTGAACCCCCAGGGTATTGTGCTGTCCCCTGGGCCGGGGGACCCGGCGCTGCTGGAGTACGTGGTTGAGACGACAAAGGGCCTGGTGGGCCGAGTGCCGATGATGGGGATATGCCTGGGCCACCAGCTGCTGGCAAGGGCCTTCGGCGCGGAGACGTACAAGCTGAAGTTCGGGCACAGGGGAGCTAACCACCCCGTGCGGGATGTTCAGACGGGCCGGGTGCACATAACGTCCCAGAACCACGGCTTCGCCGTGGACAGCGACGGCCTCCCCGCGGAGATGGAGGTGAGCCACATCAACCTCAACGATGGCACGGTGGAGGGACTGCGCCACCGGGAGCTGCCCATACTGAGCATCCAGTACCACTCTGAGGCGTCCCCGGGGCCTATGGACAACGTGTACTTGTTCGACAGGTTCCTTGAGATGGTGAGGGGTTACGGAGAATGACGCTGCAATATGGTGTGTTATAATGATGCTGCAATAACGCGTCAAATCACGCGTCGGGAAGGTGGAAAAGCCGTATGAGAACGACCTTGAACATAGACAGCAAGCTCCTTGAAACCGTGCTAGAGGCCACGGGAGAGAAGACCAAGAGTAAGGCAGTGAACGCCGCCCTGAAGGAGTACATACGGCGCAAACACGTGCAGGAGCTCATAGACTCCTGGGGCAAGATCATAGTGGATGACTACAGCGAGGAGCATGATCGTTTGGATAGAGAACGGCAGGCATATATCGAGTCACTGAGGGATGGCACGGCGTGACTGTCCTTGTGGACTCATCCGTGTTGGTTCAGGCTCAGAGGCTGCCCGACTCCGAGACTACAAAGCAGCTTGGCGCCCTCCTCGTCTCAGGCGAGGCCGCCGTGACCGGGCCGGTGATTCTGGAGTACATACGAGGGGCCCGATCACAGGAGGAGCTGGAGTTCCTTACTCAGCGAATCCTCTCCCTTCATTTCCTGGAGATGGACCAAATGGTATGGGTGATTGCCGGACAGTTGGACTATCGCCTAATGCTTACCGGGGGGCCCTTGGCAAACATGGACTTGATCTTGGCGGCTACCGCCATCCGCCATAAAGTCCCGTTATACACCCTGGACCAGGGGTTCAGTCGTATCCCGGGACTGGAGCTCTATAATCCGTCTACGAATTGAGGGCATCAAGAATGACCCAGAATACCTCGAAAGTGTTAGTAGTGGGCTCAGGCCCCATCATAATAGGGCAGGCGGCGGAGTTTGACTATGCGGGTACCCAGGCGTGCAAGGCCCTCAAGGAGGAGGGCGTCACAACCGTGCTGGTCAACTCCAACCCGGCCACCATTATGACCGACGAGGGCATAGCGGACATCGTCTACATTGAGCCGCTGACTGTGGACGTCATCTCGCGCATCATCGAGCGAGAGAGGCCCCAGGGCATTCTGCCAACGCTGGGCGGCCAGACCGGCCTCAACCTGGCCGTGGCCCTTGCCGACGCCGGCGTGCTGGACAAATACAACGTCCGGCTCCTCGGCACACCGCTGGAGACCATTCGCAGCGCGGAGGACCGTGAGCTCTTCCGAGACCTCCTGGTTGAGATTGGGGAGCCGACCCTGCCCAGCGACATCGCTGAGTCCATGGACGACGTGCACCGCATCATGGCGGAGATGGGCCTGCCGCTGGTCATTCGCCCCGCCTTCACCCTGGGCGGCTCCGGTGGAGGCATCGCCAACACGCTGGAGGAGCTTGAGGTGGTCGCCAAGAGCGGGCTGGCCGCCAGCCCCATAAACCAGATCCTTCTTGAGCGCTCCCTGGTGGGCTGGAAGGAAATCGAGTACGAGGTCATGCGGGACGCCGCGGACAACTGCATAACCGTGTGCAACATGGAGAACCTGGACCCGATGGGCGTACACACGGGAGACAGCATCGTCGTGGCTCCAAGCCAGACGCTCACGGACAAGGAGTACCAGATGCTCCGCTCCGCCAGCCTGAAGATCATCCGCGCCCTTGGCATTGAGGGCGGGTGCAACGTGCAGTACGCCCTCAAGCCGCACGACATGGTGCAGGAGACGCTGCCCGGGGCCTGGGAGGCGGACAGCCCCTACTACGTCATAGAGGTGAACCCCCGCGTCAGCCGCAGCTCAGCCCTGGCCAGCAAGGCGACAGGCTATCCCATAGCAAGGGTTGCGGCCAAGATAGCCGTGGGCAAGCGGCTGGACGAGATACCCAACGCGGTCACCCAGCGCACTTTGGCGGCCTTTGAGCCGGCCCTGGACTACTGCGTGGTCAAGATACCGCGCTGGCCCTTCGACAAGTTCGCGGCGGGAGACCGCAACATCGGCACTCAGATGAAGGCCACCGGCGAGGTGATGGCAATCGACCGCTCCTTTGAGGCGGCGTTCCAGAAGGCGGTGCGCTCCCTGGAGGTTGGAGGCCACACGCTCCTGTGGGAGGACAGGGAGTGGCAGGACGGCGGCGGCCCGCCTCTCGACAGCCTTCCGCTCTATCCGACCGACATCCGGCTGTGGGCGCTCATGGCGGCGCTGCGCCGTAACGTCGCCCCTGACGACGTCGCCCGCAGCACGGGTATCGACCCCTGGTTCCTGTACCGGCTCTCCAACATCGTGGATATGGAGAGGCGACTCCTGGAGGAGGACCTCACGCCGCGCCTTCTGCGGGACGCCAAGCGCCTGGGCTTCTCCGACGTTCAGATAGCCACCCTGGGAGACCGCCTGCCGGACCAGGTGCGCCAGCTCCGCCGCGACTGGGGGATAAGCCCCGTGTACAAGATGGTCGATACGTGCGCGGCGGAATTTGAGGCGGCCACGCCCTACTTCTACAGCACCTACGAGCAGGAGAACGAGGCGGCCTTCCTGGAAGGGGCAAAGGCCGTGGTCATGGGCAGCGGGCCCATTCGGATAGGGCAAGGGATTGAGTTCGACTACTGCTCCGTCCACGCTGCCTGGGCCCTCCAGGAGGAGGGGGTCAAGAGCATCATGGCCAACTCCAACCCGGAGACGGTATCCACGGACTTTGACACCAGCGACCGCCTCTACTTTGAGCCGCTGGACGAGGAGAGCGTGCTGGACATCCTTGAGAACGAGGCTGAGGCCGGCGCCGATCCGTCCCTGTGCCCGCCGTCGATGGTGCAGTTTGGAGGCCAGACTGCCATCAACCTGTCCCAGACTCTGGACAGGGCCGGTATGCCCATCCTCGGCTCCACCGCTGACGCCATCGACATCGCCTCCGACAGGGGTCGCTTTGAGGACTTCCTTGCGCGCCTGGGCATACCCCAGCCGCCGGGCGCGGGCATTACGTCGCTGGAGGAAGCCCTGAAGGTCGCCGACGGCATCGGCTACCCGGTCCTGGTCCGCCCCAGCTACGTCCTGGGCGGCAGGGCAATGGAGATCGTGCAGAACGCCACTGAGCTTATTCGCTACGTCACGGCGGCTGCGGAGATCGCCGCGGGTCGCCCCATCCTCATCGACAAGTACCTGAGCGGCCGCGAGGTGGAGGTGGACGCCATCTGCGACGGCGAAACGGTGTTCATTCCCGGCATCATGGAGCACGTGGAGCGGGCGGGGGTGCACAGCGGCGACTCCATGGCGATTTACCCTGGCGTGACCCTCACGGAAGAGGAGGTCAACACCCTGGTTGAGCACACGACCCGCATAGGGCTGGCCCTGAAGGTCAAGGGGCTGATGAACATCCAGTACGTGATTGTGGGCGGCAGCCCGTATCGTAGCCCCCAGGTCATGCCGGAGGCCAACGGCGCATCGACGGTGTACGTGCTGGAGGTAAACCCGCGCTCCAGTCGCACGGTGCCCTTCCTGTCCAAGGTCACCGGAGTCCCGATGGTGAAGCTGGCCACCAAGATAATGCTGGGCCGCACCCTTGCAGAGATGGGGTACGGCGGCGGGCTGTGGAAGCGGCAGAACCTGGTGGCGGTAAAGGCGCCGGTGTTCTCCATGTCCAAGCTGGCCGGGGTGGACACCTACCTTGGGCCTGAGATGAAGTCCACGGGAGAGGTCATGGGCATCGACACCGACTTCCGGGGCGCGGTCGCCAAGGCGCTGCTGGCGGGAGGCATGCTGTTCCGACCCAACGGCTCCGTGCTCCTGAGCATCGCCGACAGGGACAAGGCGGAGGCTGCGCCCCTCATCCGCGCGCTGGCGGAGAGCGGCAGCCGGCTGTACGCCACCGAGGGCACGGCAGCGATGGTGGAGGGTCTGGGCGTGCCCGTGACTCTGATCACCAAGAAGCTGAGCGAAGGCCACCCCAACGTGGTGGACATTATCATGGACGGGACGGTTGACGCGGTGGTGAACACCGTGACGGGGGAGCGCTCCCACCTTCAGGACGGGTTCCAGATTCGCAGGGCCGCGGTGGAGAGGCGCATCCCGTGCTTCACGTCCCTGGACACTGCAAGGGCCGCCTCGGAGAGCCTGCTGCACGGCACCGGCGGCTACAGCGTCCGGCGTCGCGGCGAATACCTGGACGCGGAGTGACGGTCAATGCGCCGGC
The DNA here is from genome assembly GCA_965204895.1 of Dehalococcoidia bacterium. GTDB lineage: Bacteria > Chloroflexota > Dehalococcoidia > Lucifugimonadales > UBA2985 > DAOUJW01. The sequence goes on from OZ242025.1 coordinate 1,953,142, forward strand.
TGCGGCTGGACTGGATAAACCGTGACGGCAAGCTGCTCATCCTGGCGGGGTGCCTCAGCGCTGGGGTTCCTAGGGCCTTCAACCTGGGAGATACGGGGGCATCTGCCACTCAGTCGGGGCTGATTTTTTTAGCCGCTGGGGTCGTGGGGCTCTTTGTGACGCTTCTCGTCGTGGTCTTTGCCGAAAAGGTTGGGAGGCGGCGCCTTATGGTGGCGTTTACGCTGACATTGGCCGCAGCCACCGCGGCCTCTGCGCTGACTGATAGCCTCTTGGTCCTGCTGCCCTTCGTCTTCCTTGGCGCGCTGAGCCGCGCCGGAGGCGGCATCCAGTCTCTCCATGCTCTGCTGCAAGCCAGCCTGGCCGATACTGCTCCACCCAACAAGAGGACCGACCTCTATGCCGTGTACCACATCGCCGAACAGTTGATTTATTTCCCTTTGCTATTGGTCTTGGCGCCGATTGCGCTCTTCTCGTTTCTGTTTGACCTCAGCGAGATCTATGTAGACAAGGCGTGGGCTACGGCCTCCGTGCTGCTGCTCCTGGTTGCAGCCTTTCTCTACAGCCGGGTCTCGTCCGCTGTGGAGGCGCCCCTTGAGGCGAGGAGACCTATGAACCCCTTCAAACTCCCCTCGCGGCGCGTTATTTTCACGCTCGCTGGGTTGTTCGGCCTGAACATCTTCGCGTCGAACCTGCTTTTTCAGAGCGTGACTCTCCACTTAAATATCAACTGGTCTGCAAAGGATGTATTCCTGGTCAATCTGTCGACATTCCCTCTGTTTGTGCTCCTGGGAATCCCGGCTCTGTGGCTGGCGGCCAAGATAGCCAACCGGTTTGGGCTTGTCAACACCCTGGCGCTGACCCAGATGGCCGCGCCCCTCTTTTTCATTCCTGCTGCCTTTGTACCACCGGGCGGCCTCAGCGTACTGTTTCGAACACTGTACATCGTTCTGGGACAGATGGGCGTTCCACTGCGCGCCTCCTACATGATGGGCGTAGTTGCCCCGGAGGAGAGGGTTGCCGCGGCGGGCATTATCTTTCTTGTGATGGGCTTCCTGGGATGGCCGGCCCCTGTGTTTGGAGCCTACTTTGCTGACACTGATCAGATAATCATTCCGCTCTTTGTCGGTGGCTTGCTGGCTATAGGCGCGAACCTGGCGCTCTACCGGATGTTCCGCAACGTGAAGCCGCCGGAGGAGGCGGAGAGGTTAGTCGCAGATACGTTATGAGGCGCAATACCAATCATGGTGCAAAGTAGAAGGCTCCCTCTTAGCTGGGTCAGCCGGGACGGCAAGATAATCATCCTGGCAAGGTCGGTGCGCACCTTTGCCCAGGGGTCTATAGCCGTCCTCTTTGCCGTTTACCTGGACATGCTGGGGTTCAGCCTCACCCAGATAGGCGTGTTCTTCAGCTTTGGCGTGGCCGGAGCCGCATTCTTTGCCTTTCTGGTCTCCCTGATTGCTGAGAAGATTGGCAGGCGGCGCGTTCTGATTGCGCTCACGCTTTTGACGGCCGCCGCGGGTGTGGTGCTGGTGCTGACCGACGACGTGGTTGTTCTGACGGCCTTCGCGTTTCTCGGATACCTGAGCGGCGTGGGGGGTGGCGGAGGGGCGCAGCCGACTCAGCCGCTGGAGCAGGCCAGCCTTGCCGACGCATCGTCCGACGACAGGCGGACGGACCTGTTTGCCGTGTACGGCATAGTCTCCACGAGCGCGGCCGCCGTCGGCGCGCTGGCCGCCGGGCTCCCCGATGTGTTCCAAAGCTACTTCGGCGTCAGCGAGATCGACTCATTCAAGGCGATGTTCGTCGGCTTTGTGGCGCTGCTCCTGGTCGTGGCGCTGCTCTACGGCCTCCTTTCGCCGGGGGTGGAGGTGAAGGACGAAGCCAGGCAGTGGGTGAACCCTTTGACGCTGCCGTCGCGTCGCATCATATTCACCCTTACGGCGCTGTTCAGCGTTGACCACTTTGCCGGGTCTCTTCTGCTGCAGAGCCTGGTTGCCTACTGGTTCAGCACAAGGTTCGGCCTGGATCTTGGGGCGCTGGCCCTGGTATTCTTCTTCTCACACGTGCTTGCGGCCACTTCGCTGTGGCTGGCTGCCAGGATAGCGGCGAGAATTGGGCTTATAAACACGATGGTGTTTACCCACATCCCCGCCAATCTGTTCCTCATTGCCGCCGCCTTTGCGCCCACCGGTACTCTGGCGGTGGTTTTCTGGCAGCTGCGCTCCTTCCTGAGCCAGATGGATGTGCCCACTCGCACCTCCTACACAATGGCCGTGGTGGGGCCGGAGGAGCGGGTGGCAATGGCGGGCATTCACATTGTGGGGAGAAGCGTGTCCGGCATAGGCGGGCCGTACTTGGCGACTGCCCTTTGGCAGGCGGTATCGGCAAGCGCTCCGCTTATTGGGTGCGCAGTGCTCAAGATAGCCTACGATATAACCCTCTACTTCATGTTCCGCAACGTGAAGCCTCCTGAGGAGGCGGCAAGGACGGCGAGTCGTGGGAGCGCTTCGCAGTGACAGAGTCCAGATGATGGCTTGTAGTTATGCGTAAATCGGGATTACCATGATGGCGATGTTAAGACCCTCAGCAGAGACCATCCAGCCATGATTGACGATATTCTACGCGACTTCCTCAGCCGAAACATTGTGGGGCACATCTGGCGCGGCGACCACACCGTCTGGAAGCCGGATCCCACGGAGATAAGTGACCGTCTGGGGTGGCTCACCATCACCGACCGGATACGGGATCGCGTCGCCGGGCTGGATGCCTTTGCAGAGGAGATCAAGGCCGAGGGGTACCGCCACGTTGTGCTGCTGGGCATGGGCGGGAGCAGCCTGGGGCCGGAGGTCATCGGGCAGACCTTTGGCAGCGCGCCGGGCTACCCCAAGCTCATTGTGCTGGACTCCACCATCCCGGACTCGGTGCAGGCCGTCACCGATGAGATAGACCCCGTCAGGACGCTTTTCCTCGTGTCCTCCAAGTCCGGGACTACCATCGAGCCCCTGGCCTTCTACAACCACTTCCGCAGCCTGGTTGACGCGAAGTGCTCTGAGAGAGTTGCGGGCCAGCGCTTTGCCGCCATTACGGACCCGGGGACGCCCCTGGAGAGGCTGGCTGAGCTTGACCGCTTCCGGTGCGTCTACTTGAACGCCTCGGACATAGGCGGTCGGTACTCCGTGCTGTCGTATTTCGGGATGGTCCCGGCTGCCCTTGTGGGCGTTGACGTCACAAAGCTGTTGGAGAGGGCGGACGAAATGAGGGCGGCCTGCGCTCCGCATGGGCTTGTCAACGTCAACCCCGGCGCGCGCCTGGGGGCGCAGATGGCCGCCCACGCCCTGCAGGGACGAGACAAGCTGACTCTGGTCCTGTCGCCGTCGATTGCGAGCTTTGGGCTGTGGGTTGAGCAGCTCATCGCCGAGAGCACCGGCAAGGAGGGACGAGGCATTATCCCGGTGAACGGCGAGCCTCTCGCAGCTCCGTCCTGCTACAGCGATGACCGGCTTTTCGTGTACGTGCGGTTGGAGGGAGACGACAACGACGCCCTGGACGCGGTTACGGAGGCGCTTGAGGCGTCGGGGCATCCCGTAGTGAGGCTGGATCTGAAGGACAAGTACGACCTGGGCGCGGAGTTCTTCCGGTGGCAGTTCGCGACTGCGGTGGCCGGTAGCGTTCTGGGGATTCACCCCTTTGACCAGCCGGACGTGCAGCAGGCCAAGGACGAGACGGCAAGGGGACTCCAGGAACACAGGGAGTCGGGCAGGCTGCCTCGGCCGGAGGAGGGAGGCTCGCTGGAAGAGTTGCTCTCGCAAGCCAGGCCGGGGGACTACCTGGCTATCCTGGCCTACGTCCGCGAGACGCCTGAGACAAATGAGGCGTTCACGGAGCTAAGGAGCCGGGTCATGGAGCGGTACCGCGTCGCCACAACGGTGGGTTACGGCCCGCGCTTTCTCCACTCCACGGGCCAAGTGCACAAGGGCGGCCCCAACAGCGGTCTGTTCCTGCAAATCAGCGCGGAGCGCGGAGACGACATCCCGGTGCCCCTGGAGCCTTACACCTTCGGCGTGCTGGCGGACGCCCAGGCCTTGGGCGACATGAGAGCGTTGAAGGCGCAGGGCCGCCGGCTGGCCGGCGTTCGGCTGAAGGCGCAGCAGCACGCTGAGCAAATCAGGCGCATTGCGGAGCGGTTGTAGGCCTATTTGAGGGCGTGTGCTTCAATGCGCTTATACGCGCTTGCAAGAGCTAGGTCGTAGCAGCCTGAAACCCCTTCCCTCGCTTGCGGGGGAAGGTTAGGATGGGGGCAAGAATATGGACATAGGAATGATAGGCCTGGGGCGCATGGGCGGGGACATGGCCCGGCGTCTTATGGCAGGCGGCCACAGAGTGGTGGCATACGACGCCCAGCCGGATGCGGTGCATACGCTGGTCGGCGAGGGAGCCATAGGCGCTTCATCGATACGAGATCTGGCGGAGCAGCTTGAGCCGCCGCGGGCGGCCTGGGTCATGGTGCCGTCCGGCGAGGCAACCGAGGCCACCATTGACGCTCTCGCGGAGACGCTGTCTCCTGGAGACGTGATAATCGACGGCGGCAACTCCAACTACAAGGACAGCGTCCGGCGGGCCGCGGCCTTGGCGGAGCGAGGACTGCACTTCCTGGACGCGGGGACAAGCGGCGGCGTCTGGGGCCTTGAGGGAGGTTACAGCCTCATGGTTGGCGGAGACCCGGAGGTGTTCAGGAGGCTTGAGCCGGTCTTCCAGACCCTTGCCCCCGGGCCGGACAGGGGCTACGGACGGGTTGGGCCCGCCGGTGCGGGGCACTTCGCCAAGATGGTGCATAACGGCATAGAGTACGGGCTGATGCAGGCGTTCGCGGAGGGATTTGAGCTGATGGCGGCCAAGGAGGAGTTTGGCCTGGACCTGGCCCAGATAGCGGAGATATGGCGGAACGGGAGTGTAGTGCGCTCCTGGCTGCTCGATCTCACGGCCGCGGCCCTGGGCGAAGACCCAAGGCTGGAGGGCATCCAGGCTTACGTCGAGGACTCCGGCGAGGGTCGGTGGACGGTACAGGAGTCGGTTGACCTGAGCGTACCGGCGCCCGTAATCTCGGCGGCGCTGCAGGCCAGGTTCCGCTCGCGCCAGGAGCAGCCCTTTGGCGCAAGGCTGCTGGCGGCCATGCGCAACCAGTTCGGCGGCCACGCCGTGCGGAGGGCGGAGTAGCCCCGGAGAGTCGTTAGCCTAGTGCAACTCCAGCGTGAACTTTACGAGTGGCCCTGATAGACTGAAGTCGGCTTGACTGAGAATATCCATCCCAAGCATTGCGACTACCCCAAATGTGTCGTCAAGCCCAACGCCGAGCGCCCGCAGCTCGCGGCTTTCCCAGTAAGCGCCGCTAGTATCCCGCAAGATCAATGTAACAAGAAATACAGGGGCAATTGAGGTCGAGCCAATTCCTGTGAGTCGCCTTGGCCTGGACTCTGGCGCCCAGGCGCTTACTGGTCCTGCCTTGGTGTTGATCAGCGAAACTGCTGCTCCGGTATCTATCAGGGAAATCCCCTTGACCGGTTCCCCTCCCCTATTGGGCTTCCACTCTGTGAAAAGTCTTGCTCCGTATCCCAGAGATCCAAGAAATCCTGAGAGCTTAACCATTGGCCTCTGAAACAGAGGAGGGAATCAAGGCAGCCTCCTGGTGGTCAGGCGTTTCGGCAAACCGCACAACAAACGCATCGCTTGAGTATATCTGGCAACCTCTGGTGACAGCCTCAAAGCGAGTTGGGAATACACCTTTAACGTCTTGCCCCGCTATCAGCAAGTACTGCCCCGGAAAACGCGATGTAAGCGCGGCGCGGTTGGCCTCCCAATAGCGCATTGCCTGTTTGACCATTGCCTCTCGGCTGGCAATGGATTTCTCAGATTCTCCTTCTTGGTTGAGAATCATAGCGGCTCCCTTCTTGTGAGCCCATCACACCATCACAACAACTATATCACAAAAGGAAGAGGCACGGTGCTGAAGAGCGCCGCGCCTCTTTTGCCTCTAGGCTAAGGGACCTGTTCCCCATTCCCGGATTCCAGCTTCCGCAGGAATGACGGGTTGGTGGGCTTATCTGCCCTTCCAGTCCGGCGCTCGCTTCTCAGCGAAGGCCTTGGGGCCTTCCATCCGGTCCTCGCTGTTGGCAACCCTCTCCTGGAGCGGCCTGTTCAGCTCTCGCAGGTGGTCCAGCAGCAGCGTCCCGGTTGGGGGAGTGGGCGGGTTGTGGTGGAGCCGCACGCCGTTCTTCAGCGCCCTGAGGGCCAGGGGAGCGCACAGCTTCAGGAGCTCGGCCACCCTATTCGCCTCTTCGATAAGGGCGTCCCTGTCGGGCACAAGGGCCTGGATGAGGCCGATGTCGTAGGCCCGCTCTGCGGTCATGTGCGCGCCCGTGAGGATGATCCACATGGCCTCGCCCATGGGCACAAAGCCCATCTCCATGGTGTCTACGGAGTTGATGGGCGTAAGGCTGCGCAGTGGCTCCGGCATCCCGAAGCGTGACTTCTCCGTGGCGATGCGGATGTCGCAGCGGTTGGCCAACTGCATTCCGCCGGCAAGGGCGTAGCCGTCGATGGCTGCGATGGTGGGCTTCAGGCACTCGTAGACGGCCTGGCTGCCCGAAGGCGTGGTTCGGGCCCATGCGGCGCCTGCGGCGGAGTCGCCCTGGGCCTGCTCCTTCAGGTCGTTGCCGGCGCAGAAGGCGCGGCCGCCCTCGCCAATGACCACGGCCACCAGCACGTCGTCGTCTGCCTCCACTTCCTGAAAGGCCTCCGTAATGGCAATCCGGATCTCGGTGTTCAGGGCGTTCATCGCCTCCGGGCGGTTAAGAGTTACCCAGGCTATCCTGTCTCGCTTCTCGTACTTGACCGTGTTTGACGTAGGTCCAGGCATGTCTTCCTCCTTGCTAAATCTTCGCCTGGGGCGACTTGCGTGAAGTCCCCAGAGCGGCTCTATAATACACGACCCGCCCTTAGCCCTGCAATCCAGAGAGGCCGGCGGCGCGCGAGTAGGACTTGCTTGACTCCCTGATATGCCAAGGTTACTATCAGTTTAGTGGCGACCCGATTGCATACCAAGGGGGTTTGCTTTGCCGGACCAAAAGGTGCTGGTTGTAGAAGACGAAGAGAACCTGATAGAGGCGCTCAGATACAACCTGGAGAAAGAGGGCTACGACGTTCTCACCGCAATGGACGGCGAGAAGGGCCTTGAGCTTGCCAGGGGCGGCAACCCGGACCTGATTATCCTGGACATCATGCTTCCCAGGCTGGACGGCTTGGAGGTCTGCCGCATTCTCCGGCGGGACGTGAACACCCCCATCCTCATGCTCACGGCCAAGGGTGAGGAGGTGGACCGGATTGTGGGCCTTGAGCTTGGCGCAGACGATTACGTGACCAAGCCCTTCAGTATGCGGGAGTTGCTGGCCCGGGTGCGCGCCATGCTCAGGCGTTCCCGTATGGCGTCGGAGTCGCTGTCGGCTTCCGGCGGCGAGTCGTACACGGCAGGCGACCTGTCGGTCGATCTGTCCAGCCACACGGCCAGGCTGGGGGCCGCGCCCCTTGACCTGAAGCCAAGGGAGTTTGACCTGCTGGCGCTCCTCGTCGCCAACAAGGGGCGGGCAATCTCCAGGGACCAGATACTGGAGCGCCTCTGGGGATACGACTACATTGGTGACACCCGTACCGTGGACGTGCACGTCCGCTGGCTGCGGGAGAAAATCGAGACTGACCCGGGCAGTCCCAAGAGGATCATCACTATCAGGGGAGTAGGGTACAGGTTTGAAGGGTGAGTTTTCTTCATAGTCTCCAATGGCGCATTGTTCTAGCCTATACCGCTCTCATCATTGTCTCTATGGGTGTAGTTAGCCTCTACCTGGTCAATTTTGTTAGAGGCACTTACATATCCAACCTGGAAGAGCGACTGGAGCATGAGGCCGGTCTCATAGGAGAGAACAGCGCCATGTTCTTCAGCGGACCGCTGGACCCCGGTGGCCTGCAAGAGGCCAACAAACGCATTGCAGGCCTGATTGACGCCCGAATCACAGTAATCGACCTGGACGGCGCTGTGCTGTCGGACACCTGGGAGGAACCGGAGTCGATGGAGAACCATGCACTGCGCCCGGAGGTGCTGGGCGCTCTCAATACCGGCCTCGGCAAGAGCACGCGGTTCAGCTCTACGGTCGGCGTGGAGATGCTCTACATTGCCACGCCAATCCGGGTAGGCGATACGGTCCTCGGTGTAGCCAGAGTTGCAATGCCGACCTCTGTTATCCAGTCGAACGTCAACCGCATCATCGCAACCATCTCCTTTTCTGCCGTCATAGTTACGGCCCTGTCCCTGGCCCTGGGCTACTACCTGGCCCGTCGCACCTCCAGGTCCGTCCGCTCAGTGGCAGAGGCCGCCGGCCGGCTTGCGTCCGGCGACATGGAGCAGAGGGTTGAGGCGCTGTCCCAGGACGAGACGCGTGAGCTTGCGGAGGCCTTCAACAGCATGGCAACGACCATACGGACCAACATCCAGGAGCTCTCCGGCGAGCGTGACAAGCTCTCCGCCGTCCTTGATACAATGGGTGACGGCGTGGTGGTCATCGGCTCGGAGGACCAGGTTGAGCTGCTCAACACCGCGGGCGAGGCGCTGCTGGGCGTGGGCGGGCCGACGTCAGAGGGTGGGCGCTTCATGGAGGTGGTGAGGGACCACGAGCTGCAACGGCTGGTGTCGCTGTGCCAGGAGACGGGAGAGAGGCAGTACGGCGAAGTAGAGCTGCTCCAGAGGGGCCGCTTCCTCAGCTGCATCGCCACGCCCCTTAGCGGCGACGGCTCCCCCGGCGTCCTGCTGACCCTCCACGACCTCACCAGGATTCGACAGGTGGAGACCACCCGCAGGGAGTTCGTCAGCAACGTCTCCCACGAGCTGCGCACTCCCCTTGCCGCCGTGCGTGTGATGGCGGAGACCCTTGAGAGCGGCGCACTGGAGGAGCAGGAGGTGGCCAGGGACTTCGTTCGCCGTATACAGGGGGAGATAGACCGCATGAACAGCATGGTGGAAGACCTGCTGGAGCTGGCGCGGCTGGAGGCAGGCCAGGACATTCTGAACCTGTCGCCGGTGGACCTGGGCTCGCTGATGGAGGACGTCAGAAACCAGGTCCGGTCTCAGGCGGAGGCCAAGAGCATCAAGGTCTCAATTGCCGTTGCGGAGGGCCTGCCCACGGTTCTGGGGGATGAAGAGAAGCTGCGCCAGGTGTTCTCCAACCTGTTGACCAACGCGCTCAAGTTCACCTCCGTTGAGGGGGAGATAACCCTGTCGGCGAGAGCGGAGGTGCGAGCCGTGGCCGTGAGCGTCAGCGACAACGGCGTGGGCATACCGGAAGAGCATCTTCCCCACATCTTTGAGCGCTTCTACAAGGTGGACCGCTCCCGACGCGACGGCGGCACAGGCCTGGGGCTGGCCATCGTCAAGCACATCGTCCAGGCCCACGGCGGCGAGGTGTGGGTGGAGAGCCGCGAGGGAGGCGGCAGCTCCTTCTCCTTCAGGCTTCCGGCTGCGACCTAAGACGGAGCACAATCGCTTTCGACCAAGGCTTCTGTTATCAGAGGCCTTTTTTCTTTCCAGGAACCTTAAACGGATGTTAAAGCCGTGATAAAGCCGCGTTAAAAGGGAGGGGGTAAGCTGGAAGTGAAGTAAAGGAGGCTCAGATGATGAGATTGGAAGTCCTGGGTAGCTGGGCCGGAAGTCCGGGAGCCGGAGGCTCATGCTCAGGCTATCTGCTGGCGGACGGCGACACGAAAATCCTCTTTGACTGCGGCCCGGGCGTTGTGCCGGTGCTTCAGGAGCACGTTGAACCCGACGAAGTGTCCGCAGTCTTCATCAGCCACATGCACGCCGACCACAGCCTGGATCTCCTCACCTACGCCTACAGACTCATTCGATTCACCTGGAGGGGCCTGGACCTGGACGAGGTTGAGAGAATACCTCTCTACCTGCCACCGGGAGGCCTCACCGTCCTTGACCACCTGCTGGCCGCCTACGGACGGCCGGGCAGCGGCAAGCTGGACAACCCCTTCACCAGGGCCTTTGCGCCACGGGAGCTTGAGCCGGAGGAGGAGGTCTGGGTGGGGGATACCAGGGTGGTGGCTCACCCCGTTCAGCACCCCGTCCCCGCATACGGCTACAGGGCGGAGTCTCCGGTTGCCACCTTCGGGTACTCCGGGGATACGGCCCTGTGCATGGGGCTGGGGAGGATTGCCCTGGGCGCGGACATGCTCCTGTGCGATGCGTCGGCGACCAGGGATAGCGACCCGGCCCTGGTTGAGAAGGGCGGCCACTTGAGCGGGCGGCAGGCCGGGGCGCTGGCCGAGGAGATGGGCGTCAAGCAGCTTGTGCTGACACACCTGAGCCGGCAGGACCCTGAGTGGCTGATCAGCCTGCTGGACGAGGCCAAGAGCGAGTTCAGGGGACACGTGGAGATTGCCACCACCGGAATGGTCATACCGGTAGCCGAGCAGTATGCGCGGATGGCGTATGTGAAGACGTAGACATACCAAAGGGCAGGGGGAACCGTTCGAGGGAGAGTACCCTGGGCCTTAACTCCTGTAGCAGTGGGGTGAGAGTCTTCGATCATTGGGCTCTCGCCCCTCAGCTGTTTTGGGGGCCGGTGAATCATGGCTGACCGTCGCCGAGTGATAGTTACGTGACTGCTCTTGTGTCATTCCGAACGGAGCGCAGCGGAGTGAGGAATCTAAGGCCTTTGTTCTCAAATCGGCGAAACCTTGCAAAGAGGACTTTGGATTCCTCGCTGCGCTCGGAATGACATCCAGGGGGTTCAGCTTAATTCTGCGCAAAGCTCTTCGCAAGTGTTGAAAGAGAAATCAAGCGCCCAACCAAGGTTGCTCAGGCTCCTCCGCGGGTGTCTCCCAAGGCCTTAATACGGCGTTCAGCCTCCCTTAACCCGTCTTTAATCGGGCGATAACAGCCCGTTAACGCGCGGGCGCTATATTGGAGCCATAACCTGATTAACAACGGAGCAACCAGAGTAAAGGAGGGATGCTAATGCAGGATATGGCCACGATGGTCGTGGAAAAGGAGATTCAGCGCGGGGCAGTGAGCGTACCGCTGAGGAAGCGGATTCTCGGGGTGGTGGCTCACACGCTCGCAATGCTTTCTCCCGGCCTGCCCAGGCCGAAGAACTGCTCTTGCGGGTACCCCATGGATCTCAGCGGTGACCTTCTGACGGACGAGGACACCGAAATGATGGTGGAGGGAGTTCGCTTCTGGACCTGCTCTCGCTGCGGGGACAGCGTGAACGAGCGCTACTGCTTCCCAACGTACCAGGAGACGCTGTAGGGCGGCTTAAAGGTACGTTAAAGAAGATTTAACAGTCCGTTAAAGTAAGACCCTTAAACTTAGACAACGCTGGAGGTTGTGAAAAAAGACACATGAGCCTTCCAAAAAATGGAACGAGGACTGGAGGCTTCCGGGTTGTGCCGGCGGCCTTAATTTTTATTGTGCTCACCCTGGGACTGCTGGCTGTCGCCTGCGGTGACGATGAAGAGCCAACCACGGCGCCTGTGCCTACGGCCACTACCGACACGTCGATGCCCGCGGCCACGGAAGCGATGATGATGTACGAGGGCGAGATAGCGGTGTCTGGCTCCAGCACGGTGTTCCCGATAAGCGAGGCAATGGCGGTGGAGTTCAAGACCGTGCAGCCAGACGTTCGCGTTAACGTAGCCTCTACGGGTACGGGGGCCGGCGGGCGTGCGATGTGCGCCGGAGAGGCAGAGGTGTGGAACGCATCCAGGCCGTCGAAGCAGTCTGAGCTGGACACCTGCGCGGAGAACGGAATAGAGGTGATCGAGATACCAGTAGCCTTTGATGCGCTGTCCGTGGTGTTGAACCCAGGCAACGACTGGGCGGAGTGCCTGTCTGTAGAGGAGCTGGCGACTATCTTCGGCCCTGAGTCCCAGGGGACGGTGACCAACTGGAACCAGGTGAACCCCGAGTTCCCGGACGTGAACCTGCGGATGTACGGCCCGACAACGGCGTCCGGCACCTTTGACTACTTCACCGAGGCCATAATGGGCGAGGGTGGGGCGCACCGCGGGGACATGGACCTGGCGACGGAGGAAGACCCGCTGATAGCGCAGGGGGTGAACGGGGCGCGCGGCGGTGTGGGGTACTTCGGGCTGGCCTACTACGCCCAGTACGGGGAGCTGGTGAAGGGCGCTGCGATAGAGAACCCTGCCACGGGTGAGTGCGTGGAGCCTTCTGCTGAGTCGGTGGAGGCGGGTTCCTACCTGCCCCTGGCCAGGCCCATCTTCATCTACGTGCGAGCGGACACTTTGGACGACAGGCCGGAGGTGGAGGCGTTTGTGAAGTTCTACCTGGACCAGGCTCCGGAACTGGTGACGGCGGTTGGATACGTGCCGTTGCCGCCTGAAGCCTATGCCTGGGCGCTGAACAGGCTGGAGAACCGGACAACCGGATCGGTGTTCAAGGACGTGGCTGCGGGCACGCCCATCAACGAGGTGCTTGCCAAGACCGAGGGCGACGCCATGATGCCGAAACCCACTGAAGCCATGATGATGTACAGTGGGGAGATAGCGGTGTCCGGCTCCAGCACGGTGTTCCCGATAAGCGAAGCGATGGCGGTGGAGTTCAAGACGGTGCAGCCCGACGTTCGAGTTAACGTAGCCTCTACGGGTACGGGGGCCGGTGGCCGTGCCATGTGCGCCGGAGAGGCAGAGGTCTGGAACGCATCCAGGCCGTCGAAGCAGTCTGAACTGGACACCTGTGCGGAGAATGGAATAGATGTGATAGAGATACCGGTGGCCTTTGATGCGCTGTCCGTGGTGTTGAATCCCGGCAACGACTGGGCGGAGTGCCTGTCTGTAGAGGAGCTGGCGACTATCTTCGGCCCTGAGTCCCAGGGGACGGTGACCAACTGGAACCAGGTGAACCCCGAGTTCCCGGACGTGAACCTGCGGCTGTACGGGCCTACTACGGCGTCCGGTACCTTTGACTACTTCACCGAGGCCATCATGGGCGAGGGTGGGGCGCACCGCGGGGACATGGACCTTGCTACTGAGGAAGACCCGCTGATTGCGCAGGGCGTGAACGGAGCGCGTGGCGGCGTGGGCTACTTCGGGCTGGCCTACTACGCCCAGTACGGGGAGCTGGTGAAGGGCGCTGCGATAGAGAATCCTGCCACGGGCGAGTGCGTGGAGCCTTCTGCTGAGTCGGTGGAGGCGGGTTCCTACCTGCCCCTGGCGAGGCCGATATTCATCTACGTGCGGGCGGACACTTTGGACGACAGGCCGGAGGTGGAGGCGTTTGTGAAGTTCTACCTGGACCAGGCTCCGGAACTGGTGACGGCGGTTGGATACGTGCCGTTGCCGCCTGAAGCCTATGCCTGGGCGCTGGAGCGGCTGGAGAGCCGGACAACCGGATCGGTGTTCAAGGACGTAGAGGCCGGTACACCAATCAACGAGGTACTGGAGAGGGTACAATAGCGGCGAGTGCAATCCCCGGATCATTGAGGGACAGGCGCCTTCGGCGGAAGCTGCGGGAGGCGCCTATCCTCGCGTTTCTTTTCCTGTGCGCCTTCGTATCGGTGGTGACCACCCTTGGCATAGTGATTGTGCTGCTGGCGGAGGCGCTGCAGTTCTTCCGAGAGGTCTCCATAGTGGAGTTCCTCACCGGGACCGAGTGGACGCCGCTGTTCTCAATCAAGCAATTTGGAGTGCTGCCCCTTCTGTCGGCGACGGCCCTCATATCCTTCATGGCGCTGGGCATAGCCTTCCCCGTGGGCCTTTTGACAGCCATATACCTGAGCGAATACGCTCCGGACGGCGTGCGGTCGACGGTAAAGCCGGTGCTTGAGGTGCTGGCCGGGATACCCACGGTGGTCTACGGGTTCTTCGCCATATCCTTCATCAACCCGTCCATCATAAGGCCGATTTTTGAGACGGAGACCATATTCACGGCCCTGGGCGCCGCAATGGCTATGGGCGTGATGCTCATTCCGATGGTGGCGTCTCTGAGCGAGGACGCCATGCGCGCCGTGCCCTCCGCCCTGAGAGAAGGGGCGTACGCCGTGGGCTCTGACCGGCTTCAGGTGTCGCTGAGGGTGGTGGTGCCGGCGGCCCTGTCCGGGATAGTGGCGGCCGCGCTCCTGGCACTTGCGAGGGCAGTAGGGGAGACGATGATCGTCACTATCGCCGCCGGTGGTATATCGAACCTGTCGTGGAACCCCCTTGAGGCCATGCAGACCATGACGGCGTACATCATGGAAGTGGCCATGGGCGACACGCCAAGGGGCACCGTTGAGTACGAGAGCATCTTCGCCGTGGGCCTGATGCTGTTCGTGTTCACTCTGTCGTTGAACATGCTGGCCCAGGTAGTGATAGCGAAATTCAGGGAGATATACGATTGATTCCCACAGCCACGTATGACAGGCCCGCTCAGAGAAGCCAGGCGGTGCGCAAGGCGCGGGGGATTGGCTTTATTTTCCTTGCCATGCTTGCTACGTCACTGGGCGTGGTTGTCCTGGGGGTGCTGCTGATCACCGTGGTCAGGGACGGCATTGGGGCGCTCAGTTTCGACTTCGTCAACAGCTTCCCTCACTACAAGGCGGCTGAGGCCGGGGCAAAGTCCGCCCTTGCGGGGACCCTCTGGGTGATGGCGATTACGGCGTTCTTTTCCATAATTGTGGGTGTAGGGGCGTCCATCTACTTGGAAGAATTTGCATCCCGCAACTGGTTTACCAAGATAGTTGAGACGAACATCAACAACCTGGCCGGAGTCCCTTCGGTGGTTTACGGCCTGCTGGGGCTGGCGGTGTTCGTCTACGGCATGGGCTTCGGCCCCACCATCCTTGCGGGCGGCCTAACCCTGGCCCTGCTCATCCTCCCCATCATAGTGGTTGCGTCAAGGGAGGGGCTGCGGTCCGTGCCCCCTTCCATAAGAGAAGCGGCCATGGCCCTGGGCGCGACCAGGTGGCAGGCGGTGCGATTCCAGGTGCTTCCCGCGGCGCTGCCCACCATCTTGACGGGCTTCATCCTTGCGCTGGCCAGGGCCATCGGCGAGACGGCTCCCCTCATCGCCATAGGAGCTTTTACGTCAGTCCTGTTCGTGCCAACCGACCCATTTGACGCATTTACGGTGCTGCCGGTGCAGATTTACAGCTGGATTAGCAGGCCCCTGCCGGCGTTCCAGGAGAACGCGGCCGCCGGGATAATTGTGCTCCTTGCGGTCCTGCTTCTGATGAACGCAGTTGCCATAACGCTGAGAAACATTTACTCTAGGAGGAGCAGATGGTAACCAATAAAGTAGTGAGTCCGCCGCATGTAAGCGCGGCGGAAGCAACTGTGGAGTTGCCAGTGGATGCGTCTTCAGAGCCGGTAATCGACGTCAAGGGGCTTAAGGCTTTCTACGGAAGCCACCTGGCGGTGAAGGATATTGACCTCTCACTGCGGCGCGGGCGCGTCACGGCCGTCATTGGTCCGTCCGGGTGCGGCAAGAGCACTCTCGTCCGCTGCCTCAACCGGATGCACGAGATGATACCCGGCGGACACGTGCAGGGCCACGTCTTCTACCAGGGAGAGGACATTTACGACCCGAAGGTTGACCCGGTTGAGCTTCGAAGCCGCATTGGCATGGTCTTCCAGAAGCCCAACCCGTTCCCCAAGTCCATTTTCGACAACGTGGCCTTTGGCCTGAAGGTGAACGGAATCAGCGACCACATTGCGGACAGGGTGGAACGCTCCCTCCGGCGGGCGGCCCTGTGGGAAGAGGTGAAGGACAGGCTCAAGGAGAGCGCCCTCCAGCTTTCCGGCGGCCAGCAGCAGCGACTTTGCATCGCCAGGGCGCTGGCCGTGGAGCCGGAGGTCATCCTGATGGACGAGCCGTGCTCGGCGCTGGACCCAATGGCAACCCTGGCAGTGGAGGAGCTGATCCGGGAGCTGTCGCAAGAGGTCACCATCATCATAGTAACCCACAACATGCAGCAGGCCGCCCGGGTCTCCCACGAGACAGCCTTCCTCATGACGGATGAAGACAGGTCGGGATATCTGGTAGAATATGGGCCAACCAACGAGATTTTCACGAACCCCAAGAACGAGCGCACTGAGGCGTACATAACGGGCCGATTCAGCTAGCCGGCGGAAAAGGGGGGCGTCATGCTCAGGGCGGACTTTGACAGGCATTTACGGATGCTGCAGAGCGATCTGCTCATCCTGGGAAGCATGGTGGAGAAGGCCATTATGAAGTCGCTGGATGCCCTGAAGCGACGGGACCTTGAGGCGTCCCGCCAGGTCATCCTGGAGGACGACTTCATTGACGAGAAGCGGTTCCAGCTGGAGGAGCAGTGCGTGGAGCTCATTGCCACCCAGCAGCCAATGGCCAGCGACCTCAGGGCCATCATCACAATGCTCCACATCGCCGTTGAGTTGGAGCGCATGGGGGACTACGCCGAGGGCATAGCGAAGATCAGCCTGATGATGGGCGACGATCCTCCCCTCAAGCCCCTGATTGACATACCACGGATGTCTGAGATGGCAACGGACATGCTCCGCCGGAGCCTGGACGCCCTTGTGCACAAGGACACGGTTTCGGCAATGGCCGTCTGCCACGACGACGATGACGTGGACGCCCTCTACGACCAGGTGTACCGGGAGCTCATCTTCTTCATGATCCAGGACCCCAAGACCATCCAGCGCGCCACCCACCTGCTGTGGGTGGCCCACGACATTGAGCGCGTCGCAGACCGGGCCACCAACATCGCCGAGAGGGTGATATTCATGGTCACTGGGAAGATGTTTGAGATCAACTCCCCCACCCGCGGGACCTCCGCCTGACGCGCCCACTCCAAGGCCTGAGAGTTGGGGATAGTCCTGCCCATTGCTGCTTCCCGGGCAAACTGCACGTCACGAGTGTCCCGCGCCGTTTAGACAGGTCTGTCCTGGTGAGTGGAGCGGGTGATGGGGATCGAACCCACGACAACTTGCTTGGGAAGCAAGAGCTCTACCACTGAGCTACACCCGCCTGCCTGAATTTTAAGGCTGGGGACTTTGGGTGTCAAACGACTTTTTTCCTTAAGATTTCAACTTTGACTCGTAATCTTCTCAGGTGTAGAGTATAAGTGTGCCTCCGTACAGAAACTCGATAACGCAGGCGGCTGAGGTATGTCAATCAGAGACCACTTGAGGCAGGGCGAAGCCATAATCTCGGACCACAACCCGTTCTATGCCACCTCCTATCGGGTTATTCACTACGAGGAGAGGGACGGAAACGAAGAGCTTCAGGAGCTGCCGTACTCGCGGCTGACCTCCGTGGAGGTGGTCAAGCTGGCCCGCCACAGGGTGATGATAGCAGGGACAATGATGGTGATAGGCGGGGTCATCATGGCGGTGACCCTGGTGTTTATCACGTCCTGGCTTACCATTATAGCCGGCATAGGCGTGGTGATATACGGCGGTATAGGTAGAGAGGCTTACTACCAGTTCCACGCTGAGGGCATGGACAAGGAGGAGGAGGCGCGCTGGCGGCTGGCCTACTGGGGTAGCGGCAGCTTTGTCCGTACCGTGCAGACCGTAATAGGGGACGGCTCCCGTATCAACTAGGCGCGGCCGCGGCCCGCGAGCTAGGGCAGGACCTGAATCTCCGACTCGCCCCTTTCGGTAATCTCGCCCACAACACTGGTCTCCACAATCCCTCTCCGGGTCAGCTCCTGCATCAGCAGGGTCACCTTTTCCGGCGCGATGGCAATCAGCAGCCCGCCGGAGGTCTGCGCATCCGCCAGCAGCAGCTTGTCTTCCTGTGTGATTGACGCGTCCCACGCAGTTACTATGTCAACCGACTCCAGGTTGCGGTGCGTCCCGCCCGAAACGGCTCCCGCCTGGAGCAGTTCACGAGTTCCCTGGATGAGGGGCACTTGGGACAGGTGTATCCTGGCCGTAACTCCAGAGGCCTCGACCATGCCCTGCAGGTGTCCCAGCAGCCCGAAGCCGGTGACGTCGGTGCAGGCGTTCGCGCCCACCTCCATCATGGCCTCCGAGGCGTCCTTGTTCAGCTCAGCCATAACGTGAACGGCCCGGGAGAGGGTGTCCGGGTCGGCTATGCCGTTCTTGCCGGCGGTCGTTATGACGCCTGAGCCCAGGGGCTTGGTGAGCACCAGCGCGTCTCCGGGCCGCGCGCCCGCGTTGGTAACCTGACGCCCCGGTTCGACGAAACCGGTCACCGCCATGCCGTACTTGGGCTCCTGGTCGTTCACGGTGTGGCCGCCCACTATCAGCACGCCGGCCTCCTTCGCCTTGTCGGCTCCTCCCCGCAGCACCTCTCCCAGGATGTCCACGGGCAGGTCCGTGGGGAAGCAGACCAGGTTGAGGGCCAGGATGGGCCTGCCGCCCATGGCGTATACGTCGCTGAAGGAGTTGGCCGCGGCAATGGCGCCGAAGTGCCAGGGGTCGTCCACAATGGGCGGGAAGAAGTCAACGGTGAGGACCAGGGCCGAATCCTCACCCATCCGGTAGACGGCGGCGTCGTCTCCGGTGGCGGTCCCAACCAGGAGGTTGGGGTCCTCAAAAGTGGGCAGCCGGCGCAGGACCTGCGCCAGGTCGGTTGGACTGAACTTGGAAGCTCAACCGGCGCAGTTGGCCAGGCTGGTCAGGCGTATCTGCTCACCTTGCATTTTGCCGCCTTTCTCTTGCTTTTTGATTGCCAGGTGCGCCACTAATCATAGCATATCTGTGATTGTGGGTAGGGCCGCTTCTACCAGACATTCCAACAACTTGACTAGAGCGAAGTGTACACGTACCGCTCCCCGTTGTCGGGCAGCACCGTCACGACCGTCTTGCCGGGGCCGAGACGCTCGGCGATGCGCAGGGCGGCGAAGACGTTGGCCCCGGAGGATATACCCACCATGAGGCCCTCCTCCCGCGCAAGGCGGAAGGTCATGTAGTAGGCGTCCTCATCCGCCACGCCGATTATCTCGTCAATGACGTCCAGGTTGAGGATGGGCGGCACGAAGTCCGGCCCCAGGCCGGGGATGCCGTGATTTCCCGGGGCGCCCTCTTGCAGCAGGGGCGATGCGGCAGGCTCCACGGCCACGACCAGAGTGTCGGGGTTGGCCGCCTTCAGCGCCTCTCCCACGCCCGTGATAGTGCCTCCGGTGCCGACTCCCGCGACAAAGGCGTCCACACTTCCGCCGGTGTCCCGCAGTATCTCGCGGCCGGTGGTCTCCCGGTGCACCCTGGCGTTGGCCGGGTTCTCGAACTGGTTGAGCATCAGGTAGGTCGGGTTCTCCCGGACAAGCGTTTCTGCGGCGCGGATGGCCCCGGGCATGGCCTCAGTGGAGGGCGTTGTGTGGATTCTGGCGCCGAAGCGGGTCAGAAGCCGTTTGCGCTCGGAAGGGGCGTTTTCAGGCATGACGATGGTGACGTAGTAGCCCTTGGCCGCGGCCACCATCGCCAGCGCAACGCCAGAGTTGCCGCTGGTCGGCTCCACAATGGTGTACCCCGGCAGCAGCCTCCCCGACTGCTCCGCGTCCTCAATCATGCCCAGGGCGATGCGGTCCTTTATGCTGCCCGTGGGGTTGTAGCTCTCCAGCTTTCCCAGGACGGCGGCCGCCCCCTCTCCCGCGATTCGGCTCAGGGAGACCATCGGGGTGTTGCCTATCAGGTTCAGGATGCTTTCAGCCACGGGAAACCCCTCAACTTCAGAGCGATGCTTCATTTTGCCCTGACCCCAAATCGGCGTCAAGGAGCGGCGGGCTTGGTTGCCTAGCCAAGTGAAGGCGTGTTATATTCACACCTGCACGTCGCAGCGCAGTGACATACGGCAGGTACGGAGGCGCCGTTAAGTGGACCGGCTCAAGGAGAGCTTCCAGAATATCCGCGAGAGGGGGACGCCCGGTGTGATCCCCTTTCTCACCGCAGGATTTCCGACCATCGATGAGACCCTTCCTCTGCTGACCGCTCTGGTGGACGGAGGCGCGGACGCAATTGAGCTGGGGGTGCCTTTCAGCGACCCCCTTGCGGACGGCCCGACCATTCAGCGAGCCAGCTTCCAGGCGCTCAGCCAGGGCGTCAACCTCGGCATCTGCATCCAGATGTGCCGTCAGCTCAGGGAGCAGGGCGCGGGCGTGCCGATGGTGTTCATGGGGTACTACAACCCGATGCTCAGCTACGGCCTGGAGCGCTTTGCCGACGACGCCTGCGACGCCGGTGTCGACGGGGTGATTGTGCCGGACCTGCCCTACGAAGAGGCGGAGACCCTGCAGACTATTTGCGGCCGGAAGGGGATTCACGTGATACCGCTGCTTGCGCCCACAAGCACGGACGAACGCATTGCCAAGATGTGCGAGAAGGCCGACGCCTTTGTGTACTGCGTGAGCCTCACGGGTGTCACGGGAGCGCGCCAGGAGCTTCCCATCGGCATACCTGCATTGACCCAGAAGGTCAGGAAGCACACAGACCTGCCAATAGCCATAGGCTTTGGCATCTCACAACGCCGTCACGTTCAGGCGCTGGCCTCCCATGCTGAGGCGGCGGTGGTGGGAAGCGCCCTTATAGACGTGGTTGATAGCGCGCCGTCGGGGAAACGAGAGGAGGCCGTGAGGGACTTTGTGGCGGGCCTCAAGGGCGTGGAATCCAGGGGCGAAGGGCGCTGAACATGGCGATCGTCTGTCGAGGAGTCCGCGGCGCGACCACCGCGGACGAGAACACCAAGGAGGCCATCCTGGAGGCGACCAGGGAGCTGCTGGCGGCTATCGTGGAGGCCAACGGCATTGACACGAAGGACATCGCCGCCACCTTCTTCACCACAACCCAGGACCTGAATGCCGAGTTCCCGGCGGTTGGCGCGCGCCAGATGGGGTGGGTGGACGTGCCCCTGATGTGCGGCCACGAGATGAACGTGCCAGACGCCCAGCCTCTGTGCATAAGGGTGCTGGTTCTGGTGAACACGGAGAAGTCCCAGCGGGAGATGTCACACTTGTACCTGAAGGGCGCAATTGGCCTCAGGAACAGGGGCGTCACCGACTCATAAGCCCCGTCAGCCCGGACACCGAGGTCTGCTCACCTCAGGTAGATGACCACCCCTGCCGGCTGAAAGCTAACCTCCAGGGTTGCGCGCATGTCCCTCTGTGCAGTGGTTGAGTAGTCCTCGTATCCCGGGTCATCAGACGGCAGCTTGTGGGGGCACTCCCGTCCTAGCTGCTCCTGGCGGCAGAGATGCGCGCCGCCGGCCTGGGCGTCCCAGAACGCCACGAACCTCATTGGGAAGAAGAGTGTCTCCGCGACGTTCCTGAGGTCGGCCATGGCCTCAGTGGCGCGGAACGGGCCGTCCGTGTCTATGCTTACCGTGATGCGCTCCATGGCGCTGGTAGTATAGCACGGGGGAGTTGGCGGCCGGGGGTGCACTCTGTGTTATAATGTCTGCCATTCAGGAGGCCTTATGACGAACATAGTACCGGGCAAGACGCAGACCGCTTTACACCCGGCTGTGCAAGCCTTCGCCGAGGGACTTGGGGACGCGCGGCCTGAGCCGGCCGTAGTGAAGATGGCTCAGTTAATAGCGTTGGCAGCCATCCAGAAGACAATTGAACCTGAGGTCTCCGTCGACGTCGATGGCGCGTTGTCCTTTGATCTGCGGCTTGCCAACGGCCTGCTGTTGATGGCGGAACTGGGAGTCGACGGTACCTTAGATGCAGGCATAATCGACGATAAGCAAGGCTCCATAGTAGAGCGTCTTCGGAATACCACGGCAGAGGAGCTTATCCGCTGCTTCTGAAGTGACGCTGTGTAGGGGCCTACAGCGTCTCTCCTCGCGTCGTATCTAGATTCATGCTCTGGGACGGGAATCGCTATGATGCTTGCCAATGTGCCATATGCGAGCAAAAATGGCCTATTCGCAAATGTTGTGGGGGCGGTTCTCGAACCGCCCCTACGCCCCCACGTCCCACCTCTGGATTCCCGCCTGCGCGGGAATGGTCACTCTTATTTCGTAGTAATGACGGTAAAGGGAGTGTGCGGTAGGCTACAGGCATTTGGCTCCGGGCGGCTGTGTGCCGGCGGGGTACTCTGCCCAGCACATTAGGGACTTCGCGAACCTCTTGCCAAGAGAACCGCGATCCTTGACCATGCCCGCGAACTTCTCAAAGGTGATTTGAGTAAAATCTGACGCGAGCGTATCTTTCTTGTTTGGCAGAATGTAGATTATCTTCGGCTTAAGCCCTTCTTCTGCAACTAAGTCAACATTGTTGTTTACCTGTTTTAGGGCTTCAGGCAGCCCATGCAGTGTTTTGTTGGATGCTATTCGGCACGCCTCTTCAACTCCATTGACCAAACCCAGTTTTGAGAGACGTTCCAGTAGGTGAACATATTTGCGTTCTTCGTCAGTATTTTTACTGATTTCAATAATGCCATCAATCTGTGACCTGAGAGTCGTTTCTGCAGCTCTTCTAAGATATCTCACCTGATTCTCATTAACAGAACCCATATCGGTCTTGAGTTCAACCAAGAAGGCCTGTGCGCCATTCTTCGAGAGCGCGAGATAGTCGGCCTTGTCCGATCTATTACTGGTTTTTTGCCTCAGTGGGAACTCGGGAATGATGGTTGGGTTAATGGGAGTTTTGAATTTCTCCTCCAGCACGTGAGGCAAGAACAGCGCAAAGTATATGTCAGCGCGGCGCTCAAGCTGGTAGTCCGGCAGGTGCCTCCAGTCGTCCAGCATGTCAAATACAACGTCTATATTCGGGTTAGTCATAGCGCCTCCTCCAGAGTCCGTTTGCGGCCAGTATAGCATGCGGGATTTGCCCCGCTCGAATGGTTCGACAAGCTCACCACGAGCGGGTTAGAGCGCCCGCGTCACACCCCTTGACGCACGCCTGCTACCCGCATATCATTAGACCGACCAGTCGGTCTACAACTTGTTGACACAAAAGAGAGCCGTAAGAAAGGGATCAGAGAGTATGGCCACAGCAGCGGTTTCGCCTGAGATTCGCTTCAGCGACCAGTCGCTGGCTCCCATCTGGGAGAAGGTTCGTGAGGGAGAGCGCATCTCCTTTGAGGACGGCATGACCTGCCTCCAGACCAGGGACATCATCTCCCTGGGCCGCATGGCTAACTACGCCAAGGAGCAGTGGTGGGGCGACAAGGCGTTCTTCGTGTTCAACCGCCAGATAAACCCCACCAACATCTGCGTCCTCTCCTGCACCTTCTGCGACTTTGCCAAGAAGAAGGGCGATGCCGACGCCTACGAGATGGGCATGGAGGAGATCCTGTCCAAGCTCCACGAGGACCTGCACGAGGTTCACATTGTGGGCGGCCACCACCCGGACTGGCCCTTTGAGCGATACGAGGGCATTGTCAAGGGCATCCACGAGGCGTTCCCGCACATACGCATCAAGGCCTGGACGGCGGCAGAGATAGACTACTTCTCCAAGCGGTTCAGAATGTCGGAGGAGGAGGTGTTCACCCGGATGAAGGAGGCGGGCCTGGAGTCGATGCCCGGCGGCGGCGCGGAGGTCTTCTCCAACCGGGTGCGGAGGGAGCTGTTCCCCGGCAAGAACTCCGCCGAGCGCTGGCTGGACATACATCGCATGGCCCACAACATGGGCATACCCTCCAACGCCACCCTCCTGTACGGCCACATCGAGACCTACGAGGAGCGTATCCAGCACATGGTACTGCTGCGGGAGCTCCAGGACGAGTCGCCCGGTTTCCTGGCCTTCATCCCCCTGGAGTACCAGGTTGGGACGACTAACCTTGTCCCACGCCAGGCGTCGTCAATGGAGGACCTGCGAACCATAGCAACCTCCCGCCTGATGCTGGACAACTTCCCCCACATCAAGGCCTACTGGGTGATGATTGGCGAGGAGACCGCGTCCATCGCCCTGAACTTCGGCGCAAGCGACCTGGACGGCACAATCGGCGAGGAGCGCATTGCTCACGCCGCCCTGGCGGCAAGCCCCATCGGCCTGGCCCGTGAGAAGATGCTGCGCCTCATCCGGGACGCCGGCAAGACACCCGTGGAGCGGGACGCCCTTTACAACGAGATCCATGTCTACGATAGCTAGAGTAGGCCAGATTCCGTACCTGAACTGCGAGCCCTTCTATCACGGGCTTGCCCTGGAGGGCGTGGAGCTTTGCCCCATGCCTCCAAGCTACATGGGCCCCCTGGCGCAGGCTGAGAAGCTGGACGCCGGGCCCTTCTCCCTGGTGCAGAGCTTTGACCTTGAGGACAGGTACGAGTACCTGGGCGGCATGGGCATCGGCGCCAAAGGCCCGGTGCTGAGCATCCTCCTCTACTCCCGCGTGCCTATGGAGGAGCTTTCAGGGGCGCTGGTGGGAGCGACCCGCGAGTCGGCGACGGCGGTGCAGCTGATGAAGTCCATCCTGGAGCACAGGCGCGGCGTGCGGCCCAAGGAGTACACCGCGCTGGACGTTCCCGGCCTGGACGCATTTCTGCTCATCGGCGACGACGCCCTGACCACCCATGGGCGCGTTGAGGGCTACCCCTACCGCTACGACCTGGCTGAGGAGTGGTACGACTGGAAGGGCCTGCCATTCGTGTTCGCCGTGTGGATGGCGCGCAAGTCCCTGGACGACGGCGTGAAGGCGCTGCTGGCCGATGGCTTGAGGAAGAACCTGGCATGGAACCTGGAGAACAACCTGAAGACCATAGCCGACAAGAGGGCGTACATGGGCATGACTTACGAAGAGGTGGCCGGCTATTTTAGTGGCTTGCGACTCACACTGGACGCAGAGGACATGGAGGCCATCGACGTGTTCAGACGGGAATGTCTATCTCTTGCTGCGGTAAAGGAGGCGACGGTATGAGTGGCACAACTCAGATGAAGGACGTAGCGGAAAAGGTACGCTCCGGCGAGAGAATCGACCAGGAGGAGGGGCTTTACCTGTTGCAGGAGGCTCAGCTTCTTGAGCTTGGCGCTCTGGCCCAGGAGGTGCGCTACAGGCACAACCCCAAACCCATCGTGACCTTTGTAGTTGACACCAACCTGAACTACACCAACGTATGCGACGCCTACTGCACCTTCTGCGCCTTCTATCGCACGGAGAAGGACGAGGACGCCTACACCTACTCCGTGGAGCAGATGATGGAGATGGTGGGCAACGCGGCCAGCAAGGGCGTGACTACGGTGCTCCTCCAGGGCGGCCTCAACCCCAAGCTGCCGATGGAGTACTACGAGGACCTGGTGCGAGAAACCAGGGCGCGGTACCCCCAGGTGCTGCCTCACTTCTTCTCCGCACCGGAGATACAGAAGATGTCCCAGGTCTCCGAGATGCCGCTCTCTGAGGTGCTGCGCAGGCTGAAGGACGCGGGCCAGGAAACGCTGCCCGGCGGTGGGTCAGAGGTGCTCTCGGACACTGTCAAGCACAGGCTCAGCCGCCTGTGGCCCAAGGGCCGCGTGCAGGACTGGGTCGACGTGCACCGGGAGGCCCACAAGCTGGGCTACAGGACAACCGCCACGATGATGTACGGCCACCTGGAAAAGCCGTCCGACCTCATTGAACATCTGGAGCACACCCGCTCCGTCCAGGACGAGGCGCTGGCCGGCGGCCAGCCTGGGTTCACGGCCTTCATCCCTTGGAGCTACAAGCGGGAGAACACCGCCCTGGGTGCAAGGGTCAAGACTGAACAGGGTCCCAACCCGTACCTGCGTATGATTGCTCTCTCCAGGATTTACCTGGACAACGTGCAGCACATCCAGGCGTCCTGGTTCTCCGAGAGAAAGAAGACCGGCGAGGTGGCCCTCAGCTTCGGAGCGGACGACTTCGGCGGGACGCTTTTCGACGAGAACGTGATGCAGGAGGCGGGCTTCTACAACCGCACCACCGCCGACGAGGTGAAGGACATAATCCGCGACGCCGGGTTCACGCCCGCGCAGCGCACCACCAAGTACGAGATCCTGAAGGTGTTCGACGAGTAGAGTCGCTCGATGGAGGCAGCATGTCCGTAATCCGCATAGGCCACAGCCCGGACGCCGACGACGCGTTCATGTACTACGCCATCGCCCACGGCAAGGTGCCCGTGGGTGACTACGAGGTGCAGCACGTCCTGGAGGACATTGAGAGCCTCAACAAGAGGGCGCTGAGCGGCGAGTTGGAGGGCACGGCCATCTCCGCGGGCGCATACCCCCAGGTGGCTGACAAGTACCGCATTATGAGCGTGGGCTCCTCCATTGGGCGGAACTACGGCCCCATGATAGTGGCCCGCGCCGACCGGGGCGAGGCTTCCATCCAGGGCGCGAAAGTCGCCATACCGGGCACCTACACGACGGCCTACCTGCTGCTTCGGCTCTACGCCGACGGCTTTGAGCCGGTCGCCATCGACTTCGACAAGATCATGCCCGCCGTCCTGAACAAAGAGGTGGACGCCGGACTGCTCATCCACGAGGGCCAGGTCACCTACAGCGACGCGGGCCTGGTGAAGCTGCTGGACCTGGGCGAGGCCTGGGGCCAGGACACGGGCCTGCCCATACCCTTGGGCCTGGACATGGTGCGCCGCGACCTGGGTGAGGAGGTGGCGCAGCTGATGGCCGACTCCCTGCGGGACAGCATCCAGTACGCCTTTGACCACGAGGACGAGGCGCTGGACTACGCCATCCAGTTCAGCCGGGGCATTGAGCGGGAGACCTGCCGCCGCTTTGTGCGGATGTACGTCAACGACGACACACTGGACATGGGCGAGGAGGGGAAGCGGGCGCTGGAGACGCTCTTCTCCAGGGCGGTTGAGCGCGGCATAATCGACTCCATTCCGCCCATAGATCTCATCTGACCTGCATTCCGTCATTCCCGTGAAAACGGGAATCTAGCTCTCCTTGTCGCAGGCGTCCTGGATTCCGGCTTCCGCCGGAATGACGGGAAGCGCGCCCCTTGCAAGATGACACCGTAGTTGTGCAAGGGCCTCCTGAAGCAGAAATCCAGGAGACCTAGACTTTCAGGGACGCCCTGATTTCGCGGGTCACCTTGCGCACCTCTTTGGTGCGAGCGGAGGCGGTCAGGTCGGTGTGAATGGGCGTAATGGAGACCCGCCGGCGTCGGATAGTCCACACGTCCAGCCCCTTCTCCAGCACCCATCCTGGGCTTTCCCTGGTAATCCAGTAGAACTTTCGACGCCCGTTGTCCTCCTCCTTGACCACGTCCATGTAGGTGCGCTGCCCCAGGTGAGTCAGGGACACGCCCTTGAGCTTCTCCTGGGGCACGTTGGGCACGTTAATGTTCAGGAGCAGAGGGGCCTTGAGCGCCTCCTGGCTCACCGCCTCAGCCAGCTGCCGGATGACGTTTGCCGCCGGAGTGAAGTGGACGTCCCTCAGGGCGGTTACGGAGACGGCAATTGCCGGGATGCCCCGGAAAAATCCCTGGAGCGCCGCTCCCACAGTGCCTGAAATGAAGACGTCGTTGCCCATGTTGGCGCCCGGGTTTATGCCGGAGACCACCAGGTCGAACTTCTCCTCGCCCACCAGGGACTCCACGCCGAGGATGGTACTGTCCGCAGGGGTCCCCTCGACGGCGTAGGTCTGAACGCCCTCGATCAGGGGCATGACCTCCCTGACGTGGACGGGGTTGTTCAGGGTGATGGCGGTGCCCACCCCGCTCTGCTCCCGGTCCGGCGCAACTACAATCACGTCTCCCACTTCCTTGAGAGCCGCTACAGAGGCCCACAGGCCCGGGGCGTATACGCCGTCGTCATTGGTTGCCAGGATTAGCAATAGCGTCTGCCTTGGGAGACCGGCTGGTCTATTTGGGTGTCGTGAACATTGGTAAGCACGGGTCTCCGTAGCCCGTGGTTCTGCTGGTTGAGGTCTGTACTACTTATGGTTCTCCAGTGTAGGCGGCGGCTCATCAAAGGGCTGGCCATTGGCCTCCGCCTCCAGTCTACGCTCATTCCATGCCTCCCACTCCTTTTGCTGCTCGGCCCGTCCTGCATCATACCGCTTTTTCTTGAACTGTTCCGCTAGCATATTAACTCCTTCTACCAGGACATAAGCCATAGCCGTTGATATGACAACGCAGCAGGACATTCCCATGCCTATGGCTATCGTGGTATCCCATGCGTCGTCTCCCGTCTCGTGACTTACTTCATACCATACTACCAGCCCTAACGTCACAGAGAAGAGCAACAAGAACAGAAGTAGGAACTGCCCTTCCCGCTCCCTGGCGATAGCTGGCAATGTCCTTGCCTCACCTCACTGCTAGTTTGATGTTGTTATAGTAATGCGCCTGGTGGAAAATCCGCAGGCTATTAGGAGTGTTGTCTACTAGTGGTAACCCCTCGTGAACCCATGATACCACAACGGGACTTGGCGCAGCTAAGAGATGAGACGCATCCGGCCTACAGCCCCTCGGCGCCCAGGACCATGTTGTCTATGAGCCGCGCCCTTCCAATCCGCACGGCCAGTGACGCGAGCGCAGGAGCTTTCATGCTTCCCAGTTCCTCCAGCGTCTCCGGGTCGGCGATGCTGACGTAGTCTATCTGGGCCAGAGGCTCGGCCTGGATGAGCTCGCGCATGGCTGCCCTTATCCTCTCCGCCTCAGCTACGCCGTCGGCGTGCATCTCCTGAGCAAGGCACAGGGAGCGGTGGAGGACCAGCGCCGCCTCCCGCTCCTGGGGGTTGAGGTAGGCGTTGCGGCTGCTCATGGCCAGGCCGTCGGCCTCCCTGATGGTGGGCATCACAACCGGCTCCACGCCCAAGTTCAGGTCGGCGTTTATCCTCCGTATCACCTGGGCCTGCTGAGCGTCCTTCTGGCCGAAGTAGGCCCTGTCCGGCCTGACGATGGTGAACAGCTTTGTCACGACGGTTGCGACGCCCCGGAAGTGGCCCGGCCTTGACTCACCCTCAAGGCGGCTGGCGAGACGCTCCACATCCACCCAGGTGTCGAAGCCGTTGGGGTACATGTCATCCGGCTGGGGCAGGAACACCAGGTCGACGCCGCGCTCCTCCAGCAGCGCCAAGTCGCGGTCCAGGTCGCGTGGATAGGAGCGATAGTCCTCATTCGGCCCGAACTGGGTGGGATTGACGAAGATACTCGCCGCCACGGTCGAGTTCTCCTCCCGGGCCCTGTGCACCAGGGACAGGTGGCCCTCGTGCAGAGCGCCCATAGTGGGCACAAGGCCCAGGGGTCTGGCGACCTCCCGCTGGGCCGCCGACATTTCAGCCACCGTGTGGATGAGCCTCATGGGGCTAGCGGACTTGGGCCATCAGCTCCGCCAGGACTTCCTCTTTGAGGTGATAGCTGTGGCTTGGGTCGGGGAAGCTCCGGTCCTTCACCTCCGCCGCGTACTGCCTCACCGCGCTGGCCACCGTATCGCCCAGGCTGGCGTACCGCTTGGCGTGCTTGGGTACAAAGTCGTTGATGAGGCCGAGCATGTCGTGGAACACCTGCACCTGGCCGTCGCACTCCTTGCCCGCGCCTATGCCGATGGTCGGTATCGAGAGGCGGTCCGTGATGAGCTTGGACAGGGACTCGGGCACGCACTCCAGGACGATGGCGAAGGCTCCCGCCTGCTCCAGTGCCCGGGCGTCCTCCATCACCCTGACGGCGGTCTTGAGGGTCCTGCCCTGGACCTTGTAGCCGCCCAGCTGGTTCACCGACTGGGGCGTGAGGCCGATGTGTCCCATCACGGGTATGCCCGCGGAAACCAGGCGTTGCACCGTAGAGGCCATTGCCACTCCGCCCTCCAGCTTCACCGTCTGCGCGCCGGCCTCCTGGAGGAAGCGGGCGGCGTTTCGCAGCGCGTCGGTGGAGCCGGTCTGGTAGGACATGAAGGGCATGTCGCCCACAATCAGCGCTCTGCTGGAGCCGCGTACCACCGTCTTGGTGTGGTGGATCATCTCGTCCATGGTGACCGGGACAGTCGAGTCGTATCCCAGCATCGTCTGGCCCAGGCTGTCGCCCACCAGGATCATCGGGATCTCGGCAGCGTCCACAATCCGGGCCGAGGTGTAGTCGTAGGCGGTAATCATGGGGATTTTCTCTCCCCGCGCCTTCATTGCCTTGATGTCGCTTATGGTTACCCGCATGTCAACCTCCTACGCGCCCTTCCGGGTCGCGTGAATTCAACCCACGAATAGTCCACTGGCTCCCGCGAGCCGCTCTTCCAAAAGCTGGGTGAGCTCCTGCTCTATTGTACCATCGATTCCCCCCTTTTCCCTAGACAGGGTTACTGCTCCAAGAGCCGTCCGGCAGTAGATTGGAAGCACGGATGGCGCCCGGCTTTCAAGGGCGTCCAGGTGCTTAATCACGGTGCTCACGTCTCCCCTCGAAACGGGGCCGGTCAGGGCCGACGGGATGCCGCGTGTCTCAAGGCTGTCCACGGTGCTCCTGAGGATGGGCAGCAGCACCTCCTGGCCCTGCTCCCTTGTGTAGCCCATAGCCCGCCACAGCTCCGACGCCTGTGCCATCAGAGCGACGACTGCGCCACACGCCAGAAACCCCGACAGGTGGTAAAGCGCCCGGTCCTGCGGATCGATTTCGACAGGCCATCCGCCGAGCGCGCGGGCCATCTCCTTGAGCGCGTCCGCCAGGGGCGACGGCCCCTCGACGGCGTATGCGATGCCCGACAGGCTGGTTACGTCAGCGGTCCCGGCTCCGGGGAAGGTCTGCATTGGGTGGAAGGAGCCGACCAGCGCGCCCTGCTCGCGGGCGGCCTCCAGGACTTCCGTGGTCTCCGCGCCGGAGCAGTGGACAACCCACGTCCCGGCGCGCCACCGGAGGCTGCGGGCCACCGGCTCTATTGCGGCGTCAGGGGTTGTGATGAAGACCAGGTCACAGGCGTCAGCGACGGCCTGGGGGTCGGTACAGGAAGCGCACCCGTCGAGCCGCGCGGCCAGCGCATCGGAGGAGGACGGCGTGCGGCTGGAGACGGCCGCGATGTAGTAGCCCTGCGCTCGAAGCCCCAACGCCAGGGCGGTGGCCGCACGGCCCGCGCCGATGAAGCCCAGCTTCAAGTCGCTACTGCTCACTGCTTCTCCTCCCAAAGAGGTAGCGGGCCCCAAGCATCGTCACGCCCCCGCCAAGCATCCCCAGGCCCGCCAGAGCCAGGGTAGGGGTGTCCTCGCCGACAAAGGAGGCCACAATAAGCCCGATGCCCAGCCCGGAGAAGGTCATTCCCCACGATAGCAGCCTTGGCGCAATGCTATTGAACATCGGCGTAAAGCTCCTTCACTCCAGTTCCGCAAGCTCCCTGGCCGAGGGCACTCCGCCAAGGCCCTCCGCCATAAGCGCGCCTCTTACCAACGCCTGGGCCACGGCCTGCGTGGCCGCGGAGCAGAGCTGCCTCATGTCCACCTCCGCCTCGCTCCGGCCCGTAGCCACGCAGAACACCACGTCGCCGTCCGACATCGTGTGGCAGGGGCGTACGGCCAGCGCCATGCCGTCGTGGCCCATCTGCGCCAGCTTGTTGGCCTGCTCCTTGTTCAGGGAGGCGTTGGTGGCGACCACCGCAAGGGTGGTGTTGGTGGGCGCGGCCTGCTGCTCAATCTTGCTCTTGGGATTGGCGAGAATGTCCGTTGTGCGGAGAAAGCCCCGGTTGTCCTCGTCCCTTGGTCCCGCGACGACGCGCCCCGTGTCCGGGTCTACCACGTCGCCGATGGCGTTGACCACCGCCAGCGCGCCGACGGTGACGTCTCCAAGGTCGATGCTGGCGGTGCCGAGGCCGCCCTTGGTGGCGCGCTCCCTGCCCAGGACCTTGCCCACGGTTGCGCCCGTCCCGGCGCCGACGCTGCCCTCTTGCGGCGGGCCGACGGTGGCGTTGACGCAGGCGGCATAGCCGTCGTCCGCGCCGGGGCGCACCAGGTGGGTGACCATGCCCAGGTCGAAGATGACGGCGGCGGGCACTATTGGCACAACGCCCGCGCCTATCTTGAAGCCGAAATCTCTCTCCTCCAGGTAGCGCATGACGCCGGAGGCGGCGTCCAGCCCGTAGGCGCTGCCCCCGGTGAGGAGGACGCCATGCACCTGCTGCACAAGGTTGCCGGGGCGCATGAGGTCGGTCTCGCGAGTGCCGGGGGCTGAGCCGCGAACGTCTACGCCGGCAACTGCTCCCTCGGGGCATAGGACGACGGTGCAGCCCGTGGCGGCCTCCCGGTTGGTGAAGTGGCCCACGGTAATGCCGTCAACGTCCGTTATGGCGTTATGCACGACGCCGCTCCACAATAAAAACGGCCTTCTCCCGCCTTGGAGAAGGCTTGTCGCGCGTCTCTATCGTGCTGTCCTGCCGTCGTGGTCTCACGATCCCCGCGGCTCCTGTTTGGGTTTGCCCTTTACTCACCGCTCCACACGAAGTCGATGGTTCTTAAATTCTATCTACGGGAATTGGGGTTTGTCAATGTCAGGTTAATTCCTCATGAGCAATTATCTGCTTGACGCTCTTCCTTGGCTAGGCTATGGTAGGAATTGTCACAGTCCAAGGTCTAAGCATGGGATTTCATACACAGGTTCAATGTGGGTTGGGCTCGCGCCCCCTTGCTCGGCCTGTGTATGGGACCTGGTGACTGTGACAAGTAACCAATCCTAGCCGCAAGGGGGTTCCTTATGTTCCGCTGCGTAGTTACAGCGACCTTGTTCACAGTAATGATGATTCTCGCCGCCTGCTCAGAGGCGCAACCCACTGTCGAGACGGTCCCTTCAGCCACTCCAACGGCAACTGCCATCATAACTCCGAATGTGATAGTAGCTGAAACGCCTGATACTCCTGTTTCCACACCCACTAATGTCCCTAAGGATGCCTCGGATTCGGCTCCAACGGCTACGGCTATAGCACAACCCACAGCTATCGCTACATCCATACCAGCGCCTACTTCAACTCGTACACCAACGGCTACACCTATTCCTGAGCCTACCGCTACCTCTACTCCTGTACCTACGCCAACCTCGACGCCATTACCTGCCTTGGGAAGCAGGCAGAACCCTGTGCCTATGGGAGACACAGTTGAGATTACGACCGGAGATCCTACTAACCACTGGGAGATAACGGTGTTGGGGACTACTCCTGACGCATGGGCTGAGATACAAGCCGAGAATCAGTTCAATGACCCGCCAGAGTCTGGACACCAGTATTATATGGTGAGAATGCGCGCCAAGTACCTCGGACCGGACTCAAACAGTTTAGGATTCAATGTATCCTCTAATGCTGTAGGGGATAGAGGTGTTGCTTATGACACTTTCGACCCTGGTTGTGGAGTAATACCCGACGAACTGGACAGCTTCACCGAGCTTTTTACAGGTGGACAGATTGAAGGTAACGAGTGCTGGCAGATTGCCTCCCAAGATGTAGATTCCCTATTGATGTTTGTGGATTTTGGGCTCTTTAATGGGATACGTGTGTGGTTTTCACTAGATCCTTCACAGGCATCAAAGGCTACGCCTGTACCGCAGCTTACAGCCACTGTCACACCGACTCCTACTTTGACACCCGCAGAACTGCCGGTCTTGGGGGCCAGACGTAATCCTGTACCTCTTGGAGACACAGTTGAGATTACAACTGATGATCCTACAAATGCCTGGGAGATTACCGTTATAGGGACTACCCCCGATGCATGGGCCATGATACAGGCTGAGAATCAATTTAATGACCCGCCTGAGTCTGGACACCAATATTATATGGTGAGAATGCGTGCCAAGTACGTCGGACCAGACTCGAACAGTTTAGGATTCAATGTATCCTTTAATGCTGTAGGGGATAGAGGTGTTGCTTATGACACTTTCGACCCTGGTTGTGGAGTAATACCCGACGAACTGGACAGCTTCACAGAGCTTTTTACAGGTGGACAGATTGAAGGTAATGAGTGTTGGCAGATTGCCTCCCAAGACGTAGATTCCCTATTGATGTTTGTGGATTTCGGGATCGTCAATAGGGTGCGTGTGTGGTTCTCGCTAAAGCCCTAACGCAGGGATCATCTCCATTGGAGTGGGTCGTCATGAGGCAAGACTAGTGCCAGCACTTTATATGTGACAGGCCCCTGGATTCCGGCTTCCGCCGTAATGACGGTGGGCTGTTCTCGCTCATGGTGAGCTTGGTCGAACCAGAGCGGAGAGACATCGGGTGTAGGATGGACCCGCTCACGCACTTCGACAGGCTCAGTGTGAGCGGGTCTAATAGCTGTCAGACCCGTGAGCCTACCGCAGCTCTGCGGTGAAGAACTCTGCCATCTGACGGGCCAGCTCGCTCTCCAGGCTTGCCCAGGTGTGGTCCGCGCCGGTGATCATGCGGCACTCCACCCCCTGAGACGACACCGCAAGGCTGATCAGCTCGTCCGCAGGCGCCATGCGGTCAAGCTCACCCGCGACCAGCAGCTTTCCGCCCTTGAGCTTGCCCAGCCGCGCTCGCTTCATGGCCGCCACCGTCGGCGACACAACGGCAAGCGCCGCCTGGCCCCTGTGCTTGTTGAAGAAGTCCAGGGCCACCACCGCGCCGAACGAAACGCCGGCCACGCCCACGCTGTTCTTCCTGACGCCGGGCCAACTCCTGAACGCGTCGAAGGCCGACTTGAGGTCGTTCTGCTCACCCTTCCCCTGGTCGAATGTGCCCTCGCTGCCCCCGACGCCGCGGAAGTTGAAGCGGAAGGTGGCTATTCCGGCGTCGTCCAGTGCCTGGCAGAGGGCGTGAGTCACGTCGGATGTCATGCTGCCGCCAAGCACCGGGTGCGCGTGGCACACGACCACGCCCGGACAGTCGCCACCGGCGCCTTGCGGGATGGTGACTATGCCCTCCAGGGTGAGCTTGCCGCTCCTGAAGCCGATGCTCTGCTGGCGCATGGCTAGGCGGGGGCGTTGAGCCAGCGCTGGAAGAAGGCCGTCACGTGCTCGCTCGCTTCCCGCTCCTGCCCCCCGAAGAAGTGGTCGGCCCCGGGGATAACGTGCATCTCCGGCGGCGTGGTGAGCCGCGCCTGCAGGTCGGCGAACTGCTCCGGCGGCATTAGCCTGTCCCGGTCGCCGATGATGAACTGGATGGGCAGCGACGGTATCCGGCTGAAGTCGTCTTCGTCATCGACCCTGGCGCGGCCAATCAGGGAGAGGGCCTTGGTCACATCGCCCCTCTGGGCCGTCTTCATGGCGACGCCCGCGCCGAAGGAGTAGCCCACAAGGCCGACGGCGTCAGTCGCTATCGACTCCTGAGAGCCTGCGAAAGCGAGGGCCGCCACAAGGTCATCCATCTCACCGCGGCCTTCGTCATAAGCGCCCTGGCTCCTGCCCACGCCGCGAAAGTTGAAGCGCAGGGAGGCAATGCCAGCGATGAAGAGGGAGTAGCAGACGCCCATGACCACGTTGTTGTTCATGTCCCCGCCCATTTGCGGGTGCGGATGGCACACCACCACCGCCGGGAAAGGCCCTTCGCCTTCCGGCAGGTGCAGAAAGCCGTCCAGGGTTCCGACAGGGCCCGGGATTTCCAGTTGCATAGGGTTACCTCCTTGACTTCTTGTCCCGATGGAGACCTCTGGCTGGCTTTTCCCCACAACGGGTTATCTGTCATTCCCGTGAAAACGGGAATCCAGGTGGGGTGGGTATGGACTCCCGCTTTCGCGGGAGTGGTTAACCTACAGCCCCATTGCGGCGATGCCCACCCTGCACAGGTCCTCGTCCTCCTGGGCGGCAAGCCCGCTCACGCCGATTCCACCAAGGAATGCGCCGTCGCTGGGACGCTGGATGACCACGCCACCCTGGACCGCGGCCATGTTGGTATCGCCGAAGTCGCTGACGCTGCGCCCGGTGCTCCTGAACCGCTCGGCCACGTCCACGGTGTCGCTGCGCATTACGGCGGCGGTGTAGGCCTTCTTGAAGGCGAGGGACTGGGGCAGCAGGCGGCAGCGGTCCATCCGCGCAAAGGCCACCAGCCTGCCATTTACGTCTACCACGGCCATTGCAATGGGCCTGTCCGGCTCCTTCATAGCCTCGTCCAGCATGGCCTGTATGGCCTTGCGCGCGTCCACCAGCCCGATGATTACCTCGTCGTACATGATTGCCTCCTTGATATGCGGTCTGTGCTGCGTTGAGCGCCTTGATTATACCGCGTTGGAGGCAGTGTGTATCGCGAGTGGAGAAAGTCTTGAGTAATAGCGGGCCGAGATTGCGCCGCCGCACTGGGAATTCATGCCTTGACATTCCCGTTGGGCGCTGTTACTATCCCTCTTGATGAGCGACGCAATGTGCCTGTGTAGCTGTTGCTGTTGTCCGGAGGCCAGAGGGCCTTCTGCTTCGACGTGCGCGCAGCTGACCACCTAGCGCAGACACTCAGAAGATATAAGAAGAAGAAAGCCCCTGGCCCCCTTCAAACACGGAGGGGGTTTTTCTTTTGCCCGAATGTCCGAGAAGGAGACCCGGATGACCATAACAGAAACAAAGAGACTGGATGTGCAAGAGCTTGCCGAGCTAGACGACAGCTCCGAGTCCTGGCATCTCCGTACCCTTGAGGCGGAAGCAATTCACATCATCCGGGAGGTGGTCGCGGAGTTTGACCGGCCGGGGCTGCTCTTCTCCGGCGGCAAGGACTCGGCCGTGCTCCTGCACCTCGCGGTCAAGGCGCTCCGACCTGCCAACCTGCCATTCCCCGTGATCCACATTGACACCGGCCACAACTTCCCGGAGGCCATCGCTTTCCGGGATCGCGTTGTGGAGCGTCTGGGGATTGACCTGGTCGTGGGCTCGGTTGACGAGGCGATTGCCTCCGGGTTTATTCCCACGCCTCCGAGTCCCAGCTACTCCCGCAACCGTATGCAGACGCCGGTGCTGCTGGAGACCATTCGCCGGGGGAAGTTCACGGCGGTCTTCGGCGGCGCAAGGCGCGATGAGGAGCGGTCACGCGCAAAGGAGCGCGTCTACTCCGTGCGGGATGAGTTCGGCCAGTGGGACCCCCGCAATCAGCGCCCGGAGCTCTGGGGCCTCTACAACGGCAATATCGGGTTCGGCCAGCACATGCGCGTCTTCCCCCTCTCCAACTGGACTGAGCTGGACATCTGGCGCTACATAGCCGAGGAGAACATAGACCTGCCGGAGATCTACTACGCCCACAGGCGCGAGGTGTTTGAGCAGGACGGGATGCTCATGGCGCTGTCGCCAGTGATGCAGCCGCAGCGCGGCGAGCCGGTGGTCGTCCGCAGCGTGAGGTTCCGCACCGTCGGCGACATGACGTCCACGGCGGCCGTGGAGTCGGATGCCGCCACGCCCGA
Organism: Dehalococcoidia bacterium; assembly: GCA_965204895.1. Lineage (GTDB taxonomy): Bacteria > Chloroflexota > Dehalococcoidia > Lucifugimonadales > UBA2985 > DAOUJW01. The sequence goes on from OZ242025.1 coordinate 1,990,347, forward strand.
AGAAGTCATCGCCGAGACGCTGGCGACCCGCATCTCCGAGCGCGGCGCGACCCGGGCCGACGACCGGACCGCCGAGGCGGCGATGGAGGACCGTAAACGCGAGGGGTATTTCTAGCGTGGACCTTCTCCGCATTGCCACCGCCGGTTCCGTGGACGATGGCAAGAGCACACTCATCGGTCGGCTGCTGTATGACTCCAAGGCCCTGGATGACGACGTACTCCTGGCCGTGGAGGACGCTAGCCGTCGCCATCACGGCGACTACGTGAACCTGGCTCTGGTCACCGACGGCCTCCGCGCGGAGCGGGAGCAGGGCGTGACCATAGACGTCGCCTACCGCTACTTCTCCACTCCAAAGCGCAAGTTCATTCTGGCGGACACCCCGGGGCACGTGCAGTACACGCGCAACATGGTCACCGGGGCGTCCACCGCCGAGGCGGTGCTCATCATGATTGACGTGCGCAACGGCGTGGTGGAGCAGTCACGCCGCCACGCCGTGATCGCCTCGTTGCTGGGAATCGACCGCATGGTCGTCTGCGTCAACAAGATGGACCTCGTTGGCTATGAGGAGCGTGCCTACGAAGCGGTCCTTTCCGAATTCACCCCGCTGATGAAGCGGCTGGACGTGGACGATGCGACCTTCATCCCGATGTCGGCGCTCAACGGCGACAACGTGGTCGAGCCGTCGGCGAACATGCCCTGGTACCAGGGCGACCCGCTGCTGGCCCACCTGGAAAGCCTGCCGGTGCGTGAAGGGCTGGATGCGCTGCCGTTGAGGATGCCTGTTCAGTACGTTGTCCGCCCCCACCGCGAGGAGTACCACGACTACCGCGGCTATGCGGGGAGCGTAGCCTCGGGCGTCCTGCGCGTGGGCCAGCGGGTGCGCATCATGCCCTCCGGCGCGGAGAGCGATGTCACGGCCATCGAAGCGCCCTGGGGCCCCGTGGAGGAGGCGCGCGCCCCCGACGCCGTCACCGTCCAGATTGCCGACGACATCGACGTTACTCGCGGGGAGATGATCTGTGGAGCGGACGACGGGCCGGCTATGGCCCGGGAGTTCGACGCGGTCGTTTGCTGGATGGATGAGCGCTCCGCGCTCCGTCCGGGCAGTGTGTACCGCATCAAGCACACCACGCAGTCTGCGAAGGCGGTGGTCACCGACCTGGTGTCATTGTTCAGCATCACGTCGCTCACAGGCGAAACGGAAGCCGACTCGCTGCGGCTGAACGAGATCGGACAGGTCAAGCTCAGGGTGAGCGCGCCACTGACGATTGACGACTACACCAGCAACCGCGTTACCGGCAGCTTCATCCTCATTGACGAGGGGACCAACTCCACCGTTGCCGCAGGAATGATTGGCGAGCCCGGATTCGCGTTCTCCGTTCCCGCGGCTCAGGGCTAGCCGGAGGCGGGTGGGGCAGGTTTTCCTGCCAAGAGTCTCGGCCATTTCAGGGGGAGAAGGTCGCGCTTGAAGGAAGGTGGAATCGTAATGCAGACGAGGATCGGAGACATCTGTTTCGTTTTGACGCTGGTACTTGCGCTGATGCTCGTGGCCGCGGCGTGCAGCAATGATGGCAGGAGTTGGGGCGATGCGCGCTACACTGCCGAGATGCGGAACGCGGAAGGCGACACCTTAGGAACTGTAGTCATGCAACAAGGCTCAGGGGGATTCCTAGTGACCGTCATGGTGGAAGGCATCGAACCCGGCCCGCACGGCATCCACATCCACTCGGTCGGGACGTGCATGCCCGACTTCAAGGCGTCAGGCGGACACATCAACGTGGACAACCGCCAGCACGGGCTGCTCAACTCCGAGGGCCCGGACAACGGCGACCTGCCCAATATCTACGCCGCCGCTGATGGTACTGTGCAGGCCGAGCTTTTCACGACCCTAGTTGATCCAGACCTGCTGATGGACGACGACGGGTCAGCTATTGTGATCCACGAGAACCGCGATGACCACAACGCCCAGCCTATCGGAGGAGCCGGAGGGCGCATCGCCTGCGGCGTGCTGAATTAGGCGCGGCGCTCTACTCCAGCTACAACGTCCGCGCGGTGGCCAACGCGTCGAGGCCGTAGACGATTGCCGACTGCTCTGGCGTGACGTAGCCGTTGCGTAGGTCCGATGGCGCGAGCGCAGGGTAGCGTTGCTTCGGGTCGCCAGCGCCGCCGCGTCACCCTGTCGAGCAGCGGGAGCGGGAGGGAGTCGAACCCCCCGTGGACACCGCAGGGCGCCCACCGACGGATTTGAAGTCCGCGAAGCCCACCAGAGCCTATCCACTCCCACGGCGGGGCTCTTTCCAGGAACAGTCTGAATAAGTGAAAAACCTGACCATGCCGCCTAACGACACCTTCACTACCATTCCTGCGTAGGCAGGAATCCAGGAGGGGTGGGGCGTGGACTCCCGCCTTCGCGAGAGTGGATTGCACTTAATTCAGAGGTTTCCCAGAAGTTGAGAGGCGTCTAGAGAGCGGAGTCCAGGCGCTTCTTGATTACCGCCTTGGGAACTGCGCCGACCACCTGGTCCACGGGGCTGCCGCCCTTGAACACCAGCAGGGTGGGGATGCTCCTGATGCCGTACTTCATTGCAGTCTGGGGATTCTCATCCACGTCCACCTTGGTGAACTTGATCTTGCCGTCGTACTCTTGGGACAGGTCGTCCAGGACGGGGGCCACCATCTTGCAGGGGCCGCACCACTCGGCCCAGAAGTCAACCAGCACAACGGTGTCGGCTTCCAGCACTTCCTGGTCGAAATCCTGATCGGTAACGGGTGTGGGCAGGGACATTTCAGTACCTCCTAATCTTGTTGAGCCTGAAGGCCCGCTGCGGCTCTCGGAGCGCAGGGGCCCAGTGTAATGTCTGCTACTTTAAGTGTAAGACCGCAGGCTGCCTTAGTCAACTCTCCTGCAGGTTGTGGACGGACTTCCTGAGCCTGTGGAGCGACTTGTCCCGTCCCAGCACGGCCATTGTCTCGAAAAGAGGCGGGGCAGCCTTCCGCCCGGTTACGGCCACGCGGATGGCCCCGAACAGCTGGCCCGTCTTGACGCTCAGCTCCTCGGCCAGGGGCCTCAGCTCTCCCTCCAGCGCCTCGGTAGACCACGACTCCAGGCCCGATACCCTCTCCAGCGTAGACACAAGGGCGAGGGTCGTGCTTTCCCTGTCCATGCCCTTCTGTACCAGGTCTTCCGTAGGGTAGTCAAGCTCCTCCGTGAAGAAGAAGTCCATCAGCTGGGGGACGTCGGTCATCGTCTTGAGTCGCTCCTGAACAAGGGGCGTGATTGCGCCAACGTAGTCCTCCGAAATCGGGCGCGGCACCTCTTTGTCCAACGAGTCGTCAAGCACCCGGATGATGCGGCTCACCAGGTCGTTTTCGCTCAGGTTGCGGATGTACATCCCGTTCATCCAGGTGAGCTTTTCCAGGTTGAAGATGGCGCCGGACTTGACTATGCGGTCTATGGAGAAGTGCTGGACCAGGTCATCCCGGGAGAGAATCTCCGTGTGGTCGTCCAAGGACCAGCCAAGGAGGGCCAGGAAGTTGAACATGGCCTCCGGCAGGTAGCCCATGTCCCGGTACTGGAGCACCGACACGTCGCCGTGACGCTTGCTCAGCTTTGAGCGGTCCGGACCCAGGATGATGGGCAGGTGGGCGAAGTGGGGCTTCTCGAACCCCAGGGCGTTGTACAGGTGGACGTGGCGCGGGGCGCTGGGCAGCCACTCCTCGGCCCGCAGCACGTGGGAAATCTCCATGAAATGGTCGTCCACGGTGCTTGCCAGGTGGTAGGTGGGATACCCGTCCGACTTGAGTATGACAAAATCGTCCACGGTCGAGTTGGCGAAGGTCACGTCGCCCCTGATGATGTCGTGGAACTCGGTCTCTCCCTCCAGGGGCATCTTGAAGCGCACCACCGGGGGAGGGTCGCCGTCCGGCCCGAGCCCCAGGTCGCGGCATCGACGGTCGTAGCCCGGGGGCTGCTTCCGGCGGGCCTGCTCCTGGCGCATCTCCTTGAGGCGCTCCGATGAGCAGCAGCAGTAGTAGGCGTAACCGCGCTCCACCAGTTCCCTGGCCTTCTCCTGGTACAGCTCAAGCCGCTCCGACTGGGTGTACGGGCCGTATGCGCCGCCGACGTCCGGGCCCTCGTCCCAGTCCAGGCCCAGCCACCGGAGGGAGTCCATGATGGACTCCAACGCCCCGTCGGTCCTGCGGTTGGCGTCCGTGTCCTCAATGCGCAGTATGAAGTCGCCGCCGGTGTGGCGGGCGAACAGCCAGTCGAAAAGGGCGGTGCGGATGTTGCCCACGTGGGGGTCTCCCGTGGGGCTGGGCGCGTAGCGTACTCTGACTCTCTCGTCCATTGGATCCAGGACCTTTCTGCAGTTGGTTAACCGGTCTCTGCTGCGTTCATATTCAGTTGTGTGAGGAAGGATGTCAAGTCCGACGGCAGGGGAGATGCGAACTCCATGTACTCGTCCGACCCCGGCAGCCTCAGCCCCAGGCGGTGGGCGTGGAGGAACTGCCGCTCCAGGCGCGGGTCTCTCCCGCCATAGAGCGCGTCCCCAACTATGGGATGGCCCAGCGCGGAGAGATGCACCCGTATCTGGTGAGTCCTACCCGTCCTGGGGAAGACTTCCACCAGCGTACAGCCGCTCGCCCTCTCCACGACGCGGTAGGAGGTCTCGGCCTCCCGCCCATCCTCGACAACGGCCATGCGCTTCCGGTTACGCCGGTCCCTGCCAATCTGCGCCCTGATGACGCCCTCCGGCGGGTCGACGTCCCCCTTTACGAGGGCAGTATACCCCTTTAGGACGCTCCTGTCCTTGATCTGCGCGGATATGCTGCGGTGGGACCTGGGGTTCTTGGCCGCCACCATCAGCCCGGAGGTGTCCATGTCCAGGCGGTGCACTATGCCCGGCCGCTGGCCGTCCCCAACCTCTCCGATGCCCGGCAGCATTGCCAGCAGCGCATTGGCTACGGTGTCCTGCCGGTGGCCCGGCGCGGGGTGCACAACCATGCCCGCGGGCTTGTCTATCACCAGAATGTCATCGTCCTCGTACACCACCGTAAGGGGAATGTCCTGCGGAGACACGCCTGCGGGTGGAGGCGGGAGCACCTGCATCTCCACCGTCTCTCCTCCTCGCAGCCTGTGGGACGCCTTGACGATGGCGCCATCCACCTTCACGTGGCCGCCGGCGACAAGGCCCGCTATCCGGGCGCGGGACAGGTCGCTCTGCCGGGCGGCCAGGAACTTGTCCAGGCGCTCGTCACGGACGTCGACTACGACCCGGCGGACTTCTTCCACGGGTCTTCCTCCGCTTCCGGCGCGGTGTCCTCGGCCACCGGCGTCGCGTCGACCTCATCGCCTGCGGTGGTCTCCCTCTGCTCCACCGCGACCGGAAAGAGGTAGGCGTCCGGGGCCGAGTATCGCTCTCGCTCCGGCGGGCTCTTGACGGTCAGCATTGTGAACAGCAGACCCACCAGGCCAACCACTATCGACGAGTCCGCCAGGTTGAAGACGGGCCACGCGCCCACGTCGATGAAGTCCACCACGTGGCCCAGCCGCAGGCGGTCCATCAGGTTGCCGATTGCGCCGCCCAGCTGCAGGCCAAGGCTGATTCGCAGAATGGGGCTGCTCACCCTGTGGATGCGGTAGAAGACCAGCAGTATCCCGATTCCCACAAAGGAGGCGATGATGAGGAACAGGGTCTGGTTGGGGAAGAGGCCGAAGGCGCTGCCGGAGTTGGTGACGTAGGTGATGCGGAAGAAGCCGGACTCCGGGATGGACTGCCCCGGGTACATGTTCAGCAGTATGAGGGCCTTGGACAGCTGGTCTGCAACCAGGGCGGCCAGCATGACGAAAAGAGACAGGCCGCCAAAGAAGTCTCTGGTGCTGGTTTCGGTTGGGTGCGGCTCTTCCATGTTGGGGTGTGGCTGGGTGGATGGGTGTAATGCCGTTTCTTGGGCGCTTCGTGGATTATCTCGCATTTGTGGCTGGAATGATAGCCCAGCCACAGCCACTGGTCAATTCAGAGACAGCGCCGGCGTCTGTGCTATAATGAAGTCCATTCCCAGTTGCATCAACCAAGCGAGAGAATCAGCCATGCCCTACGCCATCAGGCCGGCCAGGGAAGAGGATGTTCCCCAGCTGGCGGAGATAGAGCGGGAGGCCTTCCCCACCAACTGGCCGCCGGCTCCCTTCAAGCGAGACATGTCCAATAGGCTGGCCAGCATCCTGGTCGCTTACGACCCATCGGCCGCGGACCGGCCGCTTGAGGAAGCCGAACCCGCAGCTCTTGGCCGCGCCTCAAGGCCGGGTGGCCTGAAGGGCGTCCTCAGCCGCCTGTTCGGCGGGGGCAAGCGTACGTCGGCTTCGTCCCTGGGCAGGGACCAGCTTGCAGGCTACGTCGCCACCTGGTTCATGACGGACGAGGCGCACATCACCGGCATAGCCGTGCGCGAATCGCTGCGAGGCAAAGGCATGGGCGAACTGCTGCTGCTGGCATCGGTTGAGCTGTCCATGAGCAGGGGATCGCGGGTTGTGACCCTGGAGGTGCGGGTGTCCAACCACGTGGCCCAGTCGATGTACACCAAGTACGGCTTCAAGCAGGTGGGGCTGCGCAAGAGGTACTACACCGACAACAACGAGGACGCCTACATAATGACCACGGACACCCTTGCGTCCGACGCCTACAGCAAGAGGTTCCGCGTGCTGGTGGAGACGTACAAGGCCCGCCGGGGCGATCCTGCCCTGGTCTTGGGGTGAGCCGCGGGCCTTAGCTGGACACGGGCACGGGGCGCATCGTCCGCAACTGGCCCAGGCGCAGGAGACGGCTCCGTATCTGAGTTGAAGAGCGGTGACTTACCCCTACCCCTCGGATATCTCTATGCGCTCTATGGTCGGTGGCTCCACGGGCTTTGAGCGCTCCCCGGTGTTGGAGGTGGTGACGGGCGTGTTGGCCAGGGCGTCCACAATGTCCAGCCCCTCCGTCGCCAGCCCAAAGATGGTGTAGTTCGGGGGCAGGGCGGCCTCCTGGTGCATTATGAAGAACTGGCTGCCGTTGGTGTTGGGCCCCGCGTTTGCCATTGCAAGGGTGCCGGGAACGTAGGCCCGGGTGACCGGCTCGTCTGCAAAGCTGTAGCCGGGCCCGCCCATGCCGGTGCCGTCCGGGTCTCCGCTCTGCACCATGAACCCCCTGATTATGCGGTGGAATATCACGCCGTCGTAGAAACCCTCCCGGGCCAGGAACACAAAGTTGTTCACAGTGTTGGGCGCTTCAGAGGCAAAAAGCTCGAAGGTAATGGCTCCGGCGCTGGTGTGCATGGTGGCGGTGATCTTTGCGTTGGGGTCGATGGTCATTGGGGGCGGCGCGCTGTACTGCTTGGGCATGGTTTCTCCTTGTATCGGTTCACTCGTCTGATTCACACTGGTGAGGTCCGCAGTGGACACGGGGGCCGGCGTGGCCGTGGCGGGAGCAGGCGCAATGGTTGGCGTCGGCTCCTCGCTTCCGCACGCCAGGGCAATGGACATCATGACTGCCGCCAGGACCGCGATAGTCGGCTTGAGCATCGGCTTAGCGTACAGCCTCGTGCAACACTGCTCAATGGACATTTTGGGAAAATTATCACAATTGCCTGCGGTTTGTCAATCTGGTCTTCAGGCGGACGGCGCGCCGAACAGCCGGTTCCTGCTGCCGTGAAGGTAGTGGGAAGCGATGAAGCTCAGGGGCTTGCGGGCCGTTGCAAAGTGGTCTCTGAGCAGGCGGAAGACGCCGGACAGCCCCAGGGGTTGAGCGGCGGCGTGCTCCTCTGCCAGGCCGTAGAACTGCCTGCCCTGCGCCTCGTAGTCCTCCAGGGTTCGGCGCACGCGGTCGGAGACGGCGGTGCGCATACTGTTGGGCACGGAGTATCGGACGGCGGGCGAGGCGAATTCGGGGAAGACGCCGGAGATGAACAGGCACACGTCGGCAATGCGCTTGTAGAACCCGAAGCGCTGCTCGGGGTCGGCTGTGGCGCAGTGTCGCACCAGGCTGTCGACGTCCATGTCGTTATACACCACGCGCCTGCGTATGCCGCGGCGGACTCGCACGGGGACGGCGTAGCTGTTGATGCGGGTGAAGGATGCGAGCATGTGGGCCAGGTAGTCAAGCACCCCGTGGATGGAGAGGAACCTGACGACCTCCGGCGTGTCAAAGACGGGGAGGTCGGCGCGGCCGTCCCGCTCCACGGTGTAGCCGGCCGTCTCCAGGTCACGGAGGGACTGCCTTAGCAGCACCTCAAAGTAGAGGGCGGGGGAGACCCTCAGGAACGTCTCCTCGTCTGCCGTCAGCCGCTGGAAGACCTTCTCGTCTCCCAGGAGGGCCGCGCGGAACTGCTCGTCCTCGTCGATGAGGAGCTTGAGGCGGTCCGCGTCCGCGGCTCCCTGGGCAGCCTCGCCTACGATGAAGTCAAGGTCGGTGTCCGTGAGGGAGACCATTCTGGAGGGCGTGTCCGGCATACTTCGTCTCCTACGTGGTTCTTCTACCGCCCCGCCCCACCTGGATTCCTGCCTCCGCAGGAATGGTTGGTTGCTGAGCAGGAGCACCATCGTCTCGTCATTCCCGTGAAGCTTGCCCCGCACTTGATGCGGGGACGGGAATCTATCCCTATCTTTCACAGGCGCCCTGGATTCCGGCTTCCGCCGGAATGACGGTGCGGCGTACCTGCTGTCCCTCCTCTGGCATACTCACCCCGCCTGTGGCATAATCTTAACACGTAAACATAGACCACTCTATAGGGGGATTTCGCATAAATGAGCACACAGAACCTTCAACAGAAAGCACACTCCACGCTGGACACCGCGCAGGGGGGCGTGGGCTACTCGCGACTTGCGGCGCTGGAGGAGGAGGGCCTTATCAACCTGTCCCGGCTGCCCTTCTCCATACGGGTGCTGCTGGAGAACGCCCTGCGCAACCTGGACGGCTACCTTGTCACTGAAGAGGACGTGATGGCGGTTGCCAACTGGGACCCGAAGGCGCAGTCCGCCCGGGAGTTCCCCTTCATGCCGTCCCGCGTCCTCATGCAGGACTTCACGGGCGTCCCGGCGGTCGTGGACCTGGCCGCCATGCGCTCAGCCATCGCCAGGGCCGGTGGCGACCACAACAAGGTCAACCCTATTGTGCCGGTGGACCTGGTGATCGACCACTCGGTGCAGGTGGACTACTTCGGCGTTCCCACGGCGTTCCAGCTCAACGTGGAGCGGGAGTTTGAGCGCAACACGGAGCGGTACACCTTCCTGCGATGGGCGCAGAAGGCCTTCGACAACTTCTCGGTCGTGCCGCCGGGGACGGGCATAGTCCACCAGGTGAACCTGGAGTACCTGGCTACGGTGGTCGACTCGCGTGACTCGGGCTCCGGGCTGATGGCCTTCCCGGACACGGTCGTCGGCACCGACTCCCACACCACCATGATCAACGGGCTGAGCGTGCTTGGCTGGGGCGTCGGCGGCATTGAGGCGGAGGCCGTGCTGCTGGGCCAGCCCTACTACATGCAGCTGCCGGAGGTCATCGGCTTCAAGCTCACGGGCGCGCTGCGTGAGGGCGTCACGGCCACGGACCTGGTGCTCACGGTGACCCAGATCCTTCGGGAGAGGGGCGTCGTTGAGAAGTTCGTGGAGTTCTACGGCACGGGGCTGAGCAACCTGCCACTGCCTGACCGAGCGACCATCGCCAACATGTCTCCCGAGTACGGGGCGACTTGCGGCTTCTTCCCCATCGACGCGGTCACTCTGGAGTACCTGCGGGGCACCGGGCGGGACGCGGGGCAAGTCGAGCTTGTCGAGCGATACGCCAAGGCCCAGGGCCTGTTCCGCACCGATGACACGCCTGACCCCGTGTACACCGACACCCTGGAGCTGGACATGGGCGACGTCATTCCGAGCCTGGCCGGTCCCAAGCGGCCCCAGGACAGGGTTGTGCTGAGCCAGATGCGGGACGCCTTCCACAGCAACTTCGGGGAGCAGGGCAACTCTGCCAGTCTGACGCTGGAAGGACAGGAGGAGTCACTGGAGGACGGCAAGGTGGTCATAGCGGCCATCACAAGCTGCACCAACACCTCCAACCCGTCGGTGATGGTAGGCTCCGGGCTACTCGCCAAGAAGGCCGTTGAGCGGGGCCTGACCAGGAAGCCCTGGGTGAAGACCAGCATGGCCCCCGGCTCCCAGGTGGTCACCGACTACATGGACTCCGCCGGGCTGACCTCGTACCTGGAGGACTTGGGGTTCCACACCGTCGGCTACGGCTGCACCACGTGCATCGGAAACAGCGGGCCTCTGCCGGACCCGGTGTCGGACGCCATCAGGGAGGGCGACCTGGCCGTGGCCGCCGTGCTCAGCGGCAACCGCAACTTTGAGGGCAGAGTGCACGCGGATGTCAAGGCCAACTACCTTGCTTCGCCGATGCTGGTCGTCGCCTACGCACTGGCCGGCACCGTCGATATCGACCTCACCAACGAGCCCCTGGGGCAGGACAGCGGCGGGAATCCCGTCTACCTGCAGGACATCTGGCCCAGCCAGTCGGAGATCCGGGAGACCGTTGCCAGCTCCCTCAACCCGGACATGTTCAAGGACCGCTACGGCAACGTCTCCGTTGGCCCGGATGAGTGGAGCAAGCTGCCCGTGCCGGAGGGCGACCTGTACCTGTGGGACGAGGCCTCCACCTACATCCAGGAGGTGCCCTTCTTCAAGGACTTCAGCGGCGACATCGACGAGCCGACGGACATCAAGGGCGCGCACGTCCTGGTCATGCTGGGTGACTCCATCACGACCGACCACATTTCGCCCGCGGGCGCGATACCCCTGAGCCGACCCGCCGGCCAGTTCCTGGTGGACAAGGGCGTGCAGCAGCGGGACTTCAACACCTTTGGCGCACGTCGAGGCAACCACGAGGTGATGATGCGCGGCACCTTCGGCAACGTGCGCCTGCGGAACGGCGTCACCCCCGACAAGGAGGGCGACTGGACGATATACTTCCCAGAAAACGAGGAGACCAGCATCTACGAGGCGGGTGAGAAGTACCAGGCCGCAGGCATCCCGACCATCGTGCTGGCGGGCCGCGAGTACGGAGCGGGCAGCTCCCGGGACTGGGCGGCCAAGGGCCCCAACCTCCTGGGCGTGAAGGCGGCCATCGCCGAGAGCTACGAGCGCATTCATCGCAGCAACCTCATCGGCATGGGCGTGCTGCCTTTGCAGTTCAAGCCCGGAGAAAGCGCCGCCAGCCTGGGGCTGACGGGCCGCGAGACCTTCGACATATCGGGCATCACCGAGGGCCTGAGGCCGGGGCAGGACGTCCAGGTGCGGGCGGTCCGGGAGGACGGCAGCGCGCTGGAGTTTAATGTCCTCTCCCGCATAGACACGCAGGTTGAGGTGGACTACTACCGCAACGGCGGCGTGCTGCACACCGTCCTGCGGAGGATGCTGCGCGAGGGGTAGGGGGCGCGGTGGTTCCAGCCAAGCTGCGGGTGAAAAACCGGAGAAATCTCAAGTTGGGGTCGGGTTACGTGGCCGTTACGGTCCGCAATCCGGCCCAGCCGGACCGGACATGGGACGGCCTCTTCCGGGTGGATACCGGCATCACAGACTGCATGGTGCCCAGGCAATATCTGGAGGCCATTGGCCTTGTTCCGCAGGGGCGGCGCGCCTACGCGTTGGCGGACGGCGAGCCAGTCTCTTTCGACATTGCCACGGCCCAGGTAGAGTTCATGGATGAAATTGTGGGCGCGACGGTCTTGTTTGGAGATGAGGACGCCGAGCTGCTACTGGGGAGGACGGCTCTGGCGTCAGCGGGGATAGAGGTGGACCCGAGCAACCAGACCCTCAAGAGGCTGTCGGCGGTGCGGCTGAAGGCACTTTTGGCATAGGTCGGCGTCTTAGTTCCTGCTCATCTCCGTATCAAGTACGTGGCAAGATCACGTTGAGCGTTAAGGCTGTGCTATTCACCCGTTGCTACGCGTGGATTTTTAACACCTCCACACCCTCGCGGAGTGACAACAATGCCTGAAACTTCACTTGCCGTTCTTGTGCTATACTGCATTTGCGACAGGCATCCCATGTTAGGAAACAGGTGCGGGACTTTCCCTGCCCCTGAGTGGCCCTAGCATGGGTGTGGTGTCTGTCGCAAGTGCCGTATCCTGCCACAAGGGGGCTTTGTTATGAAGGGTCTTTTCGCTGTCATCGCCGCAGGCGCCATGGTCGTAGACTGGCTTATCATGGTAGCCTTCATCTTCGCTGATTTTGGGGGATGGGGGTTTGTCGCGCTTAGCTTGACACCGATAGTTACTGGGGTGCTCGGTCCGCCAATAATGTGGTTAGTGTACGAGGTTCCCACTATTGCATTGTGGGCTTGGGGTGTAATGGTAGTCTCCGGGGTGCTTTGGGCTATAGTGCCGGAAGGGAACAAGTAACGCCGACTGAGCGCGGGAGACATCATAGGGGAATGGCCACTCTAAAGCATTCGCTAGGTGGCCTTGGTATTCGGGAGGAAGGTCAGGTGCTAATACAAATCTTAAAGTCTAAGACAAAAAAATACGCCAAAGTATCATAGCTATCACTGGCGCACATGGGTGGAGACTTATCTCCAGAGATACTCTCATAGGCCTTTCCTCCTTCTAGGCTAGGTTTTGGTGTTCATGGTTCTAAAACTCCTTCAAATTTTATTAAGTTGCTAACCGTCAATCGCCAAAAATTTATTCTGTTGGAGACCTTCCTCCCCAAGTAAAATTTTAGCACAAATATCCTGGTGTGTCAAGGGGTTTACGTGAAAGTTCTGAAGTTTTGAACACACAATTTCTCCACCCTCGCCTTGACAACCCCAGTCGCCTCTCGCAACACCAATCGCGTTCTTTAAGAGGGAGGCTGTGCTCTACGGGCTTACGAGCATTGCCACCCGTAGCCGCTCCCGGCGTCACCCCTCAGCGCTGAGAGGAGGTAGGGGCGCGTGGTATAATGAGCGCAAGGACATCGCCGGAGGCTTGGGGCGCAACGCAGTCGATGAGAGGATCGGAGATGAAAGCGAGCGTGAAGGCCAGATTCACAAACGGCATTCTGATGCCTCTGGAGCCGCTTGACCTAGAGGAGGGCCAGGAGGTGGTAGTGTCGGTTGAGGAGGTCGCAGATGCGCCGGAGGCAAAGCGAGGATTGGCCGCCATTGTGGAGAATATTGACAGGCTGCGCGAATCCTATCCGCCGGATATGTGGGACGGTCTACCCACCGACCTTGTCAAGAACAAGAAACACTACCTGTATGGTCATCCCAAGGAAGAGGAGTGACACAGGGACGGACCCTCTTTGCAGATTCTGGCTACTGGATAGCGATTATGTATCCCGGAGACCAGTTGCACTGGCGGGCAAGGCAGGTGGCCGCCGGCTTGGGGTTTCTCCGCATTGTCACGACGCAGATGGCGTTGGCCGAGGCGCTCAACTTCATGTCGGAGCTTGGCGAGTTTCGCAGGCGATTCGCGTCGGAGATGGTGGAACATCTGCATAACGATCCCAACGTCGAGATCATCCCCCAGACGGACGCCCAGTTCAGGGCCGCGGTGGAGCGGTACGCCGCGCGCAGCGACCAGACGTGGAGCCTCACGGACCGCGCGAGCTTCCTGGTGATGGAGGAGCGCGGCATCAGCGAGGCGCTGGCCTACGACCGGGACTTTGAGCAGGCGGGTTTCGTCGCTCTGCTGAGAGAGGGCCAGGAATAACACAAGCCTCTGCGAAACCGCGGGCAGAAGCCGCTCCCGGCGTCACCCCTCCAGCGCTGACAAGAAAAGAGGCGCGTTGAGTATCCTGACGGCTGAGTGTTCCTGAAGAGGTAAAAGATGCCGCCTGTTTCCTGTGACCAGGTAATCGGCGGAGACCTCCACTGCACATTCCAATACGCGATTGTCGGCCTGGCTGCTGTGGATCACGGGCGGACGTCGTTGAGGCTCTATCACAGTGGCCGCGGCCTGGAGCGTGCGGACCGCCTGGGAGGAGCGCTCCTCGCTCCAGCCGAACTTGCGCGTCAAGACCCCGGAAACCTCTTCCAGGATGAACGGCGAAAGGTAGAACTCGAAACGTCCTCGTAGGGCCAGTTCCAGAACATGGCGCTCGTTGCCGGGGAAGTTCAGTCCGGATACAATGACGTTTGTGTCCAGGACCACCCTCATGCCTGGGTGGAATAGCCCTCAGCCCGGTACTCCTCAACCAGGCTTGACACGTCATCCGCCACAATGCCGAGTTTCCTGGCCGTCTGCTCTCCGTATCTGAACAGATCCCTCCACTCACACTCCTCAATGTAGCGGAGCAATGCTTCCCGGAGGAGGTCGCTCCTGGAGCGCCCCTGCTGCCGGGTAACCTGGTCCACCCGCTCCGCCATCTCCGGCGGCAGGGAGAAGGTTATGGTGCTTGTTGATCGCGGCATACTCATTCCCCCTTGCTGATTACCGAGTCTTACCCAGATGATAAGGCATTGGGGCATCCCAGTCAACCATCTGCCGCGCCCTCTCCTTGACAACCCTATGCGCCTCTTGTAACATCATTCGCAGTCTTAGAGTGGGAGGCTATGCGCAATTGCTTGGCCTCTCTGCCTACCAGACTGAGATGAACTGGAGATTACCTTCAGCCTGTGTCTAACGTAAAGGGTCTTTTCTGCAAGGAGTGCGGCCGCGAGTACCCCGCGGAGCCTCTCAACGTGTGCGACTTCTGCTTCGGGCCGCTGGAGGTCACCTACGACTACGAGGCCATTGCCCGGGTGGTGAGCCGCGAGCGCATCGCCCAGGGCCCCCGCAGCATATGGCGCTACCAGGACCTGCTGCCGGCGGACGCCGAGAACGCCGTCGATATAAACGCCGGTTTTACGCCTCTCATCAAGGCCAAGAACCTTGCGAGGGAGCTGGGACTGGACAACCTGTACATCAAGAACGACACCGTCAACCCGTCCTTCTCCTTCAAGGACAGGGTGGTTGCGGTGGCCAGCACCAAGGCGCTGGAGTTCGGCTTTGACACCCTGGCATGCGCCTCCACCGGCAACCTGGCCGGGTCGGTGGCCGCCCACGCCGCAAGGGCCGGGATGCGAGCCTTCGTGTTCATCCCGTCGGACCTGGAGAGCGGGAAGATACTGGGCGCGGCCGTCTACGACCCCACGCTGGTGGCCGTCGACGGCAGCTACGACGACGTGAACCGGCTGTGCAGCGAGCTATCGGACAACTACAACTGGGCCTTCGTCAACATCAACATGCGGCCGTACTACGCCGAGGGCAGCAAGACACTGGGCTACGAGGTGGCGGAGCAGCTGGGCTGGAGGGCGCCCGACAACTGCATTGTGCCGGTGGCCTCCGGGTCGCTGCTCACCAAGATATGGAAGGGCCTGAACGAGCTCTCAGACCTGGGGCTGATTGGCCCCGTGCCCACGCGTATGTTCGCTGCCCAGGCGGTCGGGTGCTCGCCGGTGGTGAACGCCTTTGACGCCGGCGACTTCGCCATACGGCCCGTCAAGCCGGACACCATCGCCAAGTCCCTGGCCATTGGCAATCCCGCCGACGGCTACTATGCCCTCAAGGTGATAGACGAGTCCCAGGGCTACGCCTACGCTGTGGCTGAGGAGGAGGTCTCCGAGGGCATAAAGCTGCTGGCGAGGACGGAGGGCATATTCACGGAGCCTGCGGGCGGCGTGACTGTGGCCGCGCTGAAACGTCTGGCTGAGATGGGGCAGATAAAGCCATCGGAGACCACGGTTGCCTTCATAACCGGCAACGGCTTCAAGACGCAGGAAGTGGTGCAGGACGCGGTTGGCCCGGTGCTCATCAAACCCACCTTCGCTTCCTTTGAAGAGTCGCTGAGCGTGAGGTCGTAGGGCCATATGCTGACAGCTTTCCGTTGGAGGAGTAGATAATGGCAACTCGGCGGGCCAAATTCACCTTTCCCACCGGCTTGATCACCCAGCCGGTCATCTACGACCTGGGGCAGAACTTCCGGGTGGTCACCAACATCCGGCGGGCGGACGTCCGGGAGGACGTGGGCTGGGTCATACTGGAGCTCGAGGGCGATGAGGATGAGATCGAAAGGGGGCTGGACTGGGTCAACTCCCTCGGCGTGAGGGTGGACCCGGTAAGCGGAGACGTGGTGGAGAGCTGAGGGCCAAGTCGACGAAAACATTATCGAGCGGCGCTGAGAACCGCTCTCGCCAAGCACGCAGGAGGTTAACAAGATGAGTGTAGTGGTACGAATTCCGACACCTTTGCGCCGGGCAACCAACGGCCAGGACAAGGCCTCGGCGGAGGGTGACACCCTTGCCAAGATAATTGACTCCCTGGAGGCGCAGTACCCGGGCATCAGGGAGAGGCTGTGCGATGAGAGCGGCGACCTGCGCACCTTTGTGAACATCTACGTCAATGGAGAGGACGTGCGGTTCCTGGAGGGGCTGAACACCGGCGTCAGCACGGGCGATGAGGTCAGCATTGTCCCGGCGGTGGCCGGCGGCGACCGCTAGCTGTTCCGCAAGACCTGGCTTTAGTCGGCTTGGGACTCGCCCCTGCGGCGGGCCTCAAGCCACTTGTCTTTCTGCGAACGCCGCACCTCTTCGTCGGTGAGCCTGTAGCCGCCGATGAAGCTGTCCCTGAATGCGCCGAATGTCCCATCGCGGATGGCGCGGCGGGCGTCGTCCACCAGGCGCATGATGAACCTCAGATTGTGGATGGAGGCCAGGCGGTAGGCCAGAAGCTCCTTTGCTCTGAAGAGGTGGTGGAGGTAGGCGGCTGAGAAGCTCCGGCACGCGTAGCAGTCGCAGCCCTCTTCCAGGGGGCCGTTTACCTCCCTGAAAGCCGCGTTGATCACGTTCAGCCGCCCGCTGCGGGTGAGGATACCGCCGTTGCGGGCGACCCTGGTGGGCAGGGAGCAGTCGAACATGTCCATACCGCGCCCTATGCACTCCACCAGGTCCTCCGGCGAGCCCACTCCCATCAGATAGCGGGGCTTGTCGGCGGGGAGGGTCACGCCCATCAGGAACACTATGCGGTACATATCCGCCTTTGGCTCTCCCACGCTCAGCCCTCCAACTGCGTAGCCGTCGAAGTCGATGGACGTGATGGCGGCTGCGGACTCAAGGCGTAGCTCTGGCGATATGCCGCCCTGGACTATTCCGAAGAGGTGCTGGTCGGGATGCCTGTGGCTCTCCCTGCACCGAGCGGCCCATCGGTGGGTCCTGTCCATTGCCTGGCGAATACGGGCCTCGTCGGCGTCGTGGGGAGCGCACTCGTCCAGCGCCATTGCTATGTCGGCTCCAAGAAGGCCCTGGTATTCCACGGCTGCCTCGGGCGTTAGGAAATGCTCGCTGCCGTCGACGTGGGACTGGAAGAGGACTCCGTCATCGGTGACTCGCTTCAGGCGGCTGAGGCTGAAGGTCTGGAAGCCGCCGCTGTCGGTCAGAATGGGGCCGTCCCACCCCATGAAGGCGTGAAGGCCGCCCATGTCGCTGACCAGCCGGACGCCGGGCCTGAGCATCAGGTGGTAGGTGTTGGACAGGAGGATGTTTGCGCCCAGCGATAGCAGGTCGTC
Source organism: Dehalococcoidia bacterium (assembly GCA_965204895.1). Classification (GTDB taxonomy): domain Bacteria; phylum Chloroflexota; class Dehalococcoidia; order Lucifugimonadales; family UBA2985; genus DAOUJW01. Next base: position 2,007,899 of record OZ242025.1, read on the forward strand.
CGGGGCCAGGGCCTTCACCGAGCCCAGGGTTGCCACGGGCATGAACGCGGGCGTCTCGACGGGGCCGTGGGCCGTTTGCAGCGTCCCGGTCCGGGCGCTTCCATCGACGGCGTGTACCCGAAAGTGGTCTGTCATTGCGGGCAGAGGGCGCTCCTTTTTGGGTATGTATGTGCAAGAGTATAAGGCAGGTCAGAGGATGTTAGATAGAGTGATAGCCCGTCGGCCAACGGCGTGCTACGATAAAAGTAGACGAGAGAACAGGAGACGATGATGCCGGACCAGACCACTATCTCGGTGAGCAGCACATGGCAGGGAGGGATGAAGTTCTCCGCCAGCGACGGGCATGGCCACACGGTTATCACCGACGCGCCCGCCTCGGATGGGGAAGATTACGACGGCTTCAAGCCCCCCGCCATGCTTCTGGCGGCCCTGGCCGGATGCGCCGGGGTGGGCGTTGCCGCCATCTCCATCAAGCAGAGGCAGGGCGTAAAGGGGCTGGAGATAAACGTCACGGGCAGGCAGGCGCCGGAGGCTCCCTGGGGATACCGGGAGATACACATGGAGTACGTCATCAGGGGCAGCAACCTGAACGAGAAGTCCATCAGCCGGGCCATAGAGCTTTCCGAGACGAAGTACTGCTCCGTGGCCGCCAGCCTTCACCCCGACTGCAAGCTGACCAGCAGCTACCGGCTGCTTGAGGAGTATGGATAGCGGCGGATGTTGGGGAGTGCATTATACTGCTCCTTCTATCCCCTCCGTGAAGTCCGGTGTAGGCTGCACGTTGGTAGCCTCTATCGCCCTTTCAACAAATGGCGCATCTATGGTAGATAAACCTTCATCAGCAGCACGGCTAACCACTGAAGCTGCTGTGGTTAGCAAGATGCGTGGGTGTTGGCGATTCTTGAGCAACGCGGCTATTCCATCCTCACTGAAAGGCTTTGCGGTGCCATTGTCTGCGGGATTCTCCCTATAATAGTCTAGGTGAGCCACAATAATTGCCTTGGCTTGGTCCGCGCTTGGAAGAGGTAACTCTACTGAACTCGGGTCGTTTGGATCCAATCGGGCTATCCCTGACAATCCGGCTTCGCCCCATGCCGCTGACAAGCCCACCGAAGCTTGTTGGTGAGTTGTTAGCACACATGAAAAAAAGTTATGCTCTCCGTTCGCGTATCCCGGCCTGACTGTGCAAAGTGCAAACTCTTTTGCAAACTCTATACGGTGTCGCCGTGGCATTAGGTCAACAAGATTCTCTATATCGTCCACGAAAAGATATCCTCCAGCATATCCGGCCTCTCGCAAATAGAGAACTATGTCATTAAATAGGAAACTCCGGGAATAGTCCAAAATCTTGGTATCCCTTGGGACATAAAGTGGCTCGAGGCTATAATCTCTCCTAAAGGATCTCAAGTAATCCTCAAAAGTGCCTCTGCTTAGAGCAGATGCTGAATCTCTGTGTACTCCCTGCTTCATTAGTTGCCTGTAAACGGATTCATCAATCGCATCGGCATCAATTCCATGTTCCCACAAGAGGGCGTCGTTCAACACGTTACCAGGATCTTCTGAGCCATCTGGATTTAACATAACTTTGTGGGCCTGCTCTTCTGATAGCTCTTGGATTCGGAGAGCAGCTCTCGATGAGTCCAGCACCCCACATTTACATATATCTACTAATGCAGATAAAGCCAATTGCTCCATATACCTTCGATCCACTTGAGAACGGAAGGACACATAGACCACTAGGGCAGAGAATTGTCCATCGTAAATAGTGTATCCCCAATCTTGGTTAATCCGTTGCCTGAAATAGCGAAGCAGCGCTGTCTTCCCTATCCCCCTGCCGGTTTCGTTGTCCCCCTTTGACCAGAGATAAGCGAGCCGCACCCGGTTTTGGAAATCGTTAGGTCTAATCAGGAGGCTTTCGAATTTGTCAATACTTGAGCGCATTGGCTCTTCTGCGTAGATGGCTCCGTTACGCCTGGGGTCAGTGTTATAAGGATCTAAGACAGCTACATTTGGGAATGGTAGGTCTCTCAGGCCAAGGGTACGATACCGAGCTTGAGGTTGCTGGGAGGGCCTTCTGGGTATTTGCATTACGACCTCCTGATGAGATTATAGATGTGGGTGGAATCCCGTACGCGTACCAACGGTTTCCGACGCCCGGTTATGCCTTCATACTGCAGTCCCACAGTGACAGGGCGAGGATCTAGGTCAAGGATACGGTTCAGGCCATCATCAAAAGCCGCTTCAGGTATCTTGAGGTTTTCACAGACGTTGTCTCGCACCTCTGGAAGACTGAAATAGCCAGCCGTCGGAGTCAACAACTCAAAGGCTCTGTAAATTGCTCCAAGGAGTTCTTCTCTAGTTTCAGCGTTAGCCATATCAGGCTCGCACAAGTATATGAGGAAGAACTCCCCGGAGTTCAAATTAACCCTTAATGGAACATACCAATCTTGAGGAGGGGCTTGTAGTACGCACGAGGTGTAACTCTTATCAAATTCACAACCCTGCAAGCTGACCTTCATGAGGTTCAATAGACGCAAACTCACCAAGCGGTCACATAGAGACCTGAACATGGGTACGCTAATACGAATATCTGGTAAGGTCTTCTCTAAGATCAGTTTTCTAAGGACGTCCTCAAGTTTCTTGGAATTGCCATTGAGCAATGTGGATGACTTCTGGTCTGCATGTTTACCCGCTTCATCACCGAACGTCGGCTCTAACAGGCGAGTAACATACTTGGGGTCCTTGACTTTGTCTATCTCCACAATAGGTTGCCAGATTCCATCGGAGGAGAGATGATTCTGAACCACCATGCGTAAGTTGTCGTAAGTACGAAGGTGGGCTTCGGCCATTACATGCCTTAGCTTTTGATGATTCTGGCTATTGAGGAGATACAGAGCCTCTTTTCCTTCGTCAGTTATCTCATACGTTCCCTTTAGTGACCTGGCAAATTGTAAATGCACCAGTTCTTGGCATACTTTTTCTCCCGCTGTCTCGAATGTTCCCCTCGGCTCTGGCAACATTAGCCGAAGAGCTTTGTCACTAACGTATTTCCGGATGTTCCTGCCAATTGTGGTTGTTTGCTCAGCACGGCTAGCTCCTGATGACAAGCCTGCTAATACCCTCAAGCCAATGTAATGGTATCCAACGTCAGTTACATTGTAGCTGGTTATGTTCATCGTTTTGCCTCCCTGATCACTGATAGGAGGTTGTTACATTCCGCGTTCAGACTGTAGAGAGAATGGTAATTTTCAGAAGCATCGTAACCGCCGACTGCCTTTACCATAATTGTGTCTTCAGACAGATAACCGAATCTGCTACTGAACCAGTTATCTCTTTGACTCAGAGAAACCCGGTTAATCTCAGAGCAAAATTCTTGATAACGCTCAAAGGTCTCTTCATTTACTTGAATGCCGCGGCTGAATTCCACTGCAATCCTTCTTGCATTGTCTATTAGCACGGGTATAGGTCTTAGCCCAGGACCTACGGCATGGATTCCAAGACCCAAACACGTCGCCAGTCCACTTTGCTCAAATGGTGAAGTGGACATGAAAATAGGGCATAACTCTTTCAATAATAATTGCGGGTTGAGTACGAGATAGTCTAGCAGTTTCGCAAAGAGGACTATAACATCGTTTTTTGACGGAGGCCCCTGTCTGTTTTTTAACTCCAATATGGCAGTAACATCCGCGTGACCAGCTACAATGTCGATTTCGTGCAAGACACCAGAGGCGGTGGACAACTGTTGCCCAAGACCCATTTCTCGTTCCTGAGAGACCTCCCATCCACTTAGGTTAGTGATAAGACTAGCACGAAAATGATTTTCAAACCCTTGGTCTGGTAAATCTTGGCGGTCTGCGTGCCCCCACTCCTCGTTTATGAACCGATAACAACGCTTGAGAAACTCAACCGCCGCTATAGGTAACTCGTCCTCCACGCGGATGGCAGTCATTTCATATAGTCTCACCGAGTTGATTGGGCACTGACTGCCTTCAGAGGCGCTGGTAGGCAAGCCAATAATCGGAGCAAAGCTGTTGAATCTGGTCTCTCTTCGAGTTACAAGTATACTTTATTGCCTCGATGCCTTCAATCACGAATCTACCGAAGCACACCCTGCAAATTGAGCTGCCATTAGTGTTGACTTTCACGAAGCAATATACTAATCTCTGTTGACGACATTGAGAATGTTCATACATTTTCAGATTTCCATAGTTTTGGACGGGGATGGCGATAAATACATCGGGTCAATCCAAGCGATGGATGTCTCTGGGAGAGGTGTGCAGCCTCTTGGAGGTCAACGAGACCACGCTTCGCCAGTGGGCTGACAGCGGTCGCATACGCTGTTACCGGACTCCGGGCGGCCACCGGCGTTTCTCCGCGGAGGCCGTGCGCTCTCTCATTGCAAGGGGCAACGAGCCCGCCGGAAACGGCAGGGAGCCGCGCTGGACAGACACCGCCATCCAGAGGGTGAGGCGCAGGCTTAGAAGCAGCCAGACCTCGTCCCAGCACTGGTACCAGTCGATGGACGACGCCACCCGCTCCAGGATGCGACTCCTGGGCAGGAGGCTGCTCTCCATAGCCGCAGACTACTCCACCCAGCACCGTATGCGAGCAGACCTTGTGGAGGAGGCGCGGCTCATCGGCGAGGAGTACGGGGCGGAGATGACCAGGCAGGGCACGTCTTTGAGGGACGCGCTGGAGGCCTTCGTGTTCTTCCGCACCTTCCTGCTGGAGAACGTCCTTGGCAACGACTACGCCGCGTCGGGCGGGTCGTCCCAGCTTTGGCGCTCCGTCAACCTCCTGGCCGACCAGATGCTGCTATCTCTGGCGTCCTACTACGAGGCCGCTCACCCGGCTAGCCCACAGACAGAAAGCAAGGAGATGTAGATGCCCCCAAAGGCCGAGATGGACCTGACCGACCGTCGTCTTCTCAACATCATCCAGACGGACTTTCCCCTGACGGAGGAGCCGTTTGGCAGCCTTGGGGAGCAGCTGGAGATCTCGGAGGCGGAGGCCATTGAGAGGACGGGGAAACTCAAGAAGACCAACATCGTGCGGCAGATTAGCGCCATCTTCGACACCAGGCGTCTGGGGTACAAGACCACTCTTGTGGCCATGCGCTTCCCGCCGGAGAACCTGAACAAGAGCGCCAGGATTATCAGCCGGCACCCCGGCGTGAGCCACAACTACGGGCGCACGGGGCAGTTCAACCTCTGGTTCACCATCGCCGTGCCCCCGTATGAGGACCTGGCTGAGACGGTGGAGGACATGGCGAAGCGAACCGGCGCGGAGGCGTGCCGCATCATGCCGACGCTGCGCTTCTTCAAGATAGGCGTCAACTTTGACATGGTGCAGGAGGTGGGCAACGCCCACAAGTACTACAGCCCGGACGGCTACGACTACACGGGGGGCGAAGGATGGGACAGGGCGCAGCAGGTCACGGACTCCGAGATTCAGGCCATTCGCGAGCTCCAGGAGGACATTCTTCTAGTCCCACGGCCCTTTGACGACATGAGCGAGCGTCTGGGCATGGCCCCGTGTGAGCTCTTTGAGCTTGCGGCGTCCTTCAAGGATCGCGGTATAATGAGACGGTTCAGCGCAGTGCTGCATCATCGCAAGGCGGGCTTCAAGGCCAACGCTATGGCTGTCTGGAGGGTGCCGGAGGAGCGTTCGGAGGAGGTTGGCAAGATAATGGCGACTTCGCCCTGGGTCACTCACTGCTACGAGCGTCCCACCTTCCCGGACTGGCCCTACACCCACTTCACCATGATCCACGGCACCTCCAAGAAGCAGTGCATGGAGGCCGTGCAGGACATATCTGAGAACACCGGCATCGACGACTACCAGCTCATTTACAGCACCAGAGAGTACAAGAAGACGAGGGTGAGGTACTTCGTCGAGGAGTAGAGTGACTATGACCCCCTACTATCCCGTATACCTGGCAATAAAAGACCGTCTTTGCGTGATAATCGGCGGCGGGCAGATAGCCGAGGGCAAGATTGCGTCCCTCCTTGAGTGCGGCGGCAATATCAGGATGATAGCCCCGGAGGTCACAGAGGACGTTCAGGATATGGCCGACTCCGGGGTGCTCAAGCTGGAGAAGCGCGAGTACCGGGAGGGAGACCTGGAGGGGGCGTTCGTTGCTATCGCGGCCACCGACGACAACGCAGTCCAGCGCAGGATAAAGGCGGAGGCGGAGAGGCTGGGCGTGCTCCTCAACGTGGCGGACGTAACCCACCTGTGCGACTTCATTGCTCCCTCGGTTGTCAGGAAGGGAGAGGTGACGGTGGCGATATCCACCGCCGGCGTCAGCCCGGCGCTGGCTCGCAAGCTCCGGGAGACGCTGGAGGTCAGCCGCGACCTGGCCTACGCGGACATGGCTTCCCTGCTTGGAGAGGTGCGCGGCGAGCTGCGAGGTGAGGGCAACATAGTCCACCCGGACCACTGGCAGACGTGCCTGACCCAGGAGCTTCTTGACCTGTTCTACAGGGACAGGGATGCAGCCAGGGCAGCGCTCAAGGAATCGCTGCTACAGGACCCGCACCTCGCGGAGGTGAGCGCCGTATGAGGGTATTCGCCCTTGGCCTCAGCCACAAGACGGCCCCCATAGCCGTGAGGGAGAGGGCCGCCTTCACAAGGGCGGAGCTGCCGGATGCCCTGCGGTCTCTCAAGGACACCTTGGACAATGCCGTCATTCTATCGACGTGCAACCGCACCGAGTTGTACGCCGTTGCTGAAGAGGCGGACGCCGTGCGTGAGTCGTTCACGTCGCTGATGGGCCACAAGACATCCTGGGACAAAGAAGAGCTTTCCGGCTACCTGGTCTTCTACGAGCAGGAGCAGGCGGTCAGGCACCTCTTTGAGGTGGCGTCGGGCCTGGACTCCATGATTCTGGGCGAGTCCCAGGTGCTGGGGCAGGTGAGGGACGCCTACAGCACCGCCGTGACCCAGGGGTGCGCCAACGGCCTGATATCCAAGGTGTTTCACCACTCGCTGAGGGTGGGGAAGAGGGCGCGGCGGGAGACCCGCATTGGTGAGAACGCCCTGTCCATAAGCTCCGCCGCCGTGGAAGCCGCCCGCGACACCCTGGGCGATCTGAGCCGAAGCCAGGTGGCGGTTATCGGGGCCGGAGAGGCGGGCAAGCTGGTGGCAAGGGCCATGAAGGACAGGGGCGTGGGCCGGATGACGGTGGTCAACCGCACCCTTGAGCGAGCCAGAGACCTGGCCCTGGAGTTGGAGGCTGAGGCCGCTCCCCTGGACAGCCTGCCTGAACTACTCGGCGCGGTGGACATAGTGGTTAGCTCCACCGACTACCAGGGCGTGATGATTACAACTGATATGGTGGAGCGGGCGAGGTCGCAGCGCAACGGCAGCCCTCTGCTGGTGGTGGACATAGCCATGCCGCGGGACGCCGACCCCGCCATCGGCCGGATGCCCGGCGTGTCGCTGCTGGACATGGACGACCTGCAGAGCGTCTCCCAGGCCAACCGCCTGGAGCGCGAGAAGGAGGTCTCCAAGGTCGAAGGGATTATCGACCAGGAGGTCGGCAAGTTCATCGACTGGTGGGACGGGCTGCGCGTGGCGCCAGGAATAGCCGAGTTGAAGGAGCACGCCGAGTCGCTTCGCATTCGGGAGATCAGGAAGGCCCTGAAGCAGATGCCCCACCTTGAGGAAGAGGACGCGGCCCGCATAGAGGCCATGAGCCGGGCGCTGGTGAAGAAGCTGCTCCACAACCCCATTGCCACCATCAAGGAGAACCCCGCTTATATGGAGACGGCCCAGAGGATGTTCAAGCTCAACGGCAAGGACTCCTGAGGCCGGTTTCGGAAGCGTTCCCTCAGCCTTGGAATTAGAATCCAGCGTGTCTCCCCTTTGTGGTACGATACTACTACATCCACTTAGACGCAGCTCAGGGCTACATCAATGGAAATAGTAGTCGGAACTAGAGGGAGCCGGCTGGCTCTCATTCAGACCGAAGAGGTGCTGTCGGCGCTGAAGGGGCTGAGCGATCCGCCGTCCACCAGCGTCGTCACCATCAGGACAACCGGCGACCGTCAGCCGGAAGCGCCCCTCGCCAGGCTGGGCAAGGGCATCTTCATCAAGGACCTGGAGTTGGCCCTGCTTGACGAGAGCATAGACATGGCCGTCCACAGCCTCAAGGACCTGCCCGTTGACCTGCCGGAGGGCCTGAGCGTCGTGGTGGTGTGCAGGAGGCAGGACCCCAGGGACGTGCTGGTCAGTAAGGGGGACTTTGCCCTCGCGGACTTGGCGCCGGGCGCGGTTATCGGCACCAGCAGCCCGCGCCGGGCGGTGCAGCTCAGGGCGATGAGAAGCGACATACGGGTTGAGCCGGTCCGGGGCAACGTGGAGACGCGCGTGGCCAAGGCCCTGGGGGACGACTACGATGGCGTGGTGGTGGCCGCGGCCGGCCTGGCGCGACTCGGAATGGAGGACAGCGCGGCCCAGTACTTCGACCCCTTTGAGATGGTGCCGGAGCCGGGGCAGGGAGCCCTGGCCGTGGAGTTCCGCTCCGGCGACGAGTGGCTGCTTGATCTGCTTCAGAGTATCCAGGACCCGGCGTCAAGCATCACGGCAACCGCTGAACGCGCATTCGTGGAGGGCATGGGCGGCGGCTGCCGCGTGCCCATATCCGCATTCGGCTCCCTGGAGGACAACGCCCTCAATATGGTGGCAATGGCGGCCACTGAGGACGGGGACAGGATGGTGAAGGAGCGTATGAGCCTGAGCCCGGACAACCCAATCGTTGCGGGCTTCACCCTTGCGGATATACTCCTTGCAGCCGGGGCCGCCGATATTCTACAGACGGGAGAGGGGAGTTGAGCGAGCAGGGCAGGGTGTACCTGGTCGGGGCGGGCCCGGGAGATCCGGGGCTGATTACGGTCAGGGGGCTGCAATGCCTGCGAGAGGCCCAGGTGGTGCTGTACGACCGCCTTGTCGACCAGCGCCTGCTGTCTGAGGCATCGCCCGAGGCTGAGATGATAGACGTGGGCAAGGCGCGGGGGTTCCACCGGGAGCCTCAGGCGGGCATTAACCAGCTTATGGTTGAGAAGGCCACTGAGGGCAAGACAGTAGTGCGCCTGAAGGGAGGCGACCCCTTCATCTTCGGGCGTGGCGGCGAGGAGGCGGAGGCGCTGGCAAAGGCCGGAGTGCCCTTTGAAATAGTCCCGGGCGTCACGTCGGCGATAGCTGCGCCGGCCTACGCCGGCATACCACTGACACACCGCAGGGTGTCGTCGTCAGTCACCATCGTCAGCGGCAGCGAGGACCCGACCAAGGGCGAATCGTCGGTTGACTGGAAGCGACTGGCAGAGAGCAACGGCACTCTTGTCGTGCTCATGGGTTGGGAGACGCTGCCCGGCATCGTAGAGACGCTGATGGAGCACGGCATGGAGCCTTCGACTCTCGCGGCCCTGGTGCAGTGGGGCACCGAGCCGCACCAGAAGACCGTCGCCGGCTGCCTGGAGGACATCGTGGAGAAGGGCCGTAAGGCCGAACTGTCGCCGCCGGTGGTGGCCGTATTCGGGGAGGTTGTGAGGCTGAGAGAAACAATCGGCTGGTTCGAGGGCAGGCCGCTTTTCGGGAAGCGGGCGCTGGTTCCCAGAACGAGGGAGCAGGCGGGGACGCTGTCCAGGCTGCTGCTGGAGCAGGGGGCAGACCCCGTGGAGATACCGACCATAAAGGTGGAGCCTGTAGAGGACACTGCACGACTGGACTCTGCGCTGAAGTCGCTGTCCGGCTACGACTGGGTTGTCTTTGCCAGCGTCAACGGAGTGGCTCAGGCGTTCAACCGGTTGCTGGCTTTGGGCATGGACGCCCGCGCCTTCAGCGGCGCAAGGGTGTGCGCCATCGGCTCTGCCACGGCAGCCGCCCTTGGCGAGCGGGGCATTGCGGCGGACTTCGTGCCGCAGACGGCCGTGTCGGAGGCCATTGTGGAGGGGCTCGGCGAGACTGGTCTGGACGGCGCATCCGTCCTGCTGCTGCGGGCGGAGACCGGCCGCGACGTGCTCCTTGGCGGGCTTGCGGAGAGGGGCGCCAGCGTGGACGACGTTGCCGCGTACCGCACCGTGCTGCCGGAGGAGTCCCGGGAGGCGGTCCAGGAGCTTGTGGCGGGCGGCAGGCTGGACGTGGTGGCTTTCACCAGCTCCTCAACCGTGACCAACCTGATAGCCCTCCTGGGAGGCGACACCTCGCCTCTCAAGGGCGTGACGCTGGCCTGCATCGGCCCCATAACCGCGCAGACCGTCGCCGACGCCGGCCTTGAGGTTGACGTCGTGGCCCGCAAGTCGACCACCGCCGGACTGGTGGAGGCGCTGGTCGAACACATCACACTGTCATGGGGATAAGCTATGGCTGACTTCCCTCGAACCAGGCTCAGGCGTCTCAGGGAGTCGACCGCGCTCCGCCACATGGTGCGGGAAACCTCCCTGTCCGTGAGAGACCTGATATATCCCCTCTTCATAGCCCACGGCCGTGACGTGTCCCGCCCGGTTGAGGCCATGCCCGGCGTCAACCAGCTGTCCCTTGACCGGCTGCTGGGCGAGGTCGCGGAGATACACCGGCTTGGCATACCCGCCGTGCTGCTCTTCGGCATTCCCATGCGCAAGGACGCCCAGGGAACGGAGGCCTATGGCGCCCAGGGCATAGTCCAGGAGGCCATCCGCGTCATCAAGCAGGCCGCGCCCGACCTGCTGGTAGTCACCGACGTGTGCCTCTGCGAGTACACCGACCACGGGCACTGCGGCCTGATTGTTGACGACCGCGTCGACAACGACGCTTCTCTGGAGGTGCTGGCGCGTGTCGCCCTGTCCCACGCGGAGGCGGGCGCGGACGTGGTGGCGCCGTCTGCGATGATGGACGGGCAGGTGGCGGCGATAAGGCGCGCCCTGGACGATGGGGGATACCCCCTTGTGCCCATAATGGGCTACTCCGCCAAGTACGCCTCGTCGTTCTACGGCCCCTTCCGGGAGGCGGCCGGGTCCGCGCCCCAGTTTGGCGACCGGCGCGGCTACCAGATGGACGCGGCCAACGCGCGGCAGGCGATACGAGAGATGGAGACGGACATACAGGAGGGGGCCGACCTGATAATGGTGAAGCCGGCCCTGGCGTACTTGGACGTGATTGCGAGGGCCCGGGACACCTTCAACCACCCCATAGTGGCGTACAACGTCAGCGGCGAGTACTCCATGGTCAAGGCGGCGGCGGCCAATGAGTGGATAGACGGCACGGCCATCACCCTTGAGATACTGACCGCCATCAAGCGGGCCGGTGCGGACATCATCATCACCTACAGCGCGAAAGAAGTGGCGGGGTTGCTGGACTCTTGAGCAGCGCCGCGTTTTTGGAGCCGAGCCGTGCCTACAGCATGATCAGCTCTGCGGGGACGAGACGCTGCGCTCTTGGGTCCACGGCCAGGGCGAGGCCGTTCAAAGTGTAGCGTCCTAGTACAGGGGGAGCGGTGTCTTCTCCAAAGGCCACAATGGTAATTACGCTCTCCCCGTCAATGGTTGCCCGCGCCTCGCCGTACTCCATCTGAATCCGACTGCCGTCGGCTATCAGAAACTCGCGCCTGCCCGTGGGCGCAATGCCCAGCTCGCGCAGCATCGGGGCGGGCAGCGTGGTATAGAAAGCGCCTGTGTCCACCGTCGCCTCTACGTCCACGGACTGCTGGCCGTCCATGCTGGAGATCCGCATCGGCCACTTGAAAGTCCCCATGTCGGAAGCCCTCCTCGGACAGGTCTACTTTCCATTGTAACCCATTGCTCACCCCCATTATAGCCTCGCGCTGCGCCGGGTAGTGTCAAGAGTTGTGTGTAAAATGCGGAAGGGGATTATCTTTCCAATTGTTATTCAAGTGACTGATTACGCCGAAGATGATTCTGTCTACACTGGCAGTATTCTGGAAGCAGCTCATAGGCCTTGTTCTACGTCGTACTTCCCTGAAAGCTCTCTCGATAGCGTTGGTAGTCCGTATCTTCTTCCAATGGGCCTTAGGACAGTCGAGGAAGGGCAAGAGTTCGTCTAGGTCGTCCTCTATGCACTTTACAGCTTTGGGTGCAGTGCTGCGCCAGCGCGCTGCCCACCGGCGGAAGCGGAGTACAGCCTCCCTTCGGGTGTGAGCCTGGTAGATGGTCTTGGCCTCAGTGAGGCAAGTGTCCTGAAGCTTACGGGGTAGCTTGGAGGCTACGTTGCGCATCTTGTGAGCCCAGCACCTCTGTCTGGTGACATAGGGATATACTGTGCCCAAAGCGCTATGAAGCCCAGGGCAACCATCGGTGCTGATCATGTTGAGAGACTTGCCATTAAGCCCCCTGTCGTATAGGTCTCTGAGGAAGGCCTCCCATGCAGCTTCACTCTCAGAGTTCGCCTGGCGGAATGATATCATCTCCCTGAACCCGGCCGGTGTAATGCCATAGGCACACAATACCAGGCGCCTGACCACCCTGTTAGCCTCCTTCACCCTGAGGACGATGCCGTCCAGCAGCAAGTAGAGGTAGGAGTCTGTCAGAGTACGGCTCTGGTAACGACGCACCTCTCCGTCCAGGCTGCGAGCAATTCGTGAGACAGTCTGGGCGCTGACCGACGCTCCCAGCATGGGTCCTACCAACTCCTGCACCTTCCGAGTGCTCACCCCTGTCAGGAACATCGCCCGTACTGCATTATTCACCCTCTCCTGTCGCCTCTGGTATCTAGGCAACACCTCCGTCCGGTAGGCTCCGTCCCGGTCACGGGGCACCCTTAGACGCTCCACCATCCCCAACTCCGTTAGCAGGCTGCGATACCGGTAGCCGTTGCGGTAACCCCGCCGAGACTCTGTTCGCCTGTACCTCCCAGCGTTCAACTGCTCTATCAGTTCTCCCTCCATCGCCCCCTCCAACAACCTCTTCACACCTCTCAGCGCCTGTTCCTTGATGTCTCCCCACCACTCCTCCTCTCCCTTGACCTCCCTCCACCTATCAGCTATCGTCAATTCTGTCAGGTCCCTGACCTGCACCATGGGCGTGTCCTCCTTTCAGGCCTTGCACTAAACCCTGATTCAGGATACGCCCCTTCTCATCAATTTACACACTCTAAGTTACACTACCCTGCGCCGTATGTTTGTTGACCCTCGTATCTCGCGGTTGCTATACTGGACTAGACCCGATTTTTAGGGAGGAAGTATGAAAATCACATTGTCCATTCTGAAGGCAGATGTTGGTTCCATTGGAGGCCATACCAAACCGTCCGACGCGATGATGGACGCTACCAGGGCGGCTGTTCAGGCGGCCATAGACAGCAAGCTCATCATCGACGGTTACGTGTCCCACACGGGCGACGACATAGCAATGCTCGTCTCCCACACCAAGGGGCCGGACAACGACGACATTCACCAGTTTGCGTGGAGGACCTTCCTGGAGGCCACGGCTATAGCCCAGAAGGGCGGTCTGTACGGAGCCGGCCAGGACCTGCTGGTGGACGCGCCATCGGGCAACATACGTGGCGCTGGTCCCGCCGTGGCTGAGGTGGAGTTCGAGCACGACCCGGTAAGGACCAACCGCGTTCGTCCCGCCGAGTCCTTCCTGATGTACGCCGCCGACAAGTGCGGCCCCGGCGCATACAACCTCCCCTTCTTCCTGGGCTTTGCAGACCCCATGTACTGCGCGGGCCTGATGCTCCCCAGGATGATAGGCGGTTTCACGTTCCGCATCATCGACATGGACCACACGGAGGGCGACAGCGTCATCGAGCTTAACGCTCCTGAGGATTCCTACAAGATAGCCATGCTCCTGCGGGACAACGAGCGGTTTGGCATAGACGCCATCATCTCCCGCACCTACGGAGAGCAGGCGGCGGCCGTGTCCGCGCAGCGTCTTCACAGCATTGCCGGGACCTACACCGGCAAGGACGACCCCGTGGCGCTGGTGCGCACCCAGGGCGTCTTCCCCGCGCCGGAGGAGCTGGTGTCGCCGTTCACCAAGGCCCACTACATCGGCGGCGACGCCCGCGGCTCCCACGTCATGCCCCTCATGCCCGTGGCTCTGAACACCCCCGTGACGGGCATCTACTGCCTGCCGCTGGTGTCCTGCGCTGCCTTCTCACTGGACGCCGACGGGTACTTCTCCGACGGCGTTGTGGACATCTTCGACAACCCGGCCTGGGACCACGTGCGGCTGAAGGCCCAGGAGAAGGCTCTGGCGATGCGAGACCAGGGCTGGTCCGGCGCGGCCATGCTGCCCTACAACGAGCTGGAGTACAGCGGCTTCCGCGACACCGTGGAGGGCCTGATGAGCCAGTTCGCCGTGCGGGACGGCCACATGGCAACCACTCCCGCATCCACTTCCTCATAGCGATACCCTCGTTTCAACTATCCCTGGAGCGGCGTCGGCCCGATTGCGGGCCGACGCCGCCAGGGGTTCCAACTACATGAAGCCGGCCTCAGATAATCACGGAATGGACGTACCAAGCAAGCTGCTCCTGGCAACCAACAACCCCGGCAAGATACGAGAGTTGGTCGTGCTTCTCAAGGACACTCCTTTCACCGTCACAACCCCCAACGAGGAGGGCATTGTCCTGGACGTTGAGGAGACGGGATCGACCTTCGAGGAGAACGCCACTCTGAAAGCTGAGGCCTTCGCCAAGGCCAGCGGCCTATGCACCCTCGCCGACGACTCCGGCATTGAGGTGGACGCCCTTGGCGGAGAGCCCGGGGTGTATTCGGCTCGATACGCGGGCCCCGGCGCCACGGACGAGGAGTTGGTGCGCTATTTACTGGGCAAGCTGGAGGATATAGAATGGGAGAAGAGGAGCGCGCGGTTCCGCTCGGTGGTGGCTCTGGCTCATCCCGATGGAGAGGTGAGGCTCTTTGAGGGGGCGTGCGAGGGCATTGTCGCCTTTGAGCCTCGTGGAGCCAAGGGCTTTGGCTACGATCCCATTTTCTACATTCCCGCCCTGGGAAAGCACATGGCTGAGCTTGACATGGAGGAGAAGAACGGCGTGAGCCATAGGGGTATGGCAACCAGGAAGGCCCTGGACTATCTGAAGGCTGAGGCCGAGGACAAGGGGACGACAACGTAGACATGATTAGAGACGTACTCGGCAGGCTGCTACAGGATCTGCGCATCTCCGTTACCGACAGGTGCAACTTCCGCTGCCCCTACTGCATGCCCGCGGAGATCTACGGGGAGCGATACCAGTTTCTCCCCAGGGCTGACCTGCTCAGCTTCGAGGAGATAGCCCGCCTCGCGCGGATATTCGTGGGGCTGGGGACGACCAAGATAAGGCTGACCGGCGGCGAGCCGCTGGTGAGAAGCGGCGTGGAGAACCTGGTCGGCCTGCTGACAGAGGTGGAGGGCGTCGAGGACCTGACTCTCACCACCAACGGCTACCTGCTGGCGCAGCAGGCTCAGGCGCTCAAGGACGCGGGCCTCCAGAGAGTGACCGTGAGCCTGGACAGCCTTGACGACGAGATTTTCGGAGAGATGAACGGCCGCGGCTATGGGGTGAAGCGCGTCCTGGAGGGCATCGACAAGGCGCGGGAGGTTGGCCTTGATCCCATCAAGGTGAACGCGGTCGTCCAGAAGGGCGTCAACGACCACACGCTGCTGGACATGCTCAGGCACTTCAAGGGCACGGGCGTCATCGTTCGTTTCATTGAGTACATGGACGTGGGCAACCTCAACGGGTGGCGGCTTGACCAGGTGGTTTCGTCGGCGGAGCTGGTGAAGATGATCAACGAGGAGATGCCGATTGAGCCTATCGACAAGAATTACCGGGGAGAGGTGGCCGACCGCTACCGGTACGTGGACGGCAGCGGCGAGATTGGCTTCATCTCCTCGGTGACGGAGGCCTTCTGCAGCGACTGCACCCGCGCCCGGCTCTCGACGGACGGCAAGCTGTTCACGTGCCTCTTCGCCAGCGACGGCCGCGACCTGCGTGACCCGATGCGGGACGGCGCAACCGACGCGGAGCTTGAGGCGCTGATAACGGACGTGTGGAACCGCCGCGTTGACAGGTACTCGGAGATAAGGGCCTCCCTGACCACCCCGCCCCAGAGGAAAGTGGAGATGTACCAGATCGGGGGGTAGGAAAGGAGGGATAATGACGACAAGGAGAGATGGAGCAGATAGAGCAGACGGAGATAGAAGAAGGGAAGATACAGGCAAGAAAAGCTACACTCACAACCCCTCGCCAAGGGGGCCATCTGAGAGGCCTAACCCCCCTCCTGTCCCACCCAGGAGAACTAGATAGCCTAACTATTACGAGGCCATTATAGCATGGAATTAACCGCTATTCCGCTAGTCTTGTTCTTGGTTCTTCCAGGCTTCATTTGCATAAACGTAGGCTTTCTGGTCAGTAGGTTTAGGAGGCTATCAGGGTTTCAGGGTACAGCTTGGAGTCTAGTGGGAAGCCTTGGCTTGTTTGTTTCGGTTTACCCCATCTTTACTTTTGTTTTCTCGTCTCACACAGCGTGGCCGGGTCTTATGGACATGCTTAGAGATCCCAAGATTGTGCCTGGAGGCCTAATTGCGGGATTATACATATCAGCCCCTATTCTTGGATGGATGGGCGGTCAGATTGTGGATTCGGCTGATAGAGTTGGCGTAGTTTCTTGGCTGCTACAGAAACTCGGGATTGACATTAGGAAGCACTCTGATATTTGGGACCGCGTGGTTTCTCCCTCATCATATCTGAGGGTGTATCTCAAAGATGGGGACTTGATTCATGGTTGGAGAGAGTATTCCTCCATTGGGTTGACTGATCACGACCAAGAAATCTATCTTACAAGAGCTTTCGTTTGGGATACAGAAAAAGAGGATTGGGTTGACTTAGAGAAGGATACAGGGATTCTACTCAGCAGGAGCTCCATTAGTAGAATAGAGATATTGCCACCCGATCATAGAACGACGGCAATGTAGGCACACAATGATCAACATCTACACGGACGGCGCCTGCCAGGACAACCCGGGCCCCGGAGGCTGGGCGGCTATCATTGAGCAGGACGGCCAGAGCAGGGAGCTGGCGGGCCGCGAGCAGAGGACCACCAACAACCGCATGGAGATAATGGCCGCCATCAAGGGGCTGGAGGCCACTCCGGAGGGCTCCAGCGTCACGCTGCACAGCGACAGCCGTTACCTGGTGAATACCATGACCCGGGGCTGGAAGCGCAACGTCAACACCGACCTGTGGGAACGGCTGGACGCACTGGTGGCGAGCCGCGACGTCACCTGGCAGTGGGTGCGCGGCCACGCCGGACACCCCCAGAACGAGCGCGCAGACCAGCTGGCCAGCGGCAAAGCCGGAGTAGTTCAGGAGCAGGAGGAGGAAAGCCCCCGGCTCAGCCACCTGGACGAGGAGGGCAGGGCGCGGATGGTGGACGTGGGCTGGAAGCCGGAGACGGAGCGGGAGGCCGTGGCCCGGGGCGCGGTGTCGATGCAGGAGGAGACCCTTGCGCTCATCAAGAGCGGCGGCGTGGAGAAGGGGGACGTGCTGTCCGTGGCCCGGATAGCCGGCATCATGGCCGCCAAGCGCACGGCTGAGCTCATCCCCCTCTGCCATCCGCTGCCCCTGGACAGCGTGGACGTTGACCTTGAGCTGAACGAGTCCAGTAGCGAGGTGCGGATCACCGCCACCGCCAGGACGACGGCAAAGACCGGCGTTGAGATGGAGGCCCTGACCGCCGTCTCCGTGGCCGCTCTCACCATCTACGACATGTGCAAGGCTGTGGACAGGGGGATGCGCATAGAGGGCGTGAGGCTTGTGCAGAAACGCGGCGGCCAGAGCGGGGAGATAGTCCTGGAGAGCTAGCCGACTTTCCGACGTCTCTTCTGTAGCCTATATTTTCCCTTTCTTACTACTTAAGCCTTAGCTTGGCATCTCTTGGTGACAAGCT
The DNA here is from genome assembly GCA_965204895.1 of Dehalococcoidia bacterium. Classification (GTDB taxonomy): domain Bacteria; phylum Chloroflexota; class Dehalococcoidia; order Lucifugimonadales; family UBA2985; genus DAOUJW01. Next base: position 2,025,783 of record OZ242025.1, read on the forward strand.
GCATTTGCTTGAGTGTGCGCAGATAGGCTGAGATTTGGCAATAAATCGTTGAGACTCTCTCTTGCTATTTGCATACTTATGTCCGTACACTAGTCCTAAACATTTGTCCTGCTAATATTGGGAGTATTGTCATGCAAAGAAGATTAGCTACGGGCCGCGCGCCTCGCAATACCACTAGGTATCACTACAAGAGAGGAAACCGTATATCCCATACGGGTATCACGAAGAACCCTGCTCGCCGGGAGGCCGAGCATCAGAGAAACCGTCCTGGAGGGCGTCTTGTGAAGCAGGGCCCCAAAGTAACCCACAAATCTGCGCGGAGATGGGAGCGACAGCAGAGAAGCTTGGGGAGACCCACTCGTGGTTATCGGTAACCACTGAGCAATTGGCGATTCACCAAGTACAACGCCATTCAGGAAAGGCGGGAATCCATCTTGTCATTGACATCTCACCTCAATTCACCCAAATCAGCTAATGATCCAGTCAGGCAGTTCTTTGAAGAAAAACTCCCAAACACATCTCAATTTGTTAGTGAGCAAAACAAGAAACTGAAGGGTGTGAAAACCATTCGGTTGCCCGACGGTAAAACCTCTACTTATACTTATATGTCATTAGGCACAGCCATAGACTATCGGCTACGATATTATCTCGCTGTTACTCCCTTTGAAGATCTGATAGCGTGGCGCGGTGCTCTGCGCCTAGTTGACAAAATTGATGATAATTTGGTTTGGATAGATGCCCCACAGTATGACGCGCTTGCCTGGGGCATACAGGACGAAAGGCCATCGATTGTCGGGCTGGAATCCGGTGAAACTGTTCAGCTACGGTACTGGCATGGGCGAACTCAGAAGTATATCGGCATTGGATTGAGCGGGATAGACCCTACTTTAATTTATGGCACCCACCCTGCATCCCAGAGACTTTCATCGGAGTTGGTAAAGGAATTCTTCCTCAGCCTTGATGAAACCATAACGCGGATCACTCCTGTCGCCCGCAGATTGGAAGGTCTTGAGGAAGAGCAGATAGCGCGCTATTGTTTCGTTCTTGCGCTCTTGGAGCAGGGATTTCGCGCGCCAGTAGATGATAAGTCCTACCTTTTCATAAATGGACCAAAACACACGGTTCCAGAGTTGCTTTCGATAGCTGAGTCTGATTGGGTGGATGACCTGCGCTCCATGTCATGGCTGTTCTATGATAGATACCAGCATAGATTATCTGGGCAGGCAATATTGAATCCAAATTTTGACGGAAGCGTTGATGTAGGTGGGGCAGACGCCGATCTCATCTTAGATAACTGCCTGATAGACTTGAAAACGACAATCAACCCCAAAATTTCAAAATTGTTTCTGTATCAGATTCTCGGTTATGTCATGCTTGACTACAGTGACGAATACCGAATAGACAAAGTAGGCTTCTATTTCTCGCGACAAGGCCAGACCATTCAGTGGCCTGTATCCGACCTACTGGAAGAGTTATCCGGCAGTAAAACTCCTACGTTGAGTGAGTTGCGTGACAGCTTTCAAGCCATGATTGATAAAGAGGGATTGAGAAAGCTAAGAATGGTCTGAGCAAGTCCAATCCACGCCCACGACTCCCGCCCCCGCATCAAGTGCGGGGCAGGCTGCACGGGCAAGAAGAGAGACCCGCTCATGCTGAGCCTGTCGTTCTTTGTCCTCCAATAGACACAAGAATACGGTTCTCACGGACAACGGAATTGGAGGTAGCCGGGGTTGAATGAGGGCGGCAGGCATTGAGAGACTATGAGTTCAATCTGGCTGGCTGCTTCTCGGACACGCCTGCTGTCACTGCTGGCCGCGGCCTTTCTATGCATTGCATTGTCCGGAGCTTGCGGCGACTCAGGTCCGACACCTACGGCAACGCTACCTCCGACTCCCACGCCAACTCCAACCGCCGCCCCAACACCTGATCCCGTCGACCTTGCCATTGCAAACGTGTCCGCGGCAGCCGGCGGTTTGACGGCGGACAGTGAGGCTTGTCTGAGAACCTTGTACACCACTACGGACATGTCTGGTACGGACATGGCTAGACTTCAATCGGGCTCAAGGGAAGGGCCCGAAGCTACCCTCCTAGTCTTTCGCTTCCTGCTCTGCATAACCGATGATGAATGGCTAAGACTTCGGGACTACGAAACTGTAGAATTCAGTCTGTCTTCGCTCAGATGCGTCGATGAACAGATCGGCATTGAGCGGTTCGTAGAGGCCATTTGGGGAGACTCGTCCCAAATGCCGCCAGGGGAGACCGTTCAAGTCCTCCAATCCTGCGGTCTGGAGTCCTTCCCAATCCCGTCTCCCGGCGGAGGCGGAGACGGAGCGTTCAACCAAGTCAGCCTGCTGTGGCTCATGCACGACCCCACCCTGCAGGACCTCATTGACTGCCTGCAGGAAACCGCCTCTTTGCAGGAACTGGACGCCTTCTTCTCTGGTTCCAGCGCCTCGCCTCCGGCGGGCATTCCCCAGTGTTTAGCACGGTACGAGGATATGCTGCCCTCGGGTCGCTAACAACGCGGAACCATACGGCGAGCGAGAAGAAACCAGACCCGCTCATGCTGAGCCTGTCGAAGCATATGAGCGGGTCAACTGCGGGAGTCATATACTAGCTCTTTCAAGCGCTTTTATGCGCTTGTACGCACTTGGTCTCTTGTCACACTTGGCCACTTTCTGTTTCAGGCCTCGATCATGCCCGCGTGTTGGGAGCTATGCCTTTGTGTGGCATAATGCGTAAGGCTCGCTGCGGCGGGCACATCCCATCGGGAGTTGAGGAACACGCCGCCTATGGATCAGCCGACTACCACCGCCGGACCCGCCAGCAAGCGCCGCGGCTTGTTCTACGGGTGGTGGCTTGTCGGCATAGCCATGTTCACCATAGCCCTGTCCAACGGCGCGGCGGCCCACGGGCTTGGGGTGTTCTTCGTGGCGCTGGAACGGCACTTCGGGTGGAGCAGGACGGTGCTCTCCGGCGCATTCGCCCTGGCGCGCCTGGAGGGGACGGTCATGGGCCCCGTGGAGGGGTTCCTGACCGACCGGTTCGGCTCCCGGCGCATGGTGCTGACGGGCTTCTGCATCCTGGGGCTGGGTTTCCTGCTGTTCAGCTTCACCAGCGGAATAGCCAGCTTCTACCTGGCGTTCATGGTCATCGCCGTGGGCATGGGGCTTGGCGGCTTCCTGCCGATGATTACCGCCGTGAACAACTGGTTCGTGCGGCGGCGGAGCATAGCCATCGCCTCTGCCGGGATGGGCAACTACCTGGGCGGAGTGCTGGTGCCGGCGCTGGCCTTTGGAATAGGAATGTTGGGCTGGCGGGCCATATCTTTCGCCCTGGGCCTGACGTTCCTGGTCCTGGCCTACCCCCTCACCAAGCAGATAAGGAACAGGCCGGAGGAGTACGGCCAGAGGCCGGACGGCGAGATAAGCCAGGTGGGTTCGCTTTCGGATGACGCTCCCTCCGGGATGGACGCGTACGGCGTGGGCGACTTCTCCGCCCGCCAGGCGCTGCGCACCTCCGCATTCTGGCTGATCACCTTCAGCCACGGGCTGAGCGCGATGGTGGTGGGCGCGCTCCAGGTGCACGCCATCCCCATGCTCTACGACGCCGGTCTCTCTTTGGAGCTTGCCGGCGCCGTTGTGGTCGTCTACACCTTTGTTGGCATGGGGTCCCGAATGGTCGGAGGGTACCTGGGGGACCGTTTTCCAAAGCCGGTGGTGATATTCGGCTTCTCCACGGTCCAGGCCTTTGGCGTGGTGGCGGCCGTGGGCATAAGCGACTTTGCGACTGCGTTGCCCTTTGCCGTGATGTTCGGCTTCGGGTGGGGAGGGCGCGGCGCGCTCTTCACCGCTCTCAGGGGCGACTACTTCGGGCGCAAGGCCTTCGCCACCATCTTCGGGCTTTCCGCCTTCTTCCTGAGCGGCGTGTCCGTCATATCGCCCCTGTTCGCAGGCTACCTGTTCGATATACAGGGTCACTACAGGGTGGCGCTGCTCACCCTGGCGGTGATCAACCTGGCCGGGGGTTTCCTTGTGCTGTTTTCCAGGAAACCCGCTTTGCCGGAGGCTGTTGGCGTTGACCATGCAAAAAGTATGTGATACTATGCACAAAACTCGGTGCAGGGTGTGAATGGGCAGGGGAACGCTGGCTATAGTCTTGCAGTTGGTGGGCGTGGGGTGGTATGTTGCCGTGTGCATAGTTGGAGGACTGCTGATAGGGCTGTGGCTGGACAATACACTGGACACGATTCCGGTGTTTACCCTTGGCGGGATAGTGTTTGGCACCGTGCTTGCCTTCTACGGGATATACAAGATGGTTCTGCCGCTTATGACGAATAACAGCGACGGCGAAGAGAAGGGGAACGAGGAGCGATAACCTCGCTATGTCGAGTTCAGCCAAGCAGATAGTAGCGCTGAGCGGTATCGTAGTAGTGGCCCTTTTGCTGGCCGGCCTTGTGACCGGGGCAATCGGGACGGCCCTCTTTTCCGGCGAAGACGCAGACCCGCCCTTCGTATCCCAGCCCTCTCCCCACATTCCACCCCAGAAGCTGACTCCCTCCAAGTGCGAGGACTACAAGACCCACGAGTACTATCCGCCAATCGACGGAGCGTGCAACCCCGGCGACAAGGCCAAGTACGACATCACGGAGAAGGACGGGTTTGTGATCACCAACACCCTCCTTTCCGCCTGGATGGTGTCTCTGCTTCTCATTGCCATTTTCTTCTTTGCCACCCGCCGCATGGAGGTGGTGCCCCGGGGCATGCAGAACTTTGTGGAGGCCGGGGTCGAGGTGCTGTACAACTTCGTTCAGAGCGTGGCCGGGTCGGAGAACGCACGGCGGTTCTTCCCCCTCATTGCCACCATATTCCTGTTTGTGATGCTCAACGCATGGGTTGGGCTGCTGCCATTCTATCCCACCTTCGGCTACGACGCAGAGTCCTTCTTCACCACTGAACCAATAAGCACGCACCTACTGCGCCCGGCCGGCACCGATATGAACATGCCCCTGGCCCTGGCGCTGGTGTCCTTCGTGTTCGTGGAGTTCTGGGGACTGAAGATGCTCAAGCTGCACTATCTGGGCAAGTTCGTCCGCCTGGACAACCTCCGAAAGGGCAACTTCCTGCAGGTCCCCATAGACCTGTTCGTGGGAGTGCTGGAGCTCCTCAGCGAGTTCGTGCGGATTGTCAGCTTCACCTTCAGGCTTTTCGGCAACATGACCGCCGGAGAAATCGTGCTGATAGTGATAACCTACCTGGTGCCCTTTGTTGCGGTGGTGGTGTTCTACGGCCTGGAGCTCTTGGTGGGCCTTGTCCAGGCACTGATATTCGCCGGTCTGACCCTGGTGTTCGTGGTAGTGGCGGTAACTCCACATGCGGAAGAAGAGCATTAAAAGTCGGAGGTCAAGCGCATGGAAGTAGTGATCCTGGCGATGGTAGTAGTGGCGGTAGGCCTGTCGGCGGCGGCCCTGGCCGGCGTAATGGCAGTGTTCTCAAAGTTTGAGTAGATTAGGCCAAGAGCCAAAATCTGGAATAGCAAAGACCTAGAGGAGGAGTCATGATAGAAGCGGAAACCATGAAATTGCTGGCAGCTGCGATAGCCATCGGCCTTGGCGCGGTGGGACCCGGCGTGGGCATCGGCGTGTTGGGCGCCGCGGCCATGAACGCCATTGGCCGCAACCCGGAGGCGAGAGGCCCCATTCTCACCAACATGATTCTGGCCATCGCCTTCGCAGAAGCAATCGCCATTTACGCGCTTGTCGTGGCGTTCCTGCTTATCTTCGTGGCGTAGGGCCACACCCGGACGTAGCGTAAATAACAACGGGAGGAAGGTATGGCGGAACTGGCAAAACTGGGATTCCACATACCCAGCCTGATTGCTTATCTAATCAACTTCATAATACTGCTGACCATCCTGTACTTCGTCGGCTACAAGCGCATCCTGGGGATGCTGGACCAGCGGTCGGAGCGGATACGGGAGAGCGTCGAAGCGGCTGAACGCGTAAGGCAGGAGTCGGCGCAGCAGCAGGAAGAGTTGGAGAAGCGGCTGGAGGAGGGCCGGCAGGAGAGCCAGAACCTCATGGCGCAGGCTCGTGAGGTGGCCGACAGGTTTCGGGAGGAGGAGCAGGCGAGGGCCCGGCAGGAGGCCGAGGCCATGCTCACCCGAGCCAGGGCCGAGATCCAGCGCGAGCGCGATGAGGCCATCGAAGAGGTGCGAAGTCACTTCGCAGAGCTGGCCATCCTGGCCGCCGAGCGGGTGATCGAACGCTCCGTCGATGAGAGCGCTCACAGGGACATCATAGAAAAGGTGCTGGAGGAGAACCCCAGCGTGGGCGGCAGATAGGGAAGAGACATGCCCAGAAGACCCTCGTCAAAGCGGTACGCCCTAGCCATATTCCAGCTGGCCCAGGAGATGGGCGAGTTGGAAAGGTGGCAGACGGACCTGCAGGTGCTGGATGAGGCGCTCCAGGAGAGGGAGTTTGCCTCATTCCTGGGTATGCCCAAGGTCAGGCTTGACCAGAAGATGAGCGTGATACGGGACGCTCTGCCGGACCTGAACCCCTTGGCGCAAAACCTCCTGGGACTCCTGGTGGCGAGGGGCGTGATTGACACGCTGCCCTCCATCAGGGAGGAGTACGGGAACCTCATCGACGAGCACCGAGGTCTGGAGAGAGCAAGCGTTGCCAGCGCCGTCCCTCTTGATGACCAGCAGAGGGAGCGACTGGCGCAGTACCTTCAGGACCTGACTGGCAAGGAGATACAGCTGACCACCAACGTGGATGAGAGTATTGTGGCCGGGCTGGTGGTCCGGGTCGGCGACAGGCTGATGGACGGCAGCGCCAGGACCAAGCTCCGGAACCTGAGAAATTCTTTGGCTGAGGCAGCCTACTAATCTTTCGCTAGAGGTGGCGCAATGGCAGTTCGTGGACAGGATATCACCTCGGTAATCAGACGGCAGATCCAGGACTTCGGCGGCGAAGTCACCATGGTGGACATGGGCACTGTGGTGGAGGTTGGTGACGGAATCGCCCGCGTTCAGGGTCTGGCGGGATGCCGGTATACGGAGCTTCTCCAGTTTCCCGGGGACATCATGGGCATTGCGATGAACCTTGAAGAGGACAGCGTTGGCACAGTGCTCCTGGGCGACGACTCCCAGATCAAGGAGGGCGACGAGGTACGCTCCACGGGCCGCATTGTGGAGGTCCCGGTGGGCGACGGCCTGCTGGGCCGAGTCGTGGACGCCCTGGGCCGACCCATCGACGGGAAGGGCGCAATCCGCTCGGACAAGAACCGGGTGGTGGAGAGGGTGGCCCCCAACGTCGTTATGCGCAAGTCCGTGAACGCCCCGGTCCAGACGGGCATCAAGGCCATTGACGCCATGATTCCCATCGGCCGCGGGCAGCGGGAGCTCATCATCGGAGACCGCTACACGGGCAAGTCCGCCATCGCTCTGGACGCAATCATCAACCAGAAGGGCGGCGACCTGCTCTGCATCTACGTGGCCATCGGCCAGAAGGCGAGCAAAGTCGCCCAGACCGTCGGCATTCTTGAGCAGTACGGCGCGATGGACCACACCATCATCGTGGCCGCCAACTCCTCGGACCCTGCTCCCCTCCAGTACCTGGCCCCCTACACGGGGTGCGCCATGGGCGAGGAGTTCATGGAGCAGGGCAGGGACGCTCTCATCATTTACGACGACCTGTCGAAGCACGCCTGGGCCTACCGCCAGCTCTCTCTGCTGCTGCGACGCCCGCCGGGACGCGAGGCGTACCCGGGCGACGTGTTCTACCTGCACAGCCGTCTGCTTGAGCGGGCCGCCAAGATCGACGACGAGTTTGGCGGCGGGTCGCTGACGGCGCTGCCCATCATCGAGACCCAGGCCGGCGACGTGTCCGGCTACATCCCGACCAACGTCATCTCCATTACGGACGGCCAGATCTACCTGGAGCCGGACCTGTTCAACGCCGGCATCCGGCCCGCCGTTAACGTGGGCCTTTCGGTGTCCCGCGTGGGCGGCGCTGCCCAGACCAGGGCCATGAGGCAGGTGGCCGGCCGTCTGCGGCTGGACCTGGCCCAGTTCCGAGAGCTGGTCACTTTCGCCCAGTTCGGCACCGCCGACCTTGACGCCGCCACAAGGGCTCAGCTCGAGCGGGGCCAGCGCATCACCGAGGTGCTGAAGCAGCTCCAGTACCAGCCCATGTCGCTGGAGAAGCAGGTCGCAATCATGTACGCCGTCATCAACGGCTACATGGACGAGATCCCCGTAGAGCGGGTGAAGGACTTTGAGGAGGCGTTCCATCGCTATATGGAGAGCGCCCACACCGACCTTCTGCGCTCAATCCTGGAGAAGCGGGAGCTTGACGGGGAGCTTACCGAGGCTCTGGTGAGCGCCATTGAGGAGTTCAGGAGGACGGTCCCTTACTAGGCGCCCGTGAGATAGAGATATGCCAAACATACGAGAAATCAGAAGGCGGATACGCAGCGTCCAGAACACCGCCAAGGTGACCCGGGCGATGGAGATGATCGCCGCGTCCAAGCTGAGACGCTCCCAGCAGAGGCTCCTCGCGGGCCGCCCGTACGCCGACACGATGGTGGAGGTGCTCGGACATCTCGCGGCCCAGTCCGGAGACATTGCCGAAAGCGGCCATCCCCTTCTGGCCCGCCGGGAAGTGCAGCGTGTGGAGATTATCCACATCACCCCTGACCGGGGACTCTGTGGCGGCCTCAACTCCAACCTGAACCGCGCCGCGGGCCGGTTTATGCTGGACCAGGGAGTGCCCGTTTCGGTCATTTCCGTTGGCAGAAAGGGGCGCGACTTCATGGTGCGCTCCAGCAACGACGTGCGCGCCGTTTTCGTGGATTTGGGAGACCGTCCGAGCCAGCTTGATACACTTCCAATCTCCCGCCTGGCCATTGACGACTACGAAAGCGGCTATGCCGACGAGGTGTACGTCTCCTACTCCCGCTTCGTGTCCACCGTTGTGCAGCGTCCCATTATGCAGAGGCTGCTCCCTGTTGAGCCGACTGAGCTGGAGGGCAGTCTGTCGGCGGGGTACATTTATGAACCCAACTCCCTGGAGGTGATGACCTCCCTTCTGCCTCGCTTCGTGGAGATGCAGGTCTACCACGCCGTTCTGGAGTCCATAGGCAGTGAGCAGTCGGCCCGCATGGTGGCCATGCGCAACGCGACTGACGCCGCAAACGACATGATTCAGTCCCTTACCCTGCTAATGAACAAGGTGCGCCAGGACACCATTACAAAGGAACTCCTGGACATCGTGGGAGGCGCAGTTGCCCTGGAGGGGTAACCGCTTCCCCAAGTCGAGAGGAGAGATAAAATGCCAGCAGGATCCAAAGGTAGAGTTGTTCAAGTAATCGGCACGGTGATTGACGCCGAGTTTCCGCCGGACGAGCTTCCCGAGGTCAACAACGGCCTGGAACTGGACAACAACGGCGAGCGGCTGGTCCTTGAGGTGGAGCAGCATATCGGAAACAACTGGGTCCGCTGCCTGGCTCTCGGCCCCACGGAGGGTCTGCGCCGCGGCGACGAGGTAACCGACATGGGTCAGCCCATTGCGGTGCCTGTGGGCCGAGGCTCCCTGGGCCGTCTGTTCAACGTAATAGGAGACCCACTGGACAACCTGGGCGACGTGGAGGCCGAAGAGCGGTGGCCGATACACCGCGAGGCTCCGGCCTTCGAGGAGCAGGAGACCAGCATTCAGATGCTGGAGACGGGCATCAAGGTCGTCGACCTGATCGCGCCATTCACCCGCGGCGGCAAAATCGGAGCCTATGGCGGCGCGGGCGTGGGCAAGACGGTCATCATCCAGGAGCTCATCAGAAACATCGCCACCGTCCACTCCGGCTACTCCGTGTTCGCAGGCGTCGGTGAGCGCTCCAGAGAGGGCAATGACCTGTGGCACGAGATGCAGGACTCCGGCGTCATGAAGAACACGGTGCTGGTCTTCGGCCAGATGAACGAGCCGCCGGGCGTGCGCCTTCGCATAGCGCTCACGGGGCTGACTATGGGCGAGTACTTCCGAGACCGAGAGGGGCAGGACGTTCTCCTGTTCATCGACAACATCTACCGATACATTCTGGCAGGCATGGAGGTGTCTGCTCTGCTTGGCCGGATGCCCTCGGCGGTGGGCTACCAGCCCACGCTGTCCACGGAGATGGGCGAGCTTGAGGAGCGAATCACCACCACCAAGACCGGCTCCATCACCTCATTCCAGGCCATCTACGTTCCCGCAGACGACTACACGGACCCTGGCATTGTGACCACCTTCGGCCACCTGGACGCCGTTATCTCGCTGGAACGCTCCATCGCAGAGCAGGGGCTGTACCCGGCGGTGGACCCGCTGACGTCCAACTCCCGGATTCTGGACCCCATCATAGTTGGGGATGAGCACTACAACGTGGCCAGGGGCGTGCAGCAGGTGCTCCAGAGGTACAAGGACCTTCAGGACATCATCGCGATTCTGGGCATGGAAGAGCTTTCGGAGGAGGACAAGGTCACCGTGGCCAGGGCCCGCAAGATACAGCGCTTCCTCTCCCAGCCCTTCTTCGTTGCCGAGACCTTCACGGGCCGGGAGGGCCGCTACGTCTCCATCCGGGACACCGTCAGGGGCTTCGGCGAGATTCTTGAGGGCAAGCACGACGACCTGCCGGAGCAGGCCTTCTACATGGTCGGCGGAATTGAGGAGGCTGTGGAGGCTGCGGAGCAACTGAGGGCAGAGGGATAGAGGTCGACATGGCGCCAATGAGACTTGAGATAATCACCGCAGAGCGTGAGGTCTACTCGGACGAGGTGGACATTCTCGTGGCTCCCGGCATCGAGGGAGAGTTGGGCATTCTGCCCCATCACTCTCCGCTTATGACTGCGCTCCAACCCGGTGAGATACGCATTCGCAAGGACGGCGAGGACGTGTTCATGGCTGTGAGCAGCGGGTTCCTGGAGGTCATGGACAACAAGGTCACCATTCTGGCGGACACCGCAGAGCGCTCCGATGAGATAGACGAGGCGCGGGTGCAGGACGCCATGAGGAGGGCGGAGGAGCGGATCCAGAGGCGCGAGTCTGACATGGACCTTGAGCGGGCGGTGGCCGCGCTGCGGCGCTCACAGGCCAGGCTCAGGGTGGTGCAGCGCAGGCGGAGCAGGCCGACCCCGCAGCAGCAGGGCTAGGGCAATATACCAAGAGACCTCTAAACACAGTCGTTCCTGCGGAAGCAGGAACCTCTGTGCCCATCTTCTGGATTCCTGCTTCCGCAGGAATGGGGAATCGAGAGAGTTTCCCTAAGTGACCTTCAGGTAGAAGGTCATCGACTGGAGGGAGAGGATGGGGTCGATGTTGCGGACGTGCACCCATTCGGGCACCTGCGGGCTTATCGGGGCGTAGTTCAGGATAGCGCTCACTTCGCACTTGACCAGCTGGTCTATGACTTCCTGCGCGTGGTTCGCGGGAACCGCCACAATGCCAATGCGGATGTCCCGCTCGTGTATCGTCTTGTCCAGGTCCGAGATGGGCTGCACCACCAGCGAGCCGATGGGCTGCCCCACCTCGCTGGACGCTGCGTCAAAGGCGGCGACGATGTTGAAGCCCTCCGGCGTGAACCCGGGGTAGCTGATGATGGCCCTGCCCAGTCTGCCGATACCCACCAGGCACGTATTCCACGTGCGCTCCAGGCCAAGGACCTGTCGCAGTTCTCCCAGGAGATAGCTCACAGGATAACCCCGGCCCTGTTTTCCGAACCGCCCGAAGTAGCTCAGGTCTTTGCGTATCTGGGCGGGAGTCATCTGAAGCTGTGCGCCAAGCTGCTGGGAGCTGACCACCTGGACGTTTCTCCTGAGCAGGTCGGCCAGAGCGCGGACGTACTGGGGAAGCCGGAGGACTACAACCTCCGGCACTTCGCCTTCAGTCAGGTCCACCCTATCGGACATGCCCGTCCTGCAACTTCTGTCCCCCTCCTGATACTATGTCCAAGCGGGCCGCCAAAGCGCCAAGCCTGATTTCAAGTCTGGTAGTTCCCATGCTGATTCCACGACCTCAATGCGAAGCCTGTATTGGGGTAAGAGGGTTGACTAATTCTATCTGTGAGAGAGAGGTTAGTCAACTACTTGTGAAAATATTATCATTTCTTGGGAAATGTGGAGGGGGTTGCACACGGGAGGACGCAACATTCCGAGGCCGGTGGTGAACACGTTGAGAGGGGCCGCCTGGCGAACTCAGTCCTGCTCTCTGTCGAGCTTGAGGCCAAGCTCAATGTCTATGTCGTTGCGGAGCACTGAAACCCAGACCGGGCTTGCCATTACGGCGTCGTACCCTCAAGACGCGGTGGAGGGATAGCCGGTGCTGCCGCCGAACAGGGCGTCGTCTGCAAGCGAAAGGATACGCATCAGACGCCGGTAGAGATTTGTGATCAAAGCCATCATACCTCTACGATAAGGCGCACGCGCCGCTCAAGTCAATGGGGCGCGTGGAGACGTAAGAAACGTTAAGATTTACAACCAAGCAGAAAAGGTGGAAGGACGTCGTAGGGGCTGTTCGCGAACAGCCCCTACGTGTTCCATTTGCGTCGGTATACGCCCTGGATTCCTGCCTCCGCAGGAATGGGGCCGCCAGCCTAGCTGCTTGCTTTCTTTGCCTCTTCCGCGATCCTCGTGGTCAGGTGTGCAGGCACCGGCTCATAGTGGTCAAATTCCAAGGAGAATGAGCCTTTGCCCTGGGTCAGGGAGCGCAGGTCTGCGGAGTACCTGAGCATCTCGGCCTGGGGCACCTCCACGTCAATCACTGTGTAGCCGTCCTGGGGCGTCATGCCCAGGATGCGCGCCCGCTTGGTGTTCAGGTCTCCCGTGACGTCGCCGGTGAAGGCGTCGGGCACCTTTATCTCCGCCCTCATTATCGGCTCCAGGAGCACGGGCTGCGCAAGGCTCAGCCCCTTGCGGGCGGCGTATCCGCCGGCTATCTCGAAGGACATGCCGGAGGAGTCCACCGGGTGGAAGCTGCCGTCGTAGAGCACCACGCGCAAGTCGACTACCGGGTAGCCTGCGATTGTGCCCTCCTCCATGGACTTGACCACCCCCTTCTCCACAGCGGGGAAATACTCCCTGGGCACGTTGCCTCCAACCACTTTGGTCCCGAACTCAAACCCGCCGCTTCTGCCCATAGGCTCAAGCTCCAGGAAGACGTGGCCGTACTGCCCGTGGCCGCCGGTCTGCTTCTTGTGCTTGTACTCCACCTTGGCGGGGGACGTGATGGTCTCCTTGTACGGGACCTTGGGTATCTGGAGCATCAGGTCTGTCCCGAACTTGCGCCTTATCTTCTCCTCCGCCACCTCCACGTGGGCGTCCCCCAGGCCCGCGAGCAGGATTTCGGTGGTGTCCGGCTCCCGGTACACCCTCAGGCTTGGGTCCTCCTCCGCTATGCGCGCCAGGGCGCTGGACATCTTGTCCACGTCCTGCTTGCTCTTGGGGTAGACGGCCACCGTGTGGTTAGCTCCCGGGAACGAAATGCCGGGCAGCGCCCACGGCTCCTCTCTCTGTGCGAGGGTGTCCCCAGTGGTGGTGGTGTTCAGCTTGGCGACTGCGCCGATGTCCCCGACGGAGATCTCGGCGGCCTGGTCCTGGTTCTTGCCTCGGACGGTGAACACCTGGCCCACGCGCTCCGCCTGTCCCTTGTTGCTGTTCCATATCTGGGAGTCGCTCTGGAGTGCGCCGCTGTACACCCTGAAGTAGGACACCTTGCCGACGTAGGGGTCGGCGGTGGTCTTGAACACCAGGGCAGCCAGCCCGCCGCTCTCGGCTGAAAGGGCCTTCTCCTCGTTGTTGGACGCGTTCTGGGCTACAGGGGCCTCCACGTCGCTGGGGGAGGGCATGAAGTCCACGAGAGCGTCCAACAGTTCCTTCACCCCTATCTCCGCGGTCGCGGCGCAGGGCAGCACAGGCACTACCTGGCCTGAGGCCACGCCCTTTCTCAGGCCTTCCTTGAGCTCCTCTTCGGAGATTTCCTCTCCCTCCAGGTAGCGGGTTGCCAGGTCGTCGTCGCTCTCTGCGACGGCCTCTGTCAGCCGCTCCCTGGCCTCCTCAATCTCCTGGGCCATATCGGCGGGGACGTCGGCTCCCAGCACGCTCACAACGCCCTTGAAGCTGGCCTCGCTGCCTATCGGCAGGTGCGTGGGCACGCACTGGCGGCCGAATCGCTGCTGCAGGGCGTCCACCGCTCTGTTGAAGTCGGCGTTCTCCCGGTCCATCTTGTTTATCACCACAATGCGGGGGGCGCCGCTCTCGTCCAGCAGGTCCCACATCTGCTCGGTGCCTACCTCAATCCCGGAGGGCGCGGCCACAACCACCACGGCGCCGTCGGCCACACGGAGGCCGGAGACCACCTCTCCCATGAAGTCGGCGTATCCCGGCGTGTCAATGAGGTTGACCTTGTTGTTGTTCCAGACGCAGGGGACCAGCGCCATCTGGGTGCTGCCCCCTCGCTTGACCTCCTCCGGCTCGTAGTCAGAGGTGGTGTTGCCGTCCTCAATGCGGCCCATGCGGGTGGTTGCTCCGGTGGCAAAGTGGAGGGCCTCTGCTATGGACGTCTTCCCGGCTCCGCTATGAGACAAAAGCGCTACGTTTCTCAGCCGTTCCGGTGTAAAGTCTGGCATGGATGCCCCCCTTCAAAGATTGTTTCTATGTGCGCACTGAGCGCCTGCAGAAAGGACTCAAGGTTCCCGCGCAACTTAAACCAGCGGCTCTTTTTGGAGTCGCGCTTCTACATTTTAGACAAAGGGCGTCTCGGATGCAATGCCAACCCGGCTAGCCGCCCGCTTTTGTGCAGATGGCCAGGTACAGATCGGGTTCGTCCACGAAGTGGGTCACGGCGAGCCCGGTACCTTCGACCAGCCGCTTCAGCGAAGCCTCGTCCGGCAGCTCCTTCAGGTTATACTGGGGGCTTCCCGTCTTGAGCCTCTTCACGAAGTCGCTTCCCAGGGGATGGCTGATGACGAACCGCCCGCCCGGACCCAGGAGGCTGTCAATGGCCTCGACGGTCTGCCTCTGGTCGTAGACGTTCCCGAACATGGCGTTGCAGAACACCGCGCCGAATGGGCCCTGTTCCGGCGGGATGTCCGCCACGTCCGTCTGGAGGAGGGTCACCCTGTCTCCAAACCGCTGGGTGGCAACCTTGATCATCTCTCCCGAGAGGTCGCAGGCCACGACACGCGCGGGGCGGCGCTTGAGAATGAACTGCAACAGGACTCCCGCGCCGGTCCCAACGTCCAGCACAGCCTCCTCAGGGCGGATCTGCGCGCTGTCCACCACCGCCTCCAGACGCCGGAGGATGTCCTCCGGTATGGGCTGTGCGAAGCCCCCGGCCACCTCGTCGAAGGCGCGCTGCTGGAGCGTATTGTGTTCTTTTCGGGCGGTAGTCGCATCCTCCATAGCTTCCTCTTTTGGGACCTTGTTTCGCAGCATATTCTACCAAAAGTGGGCCGCAACAGTTGTCAATGCGGGGTGATAGGGTTATCATTTCTCGCATGTTGCAATCTGTTCCTGGAGGAGTCCGTTACGCTGACGCGTGCCTGTGGCGTCGTGAAAGGGTCGTTGCCTAGATGAGAGGGCGTCGGCTGGTAGTACCCGTCATACTCCTTCTTCTGCTGTCCATACTGGCCTGCCAGCCCGGAGCTGAGCCAACGCCCACGCCCACAGCCACGCCAACGGAGACTCCCACTCCTACGCCGACAGCTACACCCGCTCCCACTTCCACTCCGCTTCCTACCGAAAGTCCGACGCCAACACCGACTCAAACGCCTACACCTGCTCCAACACCCACCCCAATCCTTGTGCCAACCGCCGCGCCCACGGCAACGCCAACGCCAGGGCCCACGGCGCAACCCACACCGGAACCTCCTTTCTCCGTCGATACCATCCTGGCCCTGAGGGAGACCGTGGTCAGGGTCATTGGCTCCGGGGCCGTGAGCTCAGGCGTGATGGTGGACGAGGGCGGCCTTGTGCTGACCGGGTACCGCGCAGTCGCAGACAATCCCACGGTGCTGGTGGAGATGCTGGACGGCAGCAAGAGCACAGGGATTGTGCTGGGCGTCGACAGCATAGCGGGGCTGGCTATAGTGAAGATAAACGGGGAAGGCTACCCCAGCCTGTCTCTGGGGGATTCCACATCGTTGGAGCCGGGCGACCCGCTCTTGACCCTTGGCTTCCCTGAACAGGGCGGCGTTGGCGAGATTGAGTGGCAGATAAACGACCCTCCCGCCCAGTGGTTCACCGTGGGGCCCAGGGAGGGAATCCTGTATCTCAACACCGCCGACTTTCTGCCACCGGGATACGTTGGCGGCCCGACCGTGGGCCAGGACGGCGGCCTGGTTGGCCTTGCCACGGCCACCGGGCTCATAATCACGGCGGAGTACCTTGAGGAGGTTGTGCCCACTCTCAGGGAGGGGAGGGACGTATCCGTCTCGGTCAGGGAGGACATTCTCTACACCTGGCTGGAGACCACGCTGTCGGAGTCGTTCCTGTTTGCCACGGATGAGGATGGCAGCGGTGAGAGCGTGATTCCCAGGCAGAGGCTGTCCGGCTCTTTCGTAGAGCGGTCGCCGGACGGGACCAGGATCGTTTACGCTTCGGCCAGGGGAGCGTCCGCGAACTGGGATATCTACACGGCAAACTCGGACGGCTCCCATGAGACGCGCCTCACGCACAGCGTGGGGGCGGACCTGCGAGCGACCTGGGGCCCCAAGGGCGAGAAGCTGGTCTTCAGCAGCGACAGGGACTTTCCGCGAGACGTAAGGAGTGACCTGGACGTTGGCGAGATCTACATTATGAACGCCGACGGCTCCAACGAGGTCCGGCTGACCGATAACGAAACCGACGATCGCGACCCCCACATCTCGCCGGACGGGGCCAGGATAGCGTTCGTCTCCGCTCGGGACGGCAACGACGAAATCTACGTCATGGACATCGACGGAAGCAACGCACGTCGGCTGACCGACAACCCGGCAACCGAGGGCTCCCCGCGCTGGTCTCCCGACGGGAGTCAGATACTGTTCGACACCGACCGGGAGGGCAACGCCGACGTCTACCTGATGGACGCGGACGGCAGCAACGTGATAGCCCTTACAAGCGGCCCGGAGGGCGAGCTGATGGCCGACTGGTCGCCGGACGGCTCCAGGATTGTGTACGCCGTCGCGCTGGAGATTGGGCCGCTGGAGCTCTTTGTAATGAACCCGGACGGCAGCGAGAAGCGCCAGATAACCATGGCGGGCGGGATAAAGGTGTATCCACGTTGGGGCGTCCTTCCCGTGGATATGCCCTCCGTACCGTCCAACACGTCCATCGTCTTCTCGTCCGACAGGCACGGGGACACGGACATATACCGCATGGAGCCCTCCGGCATCCACGTTGCAAGGCTTACGGGCAGCGAGGGTCGGGACGAGTCTCCGGCGTGGTCGCCCGACGGGAGCCTCATCGCCTTCCAGTCTTTCCGCGACGGCGACGGCGAGGTCTACGTGATGGACGCCGCCGGCCTTGGGCAGACCAACCTCACCTCCAACCCGGCCCTCGATGCCCACCCGGCGTGGTCGCCCGACGGCGCCAGCATCGCCTTCGACACCGACCGGGACGGGGACAGAGAGGTCTACGTGATGAACGCCGACGGGAGCCGGCCCGCGAACCTGACCAACCGGGCAGGGGAGGACTACGGCCCGGCGTGGTCTCTCGACGGCAGCCACATAGCCTTCGCCACAGACCGCTACGGAGGGCTGGAGGTGGCCGTGATGGACGCCGACGGCTCCAACGTAAGGCGGCTGACCAGCAACGACGCCCTCAGCCTGCGGCCGGCGTGGTCGCCGGACGGCACAAGGTTGGCCTTTGAGTCCAACCTGGACGGGGACTATGACGTATACGTGATAGGCGCGGACGGCTCAGGACAGGTGAAGCTGCTGGACCTGCCCGGAGACCAGCGCTCGCCGGTGTGGGCGCAGAACGGAGAGGCCATTCTTTTCCGCTCAGAGCATGAGGGCAACCGGGAGCTGTACATGGCGTCCACGGACGGCTCCAATCTCTACCGCGTGACCCGCAATCCGGCCATGGACGCCGACGCCTCCTGGTCGCCGCTGCTTCCGGCCAGATGGGGCGTGCTGAACAACCCGGCCCTGGCCTACTCATCGGGGCAGACCGGCAACCAGGACATTTTCCTGATGAACGCCGACGCCAGCGTGAAGGCCCAGCTGACGGACCACCCGGCCTCCGACAGGGAGCCAAGCTGGTCGCCGGACGGCACGAGGCTGGCCTTCGCCTCAAATCGAAGTGGAGCGTGGGAGCTGTACACCATCGACGCCAACGGCCTGGACCTGGAGCGCCTCACGGAAAACGATATATTGGAAGGGTCTCCGCAGTGGTCGCCGGACGGACAAAGGATTGCGTTCTGGTCCTTCAGGGAAGAAAAAGCCGCCATCTCCATCGTGGATGACGACGGCTCGGACTTGACGCACCTTGGAGCAGGCGCGGGCTGGGACTTCAATCCCTCCTGGTCGCCGGACGGCTCTGCCATCGTCTTCCAGTCGGAGAGGGATGGCAACAGCGAGATATACCTGGTGGACGTGGAGACGGGAGAGGAGACGCGCCTCACGGAAAACGAGAACTTTGACGGCTCTCCAAGCTGGTCGCCGGACGGGGAGAAGATTCTATTCCACACCGACCGGAACGAGAGGGGGCGCGACGGCAACTTTGAGGTCTACGTTATGAACGCTGACGGCACTGAATTAGAGAGGCTGACGAGGCAGACCGCCAAAGACCTGGAGCCTGAGTGGTCAAGCGGCGGCAGCAGGATATACTACGTGTCATGGATTGACGGCGACCCGGACGTGTTCTACATGAACGCGGACGGGAGCGGCCAGACGGCCATGACGCGAAGCGCTGCGGAAGACCTCGCGCCCCATGCCTCTCCCGCGTACAGGGCTTTGGGCGGACAGCCTATTGCCTACCACAGCATGTCTTTTGACCAGGTAAACGTTGTGCAGATATGGCGCATGAACGCCGATGGCACTGAAGCCCTGCAACTTACAGAAGCCGAAGACGACAGCGCATCTCCCCAGTGGTCTGCGGACGGCATCAACATAACCTTTGATACTCTGAGGGACGGCAATCTGGAGACCTACGTGATGGACTCGGACGGGCACCACCCAACCAACCTGACAAACAGCCCGGAGATTGGCGAGGCGTTTCCGACGTGGACCCCACGCGGCAGCAAGATAGTCTTCGTATCTGATGAAGACGGCGATGACGAGATATACGTCATGAACGCGGACGGGAGTTCACAGGTCCAGCTAACAGAGAACGAAACCTTGGATACGATACCCCGGGTGTCGCCGGACGGCACAAAGATACTGTTCATATCGGGCCGTGATGAAAACCTGGAGGTCTACGTCATGGACATCGACGGCTCCAACCCGGTGAACCTGAGCAACACCTCTGAGGCCGAGCGGTCCGCAAACTGGTCTCCCGACGGGCGTAAGATTGTTTTCTCATCGGAGCGGGACGGGGAAGCCCAGATTTACGAGATGGACGCCGACGGCTCAAACGTGCGCCGGCTGACCTTCAACTCGGCGCAGGACACGTACCCGGCCTACTCCGCAGACGGCTCCCGGATAGTGTTCACCTCCAACAGAGAGGACACCCAGGAGATCTACGTGATGGACGCGGACGGCACGAACCAGGTGAGGCTTACTGAGGGCAACCTCCACGAGGGCCAACCGGCGTGGCGGCCTGACGTGGAGGAGTAGGCCGTCAACCGTCATTCTGAACGGAGCGCAGCGGAGTGAAGAATCCAAAGTCTCTGACCGTAGAGCGTGGTGTCCATAGATGAAGCTGCTGGATTCCTGCTTCCGCAGGAATGGTCTCTGGTCAGACGTAGATTCTCCCGCTCTGGTTCGACAAGCTCACCATGAGCGGGGACTAGGAGCGACTCACTTAAGTGCCTGCTTTTGTAGCAAGCACAATGGCGCGGGCTTCACATCAGCTTGCAGGGAGGGTCCGCGATATCAGCCTACATATGCTCCGGGGCGTCCATACCCATGAGCCGCAGGCAGCGCCCGAGCACCACCGCCGACGCCTTCACCAGCTTCAACCTGGCCTTGGTGATGGCCTCGTCGCCCGGCTCGCTGGAGACAACCCGGCACTGCTGGTAGAACCAGTGGAAGGAGGCGGCCAGGTCCTGGGCGTAGTGGGGCAGGTGGTGTGGCTCCAGGTTGGCGGCCATGGACTCCACAAGCTCCGGCAGCATCACCAGCTTGCGGATGAGGCCCATCTCCCCGGGGTGCGTCAGGAGGGACACGTCGCCGTCGGCGTAGTCGATCTGGCGCTCCTCCGCCAGGCGCAGTATGCTGCAAATCCGGGCGTGGGCGTACTGGACGTAGTACACGGGGTTCTCGGCAGACTCCTTCTTGGCAAGCTCCAGGTCGAACTCCATCTGGCTCTCCGGCGACCTTGCCAGGAAGAAGTAGCGGCAGGGGTCGGGGCCGACCTCCTCCACAAGCTCCGGTAGGGTGACAAACTCCCCCGTGCGCTTGGAAGCCCGCAGCAGCTGGGAGCCTCTCTTGAGTGTCACCATCTGGCCTATGAGGACCGTCAGGCGCTGGGGGTCGACGCCCAGGGCCCCGACGGCGGCCTTTATCCTGGAGACGTGCCCCTGGTGGTCGGCGCCCCACACGTCGATGACCTTGGAGAAGCCGCGCTCCAGGAACTTGTTGTAGTGGTAGGCGATGTCTGAGGCGAAGTAGGTTGGCGTGCCGTTGCTTCTGACCAGCACGTTGTCCTTGTCCTCCCCCAGGGCCGTGGACACGAACCAGGTCGCGCCCTCACGCTGCATCATGTGGTCGCCGCCGCTCAGGGCGTCCATCGCCCTTTGATACTGCCCGTCCTCGTAGAGGGTGTACTCCCGGAACCACACGTCGAACTCGATACGCAGCCGCTCCAGGTCCTCCCGGATACGCTGGAGCATCCGGTCCAGGCCGATGCGCCCGATTTCTCCCACGGCCTCCTCGACCGGCATGGACAGGAAGCGGTCGCCCTCTTCTTGAGCGACCTCCTTCCCAAGCTCCGCCATGTAGTCACCCATGTAGCCGCCCTGGGGCATCTCCGCGTCCCGGCCAAGGGCCTGCTGGTAGCGGACGTAGAGGGAGTTGTAGAAGGACTCCATCTGGCTCCCGGCGTCGTTGACGTAGTACTCCCTGGTGACGCTGTAGCCGGCGGCTGAGAGCACCGACGCGAGGGCGTCTCCCAGCACCGCGCCGCGGGCGTGGCCCACGTGAATGGGGCCGGTGGGGTTGACGCTCACGAACTCAACCTGCACCTTCTCGCCCTTGCCGAGGTCGATGTTGCCGTAGTCGTCACCCTCCGCGATTATGCTCTCCACCTGGGTTGCCAGCCATGCGGGTTTGAGGGAGAAGTTGATGAAGCCGGGCGGCTCCGCCCACACCCGTTCAACGGCGTCGGCGGGAGGCACGAGGGGAGCGATGCGCTGGGCTATGTCGATGGGGCTCATCCGCAGGGAGCGGGCCAGCTTCAGGGGCAGGCTGGTTGCGAAGTCCCCGTGCTCGGCGCTCTGCGGGTGCTCCACCGTCACGTCTACGGCAGTGCCCGGCGGCAGAAACTCCGACGCGCGGGCCTCATCAAGGGCCTGCTCCAGCAAGTCTGATATGAGGTGCCTGATTATCATCGCCGAAATATGGTAACGCTACTTGCGGAATTTGGCTAGTCCTGCTGCGTGAAACCGCGTGCGTTATTGACACCAGGAAGGGTGCGTGCTAAATTTATCACTAATCAACCGATGTCTTTTAGTGGGGAGGTGTAAGCATGAAATTCCTGGTGTTTGTTAAGCAGATTCCCGATCCGGACATTCCGCCGACCCAGTTCCGGATCGACCCCCAGACCAACAACGTTATCCCTCCTTCCGGCTCATCCCCCGCCGTCAGCACCTACGACGAGCTGGCCGTGGAAGCCACACTCCGGCTGCGGGACGAGCTTGGCGGCGAAATCACGGTGATAAGCCTCTGCAACAACCCCGTGATGAACGTCATCAAGAAGCCCCTGGCGATGGGCTCCGACGAGCTCATTCTCCTCCAGGACCAGGCCTTTGAGGGCGGAGACGCCTACACGACAGCCAGGGTCCTTGCCGCCGCCGCCAACAAGGTCGGCGACTACGACATGATTCTGACCGGCAGGCAGGCGGGAGACTGGGACAACGGACAGGTTGGTTCCTACCTGGCCGAGATGCTGGGCATCCCCTGCATAATCAACATAGGAGCCCTGGAGGTCAGGGACGGCAAGATTCGCGGAGACCGCACCATCCGGGACGGCCGCGAGATAGTGGAGGCGCCGCTGCCCGCGCTGGTTACGGCCGGTGACGAGGTGGGTGTTGCCCGCTATCCCAGGCTGCGAGACATCATGGCTGCGGGTCGGAAGCAGGCTGAGGTCTGGAACGCCCAGGACCTGGGCCTGGATCCCTCCACCGTGGGCGACGCCGGAGCCCTGACCAAGGTGCAGCGTCTGTACGTTGAGGAGAAGGTCAGCGAATGCGAATTCATCGAAGGAGAGAGCCCGGCGGAGATGGGTGTCAACCTGGCGCTCAAACTCAGGGAGCTGAGGATAATCTAGGCCGACCCTTCTTCTTCACACGCTTTATCAGGATTCAGGAGGTTCAGAGATGGCAGACGGAAACGGTGTACTGATTGTAGGAGAGTTCCAGGACGGCGCAATAGCCAGCGTTACAGGCGAGCTTCTTGGTGTGGGCCGGAAGCTGGCGGACGCCTTGGGCGAGGAGCTTTCCGCGGTGTTTCTTGGCCACAACATAGCGGAGGAGGCCAAGGGCGCCTTTGCCCAGGGCGCGGACAAGGTGTACGTGGCGGACGCCCCAATTCTGGAGCAGTACCAGCCTGAGTCCTACGCCACAATCCTTGAGAGAATGTGCACGGAGTCGCCTCCCAATGTGGTTGTCGTAGGCGTGACCTACGTGGGCCGCGACCTTGCGCCCAGGCTGGCCTGCAAGCTGCGGACCGGTCTGGCAATGGACTGCACGGAGTTGAACATAGACTCCACCAGCAAAGCCCTCGTTGCAACCCGCCCGGTGTTCGGCGGCAAGGCCCTTGCGGACGTGGACTGCGGCCCCATCAGACCGGCAATGGCTTCCGTACGCATCAAGTCCCAGGAGCCCCTGGAGCCGGACTCCTCTCGACAGGGCGAGGTGATTATGGTTGATGCAACCGTAGACCCTGCAGCCGCCAAGACCAACGTGGTGGACAATATGCTGGTGGAGGCCGAGGGCGTGAAGCTGGAGGACGCGCGCATAGTCGTGGGCGGCGGCCGCGGCCTTGGAAGCACGGACAACTGGAAGAAGCTGGAGGAGCTGGCGTCAGACCTGAGTGGAGCCGTAGGTTCGACGCGCGGCGCCTGCGACGAGGGCTACTGCTCCATGGATACGCAGCTTGGCATCACGTCCAAGTCCGTTGCCCCGGAGCTCTATCTGGCCGTGGGCATCTCCGGCGCAAGCCAGCACATGTCCGGCGTGACCTTCTCCAAGCACATCATGGCTATCAACAGAGACCCGGATGCGCCCATCTTCCGGCACTCCGAGTGCGGAGTAGTGGGACGCTGGGAAGAAGTGCTCCCATCCTTCCATGCGAAGGTGAAGGAGTTGATGGCTGAGTAGACCGGCAAGCAGGGCGGTTATCCGTCCGCTTCATAAGCTTGACTCGTTACCGGGGTGGCAGGGCGTACAGTTCACTGTGCCTGCGCCCCGGTTCGGTTATAGAGTTCTGGAATCATAGCTCCCGGAGGTCGCGGCTGCGATGGATGGCGATTTTCGAATAGATCTGGATGATCTGCTCAAGAACGTCAACGCCGCGGAGGTGATTTCCATATACTTCCCCGTCCTTCGGAAGACCATCCTGGTCGACACCCGCTTTACGTCGGAAGACCCCCCGATGGTACGCATTGTGCCAATGGCCGGCTCCCTTGAGGAGCGGCAGCGCTCCCTGCGAAGGCTGCGCCCCCAGTTCCCAAGGCCAAAGAGCATAACGGTGGTCCCGTGGCCCAAGTACGTGGACAGCTTGGTGGAACTGGGCATCTGGGACAAGCTGCTTGAGCGGTTTGCCTACTCCGGGCACAAAGAGGCGATCCAGTCGTGCAACGACGTGCTGAAAGAGGTGCACAACCTGGAGAGGGATGAGCTTGGGGCCGTGATCAGCGGGGAGAACTACCACACCGTCTGGGCTAGGAACAGATAGCTCAGGGGCGTATAGTCATTCCTGCGCAAGCAGGAATCTAATGCCACGATTCTACGGACGCGAGCCGGTTTCATTCCATCGGTTACATCACGGAGTTACTCCAATGGCTTACCAATTTTCACCGCAACTTTCCAAGTCCAGGTTTACATCCGGGCTTCAATGCCTGAAGCGGCTCTATCTTGAGTGTTACCACCGCGAGCTTGCCGATCCCGTGGAACCGGGCCAGCAGGCCGTATTCGATGCCGGGACCGCCGTTGGCGAACTGGCCAGACAGCGATTCCCTAACGGCAGGCTGGTTGCGGAGCAGTACTTTGAACACTCCCAGGCTGTGCGTACAACTCAGGCTCTCCTCTCCGACGCCCATATTCCGGCCCTGTACGAGCCGGCCTTTACCTTCGAGGGGATCAGGACGCGAGTTGACGTTCTTGTCCGCGGTGACGGGCAGACGTTCGATCTCATTGAAGTTAAGTCGACTACAGGTGTCAGGGACCAGCATATCCCGGACGTCGCGATTCAGTTGCACGTGGTAGAGGGATCCGGGATTACCGTCAGAAGGGCGTATCTGATGCACATGAACAACGCCTACGTGTACCAGGGCGGAGAACATGACCTGGAGCAGCTCTTCTCCCTGAGCGACGTCACAGAAGAGGCTCGGGCCTATACGGACGAGGGTATTCATAACGACTTGGCTCTGATGTGGGAGTCGCTGCAGCTGGCCGAGACGCTGGATATCGAAACCGGCCCCCACTGCGAAGCCCCTTACAGATGTCCTTTCTTCGGATACTGCCACCGGGATGAACCGGAGCACCCGGTCATGGAGTTGCCTGGACTGAGGCGTGCGGGTTATGAGCGCCTGAAGGAAGCCGGAATCCGAGACATCGGCGGCATACCACCGGACTTCAATGGTCTCTCCGATATGCAGCGTCGAGTGCGGGAGAGCGTAGCTACTGGCCGGCCCTTTGTTGGTTCCAGGCTGGCATCCAGACTTAGTGAGATCAACTTCCCGGCCAGCTTCCTGGACTTCGAGACGCTGAGCCTAGCTGTTCCCATATACGCTGGCACAAGGCCGTACCAGACTATACCGTTCCAGTGGTCACTGCACGTGCGGGAGTCTGACGGCGGACTGAGGCACAGCGAGGTTCTTGACGACGGCCCAGGAGACCCCAGGGAGCGTTTCATTTCCGCCCTGCTGAAGGCAATGCCCGCCGAAGGCTCGATAGTTGTGTACTCAAGCTACGAAACGACCATCCTCAAGAGTCTGGCAGAGGCGTTTCCTCAGTACGCAGACCGCCTGCTGGCCCTGTGCGAGCGAATCGTAGACCTGTTGCAGATTATCAGGGGTAACTACTACCACCCTGGGTTCCACGGTAGCTTCTCCATCAAATCGGTGCTGCCGGTGCTGGTCCCGGACCTAGGCTACGCAGATCTGGAGGTGCCGGAGGGCATGGCGGCCTCGGCGGCCTACGCCCGGCTGATTGCTGGCGATGCGTCAGAGTTGGAGAGGGCGGAGATCAGAGAAGCGCTGCTGGCCTATTGCGAGCGGGACACGCTGGCCATGGTCCGCGTCTACGATGCGCTGCTTATGGAGGCGGGTCAACAAAGCTGAAAGGAGGTTGAAATGAAGATCCTGGGTATAGAGAACAGAACGGAGAACTGGAGGACGGCGTATCACTTCTCACCGTTCTTTGGTGAGGGCAGTGGTCGCTTGGCTAAGCAACTACTTGCTAATCACTGGGGAACGCAGCCGAGTGCCTTTTACGTTGAACCGGGTAGTGTTCACTTTGAATTGTTTTGGTATGGAGTGCGTGATTATCTGGACCTAAATAGGGGGATACAGGGGTACGTCGGGAAAGCTCTTGCAGAGTTATATCATCGCATTTTTCATGACCTACGCGAGGATATTCAAAGAAGTGGTCTTTTCTGGAGCCTTCAACCCAAGAACTACGATGTATCTACCCAAGACAGAATAGACGCTTTGTTCAATAATCTTTCCCATACTGAAATAGACATTGTCTTGGAATCCCCTAACCATCTCTTCATTGGAGAAGCTAAACATGAATCAGGGTTTAACACAGACGGAACGATTCTTGTCCATCAACTCATCCGCGAGTACGTAATGGCGAGAATTCTGGTAGAGCACCTTGGCTATAGGAAAGGAGTAGTCCCGTTTGTAGTAGGGATGATCCTGAGGCTATGAATAGGAAAGGACAGGTCACTTTCATGATCCAACAAGGCTGGATGAGCAAGAAGAATGTGCTCAAGTGGGATGACATCAAGGAGCTTTGGCCGTAGCCACCAGCGTGCGATTTAGCCTTGACACCCCTCTGACGCTCACCTATAATCCTTGATTGGGTCTACTAGGCCCTTTTTGCAGTTTCTCAGCGTGGCAGAAAGGGGGAGAGTTTGTCTCAGGTCGTAGTCAGAGAGGGAGAGACCTTTGACAGCCTCTTGAGGCGTTTCAACAAGAGGGTGCAGATGGACGGCGTCCTTTCCGAGGCGCGGCGCCGGGCGCACTTTGAGAAGCCCAGCGTCAAGCGCAAGCGGAAGGCGGCGGCCAAGAGGCGAAAGAGCTCTCGAAGCAGCAGCGATGGTCGCCGGTCATAGCGGCGCCGACCCTGCCCAGGGCATCAGGGAACGACTCGATGAGGACTTGAAGGGCGCAATGCGGGAGCGCGACGAGGTTCGACGCTCCGTCTTGCGTATGGTTCGCTCAGAGGTCCAGAACGAGGAGAAGGCCAGCCAGAAAACGCTCGATGACGAGGGTATTCTGGGGGTCTTGTCCCGGCAGGCCAGACGGCACCGGGAGAGCATAAGCGAGTTCCGAAAGGGAGGCAGGGAGGACCTGGTCCAGAAGGAGGAGGCGGAGCTTGGAGTGCTCCTGGCATATCTACCCGCGCAGCTGACGGCTGAGGAGATCACGGCCCTGGCACAGCAGGCCATTCAGGACGTGGGGGCTCGCGGCCCCACGGACAGGGGCAAAGTGATGGGCAAGCTGATGCCACAGGTGAAGGGAAAGGCGGAGGGCTCGGCGGTCAACGAGGTGGTTTCACAGCTCCTTGAACAGCTGTAAAGAGTTTCATTTACCGGACGTGACAGGCACACAGAGACGGAGCGCCTTCTGAGCAGAGGCGCTTTTCTTGTATTTGCGGGGTTATGACATGAGATTCGGCGTCATAGTCTTTCCGGGAACCTGGAGCGACGGCGACTGCTACCACGTGGTCGACTCCGTCCTGGGCCACGAGGCGCAGTACGTGTGGCACAAGGACAGGGACCTGTCGGGGCTGGACTGCCTCATTCTCCCCGGCGGGTTCTCCTACGGCGACTACCTGAGGACCGGCGCGGTTGCTCGCTTCTCCCCGGTGATGGAGGAGGTTGAGCGGTTCGCCGCAAGAGGCGGGCTGGTCATCGGCATCTGCAACGGATTCCAGATCCTGTGCGAGGCCGGCCTTCTGCCGGGCGCGCTCATGCGCAACGAACACCTTCAGTTCCGCTGCCAGTGGGTCGACCTGCGGGTGGAGACCGGTCGCACCGGCTTCACGTCCGGGTGCGCCGAAGGCCAGGTGCTGCGCGTCCCGATATCCCACGGCGAGGGCAACTACTACGCCGACGAGGAGACCCTGGCTTCCCTCAACGCCAACGGCCAGATTGTGTTCCGCTACTGCACGCCGGAGGGGGAGATAACGCCGGAGGCCAACCCCAACGGGTCGCTTGAGAACGTGGCGGGAATTGTCAACGCGCAGGGCAACGTGCTGGGCATGATGCCCCATCCTGAGCGGTGCTGCGAGCCGTCCCTGGGCGGAACGGACGGCAGGTTCATCTTCGAGTCGATGCTGAGCGCTTTGGTGTGAGGGTCACATGCCTGTATCCAAAGAGGTCCTGGACGAGATAGCCCTCACCCAGGAGGAGTACCGCCTCATAGAGGAGCGGCTGGACAGAGAGCCCAACCCGGTGGAGTTGGGGATGTTCGGCGCGCTGTGGAGCGAGCACTGCGGCTACAAGCACTCCAAGCTGCTCCTCAGGCAGCTGCCTTCCCAGAGCCCCCGGTTGCTGGTGTCGCCCGGTGAGGAGAACGCCGGGGTCGTGGACATCGGCGACGGGCTGGCGGTCGTGATGAAGGTGGAGTCCCACAACCACCCGTCGGCGGTGGAGCCGTTCCAGGGAGCGGCCACGGGCGTCGGTGGCATTGTGCGGGACATCCTGGCCATGGGCGCGAGGCCCATCGCTCTGCTGAATTCCCTGCGCTTTGGCCCTCTGGACGACCCACGGAACCGCTACCTGTTTGGCGGAGTGGTCGAGGGCATATCCTGGTACGGCAACTGCATCGGCATCCCGGACGTGGGCGGAGAGGTGTGCTTTTCTCACTCCTACTCCAACAATCCCCTGGTCAACGCCATGTGCGTGGGCCTGGTGCAGAGGGACATGCTGGTGAAGGCCCAGGCCTCCGGCGAGGGCAACCTGCTGGTGCTGGTGGGCGCGGACACGGGGCGGGACGGCATCCACGGCGCTTCCGGCCTGGCCTCCCGCACCTTTGAGGAGGAGCGTGAGATGCGACCCACGGTCCAGGTGGGCAACCCGTTCCTGGAGAAGGTGCTGGTTGAGGCGTGCATGGAGGTGGCGGCTGCTGGGACCATCGTCGGGATGCAGGATTTGGGCGCGGCGGGCTTGACGAGCACAGTTGTCGAAGCCGCGGCCCGCGCGGGGGCCGGGGCCGTAATCGACATATCACGGGTCCCGCGCCGGGAGGAGGGCATGACGCCCTACGAGGTGATGCTGTCCGAGTCCCAGGAGCGGATGCTGGTGGTAGTCACCCAGGAGAACCTGGACGCCGTGCGGGAGGTGTTCGACAAGTGGGACCTTGAGAGCAGCGTCATCGGGCAGGTCACCTACGACGGCCTGATCAACGTCTACGACGGGGACAGCCTGGAGGCGTCGCTGCCCATAGACGTCCTCACAGACCCGCCTCTCTACAGGCTTGAAGGACTGCCGCCCGCTTACCTGGCGTCGACCCGCAGCTTCGACGCGGACTCGGTGCCCCTTCCGCCGGACGGGCCTCAGTCGGCGCTGCTGCGCCTGCTGTCGACATCCGACATCGCCAGCAAGCGGTGGATATACCGCCAGTACGACCACCAGGTGCAGACCAACACCATCCAGGGGCCTGGAGGCGACGCCGCAGTGCTGCGGGTGAAGGGCACGGAGAAGGGCATAGCGGTGACCACAGACGGCAACGGGCGGTACGCCTACCTTGACCCGTTCACGGGCGGGGCGATAGCCGTGGCCGAGGCGTGCCGAAACCTGGCGTGCGTGGGAGCGGAGGCCATTGCGCTCACCGACTGCCTGAACTTTGGAAGCCCAGAGCGGCCGGAGGGGTACTTCCAGCTTGAGGAGTGCATCAAGGGAATGGCCAGGGCGTGCGAGGCGCTGGGCGTCCCCGTGATCAGCGGCAACGTCAGCCTGTACAACGAGACTATGGGAGAGGCCGTGTGGCCCACGCCGGTCGTTGGCGCGCTTGGCTTGCTGGAGGACGCAGGCAAACGCTGCACCTCCGCCTTCAGGGACGCGGGAGACGTGGTCATTCTCATAGGCGCACGCGAGGTTGAGTCAGAGGGCGCGCAGATAGGCGGGAGCTCCTACCTTCAAGTGGTCCACGGGAGGGTAACGGGCCGGCCTGCTATAGACCTTGGCCTGGAGGCCAGGGTGCAGCGCCTGTGCCGCCGTGCGATTGAGGCGGGGCTGCTCAAGTCGGCCCACGACTGCGCCGACGGCGGGCTGGCGGTCTGCCTGGCGGAGTCGTGCATAGCCGGCGGCGTAGGCTTCAAAGGTGAGTTCTCAGTAACAGATCGGTGGGACGCGGCGCTGTTTGGAGAGGCGCAGTCCAGAATAGTGGTGTCTCTGTCTCCAGAGGCGCTGGCCGGGTTTGAGGCTCTAGCCTCAGAGGAGGGTGTGCCTTGGACGCGGCTGGGTGAGGTGGGGGGAGACAGCCTTGCGCTGCCGTCTCTGCTGGACGTGTCCGTTGAAGAGTTGCGCTCTGCCTGGGAGGGCGGCCTGGAGGCGGCGCTGGGGTAGATCTCGTCACTCCCGAGAAATCGGGAGTCCACTTTTCCGCCCCTCCTGGATGCCCGTCTACATGGGCATGACGAATGGCTGAAGCCAGACTTGCTCAGCTTGAAGCGTACCTGCTTGTATGCTATTCTACGAAGGTTCGGGGTGTGGCGCAGCCCGGGAGCGCACTTGCATGGGGTGCAAGGGGCCGTCGGTTCAAATCCGACCACCCCGACCATTAGAAGCCAGTTCATCAAAGTGCTGCAATCGACCAAAGATTGCAGCACTTTTTACTTTCTGCCTCAGCTACTCCCCGTACGCCGTTGGGTGGAGATGGCAGGCTGCCAGATGCTTTGGGGCTACCTCAATCAGGGGAGGGTCAATGACCTCGCAGGTGCCGGCAATGGCGTGGGGGCACCGGGGGTTGAACCGGCAGCCGGGTGGCGGCTCCGTGGGGCTGGGAGGCTCGCCGGGTATGACGGGGCGCTGACGCAGCCTGTTGGACGGGTCGGGTTCAGGGATGGCGCGTATGAGAGCGTCGGTGTAGGGGTGAAGCGGCTCCTCGATAATCCTGTCTGAAGGCCCCATCTCCACAATGCGCCCGGCGTACATCACGGCAATCCTGTCGGAGAAGTGGCGGGCCGTTGCAATATCGTGGGTGATGTAGAGGAAGGTGATGCCGTAGGTCTTCTGCAAGTCCCGCATCAGGTAGAGGATCTCCGCCCGGCTGGAGGCGTCTATCATCGATACAGGCTCGTCCGCGAGGATGAAGTCGGGCTTGAGGATGAGGGCGCGAGCGATGCCGACGCGCTGCCTCTGGCCGCCCGAGAGCATGTGCGGGTACTTGGCGGCGACCTCCCCGGCGGGCGACAGGTTCACGTCCTCAAGTGACTGGTGAATCAGGGCCGTGCGCTCGGATGCGCTGCCGTGGCCGTGGATGACCAGCGGCTCCTCCAGGGTCTGGCCTATGCTCATAAAGGGGTCGATGCTGGAGTAGGGGTCCTGGAACACGCCCTGGGCCCTGCGGCGGAACTCCTTGAGCCTAGAGTCATGGGCCTGGCCTATCTCCTCGCCGTCGAAGAAGATGCGACCGTCCGTTGGCCTCAGCAGGCGGAGGGCGGCCCTGCCCAGGGTGGTCTTGCCGCTGCCGGACTCGCCGACAACCGCCAGGGTCTCGCCGCGCTCAAGGCTTAGTGATACCCCGTCCAGTGCCCTGACGACGACGGAGTTCAGCAACCCCTTCCTTGCCTGGAAGTGCACCTTGAGGTCTTCTATCCTGATCAGCTCAGTCACTGGCTTGCTCCAGCAGCCAGCACCGGGCCTCGTGGCCCTCTCTGACGGTGAAGGCCGGCGGGACGCGGTCTGCGCATGGCTCAAAGGCGAAGGGGCAGCGGGGGCTGAATCGGCAACCGGTGGGCGGACTGGTCAGGTCCGGGGGCGCGCCGGAGATGAACACGGGCGCTTCCTCCGACGACAGCCTGGGGATGCTGTCCAGGAGCCTCTGGGTGTAGGGATGCCTGGGGCTGAGAAATACGTCCTCCGATGTGCCAAGCTCCACAATCTGCCCGCCGTACATGACCGCTATTCTATCGCAAAGGTCGCTGGCTAGGGCGATGTCGTGGGTGATGAAGATGAAGGAGATGCCCAGGTCTCGCTTCAGGTCCTTGAGCAGGTTCATCATCTGCGCCTGTATGCTCACGTCCAGGGCGGAGGTCGGCTCGTCCAGGATAACCAGGCTGGGGTTAAGCACCAGGGACATGGCTATCATGACCCGCTGCTTCATGCCGCCGCTCAACTCGTGGGGATACCTGTTGACGACCTCTCCAGGAAGCCGCACCAGATCGAACAGCTCCAGCGCCCGCTCCCGGGCCGATCTCTTGTTGCCCCGGTTGGCCTGCAATAGAGGCTCCTCGACCTGGTGGCCGACCTTGAGCACGGGGTTGAGGGAGTTCATTGCTCCCTGGAAGACCATAGACATCCGCTTCCAACGGATGAGCTGACGGAACTCGTCGTCTTGTATCGACGTTATGTTGTCGCCCTCCAGCGTCACGTCGCCGCGATAGCCCGTGGCATTGCGGGGCAGCAGGCGCATGAGGGCAAGGGAGAGGCTGGTCTTGCCGGAGCCGGACTCGCCCACAATGCCCAACGCTTGGCCGCGCTCCAGGTCAAAGGAGATGCCGTCAACGGCCCTGACCACCGCCTCGCGAGTGGTGTAGTACATGTGCAGGTCTCTCACCTCCAGCAGGCTCATTGCCGCGCCATCCTCAGCCTGGGGTCGACGACGCGCTCCATGCCCAGGGCGATGAGCACGAAGGTGAGGG
This sequence comes from Dehalococcoidia bacterium, assembly GCA_965204895.1. Lineage (GTDB taxonomy): Bacteria > Chloroflexota > Dehalococcoidia > Lucifugimonadales > UBA2985 > DAOUJW01. The sequence goes on from OZ242025.1 coordinate 2,058,427, forward strand.
CGGTCAGCACTATGAGAATGCCCGGAGGCAGCACCCACCACCAGTACCCGACGTACACTGCGCCCGTCCTGAAGCCCTGGTCAAGTATCTGCCCCCACGTGGGTATCGACGGGTCTCCCAGCCCCAGGAAGCTCAGCCCGGCCTCCGCCAGTATCGCGGCGGGTGTGAAGAATATCATCTGGGCGAAGACAAAGGGCGCCATCTGCGGGAAGATGTGCCGGAACATTATGCGCCACCGGGACGCGCCCAGGGCCGCGGTCGCCTCCATAAGCTGCCCGGACCTTATCTGCAGCACCATCGACCGGATGACGATGGCGAGGCCGGGCCAGCCGAATACAATCATTATGGCGACGACTATCCACAGCTTCTGGCCCAGGATGAAGGCCAGGAACAGCAGGATGGGCAGCAGCGGGATGTTGGTCAGGATGTCGGAGAAGCGCTGGATGGAGATGTCCGTCTTGCCCCCGGTGTAGCCGCTGATGATGCCCATCGTCGTGCCTATCGTGGTGGCCATTATTGCCGTGACCAGCCCGATAGTCAGCGCAACGGGAAACCCGAAGATGAGGCCGCGCGCCAGGTCTCGTCCTATTGAGTCAGTGCCCATCAGCCCAAAGCTGGACCCGCCCACCACGAACCTGACGGAGCCTATGGAGTCCTGGGGGCCGGACGACCTGGCGAGTACCCGTATCCGGTAGTCACCCTTGAGCGGCTGGAACTCTCCGCCGCCCTGGGCGTCCGGCGTGCCGAAAACGGCCTGGTCTATCTCTCCCACGAGCTCGGTGGCCGGCGCCTGAACACCGAACTCGCTCTGCAGGAAGCGGGACACCTCTCCGGCTACGGAGGTCTCCCCGGTCAGGAACACGCGGAAGGGCGTATCTACGTACCTGACCACGGGCGACGTCTCGCCTGGCCTTGGGGCGGGGACGACGTGCCTGTACAGGCTGACGGCCCTGCCGTCCGGGCGCTCCACCGAGACGGTGACGGTCGTGGGCCGGGTGTCGTAGGAGACGCTCTCCAGGGAGAAGGAGGTGAAGGTGGGCGCTTCATCGTAGTCGTAGTCCAGGTCGAAGGTGTAGAGGCTCTCAACGCCGCGGGCCGTCTGGCGTACCTCGGTCGGCTCCGTCGCCTCGAACACCGTGTGCTTGACGCCCCCGCCTATCCAGCCGGGAGGCACGTTCTTGGGGTTGTCGGCCCACTCTGAGGGGTTGTTCCACAGCCGGACGCCGAAGTCCAGAGGGTTGGTCGTCAGCGCGAAAATCGAAATCGCCACCATAGTGATGAAGAAGGCCACGCCCGTCTTGCCGGTGGTGGAGGAGAGAAGCTCCTTGAGGGTGTTGCCCAGCGCGCCCGTCATTGGTACCTCACCCTGGGGTCAACGACGATGTAGAGCACCTCCAGCGTGAACCTGGCGGTGATGTAGATGAGGGTGAACATGAAGGTGAGAGCCACGACGACTGACTCGTCGACGGCCAGGATGGCGTCGTAGTAGAGGCGGCCCATGCCGGGCCAGTTGAACACCGTCTCCGTGAGGATGCCGCCGGCCACCGAGGACGCGAGACCCAGAATCAGCCCCGTGAGTATCGGCGGGGCGGCCACTCGCAGGATGTGGTGTCGCATGACGCGGCCCTCCGGCAGGCCCTTGGCCCTGGCGACGGTCACGAAGTCCTCCTGGGCGGTGTTCATCACCATCGTGCGCACCACGTAGGTCCAGGAGCCGACGGAGATGAGCACCAGGGTGATTATGGGGAGGGCGGCGTGCCACATGAGGTCAATGAACCGAGGGATAACCCCTTCCGGCGGCGGGACGCTGTACATCCCGCCGGGCGGGAAGACCCTTATGCCAAAGGTGGAGAGCACCAGGTAGGTCAGCAGTATCATAAGGATGCCCGCCCACCACGCAGGCAGGGCGTTGGATGTTGCCGAGAACAGAGACGCTATGCGGTCGGCTCTTGTGCCCACCTTGGTTGCCAGCTTCACCCCGAATAACAGGCCAAGTGTGGCGGTTATCGCCGACGCCGTGGTCACCAGGAGCATTGTCCTGGGCAGGCGTTCGGCGATGAGGGACGTTATCTTGCTGCTGCCGTCGGCGGTCTTCAGCGTCCGGGCCTCGCCCAGGTCAAGCATGATGACCCGGCCAATCATCCCCGGCAGGCGGAAGTACCAGGGCCTGTCCAGGTCGTAGGACCGCTCAAGCTCCTGGCGATGCTCCTGGATGGCCCGCTCTATCTGGTCGGGGTCTCGGACGGTCTGTGCCAGCCCCTGGCGCAGTCCCCGGACCTCCTCGTTGACGATGGCCGTGAGCATCCGGTCGGAGAAGCCGGTTGCGCCCAGTGTCACCGCCACCATGACCAGAACGGCGAACAGTACGCCAAGGAGGGTTATCGCTCTTATTGCCAGGGTCTTGGCAATGGACATCACGGCGCCTTGGACGGGTCGCCTCTGCCGGGCGGTCTGCTACGCGGGAGGCCCGGTCCCTCTGTTCTTGCCGGATCTCATTACTATCAGGATGAGGCCGACACCTATTCCGGCCGCCGCGGCAAGTATTATCCCGATGATAATCCCTATGGAGATACCGCCGTCGCCGTCATCCGCATCAGGCGTCTCCGCTTCCGGCATTGCCGTTGCCGCGGGCGTTGTGCCGGGGGCGGGCGTGGCGTCGGTTGTGGTCGCGGGAGTGGTGGGCTGAGGCTGCAGGGGCGGCGCGCCGTACTCGATGTCCAGCCTGTGCTCCAGGACGGAGGCCAGCTCGTCGCTGTAGGCCGCCAGGTACAGGTGGTACAGGTCGCCGGGGAGGGTTGCCACCTCAGAGGCGGGTATCTGCACCTGGAACCTGTTGCCGCCAAGGGCCTCCGCCGAGCCGGACTTGACTATCTCGTCGGTGGCCGGGTCAAGGAAGATGTACTGCACGGCAAGCTGCCCGGGGCCCTCAAGCCCCACAATCGCCGAGAAGTCGGTCCCCTCCTCCAGCGCGCCTCCCTCAATGCCGCTTATCTGCACGACGGGAGACGTTCCAAAGTAGAGGTCTCCGGGCTTGAAGGGGTAGTTGGCGTCCCTGAAGGCCGTGATCTGGGCGAACTGCGCGGCGCTGTCAAAGGTCTCAAGCTGGTACGGGCCGTTGCTGATGATCATGTGGTCCTTCTCAGCGAACCAGTCAATGGCCGAGCGGTATCTCTCCACGGCCTCCGACTCGCTGACCAGGGACTGCCCCCCGACTGTGAGTACGTCCTGGGGCACAAAGCCGTCCTCCGCAAAGCTGCGCAGGGTGTTCCTGACCAGCCGTGCGTCGCCGTCCTGGATCAGGCTGGCCCAGTTCACGTTGAACCGCGCCGCGGACGTGTCGCTGTAGGCGAGCTTCCTCTGCTCAAACACCAGGTCGTCCATTGCCGCCAGCACCTCCCAGGGCATACTAACGCCCGACACGCTGGCGAACTGGGCAATGTAGTCGTTCTCGAAGTGCCAGAAGTCGGCGTACACCTCCAGCTTGTTGTCCGGCGTAATGCGGAATCCGCGGAAGGTGTCCGTGAAGGGCTTGTTGGTGGTGCCGATGGAGAACTCTATCTTGGCCTTGTCCTCGCTGTATACCATGTCAAAGAGCTGGGCAATGGGGTAGATGACGTCTGCCATGGTGATTGGCCGGCCGTGGTGCCAGGAGCTCTGGAAGTACTTGGAGTAGTCGTAGGTTATCTTGCTGGTGGCCTGTGTTCCGCCGGGCACCGTGGCCCACTTCCCAGCCTCGGCGTCCCAGCTGAAGGCGTCCGACGGCAGATTCAGCTTGCCGCTTGGGCCGGCCGTCTCGACCTCGTAGTCTGCGCGGAAGGCGATGGGTGTGCCTGAGAAGGGGTGGGTGGCCAGGGGCGAGTCCTGGAGGTTGCCCCAGATGTCGGCGCTGTACACGTCGCCGAAGCCTCCGACGGGGTTCCAGGTGGTTCTGTTGGTCCACACCCAGAGGTTGCCGACGTTCAACTGGTCCGTGGCGCCCGGCACGTGGGCCTCTCTCAGAGTCCAGAGGCTCTTGGGGCCGGAGACCAGGTCCTCCGTCACGCCCTGGATGTCGGCCCTGGCGGGGAAGTTGTTCACCGCGGTGACGACCCACAGGCGCACGGACTCGTCCAGGCACGCCTCGGTGGCCTGGGCGTAGAGCCGGTTGCGCTCCTCCAGCCCGTTGAAGTCACCGGTGAAGATGCGCTGGCCTATCTCGTCTATATTGGGCGCTTCGTACTGCCAGAAGCCCACCTCCTGCCAGCCGGGCATGTTGCCCAGCCAGGGGGCGCACATCTGGTTGATGGATGAGAAGTCGTACCTCTGGGGCGAGCCGCGGCCCCATCCCTCCGTGTACAGGTGCCACTGGAAAAGCTGCGGGTCCGTGCCGTACACGGTGAAGATGGCCGGGCCGAACTGCTGCGGGATGGGGATGATGGAGAAGCCAAGCTGCTCAAGGTCGGCGCGCAGGGTGTTGCCGATGTCGAAACGCTCGTCCTCAGTTCTCACGATGAACTTCAGGTCGATGCGCTGGTCGTTGTAGTGCCAGAAGCCGTCCCTCATCTCCGCGCCGGCGCCGGTCATGGCGCGGGTGACGATGTCCTTGGCAAGCTGAGGATCGTACTTTATCTTGGCCCCGCGGACGGTCTCGAACACCGTGAGGTAGTCAAAGTCCTCCGGGCTGACGTGGGTGAGCATCTCCCGGGCAAAGCCCTGGTATATCTCCTGGGAGATGAAGGGCCTGTTGACGATGTACTGGAGCGCCTGGCGCACCTCCTTGATGGAGAGGGGGTTAAGCTCGCCCTCTGGCGCGGGCGCGGGGTTCGTTATGATCGATATCATGGTGGCCGGGGCCTGGTACACGGTGACGTCCGTGTTGTCCTCCAGGCGCTGGGCGGCCGGAATCTTCAGGCCGAAGATGTACATGTCCATAGCGCCCGCCTCCAGCTCCCTGGAGGCGATGTCCACGTCAAAGGCGCTGAAGTTGATGGTGTCCGTGGCCGGGCCGGGCCGGTCGTGGGGCGGGACGTAGTCGCTCGGTGGAGCGAGAGCCAGGAGAACCAAAAGGAGCGCCAGTGTTGTTCCAGCTAGCAGGTATCTTCCGGCCTTCTTGCCTCTCATATTCACTCTCTTCCGGTTGTTGATATGGATTCGGCTCCGCTAGCCCAATAGTCTACTACAGACTGAGCGGAGCCGCTACGAAATCTAAGTCTGTTTACCTTACACTTGCCTTGGGCGGCCCAGCCGCGTGCCGAGTATCACGCCTACTATCACGGCGATAAGGGCTGCCACAACGGCGCTCACTACTATGGGGACGAATGAACTGTCATCGGAATCTCCGCCCTGCTCGTCAAGGCGGGCCTGCATGTCCGCCTGGCTCTGGCTCAGGCCGCCAAGCCTGTCCTGCACGTCCTGAAGCTGCGCCGAGATGTCATTCGACGGCGGCGCGTCACCGGGCATTGAGGTCTGGCCGTTCCCGCCTGCGCCTTGCAGGGAGTCCAGCCGCTCCGTGATGTCCACCACGGCCTCCTGTATGTTGTCAAAGCCGAAGTCCATGAAGAAGGAGCCGGTGGCTATGTTGCCGGAGGCGTCGATGGCCCGGAAGTCGTGCGCGCCCTCACCGGAGATGGGAATGAACAGGCGGGCGGCGAACCGGCCGTCGGCGTCGGTCCTGACGGTGCTGACAACGGCCCCGCTAATCTCCAGGTAGACGTCCTGGTCGGGCTGGAAGTTGGACCCTTGGATGGTGATGTCCTTGCCGCCCGGACCGGAGGGCGGCGAGAGGAATATGGACGGCAGAGGCATGAGCTCCTTGCGGGCGAACCCTATCTTCTGGTTCAAGGGCCCGAACTCGCCCAGGCGGGCGTCCGGCCAGGCCATGTACACGTCCGTCTCGGTCGCCTGGATGGTGAAGTAGTCGCCTATGAAGGCCCCGCCCGGGAAGGCGTAGTTGGGATTGGAGGGGAAGTCCGTCACCCTGGCGTTCTCAATCCAGGTCTCTCCGCCGTCCTCGGAGCTGGTGTAGTAGATGTGGTACCTCGCCTCCACAGGGTCGTCACGCATGTCTCCCCACATGGCGTGGATCACCCCGTCAGGGCCGGCCGTAACGGAGGGGAAGAACTGAACGCGGTCGGTGTCGTCGTCGTTCAGGCGCTTGCGTGACCACGTCTCTCCCTTGTCCGTGGAGGACAGGAAGAAGATGTCCCCGTCGTCCCTCTTTCCGTCCGGGGGCTTGGCCGTGTAGACCACGTACACCTCACCCTCCGGGCCGTTGGTCAGCTGCGGGAAGCCGGAGGCCCAGAAGCGAAAGAGGGAGTTGCGCGGGCTGTAGGAGACCTCGTTGAAGTCGGCGGCCTGATTGGTGACGAAGGTGTGGCCGTTGTCGTCCGACCGGGCCACGTGCACCTCGGCGCGTCCCTCAAAGGTGTCGTCGTCCGTGCTGTCCATCCATGCCACGTACAGGGTGCCGTCCGGGGCGACTGAGGGCTGCGACCCCTGCACCACGCGCTGGTCCTCCTGCCCGAAGGCGCTGACCACCACGGGGCTGACCGCCACCGGCTCGCTCCAGGTCCTGCCGCCGTCCTCGGAGCGCACAAGCTCAATGCTGGTCTCCGTGACCGGGGCCTGGAGTATGGGGTCAACGCCAAAGAGGAAGATCACGGGAATCTTGGTCACGAACTTGGTGTAGGTGACGTAGATGACGTCCTTCTCAGGGTCATCACTGCTTGGCCCAATGGTGAGCCAGGGCTTGTCCAGGAAGGGCAGGGACAGCTCGTACACGTCCCGTCCCTCCTCGTCCGGCGGGAGGGTGGCGGTGGTGATGTGGCTGCGCGAGGATGCGATAGGCTCCTCCCAGTTGAAGCCCCCGTCTTCCGACTTGGCTATGGGGATAGCGGCAATGACGGAGGAACCGATGGCGTTGCCAATGGTGAACTCCTCCACGTCCAGGGATATGGCGGCTGCATAGGCGTTCCCGTCCCTGTCAAAGGCGATAACGGGGTCGCCCGCGCCTCCCAGGTCCTCGGAGGGGTACTTGACCTGTGACGGGCCCTCCCAGGAAGCGCCGCCGTCTATGCTGGTGTAGGTGGTTATGCCGGGAAAGCTGTAGTCGATGACGCCCAAGACCACGTGCTCAGGGTCCTTGGGGTTTACGCCCAAATGAGGCTCGGTCTGATAGGGGTACTGGCTGAAGTCCCGGGTCACCAGAATGTTGCGGCTGAACTTGGGCGACGGGCTGCGGTAGGGCACCAGCGGCCCCTGGCCACCGCCGCCTTGCGCGGAGATGCCTCGCACCTTCGGCTCCTGGCTGGGGAGCGCGCTACCCAGGGGGTTGTCCTTGACGGAGGAGATGCGCGGGTCCATTCCGTGGGCCACAAGCCACGCGGCCCCGGAGAGGTGGTCCCGGAAGGGCTCCATCAGCGCGGAGGGCTCCAGTGATTGGTGAGACGATAGATTGGGGTCTCCTTTTTCTCCCGCCAGGGCAGTGGAGGGTAGGGAGGCCACCAGCAGAATCAGGGTAAGTATGGTCCCCAGTGCAACAAATCTACGAGCCATTATGCGTCCACCTTACTTTAGAAGCGTTCAGTTTGCGGGTGTTCCGGGATGAGGGACGTCCTTCGAGGGCGCAGCAGTCAACTTGCCGTTACTCCAGCTGCGTCACAATGGAATCCAACTGGTTGATGATTGCCAGCATGGCGTCCTTGGTGAAGACGTCCACGTAGGCGCCGTACTCGCTGGCTCCGGAGAGGCTGTAGCTCTCCAGCCACGCTAGGTAGTTGTCGTCCACGGATACGTTCAGGCTGGGCTGCCTTTCGTCCCAATCGAAATAGTTGTCGATTCTCAGGATGATGCGGTCTATGGGGGTGACCAGGGCCGGGTCGGCCTCAGCGGCGATGGTCTTGAGGTTGCTCCAGTAGGCGCGGGCATCCTCCCTGGTGGTCGGCACGTCCCGCCGCATCTCCACCAGCAGAAGCCGGTGCTTCTCGACGGTGTCAGATGACTCCCTGATGACGTTCAGCCTGTCTTGGCCTTGGCCCCCTTCCAGCTGTGCGAGAGCGTTGCTTAGCTGCTCCTCCAGGCCGGCAATGGTGTTGCTCAGGGCGGTTACGTCCTCATTGGGCGTTGCCCCTATCTGCGTCTCACTCCGGGCTATCTGCGCCCTCAGTTCGGCCTCGCGCGCTCCGGCCGTCTCCAGGTCCGCAGTGAGCGCAGATGCCTCCCTGGTCCTGGCGTCGAGGTCGGCCTGCAGGCCATCGACCTGCTCTTGCAGCTCCGAAAGCTCAGCAACGGCTTCGCTTGGGGCCGACGGCTCATTCGATTCCTGGAGCATGCTGCCGAGTCCCAGCCCTCCGGCGAGACCCAGCAGGCCAGCTATCAGGGTTATTCCAAACCACACAACGGTGGCGTTGCTCCGGCTTCCCGCGGGCGGGGTGTTCTCCTGGTTGATCTGGCTGCTTGTGTCTTCCATTGCTCCTTGGCACCTCAGTATTCAATACTAGTTTACAGCCTAACAAAGCTGTGGTCTAGCACATAGCAGGTGGTCTCACGTCTCATCCTCGCTTGATAGGTTTAGAAGTCCAGCATACGAATGAAGTTTGAAGAAAAATTGAAGAACCTCTTGCCAATACAGGCTGTGGAGGTTAACTTTGGGGCAACCAGTTTGCTCGGAATAACTACCCCACGCACTGCCAAAAATGGAGGTGGAACCAGCGGTGTACCTCCCATCGTCATTCCGGCCCACGAGCCGGAATCCAGGGAAGGGGGCGTGGATTCCCGCCTGCGCGGGAATGGACGAAGAGGCGCGCTGGGAGCTATTCAGATGTTATGACCTCACTTAGCGTACAAGAATGAGCGATAGAGGGCCGATGATTGGATAAAGAAGTCCTGATAAGTAGAACCTTGACCAGCATGTACGAGTTTGTGTCCTGTGACCAGTGCGACACCAGGCTGCGCTTTGGGGACTACGAGTGCCCCCACTGTGGAGCGGACGTGGAGAACGAGATGCGGCGTTGGGCGGAGCGCCTGGTGGATAAGCTGGCCCTCTGATGCCGGCTCTGCGGTAGTGGTATGGATCCCGCCCCACGCAAGCGGTTCATGGAGTGTCCCGGCTGCGGGAGTCCGGCGGTCCACGTCCCCTGGGAGCCACAGGCGGCCGCGAGGCGCAAGCGCGCGCTTTGGATTTTGGGCCTCTTCTGGCTGACTTCAATCGTCTGGGGGGCGCTCGCTCTCTTGACCAGGGAGCCGTCGTGGGTGCTCGCATTGCCTGTCTACGCACTGGTCTCCGTCGCGGTTGGTGTGGCATACTATAGGAGCGTGCACGGCTATCGATGCGCAAGCTGCAACCGCCGGTGGCGCGCCTGATCGCAGAAAAACCGCAGCCAGACGGGAGGACGAAATGCCGCCACGAGAGACGATAACCGTTACCCAGGTTTGCCCGGAGTGCGACGTGGAGCTGGGCACTTTCTCGGAGAAGAAGGAGAACCTGATGCTGTCCACGCGTGACGAAATCTGGTGCGACCCCTGCCAGGCCACCGTCCCGGCTATCCGTGACGTTTCCGGCAGGCAGGCCTCTATAGAGAGGGAGATTGAGAGCTACCCCCGGTCCGCGGTGCTGGAGGAGGCTGTGACGGTGGACTCGGCGGCGGGGTAGGGGAGTCGCTTGTGGCGGACAAGAAGACCGTGGACTCCTGGATGGCGGAGCTGGATCCGTCTCTGCGGGAGATAGCGCAAGCCCTCAGAGCGCTTATCCTTGAGGCCGTCCCGGACCTCCGCGAGTCCATCAAGTGGAACACGCCCAACTACGCCAAGGGCGGCAACGTCTGCTACCTGGCGGTCAGCAAGGGGTACGTCAACTTTGGGTTCTTCAACGGCGCAGGGCTGCCCAACCCCGATGGGCTGATTGAGGGCACAGGGGAGAAGATGCGCCACATAAAGGTGAGGAGGGCGGAGGACATACGGCCGGAGGTGTTCGCCTCCCTGGTGCAGGAGGCCGCGCGGCTCAACGCTGGATAGAAACCTTGGAAGAGCGGGTTTGCTTTTGCGCCGATAGTGTGCTCTAATGGGCGCGACCGACATGTAAGGGGGTAGAGGCCATGAACATGTTCGATCCCCATCACCACCAGCGGATGGAGTACTGGGCGGACAAGGCAATGGAGCAGACCAAGAATGGCGAGTATAGCACCGCTCACCTCAGGGCCGCCGACGCCCTCTGGCACTTCATGGAGACTGCCATAAAGGTCGTGACATTCCCCGTCTGGTGGCCCATTTCAATGTGGAACAGGCGCAAGAAGAGGAAGAGCCAGAAGCCCCAGGACCCCTTCGCCACGGACCTTAACAGGCCGCTTTACAAGTAGTCCCGTTGAGGTAACGTCTCGGAACTACTCCAGCCCAGGAGGTGAAACTATGGCCCCGTTCTTCTGGGGACACAACGCTCATCAGGATGTAACCATGATGGAGCTGTCAGCGTCCAAGTCCATGCCCGAGCACGGCGGGGCCTCCCGCGGACTTACCGACGTAATGTGGAACAGCGTCCACATCATTGAGGCAGTGGTGCACTTCATGGTGGTCGTCGTCAAGGTCGTTACGGCTCCCGTCTGGTGGCCCATCTCCAGGTTGAAGAGCTTGGGTAAGAAGGCCAGCGTGCCTCAGGACTCTTATACCACGGATATGAACAGGCCACTTTACAAGTAGACGCTGGAATTCGGGAACAGAAACTTGCCCGCACACCCTCTGGATTCCTGCCTTCGCAGGAATGGTCGCGTGTAGGCGTGTTCCCGCAGGGGCTAACCCAGAGCCGCCTCCAGCGCCTTCTGCGACCCGCCAATCACCATCTGACCGTTGACCACAACCAGCGGCCGCCGTATCAGACGCGGCTCATCAAGCATCAGTTGCACCATCTCGTCCTCCGAGAGGCTCTCCGCCGGGCGGCCCAGGGCCTTGAACGACGGGCTGTTCCATGAGAACAGGTCGGCGGGCTTCCGGCCTTCAATCAGCTGCCTCAGCTCGGTTTCGCTGAGCTTGTCCTGGAAGAAGTCCCTGTCTTCCGTTTCGAAACCCTTTTCGTGGAGCCACGCTCTCACCTTGCGGCAGGTGGATCAGCGGCTCCACCAGTACAACGTCGCCTTGGGCATGTCTGCAACCTCCGTGCTTTCCGTATATCAAGCAATGGCCTGCACCCTCGCAAGAGTGCAGGCCATTAAGCGAATCCGTTTTGCAGGCGGGAACTACGCCTTGGCTATCTCCTCGGCCTTGAGCACTGCGCGGATGATCTTGTCGTAGCCTGTGCAGCGGCAGAGGTTGCCGGCCAGCCAGTGGCGGATGCGGGCTTCGTCGGCGTCCGGCTCGCGGTCCAGGAGACTCTTGGCCGCCACGATGAAGCCGGGGGTGCAGATGCCGCACTGGAGGGCGGCCTCTTCCAGGAAGGCCTGCTGAAGCGGGTGCAGCCCCTCGGGGGTGGCCACGCCCTCGATGGTGGTGATGGTCTTGTCCTGGGCCTCTACGCCCAGCACGCAGCAGGAGTCTACAATCCTGCCGTCAAGGATGACCGTGCATGCGCCGCAGTTGCCGTCGTTGCATCCCTCTTTGGCTCCCGTGAGTCCAATTACGTCACGGAGGCACTCAAGTAGGCTCTGGCGGCTCTCGCACAGGAAGTCTACCTCGGTGTCGTTGATGGTGGTTCGTACGTGGACCTTATCTGCCATATCTATTCATCCCCCTTTGCTCTTGAAACTGCGGTCCGCAGGGCTCGCTTGGTGAGCACACCGACAAGATGTATGCGCTGCTTGACGGTGCCTCTCATGTCGTTGATGGGGCTGGCGACGGCCTTGGCGGCCTCGGCGGCCTCCTCAATGGTGGCCTCGTTGGCGTCCTTGCCGACCATTGCGTCGGCGGCTGCCTGGGCCATCCTGGGCGTAGGGGCAACGGCTCCCACCGCGATCCTGGCCGAGACTATCTTCTCCTTGGCAGCGTCCAGCTCAACGGAGGCGGCGGAGTTGGCAATGGCGATGTCCATCTCGTTTCTGGGGATAAACCGCAGGAATGCCGCGCCGGAGTTGGGCTTGGGGGCCGGGAAGTTCATGTTGACAAGCAGCTCGCCGTCCTGCAGCACATTCCTGCCGGGCGCTGTGCAGAAGTCCTCGATCGGGATACTGCGGTTCCCGTTCGGCCCAGCTATATTGGCGACGCCACCCAGGGCCATGAGGGCCGGAATCGTGTCGCCGCTGGGGGAGGAGTTACACAGGTTCCCGCCCAGGGTTGCGCGGCCCTGTATCTGGATGCCGCCGATAAGGAAGGCCGCATCCACCAGGCCGGGGTAGTGCTCTATAACGGTCTCGTTCTCGTAGATCAAGCAGCAGGGAACGCCGGCTCCCACGGTCAGGCCGTTGGCTTCCGAGTAGGAGAGCTCGTTCATCTCCGGGATTTGCTTGACGTCCACAAGGCGGTCAATCTCAAACCGGCCGCCGCGCAGCTGGACTATGACATCCGTGCCTCCTGCGAGGGCTTTGGCTTTGGGGCCACTTTCGGCCATCAACCGAACGGCCTCATCAAGGGTGGTAGGCGCTACATATTCGAAATCTTGCATGGCACATCCTCTCTTAGGCTGTGAATATTATAACACGGCCTCGCTAAAGGGCAATAGCCAAGGTTGGGTTGTGGTCAGAGCCTTTGGGCTTCCCTCTAGTTAACAGCGGTAGGGTATCGGGCCAGGGTGTTCTCTTCCTTGGTCATAAACTCCAGGAGCGCCGGTTTACCGCTTGCCATTGCCTCCTCCGCGCGCCGTATGGCCGGGACTATCTCCCTGGGATCTTCCACCCTCTCACCATAAGCGCCCAGGGCCTTGGCCACGTTGGCGTACTCGCCGTAGAGCTCGGTGAATCCGTAGAGCTCAGCCGCCACCGGATAGTTTCGAGAGTAGCCACTGAGGACGTGGTTATTCAACACCAGCATTAGTACAGGGATCTGGTGTCTGGAAGCCGTCTCAATATCCATGCCGCACATTCCAATTGCCGCGTCACCCATGATAGTCGCAACCAGCTTGTCGGGAGCGGCCAGCTTGGCTCCCATGGAGAGTCCCAGGGAGTAGCCCAGCTGGCTTGAGTTCCCCCAGCCCAGGTATCCTCTAGGAACAGTGGGCCGATAGAAGGGGATGGTCTGGTCTCTGGGGTGGCCGGAATCATGAGTGAGGATGGTCTTGTCCCGGTCCACCGCGTGCATGAAATCCCATATAACCCGATAGGGGTTTATCGGGGTCTCGTCGGAGGTTAGCAGGGGCATCCACTGCTCCAGCCACTCATCCTTGACCTTCTTCACTTCGTCGGCGACCCTGCTGTCGCCCTTGCGTCCATCTGCCCCGGTCTGCTTACGGACCTCGTCGATGAGCTGGGTGAGCACCAGCCGTGCGTCTCCCTTGATAGCGTGATGTAGTTGCTGCTCCTTGTTGAAGTCCTTCTCATCGACGGTGCATTGGATGAGGGTCTTCCCAGGGGGAATGCCGACGGACGCCAGGTTGGTTGTGAAGCTGGCGCCGATACCGAAAACCAGGTCGGCCCTGTCCAGGAAATGGCGCGCCATTCTGGTCATTGTGCCGCCACCGGCTCCGAGAGCCAGTGGATGGTCCTCCGGGAAAGCGCTTTTCCCGGTGTTGGTGGTCATGACGGGAACATTGGCGAGCTCTGCGAACTCCTGCAACTGGGCGGAGGCTTCAGCCCAGAGGACCCCCTGGCCCGCGAAGATCACAGGGTTCCTGGCGGCCAGGAGGGCCCGGACGGCATCGGTTACGTCTGCGGGATCTCCGGCGCTTCTGGCTCCCTTGACCGACCTGTAGCTGAAAGCCTCTTCGGCTATCTCCTCCTGCCCCACGTCTCCCGGCACCTCCAGCACCACAGGGCCCGGCCTGCCGGATCGGAGAAGTGTATATGCCCGCCGCATCATCTCAGGGATTCTGGGCGCCTGGTTGACTTGGGAGACCCACTTGGTCACTCCCCTGTAGTTCTCGACTGCGCCAAAATCCGGCGGCTGGCCCGACCGGCTGCGACTCGCTGCGCCCGGGATTATGAGGATGGGGACCGACTCCGCGTAGGCATGGGCCACCCCGCCAAAGGCGTTCTCAATACCCGGACCTGACTGAGTGACCACAACCCCGTTAGGGCGTCCGTTGGTCACCTTGGTGTAACCATCGGCCATGTTTACCGTGGTGCGCTCGGTCCTGGACATGATGGGCTTGATCCCGGCTATGGCGCAGTCTTCTATAAGGGTATTGGCCGGGTAGCAGAAGAGATACTCGGTGCCTTCCATCTTCAGAATATTCGCAATTGCCGCGTTGCCTTTCATAGATGGTCCGCCTTTCTCTCAATCATGAACGCCTTTCCTGCCACGCGTCTGACGAGTTGAACTCCCCCGTTTGTACTATTCTTAAGGGAATTATATCTTTGTGTACATTCCACTTGACAGCCTAACACTTGACATTCTGTACGCCTGCTTATAAAGTATGCGACGTACTTTGTAGGGTGTGCACCCGACGGGAATCGAACCCGCTTATTCGGTGCTGCCAACACCGACGCCTGACCATCAAGCTCCGCCCCCTCCCGCCATACTCGCGCCCCCGTCTGCCCTCGTCAATGAACCACATGACCGAACAGACCGTTCTTACCATTATCGCTTTTGTCTCCGTCGGCATTGGGGCTGTGTTAGTGGCGACTTCCGATATGCCCCCAGCCTTCGACGCCCGCCTGAGTCTACGTGCTGGATTCGGCGGCGGGCTAATCGCTATCGGCCTATCTGCATTCCTGGCACGGTTTCTCTAATGGACGACGACGGCAACCCTGAACTCAGCCCGCTACAGGCACTCCGCACCTGTTTCCTGATCTTGCTTGCTTGTCAGATCATCGCTGCAATTGTCGGTGTCTTGATATTCATCCTTGGTCATCTCATAGGCTGGCTGAATATCCTGTAGGCAGTGTACACAAGGATATAATTCCCCTTCCTTAAGCCTTTGCTGCGAGCCAACCCGCAACGCCCTCCCGGTTCCGCTCCAGCCAGGTCGCGTTCAGCCGTATGCGCTCCAGCGACTGCTGGATGGTCCTTGCAGCCGACGGCGCCGGGTGGCTCTCGAAGAAGTCCTCCACGTCCTTGGCGCGCTCCGGATCGGTGAAGGAGCCGGTTATCCCGACGAGCCGCATGATGGCGAATCCGCCGCGCCCGTACCGCCGGTCGAACTCCTCCCAGTTCTCCTTTATGAACTCCCACGCCAGGTCCTTCCCGTAGCGGTTGCCCGCCAGGGAGACCACCACCAGCACGGTGTCCTGGGAGCGCACCTCGTCCGAGAGGGAGCGCTCAAGCATGTCCGATAGGAGCTCTCTGCTCTGGAACCTGGTCAGCGCGCCCAGCAGGCGCATGCGCTCCTCGTGGAGGTCAGCTTCACGCTCAAGCCTCCACATGGTGTCGTATGTGGACTCGTCACCCTCCTGGGCCACCAGGCCGTAGACCACGCCCTTCAGGTCCGGGTGCAGCGATGACTGGTCGTCCAGGTACCGGCCGAAGCGGCCCTTGGCCTCTGCGATTGTCCCGGGGTCTCCGTAGCCACCGAACTGCCCCAGCACGACGCCGCGGCGCAGGGAGTCCAGGTGGCCCTCATCCGGCCCTGCGTCCCAGCCCACCTGCCCGGCGATGCGCTCGTACAGCCCCCTGGCGTACGCCTGGTACCGGTCGATGCACGGCTCGTCAAAGAGCAGGTTCTCCATGCCGCGAAGGTTGGTAGACAGGTCGCTCCAGACGGAGGCGTCCGACTCCACCTTGTACGCCTCTGCCAGCGACAGGAACTGGGTTGCCGGGAGGAAGCCTGCGCGCACCAGGGCGTAGGCGTCGTTCTGGAGACCCAGCCGGTCGACGGCCGGAAGCTCCAGCCTCTCCACCGCTCCCTGCAACCTGTTCCAGCCCTCCGTCGAGTAGTTCACCCGGTAGAACCCGGTCTGCCCGGCGTTGGCCTTCACCCATCCGCCGGATCCGGCGTCCTTGTCCAGCTCCACGTCGGCGTCCCGCTGTTCCATCAGCAGGGATATCCTGTCGTCCGAACCTGCCTTGCCGACGCTGACCGGCACCTGCCAGAGAGTGGGGTCTGCTTCGCTCTCGTCCAGCAGGTGGTCGTAGAGGAACCGGCGCTGGGTGAGACCAACGCGCCTCGCTCCTTCGTGCGCGCGGGTGTCCGTCTGGAGCACGGGGTAGCCCATCTGCTTGACCCAGGTGTTCATTATGGCGGTCACGGGCTGGCCGGACGCCTCCTCCAGGGCTGCCCACAGGTCCTCCGTGCGGGCGTTGGCGTACTGGTTGGCGGAGAGGTAGCCGTGCAGCCCCTGGCGGAAGGTCTCCTCGCCCAGGAAGTTCTCCAGCATTCTCAGGGTAGCGCCGCCCTTGCTGTAGCTGATAGCGTCGAATAGCTCCCGGATCTGGGCGGGATTCTCAACTCGTGCCTCAATGGGGTGGGAGTTGCGCAGCCCGTCCAGGCTCAGCCCGGAGTTGGTGTCCTGGAAGACGAACTGCGTCCACATGTTCCACTCCGGGAACTGGTGGTCGACGGCCTTGTCGCCCATCCAGGAGGCAAAGCTCTCGTTGAGCCACAGGTCGTCCCACCACTCCATCGTCACCAGGTCGCCGAACCACATGTGGGCCATCTCGTGGGACACCACCTCCATGATTCGCTGCTTGGTCGCCGCCGAGGAGTTCTCCGGGTCGAAGAGCAGGGCGGTCTCCCGGTAGGTGATTGCGCCCCAGTTCTCCATTGCGCCCGCCGCGAAGTCCGGCACGGCTATGTGGTCCAGCTTCTCAAGCGGGTATGGGATGTCGAAGTAGCTGTTGAAGTAGTTGAGCAGCCCCACGGCGTTCTCCACTGCGAAGCGCCCCTGCTCCTCCTTGCCGCGGGTGGCCCAGACCCTGATCAGCGTCCCATTGGGCGCTCGCTCCTCCACCGATGCGAAGTCCCCGACGATGAACGCCAGCAGGTAGGTGGACATCTTTGGCGACTCGCCGAAGCGGACGGTCTTTGCGCCGCCGGCCGCGGGCGTCTCGCTGACTATCATCGTGTTGGAGATGGCGACCAGGTCCGAGGGGACAACCAGCGTCACGTCGAAGGTGGCCTTGACCGCGGGGTCGTCCCAGCAGGGGAAGGCGCGGCGGGCGTCGGTGGCCTCAAACTGGGTTGTGGCGAGGTATCGCTGCTGGCCCTCGGGGTCTGTGTACTGGCTGCGGTAGAAGCCCCGAAGCTGGTCGTTCAGGGTGCCGTTAAATCGGATGTAGAGGGACGCATTACCGGGCGGGATGTCCCGGCCAAAGGCGAAGGTGGCGGTCTCCATCTCCTCGTCAAGCGTGATGCTCTGGGCCGTGAGCGTCGTGCCGTCCGCCAGGGTCGCCTGGACATCCAGGATGTCAAGCTCAATGGCGTTGACGGCGATGCTGGATACGGCCTCGTCCACCTCTATGCTGATGGTCTCCTCACCGGCGAAGGTGAAGGCGCTCAGGTCCGGGGTCAGGGTGAGGTCGTACTTCACCGGGCGGACGTTGGTGGGCAATCTATAGGCTGAGACTGTGGTCATGTGATCTGTCCTTCCTCCCTAGTTGGGCTGGATAGATTATACGCTACCACGCCCAATCGGGAAACCGCGAGGGCCGCCGTCTCAGCCGATGTTATAATTGGGCAAATCTGCCATCATAAGACCTCTTCCCCCTCGAAGGGGGAGGAACGAGATGGGGGTGTCTTATCCCCCAAGGAGGAGACCTTGGTCACGAGACAGGACTACAGGCTGGACAGCGGCGGCATACCCCTGGCCGCGACCCTTTTCGTGCCACCCGGTGAGGGGCCGCACCCGGCGCTGGTCATATGCCACGGGATGCCCGCGGGCCCGCGCCCCGACCCCGGCGCGTCGGACGCGGCTCCGGCAGAGGAGGGCCTTGAGTACCCCGGGCTGGCCGAGTGGTGCGCTTGGGAGGGCTTTGCCACCCTGATATTCAACTTCCGCGGCACCGGCGACAGCGGCGGGGACTTCCACGCCCTTGGCTGGGCGCAGGACGCGGACGCGGTGGTGTCCTGGATTATCGGGAGGCCGGAGGTTGACCCGGCCAGGGTGATACTGCTTGGCTCCAGCATGGGGGCCACCATCGCCATATACACGACGGCCAACCGCCCGGAGGTTGCCGGCCTGGTCTCCTTTGCGGGCCCGGCGGCCTCCAGGCCCCGTGCTGAGCCTGCCGAGGCCGTCGAGCGGATGAGGGCCATGGGCATTATCCGCGACTCCGACTTTCCGCCCAACCTTGAGGAGTGGGCCAACGAGGGCGTGGCCCTCAGCCCGTCGGAGTGGATTGGCAAGGTGGCTCCGCGGCCCCTTCTGCTGCTCCACGGAGACGCCGATGACGTGGTGTCGCCGGACAGCGTCTACGCGCTCTACGAGCGGGCCGGGGAGGGCAAGGAGATGCAGATGCTGCCGGGAGTGGGCCATCGCTTCCGCAGCGAGGCCGCGGCCATCGGCGTGGCGCTGGAGTGGCTGAAGGGGAAGTTTATAGAGGGGAGATGATGGGCTTATAATAGGCGGAGAGAGTGAAACGCAGGGAGGCTATTTGCCGTGGGCATTTTTAGCGAGAGCATTGCAGTTGCGCGGTGCGAGGAGGGCCCCTTTGAGGAGGTGACGGCCCTGGTAGGCACGCGAGCCGTGTACTCGATGCTGCCAGCCAAGCTGCTGCGCAAGTTGGAAGTTGCGCCCACCATGGAGAGGGAGTTTACCCTTGTGGACGGCCGCAAGCAGAAGCTGCCAATTGGAGACGTGTGGGTCCGGATTGGGTCTGAAGAGCATCCCAGCCCCGTTATCTTCGGCCCGGATGAGCGGATTCTCCTGGGAGCGGTTACGCTGCAGATATTCCGCCTGATTGCCGATACAACTCACCACAAGCTCATCCCCGCGCCTGAACTGACGTTGTAGAGTTAAGGCTGAGGACAGCGGCCATCGGCGTGGCGCTGGAGTGGCTCAAGGGGAAGTTTATTGCCAACTATGACTAGCGTGCCTCTACTCGTTGACAAGTATGTCTCAAGTTTGTACCTTTGTACCATAGTAGTAGCCGGCAGGGCTGCTAGCTGAGCCCGTGGGTGGTTCTCACCCTTTGGCTGCGCTGAATAGTTGGTGAATGATTTGCGTCTAGAAGAAAACAGTCCCTTGACACGATTCCAAAAATTGTCTAAATTGTAGTTGCGGCGGTAGAGTATGCCGCGTATGTGATTATCCCGTTATGGGGTTTGGGGGCCGAATAGGCCCCCCTTCTAATTTACAGAGGGTTTCCTGATGTCCCTAAGAACAGCGATATTTGTCGATGGGGCGAATTTTCGCGGAAATCTTAGGGATTTTTCTTTTGCGTCCTCCCCCGGCGGTCAACGATATAGACTTGAGGAGCGTCATTTTGACTGGAAGCGGTTCTACGCGGGCGTCATAGCCAAGTTCGACCAAATAACAGGTTGGCAACATCAACTGCTACGTGTTCATTGGTATCATGCGGAGAGCATTTCTCCGTGGCCCGCTTCGGACCAGGATAGAAGAAATCTTGCACAACGCGTGGTAGAAGCCCATCCAGAGATTGAAGGACTTACGACAGAGAAAGTGATTGAACTGGCCAGCAACTGGTACAGAACAGAGCGCAACTATTTCGAGCGATTAAGAGAGGAAGTCTTTGAGAATATCCAGAGACAAACGGACTTTTTGGAGTTCAGATATGTAGGGCAATACCAAGTGCATCCGTTGCGTGCGCATAGTATTGTGCAAGAAGTTAATGGGGAGATATCCTATCGAGGTGTTCAGGTAGGCGAAAAGGGAGTTGATACTGGAATCGCTGTAGACATGATTGCTAAGATGCCACATTACGATGTCGCCATTCTAGTCAGTGGAGATGCTGATTTCCTTCCAGTAGTTGGATATCTCAAGGACAATCTGAAGTACGTTTATCAGTTCTCCGTCGCTAAAGGGGTTCCACCTTCGATTCAGTATCTTTCCCCTTATCTCAGAGGAAAAGTTGATTGCTTCGCGTCATACGATGAGGCGGAGCTACTGAGTCAATATCTCGTACGACCAGGAAGGATCCCACCACCCATCCTCACGGCCATTGACGCTAGAATAACGACACTCACTAATCTATAACTTATTTCCGTTTACTCCCTATAGCCATTTACAGGAAGAACCAGTCCTTGCCAGTCTTTCCTTGGTTTCATACCTTTCTCCATCCCATCCCCGCGTTGACTCATTCGCCGTGCCGTGTTAGTATCTAGGGGCATTCGGCAGACGTTTCCCTTGCTCGTGCGGGGAAACCACAGAACAGGAAACGGATTCTGCTCGTGCTCGGGATGAGCTTCAGGCTGCACCCGACTGCTTTTTCAGTAGAATCGTACAACGTGAGCTAGCCACGCGCCCAAATCGGGCACGTGCGCCGGACTTGATCCACCGGAATCTTCAGTAACTAAGGAGAAGCTGGATTGATTACTACTATGGTGGGGAACTATCCCAAAATCTCCCCGGACGCCAAAGCCCCCAGCCTCCGCGCAGCCATCTCCCGTTTCGATGAGAGCCGTATCACTCTGGAGGAGCTGAAGCGAGTGGAGGATGAGGTGACCAGGGAGGTTATACAGGACCAGGTGGAAGCCGGGCTGGACCTGGTCACGGACGGCCAGATCCGATGGGACGACGGCCAGACGTACTTTGCGCGCGGCATACAGGGTTTCATGGTCAACGGCCTTATCCGGTACTTTGACACCAACACCTACTACCGACATCCGATACCGGAGAAGAAACTGGCGTCCAACGGCGCCATCACGGTGAAGGACTACGAGTTTGCAGTCGCGAACAGCGCCCGGCCCGTCAAGGCCGTTGTCACGGGGCCCTACAGCCTGGCGCGCCTGTCGCAGTTGGGCTGCTACGATGACCTCCGCTCCCTTGTGATGGACCTGGTGCCCATCCTGAACCGGGAGGCCAAGGCCCTACAGGCCGCGGGCGCTTCCGTGATCCAGTTCGATGAGCCGTCCATCCTCAAGCACAAGGAGGACATAGACCTGTTCGCAGAGGCCATTGAGGGCGTGACCGACGGCGTCACCGCCACCACCGGCGTGTGCACCATATTCGGAGACGCGTCGGGTGTCCACAGCCGGCTGTTCAGCCTGCCCGTCAACATAATCGGCCTTGACTTTGTGATGGGGCAGGGAAACTACGACCTCATCGGCGACCTGCCACAGGAGAAGATGCTGGGCGCCGGAATCATGGACGCCCGCAACACCCGTCTGGAGACGATGGAGGAGATAGCTGAGAGCATCAAGCGTCTGAGCGCGTCGGTTTCGACGGATCGCCTGCACGTCAACCCAAGCTGCGGGCTGGACTTCCTGCCCAGACCCAACGCAAGAGCCAAGCTGGTCCGATTGGTGGAAGGCGCAAAAAAGGCCCAGGAGGAGTTGTCATGAGCGATAAACTACTGACCACGGCAGTCGGGAGCTACCCCAAGCCGGACTACATCACAAGGGCGCGCAGCCAGCTTCTGAGGGGCGAAATATCGTCCGGGGAGTTGGAGGAGTTGGAGAAGCAGGCCACGGCCTACTGGATCCGGGTGCAGGAGGACGTGGGGATGGACGTCATGGTGGACGGAGAGATGTACCGGGGCGACATGGTGGCCTACTTCGCCGAGAACATGGAGGGCTTCACCAACAGCGGCCTTGTGCGATCCTACGGCAATCGCTACTATCGCAAGCCCATCGCCACCGGCCCCATCGGCAGAGCCAGTCCCATGACCGTTGACTGGTGGAAGTACGCCCAGAGCCTCACGGACAAGCCGGTGAAGGGGATGCTCACCGGGCCGTACACCATCGTGGACTGGTCTTTCAACGAGTATTATCCCACCAGGGAGGCCTTCATCATGGACACCGCCAGGGCCGTCCACGATGAGGCGATGGACCTGGCCAAGGCGGGCTGCAAGTACATCCAGATCGACGAGCCGGCGCTGTCCGTCAGGCCGGAGGAGATGGAGATTGCGGCCAAGGCCTTCGCCGTCGTCACCGACGGGCTGGACGCCTTCACCATCACCCACATCTGCTACGGCGACTTCGCCAAGGTCTTCCCGCACCTGGCCACCTTCCCGGTGGACATGCTGGACATGGAGATGACCAACAGCGACTTCGACTTCCTTGACCTGATACGGGACTACCCGTCCTTTGACAAGTACCTGGCGATGGGCGTTGTGGACGTTCACAACCACGTCATTGAGCCGCTGGACAAGGTGAAGGCGGGAATCAAGATGGGGCTGGAGGTGCTCACCCCGGAGCGTCTGTACATCGACCCCGACTGTGGGCTCAAGACGCGCATGGTGGACGAGTCCATTGCCAAGCTCCAGGTCATCAGCGACGCCGTGAGAGAGGTGAAGGAGGAGCTGGGGATAGACTAGGGGAGAGTGCCGCGAATCCCTTCCCTCGCTTGCGGGGGAAGGTCAGGATGGGGGCGACAACGCCTCTGTAATCTCTCCCATGACTTCCGCGTTTGTCTCCAAGGCCAGGGCCTCCCTCAGCGCTGCCTCAGCCTCCGGTCCGCCAATTGCGCCCAAGGCCCAGGCCGCGTGGCCGCGAACCAGGGGCAGTTCGTGGCCCAGCGCCTCGACCAGGGCGGGCACGGCGGCGGTATCGCCGATGTTGCCCAGGGCCACGCACACGTTGCGCAGCATCCCGGCGCGCTTGGCCCGCTTGACGGGGCTGTTGGCGAACCGCTCCCTGAACTCCTCCTCCGTTATCTTGAGCAGGGGCAGCAGCTCCAGGGCCGTAAAGCCGTGCTCCCCCGTCTGGAAGGCCGGCTCCCGGGTGGGCTGGGCCTTGCGGTTCACGGGGCACACGTCCTGGCAGATGTCGCAGCCGAAAACCCAGTCGCCCACCAGCGACCGCAGGTGTCTTGGCACGGAGCCGCGCAGCTCTATGGTCAGGTAGGATATGCACTTGGTATTGTCCAGGACGTAGGGAGCGATAATTGCGCCCGTGGGGCACTCGTCGATGCAGATACGGCACTGGCCGCAGGTCTTCCTGGACGGCGCGTCCGGCTCAAGCTCAAGGTCGGTGATGATCTGGCCCAGGAACACCCATGAGCCGTGACTGCGGGTGAGGACGTTGGTGTTCTTGCCAAACCAGCCAATGCCCGCGCGCTCCGCGACGGCCCTGTCCAGCATGGGGCCGGTGTCCACGTAGATTTTGGCTTGCACGGGCTGCTCCAGGCGCTCCGATAGCCTCTGCGCCAGCAGCTTCAGGCGGCGCTCCATGACCTTGTGGTAGTCCTGGCCCCAGGCGTAGCGGGCGACTTTGCCCCGCAGGGTAGGGGAGTCGCTTTCCTGGGGCGGGTCTTCCGCCATGTAGCTCATGGCCACGGCGATGATGGAGCGTGCGCCGGGCAGAATCTCCTGGGGGTTGCAGCCGCGCTTCACCCGGGCCTCGTGGAACCAGGGGAGACCGTCCATAAGGCCGTCGCGGACCCTTTCAAGGGTTATCTCCTCGGCCTCCTGGAACGGCTCCGCGGAGGTGATGCCCACAAGGTCGAAGCCCAGCTCGACGGCCAGGCTCTTGACCGCTTTCTTGGCCCTGGCGTCGTACGTCTTTGTCTCTGAGGGCATGGCATGGCTATTATGCCATATATCGCCCCGCGCCTTATACTTTGGGAAATCCCTGAATAAATCCGATCCATCCCCGCCATTCCTGGATTCCTGCCTCCGCAGGAATGGTGGTGAAGGTGTCATTAGGCGGAATAGCCTTGTTTCTAACTTGCTCAGAGTATCCTTGGGAGGAGACGGGTGTGTTCTACCGGAGTATGGGCAGCTCCAGCAGGGCCTCCGGCCTGTCAATGACAAAGTCAGCCTTTGCCTGGGCGTGGCTGCTGTTGGCCGCGGGGATGCCCCAGGTCGCAAGGCAGCTCCAGCAGCCGGCCGCCTGCGCCGCGCCCATGTCTGCGGGGGTGTCTCCGACCACGATGCACTGGCTTGGCTCGGCTCCCAAGCCCTCCAGCGCCAGGAGCACGCCCTCCGGGTGGGGCTTGTGGTTGGTCACGCTCTCGAATCCCACGCCTACGGAGAAGAAGTCCCTCGCGCCCACCTCCACAAGCTCCTGGGACGCTCCGACCGGCCGACCTTCGACCTCGAACACCCACCCCTTCTGGGTGAGGATGCCGAGCTTGAACTCACGGGCGCGGAGCTCCTCAAGCACTTGGAACACACCTGGGAAGAGGGATATCAGCCCTGCCTTCTTGGTCCAGTAGGTACGGCGATAGCTCTGGAAAAGCTCATCGGGCTGCAGGCCCTCGCGATCCTCCAGGGGGCGCAGGGCGTCCTGAAGCTGGCGGCCGTCCATGTCGCGGAAGAACGCCTCGGCGGTCGGGTCGTGGATGCCCGCGGCCGTGAACACGCGCTGTAGGGCGTCAAGCCGGGCGGCGTAGGAGTTGACCAGCGTGTCGTCGAAGTCGAAGATCAGGGTGGTTATGGACGGCGTCGAGTCGCTCACGGGTCGGCCTAGTACTGCTGGAAGAGGCGGCCCCAGCCGGTCTTCATGGCGGCCTTCACCCGGCGGTTGCCGATGAAGCGGAGCCAGTAGGAGTTGTGGTAGAGGTTGGAGGCGACGAAGGCCCAAGGCGCAATGGGAGACCTGAGCAGGATGTTCTCCAGGGGCTTGAGGGGGCCCCAGTAGATGAGCTTCTGGCCGCGGCTGGCGAAGGTGTTGCCGCTGCCCTCGAAGCGCCAGTCCACGCCGGAGATGTCCTCCCCGACGGTCTCTATCTGGGACGGGTCGCCGCAGCCCAGGCCGCGCTCGTGGGCCAGCCGGATGAACTTGATGGACATGGGGTCGAAGCCCATCATCTTGGCCGCCACCGCGTCGATGGCCACCTGGTCTGCGCTTGCAAGGAAGACGTTCTTCTCATGCCAGCGCATCGCCCGGGGCCCGGGGCCGTCGCCCGCAAAGGTGCCGTCCATTACGGCAAAGACGCCCGGGTGAATCTCCTTCTGGATGGTCAGCAGGTCCACCAGGGTCTCGTGGATGACTGAGTGGGTCCAGTGGCGCTTGCGGTTCAGCAGCCCGCCAAAGGCGTTCTTCATTGCGCCGGTCATGGTGGTGAAGACGTGGGTCTTCATGGTGGGCAGGTGCACCACGTTCTTACCAGGAAATATCTCCGGGATGGCGAGGCCCTCCGGGAATATCTCGTCCAGCGCCATCATCTCGCCCTTGGGCTGGTATGGAATCCACCGGTTGGGCGGCACGTCCAGGTGCACGTTGGGCAGGTTGTACTTGTCCTGCACGGGCTTCTGCTTGTTGCGAATCTCCCCCTCGAATGAGTCCACCACGACGGTGCCGTTGTGGGCTGCGATGAGGTCGCTGTAGCCGTCCTGGTGGAGGGCATTGATGACGCCCTCAAGCTGCCACGGCGTAGTCGAGCAGGCGGGGTAGTAGTGCTGCCAGGAGATGTTTATCTTCAGCAGCGTGGGTATGTCGATGGGCAGGTGGGACTGGTAGTCGGCGAGGCGCATGGCTTTGCCGATGTCCTCCAGCACCGTCTCAGGACGTGTATAGACGACGGCTACCTTGGCTCTTGTGGAGGCGCGTCCGTCCCCGGGGCGGTCGGCTTCCTGGATGGTAGGCTGTGCCATTTGCGTCCCGGGCGAGCGTGTTAGGAGGAAGACCTGCCGTTGGCCGAGAGTTGCGCCTTGTGCTGGACCGCCTGCCGCACCGCCTCAACGACGTTTGCCGGAGCAAGGCCGTACTTCTCGATGAGCTGGTCGGGGTTGCCCGACTCCGCGTACCTGTCCAGGGTCACCATGCGCAGGGGCGCCGGGCAGCTCTCGCCAAGCGTCTGACCCACGATGCTACCAAGCCCGCCGTGGCGCAGGTGCTCCTCCGCCGTGACAATGGCCCCGGTCTCCCGTGCGGCCTTGGCGATGGCCTCGGCGTCAATGGGTTGCAGGGTTGCCATGTTGAGCACGCGGCACTGGATGCCCTCAGCGGCCAGGCTCTCTGCGGCGGTCAGGGCGGTCTTCACCATAGTGCCGCAGGCGATGATCGTGGCGTCGCCGCCCTCTCGCATAAGCTCCGCCTGCCCGATCTTGAACTCGTAATCGCCTTCGTGGACAACGGGCGTAGCCGGCCTGGAGAGGCGGATGTAGAAGGGGCCGTAGCTCTCGGCGGCCTTCCGCACGGCCAGCTCCGTCTCAGGGCCGTCCGCGGGCACTATGACAGTGAAGCTGGGCAGCGCGCACATCAGGGAAAGGTCCTCAATGCCGTGGGCCGACATCCCGTCCTCGCCGGTGGTGATGCCTGCGTGGGTCACCACAATCTTCACGTTGAGCTTGGCCTGGGATATGCCGATGCGAATCTGGTCGTAGGGGCGGCCGCTGCCAAAGACCGCAAAGGTGCTGGCAAAGACCGTCTTGCCGGAGCTTGCCAGGCCCGCGGCCACGCTCATCATGTTCTGCTCGGCGGGGCCAAGGTCAAAGAAGCGGTCCGGAAATGCCTCAGCAAAGAGGTTTATAACGGTGGACTTGTTGAGGTCGCCCCCCAGCACCACAATGTTGGGGTTCTCCCTGCCCATTTCCACAAGGGTCCTGCCGTAGGTCTCCCTGGTAGAGGCGGTGGTCATGTCTGTGGCGGCTAGCCCGCCAGCTCCTTGAGGGCCTGCTCAAGCTGCTCGGCGTTGGGAGCCCTGCCGTGGTAGTCGGGGTTGTTCTCCATGAAGCTGACGCCCTTGCCCTTGACCGTGGCCGCAATGATGACGACCGGCTTGTCCTTGACCGACCGGGTCTCCTCCAGAGCGCCCAGGACGTCCGGGAAGCTGTGCCCGTCGATCTCGATGGTGTGCCAGCCGAAGGAGCGCCACTTGTCCGGCAGAGGCTCCAGGTTCATCACCTCGCTGGTGAAGCGGTCGTTCTGGATGCCGTTCCTGTCCACGATGGCGACCAGGTTGTCCAAGCGGTAGTGGGACGCCGACATGGCCGCCTCCCATATCTGGCCCTCGTCGCACTCGCCGTCGCCAAGCATCACGAACACCTTTGAACTGCGGCCATCCAGCTTGGCTGCGATTGCCGCGCCCACTCCAAAGGAGAGGCCCTGTCCCAGGGAGCCGCCGGACATCTCCACGCCGGGCGTTGTCGTGTGGGCGTGGCCCTGGAGACGGCTGTTGATTTTGCGGAAGGTCTTAAGCTCCTCCTTGGGGAAGTAGCCGCAGTGGGCCAGGACAACGTAGAGCACGGGGCATGCGTGGGCCTTGCTGAGGATGAACTTGTCCCTGTCCGGCCAGTCCGGGTCTGACGGGTCGTGGCGGAGCTCCGTGTAGTAGAGGGATGTCAGCAGTTCAACGGCTGAGAGAGACCCGCCTGGGTGCCCGCTGCCCGCCTCGGCTATGGTGTTCAGTATGTCCCGCCGCATCTCTGTGGCGGCGCTCTTCAGGCTGTCTACTGAGACCTGCTTGCCAGGGTCGGTGGCGGCAGCTTTGGTGTCGGATGCTATATTCAAGGGCGTACAACTCCTAGCTTAGCAGTGGGATTATAGCAGGCGACACGCGGGCTGTCCACACACTGACCGCGTGAATCCTCCGCTCTTGAAGAATGCGGTGATTAAGGCCTATAATCTACGCATATGATGCGGAGATTGTACATCAGAACTCCGACCACAGGGCGCGTATTTGCTCCGTAACCTCCCGGTCAGGGGAGATGACCCACAGCATTCGATTGTCCTCCAAGCCCAGGAAGTCCTCGCTTGAAACGCTGTCGGAGGCCGTCATGGCGTCGAAGAACTCCCTGGCGTCTTGCCGGGTGTCCCACACCAGAAGGCTGACCAGGGTATATTCGTCATCTGGGCCTCTCAGCAGCGTAAAGCCGTCGCCTCCCCAGCCCGCGGCGGCATCGGCGGCGGTCCTGTTTCGGGTGCGCGTCTCGAGGTAGGTCTTGAGGAAGAACTCCCCAAGCACGTTGCTGTAGGCGTTCTCCCAGCCTTCGCCCAGGGCGGCCGCAACGTCCGGGATGGTGACCTGTATAGGCGCTTCTCCGGCGACGTACTTCTCAGGATGCAGAATCTGCTCTGTGGAGTCGGGCGGGTCGTCGTATGCGGCGTTGACGGCGTCCCATCCGGACGACGATAGCAGCGCCGTGACAAAGTCAAAGCCCTCAACATAGGGGAACGTAAGGCTTTGCTGAAGGACGTAGGGAGTTTTGTCGAAAGCGGAAGTACCCCCTCCGCCGTTGCCCCTCAGCGCCTCCATCTGCTGCTCACGGCTGAACCGGGAGAACATGTACCGGAACTGGACCGCCGAGGCGTCCCCTTCCACCAGGGCCACCACCGCTGATCTTGCATCCGAGTTGTCCTCAGCAGACTCCAGCAGAGCCTGTATGTCGAAGTGCTGCTGCTGAATTGCGTGGACAAACTCGTGGGCCAGGGTTATCTCGTCCAGGACGGAGATTTCCCCTCCCGCCTCATCCACCACCAGGTACAACTCCTCCGTCTCCGAATCGTAGAACCCCGCTACCTGCTCCCCATAGAGGTCCAGATACATCTGATACAGGTCGGCATTCCTGGGTATCAGCTCCAGGATTTTGAAGACCTCCTGGGCATTGCGGATATCCTCCAGGTTTCCTTCCAGGTCCTTAATCAGATAGTCTGCCAGCTCCTCCCTGGTCAGGAGCTGGGGCACAACCGCTTCAGTGGGGTCCAGCCCCCTCACGTCTGCCGTACCCATCAGTATTGGACTGTAGACAGGACCCAGAACAGGGTAGTCCAGGGGCTCGGAAGGTGGGGCAGGGGTGTGCGTCGAGGTTGGAGCGGGCGTGTGTGTTGGCGCTTTAGTGGCGGCAGCGGTAGGAGAAGGGGAGAGGATTGGCGCAGGCGTCGGCTCGGTAGTGGCAACGGCGGTCGCAGGAGGGGGCGTGGGGCTGGGGGTGGGGGCTGGCGTCTCGGTGGGTTGGGCCTGGGTGCAGGCCATCAGCAGGAGCAGCAGGGCCACGGCCAGGGCAAGAAACCTCATAATTCGATTATCGAGAGCGCACGTGCGAAAGTCAACGCCGCGGGGCGTCCGGCAGGCTCTGGGGTCGTTGACACCTTCATAGGGCTGGTCGTAGAATCGCACTAAGGGCAAACGGGGGGCAAACGGGAAGGAGATTATCTCAGATGCAAGAAATGCTGATAGATAGCATCCGGGTTAGCCTGATGAACTATCAAAGAGTGGTGATCCTGAAGGAGAAGTCCTCCGACAGGTACCTCCCCATTTGGATTGGCCCGGCAGAGGCCGACTCGATTGCCGTGAAGCTTCAGGACGTGTCGGTCCCGCGCCCACTGACCCACGATCTGCTGAACCTGGTTATCACCTCCCTGGGCGGCTCCGTCTCCCACATTGTGGTGTCAGACCTGATGAACGACACCTTCTACGCCAAGATTCTCATCCAGTGCAACGGCGACAACCTGGAGGTGGACTCCCGCCCCAGCGACGCCATAGCCCTTGCCGTGCGGGTCAAGGTGCCCATATACGTTGAAGAAACGGTGCTGGAGAAGGCGGGCGTGGCCCTGGACAAGGAGACTGGCAAGCCGGTAATCGGAGGCGAGACGGAGGAGGCGGCGGCTGCGAAGATGAGCGAGGAGGAGCTGCAGAGGCTCTCGGCCTTCAAGGAGTTCATTGGAGGCCTGGACCTAGAGGACTTCGAGCGCAAACAGACCTAGAATCCGCCCATTTCCATGATGGAAACGCGAGGGTCTCGTCTCAGGCGAGGCCCTCGTAGTCTTTATTCGGAAGAAACGGCCCTCCCTGGCGTTGGACCGCAAATTGTACAGGTCGGGCGCCGGTTGCTAGACTGGAATTGAGGGGCCTGTGTGGATGGAGATATTCGGGTAGAGCCGTGCGGCGCACGAATGGCCGTTAGAGGCAGAGAGGAGGGAGTAGATGGAGAAGCTGAGAGAGGTGACGCGGGACGATGGCACAGCGCACGACGATGCTTCGGCCTACGACGTGGCTATTGAGCAGTTCAACGACGCAGCGGCGATGCTGGGCCTTGAGGAGAGCGTCGCCGACCACCTCAGAAAGTGCAAGCGGGAGCTTACGGTCAACTTTCCCGTTCGCATGGACAACGGCGACGTGCAGATGTTCACCGGCTACAGGATACAGCACAACCTGGCCCGGGGACCGGCCAAGGGCGGCATCCGCTACCACCCCATGGTGAGCCTGGACGAGGTGAGGGCCCTGGCCATGTGGATGACGTGGAAGTGCGCCGTTACAGACATCCCCTACGGCGGCGCGAAGGGCGGTGTGGCCTTCGACCCCAAGACCCTGTCGCAGGCGGAGCTGGAGCGCCTCACCCGTCGATACGCCACGGACATATCGCTGCTCATAGGCCCTGAGAGCGACATCCCCGCCCCGGACGTGAACACCAACCCGCAGATTATGGCCTGGATAATGGACACCTACAGCATGAACGCGGGGTACTCCGTTCCGGGCGTGGTCACGGGCAAGCCGACGGGAATCGGTGGCATACTTGGCCGGCTGGACGCCACGGGCCGGGGGTGCATGATCGTCGCTGGCAAGGAGATGGCAAGAAGCGGCAGAGGGCTGGACGGAGCGACAGTGGCAGTGCAGGGGATGGGCAACGTCGGCTACTATGCGGCGCGCCTTCTGGAGGCCCAGGGGTGCAGGGTGACAGCCGTCACCGACAGCAGCGGCGGCTGCTACACGAAGGACGGAGCGGACGTCCAGAAGCTGAAGCAGTGGAAAGACAGCGGGATGGACCTCATCGACTACCCGGGAGTCGACCACCTGACCAACGAAGACCTGCTTGCCATGCCCTGCGACATCCTGGTGCTGGCCGCCATCGAGGGTCAGGTGACGGGAGCCAACGCCGACCGCGTCCGGGCCAAGACCATAGTCGAAGGCGCCAACGGGCCCATAACTCCAGCTGCGGACCGCATCCTGGAGGACATGGGTGTGCAGGTCATCCCGGACATCCTGGCAAACGCCGGTGGGGTCGTGACCTCATACTTCGAGTGGGTGCAGGGCCGGCAACACTACTTCTGGGACGGCCAGGAGGTGGAGGACAGGCTGGAGCGTGTGATGTCAAGGGCGTTTGACCAGGTGGTTGAGGTGGCGAAGGAGAAGAGGACCTCCATGCGCAAGGGAGCGTTGCTCCTGGGAATCAGCCGGGTTGCCGAGGTCATACGGCTGAGGGGGATATACCCCTAGTCCTCTGCGGAATTTTTATGAAAATAACCCGCTTTGCAGGTGGACTTGACCACTAGCAGGCCGTATAGTGGACGGCGGCAGGCGCTGAGCGCATAGGCAACAAGGCGGCTCCGGTCTGCCGCTTTCCTTTTGCCTTGCGAATAGCATTTAAGGACATTGAATGACGCCGGACCAGTATTACTGCACCAGATGCAGAAGGGAGACCACCTGGCGCTACCTGGTCAACTACGGTATCTGGCAGTGCCAGCAGGGTTCTTGCGGGAATATATGGGGGGAGCCGGAGAGGAACTACTACAGGGACAGGGCGGGCAGCGCCGAAATACGGGCCGTCCTGGAAAATCCTGACGCAACTCATTACGAAGTTCTGGGCGTGCCCAGGAACGCCAGCGCAGCAGCTATAAGAACCGCCTATAGAAGACTGGCGCTGGTATATCACCCCGACCGTGACAAGAGCCCCGGAGCGACAAGGCGCATACAACGAATAAATGCTGCTTATGAAGTTTTGAGGAACTCTCAAAGCAGGGCTGGCTACGATAGCAGTCTTCTAGGCAGAGCACAGAGCAGGCAAACCGCACAAGGGACAGCACAGCGCGCCCGACAGAGGGCTGAACAACAGGCAAGGGAACGAGCACAGAGGGAGGCGGCAGAGCGCGCCCGTCGGCAGGCTGAGCAAGAGGCAAGGGAGCGAGCGCAGAGGGAAGCGGCCGAGCGAGTCAGGAGGGAAGAAGAGGCGAGACGTGAAGAGGCCAGGAGGGCCGCCGAGAGAGTACAGGAGGAGGCCAGAAGAGCGGCGGAGGACGCCCGGCGGCGGGCTGAGCAGGAGGCTGCACAGGGCGAGCAGGCGGAGGAAGCCGCGGGTGACGGCGTTGAGACCGGCGCCAGGGAAGAAGCGGAGGAGAGGACTTATCAGGAGCTGTATACTCGGCCCAACAGAAACCTGCTGACGGTCGGCATCCTGATTGGGGCTGCTGCCGTGGTCCTGTTCCTCGCGGTGGGATGGCTGGTTTCCAGGAACGGCGGCGACGCCACAGGCGGCGTTCCCGTTTCCCCGGGACCTACTCCCACATCCGCTTCTGTGTCTACGGCTCAGCCGGTATCTATACCTGTCGTACCTGTGCCTACGCCCACAAACACGCCAACTCCTACGTCGGTTCCTACCTCCACACCGGTCCCTACGTCCACGCCTACGCCTGTGCCTGTCCTTATACCCACGGCTCCCCCAACCCCCACGCCTACGCTAGTCCCGACAATTGCGCCGTCTCCGCTCCCTACGCCCACGCCCATCCCTGCGCCTACGCCAACTCCTACCCCCGCGTCTACATCCACGCCCACGCCTGTACCCACTCCAACACCCACACCCACTCCAATACCAAGCCCAACACCTACGCCAATCGTATTGCTGTCTGACGGAGTATTCGTCTCGGAGCTTGGAAACGCTGT
Organism: Dehalococcoidia bacterium; assembly: GCA_965204895.1. Classification (GTDB taxonomy): domain Bacteria; phylum Chloroflexota; class Dehalococcoidia; order Lucifugimonadales; family UBA2985; genus DAOUJW01. The sequence goes on from OZ242025.1 coordinate 2,091,072, forward strand.
GGACGCGGCCTCCTTTTTCTCCTATGCGGGGGGATCCATCTCGGTGATCGGGACCCCTATTCTGTGGGCAGACGGATACTTCACTTTTGGGTTCAAGAAGTTGACACCTGAGCTTCAGATGGGGGAGTATCTCTTCGCGGGGCCTGGCGAGTTAGCCGGGCACTCTGTAGCCGGCCTTCGGATGATCCCGGTTGTCATCGCTCCGGGTGTAGACACAAGCGAGCTGGACCCGAATAGACGGACGGGACTTGAGACCCCCAGCGCCGTAGTCGCGGAGTACTGGCGGGAGACTGAGGACTCGTTCACGGTCAAGTTTCCCCTTCCATCTGGTCAGACATCAAGGTTTTTTGATGATACGGGTACCTTTCGCCCCATCCGTTTGGTGTTTTCAGGCCACGACATAGAGTTGGTTATTACCGTAGCGTTGGTGGAGTGCCCGTTCTAGACGGGGCAACGGTGAGAGTCATTGGCTTGGGGCTGGAGTAGAGTTTATGCGGTATACTGCGGCAGGATTTTTATATGGAGGACTCTTGAGATAATGAGCGAAGGATACTGGCCCGACCTGTGGCGCGAGCTGAGCGACCGCTTTCGGTGGCCTGAGACCAGGGGTTCGTCGGGGTGGCGGGAGGACAGGGCGCGCCATTTCGACGAGGCGTCCAAGCGCAAGAGCGCCGAGCGTCCTGACCCATTGCTGGACTTCCTGCTAAGCAACCTGGAGCCGGGCCATACGGTCCTGGACATAGGAGCCGGCACTGGGCGGTTCGCCATACCGATGGCAAAGGTCGCGCGGGAGGTCACGGCCGTGGAGCCTTCCCCCAACATGTCAGCGTTCCTGCGGGAGAACGCAGCCGCGGAGGGCGCGTCCAACATCGCGCTTGTGGAGTCGGGCTGGGAGGATGCGGAGGTGGGGCGGCACGACGTCGTATTCTGCTCCCACGCCATGTACACCACCCCGGACATGGTGAGTTTCGTTCGCAAGATGGAGGCGCACGCAGGGGTCGCCTGCTTCCTCCTGATGCGCGTCCCCAGCCACGACGGGCTGATGGCGGAGTTGTGCACTCACGTCTACGACCAGCCCCACGACAGCCCCAACTTTGTTGTGGGCTACAACGTGCTGTACAGCATGGGAATCTACGCCAACGTGATGATGGAGCCGTTCATGCGCCCCTGGACCAACGCCAACCTGGACGACGCCCTTGAGCGCGCCAGGCGCCATCTTCGCCTTGGCGATGACACAACCCACGACGATGTGATACGGGACGCTCTGGCCCGGCGCCTGACCCTGAGAGACGGGGAGTACCACTGGCCCGACGGAATGCGCTCGGCGCTGGCCTGGTGGAAGCCATCCCCATCCTAACCTTCCCCCTCGAAGGGGGAAGGGACCTTTCTCTCCCCCTGCAGGGGGAGAGTCAGAGGGGGCTGCCTACTCAGGAATCAGCTTTAGCTGCCCTTCAAAGGCCCTGTACGTGCCATCGGTCACTACGCCGATGGTCACCCTCTCGATGGAAGACGAATTGGACAGGTGAGAGGCGATCAGGCCCACCTCGATGTGGGCCGCCTTCTCCATAGCAAATCCGCGGCCGCCGGTGCCGATTGCGGGCATGGCGATCGTCTTGAGTCCTCGAGAGTTGGCTTCCTCCAGAGACCTTTGGGTGGTAATAGCGATAGTCTCGTCTCTGGACAGAGGGTCCCCTGCGCTCTCGCCTCCGGTTATGGCGTGGAAGATGTGCTTTGCCTGGAGACTGCCGGCGTCCGTAACTCCAACGTCTCCGACGAAGAGGGGCGCCAGTCCCCACAACTGGTCCTGAATGCCAGACCCTCCACGGTCGTAGATATCGCCCGCCAGTAGAGAGTGCTTCATGTCAAGCCACGTGCCGGTGGGACTAACTATGGCGTCGACGTCCATGCCCAGAATATCGTCCCGGGTGAGGACAATCTCTTTGGGCGGGCCTCCCTCCTGCGGGTATACCAGTCTGGACAACGTGGGGAAGGAAACGTCCCTGCTCTCCTGAGCGGCCTTGTAGGTCTCTAGCGCTCCCAGGTTCTCTGCTGCCCAGTCTCCAAGCCTCTCCTGAACTTCCTGGCGGCACGGGTAAAGAGTGAATTCACCCTCCGGATATATGATGAGTTCCTTTGGCTCATTGGCCCTTTGGAAGATAATGCGCGCCATGTCTACAGGTACACGCGGGTCCTGCTCGCCGTGCATTATGAGTACCGGCTTTGGAGCCACCTGGCCAATCATCTCAGTCCCCTCCTCCTGGGAGCTAATCACTCCCAACGCCTGGACCATGGGGTCTACGATGGTAGCCGGTATAGCGGCTGTCGCGCCGAGGGCGTTGCCCACCAGCACGGCCTTCTTGGCTCCAACGCCCTTCAGGAAGCACAGCCACATGAAGACGTCCAGGGTGGACTCTACCAGGGAGCTTGGGTCGCGGTACCCCATGCGCAGGGAGCTGATGTCGGCGGCCTTGAACTCAGGCGCCAGCTCCGCGTAAACGCCGCCGGCCGGGCCGTTCAGGTTCTCCCCCTGGCCGGGAATCCATAGCACCACGCCCGGCTTGCCCTGGGCCACGGTGAGTATGGCCTGGCAGAGGCCCCTGTTGGACTGGAGCGTCACCTCGTAAACGTCCTCGGCCAGGGGCTGAAGCCAGCTCTGCTGAATGCCAATGACCACGTTGTTGTCGCGGGTGGGGTCGCAGATGGTCTCGAATGCGTATCCCGGACTCGCCATTGGGCGGAGGTCTTCCAGGCGAAAGTCGGGCTGGTTGGTCTTTTCCTGCGTCATGGCTCGCCTCCTTTCGGCGCGGGAAGCGTCGCACTTCCCGATGCGATTATACCAGTGGCTGCGCCAAAAAGCGATTGTCCCCACGCTCAGATGACTGGATTCGGAGAGACGGGGTCGGCGGATATACGCATTGGCGCGTCTAGGGCTGCACTGCGCAATCGTGCTATACTTAGTGCGAAGCGACGGAGCCACTTCGTCAATGCGCTCCCGTCGACAGGAGGTGAACGTGGAAATAATGAGAAGCCTTTTGTTCGTCCCAGGAAACCGCAGGGACATGCAGGAGAAGGCGGTTGGTTTCACCGCCGATATCCTGGTGCCTGACATGGAGGACTCGGTGCCCGTTGGCGAGAAAGCCGCGGCACGGAACGTCATTTCAGACATGCTGCCCGTGCTGGCGGGAGCCGGCCACAAGCTGGTGGTGCGGGTGAACGCCCTGGACACCGGCTGGCTGGAGGAGGACCTGGCGGCGGCGGTGACGCCTCACACCTACGGCGTGCTCGTGGGCAAGGTGGAGAACGCCTGGGACGTCCAGGAGGTGGACAAGATACTCACGGGCGTTGAGGCCAAGGCCGGTCTGGACAGGGGGCACATCCGGCTTGTGCTCTTCCTGGAGTCGGCGCTGGCGATGGTTAACGCCTACACTATCTGCTCGGCGTCTCCGCGGGTTGTGGCCGTGGCCTTTGGCGCGGAGGACTACACCGTTGACATGGAGGTCAAGCGCACCGAGCAGGGCGACGAGGTGTACCTGCCAAGGGCGATGGTGGCAATAGCCGCCAGGGCCGCGGGCGTGGTTGCCCTGGACATCGTGTACGCCAACTTCCGGGACGAAGAGGGCCTGCGGCGGGACATCAACGTGGGCAAGAGCCTGGGGTACAAGGGCAAGTTCGCCATTCACCCGGCCCAGGTGGGGCCCATCAACGAGCAGTTCAGCCCTCTGCCGGAGGACGTGGAGTACGCCCGCAAGGTGGTTGCCGCCTTTGAGGAGGCGGAGGCCCAGGGCAGGGGCGCGACCTCCATCGACGGCGTGATGATCGACGTGCCGGTGGTCAAGCGCGCCCAGGGCGTGCTGGCTCTGGCGGAGGCCAGCGCCGCGAAGGAAGCCCGGGGGCAGTAGCGCGTGGGGGACAGGATCCTCCTGACCGGCATGACCTTCTACGGGTACCACGGCGTGCGGTCCGAGGAGAAGGAGCTTGGTCAGCGCTTTGTGGTGGACCTGGAGATGGAGCTGGACCTAGGCGCTCCCGGCTCTTCGGACGACCTGAAGGACACCGTAGACTACTCCCGGGTCTACCGCGCCGTGAAGGAGGTTGTGGAAGGCCCGTCGCGCAACCTGCTGGAGACCCTTGCTGAGGAGACTGCCCGCGGGGTGCTGAGCGCGTTCCCGGTCGAAGGCGTCCGTGTGCGGGTGACCAAGCCCCACGTCTCCATAAGAGGCGCTGTGCTGGAAGGCGCGGGGGTTGAGATATACCGCAGGCGCGGCGAGTAGCGTTGCTAACGGGAGACGCGCTGCTGGAGCAAAGGCGTACAACCGCAACGCTACTGGTACTCGGCGTTGTCCTTACGGCTGTGCTGACCGCTTGCTCGGAGTCTCCAGGCGCAACCGAAGTGATGGTATACGTTCCCGTCGCAAGCCCAACGGAGGCCGGTGAGGCTCACCGCCTGAACGTCGTCTTGGCCACTACAGACCTGGCTGTGGGCGAAAACAGGGTGGCCTTTGCCGTTCTGAATGCCGACGGCGGCCTGGTGTCCCAGGAGGACGTGTACGCCTCCTTCTTCCTGGACGGTACTGAGGAGCGGTTCAAGGCCGAGAGCGCCGCCACCTTCCGCCAGTGGCCTTCCGGCAGGGGCCTGTACACGGTGCAGACCCGATTCGACGTGCCGGGCTCGTGGCGACTGGACGTGGACACGGAGATAGACGGTCAGATAGCCAGAGGCAGCGCCGAGTTCCAGGTGGGCCTGGTCAGCGCGTCGCCGGCCCTGGGCGCGGCGGCGCCCGCCAGTCGCAACAAGACGCTGCAGGACGTGGAGCGCATCGAGGAGCTCACCACGGACGGGATGCCGGACAGGGAGCTGTACTCCATGACCATAACGGAGGCGCTGGAGGCGGGCAGCCCGCTTGTCGTGACCTTTGCAACGCCGGCCTTCTGCAGAACGGCCACCTGCGGGCCGCAGCTGGAGACGCTAAAGGAGGTGAAGGCGCAGTACCCGGAAAGGGTCAACTTTATTCACGTGGAGGTGTTCGATAACCCGCTGGAGGTGAGGGAGGACTATACCAGCGCCCGCGTCGTGAGCGCGGTGGAGGAGTGGGGTCTGAAGACGGAGCCATTCACCTTCGTCATCGACTCCGCGGGAATCGTCTCCGCCAGGTTCGAGGGTTTCGTCACCGCCGAGGAGCTGATCGAATACATCGAAAAAACCCTGTCCTAGAAGTCAGAAAATCGAGTCGCACCGCGACTTGACGGTTTGACAAAAGGGCTGTGGTAATCTTTTACGGGCGGGTTTTTATGCCCCTTTTCAGAGGGGTTGCCACCTGTGGTATGATAGAACAAACACTCTGAAACGAGGTGCATTCAGTGCGAGTTATTTTTGTAGAGGACGTTCCCAACGTAGCCAGGACCGGAGAGGTCAAGGATGTCAAACCCGGGTACGCCAGAAACTACCTGCTGCCCAAGCGTCTGGCCGTAGCCGCCACGCCCCAGGAGTTGCAGCGACTGGAGTCCATCCGGAAGCTGGGCATGGAGCGCCTGCAGAAGGAGAAGGTGGGCGCGGAGGCCATAGCGGAGCAGCTTGAGGGCGCATCCGTCTCATTGAAGGTGCGCTCCGGGCCGACCGGCAGGCTGTACGGCGCGGTCACCACGGCGATGGTGGCCCAGGAGCTTTCCACCCTGCTGGAGCGGGATATCGACCGCAGGTCTGTGCTGCTGGAGGACACCATCCACGAGTTGGGCACCTTTGAGGCCAGGGTGAGGCTGCACCCGGAGGTCGTGGCAAACGTAACGCTGGAAGTGGAGGCCATCGAAGACTAGGATGTACGTAGAGCGGCTGCCTCCTCACGACGAGCAGGCTGAGGAATCGGTCATTGGCTCCCTGCTGATCGACGGGGACTCTATCGTCAGCGCGGTTGGAATCTTGCGCCCGGAGGACTTTTACCGGGAGCGAAACCGCTGGTGCTACGAGGCGTGCCTTGAGCTGTGGGACAGCAACGAGGCGATCAACCAGATCACGGTGGGCCACCGCCTGGCGATGAAGAACCAGCTGGAGGATATAGGCGGGCCTGCCTACCTGGGCCATCTGGTGAGTTTTGTCCCCACGTCAGCGCACCTGGAGCACTACGCCCGCATCGTCAGCCGGACGCACACCCTTCGACGCCTCATCGGGGCCGCCGGGGAGATAGCGTCCTTGGGCTACGACGGCGGAACGGACGTGGACGATGCTCTTTCCCAGGCAGAGGCGGCCCTGTTCAAAGTGCGCACTGGTCAGGAGAGCCGGGACTTCGTCGCCATTCGCGAGGTGCTCGACCAGTACCTTGAGGAGAGCGCCAGCCTTGTTGGGACCCTGGAGCGGGGAGAGACTCCCATACCCACGGCCTTCTCCGACCTGGACCAGCTTCTGGGCGGGTTTCAGCGCTCGGACATGATTGTGCTGGCGTCCGGCCCCAGCGTGGGAAAGAGCACCCTGGCCCTGAACATAGGGCGCAATGCCGCCGAGCAGGGACAGGCGGTTGGCATATTCAGCCTGGAGATGAGCCGTGAGCAGATAGGACACCGCTACCTGTCTAGCGAGGCGGACGTCGACCTGCGCCGCGTGCGCCAGAGGCTCTACAGCGAGGTGGAGGAGCGCCGAATCATCAACGCCTCCGGTACGCTGTCGGAGTTGCCGATCTTCATTGACGACACGCCTCTCCAGAGCATTGTGGAGATACGCAGCAGGTGCCGGCGGCTTCACATGGAGGGCAAGCTGGACCTGGCCATTGTGGACTACCTGCAGCTCATCCAGGGCACCGGTCGGCGCGAGAACCGGGTACAGGAATTGGGAGAGATAACGCGGTCGTTGAAGGGAATCGCCCGGGACCTGAACATCCCGCTGCTGGCGCTGTCGCAGCTGAGCCGCGCCGTGGAGATGCGGCCGTCGCATCGCCCCCAACTGACGGACCTGCGGGAGAGCGGCAGCATTGAGCAGGATGCGGACGTGGTGATGTTCATCCACCGGGAGGCCATGCGCATGACCGAGGAGGAGTGGGAGAGGCAGTACCCGGACCGGGACTACAGGTACTTCCGGGACAGGGCGGAGCTGATAGTCGCTAAGCACAGACACGGTCCGCTGGACACCATAGACCTGCGGTTCAACGGCGCAATGGCCCGCTTTGAGGAAATGCCATCCCAGCGGGAGTTCTGATGGCTCCCTTTGCAGGTTTCCCGGACAAGAGCGAGTTCACCCCCGTGCCCAATCTCCTGTTCAGCCAGGTGTTGGAGGAAGTCGATGATGCCCTGGTTCTCAAGTGTTTTCTTCGAGTCTTCTGGCTCCACGCACAGAAGAAGATATCTCCCGCGATTTTGACTCAGGAGGACCTGCTGTCGGACATAACGCTGGGGAGAGTTGTATCGGCATCGGGGAGCACAACATCAACAGAGGCTGCTCTGGAAGCCGCACTGGATAAAGCGGTGGGGCTGGGGTTGCTGCTGCATCTAAGGGTAGAGTCGGAACACAGGATGTTCGATGTGTACGTGCCTAATACTGAGAGGGGGCGGCGCGACATCCAGCGGCTGAAGGAATCCAGACCGGAACTGGTCATAATGGACGGTCATAGGGAGGAGACGAGGCCCAACATTTTCCTCCTTTATGAAGAGAACATAGGTATAATCACTCCACTGATTAGAGATAAACTGAAGGATGCGGAGCAGCAGTACCCGGAGAGCTGGATAGAGGAGGCCCTCCAGGAGGCGGTAGAGGCCAATATACGACGTTGGGACTACATAGAGGCCATCCTGAAAAGGTGGAAGGCCGAAGGAAAAGGCGATGGAGAACATCGGGGACATTCTAAAGGGGTTGACGCCGAAGAGTGGATCAGAAGACACGGGCGCCCTTGGGCTTCCGGATAGAGAACACTACTCGGGGCCGGCTACCGACTGTGTGGTATGCGGTGATATCGGCTGGCTCCGTGTGGAGGTGCCGGTGGGCCACCCTTCCTTCGGGAAAGCCGTGCCGTGCAGCTGCCAGCGTCGGGAGGATGATCCCTCCAGGGCGGCTCGGTTGCGGCGATATAGCAATATGGGGGCTCTCTCTCGGTCGACCTTCCAGTCGACAATAGCGTGGGGAAACAGCGCGGAGATGGGAGATCAAGAGCTCTTCAGGCAGGGCTACGAACATGCTATGGCCTATGCAGAAGAGCCTCGCGGCTGGCTCGTCCTAACTGGTCAAAGCGGCAGCGGCAAAACGCACCTGGCGGCGGCCATAGCCAACAACGTGCTTGAGGCCGGGCGACCTGTTTTTTTCGTCTTTGTCCCGGATCTACTGGACCATCTCCGATCGGCTTTTTCTCCCACCAGCGAGATCTCCTTTGACCAGCTATTTGAGCAGGTGCGGAACGCCCCGTTTCTGGTATTGGACGACTTGGGAGGGCATAGCGCCACTCCCTGGGCTCAAGAGAAGCTTTACCAGGTACTCAACTTCCGACACTCCAACCGGATGCCAACCGTCTTTACGCTAGGCGTTCCGGTTGAGGAGTTAGACCCTCGATGGCAAACTCGCCTTTTGGACACAGAGATAGCGGCCACTCGCCCGCTGAGCGTTACAGAACGTAGCGAGACGTCCGGCCGGAAGGGCTCATTGAATTCTGAACTCCTCGCTCGTATGACGTTCGACAACTTTGACCTGCGGGGCAATGGGGCAAATCAGGACCAACGTGAAAGCCTCCGGTGGGCGCGCGAGAAGGCTGAAGGCTATGCTAAATCCCCCGAAGGTTGGTTGGTTTTTCTGGGGCCCACGGGGTGCGGCAAGACACACTTGGTCCACGCCATAGCCAACGTGCGGCTTAAACTGGGGCAGAAAATTCGATACTTTCAAGTGTCCGACCTACTGGACTACCTCCGCGTCACCTATAGGCCGGATAGCGGCGTGACTCACGACTGGCTGTTTGAGGAGGTGCGGAACGCCCCGCTGCTTGTATTGGAGGACTTTGGCCTTCAGAACCCCACGCCCTGGGCCATGGAGAAGCTTCACCAGGTAGTTGTCCACCGTCACGATTCTCGTTTGCCCACAATAATCACTGCAATTGAGTTGGACCCCGAGAAGAGATCCGGTCCTATCTTTTCACGCCTGACTGATAGAAACCTGGTCAATACAATACCAATAAGCGCTCCAGACTACCGCCAGAACAAGGGCAGGGGCTAGCCAACTCGCCCCAAGGCTTTTCCAGACTGTATCTAATTCTAGTGCCATCAGCTCTCATTCGTGCTATTGTTGAGAGGCCATGAGCAGCTACTGGGAGCAGTATCAGATCAATCCCTGGGACTCCCCTCGCTACTGCGTCTTCTGCGAGATTATTGCCGGCAAGTCACCCGCCAGGATTGTGTACCAGGACGACGAGGTGATGGCCTTCCACAACCAGTTGAACTGGGTGCCCGTCATGCTCCTGGTTGTTCCGAAGAAGCACATGACCCAGAAGGAGATGTGGGAGGATGAGGTGATGGCCAGGATTGCAAAGGTGGCCGTTGAGATGGGCAACAGCCACTGCCCGGGCGGCTACCGGCTGCTGTCCAACTTTGGCCACCAGGGGATGCAGAGCCAGACCCATGGCCACCTGCACGTCCTGGGAGGAACGCACCTGGGGCGGTACGTGTGAGGAGAATCTGCTCTGCTAACCAAATAACAACCAGCGACCCGGTATACCCGTTTTTGGATTAGAATTCGCCGCCGCTGGGGGGATACCTTTCGAGATCGTTCCACCCTTCGGGGAAACTGGGGCGCATCCAGTCCGGGTTTGGACGCCACTTATCCCATGGCTCACTGAAAGGCGGGTTCCCCGCGCCCAAGGCCGCGATCACCCTCTCTCCCTCAGATCTGATGGCGTCCGCTTTATCCGCGGTCAGCATGCCACTCAAGATCGACTCTTTCAACTCGTCCTCGTCCTTCCAGTTCCATGTGGATAGATCCGGCGCTATCTCGATGTCGAGTATCTGGTCAAGAAAGTCGAAGCCTATGGGGCTGCGTGTTAAAGGGTCCTCAAGGTTGACGTACCACTGCCGGAACTCCCGGAATCCGCCTGTCCATTGAAGCAGGGTGCTGTGGTGCGAGCCGGGGGTGACGATGCGCAGAACTTCTATGGGCCAGATACCCTCATTTAGCACCCAGCCCTCCTCTCGCGTCCTGAGGAGTGTGCCGTCTGGACGAGCAGGTCTCACCCAACGAACGCCTGAGCCGAAGTATACAATCAGCCTCTTGTCAGTATCCTCAACGACAGTGACCGGCCTTCCGGCCCAGACCCGGCCGCGCCAGATCTCTCGAAGCACGATGTTATCCCCGGGTTGCCAGTAGTTTGTCATGATTTTCCTCAGTTATGGCTTGGGTCATGCTATCAAACCGAAGGAATGCACGCAATCCGACAACTGGGGTAGATTTGTGACCGTAACGAGTAGATTGAACGCGAGTCCGTGTATTAGATCAAACCTGGAGCGAGAATAGTTGAAGTGGTTGGTGGCGCATACGGGATTTGAACCCGTGGTCTCCGCCTTGAGAGGGCGGTGTCCTTGGCCGCTAGACGAATGCGCCTTGAAACCATCCGGCTACGCCGGGACTGCCTTTATCGTAGCACAACTTTCGCCCGCAAAACAATTGACAAGCCTTACGAGTAGTGCTAGCATTTCAGCCATCTACAACTCCAAGATAAGGAGGATGAGATACGATGTTGCGCAAATCGTTATGGATAAGGCATATAGTAGCGGTTTTATCAATCACCATGCTGGCTGTCGCTTTGGCGTGCGCCAGCGAGGAGGAAGCAACCATCGCTCCCACCGAACCACCGGCGCCTACGGCTACGCCGGCGTCCATGCCGGACGGGCAGGCCACGGCCGCGCCCGTGGACGTTGCCACCGATGCCACTTGGATGGAGCGCTACCTGCAGAGCCCGGGTTACAACCCGGAGTGGGGCCAGCCCGTGGCGGGCGGCACCTTCATCTTCGGCGCCAACCGGGACGACACCCGGTTCAATCCCCGCAGCCACAGCTGTTGCTACACCCACGGGTGCTACGCCGGCATCCCCTGGAACTCCCTGTTCCGCATCGACCCCTGGGTGGGCACGCTCGCCTCCATGGAGGGTGACCTGGTGGAAAGCTGGGAGATGTCGGAGGACGGGACCGAGTTGACGTTGCAGCTGCACCAGGGAGTCACATTCTTCGACCAGGCAAGCATGCCCGCCGACACCGTAGTGCCGTTGGAGTACAACGGCGGCCAGGTACTCGGCGACGAGTTCGTCTGCGAGGACGTCGTAGCCACGTACGACAGATACGTGAATCCGCCGGAGTGGGAGACCAGGATCATCACCGGCAAGACCGACATAGGCCACCTGGAGAGCGTCTCCTGTCCCGACGGTCCACGTGGGCACACGGCCGTGATGCACTTTGACGCGTCCCTGGCGAAAACCATGGGCATTCTTGCCGGGCGCGGCGCCCTGATTATCGACAAGGAATGGGCCGAATGGCTGCACGCCTACGGCGAAGAGCATGACACCGCCTTCGGGGATAACGTGGTGCCGGACAACTTCTACGCCATGCATGGCACCGGGCCCTTTGTCCCGGCAGACATTAACCTGAGCGTTCACACCATATACGACGCCAATCCCAACTACTTCCGGGAGGGGCTGCCCCTCTTCGATAGGTACAAGAACGTGGTCATAAAGGACCTGGGAACCCGGTTTACGGCCTTGGCCACCAACAAGATTCAGTTCTACGGGGAGGGGAGCTACGGCTTCACCTCTGGCCAGGCGGAGCAGGCAATCCGCGACTTCCCGGACACGATGGAGATTAACGTCCAGCTGAACCACTGGGCACGGGCAATAAGGATGAGCGCGACCAAGCCGCCGTTCGATAACGTGATGGTCCGCAAGGCCGTCCACCTGGCGCTTGATAGGGAGGCTTGGAAGGACTTCAGGCGAGTTAAGGTGGGCGACACAGTGCTTGAGGGTACCAGCACCGCGTTCTGGATGCCCCCGGGCAGCGCGTGGGCCATCCCTGATGACAGGCTGTTAACGATGCCTGGATACACGCAACCCAAAGATGCGGACATAGCCGAGGCCAACCGCATTCTGGACGAGGTGTTCGGACCGGGCGAACGGCCCGAAATCTCCTGCATGGCCAGGGGGGTCAACCCCAGCGACGCGGACGGCTGCCTGTTTGTGATAGACCAGTTGAAGAGGCACCTCGACTGGAAAGTTGAAGCGGAGTTGGTGGAGCCGGCGGTGTCCACGGAGCGAACCAACTCAGGAAACTTCGATATCTACTGCGCCTCCGTGGTTAGTACCGCCATAGGAGACCCGGACGACTACCTGCCGTGGAACCTGGTGGAAGACCTGGGCTACATATCCACCAAGACCCAGATCCAGGCTCTCAAGGGACAGCATCCAGAGTTGATGGAGTGGATGGAGACCACTACCCTGGAACAGAGCCGTGAGCTTGATCCGGTGAAGCGGCAGCAAATGGTCTGGGAGATTCAGGAGCGGGGAATAAACGAGCTCGTGCAGATAACAACCCTGGGCTGGACCAACATCTTCCCCTCCTGGAGGACTGAGTTGAAGGGCTTCAAGGGCTACGACCTGTACTCCTACACCAAGTCCGCGGCAAACGAGAGGATGTGGATTGCAGATAATTAGCAGATAGCTAAAGTTTAGCTCCACGGATTCAGGACAGGGCGTCTCTCGCTTCAAGTGCGGGAGGCGCCCTTGTTTTCTTGGCAGGCCGAAGCCGTTGTCCAAAAACCTGAGAGCGTAGGCCTGTAGCTCATACCGAACTCTAAGGTTAGGAGAAAGTGAGATGAGGATACAAATCGGTTCTATAGCAAGGCCTACGCTGGCGATCCTGGCGATAACAATGTTGGTGGTTGCTCTGGCGTGCCGGGGCGAGGATGAACCTGTAGCGGAGCCCACGGCCGCGCCCACTCCTACGACTCCCGCCGCGGCTACACCCTTGATGGTAGGACAGCCCACGGCGACGCCGGTGGGTGATACCATCCCGGCAGACCTAACTTGGATGGAGCGCTACTTGCAGAGCCCTGGTTACGACCCGACCTGGGGAATGCCTGTGGAGGGCGGGACCTACGTCTTTGGAGCTCAAGGGGACTCTACTAAGTTCAACGCCACCGGGCAGGGGTGTTGCTACACCCACGGCTGTTTCCGCGGCCTGCCTGTGAACACCCTGTTCCGCATTGACGCCTGGCAGGGAGACCTGACGGCCATTGAGGGTGACCTGGTGGAGAGCTGGGAAGTGTCCCAAGACGGCAAGACCATTACCATGAAGCTCCACGAAGGGGTCATGTTCCACGAGAAGATGACGGAAGAGTCGGTGGTGCCGGAGGAGTTCAACGGCGGCAAGATCCTGGGCGACGAGTTCGTCTGCGAGGACGCCAAGGCCACCTACGACCGTTTCGTCAACCCGCCGGCGTGGGAGACCGGATACCCCATCAACAGAGGCAAGGTGTATCTGGGGCATCTTGAGAGCACAAGCTGCCCGGACGGCCCTCGCGGATACACCTTTGTGATGCACTTTGACATGACAATGGCCAAGACAATGGGCATACTGGCCGGCCACTCCGCGTCAATCCAGGAGAAGGACTTCATCGCGTGGGTGCACGACTTCGGTGAGAGGGAGGGCCGCTCCTTCGGTGATACGGAGATTCCCGCCAACTTCTATGCCATGCACGGCACCGGCCCCTTCATTCCCGTGGATATCAACGAAAGCGTAAGCACAACCTTCGACGCCAATCCCAACTACTGGCGGGAAGGGCTGCCGCTGATAGACAAGTACCACAACGTGGTGATCAAAGACCCCGGCTCCCGGTTCACGGCGCTGGCCACGGGCAAAGTCCACTACTACGGCGAAGGGAGCTACGGCTTCACGTCGGGGCAGGCAGAGCAGGCTCTCAGGGACTTCCAGGACACCATTGTGGTCAATGACCAGTTGAACCACTGGGCCAGGACAATCTACTTTGGCGCAAAGGCCCCCTGGGATGACCTGCGGGTGAGGAGGGCCATTCACCTGGCTCTGAACAGAGATGAGTGGAAGGCTTTCCGCCGGGTGAAGGTCGGCGACAGCAGTATAGAGGGGACGCAGCTGGCGAACACCATGGCGCCGGGCACCTTCTTCGCTCCCACCCAGGAGGAGATCGGGATGTGGCCGGGCTATCGCCAGCCCAAGGACGAGGACCTTGCCGAGGCCAACAGGCTGATGGACGAGGTGTTTGGCGCGGGGAACCGCCCGTCGGCCAAGTGCCTGGGAAGGACCGAGACGGTCTCCAACGTAGACGGCTGCCTGTGGGTCATGGACCAGCTTCGGAAGAACCTGGGTATGGAAGTCGAATCGGACTTCAGGGAGACGGCGGCGGTCACGCCCATCACGGACAGCGGCAACTTCGACTTCAGCGTCGGCTCGTTCACGTCCTCCGTAATCGGGGACCCGGATGACCGCCTCTATGACAGCTACATACGGGAGTTCCTCCCCGTCGGCAGAAAGGCCGCCATAGGAGCGAGATGGGAGGAGCAGCCTGACGTGATGGCGGAGGTGGAGAGGATGATCCGGGCCCAGACCCTGGAGCTGGATCCGATGAAGCGTAAGGAACTGATACGCGAGCTGGACCTTTACATCTTGGACAACGTGGCCCAGTACGTGGTGATGGGATGGACCAACATCTTTCCGTCCTGGAGGGTGGAGTTGAAGGGATGGAGGGGCTACGACCTGTACTCCAACACCAAGTTCGTAATGCATGAAAGGATGTGGTTAGCTCAATAATATAAAGAAAGCACAGGCATCACCCGGATAGACTTGGAGGGGCGTATCGCAGACGCTGAGTGTGGGATGCGCCCCTCTTTTCCTGAAGGGCCAACGCAACTGACTAAACTCGCAACATTGAAGGCCTATAGCTCACTAGGAAACTGTGGATAAGGAGAAAGGGAGATGAGGATACAATACGCGTCGATGGTAAGGCCTATGCTGGCGGGTTTAGCGATCGCAATCCTGGTGGTTGCCCTGGCCTGCAGGAGTGAGGACGCTCCGCCAACAGATGAACCGGAAGCGACGGAGGCGATGCCTACAGCCACGTCGGCAACTATGGATGGGGAGGCTACGGCTACGCCGGTTCGGGACACGGTGACAGGGATGGGGTGGATGGAGCAGTACCTGCAGAGTCCGGGCTACGACCCGGCCTGGGGCGAGCCTGTCAGAGGCGGGACGTTCATCTTTGGGTCTCCTCGCGACAGCACCAGATTCAACCCCTGGAACCAGGGCAGCTGCTGCTACAGCCACGGCTGCTACGCCGGGCTGTCCACTAACGGCCTGTTCAGGGTTGACGCCTGGACGGCAGACCTCACCGCCATAGAGGGGGACTTGGTGGAGAGTTGGGACTTCTCGGCGGACGGCCTGACACTGACCATGAAACTCCGCGAAGGGGTGATGTACATTGACGAGGCCAGTATGCCGGAGGACACTACGGTACCAGCCGAGTTCAACGGCGGCAGAATCCTGGGCGACGAGTTCGTCTGTGAAGACGCCAAGGCCTCCATAGAGCGCGCCGCCTGGCCGCCGGAGTGGGAGCAGTCGGGGTTCACCCCCATCGAAACCAAGGCGGCGCTCAAACACCTTGACACGGCCACGTGCCCGGACGGCCCCCGCGGGTACGCCTTTGTGATGCAGTTCCAGTACCCGCTTGCCAGGACCATGACCAGCCTGTCGGCCCATCGCAGCGGGCAGGTGGCAATGCAGGACAAGGACTACATCGCCTGGGTGAACGACTTTGGCGAGAGGGAGGGAAGGTCTTTCGGGGATACGGAGGTCCCGGCAAACTTCTACGCCACCCATGGCACGGGGCCCTTCGCCCCGGCCGACATCAATACCAGCGTCAGCACCACCTTTAACGCCAACCCCAACTACTGGCGGGAGGGGCTGCCGCTGCTGGACGTATACCATAACGTGGTGATCAAAGACGCGGGCACCAGGTTTGTTGCCCTGTCCACGGGGCGGATTCACTACATGGGCGAGGGCAGCTACAGCATGAGGCCCGGGCAGGCTGACCAGGCCATCCGGGACTTTTCGGACACCATTGTCATCAACAACCAGCTGAACAACTGGGCTAGGGAAATCCACTTCGGCGCAAGGGAGCCGTGGGGCGATGCGCGGGTCAGGAAGGCCATCTCCCTGGCCCTTGACAGGGACGGGTGGCTGGAGTTCTATCGCATCCCGCAGTTCGAAGGCGGGCGGTTGGGCCACCTCATGGCGCCGGGCACCTTCTACGCCCCCACGGATGAGGAGCTGAGGACGTGGCCCGGGTATCGCCAGCCCAAGGACGAGGACATAGCGGAGGCCAATCGCCTGATGGACGAGGTGTTTGGGGCGGGCAACAGGCCTACCTCAGAGTGCCAGGCCAACATCGCAAACACCGGTCCGGTGGATGCCTGCGAGTTCCTGATGGACAACCTCAGGAAGAACCTGGGCATGGACATAGCTTCGGACTTCAGGGAGGGCGCGGTGCTCACGGCCCTGGCGCAGTCCGGGGAGTACGACTTCAACAGCGGCTCGGCGGTGGACACCAGGACGGGCGACCCGGACCAGACCCTGTTCAAGAACTTTGTCCCGGAGTTCACCTCAGTTTTCTACAAAGCGCCCCTGGAGATGCGCTTTCAGGAGCAGCCTGACGTGATGGGGGAGGTGGAGTCGCTGGTGCGGGCCCAGGCGCGAGAGTTGGACCCGATGAAGCGCAAGGAGATGGTCAGGCAAATCGACCTCCTGACCCTTGACAAGGTGAATCAATACGTCGTTGTGGGCTGGCCCATGATCTTCCCCGGCTGGAGGGTGGAGTTGAAGGGCTTCAAGGGCTACGATCTCTACTCCGACACCAAGTTCGTCATGCACGAGAGGATGTGGCTGGCCAAGTAGGGGCAGCCTGAGCTTTCGGCGCTTCCAGCTTGGTAGGGGAGGCTCTCGCATTAAAGCGAGGGCCTCCCTCTTTAGTCTGGTGACTCGTCTGTCAATTTCTATTGACAACACCTACGAGTAGTGATAGCCTTACGCAAATCTGCAACTCCAACTAAAGGAGGGTTAGATATGATGTTACGCAATGCGTCGATACTGCGGCTAACAATAGCGGTTTTAGCAACGGCCATGTTAGCGGTCGCCTTGGCGTGCGCCAGCGAGGAGCCCGAGGCTGAGCCCACGGCCGCACCCACTCCCACTATTCCGGCCGCGTCTACACCCTTGACGCTGGACACACAGCCCACGGATACGCCCGTGCCGGACCCGAGCATGGCGGACCTTGGCTGGATGGAACGGTACTTGCAGAGCCCAGGCTACGACGAGGCGTGGGGCCAGCCCGTTAGTGGCGGGACCTACATCTTCGGGGCCCAGCGTGACAGCAATCAGTTCACTCCCGCCACACAGGGATGCTGCTACACCCACGGCTGCTTCCGCGGACTGCCCTGGAACTCCCTGTTCCGCATTGATCCGTGGACCGGTGACCTTACGGCCGTAGAGGGCGATTTGGTGGACACCTGGAATATGTCGGAAGACGGAACTGAGTTGTCGCTGCAGCTGCATGAGGGCGTGACGTTCTTCCATACAATCCCGGAAGATTCTCCATTGCCGACCGAGTTCAATGGGGGACAGATAGCCGGGGACGACTTCGTGTGTGAGGACGTAGTTGCCACATACGAGCGCATGTATATCAATCCGCCGGAGTGGGAGACCAGGATCAGTTGGGCCAGGGCGGACCTTGCGCATCTTGAGAGCTTGAGTTGCCCTGACGGTCCCAGGGGAACCTCAGTGGTAATGCACTTCGAGCGGCCTATGGCCAAGACCATAGGCATACTAGCAGGCCGGGGCGCGGCCGTCATGGACAAGGACGTCGTTGACTGGCTGTACGCCCACGGCGAGGCCGAGGGCACGGCCTTCATGGACACGGAGGTCCCCGCCAACTTCTACAGCATGCACGGCACGGGGCCCTTCATGCCCACAGATATCAATCTGAGCGTCAGCACCGACTTCGTAGCCAACCCCAACTACTGGCGCGAGGGATTGCCGCTCCTTGACGGATACCGCAACCTGGTGATCAAAGACATTGGGAGCCGTTTCACGGCGCTGGCCACGGGCAAGATTCACTACATGGGAGAGGGAAGCTGGAGCATGACGCCCGGCCAGGCTGAGCAGGCCATTCGGGACTTCCCTGACCGCATAGTCATCAACAACCAGCTGAACCACTGGGCCAGGACCATCGCCTTTGGGTCCAGGGCGCCCTGGAACGACGTGCGGGTGAGGAAGGCCATTCACCTGGCGCTAGACCGCGACGGCTGGCTGGACTTCTACCGCATAGCCGGCTACGAGGGTATGAAGCTGGCGCACACCATGGCCCCCGGCACGTTCTATGCCCCGACGGACGATGAGATTCGGCAGTGGCCCGGCTACCGGCAGCCGAAGGATGATGACGTGGCTGAGGCCAACCGGCTGATGGACGAGGTGTTCGGCCCGGGCGAGCGGCCCAAGGTACAGTGCATGGCCACCGTCACCAACCAGGCGGACATCGATGCCTGTCTGTACGTCATTGACAACCTGAAGAAGAACCTGAACATGGAGGTCGATTCCCAGTTCGGGGAGCAGGCAGCCCTGACGCCTATCACCGATAGCGGCAACTTCGACTTCCGCATCAGCTCCTACAACTCGTCGACTATCGGCGACCCGGACGACGACCTCTACAGCAACTACGTCCCGGAGTACATCTCCGCCTCTTCCAGAGCCATGATGGATGCACGGTGGGAAGAGCAGCCGGAGATAATGGCGGACGTGGAGGCCATGATCCGCGGCCAGTCCGCGGAGCTTGACCCGATAAAGAGGAAAGAGCTGGTCCGAGAGCTGGACATGAAGATAATGAACGACGTGTCGCAGTTCGTGGTTGTGGGCTGGAGCCTCATCTTCCCCGGCTGGCGCGTGGAGCTGAAGGGGTGGAAGGGGTATGACCTGTACTCCTACACGAAGTACGCGATGCACGAGAGGATGTGGATAACCCAGTAACCGGACAGCTTCAATCCACAGATACGCCGAACGTTAGGAGGAGGCCCTTCGCCCGGATGCGAGGGGCCTCCTCTTCATTTGTCGCACGTTGTGAAAGCGCTCGAATCTATTGACAATCAATACGAGTAGTGTTAGTCTTCCGCAAATCTGCAACTCCAACTATAGGAGGGTGGGAAATGTTGTTACGCAATGCGTCGTTACTGAGACCAATCTTGGCGGTTTTAGCAATCACCATGCTGGCGGTAGCCTTGGCGTGCGCGGCAGAGGAGGAGGCTACAGAGGCGCCCACGGCCGCGGCTACTCCTACGACTCCGGCCGCGTCTACGCCACTGACAATAGACACACAGCCGACCGCTACACCTGTAGCAGGTCCTGATACGGACATGACCTGGATGGAGCGATACCTGCAGAGCCCGGGCTACGACCCTGCGTGGGGTGAGCCTGTAACGGGCGGCACCTTCGTCTTTGGGGCGCAGCGGGACGGCACTACCTTCTACGCCAACAACCAGGGCTGCTGCTACACTCACGGCTGCTTCCGCGGCCTTCCCTGGAGCTCCCTGTTTGGCATTGACGCCTGGACCGGCGACCTGACGGCAATACAGGGTGAGTTGGCTGAGAGCTGGGATCTGTCGGACGACGGCCTGACCCTGACCATACAGCTTCGCGAAGGCATCATGTTCTTCGACCAGATGGCGGAGGAGTCCATAGTGCCGGCGGAGTACAACGGCGGACAGATTCTTGGCGACGAGTTGGTCTGCGAAGACGCAGTCGCCACCTATGACCGTTACGTTTTTCCACCTGATAACGTGAGCCAATTCCTGACGTCCGGGCGGAGGAACCTGAACCACTTTGTGAGTTCGAGCTGCCCGGATGGTGAGCGGGGGCACACTTTCGTGATGCACTTTGACCAGCCCTTGGCCAAGACTATTGGGATAATGGCGGGCGACGGCGCGCAGGTCCTGGACAAGGACTACGTCGCCTGGCTCCAGGAGTACTCCGATAGGGAGGACAGGCTGTTCGGTCGGGAGGAGGTCCCGGAGAACTTCTACTCCATGCACGGCACGGGACCCTTCATACCCACGGAGCTCAACCAGAGCGTGAGCGCCACCTATGACCGCAATCCCAACTACTGGAAGGAGGGGTTGCCGCTGCTGGACCGGTATCACAACGTGGTGATCAAGGACATCGGAAGCCGATTCACCGCCCTGGCTACCGGCAAGATCCACTACATGGGAGAGGGAAGCTGGAGCATGACGCCCGGCCAGGCTGAGCAGGCCATTCGCGACTTCCCGGACCGGATAGTCATCAACAACCAGTTGAACCACTGGGCCAGGACAATGATATTCGGAGCAAGGGAGCCGTGGAGCGACGTGCGGGTGAGGAAGGCCATTCACCTTGCCATAGACCGCGACGGCTGGCTTGAGTTCTACAGAATAGCCGGCTTCGACGGCATGAAGCTGGCGCACACGATGGCGCCAGGGACGTTCTACGCCCCCACGGATGAAGAGATTCGGACGTGGCCGGGTTATCGCCAGCCGAAGGACGAGGACGTGGCTGAGGCGAACCGGCTGATGGACGAGGTGTTCGGCCCGGGCGAAAGGCCCACAGCCAAGTGCATGGCAGTGACCACTGACCAGGCAGACATCGACGCCTGTCTGTACATAATAGACACGCTGAAGAAGAGCCTGGGAATGGATATCTCCTCCGACTTCATGGAGGCCGCCGCCAGGACGGACATTCTGACCACCGGCAACTTCGACTTCACCATAAGCTCGTACACCTCCTCCATTATTGGAGACCCGGATGACGGGTTCCTGAAGTACCTCCCGGACAACTTCTTCGCAAGCACCAGGGCAATGTCCCAGGCCAGGCTTGACGAGCAACCGGAGTTGAGGGCGGAGTTGAACGAGATGATTCTGGCGCAGTCAGCCGAGTTGGATCCTCTCAAGAGGAAGGATATGGTGCGGGAACTGGACCTCAGGCTCCTTAACGAGGACCTGTCCTACGTCCTGGTGGGCTGGAGCTTGATATTCCCCGGCTGGAGGGTGGAGTTGAAGGGGTGGAGGGGATACGACCTGTACTCCAACACCAAGTACATCATGCACGAGAGGATGTGGCTGGCCCAGTAAACGGGGAGCCATAACCCTTAGCGATAGAGGCTGAACAAGGCCGCCCCTCGCTCCAGATGCGAGGGGCGGCTTCGCGTCCAGGCGACCTATGCCAGGGCAATTGCATCAAAGGTTACACCTCCGTCACTCCGGCGAAAGCATGTCCCGTACTCCGATACAGGGCCGGAGCCCAGAATGTCCCAAAGTGAAAGAACAGGAAAGTATATGGACGGGATCGGTGAATGGATACCGGCTTCCGCCGGTATGACGGTAGTTAAACAGCCTTCATGCGATAGCCTTGCGACCCAATGAAACCTCTATTGACAATTGCTACGGGTAATGTTAGCCTTCCGACAATCTGCAACTCCAATTAACAGGAGGAGAGATATGTTGTTACGTAATACGTCGATACTTAGGCCAATTATAGCGGTTTTGGCAATTGGCATGTTGGTAGTTGCCCTGGCGTGCGCCAGTGACGAGCCAACGGCGGAGCCCACGGCTGCCCCTACCCCCACCACACCGGCCGCGTCTACGCCATTGACTGTGGGCGGAGAGCCAACGGCTACGCCGGTTGAGCAGATGTCTCCGGACCTCACCTGGATGGAGCGGTACCTGCAGAGCCCGGGATATGATCCGGAGTGGGGACAGCCCGTGGAAGGTGGGACCTTCATCTTTGGGGCGCAGAGAGACAGCACCAGATTCCATCCTATCAGCCAGAGTTGCTGCTACACACATGGATGCTACGCCGGACTTCCCAGCAACTCCCTGTTCCGCGTAGACCCTTGGGTGGGTGACTTCACGGCGGTGGAAGGAGACCTGGCGGAGAGTTGGGAGCTGTCCGAAGACGGCGTGACTCTGACCATACAGCTTCGCCAGGGCGTCATGTTCCATGAGAAGGTGACGGAAGAGTCGCCTGTTCCTGCGGAGTTCAACGGCGGCCAAATCATGGGCGATGAATTCGTCTGCGAGGATGCCAAAGCCACCTACGAACGCTTTATCAACCCTCCTCAGTGGGAGCCTAGAATAACCGTTGGTAAGTCGGACCTTAACCACCTGGAGAGTTTAACCTGTCCGGACGGTCCACGCGCTCACACGCTTGTGATGCACTTTCAGCGGCCTATGGGCAAGACCATGGGCATACTCGCCGGCAGGGCCGCGGTCATCCTTGACAAGGACTACATAGCATGGCTCAACGACTTTGGCCAGAGAGAGGATCGCTCGTTCCTGGACAACGAGGTTCCGCACAACTTCTACGCTATGCACGGCACGGGGCCGTTCATTCCCACGGACATCAACGTGAGTGTGAGCGCCACCTATGACGCCAATCCCAACTACTGGAAGGATGGACTGCCGCTGCTGGACCAGTATCACAACGTGGTCATCAAGGACATAGGAAGCCGTTTCACGGCTCTGGCGACAGGAAAGATCCACTACATGGGTGAGGGAAGCTGGAGCATGACGCCAGGCCAGGCGGAGCAGGCCATCCGCGACTTTCCCGACCGTATTGTTATCAACAACCAGCTTAACCACTGGGCCAGGACAATGGCATTCGGGTCCAGGGCGCCCTGGGACGACGTGCGGGTGAGGAAAGCAATGAGCCTGGCTCTTGACAGGGACGGGTGGTTGACCTTCTATCGGATAGCCGGCTACGAGGGTATGAGGCTGGCGCACACTATGCCCCCTGGCACGTACTACGCTCCCACTGATGAGGAGATACTGACGTGGCCCGGGTATCGGCAGCCGAAGGACGAGGACGTGGCAGAGGCCAACCGGCTGATGGACGAAGTGTTCGGACCGGGTGAGCGTCCCACTGCGGAGTGCACGGCAAGGATAGAGAACCAGTCCGACATAGACGCCTGTCTGTACGTCATTGACAACCTGAAGAAGAACCTGGGGATGGAGATAGGCTCCAACTTTGGGGAAACGGCGGCTATAAGTCCTATCACCGAAAGCGGCAACTTTGACTTTTACATAAGCTCATACACCTCCACAGTGATTGGAGACCCGGACGACGACCTGTATTCCAACTACGTACCGGAGTTCGTCTCCGTAGGCAGCAGGATCATTGTAGATGCGCGCTGGGCAGAGCAGCCCCAGGTGATGCAGGATGTTGCGGACATGATCACGGCGCAGTCGGCGGAGCTGGACCCGGTAAAGCGCAAGGAGATGGTCACGGAGTTGGACCTCAAGATTTTGAACGAGGTCTCCCAGTACGTCCTGGTGGGCTGGAGCCTGATCTTCCCCGGCTGGCGTGTGGAGTTGAAGGGATGGAAGGGGTACGACCTCTACTCCTACTCCAAGTACCTCCAGAATGAGAGGATGTGGCTGGCCCAGTAGACGTATAGCCATAACCCTTAGCCAAAAGGGATAAGCTAAGCGTGGACGCCCCTCGCTCCAGATGCGAGGGGCGGCTTCGCGTCTAGGCGACCCAAGACAGGGCAATTGCATCAAAGGTTACACCTCCGTCACTCCGGCGAAAGCCGGAGTCCAGCAGGTTCCAAAGCGAAAGAACAGGAAAGTATATCGACGAGATCGATGACTGGATACCGGCTTCCGCCGGTATGACAGTAGTTAAACAGCCTTCATACAATAGCCTTGCGACCCAAGCAAACCTCTATTGACAAACCCTACGGGCAGTGTTAGCCTTCCACGAATCTGCAACTCCATATTATAGGAGGGAAGGGTATGCTGTTACGCAATGCGTCGATACTTAGGCCAATTATAGCGGTTTTGGCAATTACCATGCTGGTGGTTGCCTTGGCGTGCGCCAGTGAGGAGGAGCCTACTGCCGCGCCCACAGCCGCGCCCACTCCCACGACCCCGGCCGCGGCTACGCCCTTGACAATAGGGCAGCCCACAGCGACGCCAGTGGAGCGTACGGATACGGATCTGGGTTGGATGGACAGATATCTCCAAAGCCCGGGCTACGACCCAGCGTGGGGTGAGCCCGTCAGGGGCGGCACTTACATCTTCGGAGCACAACGGGATGGCGTGACCTTCAACCTGGAGAGCCAGTCCTGTTGCTACACTCACGGCTGCTACGCCGGCCTCCCGTCAAACTCCCTGTTCCGTATTGACGCCTGGACAGGAGACCTCACGACCGTTGAGGGAGACCTGGTGGAGAGTTGGGACATGTCCGATGACGGTCTCACGCTGACCATGAAGCTCCATGAGGGTGTGATGTTCCAACCACTTCATCCGGAGTCGCCAATTCCGGCGGAGTACAACGGCGGCCTCATCAGCGGTGACGAGTTCGTCTGCGAAGACGCCGTGGCAACGTACGAGCGCTACGTCAATCCTCCCGAGTGGGAGACCGGGATGAGGAATGAGTCCGCGCAGTTGCAACACTTGGAGAGCACCACTTGCCCCGATGGTCCCAGGGGGCACACGCTTGTGATGAGCTTCAATGCGCCCCTGGGCAAGACTATAGGCATATTGGCAGCCGGCTACCCCGCGACCATCCTTGACAAGGAGTGGCTTGAGTGGACATACGATTTCGGCGCGCGGGAGGAGAGGTCTTTCGGGCGCACCGAGATTCCACAGAACTTCTACAGTATGCATGGCACTGGGCCCTTTATGCCCATGGAGTTCAACCAAAGCGTCAGCACAACATTCGATGCCAATCCCGACTACTGGAGGGAGGGTCTGCCGCTGCTGGACCGGTACCACAACGTGGTGATCAAGGACATCGGCAGCCGGTTCACGGCGCTGGCGACCGGCAAGATTCACTATATGGGAGAGGGAAGCTGGAGCATGACGCCCGGCCAGGCTGAGCAGGCCATTCGTGACTTCCCCGACCGGATCATAATCAACAACCAGTTGAACCACTGGGCCAGGACTATCTACTTTGGCGCCAATGCGCCCTGGGACGACGTTCGAGTCAGGAAAGCAATTCACCTGGCGCTGAATCGCGACCAGTGGCTTGAGTTCTACAGGATTCCGGGCTACGAAGGGATGAAGCTGGCCCACACAATGGCGCCGGGGACTTACTACGCTCCAACAGAGGAGGAGATAAGGCAGTGGCCCGGTTACAGGCAGCCGAAGGACGAGGACATAGCGGAGGCCAACCGGCTGATGGACGAGGTGTTTGGAGCGGGTGAGCGGCCCACGGCTGAGTGCACGGCTACTACCACCAACCAGTCCGACATAGACGCCTGCCTGTTCGTGATTGACAACCTGGGGAAGAACCTGAGCATGGAGGTCGAATCAGACTTCAATGAGCAGGCGGCCAACACCGAGAGAATCACCAGCGGGAACTTTGACTTCAGCATCAGCTCGGCCACGTCTTCGCTGATTGGAGACCCGGACGACGACCTCTACAGCAACTACATACAGGCGTTCGTCACCGCTAGCTACAAGAAATTCATGGAGCAGCGGTGGCTGGAGCAGCCGGAGGTAATGGCCGAGGTTGAGGCTATGATAAGGGCTCAGTCCGCAGTGCTGGATCCGGTAAAGAGGAAGGAGATGGTGCGGGAGCTGGACCTGAAGATACTCGACGAGGTGTCTGCGTACGTTCTCCTGGGTTGGAGCCTCATCTTCCCTGGCTGGAGGGCGGAGCTGAAGGGATGGAGAGGGTACGACCTCTACTCCTACACGAAATACGTAATGAACGAGAGGATGTGGCTGGCTCAGTAGGCAGGCAGCTTCACATCCGTTCAGCTTGAGGCAATTAAGCCGCCCCTCGCTGTAGAAGCGAGGGGCGGCTTCGCGTCTAGACGGCCAAACGCAACTCTATTGACAAACCCTACGGGTAGTGCTAGCCTTCCGCCAATCTGCAACTCCATATTACAGGAGGGAAGAAATGTTGTTGCGCAATGCGTCGTTACTGAGGCCAATTATAGCGATTTTGGCAATCGCCATGCTGGCAGTTGCCTTGGCGTGCGCCAGCGAGGAGGAAGAAGAGGCTCCCACTGCTGCGCCCACACCCACCACTCCGGCTGCGGCTACGCCATTAACGGTGGGACAACCCACGGCAACGCCGGTGGATGACGCCATGATGGCCGATCTAACGTGGATGGAGCGGTACCTTGAGAGCCCGGGCTATGACGAGGCATGGGGCCAGCCCATCGAGGGCGGCACCTTTATATTCGGGGCGCAGCTGGACGTCAGCCGCTTCACACCCGCTAACCAGGGTTGCTGCTACTACCACGGCTGCTACCGCGGACTGCCCTGGAACTCCCTGTTCCGCATAGACCCCTGGACCGGAGACCTCTCGGCCATTGAGGGTGACCTGGTGGACACCTGGGAGATGTCCGAGGACGGCAAGACCCTGACGATGCAGCTGCATGAAGGAGTCACATTCTTCCACGACATCCCCGCGGAGTCGCCAATGCCGGCCGAGTTCAACGGCGGCCAGATCACCGGCGACGAGTTCGTTTGCGAGGACGCCAGGGCATCGATAAACCGGAACGTCAACCCACCCAAGTGGGAGACCAGGTTAACCCTGGGCCAGGTTGACCTAAACCACCTTGATCTTGATCACTTGAACAGCCCCGCCTCGTGCCCTGACGGAGACAGGGGGCACACCTACGTCATGCAATTCGTGGAGCCGCGGGGCAAGACGTTAGGCGTGCTGGCCGGCCGGGCGGCAGTCATAATGGACAAGGACCACATTGCCTGGCTGGACGACTTTGGCGAGAGGGAGGGGATCGCCTTCATGGACAATGAGGTTCCCGCGAACTTCTACTCCATGCACGGCACGGGCCCCTTCATTCCAACGGAGATCAACCTGAACGTCAGCACGGACTTTGATGCCAATCCAAACTACTGGCGCGAGGGGTTGCCTCTCATAGACAAGTACAGAAACGTCGTCATTAAGGACATTGGGAGCCGCTTCACGGCACTGGCGACGGGCAAGATCCACTACATGGGAGAGGGCAGCTGGAGCATGACGCCGGGCCAGGCGGAGCAAGCCATCCGCGACTTCCCGGACCGGATAGTCATCAACAACCAGCTGAACCACTGGGCCAGGACCATCGCCTTTGGGGCCAGGGCGCCCTGGGACGACGTGAGAGTTAGAAAGGCGATCAGCCTGGCGCTGAACCGGGACGAGTGGCTGGACTTCTACCGCATATCCGGCTACGAGGGTATGAAACTGGCGCACACAATGGCGCCTGGCACCTACTACGCCCCCACGGACGATGAGATTCGGCAGTGGCCCGGCTATCGGCAGCCTAAGGACGAGGACGTAGCGGAGGCCAACCGGCTGATGGACGAGGTGTTCGGGGCTGGAGAGAGGCCATCGGCCGAATGCATGGGGACCGTAACCAACCAGTCGGACATTGACGCCTGCGAGTTCGTGATAGACAACCTCAAGAAGAACCTGGGCATGGACGTCGCCTCAGACTTCGGTGAGTCCGCAGCTCAGAACGACGTTGCGGAGACGGGCAACTTCGACTTCCGCATAAGCTCCTACGTGTCCTCAACCATCGGCGACCCGGATGATGACATCTACAACAACTACATCCCGGAGTTCATCTCCATAACTTCCAAGAAGTTTATGGACGCCCGGTGGGCTGAGCAGCCGGAGGTGATGCAAGAGGTGGAGGACATGATCCGGGCGCAGTCCGCAGAGCTGGATCCGATAAAGCGAAGGGCTTTGGTGACTGAGCTTGAACTCAAGATCCTCAACGACGTGTCTCAGTACGTAGTTGTGGGCTGGAGCCTTATTTTCCCCGGCTGGAGGACAGAGCTGAAGGGGTGGAGGGGTTACGACCTGTACTCCTACACCAAGTACGCTATGCACGAGAGGATGTGGCTGGACCAGTAGCACACTCGGCCGGCTAACCGGTTTCCAGGTTTAATGGGCTGCCCCTTGCAACCGGTGCAAGGGGCAGCCTTCTTTTGCATAAACCCCAGCGGATTTCCATTGACAAGCTAAACGCTTGATGCTAGCCTATCCGCCATCTGTATCTGCAAAGATAGGAGGGAAGCATATGCGCTTACGGAATCCGTCGATTTTGAGGCCAATAATAGCCGTTCTGGCTATTGCCATGCTGGCGGTGGCGCTGGCGTGTGCGAGTGAGGAGGAACCAACCACTGCGCCCACGGCTGCTCCAACTCCTACGACGCCTGCCGCGTCAACGCCCTTGACAGTTGGGCAGCCAACGGCTACACCGGTCGCGCCTGTGGATACGGACCTGGGGTGGATGGACAGGTATCTGCAGAGTCCCGGCTATGATCCGGCGTGGGGCCAGCCCGTTGAAGGCGGCACCTATATATTTGGCGCGCAGAGAGACAACACGCGCTTCAACCACGCCATACAGGGATGCTGCTACAACCACGGCTGCTTCCGCGGCCTTCCCACCAACTCCCTGTTCCGCATAGACGCCTGGACGGGTGACCTCACCGCCATTGAGGGAGACCTGGTGGAGAGTTGGGACATGTCCGAGGACGGCTTGACCCTGACGATGCAGCTGCGCCAGGGGGTCAAGTTCTTCGAGAAGATGGCTGAGGAGTCCACAGTCCCGGCGGAGTTCAACGGCGGACAGATCCTGGGAGATGAGATGGTGTGCGAGGATGTGGAAGCCACTTACAATCGCTTCGTCTGGCCTCCAGACTGGAGGAAGGGAAAGTGGCCTTACACCCAGGGTCCTGCTCAGTTCTCACATCTGGACAGTGTAAGCTGTCCGGACGGGCCGCGAGGTTACACCTTTGTGATGCACTTCTCGGAGCCGAGAGGAAAGACCTTGGGCATATTGGCCGGTCGCTCCGCCACGGTCATGGACAAGGACTTCATCGCCTGGCTCCACGACTTTGGTGAGAACAATGAAGGCTCACAGTACATGGATGATGAGGTTCCCGGCAACTTCTACGCAATGCACGGCACGGGGCCTTTCATCCCTGATGAAATAAACCTGAACGTCAGCACGGATTTCATAGCCAATCCCACCTACTTCAGGGAGGGTCTGCCACTGATAGACGTGTACCGCAACGTGGTGATCAAGGACATCGGTAGCCGCTTCACTGCGCTGGCGACGGGCAAGATCCACTACATGGGAGAGGGAAGCTGGAGCATGACGCCCGGTCAGGCTGAGCAGGCCATTCGGGACTTCCCGGACCGGATTGTCATCAACAACCAGCTGAACCACTGGGCCAGGACGCTCTACTTTGGCTCAAACCCGCCCTGGGACGACGTGCGGGTAAGGCGGGCCATCAGCCTGGCGATAGACCGTGACGGCTGGCTGGACTTCTACCGCATAGGCGGCTACGAAGGGATGAAGCTGGCGCACACCATGGCGCCTGGCACGTACTACGCTCCGACGGACGAGGAGATACGGACGTGGCCCGGCTATCGACAGCCGAAGGACGAGGACGTGGCTGAGGCCAACCGGCTGATGGACGAGGTGTTTGGAGCGGGTGAGCGGCCCTCTGCCGAGTGCATGGCAGTGACCACTGACCAGTCCGACATCGACGCCTGCCTGTACGTGATAGACACTCTGAAGAAGAGTCTGGGCATGGAGGTCTCCTCGGACTTCATGGAGTCTGCCGCCAGGACTGATATCCAGACCAGCGGAAACTTCGACTTTACAATTAGCTCGGCGACCTCATCCACCATTGGAGACCCGGATGACGATCTCTACAACAACTACATACTGGACTTCGTTGCCGCCTCTTCCAGGAACTTCATGCAGGCGCGCTGGGCCGAGCAGCCTGAAGTGATGCAAGAGGTTGAGGATATGATCCGGGCCCAGTCGGCGGAGTTGGACCCGGTGAAGAGGAGGGCGCTGGTGGCGGATCTGGACCAGAAGATTTTGAACGACGTTTCCCAGTACGTCCTGGTGGGCTGGAGCCTTATCTTCCCGGGCTGGAGGGTGGAGTTGAAGGGCTGGAAGGGCTACGACCTGTACTCCAACACCAAGTACGTAATGCACGAGAGGATGTGGATAGTCCAGTAGCACATCCACATGGATAACCGGATTCCAGGTTCAATGGCTGCCCCTTGCGCTAGCGCAAGGGGCAGCCTCTTTCTTTATTTCAGGGCGTTCCCAGGATATCTTGTGAACTTCCACAATCTAGCTCAAAGTGGAGCTATTGATATCGTTGTAAAGACGAACGTGGTGACATAATGCGTAGCTATTGTGTGATTGGACTCCGATTAGCTTCTACTTGACAAACGAGATGCGCAGTGTTAGCCTTCCCCAAATTTGCATCTGGCAAGGAGGGTGGTACATGAAGTTACGCAGTCCGTCGATTCTTAGACCGCTAGTTGCGATACTAGCGGTAACCATGCTGGCCGTGGCGCTGGCGTGCGCGAGCGAGGAGGAGCCAACTGCTGCTCCCACCGCCGCACCCACGCCAACTACGCCAGCCGCGTCTACGCCATTAACGTTTGACCCGCAGCCGACGGCGACGGCGGTGCCGGACGCCATGGAGATGGACCTCACTTGGATGGAGCGGTATCTAAAGAGCCCGGGCTACGACGAGGCGTGGGGCGAGCCGGTTAAGGGCGGAACATTCGTATTTGGAGCGCAGCGAGATGGCACCAGGTTCCACCCGTTTGAGCAGTCCTGCTGCTACACCCACGGGTGCTACGCCGGCCTGCCCATGAACTCCCTGTTCCGCATAGACGCCTGGACGGGCAACCTCACCACCGTAGAGGGTGACCTGGTTGAGAGTTGGGAGATGTCCGCCGACGGCAAGACCCTGACTATGCAGCTGCACCAGGGCGTGACGTTCTTCAGCGCGGAGGACCTCTCGGCGCAGGAGCTGCCGACTAAGGTTCCGGCTGAGTTCAATGGCGGCCAGATTCTGGGTGACGAGTTCGTATGCGAGGACGCCAAGGCCTCCATTGACAGGTACAGATGGCCGCCGGATTGGGAGACTAGGATAACGCGAGGCGTGTCATACATAGGGCACCTTGAGAGCACCAGTTGCCCCGACGGCGACCGTGCTCACACCTTCGTGATGCACTTCACGGAGCCGCGAGGCAAGACACTGGGCATCCTGGGCGGCGACGCGGCGACCATGTTCGACAAGGACCACATCGCATGGATGAACGACTGGGGAGAGAGAGAAGGGTCTTCCTTCCTGGACAACGAGGTGCCCGACAACTTCTACGCCCAGATCGGCACCGGGCCGTTTATGCCCATTGAGTTGAACCAGAGCGTTCACACCGTATACCACGCCAACCCCAGCTACTGGCGGGAGGGTCTTCCTCTGCTGGACCAGTACAGGAACGTGGTGATCAAGGATATTCAGAGCCGGTTCGTCGCTCTGGCCACCGGCAAGATCCACTACATGGGAGAGGGTAGCTGGAGTATGACGCCCGGTCACGCCCAGCAGGCCATCCGGGACTTCTCGGACCAGATAGTCATCAACAACCAGTTGAACCACTGGGCCAGGACAATTGCCTTTGGCGCCAACGCCCCGTGGAACGACCTGCGGGTGAGAAGGGCTATCAGCCTGGCGATTGACCGCGACGGCTGGCTGGACTTCTACAGCATAGAAGGTCCCCCCAGATACGAGGGGATGAAGCTGGCCCACACCATGGCGCCCGGCACCTACTACGCTCCGACGGATGAGGAGATTCGCACTTGGCCCGGTTACCGGCAGCCCAAGGACGAGGACGTGGCGGAGGCCAACCGCCTGATGGACGAGGTGTTCGGCCCGGGGGAGCGACCGACTGTCAAGTGCATGGCAGTGACCACTGACCAGGCCGACATCGACGCCTGCCTGTACGTTCAGGACAACCTGAAGAAGGCCTTGGGACTGCAAGTAGAGTCGGACTTCATGGAGCGGGCTGCTGCCGAGGACATCAGGAGCAGCGGCAACTTTGACCTGAACATCACGTCCTACGTGTCGTCGGCCATTGGTGACCCGGACGACGACCTGTACAACAACTACGTGCTGGACCAGGTAGCCGCGACCTCCAAGAACTTCATGCAGGCCCGCTGGGACGAGCAACCCGAGGTGATGCAGGACGTTGCGGACAGGATTCAGGGCCAGTCGGCAGAGTTGGATCCTGTTAAGAGGAAGGATCTAGTCGCAGAGCTGGACCAGATTCTCCTGAACGACGTGTCCCAGTACACTGTGGTGGGCTGGAGCTTGATCTTCCCCGGCTGGAGGGTGGAGTTGAAGGGCTGGAGGGGCTATGACCTGTACTCCAACACCAAGTACATCATGCACGAGAGGATGTGGATAGCCAACTAGGAAGCTATCCGGTTTGGTTGAATCCATAGGACTCGGAGGCCCTCGCTCAGGCGAGGGCCTCCTTGCTTTTTGACAGTTTTTTAGTGCGAGCCAAGCTATTGACAAAACTCAAGGGTAGTGCTAGCCTTTCCGCCAATCTGCGACCCCAAGAAAAGGAGGGTATGCGTATGCGCAGTGCGTCTATACTGAGACCTATGGTGGTGGTGCTGGCAGTTACCATGCTGGCAGTGGCTCTGGCGTGTGCGAGCGAGGAAGAACCGACTACCGCGCCTACAGCCGTGCCGGCCACGAACACCCCGGCGCCCACACCGACGACACCAGGTGAGATGGTGTTGCCCACGGCAACACCGGTGTCGGAGACGGATATGGACCTCACGTGGGTTGAACAGTACCTGAAGAGCCCCGGCTATGACCCCGCTTGGGGCGAGCCCAGGACGGGCGGCACGTTCGTCTTCGGCTCCAACCGGGACACCACAAACTTCAACCCGGCCACCATCGGTGGGTGCTACTCCCACGGCTGCTGGAGCGAGCTTGCCTACAACTCCCTGTTCCGCGTAGATCCGTGGGTGGGCTTGGGCACCATTGAGGGAGATCTGGCAGAGACTTGGGAGATGTCGGATGACGGCTCTACCCTGACCATAACATTCCGTGACGGGGTTACGTTCTACAACAACGCGAACTTGCCGGCCGAGGTTGCTGACAAGGTGAACGGCGATGCGTTTGTGTGTGAGGACGCCGTGGCCAGCTTCGAGCGAATGGCGCGCCCGCCGGAGTGGGAGGCTCCCATCATGGGGACTACCCGGAGGATGTTCTCCCATCTGGGTGAGTTGAGCTGCCCCGACGGTCCGCGAGGGCTTGTCTTCGAGATGAACTTTACAGAGTCCAGGGCGAGCACGCTGAGCAGCCTGTCCCGCGGCCTTGCCATGCTGGACAAGGACTGGATCGAGTGGCTGCATGGCCACGGGTCCAACATAATGAGGGAGCAGACGCCCGACAACTTCTACTGGCAGGCCGGGACTGGCGCTTTTGTCCCGACGGACATTAACGTCTCGGTCAGCACTGCCTGGGACGCCAACCCTGACTACTTCAGGGAGGGGCTGCCTCTGCTGGAGAGGTACGAGAACGTAGTTATCAAGGACATCGGGAGCAGGTTCACGGCTCTGGCCACCAACAAAATCCAGTTCTACGGAGAGGGGAGCTACGGCTTCACCTCCGGCCAGGCTGAGCAGGCGCTGCGGGACTTTCCCGAGACCATAGTGGTTAACCCCCAGATGAACATGTGGGCCCGGAACATTTACTTCAACGCCGCCGGTCCCCCGTTCGATGACTGGAAGGCCAGAGAGGCCGTCCACCTGGCCCTTGACCGCGAAGAGTGGAGGGCGTTCCGCCAGGTAAGGGTGGGCGACACCATTCTGGAAGGTACCCGCATGGCGTACACTGTGCCTCCCGGCACATACTTCGCCGCATCTGAGGAAGAGATTATGTCCTGGCCCGGTTGGCGGCAGCCCAAGGACGAAGACTTTGCCATGGCCAACCAGCTGCTGGACGAGGTCTTTGGAGCCGGTGAGCGCCCGGCGATTGAGTGTCTTGCGCCATCACCCCAGCAGAGCGACATAGACGCCTGTCTGTTCGTGATGGACCAGCTCAAGAGGAACGTGGACTGGGAGGTCACTTCCGACTTTCTGGACACCACCGCTGCCTACGACAAGCGCGACGCCAGCAACTTCACTCTGACGCTGGGCTCCGGCTCAGTGAGCACCGCCACCGGCGATCCGGACGACTCATATCCAGGCACCTTCCTTAGGGAATTTGTCTCGGTCAGCTACGGCGCCAAGGCTAGCTTGGAAGCAATGTGGGAAGCGCAGCCCGAAAACATGCAGATGCTGGAAGACATGATTCGGGGACAACAGCGGGAACTGGATCCCGTGAAGCGCAAGGAGCTGTTCCGCACCCTGGAGGACTTCCTGCGGACAGAGGTCCACAGCTATCACGACATGCTGGGCTGGACCAACATTTTCCCGTCTTGGCGTGTAGAGGCCAAGGGAATCTCAGGCTACGACCTCTACTCCTTCACCAAGGGAGCCATGTGGGAGAGGGTGTGGTTCGGCGAGTAGAGCGATAGCCTGACCACAGGCCTTACTTGGGAGCTTTTGTTGAATGGCCTCCGCGACCGAGCGGGGGCCATTCACTTTCTTCCGCGTGACCCCGGCGCCCTAAAAATGTATACCACAGGGGCGCATACCCAATTGACAAAGGACAAGATGCTGTGATAGCCTTGCCTGCAATCTGCACAAATGGGGGTACTACATGAGGCTATACGTCAAGTCCATGTTAAAGCCAGCGATAGCAGTTTTGGCGATTGCCATGATGGCCGTCGCTCTGGCATGTGCGAGCGATGAGGAGCCAACCACCGCTCCCACTGCCGCGCCAACTCCCACCACTCCGGCCGCGGCTACACCGCTTACGGTGGGACAACCTACGGCGACGCCGATAGATGCCGCCATGATGGAGGACCTCCCATGGATGGAGAGATACCTGAATAGCCCCGGCTATGATCCCGCTTGGGGCGAGCCCAAGACGGGCGGGACTTTCATTTTCGGAGCGCAGAGGGACAACACCCGGTTCAATCTCTATATCCAGGCCTGTTGCTACACCCACGGCTGCTGGAGAGGCCTGCCAGTCAACTCCCTGTTCCGCATTGACCCCTGGACGGGTGACCTCACGTCCATAGAGGGTGACCTGGTGGAGACCTGGGATATGGCGGAAGACGGCAAGACCCTTACAATGCAGCTCCGCCAGGGCGTGACGTTCTTCGACGAGGCAAGCGTGGCCGAGGAGTCTCCTGTACCGGTTGAGTTCAACGGGGGGAGGATCCTGGGCGACGAGTTCGTGTGTGAGGACGCCAAGGCCACAATAGACAGGTTTGTCTGGCCGCCTGAGTTCGAGACCAGAATGACCACGGGGCCGCAAGCATTTACACACCTCGACAGCACCAGCTGCCCCGACGGGCCGCGGGGTTACACCTTCGTCATGCACTTCGATAGACCACTGGGCAAGACGATGGGCATCTTGGCCGGCCGCGCGGCGGTAGTGCTTGACAAGGACTTCATCGCCTGGCTCAACGACTTTGGCGAGAGGGAGGGGCGCTCCTTTGGCGACAATGAGGTGCCGGCCAACTTCTACGCCATGCACGGCACAGGCCCCTTCATACCCAAGGAGATCAACCTGAACGTCAGCACGGATTTTGAGGCCAACCCCAACTACTGGCGCGAAGGGCTGCCCCTGCTGGACGGGTACCGGAACGTGGTCATAAAGGACATTGGCACGCGGTTCACGGCGTTGGCGACGGGCAAGATTCACTACATGGGAGAGGGAAGCTGGAGCATGACGCCGGGCCAGGCTGAGCAGGCCATCCGCGACTTCCCGGACCGGATTGTCATCAACAACCAGCTGAACCACTGGGCCAGGACCATAATGTTTGGCGTGAGGGCGCCCTGGGACGACGTGCGAGCGCGGAAGGCGATTAGCTTGGCCCTTAACCGCGACCAGTGGCTGGACTTCTACCGCATAGCCGGCTACGAGGGCATGAAACTGGCGCACACAATGGCTCCCGGGACCTACTACGCTCCCACAGATGAGGAGATAAGGCAGTGGCCCGGATATAGACAGCCGAAGGATGAGGACATCGCAGAGGCGAACAGGCTGATGGATGAAGTGTTTGGCGAGGGGAATCGCCCTGAGGCGGCATGTGTCGCCGTGGTAACGGATCAATCGGACATCGATGCCTGTGAGTTCGTCATAGACAACCTCACGAAGAATCTTGGTATGAAGATGAAGTCTGACTTCGGAGAGCGCACCAAGCGTGATGATCTGGGTACGTCGGGCAACTTCGACTTCATCATCAGCTCCTACACCTCCTCGGTTATAGGAGACCCGGATGACGACCTGTTTGCCAACTACATACAGGAGTTTGCATCGGTAACGGTCATAACCAACCTGGACGCGCGCTGGGAGGAGCAGCCGGAGGTGATGGCGGAAGCGGAGCGTATGATACGGGCGCAGTCGGAAGAGTTGGATCCCATTAAGAGGAAAGAGATGGTGCGGGAGCTGGACCTCTACCTGCACAACGAGGTTGTCCAGTATCCTGTGGTGGGCTGGAGCCTCATCTTCCCCGGATGGAGGGTGGAGCTCAAGGGCTGGAAGGGCTACGACCTGTACTCCTACACCAAGTACGCTATGAACGAGAGGATGTGGCTGGCCGACAGCTAGTCCCGCAAGGCGAAATCGTGGTACAAGGGCGGGGGCTTAAGCCCCCGCCCTTGTGTTTTACGAAATACGTCCCCTCAGCTTCACATCGGCTACTGACCTGTCATGATTTTGTAAGAATTTAAGACTTAAAAACCTATTGACACGGGGTACGTCTAATGTTAGCCTACCGACCATCTACAGCTACGATGGGGATGGTACATGAAGGCACGTAGTTCGTCGATAATTGGGAAGAGCGGTACTCTGGCTCTCAGAGAGGAAGAAGACGTGCCTAAGAATCCACTGGTGGGAATGGCTGCCGCAATGGGCGCGGTTACACTGGCCCTGGCAGCGGTGGGTTGCAACAGCCAGGAGTCCACAACCGATCGTTTGATGATCACCCAGGGTGTCTTCAGGGGCCTTCCGGCAACCGTCGAGCAGGCGAAGCGCGAGGGTTGGGTCCAGAACGGTGACTGCTTCCCCAACCAGGGTATTCACTACATGTTGCCCGGATACGGTGCGATAAACCTTCTGTACAGCCGAGACGGGGACCTGGTTGGCTTTGACTTGGAGAGCAGGTCTCCGCAACCGGCGCCGCCGTGGGAGCACTATCCCAATGGGCACGCATTCGACCCAACTGAACACTGGATGCTCCACGTATACATAGATGATCCAAGGGGGGCCTGCTAGAGTAAGCTAGACTGTGAAGCATAGGCTTGGAAGAGCCTTTATTCTGGCCTGTGTGGATGGTAGTGCTATGCGATAACAAAAAGCAAAATTGAATCCATTTGTGTCTGGACTAGACTCAAAAGACTAGAGGTGGATATATGCAACAATACATAGCGCGCCGTTTGATATTGGGAGCCCTTACAGGCATCCTCGTCTCCGTAATGATATTCGCTATTCTGCGAATTGCTCCGGGCGACGTTGCAATGATGATTGCCCTGGAGATGACCGGAGGCGAAGAGGACCTGGTAACTGAGGAGCAGCTGGAGAAGATCCGCGAGGACATTGGCCTCAACCACCCTCTCCACATGCAGTACATCAACTGGATCAGAGGATGGGTGACGGGGAACTGGGGCGAGTCCATGTTCTCCAGCGAAGGGATATGGGAGAACTTCACAGGCAAGCTGCCGGTGACACTCCAGTTGGTCATAATGGCCCAGAGCATAGCGATTTGTCTGGGAATACCTGCAGGCATCCTTATGGCCCTGAAGCAGGATACGTGGATAGACTACGTAGTGAGGATTATCTCTCTTGCAGGTCTGTCAATGCCTACGTTCTGGACGGCGACACTGCTGCTGGTGGGAGGTATGTACCTGCTGGAATGGAGTCCACAGATAGGGTACATTCCTCTAACGGAAGACCCGGTGGGCAATCTGACCCAGTTCATCTGGCCGGCCATTACCTTGGGCTACGTAAGCTCCGCCACAAAGGCCCGCATGATGCGCTCCACCATGCTTGAGGTGCTGCGTCAGGACTACATCCGCACGGCCCATGCCAAAGGGCTGAGCCAGCGAGTGGTCACTGTCAGGCACGCCCTGAAGAACGCCTTCATCCCGGTGATCACCGTTATCGGACTCACCTTCGCCGTGACGATGGGCGGCTCGGTTATCATTGAGAGGATCTTCGTCCT
The DNA here is from genome assembly GCA_965204895.1 of Dehalococcoidia bacterium. Classification (GTDB taxonomy): domain Bacteria; phylum Chloroflexota; class Dehalococcoidia; order Lucifugimonadales; family UBA2985; genus DAOUJW01. The sequence continues at coordinate 2,129,253 of OZ242025.1, forward strand.
GGACGGCATTGGCAACATGCTGGTCGAAGGAATGAATCAGCGTGACTACCCGGTGGTGCAGTCGCTGGTTCTGATGTTCTCTCTGTGGGTGGTTCTGGTCAACCTTGTGGTAGACCTCAGCTACGGCTGGCTTGACCCGCGGGTTCGGTACGACTAAAATAATCCTCAAAAGGGGGTTGAAATGGCAGCACAAGAGAGTAGCGCAGATATTGTAGCAGCCCGTAGACAGGAGGCTTCGCTACCAGCCAGAATTGGTAAAGGCATCACCCGATTCCTGGTCAGGAAGCCCCTCGGGGCGGCCGGAGCGTTCATTATCCTGACAATGGTCATGCTGGCAGTGCTGGCGCCGGTGATTTCCTTCTACGATCCTCTGGAGTGGAGCATATCGGAGAAGCTGGCTCCTCCTTCAGGGATCCACTGGCTGGGCACTGACGACAAGGGGAGGGACCTCTGGAGCCGCATTGTCCTGGGCGCTCAGATATCCCTTATGGTAGGGTTCGGAGCCGTGGGCTTCGGGTCCGTGACCGGGGCGATACTGGGTGTTGTAAGCGCCTTCTACGGCGGCAGGGTTGACGCAGGCATCCAGCGCGTCATGGACGCTCTGATGTCCATACCAACCCTCATCCTGGCCCTTGCCATCATGGCTGCGCTGGGCCAGTCTCTGGTGAACGTTATCATCGCCGTCGGAATACCGCAGATACCGAGAGCCAACCGCGTGGTGCGCTCTCAGGCGCTGGCGGTCAACCAATCGGAGTACGCTATGGCGGCTCAGGCCATTGGAGCTACGGACGTGCGCATAATGGCGCTGCACATCCTGCCTCAGTGCGTTGCCCCGTGGCTCATCATTGCTACGGCGGGCCTGGGCACGGCAATCATCGCCGAGGCTTCGCTGAGCTTCCTGGGTCTGGGAATCCCGCCACCGCAGCCTTCCTGGGGCGGAATGCTCTCCGGCACCGGCAGGACCTACTACGCAGTGGCTCCGTGGCTGGCGATATGGCCCGGTCTGGCCCTGTCCCTGGCAGTGTACGGGTTCAACCTCTTCGGAGACGCCCTGCGGGACGTTCTTGACCCAAGGCTGCGAGGCACGTAGACGGGTTCCGACAAGTAGCATAGACGAGCTTACGAGAGTGGAGGTCATTGGCCTCCACTCTCGTGTTTTACCAGAGCCGCTGGCTGAGAAATTGTAATACTTTAGGAACGCAAACTTATTGACACGAACTACAAGTCGTGCTAGCCTTACGCAATCTATAGCTGCAAGACCATCAGGAGGAGAAGATATGCGTCCACGCGATTCGTATCGAATAATGCCGATCCTAGCGGTTCTGGCTGCTCTGATGGCGGTGATAGCTGTAGCGTGCCAGGGGGCCGAGGAGGAACCAACGGCCACCACTGCCGCTGAGCCTGCCGCTACAAGAGCGCCCACGCCCACTACGCCCGTAATGACGGGCCAAGCCACCGACACTCCGGTGCCGGATGCAATGACGTTGGACGTGGATTACGCAACGGTGGATGCGCTGCTAAAGAACCCGGCTTATGATCCGGCCTGGGGCGAGCCGAAGTACGGCGGCGTAGTGACCTATCGCACCACGTGGCCGCAGACCTCCAACTGCCCGTGGTGCAACAGCACTTACAGGCACCTGTACGTGCAGCCCCAGTACAACGTGCTGGTTAGGCAAGACCCCTGGGAAGGGTTCACCGGCCCCGTTCGCCCGGACCTGGCTGAGAGCTGGGAGATCTCGGACGACGGGCTCACCTATACCTTCAATTTGAGGGAAGGCGTGATGTTCCGGGACCCCATCCCGCAGGACGATGATAACGGCCTGAGCGATATGCCCGGCCGCAGCACCGAGTTCACCTGCGAGGACGCCAAGGCGAGCTTCGACTTCTGGGGAACTGAGGAATGGGAGAAGGAGCGAGGCAGCGCCTCCAACGCAGCGATTTTCAACTTCGTTGACAGCACCGCGTGTCTGGACGACTACACGTTTGAAGTGACGCTGAACCGGCTGTCGGCGGTTGCTCTGCCCAGCTTTACGGTTCCTCCTCTGACGATGCACGACAAAGAGTGGCTGGAGTGGCTGACTACTGCGCATGCAGGAGAGGTCCGGAGGGAGAACTGGTACCTGAACATGGGTACCGGGCCGTTCGTGTCGGAGGACCTGCAGCAAGACATCGTTAGCAAGATCCGCAGAAACCCCAACCACTGGCGTGAGGGGCTTCCCTTCGTGGACGGGGCTGACTTCCACGTAATCCGGGACGCCACTACGGCGTTCACCAACTGGGCTACCGGCAAGATAGACATCCTGGGCCAGGGCAGCGGCAGCATTACGTCCGGCCAGCTGGTCCAGGCCGCCCGGGACTTCCCTGACAAGCCGATTTTCGAGTTCTTCCATCCCGGCGGCATGGGACTCCTCTACAACACCACCCGCCCGCCATTTGACGAGTACAAGGCGCGTAAGGCGGTTGACCTGATTCTGGACCGCCAGGAGTGGATGACAGTCCAGACGGCAGGTCCTTATGTCGACGCCGGTTTCGGCGGGTTGTGGCTCGCCGGCGACTTCTGGGGCCATACCCAGGAGGAGATGGAGGCTTGGCCCGGCTACAGACAGCCGAAGGACGAGGACATAGCTGAGGCGAACAGGCTGCTTGACGAAGTGTTCGGGGCGGGGGAGCGGCCGACTCACACGTGCTTGACCCGCAGTGACCAGAACTACCAGAACTTCTGCATTTACTACGCAAGCAAGGTCCAGGAGCAGCTGGGTATGCCGACTGAACTGGACGTTCTGGAGGGAGTGGTTGAGCGGGAGCGGGCGCTTGCCTGCCAGTTCGATGCGCACTCAAGCTGGCCTGCAACCCTGATCTGGCTGTACGATCCATCCTACAAGTACCAGAACTGGCACATCGACCGCTCAGGATTCCCCGCTTGCCGGAAGGGCACGGACGCAGATGTGCTCAGGTCAATAGCTGACCTGATTGACCAGGTGGACGCTGAGTTGGACCCAACGGTCAGGCAGGAGTTGTCCCGGGAAATTGAGAGGCAGATACTTTTCGATGCCACTTGGGGTTCCACACTGGAGTACACCAAGCTGTTCTACGGCAGCCAGCCGTGGATGAGGGGGGTTCTCTTCCCCAACTACGGGACCTACGCCGTCCACGCATGGATTCACGAGCGGTACTGGAAGGACCAGTAGCCGAGACCGCAGACAACACGATTGGGAAAGATTCTCCTGGGAACCGGCGAGGTTCCCAGGAGAATCCTGTATAAGGATTAGCCTTTCCGATACTGAACGTGGATGACGGACGGGGCGGTGGTAGTCCTTAGGGGCAGGAGGGATCTATGCAGGCGTACATACTGAGACGGCTTCTGTTGGCAGTGCTGACCGTTGCCATGGTGTCGCTTCTGATATTCATCATCCTGCGCGTGGCTCCTGGAGACGTCGCCATGATGGTGTACACCCAGGGGGACGACGACATTGTGGCAATAGATGAAGATGCCCTCCAGAGAATCAGGGAGAACCTGGGGTTGGCGGATCCCCTCCATCTACAGTACTTGAAGTGGGTGGGAAACATGCTCACCCTTGACTGGGGCACCTCCTACTTCCACGGGGGTTCCGTGTGGGAGGACTTCAAGGAGAAGCTCCCCGTTACTTTGCAGCTTGCCCTAATGACAATCACCATATCCGTCATTGTGGCCATACCGATAGGCATAATGATGGCTCTGAAGCAGGACACTTGGATAGACTACGTCCTAAGGATAGTTTCCCTGGGTGGTATATCTGTGCCCAGCTTCTGGTTTGCAACCTTGATTCTGGTGGCAGGCCTGTACTGGTTTAGCTGGTCGCCAAGGCTGGAATACGTTCCGCCTTGGGAGGCGCCTTTGGACAACATCAGGATGTTCGTATGGCCGGCCATCACACTGGGCTGGGTTACATCGGCCACCAAGGCCAGGATGATGCGCTCCTCCATGCTGGAGGTGCTCCGCCAGGACTACATAAGGACGGCCCACGCCAAGGGACTCAGGAACATGGTGGTTGTTTATAGACACGCCATGAAGAACGCCATGCTCCCGGTGGTAACCATTATTGGCATCAGCTTTGCTCTGATAGCCGGCGGTTCCGTGATTATCGAGAGTATCTTCTCGCTGCCAGGACTGGGCCGCTTTCTGGTAGAGGCCATGAACTCCAGGGACTACAACATCGTTCAGTCTCTGGTAGCCTTCTTCTCAGTTTGGATAATTATTGCAAACCTGCTCGTGGATCTCACATACGGATTTCTGGACCCGCGGGTGCGCTACGATTAGGATAATCCCGGTAAGGGGGTAATGAATGGCAGCACAACCAGAAGCTGAACAGGCAGTAGTTTACAGGCAATCGGCCCTGGCGCCCCGGATGCTCAAGGGCACGCGAAACTTCATTGTAAGGAAACCCCTTGGGGCGGTTGGGGCGGCCATTATACTACTTATGACCGCACTGGCCGTTCTGGCTCCGGTCATTGCCGGTGACCCCCTGAAGCTGAACATCTTGGATGCTTTGGAATCGCCGTCCGGCAAATACCTGCTTGGCACTGATGACTTTGGTAGAGACCTGTGGTCGAGAATAGTCAACGGCGCGCAGATATCCCTTATTGTGGGCTTCTCCGCCGTCGCCCTTGGCTCCGGCACCGGCGGCGTGCTGGGACTGATCAGCGCCTTCTACGGAGGCAAGGTGGACATCATCGTCCAGCGCGCTATGGACACCCTGATGTCAATCCCAACCCTGATTCTGGCTCTGGCCATTATGGCCAGCCTGGGCACGGGATTGATGAACGTGGTTCTAGCCATCGGCATTGTCCAGATACCCAGAGCAAACCGAATTGTACGATCCCAGGCCTTTGCCGTGAAGCAGTCCGAGTTCGCATTGGCGGCCCGCTCCATTGGCGCAGGGGACGTCCGAATAATGGCGCTTCACATCTTCCCCCAGTGCGTGGCCCCGTGGCTCATCATAGCTACCGCCGGTCTCGGCACGGCCATCATCTCAGAGGCCTCTCTCAGCTTCCTTGGATTGGGTGTTCCTCCCCCTGAGCCTTCCTGGGGCGGTATGCTCTCCGGCCGAGCCAGAGAGTTCTACGCAGTGGCTCCGTGGCTGGCCATCTGGCCCGGCGTTGCCATATCGCTGGCCGTTTACGGCTTCAACCTCTTCGGCGATGCGGTAAGGGACGTGCTTGACCCCAGGCTACGGGGGACCTAAGCGCATATCGATGGAATCACTCGAAGAGGCGGGAGCTTCCCCGCCTCTTCTCTTTTGCCTGCATGGTTGCTTTCCAAGGCATTTGACGGGCTTTCTTAAGCTCCGTATCATATGCCCAAGTCGGTCTGTTCAGGAGTCAAATGCTTGCTAAGGCCATAACCTGCGCGATAGTGGGCCTGGAGGGAGCCGTGGTGGAGACGGAGGTGGACATCTCCCCCGGGCTGCCCGCCTTCAACATCGTCGGTCTGCCGGATACCGCGGTCCAGGAGGCGCGCGAGCGGGTGAGGGCGGCCATTCGCAACTCCGGCTACGAGTTTCCCATGCGCCGAATCACGGTGAACCTGGCCCCCGCCGACCTCAAGAAAGCCGGGCCTTCCTATGACCTGCCCATCGCCGTGGGAATCCTGTCCAGCTCCGGCCAGCTGACCGCAGACATATCCAGAGCGGTGTTTCTGGGCGAGCTGTCTCTGGACGGGAAACTGCGCCACACCAACGGCATTCTGCCAATGGTCGGCCTGGCCGAGGAGATGGGAATAGACCAGGTCTTTGTGCCTGCGGTCAACGCCAAGGAGGCCTCTCTGCTGGACGGCATCACCGTCTATGGCAGCGACTCCCTGGGCCAACTGGCCTCCCACCTTCGCGGAGAGAGCGCGATTTCCCCGTTTGTGAACGAGGATGGCGCCGGCTCAAGCGTTGAGACCGCCTGGGACGGCGGCGACCTGGCTCACATCCGGGGCCAGGAGCATGCGAAGAGGGCTCTGGAGGTGGCGGCCGCCGGTGGCCACAACCTGCTGATGAGCGGACCGCCGGGCAGCGGCAAGACACTCCTTGCCCGCACGTTGCCGTCCATCCTGCCCACAATGAGCTCAGCGGAGGCGCTGGACGTGACCAGGATTTACAGCGTGGCCGGCCTGCTGCCTTCGGATACGCCCCTGATGTCCCACAGGCCCTTCAGGGCTCCCCACTACACCATTTCCCACGCCGGGCTGGTGGGCGGCGGCAGATGGCCCAGGCCCGGGGAGGTCTCCCTGAGCCACCGCGGCGTGCTCTTTCTGGATGAACTGCCGGAGTTCGGACACAACGTGCTTGAGGTTCTCAGGCAGCCACTGGAGGACAAGGTTGTCACCATCAGCCGTGCGCAGGGATCGGTGACGTTCCCGGCCAACTTCATGCTGGTGGCCGCAATGAATCCCTGTCTCTGCGGCTACTATGGCGACGCCCAGCGACAGTGCACCTGCTCGCCCAGCATGGTCAACAAGTACCAGAAGCGAATATCAGGCCCGCTGCTTGACCGCATCGACATCTTTGTTGAGGTGCCCAGGGTGGAGTACGAGAAGCTGACGACCGACGCCGTTGGCGAGGAGTCAAGCGCCGTGCGCGACCGCGTTGAGCAGGCAAGCGAGCGGCAGAGACACAGGTTCGCTGGCACGAGCGTCCAGACCAACGCGGACATGGGCCCGGCGGAGGTGTGGGATCACTGCAAGCTGGACGACGCCGCTCAGAGCCTGGCAAGAGCGGCTATGGAGCAGCTTCAACTATCGGCCAGGGCGTTTCACCGTACACTGAAGCTGTCCCGCACCATTGCGGACCTGGCCGGCGAAGACAGCATAGGCGTTTCGCACCTGGCGGAGGCCGTACAGTACCGGCCGCGGGGCAGGGGATAGGCGGCAGCCTAGCCTTAACCCAGGTATTCCATAGCGTTCCGCGCCAGTATCTCCGCCGCTATTGGCAGCGCTCTCTCGTCAAAGTCAAAGGACGAGTTGTGGTGCGGAGAGTCCAGGCCCGCCTCCGGGTTTGCAGACCCCACCAGGAAGTAGCACCCCGGTGCCTCCGCCATGAACAGCGCCATGTCGTCGCCCACTGTGCTGGGCTCAATGACGGGCAGGTTGGCGTCTCCAACCACCTGGGAGGCCGTCTTGAACACGGCTCCGGTCACGGACAGGTCGTTCTCGACGGCTATACAGCCTCGCGGGTGTTCGAAGTCAAGGCTGCCCTCCATTGAGGCGCAGATGGCCGCCGCCATCTCCGGTATGCGCGCCATGAGCCGATGGCGCAGGTCGTTGTCGACAGTTCGCAGCGTCCCCGTCATCTCCACCTGGTCGGCAATGATGTTGAAGGCGGTCCCGCCGTGTATTGTGCCGATTGTGAGCACGGCGCCCGCGAAGGGGTGCTTCTCGCGGCTCACCAGCGTCTGAAGGGCGGATATGACCTGCGCGGAGATGACCACCGGGTCAACGGAGAGGTGCGGCAAGGCCCCGTGACCGCCCCTGCCTTTGATCACCAGGCGGAACTCGTCGGCGCTGGAGAAGATGACGCCCGGCTTCAGCCCTATCTGGCCCACGGGCAGGGCGTTCCACAGGTGAAATCCCAGGACTCTGTCCACGCGGGGGTTGTCCATCACGTCCTGGTGGATCATCTCCTGGGCGCCGCTCATGTTCTCCTCCGCGGGCTGGAAGACGAACTTCACACGCCCCTTCAGGGATGCGCTGTTCCTGGAAAGCACCGACGCCACGCCCAGCAGCGCCGCCACGTGACCGTCGTGGCCGCAGGCGTGCATGACCTCGGCGGTTTGGGACCTGTAGGGAGCGTCGGAGATCTCCTGAATGGGGAGGCCGTCCATATCGGCCCGCATCATGAGCGTGGGGCCCGGCCCTCCCCCCTCCAGCAGGCCGACCACTCCCGTCGTCGCAACTCCGGTAGACACCGTCAGCCCCAGGCTTTCCAGCCTGTCGGCGATGAGCCTTGCGGTGCGCTCCTCCTGGAACGCCAGCTCCGGGTGGGCGTGGAGGTCCCGCCTGGTGGAGACCATGTCCTCCTGCTCGGCCTGTATTGCCTCCTTGAGGTCAATGTCCATCGATGCTCCTCCCTGAATAACGCCTTCAATTTCATTCTATCAGATTGCAGGCGGCGTTTGCGGGCGACCAGTCGCTTTCGAGCAGGGCGCAGGCGGGCTTTCGTAGTATAATGTAGCCAGATACGAAGAAAGAAAGGCGGTACGTTGGACCTCTACTTCGAGCGCGGTTCAAAGGAGGCCCCCAAGGGGCACGCACTGGTCTACTTCCGTCAGAAGTACAACCAGGATGAGATACTGGCTACATACGTCATCACCCTGCCGATAACGGTGGACGTGTCAAAGTACATCCCTCCCATGTTTGCGGCCCAGATACAGGGCATGAACGCCCAGGAGCTTGCCGGCTTTGCCTTTCCGCCGTTCCCGGAAAAGGTCGATAGCCTGGCCGAGATTCAACGCCTGGCGGAGGCAAGGGACGACGACCTGATTGACGGTGGCACGGGAGACGCCGACAATCCCCTGGATATGGTGCAGGTGGTGAACGACCTCCAGCAGGAGTACACGCGCCTTTGGCAGCAGTCCCAGGAGTCGAGCCAGCCGCCGGCCCTTTCTGGGGAACCCAGCGTGAACGAGCTTCTCTTTGAGCTGATGGGGGAGACTGCCAAGCTGAGTGAGCTGTCAAAGCTGGTGGGCAAGCTGCGATTCGCCATCGAGGGGTCCGACTCGCGGCTGATGAAGGAGGCGGAGGAGGAGATAACGACGCTGGCCAAGCACCTGCCGGAGAACTACCGCGTGCCCCGGATAATAGAGGTTGCCGAGATGCCGGACGCCGCGGGCGCAAGGCTGGCCCAGCTGTACCTGGAGCGCTGCTACAAGCTGTACGAAGAGGACTACCGCAATATTCAGCAAGTGGAGGGCGAAATACGGATGATAGAGGAGGGGACGGGGTCGTGAGTCAAGTGCTTGCGCGTGCTTGTGAGCGCTGTCAAGTATCCTCAGATGTATATCTATAGCGTTCACCAGCGCTCAGGCCTTATGCAGGGCGGGCCGTTCGGAAGCGCCTTCTCAGCTTGACACCACTTTAGGCATTTCGTATCCTAACCGCGTTCTTATCTTTGGATAGTCGCCATCCAACTTCATAGATACACTGAGACTAACCCCTTGCAGGAGGCTTGTTATGGCCACTGACAGGAAACAGGAGTGGAAGGAGAAGGTCTGGCAGCCCGCAACCGAGCGCAGCCGGGAGCGCCAGGACCGCTTCGAGACCACCTCTGAGATAGAGGTGGACCCTGTCTACACCCCGGAGGACGTCGCCAACCAGGACTATGACCGCGACCTTGGCTTTCCGGGCAGCTTTCCCTACACCAGGGGCGTCCAGCCCACGATGTACCGGGGGCGCATCTGGACCATGCGCCAGTACTCCGGCTTTGCATCGGCGGAGGAGACCAACCGCCGCTATCACTACCTCTTGGAGCAGGGCCAGACGGGGCTTTCCATGGCCTTTGACCTGCCCACTCAGACGGGCTACGACTCCGACCACCCCATCGCCTACAGCGAGGTTGGCAGGGTGGGCGTGCCCATCTCCCACCTGGAGGACATGGAGACCGTCTTCGACGGCATCAACCTGGCGGATGTATCCACCTCTATGACCATAAACGCCACAGCCTCACTGCTCCTGGCCTACTACATAGCTATGGCCAAGAAGCAGGGCGTTGACCCCAAGGAGCTCCGGGGCACCGTCCAGAACGACATTCTGAAGGAGTACATAGCCAGGGGTACCCACATCTACCCGGCGGCGCCCTCCATGCGGCTGGTGACGGACCTCTTCGCCTACTGCGCCACGGAGACGCCCAACTGGAACACCATCTCCATCAGCGGCTACCACATGCGTGAGGCGGGCTGCACGGCCGCCCAGGAGGTTGGGTTTACCATTGCAAATGCGATGGCCTACGTGCGGGCTGCCGTGAACGCGGGCCTGAACGTGGACGACTTCGCGCCTCAGCTTACCTTCTTCTTTGTGGCTCAGAGCAACCTCATGGAGGAGGTGGCGAAGTTCAGGGCCGCCCGCCGGCTCTGGGCGCGCCTGATGAAGGAGCGTTTCAACTCCCAGAATCCCCGCTCCCAGATGATGCGATTCCACGCCCAGACGGCAGGCGTGACGCTCACGGCCCAGCAGCCCGACAACAACGTGGTCCGGTCAAGCATACAGGCGCTGGCCGCCATCCTGGGCGGGACGCAGTCGCTGCACGTCAACTCCAAGGACGAGGCCCTTGCGCTGCCGACGGAGGAGGCCGTGACCCTGTCGCTGCGCACCCAGCAGGTGCTGGCCTTCGAGTGCGGCCTGACTGACACGGTGGACCCGATGGCCGGCTCCTACTACGTTGAGAAGCTGACGGACGACCTTGAGCGTGCGGCCCTGCGCTACATCGCCCAGGTGGACGAGTTGGGCGGAGCGGTCTATGCCATTGACCAGGGGTACCAGCAGAGGGAGATAGGCGACGCCGCCTACAAGCTCCAGCTTGAGATCGAGGACGGCGATCGCACCGTCGTGGGGGTCAACGCCTACCAGACCAGCGAGGAGCCTGAGATTGACATCTTTCAGATAGACCCGGCGGAGAGAGACCGCCAGATAGCAAGGCTGCAAAGGGTGCGGGCGACTCGCGACGGCGGGAGAGTCGCGGCGGCGTTGGCAAATCTGGAGAGGGTCGCGCGCAGCAGCGAGAACACCATGCCCGCCATTCTGGAGTGCGTGGAGGCATACTGCACCACGGGGGAGATATGCAACGTGTTCCGCACCGTGTTCGGCGTACAGCAGGACCGCGCGGCCGTCTAGTTTGAGGTAGCTTTATGTTCGTTACAATCGACCACATAGGCATAGCCGTGAATGACCTGGAGGCCGCCATCGCCAGGTTCAATGAGGTGCTGGGCGTCTCTGAGGCCGCTCGCGAGAACGTGGAAGACCAGCAGCTTATTGCGGCTCTTCTTCCCACCGCCGACGTCCGGTTTGAGCTGCTCCAGCCCACAGACCCGGAGAGCGTTGTGGGCCGGTTCCTGGAGCGCCGTGGCGAAGGCGTCCACCACATCTGCTTTGAGGTGAGCGACATCGAGGCCGAGATACAGGACTTGACGGCGCGAGAGGTGCAGCTAATCCAGGGCGCTCCGCGACGGGGGTTTGTCGGCCAGGTGGAGTTTGTGCATCCCCGGGCCGCGGCCGGCGTTCTGACGGAGATCGCACAGATCGAGCTGAGAACGCCGACCGACATAGACCTGCAAATGGGACGCGTCACAGTCGCCACCAAGAGCGCGGGCGCGTCGGCTGACGTGTGGAAGCGGAATTTCGGCATGGTGGACAGCGGCGACACCGGCTTCAGCAGCTCGCCCGCGAACTCCGCAAGGCATAGAGAGCTGTGTATCCGGGACTCGGGGGAGAGGGCGGTCATGCGCTTTGCTGAGCCCCTTGGCTCGCAGGGACCCATCCATGACTTCATTGAGAATCGAGGAGAGGGCATCTACTCCCTGACTCTCATTACGTCCAATCCGGAGAGCGTTCCCTTCGTCAAAGCGAACCGGGGCAGCACCGTAATCCCGCCTGAGCAGCTTATGGGCGTCAGGGTGGGGATTGAACGGGCTAGGAGCGGCGGCAGGTAGGCCCAATGGAGGTGGAACTGTGACCGAAGAGCGACAGCCACGAGTGCTGATAGCCAAGCCCGGTCTTGACGGCCACGACCGGGGAGCGAAGGTGGTGGCCAGGGCCCTTGAGGACGCCGGCTTTGACGTTACCTACACGGGCATACGCCAGACGCCGGAGATGATTGCGGAGACGGCCTCACGGAAGGACGTGGACGCCATAGGGCTGAGCATCCTGTCAGGGTCTCACCTGGAGCTTTTCCCCCTGGTCATGGATGCCCTGAGGGAGAAGGAGTTGGACGACGTGGCGGTCTTTGCCGGGGGCATTCTGCCCAGGGAGGACTATCCCAGGCTGGAGGAGATCGGGATTCGGGGCATCTTCGGGCCCGGCTCCAGCCTGAAGGACATCGTCGACTTCGTCCGGCAGGTCACAGACGAGAGGGCAGCCGCGTCGTAGCGGCAGCGCCTCCGCCTTGACGATTCAGTTCAGGCGATGTTAGCTTACAGGCAAGGGCCCCTGTTCCCGCGGGGGTCAAGTCGTTCAAAAATGGGGGTTCCCGTATGAAAGCTGTGGTCTTTGAGGAGCATGGCAGCACGGAGGTGCTGAATTACCAGGACGTGCCCACGCCAGAGGTGTCTCCAAACGAGGTGCTTATCAAGGTCAGGGCGGCGTCGGCCAACTACAACGACATCTGGGCCAGGCAGGGCCTGCCGGGAGTGCCTATCATCCTGCCCCACATCTCCGGCAGCGACATCTCCGGCGAGGTGGTGGAGGTCGGCAGTGAGGTCACAGGCATCTCCCCGGGCGACGAGGTGATAGACCACCCGGGCATCAGCTGCCGGATGTGCCAGTTCTGCGCCAGTGGCGAGGAGTTCTTCTGCCGCGACTTCAAGATATGGGGCTTTCAGACGGGGCCAATGGACGGCGGACACGCTGAGTACGTCAAGCTGCCGGCTATGAACGTGCTGCCAAAGCCCAAGAACATCTCCTGGGAGGAGGCGGCCTCCCTTCCCCTGATACTGGAGACCGTGTGGCGAATGCTGGTCACCAGGGCGCGCATCCGGGCCGGCGACTACGTGCTCATATGGGGCGCGGCCGGCGGCCTGGGGTCTATGGCAATACAGGTGTGCAAGCTGTTCAACGCCCAGCCCATTGCCGTTGCGGCCAGCGAGCAGAAGCTGGAGTTTTGCCGGAGCCTGGGGGCGGAGCACACCATCAACCGGAAGGAGCAGGACGTCTTCCAGGAGGTGCGCAGGATAACGGACAGGAGGGGAGTGGACGTGGTGTTCGAGCACGTGGGAGAGGCCACCTGGGCCGACAGCGTACGCTCCATGAAGTGGGGCGGCACCCTCGTGGTCTGCGGCGCAACCACCGGCTTCGAGGCCCCTACGGACCTGCGCTTCCTGTGGAACAAGCAGATGAATTTCCTGGGGTCTCACCTCAGCTCCAAGAGCGAGCTTATGGAGGCCCTTCCCTTTGTGGAGCGCGGCGACATAAAGCCGGTTGTTTCGCGTGTATTTCCACTTTCGGAAGTCTCAAAGGGGCAGGAGATCATGGAGAACGACGAGGTCTTGGGGAAGATAATCTACGTGCCGGAGTCGTAGAAAACACGACGCACAGGGAGAGATAAATGCCCTTTTACGAAGTTCAGGGAAAACGGCCTCAAATAGGCGCTACGTCCTACGTGCATCCCACGGCCGTGCTCATCGGCGACGTGGTGATTGGAGAAGGGTGCTGGATTGGCCCTCACGTAACCATGCGCGCAGACGAGGGCGCCATCCGCATGGGAGACTACTCGAACCTGCAGGACAACTCCGTCATTCACGGCAGGGAGGTGGTGCTGGGCAAGTACTCCCACCTGGGACACGCCTGCGTGATTCACGGCGCAACCCTGGGGGAGCACGTGCTGGTGGCGATAAAGGCAGTGGTCCTGGACGGGGCGGAGGTGGGGGACTGGTGCACCATTGCGGCCGGCGCAGTGGTGGCGCCCAGGGCGAAGATACCTCCCCGGAAGATGCTCATGGGCGTGCCTGCCGCCATTGTCGGCGACGCTCCCCCGGACAGGGAGGAGAGCTTTGACTGGACCCACAGCACCGGGTATCTTGCCAAGCCCAAGCAGTACAAGGAGAGCCTGCGAGAGCTCTCTCTTGAAGAGGTTCAGTCCTCCTAGCCGGTCTGGAACAGGGGAGGCTTTTCCAAGGGACTGATTCCAATAACCTCATCCCTTTTGGCATTCATCCGGGGCACTTTTGGGAGGCGATATCGTGACTACACCGAGCACAGAGAGCATACAGAAGGCCGTATCAGAGGCGCTGGAGGGGGCCAAATCCCGCCACCTCTCCGACCGCCTGCAGCCCTTCACCGCAGCGGAGATGCGCTTCATACAGGACGTCGTTGAAGGCGCGCTGACCAGAGTGCTGTCGGAAGAGAAGGGCTAGCCCTCCTCTCAGGCTTTGCACTCCATTCGACCAAGCAACGCGGCCAGGTCCAATGGCGCGCCAGGTCGATGTCGGATATGTTACAATTGCGTGCTCCAGAGCGGGGTTATCTTTCCAAAGGTGTTCCCCTCTGGTATACTCTCCAAGGTTTGGGACTAAACGGAAGCGGACAGGGTGGCAAATGCCTGCATACGCAATAATTGGCGGCCAGTGGGGTGACGAGGGGAAGGGCAAAGTAGTAGATTTCCTGGCGGAGAACGCCGACGTTGTAGCCCGTTTCAACGGGGGCAACAACGCCGGCCACACCGTCATTACCGACTTGGGCGAGTTCAAGTTCCACATTATTCCCGTGGGAACCCTGCGGGAGAGTGTGACCCCGGTTATAGGCAACGGCGTGGTCGTCGACCCCGACGCCCTGCTTGAGGAGATGGGAGAGCTCAAGTCGAGGTCGGTGGACGTGAGCCGGCTGCTCATCAGCGAGAGGGCCCACGTCATCATGCCCTACCACGTGACGCTGGATCGCCTGGAAGAGAGCCTCCGCGCTGAGGGCGAGGGCGCCATCGGCACGACGGGCAGGGGAATCGGGCCTGTGTACATGGACAAGTCCTCCCGCGTGGGCATTCGCATGGCGGACCTCCTTGACGAAAGCGGCCTCCTGTCCAAGCTCAGCTTCATCGTGGAGCGGAAGAACTCCCTCATCACCAAGGTGTACGGGGGAGCGCCCGTCTCTCTGGACGATATGTACGCCAAGTGCCGGGAGTGGGCTAAGGTCCTCAAGCCATTCATCGGCGATACCGAGCCTGTTATCCAGGAGACGCTGGCGAAGGACGGGCGGCTCCTTCTGGAGGGCGCGCAGGGCACGATGCTGGACCTGGACCACGGCACCTACCCCTACGTCACGTCCTCCTCTCCGACGGTGGGAGGAGCCTGCATTGGACTGGGCATAAGCCCCATGTACATCCGTGAGGTGGCGGGTGTCTACAAGTCCTACACCACCAGGGTGGGCTCCGGCGCGCTTCCTACCGAGCTGAACGACATCGTTGGAGAGACCATACGCGAGCGGGCACAGGAGTACGGCACCACCACCGGAAGGCCGCGCCGGTGCGGCTGGTTCGATGGCGTGGCGGCCAAGTACGCCGCAGCCGTGAACGGCATGACCTCCGCCATACTGACCCGCCTGGACGTGCTGGACGGCTTCTCGCCTGTCAAGCTGTGTGTTGCCTACAAGGTCAACGGCGAGATTACGGACAAGTTCCCCAGCAGCCCTGCGACGCTTGAGATGTGCGAGCCGGTCTACGAGGAGTTCCCCGGCTGGGACAAGCCCACCGCCAGCGCCCGCGACATATCGGAGCTGCCGCAAGGGGCGTTGGACTTCGTCAGGCGCATTGAAGAGCTTCTCGGCTGCCCAATAAGCATGATCTCCACGGGGCCTGCGCGGGAAGAGGCCATTACCCTGAAGACCATTCTCTAGTCGGAGGCACTGACATGCTTGGAGTACAAAAGCAGCGCACAATGCCCGGAGTCTTCGATACGGTGCTCTCCTGGCTGGCCTTCCTCAACGGCCACAGGCTGAGCGATTCAGAGGTGAGGCCCGCGACCCTGGCCTCCGCGGACGTGGAGTCCGTCCGCCAGGTGTACGTCCGTTGAGACGATGAAGATATGGCCGTGAGCGCCATATACGAGATGTCGGGGCGGGTGTCCTACAGGCGTTAGCATCGAGCGCCTTTCTACGTAATCCCGATGTAAATCACCCGAATACTGTTGGGTGTGTTGGTAATTGCAACGTCCTTAGGAATGCCGCCTATTGCCCGCTCATGGTGAGCCTGTCGAACCATTTGAGCGGGCATATAGCAGCCATGTGGCCCCCGCTCGCTCCCTTCGACAAGCTCAGGGCGAGCGGTATGTTGACCATTGCCACCACTTTTAGGCATACCATGAGATGGCTTCCCCTTGCTCGCGCTCTCCAGTTGTGACACGCGCCCCTGGCATAGAACGCATATTCTGTTATATGCTGTCCCCAAATATCCTCTGACAGTGGAGGGGACGGATGGCAAAGGCGTACTTTGAAGAGATACAGTGCAAGACCCTGATCAACCGCGTTCAGGGCGGTATGCCCTTCAGGTGGACCATAAACCCGTACAGGGGGTGCCAGCACGCCTGCATCTACTGCTTTGCCCGCTCCACCCACCAGTACCTGGGTTACAACGCCGGCCCGGACTTCGACCAGCGTATCGTCGTGAAGGTCAACGCCCCGGAGGTGCTCAGGGAGGAGCTGCGTCGGCCCGGCTGGCGCAGGGAGCTCATAGCCATTGGCACATCCTGCGACCCCTACGAACCCGCCGAGCGCAAGTACCATCTCACCCAGAGAATTCTTGAGCTGCTGAGAGACCACGCCAACCCCGTCTCAATAACTACAAAGTCGGTTCTGGTCACCAGGGACCTTGACCTGCTGGCGGCCCTGTCAAAGGTGGCCGACTGCCGGGTCAACTTCAGCATCGGGACGCTGGACGACGACGTGTGGCGCAAGACGGAGCCTGGCACGCCCAAACCCATGAAGCGCATGGAGGCGATGCAGCAGCTGGTGGAGGCGGGCGTTTCCGCCGGAGTGCTGATGGCGCCCATCATTCCCGGCCTTACCGATAGCCCTGAGAGCCTGGAGACGGTGGTAAGGGCCGCAGCCGACCACAAGGCCATGTACCTGGCTCCCAACGTCCTGCACCTTCGGCCCGGCTCCAGGGAGTGGTTCATGCCCTTTCTCCGGGAAGCCTACCCGCATCTGTACCCGGAGCACCAGCGAGCCTACAAGACAAGCTATGCGCCCAGGGAGTACACCGGGGCTATACTTGACCTGGTGGACTCCCTGAGGCAGAAGTGGCGTCTGGGGGAGCGTTACGCGCTCCCGGTGGAGCCTCGGGGCCAGCTTACATTAGGAATCTGAGGCGTCGCGGCTAGCCCAGGTTGAAGAAGTCCATCACCCAGTCGAATCCCAGGAAGCAGGTGTAAGCGATGATGAGAGACTTTATCAGCTTGCCCGCCCATACCGCTAAGAGAAATCGCCATATCGGGTAGCGCAGGGTGCCTCCGGCAATACCCACGAAGTCGAAGAACGGGTTGGGGAAGGAGGACGCCAGGAATAGAACAAGGCCGCCTCTCTGCTGCATCCACCTCTCTATCCTTGGGTAGAACCGGTTCTTGTCTGCGAAGCCCCGTCCGCTGAAGCCTATCATGTAGCCGGACAGCTCCCCAAGTGACTCTCCGATTGACGCCATGACGGCCACTATCATTGGCGAGAGGCCGACAACGCTGGGCCCAACGCACACCGCCGCAATGCCCGGCACCGGCACCAGTATGGAGGCGCTTCCCACAAAGCTGAGGACCAGAACGCCTATGTAGCCTACGGTGCCTATGTCCGGCAGGCGGTTCCTCAGGAGGAAGACGGTGAGGATGAACGTTACGACAACACCCACGGAGATGGCCTTCATGGCCCTCTCGTTGTGCTGGAGACTCTTTACGTGGTTCCACAGCCTCCGCGCGTGGCTCTCCTTGTAGTGGCTGTCGAACTGTTCAAAGCTCATTGAGGTGTTCTTGAAGGAGGCTCTAC
This sequence comes from Dehalococcoidia bacterium, assembly GCA_965204895.1. Lineage (GTDB taxonomy): Bacteria > Chloroflexota > Dehalococcoidia > Lucifugimonadales > UBA2985 > DAOUJW01. The sequence goes on from OZ242025.1 coordinate 2,146,933, forward strand.
CCTTCGGTCAGGAAGTCCAGGGCCAGCCGGTTGAACTCCTGGCCCTTCTCCATCTGGGGCCAGTGGCCGCACTCGTCGAAGATGTTGAGGCTCACCTGTGGAGCTTTTAGCACGGCTTCGGTGGCGTGATGCACAGGGACAATCCTGTCCTGCGCGCCCCAGACCAAGAGAACGGGGGAGTTCAACTCTCCCAGCTCATCGGCCATTATCCACTTTGAGTGGATTCCCCGCAAGCCGATTGACCCGCGTATGATTTTGAGCACCGCCCGTTTCGAACCGGGCATCACCCTTGTGCGGTATATCTCCCTTATCAGGCTCTCCTGTACCTGGGCCGGGTTGTAGAATATCCGCTTCAGTAGCGCCCTGGTGTTCCGCGGAGACGGGTTTTCTATAAGCTCCCCAACCATGGGAAGGCTCATTGCGCGAATGAACCACGCCACCTCTCTCCCAAGGCCCGCCGCGTCGACCAGCACCAGCCTGTCCACCAGCTCCGGGAAGTCCACCGCGGTCCTGAGCGCTATCATACCGCCCATCGAGTTGCCGGCGATGGAGGCCCTCTCAATGCCCAGCACGCTCATGAACTCCCGGACAAAATCGACCGCCGTGGGCAGCAGGTAGTCCAGGTCCGGCTTCTCCGAGTCGCCGTGCCCGGGGATGTCGATGGCGTAGACGCTGAACCTCTGGGAGAGCGGCTCTATGTTCAGCCCCCATGCCATGAGGCTCGCGCCCAAGCCGTGCAGCAGCAGGAGAGGCTCCCCCTTTCCTGCTGCTACGTAGTGGGTCCTGATTCCGTTTACCGTTACAAATCTATGCTCTGCCACAAGGCCCCTGATTTCATTATACAGAGGCGAGCAGGGCAGCTTCCACCCGCGTAAAGGAGAGCGCCCCGTACGCCTCGTCCACCCGGATCACGTCTCCGCTCACGAACTCCCCGGCAAGTATCTTGTTGGAGAGTGGGTTCTCCACGTACCGCTGCACCGCCCGGCGCAAGGGCCTCGCCCCGTATACCGGATCGAACCCCTCCTGGGACAGCCACTCCCTGGTGCTCTCCGTGGTCTCTATCCTGATGTCCCGCTCGTCCAGCCGCCTCTGCACCTCCGCCATCAGCAGGTCCACTATCTCCTTGATCTGCTCCTGGGTCAGCGGCTCAAAGACCACTATCTCGTCGATGCGGTTGAGCAGCTCGGGGCGGAACGTCTTCTTGAGCGCCTCCTCTATGGACGCCCTCAACCGGTCCATCTCCGCTATGGACTGCCCGTCTCGCCGGAAGCCCATCACCTGACGGCCCACCTCGCCCGTGCCCAGGTTGCTGGTCATAATCACCAGCGTGTTGCGGAAGTCCACCGTGCGCCCGTGGCCGTCGGTCAGGCGGCCGTCCTCCAGAATCTGGAGCAGTATGTTGAACACGTCCGGGTGCGCCTTCTCGATTTCATCGAACAGGACGACCCTGAATGGGCGTCTCCGCACGGCCTCGGTCAGCTGCCCGCCCTCGTCGTAGCCCACGTAGCCCGGCGGCGCTCCCACGAGGCGGGAGACAGCGTGCTTCTCCATGTACTCCGACATGTCGATGCGCACCAGGTCCTCCTCGTGGTCAAACAGGAACTGGGACAGCGCCCGGGCCAGCTCCGTCTTGCCCACGCCCGTGGGGCCCAGGAAGATGAAGCTGCCGATGGGCCGCTTGGGGTCCTTCAGCCCGGCCCTGGAGCGGCGGATCGCCTCAGACACGGCATTGATGGCCGCGTCCTGGCCTATCACCCGCTCGTGCAGCCTCTCCTCCATGTGCAGCAGCCGCTCCGTCTCCTCCTCCAGCATCCGGCTCACCGGAATGCCCGTCCACTGGGCAATCAGCCTGCCAATGTCCTCCTCGTCCACCACCATGTCTATCTTGTGGTCTTGCAGCCACCGCTCCCGGTCGGAGTTGTACTCCGCGTCCAGCCGGAGACGCTCCGTCCTGAGCTCCATAGCCTTGGCGTAGTCCGCCATCTGCGAAGCGGCCTCCTCCTCGTTCTGGAGCTGGCGGATGTCGTCCTCCCGCTCCTTGAGGCCCTTGGGGAGGCTCTCGGCGTCGATCCTCAGCTTGCTTGCCGCCTCGTCTATGAGGTCAACGGCCTTGTCCGGCAGGTTGCGGTCGGTGATATAGCGGTGGCTCAGCTTGACGGCGGCCCTCAGCGCAGACTCCTCAATCTTCACCTTGTGGTGCGCCTCGTAGCGGGGGCAGAGCGCCCGCAGCATCTCAATGGCCGTCTCCACGTCCGGCTCCTCAATGAGGATGGGCTGGAACCTGCGCTCCAGGGCGGCGTCCTTCTCAATGTGCTTGCGGTACTCGTCGATTGTGGTCGCGCCTATGCACTGGAGCTCACCGCGTGCCAGGGCCGGCTTCAGAAGGTTGCTGGCGTCCAGCGCGCCCTCGGCCGCGCCCGCGCCGACCACGGTGTGTATCTCGTCGATGAACAGGATTATCTCGCCGTGCGCCTCCTTCACCTCGTCGATTACGCTCTTCAGCCGCTCCTCGAACTCGCCTCTGAACTTGCTGCCGGCCACCATGTTGCCCATGTCCAGGGCCAGCAGCCGACGATCCTTGAGCGCGTCCGGCACGTCCCCGGACACGATGCGCTGGGCCAGACCCTCGGCGATGGCCGTCTTCCCAACGCCGGCGTCTCCTATGATGGCGGGGTTGTTCTTGGTGCGGCGGGTGAGGGTCTGCATGACCCTCCTGACCTCCGCGTCCCGCCCGATGATGGGGTCCAGCTTGCCCTCCCGCGCCAAGGCTGTCAGGTCAACGCTGTACTTCTCCAGGGACTTGTAGCGGCTCTCGGCGCGCGGGTCGGTTACCCGGTGGCTGCCGCGGATGTCCACCAGGGCCTTGTACACCTGCTCCCGGTCCACGCCGTACTCACGGAGTATCATGGGCGTGTCCCCGTCGCGCACCTGGGTCAGGGCGATGAGAATGTGCTCCGCGCCCACAAACTCGTCCTTGAATCGGTCGGCCTCAGCCTTGGCGTTGGCCAGGAGCATTGTGGCCCTGGGAGTCGCGTAGATCTGCGCGCCGTCGTAAGCGGCCTTTGGCGACTGCCCAAGGGCCTCTTCCACGCGGCGCTTCATCGCCTCCACTGCCACGCCCAGCTGCCGAAGCGCCGTGACGGGCACTCCGTCCTCCAGCTCCAGCAGGGCCAGAAATATGTGCTCCACGTCCCACTGGCTGTGGCGGTATCTCCTCACCACCTCCTGGGATGCAGACAGCGCCTGGTTGCCTTGCTCCGTAAAGTCTTCAGGTCTCAGCGCCATACTAGTTCACCTCCTTGGTTTGCAGTCCGGTGGGGCTTCCTCAGTTGGGATTCTGTGTCCTGTTCCTGGACTGCAGCTCCTCCACCCGGTCCGTGAGCCTCTGTATCTCCTGCTCCATCTCCGCCATGCGGTCCATCATGCGAAGCACCACCTGCACTCCGGCCAGGTTGATGCCCAGCTCCTCCGTCAGGGTCTTGATGCGCCGCAGCTTCTCGATGTCCCGCTGGGAGTAGAGGCGGATGTTGCCCCTTGAGCGCGCCGGCTCCAGAAGCCCCTCCCGCTCGTAGTATCTCAGCGTCTGGGTGTGCACCTGTATCATCCTCGCGGCTACGCTTATCACGAAGCACGGCTCGTCATCGTCCCAGGCTTGGCTTCTGAACGTGACCATGATCTATCCCTCCTTCTCCTGGGTTGCCTTCAGCTGCCGGAATAACTCTCGCTGCTCCTCCGACAGCTTGGTGGGTATGCTCACCTGCACGGTTGCATAAAGACTGCCGCGGGTCTGGGACGACCCCAGGCGCGGCATCCCCTTGCCGGAAAGCCTGAATGAGCGGCCGTTCTGCGTTTCCGGCGGTATGGTGAGGATAACCGGCTCAGCCAGCGTGGGCACCCTCACCTCTCCGCCCAGCACGGCGTCCACCAGGGGCACGTCCACCTTTGTGTACAGGTCGCTGCCGCGCCGCTCGAAGCGGGAGTGCGGCCTCACGGACACCACCAGGTAGACGTCCTCCGAGCCGGACTCCTCCGGGCGGACCCTTATGCGGGAGCCGTTGTCCACCCCTTGGGGAATCTTTACCTCCAGGCGCTTCCCGGATCCCTGGGCGCTGTTGCTGAGCTGTATCAGCCGCGTGGCGCCGTTGAAGGCCTCTTCCAGGGTCACGCTGACGGGCTGCTCCACCACGGCCCTCCTGCGGGACGACGTGGCCGTGCGCCCGAAGCCGCGCCCGCCAAAGAGGTCGCCAAAGATGGTGGATGACCCCATGTCGGGGGGGTGGCCGCCGCCGAAGTCCCAGACAAAGGGGCCATTGCCGGGCTGCCTCTGCCGTCCCTCTTCGATCTGGTCTGCGTGCTTCCAGTTGTCCCCGTAGCGGTCGTACTTCTTGCGATTCTCCGCGTCCGAGAGCACCTCGTAGGCCTCGTTTATCTCCTTGAACTTCTCCTCCGCGGCCTTGTCCCCGGGATTAACGTCCGGGTGGTACTGGCGCGCAAGGCGGCGGTACGCCTGGCGCACGTCCTTCTCCGACGCGCTCCGGCCTACTCCCAGGACTTCGTAGTAGTTGGCAGCCATCACTTCGATATTCTCCCAATAGAGAGTATAGAATATTGCTGCCTTGTTGTCAATAAGACTTAACGTAGTGCTATAAGAAGACTTGACAAATGATTATCAAGGTTACTATACTAGCATTGTGAGGATGAGGTTGTGGGGAGCGCCGGAAGAGAAATCGCACTAAGGAGGTATAGAAATGGTGCTGAGACGTTGGGAGCCACTCAGGGAGCTGAGGACTATGGAGGACACCATCAACCGGCTGTGGCGGGGCTTTGGGGGCGAGGCGGCAGACCCCACCGTGGAGGGCTGGAGCGTGCCGCTGGACGTGGTGCGGGAGGGGGACAACATTCTTGTTCACGCCTCTCTGCCCGGGGTTGACCCGGACAACATCGACGTGTCCATTGAGGACAACGTGTTGACCATCAAGGCCGCAACCCACTCGGACGTGGAGCGGGAGGATGGGGAGTTCCTGATGCGTGAGCGTCGGACGGGATCCTTCCACCGTGCGCTGCGCCTGCCCGATACGGTGGACACGGAGAGGATCCAGCCCGGCTACAAGAACGGGGTGCTGACCATCACGATCCCCAAGGCGGAGGCCAAGAAGGCCAGGCAGTTCAAGGTTCTGTCCGAGTAATCGGCATCGCCGCCGGATTCTCAAGGGGCGTCTCTTTAGAGACGCCCCTTCTCTTTGTAGAGAAAGGGGCAATCCCCACCCTGGGGCGCGGGAGAAGCCCTTTGTTGCCCGGCGGTGGCCGTGCGAGGTAGAATGTGCCTTAGAATACCGCCTTGGAGAGTAACGAGAATGGCGCACGCAAAAACCCCGGCGCGCCCGCGCCGGCCCCGCGAAGAGACAGTCAGACTCGGTAAGCAGATATACGAGCGGGACATACGGTCACAGGTCGAAACCAATCACCATGGCGAGATCATAGCCATAGACGTGGAAAGCGGGGATTGGGCCACCGGCGACAACGTTGTTGCAGCGACGGACTGCCTGTGGGCGCAGCAACCGGACGCCATTGACATATATTCCTTACGGATAGGATATGACGTGCTCCGTCACTTCGGCGGCCGACCCCTGAGGAAAGCGGAATGATAGAGGGCGTCGTCAACGCCCTCTATGAACCTGTTGTGCCTCTCTCCTTGCAGGGTCCCGCCGGTCGGGCGCTTCAGGTTGAGGCCGTGATAGATACCGGCTACAACGGACTCCTGGCACTACCACCTCCGGTAGTAGTGGCGTTAGGACTGGCCCGTCTTGGCTCAGGCGAGGCGAGCCTGGCCGACGGAAGCGTGGTGTCCTTCGACATCTACAGTGTAACGGTATCGTGGGACGGGCGGTTGCGGCATATCGAGGTCGACGAAGCGGACACCACCCCTCTTGTGGGTATGTTGCTGCTGGACGGGTATGACCTTAACATCCGGGTCCGGGAGGGTGGCCGCGTTCTCATACAGGCTTTGGCATAGTCTGCCTCATTCCCCTTTCCCGCTCGTAGTGAGCCTGCCGAACCAAATGAGCGGGAGGGTGTCGTGGCGTTGATGACAAGCAGAATCTGGGCAGTGTAACATCATTACACCTTGACCTTGTTTGCGTCCACGCTAGCAGATGTTGGAGAATTTTGTGAAGTGTATAGAACAAGTACGCTCGCAGCTAGAGGCTGGCAATTTCGACTTTTCTCGACATGCCTTCAGGAGAGTAGTGGAGAGAAATATCAGCGAATTGGAGATTAGACAGGTTGGACTGGATGCGGTTATCATTGAGCAATATTCCGACGACAAATATTCTCCGAGTTGTCTTCTCCTGGGCTTCACACGTGAGGGAAGACCACTTCACTTACATGTATCACTCGCGGACACTGCAAATGTTAGGATTATTACGCTGTATGAACCAGACCCCGATGAGTGGGTTGGGTACTCCAGCAGGAGGTGACTATGTTTACGTGCGTAGTCTGTAGTGCAAAGGAGAGCCGGGAGGAGTTAGTGGATGAGGTCTTTCACGTTGATGGGCAGTATGTATTGGTTAGTGGGGTCCCGGCTGAGGTGTGCGCCCGGTGCGGTGAGCAGGCCTTCAGCCGCGAAACAACGGAGAGGGTACGGCTAATGGTTCACGGCGAGGCCAAGGCAAAGGAGTCCGTACCTATGCAGGTCTTTGACTTCGCCTCTTAGCCCGTTGCAAAGCTATCTATTGGGAAAGATGTCGGCTGGTAATTGCCATGAGTTTCAGGAGGAGAACATGAATCTCGGCGCATTTTCAGTCAGCCTTACGGTGAAGGACCTGGAAGCCTCCCGGGCCTTCTATGAGAAGCTCGGCTTTGAGGTCGTGGGTGGAGACCCCTCGGAGAACTGGCTGATACTCAGAAATGACAGGCACACCATCGGCCTCTTTCACGGGATGTTCGACAAGAACATACTCACCTTCAATCCGGGCTGGGACTACCAGGCCCAGCCGGTCGGCGAGTTCACCGACGTGCGGGAGCTTCAGCGGCGGCTGAAGACGGCGGGCCTGTCGCTGGAGGTTGAGGCGGACGAGAGCACGACCGGCCCGGCCAGCTTCATCGTCGTCGACCCAGACGGCAACCCCATACTGGTTGACCAGCACGTATGAAGCCGCGCTCTCGCTTCACATTGACACCCCTATGGCCTTAACCTAAAATCCAAGCTGGCCGACTACTCCCGCGAAAGGCGCTGAATTGACCGGAGACGAGATCAGAGAGGCCTTCCTAAGCTTTTTTGAGAGCAAGGGGCACCTGCGCATGCCCAGCTCCTCTCTCATTCCGGCGGGAGACCCCACGCTGCTTCTCACCAGCGCCGGGATGGTGCAGTTCAAGCCCTACTTCACGGGCGAGATGTCGCCGCCGGGCAGACGGCTCACCACCTCGCAGAAGTGCTTCCGCACGACCGACGTGGGCAACGTGGGCGACGCCACGCACCTCACCTTCTTTGAGATGCTGGGCAACTTCAGCGTCGGCGACTACTTCAAGAAGGAGGCCATCCAGTTCGCCTGGGAGTTCGTCACGGAGCGCCTGGGGCTTGCGCCGGAGCGGCTGTGGGCCAGCATCTACCTGGACGACGATGAGGCCTTCGACCTGTGGGTCGCCAACACCGGCGTCCCGGCTGAGCGCATACGTCGCTTTGGAGAGGACGACAACTTCTGGGGCCCGGCGGGCAACGAGGGGCCCTGCGGCCCGTGCAGCGAGATAAACTACGACTTCGGCGAGCAGTTCGGCTGCCGCCTGGACGACTGCGGCCCCAACTGCGAGAACACCAACCCGACAACCGGCCTCTCCTGCGACCGCTTTGTGGAGCTTTGGAACCTGGTCTTCATGCAGTACTACCAGGACGCGGACGGCGCTCGCACCCCCCTGCCTGCGCCCAACATCGATACCGGCATGGGCCTGGAGCGGGCCGCCGTCATACTCCAGGGCAAGCGCAACGTCTACGAGACTGACCTGATGGACGTCCTGGTGCAGAGCGCAGCAGACCTGTCCGGCAGAGCGTACGGCGAGAACCCGGACGACGACTACGCCCTCCGCGTCGCGGCCGAGCACGCCCGGAGCGCCGCGTTCCTGATAGGCGACGGCGTGGTTCCCGGAAACGAGGGTCGGGGCTACGTGCTGCGCCGCGTCATCCGCCGCGCCATAAGATACGGCCGGAAGCTGGAGCTGGAAGACCCGTTCCTGTCGGAGGTGGCGGCGACCGTCATCGACCGCATGAAGGGCCAGTACCCCGACCTTGACGAGCGCCGCGACTTCATCCTGCGGGTGATCCACCTGGAGGAGGAGCGCTTTGGGCAGGCCCTACGCACCGGGATGCCCATGCTGGAGGAGGGCCTCATACCCTTCCACGTTGGGCTTAGGAGCATTACAGACAGCGAGCCGGACGCCATAGAGGAGCTTGCCAATCGAGTCGGCGGCGGTGTAAGCCCGTCCCTTCTTCAGCAGGCCGTGGACCCTCTGGTCGTTGCCCTGCGGGAGTCCAGGAACGCTGAAATTCTGGAGAAGTCCGGCAGGGAGCTGCTTGGAGCGGAGGTCTTCGTCCTGTACGACACCTATGGCCTTCCCCCTGAGCTTGTGGAGGAGATAGCCGTAGAGAACGGCCTGGAGGGCATCGATTGGGAGGGCTTTGAGCGGGAGATGGAGGCACAGAGGGAGCGCGCCCGGGCCGCTGCAGAGGGCTTCGGCGGCGACTTCGACGCCATACGGGCGTACCAGGACCTGGGCGTCGGCGGAACGCGGTTCCTCGGCTACGAGGCGCTGACGGCCGAGTCCGTGATAGTGGGTATGCTCATCGACGGCAAGCCGGTGGAGCGGGCCGACGAGGGGCAGCAGGTGGAGGCGCTGCTGAGCGAGACGCCCTTCTACGCCGAGATGGGCGGGCAGGTGGGAGACACGGGCGAGATTGTGGCGCAGGAAAACGTCATCCACGTGGAGGACACCCAAGCCCCAATTGCCGGCCTGACGGTGCACCGGTGCAGGGTGGCTGCGGGCAGCTTCACCCTCGGCGATGCCGTAGAGGCCAGGGTAGACGTCCGGCGTCGCGAGTCCATCGCCTGCAACCACACTGCCACCCACCTTCTTCACGCCACGCTGCGCCAGGTGCTTGGCTTCCACGTCCGGCAGCACGGCTCCCTGGTCGCGCCGGACCGCCTTCGATTCGACTTTACACACGTCAGCCCCCTGACGCCGGATGAGCTGCGAGAGGTCCAGCGGGTGGCCAACGAGAAGATCCGGGAGAACGTGCTCGTCGACTGGCGCGAGACCACCTATCGCGACGCCGTGTCCCAGGGCGCGCTGGCATTCTTCGGCGACAGGTACGGCGACCAGGTACGGGTGGTTGAGGTGGCAAACGGCGTTCCCTTCAGCGTGGAGGTGTGCGGGGGCACCCACGTGCACAGGACGGGGGACATTGGCTACTGCCACATAGTTTCGGAGACCAGTATAGGCTCCGGGCTGCGCCGCATCGAGGCCGTCACCGGGCGCAGCGCCGAGGCCCTCATGCTGGAAAACGCCGAGTCCCTGGAAGAGGCGTCGCGCCGGCTGCAAGTGCCGTCGCATCAGCTTGGCGACAGGATCGACAGCCTTCTGTCGGAGTTGGAGCAGGTCAACAAGCGGGCCGAGTTCCTGGAGCGGGAGCTGCTCAGACGCCAGGTCGATGAGCTGCCGCGCAGGGAAGTAGCCGGTGTCGGAGTCGTTTCCGGCGTCCTGTCGATTACAGCCTCCGACTTCCTGCGGGAGGCCGGCGACTGGCTGAGGAACGACATCAAGAGCGGTGTGGTTATTCTTGGAGCGGTCCTGGAGGACAGGCCGACCATGATCATCATGGCCACGAGGGACGTGGTGGACCAGGGGTTCAATGCGGGCAACGTGGTGCGGGAGGCGGCCAAGGCTATGGGCGGTGGCGGGGGCGGCAGGCCGGACATGGGCCAGGCGGGAGGCCGCGCGCCGGACAAACTCAATGACGCGCTGCAGAATGCTGAGGAGGGCGTGCGGCTGTGGAAGGAGGGGGCCTGAGGACTCTTGGGCTGGACGTGGGTGAGAGCCGCATTGGCGTGGCCGTCAGCGACCCCACGGGCACTATCACAAGTCCCCTGGCCGCCATCCGGCGCGCCAACCTGGAAGAGGACATCCGGGCCGTAACAACCCTGGCGGAGGAGCAGGAGGCGGAGGCGATAGTGGTGGGGCTGCCAATCTCCCTGAACGGCAGGATGGGGCCGCAGGCCCGGCGCACTCAGGAGTTCATCCGCTCTCTCTCCAGCCAATCACCTGTTCCCGTCCACACCCAGGACGAACGGTTCTCCACGGTGGAGGCCGAGCGCCTGCTGCGGGATGCGGGCCGTGCGCCGTCGAGGGACAAGGGCCTGCGGGACTCCGCCGCCGCCTGTGTGATACTCCAGGCGTACCTGGACGCGCGGCGCGGCTGACGGCGCACCATTCTTGTCCCTCCTTTGTTTCCATTGCTATACTAGGCGTAGCCCATTCAGGGAGATTCCGATATGCCAGAGTTCATCACCAGAAAAGCAATCGTGCATCATATTGACAGGATCATTAAGGAAGCTGAGGAGGAAATTGTTCTCATCAGCCCGTTTATCAACGCTGACGATGAGACTAAAAAGCTCATATCGCAAACTACACCCGAGATCACAATTGATGTGATTTATGGTAAGAAAGAGTTAAAGCGGAACGAAAGAGAGTTTTTTGACGAGCGCAGTGTCAAACTTTCTTATCGCGAGTATCTTCACGCAAAATGCTATTTGAACGAAAAAGAGGCGATAGTGACCTCTATGAACCTTTATGAGTATTCCCAGCTATACAATGATGAGATGGGGATACTGGTATCCAGAAAAGACGACAGAGAGCTTTATGAGGCAATTCATAAACAGGCGATGGAATGGAAGGAAGACGGTAGCGGTGTAGACGCGCCTGCAACCGGTAGGAAGAACACAGGGATAGCAAGGACTCAGAAAGAGGCCGCGCCAGTCGTGCAGGCCCCGGAGAAGGGCTTCTGTATACGGTGCAAGGCTGATCTTGGTCGGCCTGCCAACCCGAAACAACCGTATTGCATCAACTGCTGGAATCAGTCTAAGAATGGGGATGGGGAGAAGTACTGCCACATCTGCAAAAACGAGCGTAAGGTTACATTCAAGAAGCCCGTGTGCCGTGCCTGCTACAGGATGTACAAGGACGTCTTGAACTTTGCAGTGAACTAGGAAAATCCCTCTTTTGGTTCCCTTGCTATACTCATTGAAGTTGCTACGAAGCCGGAAGGCCAACCCTACTTCCATGACCAAGCGAATCTACCTCATAGGCCATCCCGTCGGCCACTCCGTTTCTCCTGCTTTCCAGCAGGCCGCCCTTGACCACATGGTCATTGACGCGCGCTACGAGGCGATGGATGTGCCCGAGTCGTCCGTTTCTGAGGCCGTCAGCTCACTGCGAGCGCCCGATGTGCTGGGGGCCAACGTCACCGTTCCGCACAAGGAGGCGGTGATGCCCTTCCTTGACCAGGTGGCGGAAGAGGCGCGGCTGATAGGCGCAGTCAACACTATAGAGAACCGCGACGGGACACTGGTGGGCCACAACACGGACGCCAGAGGCTTTCTGTCCGCTCTCAGTGAGGAGGCCCACTTCGACCCGCGAGGGAAGGCGGTACTGGTGCTGGGGGCCGGGGGCTCGGCCAAGGCCGTGGCTGTTGCCCTGGCCGGGGAGGGCGCTGAGAGCATAGTCGTCGCCAACCGCACTCTGGAGCGAGCCAAGGCGTTGGCGGAGAGCATACGCCCATTGGGAGTCCACGCTGAGGCCGTCCCCCTGTGCGAAGACTCCCTTCGCGAGGCGGCGGCCCGGAGTCACCTGATTATCAACTGTACGTCTCTTGGCATGACCGGCGGCCCCGGCGAGGGGCAGACTCCAATCGGTGCGGACGTCATCCCGCCACATGCGCTGGTCTGCGACCTGGTGTACAATCCACGTGTGACGCCTCTGCTTCGCGCCGCTGAATCGGCAGGGGCACAGGGCCTTGGCGGGCTGCCGATGCTGGTGTACCAGGGGGCCGCGGCCTTTGAGATATGGACCGGAGCGGAGGCCCCGGTGAAGGTGATGTTCAGGGCTGCGGAGGAGGCCCTGGCGGCCAGGCAGGCCGCGGGGTCGTGAACGGGAGGGAGTTTTTGCGACGGGCTAAGAGATATGCCCGACGCAACGGGCTGGACTTCAGCTTCAACCCCACTGAGGGAAAGGGCAGTCATGGTATGGTATACATGGGCGAGTTCAAAACTATAGTGCAGCGCGGGGAGATTAAACCAAGGACATTGTCCACCATGCTGAGACGGCTAAATGTCAACCGCCAGGAGTTCTTGAGATGAGATACGTTTACCCATGCAACATAGTATTCGATGAGGGAGGGCCGATGGAAGTCGGTGGCGAGGTGTTGCACTTCACTGAGGGCTACGCCGTGAGTTTCCCTGACGTTCCGGAGGCTCTTACGTCCGGGGACACTTGGGAAGATGCCATTGAGATGGCAGAAGACTGCTTAGGCGTTGCGATGAACTTTTACGTACAGGACAACGAAGACCTTCCCACCCCCAGCCCTTTGAAGGAGGGACAAGTCCTCATTCCTGTGCCATTTCTTGTCGCGGCCAAGCTGACCGTCTACACGGCCATGCGCAACCAGGGCGTCACCAACACCGAACTCGCCTCGCGGCTGGGCATAAGTGAGGATGCTGCCCGGAAGCTGGTCAGTCCGAGATACCGCACACATCTCAGCCACGTCGAAGCCGCTCTGCGCGCGCTGGGCCGCGCCCTTGTGGTCGAGGACTGCGACGCTATCCCGGCCCAACCTCGGCAGCCCGCGTTCGCGGCGCAAGTAAATTCTTAGGAGGAGCTAACCCATGCTGAGATTTCTGACTGCCGGGGAGTCCCACGGCAAGAACCTTACGGTCATTGTGGAAGGCATTCCCGCGAACCTGCCCGTTACGGAGGAGTACATTGAGCGGCACATGGCCCGCCGCCAAGTGGGCTACGGGCGCGGGGGCCGTATGCAGATTGAGAAAGACCGCGCCGAGATCCTGGCCGGCGTGCGGCACGGCCTCACAATGGGTTCTCCCATATCCATGCTCATAGTCAACAGGGATTTTTCCACGGGCAAGGGGCCGGACGGCGTGCCCTGGGTCGATGAGATGAGCGTTGCGCCGTCGGACGTGCCCTTTGAGCCGATAGTCCACATACGTCCGGGCCACGCCGACACGCCCGGCATTGTCAAGTACATGCAGTCGGACGCCCGCAACATCCTGGAGCGCTCCAGCGCCCGGGAGAGCGCGGCGCGCGTTGCCGCGGGCGCGCTGGCCCAACGCTTCCTTGAGGAGTTCGGCATTGAGGTGCACGGCCACGTGCTGTGCATCGGCGGGGTACACGCGAACCGGCCTGAGAACATCGACTGGGAGGCCCTGGAGGCGACACCCTATCATCGGGAGAACACGGAAGGCTCCAAGACGGCCGCCGTCCGCTGCGCCGACCCCGAGGCCGCGGAGCGAATGATAGCTGAGATCGACGCTGCGCGTGAGGCGGGAGACAGCGTGGGCGGCATCATAGAGATAGTGGCCACAGGCGCGCCCATTGGCCTGGGCAGTCACATCCAGTGGGACCGCAAGCTGACCACCAAGCTGGCCGCCGCCGTGATGAGCATTAACGCGGTCAAGGGTGTCGAGTTCGGCGCGGGGTTCGCCCAGGCCGACATGCGCGGGTCTCAGGTGCACGACGTCGTAATGCCGATGGACGAGTGGGAGCGCGGCGCGGACGAGGGCTTTGTGCGGCCCTGGTCGAGGCGCACCAACAACTCAGGGGGGCTTGAGGGAGGTATGACCACCGGAGAGCCGCTTGTCGTGAGGGCCATCGTCAAGCCGATTGCAACCATCATCAACGGACTGGAGACGGTGGACCTGACCACCGGAGGCTTTGTGGACCGCGCCCACTTCGAGCGCAGTGACATCACCTTCGTTCCCACGTGCGCCGTCATCGGAGAGGCAATGGTGGCTCTGGTTCTGGCTGAGGCCATGCTTGAGAAGTTCGGCGGCGACCACATAGAGGAGACCCGCCGCAACTGGCGTGCTTACAGGGCGTCCACAGGCCCGCGGAGCCTGTAGGGGATTGCCGGGCTGGCCAAGCTCCTGTCTCCCACCGCATTGCTGAAGACGGAATGCTGTCGATATGGACAATTGCTGATATAATCGGACTTGGGCTGTAACCATTTCCGAATCAGTAGAGAAGCGTTAATGGATTCGCAAGGGTCATACCGATACCGCCGCATTGTTGTAAAGGCAGGCACCAACGTCCTGACAGGCGGCGGCGACAGCCTGGACCAGGAAGTTATTGCCTCCATAGTGGCGCAGTTGGCGTCCGTGCACGCCCAGGGCATGGAGGTAGCCCTGGTCACATCGGGCGCTGTCGCTGCCGGCAGGCACACCCTCAGCGCAGGCCGGGCCAGGGACGACATCCCCTTCCGCCAGGTCCTGGCGGCCGTGGGTCAGGGTCGCCTCGTGCAGACCTATGAGCAGCTCTTTGAGGCCCACGACATCACCGTGGCCCAGGCCCTTCTCTCCCGGAGGGACATCCTGGACCGAGAGGGCTACCTCAACGTGCGCAATACCCTGCTCGCACTGCTGGAGCTCAAGGTCATTCCCATCATCAATGAGAACGACGTGGTCGCCTCTGACGAGGTGAGAGACGTGGGCTTCGGCGACAACGACAACCTGTCGGCGATGGTGGCGAACCTGATAGACGCAGACCTGCTCATTGTGCTCAGCGACATCGGCGGCCTCTACACAGCCGACCCGAACGAGGTTCCCGACGCCCGGCTTATTCCCAGGGTTGAGGTGATCGACGAAGCGATTACGGCGATGGCCGGCCCGCGCCACAGCTCCAGGAGCCGCGGCGGGATGCAAGCCAAGCTGTCGGCAATCAAGCTGGCCGCAGCCTCCGGCGTGGCGGTGTCGCTGGTCAGCGGAAGGGAGGAAGACGTGATTTCGAGGCTGGCGTCAGGGGAGTCTGTCGGCACCTACTTCGCCCCAACGGCCAGCAAGATGGAGAGCCGCAAGCGGTGGATGCTCAGCGGCCTGTCCACCCGCGGGCGCATTGTCGTGGACGACGGGGCCGCCGAAGCCCTGCGGGTGAAGAATCGCAGCCTGCTGCCCGCGGGCGTGAGGGAGGTGGAGGGCAACTTCCTCAGAGGGGACATCATCCTGGTGGTGGACCCGGAAGGTGAGCGGATAGCGTGCGGCGTCACAGGCTACAGCGCCGCCGACGTGAGCGCCATCAGGGGGCTGCGTTCCGACAGGATTGAGGAGGCCCTGGGCTACCGTTTCAGCGAAGAGGTGCTGCACCGGAACAACATGGTGCTGTTGTAAGCGGAGATTCAGTAGAAGATACAGGCTAGGTGCGTTATGACCACAGCAACAGATGAGTTGACCGCCAAGGGAAAGGCCGCGAGATCTGCCTCCCGCCAACTGGCGCGGCTTTCCGCCGGAGTGAAGAACAGGGCGCTGATGAACATAGCGGACGCGCTCAAGGCCAGGGAGGCTGAGATACTGGAGGCCAACGAAAGAGACCTGCAGGCGGGCAGGCAGTCCGGCCTCGGTGATGCTGTGTCTGAGCGTCTTATGCTCAACCCTGAGCGCCTGGACGCCATTGCCGCGGACGTCCGGACCGTGGCCTTGCTGCCGGACCCGGTAGGGGAGACCTTTGACATGCGCACGCTGCCCAACGGCCTGCAGGTTGGCCGCCGCCGCGTGCCCCTTGGCGTCATTGGCGCAGTCTACGAGAGCCGACCAAACATCACAATCGACATCTCAGTGCTCTGCTTCAAGTCGGGCAATGCCGTCATCCTGAGGGGCGGCAGTGAGTCGATACACTCCAACACCGCACTCGCCAATCTGGTCAGGGACGCCATTGCCGAGGCGGGCGCGCCCCGGGACGCGGTGCAGTTCGTCGGCTCCACCGACCGCGCTCTGGTGGAGAAGATGCTGGCCATGAAGGAGCACATCGACCTGCTCATACCGAGGGGTGGCGCAGATTTCGTGCGGTACGTTGGAGAGAAGGCCCAGATGCCCGTGATCACCGGCGGCGTGGGTGTGTGCCACACGTACGTCGACAAGGACGCCGACCTGGAGAGGGCCGTGGCCATTGTCAACAACGCCAAGGTGAACCGGCCAACGGTGTGCAACGCCCTGGACACGCTCCTGGTGCACTCTGAGGCCGCCCCCAAATGCCTGCCGGCAATAGCGCGGGAGTGGGCCAAGGCCGGTGTGGAGATGCACTGCGACCTCCGGGCGTTGAGCATCCTTGGCCCGTCGGAGGAGTTCAACCTGAAACCGGCCACCGACGAGGACTGGGGCACGGAGTTCCTGTCGTTAACAGCCTCTGTCAAGGTTGTGGATTCCATGGATGAGGCTTTGGAGCACATCGAGCAGTACGGGTCGGGCCACTCGGAGGCCATCGTCACCGAGGACTACACCAGGGCCATGCGCTTCCTGGACGACGTGGACGCCGCGGCGGTCTTCGTCAACGCCAGCACCCGCTTCACAGACGGCGGGCAGTTCGGTCTGGGGGCAGAGGTTGCAATCAGCACCAATAAGATGCACGCCAGGGGGCCTATGGGCCTCCGGGAGCTGACCTCCTACAAGTGGACGGTCCTGGGCAACGGCCAGGTGAGGGAGTAGGGGCCGGGCATGGAGCACGGCTTTGAGCGGGAGTGCCGCACCCCCTATTCAGAGGTTTACACGGTGCTGGAGGATGAAGCGCCCGTGGGCCGATTGGACATCCATCTTACGCCCGCGGTCATCCATGCAACCCTGTGCGTTGACGAGAGCCTTACGCAGGAGGCCATCCAGGAGCTCATAGAAACCATAGACGAGGAGATTGTGGACGTTGTGGGCGTCTCCAGGGACGAGCTCATAATCCACGTGCACCAGGGCCGGGACGTGGGCGTGTTCAGCAACCACGAGTTCGGCGGCAACGGCGGCAGGGGAGGGCTCTAGGCGACCAGGAATAGTCTGAATAAGTCAAATCCACTCCCGCGAAGCATGCCCCGTACTCGATACGGGGGCGGGAGTCCACGCCCCGCTCCTCCTGGATTCCTGCCTTCGGAGACCTTTGAATAACCCGTGGTCGGGTCGCTCCCTCTCCGTCATTCCGGCGAAAGCCGGAATCCAGGACGTTTTATATAGAGGGCAATAGATTTCCGTTTTCACGGGAATGACGAGAAGCGTACTTCTCTCTGGATAAGACCTTAGTTACGCAAAGGTCTCCCTTCGCAGGAATGGTAGTGAAGGTGTCATTGGGCGGGATGGTCATGTTTCTGACTTGTTCAGAGGTTTCCTAGAGAGACATCGGTGTCGATACCCCACATAGCGACAAGGGCCGGTGGTTCAAGGACGCCTTGGGCCGTCGGCTCTTTGGTTTCCGAAGCGGGCTTGAGGCTAGGAGGAGTCGTCTCGGCGGGCCCTTCTGACCACCGGCACCGGGACAGGCACAGGTACAGGCTCCCGCACAGTCTCGGTGGCCACCCGCAGCGCCTCCTCCTTCGCGCTCTTGTCGGCGCGGTAGGAGGCGAAGCGATACGTTATCAGCGAGCCCAGGAGAAGAATGTTCGCCGACAGGTAGACCCACATGAGAAGGGCCACGATGCTCCCTATTGGCCCGTAGACCGTTGAGTACACGGAGTGGCTGCTGACGTACCAGACAAATATGCCCTTGAGGATTTCAAAGGATACTGTGGCCGCGATTGCTCCGGGCAGCGCGTCCGTCACCTTGACCTTGGTGTTGGGCAGATACCAGTAGAGGGACATGAACACGATGAAGGAGAGCACTGGAGGAATAAGAGAGCCAATCCAGTCCCAGACGAAGTCGCTGTTGACGTGGGTCTCTCTGGTCACGAACTCCATGATCTCCTTCAGGTTGCTCAGCACCGCCGTGGAGGAGATGGAGATGATCATCAGAGTTGTAGCGCCGGCCATTAGGGAGACGTCAATGAGGCGCTCGTGCATGAAAGGCCGCGGCTTGGTGATGCCCCAGGTGGCGTTTATGCCCTTTCTTATGGCGCCAAACACCGCCGTACCCGCCCACAGAAGTCCAATGAGTCCCACCAAGCCCGCAATGCTTCTGCTGTTGAGAGTCCCCCTCAGGCCGTCAGCCACGGTCTCCTGGGAGATGGGGGCCTGCTCTGCGGCGCTCTGAGCCAGGTTATCGATGGAATCCGGGCCGAGGAAGAAGCTCAAGACGAACACTATGGCCAGGGCAAGAGGGAAGAGGGAGAAAAGAGCGTAGTACGACACCGCTGCGGCTAGCTGGGGTCCGTTCTTCCCCAGGAAGTCGTTAACTGCCCTTGCACAGATTTCTATAAATCTGAATAAAACAACTATCAAGTTCGGTGTCCAGTACCTCTACTGACGCAATGAATCCTATTCACTCTGGCAGGCGTTGTCAATACTTTCTCAAGGCAGTTTTCTTACGGTTTTGGAGACTGCCGCTAAAGCTCGATGAGAGCGGGTTGACGGCGCCCAATCTCCTTGATTTGCCGATTGGCCTACCCTATAATCGACCTAGCCTGAACCGAGCAAACCACTCTCTGAAAGACGACGTGCCAGATATAGCGCAACTCCCGGTAGGCCACGAATTCGCGCCGGTAACACGACGGATTCAACCCCAGGAAGTAGACCTGTACGTCGAGGCCGTGCAGGAGTCCAACCTCATGTTCCGGGAGCGGGACGTAGTTCCCCCCACGGCGCTGGGGGCTTATGCTCTGGCGGTTATCCTGCAGGAGATAGACCTGCCGGCGGGCGCGGTCCACGCCGCCCAGGACATGTCCTTTTCCGGGGCAGTCAGCAAAGAGGACACCGTTCTCTTCAAGGCCAGGCTTGCCCAGAACTCCGTGCGAGGCGGATGGCGGTTTCTGGCCATAGACTTCTCCGCCACGGATGCGCGTGAGAAGCAGGTGATAGAAGGGAGGAGCACGGTGCTCGTGCCTGAGAGCCGTGACTGAAGCCGCGCCTGCGAAGGTCGGGGATGCCCTTGCGTCCCTGGACAGGATGGTCACCCAGGAGGGCATAGGCAGGTACGCTGAAGCCAGCGGCGACTTCAACCCCCTTCACCTGGACTCAGAGTTTGCGGAGGCCACCCACTACGGGCGAATAGTGGCCCACGGGATGCTGGTGTTAGCCTACATATCGGACATGATGGGCCGCTCCTTTGGGAGCCACTGGCCGGAGAGCGGACGGCTCAAGGTGAGGTTTCGCGCCCCCGTGTATCCCGGGGACCAGGTGACAACCTCAGGAGAGGTCACCAGGGTCTCGCAGGAGGATGGCCTCCTAAGGGTGGACTGCGCCGTCAGGTGCTGCCGTCAGGGTGGTGAGGAGGTGATAAATGGAGAAGCATCGGTTACAATGCCGTCATAGTCTAGCGATAATGATCGACAAGGAAGCCAGTGACCAGCAATAGCCAACAGACCAGATACTGTATAGCCGTTGACGCGATGGGAGGCGACTACGCCCCCGGCGAGATAGTGCAGGGCGCCGTGGATGCGGCGGCAGGCGGTACCATAGACGTGCTCCTGATTGGAGAACCGGACGCCCTCCAAGGCGTGCTTCCATCACCGATGCCGTCCAACCTCCGGGTTGTGCCGTCCAGCGGCGTGATAACCGAGGCAGATTCACCCATAGAGGCCTTTCGCAGCAAGCCCAACGCATCCATCGTGGTGGCCGCCGGCCTGGTGAAGGAGGCCAAGGCCCACGCCTTCGTGTCAATGGGATCCACGGGCGCGGCCATGGCCGCAGGCGCGGTGGCGCTGGGCACCCTGGAGGGCGTCGAGAGGCCGGCGTTGGGCGGCCCGTTCCTGGGGCTGGCCCCCAACACGACAGTACTCGACCTTGGCACAAGCATAGACTGCCGGCCCTCCCAGTTGCTGAACTACGCGGTCCTGGGTTCGGCGTTTGCAAAGGTGCTACAGGGCATTGAGCAGCCCCGAGTGGCTCTGCTCAGCGTCGGTTCAGAGGAGGGGAAGGGAAACCGGCAGGTCAGGGAGGCGTACCAGCTCTTCCAGTCCAGCGGCCTGAACTTCATAGGCAACGTCGAAGGGGTTGACGTGCCCCTGGGCAAGGCCGACGTGGTGGTCTGCGACGGCTTTGTGGGCAACATTCTCATGAAGTTCGCTGAAGGGCTGGGCATGGCTGTGTTAGAGTATCTGAAGGCGAGGATCCCGCCGGAGGCCAGAGGGCTGGCCGGGGGGATCATGTCGGAACTGAGCAGGATGACCAACGCGGTTGAGCACGTGGGAGGAGGACCGCTTCTGGGCCTGAACGGAGTTGCCATTGTAGGGCACGGCAGGTCGAAGGCCGCTTCCGTTACGGCTGCCATCGAGATGGCTCGTGAGGCCCTGGAGTTGGGATTTGTAGAGACGATGAGGCGCGATCTGGCGGAAGTCCAGTCGCGAATGCAAAGCAGTCAGGAGAGATAGGTTGAGCGACAACGGCAGGGTGGCCCTAATCACCGGCGGATCACGGGGCATTGGCAGAGCCATTGCCCTCAGGCTGGCCCGGGACGGCAACAGGATAGCCGTCAACTACAAGACCAACGAAGACGCCGCCAGGTGGGTTGTGGATGCCGTGACGGGCATGGGCGGTGAGGCTATGGCCATCGGCGCGGACGTGACCCAGGGGTCGGAAATAGAGGCTATGGTCAAGAAGGTTGAAGACGCCTGGGGCGGCATCGACATACTTGTGAACAACGCCGGCATCATCCACGACAGCCTTCTTCTTCGCATGGCCGAGGAGGTCTGGGACCAGGTAATCAACACCAACCTCAAGGGGACCTACTACTGCACCAAGGCGGCTCTGCGCTACATGGTCCGCAAGCGATGGGGCAGGATCATCAACGTGGTCTCCGTGGTGGGCATTGAGGGCAACCCCGGCCAGTCCAACTACGCCGCATCCAAGGCGGGCATGATCGCCTTCTCAAGAAGCGTTGCCAAGGAGGTGGCCTCTCGCAGCATCACCGTCAACGCAGTCGCCCCCGGGTACATCGCGACGGAGATTGTGGAAGACCTGAACCCGGAGTTCAAAGACCTCATCCTCTCCAGAATACCTCAGAACCGCTTTGGGACGGCGGACGACGTGGCCAGCGTGGTGGGGTTCCTCGCCAGCGAAGAGGCCGGCTATATCACCGGCGAGGTAATCAGGGTGGACGGCGGCATAGAGCTTTAGGCGAGCCCTCTCGAACGAGGCCATTTGAATAACTTGGAGCGAAGCTGCAAATCCCCGTCACTCCCGCGAAGGCGGGAGTCCACACCCCGCCCATCCTGGATTCCTGCGAAAGCAGGAATGACAGACAAGAGCGCTCCTTTCAGGACGACACCAGAGTTGTGAAAGGGTCACATGTCTCTCGATGGTAAGGTAGCTCTTGTCACCGGCGGCTCACGGGGGATCGGGCGCGCCATAGCCCTGGAGCTGGCGCGGCGCGGCGCAGACGTCATCATCAACTACGCCCGGGGCCATGAGGCGGCCAGGGCAACCGAGGCCGAGGTCTCGGAGTTGGGAGTGCGCTGCCTCCGGCTTAGGGCCCATCTTGGGGAGCCGGCCAGAATCCAGGAGATGTTCCATCAAGTGGAGGAGGAGTTTGGCCGTCTGGACATCCTCATAAACAACGCCGCGTCCGGCGTGCAGAGGAACGCCCTGGAGCTGGAGACCAAGCACTGGGACTGGACCCTGGACATCAACACCCGGGCCCCCTGGCTGTGTGCCAAGGAGGCGGCGCGCCTTATGCCCCAGGGCGGCCACATCGTCAACATCACCAGCCTGGGGTCTCAGTTGGTGCTCGCCAACTACCTGGCCGTGGGGGTATCAAAGGCGGGGTTGGAGGCTCTCACCCGATACCTGGCCGTGGAGCTTGCGCCCCAGGGCATTGTGGTCAACGCTGTCGCGGGCGGCATTGTCGACACCGACGCCCTCAGACACTTCCCGAACCGCGATGAGATGATTGGTGACTCGCTGAAACGCACGCCAGCCGGACGCTTGGTCACCGACGAGGACATGGCGAAGGTGGTGGCGTTTCTGTGCAGTGAGGATGCGGATATGATTAGAGGCCAGGTGCTCGTGCTGGACGGCGGGATCTCGCTGATAGGCGTCTAGGCCCGCTCTCAGCTAACCGGAAGGTCTACAATCACTCCCTGGAGAAGCTCGTCGCCGCTCCTGATGCACACTTCCTGGCCCGCCGACGCGTGGCGCGTTCGGACGTAGCCAAGGGCCAGGGCGCTCTCAAGAATAGGGGAGTACGCCACGGAGGTCAGGAAGCCCGCGTCCTTCTCATCCACCTCAAGGCGCTGCTCAGGCAGAGGGCTGCCGTCCCTCACGACGATACCCACCAGGCGCTTCTGCACCTTGTTGTAGGTGTTGAGCCTGACCACCACCTCCTGGCCGATGTAGCAGCCCTTGTCGAAGCTGATGGATGGCAGCAGGCCCGCCTCCAGGGGGTTGAACTCCTCACCCAGCTCTCTGCCGTAGCGAGGCATACCCTGCTCGACCCGTAGCATCTCGGCGGCATCCTCTCCCATTGGCGCCGCCCCCAGATGCACGAGAGCGTTCCAAGCCTCCTCCGCCTGGCCACGGGCGACCAGCAGGTCGTAGCCGGCAGCGCCCAGGGCGTCGGTGCGGACCGCCTGGAGCTGAGCGCCCCCTATAGAGATTTCGCAGGCGTGGTAGAGGCTCAGCGCGGCCGTGCCCAGCAGCGAAGCGGCCTCAGGTCCGACAACGTGAAGCAGCGCACTCTCGTTGGTGAAGTCTGTTACCTGGATGTCCTCGCCAAAGGTGTACAGGTCAACCCAGTCCACCACCTGCTCCATAGTCTGCGGGCTGGTGATGACCAGAAGCTCACCGCCAAGGTTGACCACGGGGAAGAGGTCGATAATGCGGCCCTTGTTGGTGGTGAGCACGGTGGACGCGCCCTCTCCGGCGGTCAGGTCGATCAGCTTGTTTGTCGACAGGCGGTTGAGCAGGTCAAGGCCGTCGGCTCCGGTTATGCGCAGCCGGCCAAAGGCGGAGCGGTCGAACAGCGCCGCGCCCTGTCTCGCGGCCCGGTACTCCTCCTGTGCGTTCCCGTAAGTCCGGGGTAGCTCCCAGCCGTCGATGGGCGCGAATGTTGCCCCGGCCTTCGCCTGCGCTTCGTGAAGAGGTGTGTTTTTGCCTACGGCTGTCTCTTGCATCGGCTCACAAACGGCCAAGGGCCGCCGGCATCTTTGTGATTTCAGGCGACCCTTGAGCTAGTATTTCGTTGGGCTTCGACCCTATACTGAGAAGGAGGTGCCGCAGCCGCAGGTGGTCTTGGCGTTCGGATTGTGGAACTCGAACCCCTTGCCGTTGAGGCCGTCGTCGTACTCCAGGATGGTGCCCGCCAGGAAGACGTAGCTCTTCTTGTCCACGTAGAGCTTTATGCCGTTCTCCTCTATGACCTTGTCGTCAGGGCGGGACTCCGACTCTATGGAGAGGGTGTAGGTCAGCCCTGAACAGCCGCCACCCTTGACGCCCACCCGCAGCCCAAAGTCCTCCACGCTTTCCTTCCGGGCAAACTCTCTGGCCTTCTTTGCTGCTTTCTCGGAGATGCTAATGGTCAGGGGCATAACGTCCTTACCTCACAGCGCAATTTGTAGAATATCCTATCGAAATTTTAACGCCTATCCCAATGCGAGTCAATATGATGTACTGGTTCAGTACATATGGGGGCGCGCCGCCTTCCTTGACACCCGTCTTGAGGGCTAAGTATTATACAGGCTGAGGCGCTGGAGCCTGGCCGATGGACGTCCTCCGGCACCTCTTTTCTCTGCAATGGGCCAGTAGCTCAGGAGGTTAGAGCGCAGTCCTGATAAGACTGAGGTCCGTGGTTCGAATCCACGCTGGCCCACCATCGCGCACTGAACGCAGTACCTGACGCCCTAAGGCGATTTCTTCAATGTCCTTTCCGGGTATCGGGCTGTCGTGAGGCATGGGTATCGTGTAGCGGATGACAGCGTTCCCTGGCCTTACCCCGATCTCCTTCACGAAGGACCGGATGAAGGACCTGGTCTCCGTCAGGTCGCTTGCCATCAGGAACCCGCTCATGTCCCTGGCATAAGAAGCGATGACCTCAACGTCGTCCAGCACCACACGGCGCTCCGAGAGCAAAGCCCTGGAATCCTGAGCCGCAATATCCAGCTTCTCCAACTTCTCCCTGTGCTCCCTGATGCGGGGAGCCATGTCCGCAGGCTCCAGGTCCGTGGTCTCAATGGCCCGGTAGAGCCTGTCCAGCCACCGCTTCACCTGCACCTGCTCCTCCTCTATGGACTGAAGCCTCTTCCTCTGCTCGGCAGCAACGCCATCCATCTCCGCGTCCACCAGCTTCACTAAGTCTCGGATGTTGCTGTCGGTGAGGATGTTATCTCGAATCTGGTCAACGATCTGCCTCTCGAATCTTCTTGCGTTGAGTCTGGGGGAGTCGCACTCGCCCTGTCCACGCTTCATCAGGGAGTTGCAGACGTAGTAGGCGAACTGGCCGCTCTTGGACTCCTGGCCCGTTAGGGCCCTGTTGCACGCTTCACACATCAGTAGCCCGCTTAGCAGGTAGGTGCTGGCAATCCTGCGTGGGTTCACCTTAGCGGGTGCCCGGGATTCCAATAGGGATGCAACCTTCCTATAAGTCTCCCTGGAGACAATCGCCGGAAATGCGTCTTCCACTCGGATTGGCTCGGCCTTGTCCTTTGCCGCGACGCCCCATACCAGGGCGCCCGTGTAGGTCTCGTTCCTGAGGATGGTGTGTACAGGCGTCTTGGACCACCGCTTCCCCCTGGGGCTGGGTATGCCTTCCCCATTGAGGGTCTTCACGATGTCCAGGACGCTCCTGCCGGACTCAGCCATGCGGAACATGCGCTGCACCAGGCCCGCTTCACCCTCTACCGGCTCCAGCTTGGGACGCTTCTTGGCCCCGTCCTGGACCATCACCTTCCTGTAACCATATGGGACATGGCTGGCGACCCAGAACCCCCTGGATGCGGCCTCGCGCATTCCCCTGGCAACTTCCTGGGCCAAGTTCTCGCTGTAGAATTCGTCCACGCTTTCTATGATGGCCTCCATGAGCTTCCCCGTTGGGGTGTCGTCTGCGTGCTCCGTTATGGAGACGACCTTGATGCCTCTTCTCCTGAGCATGGACTTGAAGGCTACGGCATGCTCGCGCTTCCGGGTGAAGCGGCTGAACTTCCACACGAGTATCTCCTGGAATGGAGCGTTGGGTTTGCTGCCTTCGTCGATCATCCTGCTGAACTGGGGCCTGTCGGCGATACGTCCGCTCTCGGCTTCGTCGATGTACTCTCTGACTACGGTGTAGCCGTTGGTCTCTGCGTAGGCTCTGAGCGCCCTCATCTGTGCTGCAACGGACAGGTCCACATCCTGCCTGTCGCTGGACACTCTGGCGTACAGGGCTGCGGGGGTCTGGGACTGTATTTGTGTGTTCATGGGTCCCTCCTATAGGTACTTCCAATCATCGTATTGTTTGGGATTTATATGGTTGTTGCAAAAACAAGCGTTTTGGGATTTTGCGCTACACGCGTAAGTCTCGGGAAGAGGTGACTTAGAGATTAAATACGTCAGAAATCAGAATGTACAGATCTATCACCTGCTGGAGACCCCAAGCAATTAGCCCGACTGAGATAGATATCACGACAGGGATAGCTAAGTACTTGTAGTAACTACCAAAGAGAATACCTAGTGATGCAAGTAGCCCTGTAGTTGGCGACTCCATTTTCTACCTTTCTTGAGCAAGACTGTGGGGTCTCGCTCCTTTGTATTGGAGGGCGTCAAAGAGAACATAGACTTGCCGCGCAAATGCAAATCGCCCTCAGAGAAGGGCGATTGCTCATATATGTAGCAGATTGGAGGAGCTAGCAGTCAGGTAGATTATCGAGATTGTTCTTGTCCGTAGCGTCGGGGGTGGTCTGCAGGTGCTTCTTTCCATTTCTATCGACCACTCTGACGTCAACCCTGCGGGTAACGTTGACATAGTATGTGTGGGTTCCGTTTTCTATGTGCGCTATCGCTAATGCCTTACTGACAGATTCCCACACATCGCCACATAGAGCAGTTATGTCTCCGTCATCATCCTTGCGGGTCCCTGTTACTCGTCTGTCTGCCATATTTGCGCTCCTCGTAGAATATAAGTTCAGTTTATCGGGATTAAACAGCTGAGTCAAGTGCCAGATTCAGGTTTGAGAGGGCGTCGAAGTGTGGTGCTGTGTCTACCGTAGCCGATTGATGATTGCCAAAAGCGTTGCGCCGAAGATGGTAACGCCGGCGACTTGTGTAAGTAGCTCAATAGTATCACCTCCTTTCCTTCAGAGTGGTGTTTGTGAGGTCAAGGGCTTCGGCGCCCTCTCAAGCCTAAATCTAGCCTTATTATACATTGCGTAGATTGACACTCCGGCTCTCTTGCATCTATCTTTTTAGAGTCACAGAGTCTCATTAGGACGAATAGCGGATGTGAGCTTATCGAGGCGTGGCCTCGTGCCCCCTTGCACGGCTTACATCCTAGGTGTGGACACTGTGACAAGTAGCCAACGCCTTGCCGCAAGGGGGTTCCATTCTATGGAGTCACAGGCCACTAACATTGTGACCTTCCCCCGATGTTAGTATCAATGGATAGCAGAGTGCCGCCAAAGATTCAGCTATCTCTTCGGGCGTTTTGCCCTTCGGGGAGTTGTGAGGCTTGGCTTCTTGGCCTAGCCATTCACGCGAAGGCAAATGAAGGCTCAAGCTTATTTGGATGGCGCCACGCCTTTCCCAAGGGCCCCTCTTGTTCTAGCCTCTCCCTATAGGACACCCACAGGGGCACATCAACTCTGGTCCTCGTCATCTCAGACCTCGCCACTCCCAGGAACCGGGCCTCCACAAAGGGATCATCGAAAACCATCATCACTAGAGGCTGCGCCCCGTGGTCGTCCGTCGGCCTGTGAGAGGAGTAGTAGCGCAGGTACGGAGCGAGCCTGGAAGCCATCGTGCTCGGCCTCACCGCTCTCCTCTCCCACTCCAGGAAGAAGGGAGTATTATGCCCGTCCTTTCTCAGCATCCCGAAGGCGTCGGGGTGTATGGAGCGAAGTTTGTCTCGATGCCAGAAGTGCCGCGACGCCCTATGAGGAGGATCAATCTGAACGACTTGGAATCCTCGTTCCCTGGCCTGAGCCGCAACCCGGGATATGAACCAGTGGACGGCCTCAGTGTGCTCCATGTTCCGGGCCAACTGGCCGCTTCGCCTTCCAGAGACGTTCTGCCAAGTGAGTGGAGCACCGAACCCCGACGGCTCTGCGCTCCACTGCTTCCTGAGTCTCCCAACTGCCGTCCTGTCCCTGCGGGCGAGCACAGCCAGCCCCCAGTCGGTTAGAGCCATGTGGCTGCGTCTCCCCGAAGTCACGCGGGATACAATCCGGCCCTCGACCAACCGCGTCAAGAGCTGGGAAACCCGCATCTTGGACACTCCCAGCAGCCCTCCCAGGTCGTTGGTAGTAATCCAGGGCCAATCGGCCAGGATGTCCATCACCCGCTTTTCCCCCGGCCTCAGCAGCGCCGGCAACAGGTGATCTGGTACGTCCAGCCCGGTCCTGGGTATCACAACGCCCCCCGGCGTACGGGGCCTTGCCAGGGGTCCCTCTGTTGGTACATGTGCCTTTGACCTCACGAATGAGAGTGCATTCCCCAAGGCAAGATAGGAGCCGCCAGAGGGTGTACGCCAATCTGAGTGCTGAGTGGTTGGGTAGGCAACGTGCTCTTCCAGAGCCATTAGGACGAGGCCAGGCGCTCTCTGCAAGAGCCTTGCGGAGTGCCTCAGGGTCACCGCGTCCGGGACAATGACCAGCAGCCCTCCTGGGACACGTCCTTCAAGAAGCCTCCATATCCTGCGGGAGAACCCGGTCCTGTCGGAGGTGACTCCCTGGCGAAGGATACCCAGGGTCCTGCCGTCGGAGAGGGTGAGGACTGCATCCAGAGGCTCGCTCCTGTACCACTTCAGTTTCAAGGGCCCCGTAGCCCATGCCACTGAGGAGGCCACCCTGTTGATGACACCAACCGCGTCCAGTCTCTCCAGCAACAGGGACCGCCAGTGCGAGGATACGGGATACCCGTCCAGCAGCTCTCTAAGGCTGATACCCTCATCGTCAGCGAGCCGTCGCAGTCCTCTGAGGGTGACATAGAGACGGCGGGTGGGTGACAGGAGCGGAGTCGAGTGAGGGATAGTGTCCACAAGCCCAGCCCGGCCAAGAACAGATACGTCCTCGTAGACCCTCTGCTGGGGTTTGCCGGAGATTGCTGACAGCTCCAGCCGATCCATGAAAGGCATCTCGGCGATGAACCTTAGGGTGTCGAAATTGGGTTTCGTAGCGCTCATGCTGCGTCCAGATTGATCGGAATGTTGACTGCTGTGGGTTAGGAGGATTGATGCTAATAGTAGAGTCTGTGGAACAGTTGCCCAAGGCCCTGATGTCAGTGTCCGGGACACGTTCTCCCAAGAATCACAGGGCCGTCCATAGCTGGTCTCCCGTCGTCCACTGGCAGCTCGCCAAACACCTCTTGTGTAAAGTGCATTTTCCGAATTAGTGCGCGCCGTGCAGGGGTAGTACAGAGAAAGAGGTATGGGATGAGAGAAAGGAAGTGGAACACTGAGGGTCTGTGCCAGGCGTGCAGGGGCAGGCAAGAATGTAAGTCTGTTGAAGTTCAGGCCCATTCGAGTAAACACTTTGGGTAAAGGGCCAGTCCCGGCAGGGTGGTACAAGTCGCAGGCGCAGAAGATACAATTTGTCACCCGAGGCATTGCAGGCTGTTGTACAGCGCTAAAGCTGAGAGTTGCACTTTGTCAATCACAGGGTGGAACGGGAGAGCCGATTACCAGTGACATCTGGTAGTTGGGCCGATGGAGCCGGTGGGCTATCATGAAACAGGGCGTAGCCTCACGTGGTGGAGCCGGTTGTGCCGTCCCTGGAGAGGGCTAAGGTTGAGTGATGCAAGGTGTTGGCAGAGGTGGAGATTATGGAGCAGGGCTTAGAGATTAGTGAACAGAGCCATATCACAGAGGACCATTACGAGGTTAGGTTGATGTCCTTGTTGCGGGACCTGGTGAAGGAGAAGGGTCGCATGAGAGCCGCTAGGGAGCTGGGTGTGGACCACAGGACCGTGGCTGCCAGCCTTGAAGGGGGCAGGCTGTCGAAGAGGGTTAGAGGAGCCTTGGAGTTTGCGCTACTGACTGGAGCTGACCCGGAGTCTGCCAGACAAAGGGAACAACTGGCGTCATTGGAGAAGCGTGTGGGTGAGCTCGAGGAAGCGACAACGGCCGGCCAGGCAGAGTTGCGTAGGGCAATTGAGGAGGGGATTACGGAGTTGCGGGAGGTTCATTCACGGGCGTTGGAGCATATCGAAAAGAGGTTGGTGGGGCTGGAGGCGGGAATGGAACCCCCTGGATCCTCCAAGCAGACTACAACGGTAAGGAACCAGTCTACCGATAGACCAGCGATTAGACAATACCCCGAGATAGTGACTCTGGAGCCAGAACCTGGTGAGGAGCAGGTCTACGGTGAGGTAGTTCCCCTGATAGTAGAATGGAGGCGAGTCCGAAGCGAGGTCTTGGCCGGTGGTGACTCAAGAAGCGCAAGGAAGTCCGTTTATCGACTGAGGGAGCTGGAAGTTGCCTTAATCGGGGAGCACGGGCTCACATTGCCTCCTGCTCTGCACCCCTGGGATCGGATCCAGAGAAGGGACGAGA
Source organism: Dehalococcoidia bacterium (assembly GCA_965204895.1). Lineage (GTDB taxonomy): Bacteria > Chloroflexota > Dehalococcoidia > Lucifugimonadales > UBA2985 > DAOUJW01. Next base: position 2,176,774 of record OZ242025.1, read on the forward strand.
TTGAGAGGCGGACCCGTGCCATGGAGGAGAGTCGCAGAGGGGGACTGCGTGGCCGACTCATGCGGTGGTTGGCAAGATACAGAGCCGGCGGATAACATCCCGGGGACGCCATAGCGATGACCAGCTCGGAACGGCAATGGCTCTGTCAAATTCGTGTCAAACTACAGTCACACAGGAGAAGGCAATCGGCTCAGGTCCCTTGTCAGAGTATTACGGCCCGGGAATAATTGAATCCGTTCCCAGGCTCCTTCCAAGGATTCCCGCCGAGAAACCTGGAGGGTCCGGTCCCCGACACGGGACAGGCCGCATAGGATCGAGCGTTGCTCTCCGAACGGTCTCATATGAGGGACTAGCGCCTTTCGGCTGCGTGATGCGGTGGGGGAGATGAGCATTGCTCACCCAAGTGCCGAATTGAATGGAGGGATATCCTGGGCGGAGTGCGTCCTGATATCAGGCTTACGTTGCGTTACTTGAGATGCATAAGCGTCATCTGCTGCTACTTCAGCAATGTAAGGCTCAATGGCAGCTCGGCTACGGTGATTACTAGGACATCTCCACAGAAACCTGCCCTTGGAGATCAAGGTCTTCAAGCGCTTGCTGCAACTCCAACTTAAGGGCTTGGGACAAGGCCACATCGACACGCACTGAAAACTCGACGCCCACACTTAGGTCATCTCCTGAGCGGAGCTTAGGTAAGATTCTGGTTCCAAGGCGGTTCCATGTTTCAGGAGGCACTGTGCCTCTGAGACGTAGAGTGGCTCTCTGTCCAGTTTGAGTGCCAGAGCCCGTGACTGAAGTTCCGCCTCCAGTCGATTCAGGTTCCGGTGCATCCCCAGCTTCGACCCCTTGTCCCCCAGTCGACTCCGGCCCTTCCTCTGTCTGCTTGACTGGCGCTAACCTGATCTGTTCAGCCTTGGCCTTGGAGAGCAGAAAGACTCCTGGTTCGAATACCACATCCTCTTCCCCCAACGGCTCCCTGTACCAAACCTGCCTGTACTGACCGTTGCCTTCGTCTCCAGAGGCTACCCCGAAGTCTCCGCCAGCCACAAACTCCACGACCTTCTGCCTAATCACCTTGTCAGGATCAATGAGTCGAGTTAGCGACCCGTTGAGGAAGCTCTGACGCAGGCTGGTGAGAGGCCAAGCCCCAGTGTCCTGGAAGGCGGGCGGCCAATGCCGGTATATGTAGCCAGCGCCGACTGACTCGTTGAGCAATGCCTCAGACTTCAAGGCGGCAATAACGCGCCCACACAGCGTCTCGCTTCCGCTGGAGTGGCCGGCACCCAAGTCAATGACTTTCAGACCGTCCGATGCCTGTGAATCGCTGAGAGCAACAAACCGGTAGCCGGCCCATACCTCCTCTTTAGCCGCCTCTTCTGCCTCTCTGACCCTTACCTGTACCTCCGTGCGTTCTGTCTGGTCGAATTCGGCGCCAAGCAAGCCTTGCGAAAGCTCGTTGGCCACGCGTCTCCATGCGAGCCATACCTCTACACTGTCTCGGAGCTCCCGCCCCGGCTTCTTGACACACCACACGAGCGCGCCAGGGTAGAGCCTCGGCGACCTGCCCCTCTCTTTAGTCCACTGGCCAATACGCTCAACTATCTGACCGCCCTCTCGCCATTCCTCAACTGGATCTATGACAACCAGCGTCAAGCGAGGTGTGTCCTGCACCGCGTCACCGTCCTCAGGGAAGTAGACTACCGGCACTGTTGCCCGACGAGCGAACTCTTCCTCCACGGCTCTGCGGATTGCAGGCTTTACCTCAGTCTCTTCGTCAAGGGAGGCCCGCCGGTCGCTGACCACCTTTCTTAGCGTTGCTTGGTGATGGATTCGGTAACCGTCCGTGCCGACCTTTCGCAGGAAGAAGCCGGCCTTCTCAAGGGCGGATGCGGCATTGTCGATTGTCGCCGTATCTACTTCAGGTTCACCCAAGGCGAACCGCAGCTCCGGGAGGTGGGCGACCCTTTCCACCTGCCCCCCTGATGACTCGAACAAAATGGACGTCCCAACCCTCTGGTGAATGTCTCGAAGAGCGCCCTTCGCGTCCACATCCAAAGCCTTGGCGTGGGCAGTCTCTCCTGAGAGGTCGGCATCGATGGCGACGTCAAGTCGTTGCTCACCCAACTGACCAAGGACTACAGCCCTGAATTCGGGGATTTGCAATGGCGCGGAGCCAAGGGTAATCAGAGGCTCTGTTCGCGCCTTCCGGAACTGGTCTTGGGAGGCCCAGGAAATCCACTGCGCCAGCATAGCAAGCGCACCCCGCGTCTGCTGGAACTGGGGTAGGGCACGCCATTTTCGCTGAAAGACGGAGAGAGTAGCTGGATGGAACGGGTAGCACGCCTCGAAACGCTCCCTGAGGAAATCTCTGGCTCTTGTAGACCCGGAGGCAGTGTCCACCGCCGTCCATTCTGGTGGAAGCCTGGCACTACGTTCAAAACACCAGTCGGTGAAGGTTCTGGCAACATTCCTCCGAACCCTGTCTCCCCCCAAATCCTCGAACAGGCGACGTCGCACAACTTCGCTGATTTCGGACTCGTCGTTGGCGATAAGGTCGCGTGCGACCCGACGGACTACCTTGGTAATACGCTCCTGCCACTCCTGGTCCCACTCGGTCATTTCGACCTGGCTGCGAGGCAGGCTAATGACGGCGGCTGCACGAGTTGCGCCTGTAGTAGCTACCGTCAGGTTCTGAAGGAATGCGTGAAAGGACTCTGCCATACCACGGTGGCGATTTACGAAGTTCAACACCTCATCGAAGAGTAGCAGGACGGGAGCCTCTGCCTCAGCGAACACCCTTCCCAAGGCTTCAGTCCCCGGCGGAGTGGTCATTGCAGCATCGCCGAGAGCGGCTACTCCTCTGTCTCCCGCAAGCTGTCTGGCAAGGTCAATCCACGGGGTTTCCCGACCCTCGGCTGGGTCCCAGGCATTTCCAACGAATACGCCAACGCGAGCGGCGGGAGCCTCATCGATTCCGGCTTCACGCAGAAGCGCCGGTACACCCGGCAACTTGCTTGCTTCTTTACCTGCGTTGGCCAAGTGGTAGAGGGAGGTAAGTGTGTGGGTCTTGCCCCCTCCGAACTGGGTTATCAAGGTCAGGACCGGCGCCGTGTTCTCCGTCCTACCGGACAGCCTCCTCAAGACCATGCCAGAGTGGTCCGTCAAGGCGCGGGTGAAGTAGGTACGTGAGAAGAACTGCGCCGGGTCCCGGTAGTCAGGTGGCGCAGTGCCAGCGACCACCTGCTCCAAGGCTATAGCAAACTCGTCCGGGCTGAAGGAGCGGCCTTCCCGGACCTCCTTGCGCAGGGTTACCACTCTATACCAGGGATCCATCAAGCACCGCCTTGCTCTGAGGATCGTCCGCGGCGTATTCGCACACGGCTCTGCGTCACCACGATCAGATTTCCCTCCTGCATCGCATCGGAATGGCTCTCGATCAGGTCCTTCATAGCCTCTACCTTTTCCGCGACTCTCATGTTGACGAACCGAATTATGCAGGGATGTGGCCGTCTTCGTACGAAGGCTATTTCGCCAAAGTCCTTGTCTTCGGTGATGATTACTCGTCGCTCCTCCGTTGCCAATGCAAGCAACTCATCATCTGTAGCTCTAGCGTCTATCTCCAATGCCGACACCACGTCGTGTCCCATACCAGCCAGTAAGGCTTGCATACTCCGGGAAGAAGCGCACACATCCAGGAGGAACCTCATATGGCCTAGCGAACAGGCATGCGTTCATGGACCTGCTCCCCGGCCAGGGAACGATGGGCAAACAGCAGGCACGCCTGAATGTCCTCCTGCTCCAGCGATGGGTACTGCTCAAGGATCTCTTCAGCAGTATCCCCGGCTGCGAGCATCCCCAGGATGTGTTCTACGGCTATTCTCATGTCCCGGACAATTGGCTTCCCCCCAAAGACCTCCGACCGGACCGTTATGCGATTCAGTAGTTCATAGTCTGTTGCCATTCCATCCCTCCATTGCCGGTTTCCATGGATCTGTTCTGGCCCTATCGCGGCACTGCCAGCAGCATTGCGTCCAGCAGCCGTTTCTCCTCACTGCCGCGAGGATACAGGGCAGACAGAGCGTTGGCAAGGCGAAGGAAATCCGGCCCTCGTTCCTGCTCGGCGCGCAATAGGTTGCGCAAGGCCTGGCTGCGGCCCGATGCCTGGAGGAGCATTGCGGCGTGAATCCTGTCCAGCGTCGTTGCGTCCCGGCGGTTTTCAGGGTCATCCAGCGAAGCCGATATCCCTCTGTCCCTGCGGCGCGGCCTTCCCCGGACTGCGGGAGGCTCCTCAGGGAACAGGCTTAGCTGAGGCGAGGACGCCGCGTTGTACTCAAACTCGTCCGCCAGCGCGTCGGCCCCCGACTCTCCAAAGAGCTGCCTGCCCCGCTCCAGTGTCGGTATCAGTTTAACTACGCCCTTCTCCGTCTTGACAACACGCCCGTCCCAGTCGTCGAGATGGATGCCCAGAGGCTGGGCAAAGCGACGCACCACGTCGAAGGGCAGACTGTACCCGGAAGTCCTCCTGCGAGGCGCCTCATCTTCTTCCTGCCCCTCATCGTCTCCACCTTCTACAGGGCTATCCTGATTCGCCTCAGAAACGCCTTCCGATGTGCTCTGAAGCGTCCAGAGGAACAGAGCGGTCAGCCGGGCGTCCTCCTCCAGCGCGCCTGCCGCGCCGTTGCGGGCCTGAGCCTCCACTGTTCCCAATACCTGTTGCAACGCCTCCCGTCCAACCACTTCCCAAACCCGCTCCAGGTAATCAGGCAGAGCCACGTCCTGCCCATCCGCCGTCTCCACGCGCGAGTAACGGCTGTATATCTCCAGAGCCGGCCCGACGCAGGCGAACACCAGGTCCGCGCCCCGGACTCCCTCTCGCTGGAGCCGCTGCATCCAGTCACCGACCCGCTGTGGCAGTTCACTTATCACATCGGCCCATTCACCTACGGGTGCGTCCTCGGGCCGCGGGCGACAGACAAGGTGGACGCTAGTAGCTAAGGCGGCAGAGTCACGAGCGCGCAGCCGGGACGCCATCTCTGTTGCAATGGGCCAAGAACCAGTGATCGTCCAGCCTCCGTGAATCATCCCAGAAAGCAAGGCCTCCCATCCCTCTGTGGAGTTATGGGCGAATACTACTGAGCCCACTCCATCATCACGCAGCACACGACGACCCTCTTGAAATGCAGCCTGCATGGAGTGTTCGTAAAACTCTGGTGTTCTAGTGCCGTGTCCCAAAGTCGTCGTACTATCAACTACTATCTCTCGGGACTTTGGAGTTAGTGAATTCTCTTGGTCAAAGGGGTCCACAAGAAGGGCATCCCCCAACAATGTGCGCTTAAGCCAAACAAAGAAGAAATCTGAACAATGAGCATAGTCTATCGCGTCATAATAGGGCGGGTCAGTAAACCAAACTCCGGCGGAGTGGTCAGGCAAGGGATGACTTGCAGCGTCAGCGACCTCCGCTTGTCCCCTAGGAGAGAGCGGCCATTTTTCAACCACTTTGATAACCCAATCTGTTGCACTCCCATAACTGCCAGTAGAATCGCCAAGCAGATTCACTTCGGCAAAATCCCACACCATGGGAATAGCTTGCCGGTGTGAACGTGTTCCCAATAAATTCACCATCCGAAACCCACCTACAGTTAGAACTGTTATAGTCGGCAGTCTTGTCTATAACTACCGCTTCAGCGTTCCTCAGTTCACGTACGGTGTCGGCGGTGGCCTTGCGGACTTCCTCCATAAGCGCAACCAATCCTGCCAACTGCCTGGCAGTGAAACTATCGCACCAGCGTAGCATGCCATACATGGGTAGCCGATTCACGTCATGGTGCCACAAATCAACTGGCTCATCTGGTATTGGGCACAACCCGGTCCTTCCGCCTAGTTCCCAATCACTCAGCGTCTCTGCTATCCTATCTTGGGCTTTGCGAACTGCGGCGTAATCGCCACTCGTGGGTAACCGGTATCGGCGCCCAATCTCTCCGGAGTTTAATGTAACTACTGCCGTCATCCTTGCCCCGCCCACGCGGTTGCCATGCTCGTCGAACATCACTTCCGCGCCTCCACGCTGGGATGAAAGTTGAGTTCGCACCCGCTCGGGAGTCAGCACTGCACCACAGCAAACACACGTTGCCTTTGCCCTAGACACCGTGCCATTCGACACTTCCCTATCGGAGTCTGGCTGGAATATTTCGAATTCTACCCTGGGAGTCCCACCAGTTCCCTCAACTACGACAGGACGTAAGGCACGCCTACGTGTTGCCCTTTTGCTCAACCAATGGGAGCGCATCAAGGGAATCTCCGCACCGCAGTTGGGGGCCTCGCAGCGCACCGTCCGCGCCCACAGGTAGGCAATGGGAGTAGCGCCGTCCGGGTCCTTGGGGTACAGGTCGGCCAACTCCTTCTCCGCCTTGGCCTTGATATCCTTCCCAACCCGGCGCAGTTCATCAGCAAGACCGGGGCCGTGCCGGGGAATGTCCTCCAGCATCACCTTGAGTATGAGACAGGCGACGGGGTTGAGGTCGCTGGCAAAGGTCTCGCAGCCCAAGCGCAGCGCTTCAAGTGGGATTGAGCCGCCTCCCGCAAAGGGGTCTACCACCAGGGGAGTCTCCTCCGGGTGGGCTGCCTTTACAAGCGCCCGGCTTGTATACAGGTATTCAGCTTTGGAGGCGTTGTCCCAGTTGGCAAAGTCTGCAATGAACCGCAGCAGCGCCCTGCGGAGTCCCTCGTCTGCCTTGACTTCTTTGTTCCAATTGCGTGGGCGGCCGGTCATGCCCAGCAGGGCTTCCCGTGCCTTGGCCTTGAAGTCCTCGGGGCAGTGGGGGTCACACGGGTCCGGCAGGAGCAGCGCCATCAGCACGGCGCGCGAGGACGCCAAAGGGCGGCGGGCCCACCACAGATGGAGAGTAGAGGGATGCCCGTGCCGTATGGACTTCTCCCGCGCCGCGTGTCGTGACACCTCGGCAATGGGGAAGTCAACCTCTGCTAGACGCTTGCAGGCTGGGGGGATCATGGAACCGTTACTTGCTCCTGGCCATGTCTGTCCAACAGCTATTACAGATCTTGACGTCGTCTCGATCCGGAAAACTTGCCATCCGATTGCACCTCATGCAATGCTCGTATTCTTCTCCGCTCTGGCCACAAGAGAAGCATATCCATCTTCCTTCTTCATTGTTGAAGAGTACTAGAGCAAATGATGCCTCCTCGCCGCATTCAGGGCAATCTTCCACAACATTGCTATCCGAATTATCATCGGCTAGTTCCTTCGGATCAGCTTTGCGTAGGCAGAATTTGCAGTCTACCTGACCTCCATCAATTACCAGTGCTTCTTGCCAGCATTCGGGACATTCCCAAATGAGCGCATCTTCCCAGCCCTCTAAGATATTCGCCATCCGGTCGTCTACAAATTCTTGAAGATCGGTCAGATTCATATGAATCTCACGTATCTTTCCTTCTGCGTCCCCAGTTACCATGTCTTCCTGCTCACAGAACTCAACGCAGAAATTCATTGACTTGGCTACCAATGACTTTGCTTGTGCTGGATCCAATGTCGCCGTAAAGTGCGTTAGCCGGTTCCTAAGCTTCCTGAGATTAACTATATGGGAACCTATTGATTCGTCTATAGAAACTCCAACAATTTGCTCCAATCGCTTAAGAGCCGTCGGATAGTCGACCGATGCGAATTCTGCTTTAGCCAACTCGTCATAGCTGGCTTTGTTAATGTCCGAGAAGATCAAAGACCAGTGTTCGCGCGCTAACCTGGCTTTTGATAGCAACTCAATGCCGTTTCCTAAGTGCAATACCGCATCTTTCAGGGTCCGATGACCCTCATCACGCCTTACAGCCTCGGCAGCGCTTAGTAAGAAATCAAGCGCATTATCCAATAGGTTTTGCTGAAGCTCTCTTGATTGGTCCATTGTGTTGCCATTAGCCATATGGAGCCCTCTGCTCTCTCACGCGCATCGGCCCGGTCATTGCGTTCACTTCCAGCCAGTAGTGCTGCACCTTGGTAACTTCGTGCCAGGGGAAGCTGGCCGGGTCACTTATAGGCTCCTGCAGCTGCGGCGAGACCGCGCAGTTGGTGACCACGTACAGCCAGTAGCAGTCCCGGCGGTCCTCGGCCACCCGTCGCTCGTTGGGCGTCAGCAGGATGGTCCCACTCTCGGCGGCAAGGCCCTTGACCTCTATCAGGCGCAGCTCCCCGGACTTCTCGTCCAGGCTGGTCACGTCGTAGCCAAGGTTCTTCTCGTGAACGTCCGTGACCCGGCGGCCCAGAGAGATCTCGTGCTCCATCACCACCCTCATGGCGGTCATCTCCGTCTCAGGGTTGGGGCGCAGGCGTTGCACCTCATCGCTCTCCCTCTCCGGGTGCGGCAGGACCAGCACGCTTGCCAGCCTCTCAACGCCCTGCAGGGTGAGGGCCTTCTGCTGGGTTAGCTCCTGGCGACGACGCTCGCGGCGGGCCAGCGCTTCCGCGTGTCGAGCCTCCGCTTGTGCCTGTCGTCCCTCGGCTCCTACTACCTGCTTCTCCAACTCTTCTGCGGCTCGACCTATCTCCTGGTCGATGCGATGCAGCACTTCCGTCAGTGCAAGCTCAACGTGCTCGGCAATGCGGTCTATTTCCGGCAGACGTTCCGCTCTGATCTCGTCGATGAACGGCATCAGGGCGTGCTCGTTCAGCCAGGATGTGGCTTCCGGCATCAGGGCTACCGATGGCAAGTCCTCAGGAGCGGTAGTTGGGCTGAGGTTGCCGACGATGTCCGGCTCTCTGAGAGTAGGCTCCTTGTCCTCCGACAGCTCTACAGCGAATAGCCTCTCGTGGATGACGTTGCCCAAGCCATCCACGGCTCTGGCCCGGTAGAAGTCGAGACGAGCGGGAGCTTCATGCTCAAGCGAGTGAAAGCAGGCCCCAGTGGAAAACACATCACGTCCCATTTCCAGGCTGTGTCGGCGCAGGGCTTCAAACAGAGGGTGGCCTGGCGTGACCCACTCCAGATTGCTCTCCTCTGCCGTGATGCGGTCAGTCGAAATTCGGGGATATCGTGCCACCAGTTGAGGAAGATTCCAGTCGGACTCTCGCTCGTACTTCCTCAGAGTGGGCGGTGTTCGCCCCGGCTCGAAGGTGTGTGCAAAGCCGCGCACCGGGTTGAGCGGAAGGGAAGCCCTGTCCGCGCTCTCGGCCATGAAGCGGGCGATGGTCTCCGGCACGACGCGTCGCTCCTGGGCACGTGCGCGTCGCTCCACCAGCATCGCCAGGTTGAGCTTCTTGGTGGCAAGCCCTTCTAGCGCGGTCTGGCAAATGTCGCGGAAGCGCTTCTCATCTACATCCCGCAGAAGGCGGTCTTCCAAGTCCGCCTCTCCCAGGTTCCCGGAGTAGAAATCTCTGAATACCCGCTCTACATGAGCGGCGGGCAGCACCTCACCGACGACATTGAACACGGCGTCGTCATCCAGAGCGTCCCTTATCTCTTGGAGCTTATCCAAGAGTCTTTGGAGCACACTGCCTTCTATGGTGTTGGTGGCTACGAAGTTGAAAATGAGGCAGTCAAGGCGCTGGCCATAGCGATGTATACGCCCCATACGCTGCTCCAGCCGGTTCGGGTTCCAAGGGATGTCGTAGTTGAAGAGAATATTGCAACACTGGAGGTTAATTCCCTCACCGGCGGCTTCAGTGGCTACCAGGACCTGGATATCTCCGTCACGGAACTGCTGCTCGGAGTAGAGCCGTGAACCCGGGTCTTCCCGTGACCCTGGCCTCATTCCTCCGTGGATGCTCCCAACTCGGAAGCCCCAAGACCTTAGCTGTTCCATCAGGTAGTCTAGAGTGTCCTTGAACTCGGTGAAAATCAGCAGCCGCTTCTCAGGATCGTCGAAGAATCCCTCTCTCTGCAATATCTCCCTGAGTTTGGTCAACTTCGCCTCAGTCGCAGATTCCTCAACAGACTTTGCCCTTTCAGCAAGATCGCGCAGTTCGGCGACTTCCCTGCGGACTTCGTCGGCATTGCCGGCCAGCGTTATGGCCTCCAGCATTCGCTCCAATCGCTCTCGGTCGTCGTCCTCCATCTCCTCCAAGTCATCCCAATCAGGGAGATCCGGCGGAGCCGTACGCGCCAGGTCCTGGGCCTGCTTTAGGCCAGTTTCAAGACGTACTGCCCGGTTCTCCAGCGATCGACGCATAGAGTAGGTGCTGGAGGCAAGACGCCTCTGGTACAGCGACATGAGAAAGCCGATAGCTCGTGCGCGTCGGTCATCACCCTGTGCGGCTGCACGTGCGCTTTGGCGCCTGACAAACCGCGTTACGGCTTCGTACAATTCAAATTCTGCTCCATCCATGGAGAAGTCCGCTGTATGAGTGATTCGCTTGGTAAAGACTGGCCTGGAGGCCCACTCTCCATCAGCCTGACGCTCCGGGAAGTAGACCATGGCCTCCTTGGTCCTGCGAAGGTAGAAGGGCGCTCGCCTCTGTTCCATCGCTTCGCGAATGGAGCGGACGTCGGCATAAGCGTCCGGGTCCAGCAATTGCAGGAAGAGCGTGAAGTTGTGTGGATCACCTTTGTGAGGTGTGGCTGTCAGGAGTAGCACATTGTCCGATGTATCCCTCAGAAGTTCTCCCAGCCGATAACGCATGCTCTTGTGGGTTTCGTCGCTGGCAGACATTCTGTGGGCCTCGTCGACGATTACCAGGTCCCAATGCGCCTGGCGCAGGCCGGGAAGGATGTCCTCCCTCTTTGCAAGGTCGAGAGAGGTGATCACATGCTTCTGGCCAAGCCACTGGTTGACGCCGAACTGATCCCGTATGTCACCACCCTTCAGCACGAAGAACTGCTGGTCGAACTTCTCCTTCAGCTCCCTTTGCCATTGGAAGGTCAGGTTAGCAGGACATGCGACCAAGACTCGCTCTGCTAGACCACGGAGCTTGAGCTCCCGAATGAGCAGGCCGGCCATGATAGTCTTGCCCGCCCCCGCGTCGTCGGCAAGCAGAAACCTCACACTGGGGAGCTTCATGAAGTATTCGTAGACTGCCTCAAGTTGGTGCGGCAACGGGTCGACTCTCGAAATAGATAGGCCAAAGTAGGGGTCGAACTCGTGAGCGATACCAAGAGAGTATGCCTGGAGACCTAGCCTGAGGAGTCTGCCGTCTCCGTTATACGAGAAGGCCGACTCCGAAACATGCAGATTAGCCATGTCAGCAGAAGTAAGCGTGACTCGCCGAAATCGCTCGGTTCGCTGACCGACAAGTCCAGCCTCTACGGAATCTGTGCCATTGGAGCGGACAGTCTCCACCCGCATAGGTTCACTGAACAGCGGACCTGTGAGAAGCTGGCCTTCTTGTATGCCTAACTGAATACTCAAGACAAATACTATCCTATCGGATTACCTGATGATGAGCCTTTGAAGATACCCGAATCCCCAAGGGAAGCAACGCTGTAAACATTATACTATAGGGGCCGAAATGAATCAGTTGTCTTGCCGATAGTCAGTTTGGCCGGACTGGGCCGCCTGATTCAGGAGCAAGGTTCCCGAAAATGCCGAGAATAGGCTTAAGTAGCTCACCTACCGCAGATTCTTTTTGGCAAACGTTGCAGGCATGCCTCTCTGTCGTACTTGCGGCCAATATGTTGTATCTATTCCCTACGATAGCCCTTAATATAGTAGAGTGACGTGGTGGCGACTTGCGGCATTAGTTCATATGAACTATAATTCTTCAATGGACTCCTTGCCTAGCTATGATTATTGCCTCGGCGGATTCAGTGATCGTCCTGAATGCCTGCTGCGGGATTCCGATTGCCGATTATTGACATACTAAACTGAAATTGCACGGCGACGAACGGCTAGTATGCGAAACTTGAAGATGTACAGCTTTTGACTTGAATGGTGGGAGACGTTGAATACCGACAGCGACAATTCCTGGCTAGTCCTAATGAGCGGCGGCATTGATTCATCTGCGGCCGTTGCAGCTTGCCAAGTGCCCGGTAGAGACCTGAGTGGGTGTTTCGTCGACTACGGACAGCCGGCAGCAGCTAGTGAATGGGAGACTGCTCAACGAATTGCAGGCCATTACCAAATCAGCATTAGGAAGATTAGTCTGGATGCAGAAATCGTGTCACATCAGGGAGAGTTTTTCGGAAGAAACGCCCTTCTTATCCTCTTCGCAGCCGGTACAACAACACTGCGCCCTCTGACCATCTGCATAGGAATTCACGCCTTGGCTAGCTACTACGACACCACTCCACTATTTGTGAAACACATTCAAAGACTGTTGAATGGCTATTCTGGAGGTTCAGTAACATTGGCCGTGCCATTCCTGGCAAATACCAAAGCGGAGGTCATCCAGTTCGCAAAAGAGAACTCAGTTCCTATAGACTTGACCTATAGCTGTGAACGGCAGAATGCCCCAGCTTGTGCAGAATGTCCTTCTTGTCTGGACAGGATACAAATCTATGGAAGTTGAAGTTCCCCATGCACGGGTCCGGGATATTCGCAAATTGGAGGTGCCTACGCCGCTAATAGTGCCATCCTTTTCGAGCCGGGGATTCCCTCACATATCAGACATTTGGCAAGAATTCAGGCATAAACTTTACGGCGTATGTCTAGTAAGCACGTTCGACATAGCTGGAGGGCGCATTCCCAAAGACGTGGCAGATACGATTGATGTTGCCATGTTCGATAGCGGTACTTATGAGGTCAATGGCGAGGAGATTGAATCAGGAGCTCTGCAACATACTTCATCGGTGGTCAACTGGACCAGGGCACAGTACCAAGAGATATTGGGAATGATTGACCATCGCGGGAATGCCATACTTGTGAACTTCGATCACTTTGGCAGTCTGGAAGAGCAGATTAGGAAGGCATCCGAAGATTTCTCCCTTGCTCCCTTTGCAGCATCAGACTTCTTGATCAAGCCCACAACGCCGTCTGCCTGGATCAATCTGCCCCGATTGGGCCAATACGATGAAGAGTTGAGACGATTCGATATAATTGGAATTACCGCAAGAGAGGCAGGTGAATCCCTCTTGAAGAGGTGCAGCACGATAGTTATGCTTCGGGACCTACTTGACGAGGCAAACTTGGCTGTTCCCATACATGTCTTCGGGGCAATCAGCCCCTATGAAGTATTGACGTATTTCTTCTGCGGTGGCGACATATTCGATGGCTTGAATTGGCTTCGATGGGCTTTCCAAGACTATGGTTCGGTTCCCATTAAGGAATCAGCTATCTGGGACATGAAATGGAACTTGACAGACCAGGACCTGGAAATCAGTGAATGGACACGTAACTTGAGTCTCTTGTTCAGGCTCCAGGAGGCCTTGCAAGGTTATGCTACCGTCGGAGATTTTGAAGCCTTGGTAGAAGAGTTTCCAATCGCCCGGCAGGCTGCAAATGTTGCGGAACTTGCTGGAGCGGAAATTCGCCGATTGAGGAGAATCTAATGGGCGGCAACTCTCGCCGAAGTAATTGGAGACCCAGGCAACAGGCAAACGATGACCAGGTAAACGGCTGGTTGCGGGACAAGTTGCGAGACTACAACGATCGGGATACGGAAGCGATTAATCGGCACATCAGAGGATTGCGAGATGCACTGGCGCAGAGCGGCTACGATGTACTTCCTACACGATTCGGTGGATCAGTAAGCCGTCATACATATGTTGATGGGCTCAGCGATGTGGATGTGCTTCTCACAGTCAATGACTCATCTTTATCTGGGCAATCCCCCCGTGCCGTTATCCAAAGGATGGCAGAGTTGATCCGACAGAGAATGCCCAGGACGACTGTTCGTACCGGGGACCTAGCGGTAACTGTTACGTACTCTGATGGCCATGAAGTTCAGGTGCTCCCTGCGATACGAACTAGAGCAGGGGTAAGGATCGCGAATCCGACTCGCAATGAATGGAGTGGGGTGCTACACCCTGAGCGGTTCGCTCAGAAGCTAACCGAAGTAAATCAAGGGAACCGAGGACAAGTTATTCCCGTCATAAAATTGACCAAGGCCCTTGCTCATCGACTTATCCGTAGCAACCGAGACAAGATTTCTGGATACCATATTGAATCGCTAGCAATAGAGGCATTCAGAAACTACCGAGGCCCCACCGACCTCAGAAGCATGACCATTCACCTGACGGACTACTCTTCAAGAGCTGTCAACCAGCCCATAAGGGACTCTACCGGCCAATCCAGATATGTGGACGATTATTTGGGACCACAAGGAAGCTCGGAACGTCAACGAGCAGCCACCAACTTCACGAGAATGAGAGATAGCATAAACAGTTGCAGGTCTCAAGAGGACGTAGACAACTTATTCGACTTGTAGGAATAAGCGACTTTTAGATGAAAGACAGGTTTATACTGATCTACGGGAGCGCAAGCTATTCTTGTCCGGAAACCAAACTGGACAGAGCTATTGAATTCGTGAAAGGTTTCGTGTCCGAGTCCCTCAAGAGAGGAGGAGGATTGGTAGTGTTGGGTGTGGATGAGGCTTCTACTGAGGACCCTAGTGGTAAACCCCACACTTTCGATTGGATTGTACTTCGAGAGGTACTGAGATTTGTCGAGAGCACGTCTGAAGCTCCGAGGATTTGCGCCAGAATAGTGATGTCTGACCAGGCGATAGAAACCAAATTTGATGACAAGAATCTAACGGTGCTGAGCAATCTGGAGCAAAGGGGGGTACTGGAAGTAGAACGGATCAGGAGAGAGGAGTATACCGGCGGCCGATATAGGCAGATACAGCTTGAGGTGTCAGATGCAATGCTGGCCATTGGGGGAGGAAAAGGCACCTACATATGTGGCACTGATATGTTGGATATTGGCAAGCCCATATTGCCGATGGACCTCAGATTGGGTTCCTCGTCAGAGGACGGAGAAGGTGCCGTTCTCCTCCATAGAGAATTCACAGAGAACCCCAGGCGGTTCTTCCCCAGCACTCATGCAGAGATAGCCGATAAGATCGAAACCTTGTCACTTGAGAGGGAGATTCACGAGGTTTCTACTATCGCTCAGAGGGCTGCTGAGTTGCTGTCATTGGAGCTAGGTGATAGCGAGTCAATTCAACGCCCAAGAGTTAGAAGATTGCTCGGTCCAATTGATGAGACTGTAGGTAAGATCGCCAAATGGATAGGTATAGCAAGAGCCATTGAATTCCTTCGGGGCATGTGGTGAGACCATCCGTTAATCGCGGAAAGTGCTGCGGCCAACGAGGGAGCGGTGTCAAGGAATCGAGATGATCTATCGCATTCCCAGTTCATTGGCAGAGGGAGAGAGGTTGATCGAATGACTCTGATTGACCGCGCGAGGCAATTCATCGGGGCGGAACGTCATGTTGGTTTAACGCAACTCCTACTGGATTGCGTCGTAGCTGGAAACAGCGAAGGCCTGCTTGCTGTCAAACTGCTAGCCTGTGACACCTACGAAGGGAAGTCGCTCAACATGCTTGCAAAGGGTCCGGCTTCATGCTGCCTTTTGGCGTGGGGGCAAGATGGGCTCAAGGCACTCGTTGAGAATACTCTGGAGGAACCAACCTCTAAGAACTTCTCGGTGGCGTTTCAATTGCTAGCTTGCACTGCTGAAGGCCAGGAAACGCAGTTGATTAAATCGTGGGTGTCTGATGGTCAACTGTTGGAAACTGTATTTCGTGCCGTTGGTGATTGGAATAACCTAGAATCGGCCGCTCGTAGCTATCTGAACGAGCTTGTGATTTCTGTAGAAGACGATAACCATACAGCGCTCTATGCCGGGATATCTTTATTCAGTCTTTCGCTCCAGAATGCGGGTGCGCTAAGAAGCATGAGTCATGCGCTCGCATTGCGGTCCATCGCAGTTGGTCCCAGGGTCCTCGAGACATATGATCGTTTACTAATAGAAGCAGATGACGACGAGCCTTCATTCCAGCGGTTCTTCGAAGATCACCCCCTCTTGCTTGATCCAAGGGCGTTTCAAGTCTGGGGGAAGGCCGACCTACATGGGAAGCTAGAACCCGATTTCATTATACGCACGTACGATAACCGTTATCTGGTCGTTGAGATTGAGACCCCTGCCAAACGGCTCGTTACCCAGCAACGCCAGTTAGGTGCAGATGCAACTCATGCAGTTGGTCAAATCCTCCAGTATCAGGACTATTTGCTTACACATTTTTCAGCGGCATCAACAGTGTTTCCTGAGTTTACTCGCCCCGCTGGATTAGTCGTAGTCGGACGGGAGTCTTCACTAACCGCCGGTCAAAAGGCGGCACTACTCTCAGAAAACTTGAGCAGGTCCGATATTAGGATTGTCGGCTTCGATGCTCTAGCTGAAACTGCTGGTACGATTACGCGAAACGTAATTCATGGCATTCCTGGAGCGATAGCGGGTGCGCGACTGCCTTAGTCAATTCGGGTTCCTCAGTCAAGATCATCGCCGGCTTCAAACCGATTCATTCATCATGCCATCATTGATCGATTAAAGGCCAGTTTCCCGACTGGCTGGCGTTGCTTCCTACCTCAAAGGCGCACATCGTATGTAGGTCGGGCCTTGTACTCCCACACGGTATCAGTTTTCGATGCCTATTAGAGTTCTTACCCACGTCGGACCTACTGGTCTGGAACAATCATTCTAAGGGTTAGGATAAGCGTATCCGTAGCTCAAATATGGTACTGCTTTCAGTCAGCCTTGGCCCACCACACTGGACAAAACCAAGAACCTTTCGCTTGAGGTTCCGGTTGACGGCATAGTGTGAGGGGTGAGGCTTTGGTTGCTCAGATGCCGGGATGTCCTTCAAGAGTTCCTTCCGCCAATCAGGCCGCGCCACCACTCCTTTCCTGAGTGCTCTCTCAAGGAAGGAGAGGACTCAGACCCTCCGACGACGGCCTACAGCGTGAATAGAGCATAGAGCGCCAGAGAATAGGACTGCAGTCGAGGCTTAGGATGTCGTCGCGCCTCGTCTCATCGGCGGCCTAACTACACTCCCCGGATCAACACGGCTTTCGACAGCCACACGATCCAAGTCAAGTGGGCGTAGCGGTACTGTACTGCGAACTTTTCGGTGGGAGGTATGTCTATAGCAAAGCCCTCAGCGCATTGCCTACTGAGGCACTATGTTAAGGGTGAACGTCCCGCCGTCCGCCGTCCCCGCCGCTTCCACCGTGTAGGTCACTCCGGCCGCCAGCGTCAGCGTGACGGTGTTGCCGTCGTTCTCCGCAGTGGAGACGTGGGGGCCGTCGTGCGCCAGCTTGCCGTTGTCCCGCCTGATCCGCCGACGATCCTCGTAGGTCGCGTTGGGCTCCGTGCCCCAGCCGTTCCGAGGTGTGTCTCTGGATACGTACAGCGCCCCGTCGGACTCCGGCGTCAGCTTGATGGTGACGACCGTCTCCTCCGACAGGGTGAAGTGGAAATAGCGCCCCTGGCTGTCCTGGTGATGCGCTCTGCACTCGTCGTCGTCCCAAGCCCCGGCGTACTCGGCGGCTGCGCTGAGCGCGCCCATGTCGGTGAAGCAGTCCGTTACAGGGGTGGCTTCGTGCACGTCCGACAGTGTGATGGTCACGGCAATGCTGGCCGTTCCTCCGTTGCCGTCGGCAGCTTCCACCGTCACCGAGTAGCTGGCCTGGGCCTCGTGGTCGTAGGCCACTCCCTCTATCGTGAGAAGCTGCCCCGTCTCCGCGTCGATGCCGAAGGACGCCGCGTCCGTACCCGACAGCGAGTAGCTCAGCGTGTCGCCGTCCGGGTCCGTGGCGGCGACGGCCGCGCCCACGCTGACGCCAGCCCCGCTGTTCTCAGCGACCTCGCGCGTTGCGGGGCCTGACTCGTCGAAGGACGGGGCGCGGTTCTCGACCTCGGCCCCCGGCACGGTCACCGTCATGTCGTCGGAGTCGCTCTCCCCGTCCTTGTCGGTCACCGTCAGCGTGAAGGTGTAGACCGCGCCGGGAGCGGCGTCGGACGGCACGGTGAAGGACGGCTTGGCGATGGTGGCGTCGGACAGGACGATGTTCTGGTCCTCCGGCTGTGTCCACAGGTGGGCCATGCGCCACCACTGGCCGTGGGGGTTCGTGCTGCAGGTTCCCTCCAGCGTCACGGTGTCGCCCGGCTGGGCCTCCAGGTCCGGGCCGGCGCAGGCCGTGGGCGGCGTGGCCTCCGGCGTGCTGTCCACCGTCACCACCACGCTGTCGGTGTCCGTCTGCCCCTCCCGGTCGGTCACCGTCAGCTGGAACTCCAGGGTGGTCCCGTCCGCCGCGTCGGCGGGCAGGGTGAAGGACGGGTCGCCGCGGGTGGCGTCGCTGAGGGTCACCGTGGGGCCGGACAGCTGCGTCCACTGGTGGGCCATCCGGTGCCACGGGCCGTGGGGGTTGGTGCTGCACCGGCCCTGGAGGGTCACCTCCTCGTCCGGCGCGCCGGTCAGGTCCGGCCCGGCGCAGGCCGTGGGTCCGGTCGTGTCATCCTTTACAACGGTAACCATGTCGGCCTCCCGCTCGCCGTTCTGCGCTGTTGCAGTGACCAGGAAGGCATATTCCGTCCCGGGGGGCGAATTGTCCGGCATAACGAAAGTTGGATCAGGGACAGTTGTGCTGCTGAGTTGGACTTCTCCACCAAAGACCTGTTCCCAGTGGAGTTGCACCGGACTGTTCATCCTGACTAATCCAGAGGACAGCCGTACGGTTTCGCCTCCCTGCGCTCTCAATTTCTTCCAGTCCGAGTAGCGCCAACGGACTCCATGTGTTGAACCAAACACGTCAGGGCGGCTGTAATCATCGACGACGGTGAAGTATACATCCCGTTCGCTGACCATGTTTTTCGAGTCGGTTACAGTCAGGGAGAACCGAAGGACCTCTTCACCGTCAACTTGCGGCGGCACAAAGCCAATCGAGTGAGTATCTGTACCGAGCAAGTTCAACACGGAGGGGCCTTCAACCTGCTCCCACTCCCAACTGGTGATCGGGATGGTGTAGTAATAGTCAAACCCGCCAAAGTGGCTGATGAACCCGGCATAGCTGCCTCCGGCAGTTACACGGGTATGAGATGCCCCCTCTTCCACCATGAAGTTCGGATAGCGTTCGTGCTGGTCCCTTCGCTCATTGTTTACCCCGCCATGTATGACGATGGTTGGCGGAACGTGGGTTACGCACAGGCTTTCAGTCCTCTCCGTGCGCGCTCCTTTCTTGTCCACGGCGATGGCCGTGAACTCCATGCAGTTCTCACCGCTGAAGACCTGTAGGGGAGTCACGTGCGGGGCAACCAGCCAGGCAGTGTTGTGGCCAATGTACAAACAGGCGCCGAGCTGTCCGTAACCTGTGGGATCAAGCGGCTCCAGTCCACCGGACCACTTGAGGCACTTCCGGTCCAGACCGGCATCTTTCTGGACAGGCAGTCCATCCTCGTCGTGTATGCCGTTCTTGTTGCGGTCCCACTTCGGGTCATCCCGGTCGTAGACGCGGTAACCGACGGTGAACCTGGTTCCTGAAAGCGTATTGGTCACGGAACTTTTAGGACCAACCAGCGCCCCTTCATTGAAGTAGACGGACGTAATCCGCGGCGGACTGTTTTGGTCAGCGTTGGCGCCGTCGTTGTCGGTGATGCGGCCCGTGGAGGACAGGGACAGCGCGTCATCCGGGAAGGCGGCGTTGACCGGATTTGTCAGTTTCAGCACCACAGTCTCGTGCAGGGCTTCCCCCACGTCATCGTCAATCACCGTCAGCGAGACGGTTCGCCTGGTGTCACCGGGCGCAAACGTCACGGTCCCGGCCTGCAGCGTCTGGTAGTCAACACCGGCAACTGCCGTCGAGGCTTGGGCATCGACTGCGTAGTCGACCGTGACCTCCTCGGCCGATGCGGTGTTCAGCGATACCCGGAATGTCATCTGGCCGCCGCTTTCAGCGACCGTAGGCTGCGAGATGGAGACAACCGGCAGCGGCGGCGGAGGAGGCATTATCACGAATGCGAGTTTTTGACCAACAACCCAATTCGGATTAGGCTCCGGCAGGTGGTGCTGTTCTTGCGCAGTACCCGTGACGTCTATCTCGAAAGATAGATCGCCAATACGAACTATTGCACTTCCTACAGGCAGAGTTGCCGAAAGTGAAATCACAGCGCCTATGTTGTGAATGTTTTGTCGCACCACTTGTGTGATTTCATAGGTCGTGCCGTCATGGGTAAAACTTCGAGGTTCGAGCGACCCCGTGCCTGGTTCGTATCCAACAGGAACGTTGTTGCGTCCAGGCCCGATGGTCAGAATCGCCGTGATGTACGCGCCCTGCGCTCCCGTGACCCCATAGACCGAACCCGACCAGACCCCGACGTTGGCGACCCGCGCCTGGAACTCGTACACGGTGCGTTCCTGCAATCCCGAAACGGTTGCAGCCACGCCCGTGAAGTTCCGTGGACCCCGTTGCCAGTTTGGTTGGCCGGCTATGCGGTAGCGGACTTCGTATAGCGTGGATGCCACGTCAGGGTCAACGGGTTGCCAGCTCAGGTCGAACGACGTCAGCTCGTTCGCGGTTCTCTCGACGGTCAGGCCCGATATAATTCTGCTGTCCATGCGACCCTGGTACCCGAACTCCTCCCAGGAGTAGATATCATCCCCGTTGCGGTCGGCCTTCAGCACCGGGTACTGGTCGGCGGCGCCGAAGTCCCAGGGGTTGTCGGCGCTCATGTCGCCGTCCAGGTCCGAGTTCCAGTTGGCGTAGATGCCGGTGTAGCCGGTTGGAGCCTGGAGCTCGGTGGTGGTCCTGCCGAACGAGTGATCGACCGTGTTGACAGTCTTATCGTAGTACGTGTGCACCGTCCCGCTGGCGGGACGGCCCACTACTCCGTTGACCCGTGACGTGCCGGTCACCGTGGCGCCCCTGGCGTACCCGGCGCTGACCGTCCCGATGTCGAAGCCCACCAGCCCGCCCACGTTGGTCCCGCCGTTCACGGTCACCTCGGCCCAGTTGGCCCGCACGAAGCCCTGATTGCTGCCCACCAGCCCGCCGGTCTGGTTGCGGCCGCTGACGGAGCCGGTGGCGTAGTTGGCCGATATCCGCAGCTGGTTCCCCTGCGCGAACCCCACCAGCGCGCCCACGTCCTGGGAGGTGGACGTGATGGTGACGTCGTTAAGTCCGACGTGGTGGATGTAGGCCTGGCCGGAGATATGGCCGAACAGCCCGGTGTACTTTGCCGAGCGGTGGATGTTCAGGTTGTAGATGGCGTGGCCGTTGCCGTGAAACTCGGCCGAGTAGGGCGTGTCGTTGTCGTATCCGATGGGCCTGAATCCCTGGCCGGCGTTATAGGGCCAGTCCTCGCTGTCGAACCGCCCGTTGCCGTTGGTGTCGTGGTCCAGGTCCGCGGTCAGCTCATAGCCCTTGCAGGTATCCGGGCACCCCATTCCAAACATCGCGTCTGGAAAGGCCTGGGGGTATTCAGGGGCGCCCTGGAACGAAACAAATCCATCGCCGTCGGGGTCGAAGCGTATGGCGTTGAGCTGGACCATACTGCTGACTTCGATCAGGTTGTCGTCATCGGTGTCGTAGTCCGTGCTCCCGCCGGGCCTTTGGTCTTGGCCGGGGAACTCGGCCACGGTGAACACCCCGTCGCCGTTCCTGTCGGCCCTCAGCTTGGGATAGTCCCGCGCCGTGCCGAAGTCCCAGGGCAAGTCGCCGCCCGTCACACGGTTCGTGTCAACGTTCCAGGCCGAGAAGATGCCGGTATAGCCGATAGGAAACGCCATCTCGTAGGTCGTCTTCCCTTCGGCATCAGTTGAACGATGAATGTCGTTGTTGAAATAGCTGTTGCTACGCGCTCCGGCAACAGTTTCGGTTATGCGTTGGCCTTCCTCAAAGAAATTATGACGAGCCTGGTTCCAGTAACCCCTGCAATTGAAAGATACCGGATGCGCCCTATGCGCCTCTCTGGCCCAAACACGGCCTAGCGCATACGACGCGGCAACTATTCCATCCGCGGAGTGAACCGTATGCCATCGATATTCTCCAAAGATACCATGGAGAGTTACTCGACGGATTTTGAACACGCACCCTGCAACGCCGCCAAGATACTGCGTTCCAGAAATGTTGACATCGGTCCAACTGGCGACCAAGTAACCGCCAAGCTGTCCAACAAGCCCTCCGATTTGGGCACGTCCCTCCAAGCGGCCGGTGGCATAAGCTGAAGCAACGGCGCCGAAGTCTGTTCCGCCGCCGCTGTGCAGCACGGGAGTCCAGGAGTTGCTGCCTACGCTGCCTGCCAATCCGCCGATAAAGACGTCGGCCCGAACATTCACATTCTTCATTCCGACGTGATGCAAGAAACCCGACGTGTGGCTGAACAGACCAACGTAACTTTCTGTAGGACGGTTGATGAACAGGTTGGAGATGGTGTGCCCGTTGCCGCTGAACTCAGCATTGAAGAAGTTGCTTCGTTGATTGCCGATGGGGTCCCAGCCTTCGCCGCCGTTCCAGTAGGTGTCGTCCTCGTCGGCCATGCCGTTGCCGTTGGTGTCGAAGTCCAGGTCAGCGGTGAGCTCGTAGCCCCTGCAACCGGTGGAGGGGCAGCCCATCATAGCTCCACCTGCGGAATTGGGCTTACGGTGAGGAAAGGCGGCGTTATATGTCTGCTGCGCATCCGCGAGGGTAGCTTCCCAGGCGCCATTGCCGTCGAGGTCGTAGCGCACTGCGTCAAGTTGTTGCAGATTGCGTATTTCGATCAGCCCGTCGTTGTCCGTGTCATAGTCGGCATGTAGTTGCCCGAAAACACTCGGCAGCCCGATCCCCCAGAGGGAGACCCTAATGGTCTGGCCGGCCGTCAGGGACAGGCCGGCCATCTGAAACCGGTACCTTCCTCCATCACCGGTGTCATAGTCGTTGGTCCCGTGAAAGGTGAACTCGGAGTCTCCAACGCGCAGGATGTAGTTATGGGCGGGCAATTGCAGGTTCGGGTCGCTGCCCTGGACGGTGTTTGACCGGATTCTCAGTACAAGCTCCCCGCTTGCGTTTGTGGCCAGGGCCCTGACCCGGTAACCCGTGCCTCCGACCTCGAAGGTCGAAGCTGCAAAGGAGTCGGCCCCGAAGGACCCGCGGAAGCCGTCGTTGATATAGCCAAAGCTGGGAGGCTGGCTTCCGACGGTCAGCGTGGCGAACCAGATATGGGTCTCGACGGTCGGGGTCTGGGCCTGCACGGGCTGGGGGGAATGAGACAGGAGCACGGCGGACAACGCCACGCCGACCGCGAGGAGCAGGAGCAGGCCGACCGGTCGCCGCGCCTTCATGGCAGAACGGATATTCGGGGGGGGGGGGGGGGGGGTAAGGGCGCTAAGCGCGTGACCCTGGGAACGCGCACGCGCCCGGTTGTTGCCGTGTAGCAGGCTCCATAAAACCGATGCCAAGCGTAGACGCTTCATGATACAAACACTCAATCATTGACGGTATACATAGTATAGCAGAGTATGTGTGCATTTGGTGTGCTTTTCGGGCGTTTTATGCGTGTAGTTCTTGTGCTTTTCTGGTAAAATGGGCCGGAATAGAGCAGAATGGGCCTGTTCACGCGCAAAACCGGCGGCTCCGCGTTACTCCGGCCGCCGCCTCTCCTCTGCCGCAACCCCGTCCATCTCCTCATCTGCAAGCTTTACCGGGTCGCGGTATTCCGGGTGGGCGCCCTTCTCGCTCAGTCAGATGCAGACGGATCCTCGACCTGCGGCTTGCCCCTTGGCATTCGGTACCCGACGCGAGGCTCGGTGAATATATAGGATGGGTTGTCTGCGTCGTCGCGCAGCTTGCGGCGGAGCTTGCTTACTATGGTCCGCAAGGGTCTGACGTCCCCTCTGTTCTTGTCGCCCCAGACGCGCTCCAACAGCTGCTGGAAGGTCAACACGCGTCCTGAGTTGGCCGACAACTCGGCGAGCACCCTGTACTCCATCGCCACCAGCTCTATCCGGCGTCCGGCCATGGTCACTTTGCGTTCGGCGAAGTCAATGGCCAGGTCGCCCATCATGTACGGTTCCGACGGCTCAGCCACCAACCGTCTCCGCAAGGCCGCCCTGATCCTCGCCGCAAGCTCTGTCGGCGAGAATGGCTTGACCACGTAATCGACCGCCCCCATGTCAAAGGCCTTGGCAATCAGCTCTTCCCGCCCATACGCGGACAGGAAGATGACAGGCACGTCCGTCAGGTCAAGGATGTCCTTCATGAGATCAATGCCGTCGATCCCGGGAAGCATGAGGTCAAGCAGCACAAGCTGGGGCCTCTCCTCCTCCACCAGGCGGAGCGCCTCCTCGGGCTCGCCAGTGACAATGGGGGCGTACCCCGATTGGTGCAGGGAGTCGCGCAGGTACCACAGGGTCTGCGGATCGTCGTCCACCGCGAGTACGCGCACGCGCTCCCCGCTCCCCCTTTGCCCCCGCCTGGAGGAGCGCTCCGAGGCCGGCGAGTTTGGCTCCGCCGCCAAGCTCCCGGCCTCCTCTACTGTGGGAAGGGTAAAGGTGAAGCGTGCGCCAGACCCTGGACCGTCGCTTTCGGCCCAGATCCGTCCCCCGTGGGCCTCCACTATTCCCTTGCAGATTGCGAGGCCCAGGCCGGTGTCGCCGCCGTACTCCTCGGAGTGCAACCTGGAAAACTTGCGGAACAGCTGTTGGAGGCTCTCGGCCGGGATGCCCTGTCCCATGTCTGCCACAGAGAACGCTACGTGTAAGTCCCGATGCACGGCGCTCACCCTGATAGTGGACGACTCCGGGGAGGACCGGGCCGCGTTTGACAGCAGGTTGCCCAGCACCTGGACGATGCGCTGACGGTCCGCCAGCACCAGAGGCAGGTCGGGCTCTATGTCGATGTCCAGATGGTTGTCGGCGCCGCTGCTGAGGAAGGAGTTCCTTGCCCTGTCCACCAGAATGGCCACCTCCGCGGGTTCCGGGCTGACAGGCAGGGTGCCCGTCTCGATACGGGCCACGTCCAGGAGGTCGGACACCAGCTCGTGCATGCGGTCCGCCTGGTCCTCAATGATGTGGAGGAACTGGCGGATGACCGCGGGCTCTATCTCGGACGCAGAGCCGAGGACCATGGCGGCGGACCCTTTAATGGAGGTCAGCGGCGCCCGGAGCTCGTGGCTCACCATGGCCAGGAACTCGGCCCGCATTCGCTCCTGCTCCTCCAGGGGCGTCATGTCCTGCATGGTGACGACGAAGGACGTGAGCTGGCCATCCTCCGAACGGACGGGCGTGGCGTTGATCAGGACGCTGATGCTCCGCCCGCCGGGGACCCGCAGGACGATCTCCTCCGCCCGGATCGTCTCGCCCGGGCTGATCAGCTCCGCAACGGTGAACTCTCTCAGGGACACCTCCTTTCCATCGCCACGCGTGCAGGTCATCACCTCCAGGAGGTCCTCCGTCTGGTCATCCTCCTCCTGCAGGGAGCCCACGATGCGCATGGCCTCCCTGTTGACGTACTCAGCCGCTCCCGTCTTGGCGTCCAGGACTACGACGCCCACGGGCGAGGTGTTCACCAGCGTCTCCAGGTCTGCCCTGGCCTGTCGCTCCTCCCGGTGTGTGCGGGCATTGGAGATGACAAGCGCCGCCTGGGAGGCGAACATCACCAGGGTTTCCTCGTCTATCTGGGTGAACTCTCCACCCTCCCTGTCGCCCAGGAACAGATGGCCCACCCGGACGCCCCGGTGGAACATGGGCACCGCCAGGAAGGGAAAGGCCTGGCCCACAGGCAGGGGGAGGCTGAAACTGGTGAAGCCAAGAGACCTGACGTACCCCACCAGGTCGGGGACTCTGACGGGTTCTGAGTTGGCGATCAGGGACTCGAAGACCCGCGTGCCCTCCGGCAAAAGCCAGAGTCTCTCCTCCTCCTGGGAGCTCAGCCCCGATGAGAGGTAGTCCTCCACCTCGCCGGTGTCGTCGAAATTGGTCATCACGCCGTAGCAGGCTCCGGCAAGTGTCCGGGCGGAGTCCAGAACGCCCTGCAGCACGTCGTTGAAGTCAAGGTCCTCAGTGATGCGCAGACTGGCCTTGCTTAGCCGGGTGAGGCGTTCCCGCAGGTCCGCTATCTCCCGGTCTCGCTCGTCAGGTTGGTTCAACTCGTCACCTCCTTGAGACTCCGGATACCCATTGCCCCCGTGTTTGCAGCCACGGGGTTCAAGGCCAACGCAAGCAATTATGCTGCAAATGGCTGTAGGTTACAAGATGTTATAAATAATTGGCGTTAATTTAACACCAAGATTATACACCTCTGGTAATTTATTGGGGAGCTATGCCCGCAAGGATGATGGGCAGAAATTTTGCGCCCCTCGAAGGGCGCCATCAAATATGGCATCAATAATGCCGAAAGGTAGGAGTAATGCGTATGTCGCACGATAAGGAAGCGCCTAGAAGGACCTCGGTGGCCAACCACCTGCTCTCGCGCGTGAAGCGCCCACTCGGCCGCGGGTCTCCCAGTCGAGATTCCCATACGGGCAATCCCGGCTCTCCCGCGCTCATTGCGGGGAGGCTGCCCGGTATGCCCGTTCTCTGGTTTGCGCTACTAGCCACGCTGTGCCTGGGCCTGCTGTTCGCGATGAACAATGGCCTGGCCCGCGCCCAGGACGACGCCATAGAGTACCCTGAGAACAGCAAGGACGTGGTGGCGACGTTCACGGCCGAGGACCCTGAGCGCGCCACGTCGATTACCTGGGGATTGCTGGATCCCGACAACCCTCCCAGCCCTCTCCCTAGTGGAATTGCCGCGGCTGACTTCGCGGACTTCTCGGACTTCGAGATTGACGACGAGGACGGGATACTCGAGTTTGCAAACCCGCCCGACTTCGAGAATCCGACGGGGAGCAACAGCGTTAACACGGCCTGCGACGTCACTGCTGACCCCAATCCCTGCACGAACACCTACAAGGTGGTCGTGACCGCCACCGATCCCCACCCGACAGACCCGAAGACTGGCTACCACAAGGTTACCGTCAAGGTCATCAATGAAAACGAGATAGGCGATGTGACCTGGACAGTCGATCCCGACGGCGCTGGCCCGCTAAGCGCGAGTGCCGTCAATGGCGGGGATCCGATTATGCAGTTCCAGGTCGGCGCAACTCTGACGGCCAGTGTGACCGATGGGGACATAGCAGGGACTGGTGCTAATAAGGACGTAACAACAGCAAGCGGACTGAGCCCAGCACGCGCATCGGCACCCATATGGCGGTGGTACAGGTCGCCGACCAAAACCGCGGCTGGGACGGAGATAGACAACGCAAACTCGGCTGCCTACATCGTCGGCCTAGAAGACGTGGGCATGTACCTGCGCGTGGTGGCGCACTACGTCGTCGCGGGCAACGTAGCCCAAGAAACCGCCTCTCTGACCTCTGACTACATCGTGCTGGCGGCTCGGGTCGGGGAACACGAGCTTGAGTTCGCTCCGGCCACCCTCGACAGAAGCGTGGCCGAGGGCAAGAAGGGCGCGAAGGTCGGCACCCCGGTGACGGCCACGGGCAACCACGGCGAGGTCAACTACGTGCTGACCGGAACTGACGCGAGCCTATTCAAGATCGACCCGAAGACCGGCCAGATATCAACCGCGTTTGACCTGGACTACGAGGGGGAGGCAACAGCAACTGCGACCGACAGTGGCTCTTGTGCAGAAGCCGCTAGCGGTAGTCCAGATAGAGAGTGCACAGTTACTGTCACTGCCACGGACGCTTCCGGCGAAGCCACAAGTACAGCAGCCACAAATCTGGACGCGACCGTGACTATCAATATCACGGATGTGGACGAGAAGCCGACGTTCAATGATGGGGACATGGCTGTGTCTGTCGCGGAAAACTCGAAGGAAGTAAGGGCCGACAGTGACACTGACGGTGATAACGACGGTGATGACACTCCAAATCCCTACACGGCGTCGGACCCCGAGGGGCGAAGCCTTACCTACCATCTGATGGGGGCCGACGGGGCGAAGTTCGATCTGAGCTCTACCAGGAATCTGTCCTTCAAGGTGAAGCCTAACTACGAGGTTCGGACGGACGCGAACAGGGACAACGTATACGAGGTGACGGTGCGGGCCTCAGACGGCACGATGCACACTGACCGGAAGGTTCGAGTCACCGTCACAGGCGTCGAAGAAGCCCCCGAAGTCATTGGCAAGGATAGCTTCAACTACGAGGAGAACGGCGAGGGCGCGGTGGCGACCTTCACGGCCGATGACCCCGAGGGGGGCACATCGATTACATGGTCAATTCCGACGGGCGACCCTCCTGGAAGCCTGACCGCTGATGACAATGAGGATAGTGCTCTCTTCACCATCGACCCCGAGGACGGTGAGCTTGAGTTTGCTAGCTCGCCCGACTTCGAAGCCTCAACGATCGGCGACGGCGGCGGGGACGCCGACCAAGACAACACCTACCATGTGGTGGTGGCCGCCACTGACGCTGCGACAACCCCGCAGGTCGGTTACCACAAGGTCACAGTCACGGTCATAAACGTGAACGAGATGGGAGACGTGACCTGGACAGTCGATCCCGACGGCGCTGGCCCGCTAATCGCGAGTGCCGTCAATGGCGGGGATCCGATTATGCAGTTCCAGGTCGGCGCAACCCTGACAGCCAGTGCGACGGACGGTGACATAGCCGGAAACGATAAGGCCGTAGAGGTCGGTGATGAAGAGGCCACGTGGCGATGGTACAGGGGAAGCGCCGAAATCAGCGGCGAGACAGACAATATCTACACCGTCCAGGTCGGCGACGCGCCCAGCCGCCTCCGCGTGGAGGTGAGCTACCGCGTGGGGGACAGCACAACGAAAGAAAAAGCCTCTCTGACCTCTGACTACATCGTGCTGGCGGCTCGGACCGGGGGCCACGAGCTTGAGTTCGATCCGGCCACCCTCGACAGAAGCGTGGCCGAGGGTAAGAAGGGCGCGAAGGTCGGCGCCCCGGTGACGGCCACGGGCAACCACGGCGAGGTCAACTACGTGCTGACCGGAACTGACGCGAGCCTATTCAAGATCGACCCGAAGACCGGCCAGATATCAACCGCGTTTGACCTGGACTACGAGGGGGAGACAATAGCAACTGCGACCGACAGTGGCTCTTGTGCAGATGCCGCTAGCGGTAGTCCAGATAGAGAGTGCACAGTTACTGTCACTGCCACGGACGCTTCCGGCGAAGCCACAAGTACAGCAGCCACAAATCTGGACGCGACCGTGACTATCAATATCACGGATGTGGACGAGAAGCCGACGTTCTCGACAACAACACCTGCAATAGGGACCACAGCACTAAGTGTGGCTGAGGGAAATACTGCGCTGACGACCGTCGCCGACGTCGCCAACGTAACCTACGCGGCAACGGACCAGGATGGACTCAATGTGAACCTGACGCTGATGGGTGTGGACTCGGCCAAGTTCACCCTCAGTGCCGGCACTAACGGCAGCGTCCTTTCCTTCAGCTCGAAGCTCGACTACGAGGTTCCGACGGACGCGAACAGGGACAACGTATACGATGTAACGGTGCGTGCCTCGGACGGCACGATGCACACTGACCGGAAGGTCAGAGTCACCGTCACCGATGTTAACGAAGCGCCGGAGATCATGGGAGGAGCCGGCCCCACGGTCAGGGGCCCGTCCGGCGTCAGCTACGCGGAGGACCGCACTGACTCCGTGGCCACCTATACGGCCACGGGATTCGATGGCGCGGTTAGCTGGAGTCTCACCGGCGCAGACCGGGGTGACTTCAACATCAGCTCCGGCGTCCTCACCTTCAGGAGCGCCCCGAACTACGAGAGGCCCGCGGACGCCAACACGGACAACACCTACGAGGTGACGGTAACGGCCCGGAGGGGCACCGACTCTGATTCCAGGGACGTCCGCGTCACGGTGACAGACGTGGAAGAGACTACCACCGGCGACCCGCTGGTGGACAGGTATGACGTGGACGGTGATGGCATCGAGAAGAGCGAAGTTATAGCGGCCATTAGGAATTACCGAGCTGATCCTACTGACACCAGCAAGGCTGACGTGATACGGCTCATAAGGCTCTACCGACAAGCCCAATAGTCCAAAAGATGTAATGCTCCAGTTGCTTAGCAGCTTGGCGGAGGGTTCTCCTTCACCGGGCTGCTAAGCAAACTGGGTAATAGGGAGAAGGTGCCTTGCTAATGAAAAGAACCCTATCGATAATACCGGTTTCAATAATAGCCGTGTTGTTGGGTGTGTTGAGCCTGAGCATAGTGACCGCGCAACAAGGTCCGACCGCGACCCGTTCCTTCAACCCTGAGACGGTGGCGCCTGGCGGGAGCGTGACGGTGACCATCACCCACGCCAACACGGGTGATTTGGACCTGATCACGGAGTCCCTGCCCGCCGGGTTCACATACGTCTCCAGCAGCCTTGACGAAGATAATGTCGATGTCACCGGGCAAGTGGCCACCGGCCAAACGGCCAGCTTCAGCCTGTTTGAGGTGGATTCTCCTTCTTTCACTTACACCGTTACCGCCCCTGATACGGCGGGTCCCTACACATTCTCCGGTACTCTGACGACTGATGTTGATACTCCTGTCGGTGGCGCTAGCACGGTAACTGTCCAGGGCTCACAGCAGCCGCAGCCCAGCGCCAGCCGGTCATTCAATCCGGCAACGGTGACAGCTGGCGGGAGCGTGGTGGTGACCATCACCCACGCCAATACGGGTGATTTGGACCTGATCACGGAGTCCCTGCCCGCCGGGTTCACATACGTTTCCAGCACCCTTGACGACGAAAATGTCGACCCTACCGGTCAAGTGGCCACAGGCCAAACGGTCAGCTTCAGCCTGTTTGAGGTGACTTCTCCTTCTTTCACTTACACCGTCACCGCCCCTGATACGGCGGGGCCCTACACATTCTCCGGTACTCTGACGACTGATGTGGATACGTCGGTCGGCGGCGCTAGCACGGTAACTGTCCAGGCGACCCAGACCCAACAGCCCGCGCCGGGAGGACCCAGCGCGACCAGGTCGTTTGAGATGGCAAACGTAGGCACAGGCGATACGGTGGTGGTGACCATCGCCCACACCAATACGGGTGATTTGGACCTGATCACGGAGACTCTGCCCGCCGGGTTCACATACGTTTCCAGCACCCTTGACGACGACAATGTCGACCCTACCGGTCAAGTGGCCACAGGCCAAACGGTCAGCTTCAGCCTGTTTGAGGTGGATTCTCCTTCTTTCACTTACACCGTCACCGTCCCTGATACGGCGGGTTCCTACACATTCTCCGGTACTCTGACGACTGATGTGGATACTCCTGTCGGCGGCGCTAGCACGGTAATGGTTGGCCCATATGCCACCAGGTCATTCAGCCCAGCGGCTGTGTCCCCGGGCGGGCGGCTGGTGGTGACCATCGCCCACGGCAATACGGGTGATTTGGACCTGATCACGGAGACTCTGCCCGCCGGGTTCACATACGTTTCCAGCACCCTTGATGACGAAAATGTCGACCCTACCGGTCAAGTGGCCACAGGCCAAACGGTCAGCTTCAGCCTGTTTGAGGTGGATTCTCCTTCTTTCACCTACACCGTTACCGCGTCCCGCACAACGGGTTCCTACACATTTTCCGGTGTGGTGACGTCTGATGTGGATACACCTGTCGGCGGCGCTTCCAGCATACAGGTCAGGACGCCACCGACAGGCGGCGGAGGTGGCGGAGGGGGAGGCGGTGGCGGTGGCGGTGGTGGCGGCGCCCAACCCACGCCAGTCCCGCCGCCGGCCACGACCACCCCGGGCGACAATCCCCCGATAATCGCCGGCGGTGTCCGGGAGAGATTCAGTGTGCCTGAGAATGGCACAGCGGTCGCCTCCCTGGCAGTGGTCGATGGGCGAGAGGTAACGTGGAGCATCACCGGTGGGTTCGACGCCGCCAGCTTTGAGATTGGCGCTGAGGACGGCGCGTTGGCTTTCAGAACTGCGCCAGACTTTGAGAACCCGGAAGATGCAGGCGCCGACAACGTTTACCTTGTGGAGGTCGGAGCAACAGACTCTGATCGGCTCTCCGACACAATTCTGGTAGAGGTGACGGTAACGGACGTGGAGGACGAAAGCACGCCGACGCCGGCGCCCACGGCCACGCCGGTCCCGACACTGGCGCCCACGCCGACGCCAGCTCCGACGATGGAGCCCACGGCTACGCCGACGGCTGCGCCGCCCACGGCCACGCCGACGACAGTGCCCACGGCTACGCCAACGACAGCGCCCACGGCCATGCCGACACCGGCGCCCACGGCCACGCCAACGCCGGCGCCCACGGCCACGCCGACACCGGCGCCCACTCCGGAACCGGACCCCACGGACACCCCGATTCCGACTGACACTGCGGTCCCACCAGTCCCAACGCCAACGGTTGCAGTAGCTCCTACGCCGGTACCGCCGGAAGAGGAAGGCGGATTGCCAGTAGGGATCCTACTGATAGCCATAGTAGTTGCGCTAGTCCTGGTGGGAGGAGCGGTACTCTTCATACGGTCACGGGGATAGACAGCGTTTGACAGTTGGGGCATAGGATACGGGTTCAACCCCTCTACCATGCCCCAACCGTTGTCTGTAAGAGCTCGCCGGAAGGGTTGCAGAGCCCCGGGCATTCGAGAGGCGGTTCATCAGGAGGAGTGCCTGATGTCGAAAGTGACTCATGACACTGGACGGGAGATTGCCTTGTCGCGTCAGTGGTCCGCGGGTTGGGGAGCGATGTCAGCCTCCACGTCTATCCACCCCGGATATTCCACATGGTAAGGTTTGCTACGATGGAGAGCGCTGAGTGGCTGCCGTATGAGTGACCAGAGGCAGGAGTTTTAAGTTTCGGCATTGTGCCGAATGCCTGCTATTGAGGGAGGAGCCATGAGCAGAGTCATACCTGGGATACTGGTTGTAGCTGGTATGATCGGGATCGCCTATGTACTGAAGAGATGGGACAAGAAATAGGCTCAGAAACAGCCGTGTCGGAGAGTGCGTACTTTTTCCGGAAGGGTCACAGTGTCCCTCTGGCAGGCTGACGTGGCAACCGCGTCACATGCCACACCCGATATAGGTGACCTGCGTACAAGGACCCTGCTGGCGAATGGCCGAGCAGTTCCTTGACCTTGACTCATGAACGGGCGACTACGATTGCCTTGTTATTCTTGCCGGCGGCGCAAGAGGTCAGGACACATCCCTCCCAACCTCAAGATCGGGGGCATTTCCATTGGACAAAGCCATGAATAGGGAGAGAGTCCTTGGTCATACGGCCGAGAACTCGTCGCCGCTCCTAGTGGCCCGAGGGTCAACCTCGTGGATGGGAACATCACGGGCGGTCACTAGTCAAAGACCACAAGGCCGTCGCCCGGCCTGACGGACCAGCTCTAATAACGAATAAGTGTCTGCGCTCTGTAATACGACATGGACAGATACAACAGATACATAAGGATCGAGCGAAAGACGACAGAGACCGACGTTCCAAGACGCCGCAAGTGGTTTGCTGTATTGGTATTGGGAATCCTCGCGGCGGCAGTTGGAGCGCTAGCCTGGTGGAGCCTACTCAGGCCAGAGGGCCCGCAGATCCCCGCTATGGATTCCTCCGTCATCGGTTTGCCCACGCACTCGATGGAACTGGAATCTAGATCAGTTGCTGACCTGACTGCTCGAGGTGAAATCCACCAGTCGGTCTTCGGCCGCGACCTTGACCAGGGATCCGTTCAACTCTTGGAGCGGAGGACATCGAGGGGCAACACCGCCAGGGTCAGGAGTGCCAGTCTCATTTTGCCGCCTAGCAGTCCCCTCGTTTGATCAGGTACTCACATTCATCGCAAAGCCGCCTGTTGCCGGTGCCCTCTCTCCGGTTCCTCGGTGCGATATCTTTGCCCGTATTGCACTCGGTGCAGACGTGATGGACGTAGGACAGGACCGAGTGCCAAGGCCTAGTTCTGGCCATTGCTCTCCCACTATATCACTCAAAGATCACTCAAAGAACTTGCTGATGAGGAGGAGCGCGACGCCGGTAACAAGCGGAATGCCTATTTTGACTATCGATATCTCGACCGGCATTCCTGCCTCCAGACTCTCATGAACAGCAGGTGTCCGGGGATGGCCAAGTAGATTCTAAGCACGCCTAGAACAATGTCACGGCCCCCGGACAGAAGGCCATGTCCGCCACTCCGAAGCCCAGAATGACCAGACTTAGGGCGTTCCTGAGGGTCAGGCCACTGAGGTATGTCTCTCGGTATCGCTCCCGGTCACTATCCTATCAGCCGAGCGTAACATGCCTGTAACTTTATCTGCCTATTTTCCGTCACATCTTGTAACTTCTGCAGATTGCAGCTACGACTGCCCTCGGCATTAGCTACACAAGATGGCCCCTCTAGACATCTGGATGTGGCGTCGTTGACCAGCCCATTTGATAGTGGCATTATTCTCTCTGTTGATCCCAATCAAGGTCAGTTCTAAACATTCCTGCGTGCATTAGGGAGATGTAGCTTCCATGGCTGATGACAGCACTCGCCTCCTGCCTTGGTGCCTCTCCCTGGACCTTGAAGTCGGTGTACAAGACAACCGCATCCGCGCCCTTGCCGGAGTGCGCCCTGATACAGGCCAGGCTGTGGTGCATCGGTCGGGCCAGGGCGAGCTGGCTGGGGCGCTGCAAAGACTGGACGACCTCTCGGAAGGCGCTGAGTTTCTCCTGGGCCACAACATAATTCACTTTGACCTACCCTACCTGAGGGCCGCCAACCCCGGTCTGCGCCTCTTGCGCCTTCCGGCCGTGGACACGCTTATGCTCAACCCCCTGGCCTTCCCTCGCAATCCGTATCACGGCCTGGTCAAGCACTACCAGGACGGACAGCTAAGGCGGGGTCGCATAAACGACCCGAATCTGGACGCCAGACTCGCCCTGCAGGTCTTTGCCGACCAGCAGACGGCCCTTCTCGAAACGCCCCCCGATTTGCTGGCATCCTGGCACTGGCTCACCTCCCTGCAGAACGGCGATGGCTTTGACATTGTGTTCACGTCTCTGCGCCGCTCGCCGAGGCCATCTGACACTGAGGCCCATGAGGCTATCCGGTCTCGATTGTCGGGTATTTCCTGCCGGACCCACGCCCGCGAAGCAGTCGAGGATGCAGCCAGCAATGGTTGGCCCCTGGCCTACGCCCTGGCTTGGCTCTCGGTATCCGGTGGCAACTCGGTCATGCCCCCTTGGGTACGATACCAGTACCCAGAGGCCGGCCACTTGGTTCGACGGCTGCGCGATACCGCCTGCTCCGACTCCGGCTGTGAGTGGTGCCGAGAGCGTCATGACGCTCGAAAGGAACTCTCCAAGTGGTTCGGGTTTGCTGAATTCCGCCCGGAGCC
Source organism: Dehalococcoidia bacterium (assembly GCA_965204895.1). Classification (GTDB taxonomy): domain Bacteria; phylum Chloroflexota; class Dehalococcoidia; order Lucifugimonadales; family UBA2985; genus DAOUJW01. The sequence continues at coordinate 2,212,010 of OZ242025.1, forward strand.
GGAGGACGGAGAAGGCCGCCCAATGCAGCAGTCTATAGTCGAGGCAGCGATGGCGGGAGAGCACGTTCTGGGAATCCTGCCCACGGGCGCCGGGAAATCAGTCTGCTATCAAGTCCCGGCCCTGTCACGCTACGACAAAACGGGCGCACTGACGGTGGTCATCTCGCCGCTTGTAGCTCTCATGGCCGATCAAGTGCATGGGCTGGAGGCTCGCGGCATCGTTTCGTGTGTGACCATCAACGGGCTTCTTTCCATGCCGGAGCGGGCAGACGCCTTGGACAGGGTGCGGCTGGGAGACGCCGGCATCTTGATCATCTCGCCTGAGCAGCTCCGAAGCGTGTCGGTGCGCCGTGTTTTGGCGCAACGGGAGATTGGGGCATGGGTCATGGACGAGGCCCACTGTCTCTCCAAATGGGGGCACGACTTCCGGCCGGACTACCGCTACGTTGGTCGGTTCATCCGCGAGAGGTCAGGGGAGGAGCCACCGCCTGTGCTGGCTCTGACCGCCACCGCCAAGCCAGACGTCATGGCAGAGATAGTCGATTACTTCCAGAAGGAGCTTGGCATTGCGCTCAAGGTCTTCGACGGCGGCTCCCGGCGCAACAACCTGGAGTTCGTGGTGGTGCAGACAAGCGGCGGCGAAAAGTTCTCACACATCCACCAAATCCTGACGTCGGACCTCTCGGAGGACACACCGGGAGGGGCCATCGTCTACTGCGCAACCCGAAGCCAGGCGCAGAACATAGCTGGATTCCTGAAGGAAAAAGGAGTCGAGGCGGAGCACTTTCACGCCGGCCTCACCCCGGAGACCAAGAAGAACGTCCAGGATAGCTTCATCAGCGGGGAGCTGCGCGTCATCGTCGCCACCAACGCCTTTGGGATGGGCATCGACAAGCCGGACGTGCGCCTGGTCATCCACGCGGACATCCCCGGTTCCCTTGAGAACTACCTGCAGGAGGCGGGCAGGGCAGGGCGTGACCAGCAGCAGGCGCGCTGCGTACTGCTCTATACCCAGGACGACGTGGAGCGGCAGTTCGGCATGTCCGCGCGCTCCCGACTCACGAGACGCGAGATTCATGGCGTCCTGCGAGCGCTGAGGAACCTGGACCGGAAGAACAGGCTGGAGGGCGAGGTGGTGGGCACTCCGGGGGAGATACTGAGTGAGGACGACGAGCACGTCTTTGAGAGAGACTCTGCAACGGACGACACCCGGGTGCGGACCGCCGTGGCCTGGCTGGAAGAGGCAGCGCTGCTGGCCAGGGAGGAGAACCGGGTGCAGGTGTTCCCGTCCTCCCTGCGCGTGAGGTCCCTTGAGGAGGCAACTTCCAGGTTGCAGAGGGCCACTATCTCTGACATTTATCGCCGGCAGCTCCTGAACGTCGTGCGTACGCTAATCGAAGCGGACCCGGACGAGGGAATCTCGACTGACGAGTTGATGACTGCGACGGGCCTGAATTCGGAAGGAGTACGAGGAGCTCTGTACGACCTTGAGCGCCTGGGTATCGCCAGCAACGACACTGTTCTGACGGCCTTCGTGCACCAGGGAGTGCAGCGCGCCTCCCGCCAGCGTTTTGAGCAGGCGGCGGCGCTGGAACAGTCGCTGATCGAGCTCCTGCGAGAGTTAGCGCCGGATATGCAGGTAGGAGAGTCATACACGCTGCAACTCCGCCTCGCAACTCAGCAGCTAAAGAATGAAGGCCACGAACACGCCCTGCCAGAGCTTTTGCGGCGCATTCTGCAGAGCATCGCCTACGATGGTAGGGATGAAGGTGGCGGTGGTGGAAGCCTTGGCGTGCGGGGGCGCGACAGGGAATCCGTACAGGTGACGTTGCAGCGTGACTGGGATACGCTGAAGAGGATGGCGGAGGTGCGCCGCGCAGCCGCCTCTCGCCTGCTTGACCATCTCCTCGCATGCCTGCCCCAGGGCAGCCGCGGGACCGACCTGCTGGCCGAGACGACCCTCGGCAAGCTGCTGAACTCGGTCACGTCAGACATGACAATTGCAAACGAGGCAAGGAACCTTAACAGGCTGATGGGCCGCGCCCTGCTGTGGCTGCACGAACAGGCGATCATCCGTCTGAACAGAGGGCTTACCGTGTTCCGACCGGCCATGACCATCCGTCTGGCGCCGGAACGCCGCGGCTTTGCAGGGTCGGACTTTGCATCCCTCAAGATGCACTACGACGAGCAGGTCGTACAGATCCACGTGATGGCGGAGTACGTGCAGCGGGGTCTCAGAGCCATAGCCGACGCTATCCGCCTGGCTATGGACTACTTCAGCCTGGCGCGGGATGAGTTCCTTCGCCGGTGGCTTCCCGATAGGGAGAGGGAGCTGTCGCGCCAGACCACCACGGAGTCGTGGCGGAGCATCGTGGAGAGCCTGAACAACCCTGAGCAACGCCGGATCGTGGCGGACGACCGTGAGCAGACCAACGTGCTCGTGCTCGCCGGCCCCGGCTCCGGCAAGACCCGCGTCCTGGTGCATCGCATCGCCTACCTGATTCGGGTGAGGCGGGAGAACCCTCGCGGCATCCTGGCCCTCGCCTACAACAGGCACGCCGCGGTGGAGATTCGGCGCCGGCTGGCGGACCTCATCGGCGACGACGCCCGCGGTGTTATGGTGCTCACCTGCCATTCCCTGGCCATGCGCCTCGTCGGGGCGAGCTTCACTGGGAGCGCCAACAGGCCGGACGATATCGACTTCCGAGGCATCCTGCAGCAGGCCGTTTCACTGCTGCAAGGCGAAGGACTGCCAACGGAGGAGGCCGACGAGTATCGAAACCGACTCCTGGCTAGCTTCCGGTGGATACTGGTCGATGAGTACCAGGACATTGGGCCTGAGGAGTACGCGCTGATCTCCGCCCTGGCAGGCAGGACCCGTGCCGATGAAGACGACAAGCTCAGCCTCTTCGCGGTGGGTGACGACGATCAGAACATCTACGCCTTCAACGGCTCCTCGGTGGAGTTCATCCGCAGTTTTGAGCGGGACTACGAGGCGCGGCCTGCCTTCCTGACTGCCAACTACCGCTCCACCGGACACATCATCCAGGCGGCCAACGCCGTGATTGAGCCGGCCCGGCAGCGCATGAAGAGCGGGCGTCCCATCCACGTGGACAGAGCGCGAGCCAGGAGGGCGCCGGGCGGCGACTGGGCCCTGGTTGATCCCGTTGCCCAGGGCCGGGTGCAGGTCCTCCCGGCGGGCGACACTCCAGTCACCCAGGCCCAGGCGGTCATTTCTGAGCTGAAACGGTTGGCTGCCCTTGCGCCTGATTGGGACTGGTCTAGATGCGCCGTCATTGCGCGCGAGTGGAGATACCTTGACCCCGTGCGCAGCCTGTGCGAGCTTGAGGGCATCCCCGTGCAGCTGGCAAACGAGGATTTCTCGGGCATCTGGCACTTGAGGGAGACCCAGTCTATGCTGAGTTGGGTGCACGGCAGGGACTCCCGCCTCGTGTCCGGCGCTGACTTGAAGGAGTGGCTAGCTCAGCAGATCCCCGGTCCCTGGATTGAACTGCTGTCGGAGGCCATTGAAGAGTACGACCTGGAGACCGGCGGCGGGGAGAACTCGGTAGACCACTTCGTCGAATGGCTGGCGGAGTGGGGACGGGACGCCCGCCGCCGCCAGCGAGGGTTGCTGCTGCTCACGGCCCATCGCGCCAAGGGCCTGGAGTTCGACCACGTTGTCGTGCTGGACGGCGGCTGGGACCGCGTTGGCCGCGGGGAGGACGCGGACGCCCCGCGCCGCCTGTACTACGTTGCCATGACCCGCGCCCGCCAGACGCTAACCCTCTCGCGCCTCGCCGGGCCCCATCTTCTGCAAGACGCCTTGAAGAAAGTCCCATCCGTACACCACCGCCCGCCGCCCGACGCCCTACCGCCACCTGCGCCCGAGCTGGCCCGCATTTACCGGCGACTCAGCCTGCGAGACGTTCTCCTGAGCTTTGCGGGTTACAGGGACGCCGGCCATCCCGTTCACCGCGCCATTGCCTCCCTGTCGCACGGCGACCGTCTGCAGGTCCGGCGAGGCCAGATCCGGTTGGAACTACTGGATCAAAGGGGGACGGTCGTGGGGCAACTCGCTGGTGGCTTTCAGCCACCGAAGGGATATAGCTGCAAGTTCGCCACTGTCCTGGCAGTGGTCAGGTGGAGCCGCGACAAATCCGAGCCGGAATACCAAGACGCCCTCCGCAGCGACGAGTGGGAGGTGGTTGTGCCTGAGCTAGTGTTTGAGCCGGAGGCGTGAGGCTTGGGGCAGGCCTGCCATTATGCTGAACTGCCTATACAGCGAGTGGTCACTGCGTGCAAGACATACTATACTCGTCTCAACATATTCGCAGACAGGAGTTCCATGCAGGAAATTGAAGACCTTTACGAAATCCTTCAAGTACATCCGTCGGCACATCCTGAGATTATACAGGCCTCCCACTGGCAGCTGACGCAACTGTATAACCCCGACCATTACCCGTACCCCAACGCTCGCGACTTGCTCAACGCTATTGATCGCGCATATGAGATACTAAGCGACCCGTCCAGGCGGGCTGAGTATGACCAATACAGAAGGACATTAGGCAAAGTACCGGATGTGGTCAAAGCCAAGTCCTTCCAACTGATGGATGATGCAGGCGAAGTCAGGGCGGAATTCGGACTTCACACTGTGAGACATGAAGATAGTCTTGACACTCCGCCAAAACTAGAGTTCATGGATTCGGAAGGACAGGTTCGATTCGAAGTATCTTTGGATTACTTCGACCGCCCACATCTGTTAATGCGAGACTTAGAGGATGGCAACGACCAACTCAGCGCGTTGTTGGAAATTAACTCCGGCGAGGCGCGGCTGACTATGCGCGATGGTGACGAAGACAGGATCAAAATGGCCCTGCAAAGCAGTGGGAGTGGCCCAACTCTGGACATGCTAGATAGGGATGGAATCCTGCGCCTTGAAGCGGGACTAGGTGGTGGTGACGAGGGTGACAGTCCACGTCTGGTGTTGCGGGATAAGGCTGGCAGGACCCGCTTTGAGATAGAATTGGAGGAGGTAGAACTCGATGGTTCAATAGCTCAAGTCGGCGACGATTACGAGCTCTCGCCTTTGCGCTATGCTCTTCCTCCACGACTGAAGATGCGAGACGCAAGGGGAAGGATCCGTCTCGAACTAGGCTTATTTGGAAGTGACGAGGCTGATAACCCTGGGCTTTATGTGAACCCAGGGCTGGTTGTGCTAGATGACTCAGAAATCCCACGCGTTGAGATCGGCTACAACGACGACAGTCCGCGGGTGGTGATGAAGGACAAGGACGGCTTCGACCGACTTGAAGTTGAGCTAGCCGAGGTTGAAACCGATGGCGGCTATGATTACTCTCCAAAACTGAGGGTTCTAGACGAGGACGGAAACATCCGGTTCGAAATGGGGTTGCCAGGTAGCTAAGTCCACTGCTTGCTGAGGAAACCCAGGACTTTGCGGTAGCAAGTAAAACGGGTGATTACCCGCTGTCATCAAGTGGCTATTTGCTCAAAATCAACTCTGATTTGCCGCCTCACCCCTCACCCACCAGCCCCAGGATGCCCGCTATCCGCCGCGACGTGTCCGTGAAGTGCTGCACCTCTTCCGGCTTGAGGGGCCGGTCAAGCACGCCGCGCTCCCGGTAAGAGAGCCACTTCTTCAGAACCTGGTAGCCGCCCAGCTTGTAGCTCCACACCGCCGCGGGCACGTTGCGCCAGTAGGCGCGGTCGTTGAAGTGGACGTCGTAGGTCGCGTCTCCGAGGGAGTCCGCGGCGTTGCCCAGGGCCGGGTAGTACGACCGCTCGCCGGTCGCGCCGCCGGAGGCGCGTATCTTGCGCAGGTCTGAGAAGTACGCTTCGACTGCGGCGGTCAGCCAGGTTGTGGTTGGAGGCATGGACCGAAATCAGACCTTTCCGGTGTCACCTTCTACTTGTTTAGAAGCAATGGCGCCCGTTAGGCTGGAATCAGAAGGTAGGCGCTAACGAAAGACCACTGGAGATTATACCACTTTGATGTGCGGACTCGCCCAATACTCTAACACGTAGGTTCTATTGGAGAAATGCGCCTCTCTGTAAAGCCAGCAGTTCGCGGCCTGAAGAAACTCATGGGTTGGATTATGGCAGCCACAATTCGAGTAGTGCTGTCGGTTATTTTCTTGTCCTGGGTCCTGGCCTCGGCTGTAGTCATCGGCAAGGCAACCCGTGGGGGAGGGTCGCGCGCAGGCCCTCCTTGACCGTGCATCCGTGTCCTTAACTCTGTCCCGGTGGAGCCCCAGGACTGGAAGACATCGCCACAGGCATGGCAGGAGCAAACCACCCATGTACTAAGGTACTTCGCTGAGAGTCATGGCTTCGCAAGTGGAGTATCACGCCGGCATCACAGACTTCGCCGCTCTGGGATCGCGCCTCACTTTTGCCTGGTTTCCCCGAATGTTCCAAGGAACCTGCGTACTATCGAATGGCCTGGGTGGATGTGTAAGGGCGATGGGTCATACCTGAACGCGTCCCGTTTAGATGAGTCCTCTTGCGGCCGCCGCTTGTACGACAAAGTGGGACCAGAGCCGCTCGCGTAACAATCTCGTAACGCCCCAGTAACAATAGTGAGACATTTCACCATTACTATGCTTTGCATCTACTCCTATCCCGTAAGGAAGTCCAGCTATGATTACTGTCCCCTGGCGCAACAGAGTCGATGTCGGCCAGACCGATATTCTTCCAGAAACGGACCGGGAAAGCGCTGAGGACACTTTAACGCCCTGCGTCGGTGAGGAGGCAGGAACGCCGCTACTATCCCTGCGCGGCGTCACGAAGCGCTTTCCAAGCGTGACGGCCAACGATGGCATTGATCTGGAAGTCAGACCCGGTGAAGTGCACGCAATCCTCGGCGAGAACGGGGCCGGCAAGAGCACCCTGATGAAGATCATCTACGGGTACTACCAGCCTGACGAGGGCGCTATCCGTATGAACGGCAGAGAGACCAGGTTCAGGTCGCCCCAGGACAGCAGGCGCGCAGGAGTGGGCATGGTGTTCCAGAACTTCACCCTGGTTCCCGCCATGACCGTGGTTGAAAACGTAGCGCTGTTCTGGCCGGGCCAGGGAATGGTGCTGAACCACAAAGCCCTGGCGGCGCGGATACAGGAGGTCTCGGACCGGTACGCGCTGGAAATCGACCCCGGCGCAAGAGTCTGGTCTCTTTCAATGGGCCAGAGGCAGAAGGTGGAGCTGATAAAGCTCATTGTAGCAAATGCCCGACTGCTTATATGCGACGAACCCACCAGCGTCCTTGCGCCTCATGAGGTCGAAGGGCTGTTCAAGGTCTTTGAAGAGCTGAAGGCCGATGGCTACGCGATCCTGTTCATCACTCACAAGCTTCGCGAGGTTATGGCGACGGCTGACAGGATTACGGTGCTGAGACATGGCGCGGTGGTGGGAACAGTTTCGCCGGATGACACGACGATTGACGAGCTGGTTTCCATGATGATTGGCGACACACTACCTCAGGGCATTCGCACTGAGGACAATCAAGCCGGATGCGTGGGTGCTGTGCCTGCGCTGGAGTTCAACAGCGTTTCCACGGAGAACGGGAACCAGGGAGTCAGCCTCAAGGAGGTCAGCTTCAGCGTGCAGCCCGGCGAGATTCTGGGCGTGGCAGGAGTGTCCGGCAATGGTCAGGAGAAGATCGGCGAGGTCCTTCTGGGGCTGCATCGCAAAGAGTCGGGCGACGTGAAGCTGAGCGGCAGTGACGTAGACGGTTGGTCGGTTTCCTCCATCCTCAACGCAGGCGTCGGATACATCCCGGAAGACGCTATCGGCATGGCGCTTGTGCCGGAGATGCGGGTGGAAGAGAACATGGTGCTGGGGGAGGTCCACAGCTTCGCCAATCGCAAGGTACTGCTGGACTGGGGCGCCATTCGGGAGCGCATTGGGGATTCCTTTTCGACCTTTCCGATAGCCATGCCGGAGCCCGGCCTGGAGGTCGGCACGCTTTCCGGCGGGAATATGCAGCGCGTGGTGCTGAACAGGGAGTTGACCCGAGACCCGCGTGTTCTGGTCGCATACTATCCGACCCGCGGTCTGGACGTGAGGACCGCAGAGCTGACCCGCGCTCTTCTCCTGAAGGCCAGGGAAGCCGGAGCAGCGATTGTCCTGGTCTCCGAAGACCTGGATGAGCTGTTTGCCATCAGCGACAGGCTCATGGTGATGCATCGTGGAGAGGTTGTTGGTGAGTCCCGTCCGGCTGACATCTCTGCGCACCAGGTAGGGATGTTGATGACCGGCCACCTGGACTGAGATTACGATTGAGATGACGCAGTCTGTCTTCCAGTCACCGGTTCTGTGGCTCAACAGCGGGGGCGCCCTTCCCACGCTGGCCCGCAACATCGGCCTGATTCTTGTCGCCATTGGCCTGTTTGGCCTGTTCCTGGCGGTCATGGGCCGCGACGCCCTGGACGCCTATGGCAAGGTCTTTGACGGCACCCTCGGGAGCAGGATAGGGCTGGGCGAGATCGGCGTGAGGATGATCCCCTTCGTGCTTGCGGGGCTTGCCACGGCGCTTCCTGCCCGCGTGGGCCTTATCAACGTGGGCGGTGAAGGCCAGCTTCACATTGGGGCGTGGCTCGCGACCGGCGTGGCGCTCTTCGCTTCCGGCGGGCCCTGGGTGGTAACGATCCCTTTCATGGTTCTCGCTGGATTCATCGGTGGAGGTGCATGGGCCGGCGTGGCTATCCTGCTCCGGTACTGGCGCGGTGTTAACGAGGTCATTTCAACGCTCCTGCTCAACTTTGTAGCCATACTGCTTGTCAACGTGTTTGTGTTTGGCCCCTGGAAGAACCCGGATGGGTTCGGCTATCCGTACACCGCCAACTTCGACCCTTCGGCCATCCTGCCGGCAATAGGCGGCACGCGGTTCCACTGGGGGTTCGTTCTGCCGGTCATCGCAGTCATAGTCGTGTACTTTGTGATTGCCAAGACTCGCTGGGGGTACAACATCCGGGCCATTGGCGGCAACCCTGACGCAGCGGAGAGAAGAGGCATTCCCGTGGGCCGTTACCTGATGGCGGCAATGCTGGTCGGCGGCGGCATAGCCGGTATAGCGGGTATGATTGAGGTTTCCGGCGTGCAGCATCACCTTCGGCCTGAGATCTCCAACAACCTGGGATTCCTGGGGTTTCTGGCAAGCTGGCTGGCCCGACACAACCCCATCGCTCTGATCGGCGCCAGTTTCCTTCTTGCGCTCGTGGTTGTTGGTGGAGACCTGCTTCAGTTCAGCGCCGATGTCCCGTCCGGCGCGTCCAACATTCTCATCGCGTTGATCCTGTTCATGGTGCTGGGGTTCGGTCAACGCTCGGCGGCCAGGCAGTGACCACCTTCTGGTTGGTCATTAAGGGAGTGCTCACCGGCGCAGTCGGTCCGGGAATATCGGTCATGTACGCCACTTACGGGGAGGTCATCACCGAGCGTTCCGGCAAGATCAACCTTGGTGTGGAGGGAGCGATGCTCATGGGCGCGTGCTTTGCGTTCATCGCGGCGGCTGAGACTCAGAGCGAGGCAGTCGGGGTGCTTGCCGGGGGATTGGCAGGCGGCAGCCTGAGCCTGTTTTTCGCCTTCATGGTAATCACCCGCAGAGCAAACCAGCTGGCTACCGGTCTGGCCATCACCATGCTCGGAATCGGAATTACGTCATGGGCCGGACGGTCGTACGTTGGAGTCAGCATAGCCGGGCTGGACCCGATAGCCATTCCAGTCCTGTCCGGCATTCCCATCCTTGGCGAGGCGCTCTTTCACCAGGACATACTTGCCTACATCGCCTATGCCCTGGGGCCTGCGCTGTGGTTCGTGCTCTTCCGGTCGCGATGGGGTCTGAGTCTGAGGGCGGTGGGGGAGAGCGTGGAGGTGGCCTATGCGGCCGGGCGCAACGCGGCGATGGTGCAATACGCGGCCATTGCCTCAGGCGGAATGCTGGCGGGCATAGGTGGCGCGCAGCTTTCCCTGGCCTTCACCCAGTCCTGGTCCGAAGGGATGACAGCCGGAAGGGGGTTCATAGCCGTTGCGCTGGTGATATTCGGGATGTGGACGCCGCTCAGAGCGATGGCCGGTTCACTTCTGTTCGGCGCGGCTATTGGCCTGGAGTTGCAGCTGCAGACCGTTGATGCGCCGGTTTCGCCGTTTTATCTGCAGATGTTGCCCTACATAACAACCCTGGTCGTGCTGGCTATCTGGACCGGCGCGACCTTCAGAGCCATGCCGGAGGGTCTCAAACGCGTTCTGAAGGAAGGAGGGTGATTCGAAATCGTACCTCACTGAAGTTGCTCCGCAACAAGAGAAGTTCCGAAAAATATCTGACGTTAGGAGGATTCAGCTTGTACCGCACATTCAAACTAAAGGTTCCCTTGCTTCTGGTAGCGATGATTTCGGTTATGGCGCTGGCTATAGCGTGCGGAGAGGAAGCTCCCACTGCCACACCCACGACTGCTCCCACAGCCGCCCCCGCGGCCACGGCGACGCCGGCTGCGATGATGACCAGTGTTTCATATGTTCCCACGACCGATGACCTGGGCGGAGGCTCGCCCGCTGCGTTCGCCAAGGTGTTTGAGAACTCCATCGACACCAGCACGGCCCAGGCCGCATCTGAGTACGCCGACGCCGCCAAGCCCCTGGCTGACGGAGAGAAGCTCAAGATCGGTTTCATCTTTGTCGGTTCCCAGCAGGACCTGGGGTACAACCAGGCCGCCTATGAGGGTAGCCAGTACCTTCTCAAGCAGCACCCGGACGTGGAGATTCTCTACGCTGAGAACATCCCGGAGACCGCACAGGTGAAGTCGGTCATGGAAGGGATGATCCAGCAGGGCGCGAAGGTGATATTCGCCACCAGCTTCGGGTACTCGGATGCCACCAAGGAGCTTGCGAAGCAGCATCCGGGGATCATCTTCCTCCACCAGGGAGACCTTGAGAGCACGCCCAACTACGGCGCATACTTCGGCAACATCTGGCAGTTGGAGTACGCTATGGGTCAGGCTGCGGGCCGCACCACCAAGACCAACGAGCTTGGCTTCGTTGCTGCCTTCCCCATCCCTCAGACGCTGCTGAACGTGAATGCGTTCCACTTGGGCGCCGCGTCCGTGAACCCGGACGTCAGCACAACCTTCGTGCTCCTTGGCGACTGGTGTGACCCGGCCAAGCAGGCCGCGGCCGCCCAGACCATGCTGGACGCCGGCGTGGACGTGATTACACAGCACCAGGACTGCACGGGCACCATCACAACGGCGGCGGAACGCGCCAACATCCACGTCACCGGCTACCACCAGGACGCCAGCCCGGCAGCGCCGAACGGATGGCTGTCCGGCGCAGTCTGGAACTGGGGCCCGGTCTACACCGAGCTGGTGACGGAAATCAAGAACGGCGCCTACAAGACCAACGTCTTCTTCGGCGGCCTTGAAGAGGGGTTCGTCAAGCTGGCGCCATTTGGCGAAAACGTCCCCATGGAGGTCCAGGAGGAGGTGCTGGCCACCGTCGAGGGTCTGCGGGACGGCAGCATACAGCCGTTCCTCGGGCCTATAGCCGACCAGAGCGGCACAGTGCGCATAGCCGACGGGGAGTCGCCGCCCGACGCGGAGCTGCAGACCATCGACTGGCTCGTCGAGGGAGTCTCAGGAAGCACAAACTAGCAGGTGAATCTTATGGCGCTCGCCGTGTCAGCCCTCATGCGTGGCTGGCACGGCGAATCGCCGACGAAGGAGGGCGCCTATGGCACAGGTAATTGGCTCTGATCCCTACCTCTGGCCTTATGACGGAAACATAAATCCGGCAAAGACGGCATTGCTGCTTATTGACTGGCAGCACGACTTCTGCGGCCCCGGCGGATACGTTGACACGATGGGCTACGACATAAACGCCACCCGTCGCGGCGTTGCTCCGACCCGGAAGGTGCTGGAGGCCTGCCGCGCAACGCAGGGCTTCACCATAATCCACACTCGGGAGGGCCACAAGCCGGACCTTTCCGATTGCCCTCCCAACAAGCTCTGGCGATCGAAGCAGATTGGCGCAGGTATCGGCGACCCGGGCCCGTGTGGACGGATCCTGATTCGTGGAGAAGAGGGCTGGGAGATCATCGAAGAGCTTGCCCCCGGGTCGGGAGAGATGGTCATTGACAAGCCCACAAAGGGCGCATTCACCGCCACAGACCTGGACCTGGTGCTGCGCAACCGCGGCATTACGCACCTGGTGCTGACGGGAATCACCACAGACGTCTGCGTCCACACCACAATGCGGGAGGGGAATGACCGCGGCTACGAGTGCCTTCTCCTCTCCGATTGTACCGGCGCCACCGACGAAGGGAACTATGAATCGGCGTTGAAGATGATCAAGATGCAGGGCGGAGTCTTTGGCGCGGTGGCTGAATCCGAGCAGTTCCTGGCTGCCCTGGGCAAAGAGATATAGGGAGCAACTGATGTCCGCACGAGACGATTTTCAAGCCGCGCTGGCCGATCTCCAGGCCTATCAAGTCGATGGCCTCTCGCGAAGACCTGCCTTCATCTACTCCCTGGCGAGGAATGAGGACGCGAACCGCCGTGACGTTCGGGCCCTGCCGAGAGTTACGCCAAGCCCCGCCGAAGAGGGGACACTGGCCAAAGCCGCAGAGCGCATGGCAAAGGGCACAACGTCTGCGTCGCAGCTGGTCCAGGAGGCGCTGGCTGCAATTGAGTCCAGGGACAAGGAGCTCAACGCTTTTGTCCACATAGCCCCTTCCGAGGAGCTGCTGGAGCAGGCAAACGCCCTTGACCGTGAGCGGGAGAGGGGAAACCTGCGTGGGCCATTGCACGGCATTCCGGTTTCCATCAAGGACATTGTGCACGTTAAGGGAATGCCCACAACGGCCAGCTCAAGGGTCCTGGAGGGGTATATGCCGGAGGATGACGGCACCCCGGTTCGGCTGCTCAAGGAGGCCGGGGCAATTGTGATGGGCAAGGTGCATACACACGAGTTCGCCTTGGGCGTGACAACGTCCCAGAGCCGCAACCCTTGGGATACAACCAGAGACCCCGGCGGATCGAGCGGCGGCTCCGCCATATCCATCGCAACCGGGATGAGTTTGCTGAGCCTTGGCTCCGACACAAGGGCATCCATTCGCGTTCCCGCGGCGCTGTGCGGCATTGTGGGTTACAAGCCGACCTTCGGGCTGGTGTCCACGGACGGTATCGTTACGCTCTCCTGGAGCATGGACCACGCCGGCCTGCAGGGGAAGACCGCCCGGGACGTTGCGTACATGATGAACGCTCTCCAGGGCGTTGACCCCAGAGACCCCGCGTCCCTGGACCGGCCCAGTGACGACTACACGGACTATCTGCACCGGGACGTACGCGGGCTGCGAGTCGGTCTGGCGGTCAACGGCCTGAATGACGTCGATTCCGACGTGCTTGCGGCCTTCAGCAAGACGGTAGAAGCGCTGACCTCGTTGGGGGTGGAGGTGACCGAAACCGACACGCCGTCGGCGGAGGACTACCGCCTGGCAACGTCTCTCGGTCTCATCGTCAGTCGAAGTGAGGCCGCCGCCTACCATCGCTCATTCTCGGATGCAGGGTCTCAGTACACCCGACCGGTCTTCGAGCAGCTGGACGAGGCGTCCAGGGTCAGGGCCATGGACTACATTAACGCGCAACGATTCCGCTCCGAGTTTCAGGAGCGAATGCTGGCGCACCTGGCGGGGTTTGACGCTCTCATCATGCCCACCACCAAGGTCGCGGCCCCAAAGCTGGAGGAGGCGGACTCCTACCTGATTATCCTCTCCACCAACTGCATTCCCTGGAGCTTCATTGGAGTGCCTGCAATGTCGGTCCCCAGCGGCCTTACGCCGGGAGGACTGCCGGTTGGCGCCCAGTTTGTGGCCTCTCCCTTTGACGACGGCATTCTGTTTGCCCTGGCGTCCGCACTTGAGTCCCGGGGCGCTGGAGGTTCGGTGCAATGAACTTGGAAAACAAGATAGAACAGGCAAACCGCGAAGCGGTTGATCGGATCAACCGGGCGGCCCCGGTCCTGGTTGACGTTTGCCCGGCAGGTGACGTTGTGCCCGGGCTGACCGACCGGATGATCCTTCACTCAGGCCCCCCGGTTGACTGGGAGCACATGAGCGGGGCGCAGAAGGGCGCTTGCATTGCTATGGCGCTGTTCGAAGGCTGGGCTTCCTCCAGGGAAGAGGCTGAACGTCAGCTGAGCGCCGGAGGAATCGCGCTCGATTCCAACCATCACCACTCCGCCGTTGGCCCCATGGCCGGCGCCATCTCCAAATCGCTGCCTGTCTATGTCGTGGAGAACCGGGCCTTCGGGAACAGGGCCTACTGCCGGCTTGTGGAAGACAGGCAGCAGTTCGGCGCGTTCGATGAGAAGGCCATCAACGAGCTGTGCATGTGGAGAGAAATCTGGGCTCCCTCGATTGCCAGGGGCGTCAGGCACATGGGCGGCCTGGAACTGAAGCCGCTGACGGCAAAGGCGCTGCAGATGGGCGATGAGCTGCACAACCGGACGACCGCGGCAACAGCCATGTTTGCAAATGCAATGGTCCCTCCGATGATCAAGGCGGGAGTTCCCAAGGACGACCTGCTCAGCACGTTGGGCTTCTTCTCCAGCCACGAGCTGTCGTACATGGGGCTTGTGATGGCGTCCTGCAAGGCCGCGACTGACTCCGCTAAGGGGATTCCCTACTCCACGGTGGTGACGGCTATGTCCAGGAACGGTTACCAGGTCGGCATACAGGTCAGCGGCCTGGACTCTGAGTGGTTTGTGGCATCGGCGCCGGTGCTAGACGGGATCTTTCTGCCCGGGTACGGCCCAAGCGACGCCGGCCGGGATATGGGCGACTCCGCAATCATTGAGACTGTGGGCTTGGGCGGGTTTCTGCTGGCCAGCGCCCCGGCGATTCTCACCCTGGTTGGTGGGACCCTTGAGGAAGCCATTGGCTACACCCGGTCCATGTACGATATCACAGTAGGCGAGAGCCCGGAGCTCCCGATACCGGCCCTTGGCAACAGAGGCCCGGCGTTGGGGATAGATATCCGGAAAGTCGTTCAGACGGGTATTCTCCCAGTGGTGGACACGGCAATAGCGCACAAAGAGCCGGGACATCCCATCATAGGCGGAGGAATCTCACGCCCGCCAATTGAATGTTTCCGTGATGCGCTGCGGGCGTTTGAAGAGAGGTACGGCGCGGAGTAGGAAGTAATCACGCTCAACTCGTTCCGTAGCGTCCTCTACTGAGACTGCATCGCCAGCGTGGCGTTCTGCTGGACTCGCAGCAGCTCCTCCTCCGTCATGCAGGCGTACTGGTCGTTGCCGACTGCGGCAATCTCCAGGAACTGGTCCGCCGGCATTGCCGTGATGCCGGCTATCCCGGTGGAGAGCAGGGCGACGTACGCCGGGTTCTGACGGGCGAAGCTCTCGATGCAGCTCAGAGTCTCATCGGTCACACCGCCCAGGGCCCATTTAATGCCGCTTATTCTGGAGCGTTGAGGATCCTCTGTGCAATCTGTCCAGGATTTAGGCCAAACCAATGGCAGATAGTGTCACACTACAAAGGGTTGGGACAAATGACGGGGGGCGGTCCTTGCGTTCCTTAGCATAGGCGCACCATAATGGTCAGGCGGAGGCTTAAGCGGGATCGCAGAGTCCCCAACTACACCTTCAGGATGGCCCCATGCCTCATAGTTGTTTAGATCGGTATTTGCGATACCCGCAGGTGTATGCCAGATTGAAATAGGCCTCTGAAGCTAGTATGATAAGGCTATAGTGAGTCTGATTTAGGTTTCATTGACAAAAACCTCAATGTTTCTAGGCGATTAATGATGTCTTTAGAGAGGTACCGGTATGGCTGAAGAAGTTCAAAAAGGCGATCAGCAAGCCGATCGAGAGCGGCCTGAAGTATACGTTACCCGGTTTGGCGGGCGGTATGTTAAGGCAGATGAGTTACTTCGAAGCAAAAGAGGGCGCGCTATGGTCGACGCTATAGCAGAAATCGATTTTAGCGGGAACTCTTCTGTAAACCCGCCTACGGCTGACTAGAGCACGATTATAGCTTCCTGAAGGACATTCACAGTGGGCCTCGGACTGTTGCTGGTTCCAGCTCTCGGGGGATACTGGTTTCTAACCCATCTAAATTTTACCCGCTATCGAGCTGTTCGGGATTCAGGCTACCATATCCTCTTCCGGTCTGCCCTTGCTGGGAGTATCTTATTTGCAATTTCTGAGGTGTTTCTTTTTGTTCTAAGGCGCTGCTTCCCTCGACTTCAAGAAGAATGGGAATCCCTTTTCCCTGTCGATTACTCAGATACTGCTGTGTTGAGTGTGGTTTTAGGTATCGCCTTGCCTTTGGTTGGCAATCGAATCTACAGTGCTAGGCGTGCTGCCCAAAAGGTAGCGAGAGAGGTCGGCGACTTGATTGAACTTCTGATTGCGGAATCTATAGAGGATCAGAAGACTGTAGAAATATCTCTGAAGAGTGGCAAATCATATATTGGTTTGGCTCTTGAGAGCGGTATTGGGCAATACGGAGAGACTGATATTTCGTTGATCCCTGTGGCGAGCGGCTATCGCGATAGAAACACCAGAGAGTTGACGATAACTACCAACTATGCCCCAGTGATCCAAAAAGCTCGTGAACAATCGTCAGACATTGCATTTAAGGATTTTCAAATTGTGATTCCCATATCAGAAATAACGTCTGCTCGCGTATTCCTTCCAGAGGTGTATAACCTCTTCAAAGAGAATGCCACTGCGTGATGTCAAGTTGACATAGGGTCGATGTTGCGCTATTGGTCTGGGTAGAATAGGCAATCCTTGAGCCTTGGGCGCGGATAGTGATACCTCCTACTCTAGGACTTACCTATGATGCAACTTCAGTGACGCCAACCTAGTCTGTCAACTCGCCTTATGCGTCAGAGGTCGCCTCGCCCCCCTCACCCCACCCTCTCCCGCATACGCTCAAAAAACCGGTCGAACTGGGCCTTGGCCGCGCTGCTCATGAAGCGCTGGCCCACCCGCGCAAGGGCGCCGGTCACGCTTACGTCGCCGTCAAAGGTGACGGAGGTGGCGTCGCCCTCCGCCGTGAGAGAGACCACGGCCTCGCCCGTCAGGTTGGTCATGGGCCCCGCGCCCGATACGGCCATCCGGTAGGAGGACGGGGCGTCCTTCTCCGAGATCGCCATCTGGCCGTTGAAGGAGCCTGAGAAGACGCCCACCTTCACGCCAATCTCTATCTCGTAGCTGTCCGGCGAGACTGTGGTGAACTTCTGGACGCCCGGTATGCAGTCCTTTACCACGTCGGGGTCCAGGAGGGCCTGCCAGACGCGCTCGCGGTCGGCCTCAAAGCGGTATGTGCCGTTGACTTTCATGGGGGAAATATAGCACGGAGGGCGTGGCCTGTGCGAGAGGGGCAACGCACGCATTAGGACCACTCCCGCGCAGGCGGGAGTCCACACCCTGCCCCCGCCTGGACTCCCGCTCGGAGCCTGCCCCGTACTACGATACGGGGGCGGGAATGACGGACTGGGAGGGGAGGGCGTCAGGCGTGGTTTCCCTTGTCAATGCAGACGGCATTTGCTACACTTCCCGCGACCGGGGCACGTGTGCGCGAGCGCCCCGCAAGAGAGTTAAAAGGGGGTGATGCATTGTGAATGTCCCAGTGGAAATCACCATCAACGGCAAGTCATACACCGGCGAGGTTGAACCCCGCCAGCTGCTTGTCCACTTCATCCGGGAGAACGCGGGGCTGACGGGCACGAAGGTTGGGTGTGACACCAGCCAGTGCGGTTCCTGCACGGTGCAGCTGGACGGCGTAACGGCCAAGGCGTGTACGGTGCTCACCGCTCAGGCCTCGGGCTGCTCCGTCAAGACCATCGAGGGGCTTTCCGACGGGACGGACCTGCACCCCTTGCAGGAGGCCTTCTGGAACAACCACGCCCTGCAGTGCGGGTTCTGCACGCCAGGCATGATAATGGCGGCGGACGAGCTGCTTCGCACCAACCCTTCGCCCACGCGGGAGGAGATACGCCACGGGCTGGAGGGCAACATCTGCCGGTGCACCGGCTATCAGAATATTGTGCTGGCGGTGGAAGACGCCGCAGGCGCGATGAGAGGCGGTTAAGCCATGACTACACGAGTATTCAGCTCAGGCATTCGTCGGCGCGAGGACCCAAGGCTCATCACGGGCCGGGCGTCTTACACGGACGACATCAAGCTGCCCGGCATGGTTCACGCGGCGATTCTTCGCAGCATGTACGCCCACGCCAACATCAGGTCCATCGACACCAGCGGGGCCGCCAGCCAGCCGGGGGTCATCGCCGTATACACGGGCGCGGACACGGAGGGGGCCCTGGGCGGACTTCCCTGCGCGTGGCTGATTCCCAACTCCGACCTCAAGACCCCGGCGCACCCCGCCATTGCCAAAGACAGGGTGCGGTACGTGGGCGACGCGGTTGCGGTGGTGGTTGCGGAGACCCGCTACCAGGCCGAGGACGCCCTTGAGCACATTGTGGTGGACTACGATCCCCTGGACGTGGTCGTCAACCCAAAGGAGGCCGCCCAGGACGGCGCGCCCCAGCTCCACGACGACGCGCCCAACAACATCGCGTTCACCTGGGCCGTGGCCGGCGGCGACACGGACTCGGCCTTCGCGGAGGCGGAGGTCACCGTCAGCGACGTCATCACGCTGCCCAGGCTCATCGCCAACCCCATGGAGCCGCGCTCGGCCATCGCCCAGTGGGTCGGCGCAACGGGCGAGCTTACGCTGTGGAGCACGTCGCAGAACCCCCACATCGCCCGCTTCCTCACGTCGGTTGTCACGGGCGTCCCGGAGCACAAGGTGCGCGTAATCGCCCCTGAAGTAGGCGGCGGATTCGGCAGCAAGATTCCCTTCTACCCGGACGAGGCGATTGCGGCCTTCTGCTCCATGCGCCTGGGAGCGCCGGTGAAGTGGACGGAGACCCGGAGCGAAAACTACCTGGTTACGACCCAGGGCCGCGACCACATTGAAGAGGTTGAGATGGCGGCGACGGCGGACGGGAAGATAACCGGCCTGCGCACGACGGTGTACGCGGGGCTGGGCGCTTACCTCTCGACCGCGAGCCCGGGCGTTCCGACAATCCTGCACGGCCTGATGTACTCCGGCGCCTACGACATACCCAACATCAGCGGCACCATCTACGGCGTGTTCAACAACGGGACTCCCGTGGACGCCTACCGCGGCGCGGGCCGCCCGGAGGCGACAATGCTGATAGAGAGGCTGGTTGATCTGCTGGCGGCCAGGCTGGGAATGGACGCGGCAGAGGTGCGCCGGAAGAACCTGATACCCAAGTTCGAGAACGGCCACGACGTTGCCACCGGCCTCACCTACGACAGCGGTGACTACGAGGCCACGCTGGACGCCTGCCTGAACGCGGCGGGCTACTCGTCCCTCAGGGCTGAGCAGGAGCGGGCGCGGCAGGAGGGCCGCTACGTCGGCATCGGCGTATCCACGTACGTGGAGATATGCGGCCTTGGGCCTTCCCAGGTCGCGGGCGCGGTCGGCTTCCAGGGCGGTCTCTGGGAGAGCGCCATCGTTCGCTTCCACCCCACTGGCAAGGTGAACGTGATGGTCGGCTCGTCGCCCCACGGCCAGGGGGAGGAGACCACCTTCGCCCAGATTGTGGCGGAAGAGGTGGGCGTCGACGTCGATGACGTTGAGATCATCCACGGGGACACCGACATCACGCCGATGGGCTGGGGCACGTACGGCAGCCGCACGACGGCGGTCTCCGGCGCGGCGGTGACCCTGGCGACCCGCAAGATCAAGGAGAAGTCCAAGGCGCTGGCGGCGCACCTGCTGGAGGCGGCGACGGAGGACATCGAATACGAGGACGGCCGCTTCTTCGTGAGGGGGTCGCCCGACCAGCACAAGACCATCCAGGACATCGCGCTCATGGCCAACGTGGCCTGGGACATGCCGGAGGGCATGGAGCCGGGCCTGGAGGCCAGCGCCTTCTACGATCCGCCCAACTTCACATACCCCTTTGGCGCGCACCTGGCGGTGGTTGAGGTCGACCCGGCCACGGGCCAGATAGACCTGCAGAGGTACTATGCCGTCGATGACTGCGGTGTGCAGATAAACCCCATGATAGTGGAGGGCCAAGTGCACGGCGGCGTCGTCCAGGGCGTGGGGCCGGTGCTGTGGGAGGGCGTCGTCTACGACGACGAAGGCCAGCCCCTGACGGGCACCATGCTTGACTACGCCCTGCCGCGAGCCGACGGCCTGCCGGACATAGTGGTGCAGTCCAACACAACGGCGTCGCCACACCACCCGCTGGGGGTGAAGGGCGTGGGTGAGGCGGGGACCATCGCCTCTACACCCACGGTGTACAACGCGGTGATGGACGCCCTGCGGCCCCTGGGGATCACCAGAATTGACATGCCGCTCACGCCTGAGAAGGTGTGGCGGGCTATCCAGGACGCCTAGAACGGAGGCCAGTTATGTATCCAGCAAACACAACGTACCATCGAGCGAGTTCCGTATCCGAGGCGGTGCAGCTTCTGGCCGGCAACCAGGGCGCAAAGGTGCTGGCCGGGGGCCACAGCCTGATTCCGGCTATGAAGCTGCGCATGGCCGCGCCCGACGCGCTGGTGGACATTGGGCACATAGCGGCGCTCAAGGGCATATCCGCGAGCGGCGACGGGCTGTCCATAGGCGCGCTGACCACCTTCGCGGAGATAGCCTCCAGCGACCTGGTCAAGCAGCGCGCCCCGCTCTTGGCGGAGGCGACGGGCGTAGTGGGCGACCCGGCGGTGCGCAACCGGGGCACCATCGGCGGCAACGTGTCCCACGGAGACCCGGCCTCTGACCCGCCAACGGCGCTGACGGCCCTGGGCGCGACCTTCAACGTGGCCGGGCCCGGCGGAGAGCGCAGCATTGCGGCGTCTGACTTTGCGACGGGTCTGCTGGAGAACGTCCTGGGAGAGAACGAGATTCTGACCAGCGTGTCAGTTCCCGGCACCGCGGCCGGCTCCGGCTCCGCCTACGTCAAGTTCCCGCATCCCGCCTCGCGCTACGCCGTTGTTGGCGCGGCCGTCATCGTCACGGCGCAGGGCGGAAGCTGCTCCTCTGCGAGCGTGGTCGTGGGTGGCGTGGAGACAACGCCGACCAGGGCGTCGTCCGTTGAGGCGGCGCTGGTTGGGTCCGACCTGGGCGATGGCGCTCTCGACGCAGCCGCGGCTGCCGTAGCGGGCGACTTCACCGGCGACCCCATGAGCGACATCTTCGCCTCCGACGAGTACCGCAAGGCAATGGCGTCAGTGTACCTGCGCCGCGCCCTCGGAATCGCCGCGTCGCGGGCGGGCTAGGGCTAGTCCGGCTCAGGACCCAGGGAGAAGGCGCAAGTTGGAGCAGACACACGTCGCTTCCATGCCTGCATCGGTTGACGAGCTGCAGGCCGCGCTTCGCAACGAGCTGTACGTCGCCGACCGGGCCCTGGCGATGTCCATATACCTGGCGTTGCAGCTTCGCCGTCCGCTGTTCCTGGAGGGGGAGGCAGGCGTGGGCAAGACGGAGGTGGCAAAGGCGCTGTCCTCCGCCCTGGGCGCGCGGCTGATACGGCTGCAATGCTACGAGGGTTTGGACGTGAGCCAAGCCGTCTACGAGTGGAACTACTCACGCCAACTGCTGCACATCCGGCTGCTGGAGGCGTCCGGCGGCGTAGATAGACAGGACGCGGAAAGGGAGCTGTTCAGCGAGGAGTTCCTGATAAAGCGACCCCTTCTCCAGGCCCTTGAGGGCGCGGAGCCTACAGTGCTCCTTATAGACGAGCTTGACCGCGCAGACGAGGAGTTCGAGGGCTACCTCCTGGAGATGCTGTCGGACTTCCAGATAACCATCCCGGAGGTTGGCACCTACAAGACGGACGAGCCGCCGGTGGTGGTCATTACCTCCAACCGCACCCGCGAGATCCACGATGCCCTGAAACGCCGCTGCCTCTACTACTGGATCGACTACCCGGACCTGGACAAGGAGATGCAGATTGTTCGCAGCAAGGTGCCGGGGGCGTCCCAGAACCTGGCTGAGCAGGTGACGTCTTTTGTCCAGGAGCTTCGGGGCACGGAGCTTTACAAGGTGCCCGGGGTCGCGGAGACCCTGGACTGGACCGCGGCGCTTGTGAGCCTGAACGAGAACGAGCTAAGCCCCTCGGTCATAGACGACACCCTGGGCGTCATGCTGAAGTACCGGGAGGACGTGCAGACGGTGAGGGGAGAGCAGACCCGCGCCCTGCTCAACAGGGCCATGCAGCGCGGGACTCGGCGCGGTGGCAGGCGTGGCTAGCGGCGAAGCCGGCCACATTCTCCACAACCTGGTCCTCTTCGGCCACCTGCTGAGGCGTCTCGGCCTCAACGTCCACGAGGGGCGGATGGTGGACGCCGTCCGTGTGCTGGAGGACATCGGCGTGGAGCGGCGGACGGACGTGTGGTCGGCGCTGCGCACCCTCCTGGTTCACCGCAAAGACGACCTTCCCGTTTTCGACGAGGCCTTTGAGGTGTTCTGGCGACAGCGCAAGGACCGCATGTCGTCTCTTGACCTGCGCTCGATGGGTGAGCAGCGTCGCTATCGGAGAGTGGAGGCGGGCCCACCTCCGCCGGGGCAGTCGGCGGACGGCTCCGACCTGCGTGACCAGGACCCGTATGAGCAGTACGACCGCATCGACCTGACGCGGACGTTCAGCGCCCGGGAGGTGCTGAGAGAGAAAGACTTCGCGGACTTCACGCCGGAGGAGACGCTGCAGGCCAGGCAGCTCATGGCCGAGCTTCAATGGAACCCCGGAATGAGGCGAACGCGGCGGAGGGAGCGTGGCAGGGGGCCTGCGCTGGACGTGCGCAGAACGCTCCGGGACAGCGCCCAGTACGGCGGCGAGATGCTCCGCCTGAGGACCCGGCGGCGGAAGGAGAAGGCCCGCAGGCTGGTGGTCATCTGCGACGTTAGCGGATCAATGGAGCGGTACACTCGTATGCTGCTCCACTTCATCCACAGCCTCTACTCCGGCCTGGAGAGCCGGGTTGAGGCGTTCCTGTTCGCCACCCGCCTGACGCGCATCACCAAGCAGCTCGAGAGACGTGACATAGACCAGGCCGTGAGCGAGGTCTCCAGGGCAGTGCCGGACTGGTCGGGCGGGACGCGCATTGGGGAGGCGCTCAGGGAGTTCAACTTCCGGTGGGCGCGCCGCACGCTGGGCTGGGGGTCAATCGTGCTCATCGTGTCGGACGGCTGGGACAGGGGAGAGCCGGAGGCGCTGAGCGAGGAGATGGCGCGCCTGCAACGCAGCTGCCGTCGGCTGATATGGCTGAACCCCCTGGCCGGCGCCGAGGACTACGAGCCGCTGACCCAGGGGATGCGGGCCGCCGCGCCCTACATCGACGACCTGCTGCCGGTGCACAACCTGGCCGCGCTGCTGGACCTGGCCCGCCACCTGAACGGCCTGGCGACCACTTGGCCTGTACGCAGGCAGGCGACTCAGCCGCCAGTGGTGGCTACAGAGGTCGTGGCTGCGCCCGCCCAACGCTCGTGGCATACGGCGTCCAACCCGTCCTTCCGCCACCCCATGTGGGGGCGGGGGTCAGGGGAGCGCGGGGCGTAGAGGGAATAGACGCTGGCGGGCCCGAAGCTTTTGGCACAGGGCATATATGTTGGTTCGCGTGCCATACGCCAGCCGCGGCCTATATCCAGAATACCTGTCCAGATTCGGCTTCGGATTCGATGATTCTAATCGCAATTTCTTAGCCGCCTCCAAGGATGCCTTCCAATACACGGCGAAGTTCCATTAGAGAGAAGTGAAGTTCGGGTCCGTCGCCGATGTTGTGTACTTCTAAGTCTATAAAGTGCAACACCCCGCGGAAGGACTCCTGACCCCGCCCAATATTTCCCATCGTAGTTTGCCTATATCCCTCCATCCCGAGTTCGTAAATCCAGGGTAAGTCCTCCCTGATGAAGCTCAACAATATGGGCACCGTTACGATGCTCTCGCGACCAATGCCTACACTACGTACAATGTCAATGATTTGGGAAGGATTTACGCGATGACGTCTACTTGGTCGCTGTCCGGAGAACATTAGCTCTTCTATTCTATTGTAAAGACGCTCCTCCAGTTGTCTAAACTCCCTTCTATTCGTCGGCCCACTAGAGTTAGCAGCGATTCGTTCCTCAAATTCCGCTAATGCGCTTCTTATTCCGGATAATTCTGAAAGCACATCAGCCAGGGAACGTTCGCCAGGATTCTCGCTACGCCGAAGATGCTGCAGGTCTAACGAAACTGAGATGGGTGTTTCCAATGCGGGTGAATCAGACTCAAGCGAAATAATTTGCTCCATGATTTCTGTCTTTGCTATCTCAACATTGTCAAGATCATGGAGGTCGACGAAGACTGTTCTAGTTGCTGCTACGTCAAAGGGAATATTCTCACCTTTGTCGATGATCTGTATAAACGGCTTTCTAATGGCGTGCCGAACGGCCAACTCATAAAAGACATTTGGGTTTCGCTCGGCTAAGTCAGCTACAACAAGTTGGTCATCAACTACATGCTGAATTACTTGGCTCGTTATAATACCTGGTTCCGATATCTCGTCGGCTCGAATTGCCGTATAGCCCTTAGCTTCAACAGCAGGGCGAATAATGTGGCGCAATATTTGGTCGGATCGTCTCCGCGTGCCTGAATCCGGTTCTCCTATTGGAGCAATAACAAAACAAGTCTTGCTGCTTTCTTCAGTCATGCTGAACCTCCCCGCAAAAACTTGGCTCTACTATAACCATGTTCTGATTTCTCAAAACATGGCGCGGGAACATTGTACCACGCTACAGCTAGCCTAATGCTAATGAACAGCCGTTCGATGGGACAAGCGTAAAGCGTTCGATCATTCAAGGAGTTTTGGTTTCTCGGGGCCGATTGTCGGGAAAATGAGAAGGCGGGCCGCGAGCGGCCCGCCTTCTGTGTGCGCCAAGGTCAGTTATGTCGTGCGCCTACGCCTCCGGCCAGCCCTCCGGGATCTCGTTGGCGTCCAGGGCCTCCTGGATGGCGTCTGCGGCGTCGTTGGTCACCCAGCCGCTCCAGACGCTGGCGTTGTTGTTCAGCCACCAGAGAGCGGCGTCGTTGATGCTGGCGTCCTTGTTCTCGTCCTGCCATGCGGCAACCGTCTTGAAACGGTCGATGTTAAAGCCCCACTTGCCCAACATGTCAACTACGTCGGGCGCCCGGTCGTTTATCTCGGTGTTTATTCCGATCAGAATCGTGGCGTCCTCGTATGCGCACGCCTTGTCGGTGGCCCAGCACTCGTCGCTGTAAGCGGGCTCATCAAGGCGCACCAGGTCCAGGAGCAGAGCGGGGTCGTTGGTGCCCCACTGGTAGCCAAGCCAGGGCTCCTGCTTCTCGTAGGCGCCGTACAGGTCGGCGTTGGCTGCTGCGCCGTCACCGGGGTTGATTATGTGGACGTGGTCGGACAGCCCGTAGGACTCAATCTGCTGTGCATTGACCTCCTCGCAGGCCCAGCCGATGACGCAGGACACCAGGCGCGCCTTGCCCCCAGTCTCAGAGGTGGCGAACAGCTCCTTGTACTGGTCGTCCTTGAGGTCTTCGATGCTGTCCAGGTCCGGGTACTGCTCCTGGAGATAGGCCGGAATGACAAAGGATGACTGCCAGTCCTTCCCAAGGCTCTCGCCTATGGGCTCCACCTCTCCGTTGTCGACAGCCGTCGTCCAGGCCTCCAGCTGGTTGGGCAGCCAGATCTCCATCGTCACCTGGGTGTCGCCGTTGCGGAGGCCTTGGAGCAGAGGCAGCGTTGCGCCGAAAACGACGTCCGTGGGATAGCCGTACCCCTCTTCCACGATGTACTGGGCAATGCGGTTCTGCACCTGTGCGCTGGTCCAGTTCAGGTCGCTGAAGACAATTGGCTCCTTCTCCTCTTCGCAGGCCAAGGCGGCCAGGACTACCACCATAGACGCTATCAGCGCGAACACTCTGTACCTGATTTTCATAGCTGGAATCCCCCTTCCAATGGTCTGATTGTCTCGCCCGTTGAAGGACACGGGCGCGCCTATTATGCCATCATCCTGCTCCAAATGCTACCCCGCCGCCCTCCTCAGGACCTCCTGCCGGCCGCGCGCCACCGACTGCGTGAACCTGTCGATTATGATGGCGAGGAACACGATAGCCAGTCCGGCTATCAGGCCGTTGCCCGGCTCGTTCTTCTGGAGGGCGCGGTTGACGTTGTCGCCCAGGCCTCCCGCGGCCACCAGGCTGGCGATCGTCACCATCGCCAGGGCCATCATCGTGGTCTGGTTGATGCCGGCCATAATTGTGGGCAGCGCCATTGGAATCTGCACCTTGGCCAGGATTTGGCGGGGAGACGCGCCGTAGGCTCTGGCGACTTCCAGGGCCTGTGGGGACACCTGGCGTATGCCCAGGTTGGTGAGGCGGATTACCGGCGGGACTGCGTAGATTATGGTGGCGAATATGCCCGCGGGCTTGCCCAGGCCGAAGAAGAGGATGCCCGGAAGCAGGTAGACAAAGCTGGGCATAGTCTGCATCCCGTCCAGAATGGGCCGCATCAGGTTGTCGGCCATGCGGCTGCGGGCTCCAAGAATGCCGAGGGGAAAGCCGATTGACACCGCAATGACAACTGCCACAATCATGAGTGCGACTGTGCCAATGGTGTTTGCCCACATGTCCATGAACCCCATAAAGAGCAGGGAAATGCAGGTGAAGGCCAGCAGGCTCCATCGCCCTATCTTGTAGGACAACAGGGCAAGAGCGACCACGAGGGCGGGCCACGGCGCCCACTTGAGGACCCCTTCAATGCGAACCAGAGCGAAGTTGACGGCGTTGCGTATCCTGTCGAAGAGCCAGGCGCCCTCAATGGTCATCCAGCCCACCGTGTCGTCAATGGTGTCTGCGGTGACGTCCCTCACAGTCCTTTCAAGTTGCACTGAGCCGTCTCTGGAGGTCTCGTAGGACAGAGTGGTGGGGAAACGCATCTCGGAACCCCATATCAGCAGGCTCGCCAGCAGCACTACCGTGACTATAGCAAAGCCGATGGCCCATCGGTAGATGATCTGTACGTGTTCCGGAGCGCTGCTTGAGGACTCCATCTCCGCGCTTAGTTGAACGTCACTGGTTTGAGCCATGCCAAGCCTCCTGACCGGGTTCGGGTGGGGATGTGAACGGGCCGCTACTGGAGGGCCCCTGGATGCATTACCGGGGTGTGCGAGTAGGGCCGCGGTTTTTGTACCACATTTCACGCAATTTTCGCAAGGACTTCTCTTGAAGCTACCTCGCTCAGAGGGCTATGATATTCTGTGTCATATGTGTCAGGCCCAATGTTGGCGTCATAAACTCCTCACGGGTTTCTTCGTCTTCCGTGAGCAAAGCTGCAATCCGGTTTCAGGTCTGAACTCTGGGCCGGGATTGCCATGATTCATACCGTGCAAGACGGCAAAAGTGATAGCAAACAGACGCTGAATGCCATTCAAGTTTAGCTACAATCTGCAGACTTTCCGCGGGGACGTCTTTGGCGGCCTCACGTCGGCGGTGGTGGGCCTGCCGGTGGCATTGGCCTTCGGCGTGGCGTCCGGCCTGGGCGCTCTGGCGGGTTTGTACGGAGCGATTGCGGTAGGGTTCTTTGCCGCGATCTTCGGCGGTACAAAGTCCCAGATATCCGGGCCCACGGGGCCGATGGCCGTGGCTATGGCGGTCATAGTCACCAGCCACGCGAGCAACTTCGCAGAGGCGTTCACAATAGTCATCATGGCCGGCCTTATCCAGATCCTTCTGGGCGTGATGAAGGTCGGGCGGTTCGTGTCCTTCACGCCCTACTCCGTAATCTCCGGGTTCATGTCCGGCATTGGAGTGATCATCATCCTGCTGCAGACCCTCCCGTTCCTAGGCGCGGCCGTCGCTGAGGGTGGGCCGATGGGAGCGGTACGCTCCTGGCCGGACGTAGTTCGAGACATCAACCCAAACTCATTCGCGATAGCCGCGGTTACCCTGGCCGTGGGCATACTGTGGCCTGCCAGGCTCCGCAGGGTCTTGCCGCCCACCTTGGCGGCGCTTGTGGCCGGCACCACCCTGGGCGTGCTGTGGCTGACCAACACGCCGGTAATCGGCGACGTGCCAACCGGCCTGCCGGAGTTGAGGCTGCCGGAGGTCTCCGTTGGACTCCTGACGGGCGCAATCCAGCCGGCCCTGACCCTTGCGCTCCTCGGCTCCATAGACAGCCTGCTGACCTCCCTGATAGCGGACTCTATCACCCGCACTCGCCACAACCCCGACCGCGAGCTGATTGGGCAGGGCATTGGCAACACCATTGCCGGGTTCATCTGGGGCCTCCCGGGCGCCGGCGCAACAATGGGCACGGTGGTCAACATAAGAGCCGGTGGCCGGACGCAGATTTCAGGGGCCATACGGGCGGGTATCCTGCTGGCCCTGGTACTGGGCCTTGGGAAGTACGTGGAGGTGATTCCCCACGCAGTCCTCGCGGGCATCCTTATGAAGGTCGGATGGGACATCATCGACTGGCGCTTCATCACCCGCATACACCGCGTTCAGAGGGAGCACCTCCTGGTGATGGTGATTACCATGGGCCTCACGGTCTTCGTTGACCTGGTCACGGCTGTGGCGATAGGTCTCATATCCGCGGGCATGGCCTACTCCCGCCAGCTTGAGCGTCTTGAGTTGGACAACGTGGTGTCCGTGCCCCTGAGCGACCGGAACTTCCTGATGATTGAGGAAGACGGCGATGACGTCGACGAGTTTGCCGCCCGCGTCGGCTTGGTGGGGCTTAGGGGGAGCTTCTCCGTGGCGTCGTCAGTCAAGCTGATAAACGCCATCAGTGTTGACATAGAAGAGCACGAGATAGTGATCCTGGATTTCTCAGGGACCGTGTTTATCGATGACAGCGCCGCTCTTGTGGTGGAGCAGATGATTGACACCGCCATAGCAGAGGACACCGACTGCATCATAATGGGCCTGTCCGGCGCGCCCGCCACAGCCCTCCAGGCCCTCAACGTCCTCAAGAGCGTGCCCGAAGACCAGTTTGCCGCAGACCTGGACGAGGCGAGGGAGATCTGCAAGAGGATACTCAACGTATAGCCTTGAGTGGTAGCGCCTGGCCCGTAGTTGCCACTAGCTGGGACGTAAGCTATCCTGTACACGCCACTGCGCTTCTGCCGCCAGCCAATGCCCGGCTGCGCATGGCGGAAACGGGAGGAGAACGCAATGCTCCGAAGGGTCATGTGGCTGGTCCTGGTGGCCGTTGTCACTCCGGCGGTTCTCACCGGCGGCTCTCCCGGCTGCGAAATCGGCGGCTCTTCAGAGTCCACTCCCGGCGGCCAGGCAGCGCCAACAGATGGAGGTCCGTCCAAAACCGGGGATCCCTTGACATCCTCTGCAGGCGATGAGGCAGTGGAAGGATCCCCTGAAACGGACCGGGAAGCGCTTGTTGCCCTCGCCGATGCTGCCGGCGACTCCAGCCAGGGTTTCTCGAACTGGGGTAGCAATCTGCCACTTGAAATGTGGGCCGGCGTCTGGACCGATGACAACGGTCGGGTAAGGGGGCTGAGCTTGACAGGGCTGGGAGCCCTGGGCGAGGGGCTAAGGGGAGAGCTGCCTGCGGAGCTGGGCAACCTCTCCATGTTGGAGACGCTGCGGCTGGACCAGCATCTTCTGAGCGGGGGGATACCGCCTGAGTTGGGCAGGCTTTCAAACCTTGATACCTTGAGCCTCAGGGACAGTGGATTGAGCGGGTCGATTCCCCGGGATCTGGGCAATCTCGCTAACCTCCGCGTGCTGAATCTCAGCTACAACCGGCTTAGCGGAGAGATACCGCCGGAGTTGAGCAATCTCTCCGGCCTTGAAAGACTGGACCTCAGCTATAACCAACTTATCGGACCTATACCACCGGAGTTGGGCAATCTCACCGGTCTTGAGTGGCTGAGCCTTAATTGGAACCAGCTGAGCGGAGAGATACCGCCGGAGCTGTGGAATCTGACCAATACGAACTTGGGTCTAGGCTCCAATCAAGGCAGCTTCTGTGTGCCTGAAGACCAGTTGGCCCGGCGACAGAGCGATTCCGGGGACCTGGTGGACTTGCTGGTCTGTGGGCACCCTAACCTGGCTACTGCTACGCCTGGACCGACGCGCCCGCATCGACCCACACCTGGACCCACTGCGACGGCCACTCCCTATCCCACCCTTTCGCCGGACGTAATTATGGACAGGCAGGCTCTGGTCGCCCTGTACAACGCCACCGGCGGGGACAACTGGTACTACAAGCAGAACTGGCTCAGCGATCTGCCTTTGTTCACGTGGGAAGGAGTAGAGGCGGACGACGAAGGGCGCGTGGTCTCCCTGACTCTCATTGAAAACAACTTGAGTGGAGAGATACCCCCTGGTTTGGGTGGTCTGGAAAACCTGGTTGCGCTGGATCTCAGCCGAAATCAGTTAAGCGGGGTGATACCCCCCGATTTGGGCAGCCTCTCCAACCTGGCATGGCTGATTCTCTACTGGAACAATCTGAGTGGAGAGATACCGGCAGAGTTGTCCAGCCTCTCCAACCTGAGAATGCTCGACCTATCCAGGAATGAGTTAAGCGGAGCGATACCCTCTGAGATAGGGAACCTGTCAAGGCTGGAATCCTTGTATCTGGTATACAACGATCTGAGCGGAGACGTACCGCAGCAGCTTGGCAACCTGTCCAACCTGAAGGTGCTGAGGATAGATGGCGCTTATGCTCTAAGCGGATGTGTACCGGCTGCATTGGAGTCTCAGCTGGACATGGAACGCTCAGACCTGCAAGACGTGCCCTTCTGCTGAAGCCGCCCATCAACCACAGGCACCCCTTTCTCCCTGCTACAGGTCTAGACCGCAGCCCCGTTATCTCTCACAATAGGGCGTGGTATATCTGGACAGGAGAGTGTCTTGGGACTGATAGGCAAGCACATCATCAGGAGCCTTCTTGCGCTGGCGGCCCTCATGGCCCTGGGCATTCTGGGCTACATGCGCATCGAGGGATGGTCGCTGCTGGACGCGGCCTATATGACCATCCTCACCTTCACCACCGTGGGCTACGACGAGGTGCGCCCGCTGTCGTCCGCCGGCCGCGTCTTCAATATGTTCATGATGGTGGTCGGCGTTGGCATAATGCTCTACATCCTGACCAGCGTGGTGCAGGTTGTCGTTGAAGAGGAGATACTGGGTATCCTGTTTCGGAGGCGTAGAATGAGAACGCAGCTTGCTAAACTGAGGAACCACTACATTGTGTGTGGCTTTGGCCGTGTGGGCAGGGAGGTGGCGCTGACCCTTAAGCGGGAGTCGGTGCCCCTGGTGGTCATGGACAGAGACCCGGCGGTGCTGTCGGAGGCGGACGAGCTGGGAATCCTGGGCATTGAGGGCGACCCGACCAGGGACGAAGACCTGCTGACGGTGCGAGTCCGGGAGGCCTACGGCCTTGTGGCCGCGGCCGGCGGCGATACCGACAACGTCTACATCACGCTGACGGCCCGGGGGCTGAACCCCAACCTGCGTATAGTCGCCCGGGCTACCAGAGAGGATGCGGAAGCCAAGCTCATGCGGGCCGGCGCGGACGTGGTCGTACAGCCCCAGGCCATAGGCGGGCGGCACATGGCGCAATCGGCCATTGAGCTGATGGGCAGAGCCGGGGCAAAAGGAGCGCGGGGGTAGTAGTGAGCTTGACAAGCGGCAAGGAGTTTGCCCAGTTCCAGACTCATGCCTGGCTCTCCTCTTTCAGAAGATCGTCCAGGACAACAACGGGCAAGTCTTCCACGCGGCGAAAATCGTCGTCGTTAGTAATGAAGAGCGTACACCCGGTTTGCAGGGCCGTCGCTGCGTGCAACGCGTCAGGTGTCTTCAGCCCTGTCTTGGCGCGCAGGCGGGCGGCATCCTCCCACAGCTCGCGTGTGGCCGGGACTAGGCCAACCTCACGGGCGTCAAACAGCGATCGGAGTAGCGCCTCGACGACCGTGTCGCCCTCGCGCAGTGGCTTGACAAGCGTTTCCAATACAGTGATGTCGCTGCTGACAACAAAGAACTGCCCGGCCCTGGCCTCTTGCCACATAGGTTCCAGCAATGTGCGATGCGGTTCTATCCGCTCCACGCTGTAGATAAAGCCGTTGGAGTCGAGGTAAACCGGGCCATTGGTCGGCAGGGTCAGTTGTCCCAAGACGCCCGCTCCTCCGAAATGTAGTCGTCCACTTCCTTAGCGGACTTGAAGAGGCGATGCCCCGGCGCCTCGGCCAGGATGTCTACAGCGGACCGCCTTTCGGCAGGTGCGGGGTGTGACACCACCACGTCCACCGTCTGTCCCGCCTCCAGCTCCGGGCTGACAATCTCCACTTTGCCTCCCGGCTGTACCGTAGTTCTGATGTGTAGAGCTTTTTGCATTGTTCTAATCCCCTTCATAGTAGTGATGGTCTAGCTGCGGTATCGTTCCTATCTCCGAGAGGCGCTGGCCGGAGCCCTCAGAGATGATCTGGTAGGCGGAGCGATTCGGTGACTCGGAGGGGGATTCCCATCGGGTCAGGCTTCGAAGGTAGGCTGCGAGCTTTCTCAAGCCATATCCGTGTTCCCGTGCAATGCTGTCCTTTATGCCCCACAGTTCCTCAATGATTTCATCAGACATTTTGTTTTCTCGTTGGTCTTTATAGCTTTACACACTTTGTCAGCTGATGTCGCTTACAGCCAGCCCGTTTACTGAACCGCCAGCCTCGGTAACCGCGTCTGTAATTATCCGCAAGACTTGGTCCAATAGTCTTTGTGCAGTTGGCTCCATAACAGAGGAAATGGATGGGGCCGCCGCATTATAAATCTGACCCATCTCTCTTGCTCTCTCGAAACTGGACCCGGGGCCTGAGAATCCAAAAGCAGTTTGCCATCCGCGACGATGGGTGGCTACCAGACGTCCCTCTGCTAGTACATGAATCTGCACATACACCTTTTGACGTATCGCGTTAATCACTGCCTGTCCTTGCTCCTCGCTTGCAGGTTGTCTAGTCCAACCCACAGGGTTGTCCAACCATATGGAGATGCCACTTTGCAACTGGCGGACAAAGTCGGCGACAGGCCGAAGGTCACTGTATTCGTTGGCCCAACGGTTGGCAATGCGTCTACACAATGCCTTAATTCGACCCCAATGCACTTTCTCTTCACCATCATGATAACTGAGTCCTAGGCGGCCCATCCATGGGCCTTTGAACCCATCTGTGGCGTCGCGTAGGGCTAACTCCAGTCTAACGATGTTGTAGATAGGTGCTATGTCAACAGGTTGTTCAAGAGGTTCAGCGAACTCTTTGATTCTCTTCACCAAGACTCGCATATGTTGTCTGAAACCGGATGGAATTGACCTCGTGGCGCGGTTCAACCCACCGAGATAGAAATCGTTTTTCTGTAACTGCCGCTCCAGTATCTCGGTTACTGGTGCTCCTAGAGTATCACGTAGGCTGGCAATGGCGTTTCCAATAGAGGCGCGAACATGGTTCACTCTCTGGTCATAGCTACTCAAGTTGTCTCCCTGTACCTGGTCAAAGTGTGTAAAGACCACGGCAAGCTTGTGTCCATGACCACTGCTGCCGACTGACCGAAGAAGTTCCAAAGGTGCTGCCTGCATCGGTGATTCCGCATTGTCAACCAGAAGGATCATATCAGCTTCTGGAAACCTCTCTGTAACTCTGGTAGATACACTGGTTGCTTCCTTTGCTGAGTGGCCTAGACCCTCGCCATCTAGGAATACCAGCCTTGGGTCGGCTTCTTCTAACTCGATCCCAGCCGGGCGAAATGGGCCACGCACACGGATTCCATCCACCATTGGGGTCAGCAAGCGACCGAATTGCTGGCTTTGATTGCCCGTAAACCACCGTACCTGCTTCAAAAAAGTATCTCGGTCATTTTCTTCGTAGTACCAGAGCGTAGGCCAGTCCGTTCCAGTGTGTTCAAAAGCCCCAACCTTAACGAAACCGAACCGCCGTTCAATTTCCTCCATAATGTCCAATGAAAGCCTGGAGAAATCTTGATTCTCATATAGTCCATCAACAAAGTCTTCCAGCCAAGCCTGTCTCTGATTGGCATTGACCATATCTTTGAAATCGCCCCTTTCAGATGCCTTTTGCCCTCGTACAGACATTGCGATTTCTCTAATATGAGTCACGTAACTACTCAATCTTTCGTTGTTGAGTATGAGTTCGGAATCAGCAATGATTTCGTCTTCAGCCAAAGTTTCGGCCTCTGGGGCCTCGTTTTCGTCCTTGAATTCGAATTCCATTTCATGCTGAGCATCTGCCTGTTGACTGGTCTCTTCTTGTTGCCAAGTGCCGAGAATATAAGATAGTCGGAACCGTTGCTCTCTATGTTCCAGCAGGGCACCAGCGATATCTTTATCACCTTGGTCGCGAATTGCACTTATGCAAGCCTCTTCCAAACATTCGTCAACTGCGCAACGCACTTCATGTTCGGTCATAAACGTGATAACTGCCTCAAACGGTCCGGGTGCGGTAATTATCTCAATGTCTGCTGTGGTAGTTTTTGCTGTAGACGTGGATGGGAACCGGTCTCTCCTGTGATCAGAGCCAATCAAGTGACGTAGTAAGGTAGTCTTTCCGGCCCCTGTGGATCCGGCCAACATAACCCTTGCGTAACCCTCTTCTACCGAAGGCAAAGGGATGATATTTCCCCGCAAGTCCTTTGTTGGCAAACTACCTGCTTCAATGCCATCGAAGAACGCTGAGACTACAATGCTATCAAACCGATTCTCTGCCTCAGTTCGTCTATCTACGCTCCACCAAGTCTCGTCCGCCAAAATTGCGTTGAGTTGCTCCACGAGTCGGTCAGCTTCTTTTTCATCCGTAGTTCCAAGTCCCCGACGGACCTTTAATCCAAGTTTGCCGCGAGCATCGCTACGACGTGGGTGATTGAAGGTTACACTCCAGCCGGGTCGGTTAGATCTCGCTTTGCTCGCCCTGTAACTCCTATTTGTCATCACAGACCTCCCTCCGTTGTACCTTGTTGTTCTGGGCGCATTGTAGACCTTGCGATTGGGCTTGTCAAGTGCTTCGGTACAACGTTGAACAACGTCCTGGAGTTGCTCTGCTGATCTCGAGCTTGAATTTGCAACCTCCCCTCGACTCCCAGCCCCCAATCGCGCTAAAATAGGGCAACCTTCATCACCTGTTCAGCGTAGCATAGACCGCTGGCAGAGATGAAATCGTCGTTAGACGGAGCCTTGACAGGAGGTTAGAGATGGTACAGACCCAAGCCGAACCGACGACCACCAAAGCGGGAGCCCTTGCGGGGATACGTGTTCTGGACTTCACCTGGGTGAGGGCCGGCCCCTGGTGCACCCGCTGGCTGGGCGCGCTGGGCGCGGAGGTCATCAAGGTGGAGTGGCCCCAGAACCCAAGCACCCGGGGCGAGAACATCGCTTCCGGCCAGGGGACGCCGGAGGGTTTTCCCTTCAACCTCAACACCAACGGCCACTTCAGCGACACCAACGCCAACAAGCTGAGCGTCACCCTCAACACCCGCACGGAGCGCGGCATTGACCTCATCCGCCGCCTGGTGTCCATCTCGGACATCGTCATTGAGAATTTCGCCTTTGGCGTTCTCAACAACTGGGGCATCGGCTACGAGGAGATGAAGAAGCTGCGCCCGGACATCGTGTACCTCTCCATGTCCGGCTTCGGGCATACTGGTCGCAACAGGGACTATCAGACGATGGGGCCCATCGCCCAGGCGCTGTCCGGCCTCACCTACCTGTCCGGCCTACCCGACAAGCCCCCCGCCGGATGGGGCTGGTCCTACATGGACGACACCGGCGGCATGTACGGGGCCATCTACGCCCTGAGCGCCCTGTACCGCCGAAACGTCACCGGCCTGGGGCAGCACGTCGACAAGTCCCAGTGGATAACGGGCGTGGCCCTCAACGGCCCCGTGTTCCTGGACATCCAGGCCAACGGCCGCACCACGTATCGGGAGGGCTACCCGGCGGGCAACCGCACCCACTGGCCCGGCACGCCCCTGGCGCACAACTACCGAGGGCGGACGGTCGCGCCTCACAACGCCTATCGCACCGCGCCCGGCGACTACAACGACTGGTGCGCCATCGCCTGCTTCTCCGACGACGAGTGGCGCAGGCTGGTTGGGGTCATGGGCTCTCCCGCCTGGGCAGTCGGCGAAAAATTCGCCACCCTAAACGGCCGGCTGGCCAACCAGGAGGAGCTTGACGAGGGCATTGAGGCGTGGACAAAGACCCTTGGCAAGTACGAGATCATGGAGTTGTGCCAGGCGGCGGGCGTCCGCGCAATGCCCGTGCAGAGCAGCCAGGACCGCTTCGACAACGACCCGCACCTGAAGCATCGGGACATGTACCTGGACATTGAGCACCCCGCCATTGGCGTCTGGCCGCACCAGAACGCCCCCTTCAAGATGTCGGAGACACCGGTGTTCAACAAGCTCTCCGGCCCGCTGATTGGCGGTCACAACAAGGAGGTGTTCGAGGGTCTGCTGGGCATCAGCCACCAGGAGCTTGTGGACGGCTTTGAGGACGGCACCTTCTGGCCCAAGACCATGAGCCGGGAAGACTACCCGTACCTCCAGGAGATGATAGACTCGGATGAGCCTGTGGAGTGGACCGGCAACGACCCGCGGCCCAATCCTCCGCCTGTGCCCGTTCAGACGCCCGGCGCGGAGCCTGAGGGGCCCTTCTCAGGGGTACGAGTCCTTGAGTTGGCCGACGAGAAGGGACAGTGGTGCGGCAAGCTGCTGGCCGACATGGGCGCAGACGTCGTCAAGATAGAGCCGCCGGGAGGCCAGGAGACCCGGACCGTCGGCCCGTTCTACAACGACGTGCCCAACAGGGAGAGGAGCCTCTCCTTCTGGCACTACAACACCTCCAAGCGCGGTGTCACTCTGTCCTTGGAGACGGAGGACGGTCGGAGTCTGTTCCGTCGCCTTGCTGCCCAGGCCGATGTGGTGCTTGAGACCTTCCAGCCCGGCTACATGGCCTCACTGGGCCTGGGCTACGAGGACCTGAAGAAGGACAACCCCCGCCTGGTGATGTGCTCCCTGACCCCCTTCGGGCAGGACGGGCCGTGGAGGGACTACGCCACCAGCGACCTGCTGCACCTGGCCGCGGGCGGGCAGATGGCCGGCTGCGGCTACACTGAGGACGAGGAGCCGGACGCGCCGCCCATCGCTCCCGGCGGAGGACAGGCCTGGCACATGGGCAGCCACTTCTCGATGATTGCGATTGGCGCGGCGCTGTTGAGCCGTTCAGTCACTGGCAATGGGCAGTACATCGACGCCTCCGTCCACGAGGCCTGCGCCCTGACCACTGAGGCAGCCGTGACCCGCTACATCTACACAGGCCAGATCGTCAGGCGGCAGACCGGCCGCCACGCATCGCCTACGCCCACGGACAAGAGCCAGCACCCCTGCGCCGATGGCAAGTACATCAACGTCGCCGCGCAGATACTCAATCGACTGACCCCGGAGAGGCTCCAGATCCTTGGAGACTGGATGAAAGACGAAGGCCTTGCCGGCGACATCCTTGAGGAGAAGCTCCGCAACCCGGACTCCATAACGGACAACGAGCTTTTCCTCTACTTCATTGCAAACATGAGCCGGGACGACGTGTACCACGGCGGGCAGAAGCGGGGCTTCAATATGGGCGCCGTGCGGTCGCCGGAGGAGGTGCTGGCCGACCCGCACCTGGAGGACCGCGGCTTCTGGGCCGAGGTGGAGTACCCGGAGGTGGGCGCGAAGCTCAGACATCCGGGGCCGGCGGGCATCTTCAACGGCTCGCCCTGGCGCATTTCCAGAAGAGCGCCTCTGGTCGGGGAGCATAACGAGGAGGTGCTGTGCGGCGAGCTCGGTCTGAGCAGGGCGGAGCTTGCTGTCCTCAGCGAAGGGGGCGTGGTCTAGGGACCTTTGAACACGTCAGAAATATGACCACCCTGCCTAGTGACACCTTAACCCCCATTCCTGCGCAGGCAGGAATCCAGCAGGGGGGCGTGAATTCCAGCACCCAGAAGCTGTTCGTGAGAGACGAAGCAGCTACCCGGCGCTTTCAGGTGTAAGGTAGGCATGCCGGGAGCACAGTCTGAACGCCCCAGGGGACAGGCGGACGAAAACGCGCTGTGGGCGTTTGTCAACTCGCGAGGGATGGACCGGCGCCAGTTCCTCCGGCTGATGATAGCAGGTGGGGTTACAGCAGTCCTCTTCGCCTGTAACGGCGGGGGACATGCAGGCACGGTCAAATGGGACTACCCGGCCCCCGGCGCGCCTGAGGACTGGGGCGAGTTGTCGGAGGAATTTCGAACATGCGCAGTGGGAGTGGGACAGTCCCCGGTCAACCTGACCGGCTACACAGCCGCCGACTCCACGATTGCATTTCATTACGCCGGGGCGGCGGTAACGGCGCGCAACAACGGTCATACAGTGTACCTGGATTACGCCGAGGGCAATTCCATCGACATCGACGGGCGGCGTTACGAGTTGCAGGGTATTCATTACCACGCACCGGGCGAGCATCTGCTGGACGGCCAAGACTTCGCCGCCGAGCTGCACCTGGTGCATGGCGACCCCAACGGGGATCTCGCGGTAGTGGGGCTGCTCTTCCGTATTGGGGAAGCGAGTCCCCTCATCCAGAACCTGCTGGACGTTGCCCCAGAGGTCGGCCGACCCGCGAGCCTGTCCGTCGGTCCCAGCGCCGTTGAGTACGTACCAAGCCGCCTGGATTTCTACGTCTACGACGGTTCCCTTACCACACCGCCCTGCACGGAAGGCGTCCGATGGGTTGTGATGCAGCATATCGACACGATTTCCGAGGGACAAGTCAGGGAACTTCAGAAACTGAGCGGAGGCCCCAACAACCGGCCCGTGCAATCCCTGCGCGGACGAAAAATCTTCGCTACTGGGAGTGCCAACCGCTAGCAGGGTGTTGAAACTGAGGTTTCAGGGACGGGGGTGATAGGATGAGGTCATCCAGCACTCGGGAGCTGTTAATTGAGAGGCGAAGCAGCTATTCAGGCCACAATGCTGACGGCGGTAACACGCGACGCGCTGGCGCCGCGCGGCGAGCTCGGCCTGAGCAGAGTGGAGTTGACAGTCCTGAGCGAAGGGGGGTGTGGTCTAGCGGTCGTCGAACCGACGGACTGCCAGTCCAGCCTTATAGTGTATCAGGGCGTGCAACCACACTCCCGCTCATGGTGAGTCTGTCGAACTAAATGAGCAGGAGTGATCATGACCGTTCCGCTCACCCTGAGCTTGTCGAAGGGTGTGAGCGGAGCGCGCCACGCATTACTCTCATTTTCTCTTACCTGACTTTGGCAAGGCCATATCGATTCCAGTGTTAAACTCTTGACATCGTTATGTCGTATGTTAATATAAGCATACAACATAAAACGGGAGGCGTTATGCGCATAGGTGTCAATGTCCCGGATGATCTGTTAAGGCGCGCAAAGGGAGTTCGTCCCCATGTCAAAGTTTCAAAGGTTTGTCGGGAAGCCTTGGAGACGCTGGCGGCTTTAGACGCAGTGAATAAGCGGAGGAGTGAGCGACCTCGCTTCGAGCGTACCATTGAGGATCCTCCAGCGGAGCCGGATTGGGAGGGTATTGCGCTTGACGACGCGCGGGACTGGGTGAGGGCTGTCAATGCAGAACAGTGGGAGCGTTTTTGCGAAGACTGGGACAGCTATATCGACGAGGGCAAATCTGTTACGCGTATAGTCGGACACGGTCGGATAGTTAAGGGAGTCAGAGGTTACTTTGATAGGATGGATGAACATAAAGAGTGGTTCATGGCTCAGGATCGAGCTTTAGTCCATAGCGCGGCCAGTCCTTGGGCCAGAGCCAATTATGAGTACTGTCGTGCTTGGCTGGGGTATGTGAGCGAGGTCAGAAAGAAAGTGGAGCAGCTTCATAAGCAAGAGTACGACAGGGTTGTGGCTGATCGCGCGAGAATTCTGCTGTCCAGGCCGGAGCCTGAAGCGCCACCGCAATTGATGCGAGAGAGGGGGTAGAAGTGCGGTTAGGTGTCAACATCCCGAAAGAAATCTACGACCAAATCAAAGAGAGCCGTCCCGAAGTGAATGTTTCCCAAGTCTGCCGCGAGGCATTGGAGAAACGCGTCGCGCTTTATGAAAGGGCGAGGGCGCGGGCCGCTGAGGATGACGTGGATAAGGAAGCGGCCCGGCTTGCTTCGTCCGTCCGTAACCTGCTGATAGAGCCTGATTGGGTCAGCTTTGCTCTTGACGACGCTCAGGAGTGGCTGGGAGCTGTTGATAAGGAGGAGTGGGAGAACTTCCTTGACATCTGGTATGACCTTGAAGAATTTGGGATGTCACCTCTTATAAAGACTACCAATTTGCTCTTTGAAAGGATTCGTGAGTATGAAGACTGGTTTATGGCTCAGGACCGGGTCGGCAACTATGGCGCAGCTTGGAGCAAAGCCGTGGGTGATTATGAGCGAGCGTGGGTAGACTATGTGAGCAAGGTCAGGCTGAAAGTGGATCCGCTTTACAGATACCAATATGGTAAGGTCACGCCCTAGCGGTCGTCAAAGCGGCGGTCAAGGTCCCGGAGGAACTGGTCGACCTGCGGCGGTAGGGGAGCCTGGGGCGCGTCCTCGGCCATCTGCCGGACTCGCGCGTCGTAGGCGGCCTCCATCTGGACCACCATCTCGTGGACCTCAGGGTCCTCCTCTATCTCCTCGTTAAGCTCCTTGTACTGCTGGCGGCCGGCTTCCGGGTCGGCCAGGTAGTCGGGGAGGCTGTACATGGCGCAGATGACCTGCAGCATACGGGCCGCGCCTGCGTGGTCCTCCTCCACCTCCAGGTAGTGAGGCAGGTTCACCATCAGGCTGTAGGTCTCCACCCCGTCCCGCTCCAGTTCGTCGTTGATGAGGCCCATGATGCTCATTGGCCCCGAGTAGTTGTTGGACATTCGGGGCGTTATGAGTCCCTTCAACTGCTCCATTTTCTCCGTGCCGGGAGACCCGGTGACCCGCAGGGGCCGGGTGTGGGGCACGGAGCTGTACATCCCGCCGATGCGCGTATACCGCTTGATATTGAGCCGCCTCAGTATTTCCACCACGGACTCAACGTACTCCTCCGCGTTGGCGTGAGGCTCCAGCAGATGGAGAAACACGAAGTCCGGCCCGTCCTCCCGGCGCGAGTAGAAGACGTGGCTGTTGGGGATGGTCAGCGTGCGTTCGCCTTCGTACACGTGAGTGATGGGACGATAGCGCGTGAAGTCGAAATACGACCCGGGCGTGCTGAGCTTTCCGAGCTCGTGGGAGTCAAAGTGGGTCTCCAGCTTGCTCAGGGCGAGGGTGCCGACGCTTCCGGCGTCTACCCAGGGCGAAAGCAGTGAAAGGACGTGGGGGTCTCTGAGTTCGGGGAAGGGGTCCTGGACTTCAAACGCTCCGATATTCATGGTGATATGTTGGCACAACAGGCCGATTTTATCAACTCCCGCGATACTGGGTATTCTCTACATGTGTTGGTATTGCTAACTTCTTTGGAATACTGCTCCCATGACCATTCCTGCGAAGGCAGGAATCCAGGATCCCCGGTAATACACAGGGGATAGACCCCCGCCTACGCGGGGGTGGTCTAGCGCTTAGGTAATGCTTATTTGCTATTACCAACACACTCTGAGAATACCGAACACTGACTCGCCCGGGCTTTGTTGTTGCTATCAAATCTCAATTTGGCTACCCCACGTTAGAGGAGCGATTTGCAAGGCTGTAGGTTGACAAGCCACACCAAACCTGCAAGAATTGAGCCACTCTTGATACTGGCCGCCATGAGTCGGGGAGGTTTCTAAGACTGAGTATCATAGTAAAAGCCCTGAATTTCCCGCTCCCTGAATCCGACCTTCCCAAGCACGCA
The DNA here is from genome assembly GCA_965204895.1 of Dehalococcoidia bacterium. Taxonomy (GTDB): domain Bacteria; phylum Chloroflexota; class Dehalococcoidia; order Lucifugimonadales; family UBA2985; genus DAOUJW01. Next base: position 2,253,951 of record OZ242025.1, read on the forward strand.
AGAAGGGAAGCGGCGCGGCCCGGATCAGGTGTCGCGCATATCGACTGAGCAGTTGAGCCAAATCCCGAAACAGCGCGCCATTGAATGAGATTGAATATCAAAAAGTAGTCCAGAGACTACTCCCGGAAGGACTAAGAGGCTCAGAAACTCCAAGAAAGAAAGGGTCTGTAAGATATGAGACTGAGTATGAGTAAAGGTATATGGGGAATAGCCAAAACTTCTTTGCTGGCCGTAGCGCTGCTCCTGGCCATTGTTGCTTGCGGCGACGACGCAGACACCGCCACGCCAACCACCGCGCCCGTGGCTACGGCCACATCGGCGTCGATGCCTGCTGACCCCACGCCTACCACAGCGTCGATGGCCCCTGACCCTACGCCCACTGCGGAGTCAATGGCGCCTGATCCCACGGCTACCACGGCGTCTATGCCTGCTGACCCCACGGCTACAACGGCGTCTATGCCTGCGACACCCACAGCCGAAACTATGGCGCCTCCGCCTGCGCCCATACCAGTGGTTACCACGACCAACATCATGGCTGACTGGGTGCGGGAAATCGGCGGAGACAGGGTTGAGGTCTTCAGCCTGGTGCCGGTTGGTGCAGACCCGCACGGCTACCAGCCAGGAGCGCAGGACGTCGCAAAGATAGCAGACGCTGACCTGGTGCTGAGCATCGGCCTGGGCCTTGAGGAGTCGTGGCTCCACGAGTTGCTGGAGAACGCGGCCCGTGACGAGGAGAGCATTGTGGAGCTGGCGGAGCTAATCGATCCCATTGAGTTCGCAGAGACCCACATTGAAGAGGTGGAGTTTTTGGAGGATCTGGAGCACATTATCCACGAGGTGGAGGAGGGCGAGATAAGCGCCGAGGAGGGAGTAGAGGAGATCAGGGAGCTGCTTGAAGGGCTGGAAGAGGAACATCACGGTGAGGAGGAGGGGGAAGACGAGCCGCCTGCCATGGTGGAGGCCATTCTGGATCAGGTGGACGCCGGCCAGTTGAGCGCTGACGACGCAATAGAATCGATTGAAGAGATTGCCGGCCATGGCGAGGATGCGCACGAGGGCCACGGCCACGGCCTTGAAGACCCCCACTTCTGGTTTGACCCCATTCGCGTCAAGGTGGCGGTGGATGACATAGCCACTCGCCTTTCGACCATAGACCCTGACGGCGCAAGTATCTACTTTCAGAACGCCGCCGACTACGAACGGCAGCTTGACGAGCTTCACGCCTGGACCCAGTCGCAGGTGGAAGCTATACCCGAGGCCGACAGGCTGCTGGTGACCTCTCACGACAGCCTTGGCTACTTTGCTCTGCTGTACGGTTTTGAGGTTGTGGGCGTAATCCTGGGCATAACCACAGAGGTTGAGCCTTCGGCTGAGGACCTGATTGAGCTGATACACGACATAGAGGAGTCCGGAGCAAAGGTCATCTTCGGGGAGACAACGGTGAGCGAGCGGCTGGCCCAGACCGTGGCTACCGAGACCGGCACCGCGCTTGTGAGGCTCTACTCAGGCTCCCTGGGCGATGAGGGCAGCGGCGCCGGGACCTACGTCGGGATGTTTCGGACCAACGTGGAGCGTATAGTGGAGGCGCTGAGCTAAAGGGATTTCATATCAGGCGTTCAAAGACAACCCCGTAGTAAAGGACCTGGAAATGGCTACCCCGAAACCGTGCATAACCGTTGAAGACTTGACCGTAGTGCGCGGTGGGCACATTGCCTTGACGGACGTGACCTTTGACGTGGCCGAGGGCACTTTGATGGGAGTCCTCGGCCCCAACGGGGCGGGCAAGAGCACGCTATTCGGCGCCATTGCCGGTACGCTGCCAATAGCCAGTGGCAGAATCAAGCTGAATGGAGCGGCGTCCGCTAAGGGCGCGCTGGCCTACGTGCCACAGCGCGACAGGATCAACTGGACCTTTCCGGCCACAGTCCTGGACGTGGTGACAATGGGGCGCACCTTGAACATAAGGTGGTTCCGCCAACCGGGTAGAAAAGACAAAGAGATGGTCAGGGCGTGCCTGGAGCGCGTGGCGATGTGGGAGCATCGCTCTGATCGGATTACCGAGCTCTCTGGCGGCCAGCGCCAGAGGGTGTTCATCGCCCGGGCCCTGGCGCAGGAGGCCAGCGTCATCCTGCTGGACGAGGCGTTCAGCGGCGTGGACGTGGGCGCCCAGGAGGGGATTGTGGAGGTGCTTCAGTCGCTGCGAGACGAGGGCAAAGTGGTGATGCTGGCAACTCACGATCTCACCAATCTGGCGCAGCGCTTTGACCAGTGCCTGTGCATCAACCACCACGTTTGCGCCTGCGGCCCTCCGGGAGAGGTGTTCACGGCGGAGGTGTTTGAGGAGCTCTACGGCTCCCACGGGATTGAGTTCGCACCCGATCACTATGCCCCGCACTCCCACGAGCGAGGGGCGTAGTGGACTTCATAACAGACCCGTTCCAGTACGGGTTCATGGTGAGGGCGCTGGTGGTCTCGGTGCTTGTTGGGGTGATGTGCCCCGTGCTGGGCGCATACGTCATAACCCGCGGGCGCGCCTTCATGGGTGACGCCCTTGCCCACTCCGTGCTGCCCGGCATGGTGGTCGCTTTCCTCCTGGGGATCAGCCCCTTCTTTGCCGCCGTGCCCGCCGGAATCCTGATTGCGCTGCTGATGGGCACCGTAAGCCGTCGGACCGGCATTAGCGAAGACACGTCCATAGGCATAATCTTCGCCGGCATGTTCGCCCTGGGCCTTGTCATGCTTTCCAGGGCCACCAACATCACCATCAACATTGAAGACCTGCTGCTGGGGCAGGTGCTCGGCGTGTCCCAGACGGACGTCTACATCTCCCTGGGCCTTACCGCGCTGGTCCTGCTGGGGCTGTACGCCTTTCACCGCCAGCTTGTCTACACCACTTTTGACGAGGTGGGCGCGTCCGTGGTCGGCATCAAGACCGGGCTGGTGGAGTACGTGCTCCTGGCCCTCCTTGCGCTGGTCATAGTCATAGGCATTCAGGCGGCGGGCATTGTGCTGGTGATGGCGATGCTCATAACGCCCGCGGCAACCGCTTACCTGCTGGCAAGGAGATTTGTGGGAGTCATGGTCGTAGGGGCGCTCGTAGGCTCTGCGTCGGCGGTGACCGGCCTGTACCTCTCATTCTACGCCGACCTGCCCTCCGGCCCCGCTATGGCCCTGGTTGCTACCACGATGTTTGCGGCGGCGGCTGTCGTTAAGAGGGGATTTACGCCCCAGCGGGCCGTGTAGGGGCGACTGGCCGGTACTCTCAACCCCGTTCCAATCTTACTCACACCGTTTGGCGTAACTTCACAGGCTATGAACCTTCTCTGTGCCTAGGCTTTTCCTCTTTGGCTGACCAGCGCTTTATATGATGTGCTATAGTGTCCAAGTCGTTTGGCCACTACTATTGAAGAGGCGAGAGCTTAGTATTGATAGAGCTGAGCGGAGTATCCAAGCACTACCAGATTGGCCCCGTGGAGGTGCGGGCGCTGGACGGCGTTGACCTGCAGGTGGCCGGCGGCGAGTTCGTGGTTGTCCTGGGGCCTTCCGGGAGCGGCAAGACCACAATGCTGAACATCATCGGCGCGCTTGACACGCCCACCTCCGGCAAGGTAACCGTGGGAGGGCGCGACATCACCGCCGCCTCCCGCTCCGAGCTCTTTGCCCTCCGGCGTCAGACGGTCAGCTTCATCTTCCAGAGCTTCAACCTCTTCCCGGGGCTGACCGCCCTGGAGAACGTCGAGTTCGGCATGGACGTGGCCGGTAAGCGTGGCGTCACGCCGCCGGAGTCCGTTCTTGAGGCCGTGGGCCTGGGCCACCGGACCAACCACTTTCCCCACGAGCTGTCCGGCGGCGAGCAGCAGCGCGTCGCCATTGCCAGGGCCCTGGGCACCGGCAACCCCATTCTGCTGGCCGACGAGCCTACCGGCGAGCTTGACTTCCGCACAGGGGCGCAAATACTGGAGCTTCTCATTGCCCAGGCGTCCGCCGACCGCGCCGTGCTGGTGGTCACCCACAACAGGGAGATATCGCGCATCGCCGACAGGGTGGTTGAGATGAGCAGCGGACACGTGGTCAGCGACGGCCCTCCGCCGGGCGGGAAGACGAGCCTCTCGGAACTGCACTGGTAGGTATTGAGGATGCTGGCCCTTCGATTACGCTGGGCGCTCAGGGACGTGAGGGCCCGCTGGATTCAGGTGGCGGGCATCGCCCTTATGCTTGCCATTGGGACCGGCCTGTTTGCCGGCCTCAGCAGCGTCACCCAGTGGCGCATCGCCTCCAACGACGCCAGCCTTGAGATGACCAATATGTACGACGTCCGCGGGCGGCTCGGCGGGGACGGCCTACTTCCCCAGGGTTCCCTTGCGGCCATTGCGGAGAACGTCGATGGGGTGGAGGCCGCGGCGGAACGTCTCATCTTCCAGACGCAGGTGGAGGTTGTTGGCCCGGACGGCTCCATATTCGTGCCGGGCAGGGTTGTGGGCGTGGACATGTCCAACGGCGGCCCCGGCGTGAACGGCGTCGTGCCCGTCGCGGGTCGGGGCATAGAGGAGACGGAGTTCGGGGAGCCGGTGGCGCTCCTGGAGCGCAACTTCGGAGTCTTCTACAATCTGCCGGAGCAGGGCGACATATGGCTGGGAGGCGGCGGTGAGCCTGCCCGGTACGTGGGCCATGCCGTATCACCGGAGTACTTCGTGGTTGTGGAGGAGGGCAGCTTCTTTGGCCAGGCCAATTTGGCCGTTGTCTTCACGTCCCTGGAGACGGCTCAGAAGCTGTCCGGCAGCGACGGCCAGGTCAACGACCTTGTGCTCACCGTCGATGCCGGGACTGACCTGGACGCCCTGGAGACGGCGCTGCTCAACGAGATTATGGCGCGCCACCCGGACACCCACGTCAATCTGAGTCGCAGAGAGGACAACGCCTCCTACCTGGCTCTCACCAGGGACCCGGAGGGAGACCAGCAGGTGTACAACGTCCTGGCGGTTATTCTCTTTGCGGGCTCCGCCTTTGCGGCGCTGAACTTTGCCGCCCGCATGGTGGAGGCCCAGCGGCGGGAGATAGGCACCCTGATGGCCCTTGGCGTGCCCCCTGCGTCCATAGCCATGCGGCCCCTTCTCGTGGGGGTCCAGATTGCCGTCCTGGGCGTGGTCTTTGGCATAGGCGTTGGGCTGCTGATATCGGAGCTCATGTCGGGGGTGCTGGAGACCTTTGTCGCGCTGCCCGTATTCCTGACGCCCTTTCAGACTGGAATCTTTGCCAGGGTGGTGGGAATAGGCTTTGTTCTGCCGATAGTGGCCGTCCTCTGGCCCGTCTATCGAGCCACCCGCGTCAGGCCCGTTGAGGCCATAAGGACGGGCCACCTGGCGGCGCGTGGCGGCGGGCTTGCCCCCATCATCAGCCGCCTGCCACTGCCCGGCGGCAGCCTTGGCCGGATGCCCATACGCAACCTGGTGAGGGCCCCGAGACGCACGTTCCTCACCCTATTCGCCCTCATGACCGTGCTCGCCATACTCGTCAGCGTGGTTGGCCTCCGGGACTCGTTCCTCTACACCCTGGAGGAGGGTGACAAGGAGCTGCTGGGCGACGAGCCGGACCGACTCTCTGTGCGACTGGACTCGTTCTATCCCGCGGACTCGTCCGTGGTTGGCGGCGTTGCCGGAAGCGAGGCGCTGAGGGCCGCCGAGCGCGGGCTGATAATATCAGGAACGGCCCATTCTCAAGACGACAGCAGTGACGCCGCCACCGGCTTCGTCGACTTCGAGAGCGCCCAGGAGGGACTGGAGTTCGGTCTGGGCGACGGCGCGCTGGACCTGAGCGTCCACTTCATAGACTTTGGGAGCGACTTGTGGAAGCCAACGGCGGTGGAGGGGGCGCTTGTCGTGGGTGAACCGGGCATCGTGCTGGCCGGCAAGGCCGCCTCTGACCTGGGCGTGGGCGTCGGCGACACGGTGAGACTCACCCATCCGCTGCGGACCTCAGCCGGGTCCTTCGCAGTCCAGACCAGCAGTATTCCCGTAATCGCGATTCACCCGCACCCGCTGCGATTCAACGCCTACGTGGACATACGCCATGCAGGCATAGCGGGCCTGGAGGGGCTGGCCAACGTCGTCACCGCAGCGCCGGCGGAGGGCCGGGGGCTGAGCGACGTCAAGCGGGCCATGTTCGGAGCGCCGGGGGTGGCCACAGTCCAGGGCTTGTCCGAGTCGACCAAAGCGGTCCGGGACCTCTTCGAGCAGGCCTCCACCATCTACCTGATAGTTGAGGGCTTCGTGCTGGGCCTGGCGCTGCTGATAGCCTTCAACACTGCCAACATCAACTCCGATGAGCGGGTGCGAGAGCACGCCACCATGTTCGCCTTCGGCGTGACGGCGCGGAGAGTGCTCGGCAGCCTTGCCTTGGAGGGCCTGGTCCTGGGCGTTCTCGCTGCGTTGATGGGCGTGGTTCTCGGCTACGGCCTGCTGCTCTGGATGATCCTGGCGCTGGTGCCTGAGAGCTACCCGGACATGGGCATCAGCCTTGCGGTAAACTTCCCGCAGACGGCTGCCGTCCTGGCGGCGGGGGTTCTTGCCGTTGCGGTTGCGCCGGTATTCACGGTTAGAAAGCTCCGACGGATGTACGTCCCGGGCGCTCTGCGTGTGCTGGAATAAGCCACCTGCCAAGCGGGAACGCGGCGAATTAGCACGAATACTGTGGGTGCTTCGCGATTTGATGTGCTATAATTTCTCACCAGAGGTTTTGTAGCATGCCGGAGAGCGGACGCAGAGAATCAGGGCATTCGGGTCACGACCACGATCATGATACCCACGATGATCACGACGCCCACGCGGGCCATGACCACGACGCCCACGCGGGCCACGACCACGATGCCCACGCGGGCCACGACCACGACGCCCACGCCGGCCATGACCATGATACCCACGCGGGCCATGACCACGACGCCCACGCCGGCCATGACCATGACGCTCACGCCGGGCATGACCACGATGATCACGACGATCATGAGGGCCACGACCACTCCGGTCACGGCCACGAAGGCCATGACCACGAAGGCCATGACCACGCTCACGACCTGCGAGGAGCCAGCCGCCGCAGCCTGATTATCGCCCTGGTGCTGATATCCTCCTACATGGTGGCCGAGGTTATAGGGGGCATCGTATCGGGCAGCCTGGCCCTGCTGGCCGACGCCGGACACATGCTCACGGACGCAGCGGCCATTGTCATGGCGCTGGTGGCGATGTGGATCGGCGGCCGGGAAGCCTCTCCAGAGCGGACCTTCGGGTACTATCGCACCGAGGTGCTGGCTGCCATGGCCAACGCCTTTGGACTATGGCTGATAGCCGGCTGGATTCTCTTTGAGGCTTACCATCGCGCCTTTACTGAAGACGTGCACGTGGAGGGATCGGTGGTGCTGATTGTGGGTACGGGTGGCTTTCTGATAAACATTGCGGCCGCGTGGATACTTCACCGTTCGTCGGAGCACAGCGTGAACGTGGAGGGGGCTTTCCAGCACGTCCTGGCCGACCTTCTCGGGTCCGTAGCCGTCATAGTATCGGGAGTGATAATCCTCACCACCGGCTGGGCGTTGGTAGATCCCATTCTCAGCGTCCTGATAGCGCTGTTTATTGTGTGGAACACCAGGGGCCTATTGGTTACGGTGATGAACGTGCTCCTGGAAGGGGTGCCAAAGCACATAGACGTGTACAAGCTCTGCAGCGACCTTGAAGAGGTTGAGGGCGTGACCTTAATCCACGACGTCCACGTCTGGACCATTACTTCCGGAAATGAGGCGTTCACTGCCCACATACTCATGGACCCCTCTTACACCGGAAGCGATGACCACATCCTGGACCGTATGCATGACATAGCCAAGCGCCACCACGGCATTGGGCACGTAACCATTCAGTTGGAGCGGTCGGCAGGGGATTGCACTGAGCAGCATCACGTGGACCACCTGGTGGCCACGTCGCGATCCGCCAGGTAGTACGGGCTTCCTCAACGGGCCAACGATTCTGTAAGACTACTCCAAGCGATGCTCTGCCTGTAAGCGGTACTCAGTATCAAAAGAAGAACCCCCGAAGCGCCAGAGGCTTGGGGGTCTGAACTAAGTCAGAGACCGCTCACGCTTAAGCTGCGTGAGTGTGATGCTCGTGGTCATCGCACTCGTGCGGGTCATGGACGTGGCCGGGCTCATCGCCATGATGCTCGTGCGTGTCGCACTCATGGGACGAATGAGCGTGCTCTTCCGCGTGGTGCTCATGCTCGTCGCACTCGTGCTCGTCGTGGACGTGACCGGGCTCGTCGCCGTGATGCTCGTGACCGTGGCATTCGTGGACGTCGTGCTGTTGCAGCATCTGATCTCCTTTCTTAAGATTAGTCAGGGTCTGGTGTATCACGCCATTGGCGGATATACCTCGCCTTGTGCGGTATAAAATAAGCAAACAGCGGCAGAATGTCAAGAATCTGGCGCCATTTTTCGGCCTGATGTAATCTCTTTCGGTTTTCTCACTTCCGTGGAGGAGTGGCCGCGAGGGCCGCTATCGCACAAGCCACGGGCAGGGCCAGGAAAATCGTCACGGCCAGGGTGTAGCTGTTCGAGATGTCGAACAGGAACCCGAAGGGCAGTGGGCCAAGGGCGGCGGACGCCACCATGCCTGCGGTGACCACACCGCGTATGGCGCCCAGGTGGGTGCGCCCGTAGTAGTTGGGCCAGATGACCGCCGCAGAGGTCATTAGAGTACCGCCCGCCAGCCCCAGCAGAACCCCGTAGACAATCGCGTGCCACGGTTCCGCCATCACAAAGGTCAGCAGCATAGCCAGGACCAGGACCAGCTGGCCGCCCGTCAGGACGAACCTGTTTGGGAATCTGTCGCACAGGAAGCCCGCCGTGAAGGTCCCTGAAAGGGCCCCGGGCGCAATTACGCTGAGCGCCGAGGCCGCGACCACGGCGTCCAGCCCCAGGCTGTCCATCACTGACACGTGGTGAAACACAAGCGCAGTGCCAATCAGCGACTGGGATGAACCGGCGAAGATGAGCAGCCAGAAGGCGCGGGTCCTGAGCGCCTGAGGCAGGGTGAAATTGACCTCGTCCTCAAGGACTGACGGCATCTGGCCATCGGACTGAAGGGAGTCTCCGTCCGGCAGAAGTCCCACGGACTCCGGCGTCCTGCGAATCAGCAGAACGGCCGGCATGAGCATCAGCAGCCAGACAGTCACGCCAAGGACCACCCAGGCGCTTCGCCAGCCGTAGGCCGAGATCAGAATGGTGATAAGCGGAGGAAACGCGGCCTGGCTCACCACCGACCCAAGGGAGTTCAGCGCCATCACCCTGCCTCGGAGGCGCACAAACCAGACGGCAATCACGGTGGTGGGAATCAGCGTGAGAGACCCCTGGCCCAGGATCCGGATGAGCGCGAATCCCACGAAGAGGTGCCATTGTTGAGAGACCAGGCTGATGAATACCAGCGCGAAACCAAAAAGTACCACCACCACCGGAAGCACCTTCCGCGCGCCGTACTGGTCAAGCAGCCGGCCCACCAGGAACATGGCCGCCGCCGCCGTGAGCGAGCCCGCGGTGTACAACCCGGACACGCTTGTCCGGGACCAACCCGTCTCCTCGATGATGGGGTTTACGAAGACCGAGACGCCGTAGGTCTGGCCGGGGCCGGAGGTGAACATGCCCAGGGCGCAGACTACGAGTATGACCCACCCGTAGAAGAAGGGAACGCGGGCCGTCCAGGACGCGGATGGCGTTTGGCTCACACTAGATAGCATTGTTCGATTATATATTTGGTTGATATGGGTGAGAAGCCGTCAATGTGTCTCTTGGGGTTGGTGGACATCTCTTAGGTGACAGGAGCATACAAAATGTAGTATATTGCTTCAAGCAAGGGTCACGTCCAGGAAACAACGGGCCCTTATCCCAGCCCTCCGGCGGTAGGTCGGAGGACTCCACAGGAGAAATTGAAGACCTTTGGACCCCGACCCTCCAAGTAGAGGCAGCCAGGGTGTAAGGCCTAGTACCTCAGAAGAATCGGCTCCCTCAACACGACCGCGCGTCTTCTATGGATGGTGGATCGTTGCAGCCGCGACGATGGCAAGCACCATTCAGTCGGCTGTGTTCAACACCGGCGCGCAGGCGCTGTTCCTGCCACTTCAGAGGGAGTTTGGAGTTACGCGAACCGCAATCACGGTCGCGTTCTCCCTTAGAAGGCTTGAAGGCGGGCTGACGGGGCCCCTTGAAGGCTATCTCATTCACTGGATAGGGCCCCGCAGGTACATGATGGGCGGATGGGTCGTATTCGGGGCGGGCTTTGTAGTCCTGAGCTTTTCTCAGAACATTTACCACTTCTACGCGTCCTTCCTTCTGATCACCCTTGGACAGAGCGTAGCCGGATTCCTCCCAATAGTCACCGTCCTTATAAACTGGTTCAACGCCTGGCGTGGGAGAGCCATTTCCATCTACCAGTTGGGCGGGAGTTTCGGGGCGCTCCTCATACCCGCCTTCACCTGGTCAATCCTCTATTACGGGTGGCGCCCAACCACGCTTGCCGTGGGAGTCGCCACAATTATCATTGGCGTTCCCCTGGCGGCGGTGATGAGAGAAGGCCCGGAGAGGTATGGATACCTCCCGGACGGAAAGCGGACCGACGGCAGCGAGGCAGCTTCAGAGTCGGGTGGCTCGGAGCAAAGCGAGACGGGCCTCACCGTCGGCCAGTCGTTGCGAGACCGCAGCTTCTGGTTCCTGGCACTGTCTCACTCCGCGGGGATAACGGCATGGGGCGCGCTCCAGGTCCACCAGATACCGGCGCTGGTTGACATAGGCATAGATGAACTGGCGGCGGCAGGCGTGCTCACCTACACACTTGCCGTGGCCGCGCCGGGCCGGGTGATAGGCGGATTCCTGGGCGACTGGCTGGGACCCCGTAAAGTGACGGCCACGGCGTTCATCCTACAGGGGGTCTCGGTTACGATTCTGGCTTTTGCCACGTCCATGACCGAGGTTATGGTGTTTGCATCGATATTTGGAGTAGCTTTCGGGGCTCGCGGCACCCTGATGACCGTCCTGAGAGCGGAGGTGTTCGGCAGGGAGAACTTCTCCAGACTTGCCGGGCTCATGGACCCCATCAGCAGCGTAAGCGTAGTGGTCACTCCCATTGTTGCAGCGCTGGTATACGACAACATTGGCTCATACCAGATAGCGTTTCTTATGCTGGCGGTCCTCAACGCATCGGGGGCTTTGCTGCTTCTGGGGATCCGTATGCCTGCACGACGCTAGTCGTCAAAGGCTTGCCGGTAGCAGGGGCGATGCCGCTCGCTCTACTGCAACGCAATCAGCGCGCCTACGGCCGCCGTGAGCAGCACGACAATCCACGGCGGGGTTCTCCAGAAGGCCAGGAGCGCGAACGCGCCCACCGCCAGGGCAAAGTCCTCCGGCGCCTTGATTGCGCTGGTCCACACCGGGTCGTAGAGAGCGGCAAGCAGCAGGCCCACCACGGCCGAGTTCACGCCGATAAGCCCTCGTCTGACCAGGGTGAAGCCCCTCAGCCGCTCCCAGAAGGGCAGCACTCCCGTGACCAGCAGGAAGGACGGCACGTATATCGCCAGGAGCGCCACCAGCCCTCCCACCCACCTCGGATTCGTCGCGTCCATCACCGTGCCCAGGTAGGACGAGAAGGTGAACAGCGGGCCGGGAACGGCCTGGGCCGCGCCATACCCCGCCAGAAACTCGTCCTTGGTCACCCAGCCCGGCGGCACGACCTCCGCCTCCAGCAGAGGCAGCACTACGTGGCCCCCGCCGAACACGAGCGATCCCGACCTGTAGAAGCTGTCCGTGACGGCAATGAGCGTATCGTCGGTGAGGCTGCTGGCTACGGGCAGTGCAAACAGGATGATGAAGAACAGTACCAGCGCCACGGCCCCGATGCGCGCGCCGCCTTGCGCGGGGGCTTCGGCGCCGGGCTGGACTTCCGGCGCCCGCAGGAAAATGAGGCCGAGCACAGCCCCGCCGGCGATTACTGACAGCTGCGCCGCCAGGCCTCCCGTCGAGAGCGCCACGGCAGCCGCAATGACGGCTATGGTGATTCGCTGTCTGTCCGGGGTGAGGTTTCTCCCCATGCCCCACAGGGCGAAGGCGACAACCGCGGCCGCCACTATCTTCAGGCCGTGCAGCCAGTCGCCCACCTCTCCGCTGAACTCGTGGACGCCGTACGCGAACAGCATCAGCGCAACCGCAGAAGGCAGCGTGAAGCCCAGCCACGCCATGAACCCGCCGATAAGCCCCGCTCGCCTGATGCCTACGGCTATCCCCAGCTGGCTGCTGGCCGGGCCGGGCAGGAACTGGCAGAGGGCGATGAGCTCAGCAAAGCTCTCTTCGTCAAGCCATTTGCGCCTGACAACGTACTCATCCCGGAAGTAGCCTATGTGCGCCACAGGGCCGCCAAAGGACGTAACACCCAGGCGCGAAGCGACTGCCAGGACTTCCAGCGTTCTATTCATGGAGCATGGTGGTTCTTGAGCCGTTGGTTTTCTCGCCTAGTTTCTCTTAAAATAGGCGGGGGCGCAAGGATTTCAATCACCGCTGCCGTAAGTCCCGTTAGGAGAAAGGAATATGAGTCACAAGGCAAGGCCATGAAGTTGTATCTCTCATCCAACGGACTGGGCAGCGAGGCTGACAAGCTGGCGTCCATGCTCCCGGACAACAAACGGGCAGCCGTGATATTCAATGCGCTGGATTTCTCCGGCGACTCCGAGAGAAAGCAGGCGACCATCAACAGAGAGATTAGCGCTCTCAACCAGATGGGACTTGAGGCTGAGGAGTTTGACCTGCGACTGTACTTTGGGAAGCCTGAGCTTCTCAAAGAGAAGGCACCCGCCTTTGGCCTGCTCTGGGTTATTGGCGGCAACACCTTTGTCTTGAGAAGGGCAATGGCCCAGAGCGGACTGGATGGATTCCTGGCGGACAACAGGGCCAACAATTCCTTTGTCTATGCAGGCTACAGCGCAGGGGTCTGCGTACTGGCCCCAACGCTGAGGGGCATCGATCTTGTAGACGACCCGCACGAGGTCCCGGAGGGATATGGGGGCCAGGTGATTTGGGACGGGGTGTCCCTGATCGATTACTGCATTGCCCCGCACTACAGGTCTGACCACGAGGAATCGGCGCGGATTGATAGGGCAGTGGAGTTCTTCATAGACAACAAGATGCTGTTCAGGGCCCTCCGCGACGGCGACGTCATTATCGTGGACTGAGGCTGGAGGACATACCTTTAATGAACAGATCAGGCGAACCGGCAGAGGAGGAGGCGGGCCGCTTGGGGACCCACGCGGCCCACAGGGCGGGTGCGTTCCTGCTGCTTACGGCGGCTGCCACCCTGGTGATGGTCTACTCACGCGTAGCCGCGGACGCCGACCAGCCCACTCTGTTGGAGTCGCTGCGCGCTATTGAGGCCAACAAGGCCATGTACAGCCTCACCGGGCTTGCTCGGCTCATCTCCGGCCTTACGTTGATAGCCGCGGCCCTGTTCCTGTGGAGGACGGGGGGCCGGGAAGGGCTTGGCGCGCCCCTTGTCCCTCTGCTGTTTGCCACGTCGGGCCTGTACACGGCGGCGTCGGGCGCGTGCGCTCTCGCGCTGGCCGCTGCCGCGCCTGGGGCCGTATCCATGGACGCCATTGGCTCCTCAACGGAGACCTGGGCCTTTCTGCGGTGGTTCACCGGCAAGGTGGGGTTCGCCGCCGCGGGCCTGGCGCTGGTGGCCTCTACTCCGGTGCTTTGGAACGCAAACGGCGCGTTAAAACGTATTGCGCTGGCGTCAGTCTTGATAGGCGTCACAATGCAGCTGGTATGGGTTGACGCCGCAACCATAATACACCGGATATCAGGCGTGGCCTTCTTCGTGTGGCTGGTGGTCATCGGCGTAATGCTGGTGAAGGGCAGGGCAGAGAGACGGCTCTGGATGACTCGCCTGTTGTAGAATAGCGTCTACAGGAGGTCCGCACATGCGGCAGATCATTCACGCCGACTTCGACGCCTTCTACGCCTCCGTAGAGCAGCTGGACAACCCTGGCTTACGCGGCAGGCCCGTGGTTGTGGGCGGAAGCCCTGAAGATAGAGGCGTGGTGGCCTCGGCGTCATACGAGGCGCGGCGATTCGGCGTCCGCTCAGCCATGCCCATGCGCACCGCCCTCAGGCTCTGCCCGGACGCCGTGAGAACGCCTGCCAACTTCAGCCGATATCGGGAGGTGTCCCGCCGGGTGAGGGCCATCTTTCGCGAGTACACGCCCCTGGTGGAGCCGCTCTCCCTGGACGAGGCGTACCTGGACGTCACCGCTCTGGTTGCGACCGGGCGAGATGCCGTAGACATAGCGTTGCAGCTCAAGAGGCGAGTCAAGGAAGAGCTTGGGCTTGCCATTTCCGTGGGCGTCGCCACCAGCAAGTCCGTGGCTAAGATAGCCTCAGACTTTGACAAGCCGGACGGCTTCACGGTCGTTCCGCCGGGTACGGAGCGGGACTTCCTTGCGCCGTTGCCGGTGGGCCGGCTGTGGGGCGTGGGGCCCAAGACGGTGGAGCGCCTCAACGCCGAGGGCATCCACACCGTCGGAGACCTGGCGTCGCAGACGGACGAGTGGTTTACTCGCATGTTCGGCAGGACTGGCAGCCGCATACGCTCCCTCGCGCTGGGCGACGACGACAGCGCGGTCGTGGTCGAGAGGGAAACGAAGTCGATAAGCTCCGAGAGCACCTTTACCCAGGACACCGGCGACCGCGACGAGCTGCTGGAGATGGTGAGCAGGCTGAGCCAGGACGTTGCGCGTGGGCTGAGTGAAAGCGCCCTGCGCGGGCGTACTGTGAAGCTCAAGCTGCGGCTTGCGGACTTCACCACGCTGACCAGGCAGAAGACCCTTTCGGAGCCGGTGGACTCCGCGGAGGAAATAGCGCGCACGGCCGGAGCCCTGCTTGACGCGGCGCTGAGCCAGGAGAGAAAGTTCAGGCTGGTTGGGGTGGGTGTCTCCGGATTCGATGGCCGCCGGGACAAGCAAATTCAGCCTGAGACGGTCCAACTCAAACTGGCGGGCTTCCAATAAGAGCGGGATCCTGGATTCCTGCCTTCGGAGACTTTTGAATAAACCGTCGCGTCATCGCGGAAGGCGCGCGCCGGCCGTCATTCCGGCGAAAGCATGCCCTCGTGCTCCGACACGGGGGCCGGAATCCAGAGACGCTGTCCGCAAGTCTGTGGCGCCTTGGAAGAAACGCTTTAGATTCCCGAGGCCAGGTTCGCGCCCGCGGACTCGGAGCCCCTCTTCATCGGCCTCGAATCGGGCGAATTCCATTTCGTCTGCTGCAACTGGCCCTCCTACAGCGCGGAGCTCCTGGATGAATACGTGAACACCGGAGACGCGCGGGTGCAGCGCGTGGGGCCGGTGGGCATAGTGGGTGAGACGGGTTGGTACGTTCCATCCTACGTCATCAACGGGGACTCGGAGCGAGGCATTGAGGCCGTCGCGCCAAACCTCCGCACCGTGAGCGACCTGAACCAGTACAAGGACGTGTTTGCGACCAGCGATACGGGCTCCAAGGGCAGACTCCTGGAGTTCACCCCGGCGTGGGACACGCAGCCCGAGAAGCGGCTTGAGGCCTTTGGCGCAGAGTTCGAGCCTGTGTTCGCAGGGTCAGAGGGCGCGGCCCTGGCTGAGATAGACGCCGCCTTCGAGAGGGGAGACCCCGTCCTCACGTACCTGTGGGAGCCTCACTGGGCGCACGCCAAGTACAACCTGGTGCAGATTGAAATGCCGGAGTGGACCTCGGACTGCTACCCCGACGGAGACAACTTCAACTGCGTCTTCCCAACCGACGAGGTTGCCAAACTGGCATGGCCGGGTTTCCAGGACGAGTTCCCGGAGGCATACGATTTCCTCTCCACGTTCCGTATGACCAACGAGCAGCAGAACGAGATGGTTCTGAACCTCACGGAGAACGACCTCACGCCGCGCCAGGCCGCCCAGGAGTGAGTTGACGCCAACGAGTCGGTCTGGAGCGCCTGGATCCCCGGCTAGAAATCCCGCCTAACTGGCTAGATGACCGGGAAGGGAGTCAACTCCTTTCCCGGTCGGCTTTTCTTGGGCTGATTCAGGCCGTCATAGTTTCCGAGCCACGGCCACCAGCCGGCGCGCGTTCAGGCCGTACTCGCTGCCGTCTAGGCCGCCGAAGAGCTTTACGTCACCGAATCCGGCGTCAAGCAGCCTGTCCCTCAACTCCTGGCCTGAGTAGACGGTGTGCTCGAACCGGAATGTGGTGGCCTTATCATTTTCGATGACGGTCCATTGATTCCTGAGACGAGTCCAGTCCTCGCATACCTCACGCCGCTCGACGAGCAGCCTGCCGTCTGCCAGCTCTTCGGAAGAAGTTGGCAGGAATCCCCTGGCCAGCACCTCCTTGCTCATGAGTTCCATCACAAGTGCGCCTCCCTCGCGGAGGCTCTGGTGAATGTTCCGCAGAACCACAAGATCGTCGTTCTTGTCGTCGAAGTAACCGAATGACGTGAATATGTTGATGACCAGGTCGAATGTCTCCGGACGAATGAAGTGGCGCATGTCATCTTGCACCCACTCAACATCGACGCTCTCCGCCTGGGCTAGACCCATAGCCTTTTGCAGGAGGGAGGGAGAGAGGTCCACGCCGGTAACATGGAACCCCTCCTTTGCAAGCGCTACGGAACTACGGCCCGGCCCGCAGCCAAGGTCCATGACATCACCCTCCACCAGGTTCACAAGGTTTAGAATTCCCGCTACTTCATCCTTCGCGGCTTCAAACTTCCTCTCAGAAAACATAAACGGAAACAGCGTATTCCAGAAACTCTCGTCCTCAAACCACTCCGTCATTTGTACCCTCCTGACTCACCCATAGACAGACCGTTCAGTGTCCCCTTCTAAACTTAAAGAGCCTCCCGTTTCGGGGAGGCTCTCGGAGCTGCAAATGGCCGAGCGCTACGTTCTCCCCGATAACGGGCAGACGTGCATATCTACTGCTACGCAGACCAGGCCGGGATTGGCTAATGAATTCATGATCGGGGTCACCTCTTCTGCTTCGCCGAAGTCTACCACGCATAGGTGCGGCTGGGCAACGCACCGGCGCATTCGACTCGCCCAAGGTGGTGAGGCGCGGTACGTGGGGGTAATTCGGTGACGTGCTTGCTGCGTGTTGTTGACCTTCTGAGCGCCCTTACCTATAATTACCTCGTAAACGGAGGTAAGGGAGCTCGGTCATGATTGAATGGCTTGGTATTGAGCATCTCTTTGAGCTTTCCCGCACGGAGGCGATTGCGGGATTCTTCACCCCCTTCGCGATCTTTGCCGTGTTCTTCCTGGTGCAGTTCATACTGCCGGGCAGGCGGGTTACGGGCTACGTCATCAACCCGGAGACAGGCCAACCTCGCAACTACAAGCTCAACGGCATTCTGGTGTTTGTAATTGCGCAGATAGTCTGGGCCTTCGAGCTCACCGGGATGCCACGCGACTGGTTCTACCGGTCCTCCATCTACGCCGTGGCCGGTGGGACGGTCTTCTGCTTTTTCTTCTCAATCTACGCGGTGTTCAGCCAGCCGCAAGGCAGCATAAAGAACTCGTTCCTCGCTTTTTGGGAAGGGCGCGCCCTGGAGCTGCCGTTCTTCAACGAGCGCTTTGACCTGAAGATGTATTTGTATCTTGTCGGCGGGACTATGTTGTCCCTCAACGCCCTGTCTGGGGCCGCGTACCACTACGACCGCTTTGGCGAGGACTTCAACCCGGGCGTTTTTCTGTACGCGGGGTTCCTTACCTTCTACGTCATGGACTACTTCGTCTTTGAGCGCGTCCAGCTGTATACCTACGACCTGATTCACGAACGCCTCGGTATGAAGCTGATATGGGGTGGCCTTGTGATCTACGGCTGGCTGTACATCCTCCCGCTGTGGGGCATGGCCGCGTACCCGGCCCCCGGCTTCTCGTCGGCATGGACGAATGTATGGCTCGCGGTGTCAGTTGCGCTGTTCCTGGTCGGATGGGGCATCTCGCGCGGCGCCAACATGCAGAAGTACACGTTCAAGCGATGGCCCGACCGCAAGTTCCTCGGCCTCATAGAGCCCAGGTACATTGAGGCCGGCGAGCGGAAGATCCTGTGCAGCGGCCTGTGGGGTTTCGCCCGGCACTTCAACTACCTGGGCGAGGGGTTCCTCTCCTTCTCGATAGGCCTGGTATTCGGCTACTTCACAAACCCCTGGGCCTGGACCTACTTCGTATTCATCACCTCTCTGTTCACATGGCGTCAGCGTCAGGACGACACCGCCTGCGCCGAGAAGTACGGCGCAGAGAAGTGGGCGGAGTATCGGGCGCGGGTGAAGTACCGGATTCTGCCCGGCATATATTGAGCAGACTTTCTGCGGGTATTCAGCCTCGGGTTTCGGCTGGCAGCTTAGCCGGGAGTCGGCGCTTCCGAGTTTACTTATCCTGCGCCTAATCGTATACTAGGAGCCTGGGTAGTTCCCCCGCCAGCTTTTCTGGATTGAGCGTTCCATCATGATTGCGACGGATGCGTGCATACACGGTTTGTTCAAGGCTCAGGCCGCCGAGACTCCGGACGCAATCGCGGTGGTGTCCGGCAGCGAGCAGCTAACGTACTCGGAGCTTGACCAGGCAACCGATTCCCTTGGGGCTTATCTCCGCCATTACGGAGTGTTGCCCGACGACCGGGTGGGCGTCCTTATGGAGACCTGCTCGGAGTACGTGGTTGCCTGCATCGGGGCGCTCAAGGCCGGTGCCGCGTTTGTGCCCTTGGAACTGGACTCACCGGACCATCTGCTGAAGGCCATTGTCGCAGAGGCAAAGCCGAAGGCCGTGATAACCAAATCGAAGCACGTCTCCCGCTCCGGTCTGGGCGACGGCGTCCACGTACTGGCGCTGGACAGCGACCCGTCCTGGAGCACGTTCCAGTCTGAGTCGGACGCTCCGGTCGTCACCGGCGAGAACCTGGCGTTCGTGCCGTACACCTCCGGCACCACCGGCGATCCCAAGGGAGTGATGCAGACCCACGGCGCCGTCGTATCGTCCTACTTCGGGCGATACAAGTTCAGCTCCTACCAGGTTGGCGACAGGGTTGCCTGCAATATCTTCTTCATCTGGGAGTTCCTCCGCCCGCTGCTCAGGGGAGGGACGGTCTACGTGATTCCTGACGAGGTTATCTTCCTGCCGCGGGCCCTGACCGAGTTCATATCCGAAAACCGCATATCCGAGGTCCTGTTCACTCCGTCCCTGTTGCAGGGCGTCCTGAACTCGGCAGACCCCGGAGACCTGCGACGGCAGTTGGAGTCTCTACGGATTGTCTGGCTGAACGGCGAGGTTGTAACGGCCAGCCTTGTGGAGCAGGCGTTGAACGTGCTTTCCGACGCCGCCCGCGTGCTGAACACCTACAGCATATGCGAGACCCACGACGTCTGCACTGTCGACCTGAAGGAGTGCGACTGGGACGGGAGAGACGTCTGTCCGGTGGGGCTTCCCATGGACGGCGTGACGGTGAGGGTCTTGCCGGAAGGAGAGTCCTCACTGGCTGCCATGGGGGTGGGAGAGCTGTACATAGGCGGGCTGGGCCTGGCGAGAGGCTATCTGGAGAGAGAGGACCTGGACAGGCAGAAGTTCCTTCAAATGGGCGGCAAGAGATACTACGCGACTGGCGATCTGGCCGAGGTTGATTATCAGGGGATGGTAACCATAAGCGGCCGCAACGATTCGATGGTCAAGATCAGGGGGTACAGCGTCTATCTGAGCGGCATCGAGGAGGTGCTCAGGAGGCATTGCGACGTGCTCGACGCTGTGGTTACGACAGAAGCCGAGGACGAGACCAACAAGCGCCTCATCGCTTACGTTGTCCGCAAGCCGGGCGCCGCCTGGCGTCTTGACGCAAGGAGCGGCACCAGCAAAGACCTGCGGAATCTGCTGGAGCGATACCTCCCGCACTTCATGGTGCCAAGCCGGTACATGGAACTGGACGAGCTTCCCATAAACCAGCAGACGGGCAAGCTTGACCGCAGGGCACTCCCGAAATTCGAGAGAACCGAGGCACGCGCCCCGGGCCGGGTGGTGAATCCCGAGCTTGCAACCACGGCAGAGATTCGCTCTGTGCTGCGTGAGCTGTGGGCTGAAGTCCTGGGCATTGAGAAGGGATCGCTGGACGACGATTGGAGTTTCTTCGAGCTTGGTGGCCACTCCCTGTCCGGCCTGGAGTTGACCCTGGCTATGGAGCGGGCTTTCGGCGTCAAGCTCCAGGCGAACGAAATCTATGACTACCAGACCATTAACAAGCTGGCGGCCCATTTGGGCGGCGATAGAACTTCCTCTGAGAATTCCAGGATTTCCCTGGCCGAGGAGGCGCGCCTGCACCCTGGCATTGCTCCGGCCGGCGCGGCGAGTTGCACCAGCTTGAGTGAAGCGAGTTCGGTATTCGTGACGGGCGCTACTGGTTTCGTGGGCGCTTTCCTCCTTGACGAGCTTTTGCGCTCAACAAGCCGTGACACCATGTTCTACTGCCTCGTGAGGGACAAGGCTACACAGGGAGGGCAGGGGAGTAACCGGGTACTGGACACATTGAGGTTCTACGATCTGCCGGGCCAGGCGCTCAGCGATCGCATAGTCCCTGTGAACGGCGACCTGACTCAGCGCCAGTTCGGGCTGGAGGATGGCGAGTTCAACCGGCTCGCCGAAAGCATTGACCTGATCTTTCACTGCGCAGCTTCGGTCAACTACGTCTATAACTATGAAGCGAGTAAGCCTCATACGGTGGGCGGGACTGAGGAGGTGCTCAAGTTCGCCTGTCATGCAAGGACGAAACCGGTGATTTACGTTTCGTCGAACGGGATCTTCCCCGGAGGGGACGACACGCCGTACCTGGAGAACAGGGAGATAGACGGCTGGGCCAACAGGATGGAGGGCGGTTACAACCAGGCCAAATGGGTTGCGGAGATGTTGGTATGGTCTGCCGAATCACGCGGTCTGCCGGTATGTGTTTTCAGGCCGGGCAACGTTGGGCATCACAGTGTCACCGGAGTGGTCAACCCCAACGACTTTCAGACGTTGATAATGAAGGCCTGTCTCAGGGCCGGATGCGCTCCCCAGGCCCCGGACTGGCTCTTTGAAATGACCCCGGTGGACTTTCTGGTCGGCGCCATCGCAAGGATTTCGGACGACCCCTCTCATCTGGGCAGGGTGTACAACATCGTTCAGGGGAATCCGGTGCCTGCCGACCAGGTCTTCGGCTACATGCAAAGCAACGGGCACGTGGCTGAACGCGTGCCGATTGAGGAGTGGTTGACGAAGCTGGGAGATCTGGCGGACAGGGAGAGCGACCTGGAGTTGAAGATGCTGGTACAGTCCCTGGACTCCGTTGAGGGGTACCTGACCGACACCAGCGTCTACGATGTCAGCCGGTTCAGCGAAGTCTTGCCCGACCTGGGTATGAGGCCACCGGCGGTAGACGTGGACTACGTGACCAGGTTCTTTACGGGTTCCTAGCCGTTCGTTTTTCCATGGCCGGCTCTCTGCGACATCTGGGTGTGGCGGCGTTCTGCGTCCTGCTGGCCGCCGCTATGCTTGCATGCGCCGGCGACGACGAGAGGGTGCGTGACCTGGAGGCAACGGTCGATTCCCTTGCACGCGAGAACGCTGGGCTGCAGGACGAAGTCGCGACCCTCAGGCAGGAGCAGGACGATTTCGTAGAGGCCCAGGAAGCTGCCGAGGCTGCCAAGGAACACGAGGAAGAGGTGGCAGACTTTGAGGAGGAACAGGAAGAGCAGTTGGCTGCCCTGGAAGAAGGCCAAGCCCGCAACGACGAGCGGCTGGACAACCTGGAGGCCCTGGTTCAGGAGTTGGAGGGACTTGCCTCCGGGATGGAATCGGACAGCCCGGATTGGTCAAAGGACAAATCGTTGTTCCAGGCGGATGGCACGGCGTTGGAGAGGACCGTCAGGCTGGTGGAGGACGCCGGAGGCGAGGTGCATTACTTTGACCATCCGGAGCGGGGGGATCGCACGGTTATGGTGATGCCACTGGAGTTCATTGACGGAGAGACGCCGCTCATCGTTTCCCTTCACGGATTCGGAGGGGACTCTGCCTACCAGAGCAGTTACGTGCCCCTTCATGAGCGCGTGAACACCCGCGGGTTTGCGTTGCTGCTGCCCAACGGGACGCCCAACGATGACGGGGACCGCTTCTGGAACCCCACCGACGAGTGCTGCGATTCCGGCAAGTCCGGCGAGGATGACGTCGCCTACCTCACTGAGCTGGTGGAGGTGGCAAGGGCGGTCAGGGACTTTGGGCCGGTGTACTTCTTCGGCTACTCCAACGGCGGGTTTATGTCGTACCACATGGCCTGCAAGGGTCTGCCCGGGCTTCGAGCCGTAGCCAGCCTGGCGGGTACGAGCTACATGGAGGACTCCAGCTGCGAAGGGGCGTCCCCAGTGTCCGTGCTGCACGTGCACGGCACGGCGGACAGCGTGATCCTCTACGAAGGCGACGAGACCCAGCCGGATCCGAAGAGCGACGGCGAGACGGCGTTCTACGCCGGGGCCCGGGAGATGGTGACGCGCTGGAGCCAGCGGGCCGGCTGCGACTGGCCCGAAAGCCTCCCTCCCTACGCCACCCACGACCTGGACCAGTACGTCCCGGGCCCGGAGACCCAGGCGTTCCGCGTCGAATCGGGCTGCGCCGAGGGCGTCACCATAGAGCTTTGGGTGGGGGAGGGCAGCGGCCACGCCCCCGGCTATGGCGAGGCCTTCGTGGACGCTCTGTTGGACTGGCTTCTGGCGCAGGAGTAGGTGCTAGCTGATGGGCCGCGCCTCCAGGGGAGTCTCTACCACCTGTCCGCCGGTCAGCTCCACGCGGTACGCCGTTGCTCCGGCCCTGGCGCTGACCACCTCTGACAGATCTGTGCCGTTGAAGTGTATTGCGGTATCGTCGTCGATTGCGTATCCGGCCGGGAACCCCTCTGAAATAAGGCTGTGGTAGAGGGGCCTGCGCTGCGCTTCGCCGTCGTAGTGGGGACAGTGGGAGCCTGGCAGGAAGCCCAGCCCGTCGTGCAGGGGCTTCAGCTCGTTCAGGTCAAAGGAGTCTGTGGTGCCGCACTCAAACCAGCAGAGGGAACCCGCGCTCCCTCCGCACAGCAGGACGCCGGCGTCCCACGCCTCTCTCAGCGCCGAATCGACGCCGTGGACGCGCCACACGGCCAGCAAGTTTGCCGTATTGCCGCCCAGCACGATAATGATGTCCTGGCTGAGAAGGTACTCTCGAATGTCGCGCACCGTGCGTCCGAACAGCGCCAGGTGAGACGGCTCGCAGACGGAGGCGGGGAAGTTGCTGTAGAACCGCACGAGATTGGCCGGGGCGTCTCCGGTGGCGGTGGGAATGCAGCACACCTTGGGCCGCTCCTTGCCGGTTAGCGACAGGACATACTGATAAAGCGGGTGCATTCCTGCCCCGACCGGTCTGGCTCCTCCAAAGGCGACAATGTGCTTTCCTTCCATGATCTCTCCAATTCTCAAGTTAGTGGCCGGTTAGCGCCAGGTAAACGGAGGATACCATACAACTGGGGGCGATACCAAAGCTCAGACCTTGCGCGAGTTGTCAAAGGTCTGGATAGGGCCAGTCCAGCTGTCATCATCTAAGGCCGTCTCCGAGAACTCTCCACCGGTGTATTCTGCGATGACGGCCCTCCAGAACTGCTGGCCGGCCAGGTTCTTGTGATGCTCCCGGACCTCCCAAATCCCCGGAAATCTGTCGAAAGCGTAGAAGGCGGCGCGCCTGCCGACTCCCTGCCGTCTGTACTTGCGCATGACAAAGAACTCGGCTATAGACCTTCCTGCTCCTTCTTTCAGGACCACAGTGTAAGAGTTGACCAGCACGAACCCGGCAAGGTTGGAGTCGCAGTAAATCAGGAACGGAAACCTGTCGGGTTCCTTCCAATATTCATTGAAATATCGGTAGGGGAACACCCCCTCCAGATTGGGGTCGTCGCCGGTGAACTCAGAGGAGTCGTAGAGATACATCTGCATCAGACGATGCAGCGCCGGTTTCTGCTCGATAGTGGCCTCAACCACCTTAACATCCATAAGCGTACCGCCTGCCTCTCAACTTCCCGCGCATGATGTCACGTGTATAGACAATCAGGTCAGGAGCGCCACTTGCGTTCCTCTCCTGCGCCCCACTGGAACCAGGACTGCGTAGCCTCTTCGGTCTTGAATGCGTCGGAGTTCACGAAGGCTGGGAGGCAGCAAGCTAAGTACCTCAATACTCGTGGACGTTTTAAGGCATTCGCGCCTGGGTTTCTCTCACTTTCGGTTTGGGTCTCCCAAAGTGGACTTCAGCTCCGCCAGCTTGCCGTCTATGTCCTCCGCCTCCAGAGACAACCTCTCCCACTCCTCCCACAGGGATCCCGCCTCCTCCTTGAGCACGCGGTACTCCTCTCCCGCGGACGCAAAGTGGGCCGGGCCGTCAGACTGGTCGGGCTGTGAGAACATGGCCTCCAACTCCGTTATGCGGGACTCGCGCTCCGACAGCGAAGCGTCTATCTCCTCTATCCGAATCGCCAGTCTGCGGGCCTCCTTGCTAAGCGACCGGCGCTGTACCTCCTCGGCGCTGAGCGGCCTGCCGGTGCGTCTCCTGGTGGGGGCAGGTTCAGAAGCTGCGTCGGTCGCTCCGTTGACTGCCGGGGTGGCGTTTTCGATACGAGGCTCGGTCTTGGTATGTTTCCGGTACAGATAGGTGTCGTAGTCGCCGGGGTAGACCGTGGGCTGTCCGGCGTCAATCTCAACTATCTTGTTCGCAACCTGCCGTATGAGAGTGCGGTCATGGGTTATCAGGCAAATCGTGCCGTGGTAGTCCTCAAGGGCGTCCGCGAGTATCTCCCGTGAGGCGATGTCAAGATGGTTGGTTGGCTCGTCCATCAGAAGCAGATTGCTGGGCTGGAGAAGCAGCTTGGCCAGGGCAACCCGCGCTTTCTCTCCTCCTGACAGCACCGAAATTGGCTTGCGGACGTCATCGCCGCTGAACAGGAAGCCGCCAAGGGTGGTTCGGAGGTTCTGCTCCGATTCCATTGGCGCCGCATTCTGCAGCTCCTCAATGACCGTGTTGGCCGGATTGAGGAGTTCAAGCACGTGCTGGGCGTAGTAGGCCGTCACCACGTTGTGGCCGGTCTTTCTCTCTCCCTCGTCAAGTGAAAGGACGCCTGCCAGCATCTTCAACATGGTGGTCTTGCCTGCGCCGTTGGGTCCGACCAGGGCAACGCGGTCGCCGCGCGAGAGCGCCAGGTTCATGCCGCGGTAGACCGTGTTCTCAGCGTAGGACTTGCTGACGTTGGTCAACGAAATGACCTCTGAGCCGCTGCGCGGCGGCTGCGGAAACGAATAGCGGACCTTCTTTGTCGTCCTTGGCAGATCAATCCTCTGCACCTTCTCAAGCTGCTTCAAACGGCTCTGCACCTGGCTGGCCTTCCTCGCCTTGGCGCGAAACCGCTCGATGAAGCGCATCTGCCTCTGCACCTCGCGCTCCTGCCTGGCGGCGGCCGCCTGCTTGACGCTAAGGGCGTTCTCACGCGCGACAAGGTACTCGTCATAGTTGCCCTTCATAAGTACAACCTCGTCCTCCTCAATGGCGAGGACCCTGGTTGCAACCTGGTTCAGAAATGCGCGGTCGTGAGACGTGACGATTACGCCGCCTTGAAAGGAGGCCAGGTACTTCTCAAACCACAGGTTCGCCTCAAGGTCAAGGTGGTTGGTCGGCTCGTCCAGGAGTAGAATGTCGGGCTGTGTGAACAGCAGCCTTGCGAGGCCCGCCCGCATGGCCCAGCCGCCGCTGAACTCATCCATCGGACGGAGGAAGTCGCCCTGCTTGAAACCAAGGCCTGAGAGGATGGTCTTGGCCTCGTGGTCCCTGTCGCCCCCACCTGCGGCCTCCAGCTGCTTGTCAAGCTGGCCGAGGAGTTTCACCATATCGGCCTGCTTCGCAGTGTCAGCCTCCCACGAGATAGCCTCCTGCGTGGCGGCAATCCTGTCCTGGATATCAACCACGTCAGAGCTGGCGTCCAACACCTCTTGCAGGAGGCGCTTGCCGGTAAACGATGCCGGCTCCTGGGTGAGATAGCCTATGGATACGTTGCGTCGCCTGGCTACGCTTCCTGCGTCCGGCAGGGTATTACCCGCCAGAACGTCCATGAGGGTGGTCTTCCCGGAGCCGTTTGAGCCTATCAGCGCAATGCGGTCTCCGGCGGCCACAACCAGGTTGAGGCCACTGAACAGAGTCCTGTCCGAGTAGGCTTTACCGATGTCGGATGCGATTAGCATTTTCTCCCGTCCGGGTGACCATTATATCAGTTGGACGCAAATTCAGAGGACAACGGAGTCAGAGACGACCCCTTGAGGTGGACATCATCGGCGATAGCCCGCTACGACGCGTTGACCATCTCCAGCAGCGTGAGGACTGTCCGCCAGTTCCGCATGGTGCTAGCGGTCTGCAGCTGCGCGGCTAGGTACTCGTTTGTCAGCCTGCTGCGGGCTACGCCGTTGGGGTAGTGCAGGTAGACGTTGTTCCCTCGCACCGCGAACGCGTCCGGTGGCGAGCGCTCCGGGTCGAGGCGGGACACGGCTTCGGCGCTGGGCGTGTCCTCAAGAAACGCCACCTGGAGGAAACGCGGGTCCCCGGAAGTATCGAACGGGTTTGAGGCCGCGACCTGCCGCAGCTCCTCGCCCGAACGCACCACGACTGCCGTATCATAGCCAAACCGCTGGCGAATGGCCTGGGCCACAATCTCAGGCAATCCCTCAGCCAAGCCCGGCGCTGCTTCAAACACCACGTTCCCGCTCTGGATGTAGGTCTGCGCCGCCGAGCAGCCGGCCGCAGTGAATATGTTCCTCAACTCCGCCATCGGCAGCTTGTTCTTGCCGCCCACGTTGACGCCTCGGAGAAGAGCCACGTACCGCTGCCCGCCGGTTGTCATAGATGAATTACTCCCTGAACCATGCTACCGCCTTTCCGTTTCACCTCAACTCTAGCTTGCGCCTTACCGACTTGGCAAGCCGCTCATTAGACAGCCCACATCGGCTCAAGTATAATCGCTCTATCCTCTTCGCCTGAGCGCCCCTGCTGTTGGGAACGCTTAAGCGGAGCGAGACCAGCTCAAGGAGGACAAGCTATGACACAGTTTTACAGAGCTTATGAGTACGGCGCAGCCAAGGGAATAGGTGACCACCTTGCCGCCCTGGAGCCAACTCCAAAGCGTATCAGGGCCACGTTTGGCGACGAGACCATCGCCGACTCCACCAACTCCCTCATCATGTACGAGACGCGACACCAGCCGGTCTACTATTTCCCCGTGGCCGACGTGCGGATGGACCTGCTGGAGAAGACCGACCACTCCACCCATTGACCCATCAAGGGAGACGCTCAGTATTGGAGCGTCAGGGTTGGAGATCGCGTGGAGGACAACGCCGTCTGGTGCTACCCCGAGCCGCTGGATGGCGGCGTGGACGTCCGCGGCTACGTGGCGTTCTACTGGAACAAGATGGACGGGTGGTTTGAAGAGGACGAAGAGGTCTTCGTCGGCCCCAAGGACCCGTATACCCGCGTGGACTGTCTTGAAAGCTCCCGCCACGTGCGCGTGGAGCTGAACGGGGTGACGGTGGCGGAGACGAACAGCCCAGTGCTGCTGCTGGAAACCGGACTGCCGCACCGCTTCTACATCCCCGGCGCGGACGTGCGGCAGGAGTTGTTGCGGCCCAGTGAGCGCGTTATTGGCTCACCCTACAAGGGCCAGGCCGGCTACTTCCACGTGGACGCCGGCGGAGAGACGTTTGAGGACGCAGCCTGGACGTACCTCAGCCCAACGCCGGAGGCGGGCAAGATCGCTGGGTACGTCTGCTTCCCTCAGGGCAAAGCCGACGTCTACGTTGACGGCGTACTTGAGCCAAAGCCAAAGAGCCGCTGGGACTAGGGCTCAACCAGCGCCCCTGACAAGGGGCCCAATCTTGGGCTGTGCTCGCAGTTTGATAAGCCGGCATGGAGCCGTTAATCGGGAGGAAGAGCAGAATCATGGCTGAATACATACCGTCGACCGCCCAATGGGTCCGCGAGCAGGTGGAGCTTTACGAGAGCAGCGGGGGCACTGAGGGGACAACCCTGCGCGATACCGGACTGCCCGTAATCATCGTGACGAATCGGGGAAACAAGACCGGAGGAATCCGCAAAACGCCCCTGATGCGGGTGAAGGACGGGAATAGCTATGTCCTGGTGGGGTCCAGGGGCGGCGCGCCCAAGAACCCCGAATGGGTGTACAATCTCCGCGCGGACGGCAATGTAGAGATTCGTGATGAGACGAAGGTGTACGCGATGCTGGTCCGCGAAGTTGTGGATGCGGAGGAGCGGGCCCGGTTGTGGCAACTGGCGGTAGCTGCGTTTCCACCCTACGAGGAGTATCAGGGCCGGACGGAGCGGATAATCCCGGTGTTCCTCGCTGAACCGGTGTGACGGGGAATGGCGCCCTGGGGCCAGTCTCGGTGGCTTTCGTTCGAGAATCAACAGGTATCGACAATAGAGGAGGCCAGCTATGAGCAGAGTCCCCTACCTCACCAGGGATGACCTGCCCCCGGACAAGAGAGACCTGTACGACCAGATAGCGGCCCATCGAGGGCACGTGGCCAGGCCCTTCGAGGCGCTTCTCAACAGCCCTGACGTGGCGTCCAGAGTGGCAATGATTGGGGAACAGCTCCGCTATGTTTCGCCCACCATATCCTCCGAAGCCAGAGAGATTGTCACCCTGACCACGGCGAGAACCCTCAAGTGTCAGTATGTGTGGACGCATCATTGCGACTCCGCCAGGCAGGCCGGCGTCAGGGAGGAGGTGGTTGAAGCCATCAGGGAGGGCGGCCCGCCCCGGCGTATGCTGCCCAAGGAGGGGGTGTTTGTCCAGTTCACGCAGGAGCTCCTGGAAGACAAGCGGGTCAGGGATGCGACCTACAGCGCAATCGAGCACCTGTTGGGGCAGCAGGGGGCTGTTGAACTGATTGTGCTGGTTGGCTACTACTCAATGCTCTGCCTGGCGATCAACGCACTGGAGATTGACCTCGAAGACGGAGTAGCGCCCCTTCTGCCGGCGTGAAGACTCCGAGCTGAATCGGGCAAAGAAAAGCACCCCAGGCAGGACTCGAACCCGCAACCCACGGCTTAGAAGGCCGTTGCTCTATCCTTTGAGCTACTGGGGCATGGGAAATCGACTACATTTTAGCAAGTGAAGGGCAGCGCGCCAAGGTCTGCCGCCGGGCGGCGGCGCAGTCCTATTGCAGAGGGGCCACCAGCTCCGGGCCGTTGTTTCTCACGGAGTTGACCAAGGGCGACACCTCGTAGGCGCGCATGGCGTCGGCGGGGTAGGGGACAAGGGCGCTGCCGAGAAGTCCAGGGTCTTGCACGTTGTGGTCCAGCCAGAGCGCCTCAAGATGGGGCGGCAGTATGACCGGCATCCGGTCGTGGATGGCGCTGAGCAGGCCGTTGGCGGTAGTGGTGATTATGGCGCAGCTCTGTACCGGCTCGCCTTCCGGGTCGCGCCAGGTCTCCCATAGGCCGGCAAAGGCGAATGGCTCTCCGGAGTCAATGGTGATCCTGAAGGGCGTCCGGCTCTTGCCGTTGCGCCGCCACTCGTAGTAGCCGTCGGCCAGCACCAGGCACCGCCTGCGGCTGAACGCCGAGCGGAAGGCCGGCCGCTCAGCGACCGTCTCCGCGCGGGCGTTGATCATGCGAGCCGCCCCGGACGCGCTCCTGGCCCAGGAGGGGATCAGGCCCCATCGCATCCGGGAGGCCTGTCGCCCGTTGCCGTTCGTAACGGCCAGCGCCGTCTGGGTGGGAGCGACGTTGTAGCTGGGCGGGTGGTCCAGGCCCTTGCCGTCAAACTCAAAACGGCCTTGAAGCTCTTCCAAGTCTCTAGTCTGGGTGAATCGACCGCACATGACGTACCAGTCCGTACCGGCGGGCCCTGCCTAGTCACGGGAGCGGGTGCGCACCAGGTGGACTTTCGCGCCTCCAATGCCCGCGTGCTTGATGTCCCTGATGTCCAACCTGCCAATTGACCCGTCTGTGGTTAGATACTTCTGCACCAGGTATCCCAGGGGCTTTGCGACCAGGATGGCCGTCGTGGCGGCGGTGATGACGTTGGGCAGCTTGCTCCAGCGACGCTCGCTGCCGACGGCGATGGCGCAGGCCAGTCCCGTCAGCGCCGCGGCCACCACCAGGTTTGTCCCGCAGTAGGGCGAGATCGCCAGGTCCTTTTCGCCGGACTTGAGACGCTGGAGCGCCTCGGTGGCCGACTCCGATAGCACGTCTTCCGGGATGTCGCCGTAGACGAAGAAGCCCCCCTGCGTGGAGTTACCGGCCACAATGCTGGGCTTGTCCGACTTGGAGAGGGCAATGGCTATGGTGGCGTGCTCCAGGGCGTGGTTCCTGCGTATCCTCTTGAGAAAGTCCCAGTTCATTTTCGTCCTCCGCTGGGTGGGAGTCGTCACATACATTATAGCACTCTCTGCGGGACGGCTCTCAGGCGTCGCTGCATTATCCCCTTCCCCCGCCTAGCGGGGGAAGGTCAGAATGGGGCTATCCCGTCCGAATAAGCCCGCCCAGCCTTATGCCGCTCAGGGTCAGCGCAGTGACGATGACCCCCGCAATGACCACTCCCACGCCAATGAGGGGTATCGCGCGCCGGGCCGGTATGTCAAAGACCCAGGCGGCCAGGGAGCCGCTCCAGGCTCCGGTCATGGGCAGCGGGATGGCGACAACCAGCACAAGGGCTACGTCTCCGTACTTCTGAAAGCGGCTTCCCTGCACCCGTCGGATTCGCTCCGACTGCCAGTCGAGAAGCCGGCCGGCCGGGTTGGGAAAGCTCTGCAGGAACCTGGAGAGGCGGTTAAGGCCGGGCACAAGGACCAGCACGGGGACCATGTTGCCCGCAATCGCCACTGGCAGAACCACGTACCAGGGAATGTCCAGTGTGTATATCCCAAGGGGGATGGCCAGGCGCAGCTCGCCTATGGGGGTCATGGCGGCGGCGAAAGTGGCCAGGAGGTCTAGCGGTTCCATGAGCCACATAAGAATACACCAAGCCTTGGGGCGTGAACAGGCTGGAATCGTCCCGCGGGCCGTTTTCCAAATGCCTGTTGAATCTGGTATTCTGGAATCCCAAGTCTGAACAGGGTGGTGTCCAATGTACGAGATTGACCTGAAGGGCAAGAACGGCGTGGTCTTTGGAGTTGCCAATGAGCACAGCATAGCCTGGCCCATCGCCAGAATCCTGCACGACGCCGGCGCGGGCCTGACCCTGGCCTACCAGAACAGCAGGCTGGGAGAGCGCGTGGGGCGACTGACCTCGGCCATGGAGAACGTTCATCTGCTGGAGTGCGACGTGTCGCAGGACGAATCGATAGAGTCCGCCTTCGACGCGATGAAGCGCGAGATGGGCGGCCTGGACTTCGTGGTGCACAGCGTTGCCTACGCAAACAGGGAGGACCTGAAGGGGGAGTTTTCCAAAACGGCCAGGGACAGCTTTCTGATGACGCTGGACATCAGCGCGTACTCGCTCATACCCATAGTCAGGTACGCCTCAGACCTGATGGATGGAGGGGGCAGCGTCATCACAATGACGTTCCAGGCGTCGGAGCGGGTGTTCCCCGGCTACAACGTCATGGGCACGGCCAAGGCGGCGCTGGAGAACGAGGTTCGGCAGCTCGCGGAGGAGTACGGCCGGCAGAACGTGAGGGTCAACGCCATCTCCGCCGGGCCCCTGGAGACCCTGGCCTCCCGCGGCATCTACGGCTTCCCGGACATGCGCAAGATTCACGCGGAGAGGGCGCCACTGAAGCGCAACATAACCCACGAGGAGGTTGCCAAGACCGCCCTCTTCCTGTGCAGCGACCTGTCCAGCGGCATTACGGGCAGCGTCATCCCGGTGGATGCGGGCTACCACATCATGGCGGTGTGACGCCAAAGGGTTCCTGGATTCCTGCCTGCGCAGGAATGGTTGCGAGCAGTCTGACTATGTAGCCACGCCGGGCACGGGCAGGTTGTCCACTATACTGGTGGTCACCTTCTGGCCGTCCAGCCCGCGGGCGCGGGCCTCCGGCGTGAGGATGAGCCGGTGTCCAAGCACACCCACGGAAAGCTCCTTCACGTCGTCGGGGACCACGTACTCCCGGCCGCGCATCAGGGCCAGGGCCTGGGACGTGCGGAACAGGGCAAGCGACCCTCTGTGGGAAGCCCCAAGCACCACGTCAGGGTGCTGGCGCGAGGCCTGCGTCATGGAAACAATGTACTGCCTGACCAGGGAGTCGACGTAAATGCCCTTGGTCTCCTCCTGCAGAAGCACCACCTGCTCGGGCGTGGCCACGGGCGCCGCATCTTCAATGGGGTTATGCTTCTCCTGACGCTCTATGATAGCCATCTCCTGCTCGAAGCTGGCGTAGCCCAGGTTGACGCGCATGATGAACCGGTCCAACTGCGCCTCCGGCAGGGGGAAGATGCCGTGGTACTCCACCGGATTCAGCGTAGCGATTATCAGGAAGGGCTTGGACATGGCGTAGGTCACGCCGTCCACGGTGGCCTGATGCTCCTCCATAGCCTCCAGCAGGGCCGCCTGGGTCTTTGACGGAGCGCGGTTGATCTCGTCGGCCAGCACCACCTGGGCCATCACCGGCCCCGGCCTGAACTCGAAGTCGCCGCTCTTCTGGTTGTAGACGTTCACGCCCGTTATGTCGCTGGGAAGCAGGTCAGGGACAAACTGGATTCGCTTGAAGCTGCAACCCGTTGACAGGGCTATGGCCCTTGCCAGCGTGGTCTTGCCCAGCCCCGGCACGTCCTCAATGAGCAGGTGGCCCTCTGACATCAGGGCAACCAGGCTCAACTCAATGGCGTGCTCCTTCCCCACGATGACCCGCTTAACGCTGTCCAGCAGTCTCTGGGCAATTCCCGATGCTTCGCTTAGCTGATTCACACTCATTCCTTTTCACACGCTCCGTAGACGCTCAACTCAGTACCAGTTTACCAGAAGGCCCGCCGGATGTCAGTTGCGATTTGGGGACTCGCATGGCTATGCCGGAGACGCCGGCGCGGCCTCGCTCTGAGGGCGGAGGTCCATGAGCTCCCTCTTGATGCGACTCCACGCCCACAGCATTCTCACCACCTCCACTGCGGAGGGGTCTCTCCTGCCGTACCGCTTCTCCACAAAGGTGCGGCAGATCAGGTATACGTCCTCTCTGCTGTCGGGCAGCAGCTCAGAGAGCTGCTCCGCAAACTCATAGGGCGTCTGCGAGGGCGGGCAGGGGATGCCCAAATAGACGACCAGGCGGCGAATGCGGTTGTAGGCCATCTCCGGAGTGCTGAACTCGCCGTACTGCCGTATCCACAGGAGGCGCATGAGGACTACCCCGATGGCCATGAAGACTGCGAAGAACACGCCGCCCGCGCCCAGCGGCGTGCCGAAGTGCAGGCTCGGGAGCGCCCTTGTGCCCTGTCCGCCGGGCAGCGGCCCTCCAAGATCGTTCCTCTCCTCCTGTTCCTCCTCGCGTTGCAGCAGCTCGCTCACCTCGGTTCCTGCGTCCGGCCCCAGCTCTCCAATGCTCTCAAGGATCTCCGTAATGTTGAACCCGGCGCCCGGGAGACCCCGGGGCCTGAGGTCGTAGATGGGCGTTGGCTCGAAGGGCACCCACCCTATGCCTGGGAAGAACACCTCCGGCCAGGAGTGGCTGTCCCTGTCCTTGACCAGGTATCCCTCCTCCTCCGGGTCCGAGATGCCCGGCCCGAAGCCGAGCACAAGGCGAGAGGGTATCCCCAGCGTCCGCAGCATCATCGCCATGGAAGAGGCGAAGTGGTCGCTGTACCCCTTCCGCGCCTCAAAGAGGAAGTGGTCTACCACGTCCGCGTCGTGGTCGATTTCCCCTGGCACGGTGGTGTACTCCATCGTCCTCAGGAACCCCTCAATCGCTACGGCGCTGTCGTAGGGGTTTGTAGACCCCTCGGTGAGGGCCAGGGCCAGCGTCCGCACACGGGTGGGCAGGCTGTCCGGCACCTGGAGGTATCGATTCAGAATACCCGGGTAGTAGTCCTGGGAGGCTTCCCTCATGGCCTCCTCGCTTGCCAGGTTCAGCTCGGCGACGATCCTATACGTGCTGTTGGGCCTCAGGGGCTCCAGGGACTTGTAGAGCACGGGGGAGCTTCCGATGGGCGTCTGCGTGACCTCCATGCCCACGGTCTTGCCCGGCCTCTGCAGCGCCTGCCCCAGGTCGGACTGGTACGATGAGGAGTTGGTCTCTATGTTCAGGTCGTACCTGCTTCCCGACTCCAGCTCCTTGACCAACTTGGTCACAAAAAGCTCCGACGGTATGTCCCCCATACCCAGGGACCCGTTCTCTACCGCGCTCACCGACATGCCCGCGGCCATCTCCTTCAGGCCCGCAGGCAGGGCTTCGTTCTCCTGCATATTGGTCAGGTCCATGCTGAAGGTCTCCGAGACGGGAATTTGCTGCTCTGCGCCCGGCTCCACCAGCACAGGCTTGCCGCCCACCATCAGGTAGGGCGAGTCAACGTGCAGCTGCACCCAGTAGGCAAGGGAGGTGTCCGTGAATGCCTGTAGCTCCAGTCCCTCCTCTTCCTCTTCCGGCTGGGACGGGCTGTAGGTGGCGAAGCTCCGCTCCTCCGTGTTCTCCACCTTCCACGCCTTGGAGGTGTACTCGTCGTAGGCGACGGCGGGCCAGTAGAAGGGGAAGGGGGAGTTGGAGGAGAGGACGGGGTCTTCTCCGATGGGCACGGGCCGCACGAGGGGCAGCACGTCGCCGAAGAACCGCAGGGACGCGAGCCTGTGGCCGGGCACCGAGGCGAAGACGCGGTACAGCTCGCCCCTTATGTCCTCCACCGCGCGGTCGATGGGGCGCAGGGCCCATCTGAGGGGCCTCGTGTCGGTGTCGGACATTGGGATGAGGGTTGTCGCGCCCAGGGTCACTGCGCCAAGCAGCAGGCCTGTGAGCAGGGACAGCCTGTGAATCGCCGCGGGGTATGTCCTGCCCTGGGCTTGAAGCTCGGAGCGCCGCTTCAGGCCGGTCATGTGCACAATCAGGATCAGGCTCAGGAAGAAGAAGCCGAGCATGTATATGAAGAAGCTCTCCGTGAGGTAGGTGAGGGTGACCAGCAGCCCCGTGCCAATTGCGACCAGGCTGATCCACGGGTTGCGGTACTTGAAGAGCGACCACGAGGACACGTATCCCGACAGCCAGGCCAGCAGGACCAGAATCATTGAGAGGGGCAGGGTGTCGTTTGTGGCGTCCTCGCCGGTTACCGCCAGCCACCACTCCGCCAGTCGGGTGTGAAGCTCATTGAACTTGAGGGCCCACTCTTCAGCCGCAGTCAGATAGACCGCGGAGAAATAGGCAAGGAGTACGCCCAGCCCTATCGCCGCTATGTGGTATGCGTATTCCAGCTTCCTCACGCGGCCGATAACCGCCCCCAGAAGCGCCGCCACCAGGACAATTGGCACCAGTGGAGGCGTCTCCACCCAACCCGCCGCCTCCACGGAGCTGACGGCGACCGCCAGGATCGCGGCCTGAAGCAGCAGGGTCAAGCCCTGCGTCTCCAGCATGTTTCGCAGCTCAGCAAATCGCGGCAAGCTAAAGGCTCCTTATCCTGCGGGTCATGCGCGCGCCCCGGCTACCTCCGCCGTCGGAGCCGCGCTGCCGGTGGAACGCCACCGGTATCGCAGGCCCTGGCCTATGTCCTCGTTGTGTTGCAGCAGGTAGACCGGCGTTCCGCGCTGGTTGAGCTGGTTCAGCAGAAGGCCGGGGTCTCTCCGGTCGCCGAAGGACTGCGGGTCGACCAGCACCACGGTTGCGGAGATGCCCTGGTGTATCAGGGACTCCAGCAGCGGGCTCCACGCAGTGTCGACAGACGGGGTCACCACCACCAGGGACACGGCCTGTGAGGGGATCTGGGAGTGCCAGAGGGTCATAAGCTCCCTGAAGGGCATAGCCCCCTGCGCCCTTATCTCCGTCAGCGTCAGCAGCAGCCTGTCCAGGGCCGGCGCGCCCTCCTGGGGCGCGAGCATACAGGCGCGGTCTCCCTGCGCCATGATCCCCACGGCCCATCCCGCCTCCGAGTAGCTCTTGGCGATGGAGGCGGCCGCCGTGACTGCGTACTCCTCGGTGCTCTCCAGCCCCTGGCCGTAGTGGGCCGCTCCGTGGAGGTCCAGGAGAATCCACACCAGGTCCTCCATCCCGGTGTCGAACTGCTTCACCATGAAATCGCCCTTCCTGGCCGTGGATGCCCAGTGGATGTACTTGGAGCTGTCCCCCGGCTGGTAGCCGCGAATGGTGGAGACGGAGGAGGTCGCCTCCGGGCTGGTGCCCTGCACGTCGCCCTCTCCCACAATCTCGCCGCGGGTTGTGGAGAAGGGAGGAATCTCCACCATGTAGGGGAAGACCACAAACTGCTGCTGGCCGGGTTCCCTGCGACGCAGCCGCACAAAGGCGAAGGGGTCGCTGCTGGTGACCGTGGGCGCGCCCACCTGGTAGACGCCGCGATGCCTTAGGGGTATGCTCGAAGTCACGGTCAGCTCACCCGTGGCGGGCACGTTCACCACCGATCCCGACCTGTGCCACGGCAGCTCCGACAGGTCATCGACCTCAAGGCCCAGCTTGGGCGTTGGCCCGGAGTTGTGTATGGTCACCCGGCTCTCCACCGACTCTCCCACCTGGAGCTTCCCAAAGCTTCGCTGAAATGAGACTCGCGTGCCCCAGAGGTTCAACAGCGCCCAGAGCGCGCTGCCGGCCAGCACCAGGGCCGTGACTCCAAAGAGCCGGTAGTATATGGCGTAGCCCGTCCCTAGTGACAGGAACGCTGCCAGGAACAGGAGGATCAGGACGGCGTGCAGTCGTTGAAATCTCATGTCGGCTAGCCTGCCTCGGCCGGTTCGAGATTAGGGGCGGGCGCGTCCTCCTCATCGCCTCGGATGTACAGCTCCCACCCTGCAACCAGGCCCGTCACGGCGGTGAGGATGCCGGGTATCGTTCCCGCCAGCACGGGCAGCAGCGGGAAGCGGGCGTAGGGCGTGAAGGAGGCCTCCTCTATGAAGTGAGGGCCGTCATAGGACCATGTGGACACGAACTCTATGCCAAGGCCCATGACCACCAGCAGGGCTATTCCCTCCAGGGCAAAGCCCTTGCGCACGAGCGCCACGCCAAGGACTATGAGAGCGCACAGACCCACAGGGGCCAGCACGCTCAGGAAGAGCTTTTGGGGAATGATTATAAGCACGGAGCGCTCTGCTATGTACCCGACGAGAACGGTCGCAAAGAAGAGGAACAACACGGCGGCCCCCAGGCCCAGGGCCAGAAATAGGTGGGAGGTCTCGTCCCTTGACCGGCCTGGAATCGAGGTCTCCAGGAGCAGGAACAGGAGAAGGGGAATTGCTACGGCATAGGGCCACAACGGCGGGGCCAGCGCTTTGACGTCGAGAAGTAGGGTGGTGTTGTAGTCAAGGGGCAGCACCTGGAGTATGGGCATGAGGATGAGCAGCGCAAGGCTGACGCCCCACCACAGCTGTGCCGGCGACCGGCGTCCCGATACGGCAAGGGCGCCAGCGTAGACGGCAAGGCCCCCGGCGGCCAGCGTCAAGCCCACGGCCGGAATCTGGAAGGCGGGCCTTGTCTGGCTGAAGGACTCAAGCGCCACCACACCGGCCGCCGCCGCCAGCGACACGGCCGCGAGCGACGACACAAGCCTGACCAGGCTGCTGGCTTGCAGGCTATTGGGGTGGTCCGGACTCAGCATTTGCACCTGCCTTGCCCACTTGGAGGCCTGATTATATGCAAATATCTCCAGCCCTGGTTATGGCGCTGGAGACTCCTTTAATGGATATTCTATCACCTTCAACAGGCTGTAGCTAGACGCCTTGTGAAGACTCGGAGTGAGATGGCGTAGTAGACGAATTTCAGTGTCATTCCTCTGGATGTCAGGTAATTCGTTGACAGAATAGCCTCGGCCCCCGTCATGCCCGTGCAGACGGGCATCCAGGTGGGGCAGGGTGGGGGAGGCGTCACAGCTTATTGGAGACCAGCTTGGAATCGTGCTCCGGCTCCTTGCCGGAGGCCAGCACCTTGCGAAGCTCCACCACCTCGTCCCGAAGCAACGCCGCCTTCTCGAACTCCAGCGCCCTTGCCGCCAGCTTCATCTGTGACTCCAGGTCCTTGATGACCCGCAGCAGGTCGTCTTTGGGCATGTCGCGGCGCGTCTGGTAGCTGGGACGGGACTCCGCCACGGCCTTGACCCGCTCCGTGATGTCCCGGATGGCCTTGCTGATGCCCTGGGGCGTGATGCCGTGCTCCGTGTTGTAGGCCTCCTGGATGTCCCGCCGGCGGTACGTCTCGCCGATGGCCTTCTGCATAGACTCCGTAGAGGCGTCGGCGTACATGATGACGTGGCCCTCGGCGTGGCGCGCCGCGCGGCCTATGGTCTGTATGAGGGACGACTGGGAGCGAAGGTAGCCCTCCTTGTCCGCGTCCAGTATTGCCACAAGGCTGACCTCCGGCAGGTCTAGTCCCTCCCGTAGGAGGTTGATGCCCACCACCACGTCGTACACGCCGAGGCGCAGGTCGCGAAGTATCTCGCTGCGCTGGAGGGTGTCAATCTCCGAGTGGAGGTAGTGGGTCTTGACGTTCATCTCCTGGAGGTAGTCGGACAGCTCCTCTGCCATGCGCTTGGTCAGGGTGGTCACCAGGCACCGCTCCCCCTTCTCCACGCGGCTGCGTATCTGGTGCAGCAGGTCGTCTATCTGCCCCTGGGTGGGTTTCACCTCGATAGTGGGGTCAAGCAGACCCGTTGGGCGAATGACCTGCTCCACCACCTGCTGGCTGTGCTGGTACTCGTGGGCGCTGGGCGTGGCCGACACGTAGATAACCTGGTTGAAGTGCTTCTCTATCTCCTCGAAGCTGAGGGGGCGGTTGTCCATCGCCGAAGGCAGCCTGAAGCCGAAGTCCACCAGCGTTCGCTTCCGGGAGATGTCCCCGTGGTACATCCCGTGAAGCTGCGGGATGGTCATGTGGCTCTCGTCGATGAGCAGCAGGTAGTCGTCGGGGAAGTAGTCCAGCAGGCACCAGGGGGTGCTGCCCGCCGGCCTGCGGCCCAGAGGCGCGGAGTAGTTCTCAACCCCGGAGCAGTAGCCCGCCTCTCGCAGCATCTCGATGTCGTACCGGGTGCGGTTCTCAAGGCGCTGGGCCTCCAGCAGCTTGCCCTGGTCTCTGAACCACTGCACTCGGTCGTGAAGCTCATGCTCGATGTCCACTATGGCGAGCTCCAGCTTCTCCTGGGACGTGACGAAGTGCTTGGCGGGGTAGATGTCGATGGAGTCCCGCTCCCCGAAGACCTCGCCGGTGAGGGGGTCAAGCTCCGTGATGCGCTCCACCTCGTCGCCCCAGAACTGGATGCGCACCGCCACCTCTTCGTAGGCGGGGAGAATCTCCAGGGTGTCTCCCCTGACGCGGAACTTCCCCCGGGAGAGGTCCATGTCGTTGCGCTCGTACTGCTGGTCGACCAGGCGGCGGATGAGCCTGGTGCGGCTGGTCTGCTCACCCTTGTTGAGGAAGACGACAAAGCTCTGGTACTCCTCCGGCGCGCCAAGGCCGTAGATGCACGACACCGAGGCGACGATGAGCACGTCACGGCGGGTGAGCAGGGCGCGCGTGGCTGAGTGGCGCAGCTTGTCAATCTCGTCGTTGATGTCTGCGTCCTTCTCAATGTAGGTGTCCGTGGAGGGCACGTAGGCCTCCGGCTGGTAGTAGTCGTAGTAGGACACAAAGTACTCCACCGCGTTGTTGGGGAAGAACTCCTTGAACTCCGTCGCAAGCTGGGCGGCCAGGGTCTTGTTGTGAGCGATGACCAGGGTAGGACGCTGCACCCTCTCGACGATGTTGGCCATTGTGAAGGTCTTGCCGCTCCCGGTGACGCCCAGAAGCGTCTGGTGGCCGTACCCCTTCTCGACGCCGTCCACCAGCTTGTCGACGGCGGCCGGCTGGTCGCCCGTGGGTTGGTAGTCCGATACTATCTTGAACTCAGGCATTTCGTCTTTGGCCTACGGATGCTCTTGCGTAACCAGGGGTCTTTCCAAAGAGAGATCTCCCATCGTCATTCCGGCGAAAGCCGGAATCCAGGACCCCTGCGACCCAGGGGGATAGATTCCCGTTTTCACTGGAATGACGGTGAGTGCAGGCTTCCTTGCGAGTATCCAAGTGACTCCTAGTTGGGATAGTAAGAGGCGGCTATCCGCGTGCTACCAGCATACCAAAATCAGGTACTTGGTGTCGCTACCCAGACCATCTCCTGACTGGCCTCATCAAAGGGCCGGTACTCGAAATCGCCGTACAGGGCTTCCACCCGGAAGCCGGAAAGCTCCAGCAGGTGCTCCGCCTCGAACCTGTGGACGTACCTGAGCTGGTAGTCCCGGTACAGCTTCCTGACGACTTCTCCATTCTCGTCCACCTCCTCCATTATGGAGCGGGCGCTGTTGACCTGGCTGTGGTTGTCGAACCTGTTCTGGTGCCAAATGACCAGACGCCGCCCCGTTTCAGGGTGGGGAACGTCCATGAAGTGAAAGGGCGTGCTGCCGTCGTCCGTGAGCATGTTCAGGTCCGGCACGAAGATATCGAAGACCAGCCTGCCGCCCGGGGCCAGGTGGTCACGGGCACACCGCAGGCAGCTGCGCTGCTCCTCCACGCTCAGCAGCGAGAGGAACGCCCTGAAGGGTATGATGACAAGGGCGAACTCGCGGCCCAGGGAGAAGTCCCGCATATCGCCGTGGGCCCACGTGACGCGGCTCGCGGCCGTGCCCAGCGCCTTCGACTTGGCCTCGGCCACCTTCAGCATCTCCATCGAGTTCTCCAGGCCGACTATCTCGATGCCGCTCCGGGCTATGGGCAGGGTGACTCTGCCGGTGCCGCTGCCAAGCTCCAGCACTGGGCCGCCTGAGCTGACCGCCTCATCCACGTAGAAGGGGATGTCGTCCTGCTTCCAGGCAAAGACCCAGTCATAGATACCGGCCCACTGGTCGAAAGTGGTCATGGGTAGAGTCCTCAGATAGAGGCATTAGAAAGCCTCTCTCGGAAAAGGGTCGAAATTGGGGCTAGCCGACAGCGTTGTCAGCTCTTGTACTGTTCCAGGGCCTCGTCCGGGAAGTCGGCATTGGTGTACACCTTCTGCACGTCGTCAAGCTCGTCCAGGCGGTCCAGCAGGCGCAGGGCCTGAACGGCCTCCGAAGCCCCCAGCGCAACGGTGCTCTTGGGCACCATCGAAAGCTCAGCAGACGTGACGTTTGCGCCGGCGTCGCCTAACGCCCTTCGCAGTGGCTCAAAGCTCTCAGGGCTGGCGTATATCTCCAGGTAGGAGCCGTCCAGCTTGAAGTCCTCCGCCCCGGCGTCAATGGCCACCAGCGCCATGTCCTCCCCCTCCTCCGGCTCCACCTCAGCCGTTATCACGCCCCGTGACTCGAAGTTCCAGGCCACGCAGCCCACCTCGCCCAGGCTGCCACCGGCCTTGGTGAAGGTGGAGCGCACGTCGGAGCTGGTGCGGTTCCTGTTGTCGCTGAGGGCGTGGAGCATTATGGCTACGCCGCCCGGGCCGTACCCCTCGTAGGTAGCCTCAAAGAGGGCGTCCCCCGACCCGTCGCTGGCCCCTGTCCCTCGCTTGATTGCCCGCTCTATGTTATCCAGGGGCATGTTGTTGTCCCTGGCCTTCTGCACGGCCAGCCGCAGGCGCACGTTCATTTCAGGGTTCGGGTCGCCCTGCCTGGCGGCCACGGCGAGCTCGCGGGCCAGCTTGGTGAACAGCTGCCCGCGCCGGGCGTCGGTGACTCCCTTCTGGTGTTTGATGGTGGACCACTTGGAATGACCTGACATGGCTAGTACCTTCAATAGAGATTAGGACGTATTCCCACACGGATTTTAGCATTGTCGTTCGGGAAGGTCAAAAAGACGAATGACAGCGCATTGCCAATTTCCTTCTGCTGTGTCAAGATATACATATTATGAGGATAGGCGCTTTTGAGATACATGAGCCCGTTCCGGAGTTCAAAGACCTTCACGCGATTGCACTTCTTCACCCCTGGGTCGATGCAGGCAGCGTAGGGACGCTCGCCCTGGAGAGGCTGGAGCGACACCTGGGAGCCAAGGAATTCGGAAAGCTGCATCGTCCCGGTAACTTCTTCGACTTCACCCGGTATCGTCCCACGTCCAAGTTCGTCGAGGGCGAGCGCGTGGTCGTCGTGCCCAACACCAATCTCTACTACGTCAGTCGGGAGGAAAGCCCCGACCTGCTGTTCGTGCACCTGATGGAGCCCCACGCCTACGCGGAGAGGTACATCCACTCGATTGTGGAGCTCTTCAAGTCGCTGGACATCAAGCGGTACTGCCGGATAAGCGGTATGTACAACGCCGTGCCCCACACCCGCCCGCTGCGGGTCACCGGCTCGCCGGAGCTTGAGAACCTGCCCGGGATGGCCGGCCTCATCACCCCGCGCACGCCCGGCGGAGGCTACCAGGGCCCAACCAGCATTATGAACTCCGTGACGGAGGAGCTGGAGAAGATGGGGACGGAGAACATCAGCTTCATGGTGCACCTGCCCCACTACCTGAGCCTGGAGGAGGACTACGCGGGCACTGCGAGGCTGATGGAGGTGCTCTGCGCCCTCTACGACTTCCCCAAGGACCTGGCCGAGATGGAGCGCGGCGAGAGGCAGTACCGGGAGGTGGCCGCCGAGGTGGAGCGCAACTCACAGGTCAAGGCTCTGGTCACCCAGCTTGAGGAGTACTACGACTCTCAGCAGACTACGCCCACCCAGGAACAGCAGCCGGACGTCCCACCCCTCTCTCCCGACGTGGAACGATTTCTCCGTGACGTCGGCGGCCGGCTGGACAACTAGGTTCGCGGCCGAAGCGGCATCGTCATTCCTGCGGAAGCAGGAATCCAGGCCAGGCGCGGCTTATCACGCCAAATCTCTATGAGTTCCATTTCCCAAGAGCCGATGAACGGCGATTTCCTCAAGGGCAGAGAAGACCGGGAAATCGGCATATGGCCGGAGCATCTGAATAACTTTGCCCTGCGGGTACACCGCGCAATCAGTTGGATTCGGCGCGCCGAGAAAGAGACTGACGACCCAGACATAGCCTTTACCTGCTACTGGATCGCCTTCAACGCTGCCTACGCCGAATACACTGATCAGTATCTGGAGAGTAGGGCTCGTGAGCGGTTCGGCGAATATATCAATAAACTTCTGGAGCTGGACAAGGCGGAAACGATTCATAGTACCATCTGGGACCGGTTCTCTGTCTCGATACGAAATCTGTTGGAGAACGAATATGTATACGAGCCGTTCTGGAGGGACGCTCACAGAGGTAGAAATTCTCGACGCTGGCAGGATGAATTTGAACGCGAGCTTTCCGGTACAAAGTTCGCTCTGGCTGCACAACAGTCGCAGTATATCCTTGAAAAGTTATTTGACCGGCTGTACGTGCTGCGTAACCAGATTCTGCATGGCGGCGCTACTTGGAAAGGTAGCGTCAACCGGAAG
This sequence comes from Dehalococcoidia bacterium, assembly GCA_965204895.1. Taxonomy (GTDB): domain Bacteria; phylum Chloroflexota; class Dehalococcoidia; order Lucifugimonadales; family UBA2985; genus DAOUJW01. Next base: position 2,297,587 of record OZ242025.1, read on the forward strand.
CAGGTAGAAGACGGAGCGGCCATTATGGGCTTCCTGATACCCGCCTTCGTTAACGTGATGATGGACCACCCGGATGAGCCCTGGGGTAAGAACTACTATCCGCGAGTGGGATAAGACATAGGACTTTACAAAATGTATCGTTCTGTGATACATTATGAACACAGGGAGAGTTTGAGGACTCCGAATACCGACTGTGGTCGTTGATGGGCAGTTCCGCTTCGTGGTCAACACCAGAGAGAACGGCTTTGAGCCTCCTCACGTACATGTCTGGGTGGGTAGTGAAGACGTATGCCGGATAGAGTTGAACGGCGGAACCTATATGGATAGACCTCCACCTGGCAACTTCCGTGAAATCATGCAGGCATATGCCAGATACGCAGAAGAAATCAGAGATACCTGGGACACCATCCACGGGAGGTAGCTTATGCAAGCCGTTATGGTTAAGAACGCTGACAGAATGATGACGTCTGCCGGCCTGCTTGATGACGGAATCGAGTTGAGCTTTGCGGATGGGCGCAGCGGCCTTATACCCTTTGCTGACTTCCCTGAGATCAAGGCGCGTGACGCCCTGTCTTCCATTGAGCTGCCCAACCCCTATGAGATGGTCCTGGAGACGGCTGACGGCGAGCGCATTGAGATACCCTGGGACTTCGCCCGGCACTACTGCGACGAGTCCTACCGGCCAACGGTGGAGGCGATAGCAATGCAGGGGCGGCAGGCAATCGGGGAGCGCATTCGTCGTCTCAGGGAGTCGGCGGGCATTACCCAGGAGACGCTTGCCCACGCGGCGGGCATCGGTCGGATTACCATTGTGAGGCTTGAGAACGGGGAGCAGTCGCCCAGGTTCAAGACCCTGAACTCAATTGCCCGCGCTCTCGGCAAGACTGTCCAGGAGCTTCTGGTTGAGCCGGAGGCGCTTCGCGAGCCTGCGCCTTGACGCCTCTGTGCCTTGTGTGCTAGGGTTGTGCCCAGAGGCGAAGACGGAGACGAGTAGGAGGCTTCCTGCGCCCAGCGAGTCTGGTACGGTGAGAGCAGACGCTGCAGGCCCCTCCCAAAATCCCTCCTGAGCTACTCACCGAAAGCCCGGCCACAACCGGGCCTGTAGGCTGAGTCGGGGCTAGCCGCCGTTATCGGTGACCAAGGTATGCTGGCACTTTGTCGGAGTGCCCCGAATTTGTCGGGGAAAGAGGGTGGTACCGCGGGAACTGAAATCCCGTCCCTCATGGGACGGGATTTCTATTTGCAGGTGAAACATGGACATTGAGCTTTACGACACCACGCTTAGGGACGGCGCACAGCAGGAGGGCATCTCCCTCTCCGTTGAGGACAAGATAAAGATAACCCGCAGGCTGGACGACCTGGGAGTAAGCTGGATAGAAGGCGGCACACCCGGATCCAACCCCAAGGACGAGGACTACTTCCAGCAGGTCAAGTCACTGACCCTCTCAAACGCCCGGGTATCCGCATTCGGCCTTACGCGCCGGGCCAACGCGGACGTGGCGACAGACGCCAGCATCATGGCGCTCATGGCCGCCGGCACGCCCGGCGTTACCCTGGTGGGCAAGAGCTCAGACCTCCACGTTCGGGAGGTGCTGGGCACGTCTCTGGAGGAAAACCTCGCCATGATAGCCGACTCCGTCGCCTACCTGAAGAGCCAGGGGCGCACGGTCTTCTTCGACGCCGAGCACTTCTTCGACGGCTTCAAGCTGAATCGAGACTACGCTATTCAGAGCGCCAAGGCGGCCGCCGACGCCGGCGCCGACTGCCTGGTGCTGTGCGACACCAACGGCGGTGTGCTCTCCAGCGAGATCCATGACATAGTTTCCTGCGTTCGGAGCGAGGTATCGACCCGCCTGGGCATCCACTGCCACAACGACGCAGACCTGGCCGTGGCCAACTCTCTGACCGCTATCTCGGCAGGAGCCACCCACGTTCAGGGCACGGTGAACGGGTACGGCGAGAGGTGCGGCAACGCCAACCTTCTGTCGATCATTGCCAACCTGAAGCTGAAGATGAACGTCTCCTGTGTGACGGACACGCAGCTGGCTACCCTGAGGGACGTGTCACACTACGTCAGTGAGATAGTCAACATTCCACCCAGCAGCAACCAGCCCTACGTGGGGGCCAGCGCCTTCAGCCACAAGGGCGGCCTCCACGCGGACGCCGTCTCCAAGCTGGAGGAGAGCTACCAGCACATCCACCCGGCCAGTGTCGGAGCGGAGAACAGGGTGGTCATTTCAGAGCTCTCCGGCCGGGGCAACATCCAGTACCGCCTCAGGGAGATGGGTCTGGACAACAGGGTGAGTCGTGACCAGATATCGGCTCTGCTGGAGAGGATCAAGACCCTGGAGAGCAAAGGGTTCCAGTACGAAGGCGCTGAGGCCTCCTTTGCGCTGATGGTCAGAAGGACCTTGGACGGCTACAAGCCCCCCTTCGAGCTGGTGGACTTCATGGTTATCGTGGAGAACCGGCGCCGCGCCCCCACCAACGGCGGCGACGAGGACATGCTGGCGGAGGCGATGGTGAAGGTCAGGGTTGGGGACAGGCTGATGCACACCGCAGCCGAGGGCAACGGGCCGGTCAACGCCCTAGACAACGCCGTGCGGAAGGCGCTTCTGGAGTCCTATCCTTCCCTGGACGACGTGAGGCTGGTGGACTACAAGGTGCGGGTGGTGGACCAGGGCCAGGACACCAGAGCCGTGGTGCGGGTGCTCATTGAGTCCACCGACGGACAGAGCCATTGGCAGACTGTGGGTTCCTCCGCCAACATCATCGAGGCAAGCTGGATGGCACTGGCCGACAGCCTGGAGTACTTCCTGGCGAGGAACGAGAGACAGAGTTAGCTTCCCCGAACCTCTGTGTAGAGCGGACGCTCAGGACGTTTCCCAGAGCAAGCGCACAGGAACAGCGTGCAGGTTGTTTCCAAAGCTGACTGTGGTGTTGCCGTCGTAGAGCACTACTCCGCACGCAAAACGCTCCCCACTGGCGTCCATGAGCCTGCGCAATCCACGGAAGTCAGCCTGGGTAACTGTTGCGCCCGCCTTGACCTCAACCCCCGCCAGGAAGCCGCCATATTCCATGACGACGTCGACTTCAACCTGGTCCTTGTCCCTGTAGTGAAAAAAGTCAACCGGGCCGTCGCACCAGGTGGCCTGACGGCGCAGCTCCTGGAACACGAAGGTCTCAAGGAGTTGCCCTAACAGAGTCCGATCTGCCAGTAACGTCTGTACCGACGCGCCCAGCAATGCACAGGCAAGCCCGGAGTCGCCCATGTGGAGTTTTGGAGTCTTGACCAGGCGCTTCCCGCGATTGCTGTGCCAGGGAGGCAGCCTCTCCAGCAGGTACACTCGCTCCAGAAGCGCTATGTAGTCCCCAATGGTCGGACGGCTGAGCTGGAACGGCGTAGCCAGGTGGCTCAAATTGAACAACTGAGCCGTACAGGTTGCCGCCAGGGAGAGGAGCCTCGGCAGGGTTTCCAGGCTGCTAATGCGAGACAGATCTCCAACGTCTCTCTGCACCTGAGCGTCTATGTAGTTCCGGTACCAGTTCGCGCGCCTGCGGCCGGTGGGCCGGGCAAGGGCCGGTGGGTACCCGCCGGCCGCTATCCTTTCGGCCAGGTCCGTTCCCAACCGCTCGGCTTGCCGGATAGGGAAATTACTCTCGAACAGGGCGCTAATGAAGCCACCAGGGGGCGGGCTACTTGCGTGCAACTCACACTGGGTCAGGGGATGTAGTCGGATTGTCTCCAGGCGGCCGGCCAGCGAGTCCTGTACAGATGATATAGCCAGCACGTCCGATGAGCCGGTGAGGACGAACCGTCCCGGCACGCGCCGTTGGTCCACCTCCAGTTTCAGGGCGGTGAAGAGTCTCGGCACACGCTGCACCTCGTCCAGAACAACTCGTTCCGGGAGGTCCGCTATGAAACCGGTGGGATCACTCAAGGCGCCGGCGCGGACAACGTCGTTGTCGAAATTGAGATAGCTGTACCCGCGGCCTTCGATTTCATACGGCCGCGCATGTGCAGGGAGAGACTCCGGTGAGCACACCATTTGTGCGAAGGTGGTCTTTCCACACTGGCGCGGGCCCTGTATCAGAACGACGGGAGAATCCTCCAGCGCCTCAATGAACCGCGGCTCTACAAAACGTGGATGTAGAAGGCTTTGTCCCATGGGACAATTGTAACTTTATCTCCGTCTAATTGCAACCTTTTATGGCGTCTGATTGCAAGGTTGCCTACGTCCAATTGCAATGTTTGTGACGTCCAATTGCAAGGCGACTGGTAAAGTAAGTGTGCTGAGATTATGAAGGGAGTGCCTAACTCCAATTCAGGGCAGCCTTGTCTACCACCAGGCGGTGTCGTCCGGGTGGATCATCCGCGCCTCCATCTCCTCCCTCCACGGGCCCGTGGCCAGGTACTTCCACCCGCCATCCGCGAAGATGACCGCTATGCTGCCGCCGTCCATGCGCTCTGCAATGCGCTGGGCGCAGTGCAGCACCGCGCCGGATGAGACTCCAGCAAATATGCCCTCCGTCTGCAGCAGGGAGCGGGCGGACTCGAAGGCCGTGGCGCTGTCCACCAGAAACCGCCCGTCCAGCCTGTCCAGGTCAAGCAGCGGCGGTATGTACCCCTCCTCCAGGCTCCGCAGTCCCTGAAGCTGTTCACCCATCCTGGGTTCCACGCCGATGACCCTTATTCCCGGGTTGTGCTCCCTCAGCCTGCGGCCCACACCCATCAGCGTGCCGCCTGTGCCGAGTCCGGCAATGAACACGTCCGCGTTGGGGAGGTCTCTGAGCATCTCCGGGCCGGTCGTCTCGTAGTGGGCCGCTATGTTGGCCTCGCTCTCGAACTGGCGGGTGTTGAAGCATCCCTCTTCCTGGCCCAGCTGCCTTGCAAGCTCAATGGCTCTTCTCATACCGGCCAGGGGGTCGCACCAGACTATCTCCGCGTCGTAGGTTGCCAGGAGGTCTGCCACGCCGGGGGTTGCTCTGTGTGGAATGACCACCTTCAGCCTGTAGCCCCTCTGCTTGGCAATGAGCGCCAGGGCCAGGGCGGTGTTCCCCGTGCTAGCCTCAACCAGGGTCTGGCCCGGCTTGAGCGCGCCGGACTCCTCGGCCTGCTGCACAAGGTACTTGGCGACCCGGTCCTTTATACTGCCACTGGGGTTAAGGCCCTCCAGCTTGGCGAAGATGCGCACACCCGGCTTTGGACTCATCCGGGACACCTCTACAAGTGGCGTGTTGCCTATGTGGTCAAGGATGCTCGTCGACTGCATTGTTCGCTGTTCTCCTTACGAGGTAATGATAGCCCATCCGCGCTTCTCCTGAAAGCCGACAGCCTTGCTAACGCCTATGGTGGATTGGTATATTACCCTCGATTAACACAGGCTGCCCTACGACCACGTACGGGCTGGCCAAGAGCGGAGGAGAGGCTATGCAAGAGGGCATTCTCCAGGGTATCAAGATTGTGGAGTGGGGGGACTTGGTGTCCGCGCCGTGGACGTCCAGGCTGCTGGCGGACATGGGCGCAGACGTCATCAAGATAGAGACGCCGGACACGGGAGACTCGGCCCGCCGGGTCGGCCCTTTTCCCCATGACGTTCCCCACATCGAGAAGAGCGGGCTTTACCTGTACCTCAACTGCAACAAGCGCGGCGTGACGCTGGACGTGAGCACGGCCGAGGGGAAGCGCATCTTCCGGGAGCTTGTCGACAGCGCGGACGTGCTGATAGAGAGCCACTCGCCCGGCGTCGTTGAGGGTCTGGGCCTCACGTACGACGCGCTCAAACCCACCAATCCCCGGCTGGTCATGGTCTCCATCAGCCCCTTCGGGCAGACCGGGCCGTACCGGGACTACGTTGGCAGCGAGCTTGTGCTCTTCCATCTGGGCGGCATCGGCTACGAGACCCCAGCCGGCGACGTGACGGACCCGGAGAAGGAGCCGCCGCTGAAGGGGCCCGGATACCAGAGCTACTTTGTCACGGGGTGGATGGCCGCCACCAGCGCCTTCATCGGCCTGTACCACCGAGAGAACACGGGCGAGGGCCAGTTCATCGACATCTCCGAGCACGAGGCCATCGCCAGCACCCAGAGGCCCAACGTCACCCGCTACTCCTACGCCGACGAGCTGCCCGGTCGAGAGGGCACCGGCATACCCCGCTTCAAGCCGTGCAAGGACGGCTACTTCGCGGGCTATGGCGCTCAGGGCACGGACGTCATGTGGGCGAAGGTGTGCGACATCATGGGCAACCCGGAGTGGACGACCTGGGACATCTGCTCAACAATGGTCTCCCGGCGGGAGAACATTGCCACCCTGGACGCGCTCATTATGTCCTGGATGATGGACTACACCAAGGCTGAGCTCTTTGAGATGGGGCAGCGGGCCGGCATCTCCTGCTTCCCAGTCAACACCGTTGCGGACGTGTACACGACGGAGCAGTACAAGGAGCGCGGCTTCTTCGAAGAGGTGGAGCACCCGCAGGCCGGGACCTACGCCTACCCTGGCGTGCCGTTCAAGATATCAGACCACCAGCCGTCGCTGCGCCGACCGGCGCCGATGCTGGGCCAGCACAACACCGAGGTCTACGTGGACATGCTGAATCGCACCCCTGCGGACCTGGTCAAGCTGCGCCAGGCCGGGGTCATCTAGTCGAGTCGTATCGAACAATCGTCCAACCGTTAAGGAGGAATGACATGAGCAAGCTGCCATTTGAGGGCATACGCGTCGCCGATTTCGGCTGGATCATCACCGCTCCCCTGGCCACCGCGTGGCTGGCCACAATGGGCGCGGAGGTTATCAAGATAGAGAGCAAGGTGCACCCGGACACCCTGCGCAGCGGGATTCACGGGGGCGCCATTCCGGGGGAGGACCCCGCCTACAACTGCACCGGGGGCTTCAACTCCCTCAACTACAGCAAGTACAGCTGCTGCCTGGACATGACCAGGCCGGAGGCCCAGGAGCTTGCCTACGAGATTATCAAGACCAGCGACATGGTGGTTGAGGCCTACACCGCGCCCGTTGTGGAGCGATTTGGCCTGACCTTCCCCAAGCTCCAGGCCCTCAAGCCGGACATCATCCTGGTCTCCGTCTCGTCCCTGGGCAAGACCGGCCCTCTGAAGGACGTGACCGGCTTCGGCCCGGCGAACCAGGCCTTCGCCAGCCTGCCGTCGATGATGGGCTACCCGGGCGGCCCGCCTGCGAGCATGGGCGGCACCTGGCCGGACTACGTCATGGGCGTCGCTATGGCATACCTCGCCGTCGCCGGGCTGTACCATCGAAAGCGCACGGGCCAGGGCCTCTACCTTGACCTGTCCATGGCGGAGGCCGTGATGGACATGATTCCCGGCCAGATGCTGGACTACCAGATGAACGGGCGCGTTGCGGAGCCCCAGGGCAACAGGGACGACCTGGCCGCGCCCCACAACGTCTACCGCTGCGAGGGCGAGGACAAGTGGGTTGCCATCTCCGTCCACGACGACGCGCAATGGGCCGCCTTCTGCCAGGCCGCGGGCCACCCGGAGTGGCGCGACGACGAGCGTTTCAAAGACCTCTACCACAGGCGCGAGAACCGCGTCGATCTGGACGCCCTCGTCACGGAGTGGACGCGGCCCCAGTCCGGGCACAGCATCATGGAGAAGCTCCAGGCCGTTGGCGTCCCCGCAGGCCCGTCCCAGGACACCCGTGCCCTTATGGACGACCCGCAGCTCCAGCATCGGAACCAGTTCTTCCAGCTGGACAGCCCCATTACGGGCCCGCGCCTGGCTATGGCTATGCAGGGCGTATTCAGCGACATCCCGGAGCGCCGCTATGACCCCGCCCCCGCCTTTGACCGTGACAACCACAAGGTCTTCCACGACATCCTGGGCCTCTCGGAGGAGAGGATAGCCAGCCTGGTGGAGCAGGGGGTTATCAACTAGGCGCGTTGCCTGAAAAGGAGATGCCATTTTGCTTGATGATCTGGTTAGAGAGATAGACAAGCTGAAGTCTCGCATCAATGAGCACCGCCCTGCTCTGCATGGGAACGAGGCTCAGACGCGGATGTCTCTGATAGACCCTCTGCTGCGGGCGCTTGGCTGGGAGACCGCGGACCCGGCGTTGGTCAGGCCGGAGTACGTAGTTGGCGGAAGGCGCGCCGATTATGCCTTGCTTAACAATCAAGGTGATGTGGTGGTCTTTCTGGAAGCCAAGAACCTTGGTGAGAATCTGACTAACCATAGATCGCAGGTCGTGGCTTACGCCAGCGAGCTTGGGATCAGATTCCCCGCTTTGACCAACGGCAAAGACTGGGAAGTGTACGATAACTCCCAGTTGGTTCCAATTGACCAACGTCGCGTGCTCAACGTGTCAATTACTGATACTGACTCTGCCAAGAGCGCGTTGCAGTTCCTTTTGCTCTGGCGTCCCAATATGGCCTCAGGCCAGCCCATAGAAGCCAATGAGCCGATGATAGGGGTAGAGCCTGAGGATTATTCCGCCATCGAGACAACCCCTGATCCTGCCGTGGCAACTGCGCCGGACGCGGGTTGGATAGCCCTGAAAGATCTTCAACCGGAAGATGGAACAGTGCCTCTGCACTTTGTACGATTCCCCAACGGAGACCAAAAGCAACCTGGCAGCTGGAGAGGCCTACTTATTGAGGTAGCTGAGTGGCTAATTCGGGACGGCGCGTTGACAGCCGCCAAGTGCCCAGTGTTAGGTGGAAGGGGCAAGGGCTATTGCGCCATAAACGTGGAGCCAAGGAATCTGAATGGGTACAACTTCCCTAGACATTACACCCTGTCTAATGGTCTCTACTTGTACGTCAATGTTACCGCCAAGGACTCCGCATCCATGTGCAGAGCAATCATGGAAGATATTGGCAAAGACCCGGCCGCGGTTGAAGTTCAGGTTGGTTGATCGGCTGCGTTGACTCTCCCAATCTAAGGATACCCTGAACAAGTCAGAATCGTGACCATCCCGCCTGGTGACACCTTTACCACCATTCCTGCGCAGGCAGGAATCCAGGAGGGGCGGGGAGTGGGCTGGACTTGTTAAGACCATTCCTCACTCAAGGATTAAACCCCATTGGCAGAACGCCCCCAGTCCACTGATGCCGGCCCCGTCCGCGAGACCGAGCGGATAACCAGCCTCGACCTGATACGCGGGGTTGCGGTGCTCGGCATTCTGCTGATGAACGCCGTCAACTTCAAGTTCGGCCGCGCGCCCTACTTCAACCTGAGCGCGGGCGGCTCGGAGACGTGGCTGGACTGGGCCGTGGGCATCCTGGGCGAGGTCTTCGTGGACCAGAAGTTCATGGGGCTTTTCTCTCTGCTGTTCGGCGCGGGAATGATCCTCTTCATCGACCGCGCCAGTGGGAGGGGAAGGCGCGCGGTTGCGCTCAACCTGTGGCGAAACGCCCTGCTCCTGGCAATCGGCATTCTCCACCTCCAGATGTGGGACGGCGATGTGCTGGCGGTCTATGCCGTATCCTCGGTCTTTCTGCTGGCCCTCAGAAAGCTGCCGGACCGGGCGCTCATCTCCCTTGGAGTTGCCGTGTTCGCGTTGTCCGTAGCCTCAACGCTGATGGCGCAGTACATCGCCAATACCACCGGCGAATCGCTGTCCGGGCTCTGGGCTCCGGGCGAGATTGCGGAGGAGGAGTACGTCTGGATCCCCTTCCTCCTGGGCTTCTTCCTGCGGGCCTTGGGATTGATACTCGTGGGCGCGGGCCTGTATCGCACCGGCTTTATGAACGGCGGCTTTCCGGCCAGGACGTACCGGCTGACCGCGGTGGTCGGGCTGGCCGTGGGCCTGCCCCTTGCCGCCGCCGGCGTCATCATTACCGCCGTTAACGACTACTCTCGGGAGGTAGCCTTTATCGGCCAGATTCCCAACACCCTTGGCACCATTCCCTGCTCGCTGGGATACATGAGCCTCATCATCCTGTGGAACAACCGAGGAGACAGCTGGCTCAAGGAGCGGCTGCGGGCCGTCGGAAGGATGGCGCTGACCAACTACCTGTCGCAGACGGTCCTGGGCGTGCTTGTCATGACACTTTTGCTGGGTGACGTCGGCTACGTAAACCGGAGCGCCGTGCTGGTGTTTGTGTTTGCAGTGTGGGCGCTTCAGTTGTGGTGGTCGTCGGCATGGCTGGGCCGCTTCCTTTTCGGACCCGTGGAGTGGCTCTGGCGAGTCGGGACTTATCGGAGCGGCCAGCCGCTCCGCCGGGCCGGGGGTTGATGCAGTTATGAAGATGTGGTATGCTAATGCATCATGAGAACCACAATCTCCCTTGACGACCAGCTTGCCAGGCAGGTGCGCCGCGCGGCCGAGACCCGCGGCGTCAGCGTGAGCGCCTTCATCGCCAAGACATTGGACGACGCTTTGAAGCGCAGCGAAACGGAGGAGGAGCCGCCGCCTTTCCGTCTGGTGACCGTGCGCGGCGTTCACGCCGTCTCAGGGGTAGACCTCGACCGGCCCAGGGCGCTCGACACCCTGGATGACGAGTCTAGATTCGGGCACGGAAGTCGATAATCCAATATGCTGCTTCCTGACGTAAACGTCCTGGTTTACGCGCACGTTGAGGACTCGACCCCTGAGCACCCCGAGTACGCGGCTTGGATCACCCGCTTGGCGACAGGCCCGGAGCCCTTCGCGCTCTCCGTACTCGCTCTGTCCGGCTTCGTTCGCGTCGTGACCAACCCCAGGGTCTTCGACCCTCCATCCACCCTCGACCGGTCCTTCGCATTCGTGTCCTCCCTCGTGGAGCGGCCCACCGCCCGCATTGTGGCTCCCGGCCCCGACCATCTGGGCATATTCGAGAAACTCTGCCGCGAGTCCGGGGCAGCAGGGAAACTGGTCGCCGACGCCCAGCACGCAGCGATTGCGGTTGAGCACGGTTGCACCATGGTGTCCACAGACTCCGACTTCAGCCGATTCCCGGGACTTCGATGGCAGCATCCACTGCGTCCCGATGGGCTGTAAGTCATACCGGAGCGGCCAGCCGCTTCGCCTGGCCGGGAACGGGTGGCCTGCGGGGTAGGGGAGCAAACCGCGTAACGGGAGTTAATCATAGGCAAACCAAAGGCGCGATATTACCAACAGGCGTTGGTATTGGCTAGTGCAGCCGATCATCAGGTATACTTGTAGTCGCGCCCCCGCAATGGATTTGGCTCCTGCCCTCACTAAGCGGGATGTTTGGGTTCAATTCCCAACGGGGGCGTACCAAATATTCTTGACAAGTTCATTGTGTCTTTATACTATTAAGCTAGTGAGGGCAGGAGACGCTCAACGTCTCGCTGGTTTCGACGCAGACCCCGGCCTAACACCGGGGTCTGTTTTTATCACCCCACCCGCATCACGCCCACGGCCACCTCCACGCCGTCCATCTTCTGGCTCTCGGTGTAGGCGCTGTCCGGGGCCGCGCCCTCCGCCAGCTCCTCCGACAGCGTCTCGTGCCTGATGTAGTCCGAGAAGCGGGCCATCACCTCCGCCACGGCCTCGCCGCCGGCGTAGAAGGTCACAATGCGGTCTGCGATGTCAAACCCCGCCGACCGGCGCATGTTCTGGATGCGGTGCACAAGCTCCCGGGCCACGCCCTCCTGGGCAAGCTCCTCCGTAAGCTCGGTGGACACGGCCACCATGAGGCTCGGCTCCACCGCGGACGAGAAGCCCGGCCTGTCCGATGTTGTGACGCTGACCTCCTCCGGCTGGAGCGCGTGGCCGCCGACCTCCACGCTGGAGCCTCCGCGCACCCTCAGAGCAATGGCAACGGGGTCGCCGCCGCTCAGGGCCTCACCGATCTTCTGCGCCTCCGCGCCGTACTTGGGACCGGCTGCCGCCATGTCCAGCTTCACCTGGAAGTCCAGCACGTCCTCCTCCCTGTCCAACAGGGCCACCTCCTTGACGTTCAGCTCGTCCGCTATCTGTGAGGAGACCTGCTCAAGCAGTTCGCCGTCCTCCCGGGATCCCAGCTTCACAAGCGCCCTGGACAGGGGCTGGCGCACCTTGACGCCCGCCTTGCTCCTAGCGGAGCGCCCCAGGCTGGACACCTTCATCGCCAGGCGGGTGGCTTGGGACAGGCGCTCGTCTATGAGGGATGGGTCAGAGACGGGGTAGTCCGCCAGGTGCACGCTCTCCGGCGCGTCGGGGTTGGCGGAGCGCACCAGGTTCTGGTACATCTCCTCGGAGATGAACGGGGCCAGGGGCGCAAGCAGCTTGGCCAGGGTCACCAGGCAGGTGTACAAAGTGCTGTGGGCCGACAGCTTGTCCTGGTCGTTCTCGCTCTTCCAGAAACGGCGTCGGCTGCGCCTTACGTACCAGTTGGAGAGAAGCTCCACGAACTCCTCGATGCGGCGACCGGCGTCGGCTGAGTCGAACTCGTCCATCGATTCGGTCACGTTCGCCACCAAGGACTGAAGCTCCGATGTTATCCACCGGTCCATCTCTGAAGACGGGGCGACAGTCGCTTCGACACCCGGCTGGAACTCGTCTATGTTGGCGTAGGTGACGAAGAATGAGTAGGTGTTCCAGAGGGTGAGGAGGAAGCGGCGCCGCACCTCATCCGCAGAGCCAAAGCCGAAGTTGAGGTTCTGGGCGGGATTGTGGCGCAGGAAGACCCAGCGCATGGCGTCCACGCCCATCTTGTCAGCCGCCTCCGCGAAGTCAATGGAGTTGCCCCGGCTCTTGTGCATCTCCTCGCCCTTCTCGTCACGCATCAGGGCGTAGCTGAACACGGAGCGGAACGGCTCGTGGTTCTCCAGCGCCGTGCTCATGGTCAAAAGGGAGTAGAACCAGTTGCGAAACTGGCCGGGGAAGCTCTCCGAAATCCAGTCGGCCGGGAACCAGTCCTTCCAGTGGTCCCGGTCGTGCCTGTAGCCGATGGTGGAGTAGGGGACGATGCCGGCGTCCAGCCATGGGTTGCCCACGTCCCGAATTCGGGACACCGGCTTGTCGCACTTCGAGCAGCTTATCTTCACGTTGTCGATCCACGGTCTGTGGGGCGAGTGGCCCTCGAAGTCGCTCCAGCCCTCAACGGCCCGTTCCTTAAGCTCAGTCTCGCTGCCAATGACCTCAAAGTGGCCGCAGCAGTCGCACTTGAAGATGGGCAGCGCCAGGCCCCAGTACCGCTTCTTAGAGATCATCCAGTCGTCCATGTTGCGCAGCCAGTCAAGCTCCCGCTCCAGGCCGAAGGAGGGAATCCACTTGATCTTGCGGGTCACGTCGGCAATGAGGTGGCGAAGCTCGTCCATAGAGATGAACCACTCGTCCACCAGCCGGAAGACAAGCTCCGTGTTGCACCGCCAGCAGATGGGGTAGCGGTGCGCGTAGTCCTCCACCTTGAAGAGGACGCCCTTCTCCCGCAGGTTGGCAAAGATGTCCTGGTTGACCTCGGAGACGTTGCGACCCGTCAGCCAGCCGAACCCCTCCAGGTAGCTGCCGAACTCGTCCAGGGGAGCGATGGTGCTCAGCCCGTGCTCCCTGCCCAGTGCGAAGTCCTCTTTGCCCGCGCCCGGCGCTATGTGCACGATGCCCGTGCCCTCGCCCTCGCTGACCTCCTCCCAGGGGATGACCCGGTGCTCGACGCCCTGCTGGGCCGGCAGTTCGTCGAAGGGGCCGCGGTAGCGCCGACCCACCAGCTTCTCGCCGGCCAGCTCCTCCAGCACCTCGCAGTCTCCGCCCAGGATTTCCAGCAGAGCCTTGGCCAGGTACAGGGTGTCGTCTCCGTGCTTGACCTTTACGTAGGCCATCTCCGGGTGGACGGCCGCGGCCACGTTGGAGGTCAGGGTCCAGGGCGTGGTCGTCCACACCAGCAGGGACTCGCCGTCAGCGTCCTCCATAGGGAAGCGGGTGAAGAGGCCCGGATGCACAACCTCCTTGTAGCCCTCGGTGACAATCTCGTGCTCCGAGAGGCCGGTGGCGCAGCGCGGGCACCAGGGCATAACGTCCGTGCCCTCGTAGATCCACCCCCGCTCGTGGCACGTCTTCAGGAAGTGCCAGATGGTGTAGTTGTTCTCGTCGGACATGGTGTGATAGGAGTCGTCCCAGTGCATCCAGTAGGCCAGGCGAATCGACTGCTCCGAAATCACGTCGGCGAAGTGTTGCACCCGCGCCTTGCACGCCTCAACGAACCGGTCGATGCCGTATTCCTCGATGTCCTGCTTGGAGTTGAAGCCCATCTCCTTCTCCACCTCAACCTCCACCCAGAGACCCTGCCCGTCGAACCCGTTCTGGTAGCGCTGCCTGTAGCCCTGCATGGTCTTGTAGCGCTGGAACATGTCCTTGTAGGCGCGGCCCCAGGCGTGGTGCACGCCCATAGGGTTGTTGGCGGTTATGGGCCCGTCTATGAACGACCACCGCCTGTCCGAGTCCTTGTTGCGATTCAGGTACTTCTCCATCATGCCGGTCTGGTCCCACCACGACTGGATGTCCCGCTCCATCTGCGGGAAGTCCACCCGGCTGGAGACCGGCTTGAAGAGTGGCTTTGCCTTGTCCTGGTTAGCTGCCATGTTCACGCTCCTTGTTCAGAGGCTCAGGTCAGACTGAGCCGAAATTTGCGCTTTGAGACTGGCGGACTCTCCGCCATTACCATGAGAATAGAGGGTTTCAGAGCCTGAGTAACACCCACCGTCATTCCGGCGGAAGCCGGAATCCAGAAGGGGTGGAGTGTGGACTCCCGCCTTCGCGGGAGTGACGAAAGGCTGTAAGTATTCATCCTATTACGGGGCATTAGCAAGGCCATAGTGATTCCAGAGTCACCCGGGCGGGTCGCCCGGAATGGGCGGCAGTAGGTCAGGGTGGGCAGCGAGCATGGCCCTGTACTGCTCCTTCTCGACGCCCAGGGTGCTGTCCGCGCCGTGGCCGGGGAAGAGCAGCGTGTCGTCCGGGAGAATGTACAGCCTCTCCGTAATGCACCTGTACATCAGGTGAAGGTCATCCACCGACGGCGTGTGCCCCACGCCCCCGGCGAACAGGGTGTCGCCTGAGAAGAGGTGCTTGCCGCCGGCCAGGAAGCACACGGAGCCGGGAGTGTGGCCCGGGGTGTGAATGGTCCTTATCTCTATGGTGCCGACCCGGTAGACGGCGCGGTCGGGAATCATGATGTCCGGGGGTATGGGTATGTCGAAGGCGTCCTGGGTATGGGCGCCCACCGGCGCGCCGGTGGCGTCCTTGACGTCTTTCAGCCCTTCCCAGTGGTCCCTGTGCCTGTGGGTTATGAGAATCATCCTGACCTGGGTGCCCCGTGCCTCCTCCAGCATCCTGCCCGGGTCCAGGGGCGCGTCGACGATGACGCTC
This sequence comes from Dehalococcoidia bacterium, assembly GCA_965204895.1. Taxonomy (GTDB): domain Bacteria; phylum Chloroflexota; class Dehalococcoidia; order Lucifugimonadales; family UBA2985; genus DAOUJW01. The sequence goes on from OZ242025.1 coordinate 2,312,858, forward strand.
TCCATGGTCACGGGGCAGACCAACAGGTAGGCGTTGTTGTTGTCCGAGCCGCAGAGGGTCCTGTATATCTTGAGTTCCTGGTCGTAGATCAGGGCCATTTTTTCTCCAACAAAAAACCCGCCCCAGAGGGACGGGAGAATGCCCGCGGTACCACCCTTTTTCCCCGACTCATCGGGGCGCTTGTCTAGGCGCTGTCACGCCCTTGCCCTGTAACGGGGGCTGCCGTCTTCGCCTACTTGCCCATTGGGCTTTGGGGGAGCGGCTCGGGAGGGATTTTCCGGGAGGAGGCCGCGTCTGCTTGCACCGTACCAGACTCGCTGGGAGGCCCGACGCCCCGTACTCGTCTCCGTCTTCGCCTTTGCGTGGTAGTGTTGCATTTTCTGTCAGGATTTACCGGATAAATGCACACTCCTATGCTAAAATCCTAATCAAGGCAGCGACAGCCAAGATACCGGCGACTTGAGCGCCTACACCCGATTTAATCAGATCCGCCTTCAAATCTGCTAAGTCTGTTTTGGTAGCTAAATGGGTGTAACCTCCCTCCAGTTTGCCTACTCGTTCTTCTAGTGTAGCCATCGCGTACTCCTGATCCTTGCATCCCCATCCTGTAGCTCTTGGATTGAGCGTAACAGGAGCAAGAACGTTTGTCAATTTCACTGGTTGCCTTTTGGTGTGTCAGGAGGTCAAAGACACCTCCATTAACGCGGTTAGTCCAGCCCTACAAGAGGACTGGACTAACGGGTTCAATACGGGGATATTTGGTGAGCAGGGAAAGCGATTCAGGAGTTGCGGCTCTTGTTGCGGATCCGGCTGGGGAGGACTACCCAAAGCGTGAACATTGCTCCGAATGCTACTGCGCCAAGTGCTGCTTCCATATCAGTGTCACCTCGTTGTTGGATTTGCTGAACCCATTTTCGCCCGTGTATGTTTCAGGCATATTACAAGGGCGTATCGCTCATGTAACAAAGGGCCCGGCTGAAAACCGGGCCCCTTGCATTGCGAATCCTGTTTTGTAGGCCTGAGCCTACATCTCGCCGTAGGCCATCGTGCCGTGCTCCGGCACGTCCAGGCCCTCCATCTGCATCTCGTCGGAGGCACGCAGACCGATGGTCATGTCGATGCCCTTGAAGAGCACCAGGCCCGCGCCCACGCCCCAGCCAATGGCCACGAGCATACCTATGATCTGGGGGACTATCTGCTCGGCGTTGCCGGCAATCAGGCCCTCCACCCCGTTGTGGCCGGCGGCGAAAATGCCGACCGCTATAAGGCCCCACGCTCCGCAGATGCCGTGCACTGAGATCGCTCCAACGGGGTCGTCAACCTTGAGCACGTCCCTGATGAAGGCCACGCCCAGCAGCATGATGACGCCGGCTATCAGGCCAATCACCACGGCAGCCCAGGGGTCAACGTAGGCGCAGGGGGCGGTGATGCCCACCAGTCCGCCCAGCGCGCCGTTTGCGCCCATCTCAATGTCCGCCTTGCCCGTGCGCATCATGGTCACGTAGATGGCGGAGGTCGCGCCTGCGGCGCCCGCCAGCAGCGTGTTCACTGCGTTGAGGCCAAGGGTGTCGGAGTTGATGTTGAACCCGAACCAGCCGAAGAAGAGGATGAATGTGCCGATGACCACGAAGGGGATGTTGTGGCCCTTGAGGTCGGCTCCCTCGCGGAAGCCCACGCGGGGCCCGACCACGATTGCGCCGGCCAGGGCCAGGAATCCGCCTATCATGTGCACAACGCCGGAGCCTGCGTAGTCGGCAAAGCCGGGGCCGATCTGGGTCAGCCAGCCCTCGTCGCTCCACGCCCAGTGGCCGTATATCGGGTAGACAACCGCGCCCACGATGAAGCTGTAGGCAAAGTAGGCGTTGACCCTGGTCCGCTCGGCAATAGCGCCCGCAATGATGGTGGCCGCCGTGCCAGCGAAGACCATCTGGAAGAGCCAGCCAACCAGGTCGGCGTCGCTGAAGTCAATCAGGAAGAAGCCGTCGGAGCCGATGAAACCGGAGGCCGCGCCACCGCCCATCATCAGCGCGAAACCGAAGGCCCAGAATCCAAGGGAGGCAATGCAGAAGTCAAGGAAGGACTTGGTCATGTAGTTGACCGTGTTCTTGGACCGTATAAGTCCCGCTCCCAGGAATGCGAAACCGGCCTGCATAAAGAACACCAGAGCAGCCGCCACCACAAGGATGAAGCTGTCTAATTTATCGTTGATCGCAGTGACGGGGTCTGTGTCCTGGGCCAGGGCGATACTGCCGCTTCCGGCGAAAATGCCAATGCCCAACAGCATCAGAGCGATCATCCTCAGCCTGAAGGGAGTCAACCGAGACATTCTGCACACCGTGTCCATAACCGATACCTCCTGTATACGCAATAGCGTTTGTGCGAAACATCACAAGTAAAGCACCGGCGTATTTCTTACATGTTGCCGATTTATTACTTCCATGTTGCCGTTGCGTTAAATTCTTGTTAAGCGGAGACAGCTGAGGAAATGGGCGACGCTCTTTATTCATTGCTCCTGTAGTCCAGTGTGGAATTCGTCGCAGAGTCACTTGCTGTCATTGCTATCAGAGGAGAGGCTTGAGGGAATGAGCAACACCCTCTAGATTCCGACTTCCGCCGGAATGACGGTGAAAAGCGCTCCAATCGGGACGACGCTGGAGTTATTCAAGAGTCTCCCTACGCCGGAGTGACGAATGGCTGGAGTCTTTCATACTCTCGCTCGCCTGGTGAGGCTATCGTCATTGCAAGCGCAGCGAGGAATCCAGAGTGTTCTTCAGGCCACACTTAGTTCCGCAAGTTCCGAAGTCGACCGCTTTAGATTCCTCACTTCGCTCCGCTCGGTTCGGAATGACAGCGGAGGCGGTCTGTGTTGGGAGACACCGGAGTATACATGGAGGACCCGTCTAAAGGGGCAGCAATAGTTGGTCTGGCCCTTTAGGATGACAGAATTTCAGGTTCGCAGCCTTAGATCGGATCGGCAAGATGTTACATGGAGTTAACATTACGGCAATAATCGCGAAACAAAACCCCTTCACAATAGGGTTCAAGTTCAGCGGGGCGCTGGACGGCAAAACAGCCAGAAACAAATATCGAAACAGGAGAGAAACGAAATGGAAGCAGTTCTGGGTGCAGTAGCCTTCGGTGGACTCTTCACAATGTGGGTTGTGCTGCCCAGCCGGATACGCAAGGCGAAATAGTTAGCGTCTATCGCTAGTAAAGTAACTTTCATAACAGGGTTTCTTCCAAATGGGGAGAAACCCTGCTTATGCTTTTAGGTATACAGAAAGAAGGAGGAGAGGAATGAGCACTGGAGACACAGCCTGGCTTCTGGTCTGTTCCGCCCTGGTACTGCTTATGACGCCGGGGTTGGGGCTGTTCTACGGTGGGCTGGCCCGCGCCAAGAACGCGGCCGCCACCATAATGCACAGCTTCATGACCATCGGGATCGTGGGGGTGGTGTGGGTGCTGTGGGGCTACAGCCTTGCCTTTGGGCCGGACGTTGGCGGATTCATCGGCGACCTGTCCCTGTTTGGGCTGGCCGGCGTAGACTCGCCCGACGATCAGGTCTTCATGGTGTTCCAGGGGATGTTCGCAATCATCACCCCGGCTCTCGTAACCGGGGCCTTTGCGGAGCGGATGAAGTTCAGCGCCTTTGTTGTCTTCATTGTGCTGTGGGTGACCATTGTGTACACGCCGGTGGCCCACTGGGTGTGGGCAAGCGGCGGTTGGCTGTTTGATTTGGGCGCGCTGGACTTTGCCGGCGGGACGGTTGTCCACATCAACTCCGGCGTTGCGGCTCTTGCGGCGGCCATAATCTTCGGCAGAAGGCTGGGTTACGACCGCGAGCCGATGGAGCCTCACAACGTGCCGATGGTTGTCCTTGGAGCGGCGCTGCTCTGGTTCGGGTGGTTCGGGTTCAACGCCGGCAGCGCGCTGGCGGCGGATGCCACGGCCGTTAACGCCTTTGTGGTTACGAACACCGCTGCCTGCGCCGGCGTTCTTGGCTGGGTGGCCATGTCCTGGATGTTCGGCAAGCCGAGCGTCATAGGCGCGGCCTCGGGCGCAGTTGCAGGCCTGGTGGCGATTACCCCGGCCGCTGGATTCGTCGGGGCCATGCCCGCCATCGCTATTGGACTTGTCGCAGGAGTCCTCTGCTTCAGCGCGCCGATGCTGCTGGGCAAGCTGAGGGTTGACGACTCACTCGCTGTATGGGGAGTTCACGGCGTGGGCGGCACCTGGGGCGCGCTGGCCACCGGCCTCTTTGTGGGCGTGGGTTACGGAGCGCTCGCAGAGGGCGTGGACCGCATGACGCAGGTGTGGTACCAGCTGATCGGAATCGGCGTAACGTGGGTGTGGGCCTTCGTAATGACGGCGATCATCCTGTTCGCCATAAAGTTCACCATCGGCCTGCGCGTGTCCGACGCCGAAGAGGAGACCGGCCTGGACATGAGCCAGCACGACGAACCGGCCTACAGGTTTACGCAGTAACGGGCGCAATCGTTTTCGCCTGCCAATGGCCTTGGGCTTGTGGTACACTTAGATGAGGAGGCGCAGGACCGGAGAGTCTGGCGCGCCACATATTAGGAGGAACTGACGTATGAAAAGAGTAGAGGCTATTATCCGCCCGGAGAAAGTCACAGTGGTCAAGGACGCTCTGGCGGACGCGGGCTTCGTCGGGATGAACGTAGTCTCGGTGACGGGCCGCGGCGCTCAGAAGGGCGTCGTTCACACTGGCAGGAGCGGGCAGCACGTTGTCATAGACATGCTGGCCAAGGCCAAGGTGGAGCTGGTGGTCAGGGACGAAGACACCGAGCAGGTGTGCCAGGTGATTATCGATACCGCCCGCACCGGGGAGATTGGCGACGGCAAGATATTCATCAGCACCGTGGACGACGTGATACGGGTGCGCACGGGAGAGCGGGGCGAGTCAGCAATTTAACCCCGGTCTCCACAACGATTCTAAAACGAAAACGCCCCGACCACGCAGGCCGGGGCGTTTGTGTTTACAAGATTGTGTCTGCGTCCTGTATAATGATCGCAAAGACACAACTCTGGACCAGGAGAACCCCCTATGCGCTGGGTAATTAGGTCAAAGATACACAAGGCCACGGTCACCGAGGCCAACCTGGACTACGTGGGCAGCATCACCATCGACGAGGACCTGATTGACCTGACCGGCCTGTGGCCCGGGGAGAAGGTGCTGATAGCGGACAACACCAACGGCGCAAGGCTGGAGACCTACGTTATGGTGGGCGATAGAGGTTCTGGCATTATCAGGATGAACGGGGCCTCCGCGCACTTGGTGAACGTTGGGGATGAGCTCATCATTATGGGCTATGAGCTGACGGACGCCCCCATTGAGGCGAAGAAGATTCTGGTGGACAAGCAGAACAGGTTTGTGCAGTATCTTTAGGCGTCAGGGTCAGTATGCCTAAGCGTTAACCACCCCTACGAATCACAGGACACCTGGATTCCTGCCTGTGCAGACCTTTGCGTAACTTGTGGCCAAGCCCTGTACTAATGTCATTCTGAGCGCAGCGAAGAATCCAAGGTTCTTGCCTACGGACATCGCAGTTTTGCGGACAGTGACTTTGGATTCTTCACTCCGCTGCACTCCGTTCAGAATGACAGCGTCGCGCTTCTGGTGAACTGACACCTTGAGTGTGCAAGGTCTCCCTTCGCAGGAATGGACAGTGAACCACCCCTGCGGAGGCAGGGGTCTACTGTGCTCAATTACCAGAATCCTGGATTCCTGCGCAGGAATGGGGAAGGGGAGAGCGCTTACGCTTCTTTGACGGCGTTGACCAGGTTGACCAGAGCGCGCCGTGCGTCGTCGAAGAGCATACGGGTCTTGGGGTTGTAGAACAGCGGGTTGTCTATGCCCGCGAACCCGGGGCTGAGGCTGCGCTTGATGAATATCACATTCCTGGCCCTGTCCACGTTGAGAATGGGCATTCCGTAAATGGGGCTGTCCGGCACGTCCCGCGCCACCGGATTCGTCACGTCGTTGGCGCCCACCACCACGGCCACGTCCGTCCTCTCGAACTCGTCGTTGATGTCCTCCATAGGGAAGAGCTGGTCGTAGGGCACGTCGGCCTCGGCCAGGAGCACGTTCATGTGCCCCGGCATCCTGCCCGCCACCGGGTGAATTGCGTGCTTGGTCTCGACGCCCCGGGCCTGAAGCAGGTCTGCCAGCTCTCGCACGTGGTGCTGCGCCTGGGCCGCGGCCAGCCCGTAGCCCGGCACGAATATGACGGACTTGGCATAGGCCAGGACTATGGCCGCGTCCTCAGCGGAGGTGGACTGGGCCTGACGGCCGTCGGCAGCATCGCCGCCGACCGCCGCCACCTCTGCGCCGAAGGCTCCGAAGATCACGTTCCATATCGAGCGGTTCATGGCCTGGCACATTATCGTCGTCAGGATGAGGCCGGAGGCCCCCACCAGCGAGCCGCTGACTATCAGGATGAGGTTGTCCAGCACGAAGCCCGCGGCCGCGGCCGCCAGGCCGGAGTAGGAGTTCAGCAGGGCTATGACAACCGGCATGTCCGCGCCACCGATGGGCATTACCAGGAGCACGCCCAGGAGCAGGGAGACGACTATCAGCGCTATGAAGATGGGCGAGACCTCCGCCAGCGTTGCGGATCCTCCGCCGAGCATCACCACCATGTAGCCGCCCATGCCCAGAATGGACAGGAACAGGATGGGGTTGAGCGCCTTGATGATAATGGAGTTCACCGCCCTTGACGTTACCAGGTCCTGGAGCTTGCCAAAGGCTATAAGGCTGCCGGAGAAGGTGAGCGCGCCAATGAAGCTGCCCAGCATTATTGTAACTGAGACTTCTGTGTCGACGGCGCCGGATTCGGCGTCCAGCAGGGTGAAGAGCTCGCCGGAGGCCACGAGAGCGGACGCGCCGCCGCCCAGGCCGTTGAATATCGCCACCATCTGGGGCATGGCCGTCATCTGGATGGTCCTTGCCATGACCGCGCCAATGGCCGCGCCCACCACCATACCGCCCGCTATGTGGACGTAGTTCAACACGTCCTGGTCAAGGAGGGTGACCACGACGGCTATCAGCATCCCGGTCGCGCCCAGCATGTTGCCGGACCGGGCCGTGGCCGGGGAGCTTAGCCGCTTCAGCCCAAAGATGAAGAGGACTGCGGCCAGCAGATATGCAACGTAGATAGCGTTCTGGTCCATCAGCTAGGCTCGTCCCTTCGGCGTCTGAACATCTGGAGCATCCGGTCGGTGACCATGAAGCCGCCCACAACGTTAATGGTTGCCAGGGCGACCGCGACTATTCCCAGTATAGTGCTCACCAGCGGCGCGCCGTCGTTGCCTGCAACAAGGAGCGCGCCAATGAGCACAATGCCGGATATGGCGTTGGAGCCGGACATCAGGGGCGTGTGGAGGATGGGCGGCACCTTGGTGATGACCTCGAAGCCCACCAGCACGGCCAGCACGAACACGTACAGGGAGAACAGCAGCGTAATTTCGGTCATGCCTGTTACCTCACTCCCCTTTCTTCATCGGTCGCCCAAGTACGTCGCTCAGGACGACCTGGCGGGGCCGTAGACGATCTCTCCGTTGTTGGTTATGCAGCAGCCCTGGACTATTGAGTCTTCAAAGTCCAGGTTAAGCTCCCCGTCCTTCACCAGATGCGTGAGCAGGTTGTAGATGTTCCGGGAGTACATCTGGCTGGCGTGGACCGGCATGGTGCTGGGAAGGTTCAGGGGCCCGTGGATAGTGACGCCGTGCTTGACGACCTCCGCGCCGGGCTCCGTCAGCTCGCAGTTGCCGCCGGTCTCGGCAGCCAGGTCCATGATGATCGCTCCCGCCTTCATGTCCTTCACCATGTCCTCGGTTATCAGCAGGGGAGCGGGCCTCCCCGGAATAAGGGCGGTGGTGATGATGAAATCGGCGTCCCTGGCGTGGGTGTGGATAAGCTCACGCTCCTTGCGCTGGGTCTCCTCGGCAAGCTCCGTGGCGTAGCCCCCGGCGTCCTCCACGTGGGCCTCCTCCGCCATGCCGACGAAGGTCGCTCCCAGGCTCTCCACCTGCTCCTTGACCACTGGCCGCACGTCGAAGGCCTGCATAACCGCGCCAAGACGACGAGCCGTCGCAATCGCCTGCAACCCCGCCACGCCCGCGCCCAGCACCAGGCCCTTGGCCGGCGCGTATGTCCCGGCGGCCGTAATCATCATCGGAAAGTATTTGCCCATCGAGTTGGCGGCGATGAGCACGGCCTTATAGCCGGCGAGGGAGCTCATTGAGGAGAGGGCGTCCATGCTCTGCGCCCTGGCGATGCGGGGAACGGTGTCCATGCTGAAGCCGGTTATCCTTCTATCCGCCAGCACCTTCACGAGGTTCGCGTTGGTCAGCGGCTGGAGAAAGGCGATGATGGCAGATCCCTCCCGCATCATGCCCACTTCATCCAGGGAAGGGCCTTGCACCTTCAGGACCATGTCCGCGCCGCCCAGGAGCGAGGCCGCGTCCGGCGCAATTGTGGCCCCTGCGCCCGTGTAAGTCTCGTCTGTGTAGAACGATTCCTCTCCCGCTCCGGCCTGCACCGCCACTTCCATCCCTGCACCCACAAGCCTGCCGACCATGTCGGGAGTCAAAGCCACTCGCCGCTCGCCGGCTGCGGTCTCTTTAGGGATGCCTACTTTCATCTGTTCTTCAGTCCTGGTATGTGCTCACCGTCGAGAGCGCCAAAGGCCTTTCTTGTCAGAGCAATCGCCGTGAAATCTGTTGTGGTTTGATTTGCCGCTTACGAATCGCCTATGCAAGTATATCCAGACGCTATTGTTCCGTCAACAAGGATATGTGGAGGCTGCAAGATGCATGTCAGTATTATTGGATCAAACCGCTCGCGGGCTATAACCGAAAGCCCCTGGACTGAGTGGAGTGTTTTGTACTCTGCTGAGGCTGGCGTGCTATAATGCCAACAGGGAGAAATGAATGACCACCGTTGAAGCAGACGCCGACCGCATATTCGCTGACGCGAGTGAAATGCACGGCGCCGCCCTTGAACGTCTCGCCGCCGGAGACATACGCGACGCCGCAGAGAAGGCTTGGTGCGCCACGCTACGCGCCGTTGAGGGCCTGGTCCTCGTCCGCACGGGACAGGAGCCTGACAAGTCACCCGATGCAAGCCGTCGGCTGGCGTCTATGTCAGATGACGACCCGCAGGTAGCGGAACTACGTCTCCGCTACCTCGACCGGCAGGACTATCTCCACGGCGACTGCTTTTATCACGCCTTGTGTAGAAGACCCGGCACAGACAGACGCATCCGCGAGACCGAGGACTTCATTGCTGACGCCCGGCGTCTGGCAGGGGGCGCAGCTCTATAATGACCACTGTTGAATCAGACGCCGCCCGCATATTTGCCGACGCACAGTATATGTACAACGCTGCCCTGGACCGGATAGCCGCAGGCGACATACGCGACGCGGCGGAGAAGGCTTGGTGCGCCACCATCCGGGCTACTGAGGCTCTCATCCTGGCCCGCACCGGAGACTTGCCCCCCACCTCGTCTGCCACCACACAGGCATTTCTGATCCTCATCAGGACCGACGGCACAGTTGAGAGACTGCGCGATCCCTATTTTGCAAGGCAGGCCGCTCTTCACGGCCGCTGTTTCTACGACGGTGTGTGTGAGCCCGTCGACCAGACGGAACGCATGATCCGCCAGACATCGGACTTCATCGCTGACGCCCGGCGTCTGGCAGGGGGCGCAGCGCTCTAACTACCATCATCTACAACCCGGAGATTTCCAGCGTGGTCACCTGCTCCGTCTCCAGGTCCAGGACGCGTATGGCGTGGTTGTTGGTGTCGGCGATGTAGAGCCTGCCGCCGGCTGCGGAGACACCGGATGGCTCGTCAAAGCAGGCGTCTCCGGCCCACCCGTCCCGGAACCCGACCTCGCCCTTGCCGGCAACAGCCTCGGCGCTCCGCTCCTCCGGCACAACCCGCTTGATCTTGTGGTTATAGGTGTCGGCCACGTACAGAGCGCCGTCAACCAGCGCTATGCCGATGGGGTGCTGCAGGCGCACGTCGTCTCCAACGCCGTCCACGTCTCCAAACTCGAACAGGTCACGGCCTACTATCGTGTCGAGGCGTGAATTCTCTCCCAACTGCATCGTCCTGACGGCGCTGGACTCGCTGTCGGCAAAATACAACCTTTCGCCGTCGGTGACGATGCCGCTGGGCTGAGCCAGCCACACGTACTCAACCGGGCCGTCCAGCAGCCCCTCGCGGCCCGTCCCGAGGATGGGGTAGAGCTGCCCGGCGGCCAGGTCCATCTCCCAAAGCTGGTGGAAGCCGGCCATTGCGATGAACAGCAGCCCGTTGTTATAAACCAGATCCCAGGGCGAGTTCAGGTCAATCTCTTTGCCGTCTCCACCCATGTGGACCTCCCGCGCCTGCTGCCCGCTGCCGGCAATGGTCTCCACTGAGCCGGCTGCCAGGTCTATCCTGCGGATGGCGTGGTTGTCCGTGTCCGCAACGTAGAGCGTCTCGCCAGCCAGCGCCAGCCCCTGGGGATGGTGGAACTGCGCAGACGACAAATCGCCATCTTGGAGGCCCGGCTCGCCGCTGCCTATGACTGCCTGCGCCTCGCCGTCAGGGGACGCGACGATAATGCGGTTGTGGTTGGTGTCCGCGATGAACAGACGGCCGGAAGCCTCGTCCGCCAGCACCTTGCCGGGGAATGAGAGGCTCGTCCGGCCGCCGTCTTCTACGCCGTCCGAGAGCTGAAGGGGAGCGCGGTCCAGCATACCATTGTCGTCGAACTCCTTGATCATCTCCTGGAGTACGCTGTCCAGCCTCTCAAAGGACGCCTCGCCGGTGATGCCCCCGATGATTTTGCCCTGTGGGTCGATGAAGATTATGGTGGGCCAGGCCCTTACTCGGTACTGTTGCCAGATCTGGGACTCGCTGTCGTTGACGACCGGGTGCCTGATTCCGTAACGCCTGATAGCCTGGCGGATGCCGTCGGTGTTCCTCTCCGACGTGAACTTGCCGCTGTGCACGCCGATGACGGCCAGCTCCTCCGGGTACTTCTGCTCCAGCTTCCGCAACTGCGGAAGTACGTGCATGCAGCCAATTCAGCAGTAGGTCCAGAAGTCCAGCAGCACCACCTTGCCCAGAAGGTCGCTCAGGCTGACCGGCCCCCGGCTGTTGAGCCACTCCAACCCGGACGGGAAGTCCGGCGCATCGGCCGTTCCGACGTATGATCTGGGCTGCATGACGATCGCTCCTTACGCGGGCATCCCGCGTGACCGTGTTGGTGTCACTATAGCACAAAGGACTGGCTAGGCTCAGTGAAACGTGCCGGACTCCATGTCCAGGAGGGAGGCCCGGCCGGCGGCCCTGCCCCTTGCGGTTGCAAGCCGCGCCCGGATCCCAGTGTACGCAAGCACCAGCATGAACAGCGTCGCCGAGAACAGCACCACCGTCGCGCCGGATGACACGTCCACGTAGTAGCTCAGGTATATGCCGCCTGTCCCGCAGAAAGCGCCCACTCCCGCCGACAGCAGCATCATCGTGCCAAAGCTGTTGGTCAGCAGCCTGGCGACAATGGGCGGTATGACGATGGCCGCCGCTATCATCGTCACGCCCAGCACCTGGATTGACACCACAATTGTAGCCGCCAGCACCAGCGCGAGCATGGAGTCCGCCCAGCCCGTCGGCACTCCGTAGTACCTGGCAACCTCCGGGTCAAAGGTGGTGAACAGGAAGAACTTGTAGCCCACAAGGACGATGAGGAGTGAAGCGGCCACGACCGCCACGATAGCGATGAGGTCGCCGTCGGTGACGCCCAGGATGTTGCCGAAGAGGGCGGCGTCGAAGCTGCGGGTGAAGCTCTTGTAGCGGCTTATCAGGGCAATGCCCAGGGCAAAGCTGGCGGTGGTCACAATGCCGATGGCGGCGTCGGCGCCAATCTTGCGCTTGCTGGTGGTCAGGTTGATGAGCAGAGCGGACACCAGGCCCCAGACGCTGGCCCCGGCGTAGAAGTTGATGGACATGATGTAGCTGACCACAGCCCCGCCGAAGATGGCGTGGGCAAGCCCGTGGCCTATGTATGACATCCGTCTGAGAACTACGTACACCCCGATGAAGCCACACAGCCCGCCTACGAGGGCCGCGGAGATAAGCCCTCTCACGAAGAACTCGTATTGAAGAGGCTCCAGCACTACCGCATCCCCCTAGCCCGACGCCTCTCTACCGGCCGGCGCACGGTGGCTGTCCCTGCCGAAGAAGTGCGGGGTCTCAGCGACCAGGGTTATCCCCTGGTACTGGGTGACGGGCATATCCGCGCCGTAGGTGTGGCTGAGTATCTCGCTGGTGAAGACCTCGCTTGGAGGGCCGTCGGCCACAAGGCGTCCGTTCAGGCACACGACGCGCGGGAGGTGGGCGGCCACGGAGTTTATCTCGTGTGTGCTCATAATCACTGTTATGTCCTCGTGGTTCAGCTCGTCCAGAAGGTGCATAACGTCGTCGCGAGTCTTGATGTCCACGCCCGTAGTCGGCTCATCCAGGAGCAGCAGGCGGGGGTTGCTGACCAGGGCCCGGGCCAGGAAGGTGCGCTGCTGCTCGCCGCCGGACAGCTCGCGGATGTGCCTGTGGGCCAGCTTTGATATGCCCAGGCGGTCCATGATGCGCGCTGCCCGCTCCCTGTCCCCGCGGCGGTGCCAGGGGAAGAGTGCGCCGTCCATGGTGCACCCCATCATCACCACCTCCTGCACCGTCACCGGAAAATTCCAGTCGATGGTCTCAAGCTGGGGCACGTACCCGGCCCGGGGCCTCTTGTGGGACACCGACTGCCCCTCAACAACCACGTCCCCGTGATAGATGTCCACGGCGCCCAGAATGCTGCGAAGAAGTGTGCTCTTGCCGGAACCGCTTGGCCCAAGCAGGCCGACGAAGTCGCCGGGCATGACGCTCAGGCTGACCTCCCTGAGCACGTGCCTGCCCTCGTAGCCGGAGGTCACGCCCCTCAGCTCCACGATGGGAGGCTCATGGCCGTATTCGTGTGGGACGGGATGAAGCATATTGCGCCTACTGCGGGTAGATGGCCCCGCTGTCTCCTTCGAATACCAGGCCGGGGTCGAAGCCCTCCAGGGGCTCGATGCTGCCGCCCAGCGCGGTGACTATTATCTCAACGTCGGTCAGTATCAGCCCCAGGTAGGTGTGCCGAGGGTCGCCGGGCGCGCCGGGCAGGTCGTCGTCCCTCAGCTGGTCGACGAACTCGGCTCCGCCCTCTTTGGCTATCTGCGCCATCACGGGGCTGGGGAACACCTCCGAGCCAAAGATGGCCGGGACCTCGGACTCCCTTATCTGGTTTATAAGCTCAGCCACCTCCCGCGCCGATGGCTCAGTGAAGTCCGAGGGCTGCACAGCGCCGATTATCTCCAGCCCGTACCTGGGGCCGAAGTAGGGGAAGGAGTCGTGGTAGGTCAGCAGCTTCCGGTTCTCAGGAGGGATGGTGGCGACTGCCTCGATTATGCGCTCGTCCAGGTCGGTATTGCGCACCGTGAGGGCGGCCAGGTTGTCGTTGTAGTAGTCGGCGTTGTCCGGGTCGGCGGCCGCGAGCGCGTCCCGGATAAGCTCGGCGTACCTCAGGGCCAGTGGGGGAGAGGTCCACAGGTGAGGGTTGGGCCGGCCGTCGGACTCGGGGAAGGAGAAGTCGAAGACCCACTCGTCACGGTCCAGGACGCTGTCTGCCAGGGTCAGGATGACCGCGCCGTCCCTGGCGTTGGCCCGGGCCAGCTCAATGGATGGCTCCTCCAGGAACAGGCCGTTGGCGATGAACAGGTCTGCGTCCGACAGCACGGCCGCGACCGACGGCGAAGGCTCAAAGGTGTGGGAGTTGACGCCCTCCGGCACGATGCCCTCCAGGTGTATGCGCGGGCCTCCGATGTTTTCCGCAAGGCTGGTTATGGGAGAGACCGTAGTGACCACTCTAATCCTTCCCTCGGCGTCGGGCGTCTCTTCCGTAGTGCAGGCCATAGCCAGAAGCAGCAGCGCCGCGGCCAGCGCCATGACGTATAGAGATGGTTTGTTGACTATTTGGGTACGCATTCGGCGCAAGCCCCCCCGACTGCAAAGTGCTCCAGGTCCGGCTCAAAACCGAACTCCCTTATCAGACGCTCCCGGAACTCCTCCAGATAAGAAGGGCTGAGGTCAAAAGTGCGCCCGCAGCCCCGGCACACCATGTGATGGTGCTTGTTGGGCTCTGCAACCTCGTACTGCGCCGAGCCATCGCCCAGAGCTATCTCCGTGACAAGGTGCAGCCGCTTGAGAAGCTGGAGGATGCGGTACACGGTGGCTATGTCCAGGTATGGGTAAAGCTGGATCACGCGCTGGTGGATAGCCTCAGCCGTCAGGTGGCCGTCGCTCTCGGCGATGGCCTGGAGCACCATGACGCGCTGAGGGGTCAGGCGGTATCCCGCTTCCCTTAGCGTCTCTAGCACAGCGTTGTGTCTGGTCATGAGTATCTTGTGCAACTAATTGCAACAGCATTTTACTGCTATACGATGTTGAGGTCAATAGTGTTTAACATGGAATAACGAAATTACAGAGCCGTGGTGGACCAGATGAACCCAACTTAGGCTTCAAGACTTGCCACCTAGTAGGTTGCGCTGGTACATTGCCTGCATGAAACTTCCTGACCGGCTTGCAATTGGCGGAGTTAAGGCGGTGGACCTAATTGCTATCGGTGGTGTCAACTCAATTGGCGTCGTGGCTATTGGCGGGGTCAACTCTATAGGTGTGATCGCCATTGGCGGAGCAAGCGCTACTGGCCTAATCGCTATTGGCGGCGCGAACGCAATGGGCCTCATCGCCTTCGGCGGAGCGTTTGCCCGCGGGATAATCTCCCACACGTTGCGGGAACGGCGGAAACTCAGCGCGTCTTCCTGACCTTTGAACACGGGAGAGCGGCAAGCTGCCTTCACCCTGCGTGCGTTGTGCTACAATATCCAGGATATGCCTGTGATTCTCAAGATTCGTGAACGCATCGGAGCCTTGTGAGCCTTCGGCTGATGGAAGACACGGCAGCAAGGAGACTTGGTCTGCTGGCGCTCCTCTCCGTAGCAGGCTTGGCCGTGTTCGCGGTAGGCTGCGCCTCCCAGCCGGATACGCTGTCGGCTGAGGAGATGGAGGAGGAGGCCCAGGGCATAGACAAGAGCCTCATGTGTCCCGTGTGCCCCAGCGAGACAATCGACCAGTCCCAGACGCAGCTTGCCAAGCAGATGCGGGACATCGTGCGCGAGAAGCTGGCCGCGGGGGAGAGCCGTGAAGAGATACTCCGCTTCTTCGAGGACAGGTACGGCACGTCGGTGCTGGCGGAGCCGCCCAGAAGCGGGTTCAACCTGCTGGTGTGGGTAGCGCCTCCCGTCGCCATGGCGGCCGGGGGCCTGGTGCTCGCGGTCGCGCTGCGAGCCATGCGCAGGTCCCACGACTCCGACTCCGCAGGGGACGTGCGTGCGGATGAGCCGGACCTGGAGCCTTATCTCTCCGCAGTGGACAGGGAGATACAGGGCATAACCCCAACGACCGACGAGACTTCCGAAGAGAGGGGATAGCATTGGCCGACCTGGGATACGTAACGCTGCTTCTGGCCCTGGTGCTGGCTTGCTACTCGGTGGTGGCGTCTTTTGTGGGGGCGGGCAGGGGCGCGCCGCACCTTGTCAGGAGCGCACTGAACGCTACGTACCTGTCTCCCGTCGCGCTGGGCCTGTCCACGGCCGGGCTTGTGGGCGCGTTCGTGTCCAGGGACTTCAGCGTGGAGTACGTGTGGGCCAACAGCAGCCGGGCCATGGACATCCAGTACATCTGGGTCGCCTTCTACGCAGGCAACGAAGGCTCGATTCTGTTCATCGCATTTGCGCTGGCGGTGCTCGCGGCCGCTGCGGTGTACTTCAGCCCTAAGGCTTTGCAGCCCAGCCTGCCATACGTCAACGCGGTCATCATGCTGGTGCTTGTATTCTTCGTGGGCGTGATGGTGTTTCTGGCCAACCCCTTCGCGCGCCTCGATATTGTGCCGACGGACGGCCGCGGAATAAACCCGCTACTGACCCATCCCGGCATGTTTGTGCATCCTCCAATGCTGATGACGGGGCTTATCTCCTTCACCATCCCATTCGCCATTGCGATGGGCGCGATTCTGTCCGGCAAGACCGGCGACGAGTGGGTGGACGCGGGCCGCACGTGGGGCATACTGTCATGGGCGCTGCTGGGAATAGGGCTGCTGTTGGGCGCGTGGTGGGCCTACACCATCCTGGGTTGGGGCGGGTACTGGGCGTGGGACCCCGTGGAGAACGCCGGATTCATGCCCTGGCTAGTGATCACGGCCTTCATCCACTCCATCATGGTGCAGAAGCGACGGGGCATGTTCCGCATGTGGAACCTTGCTCTGCTCATTATCGCCTTTGGCTTTGCCCAGTTCGGGATGTTCATCAACCGGGGCGGCCCCGTGCCCTCGGTCCACTCCTTCGGCCAGTCCACCCTGGGCTGGATATTCCTGCTGTTCATGGGCGTCACGATGGTCATCTCCTTTGCCGTCTTCTTCTGGCGATACAACAGCCTCAAGAGCGCCCAGACCCTTGAGTCCGCCCTGTCCAGAGAGGGCGCTTTCCTGGTGAACAACCTCCTGTTCCTGGGCGTGGCCTCTGTTACGCTGTGGGGGGTTGTCTACCCGCTCATCTCCGACCTGTTCCAGGGGGAAGTCATTACGGTGGGGCAGCCCTTCTACAACCAGGTGAACGGGCCTATGTTCCTGGCCCTCATCTTCCTGATGGGCGTGGCCCCCTTCCTGCCCTGGCGTCGGGCCTCTTGGCGAACGGTGCGACAGGCGTTGATCGCGCCCGTGGCCGTCGCACTTGTGGTCGTGGCTGTTCTGTTGGCAATAGGCGTGCGCAACCCCTTCGCCGTGACCGCCTTTGGCCTGTGCGCCTTCGTGACTGCGGGCATCGTGCGAGAGTGGGCCAGAGGCACGATTTCGAGACGCGGCAGGGGAGAGAGCTACCCCGTCGCCTTTGTCAGGCTAATCGCCGGAAATCGTCCCAGGTACGGCGGGTACGTGGTGCACCTGGCGGTGGTGTTGCTGGCCCTGGGCGTGGCGGGGTCATCCTTCTACGGCGTGCAGCGGGACGTGGCCCTTGCCCCCGGTGAGGCCACAGAGATTGGCGGGTACTCCGTGAAGTACATTGGCTCATCCGCGGTGGAGAGGGTGGACCGCGTGGAGGCGCGGACGGAGGTGCACGTGTTCAGGGGCGACGACTTCCTGGGCGTCTACCGGCCCAAGCGTGACTTCTATCCCAGCTTCAACCTGGCGTCGACCCAGGCGGCGATTCGCTCCACGCCCATCGAGGACCTGTACATCATCCCTGGCGAGATCCTGGACGACGGGCGAGTGGTGTTCAGGATTTTCGTCAACCCCCTGGTTATGTGGATGTGGGTGGCCGGCCCAATGCTGGTTGTGGGCGTGATGGTGGCCCTCTGGCCCCAGAGGGAACCGGCGACGGTGTACGCACGCTCCCCCTTGGACGACGCCGCGGTGCGGTCGGGCGCAGTCACCGGCTGAGCCTATGCCCTTCTTCCTGGGTCTGGTCTTTGCTTTCTTCGCCATTCTTGTCCTGGCGTGGCCTATCCTGAGACGCACTCGCTCCACGCCCGACCCTGCGGCGCCGCCCGACGCCCTGAGCGAAGTCGCTCAACGCCGCGCCCGCATATACGAGGACATCAAGACCTTGGCGCTGGACTACGAGCTTGGCAACGTGCCTGCCGAGGAGTACAACGCCAAGCTGGCGGCCTTCCGCCTCGAGGCCGCCCGCGCCCTCCGCGACCAGGAGCAGCTACATCAGGCCCAGGCTACGCTGGAGGATGACCTTGAGAGGGATGTGCTGGAGCTGCGCAGGTCGTGGGGCAGCGTGACCGAGACCATTCTTTGTGAGGTGTGCGGCAAGGAGGTGGCCGCGAGCGCGGAGCTGTGCCCAAGGTGTGAGCTGCCCCTGGGCCAAGAGGCCGCGGGCCATCAGAACCCTTCAACCGAGGGAGAGGCGTCGTGGGCAGAGCAGTAGCGGTCGTCTTGCTGGTTGGCGCGCTCCTTCTAGTGCCCGGTGTGGCCCGGCCGGCCGTATACGCCCAGGAGACAACGTCCATTGAGGGCAGGATCAGCAACGGGACTCCGGGCGCGGAGGTGCCCGCCGCTCTGCCGGTGGTGCTGGAGGTGTACAGGTTCGGGGAGCGCATCGAGATTCTGGATACCGTGAGCGATGCCGATGGAGGGTTCAGTTTCGAGAACGTTCCGGGCGGCTTCGGCACCGGCTACATCGTCAGCACGCAGTACGCCGGGGGCTTCTACTCCTACGAGAGGGACTTTCCGTTGCCGGAGCCTGTGGAGCTGCTGGTGTACGAGAGCACGGGCGACGGCCAGGCCGTAAGGGTGACGGTCCACAGCCTCGTCATCAACGGCGCAGACGCCGATACCGGCCTCATGAACGTCCTCGCGCTGGTGGGACTGGAGAACTCCGGAGACCGCACCTTTGTGCCGGAGCTGCCCCAGGCCGGGGCCATGATGAGCTTTCTCAGGTTCTCCCTTCCCCTGACCGCCAGCGAGGTGGACGTGCAGAGCAACCTGCGGGGAGGCAGCATCCTCCAGATAGACCGCGGGTTTGCCATGACCTCTCCGGTGCCGCCGGGCTCCTACGAGATAGCCTACACGTACCAGGCGGCCTACGAAGGCGGCGAGCTGTCCTACACCCAGTCCTTCCCCTTTGGCGCGGAGACCTTTCGCGTGCTGCTCCTGTCGGGTCTGGGCAGCGTCACCGGCGACGGGCTGGAGGAGGCGGAACCGGCAACCCTTGGCGACCAGGAGTACGTCCAGATGGAGGCGCGTGACCTGGACGTGGGCGCAAGGGTGGACCTTACGTTCTCCGGCCTGCCGCAGCCGCCGCTCTGGAAAAGGTGGCAGCAGGCCGCGACCCGCGAGGGATTTGCCAGCATCCTGATCCCCTCGGTCTTTGGCGTGGCGCTGCTCTCACTGATAGGGTACGTGCTGCTCACAAGGCGGGAGCCGGCTGAGGCTGATGCCACCGGAGACGCGGCCCAGCGCGCCGCACTGGTAGAGGCGATAGCGCGCCTTGACGACCGCTTTCAGCAAAGAGAGCTTGAAGAGGAAGACTACCTGCAACAGAGGCGGTCGCTGAAGGCCCGGGCGCTGTACGGTGCAGTCGGCCATGAACCTGTCGAACCGCCGGACGCGTCTGGAGAGGGCAGGGAGGCCGCCCCATGACCGGGCGCGCTGTCACGCAAGTCCCCCCACCTCCGTCATTCCGGCGAAAGCCGGAATCTAGTGCGTTTCTTCCAAAGTACAGCGCACTTATAGGCAGAGATTCTAGATTCCTCACTACGCTGCGCTCCGTTCGGAATGACAGCGGGCGCGCGCCGTCGTCATTCCGGCGAAAGCCGGAATCCAAATCGGAGGCCGGGCATTGAGCGGGCGCACTGCCATACTCCTGTCCGTGGCGGCCATATTCGCGGCCTTCCTTGCGCTGCTGAGCCTTGCGCTGCTCCGCACCGGCGGAGCGCCCGCGTCCGGGGGCGTCAACCAGGACTTCGGAGAGGTGAGCGTCGAGGAGAAGCCTGCGCCGGGCTTCGACCTTGAGCTTTTCGACGGCGGCTCCGTCAGCCTCGCCGACCTTCAGGGCAAGGTGGTGCTCCTGGACTTCTGGGCTTCCTGGTGCCCGCCCTGCATCGAGGAGGCGCCCACCCTCAACCAGATCTACGAGGAGTACCGTGAAAGGGGCGTTGAGTTCCTGGGCGTCTGCATCTGGGACACCACCAAGACCTGCGAGCAGTTCCTGGAGGAGTACGAAGTTGCATACCCCACGGGCCGGGACGCAGAGGGCGAGATCCTGGTGGAGTACGGCGTGAAGGGCATCCCGGAGAAGTTCTTCATCGACGCGCAGGGCAGGGTGGCGCGCAAGTTCGCAGGCCCCGTTCGAGACGAGGACGCGCTTCGGGACATCCTGGACGATATGCTGGCGGCCTCAGGCTGAGGGCGCGGGCTCTTTGCAGAAGGGCAGGCCGCCCAGGGCTGAGGAGTGCGTTCTCAAAATCTGCCTCAAATCGGTCGGGACGCACCCGCTCAGCCGGTTTCCGAACAGGTACAGATAGCCCAGGTTGGGCAGGTTGCCAAGCTCTTCCGGCACTTCACCGCTCAACACGTTTCCGTTCAGGGACAGGTGCTCCAGGTCGGTGAGCTGGCCTAGCTCCTCCGGTATCTCACCACTCAGGTGATTGCCGTCGAGATGCAGTTCGACGAGGTTGGAGAGCTTGCCTAGCTCTTCCGGTATCTCCCCGGTCAAGCGGTTCCCGAAGAGGTACAGGACTTCCAGCTCCGACAGGCTGCCTAGCTCCCTCGGCGTCTCTCCGGTCAACCTGTTCTGGCTGAGAAAGAGCTGTTCCAGGTTGGAGAGCCGGCCCAACTCCCTGGGTATCTCTCCGAACAGCTCGTTGTCGTACAGATACAGGATCCTGAGTTCGGCGAGGTCACCGAGCTCCCGCGGCAGCTCCCCGCTCAGCCGGTTTCCGTACAGATACAGGTACTCAAGGTTGTCCAAATCTCCCATCTCGCTCGGAATCGACCCGACCAACCGGTTTCCGTTCAGGTAAAGCTCCTGGAGTCTGGATAGCTGGCCGAGTTCCGGGGGCAGCTCGCCGCTCAACCAGTTGTTTCGGAGCATCAGTGAAGTTACCCGGTCGTTGCCGTCACAGGTAACGCCAAACCACTCGCCGATGGGCTTGTCGCTAAGCCAGTTTTCGCTGTGTGTCCAGTTGGGGCCGTCGGTGGCGTGGTACAGAGCGACCAGGGCTTCTCTGTCAGTCTCGGCAGACCGCGGCTCCGGGGTGGGTTCAGGGGTAGCCGTAGGCGTGGGCACGGGAGTCGCCGTAGGCGTGGGCGTTGGCGCGGGAGTAGCCGTAGGCGTTGAGGTAGGGTGGGGCGATGGCGTGGGTTCCAGAGTGGCCGTCGGCGTGGGCTCCTCCGAGCCGCAGGCGGGAAGGGTCATCGCTACGGCGATAACCAGCAGGACCAGCCATCCTATGGCTCTTTGCTTCTTGTTCATCTGTCAGCTCCGGCCTTGGCGGAAGCGGGAGAGTGGGCGGCGCTCAGTAGTCTGACGCTGCGCAGTTGCGGCCACAGAGGGCCGCTTGAGAATAACTCTAGTTCATAGGTCAGCCTCGGAGCAAGATTTTAGAGGATTGCAGCGCCAAATGTCAAATCCATTCCCAGAGGGGTCTAAATGGCGGGCGGACCAATGTCATGCGCTGCTTCGCCCGCCATGATAAGTCGAAGGTTCTCAAAGAGGTGAACCCTAGTGCCCCGCCTCACCCCAGACCGTCGGCTCCTCCGAGTCCACGATGTTGTTGCTGTACAGGGTCTCTATCTCCTCTTCGGAGTAGCCAAGCTCCTCCAGGATGCTGCGTGTGTGCTGGCCCCTGAGTGGGCCGGAGCCCACGCGCGTCGGCGTCCTGGAAAGCTCCACCACGGGGCTGTACCGCCAGTAGTCGCCTATGCGGGGGTTGTGGGCCGGCTGTATGAAGCCGTTCTCCTCCACGTGGGGGTCCTGGGAGTAGAAGTTGAACATGCCGCTGTCCTCCACCTCCACGCACGCCACGCCCGCGGCTATCAGGGCCTCCTCCCACTCCCTGGGCAGTTGCGTCTTGAAGGACTTCTGCAGCTCCTCCGCCAGGGCGTCGTCGTTCTCCATGCGACTGGCGCGTGTCTTGAACCTGGCGTCCTCCGGCAGGTCTCCGCGGCCTAGGGCGTTGCACAGGGCCTGCCACTCCTCCTCGAAGGGGCAGGAGACGAAGACGTGGCCGCGCTGCGCCTCGTACAGCCGATGCAGGGCATGAAGCCCGTAGCCCTCGGCGTCCGGCGATATCCTGTCCGGCTTGCCTTCGTAGGAGAAGAAGTCGTCTGCGTTGGCGTAGGCGTTCGCGCCCAGCATGGTGGACAG
This sequence comes from Dehalococcoidia bacterium, assembly GCA_965204895.1. GTDB lineage: Bacteria > Chloroflexota > Dehalococcoidia > Lucifugimonadales > UBA2985 > DAOUJW01. Next base: position 2,334,881 of record OZ242025.1, read on the forward strand.
GATGTACTGGGAGCCGCCGAACCGCTCCCGGGCGTAGAGTCCCAGGAGCACGCCGGTGGATATGACCATCGATGAGTTGGGGTCCGGGTTGGTCTCGTTGGCGCGGCCCAGCCTGCGGGCCACCTCCTGGATCTCCTCCAGGGTCATCTCCTGGTCCGCCGGAGGCAGGACGCCGCGGCCAAGCTGGTTCATCGCCCCGCCTATCACCGCGCCGCCGATGGGGTGCATCGCCGGTCGGTGCGAGTGCGGCCCGGAGTCGCCGTAGCCGCCCGCGTACAGGTACACGATGTTGGGGTTGATCTGCTTCACCTGCTCGTAGCCGGCGCCCAGCCGCTCAGGAGCGCCGGGTCGCATATTGTGGACAATCACGTCCGCCTTGGCCGCCAGTCGCTGGAAGACCTCCTTGCCCTCCGGGGTCTGCAGGTTGATGGAGAGGTTCTCCGCGCCCGCCTGGGTGCGGTTGCCGCCCAGGCCGTCAAAGTTGCGGCGCATGGTGTCGCCCTCCAGGGTCTCCAGGTGGATGACGCGCACGCCAAGCTCATAGGTGAGGGAGCAGGCGAGGGGCCCGGCGATGACGGTTGAGAGGTCAAGGAGGGTGATGCCCTCAAGAGGGTGCTTGGGCAGGGCAGCCGAGGACGATGCGCCGTTTCCGTTACGGGCGGGCGCGCTCTCCAGCTTGGCAAGCACCTCCTCCGTGTGCTGCCCCAGGTCCGGGGCGGGCCCCTTGATGCTGCCCGGCGTGTCGCTCATCCTGACCAGCACGCCAAGCTGCTTCATCTTGCCCACACGGGGGTCGTCCACCTCTACCACGTGCCGGTTGTGCACAACCTGCGGGTGGTTCAAGCCCTGCTGGGTGGTGTGGAAGGGTTCAGCGGCCACGTTGGATGTCTGGTTGACAAAGACGTCCATCCACTCGTCCCTGGTCTTCTCAAGGCCGCGCTGGAGCACCATCATCCTTAGCTCCTCGCGCTCCTCAGGCATCAGGGTAGGGGCCTTCTCGAAGCGCGGGTCCTTGAGCACGTCGCCCAGGCCCATGCTCTCGATGGCGGCGCGGAAGAGGCGTACGATGACATTAGCCATCTGAATCCACTCGCCGTCCTTGGTGCGTATGGGCTGGTAGCCGACGCCGGGCTGCCGGTTGGGGTCGGACTGGGGGTCGTCCTGGAACCTGTCCGGGAACTTGATCATCATCTGCCATATCAGCCAGTTGCTGATGTCGAAGGGAGTGATGCCCTGCATGAGGCTGGTCTCCACCTTCTGCCCCAGGCCCGTGCGGTCCCGGACGATGAGGGCCGACAGGATGCCGCGCAAAGCCGCCATTGTCGTGCCGTGACTGGCGATGTTGACCGCGGCGTAGTGAGGGCCGGGCCGACCGGCCTGCCCGGTGAAGACGGAGTAGCGCCCCACCTTGGCGGCCACGATGCTGTCGTAGGGCTTGTAGTCGGCGTAAGGCCCCTTCTGGCCAAAGGCGGAGATGGAGCAGTAGACCAGGTCCGGGCGCTGGGCGCTGAGGGCGTCGTAGCCGATGCCAAGGGCGTCGGCTTCGCCCGGCGCAAAGCTCTCTATGACAACGTCGGCCTGGGCGGCGAGCTGCCGGGCCTTGGCGCGGCCCTCATCCGTCTCCAGGTCAAGGACAACGCTCTTCTTGCCCCGGTTCCACAGGAGGTATTGGGAGAACTCCCTGTACGGGTCTCCGGAGGGCGGCTCAACCTTTATGACCTCCGCCCCAAAGTCCGAAAGCACCATTGTGGCGACGGAGCCGGGCCAGCCGGACGTGAAGTCCAGGACAACTCTGTCTTCCATCACTTGCGCCATACTTTCACCTCTCAGCAGCTTGTCTTTGAAACCCGCGCTTTATTTTACCCTACTGGAGCGATTACGCAAATCCAATGTCGTCGAATGTCAGTTATGTCCTGCCGACCAGAAAGACCGGGTTAACGATTCAGCAACTCAAAGAAATCGTCCCGGCTCAGTCCGGCGTCCCTGATTAGCGCTCTGAGCAGCCCTCTTCCCAACTCTCTATGGTTGGGCACGGATAGCCGGGTACGCTCGCTGTGGACTAAAATCATGTGGCTGCCCTCTGTGCGATCCCAGCGATAACCGATTCGCTCCATAGCCCTTACGAATTCTACGCCGGAGACGACGGGCAGGCGCGCCACTACAGGGCGACCTCAACCAGTGCCCAATCAGCCGTGGGAATCTCCTCTCCGTGGCGCTTCATACTGGCAACGTAGCCCCTGATTGCCTCTTCAATGTTCCTGATAGCTTCCTCTCTGGACCTCCCCTGGGAATGGCAGCCGGGTAGCTGGGGGCAACTGGCTGTGATAAAGCCATCTTCGTCCGGCTCCAGGGACACTGCAAAACTGTGCGTTTGGGTTTTACTACCGTCGCTCATATCCAGACGGGTACTCGTGACAGCGGAGCTTGACGGAGTGTCGAACTGGCGGACCTCAAAGCCGAGCTTTCTCAGATTCCTAATTGCGTCAAAGGTGATGAACTCGCTGAGTTGCAGGCCGGTCGCCTGGGCAAACAACGGCTTTACGGGCAAGCGCCTCTCTCCAATGACCACGTAATGCTTGTTCCGGCCATCTATGCCGTTTACTTCAACTCGTGCAGCGGCGGCTACTACGTCCTCATAGCGCAGTTCTCGCCGGACTCCTCCAAGAACGAACCTCATGAGTTTTTCCTCTTTCTTCTATTCTTTTCTATCTATTGCCAGATTATCGGCAAGAGTAAGTCCGTGTCAAGCAACTCGGGCTATGGCAGGATACATCCTCACCAGAGTATGATAGCCGAGTTGTCCTATATGGAGACCTAGTGTCACTTAGTTCTGAGGAATACAAGAGCTGAAAGGTATGTCAAAAGCTCCTAAAGAAACCCGCAAGAAACCCCGATACTTCTACGGCTGGAACATAGTCGGAGCCTCGTTTCTTGCACACCTCTCCTACGCCGAGCACCACTCCTCGGTGCTTGGCTTTTTCATGCGACCCCTCAACCAGGAGTTCGGCTGGAGCCGCACGCAAATAGCGCTGGTACAGACCATAGCCCGTTTTGTGGAGGCGGGGTTCGCCTTCTTTGTAGGCCCGCTCATGGACAGGTACGGGCCCAGGGCTATCATGCCCATAGGCGCGGTGATTGTGGGACTGGCGATGATCGCCACCACTCAGATCGACTCCATCTGGCACTTCTGGCTGCTCAGGGGCGTGGTGGTCGCGGTCGGTTTTACGCTCATGGGCAACATGGTGACCAACGTCGCCGTCAACAAGTGGTTTGTGCGCAAGCGGGGCCGGGCCATCGCCTTCTCCGCCATGGGCAGCAACATAGGCAACGTGATTATGACCCCCGCCACCGTGTGGATACTGGCGATGTACGGCTGGCGCACCAGCTTCGTGGTCTTCGCCGTGGTCACGTGGCTGGTGGTGCTGATACCCTCGGCGATACTCATGCGCCGCCAGCCGGAGGACATGGGCTTGCGCCCCGACGGCGACGACCCCGCTACCTATGGAGCCAACGAGCAGGAGAGCGAAAGGCATGACTTACGGCCGGAAGCAATCCCATCCCTGGAGCCGGTGTGGACCCGCCGGGAGGTGATGGCTACCGCCGCCTTCTGGCTGCTCATAGCCAGCATATCGGTGGCCAACCTGGCGTTTCAGGGAATCAACATCAGCCTTGCGCCTTACATGCAAGACCTGCGCTACGGGGACGCCCTGATAGCAACCATCGTGACCTTCAGGGCTGTGGTCATGGCCGCGGCCCTTCCCGTGTGGGGGTTCGTGGGGGAGCGCGCCCACCTCACCTGGGTGCGGGTAGCGCCCTTCGTATTCCAGGGCATTGGGTCATTCCTGTTTCTCCTGGCCGATAACCAGGTGTTCCTCTGGCTGGCGGTCGTCACCTACGGAGGCGGCTTTGGCGGGGTAATGGTTGTTCAGGAGGTGCTCTGGGCCAACTACTACGGTCGGTTCAGCCTGGGCCTTGTGCGCGGCACGGGCTTCCCCATAGTCTTCGCGTTTAGCGCCGCGGGCCCCATCTTTATGAACGGCATCTTCGACGTTCTGGGCTCCTACAGGCCGGCGTATCTGACGTTTATTGGCTTCTACGCTGTCGCGGCGTTGCTGCTATGGGTTGTGCGCCCGCCCAAAGTGAAGCGCTACGCCACGCCGGAGGAGCTTGGCGTGGCCAGTCCTGATTAACTTTGGGATGGTTGAGGGCCAACCCCAGTCGCGCCCGTATAGAAGAAATGGTTGACGGGAAATGCTGGCCTGCCGTATAGTTTACTCCGTACATAGATACCCGTAAGCGGCTGACGTCCTGGTGGTTGAGAAATAACGCCCATTGCGCACGTACAGAGAAAATGGTTGACAGGAGACGCTGCCATGCCGTATAGTAAACTCCGTACATAGATATGCGTATAGAGCCGTACGCATACGTGCACATTAGTACACAAAAGCACATCATTCATCATCATAAGGAGGAAAGCATGGCGCGGCTGGACGTAAGGCTGGACACTGAGCGCCGTAATCGGCTGGAGGAGCTTGTTGAAGACAGGGGAGAGCCCATCTCTGAAGTAGTGCGCGGCTTGATTGACGAGGCGTATGAGGCCGTAGCTCAGAAACGTCGGCGGCAGGCAGTCGAGAGGTTGACCCGGCTGGAGGTGGAGGACCCGCCGGACCCGGAAACCCTTTCACGCGAGTTGGAGGCTGCCCATGACCCCGGCGGCCTTCATTGACGCCAACGTTCCCATCTACGCCTCCGGTAGGGAAAGCCCCTACAAACAGCCGTGCGCCCGGGTCCTCATGATGGCCGCGGAGCGCCCGGCATTCTTTGTCACAGACGCAGAGGTGTTTCAGGAGCTTCTGCACCGCTACCTTTCCCTGGAGCGGTGGGGCTTGGGAAGAGAGGTTTTCCAAGGCTTTGCCGAGGTGATGCGTGACCGGATCGAGCCGGTATATGCGGAGGACATTGACCGGGCGGCGAGTCTGGCGGACGGTCATCAGGGGATAAGCGCCCGCGACCTTCTCCACGCGGCGGTGATGCTCCGGTTGGGCTCCCACCAGATTATCTCCTCCGACTCCGACTTCGACCGCCTGCCGGGCATAACCCGCCTGGACCCCACTCACGTAGGCGAATGGGGTGATTCGGTGCTGGTTGGCGAGGGCTGATTTCAGCCAGCAGCCCCGGGATCCCTCTGAGCAGGCAATGCCGTGTGCACATCCCGAGCCACTGACTTGCAGCATACAGCCCTCCGCTATATCCTATAGTCATGCCTGAGCTTTTTACCGTAGTAACCCCGGACGAGGCCCTTCAAAAACTGCGCGCCCACGTCAGCCACAGGACCGAGAGCGAGGACGTGAAGGCAAACCTCGCCTACGGCCGCGTGACGGCCGCGGACATCCACGTGCCCTCTGCGCTGCCCGCCTTCCCACGCTCAACCATGGACGGGTACGCCGTCATAGCGGCGGACACCTACGGCGCAACCGAGGGCATCCCGGCCTATCTGAACGTGGTCGGGGAGATTCCAATGGGGAGGCCCGCGGGAATCTCCATCAGCCGGGGCGACGTCGCCAAGGTTCACACCGGCGGGATGCTCGCAGACGGCGCAGACGCCGTCGTAATGGTCGAGAACACCCAGCCGGTTGACGAGACGACCATCGAGGTTGTGCGGCCTGTGGCCCCCGGCGAGAACGTGCTACAGGTCGGGGACGACGTGAAGACGGGCCAGCTGCTGCTTCCGTCGGGCCACCTCCTCAGGCCCCAGGACATCGGCGGGCTGATGGGCCTGGGCGTCAGCCGCATCACCGTCTCGCGGCGGCCCCGGGTGTCCATCCTCTCCACGGGCGACGAGCTTGTGTCCCCGGAGCAGGAGGTGACGCCCGGCAAGATTCGGGACATCAACACCTACAGCCTGTCCTCCATTGCCCTGCAGACGGGCGCAGTGCCCATGACAATGGACATAGTTGGGGACAGTTTTGAAGACCTGAAGGCGGCGGCCGAGAAGGCCATAGAGACCTCCGACATGCTGGTCATCTCAGCCGGAAGCTCCGTGAGCACCAGGGACATGACCGCGGACGTGATCGCCTCTCTGGGCGAGCCGGGGTTGCTGGTGCACGGCGTCTCCATCAAGCCCGGCAAACCCACCATACTTGCGTCCGTCGAAGGCAAGCCAGCCATCGGCCTGCCGGGCAACCCGGTGTCGGCTCTGGTCATCTTCGAGCTTTTTGCCGTTCCCGCCATGTACTGGCTTGCGGGCTGCGACGCGCCCCCGGCCCGGTTCACGGTGACCGCGCCGCTGACCCACAACGTCGCTTCGATACCGGGCCGCGAGGACTACGTGCCGGTCAAGCTGGAGGCCACCGACGAAGGAGTCGCTGCCGTGCCGGTGTTCGGGGAGTCCAACCTCATCTCCACCATGATAAACGCCGACGGCATGGCCAAGGTGCCCCTGGACAAGGCCGGCCTGTACAAGGGCGAGATGGTCTCCGTGAGGCTCTTCTAGGGGCGCTATGCAGCGGAAGTTCTACCTGGAGGACATCCCCCTGGACGAGGCCATCGCCAGGTTCTACGGCGCGCTGGAGGAGAACGGCGGCCTGAAGCCCCTGTCCGGAGAGACCGTGCCCCTTGACCGGGCACTTGGCCGCGTGACCTCCCAGCCCGTGTGGGCCAGGATGTCGTCGCCCCACTACCACTCGGCGGCAATGGACGGCGTGGCCGTGCGCGCCCAGGACACCCACGGCGCCAGCAAGACCTCTCCGCTCACCCTCAAGCTGGGGGGGCAGGCCGTGTGGATTGACACCGGCGACCCCGTGCCGCCCGGCTACAACGCCGTCATCATGGCCGAGGACCTCCAGCCGGTGGGCGACGACGCTGTGCAGATAATGGCCGCGGTCGCCGACTGGCAGCACGTCCGTCTGCTGGGCGAGGACATGGTGGCGACGGAGCTGGTTCTGCCCGAAAACCACCGCATCGGGCCGTCCGACCTGGGGGCGATGGCCGCCGCCGGCCTGACTGAGGTTGAGGTGCGCCGCAAGCCGGTGGTGTGCATCATCCCCACGGGCACGGAGCTGATAGCGCCCGGTGAGCCAATGGAGGTTGGCAAAATCATCGAGTTCAACTCCCTGATGATGGCCGCGCAGGTGGAGGAGTGGGGCGGCGGCCCTGTGCGCCATCCCATAGTCCCGGACGACTTTACCCAAATCAAAGAGGCGGTGCAGCGCGCCCTGGAGACCTCGGACGTGGTCATTATGAACGCTGGTTCATCTGCAGGCTCAGAGGACTACACCGCCCAGGTGGTCTCGGAGGTGGGGGAGCTACTGGTGCACGGAATCGCCGTGAGGCCGGGGCATCCGGTGGTGTTGGGCGCGGCCGGTGGTACGCCTCTCATAGGCGCGCCGGGCTATCCCGTGTCCTGCGTGCTGACCATGGACATAATCGCCAAGCCGCTCATCAGCCGTCTTTTGGGGACGCTCTCTCCCGCGAGGCCCAGGCTGGAGGCCACCATGAGCCGCAAGGTCCTGTCTCCAATGGGAGAGGACGAGTTCATGCGGGTGAAGGTGGGCAGGGTGGGGGAGCGGGTCATCGCTACGCCACTGACCAGGGGCGCGGGGGTCATCATGTCCCTGGTGAGGGCCGACGGCCTGGTGCGCATCCCGCGCTTCTCCGAGGGTCTGGAGGCCGGTTCCGCCGTGGAGGTGGAGCTGCTCCGCCCAAGGGAGGAGGTTGAGAACACCATCGTCGCCATCGGCAGCCACGACATGACCCTGGACCTGCTGGGCAGCCTGCTTCATCGCGAGAACGCCGCCCTGAGCCTGGCGTCGTCCAACGTGGGCAGCCTGGGCGGCCTGCAGGCGTTGCGGCGAGAGGAGGCGCACCTGGCGGGCAGCCACCTGCTGGACGAGGATACGGGCGAGTACAACGTCCCGTACATCAGACGTGTGCTTGGCGAACGAGAGGTGGTGGTTGTCAATCTGGCCTACAGAGACCAGGGGCTGATTGTGCCCAGGGGCAACCCGGACGGCATCCGAACCCTGGCTGACCTGACCAGGGAGGGAGTGTCCTTTGTGAACCGCCAGAGGGGTTCCGGCACGCGGCTGCTGCTGGACTATGAGCTCAAGCAGGCCGGCATCTCCCCGGAAAGCATCAAGGGCTACGACCGGGACGAGTACACCCATACGGGCGTGGCCGCGGCCGTGGCAAGCGGCACGGCGTCGGTCGGGCTGGGCATACTGGCTGCTGCAAGAGCGCTTGACCTGGACTTCGTGCCATTGCTCAAGGAGCGATACGACCTTGTGATACCCAGGCGCTACTACGAGAGCGACCTGCTGGCGCCTCTGCTGGAGATCATTCGCGGGTTTGAGTTCCAGGAGCAGGTCACAGCCCTGGGCGGATACGACACCTCCCAGACTGGTCAGATCATCGCTGAGCTTCCAGGGTAGAGAGCAACGACCATTCCTGCGCAGGCAGGAATCCAGGGGAGGAGTGGGGAGCCCCCTCGCCTTGACACCCCTATACAAAGATGGCAACATTGGGGCGCTTTTCAAGGAGTCCATTAGCTCAATGCGCGAGAAGGCCGTTCTGTATGACAAGAGGGACCGCGTGGCGTGGGTGACCCTGAACAGGCCCCAGGCGCAGAACAGGTTAGACCTGCGCACGTGCAACGAGCTACGCGCCATCTGCGATACCATAGCCCAGGACGACGACGTGCGGCTGGCGGTGCTCACCGGGGCAGGCGAGACTTTCTGCGCTGGCGATGAGGAGGAGCCGCCGGAGTTTACCAACGGCGCTTCCGTTGAGGACATCAGAGCGTACATTGATCCCCGCCGCGCTGCCTCATTCCTGGGCGGCGTGGAGAAGCCGGTGATAGCGGCCATCAACGGCGACGCCCTGGGCCACGGGCTGGAGTTGGCGCTGGCCTGCGACATCCGGATCGCAGCCGAGGGCGCAAGGCTGGGCATGACGCAGATTGCCCAGGGCGGCATCCCCTGGGACGGCGGCACCCAGCGGCTGCCTCGCATTGTGGGACGGGCCTGGGCAGCGGACATGCTCTTGAATGGCAGAGTCCTGGACACCGGGGAAGCGCTGAGGATAGGCCTGGTGCACCAGGTAGTGTCCGTCCAGGAGTTGACAGGCCGCGTGGAGCAGATGGCCTCGACAATGGCGGCGCTGGCCCCTATCGCCACGCGTTACGCCAAGGAGGTTGTGCTCAAGGGGATGGACATGACCCTGGAGCAGGGCCTCCGGCTGGAGACGGACCTGAACGTCTTGCTGCAAACAACCCGCGACAGGGCAGAGGGAGTCGCCTCTTTTCTGGAGCGGAGAGAGCCGACATATACGGGGGAGTGAACCGGGAATCCAGCCACTAGACCGAAGGAGGCGTTTTGGAAATTCCCAGCGCTAACTACTGCACACAGTGCGGGGCTGAGGCAGAAGGGGGTTCGCTCTTCTGCGCCACCTGCGGCCGGCCCATGGTCGGCGGCGAGGAATCGTTCGCGCCTGTTCCTTACTTGATTTCCCCCAATCGTATTCTGTTTATGAGTTTTCTGTCTTTTGGCCTGTATCTCCTCTACTGGCATTACAAAACGTGGAGCCACTTCCGCGACTACACAGGAGCCGTGGCGTTCCCGATTGCGCATGGATTGACCGTTTTTGTACCAATATACGGCTCGTTCAGGGCCCATGCGCACCTGCGCACATTTGGAGAGCTAGCCGGCCGGGCTGGACTGGACCTCCGTTTTAATCCTGGACTCGCTTTCTTGCTGGCGCTTGTGTTCTGGGTCCTCTCATTTACGGCGGGTGGAGTGAGCAGCGTTGAGGTTGTGGAAGTGATAGATCCCGTCACGGGGCAACAAGCGATAGACCCCGATACGGGAGTGGGAGTTACGGAGGTAATTAACCCGACAAGGTCTGAGCAGATGATTTCGCTGCTATTGCGCATAGGCGCCATAGTGGCAGGAGTCTGGTTGATACTTCACGCTCAACCCAGGATAAACTACTATTGGGGTCACGTATATGGCAGCAGGCTGCGTGGTGTGGCGGTAGGGAAAGGGGAGATTATTGTGGGGTTCCTTGGCGGTTTCTTCTGGGCTGCCACTCTCGTCAGCATTCTTTTTGCACAGTGAAGGGATTAGTGAGACTATAGGCTCTTGGACAATCATCTTCAGGAAAGAAAGCGATTTACCATCGTTCCTTGAGCGGAGAGAGCCAACCCAAAAGAGTGAACCCGGAAACCAATCTACTACATCGGAGGAGCAAATATGGAGATGTCCAACACGAGCTACTGTCCACACTGCGGAGTGGAGGTGCAGGGGGACTCGCTCTTCTGCGCCACCTGCGGCCGGCCTATGGTTGGCGGAGGGGATGCTGGCGCACCGGCGCCCTTCCTCATTTCCCCGGCGCGCATAGTGTTTCTGACCGTCCTCTCCTTGGGGCTTTACACCGTCTACTGGCTCTACAAGACCTGGAAGCACTACAGGGAGCATACGGGCGGTCGGGTGTACCCAATCTGGCACGGGCTGACCGCCTTTGTGCCCATTTACGGCTCCTTCAGGGCTCACGCCCACCTGCGCACTTTTGGAGATCTGGCCACCGCAGCCGGGCTGTCGATTCCCTTTATTCCGGGCCTGGCCTTTGGCGCAATGCTCATTGGATGGCTGCGGCTGTTCGTTGCGGAAGGCTCGCCAATCGCACTTGTGTTGCTGGTGGTGTCGATTGGCGCGCAGCTTTGGATGATGCTCCACGCTCAGCCCAGGATAAACTACTACTGGGACAACGCGTATGGCGCCAGGCTGCGCGGTATGCCTATAGGCAAAGGCGAGATCATCGTGGCCGTTATCGGGGTGTTGGGATGGCTGGGCACCCTTACCTCCATTTTCGTTGATCCGACAACGATGCAGAACGGAGGCGCGTGACCTCGGCATTTGAGACCATAATACTCAGCAAGGACGGCGACGTGGCGGAGATCGCGCTGAACCGCCCAAGGGTGCTCAACGCCTACAACGTACAGATGCGGGACGACATGAGCCAGGCGCTGGAGGCGGTGAGCCTTGACCCGGACGTGCGCTGCGTCCTGCTGCGCGGCGAGGGCGAGAGGGCCTTCTGCACCGGCGCGGACCTGACGGAGTTCGGCGCCGCGCCCTCCAGGGTCATCGCCAGGCAGGTGCGCTGGGAGCGTGACGTCTGGGGCCAATTCCTGTCCCTGGACAAGCCAATCATTGCGGCATTGCACGGATTTGTGATAGGCTCAGGTATTGAAATGGCGATGCTCTGCGACATACGTATCGCCTCTGACGACGCGGTGTTCGGGCTGCCGGAGGCCGCCCTGGGAATGCTGCCGGCGGCCGGCGGCACCCAGACTATACCGCGAATGATTGGCAGGTCAAGGGCGCTGGAGGCGCTGCTGAGCAACGAGCGCATGGACGCGAGTCGAGCGCGGGACATCGGCCTTGTGCACAGGGTCGTGTCCAGGGAGACGCTGCTTGAGGAGGCCAGGGCGCAGGCCACGGAGCTTGCGGCCCGGCCCGCAGATCTGGTGAAATCGATTAAGGAGTCGTTACGCAGAGGCTTGGATTTGCCGTTGGAGCGGGCGCTGGAGTTGGAGATGAGCCAGGCGGCTACGGCCATGGCGACCAGGTAGCCCCCCACGACAGCAGGATGGTCATTCCAAGACGACAATAATTTGGAGGTAACGGATGAACACCACGGAGTTTCTGACCATATCTTCGGCAATTGTGCCCGACCGAGACGCCATTATCTTTGATGACAAGCACATCACCTTTGGGGAGCTGGCGGAGCGGGTGAACCGGCTGGCCAACGGCATGGCCGACCTGGGCCTGGAGGCGGGAGACCGCGTCGGCGTGATGCAGGTCAACTGCAACGAGCACATTGAGACCTACTTTGCCACCGCCAAGCTGGACGCCATCCTCGTGCCCATCAACTTCCGGGCGCGCTCGGAGGAGCTTGAGTTCATGCTCAACGACTCCGGCGTCAAGCTCATCGTGATGGGCGCGCGATACCAGGACATGCTCAAGTCCATCGAGGGCAACCTGACGACCCTGGAGCATCGCATCACCCTGGAGACCCCGGGCGAAGGATTCATCCTCTACGACGACCTGCTGGCCAACGCTTCGGACGAGGAGCGCTTCCCGACCGCGGACGGCGACGACGTGTCGATCATCATGTTCACCGCAGGCACCACCGGCACTCCCAAGGGCGTTATGCTGAGCCACGACAGCTTCAGCTCCTACATCCTGTCCAACGTGGAGCCGGTGGACCTGGACAGCGACGAGAAGAACATCCTCACGGTGCCTCTGCACCACATCGCAGGCGTCCAGGCGGTCATGGCCGCCGTCTACGGAGGCCGCACCCTGGTGCTCCAGCGCCAGTTCGACGAAGAGGGCTGGATGAAGCTGGTCCAGGATGAGAAGGTCAACCGGGCTATGATGGTCCCCACCATGCTGAAGCGCCTGATGGACCAGCCCACCTTCAAGGACTATGACCTCTCCAGCCTCCAGGTCATCACCTACGGCGCAGCGCCCATGCCCCTGGAGGTCATCAAGAAGGCCATTGTGGAGTTCCCCGGCACTCGCTTCATCAACGCCTTCGGCCAGACGGAGACGGCATCGACGATCACGATGCTGCCCCCGGACGACCACAACATCAGCGAAGACGACCCTGACTTCGAGAAGAAGCTCAATCGCCTGGCGTCCATCGGCAAGCCCCTGCCCGACGTGGAGGTGCGCATTGTCGACGAGGACGGCGGCGACGTGCCACAGGGCGAGACGGGCGAGATTGTGGCCCGAGGCTCGCGCCTGATGAAGGGCTACTGGAACCGGGAGGAGGCCACCAGGGAGACCCTGCGCGGCGGCTGGCTGTACACCGGCGACCTTGGCTACTGGGACGAGGACGGCTACATCTTCCTGTCCGGGCGCGCCAAGGACTTCATCAAGCGCGGCGGCGAGATGATTGCCCCAGAGGAGGTGGAGCAGATCATCATGTCCCACCCCGGCGTGGACGAGGCCGCGATCATCGGCATTCCGGACATCGAGTGGGGCGAGCGAGTGCGCGCGGTGGTTGTGAAGAAGTCCGGCGCTGAGCTCACCATGGAGGACGTGGTGGAGCACTGCCGGCCGCGTATGGCGGGCTTCAAGAGGCCGGAGCACGTGGTGTTTGTGGACGAGCTTCCCAGGAACCCCATGGGCAAGGTGCTCAAGAGGGTGCTCCGGGAAGAGCATCCCGAGCCTATAGTAGACTAAGGATCACGGATTCGGAACAAGATGCAAGGGGCGGGTCTCAGACCCGCCCCTCTGCGTCGGTAAGCGCGGAGCGTGTAATGGCACAGGACAGCGAGGGCACAAAGGGAGAGCGTCGGGATGAGAGACGCCGCAAGAGGCGCTACGCGCCCAGGATTCACGGGAAGCGTCTGGCGGAGCTGGTGCGTAACGCTTTGCGCAAGCGCCGGGAGAAGGAGGGGTAGATCACATCATGCCCATGCAGCCTGCCCCGCACTTGATGCGGGGACGGGCTTCCATGCTACCCCACTCCTGGATTCCTGCCTGCGCAGGAATGGTCTTGGGGCAGGTGGGTCAGCACGTTGAGACCACCCCTGCGCAGGCAGGGGTCCATCTCTGAGTTCCGCTCACCCCCGTATCAAGTACGGGGTAGGCTCACCATGAGCGGAAGGCGATTGCTCATACCTGGGGCCTCAATTCTCAGAGGAACGACCAATCCGGCCACCCCGCCTACTGCCCCTCGCCGTCAGCCTCCGTCTCCATCGCGCCCTCTCGCATGAAGACGTTCCTGGCCGGGAAGGAGATCTCAATGCCCTCCTTCTCATAGCGATCGTAGAGCGCTTTGACGAAGTTGTGCTTCACCAGCCAGGACTCCAGGTAGTTCACGGAGCGCAGCACCACCCAGAAGTTGATGTTGGAGTCGCCGAAGTCCGTGTACCAGATGCTCGGCTCGTAGTCGCTCACGGCCCCGGGCGTCTCCGCCAGCACCTGCCTGCCCACCTCCACGGTCACCCTCTCCACCTGCGCCAGGTCACTGAAGTAGCTCACGCCCACCTGCACGTACACGGACATCTCCTCAAAGGGCTGGTTGTAGTTGGTGGTGACGCTGTCCGCCAGCCTGGAGTTGGGAATGATGACGGTGTTGTCCGACAGCAGGCGAATCCGCGTTGTACGCCAGCCGATGGTGTCTATCATGCCTATCATTCCGCTGTCCAGTTCCACGTAGTCTCCGGCCCGTATGGAGCCGTCGGTCATCACGTTGAGGCCGGCAAACAGGTTGGAAATGGTGCCCTGGAGAGACAGAGCCACCGCCGCGCCCAGAATGCCAAAGCCGGCCACCATGGGCGCGATGGATATTCCAAACAGGTCCAGGATTATCAGCAGGCCCATCGCCAGCGTGACGATACGCGCTACCTGGATTGCCATCGGGACCAGGGATTCCATCACCCGCTCCTGCCCCGTCTGTATGCCAACTCGACTGAGCCCCCACCTGATGACGTCGTCCTGTATCCTGATGCCGCCGTACACCAGCACCATCATGCTTACGACGGAGTAAATGTTGGTTATGATGGACTCGTATCCGCTCAGTGTTGGCTGCAACACCAGCCCTACGAACAGACCGACCAGAATGATCTGGAGGGACACCGCCCCGTCCACGTCGTCGATGAGGTTGGCCCTCACGCTGTCCGGGTTGGCGCGGCGCAGCCGTGACTTGATCATTCTGGTAATCACCCGCACCACGAAGGAGACCACCAGGGCGGCCAGCACAGCCGACCCCAGGAAGGTCAGGTCTCCAAGCGTCACCTCTCCGATTACTTCTCTGTTCACTGGCAGGCTCTCCAGAAGGGTATATTGGCAGACATTGAAGCAATGGTAGCTTTCGGCTTGCCACTGGTCAACAGCCCGCCGCACCAACCTGGGCTATAATGGCGTCAACAGGTAGCGACAATCCCTCTAAAGGAGAACACCACGAGACTCACACCTCTACAAGCTACAATGATTGCGGCGCTGGCCGTAATGGCGGTCTCTACATACATCGCTCTGACGGTTGACTACTACGGCTGGGAGTTGGACTTCAGCCTGTGGCTCCAGGGCTTCAGCCTCGGCCCGCTGGGCCTTCTCCGCGATGGGATGTCCTTTGTGGGCGCAAGGCCGGTGGCGGGCGCGACGCTGCTGGCGGTGTGCGTAGTGCTCTGGGCCCGGCGCTGGCGGCTGGAGGCTGTGTTCGTGGCGCTGGTCGTTGTGCCGGACGCGGTGAACGTACTGCTCAAGGAGCTGATAGCGCGCCCCAGGCCCACGGCGGACCTGGTTGACGTGGCAATGGGGTTCGGCGGTATACAGTGGTACGGCTTTCCCAGCGGCCACGCGCTCCACGCCATCCTGTTCTACGGGTTCCTTCTGTACTTGGCGCGCCTGCACGTCTCCAACCCCGCCCTTGTACGGAGTGCCTTTGTGCTGGGGGTAGCGTACATCCTGGCAACAGGCCCGTGGCTCATCTACGACGGCCGCCACTGGCTGATAGACGTCATAGGAGGCTATTCCTACGGCGCGTTCTACCTGACGGCGCTAGTGGCTGTGTACAAACAAGCGCTGACGCGCTCGCGTCAGCGCAAATGGCCGCGGCTGGCTGGATTGCTGCATCCTTCATTGAGGAGTGTGCAGGATGAGAACCCTTAGGGCTTAATCAGACCATTCCTGACTAATCGAAGTTTTGGACGCAAGTTCTGCTTACGATAGCTCTGCCATGTGTTGAGAGTGGGCCGGTATGCTATAATGCCGGTCAAGGAGAAGTGAATGACCACCATTGAAGCTGAAGCCGCCCGCATATTCGGCGACGCGCGCCAGATGCACCGCTCAGCCCTAGAACGCCTTGCCGCCGGCGACATCCGGGACGCCGCGGAGAAAGCCTGGTGCGCCGCCAAGCGCGCCACGGATGCCCTCGTACTGACTCGTACTGGCCGGCTCCCTCCTCGGTCACCAGACACCACCAGATCCCTGCGCACAATGGCCGCAGCCGATCCGTCCATTCGCGGCTTGCAAGACCGCTACTTTACAAGGCAGGCCGCTCTTCACGGCGATTGCTTCTACTCCGGCAACTGCGAACCTGTAGAGGACACCGAACGCATCATCCTCGAGACCGCGGATTACATTCAGGACGCCCAGCGCCTGGCTGAGGCGTAGGAAATCTCTGAGCAGGTCAGAAACACGACCACCCCGCCTAATGACATCTTCACCACCATTCCTGCGCAGGCAGGAATCCAGGGGGTGTGGAATCAGAGGTTCCTGCTGTATCTGGAACGACGATTTTCTAGGGGCTTACTCAGAAAGCAGCGCGCTCCGTGGCTCCGCCTCCGCCCTCTGCGGCGCTCTTCCGGTGCCGCTTGATGCCCTCCTCCAGGGCCGCCCAGGACAGCATGGCGCACTTTATGCGGATGGGGAAGTTCTTGACGCCTGCCAGGGACTCCACCTCGCCCATCGCCTCAAGCTCCTCGTCGGAGGGGTCTTTGCCCTGCATCATATCTCGGAAGAGCAGGTATATGCCCTCCGCCTCGTCCAGGCTCTTGCCCTTGATGGCCTCAGTCAGCATTGAGGCGGAGGCCTGGCTGATGGAGCACCCAACTCCCCGGAAGCTGACGCCGTTCACAAGGCCGTCGGCGAGCTTCATCTTGAGGTAGACCTCATCCCCGCAGAAGGGGTTGATGCCCTCCGTCTCGATGTCAACCTCGGCAAGCTCCGCCTGGTTTCTTGGGCTGCGGTAGTGGTCAAGGATGATCTCGCGGTAGAGATCGTCCATGTCTGAGAAGTCGAAGTTCTGCATGGGCTAGGTCCTGGAGGGAGTCTTCGAGAAGAATCTTAGAGTCGCTTTGACGGCGGACACCAGCAGGTCCACCTCCTCCTCGGTGTTGTAGACGTAGAAGCTGGCCCTGGCCGTGGCCGGCACGGACAGCTTGCCCATCAGGGGCATGGCGCAATGGTGGCCCGTCCTGATGGCGATGCCTTCCTGGTCAAGCATGGTTCCTATGTCGTGTGGGTGCACGTAGTCGCAGTGGAAGGAGACAATCCCGCCCCTCTGGGCCATGTCCCTGGGGCCGAAGACCTTGATCTCCTCCTCAAGCTCCTTGAAGGCGTTGAGGGCGTACTCCGTAATGGCAATCTCGTGCTCCCGCACGTTGTCCATGCCCAGGGCATTCAGGTAGTCGATGGCCGCGCCCATAGCGATGGTATCCGCAATGTTGGGCGTGCCTGCCTCGAAGCGAAGAGGCAGGTCGTTCCAGGTCGCGCGGTCGTCCCACACCTGGCGCACCATCTCGCCGCCCCGGAGGAACGGCTCCATGTCCTCAATGACCTCTTCCTTGACGTAAAGCACGCCGATGCCCGTAGGCCCCAGCATCTTGTGGCCGGAGAAGGCCATGAAGTCGCAGTCCAGGTCTTTCACGTCCACCTTCAGGTGCGGCACGCTCTGCGCTCCGTCTATCAGGACCTTCGCTCCCACGCGGTGGGCGGCCTCCGTCAGCTGCTTGACCGGGTTAATGGTTCCCAGGACGTTGGACATGTGGTTCAGCGTCAGCAGCCTGGTGCGCTCCGTCAGCAGGCTGTCCAGGTTGGAGAGGTCGGTGGTCTGCTCCGAGGTCAGCGGCATGAACCGCAGCGTCGCGCCCTGCTCCTGGGCGACCTTCTGCCAGGGCACAAGGTTGCTGTGGTGCTCCATCTCCGAGATGAGTATCTCGTCCCCGGGGCCGATGTTGCTGCGCGCCCAGGTCTGGGCCACCAGGTTGATGGCCTCCGTGGTGTTCCTCACCAGCACAACGCCAGTTGTCGACGGGCTGCCGATGAAGTCGGCGCACTTCTGGCGCGCCTCTTCGTACTTGTCCGTGGCCTCCATGCTCAGGGCGTGGACGCCCCGGTGGATGTTGGAGTTGTACCGCTCGTAGAACTCCACAAGCGCCTGGATGACCTGCGCCGGCTTCTGGGAGGTGGCGGCGTTGTCCAGGTACACCAGGGGCTTGCCGTACACCTCTCTGGAGAGTATCGGAAAGTCCTTGCGGATTGCTGTCGTGTCTAGCATGGTGTCCTCACCGTTTAAGCGCCTTCTCCGTCATTCCTGCGGAAGCAGGAATCTAGATCCTCGCGAGAGATGCCCTGGATTCCCGTTTGCACGGGAATGACAAGAGTATAGGGCTACTTGGCTGGTTATGCAAAAGCCTCCTCTTGCAGAGATGCGACGTGCGGCCTACTCCCCCAGCCATTCGCGGAGGGTCTCCTGAACCAGGGCGTCGATTTGCGAGCGAAAGACGTCGTTGCCTATGCTCTCGATGACCTCGCTGAGGAAGGCCCTGGTCAGCAGGCTCTTGGCGGCTTGCTCGTCTATGCCCCGGCTTCTCAGGTAGAACAGCGCAATCGGGTCCATCTGGCCGCAGGCCGCGCCGTGGCCGCACTTCACGTCGTCGCAGTAGATCCAGAAGGCGGGCTTGGTGTCGGCCTCCGCCTGGTCGGAGAGAATGAGGTTCTTGTCCACTTGGTTGGCGTTGACTTTCACAGCGCCCTCTCGCACGATGATGCTGCCGTGAAACACCGACCTCGACCTGCCGTCAAGGATGCCCTTGTACAGCTCGCGGCTGGTCGTATAGGGCTTGGCGTGGTCGATGATGACCTGGTTGTCCACGTGCTGGGAGCCGGTGACCATGTAGAAGCCGTCCAGCGTGCAGGAGCAGTCCTGGTCCAGGGTGAGGAGGTTCAGGTTGTTGCGGGTGAGCCTGCCGCCCATGTCAATGTTCACGGAGGCAAAGTGGCTGTCCCGCTCCAAGGCCGCGTGGGTGTTGGTGACGTGGTACGCCTGCTCGCTCTGCCTCTGCACCTTGTAGTAGTCCACCTTTGCGCCCGCGCCCACCAGAATCTCGCTGACCGCGTTGGTGAAGTGCTGGCCGTCGGCGAGGCTCTTGTACGACTCGATGAACGTGGCCTTGCTGTCCTGGCCGGTGACGATGAGCACACGGGGGTGGGCGACCGTCTCTTGGTTTTCGGGCGTGGACAGGAAGAGCAGCCGAATGGGGTCATCGACCACGACACCCTTGGGGACGTGCACAAACGCGCCCTCGTGGACGAAGGCCGTGTTCAGGGCGGTGAAGGCGTTGTCCTCGTAGTCGGCGTAGCGCGCCAGGTGCTGCCGAACAACATCCGGCGCCGACTGCATGGCCTCCGCGATGTTCGTCGCGGTCACGCCGTCAGGAAGAGATGACAGGGAGGACAGCCCGCTCTCGTACCTGCCGTTGACGAACACAAGCAGCGGCCAGCCCGCCTCGCCAAACGCCGCCTCCTCAACGTCTGCCGGGTCCAGGGATAGGGTAGTGGTTGAGCCCAGAGACGGGACGGGGACTCTGGCCACAGGCCCCACGTCCGTGTACTTCCACTCCTCGTTGCCGCGGCGGGCGGTGGGGAAGCCAAGCTCCTTGAACCTGGCCAGGGCCGCCTTGCGCAGCTCCCGCGCCCACGACGGGTCGCTGGCCGCGCCGTTCTGCTCGAAGGACTCGGAGGCTGCCAGGTACGCCTCTTCTTGGGTTGCCAGGCGCTGGGTCATGGGTCTAGTTCGAGGACTGGAGGGCCTCGGCGGCCTTCTCGAGTTGGTCGTAGCCTTGGGACTCAACCTCCAGGGCAAGCTCTTTGCCGCCGGACTTCACAATCCGGCCGTTGATCAGCACGTGCACCTGGTCGGGGATGACGTAGTTGAGGATGCGCTGGTAGTGGGTCACCAGGATGAGGGCGTTGTCCGGCGTCCTAAGCTGGTTGATGCCGTCAGCGACTATCCGCAGGGCGTCCACGTCCAGCCCGGAGTCGGGCTCGTCAAGGATGGACAGCTTGGGCTCGAACACGGCCATCTGGAGCACCTCGTTGCGCTTCTTCTCGCCGCCGGAGAAGCCCTCGTTGACGGAGCGCTTGGTGAGGTTTCGGTCCATCTCCACAATGTCAACCTTGCCGTTGAGCATCCTGTCGAACTTGAGGACGTCCATCTCCTCAAGCCCCTTGCTCTTCTGGATGGCGTTGTAGCCCGCCCGCATGAAGTGGTCCAGGCGCACGCCAGGTACCTCAATGGGGTGCTGGAAGCATAGGAACAGGCCCGCCCTTGCCCGGTTCTCCGGCAGCATACCCAGGAGGTCTTCTCCCTCGAATGTAGCCTCGCCGGAAGTGACGGCGTAGGACGGGTGGCCGGCCAGCACGTTGGCCAGGGTGCTCTTGCCGGAGCCGTTGGGTCCCATGATGGCGTGAACCTCGCCGGCCTTAACTTGGAGGTTTACGCCCTTCAGTATATCGGCATCGCCAATGGAGGCGTGCAGGTCTCTTATCTCAAGCATCGATCATCCCCTTCTTGGTTATCCCACGGTGCCTTCCAGGTTCATCTCCAAGAGCCTGGTGGCCTCAACGGCGAACTCCAGAGGCAGCTGCTTGAACACCTCTTTGCAGAAGCCGTTGATAATCAGCGAGTGCGCCTCCTCTATGGAGATGCCCCGCTGGTTGCAGTAGAAAAGCTGGTCCTCGCTCACCTTGGAGGTGAAGGCCTCGTGCTCCAGGTGGGCCGAGTTGTTGCGAACTTCAACGTAGGGCGTGGTGTGTGCGCCGCACTGGTCGCCCAGCAGCAGGGAGTCGCACTGGGTGAAGTTCCAGGCGTTGGTGGCCCTGGGCATGACCCTGACCAGCCCCCGATACGTGTTCTGGGCGTGGCCCGCGGAGATGCCCTTGGCGATGACGGTGCTGCGGGTGTTCTTCCCCATGTGTATCATCTTCGTTCCGGTGTCCGCCTGCTGGTACGCTTTGGTCAGCGCCACCGAGTAGAACTCGCCGATGGAGTTGTCCCCCTGGAGCAGTACGCTGGGGTACTTCCAGGTGATAGCGGAGCCGGTCTCCACTTGCGTCCATGAGATCTTGGAGTTGACGCCCTGGCACTTGCCCCGTTTGGTGACGAAGTTGTAGATGCCGCCCTTGCCCTCCTCGTCGCCGGGGTACCAGTTCTGGATTGTAGAGTACTTGATCTCGGCGTTGTCCAGTGTGATGAGCTCCACGACGGCGGCGTGCAGCTGGTTTTCGTCCCGCATTGGGGCGCTGCACCCCTCCAGGTAGCTCACGTAGCTGCCCTCGTCTGCGATGATGAGCGTCCGCTCGAACTGCCCCGACCCCTCGCTGTTGATGCGGAAGTAGGTGGTCAGCTCCATCGGGCATCGCACGCCCTTGGGGATGTAGCAGAAGGAGCCGTCGGAGAAGACGGCGGAGTTCAGCGCGGCGTAGAAGTTGTCGGTGTAGGGCACCACGGAGCCGATGTACTCCCGCACCAGGTCGGGGTGGTTCTGCACGGCCTCCGACATGGAGCAGAAGATGATGCCGTGCTTGGCAAGCTCCTCCTTGAAGGTGGTGGCGATGGACACGCTGTCAAAGACGGCGTCCACGGCCACGCCCGCCAGCCGCTTCTGCTCCTCCAGAGGGATGCCCAGCTTCTCGTAGGTCTTCAGGATCTCCGGGTCCACCTGGTCCAGGCTCTCCAGCTTCTCCGTGGCCTTGGGCGCGGAGTAGTAGATGATGTCCTGGAAGTCCACCGGCGGGTAGTCTATGTTGGCCCAGTCCGGTCTCTGCTCCTTTTCCAGCAGGGAGAGGAAGTAGTTGTACGCCTTGAGCCGCCACTCCAGCATCCACTCCGGCTCGTTCTTCTTGGCGGAAATAAATCGGACTACGTCTTCGTTCAGGCCCTTGGGAGCCACCTCCGCCTCGACATCCGTTACGAAGCCATACTTGTACTCCTGCTTTGCCACATCCTTGACAACCTGGTTAGTAGTGGTCACAGGTACTCTCTCCTTGCTCTCCGATAATGTTTAACGGAGAAGACGAATATGGCAGCCGCCTGCCGCCGACACCTATTGTTAATTATAGCACAATATTGTTGACCAACTAGGTCAACAATTAGCGTAGCACCCTCTATTTTGGTCGTCAAGGGGGTTTTGGCATTCTCAATATGCGCTGGTATTGACGGATGACACCGCTCATCCCCGTATCAAGTACGTGGCAGGCTCTGAGCTTGTCCAACCCGATTGCTCAATCGACACCAAAAGCTCCGGTATTAGTGGGCTGTCGATTTTGAGGCGACTAGCTAAGGTCATCGCATATCTGAAATTCTGCCGTGCTCTGAATCATTCAGCTGGCCTACCCAAAGCAGGTGTGTCGTTGGAATCCACCCAAGTGGGCCTATTTAGACCATAGACAGAACCGTCTTTGAGATATGGCTCGGCGGGCTGTGAGCCTCGGGGCCACCACTATGACCGAGAGTCCGAGCCTCTCTTCGGGTGGGCCAACGTGTCCTGTACCGCAAACTTGTGGCTGGGAGTTCGCTAGAACTCCTGCAGATGGCTGAGGATGTGGTTCCTGCCAGCCTGGGAACCGCCTCTTGACATGCAATCCTATGGTTGCGTATTATCTGTGTGTATGGACACGGACCTAGTCTTCAATGCACTCGCGGACCCAACACGAAGGTTGATGCTGGACGAGCTCTCTGAGCGCAACGAGCAGACGCTCTACGAGCTCACAGCGCGCTTGATCATGCGGCATGAAGTCGCCATCTCCCGACAGGCCCTGGCCAAGCACATTGATCTCCTGGAAAAAGCAGGGCTCGTAAGCTCAGAGAAGCGTGGCAAGTATCGGATGCTTGTCTTCAACGATGAACCCCTCAGGGCTGTCATGGATCGATGGCTCAAGTGACACTATGAGAAGAAAAGGAGGCCAGATATGCGCATTACACTCACCGGCGTTTTCGTAAGTGACCAGGACGAAGCTCTGAGGTTCTACACGGAGACCCTCGGCTTTGTGAAGAAACATGACGTCCCCGTGGGGGAATTCAAGTGGCTTACCGTCGTCTCGCCCGATGACCCGGATGGAACCGAGCTTCTGCTTGAACCAAATGAAAACCCGGTAGCACAAGAATATCAGAAAGGGCTATTTGACCAAGGCATCCCAGCGGCGTCCTTTAGCGTTACGGACATCCGTGCAGAGTATGAGAAACTGAAGTCACTGGGCGTAGCTTTTACTATGGAGCCAACAGAATTGCCCAACGTCACTATTGCAGTCTTTGACGACACCTGCGGCAACCTGATACAGATAATGCAGACGTAGCTATGATCGACCAGACTGCCCTATTGGGGTCGCGGGCGCAGCCTAGTCCGTCAGGCGCTTGGTGGGCCTATTTTGACGGTAGGAAGAACCGTCTTTGAATTGTGGCTGGGGAGACACTAAATCGGCTTCCAGGTCTACCGAGCGCTACGCAAGCAATGGAAACTAGGATGCGCTAATAGTAAACAGTCCTTCAGAGCCCCGCCTTTTGCAGAAGCTCGCGCCAGTAAGGTAGCAAGCGAGGAACGAATGCTGTAGGTGGCTCGCGCTGTAACTCAAACGTGTACATCTTTTTTCTCGCTGCTTCCTGAATCCACTTCCTCATGTGCCGGTCCACATCCCTCCCACAATAGTGCATCACCCGCCCGTCTGGGTCCTCTCCCTCATCCGGCCACATCGGGTGGGCCAGGTACAGGCGGACGGGGACCGCAATCGTGAAGGGAGTCCCTTCCCGGCGACAACGATCAATCTCTTCCGAGTTAATGCCACTATACGTCGACCCTACAGCGCCAGGGAGCGGAGCAGGTGCGTTGTCGACCTCCCGTCTCCAGACGGTTTCTAGCGCTGCGTCGATTTCCCTTTGCTTTGCAACCGTCCAACTCAAGGAGTCGGATTTGGTGGAAGGAATCTCCGTGTCCTTCCGAGCGGGATGCTGTCGGACATTCTTGAAGTCCTTGCTCGCCTCCCAATCCCCTGGTCTCCCCTTGGTTATCATGGTCTTGAGGCAAGCTCTCGCTATGTTGTCGATGTCTTCGAGCATGTCCAAATTGGTCTGGTTTACTTCCAAGGCCGAGTTTCCATGTACTACCTCATTCCTCTGGTCATAGAAGTCTTTCAACTGTTCCCTAACGGCAATCCTCTCGGGCGTTGAGTCGGCGTAATGCCAGGAAGCCCTCCCGGAGACAACCTTCTTGTGGTCATAGGCTTCTCCCGGCTCCATGAACATGGCCTCCAGAGCGATGGCTAGGTCAATGGCTCGGTCGCCCATCCCGTCTACGTCGTCCCTCTCTTTGCTGTCCAGCAATCTCCTGAGCGCCAGAACTGCCTTGTTCCTCTCTATATCAGGCAGCGCTGCATACCTCGCGACGAGGTTCGCAACCTCGCCTGCGTCAAAGGGGCGAGTATTTGGCTCACGTCCGAATCTAGGCGAGAGAAGCGAGGTGCGTCGAACCCCCAGACCATTATGAAGGGATCCAATATGCGGCAGAGTCGCTGCCACGGGTTCTGGGATGGAGCTGAAGTTGCCAAACGAACGAATACCTACTCCCCAAACGAGACCCAGCAGGAGCACTAGCGGCTCAATCCCACAACGAAGGAGAGGACTTATATGGCGCTCTGGCTCTCCCATCCATCTACCATTGTTCTCGAATACCGTGGTCCGTAGGATGTACACATCTGTTGCTCCGTCTGGGGGCCAGAACTTGTCGCCCAGCGGCGAATCGCTTGCCAGACGCCGAAGCACTCCATCCGACATAGCTTCCCGGTACGGGATGAGAGCGGTATGGTCATCCAGTTTGATCACACTCGCTGGTGGCCATCCTCGGAGCAAGAAGTTGCTTTGTGTCTCGACCATGCCGTGAGAAGCAAACCTGGTTGCGTGCGCTGCTACCTCCTCCGCTCCGTATCGGGCTGCTGCCAGATACAACCTGAAAGCAGAGGCCATGGCGTCTGGTTGCACCACTTCCTGATGCACGTTGCTATCTCGGGGAATTGTATCGGCCGGGCGCTGGATTTCCCGCTTGCTACTCCAGTGCACCTCGACCCACTCCAGCACATCGTGGAAGGCAGGAAACGTGGCTAGAATCTCGTCCTTTCGGTGGACCATGCTCTCCATAGCTCGCTTAAGCAGGCGAATGTCCAACAAGTCCCGGGGGAGAGGGATGGTCATGCCAGATAGTTGGTCTGCGGCTTGAAGCGGCAAATGCCGCAATCGCTCCTCTATGCTATAGAGAGGTACTTTCGTCTCGGGCATTGCTCCCTCTCTCCTTCACTTGCTCAATGGGTATACAACGTAGGTTCGATGTCGTTATGGCTTTTTGGTTGTCGGCCAGTCAGGTAAGGCTATGCCCGCGCCTCTATGACTACAGGACCTCCACTCTCCACTTCAATGTTCAAGCTGTGCCCGTGGAGCAGCAGCATACCCACGAGTGGCGTGCTGCCTGTCGCATCGGCCTCGATGTCTCTCGGTTGGCCGTCCCAGAGCACGGTGACGTAGTGAACGTCGAAATCCACTTCGGCGTCATTCGCTAGGAATGCCTGGCCCATATAGGCGAAAGGCAGCCCCAACTCATCAACCAACCCAGGCGGCAAGGTCAGGAAGCCGCTATAGCCGGTGTCCACCACGGCCTCGATTTCCCGTGTCCGGCCCTCTGAACCTTGAAGGGGAATAGTGATGATGGCTTCGTAGGCGGCGTTCACGACCCCTTGGATCACCCGGCCCTCCGCAGAGAGCCAGCCCCGAAGCTGCGCAGCGCCCGATAGCCGACCCTCTCGCATAGGACGTCAACCGCGTCCGGGCGCTGCTCCCGCAGACGCTCCACAGCGACCCGAGTGGTGTCGGCCACGGCCCAGTCCCCCGTCTCAACGTCTATGGCGACGTACTCACCGAAGTGGTCGGTTTCGACCTGGGGCAGGATATCCCGTTGATATATCTCCTTGCCCAAGCGAACCGCCTCCTTGCGGGGCCTACGCTGGCGGGTCGGTGTTCCCGTGTCGCTCATTCGTCCCCCTCAGTTCTCAAGCGCATCCTTACACTTGTATTTTACTGCCGCGCGGCGGCTGCCAGCAATAGAACAAAGGGAAGGTTCCGTTTACACAGGACGTACTCTAGGGAAGGCGCGTCGATGGGTATTCCTTCGAGACGGGGCGGCGCCGAGCGTCTGTTCGCCAGCGTCGCGCGTGATCATCCAGAGGCTCACGTCCGGGAGGCGAAATGGTAGGTGTTGCCAAGCGGAATCCCTCACCTCCGCGCCTCATCGGTCTCCACTCTCAGGTCGGGAAGCCAATCCAGCCAGGACGGCAGGTACCAGTTGGCCCTGCCCAGCACGGCCATTGTGGCGGGGAGGAGCACCGACCGCACCAGGGTGGCGTCCAGGGTTATCGCAAAGGCAAGCCCGAACCCCAACTGCTGGTTGATCACGGTCTTGCCCGAGGCGAACGCGCCGAACACCGCGACCATGATGAGGGCCGCTCCGGTGATCATTCCCCCCGTGGACTGCAGGCCGTGGGCCACCGCCTCTGCGCCGTCGCCGGTCTCATCGTAGCGCTCCCGGATGCGGCTCAGCAGGAACACGTGGTAGTCCATGGACAGGCCGAACAGGACGGAGAACATGAGCAGCGGTATCCACACGTCGATGACCTCGGCGGGCTGGAGCCCCATCAGTCCCGCCGCCACACCCTTCTGGAACACCAGGACCATCACCCCGAAGGCGGCTCCCACGGAGAGCAGGTTCATGAGGACGGCCTTGACCGGAACGACCACCGACCGGAACACCAGCATCAGGATCAGGAAGCTCAGGCCCAGCACGATGGCGAAGACCGCCGGCGTGTAGGAGCGTATGGTGGACTGGAAGTCGGCGGCCTCCGCCGTCGCGCCGCCGACCGCGACCTCGGCGTCAACCCCCTCGAACGCCGCGGGGACGTACCGGTCGCGTATCGTGGTCACCACGTCAATGGCGTCCTGCCCTCGGGGCTCCCCGGGGATCATGATGGTCAACAGGGTCAAGTCCCCGGCGGAATTGACTTCCGGCGGGAGAGGCGCCGGGAAGCGCCCGTCGGCGCTGAGGGAGTCCTGTAGCTTGGCCATCGCCTCCTGCACCGGGGGACTGTCGCTGTCGCCGTCGATGACTATCTCGGTGGGGTTGACCAGCCCGAAGGAGAAGCGCTCCTCCATGACGAAGAAGGCCTCCCTGGTCCGGGAGCCTTCAGGGAAGGTGTCCACTCCGTTGACGCCCGTCTGTATCTGGAGGGCGAAGACCGTGGCCGCAATCATCGGCAAGACAACGGCGATGATGCTGATGACGGGAGCCCGGGTTACGACGCGGGTCGCCATGCGCCAGAAGCTTCGCCCTGAGGACGCGGACAGCCTGTTCCCCGCCTTGCCCAGAAACGGAATGGCCAGGCGGTTGACCCTGTGACCGAGCAGGGCAAGGCTTGCCGGCAGGAGCGTGAGGGTGGCGGCCAGCGAGACCAGAACCACCAGGATCGCCCCGAGGCCCATGGACTGGAAGAAGGGGAAGGGGACGATCAGGAGGCCGCAGAGGGCGACGACCACGGTGATGCCGCTGAACAGGACCGTGCGGCCCGCCCTTGCGCAGACCCGCTCGACGGCCGCGTTCTTCTCCAGCCCCCGCGCCAGCTCGTCCCGGAACCGGGACACGATGAGCAGCGAGTAGTCAATGCCCACGGCAAGGCCGATCATGACGACCATCAGGGTGACGAGGAATATCAGGTCGAAGGCCTGGCCGATGAGGGCCGTCATGCCCAGCGCGACTATGATGCAGGCCAGGGCCAGTCCCACCGGCACTAGAGCGGCCGTCACGGCGCCGAAGAGGACCAGGAGGATGACCAGGGCCACCGGGACGCCGATGCGCTCTCCCCACCGCAGGTCGCCCTCGGCCAGCTCGTTGTAGTCGGCGGCTGTGCTGGCGTCCCCCACTAGCAGCACACGGAAGCCGTCCCTGCCGTCCGCTCCATCAACGACGTGGAGGACGGCCGGGAGGTTCTCCACCGCCTGGTCAAGGCTTCCGGCCAGGACCAGGGGCATGATCGTCGTCCTGCGGTCGGCGGAGACCAGGGCCGGGCTGCTGGCCTGGTAGTAGTGGAACGCCCCTGTCACCGTCTCGCTTCCCAGGGCGGCGATCTCACCGTGAACGGCTTCCACCTTGGCCCGGAACCGAGGCGAGTCCACTGTCTCCGTCTCCGACTGGACGATGACGACCTCGTTGACTGGTTGGGCGCCTCGGAGCCTCTCCTCCAGCAGGATGTCGGCCCGCCTCGATTCGGCGCTGTCGCTCAGCCGGAACTCCGCGGTCGTGGCCGCGTCGAGCAGGTCCGTGAACGGCGCCGGGCCGGGGGCCACCTCGCCGTCCAGGGCAAGGCCGCCGGCAACCACGACAGCCAGCAACCAGACGGCGATGACGACGAAGGGCCTTCGCGTGCTAAAGCGGGCCAGAAACCCGATCAAAGAAAAGCCTCTCTATGACAACAGGTATGTCTATTATATATGCTCCCCTCTTACAGGGTAGACGGATTGGCGGTCTGCCGCGTTGCGCAGATCCCTTGCACTTTCGCAGCCTGATGGCCGTCCTCAAGTCTCATCCTCTTCACACATTGTACGATGTAACGTACAATATGGCCATGTACACCATCCTGCGCAGCGCGACGTTCGACAGGTGGCTGGGCAGGCTGCGGGACCGCCAGGCGATGAACCGCATCGTCGCCCGGCTACTGGCTGCCGAAGATGGACATCTAGGCGACGTGATGCCTGTTGGTGAAGGCGTGTCCGAGATGAGGATTCAGCATGGGCCTGGATACCGCATCTACTTCATCACGCGAGACGCTGAACTGATCGTCCTGCTATGCGGCGGCGACAAGGACAGCCAACGTCGAGACATCGAGCGGGCCAAGAGAATGGCGACGGAATGGAGGCGCTAATGTCTGAGGAATACCGAAGGTTTGACCCGGCGGACTACGTAAAGAGCGATGAGGATATCCGAGGACTTCTCAGGGCGGCCGTGGATGAGGACCACGGGGACGGGGCCGTGATTCGGGCTGTGCTGAAGCACCTCGCCCGGACGCAGAACATGAGCGCCCTCGCCCGCGACACCGGACTGAACCGGGGCAACCTGTACGAAGCGTTGTCTGAAGATGGCAACCCCACTCTGACAACGCTGCTGAAGGTCGCCAACGCGTTGGGGCTGAGGCTACGCCTTGAGCCCGTGGAGGAACGTGCACAGGACGCGCAGCAGGCCGTCGGAATCTCCCATCGGGAACAGGCATCGACGTAGTCCAACCCTTGACGTCGGACCTCACGCTCCCGCGTCCTCCTCCCCCCTGGGCATCCGGTAGCCGACGCGGGGATCGTTGAAGACGTAGGCGGGGTTGTCGGCGTCGTCGCGCAGCTTGCGCCGCAGGTTCTTTATGACGGAGCGCACCGCGCCGCTGCGGCCGGAGTGCGCCGGGCCCCAGACCCGTTGCAGGAGCTCGCCGTGGGACAGCGTCCGGCCGGCGTTGGCCGATAGCTCCAGGAGCATCCGGTACTCGATGTCCGTCAGCTGCACCGGACGGCCCGCCAGGGAGACCCTGCGTTCGGCGTAGTTGACCGTCAGCTCGCCAACCGCGTAGGGCTCGGTCGGCTCCGCCGACTCGGTGGCCGTCCACCTGCGCAGGACCGCCTGGACCCTCGCAACCAGCTCCGTCCCGGAGAAGGGCTTGACTATGTAGTCATCGGCCCCGGCCTCCAGCGCGCGCGTCACGTTCCGGTCCCCGCCGTAGGCGGACAGGAAGATCACCGGCACGTCCGTAAGCCCTGGGATGCCCTCCATCAGCTCAACCCCGTCGGCCCCCGGCAGCATCAGGTCCAGAATGATCATGTGGGGCCTCGTCTCATCCATCAGGCGGCCCAAGTCCTCCGGGTTGCCGGTCACAATGGCCTCGTAGCCCCCTTCCGACAGCGCGGCCCGCACGTGCCTCAGCGTCTGCGGGTCGTCGTCCACCGCCAGAATGCGGACCCGGTTCCCGTTGGACCTTCGCCGCCGCGCTGAGGGCTGCGCCCCCTCCGACGGTTCCGCGTACAGGGCCTCCTCAACCACCGGAAGGGTGAAGGTGAACCGGGACCCCTGGCCGGGACCGTCGCTCTCCGCCCATATCCGGCCCCCGTGCGCCTCCACTACCCCCTTGCAGATGGCGATCCCCATGCCCGACCTTGCCAGTCCGTCCCCATAGTCACCGCCTTCCAGCATGGAGGACTTCCGAAACAGGAGCGGCAGGCGATTGGCGGATATCCCCACGCCGTCGTCGGCGACGCAGACCTCCACGTGGACGCCGCGATGCACGGCGGTGACCCGGATGGTGGACGACTCCGGGGACTGCCTGGCGGCATTGGACAGCAGGTTGTCCAGCGCCTGGGCAATGCGCCGCCGGTCGGCCGCCACCCGCGGCAGCTCCGGCTGGAGGTCAACGTGGACGTCGTGCCCGTCCCCTCTGCCCAGGAACGTGTCCCTGGCCTCGTCCACCAGGGCGTCCACGTCTGTTGGCTGGGGGAAGACCGACAGCGCGCCCACCTCGATGCGGGCCACGTCCAGCAGGTCGGTGATGAGGCCCTGCATGTGGTCGGCCTGGTCCTCGATGATCCTGTGGAACTGGAGCGTCTCCGCCGGGTCCAGCGACGGCCCCAGGTCCCGCAGGGTGGCGACGGAACCCTTGATGGAGGTCAGCGGCGCGCGCAGCTCGTGGCTGGCCATCGCCAGGAAGTCGGCCCGCAGCCGGCCCAGCTCCTCCAGCTCCGTCAGGTCCTGCAGGGTGACCACGTAGGACTCCACCTCTCCCCCGTCGGAGCGGATGGGCGTTGCGTTGACCAGCACGGACACCCTGCCCCCACCGGGCGCGAGCAGCGTCATCTCCTCGGCCCGCACCATGTCCCCGGCGCTCATCTGCCGCGCCAGGGGCAGCTCCGGCAGGGCCGTCTCCCGCCCGTCGATCCGTCTGATGGTCAGCGTGTCCAGGACCCCCTCCGGCGACTGGCCCGGCCCCAGCAGGCCTTCGGCCAGCCGTCTCGCCTCCCGGTTGAGGGACGTCGGCGTGCCAGTCCTCGCATCGAAGACCACCACACCAATGGGCGAGGTGTAGATCAGCGTCTCCAGGTCCGCCCGCGCCCGCCGCTCGTCCCGGAGCCTGCGGGCATTGGAGATGACCAGCGCCGACTGGGAGGCGAACATCACCAGCGTCTCCTCGTCCTCCGGGCTGAACTCCTCGCCGGGCGCGCTCCTGGCAACGTAGATGTGGCCCACGCCTGCGCCCCGGTGGCGGACGGGAGCGGACAGCAGGGAGCTCATGGGCATGGGCGGCAGGAACTCGGGGAGCCCCACGGACCTTGCGTGCGCTGCGAAGTCCGCCACCCGCAGCGGCTCAGGCATGGCGCTCAGGTACTCGAAGAAGCGCGGCCCTCCGGGAATCTCCCACAGGCGGCGGGCCTCATCGGCGTTCAGGCCGGAGGCCAGGAGCGACTCCGCCTCGCCCGACTGGCCGAGGGTGGCGACCACGGCGTAGCTGGCGCCGGTCAGGGAGCGGGCCTCGTCGGCGATCTCCTGGAGCGCGGTGTCCAGGTCCAGGTCCTCGGTGATGCGCAGGCTGGCTTTGCTCAGCCTGGAGAGGCGGCTGCGCAGAGACGCAGTCTCAATAACAAGGCGGTCGGCTTCATTCAACTTATCACCTCCTTCGGAGGGCTTTGGGCATTCTCTATACGTGTTGGTAATGCTAGCGCTGGTTGTAATACCAATTCTTGCCCGCTCATGGTGAGCCTGCCCCGTACTTGATACGGGGATGAGCGGTGCCGCGCGCCATAACCAACGCCTGTAGAGAATACCAGCCTCCGGGCCTCAAACGGGGAGCTGCCGTCTCTGCCTGCGTACAGGCCCGTTCCGCTCTATTCTGGCCCAAAACGCCAAAAAACACAAGAACCACACACATAAATGGCCCCAAGAGCACATCAACTGCACGCCTGCTGCAGGTCTATTGTGGTATGTTGGGTGGGCACACCATAATTGAGACGTTATATCATTAAGTATCTACGTTTGACATTCAGTAAAGGGGGACGACGACGCGTCACACGCGCTTGCCTCCCCTCTCCGCTCCGCCGTACCCGCCGTTTCAGCGGCCATGCAACGGGCATGGCCGCTTTTGCGTTTCCAGTGATCCCGGTTGACACACACCCTGTTGGAGGTTGATTCCATGCTGCTCAGGAGTTTCAGTGCTTTCATTGTGGCAGCCGCCGCGCTGGCGGCGGCGATTGCATCTTCCACGCCGGCACAGGCCCAGGAGGGAACTGAGTACGGCTACGTCGACTTGGTGATGTTCTATGAATATCAGATTGACCACGATGTTAAATATAGCGTTCAAAATAATGGGACCGCGACAGCCATCGGAGTGTCCGTATCATTTATGCTTGAGGACTTGCAAGTATCTGAATCTGCTAATCCTAGTCATGATCCTACTTTTCAATTCGCTGCTACTACCATTACTCCCATCATTACAGACAAGGAGACTGTGGACACCACCAACCAAAGGTTTACATGGGTGATTGGGAATATGCCACCGGGCAGCGCCTCGGAAAAATTGGTCTTCAGCACAAGTCTCCACTCCGGTCACACCTCTGCGGGACGGATTGGATCCATAAGAGCCGAAGCTTCCTCCTTTTCGCCTGAACCGGATGCTCTGTTAGACAATAACGTCAAAAAATTCTATTCATATGCTGATACTACAGCGGGGACAAGTCTGCACATGCGGCGCAATTGGCTGGCGCTCCTGCTATCCGTAGACGACTTACGGCCGGCTGCAAGAGGCGACGTGAATTTCGACCTAACCGCCGAGAACGCGCAGGGCGGCGCTGGCTTTAACAACATCAATCTTATTGCAGATGCAAGCGTGATGGTGGAATTGTCCGCTGGACTGGAGTTCAAAAGCGGCTGGACTCCGCCCAGTACGTTTGTGAAATCAGGCAGCCGGTTGGCGACCTGGTATCCGCCGGACACGGACACTAAAGCCTCTACTATTACTCCTGATTCACATGAAATTGAAATAAAGACCCAACTGACATCGGAAAGCCTGGCCGACATCCCACTGGAGGAACGGTGCATCACCGCCCGGGTAACCGACAGCATTCCGCCCCCCAGCGCCGATTACCTCTTGGGCAGCCTCAAGCAGTGCCTGGGCGATGACCCGACCGTGGTGTTTGAGGGAGGGACGGTGGACCTGTTTACCCTTGAGGCGACCGCGGAGAATGACCTGGAACTGGTGATACAGGTGGAAATATCAGAACATCTGTATCTTCGCTCGCATGGTATTGGGCGAAGTGAAAATATGAGTGGAAATTTGACCGTAGACATCAGCCCTGAAAAATCTATCATCCAAGTTAAAGACTCTCCTGCCACCCGCGGTTTTGTGTCGGATAATAACGTTACCAGCATGACGTGGCAGACGAAGGGAGGGGATGTAGGAAGTGGGGTCGAGGTAAGGGAAAATGTTCAACCTATTCTTGATCTAGGCGTGAACCATTCAGGAGTATCAACAGTCTGGAGTGACGGACAGGACAAACTAACAGCTTCCGGGATTGGTACCGCAAGCAAACCTGGAACGGTGCGTATCTTCGCTACCGACGAATCTTTCAAATTGGCTGATGCCGACAGTCCGGCTTTCAGTAGTGCGCTTCCCTTTGGTACCGGGGGATATGTTTCTACCATCTGGGTACTCCATTTCGGAACACTGGGCACCTACGAATTGGGAAGAACCTACAAAGGCACTCACAGTACCGCTGGTACGAAAACCACTGCTGAAGAGATATACACCTTCCACGTCGGCCCCATAGCGGAGCTGGAGGTGCGGGATGGGGGGGCAAGTCCGGCGGTCCCGGCGGGCCAACGCGCCTTCACCATCGCCGCCGTGAACAACGGGCCGGACACGGCCCCTGCGGCCAAAGTGACGCTGACGGGCGTCCCGGCCGGCTCCACGGTGGGGCACATCAGCGAGGGATCCTACGACGCTGCCACCGGAGTCTGGACCATAGGAGAGCTGGAGACCCCCCTGTACCGCCATGCCCGGGGCCGGAGCGAAGCCGCCACGCTGACCCTCATCACCAGCGCCGCGGCAGACACGGAGATGACCGCCACCATCTCCAACGCGGAGGACTACGAGGTCTGCATCGACAGCAGCGCCGAGGACGTGGCCCTCTCCTCCCCTTCCCAGATGGCCTGCACCGACGAGGACTCCACCAACACCTGGCACACCACGCCCTACTACGACTACATCAGCGGCAACAACTCGGCCGCCATCAGGGCGCAGGCCGGCACCGGCGCCGCCCTGCCGGCGCTGAAGACCATGGGCGACCCCGCATCCATCATTGCCGTGATGTGGGAGCCCGTGGAGACCGTGAACGGCATGCCGGTGTCGCACTACCAGGTGCAGAAGCTGTCCAGCCCCTGGACCACGGTGGCTGACAGGCTGGCGGTAACTGTATACGTGGACATGGCTCCCCGGGAGGACTCCGTGTACCGGGTGCGGGCGGTGAACCTGGCCGGAGGGCCGGGCCCGTGGTCCGCCCCCATCAACGCTGGCGGCGTAGCCTTCCAGCCCGGCGTAACCGTGCGGGCCGCCAGTCCGCTGGATGTGAAGGAGGGCGGGAGGGCCGAGTACTGGGTGGGCCTGAACGGCCCGCCGGAGTCGGACGTGACCATCGCCATCGGAAGCGGCAACCCGGACATCACTGTGACGCCGCAGCCGCTGAAATTCACTACGAGCAACTGGCGGGATGAACAGAAGGTGACGGTCCACGCCGCGCAGGACGAGAACGACATACCCGACCAGACCAGGCTGACCCACACGATCACCAGCAACGACCCCGCTTACGACGCCAGGAACGTCGCCGACGTGACCGTGCACGTCACTGACGACGAGGAGGGAAAGGAGCGGCTGAAGGTGGACTCCCAATACCGGCCCGGCGGCGTCTGCTACCGCTGGCTGCCCGAACGCGTGAACAGCATGAAGGTCACGCGGAACAACGTCCGTCCCTCCCAGTACTGCAGGCCCAGGAGCGGGCCCGGGGACAAGGCCAACAACGTGGAGGAGTATGGCGGGAACTACACCGGGGTAGAGTACCGCTTCGGAGTGACCGTGCCCGCCGGGGACACCCTCGACCTGAAAGCTGCGTTTGAGGGCATTGGCGTATACCCGCCGGCGGCAAACGTGGAGCTGTACCGGGTGTCCACCACGTACGACACCGCGGGGCGCAACCCCTTCTACTCCGAAGGCTACTACTCACCCGGCCCGGGCACGCTCATGGGAAGCTACGACCACAGCAGCCGCGTGTACACCGCCAGCGGTCTGACCACCGGCCTGTACCGGCTGCGGCTGCACTGCCCGGGCAGCCCCGGCCCGAACGCCGTGCCGCCCTGGGACTGCGTGATCGGCCACCACATGTACTTCGACCTGATCTGGGGAGGCGGCGCTTCCGGCGACGGCGGCGGTCCCTCCGGCGACGGCGGCGAGGCCAGCCACGCGCGGCAGTGGACCGAGCACCACTACGCGGCGGGGTCGCCCCACCGGGTGCGGGCGGTGGTGAACTACAACGGGCCGGGGCAGGCGGAGGCGGAGCTGTTCCGCCTGGCCGGGTCGCCGGCCGAGCGGGTGTGCCAGGCCACCGGGTCGGGCGCGTTCACCCTGTGCGAGCGCGACCTGGCCGAGGGCGCGTACCTGGTGGTGGTCTACGCAGACCCAGACGACCACACCGTGGAGTTCCAGGCGGCGGACCCGGCCGCGCCGCGTCTGGCCGGGCTGTCGCTGGACAACATTGTCCTGGCCTTCAACCCGGACACCGCCGGGTACGCGGTGCAGGTCCCCCACGGGACGGCGGAGACCGTGATAAGGGCCACAACCGCCGGCGAGGGCGCCAGCGTGTCGGCCACGGCCAACGGGTCGGCGGTGAACGTCGGCGACACCATCGCGCTGGCGGCGGGCGAAAACGTCATCGCCGTAACCGTGTCGGGCGCAGACGGCAGCGTGGCGGCCGCCTACACCATCACGGTGACCCGGGCGGCGTTCGCCAACGAGTGGCGCATCTACATTGGCCCGGACAGCGGGACGCGCCCGGCCGCCGGGGAGGAGCAGATTGGGCAGGACGTGAAGGTGTTCGTCCGGTGCAACGGCGAGCTGCGGTTCAACCAGGAGACCTGCCCCTTCGAACCGGGGAGCATCGCCTTCCAGATCCAGGCCGACGGCAGCGGGCCGCTGGAAGCCACCCACAGGGACGACTTCGGCGGGCCGCGCCAGCCCTTCGCGGTGGGCCAGGAGCCCGACTCTGACTTCACGGTGGCGCTGGTGAACCTGCGCCCCGGCATCGGCGACGCGAGCTACGTCCTCACGGACGCGGACCGCCAGGACCTGGAGCGGTACCTGGACCGCGTGGAGCACGTGGCCGGGGCGGAGTACGTCCCCTTTGTGCTGCTGCGCAACGGCAGTGAGACGCTGGGCCAGGCGTGGTTCCAGCTCAAGCCGGCCGAAGGTACGCCGTCCGCCTCCAACCGCGCGCCCGCCTTCGACGAGGGCGCGAACGCAACCCGTGAGGTCGCCGAGAACAGCGCGGCGGGCGTCGGCGTGGGCGCGCCTGTCACCGCCACCGACCCGGACGGCGACGCGCTGAGCTACTCGCTGTCGGGCGCGGACGCCGCGTCCTTCGCCATAGGCGCGGACACGGGCCAGATAGCCACGATAGACGGTGTGACCTACGACTACGAGACCAAGGCGTCCTACGCGCTGACTGTGGAAGCCGCGGACCCGGACGGGGCCGGCGCGTCCATTGACGTCGCCGTCAGCCTCGTCAACGTCAACGAAGCTCCCGCCTTCAACGACGGCGGCGGCGCAACCCGCGAGGTGGCCGAGAACAGCGCGGCGGGCGTCAGCGTGGGCGCGGCCGTCATCGCCACCGACCCGGACGGCGACGCGCTGAGCTACTCGCTGTCGGGCGCGGATGCGGCGTCCTTCGAGATAGGCGCGGACACGGGCCAGATAACCACAATAGACGGAGTGACCTACGACTACGAGACCAGGGCGTCCTACGCGCTGACGGTGGAAGCCGCGGACGGCAAGGGAGGAACGGCCAGCATCGCCGTGGCCGTCAACCTGGCCGACGTGGAGGAGGCAACGCCGGTGACGGCCTGCTTCACCGACCTGGGCGCGCTCAGCGCAGCCGTCGAGTACGCCGGCGCGTGGGACGACGACGAGTGCAGGGCGCACCACCAGGACAGCCGGGGGCGGTACTTCCAGTTCACCCTGTCGGAGGAGACCGCCGTCACCATCACGCTGACGCCGGAGTCCGGCGGGGCGCTGTACGTATCCAATGACACGCCTCAGAACGGCTGGGGCACACCGCCCAGGGCGACCTACGAGGACCGCCGGCGGATCCGGCGGGACAACGGCAACCTGGCCCACGACGGCGCTCACACCGGGTCCAACACCGTCACGCTGACGCTGGCGGCCGGGGTGACATACACGGTGGAAGCGGCGGGGACGGCGGACGGCGGGACGTTCGCCATCAGCTTCCACATCGGTAACGGCCGGTTGGGTAAAGAAGGCGTTCGTCTGTCTTCAACTCATCACCTCCTGTTGAGGGCTTTGATGGAGGGCTTTGAGGCCCTGAACGTGGAGCCGCAGACTCTGATCGTGGACTGGCCCGTTCTGCTCTATTCTGCGCCATTTTACCAAAAAGCATAGAAACTACACGCATCAAAGGCCTGCAAAGCACACCAAACGCACACTTACTTGGGTATACTAGGTATACTGCAATTGAGTGTTTGTATCATGAACCATATACGCTTGGCATCGGTTTTATGGAGCCTGCTACACGGCGGCGGCCGGACACGCGCGCGTTCCCAATATTAGGGCGTTGGAGGGCACAATGCGAAAGACTCAACTCGGCACCATGTTGGCAATCTTGATCCTTATCCTCGCCTTGGCCGCTTGCGAAGACGATGCCGGGTCATCTTCCAGTGACGTAACCCTGGGAGAAGTGCACGTCGACGCAAGGAGTAGGTTTGAGCTATCTCTCCCGGAAGGATGGGACGTTAGCGATAGCGGCGGTTTCGGCGCGGAGTTGTTCGCCATTAACCAAACGCCAGACTATCAGGACGATGTTCCCTTCGCGGCCAACATCAACGTCGTTGTTTCTTCTACCCAAGGCATGTCGCTGGATGCTGTGGTGGAATCGACGAAGGACACAATGTCGAGGCTCTTCTCAGACTACGAGTTATTGAGCGACGATGCGATAGAGATAGGTGGGGTAGACGCCCGCATATTGGAATTCACCCATACGCAAGGAACACTCCACCTGCGACAACAGCAACTAACGCTAGTTGTTGATGGACTGGGCTATCACGTCACGGCAACGGCGCTGGAGGACACCTGGGGCGGGTATAGCGCCACAATGAATGCCTCCCTGATGAGCTTTCGGGTGCAGGCTGGGAACAACGCAGAACTGCCAGCCGCGGCAACGCCAACGCCGGAGCCTCTTCAGGAGGTGTACACGTCGGGGGAGAGTATCCCCGACTTTCCCACCACGGACCAGGCCCACGCTGGGAGATTCGGAGGTGTGGAGCTGGCGATACAAGGCGGAAACACGGTCATTCGGATGGCCAACGGAGGGACCGCGGAGTACAGCCACGCCACGTATACGTGTATAGACGCGGGCGGCTGCCTCATTGAGAACGGCCGAGTTACGCAGGGACGGGTTCGGGTATCGGAGGGGGTTGGGGAAGGATTCGGCGAGACCGCAACGCCTGCGCCCCAGCCCACGGCGACGCCAACGCCGGAGCCTCCGCAAGACGCGTTCGGGCCGGGAGAAGAGATTCCCGATTTCCCGACGGGTTTTGACGACGCCCGCAGGTTTGGGGGCGAAGCCAGTTTGGTGATGGAGGGAGGCAGCCTGACGCTAGAGATGAGCCAAGGCGGGTTCGCAGAGTACAGCCACGCCACGTATACGTGTATAGACGCGGGCGGCTGCCGCATTGAGAACGGCCGAGTTACGCAGGGACGGATCCGGGTATCGGAGGGGGTTAGGGAAGGAGTCGGCGAGACCGCAACGCCTGTGCCCCAGCCCACGGCGACACCTGTGCCCCAGCCCACGCCCACGCCGGTAGCGCCTCCCACTGCCACTCCTGTGCCCGCCCCGTCCAGCGGCGACCCCTGCGCTGTGGGCATGCGGCTGCGGGAAGGAGAACACTGCACTGTGAGCATTCCCGGCATCAGCGTCGGGACCAACCAGTTTGAAGTGCGGAACGGCATGGGATGTTACGGCGGCGTTTGCTCCGGCAATGCGGTAAACCTCAACGGGTTCACAGCCGGCAGCAACGGCGACGGGAGTTGGACCATCAACGGTCTGCCCTCTGCGGGCGCGGACTCAACGCCTACCGTTGAGCCAACGTCAAGTCCCACACCCCGGGCGATGCCCGCGGCTGGCGACGTGTTGACCTTCAAGCATGATTTCTTCGGCATTCACATTGAGTTTCAGGTCCTGGAAGTGTGGCGAGGTTACACCGGAGACGACTCCTCAGACGATTTCTGGTTGGACTCCGGGAATCAGTGGATCAGAATAGTCGCCGAAATCAGGAATCTTGGCGATGATGATTATTCCACCAGCTCACTGTATTTCTCCCTGACCGATGCCGACCATAGGGAGTTGGGGGACACCTTTGGGGCGCCGGAGACAGGCGATGACCTCTTCGACAAGGAGATTGCCCCGCAATCGTCCGCGCGTGGCGACATCGTGATGCAGGCCCCGAAGGAAGCGGCGTTCCTTGTCCTTCGCTTTGAGCCTATTTTCTTCGATGCCCAGTATCTTCCCTTGACTCCCGGTGCGGATTCCGCTTCCTCCTCGGCGTCAAGGGCCGCGGTGGTTGCGGTCACGCTGCTGCCGGCCCCTCGCCGGTGATGGCGGTCACGGCGTAGCGGGCGCCGGTCGGGAGCGCGCCTCATCGGCGATCTCCCCTGCAACACGGTGTCGAGGTAACGGCCCAAGGCAATGCGGAGGCTCGCCCTGCTCGGCCTGGAGAGGCGGCTGCGCAGGGTGAGCGGAACCGGCGCAGCCGAAGAGCTCGCTGGTCTGCCGGCGTCCTCCCTGTAGTGACCGCGAAAAGGAGAAGCCAGTCAACGTGAAGCGAATGGCGCTGGGAATTACGGCGGTACTCGTGCTGGTTCTCGGCGCAGCCGTGGGTGTCGGGGCCTACTTCTTCATCCAGGTCCAGTCTCTGTCTCATCCCCCTGAAGAGACGGCGAAGTTCCTGCCCGAGGACACATCCCTCTACGTCTCCATGAACCTCCGCCCCGGCGCGGACCAGTTGATGAAGGCCAGGGACGTCCTGGGCCTGTTCAGGGAGAACCCCAGGTTCCTGGAGAAGCTGGACGAGGTGTACGGGGACATCGAGGAGGAGACCGGCATCGACGTGGAGGAGGACCTGCTGCCGTGGCTGGGCCCCGAAATCGCCGTGGCTATGCCCTCCTTCGAGGGGATCGCGGAGGAGCCCGATCTCATCGCCTTCATCGGGACCACCGACGCGGCTGCGGCCGAGTCCTTCCTGCGCAAGCTGCTGGCCTACGGCGAGGAGTCCGGCGACGTGGAGTACGAGGAGAGGGTCGTCCGTGGCTACCTCACCTTCGTCGACCCGTCCGATGAGTTCAGCCCCCGCGTGGCTCTTACGGACGACTACATCGTCGTCGCCACAGGAGCGGGGACGCTGGAATCCACACTGGACAGGATGGATTCAGGTGAGGAGCGGGCGCGAGCGTCCCTGTTCGACAACCCGGGTTTTCAGGAGGCCCGCGAGGCCGCCGAGAGTCCCCGCTTCGGCATCATCTACGTTGACCCTGCCGGGATCGCGCGGTTCGGAGAGGATATCGTCGAAGAGCTTGCAGGTGGCCTGGTGGATCTTGGACGACCGGCTGCCTGAGTTCATCGTGGCCTCTTCGTCCTTCGTCGACAGGGGAATACGGGTCTCCACCTCCTTCGACTACCCGGCCAGGGACCAGATGTTCGTTCCAGCGTCCGCCAACGCCCTGGGGTCGGCCGGACTAGCCCCCGAGGATACCCTGGCCCTGGTGTCATTCGTCGGGGTGCAGGACGCCTGGGGGAGGTTCAGGGACGGGTTTGACGACTTCCCGGACCTCGATCTCGACGTGGCGCTGGGCGAGATCGAGGCCGAGACCGGCATCGACATAGAGCGGGACATCTTCGGCTGGATGACGGGAGATCTGGCAATCGCTCTGCTCCTTCCGGGCGGCGTCCCCTTCACCACGGACGAGATTCACGCCAACGTGTACCTGGGAGTCGTCACCCACCTTGGGGTATCGGCAGCAGTGTGATACATCGCTACCAGGATACTACGTCTGTTAGCTCTGTTCGCAGTACCTCAAGCTCAGGAATGGCGAGCACCTCATCTATGCACTCCCGGCTTCCGGCAACGCAGGAGTCCAAAGAGTCGATGGATGAGGAAAAGACCCAAGCTCGGTCCTCAGGCCACATGAGGTCGGGGGCCTGGTTGTACCACAAGCCGTCCTCGATCAATCCGAGAAACCTCATAGCTGTGTCCAGCGAACCCTTGAGAAGCACATAGTCAGCATCCCTGAAAGAAAGCTGGACTTTGGGCTCGTGATCTTCAAGGATGCCTCGCCCATTCCACATTGCGAAATACAGCCGGTCTGGAGTAGCGGTAAAGTCTCTGAGCGTCCTGATCAGAGCCTCGAATTCGTCGCCCTCCAGGCTCCAAGAAGGCCTGCTTATCCCCTTGGGAAATCCCCGGTAGTCAGGACCACTCCCTGCCACTTCGTAGAAGAGCATTGCCGGATAGACGTCTACGCCGTTCTCCTGCGCCAGGGTTGACCACCTGACGGGCTCCCAACTTCCGTCAGGAGCCCGTTTCTCCGCCCTGTGATATATTCGAGCATAGGCGTCGTAGCCCTCAGGAACCAGGCTTCCCACAACGGTTGGCCCGGCCCAATACTTCGAAAGCCTGTCCCTGAGCCAGTGGGCAGGCTCAGTAGTTTCCAGAATCTGAAATGCGCCTAGCAATTCCCTATCCTCGCTCGCTTGACCGTGAAGGAGATGTACCAACGCTGGTCCGGGCCCCTCATCTGGTGAGCGCTCGATGCCTTGTAGTAACCGTTCACGCAAGGCCCGTGAGATTCTGCCTGCACCCGCCAAGTGTTTTCCTTGCTCACGGTTTCTGGGTCTCCCCACGCTATTACTCCGAAGCATATTGAGCCGATGCAGTGGGTCTCCTTGTACAACTGGGTTTGTACCCGGAGGAAAGGTACCTCAAGTCTGTCGGGACACTCGGACTTGGCGTGCACGGCGGCGGAACGTCCTTCAGGTATGTCATCCGTTGCGTGAGGATTGAATGTCTGACCAAAGCAGTCCCACTCGTTGCTCTGAATGACGCTCTTGCCCTCAACGACACGCCCGTTGTAACTCACATTGCCGGAGGCACGGGCGATCTGGTCTCTCATCCTCTCCAACTCCTCAATGGTCACAATGGTCGTGTCGCCGAAGTGCTTTGGAGCAGCCAGGGCATTAGATGCGGTGACAGCCATCAACAGCGTTGCGAACAGCACCGCAATGGTCAATCTGGCAGTCGTCCTTTTCGTCTAGAACCCCCTTCCTTTGTCCACAGCGGTAGGAACTGGGTCTTTGAAAAGGCCACCGATGCGCGCCGAGAACGGTGAGGTTGTTCTAGTTACCGATGCGCCGGGGAAGGTTCAGGGCACGACACCGGTGGCTGTGGAATGAAGCCATCGGAACCACCCCCTTTCCGTCCCTGGAGACTTGATTTACCGATTCAAGGGACTCAGTGCGCTCTGTACCACCTCGGCGCACTTTCTTCTCTCTATTGTTGGTCCTGCGCGGCGTTGGTGTCAAGACGTTTGCGCTGACGCTCAGCCTGGGGGTTAAGATGACTTATACACTTCCCTCTGAGTGTAATGCGCCTCAACCTCAACGAAAGGCATCGCTCACGGCAGTCCGGGAGTGACTTGGAATTACGTCGAAATTCGAAAAGATTTACATTGACTTGCCGGACAGCCCGGTGCTATATTCACTCAAACGCAATGGCCGAGGTGATAGCTCGTGGAAGTGCCTCGCTTTAAGGAGCTCAGGAGAGCTTACGGATTCGACGAAGTGGCCATTGTCCCCGGGGACGTGACCGTCAACCCGGACCAGACCAACATCGACTTCACCATCGCCAACTACACCTTCCCCATCCCCTTCCTGGCCTCATCCCTGGACGCAGTTGTCTCGCCCCAGTTCGCCGTCTGCCTTGGGCAGATGGGCGGCCTTGGCGTCCTGAACCTGGAGGGCATCTACACCCGCTACGACGACCCCGCAGCCGTCATCCAGCACATCATTGAAGCTCCCCAGGAGGAGTCCACGCCCCTGCTCCAGAAGGTTTACTCCGCCCCCATACGTGAGGACCTGGTAGGGCAGAGGATTCAGGAGATCAAAGACGGCGGCGTTACCTGCGCCGTATCCCTCACACCCGCCAACACCAAAAGACTTGCGCCTACCGTCGTTGACGCCGGCGCGGACATTCTGTTCATCCAGTCAACCGTAACCACGGCCCGGCACATCTCCAAGAGCGAGCAGGGGCTGATACTCTCGGACGTATGCCAGCAGGTCCGCATCCCGGTAGTGGTGGGGAACTGCGTCAGCTACGGCGCGACCTTGGAGCTTATGGAGACGGGAGTAGACGCCGTCCTGGTGGGCGTTGGGCCCGGGGCCATCTGCACCACGCGAGAGGTGGAGGGTATCGGCGTGCCGCAGGTCACGGCCACCATGGACTGCGCCGCGGCCCGCGAGGAGTACTTCAGGCGGGAGGGGCGTTACGTTTCGCTCATAACCGACGGCGGTATGCGCACAGGCGGCGACATTTGCAAGGCCTTCGCCAGCGGCGCGGACGCGGTGATGCTGGGCACCACCTTCGCCCAGGCGGAGGAGGCTCCGGGCATGGGCTACAACTGGGGCATGGCCAGCTTCCACCCGGCCCTCCCAAGGGGCACGCGGATCAACGTCGGCAACAAGGGGCCGCTCCACCAGATACTCTTTGGCCCCACCTCCGTGACCGACGGCACCCAGAACCTTGAGGGCGCGCTGAGGGCGGCAATGGGCATGTGCGGCGCATTCAGCATACCGGACATGCAGCAGGTGGAGATGGTT
Organism: Dehalococcoidia bacterium; assembly: GCA_965204895.1. Lineage (GTDB taxonomy): Bacteria > Chloroflexota > Dehalococcoidia > Lucifugimonadales > UBA2985 > DAOUJW01. Next base: position 2,378,984 of record OZ242025.1, read on the forward strand.
GTTGCCCCGGCCATCAAGACGGAAGGCAAGTACTTCCAGCTGGCCGGTCGTTGGTAGCCTGGTCAGTTGCCCTTCAAACACCCTAGCTTCCTATTCACTTAAGATAGTAATCTGGGTGTACTTACGGACGTTCCAAGTAACGATTCAACCGGGTAATCGTGGTAGGGAAGCACAATGCCGCCGAATGCTGATGATTTTCGCGCTGAACTGATGCGCCGCCTCAACGAGGCCAGCCAGCAAAAACTACCTTACCTTGACGTAAACTCTCGCGACTTGCACAAAAGTCTCGGTGGGTACCCCGGTAGACAGCATCGTATGCAAAGCTGTTGCAACGTAATGTGGCAAGAAAAGCGCAGCTACGATGAGATACTGGATCAACCTCCAAGCGGCTATGGGGCAAATCTAACTATTAGATACGGTTTGCCTCGGTAAGGGGAGACCCTTGGGTTACTTGTCACAAAGTCCATCGACTCCGTCATTCCTGCGCAAGCAGGAATCCAGGAAGTTTTGACCAAGGACATCGCGGGTTTGAGTGCAGAGATTTTGGATTCTACACTGCGCTACGCTCCGTTCAGAATGACCATAGTCTTGCCGAGGCTCTAATTATTCGCGGACAGAAACACAAATGAACAGGGTATTCTACGGCTGGTGGATTGTATTTGCGTGCTGGGCCGTGACCCTCTACGGCGGCGGGGCCTTCTTCTTCGGGTTCAGCGCCTTCTTCAAACCCATAAGCGAGGAGTTCGGCTGGTCGCGGGCGCTCACCGCCGGGGCCATATCCCTGTCCCAGGCTGAGGGCTTCATAGAGGGGCCCATTGTCGGGCCGCTGGTCGACAGGTTCGGCCCCAGGAAGCTGATGCTTTTTGGCGTGACCCTTGCCAGCATAGGCTTCCTGGCCCTGAGCATCACCAACGGCCTGCTGATGTTCTACCTGGTGTACGTTCTGCTCCTGGCCATCGGCTTCAACACCGGGTTCTTCGTCGCCGCTCAGGCTGCCGTAGCCAACTGGTTCATCAGAAAGCGATCGAGGGCATTGGGGCTGCTGAGCACGGCCAACGGCTTTGGCGGAGCGATAATGGCCCCGCTCATAGCGGCGCTGATACTGGCCTTCGGCTGGAGGGTGGCGGCGCTGTACCTGGGGATTGGCCTGTTCGCCATCGGCATACCCCTGGCGATGATAGTGCGGCACCGGCCTGAACAATACGGCTACCTGCCGGACAACGCCAAGTCCCAGGACGAGCTTATTGTGACGCGCGTCGAAGGGTCGAGCGCGCCGGCGGGGGAGTTGGACTTCACCATCTGGGAGGCCCTGCGCACCCCTGTATTCTGGATGCTGGCCGTGGCCTTTGGCCTGCGGACAATGGCCATATCCGCCACGGTGGTCCACCAGATACCCTTTCTCACGGACACCGGAATCTCCGAGCAGGCGGCCGCGGGCGTCCTGGCGCTGATGGGCTTGATGAGCATACCGGGAAGAATAGGCTTCGGCGTTCTGGGCGACTACTTCAACAAGCGGTACCTGTTGGCCATTGCCTACGCGTTCCAGGCGGCGGGCATCCTGATTCTGCTCACCGCGGACAGCCTTTCGCAGGTGTTCCTCTTCACCGTGGTCTTCGGCCTGGGCTGGGGCGCGCCCAACCTCCTCTTTGCCATGAGGGCGGACTACTTTGGCAGGAAGTACTTCGCCACCATCGCAGGCGTGGAGCAGTCCATAGTGGCCATTGGCACGGTCATAGGTCCCGTGTACGCGGGCATAGTGTACGACGTGAATCAGAGCTACCAGATTGCCTTTGTCACCTTTGTGCTCACCATCGCGCTTGGCGCGGTGATCTGCTTCTTCTCGTACCCGCCGAAGCCACCGGAGCGTCTGCGCCACCTTCAGCAGCAGGGGGCGTAGGTAATCCGCTCCACCCCTGGATGCCCGCCTGCGCGGGCACGATGACGATGGGGGTCTCCGTAGGGGCGGTTCGCGAACCGCCCCTACGAGGTCTACCCAGGGAAAGCTGGACTCCAATGGCACTGAAGAGACGCGCTGCACACAATATTGACAGCCATATCCTCCTCGTTTAGAATCCCTCTTTCTTCTGATATACTAATCCCACGACGAGCGAGGACTGAATCCAATGACAACCGTGACGAGGGGCAAACACCTTCTATCCATAGCCGACCTCTCCATTGAAGAGGTTGAGGCGCTCATCTACAGAGCCGCAGACCTGAAGAACGGGCCTGCGCCCCAGGTGATGGCCGGGAAGTCGGCGGCGCTGCTCTTTGAGAAGCCGTCTCTCAGAACAAAGGTCAGCTTCGACGTGGCCGTGCACCAGCTTGGCGGCCACCCCATCTACCTCAGCAGAGATGAGGTGGGGATGGGAGTGCGCGAGCCCGTCTCGGACACGGCCCGGATCCTCTCCCGATACGTGAGCGTGATCATAGTGCGCACCTTTGCCCAGAGCACCCTGGAGACGCTCGCCCAATACTCCTCCGTGCCGGTGATCAACGCCCTTTCAGACGACGAACACCCCTGCCAGGCGCTTGCCGACCTCCTGACCGTCTATGAGAAGAAGGGCAGTCTGAAGGGGATAACCATTGCCTACGTTGGCGACGGCAACAACTGCGCCGTCAGCCTGGCCCTGGTCGCCGTGTCCGTGGGGGCCAACTTCACCATAGCCGCTCCGCCCGGCTACCACATGCCGGACGCCGCCATGCACGAGGTCATCGAAAGAGGGAGGGCTACCGGAGTCAGGATCACCCTTACGGAGAGCCCCCAGGACGCCGTCAGGGGCGCGGACGTCGTTTACACGGACGTGTGGACGAGCATGGGGCAGGAGGAGGAGACGGAGATCAGGCGGCAGGCCTTCAGGGACTTCCGCGTAGACCCGGAGCTTCTGGCCCTGGCCGCCGACGGCGCGCTCTTCATGCACCCGCTTCCGGCCCATCCCGGCGAGGAGATTTCCGAGGGCCTTCTTGAACACCCCCAGTCGGTGGTCTACGATCAGGCGGAGAACCGGCTGCACGCGCAGAAAGCTGTTCTGGCGGAGATACTGGCCTAGAGGCGGAATCGTATGCCCGGACCCTTGGTAGCCATAGTCGGACGGCCCAACGTGGGCAAGTCCACCCTCTTCAATCGGCTGGTGGGCCAGTCGCTGGCCATCGTCTCGGACACGCCCGGCACCACCAGGGATCGCGTGACTGCCAGCGTGTCGTGGGGAGACCGCGTCTTCACCCTTGTCGACACGGGCGGTCTGGAGACTGCGCCGGTGTCGTCGGACATGTGGGACCTGGTCAGGGAGCAAGTAGAGGTTGCGATGGAGGAGGCCGACGCCATCGTCTTTCTGGTGGACGTGATGTCCGGCATAACCCCCGCCGACCGCGAGATTGCGCAGTCGCTTCGACAGATGGAGAAACCCCTGCTCCTGGTGGTGAACAAGGTGGACAACGCCAGGCGTGAGCAGGACGCGGTGGAGTTTCACGGGCTGGGCCTTGGCAACCCCGTTTTCATGAGCGCCTACCACAACCTGGGCATTGATGAGTTCTTCAGGGAGCTTGAGGCCATTCTGCCCTTTGCGCCTGAGGAGGAGACGGAGGAGATGCCTCGGCTGGCGATTGTGGGGCGACCCAACGTCGGCAAGTCACAGCTGCTCAACGCAATCCTGGGCCACCAGCGGGCCATAGTCTCCGAGGTGCCCGGCACGACCCGGGACGCCATCGACACCACCCTCACCTTCAACGACAGGCCGATAACGCTGATCGACACGGCGGGAGTGCGGCGTCGTGGTCGCATAGAGAGGGGTATTGAGAAGTACAGCGTGCTCAGGGCCGTGCGCGCCATTGAACGCTCCAACGTGTGCATCCTTGTCATCGACGCCATAGAGTCCGTCACCGGCCAGGACACCCACGTCGCGGGGCAGGTGCTGGACACCTACAAGGGCGTGGTGATTGTTGTAAACAAGTGGGACGTGGTTGAGGGCGAGGCGCAGAAGGCCGATGTGCTGAGGGAGGTGCGCCGTAAGCTCAAGTTCATACCCTACGCTCCCGTCTGCTTCACCTCGGCGCTGAACGGCGACGGCGTACGGGAGGTGGTGGAGACCGCCATCAGGGTGTACCGGGAAGGCGCGAAGATCGCGCCCCGGGGCGCGCTGGAGAGGGCGTTGATGGAGGCGCTGGCGGCCCACCCGCCGCCCACCAAAGGCAGCCGCTCCCTGAAGGTGTACCGCATCTACCAGAAGGGCACCCACCCCCCCACCTTCATACTGCCGGTCAACAACCCGGAGCTTGTGCACTTCTCCTACCAGAGATACCTGGAGAACCGCCTCCGTGATACCTTCGGCTTTGCCGGCAACCCGCTCCACCTGGTTTTCCCATCCTCCAGAGGCGGCAGGCTGTGACCTACGCCTGGCTCGTGCCCCTGTGCTATCTCTTGGGCAGCGTGCCCTTTGGCTTGCTGGTAGCGAAGTTCGCCAAGGGCGTCGACGTGCGAAGCTACGGCAGCGGCAACACGGGCATGACCAACGTGCTGCGAACGGCGGGCGTGGCCCCGGGCCTGCTGGTGCTTGCCCTCGACCTGGGCAAAGGTGTAGCGCCAGTCCTGATTGTGAGAGCGATAGAGCCGTCGCCCGGGCTGGAGGTGGCCGCCGCGCTTGCCGCGCTGTTGGGCCACAACTGGTCGGTATTCATCCGGTTCAAGGGCGGGAAGGGCACGGCTACGGGACTGGGAACCGTATGCGCTATTTCCCCCGTTGCGGGCCTCGTCGTAATGGCGCTGTCAATCCCGCCGTTGGCGGCAACCCGCTACGTCTCCCTGGGTTCCATAATGGGCGCGACCTCGGCCCTGGCCTCGTTGTTCGCGCTGGCATTCCTGGCGCCGGACCTGACCCTGGGGGTGTCGTCTCCAATCTACATCCTGTACACCGCCGTAGGCACTCCCATAGTGCTGCTCAAGCACCGGGAGAACATAGTCCGCATACTTAGGGGCCAGGAGCGGAGGCTCGGCGAGAAGGTTGACCTGGGCGAAACCGTCGTCGGTTCCGCGGACGGGGCGTGAGGCATGACGGCCACGGCGTCCGTAATCGGGACAACGAGCTGGGGCACGACCCTGGCCACGATCCTGGCCGGCAACGGCGCCGACGTGCTGCTGTGGGCCCGAACTCCGGAAGAGGCTCAGGACCTGGAAAGCGCCCGGGAGAACAAACGGCGCTTTCCGGGATACCCATTCCCGCAGAATTTGCGTATTACGTCGTCCAGGGAAGACGCGGCCGCGGTGGACATGGTAGTCATCGCCGTGCCGTCCCAAAGCCTGCGGGAGAACGCGCGCGGACTTGCCCCGTTCCTGTCGCAGCCCTGCCTCGTCTTGAGCGCGACCAAGGGCCTGGAGAAGGAGTCGGCCAAGCGCATGAGCGAGATAATGGAGGAGGAGCTGCCGGAGTCGTTCCACAACGGCATCTGCGTCCTCTCCGGCCCCAACCTGGCAAGGGAGATTATAGAGGGCAAACCGGCGTCCACCGTGGTCGCCTGCCGCGAGGAGAGCAACGCGGTCAGGGCCCAGGGGATGTTCATGTCTCCCATGTTCAGGGTGTACACCAACACGGACGTGGTGGGCGTGGAGCTGGCCGGCAGCCTCAAGAACATCATCGCTCTTGGCGCGGGCGTGTGCGACGGCTTCGGGTACGGCGACAACGGGAAGGCGGCCTTCATCACCCGCGGGCTGGTGGAGATAACCCGCCTGGGCGTGGCGGCCGGCGCGAACCCCCTGACCTTTGCCGGACTGGCCGGCCTCGGCGACCTCACAGCCACCTGCGCAAGCCCCCTCAGCAGGAACAGGCACGTGGGGGAGCAGCTGGCGGCGGGCAAACGGCTGCCGGAGATACTCGCCTCTATGGGCAACGTCGCCGAGGGCGTGGACACGACGCTGGGCGCTCTCGTGCTGGCCTCCCGCTTGGGCGTGGACATGCCCATAACCCGGGCCATAAGCGAGGTGCTGTTCAACGGCCTGGACCCGCGAGAGGCGGTGGCGGGTCTCATGGGCCGCGCGCCTCAGCCGGAATGGGCGGGCATTCAGCCCAATTGACTCCACTCAAGAATTGGCATACGCTAGTCACGCCAACGAATCACATATCAAGATAGGAATGTAGTAACCCCAATATGTACAAAAAGACAGTCACAGACAACGGCCTTCGCATACTCACCAGCCAGATGCCCCATACCCAGTCGGTCAGCGTTGTGCTGTACGTGGGCGCGGGTTCCAGGTACGAGGTGGAAGAGGAGGCGGGCATATCGCACTTTGTGGAGCACATGTGCTTCAAGGGGACGCGTCGCCGTCCCACCTCCCAGGAGATCAGCGAGGCCATCGAGGGAGTGGGAGGCGTGTTCAACGCCGCCACGGACCGGGAGCTGACCACCTACTGGTGCAAGGTGCCCGTCGCCCACCTGCGTATGGCCCTGGACGTGATGACGGACATCGTCAAGGAGCCGCTAATCGATCCTGAGGAGGTCGAGAAGGAGCGTCTCGTCATCCTGGAGGAGCTGTCCATGAGCAACGACGTGCCCAGCTACCGGGCGGACATGCTCATTGACGAGGTGATGTGGCCCAACCAGCCCCTGGGCAGGGACGTGGGCGGCGCCAAAGAGACCGTGAACGCCATCTCCAGGGACGACCTGATTGGCTACATGCAGCGGCAGTACACCACGCCTAACCTGGTGGTCAGCGTGGCCGGCAATATCTCCCACGACGAGGTCACCGACGAAGTGGCCCGGCACTTTCGAGACTGGAACTCGCGCAAAGCTGAGACCTGGTTCCCCGCCGAGGACGAGCAGTCGGCTCCCAGGATGAAGCTGGAGCACCGCAAGACGGAGCAGGCCCACCTCTGCATCTCCGTCAAGGGGCTGTCGTCGGTGCACCCGGACAGATACGCGCTGGACCTGCTGAACACGGTGATGGGGGAGGGGATGAGCAGCCGGCTGTTCCTGGAGCTGCGTGAGAAGCAGAGCCTGGTCTATGACGTTCACACAACCTCCAGCCACCTGAAAGACTGTGGCTCCTTCACCACCTACGCGGGCGTTGACCCCAAGAACGCCAAGCGCGCCATAGACTCCGTGCTGCGGGAGATGGTCAGGGCCAGGGAGCCAATCCCGGAGGAGGAGCTGCGCAAGGCCAAGGAGTTCCTGAAGGGTCGCCTGGTGCTGCGCATGGAGGACAGCCGCAGCGTGGCCGCGTGGCTGGGGGCACAGGAGCTTCTGCTGAACGACATCTATACAGTGGAAGAGGTGCTGACCCGCGTCGACGCCATCACGCCGGAGGACGTCCAGCGTGTGGCCGAGAGCGTGCTGGTGGGCGAGAAGCTGAACCTGGCAGTAGTGGGACCGTTCCGCAGCGACAGGTCGTTCCAGTCCAGCCTCAAGGGGCTGGGGTAGGGTCTGAGCTTGGGCGCGCCGCGCGCCTTTCGTCATTCTGGCGGAAGGCGGAGTCCAGGGGCAGAGCGGCAGTTACGCTCACACCCTTCGACAAGCTCAAGGTGAGCGTAACTCACGACGGTCGTCCCTCTTAACCATTCCTGCGGAGGCAGGAATCCAGAATATCCGCCCGCAAAACTGCGCTGTCGTGGATGGGGAGCCTTGGATTCTTCGCTGCGCTCAGAATGACGGTGTGCAGGGATAGTCACAGGTTACCCAAGGTCCTTCACCAAACTTTCTTCAGAGTTAGCGGCCGCGGACTCCCGGATGCTTCTTATCATTGCTTCCAGCCATCCGATCACGTCAGGCACTCTAGACTCATCTATATCACCTGTTCGGCAGGCAATATCGTTACCTCCGCCTACAGGGACAAACAGGCCGTTGTCCAAGGCGTACTTTCTATGTTCCTCAATGACTTCCGGAGGAACGTTAGTCCTCGTGCCAATCCAATAGAAGGCCGTGTAAATCGACTGGCTGTATTTGTCTCCGCCACGCGGATAGCCGTAGCAGATCACAACGTTCCTTTGATCCAAGACAACGTAAAGAGAAAATCCCCACTTATTCCACTTGATGTGCATCCCTTCCTGCTTGCCCAAGGCCAGAACCCTTTCGTAGACGCGTATCCCGTTTTCATTCAGCGATGCCAGAAATTCCTCCTCGTTAGTCTTGGCCTGATGCCTTTTGTACTCCGAGGCGGCTTCAACGTCTTCCGGTTGCAACTCCGCAATCTCTTTGCTGACTCGCGGGGTCACATCTTGTCCGGGCATGACCTGAAGCAGTGCTTCAGCCTGGTCAGAGTCGATTTCAAAGAATTCCCTGGAGGGGTTCACTCGGTAAGGACCAAAGGCAGTGTGCAGAGCGGCCTCTACTCTCGCCGCTTCAGTATCCTCAATCTGACGCGCTATAGCACAATCAAAGGGAAGAGGCACTCCTGTGGAGTAGAGTTCATTCATTCTTCGTTGAACATCATCCCTCTCAGTCATGCCAATCTTTACAATTCCAGGCATGGCCGGATTGGTAAGCACATATACAATATTTGGCACGTCACGCCTCCTTAGTTGGCCGTTGGGAAACCACAGCAACCGCCATAAGAACGGGGAATCGCCTCAGCGACAATTATGTTCTCTTCATTCGATAGTTTTATCACCTTCAAACCCGTTTGGGCAACCACCGGAATTAGCTTAGGAAATGGTATTGCATTGTCCATTTAATTGATGTAAACTAGTTTGTCACACAAACTAAACGGGCAACCTAGATCCCTGGCAACAGCAAGGAGGCGCGAGATGCAGGAAGCGTACAACGAAGGGAATACTCCGTCACCCGAGGAGAGTTGGCGCACCATTCACTCCACTATGGAGACGGCCCGCAGCTCCATGTACCTGGCGGGAACCACTACGATTATCCTGCTCTGGGGCGCGATAATGTCCCTGGGGCTGATCTCACAGTACACGATTGAGGCACTTGCGCCCGGGTTCGTGACCAGTTCGCCCTGGTTCCCCGGGCCTTTGTGGGGCGTTCTGGCTACGGCGGGCATTATCGGCAGCGCAGTCATAGGACACCGCGCCGGCAGAGAGAACGCGGCCGGGGACGCGATGCGCAGCGCCGGGATCAGGGTGTTCCTCTTCTGGCTTGCGGTCCTGGCGGCGGCATTCTTCATCCCGGCGGCAGCGGGACTCTGGAACGCGGACGGAGCGGAGAGGATACCCCACGTTGCCATCGGCGTAGTGGCGCTGGGTTTTGTCCTGTTCGGCATTATGGTACGCCCGGTGCTGGCGGTCGTGGGCGTCGGGCTTGCGGCGGCGTTCTACATACCCTGGTACCTGGCAGGCGACGCCGCGCCACTGGTGACGGCGGGCGCAATCCTGCTGCTGGTCGCGCTGAGCGCCTGGTGGATACGCAGGAGCGGCGTTCTGTGACGGACGACATTGTCCTGGACGAGACCATCCACCAGTCCACCCGGCTGCGTATAATGACCATGCTGGTCTCCATGCCAGAATCGGACAGGTTGGCCTACGGCTTCATCCAGAAGACCCTGGACCTGACCGGCGGAAACCTGACCACCCATCTGAGAAAGCTGGAGGACGCCGACTTCCTGGCCATCACCAAGGAGTTCCAGGACTCCAAGCCGCACACGTGGGTACAGGCAACGCCGACGGGCCGCCGCGCCTTCGCCGATTACCTGTCCAACCTGCAGAGGGCGTTGAGCTGGGAGCCGCGGGCGTAGTTGACATCGCTCGCACTGAGCCTGTCTAAGTATGAGCGGTGGCGTTCATCATAACCAACGCCTGTAGAGAATATCAGCAGGCATCTTGACATCAACTATACCGGATGCTATGATGCTGACATGAGAACTACATTGACACTGGATGATGACATAGCAGACGCCCTGCGGGAGCGGGCGCGGCTCACAGACACGCCGTTCAAACGGGTGGTGAATGACGCCCTGAGACAAGGTATGTCTCAGGGGGTGGGGGAAGCCGCTCGGCTGGAGTACCGCGTTGTTCCCAAGCGCGGCGGGTTCGCCCCCGGCGTAGATCCGCTCAGGCTGAATCAGCTCAACGATCAGTTGGTAGCTGAGGAGGCTCTCGGGAAGGACAGGCCGGGCGCGAGTTGATAATCCCGGACCTTAATCTGCTTGTCTACGCCCACTACGACGGAGCGCCTCACCACAAGGCCGCCAAGGGCTGGTGGGAAGGCCTGGTCAACGGCTCGGAGCGAGTGGGCGTTCCGTGGGCTGTGGCGACTGGCTTTGTCAGGCTGATGACCCATCCCAGGGTGGTCACCAATCCGGCAACCCCGGCGGAGGCGATTGACTACGTTCAGGAGTGGTTCCGATTTTCCCACGTCATGCCCATCAACCCCGGAACTGATCACCTTGCCCACCTCCGGCAGAGCCTTGTCGCGGCCGGCGTAGGCGCGGACCTGGTGACAGACGCGCACCTGGCCTCCATAGCTATGGAGTACCAGGCGGAACTCCACTCAAACGACGTCGACTTCAGCCGCTTCCCCGGCCTCCGCTGGCGCAATCCCCTCTGACTAAAACTCAGCAATGCTGGTGGGAGCCGCGGACATAGCGGCCAGTGTCCGCCAGTAGTGGTGTCCTTGACCTGGCAATCCGCGCCCTCAGCCATGGATTCCGGCTTCCGCCGGAATGACGAAAAGGGGTGTCACGTTTTTCTTGTTCAGAGGCTCTCTAGGTCAAGTACTGAATGAGCATAGCGGCCATGCCCAGGAAAATCAGGAAGCCCAGCACGTCCGTAAAGGTGGTCACGAACACGGCGGAGGACACGGCGGGGTCCATCCCGAACCGCTTGAGCAGCAGAGGCACGCTGCTTCCGGCAAGGCCCGCCACTATCATGTTGCCCAGCATCGCCGCGCCTACCACCACGCCCAGCATGATTGACCCCTTCCAGAAGTAGGCGGCCACGCCCACCGCCGCCGCCAGCAGCATGCCGTGCACCAGGGCCAGAAGAAGCTCGCGGCCAATGAGCCGTATGCCGCTGTGCCTGCTTATCTCGCCCAGGGCCATGCTGCGCACCACCAGCGTCAGGGTCTGGGTGCCGGCTATCCCGCCCTGTCCGGCCACCACCGGCAGGAACACTGCCAGCACCGCCACCTTGGCGATCGTCGACTCAAAGAGGTTGATGACCAGGGCCGCGAGGAACACGGTGCCAAGGTTGGTGGTCAGCCAGGGCAGCCGGCTGCGGACGGAGTTGCCCAGGGAAGACAGCACACGCTCACCGGACAGACCCGCAATGCGGAACATGTCCTCTGTGGCCTCCTCCTCCATCACGTGCACCACGGCCTCCACGTGTATGATGCCGATGAGCTTGTGCTCATGGTCCACGACTGGCAGATGCCGCAGGTCGTACCGCTCTATCAGGCGGGCGCACTCCTCCTGGTCGGTCTCAGGCGGCACGGACACTATTTCAGGGTGCATTATGTCCCTGACTATCTCTTCAGTAGGGGAGAGGGCAAGTCGAGTCACGGTGATGTAACCCAGCAGCCTGCTGTCGGCATCGACCACGAAGATGGCGCTGAACTCCTCGGCCCTGCGTCCCAGGAGGCGCAGGACGTCCAGCGCAATGCCGGCTGACATGTAGTCTGACACAACCGGGTAGTCTGCGACCATCAGCCCGCCGGCCGTGTCATCCGGGTAGCCCAGCAGAGGGGCTATCTCAGCGGCCTCCGTCATAACGGCCAGGGTCTCCCGTGACTGCTCGGCGGGAAGGTTTCTCAGGATGTCCGCGGCCACGTCCGGGCGGGTGCGGTCCAGGATTACCGCGAGCGCCCTTGAGTCGATTCCGGCGGCGATCTCAGAGGATTCTTCCGGGTCGACGCGCTCCAGGATCTGCACGATCTCCTCAACTGAAAGCTCGCTCAGGAGCGCCTCTTCAAGCTCCAGCAGCACCTCGCCCTGGTCGACGGGGTGCATCTCCTTGAGCAGGGCTACGGCCTCGGCCCTGTCTCCGTCCTCCAGCAGCCGCAGGACGCGGTCAACCTCCTCGCGGGCCCTCTCTTCCACGGAGGACGACTCCGCGGCGACGTGCTGGTCCTCAGTCATGGCAGGAACGCTCCGGGCGCGGGGCTGAGCAGAACAAAGAACTCCCGGTTGCCCTTGCTGCCGGTGATCGGCGAAGGGGTCAGGCCTCTCAAGCGATAGCCGTTGCTTACCGTCCAGGCTATGACCCTGGCCAGAACGCGTGCGTGCACCCTGGGGTCTCTGACGACGCCTCCCTTACCGACTTCCTCGCGGCGCGCCTCAAACTGCGGCTTCACCAGTACGATGATACGCCCGCCGTCCCTCAGATGCTCGGTCAAGGACGGCAGCACCCTGGTCACGGATATGAACGATACGTCGATACTTGCCAGGTCTACCTTTTCAGGCAGTGGAAATGGGTGGCGGGCGTTCACCCGCTCCATCACCGTCACCCTGGAGTCCTGCCGAAGGCTGTAGTCCAGCTGCCCGTAGCCGACGTCCAGGGCATAGACCCGCGCCGCTCCCCGCTTGAGGAGACAGTCTGTAAAGCCTCCCGTGGACGCGCCCACGTCCAGGGCAACGGCCCCGTCTACGTCCAGGCTGAACTGCTCCAGCGCCGCCGCCAGCTTCACGCCGCCGCGCCCAATGTACTCCGGCCCCGTGTCCAGGCATACTACGCCCTCGGTTGGCACACGCTCTCCGGGCGCGGCGGCCGTCCGTCCGTCCACCGTGACCTGGCCCGCCATGATCAGGGCGCGCGCCCTCTCCAGGCTGTCGATAAGCCCCCGGTCTATGAGTGTCTGGTCCAGGCGTGTTGTGTTGGGCCTTCTGTTCGTCATCCTCGTTCTCGACGTGTCGCGCTCCTGCCTATTATGGCCCTTCCGCATTGGACTTGTCACCAATGGCGCGACCATAGGGGCGATATCTATGGCGCATCGGGTATTCCGGGGAGAGGCTACGCTTGCGCCAAAAGCCAGGTGCTGTACAATGGACGCGCGCTGGGAGCCGTATTCCAGATTACGGGAGATGAGCTCCCGCAACGCTATCTGTGGGTGTTAGTCATTGATCGACTTTTTAGGTAGAGTCCTGGGGTTCTTCAAGAATATGCGCTGGCGTGGTATGCCGTGGCACATAGCGGCTGCGCGCTGGGTTACCAATATGTCGATCAAGGCGAGAAGGCTCAGCATGTGCTGCGGAAATCACGGGGAGCCGGGCTGTTGAAGGCCCGGACCTCCGCCGGCGTGACCGGCGCGGAACGGAATACGGGGGTTGAAGGTGGTCTCGGGAACGGGACGTCGTGGAGACGGGGAGTGGAGTCTACATATCCTTGGTGAGGGTGGTGAGAAACTCCTTGTTGTTGTTGGTTCTCGCCAGGCGCTCCAGCACCTTCTCCGTAGCCTCCGTGGACTCCATTGAGCCGGAGGTTATCATGGCCACCATCCGGCGAAGCAGCCACACCTGCCTCAGGGTGTCCGGCTCCAGCATAAGCTCCTCGCGCCGCGTGCCGCTTCTCTGGATGTCGATGGCCGGGAAGACGCGGCGGTCTGCCAGCTTCCTCTCCAGGTGAATCTCCATGTTGCCGGTGCCCTTGAACTCTTCGTAGATGACCTCGTCCATGCGGCTGCCGGTGTCGACGAGGCATGCGGCCATAATCGTCAGGCTGCCTCCCTCTTCCGTGTTGCGGGCGGCTCCGAAGAAACGCTTGGGCGGGTAGAGGGCCACGGGGTCGATGCCGCCGGATAGAGTGCGGCCGCTGGTTGGCAGCGCAAGGTTGTAGGCCCTTGTGAGCCTTGTGATGCTGTCGAGCAGGATGGCCACGTGCTTGCCGGACTCCACCAGGCGCTTGGCCCGGTCCAGGGCCAGCTCCGCAACGCGGCAGTGGTCCTCTACGGGGTCGTCGAAGGTTGAACTGAACACCTCGCCATCGACGGACCGCTTGACGTCCGTCACCTCCTCCGGGCGCTCACCAATCAGGGCGACCATCAGGTTGATGTCCGGGGCACTGGCCGTAATGCCCTGGGCAATGTGCTTGAGCAGGGTGGTCTTGCCCGCCTTGGGAGGGGAGACGATGAGACCGCGCTGGCCGCGGCCAATGGGGGCCAGGAGGTCCATCAGGCGAGTGGAGAGATTGTCCTTGCCGGTCTCCAGCTTTATCTGGTGGTCGGGGAAGATGGGCGTCAGGTTCTCGAAGTGCGGCCGGCTGCGGGCGGCGTCGGCGTCCATCCCGTTGACGCCTTCTACCCTCACCAGGCCGTAGTATTTCTCGCTGTCCTTGGGGGGGCGCACCTGGCCCATCACCTGGTCGCCCGTTCTCAGGGCAAACCGCCGTATCTGGGACTGGGAGACGTACACGTCGTTGGGACTGGGCTTGAGGTTGAACTGCCGGAGGAAGCCGTAGCCATCGTTGATTATCTCCAGGATGCCGGACGCGAGGATGTAGCCCTGCTGCTCGGCGTAGGTCTGCATCATTCGAAAAACTATCTCGCCTCTCGGTAGGGATGCGAGGCCGTTCTCCACGCCCATGTCCTTGGCCATGGTTAGAAGCTCCTGTTTGCTCTTTCCGTCCAGTTCAACTAGGTTCATAACTCTCTCCCAACTGGTGTCTCCCCTATGAGGGACATCTCCTTAAATGCTCTGTAATCTGTATTGGCTTGAGTCTAAAGGGGCAGCCCCGAATCACTCACGGAGTTGACGATGCTTACAGGGGAAACGCCTTTGCCAACGAAAGCCCGGGATCTATACTTTGACCGCTCTCTGCCAGTCCTGGATGAACCGCTCCACGCCCACGTCCGTCAGCGGGTGGTGCATCATCTGCAGCAACACCTTGTAAGGTATGGTGGCGATGTCCGCCCCCGCCTCGGCTGCCATCACGCAGTGGAGGGGGTGCCGGATGCTGGCGGCCAGCACCTGGGTATCCATATCGTAGTTACCGAACATCTCCACAATGTCCCGGACCAGCTGCATCCCGTCGTGGCCTTCGTCGTCAAGCCTTCCCACGAAGGGGCTAACGAAGGCGGCCCCGGCCAGCGCCCCCAGGAGCGCCTGGTTCACCGAGAAGCACAGCGTCTGGTTAATCCTGATGTCCTCACTTGAGAGTATGCTGATGGCCTCCAGGCCCTCCAGAGTGCTGGGAATCTTGACCACCACGTTGGGCGCCCACGTTGCTATGTCCCTGCCCTCGGCAACCATGCCGTCCACGGTGGTGCTGATGACCTCGGCGGATATGGGCCCGTCCACAATCCCCGCAATCTCCTGTACAACCGCCCGGTAGTTGGACGCGTCGTCGATGCCCTCCTTGGCTGCGAGAGACGGGTTGGTGGTTACGCCGCGCAAAACTCCCAGTCGGTGGGCGTGGTCGATCTCTTCGAGGTTGGCCGTGTCGAGGAAAATAAGCATTAGAGGAGCCTCCTTACTTTAGCATACAATTGGCGTATTCGTCCATACCCACGAGAGGAGAATTGCAGTATCTTTCAACCTTCAGGCTCAGCTAGGACGATACCGTTCATTGCTCTCTTGTGTAGAGGGGCAGAGGATGCTGCCCGCCCTCTCTTATCACGCCCTTGGCCGTGCCCACGAACTCCCTGAACAGGGGATGCGCCCGGTTTGGCCTGGACAGGAACTCCGGGTGGAACTGGACGCCCACCATGAACGGGTGCCCAACGATCTCGGATATCTCCACAAGGCTGCCGTCCGGCGACAGGCCGCTGGCTATAAGGCCGCCCTCCTGGAGCCGTTCGCGGTAGGCGTTGTTGAACTCAAACCGGTGTCTGTGGCGCTCTTCGATCTCCAGCCTGCCGTAGGCCCTGGCCGCCTTGGTGCCGTCCACCAGGTTGCAGGGGTACACGCCCAGCCGCATGGTGCCTCCCATGCCTCGCACCGAAACCTGGTCGGGCATGAGGTCAATGACGGGATGGGGCGTGTCCGGGTTGAACTCCGTTGAGTTGGCGTCGGGGGAGTTGAGGACGTGGCGGGCCATCTCCACCACCATCATCTGCATCCCCAGGCAGAGGCCCAGGTACGGGACTTTTCGCTCCCGGGCGTACTGCGCCGCCTGAATCATGCCCTCCGTCCCCCGCGTGCCGAAGCCGCCGGGCACCACTATGCCGCTGACCGAGTTCAAATACGGCTCCGCTCCGTCCCTCTCAATGTCCTCGGAGTGGACCCAGGAGATCTGTACGTTCCGGTTGTGGTGAAGCCCGGCGTGTCGCAGTGCCTCCCTCACCGATATGTAGGCGTCCGGGAGGTCTACGTACTTGCCCACAAGGGCTATGCTCAGGGGGTTGTCCAGCGCCTGCATGTGCTCAACCATATCCCGCCACTCGGAAATGTCCATCTTTTGAGGAGTGAGCCCCAGGGAGTCGACTATCAGGTCACCCATGCCTGTGGCCTCCAGTATCAGGGGCACCTCGTAGACGTTGGACACCGTGGGCAGCGGAATCACGCCGTGGTGCTTAACGTCGCAGAAGAGGGCAATCTTGCTCTTTATGTCCTCCGACACGGGGTGGTCGCTGCGGCAGATGATGGCGTCCGGCTGCACGCCTATGCCTCGCAGCTCCTTCACGCTGTGCTGGGTGGGTTTGGTCTTCAGCTCCCCGGTGGATGAGATGTAGGGGAGGAAGGTCACGTGGATGTAGAACACGTTGTCCCGGCCCACCTCGTTGCGCATCTGGCGTATGGTCTCAAGGAAGGGGAGACCCTCGATGTCTCCCACGGTGCCGCCGACCTCCACCACAATCACGTCGGGGTCTCCGTCCGCGGCCAGGTTCTTGATCCGCTCCTTGATCTCGTTGGTGACGTGGGGCACAGCCTGGATGGTGCCGCCGAGGAAGTCACCGCGCCGCTCCTTGGTGATGACCTCGCTGTATATCTGGCCCGCCGTGATGTTGGACAGACGACTTAGCTCCACGTCAATGAAACGCTCGTAGTGGCCCAGGTCAAGGTCCGTCTCCGTTCCGTCCTCGGTGACGAACACCTCGCCGTGCTGGTAGGGGGACATGGTGCCCGGGTCCACGTTCAGGTAGGGGTCCAGCTTCTGGATGGAGACGGATATCCCTCTGCTCTTGAGTATCCGCCCGATGGAGGCGACGCTTATCCCTTTCCCCACGGAACTGACCACGCCGCCCGTAACAAATATGTACTTGGTCATCTATGCAAACCTGGCGCTTGTCTAGCGTCCATTCCAGCTATGCGCGGATATAGCGAAAGCATTTTTGAGAGACTGGAGTAGAGGGCCACCTCGGTGGCCGTATCGCCTGTGACCTGGTGGGCTTGCGCCCTGAGAGCGTTCTCTATCACAGCAGCTTTGATACCGATGATTCTACTTCTATACGTGTAGCAAGGGTGTAAGCATAGAATATGATAAAACTCAGCGCTACTAGGTTTGTAACGAGGCCCGTGACGGCCATTCCCACACCGCTTTTCTTCCTGCGGCTTCTAGCCAGGCCAAAAAATGAGAGCGGCAAGCCTATTACCACCAAAGGTATCGATATGAATCCTATAACGGGAATCCAGGCAAACATGATTGCAATGATGCCGATAACCATGCCTGCAATATTCATATACTACGCCTCAGGTCGGTTGGAATCGGGAGAGTTGCCAGTAGAGGCCCCCTACGCGTCGTTAGCAATCGAACGACCACCACCTCACATCCCCACAGTCAAGATGATATTGGGCATAAAATGGACTTGTCAAGCGTTTTTTGACCTGTAAAGGGCCAACTCGTATACAGCCGGACGATTTGCCGTACGCCGACGCTTTACCAGGATACGGAAATGCGGTCTCTAAAGGTCTATCGCGTCTACTATGCGCTGGCCCATCTCAGTGGTTGAGAGCGCTCCCCTCGCGCCCTCTTCGGCAATGTCGGGAGTGCGGTAGCCCTCGTCCAGCACCTTGTCAACCGCGGCCTCTATCGCTGAGGCAGCGTCGTTCATGCCCAGGGAGTACCGCAGCATGAGCGCGACGGTGAGAATGGTGGCAATGGGGTTGGCCTTGCCCTGGCCGGCTATGTCCGGGGCGCTGCCGTGTATCGGCTCATACAGCCCGATGGAGCGCCGCCGGCCGCCGCCTTCCTCCCTTGGCGAGCCCGCAAGGCTGGCGGAGGGCAGCATGCCCAGGGAGCCGGATAGCACCGCCGCCTCGTCAGTGAGGATGTCCCCGAACATGTTCTCAGCCACCATTACGTCAAAGCGGGACGGGTTCCGCACGAGAGCCATGGCGCAGGAGTCCACCAGCTGGTGCTCAAGCTCCACGTCCGGGTAGTCCTCGGCCAGCTCCGTAGCTATCTCCCTCCATAGCCTGGAGCTCTCCAGGACGTTGGCCTTGTCCACGGACGTCAGCTTCTTCCGTCGCCTGCGGGCCAGCTCAAAGCTCACACGAAGGACGCGCTCTATCTCGTTCTCGGTGTAGCGCAGAGTGTCCACGCCGCGCCTGCCGCGGGCGGTCTGCCACCGCTTCTTGGGCTTGGCAAAGTAGAGGCCGCCCGTTAGCTCTCGTACCATGAGTATGTCCACGCCCTCTATGACAGACGGCTTGAGTGAGCTGGAGTTGAGCAGAGGAGGGAAGACCTTCACCGGGCGCAGGTTGGCGAAAAACCCCATAGCCTTGCGCAGGCCAAGAATCGCGTCCTCCGGGCGATGGGGCGCTCGCGGGTCGTCCCACTTGGGGCCGCCGACAGCTCCGAAGAGGATGGCGTCACTCCTGCGGGCCGTAGCCAGGGTGTCATCAGGCAGCGGCGCGCCAACCTGGTCAATGGCGGTGCCGCCCACCAGGCCGTACTCCGTCTGGAACGTGGTCTCCGTGCTCTGCTCTATTCTGTTGAGGACTTTTACGCCTTCGGCAATGACCTCAGGGCCGACGCCGTCGCCGGGGAAAAGGGCGATTCTGAACTGCATATCACACTCCTGGCGCTTATCTTCTGAGCTTGGTTCCCAGGCCCAGGGCGACGCGGTTCACGTAGTTGAACCAGGCCGTCACGTGGGCAATGTCTACGATCTCCTGGTCGGAGTAGCCGGCCTCTCTGAGGCAGTTGACGTCGCTTTCTTCGATGCTGGCGGGGCTGCGCGTCACCTTTGCCGCGTAGTCCAGGGCCGCCATTGTCCTGGAGTCCAGGTCCGCCCTGGTGTAGTCCTCGATAACCTGGTCTACCAGGCCGTCGTCCTTGACCAGCTGCCGGAGGACCTGGGCGTGAGTGGTCACGCAGTTCCCGCACTCGTTGATTGCGGATACGACCGTGACAATCAGGTTGACCAGCGTCCGGTCGATGGCGGTTACTCCGTAGCCGGAGCCGGGCAGGTGCAACCCATCGTTTAGCCACCGGAACAGGTTTGGCTCCTGGGTGTACACGGTCAGGGCCTCCGCCTGCAAAATCGCGCCGCGGGCGACCATCTGCTCGTAGATGCCCTTCAACTCACCTTCCGCCTCATCCTGCCCGATGATCTTGGTCCAGGCCATTTCCGCCTCCTCTCTCCCGTCTAGGGCGCGGGTGAGTGGGCCGTCTCGTAGGCCCGTATCTTGTCCTCGTGCTGGAGGGTAAGGGCGATGTCGTCCAGTCCGTTGAGCAGGCAGTGGCGACGAAAGTCGTGAACCTCCGGGTCGTTGTGCACCTTGAAGCCGATACGCATCCCGCCCTCGTCCCTTATCTCGCAGGCCTCCAAGTCGACGGTCATCTTGTAGCCCGGCTCCTCCTTGGCCTTGATCATGATCGCGTTGACCTGCTCTTCCGACAGGTGGACAGGGACGATGCCGTTGTCAAAGCAGTTCTTGTGGAATATCTCGGCGAAGCTGGAGGCGATGATGACGCGGAAGCCGTAGTCCAGCAGCGCCCAGGGGGCGTGCTCCCTGGACGACCCGCAGCCGAAGTTGGGCCCTGCAATCAGGATGCCCGCGCCCTGGTACGGCGGGAAGTTCAACTCAAAGTCCGGGTTGGGCTGGCCGTCCGGCAGGAAGCGCCACGCGCCGAAGAGGAACTGCCCGAAGCCCGTCCGCTCAATGCGCTTCAGGTGTACTGCGGGGATTATCTGGTCTGTGTCCACGTTCTGCCTGTCCAGGGGCGCTACAATGCCCGTCAGATTGTTGAATGGTTCCATGATTGCTCCTTGCTGTTTTGTTCTATGCCTGCCCGCTCATGGTGAGCCTGTCGAACCATATGAGCGAGGGAGTACTTCTCCTGGCGTTCTCCTGGATTCCTGCCTTCGCAGGAATGGATGGGGCCATCCTTCTAAGAAGGCCCCATCCGCCTCATCTGCATGTCAAGGGTCCGCAGTATTGTAAAGGCGTTGGTGTAGGCAACCACCCGCATCAACACCTTTGTCTGCTCGCTCTCCACCGTCTTGTCCAGGGCTGAGTGAATGGCCTCAACGGTGCGCCGCAGGAGCACCGCCAGATTCGGATTGGCCTCACCCAGTCCGGCAAGCTCCTGGTCAATGCGCTTCAGGGCGTCCAGGGTGTCAAGCTCGTCGCCCAGCAGGATGTCCATTGGGCCAACTGCGTAGCGCAGCACCAGGTTCATCACCTCGTCTTCCAGCATGGGCAGCGCCCGGTAGGTTCCCGATCTGCCCGGCTCCGACGTTCCGATCTGGGTTGTCATGCTACACCACCTCCCACTCGCGGATGTCCACAAAGTGGCCCGCAATGGCGGCCGCGGCCGCCATCTGAGGGCTTACCAGGTGCGTGCGACCTCCGGGACCCTGGCGCCCCTCAAAGTTGCGGTTGGACGTGGATGCGCACCTCTGCTGAGGCTGCAGGATGTCCGGGTTCATGCCCAGGCACATGGAGCAACCGGCCTCCCGCCAATCCAGGCCCGCGTCCTTGAAGATGCGGTCAAGGCCCTCGGATTCCGCCTGTATCTTGACGGCGGTCGACCCTGGCACAACCATCGCATGCACGTTTGGGCTGGTCTTGCGGCCCTTCACAACGGCTGCGGCGGCCCGCAGGTCCTCGATTCGGGAGTTGGTGCAGGAGCCTATAAACACGTTATCGACGTGGATGTCCTGCATCGGCGTGTCCGGCTGAAGGCCCATGTACTCCAGCGCGCGCTCGGCGGCAGCCCTATCCGTTGGGGATGTCATGGAGGCCGGGTCAGGGACTCGGCCGGTCACCGGCACCACCATTCCGGGATTGGTGCCCCAGGTGACGAAGGGTGACAGCGCGGAGGCGTCGATTTCAACCAGGGTGTCGTAAGCGGCGTCCTGGTCGGAGGCCAGGGCGCGCCACTGCTCCACCGCGGCCTCAAAGGCGTCGCCCTGCGGCACCTGCGGACGGCCTCGCATGTACTCAAAGGTGATGTCGTCCGGGGCAATCATACCGGCCCTTGCGCCGCCCTCAATGGACATGTTGCAGACGGTCATGCGGCCCTCCATGGAGAGGGAGCGGACGGCCTCGCCCGTGTACTCTATGACGTGGCCGATTCCACCACCCACGCCTATCTGCCCGATGATGCCCAGTATGAGGTCCTTGGCGGTGACGCCTGTGGGCAGCGAGCCGTTCACCCGCACCTCCATGGTCCTGGGCTTGGCCTGCACAAGGCACTGGGTGGCCAGCACCTGCTCCACCTGCGTTGTGCCGATGGGCATGGCCAGCGCGCCAAATGCCCCGTGGGTGGAGGTGTGGCTGTCGCCGCAAACAATGGTCTTGCCCGGCTGCGTGTAGCCCTGCTCCGGGCCAATGACGTGAACGATGCCCTGCCCGGGGCTGTGGATGTCGTACAGCGTGAGGCCGAACTCCTCGCAGTTGCGGACGAGGGCCTGTATCTGCTTCAGGGAGATCTCGTCCGTGATGGGCAGCGCCCGGTCCCAGGTGGGCACGTTGTGGTCGACGGTCGCCACCGTGAGGTCGGGGCGTCGCACCTGTCGGCTGTTCATCCGGAGGCCGTCAAAGGCCTGGGGCGAAGTGACCTCGTGCACCAGGTGCAGGTCCACGTACAGGATGGCCGGCTGGCCCGGCTCCTCGTGGACTACGTGGGAGTCCCATATCTTCTCTACCATGGTCTTGGGCATGTCAACACCTCTTCTGAGTTGGGTATCGTTTTTTAAATTGCATCCCTTTTCCGGTGGAGCCACTGCGCTGCTCCTTTGCAACGGCATTGATTATAGCGTTTGAAGGGGGTTTGTGGCTACTGGGTTAACAGGGCAGACGCTAAACATCCCACCTGTCGTCGTTTTGCAACAGGGCGCGGGTGCGGTTGATCTCGCCCGCGTGGTACAGGTCGTGCTCCAGCATGATGACTACAAGGTCGTAGGTTGGCAGAAACTCGCCCCAATGGGCCTTGCGCGGAACGTCAAGCTCCTCGTCGGTTTGAAGCTCCCGGATGCAGCCCGTCAGGTAGACGTGGGCCTCTCCCAGCCACTCCATTGCCGCGGCGGGACTCTGCAAGCGCTCCGGGCCCGGAGCTGCCGGAGGGTCGTCGTAGTCCATGTCCGCGCCCATGAAGGCGTGGTTGGCGTATATGTACTTGAACAGCCCAACGTGGGCCGTGATGGCCCGGATCGAGCGTACTGCGTTTTCCGGAAGCATCTCCCACGACTCGTCGCGAACGGACCGCAGATTGACTATCAATGAATGCTCGTGGGACTCGAAGGCCTTGTCCATAAGCTCGAGCAGTTGGTCAATTCGCCCTCGCGGCATATGCGGCCTCCTGGTCAAGATGGATGCTTCAAGGATATGAACCGTGTGTCACCCTGTCAATTCCCACCCCACATGTATGATGGAGCCGGGTGTCTCTGGCCGCTTTTTGTGCAGTGGAAGCTAAGGTGATAGACTGAAACTGACGATGATGAATAACAACCATGAACTCACTCGGGCCGACAGGAAAACCTGGATTAGGGTTCGTCTGGCTCTTGTTGCCGCTGCCCTCGCATTGGGCCTTGCCGGGTGCATCGGCGACCCTGGGGATTTAGGGGAACCCCGGAACACGCCGACGGCACAACCATCCCCGTCACCGACATTCGCGGCAATTCCGACTCCCGCGCCGACCCAGGCGCCTGCGGATACACCCGTCTCTGTCCCAACACATACGCCGTCGCCCACGCATACCACTGCCCCAGCATCCACCTCCCCGCCGGCGGGCACGACCCCCGGGGAGGTCCGCTCCGACAAGGCCCGCACCACCGACATTGCTGTGCCCAAGCCTGATTTGGACACTCTGGTGGACGGGAACAGCGCCTTTGCCTTTGACCTCTACCACGCTCTGAGCGAGCAGGAAGGGAATCTGTTTTACTCGCCGTTCAGCATCTCGGCTGCCCTGGCCATGACCTACGCAGGCGCGAGGGGAGAAACTGAGCGCCAGATGGCCGATACCCTGCGATTTCGGCTCTCCCGGGACAGGCTTCATCCCGCGCTCAACGCCCTGGACCTGAAGCTGGCTTCTCGCGGCGAGGACGAAGAGGGCTTTCGGCTGAACATAGCCAACGCCATCTGGGGGCAGGCCGGATACCGGTTCATGCCCGATTTCCTGGACGTCCTGGCCCTCAACTACGGCGCAGGGCTGAGGTCTGTAAACTTTGCTGAGGCCGCGGAGGTTTCCAGGAAGGCCATCAACGACTGGGTGGCTGAGCGCACGGAGGACAGGATCAGGGACCTCTTGCCACAGGGATCCATTGATGAAGCCACCCGGCTTGTCCTTACCAACGCCATTTACTTCAATGCGGCGTGGGCCAGCCCCTTCGATAAAGGAGCCACGAGAGACCGCGCATTCCACCTGCTTGACGGGGCGGTCGTGCAGACCCCAATGATGACACAGACCGTCTTCTTCGGTTATCTGCAGGGAGCCGGATATCAGGCTGTTGACCTTCCCTACAAGGGTGAGGAAATATCCATGACCATCCTGGTCCCGGATGAGGGGAAGTTCAGCAGCTTCGAGGCCGCGCTGGACGCAGAGAGCGTAATCAGCGATTTGAAGAGAATGCGACCCGAACGGATGGAGCTGACCATGCCCCTGTTTGGGTTCGAGTCTCAGGTCAGCGCCAAGAAAACCCTGAGGGCTTTGGGCATGACCGACGCCTTCGACAGAAGCGCCGCGGACTTCTCAGGTATGGATGGTCGCAGGTGTTCAGAAGACCCGGCGTGTCTGGTGATATCGGATGTGTTTCACAAGGCGTTCGTGTCGGTGGATGAGGAGGGAACGGAGGCATCGGCAGCCACCGGCGTGCTGATTGGCATAACGTCGCTGCCTCCTCAGGTTGTGATCGACAGGCCCTTCATCTTTCTGATACGGGACATGGAGACCGGCGCCATCCTCTTCGCGGGGCGCGTGGTCGATCCAAGAGCTTAATCGGCGTATGAGAATCAGAGACCTACCTTAGCAACAGCCTAAAGTCTCCGTCTTTACGGCGCTGGTCTTTTTCTCCGCGTACCCCTCTCAGCCCTGGGCATGGCTGTTCGGGATGTTCACCCTGACCAACATTGGCTATGTGGGGTCGCTGGTCTTCTACAACTCCTTCCTGCCTCACCCGGGCCCGAGACACCTGCTGCATCGTAGCGACGGCCGTGTTCGACACCCGGGTCGCGGTAACATAGATACTCCTCATCATCGTTGCAGGAACCATAGCGCTGCAGCGAGTGGACGTGGGCGAAGGGTAGCGCACTGCGGAGGTCGAGAACCGCGGGTATTAGGAGCGAGAATCCAGGGGCGGCAAGCCATAACCACGACGATTTGAAATAGCGCCATCATGCTGTATTGGAGTGTCTAAAGCAGGATACACACCGACCTCATACTATGGTAGTGTCAAGAGTTGTGTGTAAAATGCGGAAGGGGATTATCTTTCCAATTGTTATTCAAGTGACTGATTACGCCGAAGATGATTCTGTCTACACTGGCAGTATTCTGGAAGCAGCTCATAGGCCTTGTTCTACGTCGTACTTCCCTGAAAGCTCTCTCGATAGCGTTGGTAGTCCGTATCTTCTTCCAATGGGCCTTAGGACAGTCGAGGAAGGGCAAGAGTTCGTCTAGGTCGTCCTCTATGCACTTTACAGCTTTGGGTGCAGTGCTGCGCCAGCGCGCTGCCCACCGGCGGAAGCGGAGTACAGCCTCCCTTCGGGTGTGAGCCTGGTAGATGGTCTTGGCCTCAGTGAGGCAAGTGTCCTGAAGCTTACGGGGTAGCTTGGAGGCTACGTTGCGCATCTTGTGAGCCCAGCACCTCTGTCTGGTGACATAGGGATATACTGTGCCCAAAGCGCTATGAAGCCCAGGGCAACCATCGGTGCTGATCATGTTGAGAGACTTGCCATTAAGCCCCCTGTCGTATAGGTCTCTGAGGAAGGCCTCCCATGCAGCTTCACTCTCAGAGTTCGCCTGGCGGAATGATATCATCTCCCTGAACCCGGCCGGTGTAATGCCATAGGCACACAATACCAGGCGCCTGACCACCCTGTTAGCCTCCTTCACCCTGAGGACGATGCCGTCCAGCAGCAAGTAGAGGTAGGAGTCTGTCAGAGTACGGCTCTGGTAACGACGCACCTCTCCGTCCAGGCTGCGAGCAATTCGTGAGACAGTCTGGGCGCTGACCGACGCTCCCAGCATGGGTCCTACCAACTCCTGCACCTTCCGAGTGCTCACCCCTGTCAGGAACATCGCCCGTACTGCATTATTCACCCTCTCCTGTCGCCTCTGGTATCTAGGCAACACCTCCGTCCGGTAGGCTCCGTCCCGGTCACGGGGCACCCTTAGACGCTCCACCATCCCCAACTCCGTTAGCAGGCTGC
Source organism: Dehalococcoidia bacterium (assembly GCA_965204895.1). Classification (GTDB taxonomy): domain Bacteria; phylum Chloroflexota; class Dehalococcoidia; order Lucifugimonadales; family UBA2985; genus DAOUJW01. Next base: position 2,404,602 of record OZ242025.1, read on the forward strand.
GATACCGGTAGCCGTTGCGGTAACCCCGCCGAGACTCTGTTCGCCTGTACCTCCCAGCGTTCAACTGCTCTATCAGTTCTCCCTCCATCGCCCCCTCCAACAACCTCTTCACACCTCTCAGCGCCTGTTCCTTGATGTCTCCCCACCACTCCTCCTCTCCCTTGACCTCCCTCCACCTATCAGCTATCGTCAATTCTGTCAGGTCCCTGACCTGCACCATGGGCGTGTCCTCCTTTCAGGCCTTGCACTAAACCCTGATTCAGGATACGCCCCTTCTCATCAATTTACACACTCTAAGTTACACTACCTCATACTATCAGGGTATTGACATCATGACATAGTAATGATAACATCAACACATGGCTAACTTACAGGTAAAGAACATGCCGGACGTATTGTATGAGCGCCTCCGCAACTATGCGCGTGACAACAACTGCACCATAAGCGCGGCTGTGCTCACCGCCGTAGAGCGGGAACTGGCAAGAGGAGAATGGCGCGAGAGGTTGGCCCTACGTCCCACGACCTACCTTGGGACAGATGCGGGGTCACTGGTGGCGGAAGAGCGCGCGCGTTATGACGCGGAGGCCAGGTGACGCGCTTCGTTGTCGATGCCTCAGTAGCCGTAGAGTACCTCCTCAAGACACCGCTTGGTCTGGCAATAGCCGACACAATCGATAGCGCTTACTGGCTGGTTGCGCCTGAACTGATGGACGTCGAAGTGGTGTCCGCGCTACGCCGGGCGGTGCTAAGTGGCCGCCTTCAAGAGGCGCGGGCTCGTATCGTCCTGGATGACCTGGCCTTTTGGCCAGTGGACCGCATTCCCCACAAATCCCTGGTCGGGCTGGCCTGGCAGCATCACCGCAACGTCAGCGCGTATGACGCCGTCTACGTAGCTGTCGCCCATGCTTATGATCTCCCACTGCTGACTGCGGACAGCCGACTTGCGCGGGCGTCCGGCTTGGGCGTCGTAGTGCAGCACGTCGCCATGTGATGACGAGGACTGAGACCGGCAAGGAAGCCGACAACCAGCAGCCCCATTCCCGGCTACAACTACGGCCTCTCCCGTCTAGGAGCAGGAGCAGATGGTCCGCACGCGGCCTGGAACGCAGTCACACTATGAAAGAGTGAGGCGGAGAGGACTTGGAAATGGAGATGGGAGTCAGATCAATGGAAGCGTCAGAGGCAGTTCAGCCAGCCGCTTCCGTCTCTGCTGCGCGTCCGGCAACACCTTGGACACCAGCCCCCAGAAATCAGCCGAATGGTTGTAGTGGGTCAGGTGCGCCAGCTCGTGAACAACTACGTACTCAACAAGATCGGGCTTCGTCATCATCAGGCGCCAGCTGAAGTGCAAGATGCCGTTATAGGTGCAGCTTCCCCACTGGCGCCGGGTGTCTCGGATGAGAACTTCGGATTTCTCTCCTCGGCCTAGCCGCGGCCACCACTTCTCCACGCCTGCGGTCAGCCTCTCGGCGGCGCGGGCCTTGTACCATCCCAGGACAACGCGCCGGACTGCGTCCTTGTGTTTCGCTTCATCAAGGTGGTGCGGCACAGTCACCCGGAGCCGCCAACGATCGAAGCGGACCTGAGTCCCTCTGACGGCTCCTGGCTCTACGACTAACTTCAGCGTACGTCCCAGGTACGGGAAGGTCTCCCCGGAGACAAAGCGCCTTCGAAGAGCCTTTTCCTCTATGTGGGACATGCGATCGAGAATCCAGGACGCTCGCTTGAGGATCATCTCCTGGAGCGCGCGATTTGGCGTTCTCATGGGCGCGGCCACGTGCACGCCGCGGTCGTCCACCCTGATGCTAACGGTCTTCTTCCTACGGCGGCTGCGGCGCACGGCGTACTCTATGGTAGTATCGCCGGAGAGCACGGTGTGCAATTTCGGCTCTGTGCCCCGCTTGACGGGCCTTGCTGTATAGGTCACAGGGCCTCCGGCCCCCTCAGGTCCGGGAAGTAGGTGGAGAAAAAACCTCTGTCTCGCGTGAGGAAGGCGTCCGCAGTAGCCGAGGCGTGGGCGCCGATGAGGAAATCGACGATAATCCGCTCCCGCGATCCACCGGCCTCGCGGTAGCGCTTCCAACGCAGCCCCGCCTCAAAGGCGATTGAAGAGTTGATTGGGGACAACATAGCCCCAATCTCTCTGAGCGAGTTGTCCAGAGACGTCCTTGACGTGAATGCAGGCACGAGCTCGGCGTACACCAGGTCACAGACTACAATGGCGCCTGCGTTATAGGCGGCGCTCAACCACTCCCTGGAACGGGGGCCGTGTTCTTCGCTGGATATAAATACGTCCAGTAGAACATTGGCATCTACGGCGGTGATCACCTTCCCCTGATTTCCTCAATGTACTCGTCTATGCTGACACCTTTGCCCAGAGCGTCTTTCCCCAAGATTCCGACGATCCGGTCAACGGGGTGGATTCCGTCTGTGCGCTTCCGTATTAGAAGCCCGCCGTCCGTTGGGGTGATCTCAACCTCAACGTTGTGGTTCATGCCGAAACGCTCTCTCAGGTGCTTTGGGATGGTTATCTGTCCTCGCTCAGAGATGCGCATGATGGCCTCCGTATGAAAATCGTATACATATTATCATATTCATGTGAATGCAGAGGTGGGAATCGCGCCTTCATGTCTTCCCGATTAGACGCGCCGCACTGCGGGGCTTAAACCGGGATATGACTCCCGGAAACCCGCAGTGCGGCGACATCCGTCGTTACGGTAGCTTCTACTCCTCGTACCAGCCGGAGGCGAAGATCAGCCCATCGTAGCGCACTGCCCAGGTGTGCTTCTGGCGTTCGTCGCCCGTTGCCGGGTTCAGCAGAACATAGTCCACCCAGTGGCCCTCTTCATCAGCCGCCAGCAGATCGTCGCCGTAGAAGTGGCCTGTGGAGTCCACCCGGAGAGCCGGGTCGCGCCCCAGGAACATGGGGTTATGATGGGCTATGGTGTAGCCCTCCTCGTCAACAATGAAGACGTACCACTGGTCGTCCACGCTCTCCGTGGTGCTGTAGTATTCGACGGCCTTCTCACGGCCCAGGGCGTCATACAGATTGATGGCCTGTTGGACAAAGGCCTGGGTGTAGGCGGGTTCGTCCTCCTTGCTCGGCCCGGGCTCGTACCATCCTGACCCAAACACCAGCAAATCGTACCGGATCACCCAGGAGTGCTTTGTCTCCACGGCGCCGGTGGCGGGATTGGGGAAGGTGTAGGAGGACCAGACGCCGTCTTCGGTGGCCACGGCAGCCACCAGCTCGCCCGACGGATAGCCGTTGGGCCCAAGGATCTCGGAGGCGTGCAGACCCACCAGGTCTGGGTTGGCGGCATGAGCGCGCATCACGTCGTTCTGGTCGCCTATGAAAACGTACCACTGGCCGTCAACGCTCTCCGCCGTGTTGTAGTACTCAATGGTGTCCCTATAGCCCAGCGCGTCATAGAGGTTGATGGCCTGCTGGACAAAGGCCTGGGTGTATGCAGGCGCGTCCTGCCTGCTGGGGCCGGGCTCGTACCATCCTGAGCCGAAGACCAGATTCTCGTGCCGGACCACCCAGGAGTGCTTGGTCTCCACTGCGCCGGCGGCGGGGTTGGGGAAGGTGTAATCTGACCAGGCGCCGGCCTCATCCGCAACGGCCACCACCACCTCACCCGTAGGATATCCGTTGGGTCCCAGAACCTCCGAAGCGGGAAGACCAACCAGGCTCTGGTCCGCATGGGTCAGCATCACGTCATTCTCATCGAAGATGAACACGTACCACTGGCCGTCCATGCTTTCCGACGTGTTGTAGTAGGCAGCGGTCTCCTCCAGGCCGTTCCTCTCGTAGCGCTCAATGGCTTGCAGCACAAGCGCCTGGGTGTACCCCTCGGGCCGGTCCTTGGAGATGGGCGCCGGGGGCGCCTCAATCTCCCCGGTGCGGAGCCACACCCCGGCAGGGGAGCCCGCGGCCAGGTAACGGATCTCCGGCTCTATTTCCTCACTGGTCGTGGTCAGGAACCTCAGCTCAATGCGGCCGTCTTCCAACCGCCGCGAGAGAACGTTGCCAATCGACTTCTCGTCCACCTCCACGTCGCTGCTGGCGAGCCAGGCGTCTATGGGGGAATCAGCGGGAGTGAAACGCGATGACGGCAAGATCTGTTCGCCGTTGGAGAGCTCCACGCCATGCTCCAGGCGGCCGTCCTCGTCAAGCTGGGCGATTATACGCAGCTGGTGCCCAGTCGGCGCTGCCACCGTCGACGGCCTGGGGATGAGCAGCCTGTTCAGCTCCTCATTGTGGTCCAGGGATAGGCTCTCCAGGAGTCGGGAGGTAACTGCGTCCACTGCTGACGCGGCGCACCGGGCGCTGTCATTGGCCAGGCTGTAGACGGGCAGTGCAACGCGCATCTCCGCATCCAGGTCCAACAGCGCGTCGCTGTCCTCTATGTAGGCCTCCTCCAGGGCGTCGTTCAGTTCAATATCGCAGGACGCCTGCCGGGAAAGGCTGCCAATCATCTCCTGCACCTCGGAAGCCTCCCAGCCCATATCCGAGGCCCGGGCTGCCTCCACTATCTTTCCGGCCTCAACAGCCGAGGCCAGGACGCTTTCTGCGTAGGCGAGCTGGGAGTGTGTGGCGAATGCCTCCTCAAAGGACAGGCTCCCGCCATCGGCGATCCGCTCCTGGAGCGCGGTCCACGCCCCGGCCAGAGAAGCGTACTGCGCCTCTGCCCTCTGCGCAGCGCCCAGCGTCATATCTTCAATCACTATCGGGTTTGTCGCTTCGCCCGCTGCCATTCCTTCGAGCAGCCCGGACGCCGCAACGTCGCGTGCATACTGGCTGCCGATGGTCTTGAGCAAGTTGTCGGAGGAAGGATTTGCAACGCTGACCGCCTCCGGCTCCGCCGTGGTTGGCAGGTCGGCAAGCCCGGGGCGTTCGAATATGTCGTCCAGCGCCTGGGTATGGACACCCGCCGCGTAGATGGCCTTGGCCCTGACACCTGTGGTAACTCCTGTGCCGGGGTCATCAACGGAGGTCACGCGGTTGGTAACCACTCCACTCGTGCTGGCCCTTGCTGAGACTTCGTAGTCCAGGCCGTCCACCTCAACCGTCACCTGGTCAAAGGTCCGTCCGCTCAGCACCAGCAGGTTCTTCCAGATGCCGTTGAAGGCAATTTCTTCCCCAGACCTGTCGTGAGCAATGATTGCAATGAACACCCAGGAGGGGCCTGTCCTGTTGAACGTGACCTCAAAGCCCTGGACTTCGTCTATTTCAACGCTGTACGTGCTCGCAGTCCGGGGGTCTGTGTGGTATGAGACCCCGGCCTCCCAGCGGTCCTCGGATCCGAAAATAGTGGGAGAGCGATCGAACACGCGAGGCCCCACAACATACGCAATTGCGCGGCCGCCGACGTTACGCAGGTCGCCTCCGCCCAGGTTGCCGACGCGGTAGTGGACCTCGAAAGGCTCCCCGGCTATCACCTGGTCAGGGACGTAAACCTCCTCTATCTTGAGGTTCTGGCTCTTTCCCCTGGCCTCTTCGTCCACCAGGTGAACGACAAGGGTGAAGTTGGCGCGCAACGGCTGCAGGTCGCCCTCCAGGTAGGTTGTGGCCTCAACGAGGTATCTTCCCGCCTGTAGATACTGCTCAATGCGCGAGTTGCGCCCGTCGCCGCCGTCGTCGTTTGCTGCAATCAACCCCCTGGAAAGAGACACCAGGGACATGACGGGGTCTCCGTTTTCCGATCGCAGGTCCAGCCTGACTCGGCCGTCCTGGGGCATATCAAAGGTGTAGCTGTGGGCCGGGTGCTGCACAACGAACTGAGACCCGCAGGTATCAAGGCTCCATAAGCCTGATGCGGTCAGGTCCATGCCCGGCTGAAGGGCGCCGAGGTGTACCGGGTCACAATCCGGCGCGCGGCCGATGGAAAGGGTAAAGGACCCCGCCCCTCGCTCGCGCCCGCCTACAGTTGTGGCCTCCACCATGTACGTCCCCGGCGGAAGGTCGCGCTCGATACGGGCGTTAAGGCCAGCGCCGCCGTCGTCGCTGTCCGTGATGCGGCTGCCGTCCACGGCCAGCAGGTAGAGGTAGGAGTCCCGGTCGTTAGACTTCAGGTCTATCCTGATCCGGCCGGCTTGGGTTACGTTGAATCTGTAGGTGTGGGCGTCGCTGTCCGCCTGAAAGCGCGAGTCACAGTCGCTGGTAGTCCAGCGGCCGGCCGCCCGGAGCTTGCTGGCCGCCTCGTCGCCAAGGGTCCCGAGGTGGCTAGGCTGGCAGGAGGCGTCCTCCTGCGCCCATGCCGTGTTGGGGGATACGAGAGCCACCAGACCGGCGATAAGCGCCAGGGTGACTAACATGGTCAGCGTGCGGATTCGCGGGAGGGCGGGCAGCAGGGCAGGGGCGCCGTTATTCATCTATAGCTCCTTGAGTGCGGTATTTGGCAACGATTATGGCTTTGTACGCTGTATCAGAGCGACTCTTCACTATTGTAACGCATCCTCCAAGTACACTGTACACTGCGGGACATAGCTTGTTTCTGGTCATGAAATTCGAGGCACTAGCGTCAATCGAGTCGAACCAGCAGGTGCTTCAATCAGTATAGCACATAGACATACGAGGTACAGCTTTAGTCTTCAAGCCTGGAGCATGTCAAATTCTCCTATGTGCAGTCATCGGCGCCTGGGAACCGCTGCCGGATATGACAATCACAGGGTTGTAATGGGCCTGCACTGGAGCAGGTAGAGAGTCCCCTCATAGTATGCGCACTCGATGTCAACGGGCCAGCCCATTCGGGCCTCCAGCTCCACGGCCAGATTCGCCAGCTCAACGGCCTGCTCGTCCGTAATCGACGGCTGCGTTCGCAGCGGCGCGGGCACGTCGATTTCACCGACGCCACCGGCCACCGGCGCGGTCATTACGTCCTTTTCGCCAATCTCCGCGGCCACTATCATCATACCGGCCTTGCTGACCACGAAAGTGTCAGGCGTCACGACGCCTGACACGATGCTTTCCCCAAGCCCCCAGCTGGCGTTAATCAAGACCTCTCCACGGTCTCCCGTTACTGGGTTGGCGCTGAACGCGACAGCAGAAACCTCAGCGGGCAGTAACTGCTGCACAAGGGCAGCCATCCCAATACTGCCCGAGTCGAGACTCTGCCGGCTCCGGTAGTACAGGGCGGGCGCGCTGAAGGCGGAACGCCAGCATCTGGCAATCGCCCCGGCCACCGCTTCTTCGCCCGACACGTTGAGAAACGTTGCGTGCTGGCCTGCAAAGGAGGATGACGCGCCGTCCTCATCCAGGGCGGACGAGCGCACGGCTACGCTGACCTGCTCCCGGCCGCAGCGCTCGGACAGTGCGCGGTATGCCTCGCAAATGAGCTGGTACAGGGCCTCCGGGAGCAACTCCCCTTCAACAACGGTTGTGTCCACGTTGAACCCGCTCTTGATGGCTTCATCCAGGGCCTCTGAGGTCACTGCGAATCCGGGTGGAACGGCGTAGCTCTCGGCCAGCAGGCTCAGGTTGGCGGCCTTCCCGCCCACCAGCGCGGGGTCGCTGCACAGGGGGTCTCCCAGCCAGTGGATGGTCTGCCAGTCCTGTTCTCGCGATGTGTCGCTGTGCATTCGGTTGAAGCCTCTCTCCAGCGCGGTGTGGCGGCAAGAGAAATGAGTATATCATCTGCGGTCAGAAAAGGGGTATTCACTTGATTTATGCGCCGTGCTAGTATTTCAAACCAACACCCGTAGATGAAGGCGCATGACGGAGATTACCCAAGGCATCGTAGAGCGGAGGCCTTATGACCCAGGAAACGGAATTCACGCTGCCGGATCCCAGCTATGAGGCGCACTCCTGGATACTCCAGGACGAGCACAACCCGGCCTCTCATCCACCCCTCATAGCAAGCGCCGGGCCCACCGGCGTCGTCATCCATACGGATGGCCTCCCCACGGCCATAACCATTCACGGGTACAACTACGCCCGCCAGGCGCCCGGCGCGCCGGTTACCACCTTCGGAACGCCGATTGACCCGCAGAGCGTGGAAGACCTGACGTCCTGGCGACAGGAGTGGCCGCCGGAGATCGATAGCGCGGCGGAAATGCTGGAGACCTTTGACCCTGAGAGCGTGGCGTCCGGGGAGTGGGCCGAGACCCTGGACGCGCAAGACCGGGAGTACAGGCGCGTCTTTGGAGGAGTCCACCGGACGGCGGTGGGCCCGGCCAGGACGGCCGCTATGCGCTTTACCGAGGAGTACGCAAAGCGATTCGGGGAGCATCGGCGCCACGACGCCACGGCCCTGCTGCTGGGATTCAAGCATCGCTCCCTTGAGCGGGCCGCCGCTCTCTGGGACCTGAGCCGCATGGCCCGCGCCGACGAGTCCCTCCAGTCAGCGCTGGATAGCGGGTCTCCGCTGCCGGACACGCCTTCCGCCAAGGCCTTCCACGAGAGCTTTGCCGAGATGCTCAAGGAGTTCGGCTACACGACCAACAATGGCCTGCAGGACCTTGCCAACTGGCGCGAGGGGTCGCCGGTGCCGTTGGCGATGATACGGGCCTATGCAACCCAGGACGAGTCCAAGAGCCCCGTGGCAATATCCGACCGGCAGGCCCAACGCCGCCTGGAGCTGGAGGCGGAGGTGCGCAGCATCCCAACGGACGGCGCAGAGATCGTTACGCAAATGGAGATGGCTCAGCAGCTCATTCCCAATCTTGAGGACCACAACCTGGTGTGCGACCAGAGGCTGGTCTCTGCGTCCAGGGCCAGGTGGCTTATCATTGGGGAACACCTCTGTAAGAAGGGCATTTTTGTCGTTCCTGACGACGTGTTCTTCTACCGCAGAGACGAGCTTGTGGAAACCCTGGAGGGAGGCGATGGCCTGCCCAAAGAGGAGGTGTCCAAGCGCCGCGCACTGCAGGAGCAGTACCGCGCCAAGCTGCCTCCTCTCTACCTTGGCCTCAAGCCGGAGGCGCTGTCGTCCCCGGACGAAGTCCCTGCCGAGAGCAGCGCCCGGCATTCGGTGAAGGGGATAGCGGCATCGCCGGGGGTCTACCGCGGAAGGGCCAGGGTAGTCCTGTCCCTGGACGAGGCAAGCTCACTCCAGGACGGGGACATCCTGGTGGCCCGGGCCCTTACGCCGCCCTGGACGCCCTTCTTTGGCGTTGTCGGGGCCATTGTCACCAACTCCGGGGGGGCCATCTCTCACGGCGCGGTGGTAGCCAGAGAGTTCGGGATTCCCGCCGTGGTTGGGACCGGCAACGGCACCAGCTTCATCCCGGACGGCTCAACGGTCACCGTGGACGGCACGGCTGGCGAAGTGACTGTGGAGATTCAGTAGCCCCACACTTGATACGGGGATAGGTGCTTATCCCTATCTGTCACTTGGATCCTGGATTCCGGCTTCCGCCGGAATGACGGAAGAGAGCGCTCTTTTTGGGACATCCCTGAAGTTACGCAAAGGTCTATCTGCCCAGGAATGGAGATAGTAAGGTTTACTGTCTCAACTAGACTGGCAATTCCAGCGCGCGGAGGCCTTTGCGTAACCGTCATACCGGCGAAAGCCGGTATCCAGGGGGCGGAGTGCAGACTTCCGTGAAAGCCTGCCCCGTACATGATACGGCGTCGGAAGTGACGTAGACTTATTCAGACCATTCCTAGGTCACTTCCTTGATAGCCCACGCCTTGATGATGTGGTGGGCAATGGCCATTGGCCCCGGCACGACCAGCTTCTCGCTTGCTCCCGCGAGGGCCTTCAGGACCTCGTCGCGGGTAAACCAGCGAATGTCCGACATCTCCTCGTCGTCAATTGCTATGGTGGTGGTAGCCGCCTCCGCGTGGCAGCCGATCATCAGTGAAGAGGGGAACGGCCAGGGTTGGGACGAGTGGTAGCGCACGTTCCTGACGGCAATGCCCGCCTCCTCCATCACCTCTCTTGCGACCGCCTCCTCAATGGACTCCCCCTGGTCCATGAAGCCGGCCAGGGCCGAGTACCTGTTGGTTTGAGTGGAGCGTCCGCGAGTCTGACCCAAAAGGCAGTTGTCGTTGTCTGAGACTACCGAGATGACTACGGGGTCCGTGCGAGGGTAGTGCAGGGCGTTGCACGCTGGACATTCACGCAGCTGGCCGCCGCGCCTGACGGTTGTCTCGTGGCCGCACGTGGAGCAGAACCCGTGCCGGTTGTGCCAGTCCACCTGCGCCCTCGCCTGGGCGGCTATCCCCAAGTCCGGCCCGCTGAGCGACTCGGCGGCTGTTCTAACGTCCACGTACCTGTATTCGCCACTGCCGCCCAGGTCCAATAGGCCTTGCCCGTTTTCGGACACGTCTACCGCGTGATAGGCAACTCCGCCCCTGAGCCCAAGGAGGTAAATCCTGTCGTAGCTGCCGGCCCTCTGCAGCTCCTCTGCGCTCAGCCAGACCAGACTCTCCTGAGAGCCTTCAGACACAAGGACGCTCAAGTCGTTCATGGGCAGGAACACACTGGTCGGGTCACTGGTCATGGCAGTGATCCAGTCCTCGTCTCTGCGTTCCCGCTCGCCCCTGTCCAGGGGGTTGCCGGAATAGATGTGTGAACGACTCATTGGGCTTCTCCCTGTGTCCCTTTGCCAGGTTAGCTTATCACAAAACATCCCCGGTCTACCGACTAGAGCCTTCGGTCTACTCTACACCTGAAAGACGCAGGAAACAGGCAATTGACTCTCAACAATGGTATGTGTTAGCTTCAACCCATCACTCATATTGCAGAAAGCCGCTCAATGCAAAATGCTTGCGGCCGGGGTCGTCCCGTTCAGGGCTGACGCCGGGAAAGAGAGGAACCAAATGACTATCACTGAGAACAGACCAGCAGAGTACCAGGTGATTGGGACACGGCCAATCCGGCACGACGGCGTCGATAAGGTGACCGGCCGTGCCTTGTACGGTGCGGACATCAACCTCCCCGGAATGCTGTACGGCAAGGTGCTGCGCAGCCCCCACGCTCACGCCAGGATCAAGTACGTCGACACCAACAAGGCAGAGGCTCATCCAGGCGTGAAGGCGGTGATAACTGGCAAGGACATGCCGCAGATCACCGGCACCGTGTCCATCGCAGGCGGCGAGGGCGGCGCCATCAACCTCAAGTACTACAGGGAGATGATACTGGCGTCGGAGAAGGTGCTGTTCAAGGGGCATCCCGTCGCGGTCGTGGCGGCGATAAACCCGCACGTGGCCGAAGAGGCGCTCTCCCTGATCGACGTCGGCTACGAGGTGCTGCCCCACGTCCTCACTGCGCCGGAGGCTATGGCCGAGGGCGCGCCCGTCATCCTGGAAGACCTGAGGACGAAGTCGATGGGCCGCGTCACCGAGGACGTCGGCAACATCGCGGCCTACGAGGAGTACAACCTGGGCGACGTGAACAAGGGTTTTGAGGAGGCGGACATAGTCGTCGAGCACGAGTTCACCACGCCCACGGTGCACCAGGGGTACATTGAGACGACCAACTCCACGGCTTTCTGGAACGCGGACGGGGAGATAACCGTGTGGACAAGCAACCAGGGGCCGTTTTACGTGCGGCGGGCCACGGCGGCCCTCCTTGGACTGCCGGAGTCCCAGGTCAGGGTCATACCGATGGAGATTGGCGGCGGATTCGGCGGGAAGATACTCTGCTACCTGGACGTGCCCGCGGCCCTGCTATCCCGCAAGACGGGTCAGCCGGTTGAGCTGGTGATGTCCCGCGCCGAGGTGATGGAGGCCACAGGCCCCACGTCCGGCTCGTACATGAAGGTGAAGGTTGGCGCTACCAAGGACGGCAGGATAACCGCGGGAGAGGCATACCTGGCTTTCGAGGCCGGCGCTTATCCCGGCTCGCCGGTAGGGGGAGCAGCAAGGTGCATGTTCTCCCCGTACAACGTGGAGAACCTGAACCTCAAGACCTACGACGTCATAGTCAACAAGCCAAAGACGGGGGCGTACCGCGCCCCGGGCGCGACCCACGGCTCCTTCGCCGTCGAGACCATACTGGACGAGATAGCCAGGGCCATCGGCATGGACCACATGGAGATACGGATGAAGAACGCCTCCAAGGAGGGAGACAGGCGCGGCGACGGCGTGGTGCATGGCCGCATCGGCACTGCGGAGACCCTTCAGGAGGCCATAGACAGCGACCACTGGCAGACGCCGCTGGAGGGCAAGAACCGGGGCAGGGGAGTGGCAAGCGGCTACTGGGGCAACGGCGGGCTGGAGTCCAGCGCCACGCTGAGCGTCAACGACGACGGCACCGTGAACCAGGTGACGGGGTCTGTGGACATCGGCGGGACGCGGGCGGCCACGGCAATGCACGCCGCAGAGGTGCTTGGCATCAGGGCGGAGGACGTTCACCCCATCGTCGGCGACACGACCGCCATCGGGTACACGGCGGTCACGGGAGGAAGCCGCACCGCATTCGCCACCGGCTGGGCCGCATACGAAGCCGCCCACGAGGTTGTGAAGCAGATGAAGGAGCGCGCGGCCCTGATATGGGAGACCACGTCTGACCAGGTGGAGTTCTCCAACGGGGAGTTCCGGCACTCGGCCAACACGGAGCAGAGCATGCCCTTCAAGGAGCTGGCGGCCAGACTGCTGGACACCGGTGGCCCCGTCATCGGCAGCGCCACGGTCGCTCCCAAGGGCGTTGGGGCGTCCCTCTCCACCCACATAGTTGACGTGGAGGTGGACACGGAGACGGGCAAGGTGGACATTCTCAGGTACACCGCCGTCACGGACGTGGGGACTGCCATTCACCCCAGCTACGTTGAGGGCCAGGTGCAGGGCGGCGTTGTCCAGGGCATTGGCTGGGCGCTGAACGAAGAGTATTACTACAACAACGAGGGGCAGATGGCGAACTCCAGCCTGCTGGACTACCGGATGCCGATCACCCTGGACCTCCCGATGATCGACAACATCCTTGTGGAGGTGCCGAATCCGGGCCACCCGTACGGCGCTCGCGGGGTGGGGGAGATCCCCATCGTTCCGCCCGTGGCGGCCATTGCCAACGCCATCTACGACGCAGTCGGGATACGTATGCGCCAGACGCCGATGTCCCCGGGCAACATTCTTGAGGCGCTGTGGGAGCAGGACGGCAAGGAGTAGAGGAGAACCGGGCCTTGCCGCACTACCTTGAAGTCTCCTACAGCGACGAGCAGACCGCCGAGGAACTGGACGACGCGCTCAAAGACCTGGCTGGCAAGTACTCCGGCCAGGTTTCGGGGTCGAGCGCGGACGGCGGCAGGCGAAAGCTGGAGTTCATCTTCCCGCACTTTGCCCAGTGCTCCTGGTTCTCGGCGGACATCCAGGTCAATCACCCTTCGGTGGTGGTTGAACGGTTTTCTTGAAGATCTGTGATAAAGCGCTTCAATGCTGTGGTTGCATACGCATCCGTTGGCGCCCTCACCATTGACTGAAGGCCATCAGTCCTACGGTTTGATTATGAGTGTGTACGCGCCCAGGCTCCCTGTGCTGCTTTCCAGTTCAACAAAGTACTCAGCAGAAGCGTCCGCTATCCAGAGATAAGTAGAGCCCTCATTCAGGCTTGAGGAGGAGGAGTATGGCGGCGATTCCGTAATTCCGTCCGCTGCGTAAATCTTGATCTCTGAGTGCCCCAGGGTCTGATGGTCTACGTGTAGCGCATACCCCTGGCCCTCATTGGCCGTAAACCGGAAGTAGTCCAGGTCAAACTCGTAGTCCATAAAGCCCTCAACGGTCTCACCAACCGAGATGTCGGTGGCGGTCTCTGCATCATTGCCGTGGTCATCGGGGAGGGCCTCGACCGCCGTAACGGTTATGGTGTACTCGCCTGCTGAGCCATATACACCCATCACTTCCAGGTAGTATGTCCCTGACTCAGGGGCCATCCATACCAATCGGTATCCGTCACGATCGCTATGGGTGTACTTCTCCAAAGGCTCCGGTGTGAATCCGTCGGGCGCGAGCAGCGTGAGATCGGAGAAGCGCAGCGTACCGTGGTTAATGTCGACTCTGTATCCTTGGCCCTCGTCGGCGCTGAACGCGAAGTAGTCTAAATCGAACTGGTAGTCAAGAGCCCCGCTGACGGCTTCTCCGATGGGTAAATCTGTGGCGTTGGCCGCTCCGTTGCTGTGATCGTCAGCGATGTCCGCGATAGAAGTAACAGACAGCGTGTAGGAACCTACTTTACTGCTATGGCGAAATTCTACCGAAATGTAGTAATCGCCATCTACGGGGGCCGACCAGATAATCCGCCCTGTATCAGAGATTGCAGTGCTTGTATATCTGGCTTCCCGCATCGGTCCATCGGGACCGTGCAGTACGACTTCTGGATTATTACGTAGAAGTTGCGGAGAGACTTCTATCCGATAGACCTGTCCCCCGTTGGCCGTAAACTTGAAGTAGTCCCGGTCATGCACCTGGCCTATCAGCCCCTCCACAGGTTCGCCAATGTCAATCTCGTGAGCAGTTGACGGATCATCGCCGTAGTCATCCTCTTCAGGCAGAAGAGTGATTGTCAGGGTGTAGACAGCCACTTCTTGATGACCACTCTCTACACCAAGGTAGTAGGTGTCCGAGGCCGGCGCCTCCCACACAATCCTAGTCCCTAGCTGGCCGCTACTCCGGGAAAATGTCGATTCCGGGGTGACCCCGTCGGGGCCGTACAGCGTGGAGCGGGTGCCATAGGCTTTGTTGTACGCCTGCTGATCTGACACGACTATGTGATAGAGTCGGCCTTCTTCGGCCTGGAACCGGAAATAGTCGGAGTCGAGCCAGGAGTCCACGGAGGCGGTCACCGATTCTCCGACGGAAATCTCGGTTGCATTTGCCGGCGAGTTACCGTGGTCATCCGGTCCCTCTGGAAGTGGCGGCTGGATATCGACAGGTTCTCCGAAATCTGACAGGGAAATCCATCCATTGAGTCTTTGAGCAAAGTCTTCCCCTTCACACATCACACCGGAGACCTCGAACCTTCTGAGCAGATAGTCCTCAGAGCCTATCCAGTATTTCAGGACACCATCTAAAGCCGAAGCCCCTATTACCGGATAGTCCCTATATATGGCAGGCGGTCCTGTAATGTAGTAGACGTATTCGCCGTTCAGCTCCTGCTCAACCATGGAGATTTGTTCCGCCAACCCTCCTGGCAACCAGAACTCCGCCTCGCTCTCCCGGAAGTAGAAGCCAAGCAACCGGTGATAATCAAAGAAATAGAACAGGTCAAAGGAATAGTCGTTGTAGTCGTCTCTCGTGATCCTCGCATCACCTCGTTGCTCGTAACCTTGAGGGACGCCCATCAGGTATACATCATCTCCGATGACTATTACCTCATATGCCTCACTATAATCAGGGATTTCAACTGTGCGACCATCTATTTCAACACTTGGCAGGCCTTGCCTGCTAACGGTAATGCTCAAATGCGCTCTATCCGGCGTTTTCCAGACACCGGTTGTGCTTTCAGACAAGACCGCCTTCACCCCATCGAACTCCCCCAAGTCAAGCACAAACTCGCTCTCAACACGACCGGAATGTTCACCCTGGACGGCAGCGGTCGCCAGTTCCAATGCCTCCCAGCCTGGGAATAGTACAAACTCCGAAGGAGTCGCAGACGTGAGACTCGACGCACACCCTCCACCTGCAGGGATGGAGACGAATGGAGCATAGAAGGTAGGGTCTGCAGTTGGGGTTGACGGCGGCGCTGGTGTCGGAGTCAAAGCCGTAGCTCTTGCAGCTACAAGCTCCTGAAGTGTCAGCGTGGGTGTAGGTGTGGGAGTTGCAGTAGGTAAAGTCGCAGGAGTAGTGGTAGGTGTTGGTGGAGACATAGGCGTGGATGTTGGCATTGGGTCAGGAGCGGGAGTGGCGGTAGCGGCCGGAGTTGTGGCATCGATTGGCGCAGGTGAAGGTTGGGTCTCGGTGCATGCTGAGAGTAAGGCTACGGAGCACAGAAGTCCTGTGACTGCGAGCCGGAACAGGTTACTTCTTGGTTGGCCGGTGTACTTGGTAGCGAATCCCAAGCGGCCTCCTGTTTCAGGTAGCCTGGAGCTTAGTTGTCAATATAGCACACAATGTCAGCCGTTTACACGCCCTCAGAAGCGGGTTAAACTGGCCCGAAGAATGTTTACGCCCCATTCGGAACGTGGCAGCCAGGTTTGACCAATAACGCAAGACCATTCTGGAGGCGACGTTGTCAGCTTCAGCATCCCAGAACCCCCGTTATGAAGCGCACGAGAACCCACCCCTTCCGGCCTCCCTGGGGTTCAGCGCCCAGTTCAGCCTTATAGCGTCCGCCACGCTGCTGGTGACGCCCATAGTCGTGGCCAAGGCGTCGGGCCGGGACGACAGCTACCTGGTGTGGATGGTGTTCGCGTCGCTGCTGGTGGCGGGGGTGACCACCATGCTTCAGGTGCGACGACTGGGGCCGGTGGGGGCGGGCTCAATGCTGCCCATGTTCACCGCAGCCTTCTCCATACCCTTCTGCATAACCGCCGTATCTGATGGCGGCCCGGCAACCCTTGCCGCTCTTGTCATTGTCTGCGGCATCGGGCAGCTTGCAATCACCAGGTGGTTGTTTGTGATGAGGCGAGTTGTCACGCCCCTGGTGGGCGGCACGGTGCTGATGATACTCTCCATCACCCTGGCCTCGGTGATACCTCGCCTGCTGCCCCATGAGTCGGACAGCGGCGCGCTGGGCGCGCACCTGGCCGCGCTGACCACGCTGGCAGTGGTTTCGGCGCTCATACTGCGCGGCTCAGCGGTCGTAAGGCTCTGGGGGCCAATCGTCGGGATAGTGGCGGGCAGCGCCGTGGCCGCAGGCTTCGGCCTCTACGATGCAGTTGGCATCCTGGACGCCGGCTGGGTGGGACTCCCCGGCGAGTGGCCCGGTCTTGGCTCACCGCCCATAATCTCCGGCATAGACGCGACGTTCTGGACGCTGCTTCCGGCGTTCCTGTTCCTCAGCGTTGTCATCTCCATACAGGCAAACGGAGAGTCCATCTCCCAGCAGCTGGCCGCCAGGCGCGAGGGGCGGGCCGTGGACTTCCGAGAGGTGCAGGGGACGATTGCCGGGACAGGCGCGGCCAACCTCATGGCGGGCGTCGCCGGAACAGTGCCTTACATCGTCAATCCGGGTGTCGTCTCCTACACCCAGGCCACGGGCGTGGCTTCACGCAGGGTTGGGTACCTGATTGGCGTGATGTTCATCGCGCTGGCCCTGCTGCCGAAGGTGTCCGCGGTGCTCAGCTCCATTCCCGGGCCGGTCATGGCCGGATACCTGGTGGTGCTGAGCGCGTACCTGTTTGTGGACGGCGCACGGGCGGTAATGCAGAGCGAATCCAACCGGCAGAGAATCATCGTGGCGGGAGTCTGCTTCTGGATAGGGGCGGCATTTCAGTTCGGGCTGTTCTCGCCGCCGGAGGTCGCTTCGGTCTGGAGCGAGCTGCTTCAGAGCGGCATCACCACGGGAGGGGTGGCCGCCATAGTGATGATCCTCTACGTGGAGTTCACCAACCCGCGGCGAATGCGCTTCCACTCCCAGCTGCACATCGACGCCCTGCCGGAGCTGAGTCAGTTCCTTGCCAGATTCGCCGACCGTCGCGGCTGGGGCACGAGGATGAAGGAGCGACTCAGCGCCGTTGCGGAGGAGACGCTGCTGACCCTCGCTCCGCTGGACCTGGAGGGGCCGTTGGAACCGGACGACGACCAGGGCCAGGATGAGGCGGAGTCGAATCCAAGCCGGCAGCTGGTGGTCCTGGCCTCCAGCGAGGGGCAGGTGGCCACCCTTGAGTTCATTGGCGGCGCCGGTGACGAGGGCAATATGGAGGACAGGCTGCGCCAGCTACAACAGTACGACGAGGAAGAGCCGGTGGAGCAGGACATCTCGCTGCGACTGCTGCGGGCCTACGCTTTATCCGTGAGGCATCAGCAGTTCCACAACACGGACATAATCACGGTCCGCGTGGCCCCGTAACCGGCGCCGGGCCTGAGTGACATTGCGCAGGGGACTCCAGGGTGCTACTATGCGCTCCAGTGACCAACCAAAATCCGGCCGGCAATTAGGAGAAACCAATGAAAATAGGCCTTCTTTCTGACACCCGCATCCCAGGGGTCGCAAGCGAGGTGCCGCCACAGGTGACCCGCGCCTTTGAGGGGGTAGACCTGATTCTACACGCCGGGGGCATCCAGGCCTCCTACGTGCTGGACTGGCTGGAGCAGATAGCGCCGGTGAAGGCCGTGGGACGAATCCAGGGCCGCCAGTTCGAGACGGCCAACGCCTTCTCCATGGAAACGGGAGACAACCGGGTGGCCGAGCGGCACATCCTGGAGCTTGAAGGACATACGGTGGGCATGGTGAACAGCCTGGACCTGCACGAGCTGAACGACGACGTGTTCCCGGGCTTCATTGCGGCCAGAGGCTTTGCGGAGGGCGAGGTGCCAAGAATGGTGGAGAGCGTCTTCGGCGCTCCCGTGGACATTGTTATCTTTGGGCGCACCCTTGAGCCCCTGGTTGAGGAGCACCAGGGCGTGCTGTTCGTGAACCCCGGCAGCCCAACGCTGCCCAGGAACTCCATGAGGCTGGGGCAGGTGGCTATTCTGGACCTGACGCCGGACAGCCGCGAGGCCCGGATAGTGGAACTGGCTGAGTTCAACTAGACTGAAACCCTTCAGCCGCCGCGCCTGGCGTAGTCAGCCGTTCGCTCAGCGCCCACAGGTCCGAGGCCAGCCCGGCGTCGTAGCTCAGGTCAGACGACGGCACGGCTCGGCAGTCCACGAAGAACTTTCCCGAGACTCCCTCGACTTCGGGTGAAGCTGCCAGGTGGACCAACGTCTCCGCTCCCTTACTGACGCTCACACCGCGGACGCCTATCATGAAGTTAACGACGCGGCCCAGGATACCGTTATTCCGCGCTATCCGGGTGCGGACCAGCCCGGGATGGAGGGCGTTGGCCGTCACGCCGGACCCCTCAAGCCGCCGCGCCAGCTCGTAGGTGAACAGGATGTTGCAGAGCTTGGAGCGTCCGTATGCCCTGTAGCCTCTATCGCTTCCGGGCATGGGCAGGTCCTCCAGCCGGAAGTTGCCGGCCGAGAAGTGGGAGCTGGACGAGACGTTGACGATCCGGGAGGGCGCGGAACTCTTCAGCACGTCCAGCAGAAGGGTTGTCAGCAGGAAGTAGCCCATGTGATTCAGGGCGAAGGTCATTTCAATGCCGTCAGCGCTGCGCCGGTTGGAGAAGAATATGGCCCCGGCGTTGTTCACCAGGACGTCCAGCCGGGACGCTTGCTCCTTGACCTGCTCCGCCAGCCTGCGAACTTCCTCCTGCGACGAAAGGTCTGCCAGAAGGAAGCTGACCGCGGGGTTTCCGGTCTCCCCGATGATGCGGTCCACGGCGGCGGCGGTCTTCGCGGCGTTCCTGCCAACTATCACCACGGCCCCACCCATGCGAGCCAACTCGCGGGCGACCGCGTAGCCAATGCCGTCGCTGCCGCCGGTAATCAGAACAGTCTTGCCTTCCATGATTTGGGATTCTATCGCAGGATTCTCTACAGCACCAGAAGTGGGGTAGAGCGAATATCGCGGGCGAAGCACTGAATTTTCCCCGGCGGTTACTGAGGGGATTCTCAGCAGAATCCCTTCACGGGACTATGCTGAGCTGACAGAAGTGACGTGAAATTCACACGGCTTGTCAGTCAAGAGCATAAGGCCGATTGCTCCAAGTGTGCCTAGTTCCATTCCTATACGGCAAGAGAGCGCGGCCCCGGGAGACCTGGCATATCAGACCTGCAAAATATTGAGTAAAACTCCTGCGCAAAAGACTTGCGCAAATATGTTGCGCATGATACACTAGCCTTAAATATGAATTAGGAGGTTTTGGTTGAACAAATCGTGCATAGATGTAATTCAGGGGCCAACTCTGAGAGGATCCATTAGAACAGTGGTGGGCGTGATTCCTGCCGAGACGCTAGTAAGGCACCACGCTGTTCCCCAAAGGGACGTCTTGCGTGCGACTGGCTACCAACGCACTCCATCCCAGAAGCGTGTGAATGACCTTGCGACCAGCATAACCAAGCGCCTAGTAGATCTCCCAACTTCAGTATTGCTCAGCCTTCGAGGAGAGAATGCGGGCCAAGTCCTCAGGCGGGTAGGCCCGGACAGTTACGAGCTAGACTTGGACCCGGAGAAGGCGTCTACGGATCATCAGCTGTTCGTCGTCGACGGACAGCACAGAGTAAAGGCTTTGGCAAAGGCAATGAACGAAGACCAGGCGGACATATCCAACGTAAAAATTCCCTTCGTGTGCATGATCGGTGCAAACGAGTCACAAGAAATGGAGCAGTTCCATGTTGTAAACTCGAATGCGAAGTCTGTGCCCACAGATCTTGCCTTGGAGCTTTTGCGTGCTCGCGCAGAACTTGATCCAAACTTTGCGAAGCGCGTCGAGGATGGCGGTCGGAAATGGGAACTGGACGCTCAAGGGCTAACACAACATTTAGCTATGGCTTCAAGTACATGGAAGGGTAGGATTCGTCTTGCCAACTCGCCGAAGGCCCAAACCACAGTGCCTTCAGCGTCCTTCGTCAAATCTCTAAAGCCACTACTTGCGCAACCTACGTTGTTCCGAAGGATAGCCTCGATTGAGCAGCAAGGCCAAGTGATTGATGCATATTGGAGGGCGATACGTCGAGTTCTTCCCGAGGCGTTTGAGGATCCCGCTAAGTTTAATATCCAAAAGGGAATAGGAGTCGATGTAATGCACTCGGTACTACCCAATCTTCTAGACCAAGTTCGGGCGGCTGGCAATTCCGTGTTTGAGCCACCTTCCTATGAGGATCTAGTTGGACAGGCTTTGCTTTCTGTGGAGGCACCCAACGGCGATGGCGACATGGTCACTGGAACTGATTTTTGGCGAACCGGTAGAGATGGTGCCGCCGGCATTTACTCGTCCGCTGCGGGTAAACGCCGACTTGCCGAACTAATCGAGGCAAGGTTGCCAGAACCCGTGCTCTAGGAAAGCAGAACTTTTAGGTCGCTTCTCCCTAGTTCAAGAGTGATTGACGGAACCATTGGCGTACCTAGGGAATGGCACCTCAAACAACGAGAGGCCCGGACCTTAGCCCGGGCCTCTCGTTTCTCTATTCCACCAGGAATGAGGGTTTATCCTGCGCTTCCCTTAGTCCGGGCTGGCGCCCCAAACCAGGGAGACGCCGCTGTGGGGGAAGGTGGCAGCGGAGATGCCCAGCTCTGCCGGGTGCCTGATCTGCCGCGCCCCTGCGCGTCCCTGTATCTGCTGGATGGAGTCCACGTGCAGCCAGAAGCGGGTCCGGCCGCTGCCGATGTTGCCGCCGCTGGGGGATATGGGAAACCGGCTGTCGTTGCTGATGTCCTCGCTCTCAAAGTAGTCGAGGCCATCACCCCTGTTTATGCCGGCGTAGCCGCCCAGGCCCTCCAGGTGGATAAGGTGGAACATGCCGTAGCCGTCGTACATGTTCTCAAAGGAGAGGTCGTTGACGCTGACGCCCGCGGCTTCCTGGAACAGGCGACCGGTCCTGGCCGCGCCCTCTTCGCTCTCCTCCAGGGTGTGCTGAAGGCTCCTGGGCCTGACGGTGGAGGAGGTGTGGCCAAGGATGTATACGGGCTTCTGCTTCATGTCCGCGGCCCGCTCCGGGGTGGCCAGAATGTAGGCCGAGGTGCAGCATATCGGAATGTCCGCATCGAACAGGTTGGCCGGCTTTGCCAGCCACCGTGCGGAGAGGTAGTCCTCTCTGGTCACAACGTCGTCCGACCGGTGCTGGGCGAAGAAGCCCTCCGGGAAGTTGAGGCCGTTCTTCTTGGAGTTCACCACGAAGTTGGCGAACATCTCCTTGCGCTTCCCGTACTTGTGCAGGTAGCGCTGGAAGCGGGTGGCCTCCGGGTAGACGCCCACGATGCCCCATCCGGTGGTCCACTTCTCGCGGGTGGTGATGGTGTCGCCGCGGGCGTTGCCCTGGCCCACGTAGTACCGCCCGGAGAAGTTGTGCCAGCCCCTGATGACCAGGCAGACGCCGGTCAGGCCCCGCGTCACCGCCTCGGAGGCAGCTACCAGGGCGGGGGCCGTGTCGCCCGGAGCGTGCATGACAAACTTGAGGTTCGTCAGCTCCGGCATGTTGTTCATGATCCACTGCGCGCTCAGCTTGGCAATGCCGTCCCGCTCGTCCTCAGTGGGCTTGAAGGCGGCGGCCATCTCCGCAGGGATGTCCCGGCCATCCGGCCAGGGCTGCGGCCAGTCGAACCTGCCCGTGGTGGTGTCCGGAACCACTACAAGCCCGTCAACCTGGTCGGGCGATACCCCGGCGTCCTCCATTGCCCTTCGAGCGGCTATGAGGGCATAGGCGCCAACGCTGGTCTGGGGGTCGCTGTCCCAGCGCCGGTCCGTGGGGGAGACCCCAACGCCCACCGCCGCAACCTTTCCCTTCCCCGGCCATACGCCCAGTCCTTCCTGGGTCCGGTACCACTCTGCCGGCATATTCTGAACTTCAGATACCATTGGATTACCTCCCTTACTTATTCCCTATCGAATTTGCAGCAGGCGGCGGGTCTAGCCTACCACCCGGAACTCAGGGACCTTCTGGCCGGTGGCCTGGGTCACCTCAAACTCCACCTGTACGTCGGCCCCTATCGGCACGTCGTCCAGGGGAGTCCCCGGGAGATGCGAGAGCATCTTCATGCCGGTGTCGTTCCCGTTCTCATCGTACAGCCCTACTACAGCAACGTTGAAGGGCTGGTCTTCAAAGAGCAGTGGGACCGGATTGTCATACATGACCGCGTAGGTGTATATGTAGCCGCGGCCGGGCAGCTCCTTCCATTCGAGGTCATCCGCAGAATCGCACTCGTAGCAGGTTGCCTCAGGCGGCTGCTGCAGCCTGTCGCAGGGCGGGCAGTACTGTACGACCAGCCTGTCCTCGTTACAGGCCTCCCAGAATTCCCTGTCCACGTCTTCAGGTATCGGCGACTGTTTCGGCAATTTTCACCTCCCTTTCGCGTATTAGTAGCCATTGGGTATTATGCCCAAATACCCGATTCTAGTCAATATGTGGCAAAACGCTGGTAATTCCGACGCGGGTTGGGCTTTGGGTGTTGGTGGAGGAGAGGTAAACGCACGGATAGGGATGGTATCAGGCATTCTGTGAACGGGTATCGGGATTGGCTGTCTCCCACTCTACTGAAGAGTGTGAAGCCACAGCCCCGTCCGCTCTGGATTCGGTTGGGCTGCTCAACCTTCAATTTGCAGGTATTCAAACTAAGTTGTAATATTAGGTAAGTTTCTAGCAGAAGCGCACGATGCGGACGCGATGACGACTACGCCAATGAGATCCCGTTCCTTGCCATGAAGATACTGGACAAGCTGAGCCGGCTGGTCA
This sequence comes from Dehalococcoidia bacterium, assembly GCA_965204895.1. Taxonomy (GTDB): domain Bacteria; phylum Chloroflexota; class Dehalococcoidia; order Lucifugimonadales; family UBA2985; genus DAOUJW01. The sequence continues at coordinate 2,427,922 of OZ242025.1, forward strand.
CGGCACGCCCATACGTCACGCTACTCGTGCTCCTCCTCATCACCGTCGCGCTGGCCTCCGGCGGTTCGCTGCGCGCCGAGCCAACAGAGGGGGCAGACGTGGCGTTCCTTCCACCCGGGCATCCCATCGCCACTGCAACCCAGGAGATAGAGGAGCTGTTCCAGGACTCCAGCGAGATCAGCGTTGTAACCCTAATCTTTCGCGGGGACGCAATCACGCCCGGCGGCCTCTCCCAGATGTCCTCTCTAATCAATGACATCGTTGCCGACCCGAGCGTGGGTGAGCTGCTGGCGCCCGGCCATCCCATCTTCGCGCCGTCCTTCCTGGTTAACTCTGTGCTGCAGGTGGAAGACCTGGGGTCGGTCAGCCAGGCGGAAATCGATTCAACTCGCAGCATCCCGGAAATCCAGGGAGCGCTGGACTTTATGACCGGTATAGACACGGACGGCACGCCGGTCGCCATCGCCGACATCCGCTTGCAGAACACGGGAGACGAGCGGGTACGAAATGCGGAACGGAGGATAAATGAGCTTGCGGTGGAGGACGAAGGCCCCCTCCAGGCGAGCAGCCTGTCGCCGATAGTCTTTGAGGACGAGTACAAGCAGGCCACTGAGTCGGGAATGGCGCCTCTCATCGGCCTGGCGCTGCTGCTCATTGTGGTGCTGCTGCTGCTCTTCACGCGCACCATCTCAGATACGCTGCTGACGCTGACCGGGCTTATCCTCTCAATTACCTGGGTTGTGGGGGCGGAGGGCTGGCTTGGGCCAAACGGACTGGGCGTGATTGGTCCTCCAAGCTCCCTGTCAACAATGGTGCCCGTCATCATCATCAGCCTCACCGTGGACTATGCAATCCAGTCCATCTCCCACTACCGCGAGCAGCGAGTTGCCGGAGAGACGGTCCTGCAGGCGATACGCATAGGGCTGCGCAACGTCACCGTCCCTCTGACCCTGGCCGCCGTCACGACAATTGTCAGCCTGCTGGCGACCCTGTTCTCGCCTATCGGCGTAATTGCCGACTTTGGCGTCGTGGCCGGACTTGGCGTGGGCATGAGCCTGATAGTGATGCTGACGCTGATCCCGGCGGGGCGCACGATCATCGACCGGCGTCGAGAGGCGCGCGGCAGGCTGTCACCGGCCCGCCCGATATCGAACGCGCTGCCCGGCATCAGTCAATTGGCGGAGAAGCTTGGCAGAAGCGTTACGCGCTGGCCCGTGCCCTACCTTGTCGTCGTGCTCGCGGTGACAATTGCAATGGGGTTTGCCGCCAGGGGGCTGCATTCAGAGTTCAGCATCAAGGACGTTCTGCCCAGGGGCGGCAGCGTGCTGAAGGACATGAACACCCTGGAGGCGGCGGTCGGCGGCTCCACGGAGCTTGCCAGCGTGTTGCTGAAGGCCGAGGTCACGGAGACCCGTACGCTTCTGAACCTCCAGGACCTCACGAACGCGTTTGAGGACCCGGAGCGCCGTCCGAGCGCGGCGGCGGGGCCCATCCAGGAATCCTACTACTCTCACATGAGAGACTGGATAGACGACTCCGGGGAGCCCGGCGACCTGTACGACCCGGAGCTTGAAGCGCTCTTCAACGAATCCACTGTAGGGGTGGAGCTCGACCCGGTACTGATGCAGAAGTTCATCGACGAGCTTCTTAAGAGGGAACCCGGCCTGTCAAACCTTCTTGTCAACAACCCGGACGGCATCGATGTCATGCTGCTCCAGTTCCCGACCTACCTGGGAAGCCCGGCTCAAACCCGGACGCTTCAGGAGGACATAGAGGCCCTGTGGCCAGGAGATGACAGCGCCATCACAGCCACCTCCGGCAATGTCGTCGCCATGGCGGTCACGGACCAGATCACGAACCGGCAGACCGAGGCCATAGGCACCACCATTGCCGTTGCCCTGGGCATCCTCTCAATCTTCTTCTGGGTGACGCTGCGCCAGCCCTCGTTGGGCATAGTCGCGGTGGGGCCGATAGTGCTCGTCCTCATCAGCGTTCTGGGCACCATGGCGCTGCTCAACATTCCATATACGCTGATCACCTCCATCATCACGGCGCTGTCCATAGGCATTGGGGTGGACTACACCATCCACGTAATTCACCGCTACCGGGAGGAGTTCGCCCGCCTGCGCAACCCGGAGAGAGCGGCCGTGCGCACCCTGGCGACCACAGGCTCTGCGCTGTTGGGCTCCGCGCTGACCACGGCCTTTGGCTTCGGGGTGCTGATAGCCTCTCCCTTGCAGGCGTCTCAGCAGTTCGGCATCACGGCGACCATCACCATAGTCTACTCCCTGATAGTGTCCGTCACGGTTGTGCTGCCGGCGATGGTGGTGTGGGGCGCGTACCAGAACATGCGGCTGCGCTCAATGGTGGAGCGCATGTGGAGCGACCTGGACGTGGCAATTGAGGACGTGCACCGCCGCCACGAGACGGGGCCGAACGCGCCGTAGAAGAGAGAGGCTTATGCAACTACACAAACTATCCAAAGGGCTGAGGGCCGCGTACCGTGGATCTTACGTCCCCGGCCGAGTGAAAAATTTCGATGGATGGACAGAGCGCGCGGAGGCTGCCGGCTCGACAGGCTACGACCACGCCGAAACCGTCAGGGAATACTACGACCTTTGCAACGAGATCATGGTTTTTGGCTGGGGCGAGTCCCTTCACTTTGCCCCGCTATCGCCCCGGGAGAGCCTGGAGGAGTCCAAGATCCGCCACCAGCGGCTGATGATAGACAAACTGGAGCTGCAAGAGGGCATGACAGTGGTCGATATCGGCTGCGGGATTGGCGGCCCGATGCGCCGTGTCGTCCGGGAGGCCGGTGTCAGGGTTGTGGGGGTCAATAGCAGTGAAGTCCAGCTGGAGCAGGCGAAATCTCTGAACACAGAGGCGGGGATCAACCACATGGTCGACTACCTCGCGTGCAGCTTCATGGACATGGGCGCCATCGCGGACGGCGCGTTCGACCGGGGATACGCGATTGAATCGACTTGCCATGCCCCGGACAAGGCGGGCGCCTTCGCCGAGATATACCGCGTGCTGAAACCCGGAGCCCTCTTCTGGGGTCAGGAAATGTGCATGACGGACAAGTTCAACCCCAACGACAATCGGCACCGGGCCCTCAAGCAGGAGCTGATGCACGGCATTGCGCTCAAGGATATTGCAAACATGGGCGAGGTGAACAGGGACCTTGAAGCGGCGGGATTTCAGGTCATTGAGGCAAAGGATCAGGCCGTAGAGGAGGCCGATCCGACCACGCCGTGGTATCAGCCCATGGAGACCCGGGGCAAGACGGTGGGCAACTTCATGCGCAGGACTCCGCTGGGCCGCAAGGCGTTGGCCGGCGTATTCCAGGTGGCAGAGACGCTGAGGATGTTCCCGAAGGGGTCCGCGGAGGTGGTCAAGCTGATGGACCGCACCGCCAACGCCTATGTGGCAGGCGGCAAGGCCGGGGTCTTCACGCCGTTGTACTGTTTCCTGGCTCGCAAGCCGCTTTAGACCCTTATCTCGCGCCTCCGCTCTGCAATGCGGAACTTCAGGTCCTTGCTCGGCTTCATTGACGGAATGGGGTTGAACTTGAGCTTGTAGTCCGGAGGATCAACCTCAATGTTGAAGTAGTGCGCTATCATCAGTACGTTGACCGCCAACTGAAGCTCCATCCACCGGGATCCCAGGCAGGTGTGAGTGCCCAGCCCAAAGGGCGCGTACCCGGGGCTGTGGTGCTCGTTGCGCGGAGGCAGATAGCGGTCGATGTCAAAGGTGAAGGGGTCCGGGAAGACGTCGCTCATGTAGTGGGAGGCAGTTGTTCCGATGAAAAGCCGCGACCCCACCGGCAACTCGTAGCCCTCCACCACGCACGTATTCATCACGTTGCGGATGGCCATGGGGACAATGGGGTACATGCGCAGGGTCTCCATGAGGAAGCGGTGCGTGACGTCTATGTTGGACGGGTTGAAGTCCTCGCCGCAGGGGTCGCCGTTGTCGAACATGGCGTCAGCTTCCTCCTGGATTCTGGCGTAGAGCTCAGGCTGTGAGGCCATGGCGTAGATGGCAAAGCTGAGCCCATCGCCAAGGTACACGCTGGCTATGAGCGCCGCCGCAAGCTGGAAGCGCAGAGTTGTCTCCGGCACAAACTGCGGGTCGCTTGCGTGCAGGCTGAGCCAGTCGTCCGCAAGGTCCCGCGGGGCGCCGGCCCGCTGTGCGGGCGTATGCACGGACTGGACCCGTTCAAGCAGCGTGTCAACGGCCTTGAAGCGGCGCCTCATGCCCGGAGTTTTGAGCATGAACTTGGGCATTATCTTTATAATGTGAACCATCAGCGCGCGCTCCTTGTACTTGACCAGGTCGTCAAAGACGTCCTGAGAGTCAACGCTGATGAATAGGGGCGAGAGCTGCGAGTTGATCATCTGCCGGCTCATCGTCGTTGCAGAAGTGGAGTCCCCAACCTTCCAGCCCGATATGTGTTTCCGCGCACTGCTATACAGAATGTCCAACTGCTCTTCCAGTCTCACGCGGGAGTACGCCGGCGCCATTGACTTCCGCATCCGAAAGTGATCGGCGCCGTCCAGGGAGGGCATTACCCCGGAAGCGCCGTAGACCTTCTCGAAGTCGGCAAAATAGTCCTTGGTCCTCAGGTGCATGCGCCCTCTCTTGTGCACCCAGTTGTTGGTCTCCACCCCGGCCAGAAAGATCATGGGCTGCGCAAAAGGCGGACGGACCTGAAACACGGGGCCGTACTCCTCCGCCAGGTCGGCAAAAAGAGCGGGGAAATTTCCTGCTCTGAGGTGTGGATTGAACACCGCCTTGCGCAGCGAGACCGTCGGAATCTCCTTGGTCAGGGCGTAGCGTCTGAGCAGGGGGCCTGCGAGATTGTGGGAGACCGCGCTGGCAATGGAGCGGCCTATCAGGTCCATATTGCAGATGAACTTGATCCGCTCTTCGGATTCGTCGTCAAGCTGGAACATGAAGCGAAAAACGTCGCAGGTGTTGATAAGGCATATGATGATGACGTCTCGCGGGTCCGGAATCTCGTTGCTGAAGATGGCCCTGGCAATGCGAGTTTTGACAAACTGGGCGGCAGTGTCATCTTCGGAGCTTGTGAGCAGGTCGCTCTGCAGGGTATTGCGAGTCAGCGTCCAGAACTCGCCGTGGTGATGCTCCAGGACTCCCATATCAACCAGGCGGTCCAGAGTCATATCAATGATCGACTCCGCATGGGGAGAGAGCCGTTCAATCCAGTACTGGGCGTTCCGCTGGACCGGTTCCTCTGCAATCTCCTTCAGGATAGGGTCAAGTGCTGGGTTGCCCGTTTCCGTCTTGTCCCAAAGGACCAGGGATTGCTCATCCGTGTCAATGCGGGCCATGAGCGAGAGCTCCGCGAGCACAGACCCAATGACGGCGCAGTTCAAGTCCCATCCGGGCACCTGGTGAAAGTAGCCGCTCTCCTGATTCAGGAGCGTCAGAAGCAACTCCTCCGGCAGGCTCAGCTGTTGGGTTGCTACTTCGTCTGTTGTGATGGTCATTAGCCTTGTTCCCTGTGCAACTATACTGATATACTTGGACTATATAGTATAACTATGCATAATAACTATAGCACAAGTGGCGAGGAAAGCGTAAGTGTCCAACGCAGAGTATGATCCAGACGCAAACGGAGCTTCGGGAGGAAGTATCTCAACCGGGGTCCAGCGCGAGGCGCGGCGGTCCTCAATAAACCGGCGGGCGCAGCTCCCGGAGAACACGTTGCCGTCCCCCTTCCCCGAGGGTTGGTACTTTATTGGGCCCCGTCAGGCCATAGAGAAGGCCAGGCTCATTGAAAAGACGTGGATGGGCGAGAAGATAGTCGTGTGGTGCGACAAGGATGGGCGTATCTGTGTAGCAGAGGCCTTCTGCCCGCACCTGGGCGCGGACCTGGGGCCAAGAGCAGGCGGGTGCATACGCGACGGCCGGCTGGTCTGCCCCTTCCACGGCTACGAGTTCGACGCAACCGGACAGTGCGTAGCCACTCCCTACGCCCCTCCACCCAAGACCGCAAAGCTGGGGGTTTTTGAGACGCAGGAAGTCAACGGCCTGGTCTTCGCCTGGTGGGGCATTGGAGGGCGAGCGCCGCAATGGAGCCTGCCCATAGTTCCGCCGGAGCAGGAGGGATGGAGCAACTATAAGATCAATACCCTCCGCTTTCCCGGCCATCCACAGGATACAACGGAGAACGTGGTGGATCTGGCCCACCTGAGGTACGTCCACGGCTACGACAACGTGAACCCCGTCCTGGAGGTATCTGTGGAAGGCCCCTCCCTTGAGGCCCATTTCGACTTCAAGAGAGTCCGCAGGATCGCCGGAGTCTCCAACCTCACCTTTGACTGCTCGGCCAGAGTCAAGGTCCTGGGGCTCGGCTACTCCTACGTTCAGGTGCACGAGCAGTCGATAGGGATGGACTTGCGCCTGTGGGTACTGGCAACGCCGGTCGACGGCAAGCTCGTCGACATGACGCTGGTCTCCCAAGTGAAGGAGATCCCCAATCCCAAGCGGATGTTCGCGGGCCTGGGGTTCCTTCCGAAGAAGATGCGCGCTCCCATCATGAACAGGTTCATCGCATCCCAGCAGAAGGATGACGTGCTTCAGGACGTGGTGATCTGGAGCAACAAGAGATACCGGTCCCGCCCGCGCCTCTGCCGCTCCGACGGCAAGATCATGCCCTTCCGAGCCTACTGCGCCCAGTTCTACATGGACCCGGACGACTAGGGCTACGCCTTCCTGAACCGCGAGCCGTACATGAGGCCCCCGTAGTAGTTGAACCACCGCCTTGCTTCTGCATCGTCAAAGTGGTAGTCCGCGCCAAGCTGTCTTGCGGCAGCCAGCCCCGTAACAAGGCAGGTCTCCTGGCTGTTGATGAGCGTGTGTGCGCCGCAGTGCCACGTGCGTCTCCTGCCCTGGATGAAGCGGAACAGGGGAACCAGCAGAACCACGTGCCGCACGTCGTGGACTATGTGCTGAAAGCCCCGCTCCAAGATGATCTTCCCTTCGTCTATGGGATTGGCCGGGTTGTAGGTCACCAGGCACGGCTTGTCCGACGCCTGCGCCCAGGGCTGCTGGTTGTGCATGATGTACGTGATTTCGTAGTTGTCCGGCTTCGCGCCGTACTGCTCAATGTGGTTGCTCCTGGTCTCCAGGGCCTTCACCTCGCTGTCGGGGAGGACTGAGGAGTCATAGTGGACGACGGCCCTATGATGTATCTCGTCGTCGTAGCGTATCCTCGAGAGAATATAGCGTTCCAGCGACGTGGGAGCGTCGAGTATGGCCAGCGTCTGGTCTGCGTTGCAGGCAAAGATGACCTCATCGAAGGTCTCCTGAGCGCCGCCTTCGTCCTCTACCACAACGCAGTCGGCCTGTCGGTACACCTTTCGGACGGGCCGGTTGAGGTGGATATTGTCTCGAAAATCGGCGGTCAGGTTCTCATAGATGCGGCGGGTTCCCTGGTCCCACGTCTGCATGGGCGTGGCGGATTCGATATCGAAGAACTCAAGGTACCTGGCGAAGAGGGACGCGGGCATGTCAAATATGTTGGTTGCCAGCACAAAATTGATGAACATAGGCTTCAGAATCTTGTACCTGAAGTCCTCAGAGAACCCACCCAGAGTCAGTAGCGCCCCCATACTGATGTAGTTGAACGGGTTCAGAGCGTTCAGCAGCCTTGACCTGGAACGGGTCAGCCAGCCGACTCTGTGCAAGAACTTCAACAGCTGCTGGAATCTCTCGATCTCGGGCCGCAGCTGCTCCTTGACGCCGGAGTCGTAATCGTGGGCGTAGATGCCGTCGCCGTACTTCACACTGTAGCTGAACCTGGTGTCGATCAGGTCAACGCCGAAGCGTTCCATCAGCAGCAGGAAGTGGCGATATACCGACGGAATACAGGCGGTGACGGAGATGTCAAAGGGAACATAGCTGCCGTCGTCCTGCGGCATGTCGGCTGTGAAGGCGTTTCCGCCTATCTGCTCCCGGGCCTCAAACAGCCGGAAGTCAAAGCGGTCCGGGTGGTGATGGAGCGCCCATGCGGCGCCCAGCCCCGCTATGCCTCCGCCAATAATTGCAATTCGCTGCATCAGTACACCACCTCAGGCGCTGCCACCCGATTCGCCGGCTTCCTCCACTCTCATCAACAGCGCCGGCACAATGGCAATCAGGGACAGGAAGCCCGATATCATAAAGAGGTTCTGGAAGACGGTGACGCCGGCCTCTATCAGTATGGCCTCGGTCTCTTCAAAGCTCAATCCCAGACTTACATCAGAGGTAAGGGTGTAGAAGCGCTCTATGCCCCAGGCGGACAGGGCCGCAAGCCCCAGCGCCATCCCAACCATGCGGGACGCGGTGACCAGTGAAGCCGCCGCTCCCCAGTAGTTGCTGGGCGACGCGCTCAGGGCGCTGACGCCTATCGGGGGAATCACCAGGCCAAATCCCAAGCCCGCAGTCACCAGGGGCATGGTCAGCCTGACCTCGCTAACGTCCGTCTCCCAGCCGCTCATGAACAGCAGGCCCGTTCCCATCAGCGCAAGCCCCACTATACACACCTCTCTCACTCCCGCCCACCTGAGAATGTAGCCTCCCACCAGGGCGCCCACGGGAATGGCGGCCGTGAGCCGGACCAGGCTGAGAGCGCTCTCCAACGGCCCCTTCTCCATGACCGTCCCGGCCATGAGGGGAACGCACACCAGCGCCATTATCAGCGCGACGCCAACCAGAAACTGCGCAACGTTGGAAGATACAAACGCCCTGGAGGTGTACAGGAATGACGCCAACAGAGGCTGGACCGCCCGTCTCTCCACCGCTATCAGGACTCCAATGAGAATAGCCGCCGCGCCCAGCGTAAAGTAAGGTAGGGCGGACTCAGCCGTGAAAATGCTTCTCTGTGCAAGCGCAACTGTCAGAACTGTGAGCGCCACTCCAAGAGTCAAGCCTCCCAGGTAGTCCATTCTGGCCTCTGGATTGGCGCGGTTAGGCAGTACGGCCATGAGCGCAATGAGGAAGAGGCTCTGGGGTACGTCGAACCAGAATATCCAACGCCAGCCAATCCACTCGATAATGGTCCCCCCGTAGAGAGGGCCCACAACGGACCCGGCTTCAGCGGAGGCGGCCACCAGTCCAATGGCAATGCCCCTCTTCTCGGTGGATACGGCTGCCACGGCCATTGCCAGTCCTATGGGCACCGTAGCGCCGCCCCCCACCGCCTGTATCACCCTTGCGGGCACAATCCAGGCAAAGTTGGGCGCAAGCGCCACCAGCGCCGAGCCGACGGCGAATACAACCAGCGCCGCCTGGAACATTCTGACGCGGCCGTACACGTCGGACAGACGCCCCGCCAGCGGCATTGCCACGGTGTAGCTGATCAGATACCCGGTTATGATCCAGGACGCCTTGTCCAGGTCCGTAAGGGGAATCTCCAGGTCCACCATCAAGAGGGGCAAAGCGGCGACCACCACGGTCTGGTCCAGGGCGGTCGAAAATACTCCCAGGCAGAGGATGCCCAGTACAACCGACTGTGATGACCTCAGGCGGACGATGGTAGACTGCACGGCGCTCACTGGCCGGAGGCTATGTCCGGAAGCTCGATGTCAACGGGGACGTTGATGTCTTCTATGGTTAGAAGACGGGAGGTCTCCGGCTCGTCGTCGTTGTAGATTTGGCCCACGAGCCTTATCTGTCGCAGTACAAACCCCGCTTCGTCAATCCACAACGTCACAGTTATCTCGTGACCCGGGTCAGCAGTCGTGACGAGCGGCAGCAGGGCCTCGGAGTCAACGACTACTTCAACGACAACGGTCCTGGCGCCCTTAACGGTTCCCTGGCCCTTAACGGCCGCATGCTGAACGGTTCCAGGCAGGTTGGAAAAAACAACGGGCAACCCTGCAAACTCAAATGGCACCTGGTCCGGGGGCAGAGGGGTCCACGGGGCGTCATCGGAAAACCTCAAGAAGGCCTGATCCCCGACCTTTATTATTCCAATCTGCACAAACCCAAAATTCGGGGTCTCCACCTCCACCTGCATCTTGACGCTGCCGAGGTCCTCCACCTCCGCTTCCATCCTCTTGAAAGTCGTTCCGAAGAACAGGGCTCCGGTTTCCGTTTCGTCTACCATACTGAACTTGGCTGAAGACATGTTGGCGATACTGGAACTCACTGCCTCAAGTAAATCTTCCACTCTTGAAGTGGGCGTGGGCGCCGGAGTGGGAGTTGGAGTAGCAGCCGGAGTGGGAGTGAGTTCAGGCGCAGGAGTGGCCTCCTCTCCACACGCGGCGGCCAAGAGCATGGAAGCGGCTATCAACGCGGGCGCCAACAGCCTGCTAATGAGTGTAGTGGACAATGTCACCTCGTCATCTCTTTGAATTGAGCCCTTCTCAATGCCAGGGAAGGACACCTAGTGATGCGATGTAGGATTTTTGTATCCTACTACACTCCCAATCCCTGCGCAAATGCCGTTGGCTGCATGGCATTCAGAAACCGGGACGGGCTGCTGCCCCTTGTCCTGAAGCCGAGATGTGGGATGGCCGGAAACCGCTAGGCAGGTTTGCGGGCGTGGATGAAGTACATCGGCGTGAAGATGCCGAGCCGTCCCGCCTCCACCATGGCCGCCGCGCACAGGTTCAAGGTCTCCGATACGCGGACGGTCCCCTTCGGTGCAAGGCGGAGAGCTTCAAGCGCCTTCAACGTATTGTGGGTAACGAAGCGTCCGAACCGCGTGCTACGAAAACTTGCAAAGGAAATGCCCGAACCGACCAGGGGTTGATACCAGGGAACGGACGGCCCGGTTTGTATTGAGAGGTCCCGCGTCTCCAACACCTCAAACCCCACCGACCGAAGGGAGTCATTCACTGTTTGTGGGTCGTCGATAACGAGCAGCCCACCTCCCAGCTTGATGTCGGCCTTGATCTTCAGGTGGTGGGGATTACTTGCATCAAAGGGATCGGTCATGCAGTATTCATAAGCTGCGAAGCGCGCCCCGGGCTTCAGCAGCCGAAAGATCTCCCCATATATACTCAGCTTGTCTGGCGCGCAACAGGTCGCCTCGATAGAGTAGACGGCGTCGAAGGACTCGTCCTGAGCGTCGACCTGCAGGAAGTCGCAGTGTAGGAACTCTACCAGATGCGCCAGCTCCGCTTCTTCCACCAATCTTCGGGCGCGTTCCAGCTGGTAGCCATTGCTGTTGACGCCAACGATCTTTGCGCCGGAAAAACGGGCTATCTCCATTAGAGACCCGCCAACACCGCAGCCAATGTCGGCGACGACCATCCCTGGTTTGAGCCCGAGAGACTCGGCCAGAGAGCGCTCGTGGCGAACAAGCGAGTCTTTGAAGCTCTCCCTGGGGACGCGCGGCGCAAAGTGAAAGGACTTGCCCCATCCGAACTCATAGAAATCAGTGACCAGGTCGTAGTAGAGGTTGTTGAACTTCTCGTGGTCGCCCTCTGCATTCTCCAATGCGCCATCCTGGGCCATCCTGAATCGATCCTCGTATTCCCGTATGCTAGGATCGACGGCGGATGTGCTTGGCCTGTCCTTCAGGGTTTTTGAGAGCTTGAATGGCATTGTAGGGTTCCCGAACTGACATCGGACAGATGTACCGATACTTACCATAACGAGGTAGCAAGGTGGTGTCAACCTCTGAGCTACGAGAATAGCGTCTCTTACCGGCTGTAGATACAGGGTTCCCCAATCTGGCCCTCACTCCCATGCAGGCTACGCAAGCTCTCCCGCCACTGGTATAGTATCCCTACGGCACACTTGCAACGGAAGGCAGGTAATGAAGATCGTCATCGCACCGCAGAGCTTCAAGGGAAGCATCTCAGCGCTCGATGCCGCCAGGGCAATGGAGGAGGGGGCGCTGCGAGTTGTCCCGGACGCCGAGACCGTACTTGTGCCCGTGGCGGACGGCGGAGACGGGACGCTGGAGACTCTGGTGGAGGCGACGGGCGGGGACATCCGCTCGGCGACGGTGACCGGCCCCATCGGAAAGCCCGTCTCCGCGGAGTGGGGCGCGCTCGGCGACGGGCGGACGGCCGTCATTGAGATGGCGCGAACCTCCGGCCTTGCGCTCCTCTCCCCCGATGAACGCGACCCTCTGCGTGCGACCACCTACGGGCTGGGCGAGGTGATCCGCGAGGCGCTCGACGCCGGGTTCCGCAGCTTCATCGTGGGACTTGGCGGAAGCGCGACGAACGACGGCGGGGCGGGGATGGCCCAGGCCCTGGGCGTGCGCCTGCTGGATGCGAATGGCAAAGACCTTCCGGCGGGAGGCGCGGCCCTCGCCGACCTCCGTAGGATAGATATGTCAGGACTGGATAAGAGGGCGCTAGAGGCCCGGTTCTCAGTGGCGTGCGACGTATCCAATCCCCTCACCGGCCCTGAGGGTGCCTCGGCGGTGTACGGCCCGCAGAAGGGGGCCACACCCAAAATGGTGGAGCAGCTGGACGCCGCCTTGAGGAACTTTGCAAGGGTGGTTGAGCGCGACATCGGAGTGAGCGTAGACGCCGTTCCCGGCTCTGGCGCGGCGGGCGGCCTTGGCGGGGGGATGATGGCCTTCCTCAAGGGCACTCTGCGGGCGGGAGTGGACATCGTGCTGGACCAGGTCGGGCTGGACGTCAAGCTGGAGGGGGCGGACCTGGTAATCACTGGTGAAGGCCAGATTGATTTTCAGACTGTCTACAACAAGGCTCCTATCGGTGTGGCGCGGCGAGCGAAGCAGAGAGGCATCCCGGTGATTGCGATAGCCGGTTCTCTGGGTAAAGGGTTCAAGGACGTACACGCGGAGGGCATCGATGCGGTGGTGTCCATACTGCGCGCCCCCATGACCCTGGATGAGGCGTCGGCACGCAGCGGCGATCTCATCGCAGACGCAGTCGCCCAGGCGTTGCGCTTTATGAAGGCGGGAAGCCTGGTCTTTGGGCAGAACGCCTAGCTCCAATTACCACCCGCCACCGCACCGCGTTACATGATGTTTACACGGGAGTAATAGTCCTGTTACGTGCTGGAAACACGCTTGTACATAGTTTCACATACTCTAGGCTCTGTATTCACTTTGCAGGGAATAGAGTATGGCTTTGCAAACAGAGACGAAATCGGCTGCCGCGGCTACGCACTGCCCCTACTGCGCGTTCCAGTGCGGCATGAACATCTCCCTGGCTTCCGGGCAGCTGGAGGTATCGGGCGACCCTGAGTTTCCAGTCAACCGCGGGGCCCTGTGCGTCAAGGGCTGGACTGCGGCACAGACCATGGCCCACCCCGAAAGGCTGCTCACCCCCCCTAATACGCGCCGCGGACGGCGACCTCAAGCCGGCAAGCTGGGAGGCGGCGCTGGACAGGGTTATTGAGGGCATTGCGCTGCTGCTCTTCTCCCAGATGTCCTCACTGGTGCTCGCGGTGGGCGCGATGATAGTGTTCAGCCTGTTTGTGCAGATGTCCGAGGGAGCCACCTACTCCGTGGTGCCGTTCATAAACCGCAGGGCCCTTGGCTCCGTGGCCGGAATCGTGGGAGCGGGAGGCAACGCCGGGGCGGTGTCATTCGGGTTCCTGTTCAGGATGGAGTCCCTGGAGACCCAGGGAGCGCTGATGATAGTGGGGCTGGTTGTGCTCGCGGCGTCTGCGCTGGTGTTCCTGGTCAGGTTCTCCCCCGAGCGGGAGTCGGAGGAGCGACAGGCGATACAGAGCGCGCTGGCGTCCCGGGGCGGGGTGCGCACCGCCGCTGAGGCGGCCGGGGAGTAAAAGATTACAAAAATACGCTAGTCGTCGGGGTACGGCCCGGTATCCCGGCGACTGGCTGCTTCCTGCGATACACGGCGCTGAGTTGCCAGTCAGGGACTTCCTGGCTCGCTGGCTTCTCCAGTCGCAACGGCTGCGCGGAGGCTCAGTCCCAAGGCTTGAACCACCTTGAGAACGGTGGCGAACTCAGGGTTGCCGTTGGCGGACAGTGACTTGTATAGGCTCTCCCGACCGAGCCCCGTCTCCTGTGCGACCAGAGTCATCCTGCGGGAGCGAGCGATGTCACCCAGCGTTGCCATGATAAGACCCAGGTCGCCATCTTCCAGGGCGGCGTTCAGATAGGCGGCCATGTCCTCCTCTGTCTTGAGGTGCTCCGCCGGGTCCCACGGCAGGGTCTGCGTAGTTGCCATAGCTGATACCTCCTACAGTTCTCTTGCCAGATCCAGCGCCCTTCGTATGTCTCGCTCCTGGCTGTCCTTGTCCCCTCCTGCCAGGAGGACGATCAAGCTATTGCTTCTCTGCACGAAGTACACCCTGTAGCCTGGCCCATAATCGATTCGTATCTCCGAAACTCCTTCTCCTACTGGCCTCACGTCTCCCGGATTTCCCAGGGACAACCGCCGGATGCGGACATCTATACGCACTCTGGCTTCCCTGTCACGAAGCCTGCCGAACCAGCGGGCGTAGGCAACGGTCTGGCGAATCTCGACCATCGACTCAATTGTATTCTATAGGATAAATGATGTGCAAGAGCACGTTACGCGGTCGGGCTTCCCAAAGTGCAGACACCCACATCTGAGTAGGCCGGAAGCGCACTTCGAGGCTCACTGCGTTGTCCCGTCTTCAGGCTCCAGACCGCCCTTGCGCTCAACCATTAGCCGGGCTGCCCTGTATTCCTCCTCCGTATCCAGGTCCTTGAAAGAAGCCAGCTCCGGGTCCAGGTCGTGGAACTCAACGCCGTCAACGGAGCGGACTTTGCACGCCTCAAGCAGGCCCTTGAGCGACGTATCTCCCTTTTCCAGCAGCCCCAAGGCCGCGGGCAGGCAGGCGGTGGAGTAGAAGGCGTGCAGAGGCTGAATGCGCCCTGCGACCTTTGCCGCCAGCGCGTCGCAGTCGTCGATGAAGCTCGCCATGCGCCGGATGACCCGCGGCGACAGGAATGGCATATCGCAGCCCACCGCAAAGCACCACGGCCCATCGGAGGCCGAGAGTCCCCGGGCAAGACCTGCCAGGGGGCCTTGATCGTCTCGGTCGTCAATGAGCAGCGTAGCGCCCAGGCCGGCCAGTCGCTCCCGGTCGCGGCCCACCACGTAAACCATCCTGAAGAGAGGCCGTAGAGTGGCGAGCGCCGTCTCGATGAGCGTAGAGTCGCCAAAGGGCAGATGCGCCTTCGGCACGCCCATGCGGGCGCTCTGGCCTCCTGCCAGGACTATGGAGTCTATCTCTCTCAAGTCAAGCGGGTTGGTCATGGCCGTCCAGCTTCCTCCTGGCGCCCAAAGCCGATTCAATCGACACGCGCAGGACTTAACCATAGCAGAACAAGTCGCCAAGCTCCAGGCAGGGCGCCCACGTCAGGCCAGCCCGCGGCGTCGGTCGATTCTGTGGTATAGTCCTGGAAAGGTGATGCTTAGCCCCGACCGCATACGACTCGTCTCCTTCCCGTTCGCTCTTGTCTTGCTTATTGTCGTTGCGGCGGCCTGCTCCCAAGACGCCGATGTCTCGCCGGAAGCGCCTCCTACGGCAACCGCTGTGTCCACCGCCACTCCCACTTTTGCTCCTACTCCGACGCCATCCCCACGGCCCACTGCTACACCGACTTCTCCACCTGAGCCGTCTCCTGAACTATCGGCAACGGCCACATCCCTTCCAGCAATCGTGACGCCTGCGCCCGAAGTCTTGGTGCAGCTGCCCCGGGACGAGGGCGCACATTTCACCGACCTGGAGTGGTGGTATTTCAACGGCCACATGGCAACGGAGGACGGGCAGGAGTTCAGCTATCACTTCGTCACCTTCCAGTCCGTGCTGCCAGGCGGCCTAACGTCCCGGTTGGCTCAGCTGAGCTGGGCCGACCACGACAATGAACT